>NZ_JACCBY010000001.1 GCF_013409985.1 Sphingomonas melonis
CAAACTCTCAAGTTTATGTAACCACCCGGCGCCAGCGGAATAACCGACGTCAGGCAATCCATCTCAAGGACCCGCTCTGCACATTACTTCAGACCACCACCAAGGTCGAAACCCCAATGGCAGCCCATTACGTATGGATACGTGAAGGACATATAGAGCGAGCTATAGCTTTTACCGACCACACGACGCCTTGAAACGTCGCAGACCGGAGCCGCCGCCCACATGTCCCTTCATCTAACTAACAATGTCAAAGAGCCGACAAAAATACCGGCGCCTCGTCCAACCCTCTTTTTGGGAGAGCGACACCAGCGCCTGATTTTCGGTGACTGCAGAGGCGAACCGTATGGCCCGTCGCTGCGGTGACGTCCCTCTAGGCGGGGTGTTCCGGGCCGTCAAATGCTTTTTGCATTTTTCCTGTCACAAATCGTCAAACGGCGGTTTTGCGGGGCTTTACGGGATGTGAAGACCACGGTCTTACGCGCATGCCATGCCAGCCACTCCCCCGCTTCGCGACGAATCGCCCGAATCGTTCGGGAATCAGGTGCGGCGTGCGGTGATCTGGCGCTCGGGCAGCCAGATCGGCGCGCAGCTGGTGCAATGGGCGGCGACCTTCCTGGTGATCCGCATCCTCGATCCGCGCGACTACGGTCTCTATGCGATGACCGGGGTGATCCTCGTCTTTCTCAACATGCTCAACGGCTATGGGCTGGCGAGCGGGTTGATCCAGCGCGACGACGTGACGCCGCGGCAGGTACGCCAATTGTTCGGGATGCTGATTGTCCTCAACGGCGTACTCGCCCTCGCGCAATGGTGGCTCGCGCCGTTCGCCGCATCCTATTACCGGCAGCCGGAGGTGGCGGCGCTGCTGCGCGTGCAGACGCTGATCTACCTGTTCACGCCCTTTACCGTCCTGCCCTATGCGCTGCTCAGCCGGGCGATGGAGTTCCGCCGGCAGGCGACAGCGAATCTCGCCGCTTCGCTGGCCGGCGCGGCGACGGCCCTGGGCGGGGCGCTCGCCGGATGGGGAGTGTGGACGCTCGTCTGGGCGCCGATCGCGATGTATGCGGTGCGCGCGATCATGCTCACCTGGGGCGCACGGTCGCTGATGTGGCCGAGCTTCGACTTCCGCGGCGCCGGTCATCTCGCCCGCTATGGCGGGATCATGGCGGCGGGGCAGTTCTTCTGGTTCCTGCAAAGCCAGGTCGACGTGTTCGTCGGCGGGCGCTGGTTCGATGCGCACCAGCTGGGCATCTATACCACCGCGCTGTTCCTCGCGCAGATCTTCGTGGCGAAATTCGTGCCGCCGCTCAACGAGGTGGCGTTCAGCGCCTATGCGCGAATCCAGCATGACGAAGGCGCGATCGCGCGCGGGTTCGTGCGCACGGTGCGGATGATCATGGTGCTGGCGATGCCCTTCTACTTCGGCCTCGCGACCACCGCCGAGCCGCTGGTGCTGACCATGCTCGACGCCAAATGGGCGGAGGTCGTGCCCGTCGTGCGGCTGATCGCACTGGCGATGCCGTTCATGACCTTGCAGGTGCTCTACGCCCCCGCTTGCAACGCGCGCGGCCGGCCGGGGATCGGCGCACGCAACGGCGCGGTCGGGGCGCTGCTGCTCGGCCTCGCCTTCCTGGTCGGCGTACATTGGGGGCCGCTCGGTCTCGCCTGGAGCTGGCTCGCCGCCTACCCCGTCTACCTGCTGGTGAGCAGCTGGCGGTCGCTGCCGGTGATCGGGGTGGACAGCCGCGCCATCGTCGCGGCGGTGGCGCCGCCGACGCTCGCCGCGACCGTGATGGCGGGGGTGGTGATGATCGTCGACCAGCTGCTGCCGGCATTGCCGCCGGCGGCGCGGCTGGCGACGCTCGTCCTCGTCGGTGGCGCCACTTACGGCGGCTGGCTGCTGCTGTTTGCCCGCGCGACGCTGCACGAGCTGGTCGCGATGGTCCGCAAGCAGCCGCTGCCCGCCTGATCAGCCGCGCTGGATATAGTCGCGCATCGCCGCGGCCTCCGCCTCGATCCGGTCGATGCGATATTTGACGAGATCGCCAATCGAGACGAAGCCGACCAGCCGGTCGCCCGCGACCACCGGCAGATGGCGGATGCGCCGCCGCGTCATCAGCGAGAGCGCGCCGATCACCGGCTCGTCGGGCGACACCTGCTGCACCGGCTGCGTCATCACCGAAGCCAGCGCGCGATCGAGCGCCGCCACCCCGTGCGCGGCGAGCGAATAGACGACATCGCGTTCGGAGACGATGCCGACGACCTGGCCAGCGTCGATCACCGGCACCGCGCCGATCCGGCGCTCGGCGAGCAGCGCCACCGCCTGCCCCAAGGTGGCGTCGGGCGGCAGCGAGGTCACGTCGCCCCCCTTGTCGCGCAGGATTGCCGCGATCGTCATACATGCCTCTCCTGGTCCGACTCCGTACGATGCGGCGCCGGTTGTGCAGGATGAGACCACGTTTACCGTGACTTGGCAAAGCCCGTCGCAGCAGCCCGAAACGACGAAGGCCGGCTCCTCGCGAAACCGGCCTGGCCGTCAGGTCAGCGCCGGGCGCTTATTCGGCGGCGGGAACGTCCGCCGCCGGGGTGCGCACGCGACGGCGACGCGGCTTGGGCGCCTCGTCCTCGGCATCGTTGGCGGCAGCGATGTTGAGCGACGGCGGCAGCCGGTCGGCATCGACGCCGTTACCCTCGGACGCCTCGGCAACCGGAGCCGGCGCAGGCACCGGAGTCGCGGCAGCCTCGGGCGCGGCCTCGACCTGCGCGTCACGACGCGGACGACCGCGACGCGGGCGCGGCGCGAGCACGGGCGAATCCGCCTCGAGCACCGCTTCGGTCCGGTCCTGCAGGTTCTCGCCCTCGGCGAGCGGGTCAGCGCGGCGCTGGCCGGCGACTTCGACCGGCGCTTCGGCCTCGAAGCGCGGGCGACGGACGCGATCCTCACGCTGGGGGCGATCCTCGCGCTGCTGCTGCGGGCGATCCTCACGCGCGGCGCGCTCTTCGCGCTGGGGGCGATCGTCGCGGTTGCCGTCGCGCTGGCCGCGATCGTCCCACTGGCGCGACTGGCGCTGCTCGCCGTCCTGGCGATCGCGGCGCTGCGGGCGCTCGTCACGGTTGCCGCGGTCGTCGCGCTGCTGGTCGCCGCGCGCCTGACCCTGCTGCTCGCGCTGCGGCTCGCCGCCGTCCTGCTCGCCGGCGCGGATCGGCTCACCCTCGTCGCCGTAATCGTCGTCGTCGTTGAGATCGAACGGCTGCTGGCGCTTGGGCTGGCTGTTGTCCTCGAACCGGCCGCGCTGGTCGGCGATCACGCGGAAATAATGATCCGCGAACTGGAGGTAATATTCGGTGTTGACCCGGTCGCCCTGGCGTTGCGCCTCGCTGGCGAGATTCTTGTACTTCTCGAACAACTGGTTCGCGTTGCCGCGCGCGCGGCTGTCGATACGATTGCCGTTGTCGGGCCGACCCTGGCCACCCTGACGGGGACCGTTATTGCCACCATTGTTACCGCCACGACCGCGACGACGGCCGTTTTGCTGCCGATTGTTGATCAAGCTACTGTCCCATGATCAGAGTATAAATGGTCCCTGGAAAACCAATCCGGTCGATCGCGGCCAATCCCGCATCGACCTGCCCGACCCGGCATCCGCCGGTCAAACAAAGCGCCCTTCCGGGTCGCCGCGTGCCAGAAGCGACGCTCGAGCCTGCCATGGCCACCGGTATCCAGTGGCGTCATGACGAAGGATGCGGGTCACCGCCTGACGATCAACCTGCCAATGCTGATGGTGCGTGCCCCGGCCCGACCAATAGCTGGCGCAAGGCAGGTCCTACAAGCGAAATATGAGGGCGCGACACGCTTCTTTCAACCCCGCCGCGCGGGACGGACGAGCAGACAGCGATCGCGCCCGCCGAGATCGTGGTGAACCGCGATCGTCAGCCCCTGTTCGGCGAACAAGGCGGCGACCGCCGCCGCCTGCGTGTGACCGATTTCCACCGCAGCACAACCGCTTGGCGTGATGAGCCGGGGCAACTGCCCGGCGAGGACGCGATAATCGTCGAGCCCGTCGGCGCCCGCGAACAGCGCCGTCGCCGGCTCGTGGGCGCGGACCTCGTCGGGAAGACTTTCACCGGTGCCGATATAGGGCGGATTGGCGAGCACCAGATCGAAGCGCGCCGCGATCGCCGCCGCCCAATCGCCTCGCGCAAACCGCGCGCGCCCGGCCATGCCGAGCCGGGCGGCATTGTCGCGGGCGTAGCGCAACGCATCGGCGGACCGGTCGACGCCGAGGCCCTGCGCGCGCGGCCATTCGTCGAGCGCGGCGAGCAGCAACGTGCCGGGACCGGTGCCGAGATCGAGGATCGTCGTCGGCGCCTCGGGAGCGAAATGCGCAGCGGCGGCGATCAGCAGCGCCTCGCTGTCCGGCCGCGGGACGAGCGCGCCGGGCCCCACCGCAAGGTCGATCGTCCAGAAGCCGCGCGTGCCGGTGATATAAGCGACCGGCTCGTGCGCCGCGCGGCGCGCGACGAGCTCGGCAAAGCCGGACGGCACCGCCCGCGCCATGTCGAGCAGCAGCTGGTTGCGCTCGATGCCGAGCGCATGCGCCATCAGCAGCTCGGCATCGAGCCGCGCGGTGGCCGAAAAGGTAAACTGCGCGGCCGCGTCGCTTAGCGCAGTGCGCATCGCGCGGGCGGGGTCAGGATCGGGACTGGTCATGCTATCACCGCCCCCCCTTCGTCATCCCGGCGGACGCCGGGACCCATGGTTGCGGGCGGCCGATGGCACGTGTCCACGCCGCCGACATCGGCTCCATGGATTCCCGCCTGCGCAAGACTGACGACGATACGCCACGCGGATCGCGATCCCCATTCCGCGACCGCGCTGACCCAACACGCGCCTGCGGACCAGAACGCGCCGCCGAGCCGCAACGCCCGCCCCCCCGCCCCCGCGGGACCGGCACCGCGTGGCCGCGCCCCGCCCGCCTCACCCGTCGAGCGATGCCAGCCGCTCCGCCTCGTCCTGCGCGATCAATGCGCCGATCAGCTCGTCCATCTCGCCTTCGAGGATTTCGGGCAGACGGTGCAGCGTCAGGTTGATGCGATGATCGGTCACCCGCCCCTGCGGGAAATTGTACGTCCGGATCCGCTCCGACCGGTCGCCGGAACCCACCATCGCGCGCCGCGTGCCGGACCGCTCGCTCGCAAGCCGCTCGCGCTCCGCCTCGTAGAGCCGCGTGCGCAACACCTTCAGGGCCTTGGCCTTGTTCTTGTGCTGCGACTTCTCATCCTGCTGGATGACGACGAGCCCGGTGGGCAGATGGGTGATGCGCACCGCGCTGTCGGTGGTGTTGACCGACTGGCCACCGGGACCCGACGAGCGATAGACGTCGATGCGCAGGTCCTTGTCGTCGATGCGCACGTCGACATCCTCCGCCTCGGGCAGCACGGCGACCGTCGCTGCCGAGGTGTGGATGCGGCCGCCCGCCTCGGTCGCGGGCACGCGCTGGACGCGGTGAACCCCGGCCTCGAACTTCAGCTTGGCGAACACGCCCGACCCGGTGACGGAGGCGACGACCTCCTTGAACCCGCCCGCATCCGAGGTCGAGCCGCTGATCATCTCGACACGCCAGCCCTGCCGCTCGGCATAGCGCTGGTACATGCGGAACAGGTCGCCAGCGAACAGCGCCGCCTCGTCGCCGCCGGTGCCGGCGCGGATCTCGAGCATCGCGGCGCGTTCGTCGGCAGCGTCGCGCGGCAGCAAGGCGAGCGCCAGCCGGCGGTCGGCGGCATCGAGCGCGACGCGATTGTCGCGCAGCTCCTCGGCCGCCATCAGCCGCAGCTCCTCGTCGCCGGTATCCTCGGCCATATAGGCGAGGCTGTCGGCCTCCTGGCGCAGCCGGCGCACCTCGCCCGCCGCCTGTGCGACGGGTTCGAGCTCGGCATATTCCTTCGACACCGCGACGAACCGGTCGGACGACAGGTCGCCGGTCGCCATCAGCGCCTGCAACTCGTCGCGCCGCGCCTCGATCTGCGCGATCCGCTCGGGGGAGATGGTGGTCATCGTACGATCCTCCCCGGCGCGGAGAGGAAGGACACCGCCCTCATCGCAGCGCCTCGGCGAGATCGGCGAAGGCGACCTGCCGCTGCTCGCCGCTGGCGAGCGTCTTCACCGTTGCGACCCCGGCCGCCAGTTCGTCGTCGCCAAGGATCAGCGCGTAACGCGCACCCAGCGCATCCGCCTTGGCAAGCCGCTGCTTCATCTTGCCCTTGTACGCCATGTCGACGGCGATGCCGCCGCGGCGCAGCTCGGCGACGAGGCCGAGCGCACGCGCCTCGGCCGCCGCGCCCATCGGCACGACCACCGCGTCGATCGTCGGCGCCGCCGGTTCGTCGAGCAGCATCGCCAGCCGCTCGACCCCCGCCGCCCAGCCGACGCCGGCGGTCGGCGCGCCGCCGAGGCTCTCGACCAGCCCGTCATAGCGCCCGCCGGCGAGCACCGTCCCCTGCGCCCCGAGCCGATCGGTGACGAATTCGAACGCGGTGTGGCGGTAATAATCGAGCCCGCGCACCAGCCGCGCGTTGCGCGTCCACGCCACGCCCGCCGCATCCAGCCCCGCGGTCACACTATCGAAAAAGGCGCGCGCGCCCTCCGTCAGATAGGCGTCGATGTCCGGTGCCGCATCGGCGATCGGCCGGTCACGCGGGTCCTTCGAATCGAGGATGCGCATCGGGTTCTTCTCGAGCCGGGTCAGGCTGTCCTCGGACAATTCCCCGCGATGCGCCTCGAAATGCGCGACCAGTCCGGCGCGCCACGCCTCGCGCGTCTCGGCATCGCCCAAGGTATTGAGCTGCAACGTCACGCCGTCAGCAATGCCGAGCTCGCGCAGTAACTGGTCGGCCATCACCAGCAGTTCGACGTCGGCCGCCGGCTCGGCCGCGCCGAGGATTTCGGCGTCGATCTGGTGGAACTGGCGGTAACGGCCCTTCTGCGGGCGTTCGTAGCGGAACACCGCGCCGCTCGTCGTGATCTTGAGCGGCGCATATTGCTGCCATCCCTCGGTCAGGAAGGCGCGCGCGATCCCCGCGGTGAACTCCGGGCGCAGCGTCAGCGAATCGCCGCCGCGGTCGGGGAAGGTGTACATCTCCTTCGACACCACGTCGGTCGTCTCGCCGATCGAGCGTGCGAACACCTCGGTCGCCTCGAAGACGGGCAGATCGACCCGGCCGAAGCAATAGAGCCGCCGCACGCGCTCGAACGCCGCGAGCACATGGGCGAAGCGGCGCTGGTCGTCGCCGAAGATGTCCTGGGTTCCGCGCACCCGGCGCGGCGTTTCGATACGGGCCATATGCGGGCGCTATCTAGGCGAGCCGGCTCCCGAGCGCTAGCACCCCTGCATGACCGATCCGCAACGCTTCTGGGGCATCGGCAGCCGCATCGCCCCGCCGCGATTCGCGCTGTTCGCCGTGGTGTTCGCGGCGGGGCTGGCAGGGCTGATCCCGCGGATCGGCGCGACGCGCGGCGCGATGGCGGCGTTCGATATTGCGGCGATCCTGTTCCTCGCCTCGGTCGCCAGCCTGTTTCGTCACGGCGAGGCGGTGCGGATGCGGCAGTCGGCGCGCGACAATGACGCCAATCGCGCGCTGCTGCTCGCGATCACCGCGGCGACGATGGTGGTGATCCTGGTCGCCGTGGCCGGCGAGCTGAAGGGGCGCAACGACGCGCTGGCGATCGCGCTGGTCGTCACGACCCTGGTGCTCGCCTGGCTGTTCTCCAACATGGTCTATGCGCTGCATTACGCGCATCTCTTCTACCTGCCCGACGGCGACGGCGATCCGGGCGATGCCGGCGGGCTCGAATTCCCGGCGTGCTCCGAGCCCGATTACTGGGACTTCCTCTATTTCAGCGCGACGCTGGGGATGACCTTCCAGACCTCCGACGTGTCGATCACCTCGCGCCGCCTGCGCCGCGTCGTGCTCGGCCATTGCCTCGCCGCCTTCGTCTTCAACCTCGGCGTGCTGGCGTTCACGATCAACGTGCTGGGCGGCGGCTAGGCGGCGGCGGGCGTTGCGGCGCTGCCGAACGGGCGCACGGCAAAGGACTGGACGGGTGACCTTTCGCCCGCTTACACCTTGCCGCAACACTCTTCCGCGAAAGCCCTCCATGATCCGCAAGCTCGTCGTCGCGTCCCTCTTCCTGTCCGCCGCCGCGCCTGCCCTGGCGCAGGTGCCCGCCGGCAACAGCGCGCCGCAGCCGGTGCCCTTCGTCGATACGATCCCCGCGCCGCGCGACGTTCCCTATCCGGGCACGCTCAAGGTCGACGTCGACGCGACCGACACCGAGCGCGGCATCTTCCGGGTCAAGGAAACGATCCCGGTCGCGAAATCGGGCGCGATGGCGCTGCTGTTCCCCAAATGGCTGCCCGGCGCGCATTCGCCGCGCGGCGAGATCGAGAAGCTGGCCGGGCTGGTGATCCGCGGCAACGGCCGCATCCTGCCGTGGACGCGCGACCCCGTCGACGTCTTCGCCTTCCACATCGACGTGCCCGCCAGCGTGCGCACTCTCGATGTCGACTTCCAGTTCCTGTCGGCGACCAAGCCCGACCAGGGCCGCGTCGCGGTCACCCCCAATCTGATCAGCCTGCAGCCCAATTCGGTCAGCCTCTATCCGGCCGGCTATTTCACCCGCCAGATCCCGATCCAGATGACGGTGAAGTTCCCGACCGGCTGGACCGCCGCCGGCGCCGTGCCCGCCAAGGTGGCCGGGTCGACCTACACCTATGACAAGACCAATTACGAGGTGCTGGTCGATTCGCCGATGCTCGCCGGCCGCTACGGCAAGGTTTGGCCGCTCAGCGACCGGGTCAACCTCAACGTCTTCGCCGATTCGCCCGAGCTGCTCGCCGCCAAGCCCGAACAGATCGACGCGCACAAGCGGCTCGTCGAACAGGCGGTGAAGACCTTCGGCGCGCAGCATTACGATCGCTATGAATTCCTGCTGTCGCTGTCCGACCAGCTCGGCGGCATCGGCCTCGAACATCACCGCAGCTCGGAAAACGGGTCGCGGCCGACCTATTTCACCGAATGGGACAGCAACGTCGCCGCGCGCAACCTGCTGCCGCATGAATTCACCCACAGCTGGGACGGCAAGTTCCGCCGCGGCGCCGACCTGTGGACCCCCGATTACCGTACGCCGATGCGCGGCTCGCTGCTCTGGGTCTATGAGGGGCAGACGCAATTCTGGGGCTATGTGCTGCAGGCCCGCTCGGGCCTGGTCAGCAAGCAGGACACGCTCGACGCTTATGCCGGCATCGCCGGCAACTACGATCTCGCGCCGGCGCGCCAGTGGCGCAATCTGGTCGATACGACCAACGACCCGGTGATCTCCGCCCGCCGGCCCAAGGGCTGGACCAGCTGGCAGCGCTCGGAGGATTATTACAACGAGGGCCTGATGGTCTGGATGGAGGTCGACGCGATGCTCCGCCAGCAGTCGGGCGGCACCAAGTCGATCGACGATTTCGCCCGCGCCTTCTTCGGCGTGCGCGATGGCGACTGGGGCGAGCTGACCTACCGGTTCGAGGATGTCGCCGCGACGCTCAACGCGATCCAGCCCTATGACTGGGCCGGCTTCCTGCGCAAGCGGATCACCGAGACCGGCCAGCCCGCGCCGGTCAACGGCTTCGCGATGAACGGCTACAAGCTCGTCTACGGCCCCGAGCCGACCAGCTATTTCACCAACGCCGAAAAGAGCGGCACGATCAACGTCACTTATTCGGTCGGCCTGTCGATCGCCAAGGACGGCGAGGTCGCACAGGTGATCTGGGACTCGCCCGCGTTCAAGGCGGGGATCGATGTCGGCACGGTGATCCAGGCGGTGAACGACACCGCCTATAGTGGCGATGCGATGAAAGCGGCGATCGTCAATGCCCAGACATCGAAGCAACCGATCCGCTTACTGCTCAAGAATGGGCCACGTTACCGTGAAGTCGCCATCGACTATCACGGCGGCCCGCGGTATCCGCGCCTGCAGAAGACCGGCACCGGCGAAAGCGGCCTCGACAGACTGTTGGCGCCGCGCTGACGGACAGCAGGCGAAGAACTGTGAAGGACATGCATGCGTATTGATCTGATCCCGGTCGGCAAGAACCCGCCCGACGACCTCAACGTCATCATCGAGGTGCCGACCGGCGGCGAGCCGGTGAAGTACGAATTCGACAAGGCGTCTGGCGCGCTGTTCGTCGACCGCATCCTCCACACGCCGATGCGCTATCCGGCCAATTACGGCTTCGTGCCGCACACGCTGTCGCCCGACGGCGACCCGCTCGACGCGCTGGTGATCGCCCGCTCGCCGTTCATCCCGGGCTGCGTCGTGCGCGCCCGTCCGATCGCGGTGCTCAATCTCGAGGACGAGGCCGGCGGCGACGAAAAGCTCGTCTGCGTTCCCGTCGACGAGGTCTTCCCTTATTATTCCAACGTCGGCGGCCGCGCCGACGTGCCGGAGATCGTGTTCGAGCAGATCGAGCACTTCTTCACGCACTATAAGGACCTCGAGAAGAAGAAGTGGGTGCGCGTCGGCACCTGGGGCGACCGCGACGAAGCGCGCCGCATCACGCTGGAGGCGATCGAACGCTACGACGCCGCCAAGGCGCAGGGCGAAGAGCCGCATAACCACGACGTCCCCGGCCGCAGCTGAAGGATAAGGGCGCGACCGGTGGTCGCGCCCCCCTCTTGCCCCTCGGGACGGCCACCCGCCTTGCCCGAAGCGAGGCTGGGCGGTGTCGACCGGCACGGCGGCAGGAGTCAGCGCGCCTTGCGTCAGCCTCCGCTTTCCGCCAGCCGCCGCAGCGCGTCGCCGCTGAGCCGCTGCACGGTCCATTCGTCCATCCCCACCGCGCCCATCCGGCGGTAGAAGGCGATGGCATCGGCATTCCAGTCGAGCACCGACCATTCGAACCGCGCGCAGCCGCGCGCCACCGCCAGCGCCGCGATATGGCGCAGCAGCGCGCCGCCGACGCCGCGCCCGCGTGCCTCCGGCGTCACGTACAGATCCTCCAGGTAGATGCCGCGCCGCCCGGCCCATGTGGAAAAATTGTGGAAGAACAGGGCGAAGCCGAGCGGCCCGGTCCCGTCCTCGGCGATCACCGCCTCCGCCGCGGGCCGGTCGCCGAACAAGGCGTCGTGCAGCATCAATTCGGTCGCCTCCACGGCATCGGGTTCGCGCTCGAACGCGGCAAGATCGCGGACGAAGCGCAGGATAACGGGCACGTCGGCGGGGGTGGCGGGGCGGATCATAGGGCGGCTTCCGTTTGCGGCCCCGGCGCGGGCTTGCGCACCGCGACCAGGCAGCCGGCGATGATGAACAGCGCACCGGCGACCGTATAGGGCGACACGCGCTCGGCGAAGACCAGCCAGCCGAACAGGGCCGACCAGACGAAGGCGGTGTATTCGGTCGGCGCGAGCACCTGCGCCTCGGCGCGGGCATAGGCCCAGGCGAGCGCCACCGCCGACACCGAGCCGAGCGCCGCCGCGAGCAGCACCGCCGGCCATTGCGCCGCCGAGGGCACGACGCCGAACCACGGCGCGGCGAGCAGCAGCAGGCCGCTGAGCACGATGCTGGTGAACAGCGCCACTTCGAGCGGGTCGGCCGCCTGCGCCTGCTGGCGGAGCAGGATCAGGCTGACCGCATAGATCACCGAGGCGACGAGGATCGCGACGCTGCCCATCACCACCGTCTCTGAGGCATGCGCCTGCACCTGCCCGGCGGCGATGATCAGCACGCCCACACTGGCGACGAGCGACCCGCCGATCGCCGCGCGGCGGATGCGCTCGCCCAGCGTCAGCCCGGCGAGGAACAGCGCGATCAGCGGCGCGAGGAAGGTCAGCGCCACCCCCTGCGCCATCGGCACCCGCGCCAGCCCCCAGAAGAACAGCAGCACCGACGCGCCGCCGGCCGACCCGCGCGCAAGATGCAGTCGCAGCGCCCTGCCACCCGGCCAGGGCAGCCGCCGCGCAACGAAGATCGGCGCGAGCAGCGCCACGCCGGCCAGCGAGCGCCACAGTACCGCGGCATAGGCGCCGCTGGCGATCGACAGCCCCTTCATGACGGTATCCATCGCCGAATAGACGGCGATCCCGATCGCCGCGACGAGGAAGGCCGCGAGCGGCGGCGTCTCGTGCCTCATCGGATCGGGCGAACGTCGATGTCGAGGCCCAGCCTGACCCAATCCGTGTCGCCGGTCAGCACCGCGCATCCCGTCGCGAGCGCCGGCGAAAGACAGGCGCGATCGGCAACGGACGTATCGGTACCATGCAGCCGCGGATGCAGAGCAGCGCAGACGCGCGCCTGACCGGCATCGATCGCCACGGGATCGAGCCCCCGGCGCGCGACCTTGTGAAGACCTTCATCAAGGTTGACCGCGCTCAACAATGCCCCGCGGCAGGAGGCGAGAATCACCGCACAACCAGGCTTCTCGAAGACAAGGGCAAGGACGGCCGAAGCATCGATGACCGTTACGGCTGGCGCGCCAGCCAAGCCTCCTCCTCGGCGGCATCGAGGCGCGCTTCCTCACGGCGATCGGCGATCAATTCGGCCACGTACCACGATATCTATTCCGCCGCCACGGCCGGTACCGGCTGCGCGGCGGCGTCCGCCGCCTCGATCTCCGCCGCCTTCGCCTCGACCAGCCGGACGATATGGTCGATCATCCCCTCGTCCTGGACATGGTGGTCGGTGACGCCCGACAGATAGACCATATGCTTGCCGTTGCCGCCGCCGGTGATGCCGATATCGGTCTCGCGCGCCTCGCCGGGGCCGTTGACGACGCAGCCGAGCACCGACAGGCTCATCGGCGTGCGGATATGCTGGAGCCGTTCCTCCAGTGCCTGCACCGTGCGGATCACGTCGAAGCCCTGCCGCGCGCAGCTCGGGCAGCTCACCACGCGCACGCCGCGGTTGCGGATGCCGAGCGCCTTCAGGATCTCGAACCCGACGCGCACCTCGTCCTCCGGTTCGGCGGACAGCGAGACGCGGATCGTGTCGCCGATCCCGTACCAGAGCAGGCTGCCGATGCCGATCGACGATTTGACCGTGCCGCCGACGAAGCCACCGGCCTCGGTGATGCCAAGATGCAGCGGGCAATCCACCGCCTCGGCGAGCTGCTGGTAGGCGGCGACCGCGAGGAACAGGTCGGACGCCTTCACCGCCACCTTATATTCGTGGAAGTCGTGATCCTGGAGCAGCTTGATATGATCGAGCGCCGATTCGACCAAGGCATCGGGGCACGGCTCGCCATATTTTTCGAGCAGGTCCTTCTCGAGGCTGCCGCCGTTGACGCCGATGCGGATCGAACAGCCATTGGCCTTGGCGGCGCGGACCACCTCGGCGACGCGGTCCGACGAGCCGATATTGCCCGGGTTGATCCGCAGGCAGGCCGCGCCCGCATCCGCCGCTTCCAGCGCGCGCTTGTAGTGGAAATGGATGTCGGCGACGATCGGCACGTTCGACCCGCGCACGATCTGCTTCAGCGCCGCGGTCGATTCGACGTCGGGGCACGAGACGCGGATGATGTCGACGCCCGCCTCCTCGCAGCGGCGGATCTGATCGATCGTCGCGCGGATATCGGGCGTCGGCGTATTGGTCATCGTCTGCACGGTGACCGGGGCGTCGCCACCCACGGGAACGTTGCCGACCATGATCTGGCGGCTCGGACGGCGGATGATATCGCGCCACGGACGTAAGGACATACCCGTCATATACAGCAGCCGGGTTGCGGTTCAAAGGCGCTGGTGTAGGGCGTGTCGCGGTTAACGATGTCGCGCCCCCCGATCCCCCGCCATTATGGCCTCGACTGGCTGCGCGTCGCCGCCTTCGCGATCCTCATCGTCTATCATGTCGGCATGGTGTTCGTGCCCTGGGGATTCCACGCCAAGAGCACGCACGGTGCCGCCTGGGCGGTGCTGCCGATGCTGGCGGTCAACGCCTGGCGACTGAGCCTGCTCTTCGTCGTCTCGGGCTATGCGAGTCGCGCGCTGCTCACCCGTGCGGCGGGCACCGGCGGCTTCCTGCGCCAGCGCACCGCGCGGCTGCTGGTGCCGCTCGCCTTCGGCGTGGCCGTGGTGGTGCCGCCGCAATCCTGGGTCGAGCTCGTCACGCAGCATGGCTATGCCGGCGGCTTCCTCACCTTCTGGAGCCGCGATTACTTCCGCTTCGCGACGCTCGGCGGGATCGTGCTGCCCGCGGTGAACCACCTCTGGTTCGTGCTGTACCTGTGGCTCTACACCGTCGTGCTCGCGCTGCTGGTGCCGCTGGTCCGCTGGCGGCGCGCCCAGGCGCTGTTCGACCGGCTGTTCGCCGGACCGGCGCTGCTCGTCGTGCCGACCGCCTGGCTGATCTGCATCCACGGCTGGTGGTTCCCGATGGGCTATGAGACGCAGAACCCGTTCGACGATGCGATGGCGCACCTCATCTATCTGCCCGCCTTCCTGTTCGGCTTCGCGCTGGCGGCGTCCGCGCCGGTGCTCGCCGCCTGCGTGCGCTGGCGCTGGGTCGGCGCGGCGATGGGGGTGCTCGGCTATGGCTTCATCCTCGCGGTCGAACTGGGACTGCACGGCGACGCGCCGCGCTGGCTCTACCCGATCTACGGCGGCGCGCATGCGGTGCAGCAATGGGGGACGATCGTCGCGCTGATCGGCTTCGCCGAACGCCACTGGAACCGCGACGCGCGTTGGCGCCCGCTGCTGACCGAGGCGGTCTTCCCCTTCTACCTCGTCCATCAGACGATCATCGTCGTCGTCGCGTACTGGCTGATGCCGGCGGGCCTGTCCGGTGGCGTCGAGTTCGTGCTGCTGGTCGCGGCGACGATCCTCGGCTGCCTCGGTTTCTATCTGGTCGGGCGGCGGATCACGCCGCTGCGGCCGTTGATCGGGCTGCGCCCGCTTCCCCATCCCCAGCACAAGGCTGCATCATGACCGATACGCCCCTCTGGTCGCTCGTCCTCCACGGCGGCGCCGGCTCGATCGAGCGACACCGGCTGACCGAGGCGCAGGACCGCGGCGTCCGCGCCGCGCTGACGCTGGCGCTCGACACCGGCAGCGCGATCCTCGCCGGCGGCGGCAGCGCGCTCGACGCGGTCGAGGCGGCGGTGCGCGTGCTGGAGGAAGACCCGCATTTCAACGCCGGCCGCGGCGCCGCCTACACCCGCGAAGGGACGATCGAGCTCGACGCGGCGATCATGGACGGCCGCGACCGCGCCGCCGGATCGGTCGCCGGCCTCACCGCGACACGCTAGCCGGTCGGCCTCGCGCGCCGGGTGATGGAGGCGAGCCCGCACGTGCTGCTCAGCGGCGAGGGCGCGGAACGCTTCGCGCGCGAACAGGGCATCGCGGCGGAAGATCCGGCGTGGTTCGCCACCGCCGAACGCCGCCGCCAGCTCGACGAACTGCTCGCCCGCAACGCCGATGCCTTCGACATCGACATGAAATACGGCACCGTTGGCGCGGTGGCGCGCGACGCGGCGGGTCACCTCGCCGCCGCGACCTCGACCGGCGGCGTGACCGGCAAGCGCTGGGGCCGGATCGGCGATTCGCCGCTGATCGGCGCGGGCACCTATGCGGACGACCGGTCTGCCGCAATCTCGTGCACCGGCTCGGGCGAATTCTTCATCCGCGTCGGCGTCGGCCACGAAATCGGCGCGCGCATCCGCCTGTCCGGCGAGAGCCCGCAGGTTGCCGCCGACGCGGTGATGGCGGAGGTCCGCGCGCTCGGCGGCACCGGCGGCGTTATCGTCACCGCGCCCGGCGGCGAGGCGGTGTGGAGCTTCACCACGCCGGGCATGTACCGCGCCCGCGCCACCGCCGCGGGCGTGCGCGAGGTGGCGATCTACGGCGACGAATGACGGGCTTTTCGTTGGAGAGGCGGCGGCGAGCCGCTATGGCCTAGCGCCATGAAAATCCTCCGCTTCGTCGTCGCCGCGCTGCCGGCATTCGGGTTCGCCGCGCCGGCCTCGGCCTATTGGGAGTTCGGGCATCAGACGATCGCCAGGATTGCTTATGCCAATGTCGCCCCGCGCACGCAGGTGGCGATCCGCAAGCTGCTCGCCGAGACGCCGCGGCTCGACACCCCCGAATGCCCCGCCACGACGATCGAGGGCGCGAGCACCTGGGCCGATTGCGTCAAGCCGCTCAAGGGGCCGGATGGCAAGTCGCGCTTCGGCTATGCGTATAGCTGGCACTTTCAGGACGTGAACATCTGCCAGCCGTTCACGCTCGAAGAGGCATGCAAGGACGGCAATTGCGTCTCGGCGCAGATCACCCGCGACGTCGCGATCCTCAAGAACCGGCGCGCATCCGCGAAGGAGCGCGCGCAGGCGCTGGTGTTCCTGATCCATTTCGTCGGCGATCTGCACCAGCCGCTCCACGCCGGCGAGAAGAACGACAAGGGCGGCAACGACGTCGCCGCCGCTTATGGCAGCTACGGCCCGAAGCGCTTCAACCTGCATTCGGTCTGGGACGGCACGCTCGCCGAACGCGCGATCACCAGCGGCCCGTCGCTGGTGCGGCGCTATCCGGCCGCCGAGAAGCGGCGCATCGCCGCCGGCACGGTGACCGACTGGAGCCGCGAATCATGGCAAGTCGCGCACGACGTGGTCTATGCGAGCGCCTTGCGGGGCGATCCCTGCGCCCCCTCCCCCGCCAAGGTCACGCTGGACGAGGCGACGATCGAGCGGATCGTGCCGGTCGCACGGCTCGAGGTGGAGCGCGGCGGCCTGCGGCTGGCGAAGCTACTCGATCAGGCGCTGGGCTGACCCGGCCGTCCGGCGCCCTCGGGCGGGGGGCCCGACCGCTCATTCGACATCCGCGTCATAGTGGGCGAGCGCGGCCATGACCGCGGGATTGTTCGCATGATGTTCACGCAGGTCGGCCAGTTGCGCATCGGTTCCGGCGCAGGAATCGTCGAGCTTGCGGGCGAAATCCGCTGCGTGCGCTTCGTCGGCGGCGTCTTCGCCGCGCAGTTGGTCGCATGAGTCGCGCCGCTTGATGAAGACCGCCACCTCGCTCGGCAGCGCATCGGCGGATCGCGACGGCGATGGCCCGGCCCCGGCGCGCGCGCCGTCCGCCTGCGCGTCTTCGCCGGGCGAGAGGTTGGCGTTGGCGCCCGGCACGTCCCGCTCTGCCGGCACCGGATCGCAGCCGGTCAGCAGCCAACCCGATGCGATGAGGAGCCCCAGCGACGCTGACCGCCGCAGGATGCTCGGTGTTTCAGCCCATGATTGCACGCCTGCCTCCGTAACCCGTGACAGGTCCATCATAGCAAGGCGCAGGCCCCCGGCGCACAAACGCCGGGGGACGGCCGACAATCCTAGTTGAGCACCACCGTGACCGAGCGACGGTTCTGCGCCCAGCTCGCCTCGTCCGACCCCAGCGCGACCGGGCGTTCCTTGCCGTAGCTGATCGTCGTCAGGCGCGACGGGTCGATCCCCTTGGCGACGAGATAGTTCTTCGCCGCATTCGCGCGACGATCGCCGAGCGCGAGATTGTATTCGCGCGTGCCGCGCTCGTCGGCATGGCCTTCGATCGTCGCGCGCACCTGCGGGAAGCGCTGCAGCCACGTCGCCTGGCTGTCGAGGATCGCGCGCGCTTCCGAATCGATGTCGCTCTGGTCGAGGCCGAACAGGATCGTGTTCGAGCTGACCGAACGGCGGAAGTCGGCGTCCGACCCGGGCGTGACCGCGCCATCGGCGTTGCCGGTGGCGGGCGGCAGCGCATTGCCGGCGCCGCTGGTGTCGACCGGCGGCGGCGGCAGCTGCTTGGGCTTGTGCGCGCAGGCGCCCAGCGAGGCGAGCGCGGCTGCGGTCAGCAGGGTGGTCGTCAGTCTGGCCATCGTCGTATCTCCCGTGAGTAAGCTTATTTCGCCCCCGAAACCCGCTGTCGCGTTACGGCCGCAACGGCCCCCAGGCCGGGTCCGACCCGTCGAGCGGCGTCGGGATCCTGCGTTCGACCTGTCCGGTCAGGTCGACCATCCACAGGTCGGCCTTGCCGCCGCTGCCCTGGCCGCTGCGATAGAAGGTGATGACGCGGCCGTTCGGCGACCAGCTCGGCCCCTCGTCCTGCCCGCCGGTGAGGATCTTCTCACCGCCACCCGACGGCGACATCGTGCCGATGCGGAAGGCGCCGCCCAATTTGGTGAAGGCGATCAGGTCGCCGCGCGGGCTCCACACCGGCGTCGCATAGCGGCCGCCGCCGAAGCTGATCCGCTGCTGGTTCGATCCGTCGGCGTTCATCACATAGATCTGCTGGCCGCCGGAACGGTCGCTCTCGAAGACGATGCGCGACCCGTCGGGCGAATAGCTGCCGCCGGTGTCGATGCCGGGCGAGCTGGTCAGCCGCTGCGGCGTGCCGCCCTGCGCCGAGACGCGATAGATGTCGGTATTGCCGCCCTGCGCCATCGAGAACAGGATCCAGCGCCCGTCCGGCGAGAAGCGCGGCGCGAAGGTCAGTGCGGCATTCTGCACGACGCGGCGCGGCCGGCCCGAGCCGAGATCGTAGACGTAGATCGACGGCTTGTCGTTCTCGTAGCTCATGTACACGATCGACTGCTGGTTGGGCGCGAAGCGCGGGGTCAGCACGATCGACTGGCCGTTGGTCAGGAAGCGGTGATTGGCGCCGTCCTGATCCATGATCGCGAGTCGTTTGACGCGCTTGCCCTTCGGCCCGGTTTCCGAGACGTAGACGACGCGGCTGTCGAAATAGGGGCCTTCGCCGGTGAGCCGCGCATAGACCATGTCGGCGCATTTGTGCCCGGCGCGACGCCAGTCGGACGGCGAGACGACGAAGCCCGACCGGGTCAGCTCGACCTTGGACGAGACGTCGTAGAGATAGCAGCCGATCGTCAGATTGCCGTCGCCGGTGGCGCGGACGAAGCCCTGCACCAGCGCCTGCGCACCCGTCCCGCCCCAATAGTCGAAGGCAGGGGCGTTGACCTCCTGGAAGCCCACGGGGCGCAGCTGACCCGCGCCGAGCGGCGTGAACAGGCCCGAATTCTTGAGGTCGTTGGCGATGATCTCCGCCATCTGGCGACCGAGCACGTCGGTCGACCCCGCCGGCGTCGGGACGACCTGCGCGGTCGGCATCGCCGGAATCGCGATCGGCATCGGGGCGGAGACGCCGCCGGTGACCGACACTTCGAGCGGCGCCGCCTCCTGTCCGGCGGGGGGCGCCGGCTGCTGCTGCGGCGCGGGCGCGGGCGCTTCCTGCGCGAGCGCCGGAAGCGCGGTGGTGACGCTGAGCGCGATGAGCAACGACCGGATCATGACCTCAAACCCTTTTCGCGAGCGATTGCCGCATTGAGACGTATGCCGCTTACCACAAACGTCCCGTCACCCCGGACTTGTTCCGGGGTCCACTCCGCGGCGAGGAGCGAGGTCAGAGCCGAGCGCGATCCCCCGCGGCCAGGTGGACCCCGGAACGAGTCCGGGGTGACGGGTGGAGGGGGGGCGGTAGCGATCCGCAAACTCCGTCCGCCCTGAGCCTGTCGAAGGGCGCGTGCCACGAGAGGGCCGCTCCGGTGACGCGCCGCCGCTTCGACGGGCTCGGCACGGACGGGAATGGCCATCACTGCAGCTTCCACTGGAAGTTGATGTTGTTCCAGCCGCCCGACGGCGTCGAATAATATTCGGGCGGCAGCTTGAGCGGCGAACAGCCCTTGAAGGCTGCCACGCCGAGATCGACGACGCGCTGCTTGTAGCGCTCGTTCTCGTCGGTGACGCCCGACTGGCGGACCATCCGCGGCGTCGCCGCGAGCGTACCGTCCTCGTTGAGGCGTAGGTTGAGCGTCGTAACGATCTCGTTGGCGCCCGGCCCCGGATTGACCTGCCGGTCGGCGCACGGCTGGATCTGGCGCGCGATCGCCTGGACGATCGATGCCATCGCGCGGCCGTCGATCTTGGCGGCGCGCGGCGCGGTCGACTTGCTCGGCGACGGATCGCTGGTCAGTCCGGCGAGGAAGTCCGATCCCAGCCGCGAGCCGCGCGGCTTGGCGGTCTTCGCGGTCTCGCTGCTGCCCGATCCCTTGGCCGCGGCGGGCTTGGATGCGCTCGAAGGCTTGGCCGCGCTCTTCGCCGGCGCGGACGGCGCCTTGCTGGCGGTCTTGGCCGGGGCGGCGGGGGCGGGCTTGGCCGGCTGTTTGGCGGGCGCAGGCTTGGGCGACGGCTTGGCCGGGGCCTCGGCCGCCGGCTTGGGCCTGGGCTGCGGCTTGACCGGTGCCGGCTTGGGCGCGGGCGCAGGCGCGGGTTTCGGCGGCGCCGGCTTGGGCGGGGTCGGCTTCGGTGGTGCCGGCTTGGGCTGCGGCGCCGGTGGAGCGGGCTCGGGTTCGGGCGCCGGTTCGGCGGCCGGCTCGGGCGGCGGCGCGGCGTCTTCCGGCTCGCCCTCCTCGGGCGCGACCGACTGCGCGGGCGGCGTCACCGCCTGCGGTGCGGTCGCTTCGAGAGCGACGTCCTTGACCAGGCTGACCTCCATCGGGGTCTGCTGGAGCTTCTGCGGATTGGGCGTCGCGAGAAAGCCGACCGACAGCAGGCCGAAGAGCACGATATGCCCGACGACCGCTACGCCCAGTCCGATCTTCTCCGCGCGATCCATCAGCGGGTGCTGCCGCCTGCGCCAGCGCCTTCGACCGTCAGCAGCGAGACGCGGTTGAGCCCGGCGCGGTTGAGTTCGCCCATCACGCGCATCACCCGCCCGTAATCGAGCGCACGATCGGCGCGCAGGAAGATCTGCGGCGGTTCGCCGCCGGCCTGCACCGCGGCGATCTGTTCGAGCCGCTGCGGCAGCGCCGCCTCGCCGATCTCCTCATCGTCGAGGAACAGCTTGCCGCTCGCGTCGAGCGAGAGCTGCACCGGCTTCTGGTCCTGGTCGAGCGCCTTGGCGCGGCTGTCCGGCAGGTTGACCGGCACGCCCGCGGTGAGCAGCGGCGCGGTGACCATGAAGATGATCAGCAGCACCAGCATCACGTCGACCAGCGGCGTGACGTTGATATCGGCCACCGGCGCGCGCCGGCCACGCCCGCGGTTCGAGGGAAGGTTCATGCTCATATCGTGATCCCTCCCCCGCTAAAGCGAGGAAGGATCGGGTTGGTCGCCCCGCTCACCGGCCGCTGTCCAGCTGGCGCGACAGCGTGGTGTGGAAGCCGTCGGCGAAGCGGTTGAGCGCCGCCTCGATCCGGTTCACGCCATGGCTGAAGCGGTTGTAGGCGATCACCGCGGGGATCGCTGCGAACAGGCCGATCGCGGTGGCGAACAGCGCCTCGGCGATACCCGGCGCGACCACCGCAAGGCTCGAATTCTGCGCCTGCGCGATTCCCGTGAAGCTGCGCATGATGCCCCAGACGGTGCCGAACAGGCCGACGAACGGCGCCACCGACCCGATCGTCGCGAGGATGTTGAGCCGGTCCGAAATGGTGTCGATCTCCAGCGCCGCCGCCGCGCCCATCGCGGTCGCGAGCCGCTCGCGCGTGCCGCTCTTGTCGATCGAGCCGCCCGCGGTGGAGCGGCGCCATTCCTTCACGCCCGCCACGAACACCCGCGCCGAGGGCAGATCCTTGTCCGCCTCCGCCTTGTAGAAGGCGTCGATATCCTCCGCCTTCCAGAAGTCGCGCTCGAACCCGGCCATGCCCTTGCGGATGCGGCCGAGCCGCCGCCAGAAGGCGATGATCAGCGCCCAGGTCCAGATGCTGGCGAGCAGCAGCCCGGCCATCACGAACTTCACCACGAGGTCGGCCTGGAGGAAGAGCGCGACGGGCGAGAGCGTCGCCGCATCCATGTTGAACACCGGATTCATGAATTGGTCCCCTGCCAGATCAGGCTTTGGTAGATGTCCGTCCAGGCGGCCGGTTGACGCTTCGGCCGCCCCGATGGCGCGACCAGCGCCACCGTGACCTCGGCCTCCGCCAAGACAAGCGAACCGCGCCTGACTGTGTGATGAATGACGACGCTGGCGGCGCGCACCGCGATCACGCGGCTGATGACGAGCAAGGCATCGTCGAGCCGCGCCGGCGCACGATAGCGGATGGCGAGATCGGCGACGGCATAGGCGCCCTCGCCCGCCTCATGCGCGCCGCGCTGGTCGATACCGGCGACGCGCAGCATGTCGGACCGCGCCCGCTCCATATAGCGCAGGTAATTGGCGTGATAGACGACGCCGGACAGATCGGTGTCCTCGAAATAGACGCGCACCGGAAAGCGGTGCTCGGCTCCCAAGAAGCGTCCTGCCTGCGGCTGGTCCTCGTCCTTCATCCCGGCGGGCGTTAACCGAACCGCGGCGCCGGGGGAACCCTGTCGATGGTCTCAGTGGGTGACGGCGGCGCCGGTCTCGGCGAAGACGCTGGGGTCGAGTTCCAGTCGCGGGCGCGGCGGCGGTGCGGCGGCGGGGACCGCCTGCACCACCAGCGTCCGCGGCGGCGGGGTGACGGCGGCCATCGCCATGCGACTGGCGGCGGCGCGCTGCGCCCGCCACGCGTCATAGGCGGCGTAGAAGTCGGTGAACGGCTTCTCCAGCACGGCCAGCCGCCCGGCGGCGAAGGCGGGCAGGTCGGCGGCGGTCACCGTCGCGCTGTCGGCGAGCGTCGCCGCGGCGGCGTTGCAGAAGGCGTCGCGCGCCTGGCTCTGCGAGAAGAAATTGTAGAGCCGCGTCATCTGGTCGTCGTAGCGGTCCTGCCAGTCGCCGCCGGCCGCCTTATATTCGGCGGTGAGCCGGGTCTGCGCCGTGCTGAGCGTCGTCTTCTGCCGCGCGATCAACGCGTTGTAGCCGGCGATGATCGCCGTTTCGTCGGGTCCCCGACAGGCGAGCGCGGCGACGTTGAGCGCGGCGCGCAGATGCCAGACCGCGCCGTCGGCGGACAGGTTGCGATTCGGCGTGGCATAGCGCCCGTCGCTCATCAACGCCGGGATCTGCATGCCGACATAGGCCCCCTTCGGCATCGCGAGCGGGGCGGGGGCGGGCGTCTGCGGCACCGGCGGCGGCGCGACCGCCACCATCTTGGGCTTGATCGCGCAACCGGCGAGCAGCGCCAGCCCGACGCCAGTAAGAGCTATGGTACGGCGCATGACCAGATCGTCCTTCCCTGCCCCCCGGCCGGTCCGACTCTGAAAGGAAATGGTTAACGCGAAGTAAGCGACGAACAAATCCTCCCTCGCTTTAGCGGGGAAGGGGGACCGCCGGCCGGAGGCCGGTGGTGGAGGGGGCGTTTCGGCATACGCCGAACTGACCGTATCCTCCCCCTCCGTCAGGCCTTCGGCCTGCCACCTCCCCCTGGCGGGGGAGGAATGAACGCATCACCCCGCCCGCTTGTCCAGCGCCGCCGCCGCTTCGGCGACGAGCGCGCCGATGATGTCGGCGATCGGCTCCTCCTTGGTCACCATGCCGACCGACTGGCCGGCCATCACCGAGCCGTGCTCGACATCGCCGTCGATCACCGCGCGGCGCAGCGCGCCCGCCCAATAATGTTCGATCTGCAATTGCGCCTCGCCCATCGCCACCGCGCCCTCGTCGAGGCTCGCGGCGACTTCGCGCTGCTTGGCGGTGAACAATTCGCCGCCGGCGTTCTTCAAGGCACGCACCGGGATCACCGGCAGGCGCGGGTCGAGCTGGACGCTCGCCACCGCGTCGCGGGCCGAGGCGCGGATGAACGCCTTCTTGAAATTGGGGTGGGCGATCGATTCGGTCGCGCAGACGAAGCGCGTGCCGAGCTGGACGCCCGCCGCCCCCATGTCGAGGTAACCGGCGATCGCCTCGCCGCGGCCAATGCCGCCGGCGACGAACACCGGCACCGATCCGGCGATCTCGGGCAGCATCTCCTGCGCGAGCACGCTGGTCGAGACGGGGCCGATATGGCCGCCCGCCTCCATCCCCTCGATCACCAGCGCGTCGACGCCCGAGCGGATCAGCTTCTTGGCGAGCGCCAGCGTCGGCGCGAAGCAGATCACCTTGGCGCCGCCCGCCTTGATCGCCTCGAGCGAGCCCTTGGGCGGCAGGCCGCCGGCGAGCACGACATGCCCGACGCCATGCCTGGTGCAGACCGCGATCAGGTCGAACAGCGCTGGATGCATGGTGATGAGATTGACGCCGAACGGCTTGTCGGTCAGCGCCTTGGTCGCGGCGATCTCGGCATCGAGCAATGCGGGGGTCATCGCGCCGCAGGCGATCACGCCGAACCCGCCGGCGTTCGACATCGCCGAGACGAGGTTGCGCTCCGACACCCACGACATGGCGCCCGCCATGATCGCCACCTCCGCGCCGAGGAAGGCGGCGCCGCGCGCCATGCGGCGTTGCAGTCGCTCCCCTCCCACCTGCAGGAGGGGTTGGGAGAGGGCCTGCGTGCCGGTATCTGCTGGGGAAAGAGTCATGGACACGCCATGCCCTCCCCCAACCCCGCCCGCAAGCGGGAGAGGGATTATGCGGCGTCGGCGGCGTCGAGGCCGTAGGCGGTGTGCAGCATGCGCACGGCGAGTTCGGTCTCGTCCTCGTGGATCAGCACGCTCACCTTGATCTCGCTGGTCGAGATCGCCTGGATGTTGATGCCGCGCTTGCCGAGCGTGGTGAACATCGTGCTGGCGACGCCGGCATGGCTGCGCATGCCGACGCCGACCACCGAGACCTTGGCGACGCGGGTGTCGTGGACCAGCTCGGCGAAACCGATCGCCTCGCGCGCCTGGTTGAGCGCCTCCAGGCTGCGCGCGAGGTCGGCGGACGGCACGGTGAAGGTGACGTCGGTCGAGCCGTGGTTGTGCGCGATATTCTGGATGATCATGTCGACGTTGATGTTCGCCGCGGCGAGCGGCTCGAAGATCGCCGACACCGCGCCCGGCTGGTCGGGAACGCTGGTCAGCGTGATCTTCGCCTCGTTCTTGTCATGGGCGATGCCCGTGATGAGCTGGCGTTCCACGTCGTCGATCTCCTCTTCGCCCACGATCATCGTGCCGGGCAATGTGTCCGCCATCGGCGCCTCGGGTCCGGTGAAGGACGAGAGCACCTGGACGCGGACCTGTTCCTTCATCGCGAGGCCGACCGAACGGGTCTGCAACACCTTCGCGCCGACGCTGGCGAGTTCCAGCATCTCCTCGTACGTCACCTTGTTGAGCTTGCGCGCGCGCGGCACGATACGCGGGTCGGTGGTGTAGACGCCGTCGACATCGGTGTAGATGTCGCAGCGGTCCGCCTTCATCGCCGCCGCCACCGCCACCGCCGACGTGTCAGAGCCGCCGCGGCCGAGCGTGGTGACCCGCCCATCCTCCGCCATGCCCTGGAAGCCGGGGATCACCGCGACCTCGCCCGCCGCCATGCTGGCGTTGAGCGCGTCGACCTCGATCGTGCCGATCCGCGCCTTGGCATGCGCGTCGTCGGTGCGGATCGGCAATTGCCAGCCGAGCCACGAGCGCGCCGGCACCCCCGCCGCCTGCAAGGCGATCGCGAGCAGCCCGCTGGTGATCTGTTCGCCCGCCGCGACGACGACGTCATATTCGCGCGGATCGTAAAGCGACGACGCCTCGCGGCAGAAGCCGACCAGCCGGTCGGTCTCGCCCGCCATCGCCGAAACGACCACCGCGACCTGGTTGCCCGCCTCGACCTCGCGTTTGACGCGCGCGGCGACGCTCCGGATGCGCTCGATCCCGGCCATCGACGTGCCGCCGAACTTCATCACGATGCGTGCCATCTCTTGTCGCCAAACTCCTTGGGGTCGGGGGGTCGCCCTGATAGGAAGCGGCCATGATGATGGCAAGCAGCACGATCGACCCGCGCGAGGCGCAACACTTTGGCGCGATGGCCAAGGATTGGTGGGACCCGAAGGGGTCGTCGGCGATGCTGCACAAGCTCAATCCGGTCCGTCTGGGCTATATCCGCGCCGCGGTCGACCTCCACTGGGACGGCGACGACACCAGCTTCACCCCGCTCGCCGGCAAGACCGCGCTCGACGTCGGCTGCGGCGCGGGGCTGTTGTGCGAGCCCCTGGCACGGCTCGGCGCGGCGGTAGCGGGGATCGACGCGGCGGCGGAGAATATCGCGGTGGCGCAGGCACATGCCGCGCAGGCGGGGCTCGCCATCGACTATCGCGCGGTCGGCGTCGAGGCGATGACCGGCCGCTTCGACCTCGTCACCAGCCTGGAGGTGATCGAGCATGTCGCCGATCCCGCCGGCTTCGTGCGCGGGCTGGCGGAATCGCTCGCCGACGGCGGCCTGCTGGTGATGTCGACGCCCAACCGCACGCCCTTGTCGCGGCTGGCGCTCATCACGCTCGCGGAAGGCACCGGCCGCATCCCGCGCGGCACGCACGATTGGGACAAGTTCCTCACTCCCGAGGAACTGACCGACCTGCTGGAGCGCGCCGGCCTGACGGTGATCGACGTGCAGGGACTGGGCTTCTCGCCGGCGACCGGCTTCACGCTGAGCGCCTCGACGCAGCTCGACTATTTCGTGACGGCGAAACGGGCATAAGCCCGCCGCCGGGGCGTATCGGATCGGCTGGCCTCCGCGATCCATGCACGGGCCTCGGGCGCATGCTGTCCCACGAACGAGCCAGCACGTAGCATCGACGGGGGGAACGACGGGGACCGCGCGGGCGCGCGCCTTTCCAATCCCCCCGCCCGCCGCTACCGCCCCGCGCGATGCATCCCCTCACCCACCCGCGGCTGCGCCTGCCGATCCTGCTGTGCGTCGCGATCGCCGCCCGCGCGCTGACGTTCGGCAACCCGATCGTCCACGTCGACGAGGAATTCTATTTCGTCACCGCGCATCGGATGTGGCAGGGCGCGCTGCCGTTCGTCGACATCTGGGATCGCAAACCGGTCGGGCTGTTCCTGCTCTATGCCCTGCCGGCCGCGCTCGGCTTTCCCGCCGGCATCTGGGCATATCAGGGGCTGGCGCTGGTCTGCACGGTGGCGACCGCGTGGTGGATCGCGCGGCTCGCCGAGCGGCTCGGCTTCGCGGCCGGCGCGACCGCCGGCGCGCTCGCCTATATCCTGTGGCTCGACCTGCTCGGCGGCCAGGGCGGCCAGACCCCGGTCTTCTACAATCTGCTGATGCTTGCCGCCGCGCTGCTCGTGCTGCGCCCCGCGCCGCAGCACGCGGCGCGCGGCCTGCTCGTCATGGCGATGGTCGGCATTGCCTTGCAGATCAAATATTCGGCCGTGTTCGAAGGCATCCTGTTCGGCCTGTGCCTGCTTGCCGACGCCTGGCGCGCGACGCACCGGCCGGCGCGAACGATCCTCTACGGTGTGGCGCTGGTCGTCGTCGCGCTGCTGCCGACCGCGCTCGTCGCGGCCTATTATGCGGCGGTCGGCGCGTGGGACGCCTTCGTGTTCGCCAATTTCCTGTCGATCTTCCACCGCAACCCCGATCCGCTGTCGGAACTCGCCGGCAATTTCGGCGAGATGGTGCTGATCATCTCGCCGGTGGTCACGCTCGCCATCCTCTCGCTGTGGCGCGATCGTGACGCGCCTGCACATAGGCGCGAACGGCGCTTCGTCGCGCTGTGGCTCGCCGTCGCCATCGCGAGCGTCGCGGTCTTCCGGCCGTGGTTCGATCATTACAGCCTGCCGATCCTGCTCCCCGCCTGCGCCGCGGCGGCCGGGATGCTCGGCCGCGCCGACTGGCAGCGCTGGCGCACCCCCGCGCTGCTGCTCACCGCCGCGCTCGCCGGACAGATCGTGCTGGTCGTGCAGCGCGCCGGTCGCGGCGACGCGCGCCAACTCGCCGCGCTTGCGAATGCGGTCGGGCGCGGCCCCGGTTGCCTCTACGTCTATTCGGGCACCGACATGCTCTACAGCGCGACCGGCCGCTGCACCCTGTCGCGCTATCTCGTGCCCTCGCACCTGATCCGCTTCCGCGAGGCGGGCGCGACCGGCGTCGATCAGGATAGCGAGATCCGCCGCATCCTCGCCGCGCGCCCGGCGGTCGTCGTCGTCCGCCCGCCGTACCGCGGCGAGCGCCCCGCCGCGCACGCCATCGTCACCGCGGCGGTGGCGCGCGACTATCGGCTTACCGCGCAGCTGCCGATGGGCAACGAGATCATCAGCGTCTATCATCGCACGCGATGAAACGCCTGTTCGCCTCCATCCACGACGTCTCGCCCCGCTTCGAGGGGCAGGTGGACCGTCTGCTCGACCATCTCGCCCCCCATGTCGGGCGCCGCCTCGCGATGCTCGTCGTCCCCGATCACTGGTCGAGCGCGCCGATCACCCCCGCCTTCGCCACCCGCCTGCGCGGCTGGGCCGACGAAGGAGTCGAGATGTTCGTCCACGGCTGGACGCACCGCGACGACAGTGCGCACGCCGGCACGGCCGCAGCCCTCAAGGCCCGGCACATGACCGCGGGCGAGGGCGAATTCCTCGGCCTCAGCCATGCCGAGGCGCTGGCGCGGATGCGCCGCGGCAAGGCGCTGGTCGAGGATATCACCGGCCGCCCGGCGACCGGGTTCATCGCGCCGGCGTGGCTGTATTCCGAGGGTGCGCGCGCGGCGCTGGCCGACGCCGGCTTCGCGCTCGCCGAGGATCATGCGCGGGTGTGGCGGCCGGGTGGCGCGATCGTCGCGCGCGGACCGGTGATCACCTGGGCGAGCCGGACGCGGATGCGGCAGCTGAGCTCGCTCGCCGCGGCCGGGGCGCTGCGCTACGCGCTCCAGCCGACGCGCAACGTGCGGATCGCGGTGCATCCGGGCGACACGACGGTGCCGGTGCTGCTCGACAGCATCACGACGACCTTTGCGGCATTCCGTCGACACCGGCCCGCCGCTTATGCGGAACTGGCGGGGTAGCGAGCCAATTTCTTCCCTCGCGCAGCGGGGGAGGCCGATGGTGGTGGTGGGGGCGTTTCGGCCTACGCCGAGCTGACCGTATCCTCCCCTTTCGTCAGGCCTTCGGCCTGCCACCTCCCCTGCGCAGGGGAGGACTTCAGGTTCACGCCCGCTTCCGCACCCCGTCGCGCGCCGCGATCACGCTGGCGTAATGCGCGACCAGATCGGCGGCATGTTCCTCGTCGTTGCGGACCGTCGCCGACGCCACCCGCGCCGCGCGCCGCACGATCGCGCGATCGCGCGCGAGCATCCGCTGGATCGCATCGGCGCAGCTGTGCGCGTCGCGCTGCGTATAGACTTCGGCGAACAGCGGATCGGCGATCTCCGCGGTGCCGCCGCCATCGGGCACGATCAGCGGCGTGCCGCTCGCCAGCGCCTCGGCCGGCACCAGCCCGAACGTTTCGGTGCCGCAGCCATGGATGTAAATGTCGGCGCTCGCCATGATCGTCGCCAGCCGCCGCCGGTCGTAGACCGGGCGGAACAGGCGGATATGGGGATTGGCACCGATATGCCGTTCCAGCGTCTTGGTATCCATGCCCTGGCCGAGGATGACGAGCCCGACCGGTGCCTGCGTCCCGACGCGATGCACCGCGTCGATCACCGTCGGCCAGCATTTCTCCGGATGATGCCGACCGACGCCGAGCAGCAGATGCGCCTCCGGCGGCAGGCGACACTGGCGCAGCAGCGCGGCGCGTAACGTCTCGTCGCGCAGCGTCGGCGAGAAATGCGCCCGCTCGATGCCGAGCGGCATCGTCGCATCGACGCGGATGCCGCGCGCGGTCAGCTGCTTGGTCAGCGAGGGGCCGTTGGTGACCACCGTGTCATATTGCGCGAGACAATGGTTGAGGTAGCGATCGTACCACGAGAACGCGCGCTCGATCCGCGGCTCGGACGCGATCGGCTTGAACCAGCGCTTCGGATAAGCTTCCAGATTGTCGTTGTGCATGAAGTAGGAGCGTACCGATCGCCCCTGCCATTGCGCGACGATCCACGCCGATTTCCACGGCGAGCAATTCTCGACCACGTCGGGGTCGAGCGCATCGAGCCGCCGGTGGATCGGCTCGGCATCCCAGAACAGGCCGTAATTGGCGTCGAACGGCATGCCCGGCGCCTTGATATAATGGATCGCGCCGCCGCCGGGCCGCTCCTCGATCCGGTCCTCACGGCCGGGTGCGAGCACGATCAGCTCGTGACCCATGCCGGCGAGCACCTCGATCTTGCGGTCGATATAGGTGCGCACCCCGCCGCCGGTCGGCGAGTAGATCTCGTTGACGTCGACGATCCGCATCACTCGTCCTTGGTCGGCGAAAAGCCGCCCAGGCCGTGCAGATACTGCATCTGGACGGTGCGTTCGGCGGTGCTGCTGCCGACGTCGACCAGCGCGCGCTCCACCTTGGGCCGCGACATGCCGATCTTGCCCGGGCCGGGGAACCCGGCGCCGTCGGCGAAGAAGTTGAACTTGTTCTTGCCGTCGCGGTCGTGCGTGACGAGCAGCGCATAGCGGCCGGGCCGCGGCACGCGGATGCACACCTGCACCTGGCCGCTCGGCGGGATCGTCGTCCACACCCGGCGAAAGGTCTTGCCGGCGGCGAGCAGCACCGTGTCGTCGGCCAGGAAATCGGCCTCGTCGGCGGGATACAGCTCCAGCTTGATCCGTCCCTTGCGGTCCTTCAGCCCGGCGATCTGCGCCAGGATTGCCGGACCGCCGCCGGGCTTGCACGCGGCGGCATCGCTGCCCAGCACCTGCGTCTGTGCCTGCGCGGGTGCGGCGAGCAGCAGGACGGCGGGCAACAGCGCGGCAAGGACCGCCAACGGCGTCATGACGGTTTCCTCGTCAGCAGGTGATGGATGCCGAAGGCGACGATCAGCAGCGCATGGATCAGCAGCACCGCCGCGGCGGTGAAGGCGATCAGCTCGGACAGCGCCTGATCCTCGCCGATCATCAGGATCGCGAAATTGGCGAACAGCAGGTCCTTGTTCGGCAGCAGCGGCAGGCGCGAGAAGAGCATGCGGCCGGCGGACAGGAACAGCCAGGTGCCGATCGCGACGCTCGGCATCGCCAGCGCCCAGGCGAGCGCGAGGAAGAAGCCGCCGAGGATCAGCCGCAGGCAGTGGATGCCGAAGATCGCCCACAGCTCGCGCCGCGGCAGCGAGAATACCTTGCGCGAGAAGATCAGGAACGGCAGCGACGTGCCGAAGATCACCGCCAGCGATCCATAGACGTAGCGCATCATCTCGGGCGGGATCAGCTCGCGCCCGACCGGCAGCGCCACCGCGATCATCGCCAGCGTCACCGCATTGCCGGCGATCGCCGACAGGATCGACACGTCCTTGACCGCACCGAACGGCGCCGCGACCAGCTGCGCGCGCGCCCGCGCCCAGGCGTAGAAATAGGCCTCGCCCGAATAGCCCATGACGACGTCGTTCGCGATCCGCTTCTTGATCAGCGCGACGAGTCCGCCCAGCGGGATGTGCCACAGCCGCCGGAAAATCCAGTAATCGGCCAGCGGCGGGACGAAATACAGCGCGGCGAAGGCGATGTAGAACAGCGGGTTGCGCGGCGTCGCCCGGTCGAGCCCGGCAAGGCCCGAACTCAGCAGCTCGTGCGCGAGGCCGGCGAGCATCGCCAACGTCACCACGGCACCGATGATCGCAGGCCAGCGGCTCTTGATGGTCTTCAAGGGTTGAAGTCCCGCGATATCGGGGGAGGGCGGCACGATCTCGAGAGGACGGCCGGCACTGTGATCGATCTGCACCCGTTGATCCGAACGATGACGATGGGGTCGCTTAGCCATATAGGCTCTGTGTTGCACATGAATTTCGTTTCACTGTCGCGTCACGAAGGTCTGTGGCAAGGCGGGCGGAACGATGTCTGCCGATCATATCCTGACCTTTGCCCAAGATTTATCCGGCGGCGGCGTCGAGCGCGCGCAATTGCGGCTGGCGGCGCAATGGCTGGCGGCGGGGCGGCGGGTGACGCTCGCGGTCGGCGACGCCAGCGGCCCGCTCGCCGCCGACCTGCCCGCCGGGCTCGCGATCGAGCCGCTCGGCCACCGCCGCTATATCGCACAGCGACGCCTGGCCGAGATCACGCTGCGGCTGCGCCCCGATCTCATCTTCTGTGCGGGCAACCATTATACGCTCGTCGCGGCGTGGCTGCGCTGGCGCCTCGCCGACGACTGCCCGCCGATCGTCGCGAAATTGTCCAATGCGATCGATCGTGCCGACCACGGCCGGCTCATGGGTGCGGGGCATCGGCTGTGGCTGGCGCAACATGGTCGCTTCCTCGATCATCTCGTCGCGATGACGCCGGCGACCGCGGCACTGGCGGCGCGCGCGATGCGGATGGAGCGGCGGACCAGCGTCATCCCCAATCCGCCGGCGCCCGCCGCTAGCGGGGCGACCGGGGTCGCGCCACTGCCGCCGGGGCGGATCGTGCTCGGCGTCGGGCGGCTGGTGCCGCAGAAGCGCTGGGACCGGCTGATCGCCGCCGTCCCCGCGCTCCCCGCCGATGTCGGCGTCGTGATCCTCGGCGAGGGCGAGTTGCGCCCCGCGCTGGAGCGGCAGATCGCCGCCGCAGGGCTGGAAGGGCGTGTCACATTGCGGGGCCATGTCGCCGATCCGCTGCCGGCGATGGCGCGCGCCGCGGTGCTCGCCCTGCCCTCCGACTACGAGGGCGTGCCCGGCGTGCTGCGCGAGGCGCTGTCGGTCGGCACGCCGGTCGTCGCCACCGCGTCGAGCCCGGCGGTGCGCGAGATCGTCGGCGATCCCCGCCTCGGCAGCGTCATCCAGGCGGAGGATGCGGCGGGCTTCGCCGCCGCGATCAACCATTGGCTGGAGGCGCCCCGCCCTGCCCCGGTGCCGCAGCCCGGCCGCGATTCGGCGGCGCGCTACCTAGCCTTGTTCGACACCCTCGCCTGAGCCGTCGCGCTCGGCTTCGCGTTCGGAACTGCGCTCCAGCGCGGTCTTGATCATCGCCGTCATCGGATCGGCGAGCGCCAGCCCGAGGATGCCGAACAAGGCGCTCGCCATGATCTGCGCACCGAGCGTCAACGCCGGCGGCAGGTCGACCGTCTTCTTGGCGACGATCGGCAGCAGGACGTAGCCGTCGAAGCCCTGGACGATGACATAGGTGCCGATCGCCCAGAAGCCGATATGCGTCCCCGCCGAAAAGCCGACCGCGATCATCAGCGCGCCGCTGATGAAGGCGCCGATATTGGGAATGAAGGCGAGCAGGCCGGTGAGGATGCCGAGGATCATCGCCATCGGCACGCCGCCGATCGACAGCGCGATCCCCGTCAATATCCCCTCCGCCAGCATGCCGAGCAGCCGTCCGGCGAGCAGCCGGCGCAGCGTCTTGCCCATCCGCGCCAGCACCGTCGCGAACTCGGGCCGGTTGCGCCGCGGCACCATCCATTCGAGCCCGCGCTGATAGGTGGCTGGGTCCATCGCCACGAACAGGCCGATGACGATGATCATGAACATCGTCGTCAGCGCGCCGAAGGCGGTGCCGACCCACGAGGTGATCCGGCCGACCGAGCTGAGCGCCTGGCGCGCGATACCGCTGACGTCGGACGCGCCGGGCATCAGCCCCTGCCCGGTCAGCCAGCGCGCCAGCCGGTTCGCCTGCGTCTCCAGCGTCGCACGCAACTGCGAGAACTGGTCGGCGACCTGCACGCCGGTAAGGTAGAAGGTGCCGGCGAGGAAGGCGATGGTCAGCAGCACGACGATCAGCAGCCGCCAGCCGCGCCCGATCGGCAGCACCTTGCCGAGCAGCCGCACGCCGCCGTCGAGCAGGGCGGCGAACACCAGCCCCGCGAAGATGATCAGCAGCGGCTGGACGAGGATCACCGCCAGCGCCATCACCGCGGCGAGGCCGAGCCAGATCGCCGCGCGTTTCAGCTCCTGCCGGACGAAGGGATCGCGCAGCTCGTTGGGGCTGGGGTCCTGGATCGCCGGCGTTTCGGTCACATCATTGTCCCGTGGCAGGGTGGAGCGACAGGCCGGCGCGGCCCGAGCGCAGCGATCCCCACCAGGTCAGCGGGTTGAGCGTGGCGTCGCCGTCGAGGCTGAAGGTCAGGAATTCGGCGCGGCCCCCGAGATTCTCATAGGGCACCGGCCCGCCGAGGCCGAGCTGCGCGAGCGGGAAGCGGCTGTCCGCCGAGCGATCGCGATTGTCGCCCATCAGGAAGACGTGGTTCGCCGGGATCGTCACCTGCGGATAATTGTCGCCGGGGCTGTCGGGCTCGAGATCGACGGTGTCGTAATGGCGGCCGCCGGGCAAGGTCTCGGTGACGATCGGCAGATGGCAGACATAGCCGCCGCCCGGCGCTGGCCGGCGCGCGCCGAAATAATCGCGGTCGCTGCACGGACTGTTGGTATCGACGGGCAGGTCGACATAATGGAGCGTGCCGCGCGGGATCGGCTTGCCGTTGAGGATCACGACGCCGCCGCGCACCGCGAGCGTGTCGCCGGGCAGGCCGATCACCCGCTTGATATAGTCGTTGCGCGTGCCGGGCGGGGTGACGATGACGACGTCGCCGCGCTGCGGCAGGCTGCCGAACAGGCGGCCGTGGATGAACGGCAGGCCGACGCTCCAGCTGTCCTCGGGCTGGCGCATCACCACGCCCTTGAAGATCGCGACCGGGTTGGGGATCGTCGGCGAGACGAACGACCAGCCATAGGCGAATTTGGAGACGACCAGCCGGTCGCCGATCCGCAGCCCCGGCAGCATCGATTCGGACGGGATGTAGAAGGGCTTGGCGATGAAGCTGTGGAAGCCGAGCACGATCAGGATCAGCCAGAAGATGCCCTTCACCTCCCCCCACCAGTCGGTCTTCTTCCGCGTCGTACCGGCGGCCGGCGTGGTGGGCGCGTTCTGCGCCGTTTCGGTGGACTCGCTGCCGTCCAACACCGCTTCCTTCATGCCTTGGGGTCCGCGATCGCCTCGATGATCACAAACGCCTGTGCCCAGGGATGATCATCGGTCAAAGTCAAATGTATCCGTGCGACGTGGCCTTCGGGGATCATGCCGTCAAGCCGTTCCTTCGCGCCGCCGGTCAATGCCAGCGTCGGCGCGCCCGACGCCGCGTTGACGACGCCGATGTCCTTCATGAACACCCCCGCCTTGAACCCGGTGCCGACCGCCTTGGAAAAGGCCTCCTTGGCGGCGAAGCGCTTGGCGAGCGTACCCGCCTTGGTGAACGGCCGCTTTGCGGCGCGCGCCCGTTCGGCGTCGGTGAACACCCGCGCCTCGAACCGTTCGCCGAAGCGATCGAGCGACGCCGCGATCCGCTCGATGTTGCATAGGTCGGACCCGAGACCGACGATCATCCCTCTGAACGGGAGCGAAGCAGCGGCAAAGCCGGGCGGAGCGGTGCGGGCGTCATGCCGCCCTCTTACCGGCCCGGCACCGGCAGGAAAAGTATCGCGCCGCGATAAACCGCCGCCGCGCCGCCGCTACAAAGCCGGGAGGGGCATGACGGGAGGCCGGCTTGGGCATCGCGATGGGACGGCTGCTCGCCTGTATCGCCGCGCTGACGCCGACGCCGGGACCGGCGGCAGGACTGGCGGCGGCGGGCGACAACGGGCGGCGGCTGTTCGAACAGCGCTGCGCCGTCTGCCATGGGTCGGACATGCGCGGCACGGGTCCGCTCGCGCGCAAGAGCAACCCGCCGGCCAATGACCTGACCGCACCGGCATTCCGGCGACGGCTCGCCGCCAATCCCGGCGTCATCGTCTCCTCGATCGTGCTGCGGTCGAACGGCGACCTCATCCCGCGGACGCTGCGGCAGAACAACGTCCACATCCCGCCGCACCGCTGGACCCTCGACGACCTCCGCGACGTCGACGCCTATATCAAGGGCTATCCCCGTCGCGTGAAGTGACGTCCTCAAGCCGGAGACCTGGCCCCGTCTTTGCGGTTCACCCGCGGGCGGCGTCCATTTCCTCGCGCATCCGCTGCACCGCCGCGCCGAGGCCGACGAACAGCGCCTCGCCGACCAGGAAATGGCCGATGTTGAGTTCGCGCACCTGCGGGATCGCCGCGATCGGCCCGACATTGGCGAAGGTCAGGCCGTGACCGGCGTGGACCTCGATGCCGTTCTTCGCCGCCAGCGCCGCCGCGTCGGACAACCGGCGCAGCTCTGCGGTGCGCGCCTCGCCGTCAAGTTCGGCATAGCGGCCGGTGTGCAGCTCGACGACCGGCGCGCCGAGCCGGATCGCCGCGTCGATCTGCCGTGCGTCGGGCTCGATGAACAGCGACACGCGGATCGCCGCCTCGCGCAGCTGCGCGACCAGCGGTTCGAGCCGCGCATACTGGCCGGCCGCGTCGAGCCCGCCCTCGGTGGTCAACTCCTCGCGCTTCTCCGGCACGATGCACGCCGCATGCGGCCGATGGCGCAGCGCGATCGCCAGCATCTCGTCGGTCGCCGCCATTTCGAGGTTGAGCGGGATGGTCAGTTCGGCCGACAGCCGCGCGATATCGCCGTCGGTGATGTGGCGCCGGTCCTCGCGCAGATGCGCGGTGATGCCGTCCGCCCCTGCTTCCGCGGCGAGCAGCCCGGCCCGCACCGGATCCGGATAGCCGGCGCCGCGCGCGTTGCGCACCGTGGCGACGTGATCGATGTTGACCCCGAGCCGGAGGCGATCGTCGGCGGCCCGGCGCAGATGATCGGTCAAGCCGCGCGGCTCCCCGGCTTGATCGCGGGGATCGCCGCCAGCTCGGGCGGCAGCGCATCCGCCGCATAGGTCGGCACGTCGAGCCGGATCAGCGGAAAGAACGGCACGCCGAGGTCGACGGTGCCGCCCGACCGGTCGACCAGCGCGGCGCCGGCGATCACCGCGCCGCCCGCCGCCTCGATCGCCTTGATCGCCTCGCGCGACGACAATCCGGTGGTGACGACGTCCTCCATCATCAGCACCTGCTGCCCCGGCTCCAGACGGAAGCCGCGGCGCAGTTCGAACGTGCCGGTCGGCCGCTCGACGAACATCGCCTCGACGCCCAGCGCGCGCGCCATCTCGTGGCCGGCGATCACCCCGCCCATCGCCGGCGAGACCACCGCAGCGATGCTTGCCTTGATCTCGGCAGGGATGCGCGCCGCCAGCGCCTCGGCGAGGCGCGCGCCGCGGCGCGGGTCCATCAGCACCCGCGCGCATTGCAGGTAGCGCGAGCTGCGCAGGCCGGACGAGAGGATGAAATGTCCTTCGAGCAGGGCATCGGCGGCGCGGAATTCGGCCAGCACGTCGTCGTCGGTCATCGGCAGCCCCGGGAAAGTCGGTCGGATGCCGCCGCTCATAGGAAGTCGCCGCGCCGCCGCCAAGCGGCCAACGCGATAAACATGGGTCAGGTGCTTGAGGCCGGGGCACCCCCCGCGTATAGGTCATGGCAAAAGGGGCGTATTCCAACGCCTATAACGGCCCGTTCGCCGGGCAGGCGAGGGAATCTGGACGGGGTGACGAAACGCATGCGCAAGAGGTTCAAGGGGTTCGCACTCGCCGCCGGGTTTGCACTCGCCGGTCTGAGCGCGGCATCGCAGGCCGCCCCCGCCCCGCAGGGGGCCGCCGCGCCCGCCGGCGTTTCCAACATCGCGCCGACGACCGCCAACGCCACCGCACCGGCGGCGCCCGCCTCGCCGCTGCTGGCGATGGACGGCGCCCCCGCCATGACCGCCGAGGCCGGCATCGGCCACCCCGTCGACGGCCGCATCGGCATCCAGCCGCAGGTGACCGAAAATGGCCGGTTCGCGCACTGGTTCCACGATTCGATCCTGGTACCGCTGATCGTCGCGATCTGCCTGCTGGTGCTGGCGCTGCTGCTGTGGGTCGTCTTCCGCTTCCGCAAGGCGGCCAATCCCGTCCCGTCGAAGACCAGCCACAATACGGTGATCGAGATCATCTGGACGCTCGCGCCGGTGGTCATCCTGGTGCTGATCGCCGTGCCGTCGATCGGCCTGCTGCAGGCGCAGTTCAAACCCGCCCCGGCCGGCGCCGTGACGCTGAAGGCGATCGGCAACCAATGGTATTGGAGCTACCAATATCCCGATAATGGCGGCTTCGAAGTCACCGCCAACATGCTCAAGGAAAAGGATCAGGTCGCCAAGGGCGAGCGGTTCCGCACCGATGCTGACGGGCCGCGCCTGCTCGCCGCCGACAATCGCATCGTGCTGCCCGTCGGCGTGCCGATCCGCCTGATCACCACGTCGCAGGACGTGATCCACAGCTGGGCGGTCCCCGCCTTCTGGATCAAGCTCGACGCCGTCCCCGGCCGGCTGAACGAGACGAGCTTCACCATCAAGAAGCCCGGCCTGTATTTCGGCCAGTGTTCCGAATTGTGCGGTGCGCGCCACGCCTTCATGCCGATCGCGGTGGAGGCGGTGCCGCCGGCGCAGTTCGCCGCCTGGGTCCGCGCCAAGGGCGGCACGATGCCGACCCCCGGCAAGGCCAGCGACAAGGTCATCCCGCAGCCCGGCGCCGAAGGTTCGGCGGCCAAGCAGGCGGAAGGCAACACCGCCGACGCCGCCACCGGCCCGGTCGAGAACGTGACCACCGCCGCCCCAACGACTTCGCAAGGTGCGACCGGCAATCCGGCCACCGGCAACGCGGGACAGTAAGATGACCGATACCGCCCTCCACGCCCCCCACGGCGCGAAGTTCGTCGCGCACGACGATCACGCGCACAGCGATGCGGACCACAAGCCCGGCTTCTTCGCCCGCTGGTTCATGTCGACCAACCACAAGGACATCGGGACGCTGTACCTGATCTTCGCGATCATCGCGGGGATCATCGGCGGCGCGATCTCGGGGCTGATGCGCGCCGAGCTGGCGCAGCCCGGCATCCAGTATCTCGTCGGCTGGGCGAACTTCCTGCCCGGCGGCGACGGCGGGCTCGACCATGCGCTCCACCTGTGGAACGTGCTGATCACCGCGCACGGCCTGATCATGGTGTTCTTCATGGTGATGCCGGCGATGATCGGCGGCTTCGGCAACTGGTTCGTGCCGATCATGATCGGCGCGCCCGACATGGCCTTCCCGCGGATGAACAACGTCAGCTTCTGGCTGCTCATCCCGGCGTTCACGTTGCTGCTTGCCTCGCCCTTCTTCGGCGGCGCCGGCACCGGCTGGACGGTCTACGCGCCGCTGTCGACCTATGGCGAGCCGGGGCCGTCGGTGGACATGGCGATCCTGTCGCTCCACCTCGCCGGCGCCTCGTCGATCCTCGGCGCGATCAACTTCATCACCACCATCTTCAACATGCGCGCGCCGGGCATGACGCTGCACAAGATGCCGCTGTTCGTCTGGTCGGTGCTGGTCACCGCCTTCCTGCTGCTGCTCGCGCTGCCGGTGCTCGCCGCGGCGATCACGATGCTGCTCACCGACCGCAATTTCGGCACCACCTTCTTCGATCCGGCCGGCGGCGGCGATCCGATCCTCTACCAGCATCTGTTCTGGTTCTTCGGTCACCCCGAAGTGTACATCATGATCCTGCCGGGTTTCGGCATCGTCAGCCAGATCATCGCGACGTTCAGCCGCAAGCCCGTCTTCGGCTATCTCGGCATGGCCTATGCCATGGTCGCGATCGGCGTCGTCGGCTTCGTCGTCTGGGCGCACCACATGTTCGTCACCGGCCTCAGCGTGAACGTGAAGATGTACTTCACCGCCGCGACGATGGTGATCGCAGTGCCGACCGGCATCAAGATCTTCAGCTGGATCGCGACGATGTGGGGCGGCTCGCTGACCTTCAGGACGCCGATGGTCTGGGCGATCGGCTTCATCTTCATGTTCACCGTCGGCGGCGTCACCGGCGTCGTGCTCGCCAACGGCGGCATCGACGATTACATGCAGGACACGTATTACGTCGTCGCGCACTTCCACTACGTGCTGAGCCTCGGCGCCGTGTTCGGCCTGTTCGCCGGCTTCTATTACTGGTTCCCGAAGATGTTCGGGAAGATGTACAACGAGTTCCTCGGCCAGGCGCACTTCTGGGTGTTCTTCGTCGGCGTGAACCTGCTGTTCTTCCCGATGCACTTCCTGGGGCTGCAGGGCATGCCGCGCCGCTATCCGGACTATCCCGACGCCTATGCGACGTGGAATGCGCTGGCGAGCCATGGCTATGAGATCATGGCCGCGGGCATGGTGATCTTTTTCGTCAACGTGATCTATTCGCTGATCGCCGGACCGAAGGCGCCCGACAATCCCTGGGGCGAAGGCGCGACAACGCTGGAATGGACGCTGTCCTCGCCGCCGCCCTACCACCAGTTCGAGACGCTGCCGAAGATCGACTGAGGCACCAACCCCGGGGGAAACCCCGGGGTTTTTGTTTGGGCGTCCGGACCCGATCCGAGCATCCCCGGAGCAGCCGGGCCTGCGACCGTTCCGGCCTAAGCCGCGGTGAACCGAGCGCGATGACGAACGCTTCGTTAAGACCGTAATGGCTACATCGTTCCGCAATGCACGGCGCTTGCGGGAAGCGCCACGCATCGGGGTCGGGATCAAAGCGGTGCTGGACGAGGAACGCGTGGACGCGGGGGCGTCCGTCGACGTGGATGAGGCGAGCGGCGCCATCGCATCGCTCAAGGCGGGCGGCGTCCTCGCCCCCGCGCTGCTGCTCGCCGCCTGCGGAAGTGGCGGCGGTGGCAGCGGCGATACGGGCAGCGCCCCGGCCACGCCGAGCGCGCCGGTCGTCGTCACCCCGGCCGCGATCACCGCGACGCAGGCGAGCCGCTTTCTGGCGCAGGCGACGATGGGCGGCACGCGCACGATGATCGAAAGCGTCGTCAGCCGCCGCTACGAAGGGTGGATCGACGACCAGTTCGCGCTGCCGCGCGCCACCTCGCACTGGGACTGGCTCGTCGCCAACGGCTATGCCGTCGCCGCCAACATCAACAGCGAAGCCGGCTTCGACACGACGCTGTGGCGACAGATGATCGCCGAGCCCGATCAGCTGCGCCAGCGCATCGGCATGGCGCTGCTCGACATGCTCGTCGTCGGCATCGGCGGGGTCAATCTCAACTGGAAGCAGTTCGCCGCTGCCGCCTATGTCGACGTGCTGCTCGACAATGGCTTCGGCAATTACCGCACGCTCCTCGATGCGATCACGACGAACGCGGCGATGGGCTCGTTCCTCACCTTCCTCGGCAACCGCAAGGCCAATCCGAAGACGGGGGCGCAGCCCGACGAGAATTACGCGCGCGAGCTGATGCAGCTGTTCACGCTCGGCCTCTACCAGCTCAATATGGACGGCAGCGTCAGGACGAATGGCGGCGTGCCGCTCGAAACCTATGGGCCCGCCGACGTCAGCGGGCTGGCGCGCGTCTTCACCGGCCTCAGCCTCGCGACCACGATCGGCACCACGCCGGACCGCTATCGCCAGCCGCTGGTGATGAACGCCGCGATCAACGAGACCGGCAGCGCGAGCTTCCTCGGCACCACCACGACCGGTGGCGGCATGGCGGCGATCAAGGTCGCGCTCGACACGATCTTCGCCCACCCCAATCTGCCGCCCTTCGTGTCGAAGCAGCTAATCCAGCGGCTCGTCACCAGCAACCCCAGCCCGGCCTACGTCGGGCGGGTCGCCGCCGCCTTCGCCGACAATGGCGCGGGCGTGCGCGGCGACATGAAGGCGGTGATCAAGGCGATCCTGCTCGATACCGAGGCGCGCCGCGACGATGCGCTGACCAGCACGACCGCGGGCAAGCTGCGCGAGCCGGTGATGCGGCTGACCGCCTGGGCGCGCTTCGCCAAGGTCAATTCGCCATCCAACGCGTGGAGCTTCGGCGACACGTCGAGCCAGTCCAACCGGCTCGGCCAGTCGATGGGGCGCAGCCAGACGGTCTTCAACTTCTTCCGCCCCGCCTACACGCCGCCGGCGAGCGCGATCGGCAATGCCGGGCTGGTCGCGCCGGAATTCCAGATCACCAACGAACAAAGCGTCGTCGCCTACGTCAATTACATGCAGAATCTGGTCGCCAACGGCGCCGGCGACGCCAAGCCCGATTATACCGATCTGATCGCCAAAGCGGGCGACAGCGCCGCGCTCGTCGACGAGGTCAACCTCGTGCTCGCCGCGGGGCAACTCGGCAGCGCGACGGTGGCCGCGATCCGCGCCGCGGTCGACAGCGTCGCGGTGACGCCGACCGCGCCCAACGCCACGGTCAACCGCGTCGGCATCGCGCTGCTGCTGACGCTCGCCTCCCCCGACTTCCTGACCCTGCGGTGACTATCATGGACGTTAGCCGAGATGCCTCGCGCCGCGCCTTCCTCAAACGCTCCGCCGCGCTCGGCGTGGCGGGGGTGGCGACGCCCTTCGTCACCAGCCTCGCCGCGATCGGCGAGGCCGCCGCGGTGACCGCGACCGATTACAAGGCGCTGGTCTGCGTCTTCCTCTACGGCGGCAATGATTACGCCAACACCGTCGCCGCCTATGACGAGGCGAGCTACGCCGCCTATCTCGCCGCGCGCGCGAACATCGCGCTGACCCGCGAATCTCTGGCCGCGACAATGCTCAATCCTGACGCGGGCCTGCCCGGCGGCCGCCAATATGCGCTGGCGCCGACGATGGCGTCGCTGCTGCCGCTGTTCGACCAGGGCAAGCTGGCGGTAACGCTCAACGTCGGCACGCTCGTCCAGCCGACCACCAAGGCGCAATTCCAGCAGAATGCGGTCCGGCTGCCGCCCAAGCTATTCAGCCACAACGACCAGCAGAGCTATTTCCAGGCATCCAATCCGGAGGGTGCGACCTCCGGTTGGGGCGGGCGGATCGGCGACCTGCTCCAGTCGGGCAATGGCGCGGCGACGCTGACCTGCATCAACGCCAGCGGCAATGCGGTCTATTTGACCGGCAAGTCGGCGGTGCAATATGCGATCGGCACCGGCGGCCCGATCGCGCTGCTCAACAACGGGTCGACGCTTTACGGATCGAGCACCGCCGCGGCGACATTGCGCAGCCTGATGACCGGCGGCAGCGCGCATCTGCTCGGCAACGAACATGCCCGCGTCAGCAAACGCGCACTCGATACCTATGCGCAGGTCAGCGGCGCGCTCGCCGCGGCACCGGCGAGCGGCTTCACGCTGTTCCCCAGCGGCAACCCGCTTGCCGACCAGCTCAAGATGGTCGCACGGCTGATCTCGGTCTCGTCGCAACTGGGCGCCAAGCGGCAGGTGTTCTTCGTGTCGATCGGCGGCTTCGACCTGCACGACAATCTCGTCGCGGTGCAGCCGGGGCTGATCGGCAAGGTCGCCGATGCGATGCGCGCCTTCTACGACACCACCGTCGCGCTCGGCGTGGCGGACAAGGTGACGAGCTTCACCGCCTCCGACTTCGGGCGCACGCTGCAATCGAACGACGACGGTTCGGATCATGGCTGGGGCAGCCACCATCTTGTCATGGGTGGCGCGGTGCGCGGCAAGCGCTTCTACGGCACCGCACCGCAGGTCGGCAACGGCACCCCCGACGATGTCGGCCAGGGAAGGCTGCTGCCGACGATCGCGGTCGATCAATATGCCGCGACGCTGGCGAGCTGGTTCGGCGTGGGCAACGGCGACCTGCCGACGGTCCTGCCCAATATGGGTAATTACAACGCGTCAGCGTGGAATCTGGGGTTCGTCTAGGACGCAAATCCTCCCCCGCCAGGGGGAGGGGGACCGTTCGGCTTCAGCCGAATGGTGGAGGGGGAGGACAGGGCGGGAGCCCAATGACGAAGCTCCCGCCCTGTCCTCCCCCTCCGTGACCGCTACGCGGCGCCACCTCCTCCTGGCGGGGGAGGACTTGGGGTCAGCCCATCAACACCGCGCGATAGGCGTCGAAGCACCGCTCGCCGCACTTCAGGCGGATCAGCGCGCCCTCGGCCATCGCGGTGGCGCGACGCGGATCTTCCTCGACCGCCGGACGGATCGCCTCGCGGTTCCAGTCCTCGCTATGCTTGATGTCGAGCACCGCATGCAGGTCGAAATAGCGCCGCTCCTTGTCGGAGAAGCCGAGGCGTCGCAGCCCCTTCGCCGTCGCGGCGGAGCGATCCGGCGCGGTCAGCTCGATCACGCCGAGCGCGCCCACCGAATGCCACGCATAGCGACGGCTGGTCGCCATCGCCGTCATCGCATTGGCGAGGCACAGGCTCTGCCACAGCGTGTTCTCGATCACCGGGTCGACCGCCAGCGTCTCGACCAGGGCATCGAGCATCGGGCCGTGCATGCCCTTGGCATTGCCGCGGCCCATCTCGTCCCAATAATTGCGCGCGAGTTCGAGCTTCGGGAAGGTCGGCAGCTTGACCTGCGTCATCGCGACGAGATCGTCGAACCCCGCCTCGCCGGCTGCTTCCTGTTCGAAGAACCAGCGCAGCTGGTCGAGGTTCGCCTCTTCGGCCAGCCACGGGAACAGCGGATCATGCTGACCGGGGCCGCTCTGCTTGAGCTCCTCGAACCAGGCGATGAAGCCCTCGACGTCGGTCGGCGCGGCGGCCGCCTCCTCGGCGATCTCCTCGCGCAATTCCTCCAGGAAGCCGCCTTCCAGGCGCTGCATGCGGACGTCGCGGTCCAGCGTGCGCTGCCAGTCGGCCGTCGGGAAGCCCGGTTCCAGCCGCTCGCGGTTCCAGTGCGCCAGTCCGCGCTGGAAACTGTCAGTGAGGAATTGTGACGCGCGCAGGTCGGCGTCAACTATACGGGTAGCCATTCGAGTCTCCTAGTGGGCTGGCCAACCGCTTGATCGGTTTATCGTTCCTTGCGGCCCCGAGTCGCTTGACTTAGATCAGGACGATAGTGATCCGGGCCTCGCGCTGCTTCCCCAAGCCCCCCGGCGCGCGTATAGCCGATCGATGATGACGGTCGCGACGCCCCTGCTGCCCCCCGCCGACTGGCGCGACTTCCTTGCGCTGACCAAGCCGCGGGTGATGACGCTGGTCGTGTTCACCGGCCTGTGCGGGATGCTCGCGGCGCCGGTCGGCATCCATCCGGTGCTCGGCTTCACCGCGATCCTGTGCATCGCGCTCGGCGCGGGCGCGGCGGGTGCGCTCAACCAATGGTATGAGGCGGACCTCGACGCCAAGATGCGGCGGACGCAGAAACGGCCGCTACCGGACGGGCGGATGGAGCGCGAATCGGCGCTGCACTTCGGCGTCGGTCTCGCCGCCTTTTCCGTCATCCTGATGTATTTCGCGATCAACCTCGCCGCCGCGGCGATCCTGAGCGTCTCGATCCTGTTCTACGTCCTCGTCTACACCGTCTGGCTCAAGCGCCGTACGCCGCAGAATATCGTCATCGGCGGCGCCGCCGGCGCCTTTCCGCCGCTGATCGGCTGGGCGGCGGCGACCGGACAGGTGGCGCTGCTGCCGCTGCTGCTGTTCGGCCTCGTCTTCCTGTGGACGCCGCCGCATTTCTGGGCGCTCGCGCTGTTCGTGAAGACCGATTACGCCAATGCCGGTGTGCCGATGCTGCCGGTCGTCGCCGGCGAGCGGGTGACCCGGCGCCAGATCGGCCTCTACACGATCCCGATGGCGCTGGTCGCCATCCTGCCCTGGCCGCTCGGCCTGACCGGCCCGATCTATGGCGGGGTGGCGAGCGTCACCACCGCGATCTTCGCCGCGCTCGCGCTCGTCGTCGCGACCCGCACCACCGCCCCCGACGACGCGATGAAGCCGGAGAAGCGCTTGTTCAGCTATTCGATCCTCTACCTCTTCGTCGTGTTCGGCGCGCTCGTCGTCGACCGCTGGGTGTTCGCATGACCCCCGACGAACAGGATCTGATCCGCCAGCGCCAGCGGTCGCGCGCACGGGTGATGGCGCTGCTGCTCGGCGCCTTCGTCATCCTGATCTTCGCGATCGCGCTGACCAAGATCCGCCAGGGGATGATGTGACCGCGCCGGTCCATCCGGATGCCACCCGGCGACAGCTGCGCACCGCGCTGTTCGCGGTGCTCGGCATCTGCTTCATGACCGGCGTCGCCTGGGCCAGCGTGCCGCTCTACCGATTGTTCTGCCAGGTGACCGGGCTCAACGGCACCACCCAGCGCGGGCTGGAGGCGCCCGGCGCGGTCAACAAGCTGATCCGCATCGACTTCGACAGCAATGTCGCGCCCGGCATGAAATGGCGCTTCCGCCCCGAAGCGGGGTCGGAGACGGTCAAGATCGGCGCGCGCGACATGGCCTTCTTCACCGCGACCAACACCGATTCCAAGCCGGTCACCGGCACCGCGACGTTCAACGTCACCCCCAGCCAGGCGGGGAAATATTTCACCAAGATCCAGTGTTTCTGCTTCACCCAGCAGACGCTGCAGCCCGGCGAGACGCAGCGCATGCCGGTCATCTTCTTCGTCGACCCGAAGATCATGGACGATCCCGACGCGAAGGACGTCGAGACGATCACCCTCTCCTATACGTTTTACCCGGTGGATTCCGCCAAATCCGCGGGCTAAGCGTGGCGTTAGAGGATAAAAGAACAGGGAAACGATCATGGCCGGCGCCAAGAACCACGACTACCATATCCTGCCCCCCAGCATATGGCCCCTGTTCGGATCGCTGTCGGCGCTGGTGATGGCGGCGGGCGCCGTCATGTGGATGCACGGTGCGCATCTCGCCGCCGACAAGGCCAATGGCGGCGGCTGGATTTTCCTCGCCGGGCTCGGCGGCGTGCTGTTCACCATGTACAGCTGGTGGGCGGAAGTGGTGCGCGAGGCGCATCACGGCGACCATACCCCCGTCGTCCAGCTTCATTTCCGCTACGGCATGATCCTGTTCATCGCCTCCGAGGTCATGTTCTTCGTCGGCTGGTTCTGGGCATTCTTCGATTTCGCGCTGTTCCCGACCGCGATGAGCTTCGTCGACGGCCAGGTCGAACGCGCCGCCGAGGGCGCCGCGGCGATCGCCGCGCAATGGCCGCCCAAGGGGCTGGAGGTCATCAACGCCTTCGAACTGCCGCTGCTCAACACGCTGATCCTGCTGACCAGCGGCACCACCGTGACCTGGGCGCACCATGCGCTGATCCACAACCAGCGCGGCGGCGCGAAGACCGGCCTGTGGGGCCTGCTCGGCGTGGGGGATCGCGACGGCGTGCTCAAGGGGCTGTGGCTGACGGTCGCGCTCGGCGTGCTGTTCAGCTCGATCCAGGCCTATGAGTACATGCACGCGCCCTTCCCGTTCAAGGGCCTGAACTATGGCGCCGCCTTCTTCATGGCGACCGGCTTCCACGGCTTCCACGTGCTGATCGGCACGATCTTCCTCGCCGTCTGCCTGATCCGCGCCTACAAGGGCGACTTCACGCCGCGCCAGCATTTCGGGTTCGAGGCGGCGGCCTGGTATTGGCATTTCGTCGACGTGGTGTGGCTGTTCCTGTTCGTCACCATCTACGTCTGGGGTGGCTGGGGCGCGCCGGTCCACGGCGGCTGATCGATGAGGGGCGTCGCGTATGACTGATCCGACGCCCCTGCCACCGAGCGGGACGATACCTTCGGTGGTGCAGGCCGGTCTGCATGGCCTCTGCCCGCGCTGCGGCAAGCCGACGCTGTTCGCCAAGATGATCACCTTCGCCGATCGCTGCCCGGCCTGCGGGCTCGACTTCACGCAGTTCAACGTCGGCGACGGGCCCGCCGCCTTCCTGACGCTGATCCTCGGCACGATCGTGGTCATCGGCGCGATCATGCTCGAACTGACGCTGCACCCGCCCTTGTGGCTGCACATGCTGATCTGGATCCCGGTGACGCTCGCCGGCGTGATCTGGTCGCTGCGCCTCGCCAAGGGCGCGCTGATGTCGGCGGAATTCCGTAACGCCGCACGCGAGGGGCGGATCGACACGCGGCCATGAGGCGGGTGCCGGTGATCCCGACCCTGGTCGTCGCACTCGCGGTGGCGGCGATGGTCGCGCTGGGCCTGTGGCAATTGCTCGACCGCGCGCCGAAGAAAGAGGCGTATCTTGAGCAGCTCGCCGCCAATCCGTCCAAGCCGCCGATCGCCTTTCCGGCGGTGCCGGACGACCGGCTGCTCTTCCGCCGCACGACCGCCATCTGCAACCGGCCCGTTGCGCAGCGACTGGCCGGTGCCGGTGCCGCGGGGTTCCGGCTGATCGCGGATTGCGGCAACGGCCTGGTCATCCAGCTCGGCACCACGCCCGATCCGATGTTCAAGCCGCGCTGGTCGGGCGGATCGGTCACTGGCTATATCAGCCACGCGCCTGACGGGCGCTCGCTGATCGGGTCGCTGTTCGACCATAGCCCGCAGCGGCTGATGCTGGTCGCCGACGCGCCGCCGCTCGGCCTCGCCGCCAACGGCAAGCCGGACCTGTCGACGGTGCCGAACAACCATCTGTCCTATGCGGTGCAATGGTTCTTCTTCGCCGCGATCGCCGCGGTGATCTACGTGCTGGCATTGCGGCGGCGGGTTGCTCCCCCAAATCCTCCCTCGCGTTAGCGGGAGTGCCGGGCGATCGTCTATCGCTGGGTGATGAGGTTCGATCGGTTTCCTCATTATAGCCGTCACCCCGGGCTCGTTCCGGGGTCCACCGCGCTGCAAGGGAACGGTGTCGAATCAAGCCTTTCCCTTCGCCGCCGAGTACCCCGGAACACGTCCGGGGTGACGGGGTGGGGTTGGAAGACCGCGGGCTTGCACGAGCGTTCCTATGCGAATCCCCTGCCCCGGCGGGGGAGGAGTGGGTCTGGCCCCCACCCGATAGCCGCAACCCCATCGCCCCCAAGCAAACCCGTCGTTGCCCCTCGCGCATCGGCCCGCTACCCCGCAACGATGCGTTATGTCAGCACCCGCGGCGCCGCGCCCGCGCTCGATTTCCGCGACGTCACCCTTGCCGGGCTGGCCTCCGACGGCGGCCTCTATCTGCCCGACCACTGGCCGAGCCTGACCCGCGAGCAGATCGCCGGCCTCGCCAACCTCTCCTATGTCGATACCGCGGTCGCGGTGATGACGCCCTTCGTCGGTGACGCGCTGACGCCCGAGGAGCTGAAAGACCTCTGCACCCGCGCCTATGGCCGTTTCAGCCACGCCGCGGTGACGCCGCTGGTCCAGCTCGACCACGACCAATGGCTGCTCGAGCTGTTCCACGGCCCGACGCTGGCGTTCAAGGACGTCGCGCTGCAATTACTCGGCCTGCTGTTCGAGCGGTTCCTGACCGGCAGCGACCGGCACCTGACCGTGGTCGGCGCGACCAGCGGCGATACCGGCTCGGCGGCGATCGATGCGCTCGCCGGCCGTGCCGGGGTCGACGTGTTCATGCTCCACCCCGCCGGCCGCGTGTCCGACGTGCAGCGCCGCCAGATGACGACGGTGCTCGCCCCCAACGTCCACAATATCGCGATCGACGGCGACTTCGACACCGCGCAGGCGCTGGTCAAGCAGATGTTCAACGATCCCGGTTTCTCGGGGACGTTCGCGCTGTCGGCGGTCAATTCGATCAACTGGGCGCGGCTGATGGCGCAGGTGGTCTATTATTTCTACGCCGCCGTCCGCCTCGGCGCGCCCGACCGCGCGATCGCCTTTTCGGTGCCGACCGGCAATTTCGGCGACGTCTTCGCGGGCTATGTCGCCGCGCAGATGGGCCTGCCGGTATCCAAGCTGATCGTCGCGACCAACGTCAACGACATCCTCCACCGCGCGATCTCGGCGGGCGATTACAGCAAGGGCATCGTCCAGCAGACACCGACGCCGTCGATGGACATCCAGGTCAGCTCCAATTTCGAGCGGCTGCTGTTCGACCTCGGCGCGCGCGACGGTGCCGCGCTCGCCCAACAGATGCAGGGCTTCGAATCGTCGGGTGCGATGCGGCTGACCAACGTGCAGCATACCGGCGCCGCGCTGTTCGCCAGCGACCGCGTCGACCTCGACGACATGACGCTGGCGATGCGCTGGGCGCACGAACATGCCGGCGAAGTGATCGATCCGCACACTGCGATCGCGCTCGCCGCCGCCCGCCGTCACGCCAGCGACGTGCCGGTGGTGACGCTCGCCACCGCGCATCCCGCCAAATTCCGCGACGCGGTCGAACGCGCCACCGGCCAGCGTCCCACCCTGCCCGGCCGCATCGGCGACCTGTTCGAACGCGAGGAACGCTTCGCCACCCTCCCCGGCACGTTCGAGGCGGTGACCGCCTATATCGCCGAGCGCGCGGTGCCGCGCCCATGAAGCTCGACACGCTGATCGGCGAGCCCTGGGCGGATTACGGCCTCGTCGATTCGGGCAACGGCCGCAAGCTCGAACGCTACGGCCGCTACCGCTTCATCCGCCCCGAGCCGCAGGCGATGTGGGCGCCCGCCACCGAGAACTGGCGCGCGCAGGGCGAGTTCGTGCCGGCGAGCGACGAGGATGGCGGCGGCCGCTGGGTCTTCGCCGAGCCGGTGCCGCGCGAGGGCTGGCCGCTGAAATGGAACGAGGTGCGCTTCACCGCGCAGCCGACGCCGTTCCGCCATCTCGGCTTCTTCTCCGACATGGCGCCGGTGTGGAGCTGGATGCGTGAGCAGGTCGCCGATCTCGACCAGCCCGAATGCCTCAACCTGTTCGGCTATACCGGCGTCGGCACGCTGGCGATGGCGACCGCGGGCGCCAAGATGGTCCATGTCGACGCCTCGAAGAAATCGGTCGAGGCGGCGCGCGGCAATGCCGTCCTGTCCGGCATGACCGAGGCGCCGATCCGCTGGATCGTCGACGATGCGGTCAAGTTCGTCGCGCGCGAGGTGCGCCGCAAGCGCCGCTATGACGGCATCCTGCTCGATCCGCCCAAATATGGCCGCGGGCCGGAGGGCGAATTGTGGCGGCTGGAGGAGGATCTGCCGCGGCTGATCGCCGATTGCCGCAAGCTGATCGATGCCGACAGCCGCTTCCTGTTCCTCACCGTCTATGCGGTACGCATGTCGGCGCTGGCGATCGGCGAGCTGGTCCGCCAACTGTTCGGCGACCTGCCCGGCAAGGTCGAGGCGGGCGAACTGGGGGTGCGCGAGGAAGCGCGCGGCCTGACGCTGCCGACCGCGATCTGGGCCCGGTGGAGCCGCTGACACGCCGGTTGGTGCAGCGCAGCAAACAAACGTTACGGAACGCTCGTCGATCAGAAGGCTTTCCCGTCTATATCGGTAGATCAGCACATGGAGGCATGATGATGCGACCCAATGACGATCTCGCCAATACGACGCATGACGATGCCGAGCCGAACCCGCTGTGGGGCCGGCTGGCGCTGCTGATGTTCGGCCTGACCGTGCTCGCGTTTCTTACCGCGATCGACCGCCCTGAATGGTTTCATTTGAAACCGGCGACCGGCACCGCCGCGGCGATGGTCTATGCTTCGGATCACGGCTCGAAGTCGTAACCTCTATTCAATCCATCCCGCTCCGGATCGCCGCCGCGGCGATCCACGGCGCGCCGGCGGTCAGCACCAGGCTGACCGCGGCGAGCAGCTTCACCGCCCCCGCGCCCGCGCCGCCATCGAGCGTCCCCGCGCCGAAGATGAGCAGCGGCACGGCGAGCGGCAGCATCACCAGCCCGGCCACCGCACCGCCGCCGCGCAATCCCGCGACCAGCGCCGCGGTGGCGACTCCGAGCGCCGCCAGTCCCGGCGTGCCGATCAGCAGCCCCAGCTCGACGCGCGCCAGCGTCGCCGCCGACAGGTCGAACAGGCCCGCCGCGACTACCGCCGCCAGCATCAGCGGCGGCGCGAAGCCGATCCAGTGCGCGACGATCTTGGCGAAGGCGACCAGCGCCAGCGGCACCTGACGCACCGCATATTGATCGATCACCCCCGCCTCGACGTCGGGCGCGACGAGCCGCTCGATCGGCAGCAGCGCGGCGAGCAGCGCCGCCGCCCAGATCACGCCGCCGCCGATCCGCGCCAGCAACGCCGTGTCTGGACCGACCGCGAACGGGAACAGGATCGCGGTGAGCAGGAAGAAGGCGACCGGCCACAGCGCGCCACCACCGGCCCAGGCGCGGCGCAGGTCGCGCGCGACGATCGCGGTGATCCGCATCAGCCGAGCGCCAATTGCGCCGCTCCGGGCAGCGCGACCGGCTGATGCGTCGCGACCATCGCGATCCCGCCGGCCGCACGGTGCGCGGCAATCAGCGCCTCGATCTGCGCGACCCCCGCGGCGTCGAGTCCGTTGGCGGGTTCGTCGAGCAACCAGATCGGCGCATCGGTCCCGACGATACGTGCCAGTCCGGCGCGGCGGCGCTGCCCGGTCGACAGCACCCGCACCGGGATCGCCGCCAGATGCGTCAGTCCGACGGCATCCATCGCCGCCTGCGTCCGCGCACCCGTCCAAAACGCCAGCGCGCGGGCCAGCGGCAGTTCGGGATCGAGCGCATGCGCCTCTCCGAGCAAGGCCACCGCGCCATCCCGCGTCACCGCCCCGTCGGCGGGTCTGAGCAAGCCCGCGGCGATGCGGATCAGGCTCGACTTGCCGACGCCGTTCGGCCCGGTCACCAGCGCGGCGTCTCCCGCGCTGAGCGCAATGCTCACCCCGGCGAACAGCATCCGCCCGCCGCGCGCGCAGGCGACCGCGTCGAGCGCCAGCGCCGTCAATCCACCACCGCGTCTTCCAGCGCATGCATGTCGTCGTCGGACAGGCCGAAATGGTGGCCGATCTCATGGATCGTGACATGGCGGACGAGATCGTCGAGCCGCACCCCGGTCTCCACCCACTCGACCAGGATCGCCCGCCGATAAAGATGGATACGGTCGGGCATGGCGCCCGACTCCATCGACGATTTTTCGCCGAGCGGCCGCCCGTGATACAGGCCGGTCAAATCGAGCGGATGCTCGATCCCCAAGGCGGCGAGCGTCTCGTCATCCGCCTCTTCCTCGACCAGCAGCACGACATCGCCGAGGTGCGCGGCGAACGCCGCCGGCAGCCGCGCGATCGTGTCGCGGGCGATGGCGTCGATCGCCGCGGCATCGGGTGCCGGTCCATAAGCATCTTGCCCGTTCATGCGTGCCGCCATACCGCGTCCCTTTCCCGTCCAGCAAGGAAGACCGCCGATGATCGAGGCTCTTAGCGAAGCCGAACGTGCCGATGCCCTCGATGGCCTGCCGGAATGGGATTATGACGAGGCCCGCGATGCGATCACCCGCAGCCTCGTCTTCGCCGATTTCGTCGAGGCCTTCGGCTTCATGACGCAGGTCGCGCTGATGGCGGAAAAGGTGAACCACCACCCGGAATGGCGCAACGTCTACAATCGCGTCGAAATCCTGCTGACCACGCATGATGCCAGCGGCCTGTCGAGCCGCGACATCGAAATGGCCGAGGCGATCGACGCGATCGTCGACGAATAAGCCGACACCCCCCGCCCGTTCGCGCTGAGCCTGTCGAAGCACGTTGAGACTCAGGCCCTCCCCCGTTGGCGCCGAGCCTGTCGAAGCGCCTTGGACAAGGCCCCTCCCCGTTCGCGCTGAGCCTGTCGAAGCGCCCTGAGACTCAGGCCCTTCGACAGGCTCAGGGCAAACGGGGGGGATATCGCGCGCCGTCAGCGCAGCGACCGCCGCATCCGCTTGCGCAGCTGGCCGGGGAACCAGCGTGCGGCGAAGCGCAGCCGCTCCGCGGTCTTGCCGACATAGGTGTGGACCGCGTCGCCATGGACCGCCTTCCACGCCGCCTCGGCGACGGCTTCGACCGGGGTCAGTTCCAGCCCCGCCCCCGTCACCGATTCGCGGATCGTGCGGTTGGTGCCGCCGGCGACGCCGTCGAGCAGCGGCGTCTCGATGAAGCTCGGCAGCAGGCAGCGTACCTTGATGCCCTCGCGGTGCCATTCGCCGTCCAGCGCTTCGCTGAGGCCGCGCACCGCGAACTTGGTGGCGGAATAGGTCGCCAGCCCCGACGAGCCATAGATGCCCGATGCCGACGAGGTGTTGAGCAGCACCGATCCCGGCGTACGTGCCAGATAGGCGTGGCCGATCCGCGCACCGTTGACCACGCCGGTGAAATTGATCGCGATCGTCCGGTCGATCTCGTCGAAGCTCGCCTCGGCGAGCGGCCCGCCGGTGCCGATCCCGGCGTTGTTGAACAGCACGTCGAGCCGGCCGCCGGTCGCCTGCGTGAAGGCGTCGAGGCTGGCGGTCCAGGCATCACGGTCCCGCACGTCCATGACATAGCGCTCTACCATGCCGACGGGGATCAGCGCCGCGGTCTCGTCCAGCCCGGCGGTGTTGACGTCGGCGATGCCGACCCGCCAGCCGCGGCTGGCGAACAGCCGGGCGACGGCGCGGCCGATGCCCGATCCGCCCCCGGTGATGAAGATCGCGCGTCCGTCGCTCATCCTGCCCTCCTCACGTCCATTGTTGGACTTTCCCAACGGCATCCCGCATCCTCTGCGGCGATGCCAGCAGAATCGCTCCGTTTCGACGCCGTGATCAAGAGGTTCGGCGACACCTTGGCGGTCGACCGCGTCACGCTCGCCATTCCGGCGGGCAGCTTCGTCGCGCTGGTCGGCGCCTCGGGATCGGGCAAGTCGACGCTGCTCCAGACGATCAACCGGCTGATCGAGCCCAGCGACGGCCGCGTGCTGATCGACGGGGACGACGTCGCCGCCGGACCGGCACCGGCCCTGCGGCGGCGGATCGGCTACGTCTTTCAGGGGATCGGCCTGTTCCCGCATATGACCGTGGGCGAGAATATCGGCATCGGCCCGCGTATCGCCGGCGAGCCGTCTGCCGATGTCGCCGCGCTGCTCGACCTCGTCGCACTGCCCGCCGCGATCGCCGACCGGCTGCCCGACGCGCTATCGGGTGGCCAGCGCCAGCGGGTGGCGATCGCCCGCGCGCTCGCACCGGGCGCCAAGCTGCTGCTGCTCGACGAGGCATTCGGCGCGCTCGACCCGGTGACGCGCGACGCGCTCGGCAGCGAGATCCGCCGGCTGCACGAACGGCTCGGCCTCACCACGATCCTCGTCACCCACGACATGGCGGAGGCGCTGCTGCTCGCCGACCGCGTGCTGGTGATGGCGGCGGGGCGGATCGTCGCCGATGCGACGCCGGCCGAGCTGCTCAACGGCGGCGGCGGCGAGGCGGCGCAGGCGCTGGTCGCGGTGCCGCGGCATCAGGCCGAGCGACTGAGGACGCTGGCGGGCGGAGCGGCGGCATGAGCGCCTTCCTCGACGCGCTCGGCCGGGTGCCGCCGCTGCTCGCACAGCACGTGCTGCTGTCGGCATCGGCGCTGCTGCTCGGCATCGCGATCAGCCTGCCGCTGGCGATCGTCGCGGCGCGGCGGCCGCGTACCGGGCGCGTCATCCTCGGCGTCGCCAGCCTCGTCCAGACCATTCCCAGCCTGGCGCTGCTCGCGCTTTTCTACCCGTTGCTCCTATGGCTCTCGGCGCTCCTCGGCGGCGGCATTCCCGCGCTCGGCTTCCTGCCGTCGCTGATCGCGCTGACGCTCTATGCCCTGCTGCCGATCATCCGCAACGGCGTCGCCGGGCTGACCGGCATCGATCCGGCGGTGCGTCAGGCGGCCAAGGCGGTCGGCATGACGCCGGCGCAGACGCTGCGTCTGGTCGAGGCGCCGCTGGTCGCGCCGGTGCTGATCGCGGGCATCCGTACCGCCGCGGTGTGGACGATCGGTGCGGCGACGCTGTCGACCACCGTCGGCCAGCCGAGCCTCGGCGACATGATCTTCGCCGGCTTGCAGACCCAGAATTGGGCGCTGGTGCTCGCCGGCTGTTGCGCCGCGGCCGGGCTCGCGCTCGCCGTCGACGCGCTGATCGGCATGATCGAACATGGCATCGCCCACCGCCGCCGCCTGCTGTGGCTCGGCGCGACGGTGACGTTGATCGCCGCGTTGCTCGCCGCCACCGCGCCGCTCTGGCCGCGCAGCGGCGGGGGCAAGGTGGTGACGGTCGGCGCCAAGAACTTCTCCGAACAATATATCCTGGCGCGGCTGATCGGCGACCGGTTGACCCGCGCCGGCTATAGCGTGCGGTATCGCGACGGGCTCGGCTCCGCGGTGATCTACGGCGCGCTGACCAGCGGCGCGATCGACGTCTATGTCGATTACGCCGGCACCCTCTGGACCGGGCCGATGCGGCGCCGCGACGTGCCCGACCCCAAGGCGATGGCCGCCGCCATCGCGCGCTGGACACAGACGACCAGTGGCGTGCGCCTCGTCGGGTCGCTCGGCTTCGAGAATGCCTATGCCTTCGCGATGCGCGGCGATGACGCCCGCCAGCGCCATATCGCCAGCCTGTCGGATCTCGTCGCGGCGGCGCCCGCACTGCGCCTTGGCAGCGACCTCGAATTCCTCGAGCGCCCCGAATGGGCGGCGGTGCAGCGCGCCTATCCGCTACGCTTCAAGGCGACGACGCCATACGCGCCGACCTTCATGTACCGCGCGCTGGCGAGCGGCGAGGCGGATGTGATCTCGGCCTTTTCGTCGGACGGCCGGATTGCGGCGGACCATCTGGCGGTGCTGAGCGATCCCAAGCACGCCATCCCGAGCTATGACGCCCTGCTGCTCGTCGCGCCGGGACGCGCCAAGGACGCGGCCTTCACCGCGGCACTCACGCCGCTGGTCGGACGCATCCCGGTCACCGCGATGCGCGAGGCCAATTATCAGGTCGATCGCGACAGCGCCAAACGCACGCCCGAACAGGCGGCGGACTGGCTCGCGCGGCGACTGGGCCTGTAAGGTCCGCACCCCGTCGTGGACCGCCGATGGCGGGCTACGGCGGGATGCGGACGTGCCGCGCCGGTACAGGGCGCCTTGTGTCGACGAGGGCTCAGAAGAATAGCTTGCGCAGGCTCAACCGCACCGTCCGGCCGAGGGGATCGAGATAGTCGGGCTGGTAGCTGATCGGCGTGACGCCGGCGGCATCGCGCACGGTCTGGCGGGCATTGAAGATGTTGTCGACCGACAGCGTCACCCGCGCGCCACGCACCCAGGGATGCGCCTTCACCAGGTTGAGCCGCTGGCCGAGGTCGGCGAACAGCCGCAGGTTGGCGGTTCCCAGCCCCGAGAAGCGCAGCGTCTGCGGATTGGCCGAAGTCCCGCCGTTGACGCGCGTACCGGTCGCGTAATCGGCCGACAGCCGTACGCCGATGCCGTTGTTCGAATAGCCCGCCTGCGCCTCGAACTCGTGCCGCGGTTGTCCACCGTTCGCCCCGGTCGCGTCGCCGTTGAGCAGGTCGAGCAGCGGCCCGCCGTTGGCGATGGTCACGCGCTCGGCGAGGTGCCAGGTATGGTAGAGCGCGAACTGGACGCGCCCGCCGCCCTGTCCACGACCACCGCCGCCGAAGCCGCGCCCGCCGCCGAACCCGCGACCACCACCGCCACCACCGCCGCCCGGTGGCGGCGGTCCGTCCGCACCGGGGGGTGGCGAAGGGGGTCCGTTATCGGCGCCCGGCGGTGGCGGCGGCGGACGCTCGCCATCGGCACCGCGCGGCGGCGGTGGGGGCGCGCCATCCGCGCCCGGCGGCGGCGGTGCCCCTTCCGCGCCGGGCGGCGGCGGACCGCCATCGGCCGCCGTGCCGCCGGCACCGCGACTGAAACGCCCGCCCGCGCCGGGAAAGCGCATGCCGGCGAAGGGATTGGGGCCGTTCCCGGCGCGGAACGCCTCCAGCTCCCGTTGCACCTTGGACTTCAGCGGCTTGGAGAAGTTGATGCCCCAGCGGATCTGCTCGCTCTCGGCGCGCGCGAAGTTGATGGGTCGCGCGTCGAGCCGGGTCAGATTGCGGTCCGCGTCGCGGGTGAAGCGATCGGGAAACGCCGCCTCGATCGCCGCGGTCGGCGACGGGAAGGACTGGATCGGGTTGCGCGTGTCCTGCTTGGTGTAATTCGCGATCAGCGTCAGGTCCTTGTCGCTCCACGGTTTGAGCGTCAGCCCGAGCCGGGTGACGCGACGGCTGCTCGACCGCAGGTCGGGATTGCCGCCGCTCAGCGTCGTCACGGTCACGGTTTCGCCGCGCACATAATCGAAGACCCGCGCGTTGGGCATCGAGACCAGCGGATTGCCGAGCTGCGTCGCAGTCGGCGCGACATCCTGCTGGTTGATCGATCCGATCACCCGCAGCGCGTTGATCGGGCCCCAATTGATGCCATAGCCATAGGCCGTCAGCGTGCCGAAATCCGAAAGCTGGTTAATCGCGGCATTGCCGTTGACCGACAGATTGCCGAGCCAGCCGAGTACGGCGCGCGATTTGCTGGCGATCGGCACGTCGATATTGACGCGACCGTTGGCCGCATCCCGCGACACGTCGCCGCTGCTGATCCGTTCGCCGAAGGATCGGCTGGAGAAATCGCTGGTCTGCGCGCCGACGCGGATCGCGGTGGAGACATCGCCCGCGGGCAGCGTAAACAGCGGCCCGTTGACCAGCGCTTCGAGGTCGCCGGTGTTCGACGTCGAGCGTGCGCGATTGTCCGGCATGGCCACGCCGGTCTGCGTGTCGGTGTGGCTTTCGGCGCGATCATAGGCGCCGGTGACCGTCCACAGCCAGCGCGGGCTCAGCCGGCCGTTGAGGCTGGTGCCGAGATGCGCGGTGATGCCGTCGTTGCGCTGGGTCAGCGCATCGCCGACCGGCTGGTTGTTTGCGTCGAGCGGGCGACCGAAGCGGCCGACGCTTTGCGTTGCGGTCAGCTCGCCGTTGATCGAGGCGCTGACGTCGCCGAGCGGACGGGCATAGGTGGCGTTGGTGCCGAAGCTGCGGCTGAACGGCTGCAACGTCCGATACGGCCGCTGGTCGTAGCCGGCCGCGCCGCCCTCGGTGCGCTGCGGGCTGATGTCGCGCTCGGCCTCCGTGAGCGCCGAACTCTGCTGATAGCGGCTGTGGATGTTGAGCCGCGACCCGTTGCGGATCGTCAGCAGGTCGAGGTCGCCCTGCGGGCTGTTGCGGCCGCCCTCGGTCGGCGCGGTGTCGGCGAGTTCGACGGTGGTCGAGCGGAAGCGGCGACGCAGTACGAAGTTCACGACCTTCTGGTCGGCGGTATAGCCGTATTTGAGCGCCACCTCTTCGGGCAGGATGTCGACGCGCAGGATCGCCTCGGTGGGGATATCGCGGATTTCCTGGAAGCCGGATATACGCTTGCCGTCGAGCAGCACCACCGGCGATCCCCCCGCGCCACTGCGCGTCTGCGGCGCCAGTTCGGTGAGCAGGTCGGAGACGCTGCTGACACCGTAACTGCGCACGTCGGCCGGGCTGAGCACCTGTTCGGCGGGAATGTCGCCGACCACCGATCCGGGCGGCCGGCGGCCGGTGACGACGATGTCGCTCTCTTCCTCCTCGGCGTCTGCGGCAGGCGCGGTCTGCGCGTTGGTGGTGGACACGGGCGCCGTCGACTGCGGAGCCGTGGCGGCCGGCGGCTCGGTCGGGGCCGGTGCGGTCTGCGGCTGGGCCTCGGGCGCCACCGCAGCCGGAGCGGGCGCCTGCTGCGCCACCGCCAGCGCGGGCCAGCTTACCGCCATCATCATCACGACCGCCACACGCATACAATAACCCTCACACCGTCAGGGTGCTGCTAATCGGCAATTGTCGCATAAATGTGCCGGTCGCACGATCGACTGTGACTTATCTGCCGATATCGAGCGTGACGCTCTCGATCCGGCGCAGCATCGCGACGAATTGCGCGACCTCGTCGGGGGCGAAGGCGGCGAAGATGCGGCGTTCCAGGTCGAGCGCCTTGGGTGCGATCGCGGCATACAGGTCACGGCCCGCCTCGGTGAGTTCGAGCAGGTGCGAGCGCCGGTCGTCGGGATTGTCGCGCCGGGCCAACAAGCCGCGGCCGACCAACGCGATGGCGGCGCGGCTGACCGTCACCTTGTCCATCAGCGTCTTCGCGCCAATCGCCTGCTGGGTGATGCCGCCCGTCTCGGCGATCACCGCGACCAGTCGCCATTCCGGAATCGTCAGCCCGAACAGCGACTCATAGGCCCGCGCGATCGAGTCGCTGACCAGGTTGGAGGTCACCGACAGGCGGTAGGGGATGAAGTCGTCGAGGACGAGCGGGCGGTCAGAGGATGGCGCGGCCATCAGGTTTCGTATCAGTTGACACCAGTTTGGCAATGCCGCAGAGAATTGGTAACAGACGATACCATTTCGGAGCTGCTGCCATGTCCGACCCCTCGGCCGATCAGATCGACGTCAACCCGATGGGGCTCGACGGCTTCGAGTTCTGCGAATTCACCTCGCCCGACCCAGACGCGCTCGCCGCGCAGTTCGAGGCGCTCGGCTTCGTCGCGGCGGCGACGCATCCGACCAAGGCGCTGACCCGCTACAAACAGGGGCGGATCAACCTGCTGCTCAACCGCGAGGCGACCGGCCATGCCGCCGACTTCCGCGCGGCGCACGGCCCGTCGGCGAGCGCGATGGCGTTCCGTGTCGCCGATGCACGGGCCGCCTATGACGCGGCGATCGCGCGCGGCGCCAAGCCGGCGCCCGCCGGCGCGGCGCTCGAGGGGCTGCCGGCGCTGGAAGGGATCGGCGGCTCGCTGCTCTATCTCGTCGATCGCCACGGCGGTGCGGGCAGCGTCTACGACGACTGGCATCAGGTTCCCGGCGCGGCCGAGGCGGAGGCCGCCAACAGCGTCGGGCTCGACCTGCTCGACCATCTCACCCACAATGTCCGTCGCGGCCAGATGCGCACCTGGTCGAGCTTCTACGGCCAGATCTTCGGCTTCGAGGAGCAGAAGTATTTCGACATCAAGGGCAAGGCGACCGGCCTGTTCAGCCAGGCGATGATCGCGCCCGATCGCGCGATCCGCATCCCGCTCAACGAGAGCCAGGACGACAAGAGCCAGATCGAGGAATTCATCCGCGATTACAACGGCGAGGGCATCCAGCATCTCGCGCTGACCACCGACGATATCTACGCCACCGTCGAGAAGCTGCGTGCCCGCGGCGTCAAGCTCCAGGACACGATCGAGACCTATTACGAACTCGTCCACAAGCGCGTGCCGAATCATGGCGAGGACCTGGAACGCCTGCGCGCCAACCGCATTCTGATCGACGGCAATGTCGGCGAGGAAGGGTTGTTGTTGCAGATCTTCACCGAGACGATGGTCGGTCCGATCTTCTTCGAGATCATCCAGCGCAAGGGCAATGAAGGGTTCGGCAACGGCAATTTCCAGGCGCTCTACGAGTCGATCGAACTGGACCAGATTCGTCGCGGGGTCATTACCGTCGACGCATGAGCTTGCGGACGGGGTGGTGGAGCAGGAGAGGACGCCAAAACAATGACAGTCCACCACCCCGGGAACGAAGCCGGTTACATCCCCGGCTTCGGCAACCACGTGTCCACCGAGGCCGTCGCCGGCGCGCTGCCGATCGGTCGCAACGCGCCGCAGCGGCCCGCCTTCGGCCTCTATGCCGAGCAGCTCAGCGGCACCGCCTTTACCGCGCCGCGTCACGAGAACCGCCGCTCGTGGCTCTACCGGATGCGGCCCACCGCCGAACACCCGCCGTACACGCGCTATGACGGCGCGCCGCAATTCGCGCCCGGTACCGGCGACGCGCCGCTGCCCCCCAACCGGCTGCGCTGGGACCCGTGTCCCGACGCCCCTGCGGGTACCGACCTGATCGACGGCATGACGACGATGCTCGCCAATCGCGATCCCGCCGACCTCGAGGGTGTCGCGCTCCACGTCTATGCCGCCAATGCCGACATGACCGGCCGCGTCTTCACCGATGCCGACGGCGAGCTGCTGTTCGTTCCGCAGGCCGGGCGGCTCGACCTGCTTACCGAGCTCGGGCGGATCGTGGTCGCGCCGGGCCAGATCGCGCTGGTGCCGCGCGGGGTGCGCTTCCGGGCGCTGCTGCCCGACGGCAGCGCGAAGGGCTATGTCTGCGAGAACCACGGCAGCCTGTTCCGCCTGCCCGATCTGGGCCCGATCGGCGCCAACGGCCTGGCCAACCCGCGCGATTTCGAGACGCCGGTCGCCTGGTTCGAGGATCGCGACGAACCGACCGAGGTGATCCAGAAGTTCATGGGATCGCTGTGGGCGACGACGCTCGACCATAGCCCGCTCGACGTGGTGGCGTGGCACGGCAATCTGGCGCCGTGGCGCTACGACCTTGCGCGGTTCAACACGATCAACACGGTGAGCTTCGACCATCCCGACCCGTCGATCTTCACGCTGCTGACCAGCCCGAGCGACGTGCCCGGGCGGGCCAATGCCGATTTCGTCATCTTCCCGCCGCGCTGGATGGTCGCGGAGGACACGTTCCGGCCGCCCTGGTTCCACCGCAACGTGATGTCCGAGGCGATGGGGCTGATCACCGGCGCCTATGACGCCAAGGCGCATGGTTTCGCGCCGGGGGGGATCAGCCTGCACAATCTGATGGCCGGCCACGGCCCCGACCTCGCCAGCTGGCAGGGCGCCTCCGCCGCCGAGCTGAAGCCGCACAAGATTGAGGGCACGATGGCGTTCATGCTGGAAAGCTGCTGGCCGTACCGGCCGACCCATTATGCGCTCGACCATGCGCAGCTCGACTATGACGCGGTGTGGGCGGACTTCCCCAAGGCACGGCTGCCGCACGATCCGGCGTCGTGATCCTCCACGGTTACTGGCGATCGGGTGCGGCCTATCGGGTGCGGATCGCGCTGGCGTTGAAGGACCTCGCCTACGACCAGGTCAACCACGACCTGCGCACCGGCGGCCAGGCCGCGCCCGATTATGCCGCACGTAACCCGCAGCGGCTGGTGCCGGCGCTGGAGGTCGACGGGCTGGTGCTGCCGCAGAGCGTGGCGATCCTCGAATGGCTGGAGGAACGCTATCCGGCGCCACCGCTGCTGCCCGCCGACGCGGACGGCCGTGCGATCGTCCGCGCCATCGTCGCGACGATCGCCGCCGACGTTCACCCGCTCCACAACCTGCGCGTGCTCAAGGCGCTGCGCGAGCGGTTCGGCGCCAGCGAGGCGCAGGTACAGGATTGGATGGCGCAATGGATCGGCGACGGCTTCGCCGCGGTCGAGGCGCTGATCGCGCGCCACGGCGGGGCCTTCGCTTATGGCGATGCGCCGACGCTCGCCGATTGCGTGACCGTGCCGGCGCTCTATTCGGCGCGGCGGTTCGGGGTGGATATCGCCCCCTATCCGCGGCTCGTCGCCACCGCCGACCGCGCCGCAGCGCTCGCCGAGGCGGCGCATCCGAGCCGCCAGCCCGACGCCGACGCGTGAGCGAACGCCTGACCAGCACCCCCGCCGGCGTGCCGCTGGCGCCGCTCGCCACGATCGCCGACGGCGCGGCACGCAATTTCGTGCTCCAGATGCGCGCCGGCCGGTTCCACGGCTTCGTCATCCGCCGCGGCGCGGGCGTGGTCGGCTATGTCGACCGCTGCCCGCATGCCGGTGTGCCGCTCGCGCAGACGCTCGACGATTATCTGACCCCCGCCGGCGACCTGATCGCGTGCAGCTGGCACGGCGCGCTGTTCACGCTCGACGAGGGGCTGTGCGTCGGGGGGCCGTGCCTCGGCCAGCGGCTCGGCAGCTGGCCGGTGGCGGTGATCGACGGGGTCGTCACGACCGCCTGACAAATCCGGCGCCGCTGTTACACTCGGCAGATGGGCAAGGCTGAGGGAGCACGGAGATGACGAGCGGCGCACGCTGGACCCTGGCGCCCCTGATCGGCGCGAGCGCGGTGGCGGCCGGCGGGATCGGCCTGTCGCTCTATTCGGAGCGGGTGGCGCGCGAGGCGGAGCGGCTGGTGCCGCAGGACGGCCGCCATCTTCAGGTCGAGGGCGCGCGGCTCCATTATGTCGACCGCGGCAGCGGGCCGGCGATCGTCATGATCCACGGGCTCGGCGGCCAGTTGCGCAACTTCAGCTATGCGATGCTCGACCGGCTCGCCACCGATCATCGCGTCATCCTGGTCGACCGGCCGGGGTCGGGCTATTCGACCGCGGAGGATGGCGCCGAGCCGGGCATCGGCGCGCAGGCGGCGATCATCGGCCGGTTCATCGAAGCGCTCGGGGTCGAGCGGCCGCTGGTCGTCGGCCATTCGCTTGGCGGTGCGGTGGCGCTGTCGCTCGCGACGCAGCGGCGCGCGCTGATCCGCGGGCTCGCGCTGATCGCGCCCTTCACCCAGCCGCAGGACGACCTGCCCGAGGCGGTGAAGGGCCTGTCGGCGATCCCGCCGGCGCTGCGCCGGCTGATCGCGCAGACGATCGGGACGCCGCTGAGCCGGCTTACCGCGGAGCGCACGCTGGCCGCCGTCTTCGCGCCCGACACGCCGCCCGCCGACTTCGCCACGCGCGGCGGCGGCGCGCTGTCGCTGCGGCCGGCCAATATCACCGCCGCCGCCGCGGACCTGTCCGCCGCCGCGCGCGAGATCGCCGGGATCGCAGCGCATTACCCGACGGTCGATGTGCCGACCACGATCCTGTTCGGCCGCGGCGACGCCATCCTCGACCCGGCGCTCCACGGCGAGCGTACCGCGGCGATCATCCCCGGCGCGCGCATCACGATCGTGCCGGGCGGCCATATGATCCCGGTCACCGCGCCCCAGACGACGGTCGACTTCGTGCGTCAGGCATCGGCGGAATGTGGCTGATTTGGCGCGAGATGGACAAGATGGACGCCTGAACGGAAACGATCCGCCCCGATCGTTTCCGGTCTTCCGGCATCGGAGCGGCGCCGATCCAACGACGGTGAGATGGAGCGTGCGCCCTACCGGGCCGCCGTCGTATAGGACGACACCCCGGCTATCCGTTCGCGCCCTCGGACACGTGCGGCAGCGGCGTCAGCGCGGCGGCATAGCGGCGGGCATTGGCGACATAGGTCGCCGCGGACAGGCGCAGGCCGGCGATCTCCGCATCGGTGAGGGGGCGAACCAGCCGTGCGGGCGCGCCGACGATCAGCGAGCCTGGCGGGAAGACCTTGCCTTCGGTGACCAGCGCATTGGCGCCGACGATCGAATCCGCGCCGATCACCGCGCGGTTGAGCACGGTCGCGCCCATGCCGATCAGGCTGTGGTCGCCGACCGTGGCGCCGTGGACGATCGCGTGATGGCCCACCGTCACCGCGCGGCCGATCGTCGCGGGGACACCGGGATCGGCATGGATCATCGCGCCGTCCTGGATATTGCTGTCGTCGCCGACGGTAATCGGGTCGTTGTCGCCACGCAGCACCGCCCCGAACCAGACCGAGGCACGCGCGCCCAGCGTGACGCGGCCGATGACATGCGCGCCGGGCGCGACATAGGCGCCCTCGCCGAGCTGCGGCGCGAGATCCCCCAGAGCGTAACACACCATCGATCATCTCCTAGGGCGTCCTGCGTGATGCGATAGCGGGACGGCGCGGCCGGCGAAACCGCGATCGTCGCCGGCTGCGCGCGCGTCACCACCGTCGCAGCGCGCGCGCCTGCGGTATCCGCGAGGAGGCGGGCGGCCGGAGGTCGCTGACGATCGCCTGCACCTCGTGCGGCGTCGGCCGGGTCCGCGCGGGGATGCGGATGGTGCGATAGCCGGCCTGCGCGGTCGCGGCATCCCGCGCGCGATCCGCGGCAGCGCGGGAGGCGCGATCGTCCACCTCGATCAGCGCCAGGATCGCGCCGCTGTCGCGATCCTGCGCGACGAAATCGATCGTCGGCGTCGCCGCGACACTGCCCTCCCCCTGACGGCGCGGGCGACCGAGTCCGGGTGGCGCACCCAGCAGCGCGTCGATCGCCACCTGCGCATGGATGCGGCAATGCGGCAGGATCTGTTCGAGCGTGGCGAGCATCGCGGTTTCGCGCGCGGTGAGGAACGGGCGGACGGCGGGTCGCCTCGGGCGGGCGGTGTTGCGGGCGGCCCGCCCGGCTGCGACGCCTTCAAGGATGACGGCGAGCAGCAGGAACAGGACGGCAAGGAGGATGACCTGGTTCACGGTCAGCGGCCCCCGATCGATACGACGCGATTGCGCGGACGGCCACGCCGCACCGACCAGCGGACGGCGCAGCAGGCGGAGCGGACGGGGCGGCGGCTAACGCTGCTGGCGGGCGTCACGGCGGGCCTACGTCCACCCCTGCCATGGGCGTTCGGGATCGATGTCGGCGAAGCCGCGCCGGTCGGCGAGGTGCTGCGCCCGCGAGCGGCGGAGCACCATGCACACCGCGCCATCCCGGATCGCCAGCACCTCCTCCTCGGACAGTGGCGCGCCTTTCAGCATCTCCTGATGCTCGAGCAGAGACAGAAGCGGTGGGATCGGCACCGCCACCAGCGGATCGTCCGCGTCGGAATCGTCCTCGCCGACCTGCATGGCCTCGCGATAGTGGACCAGGCTCAGCGGCGACCGGGCCGCGGCGTCCGGCGTCGGGCCATCCGCCGTGTCTTCGCTTGTCCCCAACAGCTTCGACAACCAGGTCATGCGTCCCCCACCTCGGCGGTTCGCGTGGCGAGCCGGCCGACCGCTAATCCCCGCCCTGCGTCGCTCGATGATCCCGGCCTGCCCCGGTCCGGATCATCGAACGCGTGGGCGGTCGATTCCGTATTATAGACGTGTTGAGGCGAACGCAGTGACCGCACCCCGCACAGCAGGTCGCCCGTCGGGCCGTATCGGGGACAGGCGCGGGGATGTCGGCCCGGTCGCGCAGCCATCCCATACCAATGTAGCAAAGCATTGATGTTAACGGTAACGGAGAAATTTCTGTCGATATTGGTACATCATCAATGGTCTGCCACCCCGCGAAGGCCGTGACAGCGACGTTTGTTAGCGTTAGCACTGCGACGGGCACGGTGGGATGCCATCAGGGGCGACCCGCCGCGTCGAACGACGACGTAGCGACTTGATTTCGGATTGGGTCCGTTTATGCCGTTCTGTGTCTACGGGAGCGACGATCACGATGGGTGCCGGGTTACGCGACAATTTCACTTATTCCGGCGGTGCGGACACCGGTAGCAAGTTCGCCGGCATGCCCGTGCCGCCGGTGATCGAGGGGCAGGACCCTGAAGCCGCCGCGCTGGCCTCGCTGGCCTCGAACATCGCCGCGGCGCGCCGCAAGCTCGGCACGCATCTGGAGGCGTCCTTGTTCGCCAATCCGGGGCTGGACATCATGCTGTTCCTGTTCGCCGAGGGGATCAACGGCGCGACGGTGACGACCAACGCCTGTTGCGCCGCCGCCGGCGTGCCGCGCACCACCGCGCTGCGCTGGATCAAGCTGCTGCAGGACCGCGGGCTGGTCGACGGCAGCGACGACATCAGCGATCGCCGCGTGACGATGCTGGCGCTGAGCCCGCAGGGCCGCACCACGATCCGCACCTGGCTGAGCGAGATCGCCGCACTGCCGCTGCGCGGTCTCGATTCGCGGGATCGCTGAGCCCGGGCGACCCGGCGGGATGATCGCTGCGATGATCCTGCCGCTGCTGCTCGCCGCCACGCCTGCCGCCGCCGCGCCAGCACCCGCGCATCTGTCGCCGGCCGAGTCGCGGATGGTGGCGACGGTCGATGCCGAGCAGGCGCGATCGGTCGCGCTGCTCGAACGGCTGGTCAACCAGAATAGCGGGACGATGAACCTCGCCGGCGTCGCGCGGGTCGGCGCAATGATGGCGGAGGCGCTGCGCCCGCTCGGCTTCACCGTCACCTGGAAGCCGCTGCCGCAGACCGGCCGCGCCGGGCATCTGATCGCGACGCATGCCGGCACGCCGGGCACCAAGCGGCTGCTGCTGATTGGCCATCTCGACACAGTGTTCGAGGCCGATTCGCCGTTCCAGCGCTTCGTCCGCCGCGGCGACGAGGCGAGCGGCCCGGGTGCCGGCGACGACAAGGGCGGCATGGTGGTGATGCTCGCCGCGCTGCGCGCGATGCAGGCGGCCGGCACGCTCGGCTCCGCCAATATCGAGATCGTGCTGACCGGCGACGAGGAGGATTCGGGCGACCCCGTCGCGGTGGCGCGCGCCGACCTGATCGCCGCGGGCAAGCGCGCCGATGCCGCGCTCGACTTCGAGGGGCTGGCGGTCGAGGACGGCCGCGACATGGGATCGATCGCGCGGCGCTCGGTCAACGACTGGACGCTGGTCGTCACCGGCAGGACCGGGCACAGTTCGCGCATCTTCAGCGCGGACTTCGGCGACGGCGCGGCGAACGAGCTGGCGCGCATCCTCGCCGCCTTCCGCAGCGAGCTGCCCGAGGCGAACCTGACCTTCAACACCGGCCTGCTCGCCGCGGGCGCGAGCGCGACGATCGCCGCGGGCGGTGACAAGGCGCAGGCGCAGGGCAAGAGCAACATCATTCCGGCGCAGGCGGTGGCGAGCGGCGACTTCCGCACGCTCAGCGAGGCGCAGACGCAGCGGGTCGGCGCGCGGATGCGGGGAATCGTCGCGCGGCACCTGCCCGGCACCGACGCGGTGCTGACGATCAAGCCGGGCTATCCGGCGATGGCGCCGACCGCCGGCAACCAGGCGCTGCTGGCGCGACTCAACGCGGTCAACCGCGACCTGGGGCTGGCCGAGATGCCGCCGCTCGATCCGCTGAAGCGCGGCGCGGGCGATATCTCGTGGGTGGCGGCGGATGTCGACGGGCTGGTCGGGCTGGGGACCGCCAGCCGCGGCGATCACACGCCCGACGAGGTGGTCGACCTCGAGTCGATCCGGCGCCAGGCGAAGCGCGCGGCGATCCTGATGTCGCGATTGAGCGCCGAGCGGCGGTGATGCGCTGCCGGGCTGATCCCCGGCCGCCCTACTCCGTCCGGTCGAGCAGCCTCAGCCGGCGGTGACCAGCGGATGGCGCAGGCGGAGGTCGTCGGCGATACGCTCGATCGTGTCGTTCTCGCCGGCCGAGCCGGTCGGCGTCACCGACCAGTTGCAATGCGGGTGGGTCGCGGGATCGTAGAGGCGGATCTCGCCGAGCACGAGTCGCCAGCGGCGGCGATTGCCGCCCGCCTGCTTCACCAGCGTCGAGAGGAAGAGGTCGTGGAGCATGCCGCTGGTCATGCCGCAGCCCCTAGACGGCTGCGCCGGCGAGGAAAAGCACCGGCGGCAAGGCAGACGCCGACCCGCGCCAAGCACCGCTTTGTTGCGCTGGCGCACCGACCGGCGCAGGAGGCGGGCATGGCTCATTCTCCCGATGCTCGCGCCGGTCTGTTCTATGCGGTCGGCGCCTATATCTGGTGGGGGCTGCTGCCCCTGTACCTGCACCTGCTGACCGCGGTGGCGCCGTTGCAGGTGCTGGCGAGCCGCATCCTGTGGTCGCTGCTGCTGCTGCTCGCGATCGTCGTGGTGACGCGGCGGCTCAAACCGCTGGTGGCGGCGGCGCGCGGGCGGGTGCTGGCGATGCTGACGGCGAGCGCATTGCTGATCGGCATCAACTGGTTCGTCTATATCTGGTCGGTGACCAACGCCCATCTGGTCGAGGCGAGCCTGGGCTATTTCATCAACCCGCTGCTCAACGTGGCGCTCGGCATGCTGCTGCTCGGCGAGCGGCTCAACCGGTTGCAGGCGGCGGCGGTGGCGGTGGCGGCGCTCGGCGTCGCGATCCTCGCGGCGGGCGGCGGCGGCGCGCTGTGGGTGTCGCTGGTGCTGGCGCTCAGCTTCGGCTTCTACGGGCTGATCCGCAAGGTGGCCGCCGTCGATGCGCTGGGCGGGCTGACGATCGAGACGATGATCCTCGCGCCGTTCGCGCTGGTCGTGCTGCTACAGGCGCAGGGGGCCGGTACCGGCAGCTTCGGCCATGACCGCACGATCGACCTGCTGCTGGCGCTCGCCGGGCCGGTGACCGCCGTGCCGCTGCTGATGTTCGCGGCGGGCGCGCGGCGGCTGCGCTATACGACGATCGGCCTGCTCCAGTTCATCGCGCCGACGCTGCAATTCCTGCTCGCGGTGCTCGTCTATCACGAGCCGATCCGCGCGACGCAGCTTGCCACCTTCACGCTGATCTGGCTCGGCTGCGGCCTGTATGCATGGAGCAGCATCCGCGCCGCGCGGGCGCTGCCCGCCTAGCGGCGGACGTCGAGCCCGCCGGCCAGATAGGCGTCGATATCCGCCTGGCGGAACAGCGAGGCGTCACCGGGCAGCGAATGTTTGAGCGCGGTGAGCGCAAGGCCGGTGCGCGCCGCCTCGCCGATGTCGCCGCCGGTGCGCAGCGCATGCAGCACGCCGCTGGCGAAGGCGTCGCCGCCGCCGATCCGGTCGACGATGCCCGCCAGCGTCACCTCGCCGGTCTGGGCGTGGCCGTCGCGCGTGTCGACGCGCGCCGAGATGCGGTGCAGGTCGACATTCTCGACATGGCGCGCGGTCGAGGCGATCGTGCGCAGCTTCGGGAAGGCGGCGAAGGCGGCCTCGGCGGCGTCGCGGCGGCGGTCCTCGCCGTCATGGCCGGCGAAATCGCGGTCGAGCAGCAGCGCGATGTCGCGATGGTTGCCGAACAGCAGGTCGGCATGCTCGACCAATTGCATCAGGATGCCGCGCGGATCGCTGTCCCAGCGCTCCCACAATTTGGCGCGGTAATTGCCGTCGAACGAGATCGGGATGCCGCGTGCGGCGGCGGCGCGCGCGGCGGCGATCGCACTCTGCGCCGGCACCGGGCCGAGCGCCGGGGTGATGCCCGACAGATGGAACCAGTCGACGCCGTCGAACAGCGCGTCCCAGTCCCATGCCGATACCGGCGCCTCGGCGAAGCTGGAATGCGCGCGGTCGTAGATCACTTCGGTGGCGCGCATGCCGGCGCCCGAGGTGACGAAATAGAGGCCCATGCGCTCGCCGGCGAGCGCGATCCGGCGGGTATCGACGCCATGGCCGCGCAGCGTCGCCACCGCCGAACGGCCGAGGTCGTTGTCGGGAACCATGCTGGCCAGCGCGACGTCATGGCCGAGCCGGGCGAGCGCGGTGACGACATTGGCCTCCGCGCCGGCGACCCAGACGTCGAACCGGGGGGTCTGCAACAGCAGTTCGCGGCCGGGCGGCGACAGGCGGAGCATGATCTCGCCGAATGCCAGGAATGTCATGCGCGTCGCTCCCTCAGCCGTCGATGCGATAGGCGCGACGGACGAGGCCGCTGGTCAGCTCCTGCGCCAGCTCGGCCGCTTCCCAATCGGCGAGGCGGTGCTCGGCGACGAGGCGGGCGAGGAAGCCGCAGTCGATCCGCCGCGCGACGTCGTGGCGCGCGGGGATTGACAGGAAGGCGCGGGTGTCGTCGTTGAAGCCGACGGTATTGTAGAAGCCGGCGGTCTCCGTGGTCATCTCGCGGAAGCGGCGCATGCCCTCGGGGCTGTCGTGGAACCACCAGGCGGGGCCGAGCTTGAGGCAGGGATAATGGCCGGCGAGCGGCGCGAGTTCGCGCGCGTAGACGCTCTCGTCGAGCGTGAAGAGGATGATCGACAAGTCGGTCGAGGTGCCGAACCGGTCGAGCAGCGGCTTGAGGGCGTGGACGTAATCGGTGCGGCCGGGGATGTCGGCGCCCTTGTCGCGACCGTGGCTGGCAAACAGGCCGGCATTGTGGTTGCGCACACTGCCCGGATGGATCTGCATCACCATGCCGTCCTCGACGCTCATCCCCGCCATCTCGGTGAGCATCTGCGCGCGGAACAGCTCGGCGTCGGCCGGCGTCCAGTCGCCACCGGTGATGCGCGCGAACAGCGTCTCGCATTCCGCCGTCGACAGGTTGGCGGTGGCGGCGGTGGGGTGACCGTGATCCGTGGCGGTGGCGCCGGCGGCGCGGAAGTCGGCACGGCGCTTGCGGTGCGCGGCGAGATAGCCCTGCCAGCTGTACACGTCCTCGCCGGTCAGTTCGGCGAGGCGGCGCAGCGCACCGGCGAACTGCTCATGCTCGACGTCGATGACGCCGTCGGGGCGGTAGGTGGTGACGACGCGGCCGGTCCAGCCGCTGTCCCGGATGCGGTGATGCGCATCGAGGCTGTCGTGCGCGCCCTCGGTGGTGGCGAGGAAGTCGATGCGGAAGCGGTCGAACAAGGCGCGCGGGCGGAAGGCGTCGGTCGCCAGCTTCTCGGCGATCGCATCGTAATAGAGATCGGCGGTGGCGGGTTCGAACGCGACCGTCATGCCGAACACCTCGGCAAAGACATGGTCGAGCCACATGCGCGACGGCGTGCCGCGGAACAGATAATAATGGTCGGCGAGCAGCCGCCACGCCGCGCGCCGGTCCGCGGTGACCGCGCCGTCGCTGCGCGGGATCGCCAGCGCGTCGAGGTCGATGCCCTGGCTGTAGAGCATGCGGAACAGATAATGGTCGGGCGCAAGCAGCAGCGTCGTCGCGTCGGTCCAGGCGCGATTGTCGGCGAACCAGGTCGGATCGGTGTGGCCGTGCGGGCTGACGATCGGCAGGTCGGCGATTGCCGCGTACAGCGTGCGGGCGATGCCGCGCGTCGTCGGATCGGCGGGGAAGAGCCGGTCGGGGTGCAGGTCCAGGGGGCGGGTCATGCGCGGTCCTCTCGCTTTGCGCGGGTGGTAACCGGTGTCAGGATGGGGTGCAACCGTGGTTTGCGGAGGTGGCGCGCCGGGCGAAGCTCCGCCCCGTCCTCCCCTTCCATCAGCGCGTTGCGCTGGCACCTCCCTCAGCGTGCAGACATATCGAAGTCCTCCCCCGCCAGGGGGAGGTGTCGCGCCGAAGGCGTGACGGAGGGGGCGGAAAGGGCGGAAGCCTAGTTACGACACTCCGTGCTCTGCCACCTCCCCCGGCGGGGGAGGCGTGACCGGCGCCTCCGCGACCGAGGCGCGGTGGATGAGGGTCGAGGGAAAATGGCAGGGTTGCGCCTCGCCTTCCGCCGCGATCAGCTTGCGGGCGGCGGCTTCGGCCATGACCGTGCTCGGCCAGCGCACGGTGGTGAGCGGCGGCCACAGGTGGGCGGCGATCGGCGTGTCGTCGAAGCCGATGATCGACAGGTCGTCGGGGATGGCGAGACCGCGCCGGCGCGCCGCATGGACGACGCCGGCGGCCATCTCATCGTTGGCGGCGAAGATCGCGGTCGGGCGCGGCACGGCGTCGAGCAGGCGCTCGGCGGCGGCGAGGCCCGATTCGAAGGTATAAAGACCGCCCGCGACACGCGCGTCGGGCAAGGCGAGGCCGGCGGCGGCGAGCGCGGCGTCGAAGCCGGCGCGGCGCTCCTCCGCCGAGCGGAATCCGGCCGGACCGCCGATGAAGCCGATGTGGCGGTGGCCCTGCGCGATGAGATGGGCGGCAGCCTCGCGCACGACGCTGCGATCGTTGGAGGCGACCATCCGGTCGGGCTGATCGAGCGTCGCCGAGCCCATGCGCACGTAGCGACAGCCGATCGCGGCGCAGAGATGCGCGACGCCGTCGTCCTCGCTGATCGGCGGCATCAGCAGCACGCCGAACAGCCGCTGGCGTTCGAGGAAGTGGCGCAGATCGTCGAGCATCGTCGGCGAGGCGCGATCGACCGGGCGCACCACCAGCTCGAACTCGCTGCCGCGCAGCCCGGCGAGCATGCCGTGCTGGACGTTCATCACCGTCTGCGCATTGGGATTGTCGTGGACCAGGCCGATCAGGAAGTTGCGGCGCAACGCCAGCGCGCGCGCCTGCGGATTGGGGATATAGCCGAGCTCGCCGATCACCCGCTCGACCCGCGCGCGGGTGTCGGCGTGGAGCAGCGGCGAGCGGTTGATGACGCGGCTCACCGTCTTCTTCGACACGCCCGCGATCCGGGCCACGTCATTGATCGTCGGCTGGCCGGATCTGCGCATGGCCGCGACGATAGCCGCCCGCCCCCGCCTTCGCCAGAGCGACCGCCGGTGTTGATGACACCGGTAGACAGGCGCGGCGCCAGCTTGCAGAACGGCGCTCCGCAACAACGAGGGGCGATGCCCGTGACCCGACTGACCCGCACCACGCTTGACCGGCTGCCCGCCACGATTGCCAGCCCGCGCGGCCGTGCCGTGCCTGAGGTCGGCATCGTCCATTTCGGGCCCAGCGCCTTCCACCGCGCGCATCAGGCGGCCTATATCGACACGCTGCTCGCGCACGATCCGCGCTGGGGCATCGCCGCCGTATCGATGCGCAGCCGCGGCACGGTCGAGGCGCTGGAACAGCAGGATGGCCTGTACACGCTGGCGATCCGCGACGCCGCGCCGGCGATGCGGGTGATCGGCGCGCACCGCCGCTTCCTCGCGCCCGACGCGGCGGCGCAGACGCATGCGCTGCTCGCCGATCCGGCGGTGACGCTGGTGACGATGACGGTGACCGAGAAGGGCTATTGCCTGGCCGGCGACGGCACGCTCGACCTCGACCATGCCGATATCGTCCACGACCTTGCCGGAACCGCGGTACCGCACAGCGTGATCGGCTGGATCGTCGCCGGGCTCGCCGCGCGCCGCGCCGCGGGGGTGCAACCGTTCGTGCCGATGCCGTGCGACAATCTCGCCAGCAACGGCGCCAAGCTGCATGCGGCGCTGGTCGCCTTCGCCCGTGCGCGCGATGCCGGCCTTGCCGACTGGATCGCCGACGCGGTGCGCGTGCCGTCGACGATGGTCGATTCGATCACACCGGCGTCGGACGCGGCGCTCTATGCGGCGGTTGCCGAGACGATCGGGCTGGAGGATCGCGCCGCGGTCCAGCGCGAACAGTTCGCGCAATGGGTGATCGAGGACATCGTGCCGCTCGGCCCCGATCTCGCCGGCGCGGGCGCGACGCTGACCAGCGACGTCGCCGGCTATGAGAAGGCCAAGCTGCGCATCCTCAACGGCGCGCATTCGACGCTCGCCTATCTCGGGCTGCTGCGCGGCCATGGCAGCGTCGCCGAGGCGATGGCGGATGCGCCGCTCGCCGGCTTCGTCGACGCGATGATCCGCCGCGACATTGTGCCGATGCTGCCCGCGGTGCCGGGGCTCGACCTCGACGCCTATCGCGCCGCGGTGCTGGCGCGCTTCCGCAACCCGGCGATCGTCCACCGGCTCGACCAGATCGCGATGGATGGCTCGCAGAAGCTGCCCTACCGGCTCGGCGACACGCTCGCCGCGAACCGGGCGGCGGGGCGGATGCCGACGCATGTCGTCGCGGCGATCGGCGGCTGGGTCGCCTTCCTGATCGGGCGCAGCCGCGCCGGCGTGGCGATCGCCGACCCCGCCGGCGCGCGACTCGCCGCCGCCGCGCACGACGCCGATCCGGCGACGCTGGTGCACCGCCTCGCCGAAGCCGGGCTCGGCCTGCCGCCGCAGGTGGCCGGCGATCCGCCGCTGCTCGCCGCGATCGCGCGGGCGGCGGAGGCCGCGCAGGCGGGGCGCTGGGAGGCGCTGTTCGACGACGGCAACGATTCCTAACGTAACACCGCTGGTATAAATGGACCCCGGTTGCGGCTTCGCGCGTCTGGTGCGCGAGGCCGGCAGCCGCCGGTCCGTGTCTTCCCGGAGGGTCCCCCTTGGCCGCTTCCTTCGTGCGTCACCTCGAGCCGACGCTGCTCCCCGATCCCAAACGTACCGTCATCCGCCCCTTCCTGCCCGAGGACCCCGACCCGTTCCGCGTCGAGGGCAAGCCGCGCGGCGACCGCATCGTCGAGCGGATGCTCGCGATGCCCGACGCGGAGATCGACGCGATGATCGCGGTCATCGTCGAGGGGCTGGGATCGCGGCACCGCGAGATCCCCGGCCTGCTGCTGCGCCGCTTCGACGAGGTGGCGGGGCCGCTGAAGCTCGACCCGGGGCTGGCCGACTCGCGCAAGATGCTGATCGGCGCCTATTTCAGCGCCGAATATTCGTTCGAGGCGGCGGCGCTGTTCAACCCGAGCATCGTGCCGCACCCCGACCAGAGCGGCTGTGCCGACGGCGCGATCCGCTTCGTCCTGTCGCTGCGCGGCATCGGCGAGGGGCATCTGTCCTCGGTCACCTTCCGCACCGGCACCTGGGGGCCGGCGGACGACGATCTCGTCATCGACACGCCGAGCCGGCAGGGCGTGCCGCCGGTGATCGAGGAGCCCGCACCCGAACTGATCCGCGAGATCGGCGCCAAGGCGCTGGTCCAGCTCAACTGCCGCGATGCACGCGAACCGTCGGAGACGGTGCTGTTCCCGGTGGTCGAGAGCCAGAACCGCGGCATCGAGGACCTGCGCCTCGTCCATTTCCGCGACGAGGACGGGCGCGAGACCTATATCGGCACCTATACCGCGGTCGGCGGCCAGGGCGCGCGGCAGGAGGTGCTGCAGACCGACGACTTCCGCCTGTTCCACATGCACCCGGTCGACGGGCCGGTGGCGAGCGGCAAGGGCATGGCGCTGTTCCCGCGCAAGATCGGCGGCCGGTTCGCGGCGCTGTTCCGCCACGACAACGAGAGCCTGTGGTTCGCGCAGAGCGACACGCCGCTCGCTTGGGCCGATCCGGTGCGGATCATGACGCCGCAGTATCCGTGGGAGTTCGTGCAGATCGGCAATTGCGGTTCGCCGATCGAGATCGACGAGGGCTGGCTGGTGCTGACCCATGGCGTAGGCGTGGTGCGCAGCTATTGCATCGGCGCGGCACTGCTCGACCGCGACGATCCGACCAAGGTGCTCGGGCGGCTGCCCGAACCGCTGATCGCGCCGGACGGCGAGACGTGGGACGGCTATGTGCCGAACGTGGTCTATTCGTGCGGCGGGCTGGTGCGCGGGCGCACTTTGCTGCTGCCCTATGCGCTGGCCGACGACATGACGAGCTTCGCCACCGCCCCGCTGGACGCGCTGCTCGCCGCGATGCGGTGACCACATTCCTCCCCCGCAAGGGGGAGGCGTTATGCGTTGGCCCACACGGCCAGCAGGGTATGCGCGATCGCATAGGGCGGCGGCGGCAGGAACGGGCCGGGGTCGCCCGCCAGCACCGCGCGGACCATGTCGCGCGGCACCCACATCGCATCCTCCAGCTCGTTGGTGTCGAGCGTGATCGCGTCGTCCTCCGCCTCGCCGATGCAGGCGATCATCAGCGACGACGGAAACGGCCAGGGCTGGCTGGCGACGTAGCGGACGTTGCCGACGCGCACGCCGGCCTCCTCGCCGATCTCGCGCGCGACCGCCTCCTCGATCGATTCGCCGGGTTCGAGGAAGCCGGCGAGCGCGGAATAGCGGCCCTCGGGCCAGTTCTTGCCGCGGCCGAGCAGCGCGCGGCCGTCATGTTCGGCGATCATGATGACCACCGGGTCGACGCGCGGGAAATGCTCGGTGCCGCAGGCGTCGCACTGGCGCCCCCAGCCGGCACGGAACAGGTGCGTACCCGCGCCGCAGCGCGCGCAGAAGCGGTGCCGCGCATGCCAGTCGAGCAGGCTGCGCGCCGCGGCATAGGTCGCCGCCTCGCCCGGCTGCAACGCGGCGAGCACCGCCATCAGCGCGGGCGAACGCATCGCCGGCGCGGTGCCCTCCGCTCCCGCCGGCGGGACCACGGCGACATGCGCGCGGCCGGCGCCGTCGAGGCCGAGCAGCACCAGCTCCGCACCCGCGGGCGCCTCGGCGAGCGCGCTCCACGCCAGCAGGCCGTCCGCCGTCACCTCGGGCATCAGTCCGTCGAGCCGCAGCACGCGGGCATTGCCGTCGAGCTTGGCGGCGAGCGCCTCGGCATCGTGGCGCAGCGCATCGGCACGATCGAGCGTGCCGCCGGTGAAGCCCGGGGTCATCGGCGGACCCCGGCCATGTCGGCGGCGAGGGCGGCAACCGTGTCCTGGCGCACCGGCCAGCGATCGGCGGGGAAGTAATTGACCATGATCGTACCACGTACCTTCTTGACCGGATCGACGAAGGCGACGGTGCCGGCGGCACCGCCCCAACCATAGGTGCCCTTCGACGGGAAGCCGCCGGGTGCGTCGGCGAGATAGACCGACCCGCCCGCGCCATAGCCCATCGGCACCGCCTTGGCGGACGCGCCGCCGGTGGCGCCGCCGACCCCGCCGAAGCGGACCCCGGGCGGCAGCAGGTTCGACATGGCGAGCCGCACCGTCTCCGGCTTCATGATCCGTACGCCGTCCAGCGTGCCCTCGTCGGCGAGCATGTGGAGGAAGCGGTCATAGTCGCGCGCCGACATCACCAGCCCGGCGCCACCATAAGGGAAGCTGGGCGGCTGGAGGTAGACCGAGGTGGCGGCGGGATCGAGCGGCACCATCGCATCGCCGGTGAATGCGTAATTGGTCGCCAGCCGGCGCGCCTCGGACCGCGGGACGGTCCAGTAGCTCGACGTCATCCGGAGCGGCGCGAGGATGCGCGTGGTGACGAAGGTGTCGAACGGCATGCCGCCGGCGATCTCGATCACCCGGCCCATGACGTCGAGGCCGACCGAATAGTTCCAGGCGGTGCCCGGCTGCGCGATCAGCGGCGTCTGCGCGACGCGGTCGGCGAACGCGGCGAGCGTCGCCGGACGGGTGCGGCGCATCGCCGGCTCGATGCTGGCGCTGACCTGCGCGGGCAGGATGCCGAGCCGTTCATAGTCCTTGAGCAGCGCGCCCTTGGCGATGATGTTGTAGCTCAGCCCCGAGGTGTGGGTCAGCAGCATGCGGATGGTGATCGGCCGCTCCGCGGGCACGCCGGCGAAGCTGGTCACCGGGCTGGTCGCGACCGTCATCTTCGCAAAGGCGGGGATATATTTGGCGACGGGATCGTCGAGGCCGATCCTGCCCTCCTCGATCAGCATCATCGCCGCCATCGCGGTGATCGGCTTGGTCATCGAATAGACGCGCCACAGGCTGTCCGGCGTCGCCGGCGCGGCGTCCGCCTCCATCGACAGTTTGCCCGCGGAGACGAACCAGGTCGGCCGGTCGCCGATGCCGAAGGCGGCGGTGATGCCGGGCATCTTGCCGTCGCGGACATAGCCGTCGAACAGCGCCTGCGTCTGCGGCAGCGCGGCCGTCTGGGTCGCCGGGGCGGACTGTTGCAGCGCCTGCCCGCCGAGCGCGGCGGTGGCGGCCAGGGCGACGAGGCCCAGTCCGGCGAACATCTTGCGCTTCATCCGTCTCTCCTCAGCACCGCCGCCGCGGCCTTGGCGAACACCGTCGGCAGGCCGGCGCGGTCGAGCTCCGCGATCGGCCACCATTCGCCCGCCTGATGCGCGTCCGTCCGGGCGACGGCAAGCGCCAGTTGCAGGTCGAAATGCGTAAAGCCGTGCGCTACCGTCGCGTTGCGCATTTCCCAGTCGGCGGCGAGCGGCGCCTCGGCGAGCCCCGGCGGCGCCTCGCCCCACGGCCCGGTCGGCAGCGCCCGCATGCCGCCGAGCAATCCCCTGTCCGGCCGGGTGACGAGCAGCACCGCGCCGTCGCGTTCGACCCAGAAGATCGTGCCATAGCGTTGCGGCTTCGCCTTCTTCTTCGCCTTGACCGGCAGCGCCTCGGGCGCCCCCTCGCGCACCGCGCGGCATTCGGGTTCGAGCGGGCAGAGCAGGCAGTACGGCTTCTTCGGCGTGCAGATGCCCGAGCCGAGGTCCATCATCGCCTGCGCGAAGTCGCCGGCGCGCGCGTCGGGCGTAATCCGGTCGGCGGCGGCGCGGATCGCGACCCGTGCCCCCGGCAGCGGCGTGCGGATCGCGAACAGCCGCGCGACGACGCGCTCGACATTGGCGTCGACCACCACCGCGCGCTTGCCGAAGGCGATCGCCGCCACCGCGGCGGCGGTATAGGCGCCCAGTCCCGGCAGCCTGCGCAGCACCGCCTCGTCCTGCGGGAAGACGCCGCCGTGATCGGCGACCACCGCCTTCGCCGCGGCGACCAGATTGCGCGCGCGGGCGTAATAACCGAGCCCCGCCCAGGCGGCCATCACCTCGGCATCCTCGGCGGCGGCGAGGCTGGCGAAATCGGGCCAGCGCGCCACCCAGGCGTCGAACCGCGGCCGTACCGCAGCGACCGTCGTCTGTTGCAGCATCACCTCCGACAGCCAGACGCGATAGGGGTCGGCGGCCTGGCCGGGCAGCGCGCGCCACGGCAGCGCACGGCGGTGGCGATCGTACCAGGCGAGCAGCATCGCGGGAATCGCCGCGGGGTCGGGATAAGAGCGAGTAGCGTCCACGACTTGGCTATGGCATGGAGCCGCCGATGAGCAAGCGCGTCCGCGCCCCCGAAGCCGAGCCCCTCCGCCACAACCGCGCCCGCGCGGTCAGCGAACTGCTGCCCGCGATCCACGGCGCCGCGTTCAAGCGATTCGGCTTCGTGCAGAGTGCGTTGGTGACGCGCTGGCCGGAGATCGTCGGCGAGCGCTGGGCCAGCGCCTCCGCCCCCGAATCGCTGCGCTTCCCGCCCGGCAAGAAGGCGGAGGGCGTGCTGACCATCGTCGTCCGCGGCGCGCATGCGCCGATGATGCAGCATATCGCGCCCGAGATCGTCGAGCGGGTCAACCGCTTCTTCGGCTATGCCGCGGTGGCGCGGCTGACGATCCGCCAGGGCGAGGTCGCCAGGCCGATACCGCGCAGCGCGCCGACCGCGCTCAAGCCCGCGCCCGCCGAGATCGGCGAGGGATTGAAGGCGATCGCCGATCCCGAATTGCGCGCCGTGCTCGAATCGCTCGCCGCCGGCGTCCACGCTACGCGTGGCGTCCCCAAGATAGGATGATCCCGGTCATGCCCCCTGTCCTCTCCGCTGCCCTGCGCTTCGTCCCCGCCGCCGCGCTGCTGCTCGCCGCGGCACCGGCGACCGACTGGAGCCAGGTCGCGCGACCGACTGCCAAGGGCGCCTATGTCTTCGGCAATCCGGCGGCGCCGGTGAAGCTGGTCGAATATGGCAGCTACACCTGCTCGCATTGCGCCGATTTCGCCAACGAGAGCGCGCCGGTGCTCAAGGGGCAGATGATCCGGTCGGGCAAGGTCAGCCTGGAATATCGCCATCTGATCCGCGACCCCGCCGATCTCGGCGCGGCGATCCTCGCGCGCTGCGCGGGGCCGCGCGGCTTCGGCGCGGCGCATGCGATGATCTTCGCGACGCAGGCGACGTGGCTGCCCAAATTGGGCACCTATCAGCAGGCGCATCCCGATATCGACGCCAAGCCGCTGATCGCGCAGGCGCGCAGCTATATGGACGCCGCCGGCCTGACCGCGGCGATGCGCGCGCGCGGGCTCACGCCGGCGAAGATCAACGCCTGTTTCGCCGACAAGGCCGAGGTGGCGCGGATCACCGCGATGACCGGCGACGCGCCGGTCGAGGTGCGCAGCACGCCGACCTTCTACATCAACGGCGAACTCCAGCCGCCCGCCGGCTGGGACAAGCTGGAAGCCGTCCTGCGCGCCAAAGGCGCCAGATAAGTGCCCAAAGAAATGGAGCGTAACCCGATGAAAATGCTTGCGTCGCTTCTCGTCCTGTCGCTGGCGCTGGCCGGCTGCTCGAAGGAGACGGGAACGCCGACCGCGCCCGCCAGCCCCGCCGCCGCGGTCGCCGCGCCCGCCGGCCAGAGCTGGACCGAGACCGCGGCGCGCACCGCCGAGGGGACGGTCGTCGGCAACCCCAATGCGCCGATCAAGCTGGTCGAATATGGTTCGCGCCTGTGCCCGACCTGCGGCGCGCTGGCGCGCGAGGGCTTCGCGCCGCTGCTCGACAAATACGTCAAGACCGGCAAGGTCAGCTTCGAATATCGCGAATTCCTGGTCCACGGCGCGCCCGACCTGCCGCCGGCGCTGCTCGGCAATTGCACCGATCCGTCGACCTTCTTCCCGATCCTGGAGCAGATGTACCAGGCGCAGGAGGGCTTCAATACCAAGCTGCAGGCGATGCCGCAGCCGATGCAGCAGCAGTTGCAGACCGCCAAGCCGGTCGACGCGATCCGCATCATGGCCGAGCAGATGGGCCTGATCGACTTCGCCAAGCAGCGCGGCATCCCCGAGGCCAAGGCGCGCGCCTGCCTCGGCGACATGAAGCAGATCGACCGCTGGACCAAGCAGACCCAGGACAAGAGCGCCGACGGCACCGTCACCGGCACACCGACGCTGATCCTCAACGGCAAGAAGATCGACGCGCTGAGCTGGGGCCAACTGGAGCCGTTGCTGAAGGCGGCCGGGGCTTAAACTTTTCGCGCGAAGCCGCGAAGCCGCGAAGGGTCGCGCGGAGGCGCGGAGTAGAAGGGTTTTGCGCGCAGAGGCGCAGAGGCCGCAGAGAGGCGCGCGCCTGCCGCGAAGCGGCCTCGACCTCCGCTTCCGTTCGCCCTGAGCCTGTCGAAGGGCCTGGGTCTCACCTGCCCTTCGACAAGCTCAGGGCGAACGGAGGTGCGGGTTGCGAGGAGGGGCGCTCCGCGCCGCGCGCGCTCTCTGCGGCCTCTGCGCCTCTGCGCGCAAAACCCCTTCTCCGCGCCTCGCGAGCCTCCGCGTGAACACCCTGCTCGCACCTCCGCATGCCCCTCTCGCGGCTTCGCGGCTTCGCGCGCCCTCTTGCAACGCCGCGCCATAAACGGCACCCCGCCGCCGTGCAGATCAAGCGGCTCCGCATCGCCGGGTTCAAGAGCTTCGTCGATCCGGCCGACCTCGCCATCGAGCGCGGGCTGACCGGGGTCGTCGGGCCGAACGGCTGCGGCAAGTCCAACCTGCTCGAAGCGCTGCGCTGGACGATGGGGGAGAACAGCGCCAAATCCCTGCGCGGCGCGGGGATGGAGGACGTGATCTTCGCCGGCACCGCGACGCGGCCGCCGCGTGACTTCGCCGAGGTCTCGATCCTGCTCGACGGCGCCGATGGCGAGGAACGCGAAATCGTCCGCCGTATCGAGCGCGGCGCGGGCAGCGCCTATCGCATCGACGGCCGCGACGTGCGCGCCAAGGACGTCGGGCTGCTGTTCGCCGATGCCGCGACTGGCGCGCACAGCCCGGCGCTGGTCAGCCAGAACCGGATCGGCGCGGTGATCGCCGCCAAGCCCGCCGAACGCCGCGCGATGCTGGAGGAAGCGGCCGGGATCGCCGGGCTGCACGTGCGGCGCCGCGACGCCGAACAGAAATTTCGCGCGACCGAGGCCAATCTGGTGCGGCTCGACGAACTCATCGCCGACCAGGACACGCGCGCCGCGGCGTTGCGTCGGCAGGCGCGCGCGGCGGAACGCTATCGCGCGCTGTCGGAGCAGATCCGCGTCGCGGAGGGACGGATGATCTTCGCGCGCTGGCGCGAGGCGGTCGCCGCCGCCGACACCGCCAGGGCGGAGGCCGAGGCCGCCGATGCCGCGGTCGCCGCCGCCACCGCCGCCGAACAGGCCGCCGCCGCCGCGCAGCACGACGCCGCCGCCGCGGTCGCCGAGGCACGCGCCGCCGCACTCGCGGCACGCGACCGGGCGAGCGAGGCGGGGCATGCGCTCGCCACGCTGCGCGCCGAGCGGAGCGCGGCGGTGCGGCGGGTCGCCGAACTGGCCGAGGCGCGCGCGCGGATCGCCGAGGATCGCGCGCGCGAGGGCACGCTCGCCGCCGATGCCGCAGCGGCGCTGGCGCGGCTTGCCGAGGAGGGCAAGGCGCTCGACCGCGCGATCGCCACCGCCGCCGAAGAGGCGCCCAGGCTGGCGGCGCAGCTGGCCGAGGCAGAGCGCGACGCGCGCGATGCCGAGGTCGCGCTGGCGCAGGGCATGGCGCGGCAGGCGAGCGAGGCGGCGGAGGCGCGCGTCGCCGATGCGGCGCTGGCGGCGGCGCGGACGCGCGCGGAGCGGGCGGAGCGCGATGCGACGCAGATCGCCCAGGCGACCGCCGCGCTCGGCGATCCCGCGCCGCTCGCCGCCGCGCGCGAGGAGGCTGCCGGGCGGCGACGCGCGGCGGCACTGGCTGCCGATCAGGCGCGGGCGGCCCTGGCGGAGGCGGAGGCGGCGGAGCGCGCCGCCATCGCCGGTCGCGATGCGGCGGAAACCAGACGGGCCACCGCGCGCGCCGACCTCGCCGCGCTCGACAGCGAGGCAGCGGCGCTGACCAAGGCGACGCAGCGCAGCGGGCGCGACCGGCTGCTCGACCATGTCGCGCCGCAGGCCGGCTATGAACGGGCGCTCGCCGCCGCGCTGGGCGACGATCTGGAGATCGGGCTCGCCGCCTGGACGGGCGCGGAGGTGCAGCCGGAGGACCCGGCGGCGCCCGCTGACAGCACGCCGCTGGCGGCCTATGTCGCGGCGCCGGCGGCGCTCGCGCGGCGGCTGGCGCAGACCTTCGTGGCGGACGATCGCGGCCAGCCGCTCGCGGTCGGGCAGCGGCTGGTGACGCGCGACGGGCGGTTGCGGCGCTGGGACGGGTTCGTCGCGAGCGGCAGCGGCGCCGCCGCGGCGGAGCGGCTCGAACGGCTCAACCGGCTGAAGGCGCTGACCGAAGCGCGCCCCGCCGCCGCTGCCGCGCTGGAAGCGGCGGAGGCGGCGCGTGCCGAGGTGGATCGCACGATCGCCGCCGCCCGCAACGCGGCGCAGGCGGCGCGCACCGCGCTCGCTCAGGCGGAGACCGCCGGCCGCGATGCCGAGCGCGCCGAGGATCGCGCCGCCACCGCGCTCGAACGGCTCGCCGGGCAGCGCGCCGATCTCGACGCGCGCGCCGCGCGGATCGGCGACGAACGCGCCGAAGCGCTTGCCGAACGCGCCACCGCGCAAGCCGCCCGCGACGCCCTGCCCGACGGACGCGACAGTGCCGCGGCGGTCGCGGCGCTCGCGCGCACCGCCGACCGGCATCGCGCCGCGGTGGCGCAGGCGCGCGAGCGCGGGGCGACGCTCGATCGCGCGGTGCAGGCGAACCGCGAGCGGCTCGCCGCCGCGCAAGCGGACGGACGCAGCTGGCGCGCCCGCGCCGGCGAGGCGGCCAAGCGCATCGCCGAGATGGACAAGCGCGACGCCGCGCTTGCCATCGATGCCGCCGCGGTCGCCGACCGGCCCGCCGCGCTCGATGCCGCGATCGCCGCGCAGGAGACGGATCATGCCGCCGCCCGCGCCGCCGCCGAGACGCAGGCCGCCGCCGAGCGCGAGGCCGAGGCGGCGTTGCGCCGGGCGGACGACGCCCAGCGGCGCGCGATCGAGGCGCTCAGCCAGGCGCGCGAGGCGCGCGCCGGCACCGCCGCGCGGCTGGAGAATCACGCGCAGCGGCGGGTCGAACTCGGCCGGCTGGCGGGGGAGCGGTTCGAATGCCCGGCACCGGTGCTGCCCGAGCGGCTCGGCTTCGCGGTCGCCGAGGTCCGCGCCCCCGCCGAGGAAGCGGCGGCGCACGACCGGCTCGTCGCCGATCGCGAGCGGATCGGGCCGGTCAACCTCGTTGCCGAACGCGAACTCGCCGAGCTGGAGAGCGCAAGCCAAGCCAATGTCGCCGAGCGCGACGAACTGGGGCAGGCGGTCAACCGGCTGCGCGGCTCGATCGGCACGCTCAACCGCGAGGGGCGGCAGCGGCTGCTCGCCGCCTTCGCCGCGGTCGACGGCCATTTCCGGCGCCTGTTCACCACCTTGTTCGATGGCGGCGCCGCCCATCTGGAGCTGGTCGATTCGGACGATCCGCTCGAGGCGGGGCTCGAAATCCTCGCACAGCCGCCGGGCAAACGGTTGCAGTCGTTGACCCTGTTGTCCGGCGGCGAACAGGCGCTGACCGCGGTGGCGCTGATCTTCGCCCTGTTCCTGACCAATCCGGCGCCGATCTGCGTGCTCGACGAGGTCGACGCGCCGCTCGACGACGCCAATATCGAGCGCTTCTGCGACCTGCTCGACCGCATGTCGCGCGAGACCGACACGCGCTACCTCATCGTCACGCACAATGCGGTGACGATGAGCCGGATGCACCGCCTGTTCGGCGTGACGATGGTCGAGCGCGGCGTCAGCCGGCTGGTGTCGGTCGATCTCGGCGGCGCGACCTCGCTGCTTGCGGCAGAATAACCGACGCGCTCCTGGGTTCTTCCCCTGCCCCCAAATTCCACGTCACCCCGGACTCGTTCCGGGGTCCACCGGGCCGCAGGGGACGGAGTATGTGGGGCAAACGGGACTCAGGTCCGTGACCCGCGCAGCAGGTCGGCGAGCACCCGCCCCGTATAGAGTAGGCACATTTCCTGATGCACCGCCGCAGCAGCGGGATGAGTCGCCTGGATTGCGCGGACCGCCTCGGTGAAGGAGCGTTCCGACAGATAGGACGTCTGGTTGCGGATCATGGGCTTTTCCTCTGCGATCCCCTGCACGCCCCTTCTGCACGACGCGGATTGCGGCGATATTGCCGAGACTCGAAATCGTGTTTCCACCGCCCCTTGTTCCGGAAGGGTGCGGAACGTATATCGAACGGATGGCCCAGCTCGACACCCGTGAAAAGCTGGCGATCCTCGCCGATGCGGCGAAGTATGACGCATCCTGCGCCTCCTCCGGCACCGCCAAGCGCGACAGCCGCGACGGCAAGGGGTTGGGATCGACCGAAGGCATGGGCATCTGTCACGCTTATGCGCCCGATGGCCGCTGCATCAGTTTGCTCAAGATCCTGCTGACCAACAGCTGCATCTTCGACTGCCATTATTGCATCAACCGCAAGAGCAGCAACGTCCGCCGCGCGCGCTTCACCGCGCAGGAGGTCGTCAACCTCACCATCTCCTTCTACAAGCGCAATTATATCGAGGGGCTGTTCCTCTCCTCGGGCATCATTAAATCGTCCAATTACACAATGGAGCAGATGGTCGAGGTCGCGCGCAGCTTGCGCGAGGATCATCATTTCCGCGGCTATATCCACCTCAAGACGATCCCCGACGCGGACCCCGAGCTGGTGCATCAGGCGGGCCTCTATGCCGATCGCGTCTCGATCAACGTCGAGCTGCCGACGGTCAGCGGGCTGAAGCGGCTCGCGCCCGAGAAGGACGGCGCGCGGATCGAGGGCGCGATGAAGGACGTGAAGACGTCGATCGCGGACAACGGCGACGCCCGCAAGAAATACAAATCGGCGCCGCGCTTTGCCCCCGCCGGCCAGTCGACGCAGATGATCGTCGGCGCCGATGCCGCGACCGACGGCGAGATCGTCACCCGCGCCTCGACGCTCTACGACCGGTTCGGTCTGCGCCGCGTCTATTACAGCGCGTTCAGCCCGATCCCCGACGCCAGCACGGTGCTGCCGCTGCAACGCCCGCCGCTGATGCGCGAACATCGCCTCTACCAGTCCGACTGGCTGATGCGCTTCTACGATTACAGCCCGCACGAGGTGGTCGCGGCGGCGGACGACGCCACCGGCATGCTGCCGCTCGACATCGACCCCAAGCTCGCCTGGGCGCTCAAGTTTCGCGAGAGTTTCCCGGTCGACGTCAACCGCGCCCCGCGCGAGATGCTGCTGCGCGTGCCCGGCCTCGGCGTGAAGGCGGTCGACCGGATCGTCGCCAGCCGGCGCTGGCGGCGGCTGCGGCTGGACGATGTCGCGCGGCTGACGGTGAGCGTCGCCAAGGTGCGGCCGTTCATCGTCGCCGAGGACTGGCGCCCGGTGCTGCTCACCGACCGCGCCGATCTCAAGCCGATCGTCGCGCCCAAGCGCCAGCAGCTCGAACTGTTCGCCGCGTGAGAATGACTCACAAGTGAAACGCCGTGCGTCCTCGCCGGTTGGTCGCGGCGAAGGAGACACGATCATGGCGCTGGCGCAGATCTACGCAGACCTGAAGCGGGACCACGACAAGCAACGCGACATGCTCAAGCAGCTCGCCGAACTGCAGGGCGCGAGCGAGGAGCGGCAGCGCCTGTTCGAGGCGTTCCGCCTTGAAATTCAGAGCCATGCCGCCGCGGAGGAGGAATCGCTCTACGCGACGATGCTGCGCGATCCCGACCTGCGCGACGACGCGCGCCATTCGGTCAGCGAGCACAAGGAGGTCGACGACCTGCTCGGCGAGATGGCCGACGAGGACTTCGGCTCGGACGCGTGGAGCGAGAAATTCTTCCACATGCGCCGCCGCTACGAACATCACATCACCGAGGAAGAGGAAGAAATGTTCCCCGCCGCCGCGGAGGAGCTCGACGACGCGACCGAGGACGAACTCGCGTCGATTTACGAAGAGCGCAAGCCCGAGGAGCTGGAGATCGCCAAGGCCAATCCGCCGGGCGGCGACGAGCGGGACTGACGCGGCGCATGCGCCTGGCGACGCTGCCCGCCCCCGACGATTTCGACGCGTGGCGCGATGCGGCGCGCGGGTTCGCCGCGGCCGACGTGCCGCCCGACGATATCGTCTGGCAGGTCGGCAGCACGCCGGCCGACCTGTTCGCCACGGCGGCCGAAGAGGCCGTGCCGCCGCCGGTGCCGGGCGCTTTGTCGGTGCCGCGCGCGTTCATCGATCTCGCGCGCAGCGTCGTGATGGCAGCCGAGCCGGAGCGGTTCGCCTTGCTCTACACCGTGCTGCACCGGCTGCGCCGCGAGCCAAAGCTGATGGAGGATCACGCCGATCCGCTGATCCGCAGGCTGGAGGTGATCGCCAAGACCGTCCGCCGCGACATCCACAAGATGCGCGCCTTCCTGCGCTTCCGCGAGGTCGCCGACGATGACGGCGCGAGTCGCTACGTCGCCTGGTTCGAGCCCGACCATCATATCGTCCGCGCCAATGCCGCCTTCTTCGTCAACCGCTTCGCCAGCATGCGCTGGTCGATCCTGACGCCGGAGGTGTCGCTGCACTGGGACGGGACGATGCTGTCGGAAGGCCCCGGCGCGAGCAAGGGCGACGCGCCCGACGGCGATCCCACCGAAGAGGTGTGGAAGACCTATTACGCCAGCATCTTCAACCCGGCGCGCGTCAAGGTCGGCGCGATGCTCAAGGAGATGCCGCGCAAATATTGGAAGAACATGCCCGAGACGGCGCTGGTCGGCCAGCTGATCGCGGGCGCACAGGCACGGGAGAGCGGGATGATCAGCCAATCGCGCGAGGCGCCGACGATCGGCGACAACGTCCAGGCGGCCTGGGCGGCGCTGCGCGACGAGTCCGCGGCCTGCACCCGTTGCCACCTGTACAAACATGCCACGCAGACGGTGTTCGGCGAGGGGCCGGTCGATGCGCAGATGATGTTCGTCGGCGAACAGCCGGGCGATCAGGAGGATCTCGCCGGGACGCCGTTCGTCGGCCCGGCGGGGCAGGTGTTCAACCGCGCGGTGGCGGCGGCGGAGATCGACCGCGCGCGCGTCTACGTCACCAATGCGGTCAAACACTTCAAGTTCGAGCAACGCGGCAAGCGCCGCATCCACGCCAAGCCCGACACCGGCGAGATCCAGGCATGCCGCTGGTGGATCGAGCAGGAGCAGATGCTGGTCCGGCCCAGGGTGACGGTGGCGCTCGGCGCGACCGCGGGCCGGTCGCTGTTCGGACGCACGGTGACGATCGGGCGCGAGCGCGGCCAGGCGCTACGGCTGCCGGACGGCGGCGAGGCGTGGATCACCGTACACCCGAGCTACCTCCTCCGCCTGCCCGACCCGGCGCAGAAGGAGGACGAATTCGCGCGCTTCGTCGAAGATCTGAAGAAGGCAAAGGCGGCGGCGGCATAATCCTCCCCGGCACGGGGAGGGGGACCACCACGCGTCAGCCTGGTGGTGGAGGGGGATCGCCGCGGACGCCGCGCGTGTGGAAGCCCCCCTCCGTCACGGCTCCGCCGTGCCACCTCCCCGTACCGGGGAGGACTATGCCCTAATTCCTCCCCCGCCAGGGGGAGGGGGACCGTTCGGCGCCAGCCGAATGGTGGAGGGGGAGGACAGGGCGGCAGCTCGGTCATCGCGCGTGCCGTGTCCTCCCCCTCCGTCACCGCTTCGCGGCGCCACCTCCCCCCCGCGGGGGAGGACTTGGATCACATCTCGCGCGCGTCCTGACCCATACGCTCACCGGTCTCCAGCGCGTCGATCGCCGCGATATCCTCCGCGTCGAGCGTCAGGTCGAGCGCGGCGAAATTGTCGCTCATATGTTCGGCATCCGCTGCCTTGGGGATCACCGACAGGCCATGGGCGAGGTGCCAGGCGATCACCACCTGCGCCGGCGAGCGGCTGTGCTTTTCCGCCACCCGCACGATCGCGGCATCGCGCAGCAGGTCGCCGCCCTGCCCCAGGGGGCTCCACGATTGCGTCACGATGCCGTGCGCCGCATGATAGGCGCGTTCCTCGCGCCGCTGATGATGGGGGTGGAGTTCGATCTGGTTGAGCGCCGGCGTCACGCCGGTGGCGTCGATGATCGCGTCGAGATGCTCGGGCAGGAAGTTCGACACGCCGATCGAGCGCGCCTTGCCCGCGTCGCGCAAGGCGACCAGCGCTTTCCACGCGTCGACATACTGCCCCTGCCCCGGCGCGGGCCAGTGGATCAGGTAGAGATCGACCGCATCCATGCCGAGCAACGCCAGACTCTCGTCGAGTGCCGCGGCGGGATCGCCCTGCCGGTCGTTCCACAATTTGGTGGTGAGGAACGCTTCGCTGCCGTGCACGCCCTCGCCGACGCCGCGCTCGTTGCCGTAGATCGCGGCGGTGTCGATCAGGCGATAGCCGAGGTCGAGCGCCCGGCGCACGACCAGCGGCGCCTGCGCGTCGGGCAGCTTCCAGGTGCCGAGGCCGAGCCGCGGCATCGTGCGGCCGTCGTTGAAGGTGAGATCATCCATAATGGCACGAGCGCGCGAGCGCCCCGCCCGGTTCCCCCTTCCCTTGGCCGCCGCGATCCGCCAAGCCCCGGCCCCATGTTCGAGAAAATCCTGGGCGTTCTTGCCACCTTCACCATCTGGGTGATCTCCAGCGGCGGCTATGTCGGCATCGCGATCCTGATGGCGATCGAGAGCGCGTGCATCCCGCTCCCGTCCGAGATCATCATGCCCTTCGCCGGCTATCTCGTCTCGACCGGGCGGTTCGACCTGATCCTCGCCGCGACCGCGGGGGCGATCGGCTGCAACATCGGCTCGATCGTCGGCTATGAGGTCGGCAAGCGCGGCGGCCGGCCGATGGCCGAGCGCTGGGGCCGCTACGTGCTGATCGGGCCGGGCGAGCTCGACGCCGCCGACCGCTTCTTCGCGCGCTGGGGCAGCCTCGCGGTGCTGATCGGGCGGCTGCTGCCGGTGATCCGCAGCTTCATCGCCTTCCCCGCCGGCGTCGCGCGGATGCGGCTGGTGCCGTTCCATATCTATACCTTCCTTGGCTCGTGGCCGTGGTGCTTCGGCCTCGCCTGGGTCGGCATGACGCTCGGCGACAAGTGGAACAGCGACCCGCGCGTCAAGGCCGCCTTTCACCGCGCCGACCTGCTGATCGGCATCGTGCTGATCGCGCTGGTCGCCTTCTACATCTGGCACCGGGTGCGCGGGCTGAAGCGTCACCCCTGAGTGGCGGGCGTGCGCACCCGCCAGGCCAGCCAGCCGATCGCCGGCAGCGCCAGCGCCGCCCACAGGGCAAAGCCCGCCCACGGGCTCCAGCCGAACCATTCGCTCGGCGCGGTGCGCAGATAGCCGCGGACGAAGGCGCGGACGACCCATTGCCACAGCGGGAAGGTGACGAGCGGCGGCGCGAAGATCTCGGCGGCGGCGATTGCCGCGTTGATCGCGATCGAGAGGCCGAGCAGGACACTCATCGCGCGCCGCTCGCCGCGGCCGCCGGCGCGCATCCACTCCGCCGCCAGCCCGAGCGCGAGCGGCGCCAGCGCGGGGATCAGGAAGCGCGGGCCGGTGGTGTTGCCGCCATTCCAATAGACATAGGCCGCGTTGACCAGCAGCACGACGAGCGCGCTCAGCGTGGCGGCAAGCGCGACCGGCCGCATCGCCGGACGGCTCAGCCAGTACCACAGGCCGAGCGGCGCGAGCAGCAGCACCGGCGCGACCCAGACCAGCCCGACCTGGAAGCTGAACAGCACCGCTTGCATCACCCACGGCCGCGGCCAGCCGAGCCCGAACAGCCCCTGATGCATCCCCTCCCACCCGACGACGCCGGAATAGCCGACACGGAACGGCGTGCCGAAGGCGACGAGATTGTAGAGCGCGAGCGGCAGCAGCGCGAGCACGCCGGCGCCGATCGCGACGCCGGCGAGCCGCAGCCGGTCGGGCCGGTCGCGCAGCAGCCACAGCGCCCAGCCGACGATCGGCAGCGCGGCGAGCACCGCCTGATGTTCGACCACCACCGCCCAGCCGAGCGCCGCCCCGGCGAGCGCGGCGGACCAAACACCGCCGGCACCGGGCCGGCTGCCGCGCCAGATCGCCCAGAGCGCGATGCCATAGCAATCGGCGACGACGGCATGACCGAGCAGGGTGGTCGACCAGCCCCAGATCGGCGTGCCCAGCGCATAGCCGAGCGCGGCGAACAGCGCGGCGGCGGCGCTGCCGGTCAGCCCGGCGGCGAGGTCGAACAGCAGCACGGCGGCGAGCGCGGTCAGCAGCGCCGGGCCGGTCGCCGCGGCGATGCGGGTGCGTAGCCGCAGGTAGCGTTCAAAATCGGCACCGGCCGGGGCGTTGCCGAATGCCGCGGCGCGCGTGCCGGTCACCGTATCAGCGATCCAGACCGCGGGCAGCGCCATCAGCGTCATGCCCGGCGCCTTGTCGAGATAGGCGTGGCCGGCGAAGCTCGCCTTGTCGATCGTCAGCGGCGCGAAGTCGTCGATCGTCGCGTCGCCGTCCTCGACCAGGCTGATCGCGGCGAACATCCGCGTCGCGCTATTGGGATTGAGCTCCCACGAGCCGAACCAGGCGCAGCTGAACCAGACGAGCGCGAACAGGACGATGCGAAGGTCACGCATGGCTCAGACCGACCGCCGCGATTCGCGCGGACCGGTGACGCCACCGGCAAGCAGCGCCGCCACCGCCAGCGCCCTGGATGCTGCCGTTCGTCCGTTTGCCCGCATACCCTATCCCCTGCTCACCCGGACGACAGGTATCGCATTGGCGAGGCGAGGCAAACGGTCGAGGCGTCGCCGGGCGGGCCCGGGCACGCGTTACGGTACGCGCGCCTCTTCGGCCTTGCGCGCCTGGTTCTCCTTGCGGGCGGCGCGGGCGTTCTGCAGGAAGCAGCCGGTCTGGCCGCTAGCGCCGACCGTCGAGCAGCTGCCGGTGCTGTTGGCGCCGACGCCGACATCGAGCGTACCCTGCGCGCGCGCCGCCCAGCTTTCGTTCTGCGGCGTCACCTGGAATTCGCGCAGCTCCTTGGGCACGCGATATTGCTCGCGCGCGCTGCGCCGTTCGCAGATCACGATCTCGGCGCCGTCGGTGTTGGTCGGGCAGCGTTCGTTGCCATAGAGCACGAGCACGCCGTTGACCGGCGCACGCTTGGCGACCTCGCCCGGCGTGTTGATCACCACCGGCTTGCTCGCGGCGGGGCCCGCCGGGGTCGGCGTGACCTGCGCCGCGCCGGGGGCGGCCTGCTGCGCCAGCGCCGGGGCGGCGGTCAGCATCAACGCGGTCGCGATGATCGTACGCATGGGTCTTCCTCTCAAATCCGCTTCGCCGCGGCGATCGCCACCTTGCAGCCGAGCCGGATCAGCCCGCTCAGCACCGGATAGGCGATGGCGTTCTCGGCGCCGTTGGCGAGCGCATGGTCGCGGTGCTCCAGCTCTTCCGCCTGGAATTCCAGGATCGCCGCGGACAGTTCGGGTTCGCTGCTGCCGAGTTCGTCGAGCTGATGCTGGTAATGTTTGTCGATCTCGGTCTCGACCGCGGCGGTGCAGGCCATCGCGGCATTGGGGCCGATCGCGGCGGTGATCGCGCCGAGCGCGAACCCCGCCTTGTCCCAGAACGGCTGGAACAGCGTCGGGCGCACGCCGCGCTTGACGATCAGGTCGTCGAAGAAGGCGCGGTGGCGCTCCTCCTGGCTCGCCATATGGTGGATCGCGCGGCTCGCCGGATGGCGGTCGCCGAACACCGCGAGCTGCCCCGCATAGATGCGGATCGCGCCGAATTCGCCGGCCTGGTCGACGCGGATCATAGCCTCGGTCGGTTCGCGCCGGTCGCCGGGCCTCCAGCGGCGGGCGGGCTGCGGGGTCTCTGCCATCATCGCGCTTTCCTCATCAGCCACAAGATAAGGCCGGCGCCGCCAAGCGAAAGGATCGCGTTGAAGCCGGCAAGCGAAATGCCGGCAAGCGTCCATTGCGCGACGTCGCAGCGGATCACCGGCGCCTTCATCAACGCCTCCAGCCGCGCATCAGGTCCGAGGCCGCGCAGGTCGACCGTCTGGGTGCAGGCGGTGAAGCCGTTCCACCAATCATATTCGACCCCCGCATGGGCGACGCCGATCGCCCCCGACACCGCGATCAGCAGCGCGGCGACGATCACGAACGCCTTGGCGATGCTCCGCTGCGGCACGACGAAGGCGAGCAATGCGAACGGCAGCGCCGCATAATGCGGCCAGCGCTGCCAATGGCACATTTCGCAGGGGTAGAGATGCCCGACGAGCTGCGAGCCCCAGGCGCCGGCGAGCAGCGCCACCGGCAGCAGCAGCGCGATCCAGCGGGCGAGGCGCTCGTCGCGGGTCATTTCGGCTGCGGCGTCGCCGCCGGGATCGGCCGGGGCTTGGTCGCCGCGGCGATCTGCGCCGGGCCGCCGAGCCGCGCGACCGTCTTGAGCGCATAATAGAGCTGGAAGTCGTCGATCCCCTGCTTCTTGAGCTGGTCGGCGGTCAGCGCGAAGCGCGGATCGTCCTTGGTGTCTTCTTCCAGGATCTTGTTGTCCGCCTTGACCTCGTTGATCAGGTGGCGGCGCAGGTCGGCCTCACGGAACACCGGCCGCGACTTGAAGTCGGGATCGCTGATCTGCGGCACCTTGATGTCGGGCTCGATCCCGCCCTCCTGCACGCTGCGCCCCGACGGGGTGTAATAGCGCGCGGTGGTGAGGCGCAGCGCGGTCTGCGGTCCGAGCTGGAGCAGCGTCTGCACCGAACCCTTGCCGAAGCTGCGCTCGCCCATCACCAAGGCGCGGTGATGGTCCTGCAACGCGCCGGCGACGATCTCCGAGGCGGAGGCGGTGCCGGGGTTGGTCAGCACGACGACCGGCAGGCCGTGCGCATCGTCGCCGGGCTTGGCGAAATAGCGTTCGATATCGGTCTTCTCGCGGCCGCGCTGCGAGACGATCTCGCCATGGTCGAGGAAGGCGTCGCTGACCGCGATCGCCTGCGTCAGCAGCCCGCCGCCATTGTCGCGCAGGTCGACGACATAGCCGAGCGGACGATGGCCGAGGCTCTTGTCGATCGCCATGATCGCGGCGCGCGTGTCGGCGCCGGTGCTCTCCGAGAAGGTGTTGATGTTGATATAGCCGACATCGCCGCGCACCTCCCATTTCACCGGCTTCTGGACGATCACCTCGCGGTTCATCGTCACCTCGATCGGCTTGGTCTGGCCGGGGCGGACCAGGGTCAGGCTGATCTTGGTGCCCGGCTTGCCGCGCATCAGCCCGACCGCCTCGTCGAGCGTCTCGCCGTAGATCAGCTTGCCGTCGATATGGGTGATATAGTCGCCCGACTTGACCCCGGCGCGCTGCGCGGGCGCATCCTCCTGCGGCGCGACGACCTTGACCGCGCCGTCCTCCATCTGGACGGTGAGGCCGAGGCCGCCGTAATTGCCCTCGGTCTGGATGCGCAGATTGTCATAGTCGAGCGCATCGACGTAGCTCGAATGCGGATCGAGGCTGGCGAGCATGCCCTGGATCGCGCCCTTGATCAGCTTCTGGTCGTCGACCTTGTCGACATAATCGGACTTGATCCGGTTGAAGACGTCGAGGAACTGGTCGAATTCACGATAGGTATCGGTGTCGACCGCGGCCATCGCCTGCGTCGCAAGCGGGATGAGGGACAGCGAGCCGAGGATTGCAGTCGCGGTAAGTAGCGGACGGGCCATCGAACATCCTGAAGGCGGAGAGACAGGGCTCGTTTAGCCGCTTTCTCGGGCCGGAGCAAAGCGCAGCGCGGCTGAATACAGGCTGACTTGGCGGACCGGTTCAGCCGAGCAGCGCGGCGATGTCCATCGGCCGGCCGCGGCGGCGCAGCTCGACGGTGACCTGCGGCTCCTCGCCCGTCGCGGCGCGGCCGAGCGGCGCGCCGGCGGCGACGCGCTGGCCGACGCGGACCTGCGGCGCGGCGAGGCCGGTGACGAGGCTGGTCCAGCCATCGCCATGGTCGATGATGACGATGCCGCGATAGCCGCGAAACGCACGGGCATAGCGGACGATACCACCGGCGGGCGCGCGCACCGCGGCATTGGGCGCGACCGCGAAGGTCAGGCCGCGCGCGCGCACGCCGGAGTCGGACAGCTCGTCGAGCCCGGTCACCAGCCGGCCGCGCACCGGCAGGCGATAGACGCCGTGGAGCGGCGGCGGCGCGACGCTGCCGGCGGCGAGCGGGCGCGGCAGCGGCCCCGGCAAAGCGGCGAGCTCGGTCGCGGTCGCGCTGGCGATCGCGCCGGCATCGAGCGAATCGATGAGGTCGCGGGCGCGTTCGCCGAGCGCCAGCGCGCGATCCGATTCGCTCATCGCGTTGCGGCCGAGCGCCTGGCTGCGCCGGCGGTGATCCGCCTCCAGCCGGGCAAGCGCGGTCCGGTCCGCCTCCAGCCGGATGCGGCTCTGCCGCAGCGCCGCGGCGGCCTGTGCGGCATCGGCCTGGAGCGAGCGGGTGGCGGCGATCGCCTGGCGCACCGCATCGGTCCGCGCCCGCACCACCGGCAGCGCGCCGCCGAGCACGGCGCGGACATGGACGAGATCGTCGACCGATCCCGGCTGCGCGATCGTGACCAGCGCGGGGCGGCGGGCGAGCGCGGTCAGCGCGGCGAGCAGCCGCGCGACCGGCGCCTGCTGCGCGGCAAGCCGGCCCTGCTGGTCGGCGAGCAGTTGCGCGGCGATCGCCTGCCGTGCGCGCGCGGCGGCGAGGTTCGCCTCCGCGACGGTGACGCGGGCGGCGAGCGCGGCCTCCTCGGCGCGCGCCTTGTCGGCGGCGTCGCGCTCGGCGGCGGCATCGCGCGCGAGGTCGCTGGCGCGCGCGGTGGCGAGCGCGGCATCGCGCCGGGCGGCGGCGAGGCGCTGGCGCTGGTCGGGCAGCGTCTGACCCTGCGCCGGGAGCACGAGGGCGAGCAGCGCCAGGCACAGGGCAGCGCGGCCGCGCGCGCCCGTCCGGCATCGCGCGGCGTTCCCCCGCAGCGGGCCGACCGTGCTTCCGATAGCGATCGGCGGAGACCCGCCCGAGGCGCGGCGGGGTGCGCGCAGGAGCCTGACGGCCACCGTCACCCCTCCCGGTGGTAGGGGTGCCCCGCGAGGATCGACGTCGCGCGGAACAGTTGCTCGGCCAGCATCGCCCGCGCCAGCATATGCGGCCAGGTCGCGCGGCCGAACGAGAGCAGCAGGTCCGCCTCGGCGCGCTCGGCATCGCCGAAGCCGTCCGCCGCGCCGATCATGAAGCGCACCTCGCGCGTGCCGGTGTCGCGCCAGCGCTCCAGCCGGCGGGCGAAGTCGAGCGATCCCAGCACCTCACCCTTCTCGTCGAGCAGCACGCGCACCGTCTGCGGCTCGAGCGCCGGCATCTTGCCGCCGGTGTCGGGCAGTTCGGTGACGCGCGTCGGCCAGACGATCCGCTTGAGGTAGCGCGTCACCAGCTCGGCCTCGGGCGAGCGCCCGATCCGTCCGCGCGCCACGACGTGGAGTAGGATGTCAGGCCTCGGGAGCGGGAACGGGCAGCGGCTTCAGCGACGACGACACGGTATCGCCGAACTGCCACATCCGTTCCAGATTGTAGAAGGTGCGCACCTCCGGCCGGAACAGGTGGACGATGACGTCGTTCGCGTCGATCAGCACCCAATCCGCGGTCTGGAGGCCCTCGATCCGCACGCTCCGCTTGAATTCCGCCTTGATCTTCTCGGCGAGCTTGTTCGCCATCGAGGCGACCTGGCGCGTCGAACGGCCGCTGGCGATCACCATATGATCGGCGATCGTCGATTTGCCGGCGAGCGGGATGGTGATCACTTCCTCGGCCTGGTCGTCTTCGAGGGACGCCATGATCAGCCGGTGCAGAGCCTCGACTTCGGCCGGATCGGCCGGACGCACGGCATGGGGGTTAGTCGCCAAGGGGACTCCTGGGTTGCTGGGCCGGGTGGCGCCGGTGCCAGTCGGGATCGGCCGCACGGGCCGCGGTAGCGGAGGTAGGGTCGGGGCGGAAGCGCAACAGCACGAGTGCCGGCAATCTCCACATCGTCCAATGCTTCGCGTGACTTGCGGGCCGTTGGAAGCGCCGCAGCCAACCCATGGCGACGCTCGCCCGGGCCTGTCGCTCATACCCCGGACGGGCGATCACCGCAATCGGCATCGTGCGTGCGATCTCACGCCAGCCGCGCCAGCGATGGAATTGCGCCAGATTGTCCGCCCCCATCAGCCAGATGAACTGGCGATGCGGATAGCGGCGCTGCAATTTGCGCAGCGTGTCGACGGTATAGCGGGTGTGCAGCCGCGCCTCGATATCCGTCGCGCGGATCGGCGCGCGCCGCGCCTGCCGCTTCGCCGAGGCGAGCCGCATCGCCAGCGGCGCCATGTCGCTGACCCCGTCCTTCAGCGGGTTGCCCGGCGACACCAGCCACCAGGCCTCGTCGAGATCGAGCGCGCGGATCGCAGCGAGCGTGATCGCGCGATGCCCGCGATGCGCCGGGTTGAACGACCCGCCGAGAATGCCGGTGGGGGTCAAGGATCGGTACGCCAGTTCTCATGAGCATGCCGCATGCGCAGGATTTGGACGCCGTCGTCCGTTATGCGATAAATCAAAAGATAGTCCGTGTGCTTGATCCGCCACTTGCGGGAAGGCCCGCCGAAAACGCTCCCCGCACATGGATAGTCCGCGAGGAACCGTGCCGCGGCGACCGCAGCCTTACCGATCCGATAGGCGTAATCCGGATTGATTCCCTGATAATAGTCATCCGCACGAACCAGATCGGCCTTCGCGCGTCGCGTCCATGATGCCACCCTCATTCGGCAGCGGCGGACCGGTATCGCGCCTCGAACCACGCTTCCATATCGTCTTGGCCGATGAGTTCACCGCGATCCGCGGAATCGACACCTTCCTGCACGAACGCAGCGAGGTCCGTATCCATCCGCACCGCCGTAGCAAGTACATCGCGAATATAGTCGTCAACGGGCATGTGCCGCCATGCGGCAGCGGCGTACAACGCGGTTCGCAGCGACTCGTCCATATCGAGCGAGATGATCGGCCGCTGGTCCATGATCCCAAGCTATGCCCTGTGGGCGGTGAGATCAACCGCGCACCTGCCCCGTCCCCCGCCCGATCCATTTGTACGTCGTCAGCCCCTCCAGCGCGACCGGCCCGCGGGCATGGAGGCGGCCGGTGGCGATGCCGATCTCGGCGCCCAGCCCGAACTCGCCGCCATCGGCGAATTGCGTCGACGCGTTCCACAGCACGATCGCGCTGTCCACGCCGGCGAGGAAACGCTCGGCGATGCCCTCGTCCGCCGCGACGATCGCGTCGGTATGGTGCGAGCCATAGCGCGCGATATGCGCCATCGCGCCGTCCACGCCGTCGACCAGCGCGACCGAGGCGATCGCGTCGAGATATTCGGTGTCCCAGTCCGCCGCATCGGCCCGCGCGATCCCCGGCACCAGCGCGACGATCCGGTCGTCGCCGCGTATTTCGCATCCCGCGTCGCGCAGCGCTTCGACCAGGGCGGCGGCGTCGGCGAAGTCGCGATCGATCAGCAGCGTCTCCATCGATCCGCAGATGCCGGTGCGGCGCAGCTTGGCGTTGACGACGATCTCCCGCGCCATCGCGGGATCGGCGGAGCCGTCGACATAGACGTGGTTGATGCCGTCGAGATGCGCCAGCACCGGCACCCGCGCCTCCGCCTGGACGCGCGCGACGAGGCTCTTGCCGCCGCGCGGCACGACGAGGTCGATGACGCCGTCCGCGGCGAGCATCGCGCCGACCGCGGCGCGATCGGTGGTCGGCACCAGCTGCACCGCGTCCGCCGGCAGTCCGGCGGCGGCGAAGCCCGCCGCGAGCGCCGCGTGGATCGCGCGGTTGCTGTGCACCGCCTCGGACCCGCCGCGCAGGATCGCGGCATTGCCCGCCATCACGCAGAGCGCCGCGGCGTCGGCGGTCACGTTGGGACGCGATTCGTAGATGATCCCGATCACCCCGATCGGCACGCGGACGCGGCTGAGCTGCAGGCCATTGGGCCGTTCGCTGCGATCGATCACCTGCCCGACGGGATCGGCGAGCCCCGCCACCGCCTCGACCCCCGCCGCCATCGCGGCGATGCGGCCGGAATCGAGCCTGAGCCGGTCGAGCAGCGCCGCCGACAGGCCGCGGCCCTCGCCCGCCGCCATGTCGCGCGCGTTGGCGGCGTGGATCGTCGCCTCCGCATCGCGCAGCGCCGCGGCGGCGGCGCGCAGCCCGGCGGCCTTGGCGGCGGTCGGCAGCCCGGCCAGCGTCGCTGCGGCGATGCGCGCGCGCCGTCCCATCTCGGCGATCAATTCGGTCGGATTCTCTGTGTCGGCCATAAGGTTCGTTACCACGATCTGCCCTCTCGCGCCATGATCGCACTCTTGCTACGTCCATGACATGTCGGGGGATATCACAGCAGCAGCGACGCTCATCACCGGTGCGCGCGGCGCGCCGGCATCGGCGGCGCAGGCCGGGGGCGGCGATCATGGCACGGCGGAAGAGCTCTGCCTCAATTGCGGGACACGGCTGATCGGCGCGCATTGCCATGCCTGCGGGCAGAGCGGCCATGTCCACCGCAGCGTCGGCGCGATCGGTCACGAGATCGCGCACGGCGTGTTCCATTTCGAAGGCAAGATCTGGCGGACGCTGCCGATGCTGCTGTGGCGGCCGGGCGACCTGACCCGCCGCTACGTCGCCGGCGAGCGCGCGCGCTTCGTTTCGCCGCTGGCGCTGTTCCTGTTCACCGTCTTCCTGATGTTCGCGACGATCAGCGCGATCGGCGGCGACATCGCCGAACTGGTCACGCCGGAGCGGATGAACGGCGACATCATGGGCCTCGCCCGCGGTGCCGAACAGGCGCAGCAGGAACTGGTCGCCGCGCAGGCCCGCCGCGCCAAACTGGTCGCTGCCGGCCGGCCGACGCAGAAGATCGACCAGGAGATCGCCTCGCTGCGCACCGCGGTGTCCGCGCTGCGCCGGGTCAAGGGCGGCGCGGCGGCGGATACGCCGTTCACCCTCGCCAATACCGAGACGGGCTGGCCGAGCCTCGATCATGGCCTGCAGAAGGCGAACAGGAACCCCGGCCTCGCGCTCTACAAGCTGCAATCGAGCGCCTACAAATACAGCTGGCTGCTGATCCCGATCTCGACGCCGTTCGTCGCGCTCTTGTTCCTGTGGCGGCGGCGCTTCGGCCTGTACGACCACGCGATCTTCGTCACCTATAGCCTCGCCTTCATGATGCTGATGGTGATCGCGCTGATGCTGCTCGGCGTCGCCGGCCTGAGCAGCGACTGGATCGTGCTGGCGGTGATCGCGCTGCCGCCGCTCCACATGTACCGCCAGTTGCGCGGCGCCTATCGGCTGCGCAAGCGATCCGCGCTGTGGCGGACGGCGGTGCTGCTGATCTTCGCCTGGGCGGCGCTGCTCACCTTCGTCACGCTGCTGCTGATGCACGGACTGACCGACTGACGCGGGCTGCCGTTTATCCCGAGCCTGTCGAAGGATCTGCTGCCCTCGCCACGCCCGGCACGAACGCCGGTGCCGGGACGGGCGCCTGGGCAGGATCGATATTCACCGGTGGACTATGACACTTCCTCCCGCCTGAGGAAGGGCTATCGCATATGGCCGCGGCGATGAGGCTCGACCGGCTTCCCCCTCGTATCCGTCACCCCGGACGTGTTGCGGGGTCCACCGGGCCACAAGAGAACGGCGGCTCATCAAGCCTTCTTCCTCGCCGCAGAGTGGACCCCGGAACACGTCCGGGGTGACGGAGGGGGGTAGGTCAGATCGACATTCAGCCCAATTCCTCCCCGCCGAGAGGGCGGGCTATCGCATATGGCTTCGCTGATGAGGTTCCACCGGCCTCCTCCTCGTATCCGTCACCCCGGACGTGTTGCGGGGTCCACTGGGCCACAAGAGAACGGCGTCCCATCAAGCCTTTCTCCTCGCCGCAGAGTGGACCCCGGAACAAGTCCGGGGTGACGGGGAATTAGAAGGCCGCGGACCCAACGAACGTCCACATGCAACAGCCCTGACCTGCCGGGGTAGGCGTTTTCTCCCTCGCGTGAAGTCGATCCGGCTTAGGCCGCCACCAGCGCGCGATAGGTCGCCCGCAACGCGACCTTGTCGATCTTCTCCGTGCCCAGTCGCGGCAGCGGCGCGTCGGCGATCCAGATGCGCGTCGGCACCTTGAAGGCGGCGATATGGTCGGCGAGGAAAGCCTGTAGCGCCGCTTCGGTCAGCGTCTCGCCGTCGCGTGGCTGGACGACCGCGCCGGGCACCTCGTCGAAACGCGCGTCGGACAGGCCGAACACCGCCGCCTCCGCAACCGCGGGATGCGTGTACAGCGCCGCTTCGACCTCCTGGCACGAGATGTTCTCGCCGCCGCGTATGATGATGTCCTTCTTGCGGTCGACGATGAACAGATAGCCGTCCTCGTCGAGATAGCCGATGTCGCCGGTGCGGAAATAGCCGTCGGCGGTCATGCATGCCGCGGTCGCGTCGGGCCGGTTCCAATAGCCGAGGAAGTTGCAGATCGACCGGATCGCCACCTCGCCGCGCGCGCCCTGCGCCACGGGCGCGCCGGCATCGTCGAGGATCGCGAGATCGACCAGCGGCGGCGAGGCGCGGCCGGCGCTGTTCGGCTTGGCGAGATAGTTGGTGCGCCAATTGCCGGTGCCGACCGCATTGGTCTCGGTCAGCCCGTAACCGATCAGCGGGGCGCCGCCGCCCATCTCGGCATCGATGCGGCGGACGTGCTCGACCGGTCGCGGCGCGCCGCCGGCAGCAAAGTCGGTAACGGTCGACAGGTCGTAGCGCGCGCGATCGGGATGGGTCAGGATCTCGAAGCTCATCAGCGGCACGCCGACGAAATAGCTGATCCGCTCCTGCGCGATCAGCCGCATCGCCTCGCCGGCGTCCCATTTGGGCATCAGCACCAGCTTGCGCCCCATCGCGAAGCTTTGCAGCAGCACCGGCACTTCGGCGGTGACGTGGAACAGCGGCAGCGTCAGCAGGGTCGAGGGCTGTTCGGTCGGCGCCTTGCCGTCCTGCGCGGCGATGCCCAGCATCGTCAGCGCCTGCGCGAGATAGTTGAAGACCCCCTGGATGACGGCGCGATGGTCGCACAGCGCGCCCTTCGACTGGCCGGTCGAGCCCGAGGTGAACAGGATCGTCGCATGATCCTCCGCGCCCACCGCGGGCAGCGGCATGTCGGGCTGGCCCGCCGCGGTGACCGGGCCGAGCGCCTGCGCCAGCGGCAGCGTGTCGTCGATCGTCACCACCGGCGCGGTGACGCCGGCGAGTCGCTTCGCGCGCGGCGCATCGGCGAAGACCAGCGCGCAGTCGACCTCCTGGATCGCCCCGGCCAGCTCCTCCGCCTGCCACCAGCCGTTGAGCAGGGTCGCGACGCCGCCCGCCATCACCACGCCCATGTAGAGCACGATCCACGACGGCGAGTTGCGCATCGCGATGCCGACGCGGTCGCCCCGCGCGATGCCGTGAGCGGCGATCAGCGCCCGCGCGACCCCGGTCGCGACGCCATGAACCTGCGCGAAGGTCAGTCGCTCGTCGCCCGAGACGAGGAAGGTCTTGTCGGCATGTTCCTGACAATAATGGGCAAAATACAGGGGGAGCGAGGGCGGCGCGGCGGTGATGATCGGATAGTCGCGGCCGTCGCGCTGTACCGTGCCGAGCGGCAGCATGCCGCCGGGGGCGGTCAGCGCCGCCATGGTCGCGTCCATGCGCACGTCGAGCGTCGTCCTCATATCTCTCTCCGCTTGGTCTTGTGCCTTTGGCCCACTATGCAGACGGCAAACCCTGGGGGAAAGCCTTGATCCTGCCGTTGCTCGCCGCTGCCGCCCCCACCGCCGTCTCGGCGGGCGGCGGCCACATCCGTTTCGCCGATCTGGGGCTCCACCCCGACATCTTCTCGATCGGCTTCTTCACTTTGCGCTGGTACAGCCTGGCCTATATCGCCGGCATTCTCGTCGGTTGGTGGTATCTGCTCAAGCTGCTCGCCCAGCCCGGCGCGCCGATGGCGCGGCGCCATGCCGACGATCTCGTCTTCTACGCGACGCTCGGCATCATCCTCGGCGGTCGAATCGGCTATGTGCTGTTCTACGCGCCCGAGATGCTGCTCCACCCGATCCGCATCCTGCGGCTGTGGGACGGCGGCATGAGCTTCCACGGCGGCGTGATCGGCACGTCGATCGGGATCATCCTCTTCGCGCGCAAGCACAAGCTCGATTGGCTGCGGGTCCACGATTACATCGCCTGCGTCGTGCCGTTCGGGCTGTTCTTCGGCCGGCTCGCCAATTTCGTGAACGGCGAATTGTGGGGCAAGCCCGCCGACGTGCCCTGGGCGATCGTGTTCGAGCGCACCGTGCCGTTCGACGTGCCCGAGCCGGCGCGTCACCCGAGCCAGCTCTACGAAGCGGGCCTCGAGGGGATCGTGCTGTTCGCCATCCTGTGGTTCGCCTTCTGGCGGACCAAGGCGCGCTACCAGCCGGGCAGGCTCGTCGGCCTGTTCGTGCTCGGCTATGGCATCGCGCGGTTCATCGTCGAATTCTTCCGCGAACCCGATGCGCAGTTCCGCGGCTCGTTCATCGAGGCGACCGGCATCCATATGGGCCAGTGGCTGTGCGTGCCAATGATCGTCGGCGGCCTGTACCTGGTGTTGACCGCACCGGAGCGCCGCACACGGGTGGAGCCGATCGCGGGGACGGAGAGCGTGGCGTAGGGGCTTCGCCTTTCGTTTGTTCGCCGTTTCCCCCTTACGCGTCATTCGGCGAACGCCGGAACCCATGGATACGATGTGACCCGCGACGGCGCGCGCTATCAGCCGCCCGCGACCATGGGTCCCGGCGTTCGCCGGGATGACGATGGGTTGGGAGGTTGGGACCGCCCCTAAGCCCTTGCGCCGCCCCCTCCGCGCCGTCATCTCGGCGGCGTGACCGACACCCCCACCGCCCCCCTTCCCGATCGCCTCGCGCGCGCCATCACCCTCGCCGGACCGATGCCGGTGTCGCAGTTCATGGCCGCCGCCAACGCGCATTATTACGCGACGCGCGATCCGTTCGGCGCGCGCGGCGATTTCGTCACCGCGCCCGAGATCAGCCAGATGTTCGGCGAATTGATCGGCCTGTGGTGCGCCGATCTGTGGGACCGCGCGGGCCGGCCGGACGTCGCCTGGGTCGAGCTCGGCCCCGGCCGCGGTACGCTCGCCGCCGACGCGCTGCGCGCGATGGCCAAGGCGGGGCTCACCCCGCCGGTGCATTTCGTCGAGACCAGCCCGCTGCTGCGCGCCGCCCAGGCCGAGCGGGTGCCCGGCGCCACCTGGCACGACGGCACCGACACGCTGCCGACCGACATCGCACTGATCGTCGTCGCCAACGAATTCTTCGACGCGCTGCCAATCCGCCAGCTCGTCCGCCGCAGCGCTACTGACCAAGGCGGCGGCTGGCACGAGCGGCTTGTCGCCTGCCAGGATACGTTGTTCCTGCCGATCGCGGGCAAGCCGGTGCCGATCGAGGTGCTGCCCGAGCCGCTGCGTGACGCGCCCGCCGGATCGGTGCTGGAGATTTCGCCGGCCAGCGTCGCGGTAATGCAGGCGCTGGGGCAGCGCATCGCCGCGCAGGGTGGCGCGATGCTGACGATCGATTACGGCTATGAAGGGCCGGCGCTCGGCGAGACGTTGCAGGCGGTGCGCGGCCACGGCTTCGCCAATCCGTTCGAGACGCCGGGCGACAACGATCTGTCCGCACACGTCGATTTCACCACGCTTGCCGCGGCGGCGCAGGCGGCGGGGGCCGTCGCCTGGGGGCCGGTGACGCAACGCGACCTGCTCGGCGGGCTGGGGATCGACGGCCGCGCCACCGCGCTGGCACGCCATACGCCCGAGCGGACCGAGGCGATCCTCGCCGACCGCGCACGATTGATGGGAGACATGGGTATGCTGTTCAAAGCTCTGGCGGTGACGCACCGGGACTGGCCGACGCCGGCGGCATTCGGCGCATGACCGCGACGCTGCGCACCCCGACGGTTGCCGATGCCGACGCGATCGCGGGCGTGATGGCGGATTGTTTCACCGCGACCTTCGGCCACCTCTACGATCCCGCCGATCTGGCGGAGTTCCTCGATTCGCTGACGCTGGAGAGCTGGCGCGAGGAACTGGCCGATCCGGCCTTCGCCTTCCTGCTCGCCGAGGACGACGGCGTGGCGGTCGGCTTCGCCAAGCTGGGGCCGCACGCGCTGCCGGTCGAGCCGGCGGGGTCATCGATCGAGTTGCGTCAATTGTACCTGCGCGAATCGCAGCATGGCAGCGGCCTGGCGGCCCGGATGATGGACTGGGTGATCGCCACCGCACGCGCCCGCAGGGCGGACGAGCTTTTCCTGTCGGTCTATGTCGACAACCATCGCGCGCGGCGCTTCTACGAACGCTATGGCTTCGAGGAGATCGGCGTCTACACCTTCATGGTCGGCAACCATGCCGACGAGGATCATCTGATGCGGCTGGCGCTGTGAGTGTCGAGGTGATCCGCGCGCGCCGGCTGGGCGACGTGCCGCACGGCTTCCTCGGCCGGCTCGGCGGCGTGTCGGACGGGGTGGTCGCGGGGCTCAACGCCGGTTTGGGTTCGGCCGACGATCCCGCTGCGGTCGCCGAGAACCGCCGCCGTGCCGCCGCCGCGGTGCTGCCCGGCGCGGCCTTGCTCGGGCTCTACCAGATCCATTCCGCCGAGGCGGTGATCGTCACCGCACCGTATGACGACGCGGCGAGGCCGCACGCCGACGCACTGGTCACCGACCGGCCGGGCCTGCTGCTCGGCATCCTCACCGCCGATTGTGCCCCGGTGCTGTTCGCCGATCGCGACGCCGGTGTCGTCGCCGCCGCGCATGCCGGCTGGAAAGGCGCGCTCGGCGGCGTCACCGATACGACGCTTGCCGCGATGGAGTCGCTGGGCGCGCGGCGCGAGCGGATCGTCGCCGCGATCGGCCCGTGCATCGCGCGCGCCTCCTATGAGGTGGAGGACGGCTTCCTGCGCGCCTTTGCCCGCGAGGAGGCGGCGAACGAGCGCTTCTTTGCCGACGGGCGCGCGGGCCATCACCAATTCGACCTCGAAGCCTATGTCATGCATCGGCTGGCGGAGGCGGGCGTGACGCGGATCGAGGCGCTCGGGCTCGACACCTATGCTGACGAGGACCGTTTCTACAGCTTCCGCCGCGCGACGCATCGCGGCGAGGCGGATTACGGGCGGCAGATCAGCGTGATCGGAGTGGGGTAAGGTCTCGTCGCCCGCGCCCACCCCCTTTCGTCATCCCGGCGAACGCCGGGACCCATGGTTGCGGGCGGCCAATGATACGCGCCATCGTCGGCGACATCGTGTCCATGGGTCCCGACTTTCGTCGGGATGACGGATTGGGGGGTGGACCGGGCACCTCCCGCCAATTCCAGCCGCAAACTGGTGTCATCGGTTACGATCCGCGGCTATGCTCTTCGCCATCAAGGAGAAGACCATGCCCGACGAAGCAGAACTGACCGGCGCCGGCGGCACCCCGAGCCCGGCCGCGATCGATATCGGCGTCGAGAAGATCGGCGACCGCAAGCTGCGCCCCTCGACGATGATGATGGGCCACGGCTTCGACCCGGCGCTGTCGGAAGGCGCGCTCAAGCCGCCGATCTTCCTCACCTCGACCTTCGTCTTCCCCAATGCCGCCGCGGGCAAGCGCCATTTCGAGGGCGTCACCGGCAAGCGGCCGGGCGGCGCCGACGGCCTCGTCTATTCGCGCTTCAACGGCCCGAATCAGGAAATCCTCGAGGACCGGCTCGGCATCTGGGAAGAGGCGGAGGACGCGCTCGCCTTCTCCAGCGGCATGTCGGCGATCGCCACGCTGTTCCTCGCGATGACCAAGCCGGGCGACACGATCGTCCACTCCGGCCCGCTCTATGCGGCGACCGAGACGCTGATCGGCCGCATCCTCGGCAAGTTCGGGGTCAAGTGGCTCGACTTCCCCGCCGGCGCGACCCGCGAGGAGATCGACGCGGTGATGACCGAGGCCAAGACCGGCCATGTCGCGCTGATCTACCTCGAAAGCCCCGCCAACCCTACCAACGCCTTAGTCGATATCGAGGCGGTGGCGGCGAGCCGCGACGCGATCTTCGCCGATGCCGACGAAAAGCCGCCGATCGCGATCGACAACACCTTCCTCGGGCCCTTGTGGCAGCAGCCGCTGCGCCACGGCGCCGATATCGTCGTCTACAGCCTCACCAAATATGCCGGCGGGCATAGCGACCTCGTCGCGGGCGGCGTGCTCGGCAGCAAGGCGCACATCAATACGATCCGCTCGATGCGCAACACGATCGGCACGATCTGCGATCCGCACACCGCGTGGATGCTGCTGCGCAGCCTCGAAACGCTGGAACTGCGGATGAGCCGCGCCGGCGAGAATGCGGTCAAGGTCTGCGCCTTCCTGCGCGACCATCCCAAGGTCGAGCGCGTCGGCTATCTCGGCTTCCTGCCCGATACGCCGGGGATGGAGCGCCAGGCCGACATCTACCGCCGCCATTGCACCGGCGCGGGCTCGACCTTCTCGCTGATCGTCAAGGGCGGCGAGGCGGAGGCGTTCCGCTTCCTCGACGCGCTACGCATCGCCAAGCTCGCGGTGTCGCTGGGCGGTACCGAGACGCTCGCCAGCCATCCCGCGGCGATGACGCATCTGTCGGTGCCGGAAGAGCGCAAGGCCGCGCTGGGGATCACCGACAATCTGGTCCGCATCTCGATCGGCGTCGAGGATGCCGACGATTTGATCGCCGACTTCGACCAGGCGCTCAACGCGATCTGACGGGCGGGCGCGGCGGCCCGGAGAGTGGTGCGCGCAGAGGCGCAGAGGACGCAGAGGGCCACGCCCTCTGCGCCGAAGGCGCTCTTACGACGGGGGCGCGTAACCTGCCCTGGATCACGCGCACCATCTCTGCGTCCTCTGCGCCTCTGCGCGAAAATGGAATCACGCGAAGACGCGAAGACGCGAAGAGGTCGCGCCGCAGGCTATCTCGCCTTCCTATCTAAAGGGGAACAGGCCACGCCAGCGGCAAGCGGGACACCTTCGCGTCTTCGCGCCTTCGCGTGAATCTTCCTTGTCCCTCCCCCGGCCCCGCCTTGCCCCGATGCGGTAATGCCACGATGATAAGCGGATGCCCGATCTCGCCACCTTCATCACCGGCCTGCCCAAGGCGGAGCTGCACCTGCATATCGAGGGCAGCCTCGAACCCGAACTGATGTTCGCGCTCGCGCAGCGCAACCAGGTCGCCATCCCCTTCGCCAGTGTCGAGGAGGTGCGCGCCGCCTACCGCTTCACCCGCCTGCAGGACTTCCTCGACATCTATTATCAGGGCGCCAACGTCCTGATCCGGCGTGAGGATTTCCGCGACCTCGCGATCGCTTATTTCGACCGCGCCGCCGCCGACGGCGTCGTCCATGCCGAGATCATGTTCGATCCGCAGACGCATCTCGCCCGCGGCGTGGCGTTCGAGACGGTCATCACCGGCCTGCTCGACGGCATCGCCGATGCCGAGGCGCGCCATGGCATGAGCGTGGCGCTGATCCTCTGCTTTCTGCGCCACCTCGACGAGGCGGACGCCTTCGCCACGCTGGAGGCGGCACGGCCGTGGCTCGACCGGATCGCCGCGGTCGGGCTCGATTCGTCCGAACTCGGCCACCCGCCGGAGAAATTCGCCCGCGTCTTCGCCGCGGCGCGCGCCGCCGGGCTGCGGCTGGTCGCGCATGCCGGCGAGGAGGGGCCGCCCGACTATGTCCATCAGGCGCTCGACCTGCTCGGCATCGACCGGCTCGACCATGGCAACCGCAGCCTCGAGGACCCGGTGCTCACCGCGCGGCTGGCGCGCACCGGCATGACGCTCACCGTCTGCCCGCTGTCCAACCTCAAGCTTTGCGTCGTCGACGCCATGACCGACCATCCGATCGACCGCATGCTGCGCGAGGGGCTGCGCGCGACGATCAATTCGGACGATCCCGCCTATTTCGGCGGCTATGTCGCCGCCAATTACCAGGCCGCCGCGGAAGCACGCGACCTCAGCCGCGCCGACCTCGCGCTGCTCGCGCGCAACAGCTTCCTCGGCTCGTTCCTGCCCGACGAGACGGTGGCGGCGCATCTCGCCACGCTCGACGCCTATGTGGCGGCGCGGTGATGCCGGTCTTCACCCATATCCCGCACGCGGACTTCGTCGCCGCGGTCCATGCCCTCGCCGGCGCGGTGCGCGACGGCGACTGGACGCCCGATTTCATCATCGGCATCGGCCGCGGCGGCCTCGCCCCCGCCGTCTACCTCAGCCACGCCACCGGCCTGCCGATGCTCTCGGTCGATTATTCCAGCCAGGTGAAGGAATTCGCCGAGGCGCCGCTGATCCGACTCGCCGAGCGGACGCGTGCCGGCGAGAAGCTGCTGTTCGTCGACGACATCAACGATTCGGGCCGGACGATCGGCCATATCCGCAAGACGCTCGCCGGCGCCGGTGCCACCGCGGCGGTGCTGCGCTTCGCGACGCTGATCGACAACGTCAGCTCGGCCGAGCGCGTCGATTACGCCGCCCGCACGATCGACCGGCGCGACACCAAGGACTGGTTCGTCTTCCCGTGGGAGGCGGTCGCGCCGCAACAGTCGCTCGCCGACGATGCCGCCGAAGTCCCCGACCGGATCGCCTGAGCTATACCCCCTTTACACATGATGCCGCCCTTCCCCGTTCGTGCTGAGCTTGTCGAAGCACCTTGAGTCTCAAGCCCTTCGACAGGCTCAGGGCGAGCGGGGTTTGGCCGTTGCCATGCCCCAACCTATGGAACACCCTCATGACGCCCCATAACGCCCGCCTCGCCGCGCTCCGCACCGAACTCGCCCGCCTCGGGCTCGACGGCTTCGTCGTGCCGCTCACCGACGAGCATATGAGCGAATATGTCGGCGCCTATGCGCAGCGGCTCGGCTGGCTGACCGGCTTCGGCGGCTCGGCGGGCAGCGCGGTGGTGCTCGCCGACCGCGCCGCGATCTTCACCGACGGCCGCTATACGTTGCAGGTGCGCGAACAGGTGTCGGGCGACGACTGGACCTATGTCCCGGTGCCGCAGGAAAGCGTCGCCGGCTGGCTCGCCGCCCATGTCGGTGACGGCGCGCGCATCGGCTATGATCCGTGGCTGCACACCAGCGGCTGGGTCAACGACACCGCCGCCGCACTCGCCGACCGCGATGCGACGCTGGTGCCCGTCGCCGCCAATCCGATCGACGCGGTGTGGCACGACCGCCCCGCGTCCTCGCCCGCGCCGCTGGCCGCGCACGACGACGCCTATGCCGGCGAATCCTCCGCCGCCAAGCGCGCCGGCATCGCCGACTGGCTGGCCGAGCAGCGCGCCGATGCAGTGGTGCTGACGGCGCTCGATTCGATCGCCTGGGCGCTCAACGTCCGCGGCGGCGACGTCGCGCACACGCCGGTCGCCCTGTCCTATGCGATCGTCGGCAGCGACGGCACCACCGACCTGTTCATCGCGCCCGAGAAGATCGACGATGCGGTCCGCCAGCATCTCGGCAACGCCGTCCGCCTGCATGATCGCAGCGCCTTCGCCACGGCGCTCGGCGGCTATGCCGGCAAGCGCGTCGCCGCCGATCCCGAGCGCGCCGTCGCCGCGATCTTCGATGCGCTGGCCGCCGCGGGCGCCAGGGTGCTGCCGCTGCGCGATCCCGTCGTCCTCGCCAAGGCGCGCAAGAACCCGGTCGAGGTCACCGGCCACCGCGCCGCCTCGATCCGCGACGGTGCCGCGCTCACCCGTTTCCTGCGCTGGGTCGAGATCGAATGCCCCAAGGGCGGCGAGACCGAACTCTCCGCCGCTGCCCGCCTGCTCGCCTTCCGCGAGGAGACCGGCCTGCTGCTCGACACGTCGTTCGATACGATCTCGGCGACCGGCGCGCACGGCGCCAGCCCGCATTATCACGTCACCGAAGACTCGAACGCGCCGATCCGCGCCGGCGAGCTGTTCCTGATCGATTCGGGCGGCCAGTATCGCGATGGCACCACCGACGTCACCCGCGTCATGCCGATCGGCGCGCCGACGCCCGAGATGCGCGACCGCTTCACCCGCGTGCTCAAGGGCCATATCGCCATCGCCACCGCGATCTTCCCCGACGGCACCTGCGGCGCGCAGATCGACGGCTTCGCCCGCCGGCCGCTGTGGGAAGCGGGGCTCGACTTCGGCCATGGCACCGGCCACGGCATCGGCAGCTATCTCGCGGTCCACGAGGGGCCGCAGCGGATCGCCGCGCCCAATTACCCCGGCGGCGCCTCGCTCGAGCCACTGCGCGTCGGCATGATGCTGTCCAACGAGCCGGGCTATTACAAGGCCGGGGAATACGGCATCCGCATCGAGAACCTGCTGCTCACCGTCCCGGTCGCAGTGGCCGGCGGCGACCGCGATCGCCCCATGCTGGGGTTCGAGACGCTCACCTTCGCGCCGATCGAACGGACGCTGATCGACCCCGCGCTGCTCACCCGCGACGAGCGCGACTGGCTCGACGCCTATCATGCCGAGGTGCTCGCCCGCATCGGCCCCGAACTGGCCGAGGCTGACCGCCAGTGGCTGGCGGCGAAATGCGCGCCTATCGGCTGACCGGCGGATCAGGCGTCGGGCGTCACAGGCTTTTCGCCGTCGTCGCGCGCCGGTTCGGCCTGCGCCGCGGCGCGCGCCTGCGCCTTGCGCCGGTGCAGGTTCGCCCGCAATTGTGCCGCCAGCCGCTGCGCCCGTTCGTCCTTGTCCGCCATGCTATCTGCCTAGCCGCGACGACAAGCGCTTGACAATGCGTTCCGGGTCGTCTCTAGGCGCACCTCGCCCGAACGGGTCGAGTGCTGCCGTAGCTCAGTGGTAGAGCGCATCCTTGGTAAGGCTGAGGTCGTGAGTTCAATCCTCACCGGCAGCACCATTTTTCGACAATCTGACATTCCCCTGCCGGGGGCACGGCCGCTGATCGGGGCGTTACGACGCGTGTCCATGTGACAGTGCACTGCGCGTCGTAACACTTGGCCCGGTCTTGCATCGAGACAGCCTCGCGCACGCAAGCTGTTGCCGGCGATATCTTCGCCCATGCGCCCAGCCGAAAATCAGCCGGATTCAGTCTGTTATTCCACGTTGGTTTACAGCGTGCAAACCGTCTGTGTAAGCAATGCCGGCGGGCAACAGATCAAGACATCCGCGCGACTACAAGCCTATTTCGAAATTTTCCCGGAACTTGAGATGATTTCGTGCCCATCTCCTCTCTGTATCTCGAGCGCCTCGGATGGCTCGTTGCAAAACGCCATGAATGCCGCGGCCGACCCGGATTCCCGCTCGGACACATCGACAGTTACATGGCCGCAGATGTCCTGCCACAATCCGGAATACTGAAATATATTTGATTTTGAACAGAAACAACGAGAGGCAGGCCTCTCCGAATCTCCATGGTTTTCGTCTCTAGCTAAGGAGCGACTCTGTGAAGAAAGTAGCAGCGGCAACGTGGGTCGTCGCGATCACCTTGGGTCTGGCCGCCTGCAAGAAGCAGGAACAGGCGCAGCAAGGCAACGCTCTTGCGGTCATGTCGAATGGTGCTCAGGACCATCAATCGCAACAGCCAGCAGCCGGCAAGGCGTTCGATCCCGCCAGCCTGCCGGTATCAACCGCGCCGCTGGGTGACTTCCCGTATATCTCGCTCCCCAGCGGATATGTGACACCGAGAGCGCCCGACGTGATCGATTTCGATCAGGTGCCGTTCTGGACCGGAGATCATCTGCAGCCCGTGGAGGGACGGATCTGGTCGGGCTACATCAACACTGTCGAAGGCAAGCAATTCTCCGCCCTGGAATTGGAGCGCAACATCGAAGCCGTGGTCTCTTCGCTGGGTGGAAAAAAGATTTTTGACGGCAAAATTCCTAAGGACGCAACAGACAAGATCGGAGAATGGCCGCACAATGTTGCGCAGAAGTACAACGATGGGTTAGGAAGTATTTATAACGAGGCGAGTCAGGTCTTCGTCATCCACCGCGCCGATCGCGATATCTGGATACACCTGAACAGTTCGGAATTCAGCGGCGGCATGCTGATCGCCGAGACCAAGCCGTTACAGATTACGGCCAAAATTCTGCCCGCCAGCGCACTGAAGGCGCAAATCGACAAGACCGGCAAGGTCGCGTTGCACGTCAACTTCGCCACCGACAAGACCGACATTCTTCCTGATTCGCAGCCACAGATCGAGCAGGTGGTGCAATTGCTCAAGCAAGATCCGGTACTGAAGCTGGCGATCAACGGCTACACCGATGCCACGGGCGATCCGGCGCACAACAAGACGCTATCGGAAGGTCGGGCCAAGGCCGTCGCAGCCGCGATCATCGCCAAGGGCATCGATCGGAACCGCCTGTCTGCCGCCGGTTTCGGCGATGCCGATCCGGTCGCCGACAATGCGACCGAAGAGGGCAAGGCCCAAAACCGCCGAGTGGAACTCGTTAAACGGTCCTGAGCCTCGTCACATTGCGGGCCACCGGCATGCCGGCGCAACCGGTGCAGCGTAGACCAACGCTGCACCGGATCGGCGTAACCGACGGGCACATGCCCATCCGTCTGCCGGCGCAGGTGGCTCAGCTTGCCAACCTGGCTGCGACGGCGCGTGCCCACCGCGTCAGGCATCCCGTTCCTGGTTATCGGACAGCCCGGTGCCCTCCGACGCGCGGAGCGCCGCCGCGACATGGCGCAGCTTGTCGGGGTTGCGGACGATGTAGATCGCCGCGATCCGGCCGTCGCGCAGGTCGAGCGCCGTCGTCTGGAGCACGCCGCCGCGCTCGCGACTGACATAGCCCGGCAGGCCGTCGATCATCGTCCAGCGCAACAGTTCGACCGGCGCATCGCGATGCTTGCGCCGCAGCCCGGCGAACAGGCGCAGCGCGCGGTCGAGGCCGCGGATCACGTTGCGGAACGCCGGCACTCGCCCGCCACCGTCGGCGTGGATCGTCACATCCTCCGCCAGCAAGGCCGACAAGGCGCTCGCGTCGCCATCGCGCGACGCCGCGAAGAAGGCGCTGGCGATGCGCGCCGCCTCGGCGTGATCGACGCGATAGCGGGGCCGCGCCTGCGCGACGTGGCGGCGCGCCCGCGAGGCGAGCTGGCGCACCGTCGCCGGTGACCGGTCGAGCGCCTCCGCCACCGCGGACAGCGCCACGTCGAACACGTCGTGCAGCAGGAAGGCGGCGCGTTCCAGCGGCGACAGGCGTTCGAGCGCGAGCATCAGCGTCAGGGTGAGATCGTCCGCCACATCCTCCGGCTCGCTGGTGCCGAGCAGCGGCTCCGGCAGCCATGCGCCGACATAGGTCTCGCGTCGCACCCGCGCCGATTTGAGATGATCGAGGCACAGCCGCGTGACGACCCGCGTCAGCCACGCCGCCGGCGCCGCCACCCCGTCGGCGCGGGCCCAGCGCAGCCAGGCGTCCTGCACCACGTCCTCCGCCTCGGCCAGCGAGCCGGTCATGCGATAGGCGAGGCGGAGCAGCCGCGGCCGCTCCGCCTCGAATGCGGGCGCGTCAGCCATCGTCCACCGGATGCGGCACGCGGAAGCCGACCTGCACGCGGTTCCAGGTGTTGATCGCCCCGATCGCCATCGTCAGCCAGACCTGTTCGCCCGGCGTGAATACCGCCGCCAGCGCCTCATAGTCGGCATCGGGTGCCTGCGTCTCGGGCAGGTGTGTCAGCGCCTCCGCCCAGCCGAGCGCCGCCCGTTCGCGCTCGCTGTACAATGACGATTCGCGCCATGCCGTCAGCATGTAGAGGCGCAGTTCGGTCTCGCCATGGCGGCGCAGATCGGCCGAATGCATGTGCAGACAAAAGGCGCAGCCGTTGATCTGCGACACGCGGAACCTGACCAGTTCGAGCAGCGCATGGTCGAGCCCGCTGTGCGTCAGGCTTTGTTCGAGCGCCATCATCGCCTTCACCGCCTCGGGGACGAGCGCGTGGGGGTTGCGGATACGCGGTGTCATCATCGATCTCCTCGGCGCGGGTGTGCGCCCGGAAGACAGACGAGGCAGGCCGGGCCGGTGTGACATGGCCGGCCGCCCGGACGCCTCGGCTCCGGGCGGCGCGTGCTCAGATCTGCGCCATGCCGCCGTCGACGAACATCTCGCTGCCGGTCATGAAGCTGCTGTCGTCGGATGCGAGGAACGCCGCCGCCGCTGCGGTCTCGGCGGGTTCGCCGAGCCGGCCGAGCGGCGTTGACGCGCCCATCGCCTCGAACGCCTCCGCGCCGACCACGTCGAGCGCCAGATCGGTACGCGTCGGCCCCGGCGACAGCACGTTGACGCGGATGCCGGTGCCCCGCAAATCCTGTGCCCAGCTCCGCGCAAAATTACGGACCGCCGCCTTGGTCGCGCTGTAGACGCTGAACTGCGGCGTTCCCATCACGCCGGTGGTCGAGCCGGTGAGGACGATCGATCCCCCCGCGCGCATCAGCGGCAGGGCTTTCTGGACGGTGAACACCAGCCCCTTCACGTTGACGTCGAACAATGCGTCGTAATGCGCCGCGGTGATGTCGCCGAGCGCGGCGAAGGCGCCGGTGCCGGCGTTGGCCAACACGATGTCGAGCCCGCCGCGCTCGGTGCGCACCGTGTCGTAGAGGCGGTCGAGATCGCCGAGGTCGCTTACCGAGCCGCGAACCGCACGCGCCTGGTCGCCGAGCATCGCCGCCGCGCTGTCCAGTGCCGCCTGCCGCCGTCCGAAGATATAGACGAACGCGCCTTCTTCGATGAACCGTTTGGCGGCGGCCAGCCCGATGCCGCTGCCACCACCCGTTACCACCGCCGTTTTACCCTGCAACCTGTTCATGTCGTATCTCCCTTGAAGGTACGGCACAGCTGGCAGCACACCAACCTATCGACAAGTATGCACCTTTTGGTAAGTACCCGCAGATGAGTGATCTTTCTTCACCCCCCGCCTTTTCCTGCGGGCTCGACGCGACGCTGCGGATCATCGCCGGCAAGTGGAAGCCGCTGATCGTCTATTTCCTGTTCCAGTCGCCCAGCCGCTATGGCGAATTGCGCCGCGCGGTGCGCGGGGTCAGCGACAAGATGCTGATCCAGCACCTGAAGGAGCTGGAGGCGGACGGGATCGTCAGCCGCCACGATCATCAGGAGGTACCGCCGCGCGTCGATTACACGCTGACCCCGCTCGGCCGCAGCCTTGCGGCGGCGCTGGCGCCGCTGTGCGCCTGGGGATCGGAGAACATGGCCGAGGTGACGCGCGTCCTCGCCGAGCGGGAGCAATGGGGCCGCGCTGCCGAACAGACGCCCCATCATTCTTGACACCGGCGACCAAGCGACCGACGATCCGTCCGAATTGGACGATGCCCGGCCGCGCCTTGCGGGATGGTGACATGCGACCGTCCGTCAGGAGAGCCCGATGATGACCGATCCGTCCCGCCGCCTGTTCCTCTCCGGCGCGGCGCTGGCCGCCGCGGCGCCGGCGCTCGCGAAGACCGGGACCGCCGATCGGATCGTCAACCCGCTCGTCCGCCAGCGCGCCGACGCGCAGATCTTCCGCCATAGCGACGGCTGGTATTACATGACCGGATCGGTGCCCGAATACGACCGGCTGGTGCTGCGCCGGTCGCGCACGCTCGCCGGCCTGTCGAGCGCGACGGAAAAGGTGCTGTGGCGGCACGAGGCGAGCGGGCCGATCTCAGGCTTCCTCTGGGCGCCGGAGCTGCATCGGATCGATGGCACGTGGATCATGTATTTCGCCGCCGGCCCGAGTGGCGGCGGAGCCGACGTGTTCCGCATCCGCAGCTATGCGATCGCCTGTGCCGGCGCCGATCCGATGACGGGCAGCTGGTCGGTGCTCGGGCCGCTCGCCCTGCCGTGGGACACGTTCAACCTCGATTCGACGAGCTTCGTCCATCGCGGCACGCGCTACCTCGCCTGGGCGCAGCAGGAGCCGGGGATCGAGACCAACTCCAACCTCTATCTCGCGCCGCTCGCCACGCCGCTGACGCTGGCGGCGAAGCCGGTGCGGCTGTCGGTGCCCGAACTCGACTGGGAGACGCGCGGCTACAAGGTCAACGAGGCGCCGGCGGTGCTCGCGCGCCACGGGCGGCTGTTCATGACCTATTCGGCGAGCGCGACCGACGCGCGCTATTGCCTGGGCATGCTGACCGTGCGCGATGATGTGGACATCATGGACGCCAAGGCGTGGCGCAAGAGCCCGGTGCCGGTGATGACCTCCTCGCCCGCGCACAAGGTCTACGGGCCGGGTCACAACAGCTTCACCGTCGACGAGCGCGGCCGCGACATGCTGGTGTTCCACGCCCGCGATTACGAGACGATCAAGGGCGATCCGCTGTTCGATCCCAACCGCCACACCCGCGTCCAGCCGATCGTCTACCGCGCCGACGGGACGCCGGTATTCAACCCGCCAGTGGCGAACGGCCCGCTACGGTGAGCGATCAGAGGTAGCGCAGCCACCGAACTCAGGGCCGACAGGATGAGGCGCCGGCGGCTGGCGCGGCGTCGATCATCGCGCACAGGGCAAGCGTCGGCTGCTGCCACCATGGTGGCCACAGCCCCCCGCTATCGCCGCTGCCGACGGCCATCCCGGCCGCGGAGATCGCACGATGCTGACCCTGTTCCACGCCCCGCGTTCGCGCTCGACGCGCCTCCTCTGGCTGCTCGAGGAGCTGGGGCTGCCGCATGACGTCCGCTACGTGTCGATCCGTTATAACGAAGGCAGCGGCGATGGTCCCGATCCCGCCAATCCGCACCCCGACCGCAAGGTGCCCGCGCTGCAGCACGACGAGGCGCTGGTCACCGAATGCGCCGCGGTCGCGCTGTATCTCACCGAACTCGCCCCGCAGGCCGAACTGGCGCCGGCGATCGGCGCGGCGGATCGCGGCGCCTTTCTGACCTGGCTGAGCTGGATCGAGGGCGAATGCGGTCCTGCCATCGCGTCCCGCTTCTGCGTCGCACCGGGCGACCCCGAGCCGGCCGCCTTCACCGCCGCGCTCCGCCGGATCGAGGCAGCGCTGGTCCGCGGGCCGTTCCTGCTCGGTGTGCGGTTCAGCGCCGCCGACGTGATGCTCGGCGGGGCGCTCGACTGGGCGCGGCCGGTGCTCCCCGCCGAGGGGGTGATCGCGGCATACAGCGCGCGCCTTGCCGCCCGCCCCGCCTATGTCCGGGCGATGGCGCGCGACGCCGCACCGCAGGCGGCAGCGGCATGACCGCGCGCGACCTGCGGCTGGGCGTCGCCGGCTTCGCGGTCACCGCGCTGCTGATCCTGCTCGTCCCGCCCCCCGTCGGCCTTTAAGGCGGGCGACATGCGCCGTGCCGACCGCCTGTTCGAGATCGTCCAGATCCTCCGCCGCGCGCGGGGGCCGCTCACCGCCGGGGCCATCGCCGCGGCGCTGGAGACGAGCCGGCGGTCGGTGTATCGCGACATCGCCGCGCTGATCGCCCAACGCGTGCCGATCCGTGGCGAGGCGGGGATCGGCTATGTCCTCGATCCCGGCTTCGACATGCCGCCGCTGATGCTGACCTCGGACGAGGTGGAGGCGGTGGTGCTCGGCGCGCAATGGGTGGTCGTCCATGCCGACGACGGCCTCGCCCGCGCCGCCGCCGACGTGCTCGCCAAGGTCGCCGCGGTGGTGCCGCCGCATTTGCGCGCGGCGATCGAGGACCCGGCGGTGATCACCCAGCCCAAGCGGCACGCGCCCGACGATACCAACGTCGACGTCGCGCGGCTGCGCGCGTGGAGCCTGCAGGGGCGCAAGCTCGCGATCCGCTACACCGATGCCGAGGGCCGGAGCAGCGCGCGCACGGTATGGCCGTTCCTGGTCGGCTATCTCGACAGCGTGCGGATGCTGATCGCCTGGTGCGAGCTGCGTAGCGATTTCCGCATGTTCCGCACCGACCGGCTGACCGCGATCGACTTTCTCGACACGCCCTATCCCGAACGCCGCGCGACGCTCCGCCGCCGCTGGCTGGCGATGATGACCGCGCGGCAGGCGGGTGATCCGGGGTAAGTGTAGCCTTGATTGCGAGACCCCTTGCGGGATGGTCCAGGCGGCGGCGGGCAAGACGCAGAGGTGTCGCGCTCGCGCTGCTACCGGCGCATCGATTCGATCAGGTCCAAAGGCCAAGCCCCCCTCGCCCTATACTTCCGCGCGCCCTCTTCGATGCGCAGGCGAAGCTCCGCTCAGGCCGCCGCCGCCAGCGACGCGAGCAGGCCGGAGATGCGCGCGCGCAGCCCCGGCTCACGGGTGATCTCGAGCATCGCCGCAAGACTGCTGCGCGCCGCCGCAACATCGCCGTCGACCAGTTCGAGCCGCGCCCGCTCCCACCAGCCATGGCCATAGCCCGGTGCCATCAGCGTCATCCGCTGGTAGAGGGTCAGCGCGCGCCGCCCCTGTCCCGCCGCCTCGGCACGGGTCGCCTGGTTGAGAAGCAGCCGCACGAGCACCGCGCGATTGGGCATCGCGGCGACATGGCTGACCGCGGCGCCCGGCCCCGGCGCCATCGCCTGCACCATCGCGGCCAGATCCTCGGCACCGACCGGGCGGCCGCCGCGGAACGGATCGATCATCACCGGGGCGACATCGTCGCCGATCAGCACCAGCACATGGCCGGGTACGTCGAGCACATGCGCGATCCACCCCAGCCGCCGCGCCGCCGACACGTAGAGGATCGACAGGCTCACCGGCAGGCCGCGGCGCCGCTTGATCACCCGGATCAGGTCGGCGTTGGCGGGATCGTCATAGGTCACGGCATCACCGACGAAGCCGAACTCGTCGCCGAACACCTGCGCCAGCCGCTCGGCCTGTGCCCGCGCGCTGGTCGCGCCGGGGGCCACCGCGTCGAGCCGGTCGGCGATCGCATCGATCAGCGCGCGGCCGGGTTCGTCGTCCCCCTCTTCATGATCGAGCAGGGCGAGCGCCAGCGCCGCCTGATCGAGGACGATATCCTCGTCGTCGAGCAGCCCGAGGCGGATCAGATCATCTTCCATGTCCCCAAGATGGGCGCCCGGCGATCTTCCGCAACCGCGACCACCCGCCGGTTGCAGCATGATCGCGATTCGCTAAGCCGGTGCGACACAGAGGCCGCAGCCAAGCGGCGCCAGCGAGAGGACCCGTGCCATGACGACGACCACCGCCCTGCTCCGCATCATCGCCCCGCTTGCGCTGCTCACCGCCGCGGTGCCGGAGGCGGGGGCCGACAACCCTATCGTGCAGACGCGCTTCACCGCCGATCCCGCGCCGCTGGTCCATGACGGCGTCGTCTACCTCTATACCAGCCACGACGAGGACGATGCCGACGGCTTCAAGATGCTCGACTGGCGGCTGTACAGTTCGACCGACATGGCGAACTGGACCGACCGCGGGGTGGTCGCCTCGCTCAAGACCTTCCCCTGGGCGTCGCAGAGCAACGATGCCTGGGCGCCGCAGGTGATCGCACGCAACGGCAAATTCTATCTCTACGCGCCGATCACCGTCGCCGGATCGCCGCGCAACGTGATCGCGGTGGCGGTCGCCGATTCGCCGGCAGGGCCGTTCCGCGACGTGCTCGGCAAGCCGCTGATCGCGCCGGGCGAGGGCTATTTCGATCCGACCGTGTGGATCGACCGCGACGGCCAGGCCTATCTCTACTGGGGCAATCCCGACCTGTGGTACGTCAAGCTCAACAAGGACATGGTCTCCTACGACGGGCCGATCACCAAGCTGCCGCGGATCAGGGACTATCAGGAAGGGCCCTGGTTCTACGGGCGCAACGGACGATATTACATGGCCTTCGCCTCGACCTGCTGCGCGGAGGGGATCGGCTATGCGATGAGCGACGCGCCGACCGGGCCGTGGACCTACAAGGGCGAGATCATGCGCCACGACGCGCGGTCGACCGGCAACCACCCGGGGATCATCGACTATAAGGGCGGCTCGTACGTCTTCGGCTTCCATTATGAGCTCAACTTCGCGCTCACCCCGATCCATCACGAGCGGCGCGCCGTGTCGGTCGCCAAATTCACCTACAATCCCGACGGGACGATCCCCGAGCTGGGCTGGTGGGACACGGTCGCCGCGCCGCAGATCGGCACGCTCAACCCCTATGCCCGCGTCGAGGCGGAGACGATCGCCTGGACCGCGCGGATCAAGCGGCCGATCGACCGCGGCTTTGCCTGGGCGCCGGGCGTCACCACCGCGCAGGAGGCCGACCGCGTCTATGTCACCCGCGCCACCGACCGCAGCTATATCAAGGTCGCCGGCGTCGATTTCGGCACGCCGGGCGCGAAGAGCTTCACCGCCGCGGTCGCCAACGCCAGGCCGGATGCGGTGATCGAGGTGCATGCCGATGCGGTCGGCGGGCCGCTGCTGGCGACGCTGCCGGTCGGCAATGCCGGCGCGCCCGCCGCCGGAGGATCGTGGCAGCAGCGGACCGCCGCGGTGACCGGTGCGACCGGCGTCCACGACCTCTACCTGGTGTTCCGCGGCAAGGGCGCGGGCTCGCTGGTCGACGTCGACTATTGGCGCTTCGCCCGCTGACCGGGCGGCAGCGTCACACCAGCAGCAGGTGCGCGGTCTGCAAGCTGGTGGCGAGATAGGATTCGAGCGCGGTGATCGCCGAGAGCGACAGCGTCAGCGGCGTGTCGAGATCGCGGGCCGTATCGCCGACGACCAGCCCGGTCCGCGCAAGATGCTGCAGCCAGCGCGTCATCGTCAGCGGCGGGCAGGCGAGTTCGGCAGCGATCCCGCGCCCGGTCAGCCGCTGCCCCTCGGCATCGGCGACGAACAGCGTGAGCAGCACCTCCCACGGCCATTCGCCGAACAATTCGGCGGGCAGCAGATCGAGCCGCGAGCGCCGGTTAACCAGGATCGCACGTGCCGCCTCGCTCAGGCGGTCGCCGCGGCCCGCCGCCGGCGCATCGTCCGCATCCTGCCACGCCATCGGCTCAGGCCTCCAGGTCCACGTCGATCGCATCGAGCGCCTCGCACAATTTCGCCGCCACCAGCGTATAGCCGAGCGCGGAGGCGCGCTCGATATGGTCGAGCAGCTGATGGCGGATGCGCGCCAGCGCGGCCAGCGGCGAGGCCGGGCCGTCCGTCGCGCACGCAGCGCGCCCACCGCCGGCGAGCGCCGATACGAGGCAGGCGGAATCGATCGGCTTCTCGCAACGGGTGAGGTGCGCATAGGCCTGCGGCACGTCGGCGCGGTCGTTGCCGGTCGCAAAGACGCAGGGCGTGCCGCGCGCGAGCAGCAGATCGACCACCGGATAGACCTTCTGGTCGCCGAGGTTGATGTCGAGCACCGCGCCGTCGATATCCGCCTCCTGTTCGAGCAGGTGCAGCGCCTGCGCGACCGACGGCACCGGGCCGAGCACCACCGCGCCGGCACGGCGCAGCTTGCGCTCCATCGCATCGGCGACCAGATATTCGTCCTCGACGATCAGGACCCGGCGGTTCTGCAACACAGCGTCAGCCATCATCCAAACTCCCCACGCGCCCGGTCCGATACCATCGCCACGGCGATGCGGCAGCGCACGCCGTCATCGGTAAAGGCATAGCTTGTTTTCGCGCCCAATTGATAGGGCAAGGCACGCTCGATCAGCTGCCGGCCATAGCCGCCGGGCCGCGTCCGCGCCTCCACCGGCGGCAAGGCGACGCCGCTCTCGCGCCAGTCGACGGTCAGCCACCGCACCCCGTCCGCATCGCGCGCCACGTCCCACACGACGCTGAGCTTGCCGCCGCGCCCCCTGAGCGCGCCATATTTGGCGGCGTTGGTGGCGAGCTCGTGCAAGGCGAGCGCCAGGCTCTGCACCGCGCCCGAGCGCAGCGGCACGTCGTGCGGGCCGTCGAGGATCAGCGAATCGGCGCCGCCGTGGACCGCGCCGTGCGCGGACAGTTCCGAATCGAGCAGATCGCCGAACGTCACCCGCTGGCCCGCGGTGGCATGCGCCAGCAGCCCCTGGACGCGGGCGAGCGCGGCCAGCCGGTCGTTGAAGCGCTGCTCGAACGCGTCCAGCGTGGTCGCGCCGTCGAGCGTCTTCTCGGCGAGCGACTGGACGATGGCGATGATGTTGCGGGTGCGATGCTGCAATTCGGCGACCATCACCGCCTGCCGCTCCTGCGCCTGGCGCAGCGCGTCGATGTCGTTGGAGGTGCCGAGCCATTCGGCGATCCGCCCGTGCACGTCGCGGACCGGCAGTGCGCGGGTGCTGAACCAGCGGTAGGAGCCGTCCCGATGGCGCTGGCGATGCTCGACGTCGAAGCCGCCGCTCTCCTGCGCCAGCGCCCAGGCGTTGGTCACCGCGGCGACGTCATCGGGGTGGACGAAGTCGAGCCAGCCGCGGCCGTGGCTGTCCCGCTCCTTGTGGCCGGTGAATGCCGACCATTGCGGGCTCGCCCAGAACCAGTCGCCGTCGAGCAGCGCGCGCCACAGCAATTGCGGCACGCCCTCGACCAGCGCGCGCACCCGGCGCTCGTTGGCGAGCACCGCCTCTTCCAGCTGCTTGCGCACGTCGATGTCGATGTTCATGCCGAGCCACTTCTGGACGGCGCCGCCGTCGTCGAGCAGCGGGATCGCGCGCGCGCTCATCCAGCGATACGCGCCGTCGCGGGTGCGCAGCCGATATTCGATGTCGATCGGCTCGATACGCCGCAGCGCCTCCTGCCACGCCTGCATCGTCCCCGCGCGATCGTCGGGATGCAGCGCGTCGAGCCAGCCGAACCCGCGATATTCCTCGTAGCTCTGGCCGGTATAGGCGCGCCAGCTCGCGCTGTCGGCGACGATCGTCCCGTCGCGTGGCGCCTCCCAGATCGTCGTGGCGACGCCGTCGATCAGCTGCTGCGCCCGCGCCTGCACCTCGCGGAACTCGGCATCGCGCGCCCGGAAGCTGGCGGCGGTGCGGGCATGATCGATCGCCACCCAGGCACGCTCGGCGACGTCCTGCACCAAGGCGATCTCGGCGGGCAGCCACGTGCGGGCGCGGTCATGCTCGACGTGCAGGCTCGCGACCCACTGGCCGCGGCGCAGCACCGGCACGATGATCCGCGACGGGCCCTCGGCAGGCGCGCTCGCCACGATCGTCCGGCCCTTGGCGAGCGCGACCGCATCCGCCGCGGTGATCGCCGTCCCCGCCGCGGTGCCCTGCATATCGTCCGCGTCGACCCAGATGCAGCGGGCAGCGGCGAGGCGGCATGCGACCATTCCGGTCACCCGGTCGCGAATGCCATCGGCATCGTCGATCAGCTGGATCGTATCGCTGAGGTGGAGCAGGAAGCTTTGCCGCTGCTCGGCATCGCGCAGCGAATTGGACGTGCGCTTCAGCGTGTCGATGTCGCTGACCACACTTGCCTGACCGGTGATCCGGCCGGCCGCATCGCGCAGCGGCATGGTCGCCACGCGCACCCAGATCTCCTCGCCGGAGTCGCTGGTGTAAAGCAGCTCCTGACCGGGAATGACGCTCTCGCCGCGGGCCGCACGGGCGCCGGGGAAGTCGCCGGGATCGAGCGGCAGCCCGTCGCTGCCCCAGCCGCGCCACCGCCAGCGGCGTTCGGCATCGGTCGAGGGGATCGCGCCCGTGGGGCAGAACCGCTGATATTGCGCGTTGGAGACGACGATCCGGCCGGCGGTATCGATCATTGCGACGCCCACCGGTACGCTGTCCAGCGTGGCGGCGAACCGGGCTTCGCTGTCGGCCAGCGCCGCCTCGGCACGCGCCAGGCGCTGTTGCAGGTCAAGGATCGTTGCGGAATCGTCCATGCCGCATCAACGCACAAAACGCGCCGCGATGCACGGATTGGCATCACATTTGATATAAATATATCATCCACTTACCCGCCGCGCATCGACCGACACCGCGAGCCGGGATCGACATCAATTCCTCCCCCGCCGGAGGGAGGTGGCAAGCCGAAGACATGACGGAGGAGAGGACACGCCAGTCAAGATTTTGCTTACATCGCCCCCGTCACGGCTTCGCGGCGCCGCAGTATCAGGCCGGATCGACATTCAGGCCATTTCCTCTCCCGCCGGGGGAGGGCTATCGCCTATAGCTCCGGTGATGAGGTTCAATCGGCATCCTTCTGGTACCCGTCACCCCGGACCCGTTCCGGGGCCCACCGGGCCACAGGAGAACGGTGTCCCATCAAGCCTTTCCCCTCGCCGCAGAGTGGACCCCGGAACACGTCCGGGGTGACGGGGTGGGATTGGGAGGCGGCGGACTCAAGCGAACGTCCACACGATAGCCTTGCCCTGCCGGGGCAGGCGTTATCTCCAAAGCTTGAATGTCGATCCCGCCAAGGGCGAGGAACCGAACCCACTGTCGATCCCGCCTAGCCGGCGCGCGCCAGCCGATCGGCGAGGAAGTCGACGAACACGCGGACCCGTGCGGGCAGATGCGCGCCGCCGACGAACACCGCATGGATCAGCTCGACATCGCCGGGATTATAGTCTTCGAGCAGCGCCACCAGCCGGCCCTCGGCGATCTCGGCGGCGACGCTGAACCGGCCGACGCGGGTCACGCCGACCCCGGCCGCGGCGAGCTGCCCCAGCGTCTCGCCGTTGTTCGCGACGATGCCGCCCTCGACGCACAAGGTGAAATCGCGCCCGTCCCGCCGGAACGGCCAGATCGGCTCGGCGCGGCGGAAGTTGAAGTTGAGGCAATTGTGCGCGTGCAGATCCTCCGGCACCCGCGGCGTGCCGTGGCGCGCGAGATAGTCGGGCGATGCGACGATCACCCGCCCGCTCTCGCCCAGCTTACGCGCGGTGAGCGCGCTGTCGGCAAGGGGGCCGAAGCGGATTGCGACATCCGCCTGCCCGCCCGCGATATCGACCAACGTGTCCGTCAGCGCGATGTCGATGAGGATGTTGGGATAGGCGCGGGCGAAATCGCCGAGCAGCGGCACGATACACAGCCGACCATGCGCCAGCGCCGCGGTGACGCGCAGCCGGCCGCGCGGCGCCCCCTGATCGGCGATCTGCTGTTCGGCATCGTCGAGATCGGCGAGGATGCGCCGCGCCGCGAGCAGATAGCTCTGCCCCTCCGCGGTCAGCGTCAGGCCACGTGTCGAGCGTAGCAACAGCCTGACGCCGAGCCGCGCCTCGATCCGGTCGATCGCCCGCGCCACCGCCGACGGCGTCAGGTCGAGCAGCCGCGCCGCCGCCGAAAAGCTGCCGCCTTCGATCACCGTGGCGAACAGGGCGAGCGCGCGTGCCCGGTCGCTGCCACCCGTTATCTTTGCATCCACTGCACAGATCCTTCGCCCGTCGCGGCGGTTCTACCCTGCCGCCGACGCGTCCATCTAGCCGGTCACGATCGTACTGCAAAAGGATGGATGATGGAGTATCGGCAATTGGGATCGTCGGGCCTGCGCGTGCCGGCGCTGTCGTTCGGCACCGGCACCTTCGGCGGCAGCGGCCCGCTGTTCTCCGCCTGGGGCCAGAGCGACGTCGCAGAGGCGCGGCGGCTGGTCGACATCTGCCTGGAAGCGGGCGTCACCCTGTTCGACACCGCCGACGTCTATTCGCATGGCGCGTCGGAGGAGGTGCTGGGCGCGGCGATCAAGGGGCGGCGCGACGCGGTCCTGGTTTCGACCAAGACCGGGCTGCCGATGGGCGACGGGCCGCAGGATTGGGGCGTGTCGCGCGCGCGGCTGATCCGCGCGGTCGAGGATGCGCTGCGTCGGCTCGACACCGATCGCATCGATCTGCTTCAGCTCCACGCCTATGACGCGTCGACGCCGGTCGAGGAGCTGATGGCGACGCTCGACACGCTGATCGCCGCGGGCAAGATCCGCTATGCCGGCGTCTCCAACTATCCCGGCTGGCAGCTGATGAAGGCGCAGGCGCTCGCCGACCGCCATGGCTGGCCGCGGCTGGTCGCGCATCAGGTCTATTATTCGCTGATCGGCCGCGCCTATGAGGCCGATCTGATGCCGCTCGGCCGCGACCAGGGGATCGGCGCGCTCGCGTGGAGTCCGCTCGGCTGGGGCAGGCTGACCGGCAGGATCGGTCGCGACCGGCCGATCCCCGCCGGCAGCCGCCTGCACGAGACCGAACAGTTCGCGCCGCCGGTCGAGACCGAGCATCTCTATCGCGTCGTCGACGCGCTCGAGGCCATCGCGGCGGAGACCGGCCGGACCGTGCCGCAGATCGCGATCAACTGGCTGCTGCAACGCCCGACCGTGTCTTCGGTCATCATCGGTGCGCGGAACGAGGCGCAGCTGCGTGACAATCTCGGCGCGGTCGGCTGGGCGCTGACCCCGGCGCAGATCGCCGCACTCGACGCGGCGAGCGATGTCATGCCGCCCTATCCGCACACCCCCTACCGCCAGCAGGAAGGCTTCGCCCGCCTCAACCCGCCGCTCGTCTGAATCGGGACACGATCATGAAACTCCACCCTTCCCTGCTCGCGCTCGCGCTGGGCGCATTCGGCATTGGCGTGACCGAGTTCGCGCCGATGGGCATGCTGCCGATGATCGCCGACGACCTCGGCGTGTCGATCCCCGCCGCCGGCCTGCTGGTCAGTGCCTATGCGATGGGCGTGCTGATCGGCGCGCCGCTGATGACGCTGACCACCGGCCGGATCGACCGCCGGACGCTGCTGATCGGACTGATGGGGATCTTCACGCTCGGCAACGCCTTGTCGGCGCTGGCCGACGGCTATGCGATGCTGATGGCCGCCCGCATCGTCACCTCGTTCAACCATGGCGCCTTCTTCGGCGTCGGATCGGTGGTTGCGGCGAGCCTGGTGCCGCCCGACCGGCGCGCCGGCGCGGTCGCCGCGATGTTCTCGGGGCTGACGATCGCGACGATCGGCGGCGTGCCGCTCGCCACCTGGGCGGGCGAGATGCTCGGCTGGCGTGCCGCCTTCGCGGGGATCGCCGCGGTCGGCGCGGCGGTGATGCTGGCGCTGCGGCTCGCGCTGCCGGCGCTGCCCACCGGCGGACTGGCGGACATGCGCGCCGAACTGCGCGTGCTGGTGCGCGGACCGGTGTTGCTCGCACTGGCATTGACCACGATCGGCTTCGGCGGCGTGTTCACCGTCTTCACCTATATCGCACCGATCCTGCGCGACGAGACGCATCTCGGCACCGGCGCGATCACCCTCATGCTGATGCTGTTCGGCGTCGGCGCGACGATCGGCAACACGCTCGGCGGCCGGCTCGCCGACCGCTCCGCCGACCGCGCGCTGACCATCATGCTCGTCGTGCTCACGCTGACCCTCGTCGCCTTCGCGGTCCTGATGCGCTGGCCGGTGGCGGCGGCGCTCGCCATCCTCGTCTGGGGCGTGGCGAGCTTCGCGATCGTGCCGCCGTTGCAGATGCGCGTCATGGCCGCCGCCGCGGAGGCGCCCAACCTCGCCTCGGCGATGAACATCGGCGCGTTCAACCTCGGCAATGCGATCGGCGCGGCGCTCGGCGGCGGCGTGATCGGTGCACACCTTGGCCTGCCCGCGGTATCGCTGGCCGGCGCGGCGATGGCGGCGGCAGCGCTGGTGCTGCTGCGTGCCGTTCGCCGACCGGTGCGTACGGAGTGCTCCCTGGCGTGAGGGGGGCGTGCGCCCCCCTCGGGTTCAGCTCAGATAGAGCGCGCGCAGGCGGGTGATATCCGCCGCCGACAACCCCATCTCGTCACGCAACCAGCCGGTTGCGCCATCGGGATGCCGGTCGAGGACGGCCAGCGCCGCCTCGATATAGCGCCGGTCGGCGGCCGCCAGCGCCGCCATCACCCCCGGCGGCAGGTGCGCCCACGGACTGTCGGCCTGCGCCGGGCTGGCGAACAGCTTGGCGGGGTCGAGATAGCGGTTGGTCAGCAGATAATCGTCGATCACCGTCTGGCGCGGCACACCCAGCGCGGTGAGCAGCAGCGCGGCGGCGACGCCGGTGCGATCCTTGCCCGCCGAACAGTTGAACGCCAGCGGCGCATGACCGGCAAGCAATTCGGCGAACATGCGGCGATACTGGCCGCGGAACTGGACGAGCATCTTGGGATAGCTCGCGGTCATCGCCGCCCGCGCCGCCTCCGCGGTCCAGTCCTTCATCGGCGTGGCGGGCAGGAAGTCCCGCGTGTCGAGCGCATAATCGTCGCTCAGCATCTGCGGCGCGCCGGTCGCGGGCCAGTGCACCGGCTCGGCGCTGCGTTCGCGCGTGTCGCGCAGATCGCAGACGACGCGGATGCCGCGCCGCTGCAAGGCAGCGTAATCGGCCGGCGTCAGGTCGTGCATCGAACCGGAGCGGTACAGCATCCCCCATCGCACATGCCGCCCGTCTTCGGTGGCATAGCCGCCGAGGTCGCGGAAGTTGCGGCCGCCCTGCAACGGCAGCAGCCGCTCGTGCGCCGCCGCCGCCGCCGCCGCGATCGCGGACCGCGGCGACTGGGCGACGACCGCAGCGCCGGGCGCGACGGCGAGCAGCGCGAGGCTTGCCGCTCTGACAGCGCGCATCAGAACTTCACCTGCACCTGGCCGCCAAGGGTGCGCGGCTCGTTGAAGAAGCCGGCGAGCCCGGTGGTCACGCTCAGCGTCTTGTAGAAGACGTGCTGCTCGTCGAACAGGTTGCGCGCCCAGACCGACAGCGTCAGCTTCGCATCGCCCTGTCCCACCGCGATATCGGCCAGCGCGAGCGAGCCGTTGACGATGAACGCGGCATCACCCTTTGGCTGGTAGACGTTCCGCGGATCGTTGGGCCCAACGTACACTGGATCCTTCGAATCCTGGTAGAAGCCCGAGTCGTAATTGCCGTCGATATGCGCGCGGAAGGTGACGCCGGTCAGCGGCACCTCGAAATCGGCCGCGGCGCTGGCCGAATCCTTCGGCGTGTAGCTCGGGTAGATCGGCACCGCCAACGGGTTCAGATCGCCGTTGGAATTGGGATAGGGATTCACCGCCGCCGGGATGTGGACATAGGTATGCGCATAGGACCCGTGCAGCGTCAGTCCGCGCGTCGGCATCACCGTCAGTTCGGCTTCCAGGCCATGGATGCCGCCGGTGCCGGGCGCGTTGACCGTAGAGATCGTCGTACGCGTCGTCGCACCGTTCTTGCCATCGATATAAGGACGCTGGAAGTCGACCTGGATGTTCTTATAGGTGCCGGCATAGGCCGCGATGTTGAAGCGCGCGTGGCGATCGAAGAATTCGGTCTTGGCGCCGACCTCGAACACAGACACCGTTTCGGGATTGAACGCGTCATATTCCTGCGAGCGCGAATTGGCGCCGCCGGACTTATAGCCGGTGCTCCATTTGCCGTAGAAATGCACGTCGGGCGTGGCATCGACCGCCAGATTGACCATCGGGTCGACGCGCGACCAATTCGCATCGAGCGGCAGTTCGCGCGACACGCCGTTGCGGTCGACCGGCAGCTTGCCGCTGACCGTCATCAGCCTGCCCTGCTTGGAGTCCCGGCTCCAGCGCAAGCCCCCCGTCAGGTGGACGCGATCGTCCAGCGCCGCCGGCGTCCACGTCGCCTGCCCGAACGCGCCGATGCTGGTGGTCTTCACATAGCTGGCACGGTCGATTCGCTGAGACGTGTAGTCGAGCGGCAGGGCTGTGTAATTCGGCACATCGGTGCGGAAGTTCGGCGGCAGGATGGTATAGGCGGTGCAGGTGAAGTCGGTGCACTGGTCGGTATAGAAGGCGCGGGCATTGTCCTCGACGTGCTCCTGATAATAGAGCGCGCCGGCGACGAACTGCACCTCCGGCACGTCGCCGATCAGCTGCACTTCCTGGCTGAACTGGTTCTGCCGGAAATCGGCGAGGCTGTAGCGGCCGAAGAGCAGCGGAACGGGCTTGTCCTGGAACCCCTTGCTGGAGAAGGTCGTGGTCGCCGCCGACAGCGTATTGGCCGCCGAGCCATTGTCATACTGGGTCTGCGTCATCGCGCGATAGGCGCTGATCGACTTGACCGTCAGCGTCGACGCCGGGTGATAGGCGAGCGTCAGCTGGTTGCCACGGACCTTGCCGACGCTGGGTTGCTGGGGCACGCCGACATTGGCGTCGCGGGCACGCGTCGACTGCACGGTGCCGAGCGGCGCCTGCTTGTAGGTGCCCGGCGCGAGCAACTGCAGGTACAGCGGGGTCGAGGCGTCGTAGGAGGTGTCGAACGAATAGTCGGCGCTGAAATCCGCGCTCGGCTTCCACAGCAGTTCGTAATGCAGGCCGCGCTTGTCATAGGCGTTGAAACCGTCGGCGCCCGACAGCGGGTTGCGGACGAGGGGCCCGCGGTGGCTGGCGACCGCATCGATCTTGATCGCGAGATTCTCGATCGCCGGCAGGTCGATATGCGTCTCGGCCTTGTAGGCACCGTAATTGCCGATGCCCGCGATCGTGTTGACGTGGAATTCACCGCTCGGTTTCTTGGTGACGATATTGACCGCACCGCCTTCGGTGTTGCGGCCGAACAGCGTGCCCTGCGGGCCCTTGAGCACCTCGACATTCTCGATGTCGAACAATGCGGTGCCAAGCCCCTGTGCACGGCCGAGATAGACGCCGTCGATATAGACGCCGACGCCCTGGTCGCGCGCGGGCTGGTTGCTGTCGCTCAGCACCCCGACGCCGCGGATGTTCACGATCAGCGCCGAATTGCGCGAATAGAAGGGCGCGACCTTGAGCGACGGGATCGATCCGTCGCCGAGATCGACGAGCGACACGACATGCCGGTTGGCGAGGTCGTCGCCGCTCATCACGCTGATCGAGATCGGCGTCTTCTGCGCGTTCTGCGGCCGCTTCTCGGCGGTGACGACGATGTCGTCGAGCTGGTCGGGCGCCGCCTCCGGCGTCTTGTCGGCAGCGGCGACGCTCTTGGGGTCCTCGGCCGCCAGGGCCGGCGTGGCGATCAGGGTCGAGCAGAAGGCGGTTGCGGCGAGCAGCCGCGCCGCGACGGCGGCGTTGGCGAATGACATGACGGAATCCCCCGTTTCGTGACGAAACATGCGGTCGCCGTGGGGTTGGTTCGTTTCGGACTTATGACAATTTTCGCGCGTTTATGTTGCGCCGCAAAATATGTTGCTGCTGTGTTGCTGGCGCAACGCTCGCGGCGACTGGCGCTTGGCCCATAACGGGGCTGGTACAAGACGATTAGCGGCACCCCCCCAAAGCTACCAGGAACCAACTGGATTAACGTAGGTTTGTAGGTCCAGAACGGCCGCACCATGGCCGCTCGCGTGATGCTTCAACCCGCCGTCCTTGGTCCGGCCGAACCGACGCCCTCCCCGCGCCGGATCGTGGTCGGCCGTCCACCGCTTCCGCCACGTGTCCTGGAGAGCCGAATGAACACCCACGAATGGTATGGCGGCGTCCGCTATGCCGGCGGCAAGATGGCGAAGGCCTCAGGCGACGCGCGCGACCGTTGCGATTGCCAGGCCGACGGCGGCGTCCATCAGGTCGTCGCCGCCGCGGGTGGCTGTGCACTTGCCGGGCTGATCCATGGCCAGCGCGGCTGATCGCCAAGCGGCATCGGTGCCGATATCGCCGAAGAGCCTGCGCGAGACCAATGATCTGCGCCACCTGCGCCAGATCATCGCCGGTCTGGACGAAGGCGTGATCCTGATCGATCCCGACCAGAGCCTGCTCTGGGCAAACGATGCCGCGCTTGCCATGCACGGTGTCGAGCGGCTCGATCAACTGGGTGCGACGGTCGACGCCTATCGCGCCCGCTTCCAGCTGCGCTATCGCAACAACCATCGGCTCGCCGCGAGCGATTACCCCATCGAACGCGTCGTCGCCGGCGACTCCTTTTCGGAAGTGGTGGTCGAGGTGACCGTCGCCGGCGAGGACGCACCGCGCTGGGTGCATCAGGTGCGCAGCCTGGTGCTCAACGACGCCGACGAGGATGCGCCGACCTGCGTCGTGCTCATCCTGCAGGACGTCACCGCCCGGTTCGAGGCGGAGGACCGGTTCGAACAGTCGTTCAACGCCAATCCGGCACCGGCGGTGATCTGCCGCCTCGCCGACCTGCGCTTCGTCAAGGTCAACCAGGGCTTTCTGGAGATGACCGGCCATGCCCGCGACGCGGTGCTCGGCAAGACCGTCTACGACATCGACGTGCTGCACGACGCGACCAGTCGCGAGCTCGCCAAGCAGCGGCTCGCCGAGGGGCGCACGATCCCGCAGATGGAGGCCGATCTGCTACTGCCCGGCGGCGGCACCCGGCTGGTCATCGTCGCCGGCCAGCCGATCGACCTCGACGAACAGCCCTGCATGCTGTTCACCTTCGCCGACCTCGAACCGCGGCGGCAGGCGGAATCGGCGCTACGCCACAGCGAGGAGCGGTTCACCCGCACCTTCCAGCTGGCGCCCGTGCCGATGGCGATCGGTGCCCGCGACGGCCATGTGCTGTGCGAGGTCAACGCCAGTTTTACCGCGCTCACCGGCTATACCGCCGACGCGATCGTCGGCCGCTCGCTTGCCGAACTCGGCCTGTGGGCGGACGACGCGATCCGCGGCGATGTCGAGGCGGCGATCGAGGACGGCGGCGACCTGCGCAACCACGAGGCGCGGATCGCGGTGCATGACGGCGGCGCGATCGACTGCGTCGTCTCGACCGAGACGATCACCATCGGCTCGGCGACCTGCCTGCTCTGGGCGTTTCAGGACATCACCCGCCGCAAGGCGACCGAACTCGAACTGGTCGAGGCGATCGAGGCGGTGATGAAGGACACGAGCTGGTTCAGCCGCTCGATCATGGACAAGCTCGCGCGGCTGCGCGCGCCGCAGCCCGACACGGACGGCCCGGGGCTTGAGGCGCTGACCGCGCGCGAGCGCGAGGTGCTGGCGCTGATCTGCCGCGGACTCGACGACAAGAGCATCGCGCGGACGCTGGACGTCTCGGGCAATACGGTGCGCAACCATGTCGCGCGGATCTACGCCAAGATCGGCGTCAACCGCCGCACCGCCGCCGCCGCCTGGGCGCGGGCGCGCGGGTTCGACGACGGCGCGCTCGCGCTCCGCGCGATCGGCCGCACCACGGCGCGGGGTGGCGCATGACCGACAGGATACCTGCCGACCGGACGAGCCGCGCCGCCAAGGGTGCCGCACGCGAGGCGATCGGCAAGTTGCTCGGCGACGATGCCGAGGTGCGCAAGGGGCGCGCAGAACGGGATGCGGGACAGGCCGGCACGTCCGGGCCCGCGCCCGAAGACCGCTAACGACAGACGTTCAACAGGAGTGATTATGGCGACGATAACGACGACCGGTGCGATGCCGGCAGCAGAGGGCGCGATCCTGCGCGGCACCAAGCGGTTGTCCTGGGGGGCGATCTTTGCCGGCGTGGTGATCGCGGTGGCGATCCAGCTGGTGCTCGGCATCCTTGGCACCGGCATCGGGCTAACGATGGTCGATCCGGTCGAGGGCACGACCCCGGGCGCTGCCGGCTTCGGCATCGGCGCCGGACTGTATTGGCTCATCACCACGATCGTCGCGCTCGGCGCCGGCGGCTATGCCGCGGCACGCGTCGGCGGCGCCACAGATCGCTTCGACGCGCTGGTCCATGGCCTGGTCGTCTGGGGCGTCACGCTGATCCTGACGCTGTACCTGCTGACCTCGGCGGTCGGCGGCATCATCGGCGGCGCCTTCCGCACCGTCGGCGCGGTCGCCGGCGCCGCCGGCTCGGGCGTCGGGGCCGCCGCGCCGCGCGCCGCACAGATCGCCGGCGTCGACGCGAGCGACGTGCGCCAGGAGGCCGCCGCCTATCTGTCCGATGCCCCCAGTGATCCTGCGCAGATGACCCCCGAACAGGCGCAGAAGGAGATTGCAAAGCAACTGCCCGCGATGGCGCGCGGCGGCAGCGAGGGCGCGCAGGCCGAAGCCCGGGTCGTCGACATCGTCGCCGCCCAGCGCAAGATCAGCCGCCCCGCGGCGCAGGCCCAGGTGACGCGCGCCAAGGCCGATTTCGTCAAGACGAAGAACGATGCGGTCGCCACCGCCAAGTCGGCGGCCGATACCGCCGCCGGTGCTGCGGCGGGAACATCCTTCATCCTCGTGCTCGCGCTGCTGGTCGGTGCCGGTGCCGCCGGATTCGGCGCGACGGCTGCCACGCGCCGCCGCCTGCGCTGAGTGTCCGCGGCGGGCCGGCGTGATCCGGCCCGCCGCACCTTCCCGCCCCGATCGGCATGGGGCAGGACTGTTCCATTTCGGCACCGCGCTTGCTTATCGACGGGTAAGCGCCCATCTATGATGTTCATATAGTCGCATATCGACGTACCGCGCCGGATTCCGGGGCGTTTCGCCCTTCCCTGCCTCTCTTCTTCCGCTGACGAGGTGCCCGATGTCCAGCGACGCCACATTCTTCCGCAAGCAGGCCGATCAGGAGCGCAGCAACGCGTCCGAGGCCAATCTCGACAACGTCCGCGATCGCTGCGAACGCGCCGCGCGCTCTTGGGAAGCGATGGCCGCCCGCGCCGAGCGGACCGAGGCGATGCGCGACCAGCGTGCCGCCGCCACCCGCGCCGCCAGCGCGCTCGCCGCATCCGACGATCCGGTCCACAGCGAGGCGTGAGCCACGCCCGCGTCACGCCGCTGCGGGGGGCAGCGGCGGCGCACGATACCCTGACCCGCGGCGCGACCTTCCTCGCCGCGCTCGCCGAACGTCCGGTGATCACCGATGGCTGGCCGCAGGGGCCGCAGGCGCGCACCCGTGCACGTTTCGTCGCCAACTGCCTGCGCGAACTCGACCGCTTCCTCCACGGCCTGCTCGACGAGCTCGGCGCATCGGCGGGCCATGTCGTGCGCGAGGACCAGCGCAACACCGCCAATAAGCTGCGCGATTATGGCGTGCACCCGCTCACCCTCGGCGCCGACCGGGCACGCTTGCTCGCGCTCGGCCGGTCGAGCGCCTGCCTGATCCACTGCAACGGGCTGGTGCGCCGTCCCGACGTCGCCGGCGGCAGCATGATGACCGCCGGCTGGCGCGCCACCGCGGGTGACGAGCTGCGCCGCTACCCGCTCGGCGCGCGGCTGGCGCCGGGGCGCGCCGAGATCATCGACGTCTGCCGCTTCTACGACCGGCTCGGCCAGCGGCTGATGCTCGCGCCGCCGGTCCTGCCGCCGCGCCGTCAGCCTGTGCCGAGGAAGCCGCGCATCGCCGCCGCGGCCTCGTTCCAGGCGACGCCATGCGTCGCGCACCAGGCGTCGTCATAATAGGTGCAGGCGTAGCGATCGCCGCCGTCGCAGAGCAGCGTGACGATACTGCCGCGCTCGCCCGCCGCCGCCATGTCGCTGACGAGCTGCGCGCAGGCGTGCAGGTTGGTGCCGGTCGAGCCGCCGACCGATCGCCCGAGCACCTCCGACAGCGCGCGCATCGCGCCGAGGCTGGCGGCATCCTCGACCGCGATCATCCGGTCGATCACCGAGGGGATGAAGCTCGGCTCCAGCCGTGGCCGGCCGATCCCCTCGATGCGGGACGCGCAGCCATCGGGTAAGGCGGTGACAGCGGGATCGGCGAAATGGCGGTGGAAGACCGAATGCTGCGGATCGGCGACGCACAAGCGCGTCGCGTGCCGCTGGTAGCGGATGAAGCGGCCGATCGTGGCGGAGGTGCCGCCGGTCCCCGCGCCGCACACCACCCAGCGCGGCACCGGATGCTCCTCCTGCGCCATCTGCGCGAAGATGCTCTCGGCGATATTGTTGTTGCCGCGCCAGTCGGTCGCGCGCTCGGCATAGGTGAACTGGTCCATGTAATGACCGCCGGTCTCCGCCGCGAGCCGCTGCGCGGCGGCATAGACGGTACGCGGATCGTCCACCGCATGGATCTCGCCGCCGTAGAAGCGGATCGCGTCGAGCTTGGGCGCCGCGGTCTGCGCCGGCACCACCGCGATGAAGCGCAGGCCGAGCATCCGCGCCAAATAGGCCTCCGACACCGCGGTCGACCCCGACGACGCCTCGATCACCGTGGTGCGCGGCCCGATCCAGGCGTTGCACAACGCGTAGAGGAACAGCGAGCGCGCCAGCCGGTGCTTGAGGCTGCCGGTCGGATGCGAGCTTTCGTCTTTCAGATACAAGGTGATGCCGGGAAAGCGCGGCAGTTCGAGGCGGATCAGATGGGTATCCGCCGAACGATTGTAATCCGCCTCGATCCGCCGCACCGCCTCGGTGAGCCAGCGGCGGTCGATGTCCGTTGCCTGGGTCATGCGCGGGGGCTTTATACGGGTGAGGCGGAAACGGACAGGGTAAGAGGGTGAGACTGCTGATGTCTATCGCTCCCGCCCTGTCCCCCTCCGTCACGCCCTCGGCGCGCCACCGTGTCGGGGGAGAGCGCGCCGAGTTCCAAGCCCGCCCCGTCACCCCGTGTTCCGGGGTCCACTCTGCGGCGAGGAGAAGGGCTTGATTCGACATCATTCCCTTGCGGCTGGGTGGACCCCGGAACGAGTCCGGGGTGACGAAGCTGATGAGGACGTCGATCGAACCTCATGCCCCTGCCCGTAAAGGGGAGAAGGCGTGACGGAGGGGACAGAGCCGGAGCCCCGCGCGCCGCAAAACCGCACCCCACCTTTACCCGCATCCACCATTTCTATCGTCGCACCCGCACCGCCCACGTCCTACATCGCCGCGATGATCAGGAACCTCGCGCAGTGACCCGGCCGACCTTCGGCGTGCAGGTCTTCATCGGCATGGCCATCGGCCTGGCGCTCGGCTTCGTCGCGCGCAGCTATGGGCTCGTCGGGCTTGCCGACGGGCTGAAGATCGTCGGCGACATCTTCGTGCAGCTGCTCAAGGCGCTGGTCGTTCCGCTCGTCTTCACCGCGATCGTCGCCTCGATCGCGGCGTTGCGCGATCTCAACAATGCGGCGAGGCTGGTGGGCGGCACCTTCATCTGGTTCGGGCTGTCGGCGCTGATCGCGGTGTCGATCGGGCTGATGCTCGGCACCGTGCTCCAGCCGGGTGCGCATGCCGGGATCAGCGCCGCCGCCGCGGTGCGGCCCGATACGGCGGGGTCGTGGCTCGACTTCCTGCGCGGGCTGGTGCCGGCCAATATCCTCGGCCTCGAAGCCTCGACCAAGCTCGCCGACGGCGCTGCCAAGACCGGCCTGTCGTTCAACGTCCTGCAATTGATCGTCGTCGCGATCGCGATCGGCGTCGCCGCGGTGCGGACCGGCGAGGCGGGCGCGCCGTTCCTCGCCTTCAACGCCTCGGCGCTGGCAATCTTCCGCCGCATCCTGCGCTGGGTCGTCCGCCTCACCCCGATCGGCACCGGCGCGTTGCTCGGCAGCGCGATCGTCCGCTACGGCTGGCAGTCGCTGTCGGCGCTCGGCACCTTCGCGATCGCCATCTACATCGGCCTCGGGCTGGTGCTGTTCGTCGTCTATCCGCTGCTGCTGCTCGCCAACGGCATGGGCCCGAAGCGCTTCTTCGCCACCGCCTGGCCGGCGATCCAGCTGGGGTTCGTCTCGCGCTCGTCGATCGCGACCTTGCCGGTCACCGAACAGGTGGTCGAGCGGCTCGGCGTGTCGCGCAGCTATGCCGCCTTCGCGGTGCCGTTCGCGGCGACGACCAAGATGGACGGCTGTGCCGCGGTCTATCCCGCGGTCGCGGCCTTGTTCGTCGCGCAATATTACAATATCCCGCTGCACGGTGCCGACTATCTGCTGATCGTGCTGGTCTCGGTGCTCGGCTCGGCGGCGACCGCGGGGCTGACCGGCGCGCTGGTCATGCTGACGCTGACGCTGTCGACGCTCGGCCTGCCGCTGGAGGGCGCCGGGCTGTTGCTGGCGATCGACCCGATCCTCGACATGGGCCGCACCGCGGTCAACGTCGCCGGCCAGGCGCTGATCCCGGCGATCGTCGCCAAGCGGCAGGGGCTGCTGGCCGAGTCAGGGGCGGGCGAACTGGTGCCGGCCTGAGCCCGAATGGCGCGACACCGGCTCAAGGCCTTGCACCGACGCGGGATACGCCAACCCCCTACGCATTCGATAGCGCCTGCGGCGACGGACCCGGATCGTTTCGATCAGAGTGCCATGTAGCCCGGTGATGTCGTCCGCGATCAGGCCGCCGCGAGCGGGGCGAACCGCGCCACCTGCCGGCCGATCAGCCCGAGCTGCTCGACCACCGCGGGATCGTTCGCGCCGCCTTCGTCATCGAACTTGGTCACCTGCGTGTTGATCGCCGCGGCGAACGGCGTCGGCCAGCCGCGCAGCGCGTGGACGATCGAGCGCAATGCCGCGATCGTCGAGCCCGTCGCCTGCCAGCCATAAGCGGTGGCGATCAGCCCGACCGGCATGTCGGCGAGGTACGGCCGCGCATCCTTGGCGGTCTCCTCGAGCAGGTCGAGCGCGTTCTTGACCACGCCCGAGATGCTGCCGTGATAGCCCGGACTGGCGATGATGACCGCCGACGCCTGTCGCACCGCGTCCACGAACGCCTCCTCGTCGGCGGTCCGGCTGGTCGCGCGCGGATCGTAGAGCGGCAGCCGCGCCATGTCGGCGCCGCCGAACATCCGCGTGCGGAAGCCCTCGCGCTCGGCGGCATCGAGCGCGATGCGCAGCGCGCGTTCGGTCGAGGACACGCCGCCGATGGTGCCGCCGATGCCGACGACGAGTGGAGGAGAAGCGGGATCGACTGCCATGACGGCTGCGATAGCGCGGCTCGACGGACGGCGCCAGCCAAGGTAAACTTCGCTAACCTCACGCAGAGACGCGTGCCCTTGCCTCAGCTGTTTTAGGATTGTAATACACCTCATGGCTGACCGCTGGGACGAGCCGATGCGTCACGAACCCGTCGAGACCAACCGCCGCAATACGATCGGCCGGCGTTACGAGCTGGACGACGAGGCGCCGCACGATCCGCCGCGCGACCGGCGCTTCGGCGGGCGCTTCGACGACTTCATCTCCGACGACGACACGATCGGCGACGGGGCACCGCCGCCGCGCCGCCCGCGCAACATCGGCCGCTGGATCGTGCGCGGCCTCGGCGTCGGGATCATCCTGCTGGTCATCGCGATCGGCTGGCTCGCGGTCACCGCGCCGCTCAGCAAGTCGCTGCAACCGCCCACCCCGCCGTCGATCACGCTGACCGCCGACGACGGCACGCCGATCGCGCGGCGTGGCGCGATCATCGGCGCGCCGGTCGACGCCGCTAAGCTGCCCGCGCACGTCACCGACGCCTTCCTGGCGATCGAGGACCGCCGCTTCCGCTCGCATTGGGGCATCGACCCGCGCGGCATCCTGCGCGCCTTCGTCCACAATGTCGGTTCGGGCGGGGTGCGCGAGGGCGGCAGCACGATCACGCAGCAGCTCGCCAAGAACGCCTTCCTCGATTCGGACCGCACCGCCGCGCGCAAGATCCGCGAGGTCATGATCTCCTTCTGGCTCGAGGCATGGCTGAGCAAGGACGAGATCCTGTCGCGCTATCTGTCGAACGTCTATTTCGGCGACAACGTCTACGGCCTGCGCGCCGCGTCGAAACATTATTTCGGGCGCGAGCCGGAGAAGATGAACGTCGGCCAGGCGGCGATGCTGGCCGGCCTCGTCAAGGCGCCGTCGCGGCTTGCGCCGACCAGCAACCTGGAGGGTGCGCGCAAGCGCGAGATGCTGGTGGTACGCGCGATGGCGGAGGCAGGCTTCATCACCAAGGCGGAGGCCGCCGCGGTCCAGCCGCAGCGCGTGCTGGCCAGCCGGCCGACGCAATTGCCGAGCGGCACCTATTTCGCCGACTGGGTGCTGCCCGAGGCGCGCGATCAGGCCGGCGAGATCAAGACCGAGGCGACCGTGAAGACGACGCTCGACCGCCGGCTGCAGGCGACCGCCGAGCGGGTGATCCGCCAGGCGGGGCTGCGCCAGGCGCAGGCGGCGATCGTCGCCATGCGCCGCGACGGCCGCGTCGTCGCGATGGTCGGCGGCAAGGACTATGCCAAGAGCCCGTTCAACCGCGCGACGCAGGCGCGCCGCCAGCCGGGATCGACCTTCAAGCTGTTCGTCTATCTCGCCGCGATGCGCGCCGGCATGACCCCCGATACGATGGCCGACGACAGCCGCGTCGAGATCGCCGGCTGGAAGCCGAAGAACGACGACAATCGCTATCTCGGCCCGATCACGCTGCGCCGCGCCTTCGCCCGGTCGAGCAACGTCGTCGCGGCGCGGCTGACGCAGGAGGTCGGCGTGCGCAACGTCATCAAGGCGGCGCGCGACCTCGGCATCTCGACGCCGATCCCCAACGAGGCGACGATCGGCCTCGGCACCGCCGAAGTGTCGCTGCTCGAACTGACCGCGGCCTATGCGGCGGTGGCCAACGGCAAATATCCGGTCCATCCGCGCGGGCTGGAGGAGAGCAGCACCAACAAGAGCTGGTATCAGTCGCTGACCGGCGGGCCGAGCAAGATGCCCGACGGCATCCGCGACCATATGCTCGACCTGCTCGGCTCGTCGCTGCGCGGCACCGGCCGCGCCGCGGTGCTGACGCTGCCCGCCTATGGCAAGACGGGCACGTCGCAGAACAGCCGCGACGCCTGGTTCATCGGCTTCGCCGGCGACCTGGTGGTCGGCGTGTGGGTCGGCAACGACGACAGTTCGCCAAACGCCGGGCTGCACGGCGGCGGCATCCCTGCGCAGATGTGGCGCCAGTTCATGGTCTCGGCGCTCAACATCGCGCCGGTCGTCGCGCCGGTCATCGTCGAGGAGAATGCGATGGACCCCGAGGCGGTCGTCGGCCCCGAGGAAGGGATCGAGCAGCCGATGGGCGACATCGTCGGCCCCGAGGGAACGATCGACGGCTTCGGCATGCAGATGAAGATGGGCCGCGACGGCAGCATCAGCATCTCGCCGGGCCGCGACCGCGGGCCGCCGGCGGCGCCGGACGGGCCGCCGCCGCGCGACCGGCGTGGCGGTGGCGACGAAGGGGATGAGGGCGAGCAGTAAGCCCGCCTCCCGCGCCGCCGCGAGGCTGTCGCCTATCGGCGTTCGTGTGCGGCCGGCGTCTTCAAAGCCCGGACGTGTTCCGGGGGCCACTCTGCGGCGGAAAGGCTTGATTCGACGCCGTTCCCTTGCGGCCCGGTGGACCCCGGAACGAGTCCGGGGTGACGGAGCTGATGAGGAACGGGCGAGCCTCATCATCGGCCCTGGGCCGCGGGGGGCTGGCGTCGCCCCCGGCCTTCGCTAGACGCATCCGCCATGGCGCAGCGACGCACCCCACGGACCCGCAGACGGCGCAAGGCGCACGACCTGCGCTCGGAGCGGTGGCTGCTGCTGCTCGGCGTCGTCGCGGTGGTGATCGTGGTGGCGGGGTCGATCGGGCCGTGGCCGTTCACGGCGCCGCCCGCCCCGGAGGCCGCCCGGCCGCTGACCATGGCAGAGGCGCGCGCATCGAACGCGGCAGTGCCGATCGATGTCAGGCGCCGGCTGCGCGCCCTGCCCTATCGCTTTCAGGGTGGCCCGGCGGCGCGCGAACAGGCGGCGGAATGCCTCGCCACCGCCGCGCTCTACGAGGCGGGCGACGACCTGCGCGGCCAGCGCGCGGTGATCCAGGTGATCCTCAACCGGGTGCGCGCGCCCGGTTTCCCCAAGACGATCTGCGGCATCGTCTATCAGGGCTCGGGCCGCACCACCGGCTGCCAATTCTCCTTCACCTGCGACGGCTCGTTCCGGCGCCGGCCGGTGCATCTCGGCTGGGGGGCGGCACGGCGGGCGGCGCGGCGCGCGCTCGCCGGCTATGTGTTCGCCGACGTCGGCCGCGCGACGCATTACCATACCGACTGGATGGTGCCCTATTGGCGCGACACGTTGGTCAAGGTCGGGCGGGTCCGCTCGCACCTGTTCTACGTGCGGCATTAGACGCGAGCCTTTCGCCCGCCGATCTGGCAAGACCGCCCCCTCAGCAAGGAAGAGACGATGGCAAAACGATTCTGGGCGCAGATCATCGAGTTGGACGAAGAGGTCGAGGCCGCGTCGATCCCCGGCGTCACCGACTACGAGAGCGCCGCCGATGCCCTGGTCACCGACTTCGTCGGCGCGATGGGCGGCGAGATCACCAGCGGCGCGGTACGCGTGTGGGTCGAGGGCGGCGCGGCGAAGGTGTATGACTGGAGCGCCGAATTCGACATGCCCGAGGACGCCGACCTCGACGGTGACGAGGATATCGAGGTCGAGGGCGAGATCGTGCTGACCGAACGGATGGGGTGACCGCCGCACCGGGCGGTCCCCCCGGTTGACGGTACGCAGCGCGCGCCGCAAGGCGCTGTCATGCGTTTCTTTTCCGACAATGCCGCGTCGGTGCATCCGAACGTGATGGCCGCCCTCGCCGAGGCGAACACGCTCGACACCGCCTATGACGGCGACGCGCGGTCGCAGGCGCTCGACGGGCGGCTGTCCGACCTGTTCGGCACCGATGTCGCGGCGCTGTGGGTGCCGACGGGGACGGCGGCGAACTGCCTCGCGCTCGCCGCGCTGTGCCCGCCGCATGGCGCGGTGGTGTGCCATCGCGACGCGCATATTCAGAACGACGAGGGCGGCGCGCCCGAATTCTACACGCACGGCGCCAAATTGTACCTTGCCGACGGCGACGGCGCGAAGCTGAGTCCCGACACGATCCGCGCGGTGATCGACGCGATCGCCAACGACGTGCATCGCGTCCAGCCGCACGCAATCTCGATCACCAACGCTACCGAATATGGCCGCGTCTATTCGCCCGACGAGGTCGCCGCGATCGGCGCGCTGGCGCAGGAGCGCGGGCTGGGGCTGCATATGGACGGCGCACGCTTCGCCAATGCGGTCGCGACGCTCGGCTGTTCGCCGGCGGCGGTGACGTGGCAGGCGGGAGTCGACGCGCTCAGCTTCGGCTTCGTCAAGAACGGCGCGATGAGCGCCGAGCTGCTCGTCTTCTTCAAGCCCGCGCTGGCCGGCGCGACGCTGTATCGCCGCAAGCGCGCCGGGCTGCTGTTCTCCAAGGGCCGCTATCTCGCCGCGCAGGTGCTGGCGATGCTCGAAGACGATCTGTGGCTCGACAATGCCCGCGCCGCCAATGCGCGCGCGGCCGAGCTGGCGGCGGCGGGCGCGCGGCTGGTCCATCCGGTCGAGGCGAACGAGGTCTTCCTGCGCGCCACGCCCGAGGAAGCGGCGGCACTGCGGGCGCAGGGGTTCGACTTCTACGATTGGGCGGCGGGCGAAATCCGGCTGGTGACGGCATGGGACAGCCCGGCCGATCAGGTGGCGCTGCTCGCCGCGGCGATCGGGCAATTGTGAACGCGGTCGGCGCGCCCCGGTCGACGCGGGCGGCGATCCTCGTCCCCTTCGCGCTGGTCACGCTGATCTGGGGATCGACGTGGCTGGTGATCCGCGACCAATTGGGCGTGGTGCCGCCGAGCTGGTCGGTGACCTATCGCTTCCTCGTCGCCGGCATCGCGATGGCGGTGGTGGCGAGGGTGAAGGGCGAGCGGTTCGCGCTCGACGGGCGCGGCTGGGCGTTCGCCGCGGCGGTCGGCGTGCTGCAATTCTGCCTCAACTTCAACTTCGTCTATCGCGCCGAACATCACATCACCTCCGGCCTCGTCGCGGTGGTGTTCGCGATCCTGCTGGTGCCCAATGCGCTGTTCGCGCGCATCCTGCTCGGCCAGCGGATGGGCGGGCAGCTGATCGCGGGATCGGCGGTGGCGATGGCGGGGATCGCGCTGCTGTTCCTGCACGAGGCGCGCAGCGGCCCGGCGGGAACCGCGGCGACGCTCGCCGGGATCGGCTTCACCGGGGTCGCGATCCTCGCCGCATCGATGGCGAACGTGTTGCAGGCGACGCCGACCGCCAAACGCTATCCGATGATGGCGACGCTGGCGGTCTCGATGCTGATCGGCGCGGGCGTCGACGGGGCGGTCGCCTGGTGGCTGACCGGGCCGCCGGTGGTCGAGACGCGCGCCGCCTATTGGGCGGGGATCGCCTATCTCGGCCTGTTCGGATCGGCGATCGCCTTCCCGCTTTACTACAAGGTGCTGCGCGTGATCGGGCCGGCCAAGGCGGCCTATTCGAGCGTCATCGTGCCGGTGATCGCGATGCTGCTGTCGACGCTGTTCGAAGGCTATATTTGGTCGCCGCTAGCCGCGGCGGGGGCGGTGCTGACGGGGATCGGGCTGGTCATCGCGTTGAGGGCGCGCAGGCCGAACCGATAGTCGCGATAGGCGGGTTGCCAGCCGAGCAGCCGCTTCGCCTTGCCGTTGGCGACGCGGCGATTCTCGGCATAGAAACCGCGTGCCATCGGGGAGAGCGTCTCCAGCGCGACGAGCGGCGGCGGCGGCAGGCGGAGCAGGCGCGCGGCGAAGGTGACGACATCGTCCTGCGAACACGGCCGGTCGTCGGCGAGATTGTAGGCGCCGGCCGGAGCATTGCGCGCGGCGAGAACGCCGCTGACGATATCGTCGACATGGACGCGGCTGAACACCTGATCGGGCAGGCCGATGCGATGCGCCGTGTCCGCGGCGACCCGCTCCAGCGGCGAGCGGCCGGGTCCGTAGATGCCGGGCAGGCGGAAGACGCGCGCACCCCGTGCCAGCCACGCGGCATCAGCGGCGGCGCGCGCCGAGCGGCGGCCCGAGCCGGTCGGCGCGCTCTCGTCGACCCAGGCGCCGGCGGCGTCGCCATAGACTCCGGTCGAGGAGAGATAGCCGAGCCAGCGGCCAGCGAGCGCATCGCCGTACCGCCCGAGCACCGGGTCGTCCTCGCCCTCCGGCGGCACCGAGGAGAGGATATGCGTCGCCGCGGCGATCGCGGGGCGCACCGCATCCTCGTTGGCGAAGCGCAAGCTGCCGTCGCGGCCGTCACGCGTCGTGCCGAGCGTGGCACCCGGCCAGGCGGCGGCGATGCGAGCGGCCGTGTACCCGAGGCCGAAGATCAGGAGCATATCGTGCCTTCTGCGTTTGGTGAGACTACCCGCGCCCGCAACGATCCATCCGTCACGTGTGGATCATGGGTACGCAGACAACGCCTCTATCGCGCCATCGGCCCCTTGTAGGTCGTGCCGAAATAATCGCCCTTGTTCCACAGCGGTCGCGCGTCGCCATCGGCGATCTCGCGCGCGATCGCGTAATTGGTCGCGACGAAGCGGACGCCCTGGTCCCACAGGATCGGCTGGGTGAGATCGTCGCCGGGGCGATGGTAGCGGTGGGCGAGGAAATCCTCGAACGGCGCCTTGCCCGCGCCCTTGATCCCCGGCCACAGGAAGACCGAGGGGATGCCCTTGCGGACGAAGTTGAAATGGTCGGAACGGGTGAAGAAGCCCTGTTCGGGCATCGGATCGGGCGACAGGCCGACGCCGACGCCGTTCACCGCCCGGCGCACGATCGGACCGAGCGTCGATCGGTCGGCACCGAAGGCGATCATGTCCTCGAACCGGTAGAGCAGCACCGGCATGTCGAGATTGACGTCGGCGACGATGTCGGCGAGCGGCACGGTCGGGTGATCGACGAAATAGCTCGATCCGATCAGCCCCTTTTCCTCGCCGGTGACCGCGAGGAACATGACGGTGCGGCGCGGCGGCCTGCCGCTGGCGGTGAAGCGCTTCGCCTCCTCGATCAGGCTGGCGATGCCGATCGCATTGTCGAGCGCGCCATTGTTGATCCGGTCGCCCTCGCCGCCCGCGTCGACGCCGATATGGTCGAGATGCGCAGAGAGGATCACCACCTCTTTCGACAGCACCGGGTCCACGCCCGGGACGACGCCGATCACGTTGCTGCTCGCGCCCGGGGTGAAGGCGGTATGCGTCGTCGCCGCCAGCGTGCCGGCCAGCGGCATTGGGGTATAGGCGGGATTGTCCCCCTTGGCCTGGGCGACGATCTTCGCCCAGGCGGCGCCGAAAAGCTTCGCGGCACCGGCCCGGCTGAGCGTGCCGAGCACCGGCGTGCCCGGCGCGGCGCTGGTGCCGGTCCCCGCAGGCGTCGCCCAGGTGGTGCGCGGACTGTCATAGCCGCTGGCGGAGAACGGCCGCTGGCGGGCGGCGGGACGCGGCGCCTCGATCATCACGATGCCGACCGCGCCATGCGCCGCGGCGATCTGCGCCTTGGTCGCCGCCGCGGCGAAATAGGAGCGCTCCTCGCCGGCGAACGTCGTCGGCGATCCGGCGAGGAGCGCGACGATCTTGCCGCGGACGTCGACGCCGGCATAATCGTCGACGCCATATTGCGGCGCGACGATGCCACGGCCGGCGAAGACGACCGGCGCCGACACCTGCGTCTCGGCGCGCGCCGGATTGGCCGCGGGAACATAATCCTCGCCGAAGACCAGCGGCTGCGCCGCGCCGCCGGCGGCGGTCCAGGTCATCGCCCCCTTGTCGGCCGCCTTGTAGACGACCAGCGGCACCGCCTGCAGATAGCCGCCCGCATCGCCGGCGGGGCGCAGGCCGGCAGCATAGAATTGCGCGGCGACATATTGCGCGGCGATGTCGAATTCGGGGCTGCCCGCCTCGCGGCCCTTCATCGCGTCCGAGGCGAGGAACAGGACGTGCGCCTTCATCGCCGCCTGATCGGCGGGCAGCGCCTGGTTGAGCAGCGCATTGGCCTGCGCCTGTGCATCGGGCGCGGCGGTCTGAGCAGGCGCGGACGCGGCGAGGGTCAGCGCGGCGAGCGCGCCGAAGGAACGGATCATGCGGGGGTCCTGACGTAGATTATGGTGCAGCGTACCAGCGCGTCGGGCGCGTGCAAGGCTGACCGTCGCCCTTCCTTAGGCGTCGTTGCCGGCATGCGAAGGGGGAGGAAAGGCGTGGGACGCCGCGATCCCCGCCGGAGGAATGACTGGCAGGCTGCGGATGCGTTCTTATAAAGGGTGGATGCTCGACGCCATGCACTCCATCGCCCAGCCCGATCATGCCGCGACCGGCGCGATCAGCCGCCACGACTATCGCCCGCCCGCCTGGCTGGTGCCGGAGACGCGGCTGGTGTTCGACCTCGATCCCGCCGCGACGCGGGTGACCGCGACATTGTCGGTGACGCGCAACGATGCCAGCGGCGATCCGCTGCGGCTCGACGGCGCCGGCCAGACGCCGCTGGCGGTGCGCGTCGACGGCGTCGCGACCGACGCTTGGCGGGTCGAGGGCGAACAGCTCGTCATCCCGCTCGCCGGTGACGTCCACACGATCGAGACCGAGGTCGAGATCGCGCCCGAGCGCAACACGCAGCTGATGGGCCTCTATGCCAGCGGCGGCATCCTGTGCACGCAATGCGAGGCGGAAGGCTTCCGCCGCATCACCTATTTCCCCGACCGGCCCGACGTGCTCAGCCGATATGCGGTGCGGCTGATCGCCGACAAGACGCGCTATCCCGTGCTGCTCGCCAACGGCGACCCGATCGCGACGGGCGACCTCGACGATGGCCGCCATTGGGCGGAGTGGAACGACCCCTTCCCCAAGCCCTCCTATCTGTTCGCGCTGGTCGCCGGCGACCTCGCGGTCAATCGCGGCGAGTTCACCACCCAATCGGGCCGGACAGTGCAGCTCGGCATCTGGGTGCGCGCCGGCGACATCGACAAGACCCACCACGCGTTGCGCGCGCTCGAACTGGCGATGGCGTGGGACGAGCGCGTCTACGGCCGCGAATATGACCTCGACGTGTTCAACATCGTCGCCGTCGACGATTTCAACTTCGGCGCGATGGAGAACAAGGGGCTGAATATCTTCAACAGCCGCTACATCCTCGCCGATCCCGACACCGCGACGGATTACGATTACGACGCGATCGCCGCGGTGGTGGCGCACGAATATTTCCACAACTGGTCGGGCAACCGCATCACCTGCCGCGACTGGTTCCAGCTCAGCCTGAAGGAAGGCTTCACCGTCTATCGCGACCAGGGCTTCTCGGCGGACCAGGGATCGGCCGCGGTCAAGCGGATCGAGGACGTGCGCGGCCTGCGCGCGGCGCAGTTCCCCGAGGATGCCGGGCCGCTCGCGCATCCGGTACGCCCGGAAAGCTATCTGGAGATCAGCAACTTCTACACGGCGACGATCTACAACAAGGGTGCCGAGCTGATCCGCATGATGGCGACGATCCTGGGGCCGCAGGCGTTCCGCGCCGCCACCGACCTGTATTTCACCCGCTTCGACGGCACTGCCGCGACCTGCGAGGATTTCGTCGCCTGCATGGAAGAGGCGAGCGGCAAGGACCTGACGCAGTTCCGCTTGTGGTACAGCCAGGCGGGAACGCCGCGCGTCGCCGCCAGCCTGACGCATCTCGCCGGTGAGGGCCGCGCGACGCTGCGCCTCGCCCAGCACGTGCCGGCGACGCCGGGCCAACCCGACAAGCAGCCGATGGTGCTGCCGCTGAAGATCAAGGTGTTCGGCGCCGAGACCGGCCGCGCGCTCGGCGACGAGCAACTGGTGCTGCTCGACGAGGCGGCGAGCACGATCGTGTTCGACGGCATCACCGAACGGCCGGTGCTGTCGGTCAACCGCGGCTTCTCCGCGCCGGTGATCATCGAGAGCGACCGGTCGGCGGCCGACCTCGCCTTCCTCAGCGCGCACGACGACGATCCCTTTGCGCGCTACGAGGCGATGCAGCAATTGATGCTCGACACGCTGGTCGCGACGACGATCGAGGGGCGGCCGGACAATGACGCGGTGATCACCGCGGTCGCCAACACGCTCGACGACCGGACGCTCGACCCGGCCTTCGTCGCCGAGGCGGTGCTGCTGCCGTCGGAGAGCTTCATCGGCGACCAGCTCGCGATGGTCGACCCGGAGGCGATCTTCCGGGCGCGCGAAGGGCTGCGCAAGGCGCTGGGGCTGCGGCTCGCCGATCGCTGGCGCGATGCCTATGAGCGCGCGCCGACGGTGCCTTATGTCTATACCCCGGCGGCCAAGGGCGATCGCCGGCTGCGTAGCGTCGCGCTCGGCTATATCGCGGCGAGCGGTGCCGACGATGCCGCGACGATCGCCTTCCGCCAGTTCGAACAGGCCGATAACATGACCGACCGGCAGGGCGCGCTCGGCACGCTCGCCAACGGCTATTCGGACGAGCGCGAAGCGGCGCTCGACATCTTCTACCATCGCTATGCCGGCAATTCGCTGGTGATCGACAAATGGTTCCAGACGCAGGCGCTGTCGTCGCGCGACGATACCGGGCAGCTGGTCGCCGAGCTGGCGCGGCATCCCGACTTCACGCTGGCCAATCCCAATCGCGCGCGGTCGCTGGTCGGGGCGTTCGGGGCGAACCAGCGCGCATTCCATGCGGCGGACGGGTCGGGCTATCGCTTCCTCGCCGACCAGCTGATCGCGCTCGACAAGCTCAACCCGCAGACCGCGGCGAAGCTGCTGCCGCCGCTGGCGCGCTGGCGCCGGTTCGACCCGGACCGCGCGGCGCTGATGCGGGCCGAGCTGGAGCGGATCGTCGCGACGCCCGGCCTGTCGAAGGACGTGTTCGAACAGGCGTCGAAAAGCCTGGGATAAGGGTCGCACCGACCGCCCGTCACTCGGCAGGACCAGGTGACGGGACGTCGGGCGACGGGGCTCCTTACGCCTCGACGGCGTCTGCGCGGGCGTTGATCTTGCTGGTCGCGAGCTGGGTCAGCTTCTCGTCGGTCGCCTTTTCCTCGTCGAGCGTCTGCTGATACAGCGCGGCGCTCTCGGTGCGGCCGAGCTGCTTGGCCCAGGTGACGAGCGTGCCGTAACGGCTGATCTCGTAATGCTCGACCGCCTGCGCCGCCGCGGTCAGCGCCGCGTCGAGCACCGCCTTGTCGCTCACCTCGCCGGCGACCTCATTGGCCTCCTTGATGATGCCGTCGATCGCCGGGCAGGTCGCGCCCTTGGGCTGGCGGCCCTCGATCTCGAAGACGCGGCGCAGGCGCTCGATCTGGCCTTCCGTCTCCCGCAGATGCTGTTCGAAGCCTTGGCGCAATTGCACGTCGGTCGCCTTCGCGATCATCTTGGGCAGCGCCTTGGTGATCTGCTGCTCGGCGTAATAGATGTCCTCGAGCTGATGGACGTAGAGATCCTCGAAGGTCGCGATGTCCTTGCTGAACAGGCCCATGGTCGTTCTCCGTCATGCGGTGGGTGTCGGGCGCTGCAACGTGCCGACCGGCGGGGCGGTTGCGTGCGCGGTGCAGGAATCGCCCGTCGATCCGCTTCCGGGTGCGATCGCGATTGCCGCCGCATCTCGGCTGGCCTAAACTTCGGCCGGTCGGGGTGGGGAGACAATCGGTGGCGATACGGCGTTCGGTGACGGCTCTGGCGATCAGCGCCATGCTGGCGAGCTGCGGTGGCAGCGACAGCGGCGGCGGATCGTCGATCGGGGGCACGGCCCCGACGACCAGCACGCCGGCCCCGACCCCCACGCCCAGCCCGATCGCGGCCGCCGGATGCTCGATACGCGAGCGGCAGAACTGGGTGACGGAGCAGATGCGCGAATGGTATCTGTTCTACGACACGCTGCCGGCCAACCCGAACCCGGCAGGCTATGCCACCGTCGAATCCTATCTCGATTCGCTGACCGCGACCGCACGATCGCAGAACAAGGATCGCTATTTCACCTATCTGACCTCGATCAAGGAAGAGGATGCCTATTATTCCTCCGGATCGACCGCGGGCTTCGGCTGGCGGTTCGGGCTGACCGCCGACGGGCATCTCTATGTGACCGAAGCGTTCGAGGGCGCGCCGGGCCTTGCCGCGGGCGTCGACCGCGGTGCCGAGATCCTCGCGATCGGCACCAGCGCGAGCAACCTGCAGACGGTCGCCAGCCTGCTCCAGAGCGACAGCACCGGCGCCGCGCTGAACAACGCGCTCGGCGAGGACACGGCGGGGACGACCCGCTATTTCCAGGTCCAGGACGCCAGCGGCACCCGCACCGTATCGGTCGCCAAGAGCGACTTCACGCTCGATCCGGTGTCGAGCCGCTATGGCGCGCAGATCATCACGGATGGTGGCCAGCGCTATGGCTATGTCAACCTGCGCACCTTCATCAGCACCGCCGATCCGGCGCTGCGCGCCGCCTTCGCGCGGTTCAAGGCGGCGGGGATCACCAACATCATCGTCGACCTGCGCTATAACGGCGGCGGCGCGCTGCCGATCGCCGAGCTGTTCACCAATCTGCTCGGCGCCAACCGCTCGACCCGCGACGTGATGAGCTATGTCAGCTATCGCCCCGAGAAAGCGGCGCTGAACGAGACGACCTATTTCACCCCGCAAGCGCAATCGGTCGCCGCGACCCGCATCGCCTTCATCGGCACCGGCGGCACCGCCTCGGCGAGCGAATATGTCATCAACGCCTATATCCCCTATCTCCATGCCAATGCCGGGCTGATCGGCACCAATACCTATGGCAAGCCGGTCGGCCAGATCGCGCGGAGCAATGTCGGCTGCGACGACCGGTTGCGGGTGATCGCCATCGCATTGCAGAATGCGGCACGGCAGGGCGCCTATTACAACGGCCTCGCCGATACGGTGGAGGCGAGCTGCCAGGCGGCGGACGACATCCGGTATCCCATGGGCGACCCGCGCGAGGCGTCGACGCGCTCGGCGCTCGACTTCCTGCAGGGCAAGAGCTGCACCCGCGTCGCGCCGGCGGCGGGCGCCGGGGCGCATGCGCTGTCGGTGGCGATGCCGCGCGAGGCGCTGATGCCGACCGGGCCGCGCGTCTCCACCGCGCAGCGCGAGGTGCCGGGGCTGTTCTAACCCGCCCTCCACGCTGTAAGGGCGTCGCCCTGGACCAGCGGGTTCGTGGGCTTTGGGGGATATGCCATGCAGAATGACGACGACAGCTTCGTGTACGACGAGGCGACCGGCGAGTGGATCAGCGCGGCGGATGCCGCCGCCGCCGCCAAGAGCACGCCCGCCGAGGGCGCGGTCGAGGTGCGCGATTCGGTCGGCAACCTGCTCGCCGACGGCGATCAGGTGACGCTGATCAAGGACCTGACCGTCAAGGGCGCGGGCCAGACGCTGAAGCGCGGCACGCTGATCAAGAGCATCCGGCTGACCGGCGATGCGCAGGAGATCGACTGCAAGTTCGACGGCATCAAGGGACTCGTCCTGCGCGCCGAGTTCGTCCGCAAGCGCTGAATGCCGCCGCGGATCGATCCGAGCTGGACGGCGGCGCTCGCCGACGCACTGGCCTGCCCGAGCCTCGCGGCGCTCGACGCCTTCCTCGCCGCCGAGGCGGCGGCGGGCAAGGCGATCTTCCCGCCCGCCGAGGACCGGTTCCGCGCGCTCGAACTGACGCCGCTCGACCGGGTGCGGGTCGTGATCCTGGGGCAGGACCCGTATCACGGGCCGGGACAGGCGCATGGCCTGAGCTTCTCGGTCCGGCCGGGGGTCAAGCCGCCGCCCAGCCTCGTCAACATCTACAAGGAGCTGCACGCCGACCTCGGCATCGCGCCGGCGCGGCACGGCTTCCTCGAGCCCTGGGCGCGGCAGGGCGTGCTGCTGCTCAACACGGTGATGAGCGTGGAGAGCGGCCGCGCCGCCTCGCATCGCGAGCGCGGCTGGGAGCGATTCACCGATGCGGTGATCCATGCGGTCGCCGCCAAACCCGATCCGGTCGTTTTCCTGCTATGGGGCGCGCATGCGCAGAAGAAGGCGGGGTTCGTGACGCGCGCCGAGCATCTGGTGCTGTCCGCGCCGCACCCCTCGCCGCTCTCCGCCTACAAGGGCTGGTTCGGCAGCCGGCCGTTCAGCCAGGCCAACGCCTTTCTGACCGCGCACGGCGTCGCCCCGATCGATTGGGCGCTGCCGACGGAGTGATCGACGGTCCCGCCGCCGCGGCGGTGGCGGACGTTGCCGACGCTTCCGCTACGTCCCCACCGCATGGCGTTCGGGACTATGGTGTGGCCGGGTCAGCGGCTCGCCCACGTCGCAGAATAGGACGGCGGCGGCGGCCAAGGCGGGCAGATTGCAGCGAGCGTGGCGTAGGGGCATCCTACATGGCATGACGGCCCTATCGGCGTGGATAGCCCACGATTGACATTGGACAGGTCGTTGTCCATCTTTCTGCCATGCAGGCCGTCAGCTATTCCGAAGCGCGCGAAAATCTGAAGTCGATGATCGACAAGGTCGTGGCCGACCGTGCGCCGCTCGCCATTACCCGGCAGCGCGGCGAAGGCGCCGTGTTGATCTCGGCGAGCGAATGGGCGTCGATCGAGGAAACGCTGTACCTATTGCGATCACCAAAGAATGCGGAGCGTCTGCTTGAGGCAGTGCGCGGCTTCGAGGCAGGTGGCGAAGGCCTTCCGCTGCCGTGAAGGTCGCGTTCTGGCCGACGGCGTGGGATGATTACCGCCATTGTCAGGACCATGACGCCAAGCTCTGCGACAAGATCAACGTATTGATCGAGGAATGTCGCCGCGATCCGTTCAAGGGGACAGGCAAGCCGGAACCGCTCGGCGGTAATTTGTCCGGCTGGTGGTCGCGCCGGATCAACCACGAGCATCGTCTGGTGTATCGCGTCGCCGGCAGCGGACCTGACCAAAGTTTGCAGATCGCGCAATGCCGGTATCATTATTGAGCGCATCGCGCAGACTGCGGCGTGGCGATCATCCTGCGCGCATCCTTTCTTCCGGCGGTCGGTTGGATCCCGCAAGGAGATACGCGATGGCGGAAGCTTATTGGAACGGTGTGCGGATCGCGGCGAGCGACGATATCGTCACGGTCGAGGGGAATGCCTATTTCCCCCGGTCGGCGGTCGACCCTGCGGTGCTGGTCGATAGCGCGACGACGAGCGTCTGCCCGTGGAAAGGCACCGCGCATTATCACACGCTGCGCGTCGGCGGCGCGGAGAACCGTGACGCCGCTTGGTATTATCCCACGCCCAAGGATGCCGCAAAGGAGATCACCGACCGTATTGCCTTCTGGAAGGGCGTCGAGGTCCGCTGAGGGGCCGAAGCGGGATCGTCACCCGCTCCCGACATAGATGAGGCCGGACGGTACGGTGCTGTCGCCACGATAGCCGGCACGGCCACCATGCGGTGTCGGGCAGCGCCGCCCCAGCCGTCCGCCGGACGCTCGGCGCTTCGACGCAGCGGGCGGCATCAGGGAGCCCTTGCCGATACCCGACCGGCACAGAGAGAGGGCACGCGGTCTTCCTCCACGGGCAAGGCGCCGCCGCCGGCCGCCGACGGGCTACACGAATCCCGTCAGCGACTCAGGCAGCGCGGATCACTCCGCCGGCAGATAGACCTCCCCGCCCTTCTCGCGGAACCGCTCGCTCATATCGGCCATGCCCGCCTCGGCCTCTTCCGCCGCGACGAAGGTGGCGACCGGCGCATTCTGCCTGGCGGCGAACTCGCGCACTTCCTGCGTGATCTTCATCGAGCAGAATTTCGGGCCGCACATCGAGCAGAAATGCGCGGTCTTGGCGCCCTCGGCGGGCAGCGTCTGGTCGTGGAACGACTCCGCCGTGTCCGGATCGAGCGACAGGTTGAACTGGTCGCGCCAGCGGAAGTCGAAACGGGCGCGGCTCAGGGCGTCGTCGCGCAGCTTGGCGGCGGGATGGCCCTTCGCCAGATCGGCGGCATGCGCGGCGAGCTTGTAGGTGACCACACCGACCTTGACGTCGTCGCGGTCGGGCAGGCCGAGATGCTCCTTGGGCGTGACGTAGCAGAGCATCGCGCAGCCGAACCAGCCGATCATCGCCGCGCCGATGCCGCTGGTGATATGGTCGTAGCCGGGCGCGATATCGGTGGTGAGCGGCCCGAGCGTGTAGAAGGGCGCCTCGCCACAGACCTGGAGCTGCTTGGTCATATTCTCCTGGATCTTGTGCATCGGCACATGGCCGGGCCCTTCGATCATCACCTGCACGTCCTGCGCCCAGGCGCGATGGGTGAGTTCGCCCAGCGTGTAGAGCTCGCTGAACTGCGCCTCGTCATTGGCGTCGGCGATCGAGCCGGGACGCAGGCCGTCGCCCAGCGAATAGGCGATGTCATAGGCCTTCATGATCTCGGTGATCTCGTCGAACCGTTCGTAGAGGAACGATTCCTTGTGATGCGCGAGGCACCATTTCGCCATGATGCTGCCGCCGCGGCTGACGATGCCGGTGACGCGCCTGGCGGTCATCGGGATGTACGGCAGGCGCACGCCGGCGTGGATGGTGAAATAGTCGACGCCCTGCTCGGCCTGTTCGATCAGCGTGTCGCGGAAGATCTCCCAGGTCAGCTCCTCGGCGATGCCGCCGACCTTTTCGAGCGCCTGATAGATCGGCACGGTGCCGATCGGCACGGGACTGTTGCGCAGGATCCATTCGCGGGTGTCGTGGATGTTGCGTCCCGTCGACAGGTCCATCACCGTGTCGGCGCCCCAGCGGATCGACCAGACGAGCTTGTCGACCTCTGCCGCGACGTTGCTGGCGACCGCGGAATTGCCGATGTTGGCGTTGATCTTGACCAGGAAGTTGCGGCCGATCGCCATCGGTTCGGATTCGGGATGGTTGATGTTCGACGGGATGATCGCGCGACCGCGCGCGACCTCGTCGCGGACGAATTCGGGCGTGACGTAATCGGGGATCGATGCGCCGAAGCTCTCGCCGTCGCGGACATATTCACGCAGCATCTCGCGGCCGAGATTCTCGCGCGTCGCGACATATTCCATCTCGGGCGTGATGATGCCGCGGCGGGCGTAATGCATCTGGCTGACGTTGGCGCCGGCACGCGCGCGCAGCGGGCGGCGGGCGGCATGGGGGAATTGCGGGACGCCGCCGGAGCGGTCGGGGCCGAGCTGGCCGTTGTCCTCGGGACGGATCGCGCGGCCGTCGTAGCTTTCAACGTCGCCGCGACCCTCGATCCACGCGCGGCGCAGCTGCGGCAGGCCGGCCATGATGTCGATGCGCGCCGCCGGATCGGTATAGGGGCCGGAGGTGTCGTAGACGCGCAGCGGCGGCTCCCCCGAGGCGGGATCGAGATGGATCTCACGCATCGCGACGCCGAGCGGACCGACGTGGATCTTCTTCGAGCCGCGGATCGGGCCCGTCGTGACGCCAATCTCAGTGCGGGCGGGGATATCGGCCATGTGTCTCTCTCCTTGGGCGGAGAGCGGACGCGGGTTTTCTGGTGAAACCGCTCCCTCCCTCCGCCGGTGTCAACCGGATCAGGTTCAGCGGGTCGAAGGCTGCGGCCTTCCTCTCAAGCGCTGCGTCAGCGCTCCCCCGGGGATAATGATCGAATGATACGCGGTTCGGCGGCGAGCGCCAAGCCTATTCCTCCCCTCGCCGAGGCGGCCGCCGCATCGGCTGCGCGGTGATGAGGCTGGGTTTGCGCGGAGGAAGCCGTCACCCCGGAATGAGTCCGGGGCGACGGGGGCGTTGCGGGCGACGGCGGTCGTAAATGCCTCCCCCCGGGGGGGGAGGGATCGTCCGTACGTCAGGCGCTGGCGGCGGAGGTGCGGATGTTGCCGTTGATGCCGTTGGGGAAGAACCCGCCGGAGGCGACCGCCGCCCTGTTGAAATAGACGATGTTGAGCACCTGGCCGGTCGAACGGCCGAAGGCGACACCGTTGGTGTCGGCCGGCACGACATTGGCGGTGGTCGCGTCGCCGATCCCCTCGTCGAGGTTGCTCGTGCCGTCGAGGCCGTCACGCGCATCGGAGAGCAATTGCGCATTTTTGATGGCGGTCGCGGCGCCGGCCAGCGTCTCGGCGGGGTCGATACCCTTGCGGTAGAGGACCGAGCGGATCAGGCCGGCGTGATAGCCCTCGGTGGCGAGGATGCCGGCCGCCGCCTCCAGGAACACCTTGTTGACCAGCAACGGCGCGGCGCCCTTGTACGCCGAGACGCCGACGTCCTCGAACAGATAGGCACCAAGCAGGAAGTTGATGTCGTTGGCATAGGGGTTGAACACCTCGGTCTCGCCGACCACGCGGGCGGCACGTGCCACGGCGGTGAAGGCGCCCGTGGCGTCGCCGCCGATGTTGATCGCGGGCATCGCCACCGCCGAGCTGCCGAGGATCGTCCGCAGGAAATTGACGTGCGCGATCTCGTCATTGGCGATCTCGCGCGCATATTGCGCGACGATCGGGTCCTGGAAATTGACCGCCGCGCCGCCGGTCACGGTGCCGAGCGCGCCGACGCCGCTGATGATGCTGGACGACAGGCCCTGGCCGAATGCGGCGAAGCTGTAGAAGCTCGCCTCGAGATATTCGAGGTTGAGCGCGAAGTTGAGCACGTCGGCATCGGTGCCGACGGTCGGCGTGGTCGCGGTCGGTGTCGGGCTGGGGGTGCTGCTGTTGTCGCCGTCGCCACCGCAGGCGGCGAGCAGCGAGAGCGCGCCGGCCGAGGCGGCGGCGCCACCGGCATAGCGCAGGAAGTTGCGGCGTTCGGCACGGCGGTCGGCGATCGCGGCGAGGACGGTATCGGTCGGAAGGTCGGTCATCGGGTCTATCCCCTGGAAGCGTGTGGTACGGACGGCGGGATCAGGAGGCGGTCGCCGCCTTGATCGTGCCGTTGAGGCCGGCGGGGAAGAAACCGCCCGTGCTCGCCGCCGCGGCGTTGAGATAGACGATGTTGAGCACCTGATTGGGGGTGCGGCTGTAGGCGATCGCGTTGGCATCCGCCGGCACGATGTTGGACACCGTATAGGGCTGCGGGGTCGGGGTGGGCGACGCCGTCGGCGTCGGCGTGGGCGTCGGCGTCGGTGTTGGCGTGGGGGTCGGCGTCGCGGTGCCCGTCGGGGTCGGCGTCGGCGTCGGCGCCCCCGGCGTGATGGTGATCGGCGCGATGCCCTGATCGATCTCGGTGCCGCCGTCGAGGCTGTCGCGCGCGTCGGAGATGGCGGTGGCGCTGCCGAACAGCGCCGAACCGCTGACCGAGCCGCGGCGGAACAGCTCGCCGCGGATCGTCGCGGCGTGATAGGCCTCGACCGCGAGGATGCCGGCGGCGGCCTCGATATAGGTCTTGGTGAGCAGCGGCGCGGCGCCCTTGTAGGCGGTGACGCCGACATCCTCGAACAGATAGGCGGCGAGCAGGAAATTGTCCTCGCTGCCGTACTGGTCGAAGGTCTCGCCCTGCTTGATCAGACCGGCGGTGCGCGCGGCGGTGGAGAAGGCGCTGTTCGGGCCGACCGACAGGTCGAGCGCCGGCTGCGCGATCGCGCTGCTGCCCAGCGCGGTGCGCAGATAGGTGACGTGGGCGACCTCGTCGGCGGCGATCTCCCGCGCGTAGCGGGCGAGGATCTGATCGGTGAAGGTGACCGGCTTGCCGCCGCTGACGTTCGCGCTGCCGGGCGTGCCAGCGCCGCCGAGCAGGGAGGCGGCGAGGCCGGCGCTGCCGGTCGCGAAGGCGTAGAATTGCGCCTCAAGATATTCGAGGTTGAGCGCGAAGTTCAGGATGTCCTGATCGGAATAGGTGGTCGCGGTCTGCGCCTCGGCGGCGCCGGCGATCGTCAGCGCGGAGGCACCGGCGGCGGTGACCGCCATCGCGCCCATCGCGGTGCAGAAGAAGTCGCGACGGTCGTTGCGGCGCTGCACGCGCGCGTCGAGCGCTGCTTCGAGGGCGCTGTCGATATCGGTTCGGGCGGTCATTACTCGGGTTCCTCCCACGCGCGGGCGGTCTGCGGGCCGCCCAGGATGGCCTTGCCGTTCCGCATCCGGGGGAAGGCGTCAAGCCCGCACGCGGCGGAAATCGGCGGCGGCACGACGGAACGGCGGCGGCGCGCAGAAAAAATCCTCCCCCGATACGCGATCGGGGGAGGACCCTGTGCCGGCCGGCGCGGAAGGAGCCGCCGGCCAACCCGGTGAGGCCGCTGGCTCAGCCCAGCCCGACCGTGAAGGCGGGGTTGGGATTGTTGGTGCCCGCTGGGAAAAAGCCGCCGCGCGTGCGGTTTGCCCCCTTCAGGTTGAGATAGGCGATGTTGTGCACCTGCTGCACGGTGCGGCTGTAGGCGATCGCATTGGCATCGGCGGGGACGATGTTCGACACCGCATTGGACTTGCCGATATTGGTGCCGGCGATCCCCTCGTCGGTGTCGCCCGCGGTGCCGCCGCCGCTGCCGTCGAGCAGATCGCGCGCGGCCGAGATCTGGGTGGTCGCGGTGATCAGATCGGTGTTGGTGATGCCGCGGCTGTAGAGGATCGAGCGTACCAGGCCGGCGTGATAGGCCTCCGCCGCCAGGATCCCCGCCGCCGCGTCGAGGTACATCGCCGAGATCACCGGCGAGGCGCCCTTGTAGGCGGTGACGCCGATATCCTCGAAGATATAGGCGGCGAGCAGGAAGTTGATCGGACTGGCATAGGGATCGAATAGCCCGTCCATCGGCACGACGCCGGCCGCACGCGCCGCGGCGGTGAAGGCGCCGGACGCGGTGCCGGATATGTCGATCGCCGGCTGGGCGACGGCGGCGCTGCCGAGCGCCGAGCGCAGGAAGGTGACGTGCGCGATCTCATCCCGCGCGATCTCGCGCGCATATTGGCCGATCAGCTCCTCGCCGACGAAGTTGACGCCGCGCGGAAAGCCGTCGCCCGTGCCGGTGATCACCGCGCCCTGCGTGCCGGTGCCGGTGAGCAGCGACGGCGACAGGCCGGTGTTGAATGCGGCGTAGCTGTAGAATTGCGCTTCGAGATATTCGAGGTTGAGCGCGAAGTTGAGCACCGCGACATCGGTGCTGACCGCGGTCGCGGGCGGGGTGGGCGTCGGCGTCGGAAACGGCACCGACATCGCGTCGTCGTCGTCACCGCAGGCGGCGAGCAGCGACAGGCCGCCGACCGCGGCGACGCCGCTCGCGGCGGTCTTGATGAAGGCGCGGCGCGCCCGGCGGCGCGCGGCGGTGGCCTCGACGATGGCGAGGACGGAGAGTTCCTTGGTCATGCTATCCACCCCTGCTCAGTTCGCGGCGCTGCTGCGCAGCCCGCTGTTCCCGTTGTTGATGCCGTTCGGGAAGAACCCGCCCGCGGTCACCGATCGCGGATTGAGATAGACGATGTTGAGCACCTGGGCCGGCGTCCGGCTGAACGCGAGGCCGTTGGCGTCGAGCGGCACGATGTTCGACGCGGTCGCGCCATTGGCGGTGATCGGCGTGATGTCCTGGTCGAGATCGGCGCTGCCGTCGACCGAGTCGCGCAGGTTGGAGATCGCGGTGGCCGCGGCGGCATTGTTCTGCGCGGCGACGATCATCGGCGTGGCGAGGCCGCGCGCATAGAGCGCGCCGCGGACGATGGCGGCATGATAGGCCTCGACCGCAAGGATGCCGGCGGCCGCCTCCAGATAGGTCTTGTTGTTGATCAGCGCGCCCGCGGCGCCCTTGTAGGCGGTGACGCCGACATCCTCGAAGAGGAAGGCGGCCTTCAGGAAGCTGTCGTCGTCCTTGTATGGATCGAAGCCGGCCAGCGCCGGGCTGCCGCTCGCCGCTGCCGCCGCCGCAAAGGCGCCGCCGCCCGAGATGTCGATCGTCGGCTGCGCGGCGATCAGCGCGTCGCTGGTGCCGCTGCCGCGGATCGCGGCGCGCAGGAAGGTGACATGTGCGACCTCGTCGGCGGCGATCTCGCGCGCATAAGCGGCGATGCCGAGGTCGCTGAACTGGACCTGGCGGGCCATGCCGGCGTCGCGGCCGGTCACCACCTGGCCCTGCGTGCCGACGCCGCCGGTGAGCAGGCTGTTGGGCAGGCCCGTGCCGAAAGCGGCATAACTGTAGAATTGCGCCTCGAGATATTCGAGGTTGAGCGCGAAGTTGAGCACGTCGACCTCGCTGATCGCCGTCTGTGCCGCAGCATCGGACGCCATCGACATCGCCGCCGCACCGGCCGCGGTGACCGCCGCCATGCCCATCGCGTTCTTGAAGAATCCGCGCCGTTCCTCGCGGCGTCGCGCCCGTGCGTCGAACGCCTCGATGATCTGATCCGTCTGGGTCATCGTCAGCAACCTCCCTCACTCTCGTGCGGTCGCCGTCGTCGCCACATTCCGTTGACGGGCGACCGGTGACCATGACGAGCTACGTTGCCGACGCCGCGAAAGATGCGACCGCGCCGAAACAATATGTCGATTTTCCAAAATGATCCGCCATGGTCGGAATGTTCGCACCGGCATATTGCCGCACCGCCTTCACTTGGGTTAGCGACAGCGCGTGTCTCCCGCCGCCCCTTCCAGCCCCCAGGCGGCGCGTGCGCTGCTGGTCGAGGCGCTGATCCGCACCGGCGACGCCGACCGCGACGCCTTCCGCACCGTCTATCGGCTGACCTCGGCGAAGCTTTTCGGGATCTGCCTGCGTATCTGCGACGACAGGCAAGGCGCCGAGGACGTGCTGCACGACGTATATCTCACCATCTGGCACCGCGCGGGTGCCTATCAGCCGGGACGGGCGAGCCCGATCTCGTGGCTGGCGACGATCGCGCGCAACCGGGCGATCGACTGGCGGCGGCGCCATGGCCGGATACGCACGGCCCCGGCAGAAGAGGCGGACGCGCTGCCCGATCCCGCCGCGGCGCAGGACGATGCGCTGATCGACGACGAACTGCGCGCGCGGCTGCACAATTGCCTGGAGGCGATCGAACCGCGCCAGCGCGGCGCGATCCGCAGCGCCTTTTTCGGCGGGCTGACCTATGCCGAGCTGGCGGTGGCGCAGGCGGTGCCGTTGGGCACGATGAAAAGCTGGGTGCGGCGCGGGCTGATCGCGCTGAAGGGATGCCTCGATGGCGACGCCTGACGACCACCTGCCCGACATGGCCGCGGCCGAACTGGCGCTCGGGCTGCTCGACAGCGCCGAGCGCGACGCGGCATTGCGCCGGCTTGCCACCGACCCGGGATTCGCGGCCGAGGTGGAGCGGTGGCGCGACTGGCTGGGGGCGCTGTTCGCCTATTGGCCGGCGGTGGCGGCGCCCGACGCGGTGGCGGCGCGGGTCGAGGCGTCGCTGGATGCCACGCGAATCGCGCCCGTCGCCGCCAACGACACGACGCCGTGGCGCGGGCTGGCGCTGGCGGCGAGCCTTGCCGCCTGCCTGTTGCTGGCGATGACGACGATGCTGATGCTGCGCCCGGCGCCGGCGCCGGTGCGCGTCTCGGTGCCCGTGCCGGTCGCGGCGCCGCCGCCGCTGCTCGCCGCGATCGCGCCGACCGGCAAGGGCGCGCCGATCGCCGCCGCCTACGATCCCGCCAGCGCGACGGTGCGGATCGCCGGCGGTGTCGCGGTACCGGCGGGGCGCTCGGCGCAATTGTGGGCGATCCGCGGGACCGATGCGCCGCGCTCGCTCGGGGTGATCCCGGCGGGTCCGGTGCGGCTGATCGTGCCGGCAGCGGTACGGCCGGCGCTGGCGGCGGAGACGGTGCTGGCGATCTCGATCGAGCCGGTGGGCGGCTCGCCGACCGGACTGCCGACCGGACCGGTGGTGGCGACGGGCAAGCTCAGCGGCTGAAGGGCGACCCGTCCCCTATCGTCGTCCGGCATTCGGCGGGACGACGACAGGGGATTGGTGCGGCTTAGAAGGTGTAGGCGAGCCCGACCGCGCCAAGCCACTGGTTGCGCGAGCCGGCGACGCTGACCAGCGGACTGTCGGCGAACCCGTTGAGCATGCGGACATAGGTGCCGCCGGCGACGATCTTGAAGCCCTTCAGCAGGTTGCCGGTCAGCGAATAGGTCGCGAGGCCGCCGAGCGAATAATTCTTCCAGCCGGCGCGCGCATTATAGGTCGGCAGGCCGCTCGCCAGCGTCTGCGCCGGCGATACCGAGAAATAGGTGGTGGCATAGCCGCGGCCGGCACGCTCGGCCGAGGCGAAGACGGCAACCGCCATCTTGGTGCTCAGCGGCGTGATGTAGTTGACGCTCGGCTGCCAGATGCCGCTGTCATGCGCGTTGGCGACATCGTGGCGATAGCTGACCGTCGCCGACAATTGGTCGTACTGGCTGGTGATCACGCCGGTCTTGCCGATGCCGACATAGCCGCCCAGCTCGATCGCGGTATCGACCTTGCCGAGCGCCCGCACGCGCGGATCGTCGATGCCCTTCAGGCTGCTGCGGTTGAAGTTGACGACGCCGATCGGGCCGGCCTGCAGGTCCCAGACGGGGCCGGGCTTGTCGCGGATCAGGTCGACGCTGATCCGGTTGCCGGCCAGGACGAAGCCATAGCCCTTGATCGAACCGACCGCACCCGGCGCGGCGGTGAAGCGATAGTCGTTCGAGCCTTCGTAGTCGCTGAGATAGACGCCGGCGGCACCGACGGTGATCGTATCGCGATTGAAGTCGAAATCACCGGACTGGGCGGGGGCGGACGCCTCCTGCGCGGCGGCCGGGGTGACGTACACGGCAGCGGCGGCGAGCGCGAGCGGCATCAAAAACTTGGCGGACAAAGCGACGGCTCCAAACCTGTTACGACGCCGTAACGCGGCGGGAGCCGGTTCCTATCCAATGCCGACCGATCAGAAGATGTAATGCATTCTGATCTGTTGCTGATTTGCATCACCGGTCACCGCGAAACGGGCGGCGGCGAAGCGCGGCGCGCCGAAGCGGATCGGCGGATTGCGCGAGAAGCCGAAGCCCTCGCGCGGGATGCCCGCGAAGGTGTCGAGCTTGGCGTTGCTGTTCTCGTCGTGAATCACCGCGACGGCATATTGGCCGTGCGGCAGGCCGTCGAAGCGCAGCGTGTGCGCATTGGCGGGCACCGAGCGGGTGATCGCATCGGCATCGTCGACGCAGCCCGGGAAATTGTCGGGATCGGCGGTCAGGCAGACGCGCAGCAGCCCCTTGGCGGAGCGCATCTGGCTGACGGCGACGTCAAGCCGCGCGATCGGCGCCGCGCCCAGCGCCAGCGCCGCCGCCGGCAGCAGCGCGGCGAGCGCGACCGGCCGGGCGCTGCGCCTGCGCCTTGGCGCGGGCATGACTGCGCGCGAAATCGCCGACACCGCGATCGGTGCCGCAGAGGCGATCCCAGAACCGGAAGTAGAGCCCATAGTTACATCCATATTGCTCATGGTGCCGCTGGTGGTGGCTGGCGGTGATCAGCCAGCCGCCCAATGGCCCCCGCCACATGAACCGCGGGAAAACCTCCCAGCCCATGTGATTGGTTACGCCCATAACCGTCATAGTCGTCAGCACGAAGCCCAGAGCGGCGACATGGATCGGAATTGCCAGCACCAGTAACGGAATTACCACAGCGCCGGTCAGCGCCTCGATCGGGTGGAAGGCCATCGCCGCCCAGGCGGTCGGCGGGCGGCTGGCATGGTGGACGGCATGCGCCGCCTTGAACACCGCCGGTCGATGCATCCAGCGATGCGTCCAGTAGAACCAGGTGTCGTGAAGGACGAGGTAGAGCAGGATCGACACCGGCCAGTACCACAGGGGATAGGCGTGGAGGTCGCGATAGACGCGCGTCCAGCCATGCGCCTGCCACCCCCAGGCGAGCACGCCGGCGGGGATGCCGTAGATCGCCGCGGAGGCGAGGCTCCACGCGATCTCGCGCCGCATCTGCGCATCGAGCCCGCGATAGAGGCCGGGATGACGCAGCCGCGTCGCCGCGGCGAACGCCCCGGAAACGAGGAGATAGCGCACGCCGACGATCATCGTCATCGCCAGCGCGGACAGGGTGACGGCGAGCAGCATGTCGCAGGACTTAGCGGATTTCCGCCGGCGGGGATATGGCGGAAGCGGCGCGGCGTGGCGCGGCGCGGCGCGGCGCGGCGCGGTGTGGCAGCCGGATCGACATTGGGGGTTTGGAGTAAGTCCTCCCCCGCCAGGGGGAGGTGGCATGCCGCAGGCATGACGGAGGGGGAGGTAAGCAACGTCTTCGGTGGCGTTCCCCTCCGTCACGGCTTCGCCGCGCGCCCCTTGCGGGCAGGGCGATCGCATATGGCCGGGGTGGTGAGGTTCGATCGGTTTCCTCATCACAGCCGTCACCCCGGACTTGTTCCGGAGTCCACTCTGCGGCGGGGGAAAAGGCTTGATTCGACACCATTCTCTTGCGGCTGGGTGGACCCCGGAACGGGTCCGGGGTGACGGGACGAGCTTGGAGAGAGCCGGGCCAGCATGAACGTCGATGAGCGACAGCCCAGCCCGCCAAGGCAAGGTGTCAGCGTTCGAACACGTGTATCGGTCGTCCCTTATAGTCCGCCTCGCGCACCAACCCGTACCCCAGCCGCGCCGCCAAGCGAAGCGAGGGCGCGTTGCCGGGGTCGATGATGCAGGTCGTCCGGGTGATACCCTGCGCCGCCGTCCAGCCGAACACCGCCGCCAGCGCCTCGCCGGCATAGCCGCGGCCGTGCAGCGCCGGCGAGAGCGTCCAGCCCACCTCGGGCAGCGCGAGCGGCGGGTCGATCGCGCGCTGCGCCTCGAGCAGGCCGAGTTCGCCGACGAAGCCGCCGCCACGGTCGCGGACCACCCAGCTGCCATAGCCGAACGCCTGCCACTGGCCGATCGAGCGCAGCAGGCGGATCCATACCTCCTCGCGGCTGCGCGCGACGCCGCCGATCATGCCGAACACGCCGGGATGCGCCCACAAGGCGGCGAGCGCGTCGAGATCGACCGGCCGGTGGACGCTGAGGATCAGGCGATCGGTGGTGAGGACAGGCGGCATCATCCCGACAGGCTAGCGCCGAACGCAGCAACGGAAAATCCGGTTCTCGCGCCGCCCGCTTTGCGGTAGGCGCAGCCATGGGCTCGACCATCCCTTGCGACGTGGCGATCGTCGGCGGCGGCCTCGCCGGCGGCCTGATCGCGCTGGCGCTGCACGCGCGGCGGCCCGGGCTCGACGTGCGGATCGTCGAGGCGGCGCCGCACCTCGGCGGCGACCACGTCTGGTCGTTCTTCGGCAGCGACATCGCGCCGCAGGACCGCTGGCTGGTCGCGCCGCTGACCGTGCATGACTGGCAGGGCTATGACGTCGCCTTTCCCAATCTGACGCGCCAGATCGACGCGACCTATCATTCGGTGACGAGCGAGCGGCTGCATGCGGTGATCCGCGCGACGCTGCCGCCGCAGACGGCGATGCTCGGCCGCAAGGTGCTCGCCGCCTCGGCGACCGCGGTGGTGCTCGCCGATGGCGACCGGATCGAAGCCAAAGGCGTGATCGACTGTCGCGGGCCGGGCGACCTGTCGCTGCTCGACCTCGGCTGGCAGAAGTTCGTCGGGCAGGAGCTGCTGCTGCACGCGCCGCACGGCGCCGCCGGACCGCGGGTGATGGACGCGACCGTCGCGCAGATCGACGGCTATCGCTTCGTCTATTGCCTGCCCTTCGCCGCAAACCGGATGTTCGTCGAGGACACCTATTACAGCGACACGCCGGACGTCGACCGCGCCGCGCTGGGGCTGCGCATCGCAGCCTATGCCGCGGGCCGTGGCTGGCACGTCGACAGCGTGCTGCGCACCGAGGCGGGGGTGCTGCCGATCACCCTGGGCGGCGATTTCGAAGCCTATTGGCGGTCGAGCGGCGTGCATGTCGCCAAGGCGGGGATGCGCGCGGGGCTGTTCCAGCCGACCACCGGCTATTCGCTCCCCGATGCGGTGCGGCTGGCGGTGCGGCTGGCCGAGCAGAGCGACCTGTCGGGCAAGGCGCTGGCGGCGTTCACCCATGATTACGCCCGCGCCACCTGGCGGCACGGCGCCTTCTATCGCATGCTGAGCGCGATGATGTTCCGTGCGGGCGATCCGGCGGAACGTTGGCGCATCATCGAGCGCTTCTACCGTCTCGACCCGACGCTGATCACCCGCTTCTATGCGGGGCGATCCAGTCTCAAGGACAAGATACGGATTTTGACGGGCAAACCACCGGTGCCGGTGGGCAGTGCGATCAGGGTCCTGCGAACGACGGCATGGCGGTAACCCGCACAGAGGAATGGAAACGAACATGAAGTCGGCGATCGTCATCGGAGCGGGATTCGGCGGGCTGGCGCTCGCGATCCGCCTGCAATCGGCCGGAATCGCGACGACCATCGTCGAGTCGCGCGACAAGCCCGGCGGCCGGGCCTATTATTGGGAGCGCGACGGCTTCACCTTCGACGCCGGCCCGACCGTCATCACCGATCCCGCCTGCCTGCAGGAATTGTGGGCGCTGACGGGGCGCGACATGGCCGAGGACGTGACGCTGGAGCCGGTGACGCCCTTCTACCGGCTCAACTGGGTCGACGGCACCAATTTCGATTACACCAACGACGAGGCGCTGCTGCAGCGCGAGATCGGCAAGCTCAACCCGGCCGACATCGCCGGCTATCACAAGTTCCTCGAATATGCCGAGGGCGTCTATCGCGAGGGCTATGAGAAGCTCGGCCATGTCGCGTTCCTCGACTTCGCGTCGATGATCAAGGCGGCGCCGGCGCTCGCCAAATATCAGGCGTGGCGCTCGGTCTATTCGATCGTGTCGAAATACGTGCAGAACGAGAAGCTGCGCGAGGCGCTGAGCTTCCATACGCTGCTGGTCGGCGGCAATCCGATGACGACGAGCGCGATCTATGCGCTGATCCACAAATTGGAGCGCGATGGCGGCGTGTGGTTCGCACGCGGCGGCACCAACCGGCTGATCGCCGGGCTGGTCGCGCATTTCCAGCGGATCGGCGGCACGCTGCGGCTGGGCGACCCCGTCGCCTCGATCGAGACATTGGGCGACCGCGCCACCGGCGTGCGCTGCGCCAGCGGCTGGGAGGCGCAGGCCGACGCGATCGCGGCGAACAGCGACATCATGCACACCTATCGCGACCTGCTGAGCGGCTCACGCAGTGCGCAGCGCACCAAGGCGCGGCTGGAGCGCAAGAGTTATTCGCCGTCGCTGTTCGTCGTGCATTTCGGGATCAAGGGCACCTGGCCCGGCATCCCGCACCACATGATCCTGTTCGGGCCGCGCTATAAGGAGCTGCTCGCCGACATCTACGATCACGGCGTGCTGGCGCAGGATTTCTCGCTGTATCTGCACCACCCGACCGTGACGGACCCGAGCCTCGCGCCGGAGGGGCATTCGACCTTCTATGCCCTCGCGCCGGTGCCGCACATGGGCAAGTTCCCGGTCGACTGGAACGAGGTCGGCCCGATCCTGGAGAAGCGCATCCTCGACGAGGTCGGCCGGCGGCTGATCCCCGACATCCACGAGCGGATCGTCACCAAGTTCAGCTATGCGCCGAACGATTTCGCCACCGACCTGAAGGCGCATCTCGGCAGCGCCTTCAGCCTTGAGCCGGTGCTGACGCAAAGCGCTTATTTCCGCGTCCACAATCGCGACGACCATATCCCCAATCTGTATTTCGTCGGGGCGGGCACGCATCCGGGCGCCGGTATTCCGGGCGTGGTCGGGAGCGCCAAGGCGACCGCGGCGCTGATGATGGCGGCGCGATAAGGCCATTCCTCCCCGGCACGGGGAGGGGGACCGCGCCGCGCAGCGGCGTGGTGGAGGGGGCCCTCCTCAAGAGAGGGCGGCTGTGGAAGCCCCCCTCCACCAGCTTCGCTGGTCCCCCTCCCCATTCGGGGGAGGAATGGGGTTTCCTACACCGCCTCCAGAAACGCCCGCACCGGCTCTGGAATCGCGGCAGGCCGCCCGGTCGGCAGATGGACGTTGACCATGACCAGCGACACCGTCGCATGCAGGTCGCCGGTCGTACCGTGCGCCAGATCCATCGCGATCGTCATGCTGGTGCCGCCGAGCCGCGCGATCCGGACATAAGCGGCGACGGTGTCGCCCCAGACGAACGGGCGGAGATAATCGACCTCCGCCTTGCGGACGTGGAATTCGAGCTGCTGCCACACCGGGCCGAGCGCCGCGCCGATGCCGGTCCAGTCCCAGAATTCGGTCGCAGCGACATCGGCATATTCGAGGTAGCGCGAGTTGAAGACGACCTTCTGCCCGTCGATCTCGGCATAGCGGACGCGGAAGCGCGTCGCGAAGGCGAAGCCCTCACGCGCGCCGCCGGTCGCCGTGCCGGCGGCGCGGTCGTGCAGCAGCATCAGCCCGCGGTCCGGCTCGGCGTGTTGACGCCCATCGACTGGAGGTAGCGCTTCACGTTGCGCGCCGCCTGACGCAGCCGCTGCTCGTTCTCGACCAGCGCGATGCGGACGAAGCCCTCGCCGTTCTCGCCATAGCCGACGCCCGGCGCCACCGCGACCTGCGCATGGGTGAGCAATTGCTTGGAGAATTCGAGACTGCCGAGATGCGCGACCGCGGGCGGCAGCGGCGCCCAGGCGAACATCGACGCGCGCGGCGGCGGGATGTCCCACCCTGCCCGGCCGAAGCTCTCGACCAGCACGTCGCGGCGCTTGTGGTAGAGCTGACGGTTCTTCTCGACGATGTCCTGCGGGCCGTTGAGCGCGGCGCAGGCCGCCGCCTGGATCGGGGTGAACGCGCCGTAATCGAGATACGATTTCACCCGCGTCATCGCGGCGATCAGCCGGGCATTGCCGACCGCGAAGCCGATCCGCCAGCCGGCCATGCTGTAGGTCTTGGACAGCGAGGTGAATTCGACCGCGACGTCCTTGGCGCCCTTGACCTGGAGGATCGAGGGGGTCGGATTGCCGTCGTAATACAGTTCCGAATAGGCGAGGTCGGAGATGATCCAGACCTGGTTCTCCTTCGCCCAGGCCACCAGCCGCTCGTAGAAGGCGAGGTCGACCGCCTCGGCGGTGGGGTTGGACGGATAGTTCACCACCAGCACCGACGGCCGCGGCACGGTGAACGCCATCGCGCGCTCCAGGCTCTCGAAATAGGCTTCGTCGGGCGTCGTCGGCACCGCGCGGATCGTCGCCCCGGCGATGATGAAGCCGAAGGTATGGATCGGATAGGACGGATTGGGCGCGAGCACGACGTCACCCGGCGCGGTGATCGCGGTGGCGAGGCTGGCCAGCCCCTCCTTCGACCCCATCGTCACCACCACCTCGGTCTCGGGATCGAGGTCGACGCCGAAGCGGCGGCCGTAATAATTGGCCTGGGCGCGGCGCAGGCCGGGAATGCCCTTGGACTGCGAATAGCCATGCGCGTCGGGCTTGCGCGTCACCTCGATCAGCTTGTCGAGGACGTGGGCGGGCGGCGGCAGATCGGGATTGCCCATGCCGAGATCGATGATGTCCTCGCCCGCCGCGCGCGCCGCGGCCCGCATGCCGTTGACTTCGGCGATGACATAGGGCGGCAGGCGCTTGATGCGGTAGAAATCGTCGGACATGGGTCACCTTATAGTTGACCCGGCTATCCTACGCCGCGGGCGGCACTTTCACCACTTCCAATTCCGCGCGCCCGCGGTCGAGCACGTTGATCGCGGCATGGACCCGCGCCTCGATCTCCTCGCGCGGCAGGCCGGGCGGGATCACCTCGCCGATCCGGATGGTGACGATGCCGGGGCGCTTGGCGCCGTGTCTGGGCCAGACCAGACCGGTGTCGAGCGCGATCGGCACCACCGGCAGGCCGAGCGCGCGATAGAGGCCGGCGAAGCCCGATTGCAGCGGCGGCTGCTCGCCGGGCGCGACCCGCGTGCCCTCCGGATAGATCAGGATCGACCGCCCCTCCGCCTTGAGCGCCTTGGCGGCGCGCATCATCGAGCGCAGCGCGCTGGCCGACGCCTCGCGATCGGCGATGATCCCGCCATATCGCATCGCCGCCCAGCCCCAGAACGGGATGCGGCTGAGTTCACGCTTGATCACCATCGCCGGCCCGCCGAGCAGCAATTGCAGCTCCAGCGTCTCGAACATCGCCTGATGCTTGGCGGCAAAGAAATAGGTGCCGGGCGGCACCTGCCCCTCGACGCGGACGCGGATGCCCATGATCGTGCGGTAGAGCAGCCGGTGCATCGCCGCCCAGACATGCGCATGGCGGATCACCGCGCGCCGGCCGAACAGCGCGGACACCGGCACGCTCAGCACGATCGGCACCGACAGCGCGTAGAAGACCATCTCGAACAGGATCGTACGCAGCCGGTTCATGCCCCTACCCCCAGCCACAGCGCCACGCGCCGCAGGATCAGTTTGTTGTATTCGTTCACCAGGGTGCCGAGCCGCGGCGTGCTGGGCACGCCGTCGCCGAGCACCTGCACCTGCCGCCCCATCGCCGCCGCCAGCTCCATGCGCGCACGCGGCACGTGCCAGTCGGAGGTGACGAGGCGGACGGTGCGATAGCCATGCGTCTTGACCCAGGCGGCGGTCTCCTCGGCGTTCGAGCGGGTGTCGACCGCATCGGCGCCGAGATCGATGCAGCAGTCGAACAGCGCGACCGGCACCTTGTATTCGCGGGCGAGATCGATCGGCCGCACGCCCGGCGCCACGCCGGTGACGAGCATCCGCCGCGCCTGCCGTGCCTGGAGCAAGGCAATACCGCGGTCGATCCGCCCCGCGCCGCCGGTCGGCACGACGATCGCATCGGTGGTGTTGGGGGCGAGCGGCTTGGGCAGCAGCAGCATGAATGCCGCGAAGCCGAGGCACCAGGCGAGCGCCGCCAGACCGAACAGCCGCACGATCACAGCGACCGCCTCAGCGCCGCGACGACGGTGATCCGCGCCGCCAGCGTGGCCAATGCGACGAAGCCGACCGGCACCAGCACCAGCAGCCCCCAGTCGCCCGCATCGAGGGTGATGCCGCCGAGCAGCTCCGACCCCAGCGCCGCCAGCCGCGTGCCGAGGAACAGGAGCACCGCGAGCGCCGCCGCACCGCCGGCGACCCCGCCGAGCGCCGCGTCGAGCGCGATCCGCCGCTGGAACAGCCGCGCGACCTGGACATCGGTCGAGCCGAGCATGTGCATCACCTCGATCGTCGCGCGATGCGTCTCCAGTCCCGCGCGCGCGGCGAGCACGACGACCGCGCCGGTCGCGGCGAGCATCAGCAGCACGAGCCCAAAGGCCAGCCAGGTCAGCGTATCGAGGAAGCCGCTGACCGGCGACATCCAGCGCTGATGCCGGTCGACGCGGCTCGCCGCGCTGATCCGCTTGGCCGCCGCGATCACCGCGTCCGGCGCGGCGCCGGGAGTGAGATCGACGTCGATCATCGCCGGCACCGGCAGGTCGGCGTCGTCGCCGACGTCGCCCAGCCAGGGGGCGAGCGTGCGGGTCAGTTCGGCGCGGTCGACCAGCGTCGCGCGGCGCACCTGCGGCAGCGTGCGCAGCGCGGCGAGCGTGCGCCGGGCCAGCGCGTCGCGGGTGGCGGGGCTGCCCTCGACCACCTGCACGGTGAGACGGCCGGCGAGCTGGCGTTCGAGCGCCTGCGCCGACTGGCGGGTGCCGAGCCCGAGCGCGGCGGCGAGCAGCGTGAGGAACAGCATGATCGCCATCACCCAGGTCATCGCGCGCAGCCCGCCCGCCTCGTCGAACACGCGCCGGTCCGCGCCGCTCATTCCAGCCTCCGCCGGGGCGGGGGGTAGCGGAGCATGCCGGTCGGATCGAGCAGTCGGCCCTTGTCGAGCCGCATCATCTGCGCGCTCGGCACGCGGCCGAGCAGCTGGACGTCGTGGGTCGCGACGACCACCGTCGTGCCGAGCGTGTTGAGCGATTCGAACAGGTGGATCAGCCGGTCGGCCATTTCCGCGTCGACGTTGCCGGTCGGCTCGTCGGCGACCAGCACCTCGGGCCGGCCGATCACCGCGCGCGCGATGGCGACGCGCTGCTGCTCGCCGCCCGACAGCGTCGCCGGCCGCGCCTCGGCACGCGCGCCGAGCCCGACCCAGCCGAGCATCTCGCGCACCGGCTGCTCGATATCGTCCTCGGACACGCCGGCGACGCGCAGCGGCAGCGCGATATTGTCCCATGCCGACAGATGCGGGACGAGGCGGAAATCCTGGAACACGACGCCGATCCGGCGGCGGAATCCGGGCAGGCGGTCGCGCGGCATCGTCACCGCATCCTCGCCGAACAGGCGGATGATGCCGCGGCTCGGCCGCTGCGCCAGATAGAGCAGGCGCAACAGCGAGGTCTTGCCCGCGCCGCTGGCGCCGGTGAGAAAGTAGAAGGCGCCGCTGCCCAGCGTGAAGCTGATGTCGGACAGGGTTTCCTCCCCGGCCCCATATCGCAGCCCAACATTTTCGAACTGCACGATATTTGCCATGCGCCTGGCCGCAACCGCTCCGTCTGAGGTGTCTCGGGCCGTCGGTGGGCCGCGTGCGCAGCCTTCGCATGGGCGGCGCGCGGCTTCAAGCTTGCCACGCGGGCGGCTCACGTGCTTAGAATCGCACGCAGTCCCGGTCATGGTTCCGGCACCCGTCCGTAAAGCGTTGCGCATGATCCTCGAATGTCCCGAATGCAGCACCCGCTATCTGGTGCCCGACAGCGCGATCGGCACCGAAGGCCGGACCGTGCGCTGCGCCAATTGCCGGCACAGCTGGTTCCAGGATCCGCCACCGCCCGAGCCTGAACCGGCCCCGCCCCCGGCCCCGCCGGTGGCAGAGCCAGCCGTCGAATCGGCGCCACCGACGACGATCGACGACGAGACGGACCGGCCCGCCTTCCTCGAACCGGCGGCGATTCCGTCGCCGCGCGCCGCCGCCATGCCCGAATCGGTGCTGCCCGCGCCCGATTACGACGCCTTCGCGCATCGCCCGCCGCACCGCCCGCGACGCAATACGTCGAAACGCTGGACGGTGATCGCGGTGCTCGCCGGGCTGCTTATGATCGTCGGCGTCGCCGCGATCGTCTTCCTCGGTGCGCCGGGGCTGCTCGCCAAGATCGGGCTGCCGATCGGCGCGCAGGAATCGCCGCTGCGGCTCAAGGACAATCCGATCGAGCGGCGCGAGCTGGACAATGGCTCGGAACTGTTCGCGGTGAGCGGCCAGGTGAGCAATCCGTCGAGCGAGCGCCAGCGCGTCCCCGATATCCGCGCCGAACTGCGCGATGCGCAGGGTCGCATCGTCTACAGCTGGACGATCACGCCGCAGCAGCGCACGCTCAACCCCGGCGGCACGATCGACTTCAACTCGGCCAAGCTCGACGTGCCGAAGAATTCGAAGCGGCTCGAACTCAGCTTTGCCGGCGAAGCCGCGAACTGACCTGCGCGAACCGGCCGCCGTGCAGCAGCGCGGCGGCGAGCATCCCGATCCCCGATGCCCAGGCGAGCGCCAGCGCGCCGCCGTCATGGTGGACCAGCCACCAGCCGACGCCGCCGGTGACGACGAAATAGGCGAGGATGCTGTTGACGCCCGCGACGACCTGATCGCCGAGGCTGCGCAGCGCATAGACCAGCACGACCTGGATGCCGTCGAAGACGATGAACGGCGCCCAGCGCGGCAGCATCGCCGCGGCGATGCGATGCACCTCCACCGCCGCCGGGAACAGCGCGACCAGCGCCGGTGCCGCCGCCGCGAGGATCACGGCGCCGATCCCGAGCGCGAGCACCGACAGGCCGACCGCGATCAATGTACGCCGGATCGCCGCCGCCGGCTGCCCCTCGCCCACCGCATTGCCGGCGCGCACCCCCGCCGCCGATCCGAGGCCGAGCGCCACCGCAAAGGTCGCATTGTGCATCGCGAACACGATCTGGAAGGCATGCGCCGCGGCATCGCCCAGTTGTGTCGACAGCGCGATCAGGATCGAAAAGCCGGCGAGTTCGAGACCCGAGGCGACGGCCGGGACGATGCCGAACACCGCCAGCGCCCACGCCCCGCGCGGCACCGCGCGCCATGCGGCGCCATCGACGCGCAGCACGCCGCGTTCGCGGGCCCGCGGCAGGGTGAGCACGCTCGCCACCATGCCGATCGCGCCGAGCAGCGAGGCGACCGTCGTCGCCAGCGCCGCGCCGACCGCGCCCAGCGCCGGCAGGCCGAAATGCCCCGCCGACAGCGCCCAGGCGAGCAGCGCGTTGACCGGCAGCACCGACAGATTGACCACGGTGACGCGACGCGGCCGGCTGACCCCTTCGAGGAAGAAGGCGGCGGCGACGTTCACCAGCTGGAACGGATAGGCGATGGCGAAGGCGCGGACGACGCGCGCACTTTCGTCGACCCGGTCGGCGGCGACGCCGATCAGCGCGAGCAGCGGCTCGGCCGCGACGAGGAACAGGCCGCCGATCACCAGGCCGAGCAACAGCCCGAGCGCCAGCCCCTCGCGCAGCACCGCGCCGGTGCGCGGCAGGTCGCCGGCGCCGTCGGCCCGCGCCGCCATCACCAGCACGCCCGACAGCCAGGCGAGGGCGGTGACGATACCGACGAAGCCGAGCGCGCGGCTCGCCCCCAAGGCCGCCACCTCCTCGGTCGAGACGAGGCCGACGACCATCACGTCGGTGACCTGCAGCAGCGTCCAGTTGAGGCTGGTCAGCACCACCGGCCAGGCGAGCGCGAGCAGCATGCGCGTCTCGGCGCGGGTCGTCAGACGGGGCAAGGTACTGGCCATGGCGGGGCGCTACCGCGTCCGTGTGACAGCGAAAAGCGCACAATCTGAAAAAGGGGCGTTGCGGAGCCGACAAGCCTTTGCTAGGGGCCTGCGCCTGCCAGATGCCGGCTCAGCCCGGTGTTCTTCACGTGCGGCCGTGGCGGAATTGGTAGACGCGCAACGTTGAGGTCGTTGTGGGCGAAAGCCCGTGGAAGTTCGAGTCTTCTCGGCCGCACCACTCTTTAGCAGACAGAGATATGGCCCGCGCCCCATGGGGTTGCGGGTTTTCTCTTGTCTCGTTGGAAAATGTTGCTGATCTGTTCCCGTCGCAGCGGAACGGAGCGGCGATATGGATGTGTCGATCGAGGCGAAACGGCGGGCGTATGTCGGTTGGTTACGGACCGGGCGATGGCTCGTACCACGGGGTGCGGACGGACACGTCTCGACACTCAACAAGACGGAACACCCCCTCGCGATCACGCAACCAGCCGTCCAATCCGATAACCGATATTGTTGCGGGTCAACGGTCGGCCGCGAAGGCGCTACATACTGTCGCTAAAGCAGAATTCGATTTTGCCAGCGGCGTTAGCGACGGCGCCTATGACACGGCAAAAGGTTCGGCAAAGGCAGCTCTCGCTTTCGTTAAAAATCCAGTATCCGCCACTCAAAATAATAATTTCGCTCTGGCCGGCCTAATAGATCGCGCCATTGCCGCCGAAGATACGCCAGCCAGCATTCAACTAGCTCGTGCCGCAAATCGCATCAGGCATACCAACCCCCACGAGATTGGCTATGTCACCGGTAGCGTTACTGCCGGTGTTGCGATTGGCCGCGTCACCGGGATGGCGGCAAGTAAGATATCGGCTCTCCGGCAAGCCAGATTGCCGCAGCGGCTGCGGCCTGATTGTGCTCCCGTCAAATACAAATGGGTCAAAGAGAATCTTAAAGCGGGCCCGGCCAAAGACTACAACGATGCAGCGCCCAATGCGCGGCCTGGATACGCACCAGCGCCGCCAAGAACAATGCCGGTCGGCAAGCAACGACTGGTGAAATTCGATGGCTTCCAAGCGGATTGGCCAGTCGATCGGACGTTCGGCGTCACGTCGAAACCGCGCTCAGTGGCCCAAGTCCTGCGGCAATCGCAAGCCCTGCGGGAACATAAGCTTATCGGTTTGTGGGATTTTCCAAATGCCCGTCAGAAAAGTTTGGCCTTAAAGCTGCTAAAGAAAGCCGACGTTCACAACATCAAAGTTAGGAGCGTAAAATCATGATTTCACATCAAATAGCGCGCCTTATCGCAAACGTCATCTTGAATATCGACCCGTTAGGCGACCACCCCGACCTGGAAGATCGTATAGTCGAGATATTCGAACATATCTCGCACGATCTGCATGAAATAGACCCTTCGTTCCTGTCGGAACTGTCAAAGGCGTTCCGGGACATAGCTCCTGAATATCCGGAACATTTTCAGCAGGCCGTACGCGATATACCCGATGACTTTTACCTGAACATTCCCGATGACGCCGAAGAAGCAGAGCAACGCGAATAAGGCGTAAAGGCATCTACCAATGGAGAAACGCTTAGGCGTTGTAAGGCCATTCTGCGGTTTTGAAACGTCTCGTCAGCAAATACGCACTTGTCTCTTACCCCGCGCCCATCCGCCGCAGATAGGCGGTGATCGCGGCATAGCCGCCGTCGCTCAGTGAAATTTCCATCCTCCGCCGGTCGACCGGGTCGATCACCCGGTCGATCAGCTTGAGCTTGTGGAGATGATCGATCCAGCGTTGCGAGGTCGTCACCGGCGCGTGCGCACTGCCGACCAGCGTCTTGACGTTCATCGTCCGACGCTCCTCATGCGCCACGAACAGCGCGAGCAGCATGTCCCAGGCCGGCTCGTGGAACAGTTCGGCGGGGAAATGGTCGAACCGCGCCCGACGCTGCGCCAGCAGCTGCTTGGCCAGCTCGCGCGGGTCCAGCGTCGCGGTGCCGGCCTGCGCCTCGCTGGCGGCGGCGCTCGTCGCGTCGGCCAGGCGATCGGCACGCGTCCCGAACTCGACCGCGATCGCGGAGAGCTGCGTCGTCAGGTCCTTGACCAGTCCGGCGATGGACTCATGTGGCACGTCGCGTTCCCCGAACGATCGTTGGCGGATCGTCTGCCTAACATTCGTGAACAAAAAAACACAACTATTTACGGGAGATGACTGATGTCGCCGCGAGGTATTGCGGTTTGCGGCAGGCGCGGCGCCGTTCTGCGCCGCTGCATCCTTGTCGCGGAACCGTGCGTTGCTGCTGTCCCGACGCCGGGCGCGGGTGTAAAGGAATTCGGTGGCCGCTTACCTCAACGCCGTCGGCACCGCCGTGCCGCCCCATGACATCCATCATGCCTTCATCGACTGGGCCGGCGCACGGGTCGAGCCCCGCGCCCGCCCGCTGTTCGCGCGAATGGCGGCGCGCGCGGGGATCACGCATCGCTGGTCGGTGCTGCCCGGGGTGGACGGCGGCAGCGCGGTCGATGCCGGCGGCTTCTATGGCGCCGCCATGCCCGGCACTGCCGCGCGCATGGCGCTCTATGCCGGGGAGGCGCCGGCGCTGGCGCTCGCCGCGATCGCCGCGCTGACCGGCGACGCGGCGCCGCCGCCCGGCATCACCCATCTCGTCGTGGCGAGCTGTACCGGCTTCGTCGCGCCGGGGATCGACCAGATCATCGCGCGGCGTTTGGGCCTTGCGCCCTCGGTCGAGCGGCTGCTGATCGGCTTCATGGGCTGTTACGCGGCGATCGTCGCATTGCGCACCGCGCGCCATATCGTCCGCTCGCAGCCCGAGGCGCGGGTGCTGGTGGTGACGGTGGAGCTGTCGTCGCTGCATCTGCAGGACGAGACCGCGATCGAGCCGCTGCTCGCGATGCTGCAATTCGGCGATGGCGCCGCCGCCGGGATCGTCAGCGCCGATCCGCACGGCATCGAGCTCGGGCGGCCCTTCGCCGCGACGCTGGGCGACAGCGCCGAGCTGATCCGCTGGACGATCACCGACACCGGCTTTGCGATGCACCTCGACGGCGCGGTGCCGGGGCGGATCGGCGAGGCGCTCGGCGAGGCGGCGTTCGTCGCGACGGTGACCGGCGACGCGCCGCCCGCCGCGCTGTTCTGGGCGGTCCATGCCGGCGGCCGCTCGATCCTCGACGCGGTGCAGACCGCGCTCGCCCTGCCCGAACCGGCGCTGGCAGCCTCGCGCGGCGTGCTCGCAGATTTTGGCAACATGTCGTCGGCGACGCTGATGTTCGTGCTCGCGCGGCTGCTCGCGGCGCCGCCGGCGCAGGCGGAGGGGGTCGCGCTCGCCTTCGGCCCCGGTCTCGCCGCCGAGGGGCTGGCGCTGCGGTCGGTGGCATGAGCCTCGCCGTCCGCGCGCAGGCCGAGGAGCTGATGGACGCGGACGACCTGCCGGCAGAGACCTATGCCGCGGTCGTCGCCGATCTGGCGCGGGTCAACACGGTGACGCTGGCGGCGCGACCGACGCTCGCCTTCCTTGATCGTGCATTGTCTGGCGCCAGCACGCTGAAGCTGCTCGACGTCGGCTTCGGCGACGGCGACATGCTGCGTCGCATCGCGCGCTGGGCGGGCAAGCGCGGCATCGTCGCCGAGCTGGTCGGCGTCGATCTCAATCCACGCAGCGAGGCCGCGGCGCGCGCGCATACGCCCGCCGGCCTGCCGATCGCCTGGCGCACCGGCGATTACGCCGAGTGTGCCGGCGAAGGCTGGGACGTCGTCATCTCCAGCCTCGTCGCGCATCACATGACGCGCGACCAGCTCGTCGGCTTCCTGCGCTTCATGGAGGCCGAGGCGCGGCGTGGCTGGCTGGTCAACGACCTTCATCGCCATCGCTTCGCGCATGCCGGGTTTCCGCTGCTCGCCGCGCTGGCGCGCTGGCACCCGATCGTCCGCCATGACGGCACGCTGTCGATCGCGCGCTCCTATCGGCCGGGCGAATGGCCGCCGCTGCTCGATGCGGCGGGTGTCGCCGATGCGCGCGTGTTCCGCGCCTTCCCCTTCCGGTTATGCGTCGAACGGCTGCGCTGATCGTCGGCGGCGGCCCGGCGGGCGCGGCGGCGGCGATCCGCCTTGCCCGCGGCGGCACGCGCGCGCTGCTCGTCGAGCGCCATGCCGCGGCGGATGCGCTGTGCGGCGGCTTCGTCAGCTGGCGGACGATCGACCGGATCGCGGCGCTGGGCGTCGATCCCGATACGCTGAACCGCGACCGGCTGACGCGGGTGACGCTCTTCGCCGGCGACCGGTGTCGCGAGGCGGCGCTGCCGCGGCCGGCGATCGGCGTATCGCGGCGGCGGCTCGACACGGTGCTGCGCGAGGCCGCGCTGCGCGCCGGTGCGGCGGTCGAGACCGGCGTCACCATCCGCGCCATCGACGGGTGCATCGCGCATGTCGCGGACGGCGCGGACATCACCGCCGAGGCGCTGTTTCTCGCCACCGGCAAGCACGACCTGCGCGGTCTGGCGCGCCCGGCCGCGGCGCGCGGGCAGGACCCGACGCTGGGCATCCGCGTCCGCCTCGCCGCCGATCCGGCGCTGACCCGCGCGCTCGCCGGCCGGATCGAGCTGCACCTGTTCGATCGCGGCTATGCCGGCATCGCCTTGCAGGAAGATGGCAGCGCCAACGTCTGCATGGCGGTGCACCGGTCGCGGCTCCAGGCGGCGGGCAGCCCCGCGGCGCTGCTCGTGCAGCTGGGCGATGAGCTGCCGCGACTCGGCGAGCGGCTGGCGCGACTCGCGCCCGGTCAACTGATCGATGCGATCGCCAACGTCCCCTATGGCTGGCGCCAGCGCAGCGGCACCGCGGGCCTGTTCCGCCTCGGCGACCAGGCGGGCGTGATCCCCAGCCTTGCCGGCGAGGGCATGGGCATCGCGCTCGCCAGCGGGGTCGCCGCTGCCGAGGCCTATCTGCGCGGCGGACCGGCGGCGGCGGCAGCATGGCAGCGCGGCTTCGCCCGCCGGCTGGCGCGGCCGATGGCGGTCGCCGGAATGGTCCGCCGGCTCGCCGAGAGCCGCTGGTCGGGCGGCGCGCTGCGCTGGTTGCCGCCGGGACTGATTCAGGCCGTGGCGCATGCGACCAGAATGACCCCATGATGGTTGACGCCACGCCCCACCGCTACGAGATTGGATCGCATGGATCACCTGAACCTTTCGGAAGCCGAATGGCGTAAGCGCCTGACCCCGGCGCAATATCACGTCCTGCGCGAGGCAGGCACCGAACGCGCCTATGCCGGCGCGCTCACCGACAACAAGGCGGACGGCCTGTATCATTGCGCCGCCTGCCACCAGGCGTTGTTCGACAGCGCCGACAAATATGACAGCGGCTCGGGCTGGCCGAGCTTCACCCAGCCGATCGGCCCCGATTGCGTGTCCGATCACAGCGACACCAGCCACGGCATGACTCGGACCGAGACACGCTGCGCGCGCTGCGACAGCCATCTGGGGCATGTGTTCCCCGACGGCCCGCCGCCGACGGGCCTGCGCTATTGCATGAACTCGATCGCCTTGGAGTTTCGCGCCCGCAAGGCGGCGTGACGCTCTCGTCCCCGCAGGGCGGGGCTATGGCATGACGATGCGCGCGGCTTGATCGGTTTTCCCAACGGAAGCGACAGCCGCGCGTTTTCTTTCCTATGCGATGGCCCTGCCCTGAAGAGGCGAAATTGGCGTAGCGGGTAACCGACGGGACTCACTGGCTCTCCACGGCTCACCCCCGCGCGTTCGCGAATCATCGCCCGGTGGCGCTTGTCGGCACCGCGGTTAACCGGTAATCGCGCAAGTCTTCATGGCCCGTGCGCGTACCCCCCGCTCCGCTCCTGCCCGCCGCTCGCCATGGCGTCGGCGGCTCGTCCTGTCCGCCCAGATCGCGGTGGCGCTCGTCGTCCTTGCCTTCGGCGCGCTGGCGATCGCGGTCTATGTCGCGCGCTCGCAGCTGCCGAGCTTCGAGGAGCTGAAATCCTCGCCCAACGGCCAGATGATCCGTGTCCATGCCGCCGACGGCAGCGTCATCGTGTCGATGGGGCCGAGCTACGGCGAATGGCTGTCCTACGAGAGCATCCCGCGGGTGATGCGCGAGGCAACGATCGCGGTCGAGGATCGCCGCTTCTACAGCCATCCCGGCGTCGATCCGCTCGGCATCGCCCGTTCGGTGCTGATCCGCTACGAGCGTGGCCGCTGGATCCAGGGCGGCTCGACGATCACCCAGCAGCTCGCGCGAAACGTCTTCCTCAACAACCAGAAGAAGTTCGGCCGCAAGTTCCGCGAGGCGATCCTGGCGCTCGCACTGGAGCGCAAGTTCAGCAAGGAGCAGGTGCTCGAGCTGTACCTCAACAAGGTCTATTACGGCGGCGGCGCCTATGGCATCGACGCGGCGGCGCGCAAATTCTTCGGCCATGGTGCCAACACGCTCAACCTTGCCGAGGCGGCGGTGATCGCCGGGCTGGTCAAGGCGCCATCCAATTACTCGCCGACCGCCGACGCCCAGGCCGCGGTCGGCCGCGCCGGCGTGGTGCTCGACGCGATGGTCCGCGCCGGCGCGATCACCCGCGAACAGGCGAGCGAGGCCGATCCGCATGCGCTGCGCCTCGCCCCCGAACCCAAGCAGAACAGCGCGCGCTACTTCACCGACTGGGCGCTGCCGCAGCTCGACACGCTGATCGACGAGACGCAGGCGCCGCTCGACGTATGGACGACGCTCGACCTCGGCATGCAGCGCGAGGCGGATGCCGCGATCCGCGCCAACGCCCCCGACGGTGCGCAGGGCGCGCTGGTCAGCCTCGACCGCGATGGTGCGGTGAAGGCGATGGTCGGTGGCAAGGATTACGTGTCGTCGATCTACAATCGCGCGACGCAGGCGCAGCGCCAGCCGGGTTCGGCGTTCAAGCTGTTCGTCTATCTCGCCGCGCTCGAGGCGGGGCACAAGCCCGAGGATACCGTCGTCGACGAACCCGTGACGATCAACGGCTGGAGCCCGCGCAACGATTCGCGCCGCAATTCCGGGCCGGTGACGCTGCGCACCGCCTTCGCCTTCTCGCTCAACACCGTCGCGGCGAAGCTGGGTCAGGAGGTCGGCTTCACCACGATCGCCGACATGGCGCGCCGCTTCGGCATCACCACGCCGATCAACACCCATCCCTCGATGGTGCTCGGCACGTCCGACGTGCGGCTGATCGACATGACCCGCGCCTTCGCCAGCGTCGCCGCCAAGGGCGTTGCGGTGACCCCCTATGGCATCACCCGCGTCACCGCCAACGGCCAGACGATCTACACGCACGAGGTCGATCGCAGCCATGTGCTGGTCGCCCCCTATGTCGCGGCGGAGATGACCGACCTGTTGCAGACCGCGGTCAACACCGGCACCGGCCGCGCCGCGCAGATCGGCCGTCCGGTCGCGGGCAAGACCGGCACGACCAGCTCATCGAAGGACGGCTGGTTCCTCGGCTTCTCCAGCGGCCTCACCACCGGCGTGTGGATGGGCCGCGACGATGCACGGCCGATCGCCGGCCTGCACGGCGGCACCGCACCGGCGCGTGCCTTCGCCGCCTTCATGAAGCCGGCCACTGCCAATCGGCCGATCGAACAGTTCGAGACGCAGGTGACGCTGCCCGAATGGCAGCTGGAGCCCGACGAAGAGACCTATTTTGGCCAGCCGGACAATGGCGGCGCGATGGTCGACGAGAATGGCAACCCGCTGCCGACGGCGCCGCGCGAGGAGCAGCCGCTGCCGCAGGACGACGACAGTCCGCGCGGGACGCAGGAGAGCGCGCCGCAGCAGCTCGACGATCTGATCGACCGCGTCACGGGGCGCGACGCACCGCAACCGCGCGACGATCGGCCCGCCGCGCCGCAGCGCCAGCCGTTATCGCGCGACGATCGCCGCGACGGCGGCCCGGCGGGTCGCCAGCCGCTGCAACGCCCGCTTCAGGACGACCGCCCGACCCAGTGAAGCGCGGCGCCATGCTCACGCAGCCAGGCGCGGGCGGGCGTGGGATCCTCCCCGTACAGGCGCTCGACCAGCGCGTGGAACACCGGCGCATGGTTCATATGGACCCGATGCGCCACCTCATGCGCCACCGTGGCCCGGCGCACCCAGCCGGGCGCGAGGATCAACCGCCAGCTGTAGCGGATCGCGCCGTCGTGCGCGCAACTGCCCCAACGGCCGCGGGCGTCGCCGATCGCGACGCGGGTGACGGTGACACCGGCCTTGGCGGCATAGTCCGCCGTCTCGCGGGTGAGCAGGTCGAGCGCCTGCCGCTTGAGCCACGTCTCCACACGGCGCGGCAGCGTGTCCAGCGGCCCCGACAGCGACAGCGTATCGCCGGCCAGTTCGACGCGGCGGCGGCTGCCCGGCTCCCAGGCGATCGTCAGCACCTGGTCGGCCACGGTGAGCACCATGCCGGGTTCGAACGGGCGCGGCTGCGGCAGGCGCGCGCGCTGTTCGGCGATCCAGTCGGCCTTGCCCTGCGCCCAGGCGAGCGCCGGTTTCAGCGCCGCACGCTTGGGCAGAACCAGCCGCGCCCGCCCGCTCGCCGGATCGAGCGACAGGCGGATGCGCCGCGCGGTCGGATGCCGCACGACCTCGAACGGTTCGCTCACAGCTCGCGTTCGACGATATGGTTCTCCATATCGCCGACATCGTCCTCGCTCACCGTCCAGCCGCGCACCGAGATGCCGGCGGCATGGACCGACTCGCGGTCGCCGCTGATCAGATAATGCCATTCGCGCAGCGGCTCGCCCGCGGCGCGCAGGCGATAGGCGCAGGTCGACGGCAGCCAGTCGATATTGCGGACGTTGCCCGCGGTCAGCCGCACGCATTCGGGGACATAGGCGTGGCGATGCTTATAGTCCGAACAGAAGCCGCTGCGCCGGTCGAGCAGGCGGCAGGCGACGTTGGTCGGCACGATCTCGCCCGTCTCCTCGTCCTCCAGCTTGTGGATGCAGCATTTGCCGCAGCCGTCGCACAGGGCCTCCCATTGGCCGCGGTCGAGCTGCTCGATCGGCAGCTCCCAGAATTTGCTCATTTGGCCCAGCGCTTGATCTCGGCGGCCACGGCATGCGGCCCCTGCTCGGTCGGCAGCAGCGCAAGCGGCTTGCCGTCCGGGTCCATCAGATAGGTGGTGCGGCTGTGGTTCACCAGATAGCCGCCGCCGGGCTGCGTCGCGCCCTTGCCGGCGAACACGCCGAACGCCTTCGATACCGCGGCGATCTGCGCCGGCGTGCCGGTAAGCCCAACCATGCGCGGATGGAAGGCGGCGGTGAAGCCCTTGAGCACCCTGGGCGTGTCGCGCGCGGGATCGACGGTGACGAAGATCGGCACGATGCGGCGGGCGAGATCGGGATCGTCGCGGTCGAGCTCGGCGACCGCCTTGCCGATCGCCGCCGCATCGGTCGGGCAGACGTCGGGGCAGAAGGTGTAGCCGAAATACATGATCCGGTACCGGCCGGCGAAGTCGCGGTCGCCAACGGTGCGCCCGTCCTGATCGACCATCGTGAACGGCCCGCCGATCCTCGCCCCGGCGAGCGGCGGCGCCTCCTGCGGCGCGGCGTGACAGGCGACCAGCGCGACGGCGGCGAGCGGGGCGGAACGCAGAATGTTCATGACCTCGCCAGCTCTGATCTGTTACCGGCAGAGCCGCAAGCTTTCCTCGTCAGGATCCCGCCATGAACCGTTCGCGCCTTCTCCTCGCGCTCGCCCTCGCCGCCGCCGCCGCGCCCGTCGCGGCGCAGCAACAGTCGGAGAGCTACAAGTTCCTCTCGGCGATCGAGAAGGAGGACGGCAAGGAGGTCACGACGATGATCGAGACGCCGGGCAGCACGATCATCAACACCAAGGCGGTGACCACCGGCAAGGGCGCGCTGCATATCCTCGTCGGCCATTCGGGCAGCCTCTACATGCAGTATCTGCTGCAGCATAAGGCCGACCCCAATATCCGCGACGCCAAGGGCAATACGCCGCTGATGCTGGCGGCGCAGGCGGGGCGCGAGGATCTGATCGACCTGCTGCTCACCTACAACGCCAATATCAACCTCGCCAACAGCTCGGGGCAGACGCCGCTGATCCTCGCGGTCAACGCGCGCAACGAGCCGATCGCGCGCAAGCTGCTCGCCAAGGGCGCCGACCCCGACCAGACCGACAATCTCGCCGGCATGTCGGCGCGCGCCTATGCGCTGCGCGACTCGCGCAACCCGACGATGATCGCGCTGTTCAAGGATGCGCCCAAGAAGAGCCGGGCGCAGGTGGCTGGGCCGAAGTTCTGATCGGCCAGCGCCGTTTGCTCCGGGACCCGCGCTCGGCGTCGGGTGCCAGAGCCTTCGACGGGCTCAGGCAGAACGGGTGGGTGCGGATACGATCTTACCGTTCGTGCTGAGCTTGTCGAAGCACGGTGGGTCTTACCGCCCCAGGGCGTGCAGCCCGAGCAACCGCGCCACCTCGCCGAAATCGGACGCCACATCGTGCACCCCGAGCGCACGCAGCCGCGCATCGTGGCCGGGGGCGCAATGCGTGCCGGCGCACAGGCCGATGACATGGCCGCCCGACGCCACCGCCCCGGTCGCGCCGACCGGCGAATCCTCGAGGATCGCGCACTCCGCGATATCGACGCCGATCGCCTTGGCCCCGTACCAATAGAGGTCTGGCGCTGGCTTGCCCTTTTCGACATGCTCGCGGCCGCTGTAGATATGGTCGCCGAACGCATCCGACAGGCCGATATGGTCGAGGTGGCGGCGGATCCACGCGGTCGGGCTCGACGAGACCACCGCACGCGGCAGGTCGGCGGGCAGCGATCGTACGAACGCCACCGCACCGGCGACCGCATCGATCCCCTCGGCCATCGCGCGCGCATCTTCCGCCTGGCGCGCTTCGGTGAAGCTGGCGGGCAGCGGCCCGCCGATCCAGCCCTCGACCGCGGCGCGGAAGTCGGCGCCGGCCAGCCCCATGAAATTGGCCATCGACTGTTCGGGCGTGGTCGGATGCCCCGCCGCGCTCAGCCATTCGGCGATCTGCCGGTTGCCGGCATATTCGCTCTCGATCAGCACGCCGTCGAAGTCGAACAGCAGTCCCTTGACCTTCATGCCTTCTCTCCCCGCGCGCCGAACAAGGCGCTGCCGACCCGCACATGCGTCGCGCCGAGCGTCACCGCCGTCTCATAGTCCGACGACATGCCCATGCTGAGCCCATCGAGCCCGACCTCGCGCGCCAGCTTGGCGAGCAGCGCGAAATAGGGCGCGGGCTCGACATCGGCGGGGGGGATGCACATCAGCCCGACCACCGGCAGCCCGGCGGTCCGCGCCTGATCGAGCAATGCCGGCAGATCGGCGATGGCACAGCCGCCCTTCTGCTCTTCCGCGCCGATATTGACCTGGAGGAAGCACTCCGGTCGCCGCCCGGTCCTGGTCATCGCCTTGCCGAGCGCCTCGACCAGCGACGGCCGATCGACGGCATGGATCACGTCGAACAGCGCCACCGCCTCTTCGGCCTTGTTCGACTGGAGCTGGCCGATCAGGTGCAGCGCGACACCCGGATAGGCATCGCGCAGCGCCGGCCATTTCGCCGCCGCCTCCTGCACGCGATTCTCGCCGAACACGCGGTGACCGGCGTCGAGCAGCGGCCGGATCGTCTCGGCGTCGTGCGTCTTGGAGACGGCGATTAAGGTCACGTCGGCGGGTTCGCGGCCGGCGAGGCGCGCGGCATGCGCGATTCCGGCGGTGACGCGGTCGAGCGGGCTGGTGGCGGCAGTCATGCTTGCCCTATAGCGGCGCGGTGGCCAATCTGAACCGCAATATCGATCCGCGCCGTCACGCCTGGCTGATGACCGACGAGCGGATCGGCGACGCGCTGCTGCCGACGTTGCGGGCGCTGCCGCCGGGCGCGGGCGTGGTGTTCCGCCATTACCGACTGTCGCGCGGCGAGCGCCACCGGCTGTTCCTGCGCGTGCGGCGGCTGGCGCAGGCGCGTCGCCTGCGGATCAGCGCGGCGGGCGGGTTGCCGGGCGTATCAGGCCACGGCGGGCGACGTGCGACGACCCATGCGGTGCATGACCGACGAGAGGCGGTCGCGGCGGCACGCGCCGGGGCGGAGTGGCTGTTCGTGTCGCCGCTCTACGCGACGCGGTCGCATCCGGGTGCGCCGCCGTTGGGCGCTCGGCGGGCGCTGGAGATCACGCGGAATGCCGGCGGCCGGCGGATCGCGCTGGGTGGGATGACCGCGGCGCGCTGGCTCCGGCTGCGGCGATACGGCTTCGACGGCTGGGCGGCGATCGACGGATTGGTGTCCGGCTGATCCCGTCGCGGTGGCGCAGGGACGCCAGCGTCGCTGACGCGGAGCAACCGTTCAAGCGACTGCCTGCGCAGGAGCAGGTCTCGAGTGTCAGCAGAATGTCACCAACGCCGCAAATGCCGACCTATCAGACCGGCTGCCGCTTCAGGTTAGAAGCGGAATGCCGTCCCGACATAGACCGACTGGCTGTCGCGCCGGTCGTCGTCCAGCCGCGCCAGCCGCTCGCGGTCCGACCGATAGCGCATGCCCGCGGTCACATCGAGGTTGCGGGTCAGCGAATAGGAGCTGCTGACGTCGACCGAATAGCTCGGCAGTTCCTGCGTCAGCTTGGGCGTGTTCTCCAGCGGCCGGTCGGCGACGGCGACCAGGCGGCTGCTCGCGCGACCCGCGCGATAGCTGACCGCCACATCGGTCGATTCGCGGCTGCCCGGGATCGGCCCCAGATCGATGCGGTTGATCGCACCCGACACCGCGAAACGCTTCCAGCCCACCGACACGCCCAGGTTGTAGGCGATCGGCTGGATGCCGACGGTCGGCGGCGTCACCGCACCGGTGCGACCGACATCGGCGAAGGCGGTGCGGCTCGAACGGGCGCGGACCGCGACGGTCACCGCGCGCTTGTCCTGCTGCGCCTCGGCGGGCGTGAAGCGGAAATCCGATTCGTCGAGACCGCCGCGCGCGATCGCTGCGGCAAGCCGCGGATCGGCGGCCGCCGGGGTGAACGATCCAGCGAAGCGCGACGCGATCGCGCGCTTGGCCGGAGCGGGGCGCTCGCTGGCACCGAAGGCAGGCGCGACCATGATAGCGGTAACGCAGAGCGTCGCCGTCATCACTCCAGTCATCGCACGCCCTATGGCACGCTTCGCAAACACTAGCAGTCCCCTCGACTCCCGCTGCAACGCGCCTAACACGATTCAGGCCCACACCAATATGGAACCTTCATTGTCCCGTGCATCATTTCGGCCGACTGTTGCATTTGCCACACATATTGTGGGCCCCCAGCGCCACGACGCGTCGCTTGCGGCCCCCCCACTGCATCTATAGAGCGAAACGCGCCCTTTTTATCGCAGGACAGTTACGCCCATGATCCGCTCGTTGCGCACCGCCCTCATGGTCGCCGCCATTGCGCTGCCGCTCGCCGCCTGCGGCGGCCGCGGTGGCAACGCCGTCGCCAAGACCGATCTTGCCGCCTCGAAGGTGACGACGATCGGCGTCAACGCCTATCTGTGGCGCGCAAGCCTCGATACCCTGTCGTTCATGCCGCTGCTGCAGACCGATTCCAACGGCGGCGTCATCGTCACCGACTGGTACGTCAACCCGCAGGTGCCGACTGAGCGGATGAAGGTCACCGTGTCGATCCTCGACCAGGATCTGCGCGCCGACGCGGTCCGCGTCGCGGCGCTGCGCGAGGTCAACCGCAACGGCCAGTGGGTTTCCGCCCCGGTCGCCGCCGCGACGACGCAGAAGCTCGAAGACGTCATCCTCACCCGGGCCCGCGATCTGCGCCGCGCGTCCATCGCGGGCTAATCCAGACCATGGTTACGCGTTTCAACGCGCTGCAAGCGGACTCGACCTGGCAGAAGGTCTGGGACGACCGCCAGACCTTTGCCGCCCGCGACAACAGCGGCAAGCCGCAGAGCTACGTGCTCGAGATGTTCCCCTATCCCTCGGGGCGCATCCACATGGGCCATGTGCGCAACTACACGATGGGCGACGTGCTCGCGCGCTTCCGTCGCATGCGCGGCTATGAGGTGCTCCACCCGATGGGCTGGGACGCGTTCGGCATGCCCGCCGAGAATGCGGCGATGGAAAAGCAGGTCCATCCCGGCAGCTGGACGCGCGAGAACATCGCGACGATGAAGGCGCAGCTCAAGCGGCTCGGCTTCGCGCTCGACTGGTCGCGGGAACTCGCGACCTGCGAGCCCGACTATTACGGCCACGAACAGGCGCTGTTCCTCGACATGTTCGCCGCCGGCCTGGTCTATCGCAAGGAATCGGCGGTCAACTGGGATCCGGTCGACATGACCGTGCTCGCCAATGAACAGGTGATCGACGGCCGCGGCTGGCGCTCGGGCGCGCTGGTCGAGAAGCGCAAGCTCAGCCAGTGGTTCCTCAAGATCACCGACTTCGCCGACGAACTGATCGAGGGGCTCGGCAAGCTCGAACACTGGCCCGACAAGGTCAAGCTGATGCAGGAAAACTGGATCGGCAAGAGCCAGGGCCTGACCTTCGGCTTCACGGTGTCGGACGGTGGCACGGTCGAGGTGTTCTCGACGCGGCCGGATACGATCTTCGGGGCGAGCTTCGTTGCGGTCGCAGCGGATCACCCGATCGCGCAGGCGCTGGCCGAGCGGCCCGACGTTGCCGCGTTCATCGAGCGCTGCAAGCAGGGCGGCACGACCGCCGCCGAGCTGGAGACGCAGGAAAAGCTCGGCTTCGACACCGGCCTCACCGCGGCCCATCCCTTCGACGCAACCCGCCGGTTGCCGATCTTCATCGCCAATTTCGTGCTGATGGATTATGGCACCGGCGCCGTGATGGGCGTGCCGGCGCACGACCAGCGCGACCTCGATTTCGCGCGCAAATACGACCTTCCCGTGCAGCGCGTCGTCTCCGACGGTGAGACGACCGACCCGGTATTCACCGGCGACGAGGCCTATACCGGCCCCGGCGCCCTGGTGAATTCGCACTTCCTCGACGGCATGGACGTCGAGGATGCCAAGCGCGAGGTCATCCGCCGCGCCGAAGCGGGCGGCTGGGGCAAGGGCTCGACCGTCTATCGCCTGCGCGATTGGGGCGTCAGCCGTCAGCGTTATTGGGGCACGCCGATCCCGATCATCCATTGCGAGGCGTGCGGCGTGCAGCCGGTCCCCAAGGACCAATTGCCCGTCGTGCTGCCGGAGGATGTCTCCTTCGCGGTGCCCGGCAACCCGCTCGACCGTCATCCCACCTGGAAGCATGTCGACTGCCCGGCGTGCGGCAAGCCCGCGGTGCGCGAGACCGACACGCTCGACACCTTCGCCGATTCCTCCTGGTATTTCATCCGCTTCGCCAGCCAGCCCAAGGACAGGCCGTTCGATCGCGCAATCGCCGAAAGCTGGCTGCCGGTCGGCCAGTATATCGGCGGGGTCGAGCATGCGATCCTCCACCTGCTCTACGCGCGCTTCTGGACGCGGGCGTTGCGCCATATCGGCCAGCTCGACATCGCCGAGCCGTTCACCGGCCTGTTCACGCAGGGCATGGTGACGCACGAGACGTATAAGTCCGCGGACGGCCGCTGGCTGTCGCCCGACGATATCGAGATCGGCGAAGGCGCCCGTTTCGAGAAGGGCACCGGCAACCCCGTCACCGTCGGCCGCGTCGAGAAGATGTCGAAGTCGAAGAAGAACACCGTCGATCCCGAGCCGATCGTCGATCGTTACGGTGCCGATGCGACGCGCTGGTTCATGCTGTCCGACTCGCCGCCCGAACGCGACCTGCCATGGAGCGAATCGGGCATCGAGGGCGCGTGGCGTTTCATCCAGCGGCTGTGGCGGCTGTTCGACGGCGATGACGCGGCCCCCGGTGAGGGCGGCGATGTCGCGCTCGACCGCAAGCTGCACCAGACCATCCTCGGCATCGAACAGGATATCGAGGCGCTCGCCTTCAACAAGGCCGTCGCCAAGCTGTACGAGCTGTGCACCGCGATCGAGCGGGCAGCGCCGAGCCCGTCGCGCAGCAACGCGATCTACACGCTGATGCTGCTGGTCGCGCCGATGGTGCCGCATGTCGCGGAGGAAGCGTGGGCCGCCAGAGGCTTCGACGGCCTGATCGCCGATGCGTCCTGGCCCGAGGTCGATCCGAAGCTGCTCGTCGAGGACGAGGTGACGATCGCGGTGCAGGTCAACGGCAAGCTGCGCGATACGCTCACCCTGCCCAAGGACATGGCGCGCGATGCGATCGAGGCGGCGGCGCTCGCCTCCGACAAGATCGTCCGCCTGCTCGACGGCCAAACCCCGAAGAAGGTGATCGTCGTGCCCGGACGTCTCGTGAACATCGTCGCATGAAGCGCCTGCTGCTCCTCGCACCGCTCGCGCTGCTCGCCTCCGGCTGCGGCCTGCGTCCGCTCTACAGCGGCGGGTCGGGCGGCGCAGTCGCCGGTACGCTCGCGCATGTCGAGGTCGCGCCGATCGACGGCAAATCGGGCTGGCTGATGAGCAACGCGCTCCGCGACCGGCTCGCCCCGGACGGCACGCCGCAATACCGGCTCGACGTGCGGCTGGACGACAAGATCGCCGGCTTCGGCGTCCGTCGCGACGACAGCGTCACCCGCGAGCGCCGGACGTTGCGCGCGCGGTTCCAGCTGGTGAACCTCGCCGACGGCAGCGTGCTGCTCGACGACACCGCCGGGTCGGATGCCGGCATCGACGTCGTCCAGTCGGAATATGCGACGATCGCGGCGGAGAATACCGCGCTCGAACGGCTGGCCGGGATCGTCGCCGACCAGATCGTCGCGCGCGTCGCCATCTACGCCCGCGGCCGCCCGGCGCGATGAAGGCCAACGCGCGCGACATCCGGTCCGCGCTGGAACGCCCCTCGCCCGACATTCGCCTGTACCTGCTGCATGGGCCGGATGGCTCGGCCACCGCCGAACTCGCCGGCTTGCTCGCCAAGGCCATGGGGCCGGAGGCGGAACGCGTCGACCTCGACGGAGCGACGCTGCGATCCGATCCGGCACGGCTCGCCGATGAGGCCGCGTCGATGTCGCTGTTCGGCGGGGCGCGGCACATCCGCGTCTCCCCGGCTGGCGAGGAATGCCTTGAGGCCTTCACCGCGTTGCTCGAGGCGGAGCATGCCGGCAACCCGGTGGTTGCGCTTGCCCCGACGGTCAAGTCGACCGCCAAGATCGTCAAGCTGGCGATCGACTCCCGCCGCGCCATGGCGTTCGCCGCCTATGAGCCGAGCGCAGCCGATCTCGAACGGCTGGCGGCGGCGATGGCGCGCGACCAGGGCTTGCGCCCGACCAACACCGCCGCCGCGCGGCTCGCCGCGACCTGTGGCGGCGATCGCGCCGTGCTGGCGCGCGAGATCGAGAAGCTGGCGTTGTTCCTCGACGCCGCCCCCGATCGCCCGCACGACCTCGACGATGCCGCGCTCGACGCGATCGGCGCGGATCTCGGCGAGGCGGAGATGGGTCAGGTGGTCGAAGCCGTCGTAACCGGCCGTACGGCCATGCTGGGCGCGGAACTGGGCCGTCTGAGCGAGGCGGGCACCTCTCCCATCCCCTGGCTCCGCCTGCTCGCCCGCCGGCTGATGACGCTCGCCGAGATGAAGGCGGAGATCGACGCCGGCGCGACGCAGGACACGGTCTTCAAGCGCCACCGGATCTTCTTCAAGGAGGAAGCCGCCACCGCGCAGGCTCTGCGTCGCTGGACTCCCGCGATGCTTGGCACCGCGCTGACCCGCGTCCGCCATGCCGAGCGTGCGATCATGGCGAGTGGCAACGCCGGCAGCGTGCTGGCCGATCACGCGCTGACCGAATTGACGCGGGGCGTGGAACGGCGGGGCTGATCCGTCGGGCGGCGCCTAGCGCAGCACCCGCCCGAACAGCGCCAGCGCCCAGCCGGTCGCCGCGACGAACAGCGCCGGGTCGTACCGCGGCCCCTCGTCGCGCAGGAAGGCATGCTGCCCGTTCACCTCATGCCATTCATAGGTCGCGCCGACCTCTTCGAGCCGCGCACGGATCGCCTGGCGTCCCGCGAACGGCACATGCGGGTCCTGCCGACCGAAAACGAACAGCGTCTCCGCCCGCAGCTCGGCCATACGCGCGAGGCTGTCGTCCGACCGGCCCTCGCCCAGCGTCCCTGAGTGGATGTCGGTCGGGTAGAACAACGCCGCCGCACGCACCCGCGGATCGAGCGCCGCGCGATAGGCGAGATGCCCGCCGAGGCACACGCCAACCGTCCCCAGCCGCCCCGAACAGGCAGGATGCTGCGCCAGCGTGTCGAGGACCAGCGTGGCGTCGCGATCGAAGCCCGCCACCGGCTTGGTGACCTTGAGGTCATTGCCCCGCGCCGTGCCCTCGGCATCGTAGCGCAGCACCGTCCCCGGCGCCTCATAATCGTGATAGACTTCCGGGACCGCGACGACATAGCCATGGCCGGCGAAGAAGGCGGCAAGCCGGCGGATCGGATCGGTGACCTGGTAGATTTCCGAATAGAGCACGAGGCCGGGGAACCGCCCCTCCCCCGCCGGTCGGAACCAGTGCGTCCGCATCACCCCGCCGTCTGCGGTGGGCAGATCGTCATATTCGTCGCTGCGCAGGATCATCAGATCGAATCCCCGGTCAGCCGCTGGCACACCATGTCGAGCTGATCGAGCGTTGAATAGGTGAGCGTGATCGTCCCGCCCTTCTCGCTGTGCGCGATCCGCACGTGCAGCCCGAGCAGATCGGACAATTGCCGTTCGAGCGCAGCAATATCGGCATCGGGCGCCGGCGGCGGGGTGCGATCGCGTTGCCCCCCTGCCCGCTCCGGCTTGGCGCCCTTCGCCAGCTTCTCGGTCTCGCGCACGGAGAGGCCGCGCGCGACCACCTGTTCGGCCAGCATCTCGACGTCGCGCGACCCGAGCAACGCCCGCGCATGGCCCATCGACAGCGACCCGTCGGTCACCCGATCCTGCACGGCCTCGGGCAGTTCGAGCAGGCGTAGCAGGTTGGCGACGTGGCTGCGCGACTTGTGGACGATCTTGGCGAGCGCCTCCTGGGTATGGCCATATTCGCCGGCGAGCCGCTGATAGGCCTGCGCCTCTTCGATCGCGTTGAGATCCTGGCGCTGGATATTCTCGATCAGCGCGATCTCGAGCGTCTGCGCGTCATCGAAGTCGCGGACGACGACGGGCACTTCGTGCAGCCGCGCCCGCTGTGCCGCGCGCCAGCGCCGTTCACCCGCGACGATCTGATAATCATGGCCGTGCGGCCGCACGACGATCGGCTGGATCAGGCCGCGCGACGCGATCGACGCCGCCAGTTCGTCGAGCAAGGCATCGTCGAAATGGCGCCGTGGCTGGCCCGGATGCGGGGTCAGCGCGCTGACCGGCAGCATGCGGACGCCGGTCGGCACCTTGCCCTCGGCACCGGGACTGACCGGCGCCTCGCTTGCCATCTCGCCGAGCAGCGCGCTCAGCCCACGGCCGAGCCCCGCGGGTCGGCTGCGCTTCGCCGCGTCGCTCATGCCGCCGCCGCGGTGGGCGGAGTCTGCGGCAGTCGGGCGATCAATTCACGCGCGAGATCGATATAGGCCTGCGACCCCGAACAGCGATAATCGTAGATCAGCGCGGGCAGCCCATGGCTCGGCGCCTCCGACAGGCGGACGTTGCGCGGGATGACCGTGTCGAACACCACCTGCCCCAGAACGGCGCGGACGTCCGCCGAGACCTGTTCCGTGAGCCGGTTGCGGCGGTCGTACATGGTGAGCGCGACACCGAGGATGGCCAGACCCGGATTGAACCGTTCACGGATGCGCTCGACCGTGGTGAGCAATTGCGACAGGCCCTCGAGCGCAAAGAACTCGCATTGCAACGGCACGAGCAATTTGTCCGCGGCGACCATCGCGTTGATCGTCAACAGGCCGAGCGACGGCGGGCAGTCGATCAGCACGATATCCCAGCGGCTCTTCGCCTGCGCGAGCGCGCGGTCGAGGCGATGGGTACGATGGTCGAATTCGACCAGCTCGATTTCCGCGCCCGACAAGTCCTGCGTCGCCGGCACCAGATCGAGCCGCGGCACCTTGGTGGTGATGACGGTGTCGGCGATCTCCGCCTCGCCGATCAGCACATGATAGCTCGATCGTCCGCGTTGGGACTGGCTGATGCCGAGGCCGGTCGAGGCATTGCCCTGCGGATCGAGGTCGATCAGCAGCACGGTCTTGCCCGTCGCCGACAGCGCGGTCGCGAGGTTGATCGCACTGGTCGTCTTACCCACGCCGCCCTTTTGGTTGGCCACCGCAATACAGGTCATCGCGCGCGTCCTTGGTTGCGATCCACGATCAGGATCGAGGATTGAGGATCGGTCAAACTATGTTCCACGTGAAACACTCTGGTCCGGTCGCGCTGCAGGCGGGCCAATTCTTCGGCCTCGATCCGTCCGCGGGGGAGGATCCAGCGCGTCTCCGGTGTGGCGCAATGCTCGGCCGCTTGCAAAAGCTTTTCGACCGATGCGACCGCCCGCGCGGAAATTGTCGTGAAGCGGCCCTCGACTCCTTCCACTTTTGAGGCCGCGACCGTGGCATGGCGAAGGCCTAGGCGATCGACACACTCCTGCAGGAACGCCGCTCGCTTCTTGCGGGGCTCGACCATGGTGACCGGTTCATCGCGGAGGATCGCGACGATCATGCCCGGGAAGCCGCCACCGGTCCCGACGTCGAGCCACGCTCCGCCGGGTTGTTTCACGTGGAACAACAGCTGCGCAGAATCGATGCCGTGGCGGCTCCAGATCGTCTCGACACTGGCCGGCGAGATCAGGTTCTGGCGGCTATTCTCCTCCCGAACCATGTCCAGAAAGCGGGCAACATGGGCCGCCCTCTCCTCGCCAAATCGCGCGACGCACCAAGCGCGTGCCTCGTCTTCCGTCATGCGGCGCGCCTTTGTGCGTAGAGGTAGATGGCCGAAAGCGCCGCCGGGGTCACGCCGCGCACCCGTGCTGCCGCGCCAAGCGATGCCGGACGTGCCTTGCCGAGCCGATCGATCATCTCGTTGGAGAGCCCGGGGATCGCCGCATAGTCTAGGTCCGCCGCCAGTGGCACTGCCTCTTCACGCCGCATCCGGGCGACCTCTTCTGCCTGCCGTTGGATATACGGAGCATAGCGCGCATCCTCGATCACCTCGTCGACGATCGCCGCGGGCGCCATCTCCGGCACGTCCGGCGCCACGCGGCCAAGGTCGAGATCGCCCATGCGCAGCCATTCGAACAGGCTGCGGCGGCTGCCATCCTGCGCAACATGCACCCCGCATTGCGCGATCTGCGCAGCGGTGACCGATCGCGACAACGCATCGCGGACGCCCGCCCTCGCCTCCGCCCGACGATGCTGCGCGGCGAGCCGCTCCTCCCCCAAACAGCCCAAGGCTTCGGCGACGGGGCCAAGCCGGGTCTCGGCATTGTCCGCCCTAAGCGACAGCCGATATTCCGCCCGCGCCGTCAGCATCCGATAGGGCTCGGTCACCCCCTGCAACACCAGATCGTCGATCATCACCCCGGTATAGCTCGACGCACGATCGAGCACGCACGGGGCCACGTCACACGCCGCAGCAGCCGCATTGAGACCGGCGACGAGCCCCTGCCCCGCCGCCTCTTCATAGCCGGTCGTGCCGTTGAGCTGCCCGGCACAATAGACGCCGGGGATCGCCGCGAGCGCCAGCGTCGCGTCGAGCGCGCGCGGGTCGAGATAATCATATTCCACCGCATAGCCGGCCACGGTGATCCGCGCGCGCTCCAGCCCGGCGATGCTGCGGATCATCGCCTCCTGCACATCGGTCGGCAGCGAGGTGGACAGGCCGTTGGGATAGACCGTCGCGTCATCCAGACCCTCCGGTTCGAGGAACACCTGATGGCCATCCCGATCGCCGAAGCGATGCACCTTGTCTTCGATCGACGGGCAATAACGTGGCCCCTGCCCCTCGATGTCGCCGCCGAACAGGGGCGAGCGATCGAGACCGCCACGAATAAGATCGTGCGTAGCCGCCGTGGTGCGTGTCACCGCGCAGGCCACCTGAGGCAGCAGGCGTCGTCCGGTCATCGGCGACATCGTCCACGGGTCTGCGTCGGAGCGCTGCTTCTCCAGCCGCGCCCAATCGATCGTCCGGCCATCCAGCCGTGGCGGCGTTCCGGTCTTCAGCCGGCTGAGTGGCAGCGCCAACGCGCGGAGCTGCTCCGCAAGCTTCCGCGCCGGACGTTCACCGATGCGGCCGCCCTCGTGGCGTTCGTCCCCGCGGAACATGCGCCCGCCGAGAAAGGTGCCGGTCGCCAACACCACCGCGCGCCCCGCCACACGACTACCGTCGGCAAGCACGACGCCATCGACACGGCCACCGCTCAAGCTCAGCGCATCGACATCACCCTTGGCGAGCGTGAGCGTCGGCAAAGCGGCGAGCATCTGCTGGATCGCTGCCGCATAGCGGCGCCGGTCCGCCTGTACCCGCGGCCCCTGCACCGCCGCGCCCTTGCTGCGATTGAGCATGCGATAATGAATGGCCGCCGCGTCCGCCGCGCGTCCGATCAGGCCATCGAATGCGTCGACCTCGCGGACGATATGCCCCTTGCCGAGCCCCCCGATCGCGGGGTTGCACGACATTGCACCGATAAGGCACCGGTCATGGCTGAGAAGAAGGGTCCGGGCGCCGCGCCGCGCGGCAGCGGCAGCGGCTTCGGTCCCGGCGTGGCCACCGCCAACGACGATCACGTCATACATGCCAATCGCCTATGCGAGCTGATGGGGAAGGTCAAAACTGTTCCACGTGGAACAGCGCGATCCCCTCCCGTTTCCGATGTTCCACGTGGAACATCATTTCCCGATACAGAACCGCCCGAACAACGTGTCCAGCATCACCTCCGTGGCGTCGATGCCGAGTATTCCGCCCAAGGCCCGGATCGCGAGCCGCAGTTGCTCCGCCACGATCAACGCGTCCGCCTCATCCGGAGTGATCGCCGCGAGTGCCGCCCGACAGGCTTCCCGCTCGCTCTCCCGAAACGCGATCACGTCTCCCCGCGGCATCAGCCGCTCGGCACGCTCGGCGATCATCGTCCACAATCTTTCGATGCTCGCGGCGTCATCCTGCGCCACCGCAATGTCGGCCCCGACGACGGGCGACCGTCCCGCCGCATCGCTCCTCGCCTGCACCCACAGCGCGTCCGGCCGCGGCGGCGCATCATCGCCAAGCCACAGCAGGAGGTCGGCACGCGTGACCGAACGTTCCGCGCGTTCGACGCCGATCCGCTCGATCGGATCGTCCGTGGCGGTCAGCCCGGCGGTATCGGTCAGCACATAGACCAGCCCCGCCCGCGTCACCGTCGCCTCGATCCGGTCGCGCGTGGTCCCGGCGATCGAGGACACGATCGCCACCTCGCGCTGGCTGAGCAGATTGATCAGCGTCGACTTGCCGCTGTTCGGCGGTCCGGCGAGCACGACATGGATGCCATCCCGCAGCCGCTCGACCGGGGGATTGGCGAGGACCGCACGCAACTCCGCGGCAAGTTCGGCCCGCCCTGCCCGCACCGCGCCCATCTGGTCATCGCCGACATCATCCTCATCGGCAAAGTCGAGCTGAGCTTCGGTCAGCGCCGCCAGCATCGCCAGCCGATCGAGCCAGCCCCGCACGCGCTGGCTGACCACGCCCTCCACCGCCGCCAAGGCCGCGACGCGTTGCCGCTCTGTATCCGCAGACAGCAGGTCGGCGAGCCCCGCCGCCTCGGCCAGATCGATCCGGCCATTGCCGAGCGCCCGCCGGGTGAACTCCCCCGCTAACGCCGGTCGCAGCCCCGGCTGTTCGCCGAGCACCCGCAGCACCGCCGAGATGACCGCCCGGCCGCCATGGCAATGCAGTTCGGCAAGATCCTCGCCGGTCGCCGTCGCCGGCCCGGGGAATGCGAGCACCAGGGCGCGATCGAGCAACGCACCGTCGGCATCCCGCAAGGCGCGCAGCCGCGCCGTCCGCGCCGGCGGCACACTGCCGGCGATCCGCGCCACCGCGGCGAAGGCGTGCGGGCCACTGATCCGGATCACGCCGATCCCGGCCGGAGCCGCACCGCTCGACAGCGCGAAGATCGTGTCGCTCAACTGCCCGTCTTCCCCCCGCTGCCGGTCGCCTGATCGAACATCTGGCGCCACATCGTGAAGCCGGCGTCCCCCATCGGCGCCCAGTTCTTCATCATCGTTTCGAGCAATTCGGGGCGGACTTGGCCATTCATCGCTTCGAGCAGCGAGGCGACATACCGATCGTGCAGCGGCGTCAGGTCGGGCAGTCCCATTGCACGCCGCGCCTCCTCCGGGGTCAGATCCACATCCACGGTCACCTTCATGCGCGTCGCCCCTTGAGCAGCCCTCAGGCCCGCTGCATAGCTCAGCCTACTCCCACGCGCGAGAGGACCCCCATGACCAAGACCATCCAGATCGAGACACTCGACGACCGCGGCCGCTTCGACGTCTATGTCGCCGAACCCGTCGGCACGCCGCGCGCGGCGATCGTCGTCATCCAGGAGATCTTCGGCGTGAACGCCGGCATCCGTGCCAAGGCCGATGCGTTCGCCGCCGACGGCTATCTCGCCCTCGCCCCCGACCTGTTCTGGCAGATCGCACCGGGCATCCAGCTCGACCCCGATGTCCCCGACGAGATGCAGCAGGCGCTCGAGCTGATGGGCAAGTTCGACCAGGACGCCGGCATCCGCGATATCGAGGCGACGATCCGCACCGCACGAACGATGCTCAACGATGCGCAGGCCGGCACCGGCCTTGCCGCCAAGGTCGGCGCGGTCGGCTATTGCCTTGGCGGCCGCCTCGCGTTCATGACCGCGGCACGCACCGACGTTGACGCCTCGGTCGGCTATTATGGCGTCGGCATCGACGGGCTGCTCGGCGAGATGCATGCCATCGCCAATCCCGTCCTCCTCCACATTCCGCAGGAGGATCATTTCGTCGACAAGGACGCGCAGGCCCGCATGCATGCCGGCCTCGACGATCACCCCAAGGTGACGCTCTACGACTATCCCGGCGAGGACCACGGCTTTGCCGCGCAATTCGGCAAGCGCCGGTCGGATGCCGCCGCGCAACTGGCGGACGACCGCACCGCCGCTTTCTTCGCCGAACATCTCGGCTGATACGAAAAGGGGGGCCCGACGGCCCCCCTTCCCTTATCCGAACAGTTTGAGCACGCCGACCTGCGGGTCGACGACCCCTTCGTAGATCATCTTGCCCGCGACATAGAGGATCACCAGCAGCCCGACATAGGCGATCCAGCGGTAGCGCTCGATATATTTGGCGATCAGGTTCGCCGCGATTCCCATCATCGCCACCGACAGCAGCAGGCCGATGATCAGGATGCCGGGATGCTCGCGCGCGGCACCGGCCACCGCGAGGACGTTGTCGAGGCTCATCGACACGTCGGCGACCGCCACCGCCCAGGCCGCTGCGGCGAAGCTCTTGGCCGGCTTCAGTCCCGACGTCTCGTCGCCGTCCACTTCGGGCGAACCGGCATTGTGGTCCTCGCGCAGCTCGCGCCACATCTTCCACGCCACCCAGAGCAGCAGGATGCCGCCGGCGAAGATCAAGCCGATCACGCCGAGCAGCCAGCTGACCGCCAGCGCGAAGATGATGCGCAGCACCAGCGCCGCCATGATCCCGATCAGGATCACCTTCTTGCGCTGGTCGACCGGCAGACCGGCCGCGAGCGCACCGACGACGATCGCATTGTCGCCGGCCAGCACGACGTCGATCATCAGCACCTGGATGAAGGCGGCGAGCGCGGCAGGCGTGCCGATATTGGAAAAGTCGTTGACGATATGCTGCCAGATGTCGGCCGGAGACCCCGGCCCGCTGGCGGCGGCAGCGCTCAGCATGGCGATGATGGACACGTTTCAAACTCCCGGTTGATAATTAGGTCCATAACGCAGCAACGCGCGAAAGCCATGTGGCTTCCGCGCGTTGGACTGTCGGGCGATCCGCGGCGGGCTGGAGCTCCACCGCGTTGAACGTGCGCCTCGTGACGCCGGCCGACCGGCATGCGGGGCGGCCGATGCAGGCTGGCCGCCCCGCGCCAGCTTACTGGTTCATCGAGTCGAAGAAATCCTCGTTGGTCTTCGAATTCTTCATCTTGTCGAGCAGGAACTCCATCGCGTCGATCGTGCCCATCTGCATCAGGATGCGACGCAGCACCCACTGTTTGGACAGTTTGTCCTTGTCGACCAGCAGCTCTTCCTTGCGGGTGCCCGACTTGCCGACATCGAGCGCCGGGAAGACGCGCTTGTCCGCGACCTTGCGGTCGAGCACGATTTCCGAGTTACCGGTGCCCTTGAACTCTTCGAAGATCACCTCGTCCATGCGGCTGCCGGTATCGATCAGCGCGGTGGCGATGATCGACAGCGAGCCGCCCTCCTCGATGTTGCGCGCCGCGCCGAAGAAGCGCTTGGGGCGCTGCAACGCATTGGCGTCGACACCGCCGGTCAGCACCTTGCCCGACGACGGCACCACCGTGTTGTAGGCGCGGCCGAGGCGGGTGATGCTGTCGAGCAGGATCACGACGTCCTTCTTGTGCTCGACGAGGCGCTTGGCCTTTTCGATCACCATCTCGGCGACCTGGACGTGGCGCTGCGCCGGCTCGTCGAAGGTGGACGACACCACTTCGCCCTTCACGCTGCGCTGCATGTCGGTGACCTCTTCGGGCCGCTCGTCGATCAGCAGCACGATCAGGAACACCTCGGGATGGTTGTCCGAGATCGCGCGCGCGATGTTCTGGAGCATCACCGTCTTGCCGACGCGCGGCGGCGCGACGATCAGCGTACGCTGGCCCTTGCCCTGCGGCGAGACGATGTCGATGACGCGCGCCGACTTGTCCTTCTGCGTCGGATCGGCCGGGTCGAGCGTCAGCTTCGATTCCGGATAGAGCGGCGTGAGGTTGTCGAAGTTGACGCGGTGACGGACCGCATCGGGATCGTCGAAATTGACGCTGGTCAGCTTGGTCAGCGCGAAATAGCGCTCGCCGTCCTTGGGCGCGCGGATCTCGCCCTCGACGGTGTCGCCGGTGCGCAGCCCGTGCTTGCGCACCTGGTTGGGCGATACGTAGATGTCGTCCGGCCCGGCGAGGTAATTCGCCTCGGGCGAGCGCAGGAAGCCGAAGCCGTCCTGCAGGACCTCGATCGTGCCGAGGCCCATGATCTGGTCGCCGTTTTCGGCCTGCACCTTGAGGATCGCGAACAGCAGATCCTGCTTGCGCAATGTCGAGGCGCCCTCGACCCCCAGCTCTTCGGCCATGCTGACCAGCTCGGCGGGGGTCTTTTTCTTCAAGTCTCTAAGATGCATGGAATAATCCGAATGCGTAAGCGGGGGGAGTGGCTCAAATCGGCGAAGGACTCGCAGCGACGATAGCCCGGGAGGAACGCGGAACCACCGGACGGCAGCTCTACGCGTGTTCAGGAGGTAAGAGCGTGGAGGGGGTTCGTCAAGCGGACTTAGAGCAGCCTGCCATAATCACGCGCGCCGTGAACGATGTGGAGAATAACGACTGCGGCGTCATCGATACGATAGAGGATCACGTAATTGCCATGGACGCGACGGCGGACGCCTTCCGGTTCCTGGCCGGCGACCAGCGCAAACCGACGAGGAAAATAGGCCAGGTCCATGCACTTCGCTCTCAGCACACGGACATGTTCAACCGCCGACCAGGGGTCTTCGCGCGCGATATAGTCGCCGATATCCTCCAGGTCGTCCTCGGCTGAGATACTAAGCCGGACAATCATTCCTCGATCGGCAGCATCGCGCGGTATTTCGCCTCAAGCCGATCGAAGACGTCTTCCGCAGGCTTGGTCCGCCCCGCATCTGCATCCTGCAAGCCGCGCGCGATCCCCGCGTGCACGGCGGCAAGCCATGCTTCGCGCTCCTGGACGAGGCGCACGCCTTCCCGCAGCACCTCGCTCTTCGAGTTATACCGCCCGGTCTCGACGAGGTCGGCGACGAACGTCTCGAGCTGCTGCCCCAAATCCGCACTGATCATCACCGCCTCCAGCGACACCTTGGTCGTTATCAACTATTATCAAAACGGCTTCACGAACACCAGCACGACGATCACCGCGGCGGCCAGCGCCGGCACCTCGTTGATCATCCGCAGCCGCCGGCCGTCGAGCGTCATCACGCCGCGCGCCAGCTTCTTCGCATAGCCGACCGCCCAGCCATGATAGCCCGACAGCAGCAGCACGAAGAGCAATTTGGCGTGCAGCCAGCCCTCGCCCCAATGCTGCCCCACCGTCGCGAGCAGCAGCCCGAGCAGCCACACCGCGATCATCGCCGGGGTCAGGATGATCGCGCGCAGCTTGGTCTCGCGCTCGACCCACAAGGCCGCCTCCTCGGCGCGGCCGGCGACCAGCGCCTCCTGGTGATAGACCAGGTAGCGCGGCAGCATGAACATCCCCGCCATCCAGAAGATGACGAAGATCACATGCGCCGCGACGATCCACAGATAGGCGCCCGCCAGCCATTCCATCACGATCCCCTCACCCGTGCGACCAGATGCTCGACATGCGCGATCGGCGTGAACTGGCCGATGCCATGCCCAAGGTTGAAGACATGTGGCCGGTCGCGGAACGCCGCCACTATGCGGTCGATGCCGTCGTCCAATGCCGCCCCGCCGGCGAGCAGGGCCAGCGGATCGAGATTGCCCTGCACCGGCAGCCCTGCCGGCAACACCGCATCCGCCCAGACCGGGTCGACCGTCTCGTCCAGCCCGATCGCATCGACGCCCGTCTCGCGCGCATAGGCGGGCAGCTTGGCCCCCGCCCCCTTCGGGAAACCGATGATACAGGCATCCGGACAGCGCGCACGCAGCCCGGCGACGATCGCCGCATTGGGCGCGATCACCCAGCGTTCGAACTGCGCCGGCGAGAGCGACCCCGCCCAGCTGTCGAACAATTGCACCGCCTCGACGCCCGCCTCGATCTGCCGCGCCAGATATTCGATCGTCATCGTCACGATCGCATCGATGATCGCGCCGAACGCCGCCGGGTCGGCATAAGCGAAGCCGCGCGTCTCGCCCTGGTCCTTCGATCCCGCGCCGGCGACCATGTAGGTGGCGACCGTCCACGGCGACCCGGCAAAGCCCAGAAACGTCGTCTCAGGCGGCAAAAGGGCCGCCACCCGCTCGCAGGTGCCGTAGACCGGTTCGAGGCGCTCAGGCACCCGTTGCAGCGCGTCCAGCGCATGATCGACGAGCGGCGGTGTCAGTCGCGGCCCCTCGCCCGGCCCGAAGGTCAGATCCTGTCCCAGCGCCCAGGGCACCATCAGGATGTCGGAGAACAGGATCGCGCCGTCGAAGCCGAAGCGCCGGATCGGCTGCACCGTCACCTCCGCCGCCGCGTCGGGATCGGTGGCGAGCGCGAGGAAGCCGCCCTTCTCCGCCCGCAGCGCGCGATACTCGGGAAGGTAGCGCCCTGCCTGACGCATGAGCCACATCGGCGGCACCGACGGTTTCGCGCCCTTCAGCACGGCGAGCAGCGGCTTGTTCACAGGATCGGACAGGGCCTTCTTCCTATCTAAGAAGATTCTAGAAAAGATTGATGCAGTGGTTGGCACGTGGAACGCGGGATAAAGCGTTTCGTCCCGTAATCACCCACAGGTTGACCGGCAAGGATCGGCGATTCCGCCGGGATTCGGGGGCGGCCATCCACACCGTCCACAGGCTGTGGATAAATCCATGCTCTGTGTGCGCAATTGTGGATGAAATGCGGGTTGTCCACCGCCGCCGGGTCGCTTGGCGGGGGTGCCGACTTGCCCTATCCCTTATGCCCATGTTGTCCACAGGTCTGCCCCGAGGCACGCGATGATGCGCCTCCACCTCCACCTCCTCTCGGATTCGACGGGCGAGACGCTGGAGAACATCGCCAAGGCGGCGCTGGCCCAATATGACGACGTCGAGACCGTCCGCCATTTCTGGCCGATGGTGCGGACCGAGGCGCATCTCGAACGCATTCTGCAGGAGATCGCGCAGAATCCGGGGCTGGTGGTCTTCACGCTCGTCAACGTCGCGACGCGCCGCATCCTCGAACAGCGCTGCCTCGCGCTCGGGCTGCCCGCGGTGGCGCCGCTCGATCCGGTCAACGACGCGCTGTCCGGGCTGCTCGGCCAGCAGGCCAAGGCGCGCCCCGGCCGCCAGCATGCGCTCGACGCCGCCTATTTCGCGCGCGTCGATGCGATCCAGTGGACGATCGCGCACGACGACGGCATCGCTTCGGAGGATTGGGAGGAGGCGGACATCGTCCTCGCCGGCGTGTCGCGCTCGTCGAAGACGCCGACCTCGATCTACCTCGCCAATCGCGGGTGGAAGACCGCCAACATCCCGGTGGTGGTCGAAAGCCCGCCGCCGCGCATCCTGTTCACGCTCAAGAACCCGCTCGTCGTCGGCCTCACCACCAGCGCCGACCGGCTGATCCAGATCCGCCGCAACCGCCTGCTCTCGCTCAACCAGATGCCCGACACGCCCTATGTCGAGGAGGAAGCGGTCGCGCGCGAGATCGCTTACGCGCGCCGGATGTTCGCCGACAACGGCTGGCCGGTGATCGACGTCACCCGCCGCTCGATCGAGGAAACCGCCGCCGCGATCATCGCGCTCGCCAACGACCGCAAGGCGGCGCGGGCGTGAGGCTGTCGCCCTGTCCCGTTCGTGGTGTGCAGCCCTTCTCCTCTTCGTCATCCCGGCGAAAGCCGGGACCCATGGACACGGGCGACCGGCGTGGCACGCCACCACCAACCCCATCGCATCCATGGATCCCGGCCTGCGCCGGGATGACGAAAGATGGCGTGATATCGCCGCAATGACGAAAGCTACCGCATGACCCTCATCCTCGCCTCGCAGAGCGCCTCGCGTCGCGCGATGCTCACCGCCGCCGGCGTGCCGTTCGAGGCGACCGTCGCCGGCGTCGACGAGGACGCCGCCAAGGCCGGTCTCGCCGGCAGCAAGCCGCGTGACCTCGCCGACGCGCTCGCCGAACTGAAGGCCGTCAAGGTCAGCCTGCGCCATCCCGGCCGGCTCGTGCTCGGCAGCGACAGCGTCGTCGCGCTCGCCGACGGCAGCCTGCTCGACAAGCCCGAGAGCCGCGAACAGGCCGCCGATCATCTCGCCCGCATGTCCGGCGCGCGCCACGACCTGTGGAGCGCGGCGGTGGTCGCCGAGAACGGCCGCCCCGTCTGGCGCCATGTCGAAGCGGCGAAGATGCACGTCCGGCCGCTCTCGCCCAGCTTCATCCAATGGTATCTCGACCAGGAATGGCCGGCGATCGCCGGCTGCGTCGGCTGCTACCGGATCGAAGGCCCCGGCGCGCAACTGTTCAGCCGGATCGAGGGCAGCCAGTTCACCGTCCTCGGCCTGCCGCTGCTCAACGTCCTCGACTATCTCCGAACCCGCGAAGTGATCCCCGCATGACCCGTTCCGATGCACCCGCCGGCGAAGGCCGGCCCTATGCCGAAGTGATCGGCGATCCCATCGTCCAGTCCAAGTCGCCGATCATCCACCGTTTCTGGCTCGACCAGCTCGGTCTCGACGCCGATTATCGCAAGACGCAGGTCACGACGGAGGATCTGCCCGCCTTCTTCGCCGAACGGCGCGACGATCCCGACTGGCGCGGCTGCAACGTCACCATGCCGCACAAGCTTGCCGCGCTCGACCATGTCGACGATCGCGGCGACGTGCGCGGCGGCATCGGCGCGATCAACACCGTCTTCCGTGCCGAGGATGGCGTCGCGGTCGGCACCAACACCGATGCCGGCGGCTTCTATGCGCCGCTCGCCGGGTTCGACTTTACCGGCCGCGCGGTGACCGTGGTCGGCGCCGGCGGCGCGGCGCGCGCGATCCTGTTCGCGCTCGCCCGGATGGACGTCGGCCCGGTGACGATCCTCAATCGTAACGTATTGAAAGCAGGTGTTTTGCTTTCGGCCTTCGGGCTCAAGGGCCAGGCGCTGCCGCTGTCGGCCCCCCTGCCCCCGGACACCGCGCTGCTGGTCAACGCCAGCACGCTCGGCATGACCGGCCAGCCCCCGCTCGACCTCGATTTGCGTGAGCTTAGTGAAGACAGCGTCGTCTACGACATCGTCTATTCGCCGCTGGAGACGCCCTTGCTCGCCGCCGCGCGGGCGCGCGGGCTCGAGACGGTCGACGGGCTGGAGATGCTGATCGGGCAGGCGGCGCTCGCCTTCGAGCTGTTCTTCGGCGCCGCGCCGCCGCGCGACCGCGACGAGGCATTGCGCGAGGCGCTGCTGGCATGATGGTGCTGGGCCTCACCGGCTCGATCGGCATGGGCAAGTCGACCGTCGCGGCGATGTTCACCGCCGAGGGCGTGCCCGTCTTCGATGCCGATGCCGCGGTCCATCGGCTGCAAGGCCCCGGCGGCCGCCTGGTCGCCGCGATCGAGGCCGCCTTCCCCGGCACCATCGGCGCGGGCGGCGTCGACCGCCCCGCCCTCGCCGCCGCGGTGCTCGGCGACGATGCGGCGATGACGCGGCTCGAGGGGATCGTCCATCCCGCCGTCGCCGAGGAACGCGCCAGCTTCCTTGCCGCCCATGCCGGCGCGGCGCTGGTCGTCTTCGACGTGCCGTTGCTGTTCGAGACGGGTGGCGACCGCGGCGTCGATGCCGTCGCCGTGGTCTCCGCCGCTGCCGACGTCCAGCGCCGCCGCACCCTCGCCCGCCCCGGCATGACCGCGGCCAAGTTCGACGCGATCCTCGCCCGCCAGCTGCCCGATGCCGACAAGCGCGCGCGCGCCACCTATGTCATCGCCACCGACGTGCCGCTAGACCAGACGCGTGCCGTGGTCCGCCACGTCATCGCTTGCATGGCGGCGCGCGCAGGCTGATAAAGGTGGGATGCGCGAGATTGTCTTCGACACCGAAACCACCGGCCTGAGCTTCGCCGGCGGCGACCGGCTGGTGGAGATCGGCTGCGTCGAGATGATCAACCGCGTCGAGACCGGCCGCACCTTCCACGCTTATTATCATCCCGAACGCAATATGCCCGCCGAGGCGCAGGCGGTGCACGGCATCTCCGAGGCCTTCCTCAGCGACAAGCCGAAGTTCGCCGAAGCGGTGGATGCGCTGATCGAATTCCTCGGCGATGCGCCGCTGGTCGCGCACAATGCCGGCTTCGACTTCTCCTTCCTCAACGGCGAGCTCAACCGCTGCGGCAGGCCGATCATCCATATCAACCGGATGGTCGACACGCTGCAGATCGCGCGCAGCCGCCATCCCGGCGCCAAGCACACGCTCGACGCCTTGTGTTCGCGCTTCGGCGTAGACCGGTCGCATCGCGTCCTCCACGGCGCGCTGCTCGATGCGCAGTTGCTGGCGCAGGTCTATGTCGAACTGCTCGGCGGTCGCCAGATCGGCCTCGGCCTGGTCAGCGACGTGCCCATCGCCACCACGACCCAGGTCGCGGTACGCCGCCCCGTCACCGTCCGTCCGCCGCGCGTCTTCCGCCCGTCGGACGCGGAACTTGCAGCACACGCAGCATTTGTTTCGAAGTTACAGGATCCGCTTTGGGGGGTCGGGGCGTTGGAATGACGTCAACCGGGTAAAGGCCAACAGGCCAGCCCATAATGATGGAGAATATAATGGATATCCGGATTTCTGGTCATCAGGTCGCAACCGGCGACGCGCTCAAGGATCATGTGAGCGACCGACTTCAGGGTATCGCCACCAAGCATTTCGAACGCGCCATCTCGGCCGAGGTGACGTTCGGCAAGGGGCCGCACGACGTCGGCTTCAAATGCGATATCGTCGTCCATGTCATGAAGGGCCTGGTGCTCAAGGGCAGCCACCAGGCGCAGGAGGCCCACCCCGCCTTCGACGGCGCGGCCGCCAAGATCGAAACGCAGCTGCGCCGCTATATGCGCCGCCTGAAGGACCGTCACGCCAGCGAGGCTGCCGCGGTGCAGGAGGACATGGGCTATGACAATGCCGGCTACACGCTGTTCCAGGAGCCCGCGCAGACCGACGAGGACATCGGCGACGCACCGCTGATCATCGCCGAGACGCGGGTCGACATTCCCGACGCCAGCGTGTCCGATGCGGTGATGATGCTCGACCTGCGCAACACCGCCGCGCTGCTGTTCCGCAACGCGGGCACCGGCTCGTACAACATGGTCTATCGCCGCGGTGACGGCACGATCGGCTGGGTCGAGCCGCAGCGCGAACAGGCCGCGCAGCCCGCCGCACGCTGACCTTTCCCCGCCCCGCCGGTTTCGTTAGAGGGCCCGGCGGGGCCCTTTGCTTTTATTCGAGTGACGCATGCACGACTTCAGCGATCTGCTGCGCCCCGAGGCGGTCTATGAGGGCGTGGCCGTCGCGCACAAGAAGGCGCTGTTCGCCCAGCTCTGCACCGCTGCCGACGCGCTCGGCCTCGACGGCAAGTTGACCGCGGAGCGGCTCGCCGCGCGCGAGAAGATCGGCTCGACCGGCTTCGGCGGCGGCGTCGCCATCCCGCATGCGCGGCTGCCCCATCTGTCGGCCGTCACCGGCGTCTTCATGCGCCTCGCGCAGCCGATCGAGTTCGATGCGGTCGACGATCTGCCGGTCGATCTCGTCTTCATGCTGGTATCGCCGGTCGATGCGGGCGCCGAGCACCTCAAGGCGCTCGCCCGCGTCTCGCGCCGGCTGCGCGACCGCACCTTCCTCGCCAAGTTGCGCGGCGCGGGGTCGCGCGACGCTCTCTATGCCCTGTTCACCGCCGACGCGGCGCGCGATGCCGCCTGACGCCGGCGCGCTGGCGCATTATCGCGCGCTTGAATCGCTCTATGCCGCGGCGCCGATCAACCGCCTGTTCGAATCGCGGCTCGAGATCGTCGAGGCCGGCGTCGCGCGCATCCACTTCCGGCTGACCGAGGATCATTACCACGCCGCCGGCGCGGTCCACGGCACCAGCTATTTCAAGATGCTCGACGATGCCGCTTTCTATGCGGCGAACAGCCTGGTCACCGATCGCTTCCTGCTCACCACCGCGTTCAACCTGCTGCTCACCCGGCCACTCAAGGCCGGCCCGGTCGTCGCCGAGGGGCGCTGGATCAGCGGCAAGCGCCGCGTCTATGTCGCTGACGCGCGGCTGATCGATGCCGAGGGCGAGGAGGTCGCGCGCGGCACCGGCACCTTCATGCGCTCGCAGATCGCGCTGTCCGGCCTGCCGGGCTACCGCACCGCATGACCGACCGGCTGCCGACGCAACTGATCGTCGGCGCGTTGCTCAGGCGGGTCAACGACGCCGGCGGCATCGCGATGGTGCGCGCCAGGGGCGAGCCGCAGGGCGGCGCGATGCTGCTGCTGATCGAGGATCGCCACGGCCCCACCCGCGTCCTCGAACGGCGGATTGACTTCGATGGCACGGCAACTCTGGCCGAATCGGTCCCGACCGACGGTGCCGAAGCCTATTGGCGGCGGCGGCGCGAATACGATCCGGATTTGTGGGTAATCGAACTGGACATCGCGGAAGCCGAACGGTTCGCCGCTGAAACGATCACGTCGAATTGACTCATGCCAGCCATGTGACGAATGCCGCGCGCACAGTGAAAGCGCGTTGTGCTGTGCCTGGGTGCGATCCGGGTCGGTGACGCAGTCGGGGGGATGCCCGGACGATCGGCCTGGCCGATCGGGTCCGTGGTCCAACCGCACATCGAATACGTAGATGACGATAATGCAACGCGCCGCGGCCATCGCGGCGATGACTTTCTCTCTGGCGGGCCTCATCAGCCACAGCTCGCCCGTCAAGGCCTCGGACATCGACCGTACGTCGATTCCCGCGCCGGCCTCGACCATTCAGATCATCAACACGGTCAGCCCCGTGTCGGTTCCCGTCCCCGCCGCCAGCGCCACGCCGCAGGCCGCCGCCACGGTCGAGCCGATCCCCGCCGAGCAGCAGGCCGAAGACGATCGTTTCAACAGCCTCGCCGAAGCCGTCGCCGCGCAGCGCGCCGAACAGGTCGATCCCGCGCAGCGCTGCCTCGCCGGCGCAATCTATTTCGAATCCAAGGGTGAGCCGCTCGCCGGCCAGCTCGCGGTCGCCAACGTGATCATCAACCGTTCCAAGTCAGGCCGCTTCCCCAGCGACATCTGCTCGGTGGTCAAGCAGCGCGGCCAGTTCAGCTTCGTGCGTGGCGGCGAGATCCCGTCGATCGATGAAGGCCGTGCCGCCTATCGTACCGCGCTCGCCGTCGCCAAGATCGCGCTCGCCGCGGCCTGGGAAAGCCCTGCCCCCAAGGCGCTGTTCTTCAACACGCCGAACCGCCGCCCGGCCGGCAACGTCACCAAGATCGCGATGATCGGCAACCACGTCTTCTATCGCTGATCGGTTCGAGCAGGCTTGTCCTGTTCGCGCAATGTTCCTAAGCGGGGGTCATGTTGGACATGGCCCCCGCTTCGTGTTTGGACGGCGGCGATCCCGCGATCTGTGCTGCGGATGTCGCCCGCGGCGTGACGCGGATGCTGCTGCGCCACGACATCACCACGATTCCCGAAGTGCCGCTGGAGGGCGGCCGCCGCGCCGATCTGATGGCGATCGATGCGCGCGGCCAATTGGTCGTGGTCGAGATCAAGGTATCGCGCGCCGACCTGCTCGGCGACGGGAAATGGCCCGATTATCTCGCGCATTGCGACCGCTATTATTGGGCGGTGCCGGCGGGGTTCGACACCACGCCGCTCGACGGCGCCGCATTCCTGCCAGAGCGTACGGGCGTGATCGTCGCCGACCGCTATGACGCCGCGATCGTGCGCGAGGCGCATACCGTGCCGCTGGCGGCGCATGTGCGCAAGCGCTGTACGCTGGCGTTCGCCCGCCGGGCGGCGCGGCGGCTGACGGGACTCGTCGATCCCGAGGCGTTCAGCGCCTAGCCAGGAGTTAGGGCAGGGTCGTAACGGCCCGCTACAGCTGATGCCCGGTGCGATCGCGCTTCGTCGCGAGATATCGTGCATTGTGCGGGTTGGGTGGCAGCTTGTGCGGCACCCGTTCCACCACATGCACCCCCGCCGCCTCCAGGCCCGCCACCTTGGCGGGATTGTTCGTCATCAACCGCACGCTGCGCTGCCCGAGCAGATCGAGCATGCGCGCCGCCACGCCGAAATCGCGCGCGTCGACCGCAAACCCCAACCGCACATTGGCGTCGACCGTATCGAACCCCTGGTCCTGCAAGGCATAGGCCCGCAGCTTGTTGACCAGACCGATCCCGCGTCCCTCCTGGCGCAGGTAGAGCAGGATGCCCCAGCCGTTCGCCTCGATCGCGGCGATCGCCGCACGCAACTGCGGCCCGCAGTCGCACTTCAGGCTGCCGAGCACGTCGCCGGTCAGGCATTCGCTGTGCAGGCGCACCAGCGGCGGCTCGCCATTGGGCTGGCCGATCAGCAGCGCGACATGTTCGTCGCTCGAATCGGGGGCGCGGAAGGCGACGATCTCGGCATCCTCGGCACCGTCGACGGGCAGGCGCGCGCGCGTGGCGAGCTGGAGCGCCCGCGCATCCTGATGCGCGTCGATCGCCTGGGTGGTGATCGTCACCTCGGGGTCGATGCCGTCGATGAAGAAGGCGGGGAGCAATCCCGCGATCCGTGCCAGCCGGATCGCCGCGAGGCTGGCGAGCGGGCGCCTCACGGGCTCGGTGCGGAACGGCCCCTTCAGCGGCGTCGCCAGATCGAATTGCGGGTCGGCGAGCGCGACTGCGGTGTTGAAGTCGAGCCAGGGGGCGGATTCGATCACCACCGGCGTATCGGGATCGGCGGCGGCCAATTGGTTGGTCAGTTTCAGCGTCGCCGCACGGCCGTTGGAGATCAGCAGCGCACCCGCGCCGTCGGCAGCGAAGGCCGCCGCGCCCGCCGGATCGGCGGTTTCCACCGCAAGCAACGGCAGGGGGGCCTCGCCGTCCGCGTGGATCGCGATCGGCCAGCCACGGCGCAGCGCATCGATCGCGCGCGCGACATCACGGGCGCCGCTCAAAAGGCGAACTCGGTCATGATCGGCACATGGTCCGACGGTTTCAGCCAGCTGCGGCAATCCTCGAACACGATATGGCGGCTGGCCATCGCGGCGACGTCCCCCGTCGCCCACATATGGTCGAGCCGCCGGCCGCGATCGTTCTTGGTGAAGTCGGGCGAGCGATAGCTCCACCAGGTATGCAGCCGCGCCGGGGCGGGATGGAAATGGCGGCCGAGGTCGACCCAGTCGTTCGACGCCTGCAACCGGTCGAGCGCCTCGACCTCGATCGGCGTATGGCTCACCGTCTTGAGCAGCGCCTTGTGGCTCCACACGTCGCTCGGCAGCGGTGCGATGTTGAAGTCGCCGGTGAGGATCGTCGGGCCGTCGAGCGTCGCCGACCAGGCGGTCATCCGCTCGACGAAATCGAGCTTCTGCCCGAACTTGGGGTTCACTTCGCGATCCGGCACGTCGCCGCCGGCGGGCACATAGACGTTTTCCAGCCGCACACCGTTGGGCAGGCGGACACCGACATGACGCGCCTCGCGATTGGCCTGCCAGTCGAAGCGGTCGTCCTCGGCGATCGGCACCCGGCTGAGGATCGCGACGCCATGGTGCATGCGTTGGCCATGGATGACGATATGGTTGTAGCCGAGGCTGCGGAACATCGCGAACGGGAAGTCCTCGTCGACCACCTTGGTTTCCTGCAGGCACAGGATGTCGGGTTCTGCCTCGCGCAGGAACTGCTCGACGATGGCGATCCGGAAGCGGACGGAATTGATATTCCAGGAGACGATCTTCACCGCCGCCATGTAGCGGCGAGCGGACGGGATCGCCAGAGCCGGAACATATTCCTCCCCGCGCGAGACGAGGAGTCGCGCCATAACGGAAAGGCCCCCGCTCCGGGGGCATGGAGCGAGGGCCGACCTAGCGTTCGTCACGCAGGCGGGAAGTGGGTTGGGTCATCCGGGCAACAGGGGGAAAAATCCCGAACGCCCCACATCCGCGAGGAAGCTTTTACGCCTGCAAACCTGTCGCGGTGATGAATGGGCCAGTTAATTCCCGTTCATTAACGCGTATTTGCCCTCCGCGGGTCGACCCATTTGAACGTTCCGTCGCTCACCGGCACGCCAAAGCGCTGGTTGTTGAATCGAATCGTCGTGCGGTTGTTCTGGCTGTCGAGCTGCACCCAGCCCTGCAACACGAGTCCTGCCGGCGCCGCGGCATCGCGCGCGAAGATCATCGTGATCCGGCCGATCTCGGGATGCTTGGGATCGTTCGCCTCGACCGAGACGACGCGATCGTTGCCGGTCGGGACGACCTTGGCATAGCGGGTGATGTCGCGGCTCGGGTCGAGCAGGACGACAAGCGGCGAATTCTTGATCGGCCAGCGCTGCACCTGACGGACCGAATAATCGATGAAGGTCAGCGCGCCGCCCTCCGCGACGATCAGGATCGGCACGCCCTTTTCGTACTGGAAGCGCAGCTTGCCCGGCGCCTTCAGCGCGAACGTGCCGGTGAGCACCTTGCCGGTGCGATCGGTCTGGGTGAAGTCCGCGGTCATCGTCGTGATCGCCTGAAGGTGGCGCTGCACCGCGGCGAGATCGCCGGTGGCCTGGGCAGGCAGGGCGGCGGGGGCCACGATCGCGGCGGCGGCTAAAGCATATCGGATCATGCGGGTCCTGTGGTCTTGGTGCATTGAATGACCGCTTAACCGCGCAACGGGCGGGGAGGGTCCTTCCGAACACGGGCTCGGGAGGCTGGAAGATCCAGCCCCATGGCAAGCTGGCCCCTCAGATCGCGTGGCCCTCGGTATCGCGCAGCACCTCGCGGCGGCCGACGTGGTCGGGGCGGCTGACGATACCGTCCTTCTCCATCTTCTCGATCAGCCGCGCCGCAGAATTGTAGCCGATGCGCAACTGGCGCTGCAGCCAGCTCGTCGACGCCTTCTGCGATTCGCACACCAGCTGGATCGCGGCGCGATATTGCTGATCCTCGGCCGAATCCTCGCCCTCCGGCGATCCTTCGAGCGTGAAGCCGTCCTCGGGCTCTTCGGTGACCGAGGTGATATAGTCGGGCTGGCCCTGGCTGCGCCAGTGATCGGCGATGCTGCGCACCTCGTCGTCGCTGACGAACGGGCCGTGGACGCGGACGATGCCCTTGCCGCCGGGCATGTAGAGCATGTCGCCCTTGCCGAGCAGCTGTTCGGCGCCCTGTTCGCCCAGGATGGTGCGCGAATCGATCTTGCTGGTGACGTGGAAGGAGATGCGCGTCGGCAAATTGGCCTTGATGACGCCGGTGATGACGTCGACCGATGGCCGCTGCGTCGCCATGATCAGGTGGATGCCCGCCGCGCGCGCCTTCTGCGCCAGCCGCTGGATCAGGAACTCGACCTCCTTGCCCGCGGTCATCATCAGGTCGGCGAGCTCGTCGACGATGACGACGATCTGCGGCAGCGGCTCATAGTCGAGCTGCTCTTCCTCATAGACCGGTTGGCCAGTCTCGGGATCATAGCCGGTCTGCACGCGGCGGCCGAGCCGCTGGCCCTTCGCCTTGGCGGCGCGGACCTTGTCGTTGAAGCCGGCAAGGCTGCGCACGCCGACCGACGACATCTGGCGGTAGCGGTCCTCCATCGTCTCGACCGCCCATTTGAGCGCGCGCACCGCCTTGGCCGGGTCGGTGACGACCGGCGACAGCAGATGCGGGATATCGTCGTACATGCTCAGTTCGAGCATCTTGGGATCGATCATGATCATCCGGCACTGTTCCGGCGTCAGCCGGTAGAGCAGCGACAGGATCATGCAGTTGAGCCCGACCGACTTGCCCGAGCCGGTGGTACCCGCGACGAGCAGATGCGGCATCGGCGCGAGATCGGCGATCACCGGATCACCGGCGATGTTCTTGCCGAGGATGATCGGCAGCTGCGCCGCCTGATCCTCGAACGTCTGGCTGCCGACCAGTTCGTGCAGGGACACCGATTCGCGCTTCTGGTTGGGCAGTTCGATGCCGATGACGTTGCGGCCGGGGATCACCGCGACGCGCGCCGACACCGCCGACATGTTGCGCGCGATATCGTCGGCGAGCGCGATGACGCGGCTCGCCTTGATGCCGGGGGCGGGTTCCAGCTCGTACATCGTCACGACCGGGCCGGGGCGGACCTCGTTGATGACGCCGTGCACCTTGAAGTCGTCGAGCACGTTCTCGAGCAATCGCGCGTTGCGCTCCAAAGCGGCCTTGTCGATCTGCCCCTTGGGCGCGGGCGGCGCGGGGGTGAGCAGGTCGAGCTGCGGCAGCGTATAGGTGTGGCCGAGGTCGAGGCTCTGCTGGCGCGGCTTCGGCTTGGCGGCGGACGGCGCGACCGCGCGGTCGGCGATGACCGGGGCAGGGCGCGTGTCGGGCTCGGCGACGGCGCGCGGCTCGATCACCTTGCGCGCGAGCTGCAGCGGCTCTTCGTCCTCGTCGTCGTAGCTTTCGTCATAGCCGTCGAGCAGGTCGTCCCCCTCGACCGTCGCGCGGGCGCGGCGCAGGCGGAAGCGGCGCTCGCCGAGGTCGATCTCGAGGCTCTTCGCCCAGATGATGATGCCCGCGACGCCGGCGATCAGGCCGATGCCCCGCGCCACCCAGCGTTCGGCACCGGGCTGGCCGAGGAAGCTCAGCCCCCATTGCACGAGATGCGCGACCGACAGGCCGATCACGCCGCCCCAGCCGGCGGGCAGCGCGAGCACCGACGAATCGGACACGAAGGCGAGCGCCGCGGCGATCAGCGCGACGCCGATCGCCGCGTTGCGCAGCATCGCCAGCCACCGGCCCGGCGGCTGGTCGCGCCACAGCCGCACCGCGACGATGGGCGCGATCGGCAGCAGCAGTGCCACCGCCGGTCCGAACAGGGTGAGCGCGACGTCGGCGAACCACGCGCCCGGCGGCCCCGCCAGGTTGAGCACCGGCCCGCCCGACGCGGTGTTGAGGGCCGCGTCGCTGGCATGATAGCTGGCCAGCGCCAGCACCATCAGCGCGGTGACTAGGAACAGCGCGATCGCGGTGATCAAAGCCCCGCCGCGCACCGCCCCTGCCTTCACCGTCTCACGCAACAGCCCTGGCTGCGCACGGCTCGCCATCGCCCGATTCCTTCAATGTGCGAAAATCACCGGAATCATCGGGCCAGGCGGGCGTCACGTCAAGGCGCTTGGGATGAGCCGCGTCCTGCCGATGCCCCCGCCCGAACGTCGTTCCGGTGCCATTGCGCGGCGTGATGGGGCTACCGGAACAAGTACGGGGCGACGGCTCTTGTCGCGGCAACGGTCTGGCACGGCGACGAACCGTCGGAGCATGCGGACCGTTGGCACCTGCGCGCGGCAGGCGTAGGGGAGACGATATGGACACGGACGTCATCATCCTGGGCGGTGGCCTGGTCGGCGCGACCCTCGCGCTCGCGCTCGACGCGCATGGGCTCAGCGCCACCGTCATCGATCCGGCCGACCCGGCGGTGATCCTTGCCCCCGGCTTCGACGGGCGCGCCTCGGCGATCGCCAGCGCGAGCGGGCGGATGCTCGATGCGATCGGCATCGGTTCGGCGTTGGCGGGCCATGGCTGCGCGATCCGCCACATCCGGGTCAGCGACGGGCTCGAACCCGGCAAGCTCGATTTCCGCCCCGACGCGGGCGATGGCGCGCTCGGCACGATGTATGAGAACAAGCGGCTGCGCACCGCCTTGTTCGAGGCGGCGACGGCGGCGCGCCACGTCGATCTGCGCATGCAGACGCGCGCGACCGATGTGGTGCGCGGACCTGCCGGGGTGACCGCGACGCTCGACTCGGGCGCGACCGTCACCGCGCCGCTGCTGATCGCGGCGGAAGGACGCAACTCGCCGACGCGCGAGGCGGCGGGGATCGCGGTGGCGCGCTGGCAATATGATCATGCCGCGATCGTCGGCGCCTTCCACCACGAATATCCGCACGAGGATATCGCCTACGAGATCTTCTATCCCGCGGGGCCGTTCGCGCTGCTGCCGCTGCCCGATGACGAGGTCGGCCACCGCTCGGCGATCGTCTGGTCGGTGAAGGGGGAGGACGGCCCGGCGATGATGAAGCTGGGCGACCGCGCGTTCCTCGCCGAGGCGAGCAAGCGGATGGGCGGGTTCCTCGGCGACCTCACCGCACCCAGCCCGCGGGCGAGCTACCCGCTGGGCTTCCACCATGCGGCACGGATCACCTCCGAGCGGCTGGTGCTGGTCGGCGATGCCGCGCACGGCATCCATCCGATCGCGGGGCAGGGGCTCAACCTCGGCCTGCGCGACGTCGCGACGCTGGCCGAGGTGCTGGTCGAGGGCAAGCGGCTCGGCCTCGATCTCGGCGATCCCGCGCTGCTCGAACGCTATCAGCGCTGGCGTGGGCTCGACACCTTCATGGTCGCCGCCGCCACCGACACGCTGACCCGGCTGTTCGGCATTCCCGGCAAGACCGCGAGCGCGGTGCGCCGGTTCGGCATCAGCGCGGTCGACCGGTTGCCGCCGCTCAAGAACCGCTTCATGGCCGAGGCGCGCGGCGAAAGCGGCACCCTGCCCAAATTGCTGCAAGGATTGCTGGTGTGAGCGAACCCGTGCGGGCCCCCACGTTGCGCAAGGCGCAGAATGGCGTCGCGCGCGGGATCGGGATTGGACTGGGACTGACGATCGCCGCGGCGATCCTCGGCTATAGCCGTAGCACCACGGCGATCCTGGAGAGCCGGCTGACGACGCTCGGCATCGCCGCGCTCGTGCTCGGCCTGTGGCTGGCGGCGGCGATGGGCGATGTCGCGCGGCGACGGTTCACCTCCGCCGGCGCGATCGGCGGCAGCGACGGTGATCCGCGCGTCGATGTCGCCAATGCGATTCTGCGCAACACGGCGGAGCAGGCGCTGCTTGCCCTCGTCGCCTATAGCGCGCTGACGCTGGTCAGTGACTATGCGCGGGTGCCGGTCGCGCTGTTCGCCGCGTGCTTCACCGCCGGACGCCTGCTGTTCTGGACCGGCTATCGCGACGGGGCCGAGGCGCGCGCGCTCGGGTTCGCGCTGACCTTCTACCCCAGCGTCGCCGCGCTGCTGATGGCGGCGATCGCCGCGCTACGCTGAGCCTGGGTCAGGCCCGCCGCTGGCGGAAGGCGAGCGCGCTCAGCACCGCGATGATGGACGCGGCACCCGCACCATAGAGCATCACCCAGCCGAACCCCTGCACCAGCGCCGTCCGCGCGACCGCCAATGTCGGCTGAACGGCGGGACTTAGGCCTTGCCGGACACCAGTCTGGGATTGGCGATCGCCAGGCCGGCGCCGAAGACGATCGCGTCCTCGACGAAGCCGGTGGTGGTCTGGCCATAGCGGCGCATCGCAGCACAGCGCAGCTGCCAGCCGAAATAGGAGGCGGCGAGCGCACTGCCGACCGCCACCGCGGCGCCGAGCACCTTCTTGTCACGTGGCGCCAAAGCGGCACCGGCATAAGCGGCGGTGACGCTGCGCACCGCCAGCCCGATCGGCACGATGCGGTCGGGCGCCGTCTTCATCTTGTCGCCCGCCATTTCCGCGGCGGCGAACGCGGCAGTGCCGGCGGCGATGACCGGGTTGCGCAGCAGCGACTGCAACGGCAGATCGGCCGATATCTCCTTGCGGCGGGTCGCGGTGGCGATCACCGCCAGCGGAGTGATGCCACGCTGGCCGGCGACCAGACCGATGAGGAACGAACGGATCATTGCTTGTGCCTTCCGAAACGGAGTCACACGCTACAATCCACGCGATCGCATCCGTATCCCGCAACAGCGGCGGCGCCCGGCCTATTCGACCTCCATCGCATGGCGCGGAGGATAAGCCGGGCGCCGTCCGCGCTCAGACGAGCGTCAGGCCGACGTCGACGTTGCCGCGGGTCGCGTTCGAGTACGGGCAGATCTGATGCGCGGTCTCGACCAGCTGCTGCGCCTGCTCGCGCTCGACGCCGGGCAGCGACACCTGCAGGTCGGCGGTGATGCCGAAGCCGCCTTCCGAACGCGGGCCGATGCCGACCTTGGCGGTGACCGTCACGTCGTCGGGCACCTTGACCTTGAGCTCGCGACCCGCCGCCTTCAGCGCACCGATGAAGCAGGCCGAATAGCCCGCGGCGAACAATTGCTCGGGGTTGCTGCCGTCGCCGCCGGCGCCGCCCAGCTCCTTGGGCGTCGACAGCTGGACATCGATCTTGCCATCGTCCGAACGGGCATGGCCGTCGCGCCCGCCGGTGGCGGAGGCGGTGGTGCTGTACTTGACGTCGACCGACATGATGATTCTCCTGGTTGCTTATCGCGATAAGCATTTAGGCGAGGCGCCGTCATCCGTCCAGAACTATTTGTCGCGATAAGCATTTTTGTGCTAGGCGACCGGTGAGGAGAGTGACGATGCCCGGCCCGCTGCCGCTCGATGAACAGCTGTGTTTCTCGCTATATGCCGCGACGATCGCAATTAACCGCGCCTACAAGCCGGTGCTCGATCGCCTCGGCATCACATATCCGCAATTCCTGGTGCTCCAGGTGCTCAGCGGTGCGGAGGAGGGGGTGCCGATCGGTACGATCGCCGAGCGGCTGGCGCTCGAACCGAGCACGATCACGCCGCTGGCGAAGCGGCTCGAGGTGGCGGGGCTCGTCACCCGGCTGCGCAATCCCGCCGACGAGCGGCAGGTTCGTGTCCGCCTCACCGACAAGGGCCGGGATTGCTGGCGCGAGACCGGCTGCCTCGCGCCGATGATCGTGGAGCGTACCGGGATCAGCCGCGAACGGCTCGCCGCGCTCAATGCGGAAGTGACGGCGTTGCGGCGTGCGCTGGTTTCCGATCCGGCGGCGGCGCCCGCCACCGCCTGACCGGCAAACGTCAGGCGCGCGGCTCGGCGCGCGCGCCGGCGATCATCCGCCGAGCAATCGCCCGTACGGCTTCGTCGTCCTTGCTGCCGTCGCCGGCGGGATCGCCGAGATGGTCGAGGCTGCGCTCCATCACGTCGAGCAGGCCGGGATGGCGATCCTCGACATATTCCATCAGCTTGAACAGCAGATGTTCGGTGGCGATCTCGCGCTGGCGGGTGCGAATGGCGGTGTCGTCGGTCATGAAGCCTCCTGTGAGAGAGGCGCAACGCATCATCGCGCGGTTGGTGACGCGCGTCGCGTTGCCGATTGCGCGGAACATTCCGCGCCCCGCGCCGCTTCCCCCTGACTTTTCGGGAGAAATGCGATGGACGACAGCCGTTTGTGGAGCTTCGAGCAGAGCCTGTGGACCGAGGGTCCAGACAATTACCGCGAGAAGGTCGACCCGGAGGTGGTCATGGTGCTGCCGCGCCCGCCGTTCGTACTGCGCGGCAACGATGCGATCGACGCGGTCGCCGATACGCCGGTATGGGACGCGGCGACGCTGAGCGAGCGGCAGGTCTCACGGCCGCAGGAGGGCCTGATCGTGATCGGCTATCACGTCCACGCCGAGCGTGACGGTGAGGCCTATGAGGCGCACTGCACCTCGACGATCCGCCGCCTCGAACACGAGGTGTGGCGAGTCGTTCAGCATCAGCAGAGCCCGGTGCTCGCCAAGGCGGTCGCGAACGGCTGACGCACCACCGCCGTCCGGCCGGGGCCGGACGGCGGTACCATCATCCGATCGGGATCAGCGGTCGCGTTCGGCGCGCTTGCGGTCGGCCTTGCGGGCACGGCTCACGGCGGCGGCATGCTCGCGCGCGCGCTTCTCCGACGGCTTCTCGTAATGCCGGCGGAGCTTCATCTCGCGGTAGACACCCTCCCGCTGGAGCTTCTTCTTCAGGGCGCGGAGGGCTTGATCGACATTATTGTCGCGAACGATGATCTGCATGGAAGGTCTTTGCTTTCGGTGGGCACCAATGCGCCTAATTGAAGTTCTTGCGCGCCAGCGTCAACCGTGGATCGTGGCAGAATCGGCAATTCGGCCCGACAAAGGCGGCTTTTGCGGCGGTTTTGCCCTTTAACTGCCAGTCGAGCCAGTTGGTTGCGACGATTGCCCCGAGTCCGCCATGCGGCTGCATATAGGTGCCACCGTGGCCGACGGGGATGTTGACCAGCGCCGCGGGAACGCGGGTGATTCGCGCGAAATCGTCGGTGCCGTTCGCCGCGGCGATGTCGGTCGGGCCGCCGAGCACATAGAGTATCGGTCCATGCAGCCCGGCGAGCAGCGCCTTGTCGGAGACGATTCCACCGATCGGATTGGCGCCGTCCGGAAAGAAGCCGCTGTTCATGATGACCGCGGTCCTGACCCGTGGGTCCTGCGCGGTCGCCAGCGCCTGTAGCCCGCCGCAGCTCCATCCCGACGCCGCGACCTGATCGACCGCGATATGGCCGCGCAGCGGACTGCCGGCGCGGCCGTTCTCGCGCTGCGCCCAGTCGATCGCGTCCGCCAGCAGGCGAGTCGGCGTCGCCACGGTCAGCTTGGCGCCGGGCTGCGCAGCAGGCTGGGGCGCCGCTGCCGTAGCGGGCAGGCGGCCCGACGCGATGACGAGATAGCCGTGCGAGGCGATCTCCAGCAGGTGATTGCGCGAGCTGGTGCCATCCGCACTGCACCCGCCATTGCCCCACACGTAGATGCCGAGCCGCTCGCCCTTCAGCTTCGACAGATCGGCGGGGCGGTAGACGACATGATCGGGCAAATCGGCGCGCGTCTCGAACAGCGCGGGATAGCGGCCGCTGCCGCGTTCGGGAGTCTGGGCGGGAAGGGCGCTGCCGGCGAGCAGCGCGGCGACGGCGAAGAACAGGCGCATGATCGACCCCGACGGGATGGAGTAACGGTCGGCACGGTGCCGTCCGGGCGGCCGATTGGCCAGCGAAAACACGGGCAAGTTTCTGCAATTGGCCAAGTATTTGGGCGCGTACCGATTGGGGCCGGTCACCACGCATCGCGACCATTGCTGCCATTGGACCATTTCGGTACATGATCTGTGGCGGTCGCTGACCGCTCGTGCCGCTCAGGGCTGGATCATCGACAGAAATGGACGCCATGAACGAGCGGGAGACGCGAAGGGTCGCAGCCCTGGCCCGCTATGCGGTGATGGATTCGCCGCCCGAGGCATCATTCGACGAACTCGCCGCGCTGACCGCGCAATTGTGCGACGCGCCGATCGCCGTGGTCAATCTGATCGGTGCCGACCGCCAGTTCTTCAAGGCGGAGGTCGGCCTCGGCGTGCGGTCGACGCCGCTGGAAAGCTCGTTCTGCGCCAAGGCGTTGCTGGAGGAGGACCTGCTTGTCGTCCCCGACCTGACGCGCGACGACCGCTTCGACTGCAATCCCCTGGTCACCGGCGAACCGCACATCCGTGCCTATGCCGGCGCGCTGCTGAAGACCGAGGAGGGGCTGGCGATCGGGACGCTCTGCGTGCTCGACCATCGCCCCCGCCCGTTCACCGCGCTCCAGCAGACGACGCTGGCCGTGCTCGCGCGGCAGGTGATGGCACAGCTCGACCTGCGCCGTGCGGTGGCGGATCGCGACCGCCGCTACGACCAGTTGCGCGCCAGCGAGGAGCGGCTTCAGCTCATCCTCGACAGCGCGCGCGACTATGCGATCATCACCACCGACACCGATCGCCATATCACCAGCTGGTCCGCCGGCGCGGAGGCGACGTTCGAATGGACCGAACCGCAGGCGATCGGCCGGCGGCTCGACGAGCTGTTCGTTCCCGACGACCGCCGCGCCGGCCTGCCGGCGCGCGAATGCGCCACCGCGCTCGCGACCGGCTGCGCGCCCGACGTGCGCTGGCATTTGCGCGCCGACGGCACGCGCGTGTTCATGACCGGATCGACGCACCCGATCATCGAGCGCGACGGTCGCCATACCGGCTTCCTCAAGATCGCGCGCAACGAGACGCGCGAGCGCAGCCAGGCCGAGGAACTGGCGCGGACCCGGATCGAGCTGATCGACAGCGAGGATCGGTTCCGCAACATGGCCGACCATGCGCCGGTAATGATGTGGGTCACCGATCGCGATGGCCGCTGCACCTATCTCAACCGCCGCTGGTACGATTTCACCGGCCAGAGCGCCGACGAGGCGGGGGGATCGGGCTGGCTCGACGCCACCCACCCCGACGACCGGGCGGCGGCGGCGGCGATCTTCCGCCGCGCGCATGATGCCCGGCAGCCGTTCCGGCTCGACTATCGGCTGCGCCATGCCGACGGCGCCTATCATTGGGCGATCGATGCCGCTTCGCCGCGCTTCGGCCCCGGCGGCGAGTTCCTCGGCTATATCGGCTCGGTCATCGACATCCACGACCGGCGGGAGGCCGAGCAGCGGCTCGCCGACAGCGAGGCGCGCTACCGCACCCTGTTCGAATCGATCGAATCGGGCTTCTGCGTCGTCGAGGTGGCGCCCGGCAGCGCGGACACGCCGACCGATTATCGCATCGTCGAGGCCAATCCCGCTTTCTATCGCCAGACCGGCTTCCGCAAGGCGATCCACGGCCGCTGGCTGCGCGAATCGATGCCCGAGCTCGAGGAGCATTGGTACGACATCTACGGTCGTGTCGCCGCGAGCGGCGAGCCGGTGCGGTTCGAACAGGGGTCGGCGGCGCTCGGCCGCTGGTTCGACATCGCGGCCTTCCGCGTCGGCGCGCCCGACGATCGTCGCGTCGCGGTGCTGTTCAACGACATTTCCGCCCGCCGCAGCGCCGAAGAGGCGCTGACGCGGCTCAACGCACGGCTGGAGGACGAGGTTGCCGAGCGTACCGCCGAGCGCGACCGGATGTGGGAATTGTCGCCCGACCTGATGCTGGTGATGGACGGCACGGGCGTGATCCGCCGCGCCAATCCGGCCTGGACGCGGATGCTCGGCTATCAGGCGGACGAACTGGTCGGCCATCACGTCCGCGACTTCATCGTCGCCGAGGATCATGACGAGACGATCGGCGCCTACGAACGCGCCGCGGCGGGCGGCAAGTCCGACATCGAGAATCGCTATCGCCACAAGGACGGCTCGATCCGCTGGATCTCCTGGGTGGCGGCGCCGGCGGGCGACATGACCTATGCCTCCGGCCGCGACGTCACCGCTGAGCGGGAGCAGGCGGCGGCGCTGGCGCAGGCCGAGGAACAGCTCCGTCAGGCGCAGAAGATGGAGGCGGTGGGCCAGCTCACCGGCGGCATCGCGCATGATTTCAACAATCTGCTCACCGGCGTCATCGGATCGCTCGACCTGTTGCAGCGGCGGCTCGCGCGCGGCGAAACCGACAAGGTGGAGAAATATGCCACCGCCGCGATCACCTCGGCGAACCGGGCGGCGGCGCTGACGCACCGGCTGCTCGCCTTCTCGCGCCGGCAGCCGCTCGACCCCAAGGCGGTCGATGCCAACCGGCTGGTCACCGGCATGGACGAACTCCTCCGCCGCACGATCGGCGAGAGCATCGCCCTGGAGATGGTGACCGCGATCGGCCTGTGGCGAACGCGCTGCGACCCGCATCAGCTCGAAAGCGCGATCCTCAACCTGGCGATCAACGCGCGCGACGCGATGCCCGACGGCGGCACGCTGATCATCGAGACGTGCAACGCGACGCTCGACGAGGCGGCGGTCGCGCAACTGCGCGAGGTACGGCCGGGCGAGTATGTCTGCGTCTGCGTCACCGATACCGGCACCGGCATGTCGCCCGAGACGATCGAGCGCGCCTTCGAACCCTTCTTCACCACCAAGCCGATCGGCCAGGGCACCGGCCTCGGCCTGTCGATGATCTATGGCTTCGCCCGCCAGTCCGAAGGCTATGTCCGCATCTATTCGGAGCTCGGCCGCGGCACCGCGATCAAATTGTATCTGCCGCGCCATCATGGCGAGGCCGAGGTTGCGGACGCCGTGGGCAACGGCCCCGACGACGCGCATCGGGCCGAGGAGGGCGAGGTGGTGCTGGTCGTCGAGGACGAGACCGCGGTGCGCAACCTCGTCGTCGAGGTGTTGCAGGACCTCGGCTATCGTGCGGTCGAGGCCTCCGATGGCCCGACGGGGCTGAGCCTGCTGCAATCGGCGATGCGCGTCGACCTGCTCGTCACCGACATCGGCCTGCCCGGGCTCAACGGCCGCCAGGTCGCCGACGCCGCCCGTCAGCAGCGCCCCGAGCTGAAGGTGCTGTTCATGACCGGCTATGCCGAGAATGCGACAATCGCCAACGGTTTCCTGGAACCTGGCATGCAGATGATCACCAAGCCCTTCGCCATCGATGCCCTCACCGCGCGCATCCGCGGAATGATCGAAGGCACGTCAGGCACTTAGCTGCGGCGGCGGCAACGACCGTGCGTTCACCGCGCCGGGCGAATCGCGGAGGTTTCGAGGGATGAGCGTGCGATCCGATCGCGTGCTCGTTCATGGAGGCGGTCAAGACAGAACGCATGGACTCACGACCAGCCGAGGGGCGGATCGGACACGTTCCGATGCAATGATGATAAGGCCGATCGATCTGATCGGCAGTTCTCGCTTGGAGAACTGGAGCGGGCGAAGGGATTCGAACCCTCGACCCCAACCTTGGCAAGGTTGTGCTCTACCCCTGAGCTACGCCCGCTCTGGCGCCGTGTGCCGGTTGCTCTTGCGAGCCACCGTTTGGGTGAGGCGCGCCACTAGCAGCGCTTGTCGGGGGCTGCAACAGCAATCGTACAAAAACAGCAACACGATTTCGGCTTGGCGACTCGACCACTAGAACATTACAAGAACATATATGAGCGACTCGTCCGCCCTGATCGCCCGTCTGCGGCGCATTGCCGCCGGCGACGGTGCCATGCAAGCCGTCGCGGCACCGGTCGACGGGTGGCTGGCGCAGGGGCTCACCAAGGCGCAACTGCATGAAATCTATGCGGTCGAAGAGGGCGATGGGCCGAGTGGCGCGGGATTCGGCATCGCCGTGTCGCTGGCCGCGGGGGCGCTGCCGCTGCTGTGGCTGCGGACCGAGGCGTGCGAACGGTCGCAGGGGCGGCTGCATGCATCCGGACTGATCGAACTCGGCCTGTCCGCCGATTCGCTGGTGCTGGCGATCGTCGCCGACGAATCGGCGCTGCTGCGCGCCGCGGCGGATGCGGCGCGCTGTCCGGGGCTGGGGACGGTGCTGGTCGAGAGCGTCGGCCGCGCGCCCGGGTTCGACCTCACTGCGACGCGGCGGCTGATGCTGGCCGCCGAATCGTCGGGCGTCACCGTGCTGTCGCTGCGGATCGGCGCCGAACCGACCGCGAGCGCGGCGGCGACGCGCTGGGGCGTAGCGGCGGTGCCGTCGACCGCGCTCGATCAGGGGGCGGGCGAGGGCGCGCCGGGCTTCGCCGCCTTCGATGTCGAATGTCTGCGCCGGCGCGGCGGCCCCGCGGGGCAGCGCTGGCGCGTGGAGTGGGATCGTGATGCCAAAAGTTTTCGTGGAGCGTCGCTATCTGGCGCTGGTCTTTCCGTGGCTCCCGGTCGAGCGGCTGCGCGCCACCCGGCCGCACCTGTTCGCCGGACGGGGTGAGACGCCGGTCGCCTTCGTCGAGACGATCGGCAATGCGGTGCGGCTAACGGCGACCGATCTCGCCGCGGCGCGCGCTGGGCTGGAGCCGGGGCTGAGCCTCGCCGATGCGCGTGCGCGGGTGCCCGAACTCGAGGTGTTCCCCGCCGATGCGCATGCCGACATGGACTGGCTCGAACGGCTGGCGGATGGCTGCACCCGCTACAGCCCGACGGTGGCGCTGATGCCGCCCGATGCTTTGGTGATCGATATCGCCGGCTGCGCGCATGCCTTCGACGGCGAGCGCGCGCTGGCGGCGGATGTCGAGGCGCGGATGGCGCGACGCGGCATCCTGGCGCGCCACGCCTTCGGCGACACGCCCGAGATCGCGCGGGCGCTCGCGCGCTATGCCGGTGCGCCGGCGCCCGACGAGACGCGCGCGGTCAAGCGGCTGCCGGTGGCGGCGCTGGAGCTGGATGCGGATGTGACGGTGGCGCTGACCCGCGCCGGGCTCAAGACGGTGGGCGAGGTGATGGCGCGGCCGCTGGCGGGGATCGCCGCGCGCTTCGGCGAGGAGGCGGCGACCGCGGTGCGGCGGCTGGCGGGCGACTACAAGGCGCCGGTCAAGGCGCGGGTGCGGGTCGCGCCGATCGCGGTCGAGCGCCGCTTCGCCGAGCCGATCGCGCGCACCGATTACGCGCTGGAGGTGCTCGAGGATCTGGCGGCGGAGGCGGCCGGCACGCTTGCCGAGCGGCATCAGGGCGGGCGGAGGTGGGAGGCGCGGCTGTTTCGCGCCGACGGCCATATCCAGTCGCTGCGCGTCGAGACCGGGCAGCCGACGCGCGATGTCGCCCTGCTGATGCGCCTGTTCGCCGAGCGGATCGACAGCCTTTCCGATCCGCTCGATCCCGGCTTCGGCTACGATCTGGTGCGGCTCGACGTGGCGCTCGCCGAGCGGCTCGACGCGGCGCAATTGCGGCTGGAGGGCGGTGCGGCGACGCGTGAGACGGGCGCGGGCGAAGGGCAGGTCGCGCAACTCGTCGACCAGCTTTCGACGCGGCTGGGGCGCGGCCGGGTGCGGCGGTTCGGATCGCGCGACAGCCATATCCCCGAACAGGCCGAGCTGATGCTGCCCGCCACCGCCGACGCGCCGGCAAGCGCCTGGCCGGCGACCGAGGCGGGCGAGCCGCCGCTGCGCCCGATCTATCTGTTCGATCCGCCGCAGTTGATCGAGAGCGTGATGGCCGAGGTGCCGGACGGCCCGCCGCACCGCTTCCGCTGGCGACGGCGCGTCCATGAGGTGGCGCGCTCGGAAGGGCCGGAGCGAATCGCCGGCGAATGGTGGCGCCGCCACGACGCCGCGATCCCGACGCGCGATTATTACCGCGTCGAGGACCGCCGCGGCCGCCGCTTCTGGATCTTCCGCCACGGGATGCACGACGAACAGGCGCATCCGCGCTGGTATCTGCACGGGCTGTTCGCGTGACTATGCGCGACGGCGATCGCGCATGACCGCGTTCGCCGACCTCGTCGCGGCGACCAATTTCTCATTCCTCGACGGCGCGAGCCACGGCGAGGACATGATCGCGCAGGCGATCGCGCTGGGTCATGCCGGCATCGGTATCGCCGACCGCAACACCGTTGCAGGGGTCGTCCGCGCCCATAAGGCGCTACGGTTGGCGCGCGAGCGCGCGGTGGAGGGGGGCTTTCCCGATATCGACTTCAAGCTGGCGGTCGGTGCGCGCCTCGTCTTCGCCGACGGCACGCCCGATATCGTCGCCTATCCGCGCACCCGGCACGGCTGGGGGCGGCTGACGCGGCTGCTGACCACCGGCAATCTGCGCGCGCAGAAGGGCGATTGCATCCTCGGCTTCGGCGATCTGCTGCGCCATGGCGACGATCTGCTGCTGATCGTGCTCGCCGCGTCGAGCGCACGACCGGTGCAGCCGCGCGACGGCACGATGCTGCCACCGCCGCGCAGCGACCCGGGACTCGGCGAGACGCTGCGCCGATTGGTCGAGGCGGCGCCCGATCGCGTCTGGCTCGGGGTGACGATGCCGCGCTTGGGCCGCGATCGGCGGCGACTGCATCAGCAGGCGCGGTCCGCGCAGGCGGCGGGCGTGCCGTTGCTCGCGACACCGACGCGCTCTATGCCGAACCCGGTGACCGGCCGCTGCACGATGTGCTGACCTGTATCCGGCTCGGGACGACGATTCGCGGCGCCGGGCGGCGGCTCGCCGCCAACGCCGAACGCCATCTCAAGACCGGGACGGAGATGGCGCGGCTGTTCGCCGACATGCCGCAGGCGGTGGCGGAGAGTCTGCGCCTTCTCGACCGGATCGAATTCGCGCTGACCGATCTCGCCTATGAATATCCGCACGAGCCGGTGCCGATCGGCTGGGACGCGCAGGGCTGGCTCGAACACATCACCTATGAAGCGGCGCGCCAGCGCTTTCCCGAGGGCATTCCTGATCGGCTGCAGGCGCTGCTGAAAGAAGAACTGCCGCTGATCGCCGAGCGTCGCTACGCTTATTATTTCCTCACCGTCCACGACATCGTTCGCTTCGCGCGCAAGGAGTGCGATCCGCCGATCCTGTGCCAGGGGCGCGGGTCGGCGGCCAATTCGGCGGTCTGCTGGCTGCTCGGCGTCACCTCGGTCGATCCGATGCGCTACGACCTGTTGTTCTCGCGCTTCGTCTCCGCCGAGCGCGACGAGCCACCCGATATCGACGTGGATTTCGAGCACGAGCGGCGCGAGGAGGTGATGCAATATATCTACCGCCGCTACGGCCGGCATCGTGCGGCGATCGCGGCGACCGTCATCCATTATCGGCCGCGCAGCGCGGTGCGCGAGGCGGGCAAGGCGCTCGGCCTGTCGGAGGATGTGACGCAGCGGCTGACCAGCACCGTCTGGGGCAGTTTCTCCGACCGGTTCGAACCGCGACGGTTCGACGAGACCGGCTTCAGCCTCGCCAACCCGGAGATCGCGCGGCTGCGCGAGACGGTCGACAGATTGCTGAAATTTCCCCGCCATCTGTCGCAGCATGTCGGTGGCTATGTGCTGACCCAGGGGCGATTGGACGAGACGGTGCCGATCCACAATGCCGCGATGGAGGACCGCACCTTCATCGAATGGGACAAGGACGATATCGACGAACTGAAGATCATGAAGGTCGATATCCTCGCGCTCGGCATGCTGACCTGCATCCGCAAGGCGTTCGACCTGATGGAACGCCATGGTCTTGGCAGCCACGATCTCGATACGATCGCCGTCGACGAGGATGCGCGCGTCTACGACATGCTCTGCAAAGGCGACAGCATTGGCGTGTTCCAGGTGGAGAGCCGGGCGCAGATCAACATGCTGCCGCGGCTGCGCCCGCGAAAATTGTACGATCTGGTGGTGCAGGTGGCGATCGTCCGGCCGGGGCCGATCGAGGGCGACATGGTCCATCCCTATCTGCGTCGCCGCGCCGGCAAGGAGGTGGCGGAATTTCCCTCGCCCGATCCCGAGTACGGCCCTCCCGACGAGCTGCGCAACCTGCTGCGCGAGACCTATGGCGTGCCGCTGTTCCAGGAACAGGCGATGAAGCTCGCGATCGTCGCCGCGAAGTTCACGCCGGGCGAGGCGAACCAGTTGCGCCGGGCGATGGCGACCTTCCGCAAGGTCGGCGGGATGGAGAATTTCGAGGAAAAGCTGATCGGCGGCATGGTCCGCCGCGGCTATGCCCGCGATTTCGCGGAGCGCTGCTACAAGCAGATCGAGGGGTTCGGCAGCTATGGCTTTCCCGAGAGCCATGCGCTGTCGTTCGCGCGGCTGGTCTATGTGTCGTCGTGGATCAAATGCTTTCACCCGGCGGTGTTCGGTTGTGCGATCCTCAATTCGCAACCGATGGGTTTCTATGCGCCCGCGCAATTGGTGCAGGATGCGCGCGCGCATGACGTCGTCGTGCGGCCGATCGACGTCAACGCCAGCGTCTGGGACAATGCGCTCGAGCGGATGGACGATGCCGGGCTCGCGATCCGGCTCGGGTTCCGCCAGATCGATGGCTTTCGCAAGGATTGGGCGGAGCATCTCGTCGCCGCGCGCGGCGCGGGGCCGTTCGCCAATGTCGAGGCGGTGGCGGCGCGCGCCGGCCTGCCCAAGCGCGGGCTCAACCTGCTCGCCGATGCCGATGCCTTCGGGTCGATCGCGCTCGGCCGCCGCGATGCCCTGTGGGAGGTGCGGCGGACGCCGCCGAAGCAGCTCGCATTGTTCGCCGCCGCCGAGGCGCCGGAGCTGGGTGAGGAGGTCGATGCGCAGCTTCCCGCGATGCCGGCGAGCGAGGAGGTCGCGGCGGATTACCAGACGACGCGATTGTCGCTGAAGGACCATCCGATGCGCTTCCTGCGGCCGCTGTTCGCGGCCGAGGGGATCGTCTCCAGCGCGCAGGCGGGGCGGCTCAGGGACGGGCGGCGCGCGCGGATCGCCGGCGTGGTGCTGGTCCGCCAGCGGCCGGGCAAGGGCAATGCGATCTTCGTGACGATCGAGGACGAGACCGGCATCACCAACGCGCTGATGTGGGCGCGCGATTTCGAGGCCAACCGGCGCGCGGTGATGGCGGCGCGGCTGCTGGTGCTCGAAGGCGTGATCCAGCGCAGCGAGGAAGGCGTGATCCATCTGATGACGGTGAAGGCGTACGATCGCAGCGCCGAACTGCGACGGCTGTCGTCGGATTACAGCGCCGAGACGCCGCTGCTGCCGGTCGACGAGGTGATCCGGCCCAAGCCGACGATGAGCCGCGACCCGCGCGGCCAGCATCCGCGCGACGTGCGCATCATGCCGCCGTCACGCGATTTCCATTGAGGAGGGCGAAGAACCAACCCAAACCGTTCGTGCTGAGCCTGTCGAAGCACGGTCGGGTCTTACCTGCCCTTCGACAAGCTCAGGGCTAACGGTGGAGATGGGCGATCCTAATGGCTGCGCCCGAAGTCCGGCTTGGCGTCGTCCTGGCCCTGTTCGATGATCGAGCGGCGGATCGCGCGGGTGCGGGTGAACAGGTCGAACAACTGGTCGCCGTCGCCCCAGCGGATCGCCCGCTGGAGCATCGTCACATCCTCGGTCAGCCGCTGGAGGATCTCCAGCACCGCCTCGCGATTGTTGAGGAAGACGTCGCGCCACATCACCGGATCGGACGCGGCGATGCGCGTGAAGTCGCGGAAGCCACCCGCGGAGAATTTGATGACCTCGCTCTGCGTCACCTCTTCGAGATCGCTGGCGGTGCCGACGATCGAATAGGCGATGAGATGCGGCACATGGCTGGTCACCGCGAGCACGAGGTCGTGGTGGCGCGGCGTCATGATCTCGACCTGCGCGCCGAGCGCTTCCCAAAAGGCGCGCAGCCGCGCGACGGGCGCCTCGGCCGTGCCCTCTTCGGGGGTGAGGATGCACCAGCGGCCGCGGAACAGCGTCGCGAAGCCCGCCTCCGGGCCGCTATGTTCGGTGCCGGCGACGGGATGGCCGGGAACGATCGTCGCGTCGGGCAGCACCGCGCGCAGCGCCGCGAGCACGCTCGCCTTCGAGCCGCCGACATCGCTGACGATCGCCTCGGCGGGCAGATCGTCGGCGAACTCCGCCGCCACCGCGCCCATCGCGCCGACCGGCACGCACAGCATGACGAGATCGGCATCGATCACCGCCGCGCCGGCGCTGTCGGCGATATCGTCCGCCAGCGCGATCCGCTCCGCGATCGCGCGCACCTCGGGATCGGCGTCATAGCCGGTGATCCGCACCGTCGGCATCGCCTGCCGCACCGCGCGCGCGACCGACGAGCCGATCAGCCCGAGCCCGACGATCGTCACGCGCGCGAACGGCAGCATCAGGCGCGCTCGGTCTCGGCGCGCAGCACCGCGACGACATCGCGCATCTCCGCTTCGGTGCCGATCGTGATCCGCAACGCCTGCGGCAGGCCCTGGCCGGGCAGCCAGCGCGTCGCATAGCCTGCCGTCATCAGCGCCTTGTAGGCGTCCTCGGCGGTCAGCAGCCTTTCGAACAGCACCAGCACGAAATTGGCCTTGCTCGGCACCGCGCGCAGCCCGGGCAGCGCATCGACCTGCTCACTGAACCAGGCGCGCCATTCGCGATTGTGGCTGCGGCTGCATTCGACGAAGCCGGCGTCGCCCAGCGCGGCGATCGCCGCGGCCTGCGCGCCGATGCTGAACGCGAAGGGCGCGCGGATGCGGTGCATCGCGTTGATGATCTCGGGCGAGGCATAGCCCCAGCCGACCCGCTCCGACGCGAGCCCGAAGATCTTCGAGAAGGTGCGCGTCACCAGCACGTTGGACGCGGTTCGCGCCAGCTCCAGCCCGCCGTCGTCGTCTTCGGGGTCGAGATATTCGGTGTACGCCTGATCGAGCACCAGCAGCACCGATTCCGGCAGGCCGGCATGCAGCCGCGCGATCTCGTCCTTCGTGCTGTAGGTGCCGGTCGGGTTGTTGGGGTTGGCGACGAACACGATCTTGGTCTTCTCGGTCACCGCGGCGAGGATCGCGTCGACGTCGGTCGCATAGTCGCGGTCGGGCACCACGACCGGGATCGCGCCGACCCGCCGCGTCGCGATCTCATAGACCGCGAAGCCGTAGCGGACGTGGATGATCTCGTCGCCCGGCCCGGCGAAGGTGCCGGCGGCGAGGTGGAGCACCTCGTCCGAGCCGGTGCCATAGATCAGCCGCTCCGCCTCGACGCCGTAATGCGCGGCGAGCGCGGCGCGCAGGTCGATCGCGGCGGCATCGGGGTAGCGTTCGAGATGGTCGGCGGCGTCGCGATAGGCGGCGCGTGCCGGCTCGGGCGTGCCGAACGGATTCTCGTTCGACGACAGCTTGACGACCTTGCGGCCATCCTCGCTGGTGGCGCGGCCGGGGACATAGGGCGCGATGCCCAGGATCCAGGATTTGGGGGCGGGTGCGGTCATGCGCACGGCCTTAGCGGGCGCGTGCTTGCGTTGACAAGAAGAGCGCCGTAGCGACCCGGTGATGACCGGGGACGACCGTTTCGGATGCAACCGCCACGTCACGCTGCCCGGGCCGCTGCGCCTCGACGGCGGCGTGCTGCTGTCGCCGGTCGAGATCGCCTATGAAACCTATGGCAGCCTCGCTTCCGATGGCGGCAATGCGATCCTCGTCTGCCATGCGCTGACCGGCGACCAGCACGTCGCCTCGACGCATCCGCGCACCGGCAAGCCGGGCTGGTGGACGCGGATGATCGGGCCCGGCAAGCCGATCGATCCGGCGCGCGACTTCGTCATCTGCGCCAATGTCCTGGGCAGCTGCATGGGCTCGTCCGGCCCCGCGAGCGTCAATCCGGCGACGGGGCGGCCGTGGGGGATGGCCTTCCCGGTCATCACGATCCGCGACATGGTGCGCGCGCAGGCGATGCTGCTCGACCATCTCGGCGTCGGCCGGCTGAAGGCGATCGTCGGCGGCTCGATGGGCGGCATGCAGGCGCTGAGCTGGACCGCGACCTTCCCCGAGCGGATCGATGCGGCGGTGATCATCGCCTCGACCGCGCGTCACACCGCGCAGAACATCGCGTTCCACGAGGTCGGGCGGCAGGCGATCATGGCCGATCCCAATTGGCAAAGCGGCGATTATTACGGCGGCGAACCGCCCGCGGCGGGCCTCGCGGTGGCGCGGATGGCGGCGCACATCACCTATCTGTCCGAGGCCGGACTCACCGAGAAGTTCGGCCGTCGTTTGCAGGCGCGCGAGGCGAAGAGCTTCGGCTTCGACGCGGATTTCCAGGTGGAGAGCTATCTGCGCCACCAGGGCCTGAGCTTCGTCGACCGGTTCGACGCCAACAGCTATCTCTACATCACCCGTGCGATGGACTATTTCGACCTTGCCGAGGAACATGGCGGGCTGCTCGCCAACGCCTTCCGCGCCAGCCGCGCGCGCTTCTGTCTGGTCAGTTTCGACACCGACTGGCTCTATCCGACGGTGGAGTCGCGCAACATCGTGCAGGCGCTGAATGCCGCCGGTGCACCGGTCAGCTTCGTCGAACTCTCGAGCCCCTATGGCCATGACGCCTTCCTGCTCGACGCGCCCGAGATGAACCGCGTGGTCGACGGCTTCCTGCGGGGCGGACGATGATCGCGCTCGACGACGACAAGGCGCGGCTGGACGTGGCGCGCATCCATGGCTGGCTGGCATCGAGCTATTGGTCGCCGGGCATCGCGCGCGATCTGGTCGAGCGGGCGATCGCCGGCTCGCATTGCCTTGGCGCCTATCGTGATGGCGAGCAGGTCGGCTTCGCGCGTGCCATCACCGATCACGCCACCTTCGCCTGGATCGCCGACGTCTGGGTCGATCAGGCGGTGCGCGGGCAGGGGCTGGGGCGTCGCATGGTCGGCTGGTTCGTCGATCATCCCGCCTTCGCCGGTATCCGCCGCATCGGTCTCGTCACCGCCGACGCGCATGGCGTCTATGCCAAGCTCGGCTTCCATGCGCCGCTGCGTCCCGATCGTTATATGGAGCGGCTGTCACCCGAGGCGGCGGCGATGCTGCGGGACGCGCCATGACGCTGCGCCCCGACCTGGCGGTGATCGCCGACCATGTCGCACCGGGGAGCCGCGTGCTCGACGTCGGCTGCGGCGATGGTGCGCTGATGGCGGCGCTCCGCGACACGCGCGGCTGCGATGCGCGCGGACTGGAGATCGATGCCGGCAACGTCGCCGCCGCGGTCGCGCGCGGCCTGTCGGTGATCCAGGGCGATGCCGATATCGATCTCGCCGGCTATCCCGACCAGAGTTTCGATTACGCGATCCTCAGCCAGACCTTGCAGACCGCGCGCGCGCCCGACGTGGTGCTCGACCAATTGCTGAGGATCGGGCGGCGCGCGTTCGTCAGTTTTCCCAATTTCGCGCAATGGCGGGTGCGCCTGTCGCTGCTGTGGGGCGGGCGGATGCCGGTGACGCGGCAATTGCCCGAACAATGGTATGACACGCCCAACATCCACCATGTCACGATCGACGATTTCCGTGCCTTCCTGAAGCAGCGGGAGGTCGTGGTGGAGGGCGCCTGGTTCCTGTCCGGCGATCGGCAACGCAGTTCGGCGGCGGCGAATCTGCTCGCCCAGCATGCCGTGTTCCTGCTGCGGCGCTGAACACAGCATGTCGAATATCGACATTCTTATGGTAAACACCGGAACTATCCGCCCCAACGGCGGTTTGGCCTAGCCAAGCCAGGACGCATGATGACCAAGACTGCCTTGATTGTTGAAGACGAGATTTTCGTAGCCTTGGACCTGGAGCGGATCCTGCTCGATGCTGGCTATAGCGTCGCAGCGATCGCCGCGGACAGCGCCAGCGCGATCGAGGCGGCACCCGGTTGCGGCTTCGCCTTCGTCGACGTCAATCTGCGCGACGGGCCGACCGGCCCCGGCATCGCCGAGCGGATGGCGCGCGATTATGGCGTCAAGGTCGTGTTCGTCACCGCCAATCCGGCGCAGATCGATCGCGGCATGGACTGCGCGCTCGGCTATATCCGCAAGCCGTTCAGCGAAGCGGCGATCCTCGCGGCAGCCGCCTTTGCGACCGAGGGCGAGAAGCCCGCCAACGACGACATCGTCATGCTCGGCGCCGATATCGCCTGACATCTGCGGCGTGCTCGGGCGGGTCGCCCGGCAGCCCGTCCCGCCCTCAGTTGCGCCGGAACGCCGCCAGGGGCACGGTGATCGTCATCACCAGTCCCTCCACCTGCCAGTCGCGAGTCACCGTGCCGCCGAGCTGACGCACCGCCGACAGTTCGATCAACTGGCTGCCGAAGCCGTTCGGCCCATCGGGAGCCGTCACGGCCGGGCCACCGCGCTCGGTCCAGCACAACGTCGCATGATCGGCGCTGCGCGTGACTGTGATGCCGATCGTCCCGCTCTCGGTGGAGAGGGCACCATATTTGGTCGCGTTGGTGGCCAGCTCGTGGAACAGCAGCGCGAGCGGCGTCGCCGAGCGGTCATCGATCGCGATCTCGTCGCCGGTCACCGTGATCGGCGGCTGGTCGCCGCGCTGATAGGGTTCGAACAGCTCGGCGAGCAGCCCGTGCAGGCTGTCCTGCTGTACCGAGGGGCGCGATTGCGGGCTGTGCGGCCGTACGAAATCATGCGCGCGACCGAGCGCGGTGATCCGCTGGCGCAGATCGGCCGCGATCGGTGCGAAGGCGGGCTGACTGCGCGCCGCGAACGAGATGAGTCCCGAGATCACCGAGAAGATGTTCTTGATCCGGTGGGACAGTTCCTGGCTGATCACCTCGCGCTCGTGCAGCGCCAATTTCTGTTCGTGGATGTCGGTGCAGGTGCCGAACCAGCGCGTGATCCGCCCCTCGCCGTCGCGGATCGGCAGCGCCCGGCCGAGCACCCAGCGATAGGTGCCGTCGAAATGGCGCAGGCGATATTCGATCTGATAGGGCTCGCCGGTCTCGAGCGAGTGGCGCCAGACGTCCCAGGCACGCGTCTGGTCCTCGGGGTGGAACACGTCGTTCCAGCCTTCGCCATCGGTCGATCCGGGGGGCGTGCCGGTGAACTCGTACCAGCGCGCATTGTAATAATCGTGATAGCCATCGGGCAGCGTCGACCAGACCATCTGCGGCATCGTGTCGGCAAGCGTGCGGAAGCGATCCTCGCTGTCGGTAAGCTGGCGACGGGTCGCGCGCTCGGTGGCGCGCCAGGCGGCCGCGTCGCGGCTGTCGCGCAGCCGCGCCATGACGTTGTCGGCCAGCGTCGTCAGCCCCTGGATCTGCAACTTGCTGAGCCCCTGGCGGGCGACGGTGTCGATGACGCACAGCGAACCCAGCGGAATGCCGTCGTCCGACACCAACGGCGCACCGGCGTAGAAGCGCAGATGCAGGTCGCCGGTGACCAGCGCATTGTCGATAAAGCGGGGGTCCTGCGTCGCGTCGGGGATCACCATGATCCGCTCCTCCAGCATCGCATGCTGGCAGAAGGACATTTCGCGCGGCGTTTCCGAGACTTCCAGGCCGGTGCGCGACAGGAAGGTCTGCTGCGTCTCTTCGACCAGGCTGACCAGCGCGATCGGCGTGCCGCATAGCGCGGCGGCGAAGTCGGTGATCTGTTTCAGCGATGCGCTGTCGCGCAGCGATTCGAGGTCATAGGCCTGCATCGCGGCGATGCGCGTCGCCTCGTCGACGCGCCAGCCGGGCGCGACCGGCGCGGGCGCCGGTGGGACCGGCGGCACGCCGCAATGCAGTATCGGACCGGTGGGTGGCGTGGGATCGCTCAGAACGGCACGTCGTCGTCGAGATCGTCGGCGAAGCCCCCACCCTGGCCGAAGCTGCCGCCGCCGCGGTTGCCGCCGCCCGCAGGTGCGCTGCCGCCACGGCTGCCGCCGCCACCATAGCCGCCGCCCGACGAACCGCCGCCGAAATCGTCGCCGCCGGCCCAGTCATCGCCGCCGCCGGCACCGCCGCGACCGCCACCGCCGCCGCCCTGGCCGCCGCCGGGACCGTCGAGCATCGTCAGCACGCTGTTGAAGCCCTGCAACACGATCTCGGTCGAATATTTGTCGTTACCCTGCTGATCCTGCCATTTGCGGGTCTGCAGCGCGCCTTCGATATAGACCTTCGAGCCCTTGCGCAGGAAGCGTTCGGCGACATTGGCGAGGCCTTCGTTGAAGATCGCGACCGAATGCCATTCGGTCTTTTCCTTGCGCTCGCCGGTGTTCTTGTCCTTCCAGGAATCGGACGTGGCGATGCGCAGGTTGACCACCTTGCCGCCATTCTGGAACGACCGCGATTCGGGGTCGCGCCCCAGGTTGCCGACGAGAATGACCTTGTTGACGCTACCCGCCATGAAATGCCCCGAAAATGCCTAGAGGCCGGCGAACACCGCCAGCCAATATGTGATTCCGGCCATGATGTAGGCGGCGGCGAACAAATAGCCAACCATGAACAGCGGCCATTTCCAGCCGTTGGTCTCACGGCGGGTCACCGCGATCGTGGAAATGCACTGCGGGGCGAAGACGAACCACATCAGGAAGGCGAGCGCGGTCGGCAGCGTCCAGCGGCCGCGGATCTGGTCGGTGATGCGGTCGGTGCCGCTGCCTTCCTTGTCGTCGATGGCATAGACGGTGCCGATCGCCGATACCGCCACCTCGCGCGCCGCCATCGCCGGCAGCAGCGCCAGCGCGATGTCGCGGTTGAAGCCGATCGGCTTGACGACATATTCGATGCCATGGCCGATCCGCCCGCCGATCGAATAATCGACCGGGCTGACGCCGCTGCCCTCGGGCGGCTTGGGAAAGCTGAGCAGCAGCCACAGCACGACGGTGGTCGCGGCGATGATCGTGCCGGCGCGCTTCAGGAAGATCACCGCGCGCTGCCACAGGCCGAGCAGGACGTCGCGGACCAGCGGCACCTGGTATTTCGGCATCTCCATCATGAACCCGGACGACGCCCCCTTGGTGACGGTCCGGCGCAGCACCAGCGCGGCGGCATAGGCGCCGGCGATGCCGATCACGAGCAGCCCGAACATGACGACGCCCTGCAAGCGCACGAAAGGCGCGATCAGGGTATTGGGGATCATCGCGCCGATGATCAGCGTGTACACCGGCCAGCGGGCGCTGCACGTCATCAGCGGCGCGATCAGGATGGTGGTCAGCCGGTCCTTCTCATCCTCGATAACCCGCGTCGCCATGATGCCCGGCACGGCGCAGGCGAAGCTCGACAGCAGCGGGATGAAGGCGCGGCCCGACAGGCCGACGGTCGCCATCAACCGATCCATCAGGAACGCCGCGCGGACCATATAGCCCGAGGATTCGAGGATCAGGATGAACAGGAACAGGATCAGGATCTGCGGCAGGAAGACGATCACCGCGCCGACGCCGGCGATCAGCCCATCGGTGAGCAGAGAGCGGAAGAAGCCGTCGGGCAGGCTGGTCTTTATCGCATCTTGCAGGGTCGCGAAGCCGGCATCGATCGCGTCGGCCGGTACCGCCGCCCAGGTGAACACCGCCTGGAACATGACGAACAGGATGGTGACGAGCAGCAGCGGTCCGGCGATCGGATGCAGCGCCACCGTGTCGAGCATATGCGCCCAGCGTCGGCCGGCGGTTTCCGAAACAGTTGCCGCGGTGGCGATCTGTCGCGCGCGCCGCTGCAACTGGACGATGTCGTCCTGCGTACCGGCGGCGGCGTCGCGGATGCGCGCCTTGCCGCCGCCACCCACCGCGTCGGCGACCGCGGCGCGCAAGGCGTCGAGCCCGCGCCGGCGGACCGCGACAGTCGGGATCACCGGCACGCCCAGTTCGCGTTCGAGCACCGCGGCGTCGAGCGTCAGCCCGTCGCGCTCGGCGAGATCGACCATGTTGAGCGCGACGACCACCGGCAGCCCGAGTGCGATCAGCTGGAGCGTGAAGCGCAGATGATTGTCGAGATTGGCGGCGTCGACCACGACGACCAGCACGTCGGGCAGCCGTTCGAGGCTGCTCGCCCCGGTGACGACGTCACGGGTGACGCGCTCGTCGGGGCTGGAGGGTTCGAGGCTGTAGGCGCCGGGCAGGTCGATCAGCTCGACCGGGCGCCCGTCGTCGAGCACCAGCCGGCCCGAATGGCGCTCTACCGTGACGCCGGGATAATTGCCGACCTTCTGCCGCGCGCCGGTCAGCGCGTTGAACAGCGCGCTTTTGCCGGCATTGGGATTGCCGACCAGCGCCACCAGCGGAGCGGCATGCACGATTATTCGGCGGTGGCGGGAGCCACATGCACCGCGCCGGCGACGCCGCGGCGCAGCGCGACGGTCATGCGGCCGACCCGGCAGGCGATCGGGCCGCTGCCGAGCGAGGCGCGATGCAGCACCTCGACCGGCACGCCTTCATCGAAGCCCAGTTCGCGCAACCGTCGCGCCTCGGGCACCGCCAGGCGGGTCCAGTCGATCGCAGCCACGGTCGCGCGCTGACGACACGGGAGCGACACGAGGTCGAGGGCAGGAACGACGGTACGCGACATATCCATGATGCGACTGATTATCATTTACCCACGGGGGAGTAAAGCGGGCGCGGGAGTAAATGTCGGGGACGGCGGCGACCGCCAATTCCTCCCTCGCTTCAACGGGGGAGGGGACGACCGCAGGCCGTTGGTGGCGGGGGCGTTCCCGCAAGCGCCGAGCTTACCGTATCCCCCCATCCCCGCGTCGCGACCACCTCCCGCGACGGGGGGAGAAATGCGATGTCACGCCGCCGGGTAGCGCAACCGGCCGATAAACCGCGACAAACTCGGCCGATGTTCATAGCGCTTGGTGAAGGCCGCCTTGGTCTTCTCGAAGCGCATGATCCCGTCGATCCGCCGCGCGAGGAAGGCGCGGGTCTCCGCATGGCCTTCGCTGTCGTCATCGAGGAAGACGGTCGTCGTCGCCGCATAGACGCCGAGCAGGATCGTGCGCTTGGTATAATGATTGTAATCCGTCGCCGTATCGCCGGCCAGCCGCCACATCAGATCGACGCTGCGCCAGCCCAGGCGAGTCGCGCGGGCGACATGCTGTGGCAGCGCGAGGATCGCACGCGCGCGGCGCAGCGATTCGCGATTGGGCGCGACGATCGCCAGCCGCGCCTCGACCAGGGCGGTGATCCGGGCGCGGATCTTCATCGCCGCCAGCGCCTCTGGCGGCAGATCGGCGGCCATCTGGCGGTCGATCGCCGCGAACCAGGCGTCGATCATCTCCACCGCGCCGCCCGAAAAGGCGAGCCGCGCGACGTCGCGGTCGATGCCGGCTCCGTCGGCCGCCATGTCGCGCGCGGCATCGCCCCAGCCATCGAATGCGGCGTTGGCGGCGATCCCCTCGGCGAGCGCCGCGCGGATCTCGTCGAGCGTCAGGTCCTGCGTCATGCTTCTACCTCCTGCACGGCTGTCTCCTGCGCCCGCCGACGCGACGGCGCAACCTCGGCGCGCCGGACCAGCACCAATGCCAGCGCGACCAACGCGACGCCGACCCAATCCGGTCCCTGCAATCTCTCGCCATATTCGACCCAGCCGATCGCTCCCGCCACCACCGGCTGGATCAGCAACCCGATGCCGATCACCAGCGGCGACAGGCGGCCGAGCGCGAAGATCATGCAGCCTTGGCCGATCACCTGGCTGACCAGCGCCAGCCCGAGCAGCGGCGTCCATTGCTGAGGCATCACCTGTTCGTGCAGCAGCAGCGCGAAGGCGAGCATCGGCAGCGCGGTCGCCGCGCTCGCCAGGGCCAGCGCCGGCAGCGGCCGCATCGCCCGCCGGATACGCGCCATCACCACGATGTACAGCGTGTAGAGGATGCCGGCGAGGATGCAGAGCAGGTCGCCGGCGAGGTTGCGCGAGTCGAGCTGATAGGATCGCCCCATCAGCAGCGCCGCCCCGAGCGCGGCGAGCAGCAGCGCGATCCCCTGCATCCGCGTCGGCCAGGCCCTGGCGACGAGGAAGCCGTAGAGCGGATAGATCAGGATCGCCGAATTGCCGAACAGCGTTGCATTGGCCATCGTCGTGCGGACTATACCGAGGTGCCAGCTGCCGAGGTCCGCGGCAAAGGCGACGCCGCCGACCGCGAGCATGATCCACAGCCCGGCGGTCATCCGCACCGGTCGCCCGCCGCTCGCCAGCGCCAGTCCGGCGAGGAAGGGGATGGCGAGCGTGATCCGCCAGAATCCGGCGGCGACCGGCCCGACATCGGCGAGGCGGACGAACCACGGCCCGAAGGCGAGCGCGACATTGGCGACGACCAGCGCCGCGAACGCGATCCCCGGCGCCTCCCAGGTTGCCGCCGCGACAGTTTTTCTTGGGGGCGGCGCCTGATGCATGCCGCCCTGTAGCGCCCTATCTCCCGTCCGTCAGGCCATTTGGGAGCTTCTATGCCGAGCCTTTTCGAACCGATCCAGTTAGGCGATATCCACGCCGCCAACCGCGTGCTCATGGCGCCGCTCACCCGCGGCCGCGCCACCGACGACCATGTGCCTACCGACATCATGGTCGATTATTATCGCCAGCGCGCCGGCGCCGGCCTGATCATCACCGAAGGCACCGGCGTCAGCCGCCAGGGGCTGGGCTGGCCGAACGCTCCGGGCCTCTGGACCGACGCGCAGGTCGAGGCATGGAAGCCGGTGACCGCGGCGGTGCACGAGGCGGGCGGCAAGATCGTCGCGCAGATCTGGCATATGGGCCGGCTTGCCCGCCCGGACGTGATCGGCATGACGCCGCTGTCGTCCTCGGCGACGCGTGCGCCCTATCACAAGCCCGAAAATCCCTATGCCGAGGCGCAGGCGGCGACGCTCGACGACATCAAGCGCGCGCAGGACGAATATGCCGATGCCGCGACCAACGCGCTGCGCGCCGGGTTCGACGGCGTCCAGATCCATGGCGCCAATGGCTATCTGATCGACCAGTTCCTGCGCGACAACACCAACCTGCGCGACGACGATTATGGCGGCAGTCCGGAGAACCGCATCCGCTTCATGCGTGAAGTGGTGGCGCGGGTGACCGACGCGGTCGGCGCCGGCCGCACCTCGATCCGCCTGTCGCCCAACGGCGAGACGCAGGGCGCCGACGACAGCGATCCCGCCAGCGTCTTCGTGCCCGCCGCCGCGGCGCTCGACGCGCTCGGCATCGGCTTCCTCGAACTGCGCGAACAGGCGCCCGACGGCACCTTCGGCAGCACCGACGTGCCCAAGCTCAGCCCGCAGATCCGCCAGGTGTTCAAGCGCCCGCTGATCCTCAACCAGGATTATACGCTGGCGCAGGCGCAGGCCGATCTCGACTCCGGGCTGGCCGACGGCATCGCCTTCGGTCGCAAGTTCATCGCCAACCCCGATCTGGTCGAACGCCTGCGTCGCGGCGCCCCGCTTGCCGAGGACAATCAGGCGACCTGGTATTCGAAGGGGCCGGAAGGGTACATCGATTACCCGGCGCTCGAGACCGAGGCGGCGTAACCCAATTCCTCCCTCGCTTCGGCGGGAGTGCAAGGTTGGATTGCCCACCGGCGATCCAAGATCATGCCGGCGGCCTGATCAACCTTGCACTGGGGACCGCCCGGCCCAGCCGGGTGGCGGAGGGGGCGTCGCTGCATACGACGCAGTTCGCCGTTTCCTCCCCCTCCGTCAGGCCTCTGGCCTGCCACCTCCCCCTGGCGGGGGAGGAACAGAGCGCTACCGCCCGAGATGCGGCACGAGCCGCTTGAGATCGGCCGGCGCCAGCCGCCGCACGTCGAGCGCGTCGACCCCTGCGACCAGCACCGCGCCGAGCCGCCGCTCGCCGGTGTCGATCAGGATGCCCTCCGCGGTCGACCGCAGCGCACCCCAGGACACTTCGCGAACCGCGATTCCCGCGCCCTGACGCGTCATCACCGCGACCCGCCCGGCGCGGTCGACCGCCAGTGCGCCGCCGCCGTCGGCCCCGACCACCGCACCCTGCGTATCGAAGCCGGACAGCGCGCGCTCGGCGGCCTCCGCCGCCTCCTCGGGGCTGACGATGCGCGGCTTGCGCCGGCCGCGCAGCGCCAGCACGACGCCGAGCGTCACCGCTATCGCGACCACCGCCGCACCGACCGCGATCCAGATTTCCCGATCGGTCACGTCCGTCACGCTCCGCCGGCGAGCGCGTCCAGCGTCGGCTTCATGCCGGCAAGGTCGTAGCCCGCACCGCGCGCCTGCGCGACGAGCAGCTCGGGGTCGCGCCCCGCCTTGGCCGCGGCGAGCGCCCACAGGTTGCAGCTGCGCGTCCCCGACCGGCAATAGGCGAGCACCGGCCCGTCGGCCGCGGTCAGCGCCGCCGCCATCGCGTCGATCTGCGGGTGCGAGAAGCCGGCATGCGTCACGGGGATCGCGCTATAGGCGAGGCCCGCCGCCTCCGCCGCGGCGCGGATCGTGTCGCCGCTCGGCTGACCGCCTTCCTCGTCGTCGGGGCGGTTGTTGACGATCGCGACGAAACCCGCCGCCTTGATCGCCGCGATATCCTCGGGAGCGATCTGCGGGGCGACGCTGATCCGGTCGTTGATGCTGCGAATGTCGGCCATCCGGTGGCATTACGCGATCAGCCGTGGCGCGTCAGCTATTTTGGTCGCGATCGAACCGATTGCACAGACTTTTTTAAGCAAGAACGGCTCAGCCGTGCGACCGGATCACGTCGAGGAAGGCGTCGCCATAGGCATCGAGCTTGCGCGCGCCGATGCCCGACAGGTGCATCAGCTCGGCGCGGCTGGTCGGCCGCTGCGCCGCCATCTCGCGCAGCACCGAATCGTGGAAGATGACGTACGGCGGCACCCCCGCCTCCTTGGCAAGGTCGCGCCGGCACGAGCGCAGCGCCTCGAACAGCGGATTGTCCGCCGGATTGGCGGCGACGCCGGCATCGCGCTTGCGGCCGCCGCGCGCGCGCTTGGGCGGCACGACCAGCATCACCTGCTGCCCTTCCTTGAGGATCGGCCGCGCGCCGGGGCCGAACTCCAGCCCGCCATGCGCATTGGTGCGCAGCGCGTCGCGCAGCAGCAGCGCGCGCGCCACCGGCTTGATCAGCGCCGCCTCCTCGCCGTCGACGATCCCCCAGACCGACAGCGACTCATGCCCGCGATCGACGCTGCGCTCGGTCGACTGGCCGAGCAGCACCTGCTCGACATAGCCGGCCCCGAACATCTGCCCGGTGCGGAACACCGCCGACAGGAACTTCATCGCGGTCTGCGTCGCGTCGACCGCATCGGGACTGCCAAGGCAATTGTCGCAATTGCCGCAATCCTCCTGCCGGTCCTCACCGAAATGCTTGAGCAGGATGCGGCGGCGGCAGCCCGCGGTCTCGACCAACGCGCCGAGCGCTGCCAGCCGCGCGCGCTCGCCCGCCTGCCGCTCGGGCTCGACCTCGCCGATCCGCTGGCGGGCGCGGGCGAAATCCTCCGCGCCCCAGAACAGATGCGCCACCGCCGGGTCGCCGTCGCGCCCGGCGCGGCCGGTCTCCTGATAATAAGCCTCGATCGATTTGGGCAGGCCGGCATGCGCGACGAAGCGGACGTCGGGCTTGTCGATCCCCATGCCGAACGCCACCGTCGCGCAGATCACCATATCCTCAGACGCGACGAAATCGGCCTGATTCTTCTGGCGGATGTGCGTCTCGAGCCCGGCATGATAGGCGCGGGTCGGCCGTCCGGTGCGGCTCAACGCCTCGGCGAGCTTCTCGGTCGCGGCGCGGGTCTGCGCATAGACGATGCCGGGGCCGGGGGTGGCGGCGATGACGTCGGCGATCTGCTTGGTGGTGTTCGCCTTGGGAGTGATCGCATAGCGGATATTGGGCCGGTCGAACCCCGAGACGATCAGCCCGTCCGCGGGAATGCCGAGCTGCTGCAATATGTCGCTGCGGGTATGCGCGTCGGCGGTCGCGGTCAGCGCCAGCCGCGGCACCTCGGGAAAGGCGTCCATCAGCGGCGCGAGCAGCCGGTAATCGGGGCGGAAATCGTGACCCCATTCGCTGACGCAATGCGCCTCGTCGATCGCGAACAGGCTCAGCTTTGCGCTCGCCAGCAGCTCGCGGAAATGGCCGGTCGAGGCACGTTCGGGTGCGATATAGAGCAGGTCGAGCTCGCCGGCGCGGAAGCGCGCGATCGATTCGGCGCGATTCTGGTCGGCGCTGGTCAGCGTCGCGGCGCGGATGCCGACCGCCTCGGCGGCGCGCAGCTGGTCGTGCATCAGCGCGATCAGCGGCGAGACGACGACGCACGTCCCCTCCATCATCACCGACGGCAATTGGTAGCAGAGCGACTTGCCCGCGCCGGTCGGCATCACGCCGAGCGTCCGCTGCCCCGCCAGCACGCGGCTGACGACATCCTCCTGCACGCCACGGAACGCAGGGAAGCCGAAGACGCGCGACAATGTAGGCAGGGGATCGGGGATCATCACCGCGCCATGTAGGGGCAGGGGCCGCCAGCGTCGACCCGCGCCCGGCTCATTCCGCCGCGAGCGCGCCCTCGCTGGCGCCCGGCACATCCTCGTCCTGCTCCTGCGCCTGGCGCGCCCACATTTCGGCATAGACGCCGCCCAGCCGCAGCAGCTCGGCATGCGTGCCGCGCTCGGCGACATGGCCGCCGTCGAGTACGACGATCTGGTCGGCATGGATCACCGTCGACAGGCGGTGCGCGATGACGATCGTCGTGCGGCCGCGCTCGATCGCTTCCAGCGTGTCGAGGATCTCCGCCTCGGTGCGGCTGTCGAGCGCACTCGTCGCCTCGTCGAGGATCAGGATCGGCGGGTTCTTGAGCAACGTGCGCGCGATCGCGACGCGCTGCTTCTCGCCGCCCGACAGCTTCAGCCCGCGCTCGCCGACGCGCGCGTCATAGCCCTCGGGCTGGCGCTCGATGAAGCCGGCGATCGCCGCGCCCGATGCGGCCGCCTCCACCTCGGCACGGCCGGCGCCCTCGCGGCCGTAGGCTATATTGTAGCCGATCGTGTCGTTGAACAGCACCGTGTCCTGCGGGACGATGCCGATCGCGGCGCGCAGGCTCGCCTGCTGGACGTCGCGGATGTCCTGGCCGTCGATCGTGATCCGCCCCTCGGCGACGTCGTAGAAGCGGTACATCAGCCGCGCGAGCGTCGACTTGCCCGCGCCCGACGGCCCGACCACCGCCAGCGTGCTGCCCGCGGGCACGTCGAGGTCGAGACCCTTCAGTATCTCGCGATCGGGATCGTAGCCGAAGCGTACGCCCTCGAAACGAACATGGCCCTTGGCGATCTTCAGCGGCTCGGCGCCGGGGGCGTCGACGACCTCGGCCGGCGTGTCGATCAGCGCGAACATGCTCGCCATGTCGATCACGCCCTGGCGGATCGTACGATAGACCATGCCGAGCAGGTCGAGCGGCCGGAACAGCTGCGACAGCAGGGTCGAGACGAAGACGACGTCGCCCGCCGAGAAGCTGCCGCGGCTCCAGCCCCAGGCGACATAGGCCATGCCGGCGCCGAGCATCAGGTTGGTGATCAGCGCCTGACCGACGTTGAGCCAGGCGAGACTGTTCTCGGACTTGGTCGCCGCCGCCGCATAAGCGGAGATCGCCGCGTCGTAGCGGCGCGCCTCGCGCTCCTCGGCGCCGAAATATTTGACCGTCTCGAAGTTGAGCAGCGAATCGACGGCATGCGCGACCGCGCCGGTGTCGAGGTCGTTCATCTGCGCGCGCAAGGCGTTGCGCCAGTCGGTCACCTTCTGCGTGAACAGGATGTAGATCGCGACCATCGCCACCGTCGCCGCGACCAGCGGCCAGCCGAAGCTGTGCCAGAAGATACCGAGCACCATCACCAGTTCGAGCAACGTCGGCGCGATGTTGAACAGCAGGAAATAGAGCATCGTGTCGATGCTCTTGGTGCCGCGCTCGACCACCTTGGTGACCGCGCCGGTGCGCCGTTCGAGGTGGAAACGCAGTGACAGGCCGTGGAGGTGACGAAACACGTTCGCCGCCAGCCGCCGCGTCGCATCCTGCCCAACGCGCTCGAATACCGCATTGCGGAGGTTGTCGAACAGCGTCGTCGCGAAGCGCGCGGCGGCATAGCCGACGACCAGCAGGATCACGATCGTCGCGACGCCGCGGTCGCCGATCGCCATCCGGTCGACCGCATATTTCAGCGTATAGGCGGCGCCGAACACCTGGACGATCTTACTCATCACGACGAGCGTCATCGCCCCGACGATGCGCGCCTTCAGCCCCGTCTGACCCGCCGGCCACAGATAGGGCAGGAAGCGGCGGAGCGTCGGCAGCAGGGGCTGGTCGGCGCGGGTATGGCTGGTCGGATCGGCTGGAGGCATCGCGCCCTATGTAGGCCCGGCACCCCGCGGGGGAAAGCAAGCCGACGGAACATAGTGCCGCCCTCGCGGATTTTACTATCCGGAAGCGAGGCGATTATGGAACCGCTGTTCTACGTCATGGCGATCATGGGCTGCGCGGACGGCAATGTCCAGTGCACCGAAGCACGGGTCATCCCGACACATTATACGTCGATGGCGCAATGCCGCGAGGCGCTGCCCGAGCAACTCGCGCGGAATACCGATGTGCCGTATCCGATGATCGGCGCGGCGTGCCGCACGGCGGGTGCGCAGGTGGCGAAGGCCGAGAGCAAGACCAAGCGGTCGTAACGTCATTCCTCTCTCGCAAAGCGGGGGGGGGGGCTGCCCGGCTTAGCCGAGTGGTGGAGGGGACGTTTCCTCTAACGCAAACTGCGCCGTATATTTGCCCTTCGTCAGGCCTTCGGTCTTGCCCCCTCCCTCTCGTGGGCCGGGCGATCGCCTCTGCCTGAGGCGGTGAGGTTCGGTCGACATCCCCATTAGGTTCGTCACCCCGGACTTGTTCCGGGGTCCACCCAGCCGCAAGAGAATGGTGTCCAATCAAGCCGTTCCCCTCGCCGCAGAGTGGACCCCGGAACAAGTCCGGGGTGACGGGGTGAGCTTGGAAGCCGGCGCGCTCGAATAACGGTTCAAAGGCGACAGCCCTGCGCCCCTAGCGGCAGAGACGCTATCTGGGCCGCCGCCACAAGCCCGGATCGCGCGGCACCTCGACCAGCGCCATCCGCCCCCTCGCCTCCACCGCCGCCCGGGCGATGAAGCGCAGCTTCTCCCCCTTCGACGTCGTCACCCGCGCATCCCACGCTCGCTCGCCGCGCGCCGCGACCTTGCGGCCGATCGCGCCATAGATCTGCGCCGCCGCCAGCACCGCCCAGGCCGAGCGGAACGACAGCGCCCGCGTTCCTATCCGCGCGCTCGCCTCGAACTGCGCGGCGTGATCGGTCAGCCGCCGCGCGAGGATCGCCAGCGCCGGTCGATGCTCCGCCGCCATCACCGCATCCGGTGCGATCCCCATCTCCCCCAGCCAGTCGGTCGGCAGATAGCAGCGCCCGGCCTGAGCATCTTCGTCGATATCGCGCGCGATATTGGCGAGCTGGAATGCCAGGCCGAGGTCGCACGCCCTGTCGAGAACCGCATCGTCGTCGGGCGACACCCCCATGATCACCGCCATCATGCAGCCGACCACCCCGGCGACATGATAGCAATAGCGCAGCAGATCATCCTCGGTCCTCGGCCGCCAGCCATCGCCGTCGAGCCGGAACCCCTGGATGAGGTCGTGCGCGAACCGGGGCGGCAGCCGGGTCTCTGCGGCGACGACGCGCAGCGCGTCGAATGCGGGCACGCCGATTACCCGTCCGGCGAGCGCCGCGTCGGTCAGCGCCGCCATCGCCGCGATCCGTTCGGGCGCGTTCTCGACCACCGACATGGTGTGGCCGTGATCCTGGCCGTCGGCGATGTCGTCGCAGGCGCGGCACCAGGCGTAGAGCAACCACGCGCGTTCGCGCGTGGCGTGGTCGAACAACAGGCTCGCCGCGGCGAAGCTCTTCGAGCCGCGCGCGATCGATTCGTGCGCGGTGGCGACGATCGCGTCGCGCGTCGGGCCGGGGCTAGAGGTCAGACGTCTTCATCCGGACGATCGGCTGCGTCGGCACGTGCGCGGCCATCTTGGCGAGCAGCCCGTCGAGCGTGTCGTCGACGATCAGCAGGTCGCGATGCTGCGGGCGCAGGAAGCCGACCTCCGCCGACTTCTCCCAGAAGGCGATGAGGTGGTCGTAATAGCCCGCGACGTTGAGCAGGCCGACCGGATCGGTGTGATAGCCGAGCTGCGCCCAGCTCAGCGCCTCCCACAGTTCGTCCATCGTGCCGGTGCCGCCGGGGATGGTCACGAAGCCGTCGGCGAGATCGGTGAACAGCGCCTTGCGCGCATGCATGCCGGCGACGACGTGCAGTTCGGTGAGGCCGCGATGCGCCACCTCGGCATCGACCAGCGCCTGCGGGATCACGCCGATCACCTCGCCGCCCGCCGCCAGCGCGCCATCGGCCACCGCGCCCATCAGTCCCAGCCGGCCGCCGCCATAGACGACGCAGATGCCGCGCTCCGCGAGCGTTCGTCCGATCGCGCGGGCCGATTCGATATAGACCGGATCGGTGGGGGTGGCAGAGCCGCAATAGATGGCGAGGCGTTTCATGGCCGTGCCGCTACGCCAGCGCGCGCCGGGGGACAAGCCGCTCTCATTCGGCGGCGTTCGCGCGCACGTCCTCGGGCAGCGCCCAGATCAGGTCGCCCTGGCCGAGGACCCGGCCGTCATGCGCCTGGACCGCAACCGGCGCGATCGGCCGCCGGTCGCGCGTGTCGACGAGGATCGGGAAGGCGGGCTCGCCGAGTTCCCAGCGTTCGCCCCATTGCCGCAGCGCGACCATCGTCGGCAGCAGCGCATGGCCCTTGTCGGTCAGCGTATAGCGGATCTTGCGGCGATCCTTGGGCAGCGGCTCGCGCTGCAGGATGCCGTGGTCGACCAGCCGCGCCAGCCGGTTGGCCAGGATGTTGCGGGCGATGCCGAGTTCGGCCTGGAACGCCTCGAAATGATGCAGGCCGTTGAAGGCGGCGCGCAGGATCAGGAACGACCAGCGCTCGCCCATCGCTTCCAGCGCCGCGGGCAGGCTGCAGCCGCGCAGCGATTCCCGCAATCTCGCCGGCTGTGCCGGTGTCGTCATGATGATCCTCTCTCAGCAGGAACGGCCTTAGCGGATATCGGCGCGGACCGCGACGCCGCCGTTGCCGGCCTGCGCGCGGGCACCGTCCGGTCGAAATAGTTCGCCGGGTCGTAACAATATGTTGCAAAGCGGCACGACCCTACCCCATGTGGTGCGCGTGCTACGGCAATATGAACTGGTCGACCGCGTGCTCGACTATGACCCGGATGCGGACGAGGCGCTGCTCAACCGCGCCTACGTCTTTTCGATGCAGGCGCATGGCAGCCAGAAGCGGGCGAGCGGCGATCCCTATTTCAGCCATCCGATCGAGGTGGCGGGTATCCTCACCGACCTGAGGCTCGACGACGAGACGATCGCCACCGCGATCCTCCACGACACGATAGAGGATACCGTGGCGACCCCGGAGGAGATCACCCGGCTGTTCGGCGGCAATGTCGCGCGGCTGGTCGACGGCGTCACCAAGCTCAGCAAGATCGAGGCGCAGACCGAGAACGAGCGCGCCGCCGAGAATCTGCGCAAGTTCCTGCTCGCGATGTCGGACGACATACGTGTGCTGCTGGTCAAGCTCGCCGACCGGCTGCACAACATGCGCACGCTCCATCATATCGCCAAGCCCGAGAAGCGGCGGCGCATCGCGAAGGAGACGATGGACATCTACGCGCCGCTCGCCGAGCGGATCGGGATGTACGAGTTCATGAAGGAGATGCAGACGCTCGCCTTCGAACAGCTCGAGCCGGAAGCATACGAATCGATCAGCAAGCGGCTGGAGCAGCTCAAGACCGGCGGCGGCGACCGGATCGCCAAGATCGCCTCCGGCTTGAAATTGCTGCTGGGGCGCGCCGGCGTCGAGGCCGAGGTGACGGGCCGCGAGAAGCATCCCTATTCGATCTGGCGCAAGATGAGCGAGCGCCACATCAGCTTCGAGCAACTGTCCGACGTGATGGCGTTCCGCGCCATCGTGCCGACGGTGGAGGATTGCTACCGCACGCTCGGCATCATCCACCGGCGCTGGCCGATGGTGCCGGGGCGTTTCAAGGATTACATCTCGACCCCGAAGCGCAACGGCTATCGCTCGCTGCACACCAGCGTGATCCACGCCGACAATGCGCGCATCGAGATCCAGATCCGCACCGCCGACATGCATGCCGAGGCCGAGTTCGGCCTCGCCGCGCACTGGGCGTACAAGGAAAAGAAGGTCCGCGCCGACAGCCAGCACAGCTGGATCGCCGACCTCGTCGAGATCCTCGAGACCGCAGGGTCACCCGAGGAGCTGCTCGAACACACCCGCATGGCGATGTACCAGGATCGCATCTTCGCCTTCACGCCGAAGGGCGAGCTGATCCAGCTGCCGAAGGGCGCGACGCCGATCGATTTCGCTTATGCGGTCCACACCGACCTCGGCGACCAGGCAGTCGGCGCCAAGATCAACGGCCGCGTCGTGCCGCTGTCGACGGTGATCGAAAACGGCGACCAGGTGCAGGTGCTGCGGTCCAAGGGGCAGGTGCCGCAGCCCGGCTGGCTCAATTTCGCGATCACCGGCAAGGCGCTCGCCGGCATCCGCCGCCATCTGCGCCATCGCGAGCGCGACGAGCTGATCGCGCTCGGCCGCAAGCTGTACGACGATATCGTCCGCCGCCTGCCCGCGCAGCTCGGCACCGATGCGCTCGACCATGCCCTGTCGCGGCTCAACCTCGGCGACGAGGCGGCGCTGATGACCGCGATCGCGCGGCGGACGATCTCGGACCATGCCGTGATGGAGGCGCTGATGCCGGGCTCCGCGGGGGCCGATGTCGGGCTGATCGCGCCGCAATCCACCGCGATTTCGATCAAGGGGCTCACCCCCGGCGTCGCCTTCGACCTCGCCGAATGCTGCCATCCGGTGCCCGGCGACCGGATCGTCGGCCTGCGCCGTCCCGACGCGGGGATCGAGGTGCATGCGATCGACTGCCCGGTGCTTGCCGAGCTTGCCGAGCGCGGCACCGACGAGACCGACTGGGTCGATGTCGACTGGGGCGACAAGAGTGACGGCGCGGTCGCGCGCATCGGCGTGCAGGTGAAGAACGAGCCCGGCGCGCTCGGCGTCGTCTCGACGATCATCGGCGCGCACCGCGCCAACATCATCGCGCTGCGGCTCGATACGCGCGATTCGATGTTCCACACCAACGTGATCGACGTCGAGGTCCACGACATCCAGCAATTGATGCGACTGATCGCGGCGCTGCGCGCGGCGGATGCGGTGAATTCGGTGGAGCGGGTGTGATCCTTCGATACGATCCGCTGCCGAAGTTCGGCGGATCTATCGTTCTTGCACTATAGTTGGCGTTCCGAACATCTTTAACGCACTTAGGCTTCCGCAAATGTCGACGGCATTTAGAATGCCGTCGACAAGTTTAATTACTGATTTGTCTCTTGGCCTGGCTCTACAGTCAACGACCAATTGTAGTAAGCGGTTTGAGTTATAGAACATTTGGGGTATGGATTTCCCGCATATCGGCTTGAAACTGCGCGAGATTTTTTCGCAGTCTCTGACAGAAAGCTAAGTCAGAAATGACATGTCTTAGTGTTCTTATCATCCGTCGTAAACGAGGCGTCAAATTCCAGCTCCGTATATCTCCCATGGCCTGCATAGTTCATTCGCAGTCTGCCACTCGATCCTTTGCCCGGCGCGACCGTATCTGCGATGCGATCGACGATGGTCCCGTCGTCGCGTTCCGTTCCATAACGCCCGGACCATGTGAGGTTCGAAACCGTCACCGGTAAAGTCGTGTTGTTGACGAGCGTTATCCAGATGTTGGCATTCGAGGTCGTCTGACAAGCCGCGATCGAGGGTGTGCACATCGCCGCGATCAATGCGCATGCGGCGATGATCCATCGTTTTGCAAACGTCATTTCACTTCTCCCTTCTCCAATTGCATCCGCCGCAGCTTCTCTGCTAATTCCGGCCAGATGTTCCGAAACAGCTTGTTGATGTCATAATCTTCTCGATCGACGTGGACGAGAAGATCTCCCCAATAGTTAATCGTTGTGCCACGGAGTGCGCCGGCACTTAGGAGTGCCCCGCGTATATCCATATTGTGGAATTGCGTACCGGCAAACTTCGCGCCACGGAAACCGGTATTCTCGACCATCCCATTCGTAGAAGCCGCCGATCCTGACCGGAAGGGGGTTTCCATAAGTGGCACACGGTAGGCGTGCCACCGGGAATGGCGTCGTCCGGCAGGGGAGATAAAGGCTTTTCGCCGCTTTTGACCCGACAGGATCTACGCCTGTTGTAACGGCGTATCCCAATCATGGCGTGCTTTGAGAAGCGCGGCCTCGGTCGACAATTCGGTAAGGCGCGCAACATATTGCGGATCTAATGCGCGCTTCTGGCCGAGTGGGGCTTTTGATCCCTGGATATTCCACCGCTGCGCGCGGTACGACGGTGTCAGATACGCAGTATATTGCCGATCATTGTCGCGACGGGCACGATATTGACGCAAATCTTCTAAAACTTTACGCGCGATTTGGTCTCGCGCATCCGCCGTCTTGGTCGATATCTTGCGGACAGGATTGCCCGGCGCTGGCTGATCGTCGGTCAAAACCACGTCAATCCGGCATTCCCGGTATAAAGTATGGCTTCCCATTTCTGCCAGATTTGCCTGCCATTCAGGCCAGATATTGCGAAACAGTTTTCCTAGATTATAGCTGTCACTTCCAATATGTGTGTTTTCACCCAACCAGTTAAAGACGGTGGCGCCACGAAACACACCATCGCTCACCAAGGCTTTGGCCATTTGCATGTTGCAAAAGGAAGCATTGTTGAAATTTGCACCCCGGAAATCGGTGCAGGCGACCATATCGCCGGGGGTCATGGTCGATTGGTTGCCATAGGCTCCCCTGATTTTCGGGCCATCGCTTGTGAATTTCGCGCCTGAGAAGTCGCAGCCGGAAAAGTCGATGCCAGCCATATCGCAATTTGAGAAATACGCTTTGCGAAAGCTTCTGTTTTTCGTCGACAGATCGGCGTTCCTGATCGACATGTTTACAAAGCTCAGTCTGGTGTCGCTATCGTGGAACGATGCACCATCGATGTTCGACCGGCAAAACCCGATCGATCCGCCAACGATGTGACTGAAATTTGCGTCCGATGCGTCTGCGCCACCAACCCATAAGCCTCCTATGACCCCCCGGAAGTCGGCTCGTTTCATGCTTCCATCGGTAAAGGAAATTCCTTCGATGCGATCTTCGTTGCGAGCGTTTCTGAGACACAGATCGTCCGCGATAAAATGACTTACCGTCATCGAGTGCTTGAAAATAACATCGGAGAAATCGGCTCTGGTCCAATTGACATTTTTGACGACGTAAGATTTTTCGTAGACGTACGTGGCGGTGGGCGGCAGCTGAAAGTTTCCATCAAACGTCGCGCCGGTGAACTTCGCCTCGGTAAAGTTTCCGTTGTCGAGATCGGTCTGGTCGAAGCTTGCCTTGGTGAAGCTGGCGCCGGTGGCGGTGACGCCGTGGAGATTGGTGTTGCTGAATTTGGCGCCGTCGAATTTCGCGCCGGTCAGCGTCGCGCCGCTGAGGTCGATCCCCGACAGATCCTTGCCGGTCAGATCGGCACCGGTGAGATCGGCGCCACGCAGATCGAGCTTGGTGAGATCGACCGTGCGCAAATCCTGGCCGTGCAGGTCCAGCTTGGGCGGTGGTGGTGGCGCCTTTGCAGGCGTCTGGCCGGTCTTGGCAGCGCCTTGTTCGGTCAGCACCACGGTTGCGGCGTTGCCGGAGAGACGCTTGATTCCCTGCGCGCCGGGTTTGGCGTCGGCCGCCGCGGTCTTGGTCGTATCGGCGGGTGGGGCGGTCTTCGGTTTTGAAGAATCGCCCGTTTGCACCGGCGTCGTCGTCGCACTGTTGCTGATGATCATCGCGTACGATCCCTTCGCGCATCCACCTACCGATCATTATAGATGAGAGATAAGGCATTGTCCGGGTCGAGACGAAGACTCCGATACAAGTAATGGGAAGAATGCGACTCTTCTTTGCTTCGTAGAATGCGGCGGAGAGCCGTCTCTCTATCGCTCGATTCCATCGTTGATCAGATCTGATCGAGTCTCGCCAGCGGAAAGTAGATTTCATTTGTGCGACCATGAGCAAATCTGCGCAGTTCTTGCCGGCCGTTTATGCCGTTGCTGGATCCAAGGCAGCCGGACGATATCGCCAGACCGATGTGGCGCGCGACCGGGGCGCGCGAGGGGAATGTGGTCCGGTGGTCGAACGGGTGCAACCACGGGCGTGATCGGATAGAGGTCGCTTAACACCTTGGCGCGGACGTGCCGCTGCCCCACATGGGCGGCTACCGATTACGAAGGAGCATGACTTGGCCACGCTAGGAATGTCGCCCGCCGACAAGCAGGCGATCGAGGCTTTCCGCCGCGACGTCGTCGAACCGTCGATGACGTCCCTCGTCATCATCGATTTCTGGGCGGAATGGTGCGGGCCGTGCAAGGCGCTGGGGCCGACGCTGGAGAAGGTCGCCGCCGCTTATGCCGACAAGGGCGTGGTGCTCGCCAAGATCGACACCGACAAGAACCAGTTCATCGCCGCGCAATTCCAGATCAAGTCGATCCCGACGGTCTATGCGATGTTCCAGGGCCAGCTCGTCGCCGACCTGACCAGCGCGCGCACCGAATCGCAGCTGCGCGTCATCCTCGACCAGTTGCTCAAGCAATTGCCGATTCAGCCGCCGGGCGCCGAGGCGGACGCCGAGATCGAGCCGCTGATCGCGATGGGCGAAGAGGTGCTGGCAAGCGGCGACGCCGAGCGGGCGCTGTCGATCTTCGATCAACTGTTCGAGATGGCGCCCGACAATCCCGCCGTCCTGTCCGGCCGCATCCGGGCACTGGTCGCGGCGGGGCTGACCGACGATGCGCAGGCGGCAATCGACGCCTTGCCTGCGGATGTCAGGGATGCCGGCATCGACCGCGCCAAGGCTGCGCTCGCGCTGGCGCAGAGCGCGCCGCCGGTGGAGGATTTCGCCGGTCTCGCCGCCGAGGTCGCCGCCAACCCGGACGATCACGAGCGCCGCTTCGCGCTCGCCAACGCGCAGATGGCGGCGGGCGACCGCGATGCCGCGGCGGACAATCTGCTCCACATCGTCGCCGCCGATCGCGGCTGGAACGACGGTGCCGCGCGCCAGCAGCTGCTCAAGTTGTTCGAGGTGGTCGGGCTGGAGGACCCTTGGGTTTCGGCGCAGCGCCGCCGCCTGTCCGCGATCCTGTTCGGATGACCGACGCCCCGACCATCCTCGGGCGCCTGTCGATCTTCCCGCTGCCGGGGGCGTTGCTGTTCCCCGGCATGCACCTGCCGCTGCACATCTTCGAACCGCGCTACCGCGCGATGGTGAGCGACGCGATGGTGCGCGACCAGCGGATCGGCATGATCCAGCCGATGCACGGCAGCAGCCGCAACGATGCGCTCTACGCCATCGGCTGCGTCGGCAAGATCGCCGAGGTCGAGGCGCTCGACGACGGTCGCTACAATCTGGTGCTGGAGGGCGTCGCGCTGTTCCGCGTGCTGCGCGAGCTGGAGGTGACGACGCCGTTCCGCCAGGTCGAGGCGGAACTGTTGCCCGCGATCGAGGACGACAGGCTGTCGCTGGGGCGCCGCTCGTCGCTCGAACTCGAATCGCGCCGCTTCGCCGATGCGCAGGGGTATAGCGTCGACTGGGAAGCGGTCAGCCGGCTCGACGACGAGAGTCTGGTCAACGGCATCGCGCAGATCGCGCCGTTCGACGCCGCGGCGAAGCAGGCGCTGCTCGAAGCGCCCACGATCGAGACGCGCGCCGAGCTGATCATCCAGCTGATGCAATTCTTTGGCCGGCATGACGGCGAGGACCGGGTGACGCTGCAATGAGTGCGACGATCGATCCGTGGCTGCTCGAGCGGCTGGTCTGCCCGGTGACGCGGCAGCCGCTGCGCTACGACGCCGAGCGGCAGGAGCTGGTGTCGGACGCGGCGGGCCTCGCGTATCCCATTCGCGACGGTGTGCCGGTGATGCTGGAAGAGGAAGCGCGACGGCTCTGAGGGGACCGAAAGCCCCCCCCCGGTCGTCCGCCTGCGGAACCCGGGCTTGGGCTCCGTACGAACGGTCGCTCATTCCATCTCGAGGATCACCTGGTCCACCGCCAGGCTGTCGCCGGTCGCCGCCGACACCGTCTTCACCCGCCCCGATTTTTCGGCGCGCAGGATGTTTTCCATCTTCATCGCCTCGACCACGGCGAGCGGCTGCCCGGCCTCGACCGCGTCGCCGGCCGCGACGTCGAGCCGGACGAGCAGCCCCGGCATCGGCGCGATCAGGAAGCGTGACAGGTCGGGCGGCACCTTCTCGATCAGATGCTGCGCATAGGGCGCGGCATGCGCGGGCAGCACGCGCGCGACATGGCTGGCGCCGCGCGTCGTCAGGCGGAAGCCGCTGCGCACCGGCGCGATGCGGACGGTGAGATGCTCGTCCTCGCCGATCTCGGCTTCGACCATCCGGTCGCCCGGCGTATATTCGAGCGCGATGTCGAGCGCGTCGCCGTCGACGACGATGCCGTCCGTCGCGATGGCGACGTCATGGTCCTCGCCGTCGATCCGCACCGCCCAGGCCGAGGGCGGCGGCAGGCGCCGGCCGAGCTGGCCGTCGATCCGCCGCGCGCGATCCGCATGCGCGGTCGCGGCAAAGGCGGCGATCGCGGCGAGCGTGCGCGTGAGGTCGGCGCCGGCGGGCGCGCCGTGGAAGCCGTCGGGATATTCCTCGGCGATGAAGCCGGTGGTGATCGCCCCCGAGCGGAAGCGCGGATGCTGCATCAGCGCCGAGAGGAAGTCGATATTGGTCCCCGGCCCCTCGATCTCGAAGGCGTCGAGCGCGGCGATCTGCGCGTCGATCGCCGCCTCGCGCGTCGGCGCCCAGGTGATCAGCTTGGCGATCATCGGATCGTAGAACATGCTGACCTCGCCGCCCTCGGCGACGCCGTCGTCGATGCGGACGCGGGCGTCCTGATCCTCGCCGGGCTGGGGCGGATTGTAGCGCACCAGCCGCCCGATGCTCGGCAGGAAGCCGCGATAGGGGTCCTCGGCATAGACGCGGTTCTCGATCGACCAGCCGGTGATGCCGACCTGATCCTGGGTGATGCCCAGCGGCTCGCCGGCGGCGACGCGGATCATCTGTTCGACGAGATCGAGCCCGGTGATCTCCTCGGTCACCGGATGCTCGACCTGCAGCCGCGTGTTCATCTCGAGGAAGTAGAAGCCCTGGCCGCTGGTATCCGCGCCCGAGACGATCAGCTCGACCGTGCCGGCGCTGTAATAGCCGACCGCGCGGGCGAGCGCGACCGCCTGTTCGCCCATCGCCTTGCGCATCGCCGGCGTGACGAAAGGCGAGGGCGCCTCCTCGACCACCTTCTGGTGGCGGCGCTGGATCGAGCATTCGCGCTCGTTGAGGTAGAGGATCGTGCCGTGCTGGTCGCCCAAGACCTGGATCTCGATATGGCGCGGCGATTCGATGAACTTCTCGATGAAGACGCGATCGTCGCCGAAGCTCGCCAGACCTTCGCGCTTGGTCGCCTCGAAGCCTTCGCGCACGTCCTGCTCGCTATACGCCAGCCGCATGCCCTTGCCGCCGCCGCCGGCCGACGCCTTCATCATCACCGGGTAGCCGATGTCGGAGGCGATGCGCACCGCCTCGTCGGTATCGGCGATCTCGCCGAGGAAGCCGGGGACGACGTTGACCCCCGCCGCCTTGGCGAGCTTCTTCGATTCGATCTTGTCGCCCATCGCCGCAATGGCGTTCGGCGGCGGCCCGACGAAGGCGATCCCCGCCTCGGCGCAGGCGCGCGCGAAGCTCTCGCGTTCGGAGAGGAAACCGTAGCCCGGGTGGATGCAATCGGCGCCGGTCTCGCGCGCGGCGAGCAGGATCAGCTCGGCCTTGAGATAGCTCTCCGCCGCCGGCGCCGGCCCCAGCCGCACCGCCTCGTCCGCCATCAGCACATGGGGGCTGCGCGCATCGGCATCCGAATAGACCGCGACGGTGGCGATCCCCATCCGCTTGGCGGTGCGCATGACGCGGCAGGCGATCTCGCCGCGATTGGCGACCAGGATTTTCTTGAACATCCTCAACTCTCCTCCCGCTTGGCGGACGGCCGGGAGCCGGTCCGCCTGCGGGTTTGATGGTTTTCGGGGGAGCGCCCCCCGGCGGGCTATTCGGCCGCCACCCGCATCGGCTCGGCGCTTTCCATCGGCGTCAGGCCGAGCTTGGCGAACAGCGCGGCGTCGGCGCTGTCGCCGGCGTTGCCGGTGGTCAGCAATTTGTCGCCGGTGAAGATCGAATTGGCACCGGCCATGAAGCACAGCGCCTGCGTCGCCTCCGACATCGATTCACGGCCGGCGGACAGGCGCACCATGCTCAGCGGCATGGTGATCCGTGCCACCGCGACGGTGCGGACGAACTCGATCTCGTCGATCCGGGCCATCGGCGTGTCCGCCAGCATGTCGCCGAGCGGCGTGCCCTTCACCGGCACCAGGGCGTTGACCGGCACGCTCTCGGGATGACGCGGCAGGGTGGCGAGCGCATGGACGAAGCCGACACGGTCGGCGCGCGTCTCGCCCATGCCGACGATGCCGCCGCAGCAGACGTTGATCCCGGCGTTGCGGACGTTCTCCAGCGTGTCGAGCCGGTCCTGGAAGGTGCGCGTCGTGATGACGTTGCCGTAATTCTCGGGCGAGGTGTCGATATTGTGGTTGTAATAGTCGAGCCCGGCGGCGGCGAGCTGCTGCGCCTGTTCCGGCTCCAGCATGCCGAGCGTCATGCACGTCTCCATCCCCATGGCGCGCACGCCCTCGACCATCGCGACGATCGCCGGCATGTCGCGCGGCTTGGGGTTGCGCCACGCCGCGCCCATGCAGAAGCGCTGCGATCCGGCCGCCTTTGCCGCTGCCGCAGCGGCGAGCACCGCGTCGACCTGCATCAGCTTGGCCGCCTTGAGCCCGCTGTCCGACGAGGCGGATTGCGAACAATAGCCGCAATCCTCCGGGCATCCGCCGGTCTTGATCGACAGGAGCGTGCACAGCTGCACCTCGGACGGCGCGTGATGCGTGCGGTGGACGGTCTGCGCCTGGTACATCAGTTCGTCGAACGGCAGGTCGAACAGCGCGGCGATTTCGTCGCGGGTCCAGTCGGTACGGGTCATTCTGGGGAATCCTGTGGCGGCATATTGTGACCGAGCAGCCGTAGCACATCCTCGGCAGCGGTGATGAGATTGGTGCCGGGACCGAAGATCGCCTGCACGCCGGCATCGCGTAAGCCCTGATAGTCCTGCGCGGGGATGACGCCACCGGCGATCACCTTGATATCGGCGCGGCCGGCGTCGCGCAGATGGCCGATCAGTTCGGGGATCAGCGTCTTGTGCCCGGCGGCGAGGCTGGACGCGCCGACGACGTCGACGTCCTTCTCGACCGCGAGCGTCGCGGCTTCCTTGGGGGTCTGGAACAGCGGCCCCGGCACCACCTCGAAGCCGAGATCGCCGAACATGCTGCTGACCAGATTGGCGCCGCGATCGTGACCGTCCTGTCCCATCTTGGCGACGAGCATCCGCGGCTTGCGGCCCAGCCGCCGTTCAGTGGCGGCGACGCCGTCCTCGAGTCGCCGCCAGCGCGCATCGTCGGCATAGGCGCCGCCGTAGATGCCCTTGACCGGGGTCGGCTGCGTGCCGAAGCGGCCGAATACGTCCTCCATCGCGCTGCTGATCTCGCCGAGCGTCGCGCGGGCGCGGGCGGCGTCGACGGCGAGCGCGAGGAGGTTCTCGGAGCCGCGCGCGCCCTCACGCAGCGCATCGAGCGCCGCGCGGCACGCCGCCTCGTCGCGGCTCGCCTTGACGCGTTCGATGCGGCGGACCTGCGCCTCGCGCACCGCGACATTGTCGACGTCGAGGATGTCGATCGGGTCCTCGTCGGCCTTGCGGTATTTGTTCACCCCGACGATCACGTCCTCGCCGCGGTCGACCCGGGCGGCGCGCGCGGCGGAGGCTTCCTCGATCATCGCCTTGGGCCAGCCCGCCGCGACCGCCTTGGCCATGCCGCCCTCGCGCTGGATGCGCTCGATGATCTCCCACGCGCCGTCGACGAGGCTCTGGGTCAGGCTCTCGACATAATAGCTGCCGCCGAGCGGATCGACGACCTTGGTCATCCCGGTCTCTTCCTGGATGACGATCTGCGTGTTGCGCGCGATCCGCGCAGAGAAATCGGTGGGCAGCGCGATCGCCTCGTCGAGCGCATTGGTGTGCAGCGACTGGGTGCCGCCGAGCATCGCCGCCATCGCCTCGATCGTCGTGCGCATGACGTTGTTGTACGGGTCCTGCTCGGTCAGCGACACGCCCGAGGTCTGGCAATGCGTGCGCAGCATCTTGCTGCGTTCGTCCTTCGCGCCGAGCTCGGTCATCGCACGATGCCACAGCACGCGCGCGGCGCGCAGCTTGGCGATCTCCATGAAGAAATTCATGCCGATCGCGAAGAAGAAGCTCAAACGCCCGGCGAATTGGTCGATGTCGAGTCCGGATGCGACGCCGTATTTCACATATTCCATGCCGTCGGCGATGGTGAAGGCAAGCTCGTGGAGCTGCGTCGCCCCCGCCTCCTGCATGTGATAGCCGCTGATCGAAATGCTGTTGAACTTGGGCATCTCGCGGCTGGTGTAGCCGAAGATGTCGCTGATGATCCGCATGCTCGGCTCGGGCGGGTAGATATAGGTGTTGCGGACCATGAACTCCTTGAGGATGTCGTTCTGGATGGTCCCGTCGAGCAATTTGCGGTTGACGCCCTGTTCTTCTCCCGCGACGATGAAGAAGGCGAGGATCGGGATCACCGCGCCGTTCATCGTCATGCTGACGCTCATCTGGTCGAGCGGGATGCCGTCGAACAGGATCTTCATGTCCTCGACGGTGTCGATCGCGACGCCCGCCTTGCCGACGTCGCCGGTGACGCGCGGATGGTCGCTGTCATAGCCGCGATGCGTCGCCAGATCGAAGGCGACCGACAGCCCCTTCTGCCCGGCGGCGAGATTGCGGCGGTAGAAGGCGTTCGATTCCTCGGCGGTCGAGAAGCCGGCATATTGGCGGATCGTCCACGGCCGGCCGGCATACATCGATGCGCGCACGCCGCGGGTGAACGGCGCGAAGCCGGGCAGGCCCGGATCGACGGGCGCATCGGCGGCGGTGTAGAGCGGCTTGACGGCGATGCCCTCGGGCGTGTGCCAGATGAGGTCCTTGCCCTTCACCTCCTTCGCGGCGGCGGCCTGCCAGTCGGCGAGGCTCGGCTGCGGCGTCGGTTCGGGTGCGGCGGGCAGGGCAGGGGCGACGCCGCTGTCCTCGCCGGTATTGACCTCAATGTCCGGCACGTGGCGTCTCCATCAATTCGACCAGCACACCGCCCATGTCCTTGGGATGGACGAAGACGATCGGCGTGCCGTGTGCGCCAATCCGCGGTTCGCCGAGCACGCGTGCGCCCTTGGCGGTGAGATCGGCGATCGCGGCGTGGATGTCGGCGACTTCGAAACACAGGTGATGCTGGCCGCCGGCAGGATTGCTGCGCAGGAAGCCGGCGATCGGCGAGCTTTCGTCATAGGGCTCGATCAGCTCGATCTGCGTATTGGGCGTGTCGATGAAGCACACTTTCACCCCCTGCGCGGGCAGGTCGAAGGGCTCGCCGATCGCGGTCGCGCCGAGCAGGGTGCGATACGTCTCGATCGACCGCGCGATCGACGGCGTCGCGATGCCGACATGGTTGAGGCGGCCCAACGGCGCGCGGTCCGTCATTCCTCGATCCGCCGCTGCCGCGTCGCCAGCGCGGCACCCTCGATCACGCCTTCGAGCCGGCTGACCCGATCGCGCAACGCGGCATGCGCTTCGGCCAGTGCCGCGAGCCGTCCGCTCTGACTGGTGACCATGTCCTTGAGCTGGCGTACGTCTTCTTGCAGCAAAAGGACGTTGCGAAGCGCCTTCATCGTCTCGCCGATGAAACTCATTGCCGCGGTCCTTCGCCGGAGAGTACCGCATCGACCACGGCGTTCGCACGATGGATGTTGGCGATCGCGTCCTTGATGTCGGCGCGCATACGGGGAACGGCCTCGTTCACCTCGCGGACCAGCGCCGCGAGTTGCTGTTCGTCTTCATCCGCTGCGGCCTGCGCGATATATATCGCCGACGCCTCGCGCACGACATGACCGACGGACATGCCGCTGTTGCGCGCGAACGCATCGAGCGCCGCCTTGTGATCGGGGGTGGTCAGAAAGGTCACGCGTTCGGTCCGCATGAGTCTTCTCCTTCACATGTGCTTATAATGTTCAGGAGAGGGGCTCACAACGGGATGTTGTCGTGCTTCTTCCACGGGTTCTCCAGCGCCTTGCCCTTGAGCTTGCGCAGGCCCAGCGCGATGCGGCGGCGGGTGGAATGCGGCTGGATCACCTCGTCGATGAAGCCCTTGCTCGCCGCGACGAAGGGATTGGCGAAGCGCGCTTCATATTCGGCGGTGCGCTCGGCGATCTCCTCGGGGGTGCGGCCGCGGAAGATGATCTCGACCGCGCCCTTGGCGCCCATCACCGCGATCTCGGCGGTCGGCCAGGCATAATTGAGGTCGCCGCGCAGATGCTTGGAGGCCATCACGTCGTATGCGCCACCATAGGCTTTCCGCGTGATGATGGTGATCTTCGGCACGGTCGCCTCGGCATAAGCGAACAGCAATTTGGCGCCGTGCTTGATGATGCCGTTATGCTCCTGCGCGGTACCCGGCAGGAATCCCGGCACGTCGACGAAGGTGACGATCGGAATATCGAACGCGTCGCAGAAGCGGACGAAGCGCGCCGCCTTCTTCGAGCTGTTGATGTCGAGCACGCCGGCGAGCACCATCGGCTGGTTGGCGACGACGCCGACCGTGCGCCCCTCGATCCGGCCGAAGCCGGTGATGATATTGGCGGCATGCGTCGGCTGCGTCTCGAAGAAGTCGCCCTCGTCGACCGTCTTCCGGATCAGCTCGTGCATGTCATAGGGCTGGTTGGCCGAGGCCGGCACCAGCGTGTCGAGGCTCGGCTCGAGCCGGTCCCAGGCGTCGGCGGTCGGCCGTTCGGGGACGCTCTCGCGGTTCGATGCGGGCAGGAAGTCGATGAAGTCGCGCGCGGCGAGCAGCGCCTCGATATCGTTCTCGAACGCATTGTCGGCGACCGAGGTCTTGGTCGTGTGCGTCACCGCACCGCCCAGGGCCTCCTGCGTCACCACCTCGTTGGTCACCGTCTTGACCACGTCGGGGCCGGTGACGAACATATAGCTCGAATCCTTCACCATGAAGATGAAGTCGGTCATCGCCGGGGAATAGACCGCGCCGCCTGCGCACGGGCCCATGATCAGGCTGAGCTGCGGCACCACGCCGCTGGCGAGGACGTTGCGCTGGAACACCTCGGCATAGCCGCCCAGGCTGGCGACGCCCTCCTGGATGCGCGCGCCGCCCGAATCGTTGAGGCCGATCACCGGCGCGCCGACCTTGAGCGCGGTGTCCATCACCTTGCAGATCTTCTGCGCATGGCGTTCGGACAGCGAGCCGCCGAAGACGGTGAAATCCTGGCTGAAGACATAGACCAGACGGCCGTTGATCGTCCCCGATCCGGTGACGACGCCGTCGCCCGGGATCACCTGGTCCGCCATGCCGAAGTCGACGCAATTGTGCTCGACGTACATGTCGATTTCTTCGAACGACCCTTCGTCGAGCAGGATTTCCAACCGCTCGCGGGCCGTCAACTTGCCCTTGGCGTGCTGCGCCGCGACCCGCTTCTCGCCGCCGCCCGCTCTGGCGGCGGATCGGCGGCGTTCGAGTTCGGTCTGCGTGGATGACATACACTCTCCTGGCCCTTCTTCGCCGGTCCTGGCCCATGCCCGCAACTGTGGTTTTGCAAAATTGCAACGGAGCAGTTTGCAAACTAAGGGGCGGCATGGCCCAGCAACCGCCCCGTGCGCGTATCTTCGCCGGCGACCGGGTGCGCGATCTGCGTGCGCGGCTGTCGCTCAGCCAGACCGCGCTCAGCCGGCGGATCGGCATCTCGACCAGCTATCTCTCGCAGATCGAGAGCGGCGACCGGCCGATCACCGGCGGCGTGCTCGGCGCGCTGGCGCGGGCGTTTCCGCTCGACTGGGTCGAGATCGCGCCCGAGGACGACAGCGTCGCGCTGGTCGGCGCGCTGGAGGCGGGGACCGACCCGTCGGTGCCGGCGGCATTGCTCGACGAGGGCGATGTCCTGCGCGGGCTCAAGCAGCAGCCGCTGCTGGCGCGGCGGATGATCGCGCTCCACGCCGCGCTGCGCCGGTCGCAGGAGCAGTTGCGCGTGCTCGACGACCGCGTCGATGCGCAGGGGAGCCAGCCGCACCTGCTGCCGTGGGAGGAGGTGCGCGACTGGTTCCAGGGCATGGGCAATTACATCGATCCGCTCGATCGCTTCGCCGAGGCGCTGGCGGACGCTCTGCCGCCGGGGCGGGCGCTGGTCGACCGGTTGCAGGCGGCGCACGCGGTGCGGGTGATCGACGACGGCATCGCCGCCCCGCTGCGCGCCTATGACGCCGCGGCGGGAACGCTGACGATCGACGGCGCGCAGCCGATCGAGACGCGGCATTTCCAGCTCGCGCACCAGCTGATCCGGCTGGAGGCGGCGGCACTGATCGAGGGGATCGTCGCCGGCGCGCCGCTGCGCTCCGATGCGGCGCGCGAGTTGCTGCGCGTCGGCCTCGCCAATTATGGCGCGGGCGCGCTGCTGATGCCCTATGCCCGCTTCCGTGCGGAGGCGCGTACGCGGCGCCACGACGTCGATGCGCTGCGCCAGCGGTTCGGGGTGAGCTTCGAACAGGTGTGCCACCGCCTGTCGACCTTGCAGCGGCCCGGCCTGCCCGGCGTGCCGTTCTTCTTCTGCCGGATCGACATGGCCGGCAACATCACCAAGCGCCATTCGGCGACGCGGCTGCAATTCGCGCAATATGGCGGCGCCTGCCCGCTGTGGGTGGCGCATGAGGCGGTGGCGATCTCCGACCGGATCCTCGTCCAGGTCGCCGAGATGCCCGACGGCGCGCGCTACGTGTCGATGGCCAAGGGGCTGGTCAAGGCGACGTCGAGCTACCGCCGCATGCCGCGCCGCTATGCGGTGGTGCTCGGTTGCGAGGTCGAACATGCCGCCGCCTTCATCTACGGCGACGGGCTCGACCTCGCCGGCGCCGACAGCGCGACGCCGATCGGCCCGTCCTGCCGCATCTGCCCGCGCCGCGACTGCGACCAGCGTGCCTTCCCGCCGGCAGGACGCGAGCTGCTCGTCGATCCCGACCGCCGCTCGATCGTGCCTTATGGTTTCGACTGAGCGCGGGGGTTTCCCGACATCGGCGTCTCGGGCAGGAGGGGCAAAAGCGGAGGATATGAGCGTGCAGTCCCAGTATGACGTCGTCATCGTCGGTGCCGGCCATGGTGGCGCGCAGGCGGCGATCGCGTTGCGCGCCGCCAAATTCGCCGGCAGCATCGCGATGATCGGCGACGAGCCCGAACCGCCCTACGAACGTCCGCCGCTGTCCAAGGACTATCTGTCCGGCGACAAGCCGTTCGAGCGCATCCTGATCCGCCCGGCCGGCTTCTGGGACGAGCGGCAGGTGGCGATGCGGCTCGGCCGCCGCGTCGTTTCCGTCGATGCCGCGGCGCAGACCGTCACCACCGACGATGGCGCGTCGATCGGCTATGGCCAGCTGATCTGGGCGACCGGCGGCAGTCCGCGGCGGCTGACCTGCTCGGGCCACGACCTCGCCGGCGTGCATGCGGTGCGCACCCGCGCCGATGTCGACCGGATGATCGTGGAACTGCCCGGCGTCAGCCGCGTCGCGGTGATCGGCGGCGGCTATATCGGGCTGGAGGCGGCGGCGGTGCTCGCCAAGTTCGGCAAGCAGGTCACCGTGCTCGAAGCGCTGCCACGCGTGCTCGCGCGCGTCGCCGGCGAGCCGCTGTCGCGCTTCTACGAGGCGGAGCATCGCGCGCATGGCGTCGACGTGCGGCTCGGCGTCACCGTCGCCTGTATCGCCGAGGCGGGGGGCAAGGCGTGCGGCGTCACGCTCGCCGACGGCGAGACGGTGCCGGCGGAGATGGTGATCGTCGGCATCGGCATCGTCCCCGCGGTCCAGCCGCTGCTCGACGCCGGTGCGGCGGGCGGCAATGGCGTCGACGTCGACGCGCAATGCCGCACCAGCCTGCCCCACGTCTTCGCGATCGGCGATTGCGCGACGCATGCCAATGCCTTTGCCGACGGGGCGCGCATCCGGCTCGAGTCGGTGCAGAACGCCAACGATCAGGCGAATGTCGTCGCCAAGGCCATCGCCGGCGCGCCGATCGACTATCATGCGATACCCTGGTTCTGGTCGAACCAATATGATCTGCGGCTGCAGACCGTCGGCCTGTCGACCGGCTATGACGATATCGTCGTGCGCGGCGACATCGCCAGCCGCAGCTTCTCGCTGATCTACCTGCGTGGCGGACGGGTGATCGCGCTCGACTGCGTCAACGCCACCCGCGACTATGCGCAGGGGCGCGCGCTGGTGCTCGCCGGCGCGGCGCCCGATGCCGCGCGGCTCGCCGACGCGAGCGCGCCGCTCAAGGCGATCCTCGCGGACTGAGCCTCGCGCACCGCCGTGACGATCCGCTCGACCGCGATGGCGGTCGGGCGCTCGCCGCGGACCGTCACGGCGACCGCGGCGGCGCGCTGCGCCATCGCCGTGTCGTCGAGCAGCGCGCGCAGGGCGGGACCGGCGGCCTGCCCGCAGAAGGCGGCCGGTCGCATCGTCCGCCCGATACCGAGCCGTGCGACCCGCGCGCCATTGTCGAACTGGTCGCCGAAGAAGGGCAGGACGAGTTGCGGCACGCCGGCGCGCATCGCCTGGCCGGTGGTGCCGATGCCGCCGTGGTGGACGACCGCGGCGGCGCGCCCGAACACGTGCGAATGCGGGGCGTAGCCGAGCCGCAGCACGTCGCCTTCGTCGCAGGCGTCGCCCGCCCGGCCGGTCAGCAGCACCGCGCGCTGCCCCACCGCTCGGGCCGCGGCGGCGGCGGTCTCGTAGAAGCGGCCGGGTGCGCGGACGAGGAACGATCCCAGGGTGAAGGCGATCGGCGGCGGTCCCCGATCGAGGAAGGCGACCAGCGCCGGATCGGCGGCGTGGCCATCCTCGCCGGCACCGTCGAACACCGGGAAGCCGATCGCCTCGCTACGCGCCGGCGCATCCGGCTGCACCGCGGCGAGCAATGGCGAATAGCAGCACAAGGTCCTGCCCTGCGCGGGGGCGGGATCGAACAGCGGCGCGCGCCGGCTCGGCGGCAGGCCGTGCGCCCGCCGCACCGCCTCCACCCCGCCGCCGTAGCGCGCCCGCACCGCCGCTTTCACCGCCGCGAGCAGCGCGCGGTTCCACGCCCGCCCGAGCGGCCCGCCGGGGGCGTGGACCAGCAGCGCACATTCGGGGGTCTGCGGCGGGTCCCAGGCGGAGAACAGCGCCATCGGCTGGAGGTTGATCGCGACCAGCGGCAGCCCGCGCTTCTCGGCGACGATCCCCGCCGCCAGCGCGAACAGCGAGCCGACGATGACGTCGGCGCCCTGCGCCAGCCGATCGAGCGCCGCGGTGCTGTCGGCGAGCGACGGCAGGATCACCGCGTCGAGCACGAAGCTGCGCTGGGTGATGACGCGCTGCGCCGCGGTCGCCTCGTCCACCCCCAGCCGCGTGCAGATGTCCGCGAAGCTCGGCAGGATCGCCGCCGCCGCCAGCCCCGCCGCCTGGACCGTCTCGACATGGTCGGCGGGGACCGCCAGCACCACCTCGACCCCGCGCGTCGCCAGCGCCCGGCCGATCGCGATGAAGGGGTGGAGGTCGCCGAGCGACCCGATCGTCATCAATATCGCCTTCATCGTCACGTCCCTGCCGCGATGGTATGATGGTTCCATGACAATCCGAATCGGGATCGGCGGCTGGACCTACGAGCCGTGGCGCGGGACCTTCTATCCCGCCAAATGGCCGCAGAAGCGCGAGCTGGAATATGCCGCGTCGCAGCTGAGCGCGATCGAGATCAACGGCACCTATTATTCCAGCTTCAAGCCGGCGAGCTTCGCCAATTGGGCGGCTGCGGTGCCCGACGGCTTCGTCTTCGCGGTCAAGGCGTCGCGCTATTGCACCAACCGCAAAGTCCTGGCCGAGGCTGGCGAATCGATCGAGCGCTTCGTCGGGCAGGGGATCGTCGAACTCGGCGACCGGCTTGGCCCGATCCTGTGGCAGTTCATGGCGACCAAGGCGTTCGACGCCGACGACATGGCCGCGTTCCTCAAGCTGCTGCCGGATCGCCACGCCGGCGTGCCGCTGCGCCATGCGGTGCAGGTGCGCCACGCGAGCTTCGCCGATCCCGCCTTCGTCGCGATGGCGCGCGCGGCGAATGCCGCGATCGTCTACGCCGATTCCGCCGACTATCCGGCGATCGCCGACGTCACCGCCGACTTCGTCTATGCCCGGCTCGAAGCGGCCGAGGAGCAGAACCCGGCCGGCTATACCGATGCGGCGCTCGACGGCTGGGCGCAGGCGGCGCGCGTCTGGCAGGCGGGCGGCCAGCCGGACGGATTGCCCTATGTCACCGACGCCGCGCCGCCCGAGACGCAGCGCGAGACGTTCGTGTTCTTCATCAACGGCGCGAAGGTGCGTGCGCCGCAGGGGGCGATGGCGCTGATCGAGCGGATCTCGCAGGCATGAACCGGTTCTCCGCCGCGGCCTGATGAGCGAACCGGTCGCGCCTCGTCACTTCGGCCACAGGCGATAGCGCCGCGCCGCCCGCGGGAAAGCAGGGCGCGGCTGCGCCGAGCAAGACCGGATCAGAACTGCGACCAGTCTTCCTCGTTGGCGGCGGCCGGAGCGAGGCTGGCGCGGCCGGAGCGCGCATTCGCCGCAATCCGCGCACCGGCCTGAGCGGCGCGGCTCTGGAGCCGATGAACCACCGTCGCCGCCGATGACGGTGCGGTGCGGCTCGCCAGGCGGAAGCGGCCGATCTGGCGCGACATCTTCTCGGTCTCCTCGGCAAGGCTGCGTGCCGCGGCGGTCGCTTCCTCGACCATCGCCGCGTTCTGCTGGGTCACGCCGTCCATCTCGCCGACCGCGATATTGACCTGCTGCAGACCGGTGGCCTGCTGTTCCGCGGCCGAGGCGATGTCCGACACCAGCTCGCTGATCTCGCCGATCCGCCCCGTGATGCGCGTCAGTGCCTCGCCTGCCTGCCCGACCAGCGTCACGCCGGCATCGACCTGCTCGGCCGACGCGGTGATCTTGCTCTTCACGTCCTTGGCGGCATCGGCCGAGCGCTGCGCCAGCGCGCGCACCTCGCTGGCGACCACGGCGAAGCCCCGCCCCGCATCGCCGGCCCGCGCCGCCTCGACACCGGCGTTGAGCGCCAGCAAATTGGTCTGGAACGCAATGCCGTCGATGACCGAGATGATGTCGCTGATCTCGCTCGACGAGCGCTCGATCCCGTTCATCGCGTCGACCGCGCGGCGCACGACATCGCCCGATTGCTCGGCATCGGTCCGCGCGTCGCGCACCACGCCATTCGCCTTGACCGCATTGGCCGCCGTCTCGCGGACCGTCGTGGTGATCTCGTGCATCGCCGCGGCGGTTTCCTCCAGGCTCGCGGCCTGCTGCTCGGTCCGGTGCGACAGGTCGTCCGACGCCTGGCGGATGCCGCTGGCGCCGGTGCTGATCTCCTCGGCGCTGGTGTTGACCGCGCCCAGCGTGTCGCCGACCGATTGCATCGCCGTGTTGAAATCGTCCTTCAGCTTGGCGAACGGGCCGGTCAGATCGCTCTCGATCCGTGCCGTCAGGTCACCGCGGGCGAGCGCATCGAGGCCGCTGCCGACGCTGGCGACGATCAGCGCCGTCTGCTCCTGCTTCGCACGCTCGGCGGCGGCGAGCTGGTCGCGGAACGTCACCATCGCATTGGCGAGCACGCCCACTTCGTCGCGCCGGTCGTCCACGGCCACGTCGGCGGATAGGTCACCCGATGCGAGCCGCCGCATGGTGGTGGTCATCGACGCCAGCGGCGTGGCGATACCCCGGATCAGCGAGACGAGCATCAGCAGGGCAAGCGCCAGGACCGAGATCGCAATGGCGATCGTGATATTCCTGGACCAGGAATAGGATGTCGCCGCCGCCGCCATGCGCTCGTCCATCAGCTTGACCTGAGCGTCCTGCATCTTGGCGGCGTCGTCGTTCGCCCGATCGAACGTCGCCATGCTGCGGCGGAAGCTCTGCAGCGCCTGCTCGCGCTGGTTGTCGCGCGACAGCTGCAGCGTCATGCGCGACATGGTCCTGTATTCGGCCCAATGCTCGCGGAAGACACGGAATGCAGCAATGGCGCTCGGCGCCGTGAGAACACGGTCGAGATAGGCAAGGTTCTTGTCGACGACGGCGAGCTTGGCTTTCGCCAGGTCGCCGGCGCGGCGCACCTGCTCGGGCTCGCTGGACAGAATGCTCATCGCTTCGGCGATGCGATAATCCGACGTGGAGGTGTTGATCGTCGCGATCGCGATGAGCTTGTCACGACGATTCTGACCGACTTCCTTGAGGCTGTCGTTCAGGTTGCTCTGGCCAAAGATCGACATCGCGCCGAGGACGATGAGCGAGGCGATCAGAACGCCGAAGCAGGTCAACAGCTTCGCGCTGATCTTCAAATTCTTCATGGTCAAACCGATCGTCTCTCTGGATGCGGAGACAGGGTAGGCGAAGAATCTTTCGTATCGGTTAGCGTCGAGGTTGCGTTATATCAATGTCGGCTTCGGACCGGCCGCTATGCGCCGGTCGTCGGAGGTGTCGACGGGCTTACATCCCGACCGACGTTGTCGCTTCCTCGTTGCCGGTCGCATTGGGCATCGCGGGCAGTTCCGCGGCGGGCGCGGGGGCCGCGGCGGCGACGGTCGGCTTGCTTGCCTGGCCCATGATCGCGGCGCTCTCGATCTGGTCGAGCGCATGGCGGGCGCTGACGTAGCGGTCGGCGGCCTGCATCCAATTGCCGGCATCGCCGGCGCCGGGCAGCCGCGAGACTTCCGCCCGTGCCGCCTCGACCTGCCCGCCCTCGAGCAGGCGGCGCGCGCGGGCGAGCCGGTCGCCGGGGCGCGTCGATGGCGTGCCCGCCTTGCGCAGCACTACCAGCCCGCCGATTTCGCGGCGCAGGCTCGACCACCAATCGTCGCTGCTCACCGTCGCGATCTCCGCGCCGATCGCCTCGAGTCCCTGGCGCAGCGACTCCAGCGTCACCGGCTGGTGCGATGCCTCGATCACCGCCGCCACCGCGCGCGGCTGCACCGTGCCGAAGCGGTTGCGCAATTGCTCCTCGAGATAGCCGAGCCCGACGCCGCGATCGAGCGCGCGCCGCGCCGCGAAGGCGACCAGCAGCCCCTCGGCCCGCCCGGCCTGTGCCCCGGCCGCCGCGGCATCGCTGGCCACCGCCGCGGTACGCGCTTCCAGCGCGGTCAGCTGCCCGGCGAGCGTCGCCTCGCGCGAGGCGAGCGCGGCGGGATCGAGCGCCGTCGTGGCCGCCTGGCCATTGGCGTTGAGTGGTTGCGCCGGATTGAAATTGGCCGGGTCGGGCTGCGCCGACGACGTCTGCGCCTGTTCGGCGGTGGTTCCCCCGAGCCAGTGCATGCGCTTCATCAGATAGCCGGTCAGCAGGGCGCCGGCGATGAAGGCGAGGGCGATGATCGCCAGGAACACGCCGGTCCGCGGCCCGCGCACGGGTGTCGCCCCGCGCTTGGGATCGATCGGCTCATAGTCGCTCATGGCTCCTTATCTCCGGCCCCTGCCGCAGGGTCAATCGTCCGTGCGAGCGCCAGCGTGCACAAGGCGGCGTCGGTGGGTGTGCCCGCGGCCTCGGCGAGCGCCCAGCCGGTGCCGGCGGCGGCGAGGACGGCGCGGCTCAACGCTGCGATTCCCGTGGCTTGCCTGTCGGCGATCAGCGCCGCGACGCGCTGCGCGGCCCGCACCGAATGCAGCAGCACGATCCGGCCCGCCGCCGCCGCGGTGAATTCGGCCGCATCGACCGGCACGTCGGCGCTCGCATAGACGATGACGGTCGGGTGGCCGCTGTCGATATGCTCGCGTCCGGCGAGATGCAGCGGCCGGTGCAGCCCCGCCGTGGCGGCGGCGGCCAGCGCCTCGTGCACGCCGCCGTCGCCGGTGACCGCGACGTGCAGCCCCGCCGCGCGCGCCACCGCCGCCGATTCCGCGCCGACCGCGATCACCGGCAGCGACGCGAGCCGCGTCAGCCCGGCGCCGGCGAGCCGCACCGCCTGGGCGCTGGTCACCAGCAGCGCATCGAACGCCGAAGCGTCGGGGGGCGTCCAGTCGATGGCGGCGGCGGCGAACAGCGGCCGGCTCAGCACCGCGCCGCCGCCCGCGCGCAGCCGCGCCGCGGTGCGGGCATTGCCGGGCTCGGGCCGCACGACCAGCAGGCTGGACGGGGTCACGGCTGGAACAGCCGCCGGACCACGTCGGGCGCGCGCGCGAGCAGGTCGGCGGCGAGTTCGGCGGCGACGAGGCTGCCGTCGGTGCCCTCGCCGCTGCCCTCGACGAAGGCGCTGCCGTCCTCGGCGATCAGTTCGGCGCGCAGCGTCAGCATCTCGCCCGACAGCGCCGCCAGCGCGGCGACCGGCGAATGGCAATCGGCCCCCAGTCCGGCGAGCAGCGCGCGCTCGGCCAGCACGCAGGCGCTGGTCGCGGGATCGTCGATCGCCGCGACGATCCGGGCGGCATGGCCATCTTGGGCGCGCACCTCGATCCCCACCGCGCCCTGCGCCGGCGCGGGCAGCATCGTGTCGGTCGGGATGGCGCGGCCGACGCCGTCGCGTCCCAGACGGTCGAGCCCCGCGGCCGCGAGCAGGGTCGCGTCCGCCTCGCCCGCGGTCAGCTTGGCCAGCCGCGTGTCGACGTTGCCGCGGAACATCACCACCGAAAGGTCGGGCCGCAGGCGCAGCAGTTGCGCGCGTCGTCTCGGCGAGCTGGTGCCGACCACCGCGCCCGGGGCGAGGTCGGCGACGCTCTCCGCGCCGATCAGCCGGTCACGCACGTCGGCGCGCGGCAGCATCGCCGCGATGCCGATCGCGGCCGGGCGGATCGTCTCGACGTCCTTCATCGAATGCACCGCCGCGTCGATCTCCCCGTTGAGCAGCGCGCGGTCGAGTTCCTTGGTCCACAGCGCCTTGCCGCCGATCTCGGCGAGCGGCCGGTCCTGCACCCGGTCGCCGGTGGTGCGGATGACGACGAGCGCGACATCGTCCTGCGCCCAGCCGTGCGCGTCGCACAGCGCGTCGCGCACCATCCCCGCCTGCGTCAGCGCCAGCGGCGATCCCCGCGTTCCCAGCCTGAATTTGGTCGCCAATGTTCTGCTCCCTTTTACTGCGCCCCTTCGCCGCCTTTTCCTCTGCCGTTGCGGACAGGACGCCGCCGGGGGAGCCGGACGGGAAGGGGGAGCGCAGCAATCTTTCATCCGCCATGGCCGAAATCCCCACCCTTCGACAACCTCCGGCAAGTTGCGTAAAGACTTGGCCATGCCCCCCCGGATCATCCTCGGCCTCGAATCCTCCTGCGACGAGACCGCCGCCGCGCTCGTCACCAGCGACCGGCGCGTGCTCAGCCACCGCCTGCTCGGCCAGGAGGCGGCGCACGCGCCGTTCGGCGGGGTGGTGCCCGAGATCGCCGCGCGTGCGCATGTCGAGGCGCTCGAACCGCTCGTCCGGGCCGCGCTCGACGACGCCGGCCTGCGGCTCGATCAGGTCGATGCGATCGCCGCGACCGCCGGGCCCGGGCTGATCGGCGGCGTCATGGTCGGGCTGGTCACTGGCAAGGCGCTCGCCCATGCCGCGGACAAGCCGCTGATCGCGGTGAACCATCTCGAAGGCCATGCGCTCAGCCCGCGCCTGTCCGATCCCGATCTGGACTTCCCCTATCTGCTGCTCCTCGTCTCGGGCGGCCATTGCCAGCTGCTGCTGGTCGAGGGCGTCGCCCGCTATCGCCGGCTCGCCACGACGATCGACGATGCCGCCGGCGAGGCCTTCGACAAGACCGCCAAATTGCTCGGCCTCGGCTTTCCCGGCGGGCCGATGGTGGAGAAGGCCGCCGCCCTCGGCCGTCCGATCGTGCCGCTGCCGCGTCCGCTCAAGGGCTCGGCGGAACCGCATTTCTCCTTCGCCGGCCTCAAGAGCGCGGTCGCCCGCGCCGTCGGCAGCCACGCGCCCGAGGATATCGCCGCATCCTTCCAGGCCGCCGTGGTCGACTGCCTGATCGACCGCACCCGCCGCGGCATCGCCGGCATCCAGGCGACCGCCCTGGTCGTCGCCGGCGGCGTCGCCGCGAATGGTGCCGTGCGGACCGCGCTACAGGATCTCGCCGCGGCCAATGGGCTGCGTTTCGTCGCGCCGCCGCTGTGGTTGTGCACCGACAATGCCGCAATGATCGCCTGGGCCGGCGCCGAACGGTTCGCCGCCGGGCTGACCGATCCGCTCGATACGCCGGCGCGGGCCCGCTGGCCGCTCGATCCCGACGCGGAGGCGGTGCGCGGCGCCGGGGTGAAGGCGTGATCCGCGGCAAGCAAGGGAGCGTAAGCGCATGAAGATCGGCGTCATCGGCGGCGGGGCCTGGGGCACCGCATTGGCGCAGGTCGCCGCCCACCGCGGCGAATCGGTCACGCTCTGGGCGCGCGAGCCCGAGGTGGTTGAGGGCATCAACACCGCGCACGAGAACCGCCTGTTCCTGTCCGGCGTGCCGTTGTCGCCGTCGATCCGCGCCACGGCCGACTTCGCCGACCTGGCCGATCGCGACGCGCTGCTCGTCGTCGCGCCTGCGCAGCATGTGCGCAGCGTGCTTGCGCAGATCGCGGTGGGCACCCGCCCGCTGGTGCTCTGCGCCAAGGGGATCGAGGCGGGCACCCGGCTGCTCGTCGGCGAGGTGGCGCGGCAGGTCCATCCGCAGGCGCCGGTCGCGGTGCTCTCCGGCCCGACCTTCGCGCACGAGGTGGCGGCGGGTCTGCCCACGGCGGTGACGCTGGCGGCGGCGGACGAGGCGCTCGGCCGTGCGCTGTCCGAACGGCTCGCTGCGCCGCATTTCCGCCCCTATGCCAGCCGCGATGTCGCCGGGGCGGAGATCGGCGGCGCGGTCAAGAACGTGCTCGCCATCGCCTGCGGTGTGGTCGACGGTGCCGGCCTCGGCCAGAATGCCCGCGCCGCGCTGATCGCGCGCGGCTTCGCCGAGATGACCCGCTTCGGCCTCGCGCGGGGCGCGCGGGCGGAGACGCTCGCCGGGCTGTCGGGTCTCGGCGACCTCGTCCTCACCTGTTCCTCGACCAGCAGCCGCAACTTCTCGCTCGGCGTCGGTCTCGGCCAGGGCCGGGCCGCCGCGGACCTCCTCGCCGACCGCCGCACCGTCGCCGAGGGCGCCTTCACCGCCCCCGTCCTGCGCGAGGCGGCCGCCGAGGCGGCGGTCGACATGCCCGTCACCGCCGCCGTCTGCCGCCTGCTGGAGGGCGCGCCGGTCGGCGACGTCATCGGTGCGCTGCTCGCGCGGCCGTTGCGGCCGGAGAGCTGAGGGCCGGCGCTCCGTCGCGGAGGGAGGGGCGCGGCGTAAGCCCTCAACGACCATTGCTCTCGCTCCAGGACGACGATGCCGCCATGCCTGAAGCCGCGCCGGTCGCGATCCGCGCTGCCCTCCGGGGCGCCATCGTGTGCGGCTTACCGCGCCAGTTCGCGCCAGCCGATATCGCGGCGGCAGAAGCCGTCCGCGAAGTCGATCGCATCCACCCCGCGATAGGCGGCGTCGCGGGCCGCGCGGATGTCTGCTCCGGTCGCGGTCACCGCCAGCACGCGGCCGCCGGAGGCCACCAAGGCATCGCCCTCACGCCGCGTTCCCGCCTGGAAGACGATCGCGCCCGTCGCCTCCGCTGCCTCGATCCCGTGGATCGCGCCGCCCGCCTTGGGCGTGCCGGGATAGCCCGCCGCCGCCAGCACCACCGTCATCGCCGCCGCATCGGTGAAGCGCGCCGGCGGCAGCGCGCCGAGCCGCCCCTCGGCGACCGCCAGCATCGTTTCGACCAGGTCGCCGTCGAACCGCGGCATCAGCACCTGGCATTCGGGATCGCCGAAGCGCGCATTATATTCGATCAGCTTGGGCCCGGTGCTGGTCAGCATCAGCCCGGCGTAGAGCACGCCGCTGAACGGAATGCCCTCCTCCGCCAGCGCCCTCACCGTCGGTGCGACGATCTCGTCGATCGCGCGGCGCTCCAGTTCGGGGGTCAGCACCGGTGCGGGGCTGTAGGCGCCCATGCCGCCGGTGTTCGGCCCGGTGTCGCCCTCGCCGACGCGCTTGTGGTCCTGCGCGCTGCCGAACGGCAGCAGCGATACGCCATCGGTGAGCACGAACAGGCTCGCCTCCTCGCCGTCGAGGAATTCCTCGAGCACCACCGGAGCATCGCCGCCGGCGAACATCGCGTCGAAGGCGGCCGTCGCCTCGGCTTCGCTGGTCGCGATCACCACGCCCTTGCCTGCGGCAAGGCCGTCGGCCTTGATGACCACCGGATAGGAGAAGGTGCTGGCCAGCGCCGCGTCCGCCGCGGCACGGCTGCCGACGCGAACATAGCCCGCGGTCGGGATGTCGGCACGCCGGCACAGGTCCTTGGTGAAGCCCTTCGACCCTTCGAGCTGTGCCGCCGCCTTGCCGGGCCCGAACACCGGTACGCCGGCGGCGCGCAGGGTATCGGCAAGGCCGTCGACCAACGGCGCCTCCGGCCCGATCACCACCAGCCCGACGTCATGCGCCGACACGAAATCGACCACCGCGGCATGATCGGTCGCATCCAGCGCGACGCACGTCGCATGGGCGGCGATGCCGGGGTTGCCAGGCGCGGCATAGAGCGTATCGAGGAGGGCCGACTGCGCCAGTTTCCATGCGAGTGCGTGCTCGCGGCCACCTGAGCCCAACAGCAGGACGTTCATGCCAGAGTTCCTATCCGATACCGACGACGCCCGGCTGCTAGCCGAGGAGCGGCCCGGCGACAACGCGCTCGCCATGTCGGTCGGCGAACTCAGCTTCAAGCTCAAGCGGATGGTCGAGGGCGAGTTCGGCCATGTCCGCATCCGCGGTGAGATCTCGGGCTACAAGCGCGCGACCTCGGGCCATGTCTATCTCGCGCTCAAGGACGATGCCGCGGTGATCGACGGCGTGATGTGGAAGGGGCAGGTCAATGCGCTCGCCTTCGCGCCGCAGGACGGCATCGAGGTGATCGCCACCGGCAAGCTCACCACCTATCCCGGCCGCTCGAAATATCAGATCGTCATCGAACGGATGGAGCTTGCCGGTGCCGGCGCGCTGATGGCGCTGTTCGAGAAGCTCAAGGCGAAGCTGGCGGGCGAGGGGCTGTTCGAGGGCGCGCGCAAGGTGCGCCTGCCCTATCTGCCGCAGACGATCGGCGTCGTCACCTCGCCGACCGGCGCGGTGATCCGCGACATCCTCCACCGGCTCGAGGACCGCTGTCCGACGCATGTGCTCGTCTGGCCGGTCAAGGTGCAGGGGCAGGGGGCGGCCGAGGAGGTCGCCGCCGCGGTGCGCGGCTTCGACGCGATGCCTGCGGATGGCCCGGTGCCGCGCCCCGACCTCGTCATCGTCGCGCGCGGCGGCGGCTCGATCGAGGATCTGTGGGCGTTCAACGAGGAGGCCGTCGTCCGCGCCGTCGCCGGCTGCACGATCCCGATCATCTCCGCGGTCGGGCACGAGACCGACACGACCCTGTGCGACTTCGCCGCCGATCTGCGCGCGCCGACGCCGACCGCCGCGGCGGAGCTGGCGGTGCCGGTGCTCGCCGACCTGCGCCATACGATCCAGAGCCACGCCTCGCGCACCCAGCGCTGCGCGCATCGCTATGTCGAACGGGGGCGCGAGCGGCTGACCGCGCTCGCCCGCCTGCTGCCCAAGCGCGACGCGCTGCTCGGGCCGCAGCGCCAGCGCGCCGACGATGCGGGCCAGCGGCTCGACCGCGGACTCGAACGGCGGGTGACGATGGCGCGGGGGCAGCTCGACCGGTCGAGCGGCGCGCTGCGCCCCGCGGTGCTGCAGCAGCAGGTCGATCGCAACCGCGACCGGCTCGCGGCGACGTGGCGGCTGGTCCAGTCGCTCAACCCCGATGCGGTGCTCGACCGCGGCTATGCGCGGGTCACCACACGCCGCGACGGCGGCGGCGGCGAGACCTTGTCGTCCGCCGCGGCGGTGCGCGAGGCGGGCGCGGTCACGCTGCGCTTCCGTGACGGCAGCGTCGATGCCGTGGTCGACGGCGGCAGCGTCCAGCCGGTCGCCGCCGGCGCGCCCGAGCGCAAGGTTGAGCGCAAGCCCGCCAAGGCCTATCCCAAGCCCGATCAGCCGACGTTGCTCTGACAGGATTTCCGATGCTCGTTTCCAATTCCGACCGCCCGGCGCGGCTCCATTACATGCCCAACGGCTTTCGCGTGCTGACCCCCGGCGATCATGTCGTCTGCGGCGTCAGCGGCGCGCGCATCCCGATCGAGCTGCTGCGCTATTGGAGCGTCGCGCGGCAGGAGCCGTTCGCCAGCGCGCATCTCGCCAGCGAGGCGCTTCGCCCGCAATGAGGCTGTCGGCCGCGCTGCTGCCGCTGGTCTGCCTCGCTGCTGCCGCGCCGGCACCGCAGGCCGCCGCTCCGGTCCCCGCGCCGGCGTTTCGCTGGACCGGGCTACCGACCCAGGGTGGTTTGATCGCGGGCACCGCACCGGCGGGGAGCGTGGCGGTGACGCTCGACGGCCAGCCGATCGAGGTGGAGGCCGGGCGGTTCATCGCCGGCTTCGATCGCGACGCCGGACCGCAGGCGCTGCTCGTCGCGACGCTCGCCGACGGCCGCCGGATCACCCAGCCGCTTGCCGTCGCCCCGCGGGCATGGCGGATCGAGCGGCTGAACACCTTGCCCCGATTTCCGGCGCCCGACCCGGTGATGGCCCGCCTTCGCCCCGCCGAACTCGCGCAGATCGCCGCGGCGCGGGCGCAGGAGACCGACGCGCAGGGTTGGCGCCAGCCGTTCCGCTGGCCGGCGACCGGCCGCATCTCCGGCCTGTTCGGGGCGCAGCGCATCTATCGCGGCGAACCGGGCAGCTACCATTCGGGGATCGATATCGCCAAGCCGACCGGCGCTCCGGTCGTCGCCCCTGCCGACGGCGTCGTCATTCTGGCGGCCGACCCTCCCTTCACGCTGGAGGGTAAGCTGCTGATGATCGATCACGGCCACGGCCTCAACAGCGCCTTCCTCCACCTGTCGCGGATCGACGTGCGCGTCGGCGAGCACGTCCGCCAGGGGCAGGCGATCGGCGCGGTGGGTGCGACCGGCCGCGCCACCGGACCGCATCTCCACTGGAGCCTGCGCTGGCACGACGCACGCCTCGATCCGCTGCTGGTTGCAGGAGCGATGCCGGGGGCGTGACGCCTGCCTGCTAAAACGACAGATCGCGTCGTTATGCTGCAATTGCGAGCAGCCATCGCATAGTCGGTTGGCGAATAGGCCAATGATTGTGTCATTTGGGAGACACTCTCTCGTAAAGCTGTGGGCCCTTCGCAAGCGTGCTTTACAGCAAAAAAATACCACTTCATTCCAGATGCATGTCTCTTGAGGGCTGCCGCGGCGGTCGAGGGGGGCTTGGCAAATACCCGGGCCGACACCGTCACAGCGGGTCGATCACGTTTGGGTCAAGCAAGGGAAGCATATGTTTACGATCCATCGTTCCACGCGGAAGGCGGCGCTGCTTGCTGCTGTCACGCCGTTCGCTCTGCTCTATGCTGGCGCCGTATCGGCGCAGACGGCACCTGAGGGCGCTTCTACCGATGCCGCATCTATTGCGCAGCAAACTCAGGGCACTGAGGCAGCAGATGACCAAGTCGGCAACGACATCGTTGTCACGGGTTCTATCATCCGCGGCACTGATTCCGGCCCATCGCCGGTCAGCACGATCACGACTGAAAATCTCGATGTTCGCGGCATCAATACGGTCCAAGCCGGTATCCAGGCGCTTTCATCGAACAATGGACCCGCACTAACCAATTCTTTCACTGCCAATGGCGCTTTCGCTTCCGGTGCCTCGTCGGTGTCGTTGCGCGGCCTCTCAACCAACTCTACGCTTGTGCTGTTCGACGGTTTGCGTGCGGCATATTACCCGTTATCGGACGACGGTTCGCGTAACTTCGTCGATCTCAACACCATTCCCGACGACATCGTCGAGCGGGTGGACGTGCTGCGCGATGGCGCATCGTCGAGCTACGGTGCGGACGCGATCGCCGGCGTGGTGAACATCATTACCAAGCGTTCGTTCCAAGGCGTATCTGGCCGTGCGGAAGCTGGTATCTCTGAGCGTGGCTATAACGCCAACCAGCGCCTTTCGCTGACCGCCGGCACGGGCGATTTGGATGAGAAAGGCTATAACGCTTACATCAGCGGCTTCTATTACCGCAGTGAGGGCGTGCAGTCTAAGTCGCTGCCGGCACCGTACAACAGCAGTGATGAGCGCGGTCTGTGTGGTGATCGCACCGGTCAGCGGGTCTGCGGTCCGAACAACGTTGCCAATGGTTTGGACGCCAATGGGGCCTTTACCAACGGGTTCGCGATCGGGACTGGTAACTTCTATGTCCGTCCCGCCGATGCGACCAACACCACCGCCCTTGGTCGTTACCAACTACTGAACCCGACGGCGGGCTGCCGTGTCGGCAACCCTTACAATCCGACCGCGGCCGAATTGGCACTGCCGATCAATGCCACGGCTCCTGGGACGGTCTGTCAGGTCGATACTCAGAACCTCTACGGCAATGTGACGCCTGATATCGAACGCTTCGGCGGCTCGGCGCGCTTCACCGCCAAGGTTGGTGATACGTCGGAGGCCTATTTCCAGGTCAATTTCCAGCAGTCGACGGCCAGCTATACCGGCATCCCGGCGACGATCCGCGCCAACGCACCCGCAGGCATCCTCTTCCCGCAATATTCGACGTCACAGAACGCGACGCCGGCGATCGATCCTCGCTCGGCCATCCTCGCCCTGCCGGTCTACATCTGCGCACGCGGCACGGCGACGTGCAACGCAACCAACGGAACGCTGAACCCGAACAACCCGTTCGCTGCGTCGGGGCAGGTTGCACGTCTGGTCGGTACGCTGGCCAACGAGCGCGAATTCAATGAAACCCGCAGCCGCGTGTACCGCGCCGCGATGGGCATCAACGGCACGATCTTCGGTGACGTCGATTACCGGGTCGATGCGACCGCGATGCACACCGACCTGCGTCGTCGTACGGACGGCTATGTCTACATCCAGCATCTGCTCGATGTGATCGCTGATGGCAGCTACAATTTCGTCAATCCGGAACTCAACAGCCAGGCGACGCTTGACTATCTGACTCCGCAGAACATCACCAACAGCAGTTCGGACCTGTATCAGGCGCAGTTTACGCTCGGTAAGGCCTTGTTTGCCCTGCCTGGCGGCGACCTTCGCGTTGCGGTCGGCGGATCGATCTTCTACGAAGCGGTCGATGCGCCCAGCGGCAACCCCGATACGAATGGCCCGACGCAGCGTTATTTCCGTCAGAATGCCTTTGGCACCAGCGGCAATCGCACCGTCACCTCGGCATTTGGCGAAATCAATGCACCGATCCTTGATCAGCTGACGCTCAATGCTTCGGGTCGCTACGATCACTATTCAACCGGTCAGAGCAACTTCTCGCCGAAGCTCGGCGCGATCTTCACCCCGATCCAGCAGGTCACGGTACGCGGTACTTATTCGCGTGGATTCCGTATTCCTTCGTTCGGCGAGGCGAACGCACTGCCGACGACCGGCTATGTGACGCAGCAGCTTTCAAGCATCCCGGCCGCGTTCCTCAGCCAGTACAGCACCAATCCCGGTGCCGGTCAGATCTGTACCGTAAATACGCCGGCAAATTGCTCGGCCTATATCACCGCTTACTCGATCGGACAGACCACGCTCGCATCGCCGGACCTGAAGCCGGAGAAGTCGCGCAGCTTCACCGCCGGCATCAAGTTCGAACCGATCCGCAGCCTGTCGCTGACGGTCGATTACTATAACATCAAGAAGACCGGTGCGATCACCACGCCGGACCTTTCGCCGGCGATCGCTGCTTATTATGCGGGTTCGGCAATCCCGACGGGCTTCGAAGTGATCCCGGACGCGGTCGACGTGAACAACCCGACTGCCAAGCCGAAGATCGCTTTCGTCCGCTCGCAGTTGATTAACGCACAGACGATCAAGTCCGAGGGTATCGACTTCGGCGCCAATGGCTTTGTTGATTTCGGTGGAGTGAAGTGGACCACCAACCTCAATGCCAGCCTTATCCTCGAGCTGAGCACCACGGTCGACGGCGTTCGTCAGACCTATGTCGATACGCTCGGCAACTTCAACCTGACGGCGGGTTCGGGTACGTTCGAGTGGAAGGGCAACTGGTCCAACACCTTCGACTTCGGCGATTTCGCGCTGACGGGGACGGTCAATTACACGTCGGGCTACGATCTCTCGGCGATGGATCAGGGCGACGCATATAAGGATTGCGGCCAGGCACCGGCTTACTCGGGTTGCCGCGTGAAGAGCTACATCACGGCCGATGCCAATGCGACGTTCAAGGTCAACGACAAGTTCTCGTTCTACGTGAACGCGTTGAACATCTTCAACCGTCTGCCTCCGATCGATCCGGTCACTTACGGCGCGTATCTGTACAACGCGGTGCAGGGTGGCGACGGCATTTTCGGCCGTTCCTATCGTGCCGGCGCGAAGTTCAACTTCTAAACGCCTCGTCTTCGAACGGAAAAGGGCGGGTCTCACGACCCGCCCTTTTTTATGCGGCTTCGCAAATCGCTTGTGGTCTATTCCACCGTCAGCACCAGCTTGCCGTCGCCCTCGTCGACATGCACCGTGGCGCCGTCCTTGACCTCGCCGCGCAGGATCATGTCGGCGAGCGGGTCCTGCAGGTAGCGCTGGACCGCGCGCTTCAGCGGGCGGGCGCCGTACACCGGGTCGTAGCCGACGCGGCCTAGCCAGTTGCGGGCGGCATCGGTCAGCTCCAGCGTCACCTTGCGATCGGCGAGCAGCTTGCCGACGCGCGACACCTGGATGTCGACGATCGGCGCCATGTGGCTCTGGCCCAGCCGGTGGAACAGGATGATCTCGTCGAGACGGTTGAGGAACTCCGGCCGGAAATGGGCGCGGACGACCTCCATCACCTGCGGCTCGACGCTCTCGACCTCCTGCCCCTCCTCGACCGCGGCGAGATATTGCGAGCCGAGGTTCGAGGTGAGGATGATCAGCGTGTTGCTGAAATCCACCGTGCGCCCCTGGCCGTCGGTCAGCCGGCCGTCGTCGAGCACCTGGAGCAGCACGTTGAACACGTCGCCGTGCGCCTTCTCGACCTCGTCGAACAATACGACCTGATAGGGCCGGCGCCGCACCGCTTCGGTCAGGACGCCGCCTTCCTCATAGCCGACATAGCCCGGCGGCGCGCCGATCAGCCGTGCGACCGCGTGCTTCTCCATGAATTCGCTCATGTCGATCCGGACCATCGCGGAAGGGTCGTCGAACAGGAATTCGGCGAGCGCCTTGGTCAGCTCGGTCTTGCCGACGCCGGTCGGGCCGAGGAACAGGAAGGAGCCGAGCGGCCGGTTCGGGTCCTGCAGTCCCGCCCGCGCGCGCCGCACCGCCGTCGACACCGCGCGCACCGCCTGCGCCTGGCCGATGACGCGCTGGCCCAGCACCTCTTCCATGCGCAGCAATTTGTCACGTTCGCCCTGCAGCATCCGCTCCATGGGGATGCCGGTCCAGCGGCTGACGACGCCGGCGATGTCGTCGGCGGTCACCTCCTCGCGCAGCATCGCGCCCTGCGTCGCACCCTGTGCCTCGGCGAGTTGCTTCTCCAGCGAGGGGATGCGGCCATAAGCGAGCTCGCCCGCCTTGGTCAGGTCACCGGCGCGCTGCGCCTGTTCCAGCTCGAGCCGGGTGGCGTCGAGCTGTTCCTTGAGCTTCGCCTCACGGCCGATCTTGTCCTTCTCAGCCTGCCAGCGCTGGGTCAGCGCGGCGGATTGCTCCTCGAGGTTGACCAGCTCCTCCTCCAGCGCAGCGAACCGGTCGCGCGAGGCCTCGTCGGTTTCGCGGCGCAGCCCCTCGCGCTCGATCTTGAGGCGCAGGATGCGGCGGTCGAGGCTCTCGATCTCCTCGGGCTTGCTCTCCACCTCCATGCGGATGCGGCTCGCCGCCTCGTCCATCAGGTCGATCGCCTTGTCGGGCAGGAATCGGTCGGTGATGTAGCGGTTGGACAATGTCGCCGCCGCAACCAGCGCGCCGTCGGTGATCCGCACGCCATGGTGCAGTTCGTACTTCTCCTTGAGCCCGCGCAGGATGCTGATCGTGTCCTCGACGGTCGGCTCGCCGACGAACACCGGCTGGAAGCGCCGCTGCAACGCCGGGTCCTTCTCGACATATTTGCGATATTCGTCGAGCGTCGTCGCACCGACGCAGTGCAGCTCGCCGCGCGCCAGCGCGGGTTTCAGCAGGTTGCCCGCGTCCATCGCCCCTTCGGATTTGCCGGCACCGATCAGCTGGTGCATCTCGTCGATGAACAGGACGATCTGGCCCTCGGCCTGCTTCACCTCGTCGATGACGCCCTTCAGCCGCTCCTCGAACTCGCCGCGATATTTGGCGCCCGCGATCAGCGCGCCCATGTCGAGCGCCATCAGCGTCTTGTCCTTGAGCCCGTCGGGCACGTCGCCATTGGCGATGCGCAGCGCCAGCCCTTCGACGATCGCGGTCTTGCCGACGCCGGGCTCGCCGATCAGCACCGGGTTGTTCTTGGTACGGCGGGCGAGCACCTGGATCGTGCGGCGAATCTCTTCGTCACGCCCGATCACGGGGTCGAGCTTGCCGTCACGCGCCGCCTGGGTGAGGTCGCGCGCGAACTTCTTGAGCGCGTCATAGCGATCCTCGGCGCTGGCGGTATCAGCGGTGCGGCCGCCGCGCAGGTCGTTGATCGCGGTGTTGAGCGCCTCGGCAGTGACCCCGGCGGCGGCCAGCGCACGACCCGCAGCGGTGGTGGTCGCGAGCGTCAGCGCGAGCAGCAGCCGCTCGACGGTGACGAAGCTGTCACCGGCCTTCTGCGCGACCTGTTCGGCCTGATCGAGGACGCGGACGGTATTGTTGTCGAGCCCCGGCGTCTGCTGCGCGCCCGATCCCGACACGGCCGGAATCTTGGCGAGTGCCGCGTCGGTCTCGCTGACCGCGCGCTTCGCATCGCCGCCTGCCGCCTGGATCAGTCCGGCGGCCATGCCCTGCTCGTCTTCGAGCAACGCCTTCAACATATGTTCCGGGGCGATCCGCTGATGGTTCATGCGGATCGCAACGGTTTGCGCCGATTGGAGAAATCCCTTGGCGCGGTCGGTAAATCGTTCGAGGTTCATAACATCCCCTTGCCTGTCTGGGTCGGATGTAGTGTTGCTTTTCTGCAACACAAGGGTTTCGCCGTCGCGCGGCGATAAACGCGTCGGCCCTCCGCCGCGTTGCCAAAAAAGCCGCTGGGTCGCTTGTCAGTGTTCATGCCCCGGCTATGCTCGCCCAATTCATATGTTCGGGACGTACCGGGGGGACTCTATTCTCATGACGAAGCTTATCGCACTTGCCGGCGTCGCATCGATCGCGCTGATCGCGCCGGTGCACGCGCAGACCCAGGCCGCCACCGCCGCGCCGGTCAAGGCCGCTCCGGTGTCCGCGCTCGTCAAGGCGGTGGACATTCCCTATCAGCAATTCACGCTAAAGAACGGCCTGCGCGTCGTCGTCCACACCGATCGCAAGGCGCCGGTCGTCGCGGTCAGCGTCTGGTACGACGTCGGCTCGAAGCACGAGCCGCAGGGATCGACCGGTTTCGCGCATCTGTTCGAACACCTGATGTTCAACGGCTCGGAGAATGCGCCGGGCGACTTCTTCGCGCCGCTCAAGCAGGTTGGCGCGACCGATTTCAACGGCACGACCTATTTCGATCGCACCAATTATTTCGAGACGGTGCCGACCGCCGGGCTGGAACGCGCGCTGTTCCTCGAATCGGATCGCATGGGCTATCTGCTCGGCGCGATCACGCAGGGCGTGCTCGACGAGCAGCGCGGCGTCGTCCAGAACGAGAAGCGGCAGGGCGACAATCGGCCTTATGGTCTGATGGGCTATGCGGTGACCGAGGGCCTGTTCCCGCCGACGCATCCATATGGCCACGACACGATCGGTTCGATGGCCGATCTCGATGCCGCCAGCCTGGATACGGTGAAGAACTGGTTCCGCAGCCATTACGGCCCGAACAATGCGGTGCTGGTGCTCGCCGGCGATATCGACGTCGCCACCGCGCGGACGCTGGTCGACAAATATTTCGGCGCGATCAAGCCGGGGCCCAAGAGCGTGCTGCCTGCCGCGCCGATCGTCACCCTGCCCGCTGCCAAGACGGTGACGCTGAAGGATCGCGTCGCGGCGACGCTGATCAGCCGCAACTGGACGGTGCCGGGCCTCAACGACAAGGACAATGCCGCGCTGGAGGTCGCCGCCGGCGTGCTCGGCGGGCTGGACTCGTCGCGCCTGACCAACGTGCTAATCCGGGAGGAGAAGCTGTTCACGTCGGTGTCGGCGAACAACAGCGCCTTCGCGCAGGTCGGCATGTTCGCGGTCGAGGGGCTGGTGCGCCCCGGCGTCGATCCGGCGGTGGCGGCGAAGCGGCTCGACGCGGTCGTCGCCGACTTCCTGCGCACCGGTCCGACGCAGGACGAGGTGTCACGCTTCGTCACCACCCAGGTCGCCGGCCGTGTACGCGGTCTGGAGGCGGTCGGCGGCTTCGGCGGCAAGGCGGTGGCCCTGGCCGAGGGCGCGCTCTATTCGAACGATCCGGGCTTCTACAAGAAGCAGCTTGGCGCGCTGGCCGCGCAGACCCCGGCGAGCGTCAAGGCCGCGGCGGACAAGTGGCTGAGCCGCCCGGTGCTCGCGGTCAACGTCGTGCCCGGCGCGCGCGACGCCTATGCCGAGGCGAAGGTGCCGCCGAAGGTCGATGTCGCCGCCGCACCCGAACAGCCTGCCAAGGGCACGCGCGGCGCGATCCCCGGCGTCGGCGCGGTCACCGGCCTGACCTTCCCCAAGGTCGAGCGCAGCCGCCTGTCGAACGGCATCGAGCTGGTCTTTGCGCAGCGTGCCGCCGTGCCGGTGACGCAGGCGGTGATCAGCTTCGATGCCGGCTATGCCGCCGATGTCGCGGGCAAGCTCGGCACGCAGCTGGTCGCGCTCAACATGCTCGACGAGGGGACGGAGCATTATGACGTCAACGCGCTCGCCGAGGCGCGCGAGCGGCTCGGCATGCAGCTGGCGTCGGGCGCGGGCAACGATCGCAGTACGCTGTCGATGAACGTGCCGAGCGCCAATCTCGGCGCGGCGCTCGACCTGTTTGCCGAGGTCGTGCGGCGGCCGGCCTATCGCGAGGCGGAGGTCGCGCGCTTCAAGGCCCAGCAGGTCGCGAAGATCCAGCAGGAGCTGACCAGCCCCGGCGCGCTCGCGCAGCGCATGTCGACGCGCGTGCTCGCCGCGGGCACGCCCTATGAGAAGGCGCAGGGCAGCGGCGATCCGGTCGCGGTGGCGAGCCTGACCCCCGCCGACCTGCGCCGCTTCCAGCAGGCGTGGCTGCGCCCCGAAAAGGCGAAGCTGTTCGTCGTCTCCGACCGACCGCTCGCCGAGGTGCAGGCGGCGCTCGAGGCGCGGTTCGGCGACTGGCAGGGCAGCGGCCCGGCGGGCAGCAAGGCGTTCGGCGCCGCGCAGCCGCCGCTCACGCCCAACATCGTCCTTGTCGACCGTCCCGACAGCCCGCAGTCGATCATCGTCGCCGGCCAGCGCACCGGGCTGAAGGGCACCGACGACCTGCTCGTCCTCAACACGGTCAACGACGCGCTCGGCGGCAGCTTCCTCAGCCGGATCAACATGGACCTGCGCGAGGAGAAGCATTGGTCCTATGGTGCCGGCGGCCGCTTCCAACCGTCCGAGTTCGCCGCCCCCTATCTGTTGCAGGCGGGCGTGCAGGCGGACAAGACCGGTCCGTCGATCGCCTCGGTGCGCGAGGACGTGGCGCAATTCGTCACGACCAAGCCGATGACCGAGAGGGAATTCGACTTGGCGATCAAGGGCGCGACGCTGCAATTGCCCGGCCAGTTCGAAACGTCGCGCGCGGTGCTGGACGCGATGCAGGCGAACGACCTGCTGAAGCGTCCCGACGATTATTACGCGACGGTCACGACCCGCTATCGTGCGATGACGCTGCCGCAGCTGCGCACCGCGGTGGCGCAGACGATCGATCCCGCCAAGCTGACCTGGATCGTCGTCGGCGAGGCGGCCAAGGTGAAGCCGCAGCTTGACAGCCTCGGCCTGCCGGTCGAGGTCGTCCCGGCAAGCGCAGTGGCCGGCGCCCCCGCCGGTACCGCGACCGCAGCGAAATGAGGAGAGAGGCAATGGCAGACGTCGATGGCAGCTGGGACTGCACCGTAAAATCGCCGCTGGGTGATCAGAACCTGACCCTGACCGTCACCAGCAACGGGGCGAGCTTCACCGGCACCGCGTCGGGCGCAATGGGTTCGAGCGACGTCACCGGCGAGGTCGACGGCAACACCATCCGCTGGAAGCAGCAGATGACGGTGCCGATGCCGATGACGCTGGATTGCGAAGCGACCGCCGAGGGCGACACGCTGACCGGCACGGTCGGCGCGGGCGCATTCGGCAGCTTCCCGCTGTCGGGCAAGCGTAGCGCTTGATTCGCCGGCAATAATCGCGACACATTGCGGCCCGCCTCCCACCGGAGGCGGGCCGTTTCGTTTTGGGGTTGCCGCCGCATGATCCGTCCGCTTCTCGCCGCCTGCGCCCTGGGCGCGCTTGCCACCGCCGCCCTTGCCGGTGCGCAGAGTTACGACGAGCGGCCGGCCAAGCTGGCGCCGCGCGACACCAATTACGACTATGTCCGCAAGGCGGTCGAGATCCCGATGCGCGACGGGGTCAAGCTCCATACGGTCATCGTCATCCGCAAGGGGACGAAGGACGCCGGCATCCTGCTCACCCGCACGCCCTATGACGCCGATGATCAGACGCGCGCGGACAGCGGCACCTTCGCCGGCATCCTGTCGCATGGCGACGGGCCGTGGGACCTGATCGCGGCGGACGGTTATATCCGCGTCATCCAGGACGTGCGCGGCATGCATGGCAGCCAGGGCATCACGCTGATGAACCCGACGCCGGCCGGATCGCCCAACAATCCCACCAAGACCGACGATTCGACCGACACCTACGATACGATCGCGTGGCTGGTGAAGAACGTGCCGGAGAGCAATGGCCGCGTCGGGATCAGCGGCATCAGCTATGACGGCTTCCTGCCGCTGATGGCGCTGATCAACCCGCATCCGGCGCTGAAGGTGTCGGTGCCGATGAACCCGATGGTCGACGGCTGGCGCGGCGACGACTGGTTCCACAACGGCGCCTTCCGCCAGATCGGGCTGCCCTATATGCTCGGCCAGCAGGGGACGCGCGACGCGAGCACGCCGTGGATCACCGACACCGCCGACGATTACGATTACTGGCTGCGCAACGTGTCGGCGGGCGCGGTGGCGAAGGCGCAGGGCGTCGACCAGGCGTCGGGCTTCTACCGCAAGGTCGCGGCGCATCCCGCCTATGACAGCTATTGGTCGAGCGCGGCGATGGACAGGATCCTCGCCGCCCAGCCGCTCAAGGTGCCGACGATGCTCGTCGCCGGCCTGTGGGACCAGGAGGACATCTATGGCGCCCCGGCGGTGTATCGCGCGCTCGAGCCCAAGGACGCGAACAACGACATGGTCTATCTGACGCTCGGGCCGTGGTACCATGGCCAGGAGGTCGGCGACGGCAGCGCGCTCGGCGCGATCAAATGGGATCAGGACACCGCCAAATGGTGGCGCTGGCACGTGCTGCGGCCGTTCCTGGCGCATTACCTCAAGAGCGACCAGCCGGCGATGGACGTCGCGCCGGTCACCGCCTTCCAGTCGGGCGCCAACCAGTGGCAACGCTTGCAGGCCTGGACGCAGCCGACGCCGACGCCGACGCCGCTCTACCTCAAGCCCGGCGGCGCCCTGGGCTTCGCCGCGGCGGGCGGGGCGGCGCAGACTGCGGACTATCTCTCCGACCCGGCGCATCCGGTGTCCTATCGCGTCCGGCCGACGCGACCGATCTATGCCGAGGGTTCGACGTGGAAGAACTGGCTGGTCGACGACCAGCGCGCCGTATCGGGGCGGCCGGACGTCGTCACCTTCACCAGCGACGTGCTGACCGCGCCGGTGACCGTCGCCGGCACGCCGCAGGTGCATCTCACCGCCTCGACCAGCGGCACGGACAGCGACTGGGTGGTCAAGCTGGTCGATGTCTATCCGGAGGTGATGCCCAAGCAGGCGGAGATGGGCGGATACCAGCTCGCCGTGGCGATGGACATCTTCCGCGGCCGCTATCGCGAGGATCTGGCCGTCGCCAAGCCGCTTGTCGCCAATGCGCCGCTGAAATACCAGTTCGCTTTGCCCGAGACCAACCACGTCTTCCTGCCCGGCCACCGGATCATGGTGCAGGTCCAGTCGAGCTGGTTCCCGCTGTACGATCGCAATCCGCAGACCTTCGTGCCGAACATCTTCTTCGCCCAGCCCAAGGACTATGTGGCGGCGACGCAGAAGATCACCGTCGCCGGGCCGGATGCGAGCTATATCGCGCTGCCGGTCGTCAAATGACGGCGCGCCGGTGAGACGCCGCCATGCCCCCGATCGTCCGGCGCTCGCGCTGGCGCTCGGGGTGCATGGCGCGTTGCTGTTGCTGTTCCTGACGATGCGGCCGCCGCTGCCGGTGCCGGCGGTCCCGTCCCTGACGCTGTTCGACGTCGCGCCACCGCCGCCGCCGCCGCCGGAGCTGCCGCCACCGCCGAAACGGCCGCCCCCTCCGGCCGCGGCTCCGCCGGGCGGCGCGCCGCCGACGGCCTCGCGACCGCCGCCGCCACCGTCGATCGACACCACGCCGCAGCCGCTCGCGCCGCCGCCGCCGCCGCGCGCGGTGGTGACGTCGCCGTTCGGCGCGGATCAGGACGTCGCGCACCTCGTCGGGCCGCCGTCGACCGGGGCGGGGCTGGGGACGGGAACCGGCCGCGGTGCCGGCAGCGGCGCGGGCGATGGCGGCAGCGGCAAGGTGCGGTACGCGCGGGCGAGCTGGATCTATCGGCCGTCGGACGCCGAGATGCGCCGTTTCTGGCCCCCCGCCGCGGTCGGCAACCGCATCTCCGGGCGTGCGGTGCTCGCCTGTCAGGTGCCGCGATCGGGCCGGCCCGACCGGTGCTGGGTGGTTTCGGAAACGCCCGCGGACATCGGCTTCGGCGCGGCTGCGGTGGCTATGGCGCCGCTATTCCGGATCCGGCCGGTGCTGCGCAACGGCAAGGTCCTGCCGGTGCCGGTGATCGTTCCGGTCGCCTATGATATCGCGCAAGCGTCGCCGAAGAAGACGCCGTGACCCGGCTCAGCGCCGGACGCGGGTGATGTGGCCCATCTTGCGGCCGGGCCGCGCCGCGCCCTTGCCGTAGAGGTGGAGGTGCGCGCCGGGCTCGGTCAGCGCCGGCTGCCACGCATCGTCGCCGATGAGGTTCTCGAGCGCCACCGCGCTCCCCGTCAGCGCGGTGCTGCCGAGCGGCAGGCCGCAGATCGCGCGGATATGGTTCTCGAACTGCGAGGTTTCGGCGCCCTCGATCGTCCAATGGCCCGAATTGTGGACGCGTGGCGCCATCTCGTTGAACACCGGGCCATCGGCGGTGGCGAAGAATTCGCAGGCGAGCACGCCGACATAATCGAGCTCGGCGGCGATGCGGCAGGCGAGGGCGGTCGCCTCCTCGGCCTGGTCGAGGATCGGCTGCGGCGCCGGCACGCGCGACGTGCGCAGGATCGCGTCGACGTGGACGTTCTGCGGCGGATCGTAGCGGACGGTCGTGCCGTCCTGTCCGCGCGCGATCAGGATGGAGAATTCGTGGCTGAAGTCGACGAACGCCTCGAGCACCGCGGGGCCGCCGATCGCCTCCCACGCCGCATCGGCGTCGGCGGGGCCGTGGAGGCGCATCTGGCCCTTCCCGTCATAGCCGAAGCGCGCCGTCTTGAGCACCGCGGGGGTGCCGACATGGTCCAGCGCCGCGGTCAGCGAGTCGCGGCTGTCGACCGCGGCCCAGCGCGCCGGACGGCCGCCGACGCGCTCGACGAAGCGCTTCTCGGCGATCCGCTCCTGCGCCGCGGCGAGCGCACGCGGATGGGGATGGACCGGCACGCGCTTGGCGAGCCATTCGACCGGGCCGAGCGCGATATTCTCGAACTCGTAGGTGACGACGTCGCAGGCGGCGGCGAAGTCGGCGAGGACGATGCGATTATGGTAATCGGCGCGGGTCAGGCTCGCCGCGGTCTGCGCCGCGACGCTGTCCGCCTCGGGGGCGAGCACGTGCGTGCGATAGCCGAGTTGCGCCGCGGCGACGGCGAGCATCCGGCCCAATTGGCCGCCGCCGAGGATGCCGATCGTGCTGCCGGGGGCGAGCATCAGGCGGGCTCGTCGGCGACCGCGTCGGTCTGCCGCTGGCGCCAGGCTTGCAGGCGTTCGGAGAGCGCGGCGTCGTGCGTCGCGAGGATCGCCGCGGCGAGCAGGCCGGCGTTGGTCGCGCCCGCCTTGCCGATCGCCAGCGTGCCGACCGGGATGCCGGCGGGCATCTGGACGATCGAGAGCAGGCTGTCCTGACCGGACAGCGCCTTGCTCTGGACCGGCACGCCGAGCACCGGCAGGTGGGTCATCGCCGCGGCCATGCCTGGCAGATGCGCGGCACCGCCGGCGCCGGCGATGACAACCTTGAGGCCGCGGTCCGCGGCGCCCTTGGCGTAGTCGTAGAGCCGGTCGGGGGTGCGGTGCGCGGAGACGACCTTCGTCTCATGCGCGACGCCCAATTCGGCGAGCACGTCCGCCGCGTGCCGCATCGTGTCCCAATCGGACGTCGAACCCATGATGATGCCGACCAATGTCATAGACGGCGGTTAGCGGCAGAGCGGAGGGAGGGCAACGGCTTGCACCCGTCCCGACCGCAGCGTGTCCGGCAACATGGACGAGACGGGCACCTTAACGGAAACGATCCGAGTTTATCGTTTCGGATTTTGTGATGATCGGGTCACGATGAGGCCGAGCGTGACGGGTGTAGCGCATACGGGTCGTGTAGGAGAGCGCGGGGGCGGCACTCGCCCGCGCCACCCGTCACCTCGGACTGATTCCGGGGTCCACCGGGCTGCCCGAGCGCGATAGAGCCTCAGGCCCTTTCGCCCGCCGCAGAGTGGACCCCGGAACCAGTCCGGGGTGACGAATGGGGGTGGCGCCGTTTCGAGCCTCGGCGCCCCGGCTTACCGCTCGCTGAGATAATAGCGGTCGGTGGCGTTCAGCGCGTCGTCGAGTTCGTAGACGATCGGCTGCGCAGTCGGGATTTCCAGGCCGGTGATCTCGTCGTCGGGGATGTTCGACAGATGCTTGACCAAGGCGCGCAGCGAATTGCCGTGCGCGGAGATCAGCACGCGCTGGCCGTCGCGCAGCGCCGGCACGATCCGTTCCTCGTAATAGGGCAAGACGCGCGCGATCGTGTCCTTGAGGCTCTCGGTGGCGGGAATGGCGATACCGGCATAGCGGCGGTCGGCCGACAGGTCATAGTCGCCGCCCGCCTCCATCGGCGGCGGCGGCACGTCGAAGCTGCGCCGCCAGATCCTGACCTGTTCCTCGCCATGTTTGGCGGCGGTCTCCGCCTTGTCGAGGCCGGTGAGGCCGCCGTAATGGCGCTCGTTGAGCCGCCAGTCCTTCTCGGTCGGCAGCCACAGCCGGCCCATCGCCTCCAGCGCGAGGTTGAGCGTCTTGATCGCGCGCGTCTGCAGCGAGGTGAAGGTCATGTCGAAGTCGAGGCCCTTGGCGGCCATCATCTCGCCGGCGGCACGCGCCTCGGCGGCGCCCTTTTCGGTGACGTCGACGTCCCACCAGCCGGTGAAGCGGTTTTCGAGGTTCCAGCTGGACTGGCCATGGCGGATCAGGACGAGGCGCGGCATCGGAAGCTCCCTTTAGGATCGAGGACGAAGGTCGAGGGCGAAGAACTGGTTGTGCGGGCTCGGGCGATAGTCGGCGAACGGCCCGGTGTCGATGAAGCCGGCGCGGCGGTACAGAGCGACCGCCGGCGCGTGCAGGGCGGCGGTGCCGGTTTCGAGGCTGAGCCGGTCGTAGCCGCGATCGCGGGCGACCGCGACGACATGATCGAGCAGCGCGCGGCCGACGCCGGTGCCGCGCGCGGCCGGGGCGGCGCGCATCGACTTGACCTCGCCGTGGCGCGGATCGAGCTGCTTGAGCGCGACGAAGCCGACCAGCGTGCCATCGCGCCACGCGGTCCAGAAGGTCACCGCCGGTGCGGACAGGCCGCCGGCATCGAGCGCGAAGGCGAAATCCGCCATCTGCCCGCGCAACTCCGTGAGGTGATGCGCGAGCAGGTCCGCGACATAGGGCGCGGCGGGATCGTCCTGCTTGATCTCCATCAGATCTCGTCGATCATACCGGCGAGCACTTCGAGGCACGACACGCCGAGCGCACGCGAGCGGTCGGGCGACCAGCCGAATTCGGCATCGGGATTGGGATCGTGGTCCTTGAACGGCATCTCCAGCGTCACCGACACCGCGCCGAAGCGATGCGCCAATTGGTTGGTCGACATCGAGAGATTGGCATTGCCCGCGCTCGACTTCTCATAGCCCTTTTCGGTTTGGAAATCGGGCGTGTGCTCGGCGAGGCGGCGGCCGAAGGCGTAGAATTTGGCGCCATGTTCGTCGGTCCAGTTGGGAATGCCCTCGAAGCCGGCGATGAAGTTCGCCGGGATCGCCTCGTCGCCGTGGACGTCGATCGCGAAGGCGACGCCGGTCTCGTCCATCGCATCGCGAACGCAGAGCACTTCGGGGCTGCGCTCGGGCGTCGGCGCGTGCCATTCGCGGTTGAGGTTCACCCCCGCCGCATTGGTGCGCAGATGGCCGCGGCGGGTGCCGTCGGGATTCATGTTGGGGACGACATGGACGGTCGCCTTGGCGAGCAGCGGCGCGGCGGCGGGGCTGGTCAGCCAGTCGAGCGCGCCCTCCATCCAATATTCGGTCATCGATTCGCCGGGATGCTGGCGGGCGTAGAGCCATACCGGCTTGGGACCGTCGCCGATGCGGAAATAGTCGATGCTCTGCCCGTCGAGCGAGGTGCCGAGCTCGCGGTGCGTGACGCCGGGGCGGGCGGCGATGCGCGCGACGAGATCGTGGTGCATCTCCATCGTGTAGGGCGCGAAATAGGCGAACCAGGCGAGTTCGCCCTCGACGGTATGATCGAACGACAGCACGCCATTGTCATAGGCGGTGTCGATCATCCGCCACGCCTGCCGGTCGGTGCTGACGCGCGTCTTGTAGCCGGGCCAGCCGAACGGATAGGCGGACTGGCCGGCGTTGACGATGCGGAAGCTGAGCCGCCGGCCGTGCGCGCCGGCGACGCGGAAATAGAACCATTGGAAGAAGTCGGAATCGCGATCCTTGACGATCTCGAGGTCGATGCGGTCGCCCTCGATGGCGACGACGCGGATGTTGCCGCCGTCGAAGGCGGCGTTGATGCTGAGGGTCATGAGGCGTGCCTGATTGGTAGAGGATGCTTGGCGAAGGGGATGACTTCACCCTCACCCTTTCGGCGCTTCGCGCCTCCCTCCCTCTCCCGCCGGGAGAGGAAAGACGCCGCAGGCGGCGCAGGGTGAGGGTGAGAGCGGTCACCTCACCGTGATGGTGCGCCCCGATTCGCCGGGGAAGCCGGTGAACAGCGCGCGGGCGAGCTTGCCGGCCTGCTGGTCGGCGCCCTTGATGTCGCTGATCCCCTGCGCCTTGCCCTCCCATACCGGTGACTGGTCGGCGCGGCGCTTGATCGTCACCGCGAGCTCGGCGACGAGCACTTCGGTCGAGCGGCTCTTGCCGATCGGAAAGCCGATGCCACCGCCCAGCCCGAAGCCGCCGCCGCCGCGCCGGCCACCGCCGCTGAAGCCGCCGCCGCCGATCCCGATGCTGACCGGCGACTGGCGCGGCGGGCCTTCGCGGCTGGTGCGGGTGAAGGCGACGGTGGCGACATATTCGGGCGTCGCGCCCTGCGGGGGCAGGGTATAGCCGACCTTGAGCAGCTCGGTCTCGACCGCCGCGGCATAGGTCTTGAACTCGAGGCTGGCCGGCGCGCCGCCCGACATCGGCTCGACCGCGATCGTGCCGCGCGCGATGGGTTGGCCGAGATGGTAGCGGATCACCTCCGTCGGCGGCAGCGACGACGTGGTCGCGCAGCCTGCGAGCGCCGCGGCGGCGACGCCGAGGACCAGGAACGGTCGGATGATCATCACGGGGGTTACCTTTGCGATACGTTGCGTCTGTGAAACGCTCTAACGCGTGTCGCGTTGCTTGACTATTACGCCCTCCGCCCTTAGGCGCTCGCGCTTTCACCGACACCGTCAATTTCGAAAAGAAGCGAATCGATCATGAAGATCCGCAATAGCCTGAAGTCGCTCAAGGACCGTCATCGCGACAACCGCGTGATCCGTCGTCGCGGCCGTACCTACGTCATCAACAAGACCAACCGTCGCTTCAAGGCGCGCCAGGGCTAACCCTTTGGGTATGCCCGCGGCCGACATGACGACCACGGCCCCGACGGCCGTGATCTTCGATGTCGGCCGGGTCTTGTACGATTGGGATCCGCGGATCCTCTACCGGCGCCTGATCGACGACGATCGGGCGCTCGATGCGTTCCTGCGCGACGTCGTCACGCATGAATGGCATTTCCAGCACGACGCCGGACGCGACTTCGCCGAGACCTCGGCGGAGCTTGCCGCGCTATATCCGGATCATGCCACGCTGATCGCACTCTGGGGACCGCGGTTCCTGGAGAGCATCGGCGCGCCCATCGCCGGCATGCCCGCGCTGGTCGACGAGCTGGAGGCGGCGGACGTGCCGCTGTTCGCGATCACCAATTTCAGCCACGAATTCTGGCCGCCGTTCCGCGCGCGCGAGGCGGCGATGTTCGACCGCTTCCGCGATATCGTCGTGTCGGGGGTGGAGAAGATGGTGAAGCCCGACCCCGCCATCTACCGGCTGGCGCTCGACCGGTTCGGGCTGGAGGCGGCGCGGACGGTGTTCATCGACGACAATGCGGCGAACATCGAGGGCGCGCGCAGCGTCGGGCTGATCGGGCTGCATTTCACCGATGAGCCGACGTTGCGGCGCGAGTTGGTGGAACTGGGGTTGCTGGCGGGTTAGCTCCAAGTCCTCCCCCGCCAGGGGGAGGCAGGCCGAAGGCCTGACGGAGGGGGAGGATACGGAGAGCCCCGCATTTGCGGCAACGCCCCCTCCACCACCCGCTTCGCGGGCGGTCCCCCTCCCCCGCTAAGGCGAGGGAGGAATGAGCGCCCATCCGCCCCGCCCATTCGCCGCTAGCCTCCTGATAAACGCCGTGTATGGTGCGGCCGCGCTGCCGGGGGGCCGCGTCGTTCACTTCCCCGCGGGATGATTCATGCATCGTATCCTGATCGGCGTCGCCGGCATCCTCGTCATTCTCGGCATCGCCGTGCTGCTGTCTGCGGATCGCCGCGCGATCCGGCTGCGCGTCGTCGGCGCGGCCTTCGCGCTGCAGGCGCTGATCGCCACCGTCGTGCTCTATTGGGGGCCGGGGCGACAGGCGCTCGCCGGCGCCTCGGCCGGGGTCGCCGCCTTGCTCGGCTATTCGCAGCGGGGCACCGAATTCCTGTTCGGCAAGCTCGCCGCGCCCGAGATCGGCGGCCAGAGCTTCGCGATCGCCGCGCTGCCGGTCATCATCTTCTTCGCCAGCCTCGTCTCGATCCTCTACTACCTCGGCGTGATGCAGGTCGTGGTGCGCTGGGTCGGCGGCGCGATCGAGACGGTGATCGGCACCTCCAAGGTCGAATCGCTCTGCGCGGCGGCGAACATCTTCGTCGGCCAGTCCGAATCGCCGCTAGTGATCCGCCCCTATCTCGCCGGCCTCACCCCGCCGCAGGTCTTCACGGTGATGACCAGCGGCATGGCGGGCGTCGCCGGCACGATCCTCGCGGCCTATGCGTCGATGGGCATCAAGATCGAATATCTGCTCGCGGCGAGCTTCATGGCGGCGCCGGGCGGCATATTGATGGCCAAGATCATCATGCCCGATCGCCGCGTCACGCCGGAAGGCGAACTGCCGCTCGGCGACCTGCCCGACGAGACTCGCGACATCCGCCTGGCGGAAGCGCGGATCAGCGGCGCCGGCCCCGCCGCGCTGCTGCCCGAGGGCACGCCGGGCGAGCCGCTGCCCGAGGCGACGCACGACGAGGAAAAGCCCGCCAACCTCATCATGGCCGCCGCGCAGGGCGCGCAGACCGGCGTGCGGCTTGCGGTGGCGGTCGGCGCGATGGTGCTGGCGTTCGTCGCGCTGGTGGCGCTCGCCAACGGGCTGCTCGGCGGGCTGGGCAATATGGTCGGGCTGCCGGGACTGAGCTTCCAGGCGCTGCTCGGCTATGTCTTCCAGCCGGTGATGTTCCTGCTCAACGTGCCGTGGAACGAGGCGGGGATCGCCGGCGGCCTGTTCGGCGAGAAGATCGTGCTCAACGAATTCGTCGCCTATATCGATCTAGGCACGCAGACGAGCCTGTCGCCGCGCACCGTCGCGGTGGTGACCTTCGCGCTGTGCGGCTTTGCCAATTTCTCGTCGATCGCGATCCAGATGGCGGTCACCGGCAGCCTCGCCCCCAACCAGCGGCCGACGATCGCGCGGCTCGGCCTGCGCGCGCTGGCGGCGGGCAGCCTCGCCAACCTGATGAGCGCGGCGCTCGCCGGGTTGCTGATCGGGTGAGCGCATCACGATGACCGGCCTGCGCCGGACCCTCGGGCCGGGCCAGCTGGCGATGATCGCGATCGGTGGCGCGGTCGGTACCGGGCTGTTCCTCGGCAGCGGGCTGGCGATCGGGCTGGCCGGGCCGGCGGTGCTGGTCAGCTATGCGATCGGCGGGCTGGTGACGCTGGCGCTGATGGGCTGCCTTGCCGAGATGACCGTCGCCGATCCGGTGACGGGGTCGTTCGGGTTGTTCGCCGAACGCTATCTCGGCCGGTTCGCCGGCTTCCTCGTCCGCTATGCCTATGCCGCGGCGGTGATCCTCGCGATCGGGACCGAGGTGACCGCGGTGGCGATCTATATGCGCTACTGGGCGCCGGGCGTGCCGGGCCTGTGGTGGATCGCCGGCTTCTCGCTGGCGCTGCTTGGCGTCAATCTCGCCAGCGTGCGGCTGTTCGGCGCGGTCGAATATGTCTTCTCGGCGATCAAGATCGCCGCGATCCTGATCTTCATCGCGGTCGGCCTGTGGGTGATCGGCGCGCATGGCATCGGCTTTTCCCATTATACCGATGCCGGCGGCTTCGCGCCGCACGGGCTGGGCGGGATATGGACCGCGGTGATCGTCGCGATCTTCAGCTATATCAGCATCGAGATGATCGCGGTGGCGGCGGGCGAGGCGCGCGATCCCGAGCGCGCGATCGTCCGCGCCTTCCGCTCGACGATGCTGCGGCTGGCGCTCTTCTATCTCGGCAGCCTTGCGGTGATGCTGGCGATCGTGCCGTGGACGCAGGCGGGGACGGCGACCAGCCCGTTCGTCACGGTGATGCAGGCGAGCGGCGTGCCCTATGCCGCGGGCGTGCTGAACGCGGTGGTGCTGATCGCGGCGCTGTCGGCGATGAACAGCCAGCTCTACGCCGCGTCGCGGATGCTGTTCAGCCTCGCCGAAAGCGGCCTCGCGCCGCGCGCGCTGGCGCGGGTCGACCGGCGCGGCGTGCCGGCGGCGGCGCTGCTCGTGTCGGCAGCGGGTATCGCGGTGGCGGGCGGCGTCTATGCGTGGCGGCCCGAGGCGGCGTTCGGGGTGATGATCGCGGTGTCGATCTTCGGTGCGCTGTTCACCTGGGGGATGATTTTCGTGACGCATCTCGCCTTCCGGCGGCGGCACGGACCGCCGGCGGCGTTCCGGCTGTGGGGGCATCCGTGGACCAGCCTTGCCGGGGTCGGCGCGATCGTCGCGATCCTGCTGACGACGCCGTTCACCGCGCCGTTCGCGCTGACCTTGGTGTATGGCGTGCCGTTTCTGGTGGTGCTGGCGGCGGTGTATGCGGTGTGGTTTCGCATCCCGCGCTAAGTCCTCCCCCGCAAGGGGGAGGTGGCACGGCGCAGCCGTGACGGAGGGGGAGGATATGGCACGCTGGCCGTATGCGGAGACGCCCCCTCCACCGCGGCCTTCGGCCGCGGTCCCCCTCCCCGCTAAAGCGAGGGGGGAATTGGCGACGCTATTCGCCGGTCCGCATCTTGACCTTGTTGGGCAGGTCCTTGCCCTTGGTGCGGCGCGAGGGGAGCTGCACCGGGTTCTTCTTCTTCCATTCCTTGTAGGTCATCGGCCCGTCGGGCGTGTCGACCATCGTATCGTCGAGGCTCATCGTGTCGGCTCCGGGGTGGCGCCGCTGTAATCGTAGAAGCCGCGGCCGGTCTTGCGACCGTACCAGCCGGCCTCGACATATTTCACCAGCAGCGGGGCAGGGCGGAACTTGGGGTCGCCGGTCCCTTCGAACAACACCCGCGTGATCTCCAGACAGGTGTCGAGACCGATGAAATCGGCGAGCGTCAGCGGCCCCATCGGGTGGTTGAGCCCCAATTGGCAGGCGAGGTCGATGTCGCGGATCGTCGCGACGCCCTCGCCGAGCGCGAACACCGCCTCGTTGATCATCGGCATCAGCACGCGATTGACGATGAAACCCGGCGCGTCGTTGGCGCGGACCACCGCCTTGCCGAGCCGGTCGGCATAGGCCTCGATCACGCCGACGGTGGCGTCGGAGGTGGCGAGGCCGCGTATCACCTCGATCAGGCCCATCACCGGCACCGGATTGAAGAAGTGCACGCCGATGAAGCGCTGCGGATCGGGCGAACTCTGCGCCAGCCGGGTGATCGGGATTGACGAGGTGTTGGAGGCGAGGATCGCGTCCGCCCCGAGCACCTTGCCGACCTGGCCGAAGATCGCGCGCTTGATCTCCTCGCGCTCGGTCGCCGCCTCGATGACGAGGCCGCACTCCGCCATCGTCTCGACGCTGGCGACGGGTTCGATGCGGGCGAGCGTCGCGTCGCGGGTCGCGGCGTCGATCTTCTCCTTCTCGACTGCGCGCGCGAGCAGTTTGGCGATGCCCGCCTTGCCCGCCTCGGCGCGCTCGACCGACACGTCGCTCAACAGCACGCGATAGCCCGCCGCGGCCGATACCTGCGCGATGCCCGCGCCCATCTGGCCCGAACCGATGACTCCGACTGACTCCACGTCCATCTCCTATGCTTTTGACGCGCCATAGCCGCTTTCGGCGCGTCTGCCAGCCGTCAGGGGGCGGGGCGCTCCGCCTGCGCCTCGGCGAGGAACAGGCCGAACAGGCCGTCGGGGTCGGTCCATTCGCGGATCGGCGTCCAGCCGCCCGAGCGCAGCAGGATGCGTGCGTCGCGCGAGCCGTATTTGTGGCTGTTCTCGGTGTGGATGGTCTCGCCCGCCGCCATGGCGAAGGCATGGCCGTCGACGGTGAAGTCGACATCGCGCGTGGCGACGAGATGCATCTCGATCCGCGCGCGATCGTCGTTCCAGCGCGCTTCATGCGCGAAGGCATCGACGGGGATCGTGCCGGCCAGTTCGCGATTGATCCGGTCGAGCAGATTGCGGTTGAACGCCGCGGTGACGCCGCCGGCATCGTCATAGGCGGCGACCAGCGTCGCCTCGTCCTTGATCCGGTCCATGCCGATCAGCAGCATCGCGCCTTCCCCGAGTGACGCGCGCATCGCCCGCAAGAGGTCGACCGCCATCAGCGGGATCATGTTGCCGATCGTCGAGCCGGGGAAGAAGCCGAGCTTGGGCGTACCGCTCACCGCCTGCGGCAGCGTGAGCGGGCGCATGAAGTCCGCCTCGAACGGCAGCACGAGCAGGCCCGGGAAGGCGTCCGCCAACGCGCGCGAGGAGTCGCGCAGGAAGTCGCCGGAGATATCGATCGGCACATAGGCGGACGGTTCGGCGCAGCGCAGCAGCAGCGGCGTCTTGACCGACGATCCCGAGCCGAATTCGACAACCGCGCGGCCGCGTCCGGCGACCTCCGCGACTTCCGGGCAGATCCGCTCGAGGATCGCGGTCTCGGTGCGGGTCGGGTAATATTCGGGGACGTTGGTAATGTCCTCGAACAATTCGGAGCCGCGGCGGTCGTAGAACCAGCGCGCCGGGATGGCGCGCGGACGACGCTCCAGCCCGGCGAGCACGTCGGCGCGGAACTGCGGATCGGCGAGCGTCTGCTCGCCGTCCTCCATCTCAGGCTTCAGCATCTAGAGGTCCTTGGCGAGCCGCACGCCGGTGAACTGCCAGCGCTGATGCGGGTAGAAGAAGTTGCGGTAGCTGGCGCGGGCATGGCCGCGCGGGGTGGCGCAACTGCCGCCGCGCAGCACGAACTGGCCGCTCATGAACTTGCCATTGTATTCGCCGACCGCGCCCTCGATCGTGCGGAAGCCGGGATAGGGGCGATAGGCGCTGCCGGTCCATTCCCAGACGTCGCCGAAGAAGGCGGGGCCGGACGCCGGGCGCGGCTCGACCGGGCCGGCGGCATCCATCTGGTTGCCGCCGCGCGCGTCATAGCCTTGCGCCGCGGCCTCCCATTCGAATTCGGTCGGCAGGCGCGCGCCGGCCCAGCTCGCATAGGCGTCCGCCTCGTAGAGGCTGACGTGCGTCACCGGCGCGGCGGGATCGATCGCGCGGCGGCCGTCGAGGCCGAAGCGCGTCCAATGGCCGTCGCGCTCCTCCCAATAGAGCGGCGCGACGATACCCTCGGCCTTCACCCAGGCCCAGCCGTCGGCGAGCCAGTGCGCGGGATCGCGATAGCCGCCGTCGGCGATGAACGCCGCCCATTCGCCGTTGGTGACGGTGCGGTCGGCGAGCGCATGCGGTGCGAGCAGGGCGTCGTGGCGCGGCCCCTCGCAGTCGAAGGCGAAGCCGTCGCCGTCATGGCCGATGCGGACGATGCCGCCGGGATGGTCGATCCAGCGGATCGGGCCGGGCATTGCCACCGGCACCTTGGGCGCGGCGGGCCAGATCGCCGGTTCGAGCGGATTCTCGCCGAACAGATGCAGGATGTCGGTGACGAGCAGCTCCTGATGCTGCTCTTCGTGATGGCAGCCGAGCGCGACGAGTTCGCGCGCCGCCTCGGGCAGGTCGGGAAGCGCGGCGGCAAGCGCGTCGTCGACATAGGCGCGATAGGCGCGCACCTCGTCGAGCGTCGGGCGGGTGATCATGCCGCGGCGGTCGCGCGCGTGGCGGCGCCCTTCCGCCTCGTAATAGCTGTTGAACAGGAACGGAAAGCGCTCGTCGTGCAGCCGATAGCCGGGGACATGGTCGCGCAGCACGAAGGTCTCGAAGAACCAGGTGGTATGCGCGAGATGCCATTTGGTCGGCGACGCGTCGGGCATCGACTGGACGGTGGCGTCGGCGTCGGACAGCGGCGCGGCGAGCGCCAGCGTCAGCGCACGGACGGCGCAATAGCGTTCGACGAGCGGCGCGCGCGGCCCGGGTGCGATCTTCAACATGGCCGGCCCTCCCCGCGCATCTTAATGCAAGTCAGGTTAGCGCGCGAAACGGCAAAGGGTTGCAGCCGCGATGGACGTTTCGCGAGATGTCGTGCGATTTTGGGGAGTTCGGGGCTGATCCATAAGCCGCGTCACCCCGGACTGGTCCGGGGTCCACTCTACGGCGAGGAGAATGGCTGGAGGCGCGAGCGCGCGCCTGCGGGCGGGTGGACCCCGGAACCAGTCCGGGGTGACGGAGGGTGTGGGACGGATGTCCCGCGGGGAAAGACGGTCCTAGCGGCTCGCGCCCGGCCGCCAGAGCACGTCGCCCTCGCCGGCGCCGTTGACCAAACGGGTGGCGACGAACAGCCAGTCCGACAGGCGGTTCAGATAGGCCAAGGCCGGCGGGTTGAGCCCGTCGACCGCCACCGCGCTGCGCTCGGCGCGGCGGACGATGGCGCGGGCGAGATGCAACGCCGCCGCACCGGCATCGCCGCCGGGCAGGATGAAGCTGGTGAGCGGCGCGAGATCGGCGTTCATCGCGTCGATCTCCGCCTCCAGCCGCGCGACCTGCGCGGGGACGATGCGCAGCGCGCCGTCGATCCCCCCGGGCGTGGCGATATCGGCGCCGAGGTCGAACAGGTCGTTCTGGATGGTCAGCAGCGCCGTGGCGGGCGTCCGGTCGCCGAGCGCGGCGATTGCCACGCCGATCGCGCTGTTCGCCTCGTCGACGTCGCCGATCGCCGCCATGCGCGGATCTGCCTTCGACACGCGCGACCCATCGACGAGGCCGGTCGTGCCGGCGTCGCCGGTGCGCGTGTAGATGCGGTTGAGCTTGACCAAGGGCTCAGGTGCGTCCGGCGAGGAACAGGATCAGCACGACGATCAGGATCGCCAGCGCCTGAAAGAAGATGCGCATCTGCATCATCTTGTTCGACTTGAGCGAGGCGGCGGACGGCCCCTGGCCGTCGCGGACCTGCGCGTGCGATTCCTGGAGGAAGGCGATGACGCCCCGGACCAGCGCGACCACCGTCGCCAGCATCGCCGCGATCAGCAGGAGGACGAGAAAGGTGTTCATCCGCTATAGGTAAGCGCTTGCGACGGCAAAGCCAATGGGAAGCCGCCCGGCACGCAGACCGGCGGCGAGCGCCGCTCCGTCCTCTCCGGCGGCGCGCAGGTCGGCGAGCGCAGGCGCGCCGTTGCGCTTGGCGAGGCGGGCGCCGTCGGGGCCGAGCAGGAGCGGATGGTGGCGATAGCGCGGCGTCGGCAGGCCGAGCAGCGCCTGCAGCAGCCGGTGGATATCGGTCGCGCGCATCAGGTCGCGACCGCGCACCACGTCGGTGATCCCCTGCGCGGCATCGTCGATCGTCACCGCGAGGTGATAGCTGGCGGGGGCGTCCTTGCGGGCGAGCACGACGTCGCCGAACGCCGCCGGATCGGCGCGTTGCGGCCCGGCGATCTGGTCGGTCCAGTCGAGCGGTCCGGCAAGCGCGACGGCGCGGCCCATCGCCAGCCGCCACGCATGCGGTACGCCCGCGGCGATCCGCGCCGCCGCCTCGCCGGCGGGCAAGCGGCGGCAGGTGCCGGGATAGATAAGGCCGTCGGGGCCGTGATGCGGGGCCGAGGCGCTCGCCGCGATGTCGGCGCGCGTGCAGAAACAGGGATAGAGCAGGTCGCGGCTGCGCAGGTCGGCCAGCGACGCGTCATAGACGTCCAGCCGCGTGGACTGGCGCAGCACCGGGCCATCCCAGGTCAGGCCGAGCCAGGCGAGATCCTCCACGATCCCCGCGACGAACGCCTCGCGGCTGCGCGTGCCGTCGATATCCTCGATGCGCAGCAGGAAGGTGCCGCCCGCCGCGCGCGCATGGTCGTGCGCCTGGACCGCGGCAAAGGCATGGCCGAGGTGCAGCCGCCCGGTCGGGCTCGGCGCGAAGCGGGTGACGATGCCGCCCGTCACGCCGGCAGTCCGCCGCAGAAGGCTTGACCGGCATCAACCCGGCGTGCTGTCATACCAGCGTCATCCTCGTGGGCGACATGGCCCGCGGGTAATCCGTGGGAGGAGCCGTGTTTCATCCCGATCTGATCCGTCACCCCGACAGTTGTCCGGCGCTGGTGCTCAACGCCGATTACACGCCGCTGTCCTATTATCCGCTCAGCGTGTGGCCGTGGCAGACCGCGATCAAGGCGGTGTTCCTCGATCGCGTCGACATCGTCGCGCATTACGAACGCTCGGTGCGCAGCCCGACCGCGGAGATCAAGCTGCCGTCGGTGATCGCGCTCAAACAATATGTGCGTCCGTCGGCATTCCCGGCATTCACCCGCTTCAACCTGTTCCTGCGCGACCGTTTCGCCTGCCAATATTGCGGCGTCGGGCGCGACCTGACCTTCGACCATGTCGTGCCGCGCGCGCAAGGCGGGCGGACGACGTGGGAGAATGTCGTCACCGCCTGCGCGCCGTGCAACCTCAAGAAGGGCGGGCGGACGCCGAAACAGGCGCATATGCCGCTGTACGTCGAGCCGATCCGACCGACCAACTGGCATCTGCAGGAACATGGCCGCGCCTTTCCGCCCAACTATCTCCACGACACGTGGCACGACTGGCTCTACTGGGACGTTGAGCTGGAAGCGTAACGAACGGAGACCGGGTTTGCGAACGGGGATCATCATCGCGGTGGCGGGCCTCGCCGCCGCGGGCGCGCTGGCCGGCTGTGGCCCGCGCGAGGACAAGGTGGCGGAGGCGGACGCCAATGCCGCCGGTTTCGTGCCGCCGGCGGTGACCAGCCGCGTCGATTTCACCAGCACGATGGAGCGTCGCTTCCGCACGCTCGACCGCAATGGTGACGACCGGCTCGACAAGACCGAACTGCCGCGCGAGAACAGCCGCCTGCTCACGCTGGACCGCAACGGCGACGGCGTGATCAGCCTGATCGAATGGGACGAGGGCACGCTCAAGCGCTTCGACCAGATGGACCTCAACCGCGACGGCACCGTCACCTCGGAAGAGGAGAAGGAATGGCGCGCGGCGCGCGATGCCGGGCGCGAGCCGGTGACGCGGCCGGCCGGGCCGGTGCCGGGCGACCCGCTGGGGAATAGCAGCGGGCGGTAGGCAACCTCGCCTCCCGGCAGGGCTGCGATCGTATTCGGGCTTCGGGGTGATGCGGCTCGATCGGCTTCCCGAAAGAGTCGCCTTCCAGAAGCATTCCAAACCCCTGCAAAAGTCCGCATCGCCGGTGGTGGCTCAGCACAGTGCTCCTGCGAAAGCAGGAGCCTAGGGCCAAGCAAAGCAACGTCTTATGGCGCTCGCGACTCCTGGGCTCCTGCTTTCGCAGGAGCACTGGGGTGCTTCACCGATGATGGAGACTTTCGCAGGTCTCGACCCCGTCCGGGGACGCGGCGGGCTCGCAAGACGGCGGGCTGACGTGGCGGGCCGTATGCGGCGACGCCCCACCTGCGTCCGGCAGGCCCGCACGCCCGCTAAGGCGAGGGAGGAATTGGGAAAGAACCTGCCATCCGCGGTTGACCCACCTCCCGCCGCAGCGCAGCATCGCGGCATGGCCACGCTCGACCCCGCATCGCTTCCGCCGATCGCCAACAACCCGGATGTCCGCTTCCTCGGCGCCAAGCTGGGCGACGTCATCCGCGCTTATGGCGGGGAGCGCCTGTTCGAGGCGACCGAGGCCATCCGCCGCGCGTCGGTCGACCGGCATCGCGGCACCGGCAGCAGCGACAGCGTCCACCAGCAGCTCCGGCACCTCGGCCTCGACGAGACGCTCGATTTCGTGCGCGGCTTCATGCTGTTCTCGATGCTGGCCAATCTCGCCGAGGACCGGCAGGGGATCGCCGCCGAACAGGGCGCCGATGTCGCCGCCGCGCTGGCGACGCTGGAGGGCGAGGGGATCGGCCGCGAGCAGGTCCAGCAGCTGCTCACCCACGCGCTGATCGTCCCGGTGCTCACTGCCCACCCCACCGAGGTGCGGCGCAAGAGCATGATCGACCATCGCAACCGCATCGCGCAGCTGATGGCGCTGAAGGATGCGGGGCGCGACGAGACGCCCGATGGCGACCGGGTCGACGATGCGATCACCCGCCAGATCGCCCTGCTGTGGCAGACGCGGGTGCTGCGCCGCGAACGGCTCTACGTCACCGACGAGGTCGAGACCGCGCTGTCCTATCTGCGCGAGGTGTTCCTGCCGGCGTTGCCGGCGCTCTACCAGCGTTGGGACCGTGCCTTCGGTGAGCGCGTGCCGAGCTTCGTCAAACCGGGCAGCTGGATCGGTGGCGACCGTGACGGCAATCCCTTCGTCACCGCGGATTCGCTGCGCACCGCGCTGAGCCGCGCCTGTGAAGCGGTGCTCGGCTTCTACCTGGAGGGCGTGCATGCGCTCGGCGCCGAACTGTCGATCTCGACGCAGCACGTACCCGTCGATGCCGCGGTCGAGGCGCTGGCCGAGGCGAGCGGCGATACGGCGGAGAGCCGGTCGGACGAGCCGTATCGCCGCGCGCTGTCGGGCATCTATGCGCGGCTCGCCGCGACGCATCAGGCGCTGACCGGCAAGCCGGCACCGCGGCCGGGTCACCTGCGCGGCGCGCCCTATCCCGATCCGCAGGCGTTCCGCGCCGATCTCGTCGCGATCGCGCGCGGCCTGTCGCCGAAGGATATTGGCGCCGGGGCGTTCAAGACCGGCGGCGCGCTCGGCCGGCTGATCCGCGCGGTCGAGACGTTCGGCTTCCATCTGGCGACGCTCGACCTGCGCCAGAACAGCGCCGTCCACGAGCGCGTCGTCGCCGAATTGCTCAAGACGGCGGGGGTGGAGGCGGACTATTGCGCGCTCGACGAGGCGGCGCGCGTCGCGCTGCTGCGCCGCGAACTCGCCAATGCGCGCCCGCTCGCCAGCCGCTACATGACCTATTCGGAGGAGACGACCTCCGAGCTGGCGATCGTCCAGGCCGCCGCCGACGCGCATGCGACCTACGGGCCGGCGTGCATCACCAACTACATCGTCTCGATGGCGCAGTCGGTGTCCGATCTGCTCGAGATCAACCTGCTGCTCAAGGAAGTCGGGCTCTACCGGCCCGGCGAGGAGCCGAGCGCCGCGGTGATGGCGGTGCCGCTGTTCGAGACGGTCGGCGACCTGGAGGCCGCGCCGGGGATCATGACCGACTGGTTCGCGCTGCCCGAAGTCGCCGCGATCGCGGCGAAGCGCGGCCATCAGGAGGTGATGATCGGCTATTCGGACAGCAACAAGGACGGCGGCTATCTCACCTCGACCTGGCAATTGTCGAAGGCGTCGACCGCGCTGAAGCCGGTGTTCGAGGCGGCGGGGGTCGGCATGCAGCTGTTCCACGGCCGCGGCGGCGCGGTCGGGCGCGGCGGCGGCTCGGCGTTCGCGGCGATCCGCGCGCAGCCGTCGGGGACGGTGCAGGGCCGCATCCGCATCACCGAACAGGGCGAGGTGATCGCCGCGAAATACGGCACCCGCGACAGCGCGATGACCAATCTGGAAGCGATCGCGGCCGCGACGCTGCTCGCCAGCCTCGAACCCGAGCGCCTGTCGAATACCGAAAGCGACGAATTCTGCGCGGCGATGGATGCGCTGTCGGACACCGCATTCCACGCCTATCGTGACCTCGTCTACGGAACCGAAGGGTTCCGCACCTTCTTCCGCCAGATGACGCCGATCGGCGAGATCGCCGGGCTCAAGATCGGCAGCCGTCCGGCGAGCCGCAAGAAGAGCGACGCGATCGAGGACCTGCGCGCCATCCCCTGGGTGTTCAGCTGGGCGCAGGCGCGGGTCATGCTGCCCGGCTGGTATGGCGTCGGGCAGGCGCTCGCCGCCTTCGAGGACAAGGGGCTGCTGAGGGAGATGGCGCAGGGCTGGCCGCTGTTCGCCTCGACGCTCGCCAATATGGAGATGGTGCTCGCCAAATCGGATATCGACATCGCCGGCCATTATGCCGAGCTGGTCGAGGACGAGGGGCTGCGCACCGGCATCTTCGGCCGCATCCGTGATGCGTGGCACCGGACGCACGACGGGCTGCTCGACGTCACCGGCCAGACGCGGTTGCTGGAGAAGCATCCGGCGCTCGACGCGTCGATCCGCCTGCGGCTGCCCTATATCGAGCCGCTCAACCTGCTTCAGATCGAGCTGATGAAGCGGCATCGCGCCGGCGAGGACGATCCGCGCATCGGCGAGGGCATCCTGCTGTCGATCAACGCGGTCGCGACCGCGCTACGCAACAGCGGCTGACCGCCGGCCGAGCAGCAGGTCGACGATCTCCATCGCCAGCATCGCCACCGCGGCACCGATGATCATGTCGATGAGGTAATGCGTCCCCTCGACCGGGGTGGCGAGCAGCATCGCCGCGACCAGCCACGTCAGCCAGCGGCGCAGCGGCGGCGTCCGCCAGATCGTGCGCCAATAGAGCGTGCCGGCGGCGGCGTGGAAGCTCGGCGCGGAGACGAGGCCGTGCAGCGCGCCGAGATCGATATGATGGATGGCATGCGCGCGCAGCGCCGGGATCAGGTTCGACTGCCATGTCTCGCTGACCGGCATATAGGGCACCGCGCCGCGCCAGAGATAGGAGAGCGGGCCGATCGCCGGCATCAGCGTGAACAGCGCCAGCGTCAGCACCGCGGCGAGCCAGAAGCCGGCGAGGAAGCGATGCGCCTCCCGCCGCTGGCCGGTACGGGCAAACCAGCCGAGCAGGATCGCGGGCGTCAGATAGATGCTCTCGTAACAGGCGACGCCGAGCAGCTGGAGCGGGCGGTGATCGGCGACGGTGCGATACCAGGCGAGCCAGTCGAAGCCGAGCGCGCCGTCGATCCGTTGCAGCGTGGCATCGGCATAGCCGTGGGTCAGCGCGGCGAGCGGATAGCTCGCCACCGCGCCGGTCAGCGCGATGACCGTGAAGACGGCGTAATAGCCCGCGCCGTCGCGCAGCGCCGCGGCATGGCGCCAGCCGCGCGGCACGACGTGGCTGCGCAGGGCGAAGACGCAGACCGCGGCGAGCGCGAAGGGGAGGGTGCTGCGGCTCCACACCATCACGGACAGCTCGGCGCGCTGGAGCAGCCAGGCGGTGGCGATCAGGCCGGCGAGCAGCGCGGCGACGATCGTCGGCCGCGAAAAGCCGTCCGCGCTCGCCACGGCGCGGGTCGGGGCATTCGGGGGAAGCGCGGCGGAGGCCGCGTGGACGCGCTGCGATAGCATTCATCTGCCTTGGTTCGAACGATGCTCGTGATCGCGAGTAGCTGAAGCGGTGATGAATTGAATGCGTCGTTTGCGTTGCGGTGGCGGCGGGACTCGCAGGCAGTCTGCGTTGCCGCGATCCGGGTGTGGAGGTGAGGCGGTGGTTCGCGCGAAGACGCGATGCCGTGAAAGGAAAAGGAGGGTGTTCGCGCAGAGGCGCAGAGGGCGCGGAGGTGCGCGTGCGGTCTGCTTTCCCGCTCCCCTCGTCATCCCGGCGGAGGCCGGGATCCATGGTTGCGATGCTCTTCGCGGTCGCGCGTACCCTTGCTGCCAGCTCGTCCATGCATCCCGACGTTCGTCGGGATGACGAACGAGGAGCTCCGCGACTCCGCGCGGACCCGGCCGTCAGGCCTCGCTGACCAGCAGTTTGTCGATCCGGCGGCCGTCGAGGTCGACCACCTCGAACCGCCAGCCCTGTTCCTCGAAGCTCTCGCCCTCGCCGGGCAGGTGACGGAAGGCGGCGAGCGCCAGCCCGGCGACCGTCGCGTAATCGCGATCCTCGGGCAGCTCGATGCCGAGCCGTTCGGCCAAAGCGTCCGCCGCCATCGTGCCGGCGACGAGCAGCGAGCCGTCCTCGCGCACCACCACCGAGGGCGCATCGTCGGGATCGGCGTCGCTGGCGAATTCGCCGGCGATCGCGGCGAGCAGGTCGGCAGGCGTGACGATGCCTTCGAAATGGCCGTATTCGTCGTGGATCAGCGCCATCGGCACCTCGGCCTGACGCAGCGCGATCAGCGCGTCCATCGCATCGATCCGGTCGATCACCACCGGCGCCTTGCGCATCAGCTTGCGCAGGTCGAGCGGCTCGCCGCGGAACAGCGCGGCGGCGATGTCGCGCGCCTGGACGACGCCGATCACCGCATCGACCGAACCGTCGGCGACCGGCAGCCGCGTATGCGGCGTCGCCAGCAGCGTATCGCGGATCCCCTCCGGCCCGAGGTTGCAGTCGAGCCAGTCGACCTCGGTGCGCGGCGTCATCACCTCGCGCACCGGCCGGTCGGCGAGGCGGACGACACCCGAGATGATCGTGCGCTCATGCTCCTCGATCACGCCCGACTTGGAGGCTTCGGCGACGATCAGGTGCAGCTCCTCCGCCGTCACCTGATCCTCCGATTCGCGGTTGAGGCCGAGTACGCGGAAGACGAGGGCGCTCGACGAATCGAGCAGCCAGACGAGCGGCGCGCAGACCACGGCGATATAGCGCATCGGCAGCGCGACCAGCGAGGCCACCGTCTCGGGCTTGCGCAGCGCGAATTGCTTGGGGACGAGTTCGCCGATGATCAGCGAGGCATAAGTGGTGAGGCCGATGACCAGCGCGAAGCCCGCGGTCTGCGCCGTCTCCGCCGACAGGCCGAACGCCTGCAGCCGCGCCGCCGTCGGCCCGCCGAGGCTCGACCCCGAATAGGCGCCCGCAAGGATGCCGATCAGCGTGATGCCGATCTGGACCGAGGACAGGAACTTGCCGGGATCGGCGGCGAGCTTGAGCGCGGCGGCGGGCCCCTTGCGCCCCGAACGCGCCATCGCCTCCAGCCGCGCCTTGCGCGACGAGACGATCGCCAGCTCGCTCATGGCGAACACGCCGTTGAGCGCGACCAGAGCGAGGATGATCACGACGTCGATCCAGGGGAAGGGCGGGAGCGGTGCCATCGGCGGACGTGTCTTTGCCGCACAACGCGCACGACGACAACTGCCTGTATCACGATGGCGTGATTATGCCTGTCAGCGGTGGTTCAGATCGCAGGCGGAACAAGCCATATCGGACCCGAGTTTAGCCGGGAACGAACGTGAAAGGGTTGTCATGAAGTCGAAGTTCCTCGCCGCCGCGGCGCTCGCCGCGCTGGTCACCACCAGCGCCTGCACCACCGATCCCGAGACCGGCGAGCGCCGCATCTCGAAGACCGCGATCGGCGGCATCGGCGGCGCGCTGGGCGGCTATCTGCTCGGCGACCTCGTCGGTGGACGGCGCGACCGGACCGAGAAGATCCTCGGCGCCGGCATCGGCGGCCTCGCCGGCGCGGGGATCGGCGCCTATATGGACAAGCAGGAGCGCGACCTGCGCGCCCGCACCGCCGGTACCGACGTGCAGGTGACGCGCGAGGGCGACAATCTGGTGCTCAACATCCCGTCGGGCATCACCTTCGCCTATGACAGCGCCGAGGTGCAGCCGCAGTTCCGCCGTACGCTCGACCAGGTCGCCGAGACGCTGGCGCAGTACAACCAGACCTATATCGACGTGTACGGCCATACCGATTCGACCGGCTCGGACGCGTACAACCAGACGCTGTCGGAACGGCGCGCGACGTCGGTGGCGGATTATCTCGCCAGTCGCGGCGTGCAGCCGGCGCGAATCGGCATGCGCGGCTTCGGCGAGACGCAACCGATCGCGTCGAACGACACCGACGCCGGGCGCGCAGCGAATCGCCGCGTCGAGGTGAAGATCGTGCCGATCTCGCAGAACGACCTGCGCTGATCCGAAGTACCGCCCCGGCCTTGGTCGGGGCGGTGTGATTCGGGCGGGGACGCGTTGCCCGCGTCCCGCTCTTCGTCATCCCGACGCAAGTCGGGACCCATGGACACGATACGGAATCGGTTGCGCGTAACCGCCGAGAACACCGCAACCATGGGTCCCGGCTTTCGCCGGGATGACGATGCAAGAGTGGCGCGCGCGTCGAGAGCGCCAAGCGCATCATCTCCGCGGCTCCGCGCCTTACCGCCGATCGCGAAAGAACGTCCGCAGCAGGTCGGCCGCCTCGCCTTCGCCAATGCCGCCATACACCTCTGGCCGGTGGTGCAGCGTCGGTTGCGAGAACAGCAGGGGGCCGTGTTCCACCGCGCCGCCCTTGGGGTCGCTCGCGCCATAATAGAGCCGGCCGATCCGCGCATGCGCGATCGCCCCGGCGCACATCGCGCAGGGCTCCAGCGTCACCCACAATTCGCTGTCTTCCAGCCGGTCCCGCCCCAGCGCGGCGGCGGCGGCGCGGATGACGCGCATCTCGGCATGGGCGGTGGGGTCGCACAGCGCGCGCGGCGCGTTCGCCGCGACGGCGACGATCTCGCCACCCCAGACGAGCGCGGCGCCGACCGGCACTTCGCCGGCCAGCGCCGCCTCGGCCGCCGCATCGAGCGCGCGGCGCATCGGGATCGGCAGCGGGAACATCGCCTTGCCCTGCCGATCCCGGCCGGTCGGGTAAAGCCTATTGCGCGTTGGCCGGCTTCTCGACGTTGACGGTCGGAACGGCGACCGTCTTGTTCTCGGTGCCGACGCTGACGCGCGCGACATCCGCCTTGAATTGCGGGGCCTGGACGACGGCGGGATGGGTCTGGTCGATGCTGACCAGGCCGAACTGCATTGCCGCGACCACGACGAGCGCGATGATCCCGAGCAGTGCCAGCAACGTGCGCATTCGTTTTTCCCCTACCGACGACCTTTACGATGGCGTAACAACGCCGGGGCAGCGACTCCGTTGCATCGCTGTCGGTGCGTGGCGCCGGTTGACGCCGGAGCCGATTGCCGCTAGTGGCGCCGACTTTCCGGGCAACCGAATTCAGGATCAAAAACCATGTCGCGCATTTGCGAGCTGACCGGCAAGGGCCGGCAGGTGGGCAACAACGTTTCCCACGCCAACAACAAGACCAAGCGTACGTTCCTGCCGAACCTGCAGAACGTCACGCTGATCTCCGACTCGCTCGAAAAGGGCGTTCGCCTGCGCGTGTCGACGCACGGCCTGCGTTCGGTCGAGCATAACGGCGGCCTCGACAATTGGCTGATCAAGACCAGCGAGGACAAGCTCTCGCTGCGCTGCCGCCGCCTGAAGCGCGAGATCGTCAAGAAGCTGGCGACGACCTCGTCGGCGGAAGCCGCCTAAGTCTTTCGCGTCGCGATTGCCACGGTTTGAAACCCGCTGCTCCATGGGAGCGGCGGGTTTTCGGCGTCGGCATGTGATCGGTGAAGACGGAGCGCATCGGGCCGTACGGCCGAATCACTGGTCCAGGCGAAATTTGAGCAATAGGGTACGTTGCAGGATCGACTGATTGTCGTCCGACACCAGCCAGACGATCGTCCTGCCTTGTTCCACCGTCGTCGCCACCCCTTCGAAATTCTCGTGGAGCAGCGGTGCGGCGAGCGTCGCCAGCCGACGGCCACGGGCAATCGCGCCGGGCCGAATCCGTGCGGCGGGGATCAGCGACAGCCGGTTGCTGAACCGGAAGGGCAGGCGGAAGGCACGATCGAGCACCAGCAGGTCGCCATTGGGCAAGGCGGTCGCATCGGCCGGATCGAACCGGCGATCGGGCAGATAGGCGAACGGCCGCGGGGTGGTGGCGATCGGGTCGCCGGGAAAGATCAGCGCATCGCGGCTGGCGAGCCGCACCGATTCGACGCCGCGCCAGCGCGTGCGCGCGACATGCCGGGTTTCGGCGATCACCACGAATCGCCCGTCGGGCAGCCGCGCGAGCGATTCGGGGCCGCCGTTGTCGGGCCAGGAGTCCATCGCCCGGGGTGCGCGCTGCGCCTCCGCCCGCGCAAAGCCGGGAGCATAGCGCCAGATCGCATTCGCGCCCTCGAAGCCGACCCAGATCGCCCCGCTCGCCGGATCGACCGCCATCGATTCGCTGTCGCGGTCGCGCTTCTCCCAGCCGGTGCCGGGACCGGCGGGCAGATTGCGGAAGCGCAACGCGCGCGGCGTCCAGTCGGCGCCCATCGTGAAGGCGACGACGTTGCCGCCGTCGCTGAGCAGGGTGAACCGGTTGCCGTTCGCCTGTGGCATGACGCTCAGCGACGAATAGCCGCCGAACGCGGGGTCGCGGCTGCGCAGGGCCACGCCGCCAAGATAGGTCAGCGATCCCAGCCGTCGCCGCCGCGGGTCGGCGGGGTCGAGCGCAACCGGAGTCGCGGTCATCTGCGGCCGGTGACCGAGCAGCGCCAGCCGCTCTTCGCCGGTCCAGCTCGGGACGCACAGCAGGACGGCGAGGACGACGAACAGGACGCGCATCGCGTCTCCATAGGCGGCGCGCGGCGCGGCGATAGCCTGAACGCACGATAACGGTCGCATTCAGGGTTCGCTCAACGCGACTCGGGCAAATGATGTGCATCGACGACGGGAAGGTCCCCACCGGGCCGCCGCCGAGTTGGACAGATTTTCGGGAGAAGACCCATGATGAAGACCCTGAGCCTCGCCGGCGCCGCCCTCGCGATGACCGCCGCCGCCCTCGTTCCCGCCACCCCCGCTGCCGCGCAGCGCGGCTATTACGGTGGGTACGACCGTGGTTACGAGCAGCGCGGCTATGACCGCGGCTATCGGGACGATCGCGTCTATCGCGGGGACCGCGGCTATTATGGTGATCGTGGCTATCGCGGCTACCGTGGTGGTCAGCGCTGCAACAGCGGCACCACCGGCACGATCGTCGGTGCGATCGCCGGCGGCCTGCTCGGCCGCACGATCGACACCCGCGGTGATCGCGCGCTCGGCACCGTCCTCGGCGCCGGTGCCGGTGCCCTCGCCGGCCGCGCCGTCGAGCGCTCGGACCGCCCCGGTTACTGCCGCTAAGCGGCAGTGGGTGACCCTCGCGTAGCGTTGGAGGGTGGAAGCCCGGTCACCACAGGTGACCGGGCTTCGTGTTGTTCGGGAGAGATCGGCGTGCAGCGCCGGCCGTGACGCGCGATGCGCGTCAGTACATATGCTGGCCGCCGTTGATGCTCAGCGTCGACCCGGTGACGAAGCCCGCCTCGTCCGAGCACAGGAAGGCGACGCCGCGGGCGATCTCGCTCGCCTGGCCGAGGCGGCCGACCGGGATCTTGGCGACGATCTTTTCCAGCACGTCGCCCGGCACCGCGGCGACCATGTCGGTATCGATATAGCCCGGCGCGATCGCGTTGACCGTCACGCCGACCCGCGCACCTTCCTGCGCCAGCGCCTTGGTGAAGCCGTGGATGCCCGATTTCGCCGCGGCGTAATTGACCTGGCCATATTGTCCCGCCTGGCCGTTGATCGAGCCGATGTTGACGATCCGCCCCCATTTGCGCTCGCGCATGCCGGGGAAGACCGCCTTCGCCATGTTGAAACAGCCGCCGAGGTTGGTGTCGATCACCTCTTTCCACGCCTCGTAGGTCAGCTTGAGGATCGTGCCGTCGCGGGTGATGCCGGCATTGTTGACGACGATATCGACCGGCCCCAGTTCGGCGGCGACCTTGGCGCAGCCCTCCTGGCAGGCGTCGTAATCGGCGACGTTCCATTTGAAGGCGGGGATGCCGGTCCGCTCGGTGAAGGCGCGCGCCCGCTCGTCGTTGCCGGCGTAATTGGCGGCGACGGTGACGCCGGCCTCCTGCAGGGCGAGGCTGATCGCTTCGCCGATGCCGCGCGTTCCACCCGTGACGATCGCAATCCTGGCCATGCCGTGCCTCTCCATTATCCTTGCTGAAAGGCTAAGGAGAGGGCGCGGAACTGGCAATGGCCGTAACGTAATTTTACGTGTCGGCCACCCATCCGGCCAGTTCGCGCGCGATCAGCGTGCGCAGCATCGCCATGCCCGGCGCGCCATCGTTGAGGCAGGGCAGGTAGGCGAAATCGGTGCCGCCGGCGGCCATGAAGCTCTCGTGACCGCGGATCGCCAGCTCTTCCAGCGTCTCGAGGCAGTCGGCGGAAAACCCCGGTGCGATCACCACGACCTTGCGGATGCCCTTTGCCGGCAGCGCCTCGAGCGTCTCGTCGGTCGCCGGGCCGAGCCATTTGGCCGGGCCGAATCGCGACTGGAAGGCGACGATCAGCTCGCGCCCCATCGCCTCGCTCAGCAGCCGCGCGGTCTTCTGGCAGTGGCAGTGATAGGGGTCGCCGAGTTCGAGCGTCCGCTTGGGCATACCGTGGAAGCTGGCGATCACCGCATCGGGAGCGAAGTCGAGCGCGGCGATCTGCATCTCGACCTGCGTCCTGAGCGCCGCAATATAGGCGGGGTCGTCGTGATAGGGCGGCAGCGTGCGGATCGCCGGCTGCCAGCGCATGCCGGCAAGCGCGGCGAACGCCTTGTCGTTGGCGGTGGCGGTCGTCGCGGCGCAATATTGCGGGTAGAGCGGTGCGATCAGGATGCGTTCGCACCCGGCGTCCTTGAGCGCGGTCAGGCGATCGGCGATCGCCGGATTGCCGTAGCGCATTGCATAATCGACCAGCACGCCCTCGCCGAACGCGCCCTGCAACGCCCGGCTCTGGCGGCGGGTGATCGCGGCGAGCGGCGAACCCTCCTCGCTCCATACCAGACCATAAGCGTGGGCGGACTTTCTTGGCCGCGTGTTGAGGATGATGCCGCGCAGGATCGGCTGCCACGCGATCGCCGGGATCTCGACGACGCGCCGGTCCGACAGGAATTCGCCGAGATAGCGCTTTACCGATTTGGCATCGGGCCCGTCGGGCGTGCCGAGGTTGGTCAGCAGGACGCCGACCTTGCGGGCGGGGATCGGCGGATGGTCGGCAGGGATCAACATGTTAGGACCTTAGCGGCAGGTGGCGCAGGCGGATACCGGTTGCGGCATGCAGCGCGTTGGCGATCGCCGGGGCGACCGCGGGCACGCCGAGCTCGCCGACGCCGCCGGGCGGCTCGTCGGAGCGGACGAACTCGACGACGATGTCGGGCGTGTCGGCGAGGCGCGGCAGGTCGAGGCCGGCCAGCCCGCGCACGTCGCTGCGCCCGGCGGTGAGGCCGGTCGAGGCGCCGAGGGCATGGGCGAGGCCGAAGATCAGCCCGCCTTCGATCTGTTGCAGCACCAGATCGGGGTTGATCATCCGCCCGCAATCGACCGCGGCGACGAGGCGCGCGACGTGCGGGCGGCCGTCGCGCAGCTCCGCCTCGGCGAGCACCGCAATATGGCTGCCGCGGAAACTGTGGCAGGCGATGCCCTGTCCCGAGCCCGCGCCGCCACCGCCCCAGCCGCCGAGCGCCGCGACCGTGGTCAGGCAGCGCGCCAGCCGCGCGTCGCCGCCGAGCATGCCGATCCGGTAGGAGAGCGGCTCGGTGCCGGCGACCTGCGCGAGTTCGTCGATGAACGATTCGGTGAAGAAGGCGGTATAGCCATGCGCACCGCCGCGCAGGTGACCGGTGGGGACGTCGATCGCGGCGGGATGATGATCGAGCCGCAGCGCGGGAATGCGATAGGGCGGCAGCGCGCCGGCGACCGCATAAAGATCGCCCCGGCCGTGCGCCCAGCCGGCGCCGGGGAGCAGCCGGCGGGCGAGCGCATGACCGGTGGCCGGTGCAGCCAGCGCCATGCTCCAGGCGGCGATCGCGCCGTTGCTCGACAGGCGCGCGCGCAGCCGGGCGCGGGCGGGCGGGCGATAGCGGTCATGGGCGATATCCTCGCCGCGCGACCAGACGAGGCTGACTGGGCGCTTGAGCCGCATCGCGAGCAAGGCCGCCTGTTCCGCGACCAGCGGATCGAGCGTCGCGCCGAAGCCGCCGCCGGCGAGGGTCGGGTGGATGACGACCGCGCGCTCGTGCAGCCCGGCGACCGCGGCGGCGGCGGCGCGGGCGGCGGTGGGCGCCGCGGTCGGCAGCCAGAGTTCGAGCCGGCCGTCGCGCCACGCCGCGGTGGCGCTGGTCGTCTCCAGCGCGGCGTGGACGCCGAGCCCGGCGGTATAGTCCGCCGCGATCACCCCGGCACCATCGAGCAGGGTGCCGATGTCGCCGCTGGCAGCGATCCGCTCGCCCGGTGCGGCGAGCGCGGCGTCTAGGGCGCGGGCGATGCCGGCGCTGTCGGGCAGCGGTGCATCGCTGGTGAAGCGCGGCGCGAGCGCGTCGAGCGCGCGTTGCGCCGCCCAGCCGGTGGTCGCGATTGCGGCGACCCAGCGCGGGGTCTCGATCACGCTCAGCACGCCACGGACGCGGTCCGCCGCGGCGCGATCGACGCGGGTCAGGCGGGCGTCGCCGACCGGACCCTGGCGGATCGCGGCATGGACCATGTCGGGCAGGCGAATGTCCCCGGCAAAACTCGCAGAGCCATCGACCTTTGCCGGTCCGTCGAGCCGCGGCAGCGATTGGCCGACGAGCTTGCCCGCGCCCTGCACGCCGATCGGCAGCGGATCCGGAACGCGCTCGCCGGCGGCCGCGGCGGCGAGTTCGGCGAATCGCAGGCGCTGCGTGCCGTGGGTGACGAAGCCGGCGTCGACGGTGCAATCGGTCCAGGCGACGTTCCAGCGCCGCGCCGCCGCCTTGCACAGCAATGCGCGCGCCGCGGCACCGGCGGTGCGGCATGGTTCCTCGAACATCCGCACCGAGGTGGACCCACCGGTGACGATCAGGCCGCCGCGCCGCGCCACATCCTCTTCGACCGGTTCGGGCAGGCGGGTGAGCGTGCCCTCGAACAGTTCGTCGAGCGCCAACGGATTGGCGTAGAGCGGATTGATCGGCGCCGCCTCCGCCCCGACGGTGCGCCAGTCCGCGCCGAGCGCGTCCGCGACGATCTGCGGAAGCGCGGTATAGACGCCCTGGCCATGTTCGAGCTGCGGCACCGCGACGGTGACGTGACCGTCGCTGCCGATCTTGAGCCAGGCGCCGAACGCCGTTTCGCCGGGGGCGACGGCGAGATTGGGCGCATAGCCACGCGGCCACAGGCCCCAGGCAACGATCAGCCCGACGCCGGCACCGCCGCCGATCAACAGGTTGCGTCGGGTGAGGCTCATCGGGCGGCTGTATCGAGGGGGCGCGCGCGAGGGAAGGTGGCGGGGCGTGGGGGCGCGGATGCCGGGGCGGGGGATTCGCTGTGCGCGATGGCCCGATGCGAGGGTCGCGACATGACCCTCATCCACCGGTCGGCCGGGCCTGTTCGAGACCTCTGCGCAATTGCCCCCGTGCTCCTGCGAAAGCAGGAGCCCAGGAGTCCCAAGCGCCAGACGGTATTTTGCTTGGCCCTAGGCTCCTGCGTTCGCAGGAGCACTGGTTGCTTCACCGCGATTTGGACTTTCGCAGAAGTCTCGACCTGTTCCGAAATGACGAGGCGAATGGGTTGGCGTGGCCTATGGCTTACCCGCCGCCATCGTCATCCCGGCGGACGCCGGACGCCTGTTCACGTGTCGCCCGAGATGCGCGCATCATATCGGCCAGCGCGTCCATGGGTCCCGACTTCCGTCGGGATGACGATCGGGGGGCGTATTATACTCGCCACCGCCGCCTCACCCCTGCGTTCTCTGCGCCTCTGCGCGCGCCCTCACGTCCCGACCCGCACCCTCAGCACGGATAGGTCTTCGCCAGCACCCGCGCATAGCCCTCCTTCAACGGCAGCTTCTTTTCCGCCGGCGAGAGCGCGTCGAGCCCGCCGAGCATCTGCAGAATGCCGATCTTGGCGCCGTCGGGCATGCAGGCGATCGGCTTCTTGCCGGCGGCGACGCGCGCGGCGCTGTCGGCGCGGAGTTGGCGGGTGGCGGCGTCGGCTTCCGCCTTGAGCACGGGATAATCGGGGTTGGTCAGCGCGGTGAACGGATTGGCGCGTAAGGGCGCGGCGCGGGTGAGGAAGGTGCCCACGGTCATCGTCGCCGCGGCCGGTGCAGCGGCGGCAAGCGAAATGGCAAGGGCGGTGAGGGCTTTACGCAGCATCGGCGGCACTCCGGATAGGAATGCCGCCGAGTAGCGCGCACAAACTGACGGCGGGCTGAACCGCCGTGGGGCCTTATGCCCCCGCGGGTGCGGGGTTGCCGAACGGGCCGCCGGGGCGGCGCGTCTTGGGGATCGAGGTGCCGGCACGCGGCACGCTCGGCTTCGGGCCCGAATCGACGCGGCCGATCTCCTCGCCGGCGATCAGCTTCTTGATCTCGTCGCCCGACAGCGTCTCATATTCGAGCAGCGCACCGGCGAGCAGATGGAGCTGGTCGACATGCTCGGTCAGGAGCTGCTTGGCGCGGGCGAGGCCGCCCTCGACGATGCCCTTGATCTCGTCGTCGATCAGCTGCGCGGTCGCATTCGACATGCGCACCGGCTGCGACGAGGAATAGCCGAGGAACGATTCGCCCTCCGGCTGGGCATATTCGACCGGACCGACCTTGTCCGACATGCCCCATTTGGTGACCATGTCGCGCGCCAGACCGGTGGCGTACTGGATGTCGCCCGACGCGCCGCTCGAGACCTTGTCGTAGCCGAAGATGATCTCCTCGGCGACGCGGCCGCCCATCGCCACCGCGAGGTTCGCGTACATCTTGTCGCGATGGTAGCTGTAGCTGTCGCGCTCGGGCAGGCGCATCACCATGCCCAGCGCACGGCCGCGCGGGATGATCGTCGCCTTGTGGATCGGGTCGCTCGCCTGTTCGTGGATCGAGACGATCGCATGGCCCGCCTCGTGATAGGCGGTCATGCGCTTCTCGTCCTCGGTCATCACCATGCTGCGGCGCTCGGCGCCCATCATGACCTTGTCCTTGGCCTCCTCGAACTCGGCCATCGCGACCAGCCGCTTGCCCTTGCGCGCGCCCATCAGCGCCGCCTCGTTGACGAGGTTGGCGAGATCGGCGCCCGAGAAGCCCGGCGTGCCGCGCGCGATCACCCGCGCATCGACATCGGGGGCCAGCGGCACCTTCTTCATATGCACTTCGAGGATCTTGATGCGGCCCTCGATGTCCGGGCGGGGCACGACGACCTGACGGTCGAAGCGGCCGGGGCGCAGCAGCGCAGGGTCGAGCACGTCGGGGCGGTTGGTCGCCGCGACGATGATGATCCCCTCGTTCGCCTCGAACCCGTCCATCTCGACGAGCAGCTGGTTGAGCGTCTGCTCCCGCTCGTCGTTGCCGTTGCCGAGGCCGGCGCCGCGATGCCGACCGACCGCGTCAATCTCGTCGATGAAGACGATGCACGGCGCGCTCTTCTTGGCCTGTTCGAACATATCGCGGACGCGGCTGGCGCCGACGCCGACGAACATCTCGACGAAGTCCGAACCCGAGATGGTGAAGAACGGCACGCCCGCCTCGCCCGCGATGGCGCGGGCGAGCAGCGTCTTGCCGGTGCCCGGCGAACCGACCAGCAGCGCCCCCTTGGGGATCTTGCCGCCCAGCCGCGCGAACTTGGTCGGGTCCTTGAGGAAGTCGACGATCTCGGTCAGCTCGGCACGCGCCTCGTCGATGCCGGCGACATCGTCGAACGTGACCTTGCCCTCCTTCTGCGTCAGCATCCGCGCGCGGCTCTTGCCGAAGCCCATAGCGCCGCCGCCGGTGTTCTTCTGCATCTGCTTGATGACGAAGAAGGCGATGCCGAGGAACAGCAGGAACGGCAGCGACTGGTAGAGCAGCAGCATCCACATCGACGTGCCCTCGTCGGGCTTCGCCGAGATCGACACGTTCTTCTGGCGCAGATGCGGCACCAGCGTCGGGTCCTGGATCGGATAGGTCCGGAACTTCTCGCCGCTCGAATAGGTGCCGGTGATGACGTCGCGGCTGATCGCGACATCCTTCACGGTGCCTTCATCGACCTGGTCGAGGAATTTCGAATAGGCGACGGTGTTGCTGGCGCCGGCCGCATTGGGGCCGTTGAACATCGTCACGAACAGCGCGAGCGCAAGCAGGATGCCGACCCAGATGAGCAGGCTCTTCATCCAGGGGTTGCCGCCGTTGCCACCGTTGCCGCCATCGCCGTTCTGGGGCTGCTTGTCGTTATCGTTCATGGGGAACCTTTCGCAGCACAAGATAGGCGCATGGAGGTTAATGGCAATGGAACGCTCAGCCTGATTCGGCCGATCCGGGTGAACGACGCGCCGGTGCGGCGCGGAATCGCCAGCTCTCGCCGTGCGGGGAGACGACCACTCCCGCCTGCGTCGCCCGCCGGCCGGAACCGAGCGCGTCGAGCAACGCCTCGATATTCGCCGAGTCGCTCCACTTGGGCGCGGTCAGCGCGGCGGCCTCGACCACCAGGCCGATCGCGCGGCGGGCGAGTCGGCGGACGAGTTCGCGCGGCAGCCCGGCCATGTCGATGCGCACGGTCGCACCGTCGACCACCGCGCGGCTCGACCACAGCCACTCGACGATCGCGCGCACGTCGCCGTCCGCCTCGGCCAAAGCGGCGGCGGCACGGGCAAGCTGCGGCGTGCCGAGCCATTCATTGTCGTCGAGCAGGCGGCGGAAGCGGGTGCGGTCGTGCGCCGGATCGGTGTTGGAGGGATCGTCGACGAACGGCGCCTCGGCGCGGCGGACGATCGCGCGCAATTCGGCACGGCGCCATTCGAGCAGCGGCCGGACCACCGTCGCATCGTCGATCGTCGCGCGCGGGCGCACCCCGGCGAGCCCGGCGATCCCGGAGCCGCGCGCCGCGCGCATCAGGAAGGTCTCGGCCTGATCGTCGGCATGGTGCGCGGTGGCGATCGCCTCGGCGCCGATGCGCCGTGCCTGGTCGGCAAGCAACTGGTAGCGCACCTGCCGCGCCGCCGCCTGGATGCTGGCGCCGGTGATCGGTTCGGCGGGCAGCAGCGTCGCATGCGGCACGTGGAGCAGCGCGCAATGGTTCGCCACCATCATGGCCTCGTCCGCCGCGGCGGGGCGCAGGCGGTGATCGACCGTCGCCACCTGGATGCGGCCGGGAAAGGTCGCCGCGGCCAGCGTCAGCATCGCCATCGAATCGGGGCCGCCCGATACGGCAAGCAGGATCGGTCCGCGCGGCTCGGCCCCGAGCGCGCGGTTCAGGTCGTGATGGAACCGCTCCGCCGCGACGGCGAAGGGGTCACTTACACTTGGCGGCGGTACGGCCCTTCTGGACATCGGCCTTCATGCTCGAAGAAATCTTGGTGCCGTAAACGTCGGTCAATTCGCCATAGACCTTGCATGCGTCGGCCGGCTTGTTGAGCTTCATCAGCGCCTGGGCGAGATAATAGAGGCTGTCGGGGGCGCGTTCGCCGTCCGGCATCTTCTTGTAATTGTCGTAGAAGGCCATCGAGGCGAGGCTCGGCTTGCCTTCGTCGAGATAGGCGCGGCCGAGCAGGTTCTGCGCCCAGCTGGCGCGGCGGTGCTTGGGATAGTCGGCCACCACCTTCTTGAGCTGCGCCTCGGCCTGCGGATATTGCTTCGCCGCCCACAGCCGATAGCCGTAGAGATATTCGTCCTCGGGCGTGTCGCCGGTATTGGGCTTTTCGACCTTGGCGCCGGCCACCGCGGCGGCGGAGGGGGCGGTGTCGCCGGCCGCCGCCGCCGAGACGGGCGTGGTCTTCGCCGGCGTGCCGCCGGGGCGCGATGCCGCATCGTCGCTGCCGCCGAGCGGCGCCGAGGCGGGCGTGGCGGCGAGCGCCGGCGTCGTCGCCAGCGACTTGAGCTGCGCGTCGTTGCTGCGCTTGTAGGCGTCGAACTGATCCTGGAGCTGGCGCAGCTTGAAGCCGGTCTGCTCGATCTGGTCGGTCATCGACGCCATCTGCTGCTCGAGCGCGGTGACGCGGCCGGTCAGGTCGGCGACCGCGCTGGTCGCCGGCGTGCCGCCGGCCTGCTGCGGCGCATCGGGGCGGGTGATCTCGGGCTGGAGATACTGGCCGGCGCCGCCGGGGAACACCTTGCGCTGGACCGCGCGCATCTCGCTCTCGAGCTTGCCGACGCGGCCTTCGACATTGCTCTGCGCCGCGGCGGCGACCGGCATCAGAGACGAGGCGGCGAGCGCCCAGATGATCGTACGCATAATCTTGGCACCCCCCGGCGCGGCATGGGTCAACGTCATGCCGTCATAGCTGCATCCGGCCACCTGTCGCCAGCCTTAAGGCGCGAAAGAATTGCCTGTCGTCGTCGACTCTTGCGGCACGATGCGGTCGGCGCCGGCGGTGGCGCCGGCGTCGCTGCGCCGCGCTGCCGGGTCGCGGCGCGCATTGGTGCTGCGCGTCGGCGGACCCGCGGGGGTCGGACCCGCGGGGGTCGGACCGGCGCCGGGCTGACCGTCGGCGGGCTGGCCGGCGAGGCGCAGCGCGATCGCCGAGCCGCTCACCGCGACGTCCTTGATCGGCCGCGACCCGTCGCCGAGCGGCGGGATCGCCGAGCCGTTCAGCGTCACCGCCAGCTTGTCGGGGCGACCGACGTTGATCATCGGGTCCTTGGCGGCGGCCGGCACCTCGAAGCGGTCGCCCGGCTTCATCGTGCCCTCGAACAGCTTCTTGTTGTCCGCGTCATAGACCCGCAGCCACACCGTATCGGTGGCGGTCAGCACCACCTGCCCGCCGGTCGGGATCGCCGGGGAGGGCGCGGCGGCCGGCTGCGGCGCGACCTGCTGCGTGGTGACGTCGTCGCTCGCGGCGGTCTTGGTGCCGGCATGCTGCTGGAAGACGCTGCTGCCATACCAGAGCGCGACGAGGATCAGCACCGCGAGCGCGACGCCGATGCCGATCGCCGCGATGCCGCGCGAGGGCACACGTGCCGGATCGGCGGTGACATAGGGGACATATTCGGGCTGGCGCGGCCCGAGCCGGTCGAGCTCGCGGCGCACCTCCTGCGCGATCGACACCTCGTCGGCGTCGACGGCACGGGCATAGGCCTTGGAAAAGCCCATCGCATAGGTCGGCGACGGCAACAGGCCGTAGTCGCCGGTCTCGAGCGCTTCCAGATGGCGTTGCGGCACGCGGGTCCGCGCAGCGACTTCGGCCAGGCTCAGCCCCCTGATCTCCCGCGCTTGGCGCAACCGTTCACCCGGACGGGCCGGGGCAACGGGGGTCGGGTTCGGCTGGCCGGGATCGACCTCGTCCATTCGTGTCTCCAAGGGAGGGCTGCGGATCGCTGACGCGCATGACATTCCCCGATGCCTTGTTGCAAGTCAACGCAGGGGCGGCCCGGTTCGACAGTCTTTCAGGCCAGATCAACGCCGCTGCGCAGCGCCCAGTCGGTCAGCGCGCCGCGCATGTCGCGCGGCGGCCGCGCGATCAGCTCGGCGACGAAGCCCCGTACGGCGGCATGATCGAGGCTGCGGACCATCGCCTTGATCGGCCCGACCGCCGCCGGGGTGATCGACAGGCGATCAATTCCCAATCCGATCAAGGCCATCGCCTCGACCGGCCGGCCGCCCATCTCGCCGCACACGCCAAGGTCGACGCCCGCCTCGCGGCACGGCGCGATCACCCGCGCCAGGAAGCGCAGGATCGACGGGCTCAGCCAGTCATAGCGTTCGGCCAGCCGCGGGTTGGCGCGATCGGCCGCAAATAAAAATTGCGTGAGGTCGTTGGTACCGACCGACAGGAAGTCGATATCGGGCAGCAACAGGTCGAGCTGCTCGGCGAGCGCGGGCACTTCGAGCATCGCGCCGTAGCGGATCGCCGTCGGCGGCCGGCGGCCGCGCGCGTCGAGCCAGACCCGCTGCGCTTCGAACAAGGCCTTGGCCTCGGCGAATTCCCACGCCTCCGACACCATCGGGAACATGACGTTGAGCGTGCGGCCCGCCGCGGCCTCGATCAGCGCGCGCGCCTGCACCTTCATCAGGCCGTCGCGATCGAGCGCGAGCCGCAGCGCGCGCCAGCCCATCGCCGGATTCTCCTCGTCGACATCCTCCTTGTTGAGATAGGGCAAGGCCTTGTCGCCGCCGATATCGACGGTGCGGAAGATCACCGGCCGCTCCCCCGCCGCGTCGAGCACCTCGCGGTAGAGCCGCTGCTGGCGCTCGCGCTGCGGCAGCGTTGCCGAGACGAGGAACTGGAATTCGGTGCGGAACAGGCCGATGCCGTCGGCACCGGTGACGTCGAGCGCGGCGACATCGTCACGCAGCCCGGCGTTGACCATCAGCGTGACGCGGTGGCCGTCGCGGGTCACCGGCGGCACGTCGCGCAGCGCGGCAAAGGCGGCCTTGCGTTTCTGGCGCATCGCGAGCTTGGCTTCGAACGCCTCCTCCATCGCCGCCGACGGGCGGACGAAGACATTGCCGGCGACCGAATCGAGCAGCAGCAGGTCGCCCTCGGCGATCAGCCGGCGAACGTCGCGGACGCGCCCTAGCACCGGCACGCCCATCGCGCGCGCGACGATCGTCACATGCGCGGTGAGCGACCCTTCTTCCAGGATGACGCCCTTCAGCCGGCGCTTGTCATATTCGAGCAGTTCGGCAGGACCGAGATTGCGCGCGATCAGGATCGTGTCCTGCCGCAGCCCCATCTGCGCCGCGGTGCCCATCTGGCCCGAGACGATGCGCAGCAGCCGGTTGGCGAGATCCTCCAGATCGTGCATCCGGTCGGCGAGCAGCGGATCGTCGATCTGGCGCATGCGCTGGCGGGTGCGCTGCTGGACGCGCTCGATCGCGGCTTCGGCGGTCAGGCCCGAATCGATCGCCTCGTTGATCCGCCGCGCCCAGCCTTCGTCATAGGCGAACATCTTGTAGGTCTGCAGGACCTCCTCATGCTCGCCGCCGACGCCGAATTCCGCCTCGCGCGTCATCCGGTCGATCTGCTCGCGCATCTTGTCGAACGCGGCATAGACGCGGTGGCGCTCGGCGTCGGTATCCTCGGCGACGGTATGTTCGACGACGATGCGCGGCTGGTGGAAGACGGCGTGGCCCGACGCCATGCCCTCGACCAGCTTCTGCCCCGGCAGGCGCACCGCCGCGGTCGACTGCGGCCGGTCGCTGCCGCTCGTCGCGCTGTCGATCAGCCCGGCATTGGCGATCATCTCCGACAGCACCATCGCGACGGTCTGCAACGCCTCGATCTCGACGTCCTGGTACTTGCGCTGCTCGCTGTGCTGGACGGCGAGCACGCCGACCGCGCGCTCGCGGCGGATGATCGGCACGCCGGCGAAGCTGTGATAGCGTTCCTCGCCGGTCTCGGGCTTGTAGGCGAAATCGGGGTGGCTCGCCGCCTCGTCGAGGTTGAGCACCTCGACATCCTCGGCGATCGAGCCGACCAGTCCCTCGCCCAGCGCGAGCTTGGTGACGTGCACCGCCGCCTGATCGAGCCCGCGCGTCGCGAACAGTTCGAGCACGCCCTCGCGCAGCAGATAGATCGAGCAGACCTCGCTATCCATCGCCTCGGCGATGATGCCGACCACCGCGTTGAGCTTGGCCTGCGCCGGGTTGCGGCCCGCCATCACGTCGTGAAGGCGGGTCAGGATCTCGCGGGCGGATGCGGCGGCCGATGTGGGCATGGCAGCAGGGCTAACAGATGCCGGGGCAGGGTGCCATGCACCATTCGTCGGGGGTGGCGTCTGGCCGGCATGTCCCGATGCGCGACCGATGCCCCGCATACCCCGTCACCCCGGACCTGTTCCGGGGTCCACCCCGCGGCCAGGAGAAAGGCTTGAGGGGATACCGGCCCCCTGCTGCCCGGTGGCCCCCGGAACGAGTCCGGGGTGACGGGGCGCGCGGCGCCCGGCCCCGAGCCTCACAAGTCGCCGGTGCGTTCGATGGCGGCCGGGGGGTACTTATATCAATTCCTCCCCCGCCAGGGGGAGGTGGCAGGCCGAAGGTCTGACGGAGGGGGAGGATACGGCGAACGCGGTCGATTGCGGCGACGCCCCCTCCACCAGCTTCGCTGGCCCCCCCCTAAAGCGAGGGAGGAATTGGGCCTCACCCGTCGCTCGCGCGCTCGATGTCGGCGCCGACGGCGGACAGCTTCTCTTCCAGCCGCTCGTAGCCGCGGTCGAGGTGGTAGACCCGCGCGACCGACGTCTCGCCCTCGGCGGCGAGGCCGGCGAGGATCAGGCTCATCGAGGCGCGCAGGTCGGTCGCCATCACCGGCGCGCCGACCAGCTTGTCGACGCCCTTCACCACCGCGGTGCGGCCGTGGACCTGGATGTCCGCGCCCATCCGCGCCAGCTCGGGCACGTGCATGTAGCGGTTCTCGAAGATCGTCTCGGTCAGCACGCTGGCGCCCGACGCCTTGCACAGCATCGCCATGAACTGCGCCTGCATGTCGGTGGCGAAGCCGGGATAGGGCGCGGTCGATAGGGTGATCGGGCCGAGCGGCGCATTCGCCTCGACCGACACGCCGTCGCGCGTCTCGGTCACCGTCACGCCCGCCTCGCGCAGCGCGTCGATCGTCGCCTGCATGTCGGCGGCATTGGCGCCGAGCAGGTCGAGCGAGCCGCCGGTGATCGCCGCCGCGCAGGCATAGCTGCCCGCCTCGATCCGGTCGGGCATCACCGCATAGGTGGCGCCGTGCAGGCGATCGACGCCCTCGATCTCCAGCGTCTCGGTGCCGATCCCCTGGATGCGCGCGCCCATCGCAACCAGGCAGTTGCACAGGTCGACGATCTCGGGCTCGCGCGCCGCATTCTCGATCACGCTGCTGCCCTTGGCGAGCACCGCGGCCATCACGACATTCTCGGTCGCGCCGACCGAGACCACCGGGAAGCGATAGCGGCCACCGGCAAGCCGTCCGCCCGGCGCGGTCGCCTTGACATAGCCCGCCGCCATCTCGAGCTCGGCGCCGATCGCCTCGAGCGCCTTGAGGTGGAGGTCGATCGGCCGGTTGCCGATCGCGCAGCCGCCGGGCAGCGACACCGTCGCCTCGCCGGCGCGGGCGAGCACCGGGCCGAGCACCAGGATCGACGCGCGCATCTTGCGGACGATGTCATAGGGCGCTTCGGTCGAGGTGAGCTTGCCGGCGCGGATCGTCATCACCCGGCCGAAATCCTCCGGCCGCGTTCCCTCGATGCGGGTCGAGGCACCCAATTGGTTGAGCAGATGGCCGAAGCCGTCGACGTCGGCGAGCCGCGGCAGGTTGCGCAGCGTCAGCGGTTCGTCGGTGAGCAGGGCGCAGGGCATCAGCGTCAGCGCGGCGTTCTTGGCGCCCGAGATACGAAGGCGGCCCGACAGGCGGTTGCCGCCGCGAATGAGGATACGGTCCATCCCCGTCGTCTAACGCGACGCCGCGCCCGCGCAAGACGGGAATGGGCGGTTGAGGGGGTAAGACCGATCACTCTAACAAACTTTAACCCTGCTTGTTGATTGATTTTAATGCGCCTTCGTCGGAGGCATGCGTAACTCAATTCAATTAATTGGGGGAATTCAACAGCGTGACGACCAGTTGCCTCGCCGAGAGACTCGGCGAACTGATCGACCTGTCGGAGAACGAAAAGGCGGCCCTCGACAGCCTTGAACAGCGCGAGCGGACGCTGCGCCGCGGCGTCGTGCTGCTGCGTGAACACGACAAGTCGCCCGAATTGTTCGTGGTCAAACGCGGCACGATGATGAGCTACGTCATCCTGCCCGACGGCAGCCGCCAGATCCTGCGCTTCCTGTTCCGCGGCGACATGGTCGCGATGGCGGGGCTGGTCTATCGCAACTCGCCCGAGACGGTGATCGCGCTGACCGAATGCGCGGTCGCACCGGTCGAGCGGGCCGCGGTCGGCGCGATCGCCGCCGATCATCCCCGCCTCGCCGCGCTGCTGATCGCGGTCGATCAGATCGAACGCGTCGCGCTGACCGACCGGCTTGCCGGGCTCGGCCGCACCTCGGCCAAGGCGCGCGTCGCGGCGCTGCTGATCGACATCCGCAACCGGCTGCGGGTCGTCGACGGCACCTCCGGCGACACCTTCCAGCTCGGGCTGACGCAGGAGGAGATCGGCGACGCCACCGGGCTGACCGCGGTGCACGTCAACCGCATGCTGCGGCAGTTGCAGGACGACGGGCTCATCGCGCGTGACGGCGGCCGCATGACCTTCGTCAACGAGGCGGCGCTGATCCGCACCGCGCATCACACCGCCCGCGACACGGCGCGCGCGGCCGGCCTCGATCTCAGCTGGTTGCCGCCGGCGCGCTGATGCCGGCACGAACGCCCGCCCCGGACCGCGGGCCGGGCGGGCTCAGCGCCTCATCCCGTCACGCCTTTTCCAGCGTGCATTGCAGCGGATGCTGATTCTGGCGGGCGAAGTCGATGACCTGCCCGACCTTGGTCTCGGCGACCTCGTAGGAGAAGACGCCGCAGACCCCGACGCCCTTCTGGTGGACGTGGAGCATCACCCGCGTCGCCTCTTCCATATTCATCCGGAAGAAGCGCTGCAGGCACAGCACGACGAACTCCATCGGCGTATAATCGTCGTTGAGCATCAACACGCGGTAGGGCGTCGGCTGCTTGGTCCGCGTGCGCGTCTTGGTGGCGAGGCCCGTGCCTTCGTCGGTCCCATCGTCGCGGCGTTCGGCCATCGTGATCGCTTCAACTGTCATGGTGATCGCAGAAATATGGCACGCCGGGCGTGAGGAGCAAGGGCCTGTGACAGGAAAAGGGCGACCGCATCGCTGCGGCCGCCCCCTCATCGCCCGTGGCGTGGCGGGTTATGCCGCGACCTTCAGCTTCTCGGCGGCGAGCGCGACGCGGTTCGACAGCGGCTGCACCACCTCGCCGGCGAGCTTCAGCACCGTCTCGGCGTTGTGCGAGCTGTGCTGGACCAGCGCGTCGAACGACGAGCGGACGTAATCCGAATGCAGCTTGAAGAATTCGGTCGGCGACTTGACCGATGCCAGCGTCTTGGCGATCGCGGTCGCCTCTTCGAACGACTTCTTGGCATAGGCCGCCGCGTCCTGGCCGAGCGTCTCGAAACCGCGCGCCGCGATCTTCGACGATTCGACGAGGGCCTCGATATTGCCCTTGCCGAATTCGGCGGCGTCCTGGAGCAGCTTCTGGCTCTTGTCGACGGCGCCCTTGGCGTGGTCGGTCGCGTCGTTGAACGCGGTCTGGGTCGTGGCGGTGACGTTCTCGATCGTTTCCATGGTGGCTTCCTTCGCTGCGGGTGGGACAATCGGCGCGACCGCTTCGATTTCGGCAGGCGCGACGGGGAGAGGTGCGGCCACCGGCTCGGAGGCGTGCACCGGTGCCGGCTTCCTGCCGGTCGGCTTGGGTTTGGAACGCTGGAGCGGCGTCAGCGCGGCACCTTCATCGGCGCGCGCAGCACCCGCGCGCCGCTTGGCGGGCGGGGTCGGCGACTTCGGGACGGGCTCGTCCATCGATCCTACTCCAGCTATTATGCTGCAACGCACAATAGCCGATTTACCGGGCCGCTTCAACAACTTTGGTGCAGTGCAGCATGATAGCGCTACCGCGCGCAGACATAGTCCCCGGGCGCTTCGCCGAGTGCCGCCAGCGGTCCCTCGCCGGGCCGGCGGGCGCCCTCGGCGGGAACGGTGTCACCCGCCAGGTCGCGCAGCCAGCCGAGCCAGTCGGGCCACCAGCTGCCCTTGGTCTCGGTCGCGCCGGCGACGAATTCCTCCAGCGTCTGCGCGGTCGAATCGTTGGTCCAATATTGATATTTGCCGGCGGCGGGAGGATTGACCACGCCGGCGATATGGCCCGAGCCGGCGAGCACGAACCGGAGCGGCCCACGCAGCAGATGGGTGATTCGCCAGACGCTCTCGGCCGGCGCGATATGATCCTCGCGCCCCGCCTGGACATAGGCCGGTGTCGTCACCCGGCCGAGGTCGAGCGCCTCGCCCGCCACCGACATCGCGCCGGGCTGGACGAGCAGATTGTCGCGATACAGATCGGTCAGGTAGGACAGATGCCATTTCGCCGGCAGGTTGGTGGTGTCGCCGTTCCAGTGGAGCAGGTCGAACGGCGTATAGTCCGCCCCCAGCAGGTAATTGTTGGTAACATAGTTCCAGATCAGGTCGCGCCCGCGCAGCAGGTTGAAGGTCGCGGCCATGTAGCGGCCGTCGAGGAAGCCCTGCGGCGACAGCGTGCCGATCAGCGCCAGCTGCTCGTCGGTGACGAAATGCTGCAACTCGCCGGCGCGGGCGAAATCGACCTGCGCGGTGAAGAAGGTCGCGCTGGCGATCTTGTCGGCCTCGCCGCGCGCGGCGAGCAGCGCCAGCGTCGCGGCGAGCGTCGTGCCGGCGACGCAATAGCCGATCGTATGCACCGCGGGCACGTCGAGCGCGGCGCGGATCGTGTCGACCGCATCGACCTGTGCGGTGACGTAATCGTCCCACATTACGTCCTTCATCGACGCGTCGGCCGACTTCCACGACACCATGAACACGGTGATGCCCTGGTCCACCGCCCAGCGGATGAAGCTTTTCTCCGGGGTCAGGTCGAGGATGTAGAAGCGGTTGATCCACGGCGGAAAGATCACCAGCGGCGTCGCCAGCACGCGCTCGGTGGTCGGCGTGTACTGGATCAACTCGTACAGCGGCGTGCGCTTGACCACCTTGCCCGGCGTCGTCGCCAGGTTGCGGCCGACCTCGAACGCCCCCTCCGACGTATGGGTGAGCTGGCCCTTCTGGATGTCGGCGAGCATGTTCTTGAGCCCGTCGAGCAGATTCTGCCCCTTGGTCGCGATCGTCTTCTCGACCACCTCGGGATTGGTCAGCGGGAAGTTGGACGGGCTCATCGCCTCGACCAGCCCGCGCGCGGCGAAGCGCAGCTGCTCCTTCTGCCGCTCGGGCACGCCGTCGAGCGCATCGACGCCGCGCAGCATATGGTCGGCGATCAGATTGTAGCTGCGGCGGATCCAGTCGAACCAGGGATCGTCGCGCCACGCCGCCGCCTTGAAGCGCTTGTCGCGGGCATCGCCCTCGGAGTGCGGCGGTGGCGGCACCGCGGCGGCGGGATCGACGAACCGCTGCCACAGCGCGAGATTGTCTCGCCAGTAATCCTGCGTCTGCCGCAGGAGCGCCGGATTGAGCAACGGCGCGGGCGGGGCCGCGGGCGCCGCGCCGCCCGCGGCCATCAGCCCCAGGCCCTGCTCCATCATCATCTGCTGTGCGCGCCCCATCACCCAGGTCCAATGCTGGAGCTCGGCAAGATCGGGCGTGCCGGCGGCGGCGCCGGCGGGGTAGGTTGCGCGCGCGCGCGCGCTCTGGTCGTCGTGCGGATCGGCCATGGCATCCTCTTCTCCGCCGCGATGGTACCCGTCGCGGGCGCGCGAGGGAATGGCTATCCGCATCCGTCGCCGCGCGCGCGGTTTGCAGGCCGGGCGAAAGCCGCTAGCGTCGCGGCGATGGACACTCCGGTTCGCGCTATCCCGCGCTCGCTCTTCGCTTTTTCGATCTTCTACGGCGGCATGGTCTGCATCGCCGGCGTGCTCGGCAACAAACAGGTCGCGCTCGGCCCGCTGTCGGCCTTGGGGCCGCTCGTCGGGCTGGGGCCGCTGGCGGTGGAGGCGGGCATCTTCGCCTTCCTGCTGCTCGTCGTCGTGTCGAGCGCGGTTGCCGAGCTGCACGGCCGCCACAGTGCGACGCGGCTGGTGCAGATCGGCTTCGTGCCGCTGGTCGTGTCGATCCTGCTGTCGGTGGTGGTCCTCTCGGTCCCCGCCGCGGCCGACATGGACCCCGCCCGGCGCGACGCCTTCGCGATGATCATGGGCGGCACGCCGCGCATCTGGCTGGGCGGCATCGTCGCCTACGGCGTCTCGCAGACGCTCAACGTCACCATCTTCGCCGCGCTCAAGGGGCGCGAGGGCGGCGGGCTGCTGTGGCTGCGCGCCGGTATCGCCAGCGTGCTCAGCCAGATCGTCGACACCCTGCTGTTCGTGACGATCGCCTTCGCCGGCGTCTTCCCGATCGGCGAGCTGCTGCTCGGCCAGATGATCGCCAAGGTGCTGCTCTCGGCGATCCTGGTGCCGCCGCTGATCTACCTGTTCGTCGGCCTGGGACGGCGGCTCGACCGCGGCTGACGGGCAGACGCGCCGCTTCCAAGGCCGGATGTCGATACGCGTCCAGCTTCGTCATCCCGGCGGACGCCGGGCTCCATGGTTACGATGGTCACGAAGGGGGGGGGGCGCATGACCGCCCCGTCAGCGCGCCCATGGATCCCGACCGTCGTCGGATGACGAAGGTGGTGGGAATGCCCATCACCCGGACCCGTTCGCAGGTCCACCCTGCGACGACGGGAGCGGCTGCCGTACAAGAAGGCGACCGCTGGCCGCCCCCGTCGCTCAGATCATGCCGAGCGCCTGCATGTACACTTCGAGGATCGCCTCCTCCTCCTGATACTCTTCCTTCTTCTTCTTGCGGATGGAGAGGATCTTGCGGATCGCCTTGGGATCGTAGCCGCGGCCCTTGGCCTCGGCCATCACGTCCTTGATGTCGTCGGCGATGCCCTTCTTCTCTTCCTCGAGCCGCTCGGCGCGCTCGATCAGGAGGCGCAGCTCGTCCGCCGCGACCTGGCCGCCGCCCATGCCGTCTTGCCGTTCTTCCGCCATTGTCCCACCCCGCCGCAGGCACCCTGCGGCCCTCATATGATTCGCTGAAAGGATACCGGCCACATGCCGGTAGGGGCGGGCGTCTAGGCGCTTAGTCGGCGCGGCTCAACCCCGGCCGGGCTCGGTCATCGCGGGCGGATCGCTGGCCGGGAAGCTCTCGTCGAGCGCCTCGTCCAGCGCGGCGTCGCGCGCCGCATTCCGCTTCAGGCTCTCTTCCATCCGGGCGAGCTGGTCGGGCGTCGCCTCGGTCTGGTAGCGCGCTTTCCATTCGGCCTGCGGCATGCCGTAGATGGTTTCACGCGCCTCGGCCTTGGTCAGGCCGCCCGCCTCCTCGATCCAGTCGGACAGGCAGTTGCGGCAAAAGCCCGACAGACCCATCAGATCGACGTTCTGCGCATCGGTGCGATGGCGCAGGTGACGGACGAGGCGACGGAATGCCTGCGCGGCGACCGCGTCGGGCAGCTCGGCGAGTTTGTCGGTCATGGAAACCTTTCGGAAGTTGATCGGCCCTAGATAGGGGTTAGAGGGGAGCGCGGCCATTCCCCAGGAGCCCTTTCTATGACGACTGCCATTGCGCCCCGCGCGCGAAAGGTTCGCGTGCTGGCGACCTTAGGTCCGGCGAGCAATACCCCCGAGATGATCGCGACCCTGTTCCAGGCGGGCGCGGACGCCTTCCGCGTCAACATGAGCCACGGCGACCAGCAGTCGAAGGTCGCCGTGATCCAGGCGATTCGCGCGCTGGAACACCAGTTCGGCCGGCCGACGACGATCCTCGCCGATCTTCAGGGCCCCAAGCTGCGCGTCGGCAAGTTCGAGGGCGGGCGGACCGTGCTCGAACACGGCAGCACCTTCGTGCTCGACCGCGATCCGACGCCGGGCGACGCCACCCGCGTCGAACTGCCGCACAAGGAGATATTCGCCGCGATCGAGCCGGGCGCGCGCCTGTTGCTCGACGATGGCAAGCTCGTGCTGCGCGTCACCGATCACGACGCCGACCGGATCGAGACGTTGGTCGAGGTCGGCGGCGCGCTGTCGAACAACAAGGGGCTCAACGTCCCCGACGTGGTGCTGCCGATGGCCGCGCTGACCGAGAAGGACCGCAGCGACCTCGCCTTCGCGGTCGAGCAGGGCGTCGACTGGATCGCGCTCTCCTTCGTGCAGCGGCCCGAGGATCTCGCCGAGGCGCGCAAGCTGATCGGCGGCAAGGCGGCGCTGCTCGCCAAGATCGAGAAGCCCGCGGCGATCGACCGGCTCGAAGAGATCGTCGAGATGTGCGACGGCGTGATGGTCGCGCGCGGCGACCTCGGCGTCGAGCTGCCGCCGCAGACCGTGCCGCCCTTGCAGAAGCGCATCGTCGAGACCTCGCGCCGCCTCGGCCGCCCGGTGGTGGTGGCGACGCAGATGCTCGAATCGATGATCCAGAGCCCGTCGCCGACGCGCGCCGAGGTGTCCGACGTCGCCACCGCGATCTACGACGGTGCCGACGCGATCATGCTGTCGGCGGAAAGCGCGGCAGGCGCCTGGCCGGTCGAATCGGTCGCGATGATGAACTCGATCGGCGTCTCGGTCGAAAGCGATCCGATGCACGGCGACCGCGTCCACTTCACCGTGACGCGCCCCGACCCGACCACCGCCGACGCTTTGTCGGAAGCGGCCAAGCAGATTGCCAAGACCACCTCGGCGACTGCGATCATCTGCTTCACCACCTCGGGCTCGACCGCGCGCCGCATCGCGCGCGAGCGGCCGTCGGTGCCGATCCTGGTGCTCACCCCGAGCAAGGACACGGCGCGGCGGCTCGGGCTGCTGTGGGGCACGCATGCCGTCCACACCCGCGACGTCGAATCGTTCGAGGACATGGTCGGCAAGGCCAAGCGCATGGCGCTACGCACCGGCATCGCGCAGGCCGGCGACCGGGTGATCGTGATGGCCGGCGTGCCGTTCCGCACCCCGGGCTCGACCAACGTGCTCCACGTCGTCCGCATCATCGGCGACGAGCTCAAGGACTATAGCTGAGGTCGACCTTGTAGGCGCCGTGGCCGACGCCGCGGCGCCTACGACCATTCCGCCGACGTTACGTATGGATGACGGGCGTGGGAGCGGCTAAGGACCGGGCGTCATGTACCGTCCCGCCCTGTCCGTCGTCATTCCGTGCTATAACGAGGCCCCGTGCCTGGACCTGCTGCACGCGCGGGTCGCGGCGGCGGCACGGGCCGCGGTCGGCGACGATCACGAGATCGTGCTGATCAACGACGGCAGCCGCGACGACAGCTGGGCGGTGATGCAGCGGCTCAGCGAACAGGACCCGCGGCTCGTCGCGATCAACCTGTCGCGCAACCACGGCCACCAGCTCGCGCTGACCGCCGGGCTCGACCTGTGTTCGGGCGAGCAGATCCTGATCATCGACGCCGATCTGCAGGATCCGCCCGAACTGCTCACCGACATGCGTGCGACGATGGCGGCGCAGGGCGCCGACGTCGTCTATGCGGTGCGCCGCAAGCGCGAGGGCGAGACGATCTTCAAGAAGGCGACCGCCGCCGCTTTCTATCGCGTGCTCGACCGCGTCACCGATACGCCGATCCCGCTCGATACCGGCGATTTCCGGCTGATGAGCCGCCGCGCGCTCGACGCGTTGCTGTCGCTGCCCGAACAGGCGCGCTTCATCCGCGGCATGGTCGCCTGGGTCGGCTTCCGCCAGGTGCCCTTTCCCTATGACCGCGCCGAGCGCCATGCCGGCGAGACCAACTATCCGCTCGGCAAGATGGTGCGGCTCGCCTTCGACGCGGTCACCGGCTTCTCGACCGCGCCGCTGCGCTTCGCCAGCCACGCCTCGGTGATCCTCGCCGGCGCGTCGCTGCTGCTGCTCTTCTATATCCTGTGGGGCTTTTTCGAAGGCTCGCCGGTGCAGGGCTGGACCTCGACGATGCTCGTCGTGACGGTGCTGTCGGCGGCGCAGATGTTCGTGCTCGGCATGATCGGCGAATATCTCGGTCGCCTCTACATCGAATCGAAGCGGCGACCGCTGTACCTCGTCGCCGACATCGCCGGCCCGGTGAAGGGCCATTCGACGCTCGGCTTCAACGCGGCAGAGCCCTCGACCGAGTTCGAGGCGGCGGACGGGCGCAAGGCGGCGGAATAAGCCAGCCGATCGCCGGCCGGCGACGCGGCTGCCAAACATCCGTTATCGTTGACCATCGCGGCCCGAGTTGCCGCGCAATGGTGGTCGCCGGATTGGCAGGCTCGCAGCCAGTTTGCAAATAAGACAGTCGGCTTCTCGCGTCTGTCACGGTGTTGCAGCATCCACCCCATAGTGGCGCCTCGTCTACAAGCGAGTAGGGGGCGTATCCGCGATGGCACAATCCTTCCGTAACTGTCCGCGCGTCCTTCGCAGTCGCGCAACCTATTGCATAAGCGCCGTCATTGCTTGCGCTCTATTGGCCTCCTGTCGTGGTCAGGCGGTCGGAGAGGGGGATGGCGCGTCGCAGCCGCAGCCGCAGCCGACCAAGACGGTGCTCAAACACTGCGCGCCCTGACGCCCGACGCCTGATGCCCCGACACCCTGTCGAACGCCTTTCGTCGTTTCCCATGAGGAACTGATCCGTGACCAACAGACGCGATTTCCTGCGGCTCGCCGGCACCGGCGCCGCTGCGGCGGGGGCGCTTGCCGCCCTGCCGCTTTCGATCCGGCGCGCGCTCGCCATTCCCGCCAACAACGCGACCGGCACGATCAAGGATGTCGAGCACGTCGTCATCCTGATGCAGGAGAATCGCGCGTTCGATCAGTATTTCGGCACGTTCAAGGGTGTGCGCGGCTTCGGCGACCGGTTTTCGATCCCGCTGCCCGGCGGCCGCAGCGTCTGGCAGCAGACGCGCGCCAAGGGCGCGGTGCTGACCCCCTATCACCTCGATGGCACCGCCAACAACGCGCAGCGCGCCACCGGCGTCCCGCATTCGTGGGTCGACAGCCAGGAGGCGTGGGACAGCGGCCGGATGACGAGCTGGCCGGTGTCGAAGACCGAGGAATCGATGGGCTATTACAAGGAGCAGGAGGTGCCGTTCCAGTTCGCGCTGGCCAACGCCTTCACGCTCTGCGACGCCTATCACTGCTCGGTCCATGCCGGCACCGACGTCAACCGCAGCTTCCACATCAGCGGCACCAACGGGCCGACCGCGACCAACACCGCCTTCGTCAACAACGAATGGGACGCGATCGACGGCGATCCGGCGACGCAGGACATCGGCTATACCTGGACCACCTATGCCGAGCGGCTGGAAAAGGCGGGGGTGAGCTGGATCTGCTACCAGAACATGCCCGATGAGTGGGGCGACAACATGCTCGGCGCCTTCGTGCCGTTCCGCCGCGCCAACATCGCCTCGGGCTATCCGGTGTCGAGCGGCGGCGCGCCAGGCCAATTCTATAACAAGACCGGCCAGCCGCTGCCCTATCACGCCTATGATCCCACCACCGACAATGCGAAGAACCCGCTCTACAAGGGGATCGCCAACACGCTGCCGGGGACGACGCCGGACCGCTATCTCGACACCTTCCGCAGCGACGTGCGCAACGGGCGGCTGCCGCAGGTCTCGTGGCTGCACGCGCCGTCGATCTACTGCGAACATCCCGGCCCCTCCAGCCCGGTGCAGGGCGCCTGGTTCATCCAGGAGGTGCTCGACGCGCTGACCGCCAGCCCGGACGTCTGGAGCAAGACCGTCCTGCTCATCAACTATGACGAGAATGACGGCTATTTCGACCATGTGCCGTCGCCGTCTGCGCCGTCACGCAACGCCGACGGCACGCTGGCGGGCAAATCGACGCTGTCCGACGCGGCAATGGCCTATGAATATTTCACCCAAGTCCCACCCCCCAACAGCACGATACAGCCCAAGGCGGACGGCCGCGTCTTCGGACCCGGCCCGCGCGTGCCGCTGTTCGTCGTGTCGCCGTGGAGCCGCGGCGGCTGGGTCAATTCGCAGGTGTTCGACCATACGTCGGTGCTGCGCTTCCTGGAGGCGCGGTTCGGGGTGCAGGAGCCGAACATCAGCCCCTATCGCCGCACCGTCTGCGGCGATCTGACGAGCGCGTTCAATTTCGCGACGCCCAATACCGAGGCGCTGCCGACGCTGAGCGGCCGCAGCAGCCGCGCCGACGCCGACCGGCTGCGCGCCGCGCAGGACGCGCTGCCCGACGTGCCGGTGCCGCGCGACCCCAACCTGCCGATCCAGGCGACCGGCCATCGCCCCTCGCGGGCGCTGCCCTACGAACTGCACACCAGCGCGCGGGTCGCCGCGGCCGGCACGGTGCAGCTGCTGTTCGCCAACAGCGGCACGCAGGCCGCGGTGTTCCACGTCTACGACCGCTACAACCTCGACCGGGTGCCGCGCCGCTACGTCGTCGAGGCGGGCAAGACGCTCGACGACAGCTGGAACGCCGGCCGCGACAATCAGGGCCGCTACGATCTCTGGGTGCTCGGCCCCAACGGCTACCACCGCCATTTCACGGGCGACACCAACCGGTTGTCGAGCACCACCGCGAGCCCCGAGATCCGCGTCTGCTACGATGTCGCCAACGCCGAGGTCTATGTCGATCTGCTCAACGGCGGTGCCGCCGCCTGCACCTTCACGGTCGAGCCGCGCGCCTACCGCCGCGACGGCCCATGGACCGCGCCGGTTGCGGCGCAGGGGCAGGCGACGCTGCACTGGTCGCTCGCCGACAGCGGCGCCTGGTATGATTTCGCCGTCCGCTGCGACAGCGATCTGTCCTTCACACGCCGCTTCGCCGGCCGGGTGGAGACGGGCGCGCATACGGTGAGCGACCCGGCGATGGCGATGTGACCGTCAGACCCTCCCTCGCCTGCGCGGGGGAGGGATCAGGCGGTGGGCTCGGCCAGCGTGACGATCGACACGCCCGGGGTCAGCGGCACCCGCCCGACCGCGTGGCGCTCGAGCCGGAAGATCGTCTCGAACACGGCATTGAGCGGCTTGGCGGGGGGCGAATCGTCGCTGTCGTCGCGCCCCGTGAGGCGGCCGGCGATGCGCGCCGCCGCCGCCAGCGGAAATAGCAGCGAATTGAAATAGGTGAGCTTGCGCGGCGCCAGCCCCGCCGTGACGATCGCCTTGGCCAGCGACGCCTTGGAATAGCGGCGATGGTGGTGGTTCACCACGTCGTGCGCGCTCCACAGCCATTGGTGTGCCGGCACCGCGATCAGGATCTTGCCGCCCGGCTTGAGCAGGCTCGCCATCCCCTTCAGCGCGGCGACATCGTCCTCGATATGCTCGACGACATCGAGCACCGCGACCAGATCGTACGTGCCGCGCGTCACGCCGGGCAGGTCGGGCAGCGGCGCATCGCCGACCGGACGGCCGAGCCGCTCGCTGGCGATCGCGCGCGCGGCGGGATCGATCTCGATCGCGTCGACCGCGCCGAAGCGCGCCAGCATCGGCAGATTGTGGCCGGTGCCGCAGCCGATCTCGAGGATGCGCGCGTCCTGCGGCAGTCGGCCGTAGCGGGTCAGATAATCGCTGAGGATGTCGCGGCGCGCGCGATACCACCAATGCGTGGAATCATGCGCGGCCATGCGGTCGTAGACGATGCGATCCATTAAGCGAACACCAGCCAGCGATTGAGGATGAAGGTGACGATCGTCGCCAGCGCCACCGCGGGCAGCAGCGGCGCCCAGGCGGGCAGGCCGAAATGCGCGGTGCCGATCCAGGTGACGAGCGCATTGAGCGCCATGCCGGTCGCCTGCACGCCGACGAACTGCGCCTGCTGCCAGCCGCCGCGGCGGCGCGTGCCATGGCCCTTGAAGCTCCAGCGGCTGTGCAGGAAGAAGCCCGCGGTCACCGCGACGGCGAAGGCGAAGGGCACGGCATAGACGGCATGGTCGCGCGGGAAGACCCAGGTGGTCAGCGGCAGGTAAACCGCTGAATAGATCAGCGTCGAGATGCCGCCGGCGATGCCGAAGCGGATCATCTGCCCCAGCATGCCGCTGTCGCGCATCGCCGCAAGTCGTGCCGGTGCTTCCCTCGCCATCCGCTCCGCCCTAAAGGCAATGCTCCGGGAACGAAACGGCCAAATCGAAAGTCGCTCAGTTGAACATAGCTCCCCGCGGTCGGCTGGACGACGCGCTCGCCCGGCACTGGATCGCGCTCACCCTCGTCACCTGGCTCGGGGTGATGGTCTGGTACGTCTGGAACGACTGGAACCTGATCCGCTGGCTGTCGCTCGGCGACACCGACGACAATATGCGGCTGATGCAGGTGCGCGCCTGGCTCGCCGGGCAGGATTGGTACGATCTGCGCAACTACCGGCTCAATCCGCCGGGCGGCTTCGACATCCACTGGAGCCGCATCGTCGACCTGCCGATCGCCGGTTTGATCCTGTTCTTCCGCCTGTTCACCAGCAACTTCTGGGCGGAGCGGCTCGCCTGCGGGATCGCCCCGCTGCTGCCGCTGGGAATCGCAATGCTCGGCGTCGCCGCGACGGTGCGGCGGCTGATCGATCCGCGCGCCTGGCCGCTGGCGCTGCTGTTCCTGCTCGGCACCTCGGCGACGATGCTGATGTTCCTGCCCGAACGCATCGACCATCACGGCTGGCAGTTGGCGATGCTCAGCCTCACCGTCGCCGGCCTGTGCGATGCACGCGGCGCACGCGGCGGGCTGATGGTCGGGCTGGCGAGCGCGGTCAGCCTCGCGATTGGGCTGGAGATGCTGCCCTATTGCGCGATGGCGGGCGCGATCATCACCCTGCGCTGGATGTGGGACCGCAGCGAGGCGCGCCGGTTACAGGCCTATGCGCTGAGCCTCGGCGGCGGCAGCGCGATCGGCTTCGCCGTCTTTGCCTCCTATGCCAATTACGCGATGCGCTGCGACGCGCTGACCCCGGTGTGGCTGAGCGTCACCGTAGCGGCGGGAGCATTGCTGTTCCTGCTCGCCTGGCTCAACCCGACGTCGCGCGGGTTGCGGATCGGGCTGGCGGTGGTCGCGGGCGCGATGATCGGGGCGGGCTTCGTCCATTTCTTCCCGCAATGCCTCGGCCGGCCCGAGGGCGTCTCGCCCGAGTTGCAGAAGAACTGGCTGAACAACGTCCGTGAAGCCAAGCCGATCTACAAACATCCGTTCCGCCTCGGCTTTCCGATCGCGGCGCTGCCGATCGTCGGCGTCGTCGGCGTGATCCTCGGCACGTGGCGGGCGCGGCGCTCGCCGGCGCTGATCGGCTGGAGCGCGGTGGCGCTGTTCGTCACCTTCGCTTGCCTGATGCTGCTGTGGCAGGTGCGCGCCGGGCCGGCGGCGCAATTGCTCGCCGTGCCGGGCGCGACCCTGCTCGGCTGGATCGTGCTGCCGTGGCTGCTCGAACATCGCTCGTGGCCGGTGCGGATCGCCGGCACGGCGGCGGCGTTCCTGATCGTCTCCGGCCTGTTCGCCGGGCTGATCATCAAATATCTGCCGGTCGACGTGCCCAACGCCTATACCAAGCGGGTCAACCGTTCGACGGGCAGCTGCGTGCGCTATACCGTGTTGAAGCCGCTCGACCGCTATCCGGCGCAGACGATCTTCACCTTCGTCGATCTCGGGCCGCGGCTGATCACCGTGACGCATCACGATGCGATCGCCGGGCCGTATCACCGCAACGGCGATGCGATCCTCGACGTCCAGCATGCCTTCGGCGGGAGCGCGGATCAGGCGCATGCGATCATCAAGCGCCACGGCGCAACGATGCTGATGCTCTGCCCGAACCATTCGGAATCGACCAACTATCGCGCGCGCAATCCGGGTGGCTTCTACGACCAGCTCGCGCATGGCGAGGTGCCGGCGTGGCTGACGCCGCTGCCGCTCCCCGCCAATTCTCCGCTGCGTTTGTTCAAGGTGGATTGAGCGGGCAAACGTCTCCGGACCCACCCTGTCACCCCGGACTGGTTCCGGGTCCACACTGCGGCGAGGAGCAAGGCCTGGGGCGCACACGCGCGCTTGCGGATCGGTGGACCCCGGAACCAGTTGGGGTGACGGATCGCGTGGGGTGAGGTGACGAACCTCACCCGCCGTTACGACCAGCTCGCGCATGGCGAGGTGCCGGTGTGGCTGACGCCGCTGCCGCTGCCGCTGCCCGCCAATTCGCCGCTGCGTTTGTTCGAGGTGGATTGAGCGGGGAGGGCACCGTGTCCCCCCCTCCGTCACGCCTTCGGCGCGCCACCCCCCTGGCGGGGGAGGATTATGGAAGTCCTCCCCCGCCAGGGGGAGGTGGCAGCGCGAAGCGCTGACGGAGGGGGAGGAAAGGGCGACGCCCGCCGTTACCGCAGGCTCACCTGCAACCCGTCCATCACGAACTGCACTGCCAGCGCCGCCAGCAGCACGCCCAGCAGCCGAGTGATCACCGCCTCGATCCGCGCGCCGAGCAGCCGCATCAGCGGCCCCGCCGCGAGCAGCGCCACCAGCGTCAGCAACAGGATCACCCCCATCGCCGCGAGCACCACCAACGTCGCCTCGATGCCGTTGGTGCGCGCGACGAGCAGCATCACCGAGGCGATCGAGCCCGGCCCGGCGATCATCGGCATCGCCATCGGGAAGATCGACACGTCGTCCGCCTCGGGATCGTGCGCGACCTTGGCGGCGCGATCCTCGCGGCGCTGCGTGCGCTTCTCGAACACCATCTCGAGCGCGATCAGGAACAGCATGATGCCGCCGGCGATGCGGAAGCTCGCGAGGCTGATGCCCAGCCCCTTGAGCAGCGCCTCGCCCGCCAGCGCGAAGACCAGCAGGATGACCGTCGCGACGCCGACCGCGCGGAACGCCATCGCCCGCCGCTGGACAGGGGAGGCGCCCGCCGACAGGCCGGCATAGATCGGCGCGCAGCCGAGCGGATCGATGATGACGAAGAAGGTGATCAGCGTCGAGACGAAAAGCTCGATCACAGGGCGGCCTCTAGCCGCTCGCGACGGCAGGCGGAGACATAGGTGTTGCGGATCAGGCAGGCGATCGTCATCGGCCCGACGCCGCCCGGCACCGGCGTGATCGCGCCTGCCACCGCGCTCGCCGCGGCGAAGTCGACGTCGCCGACCAGCCCGTCATCGGTCCGGTTGATGCCGACGTCGATCACGCTCGCGCCCGGCTTGATCCAGTCGCCCTGGATGAAGCGCGGGATGCCCACCGCCGCGACGACGATATCCGCCTTGCGCAGGTGCGCGGCGACATCGCGGGTGCGGCTGTGGACGATGGTGACGGTGCAGCTCTGCTGGAGCAGCAATTGCGCCATCGGCTTGCCGACGATGTTTGACCGGCCGACGACCACCGCCTCCATCCCCGACAGATTGGGGTGGATGTCCTTGAGCAGCATCAGGCAGCCGAGCGGCGTGCACGGCACGAACCCTTCCGCGCCGATCGCCAGCCGGCCGGCATTGACCGGGTGGAAGCCGTCGACATCCTTGTCGGGATCGATCGCGAGCAGCACCGCCTGCGCATCGATATGCGCGGGCAGCGGCAGCTGGACGAGGATGCCGTCGACGGCGGGATCGGCATTGAGCTGCGCGACCAGCGCGAGCAGCGTCGCCTCGTCGGTATCGGCGGACAGGCGATGTTCGAAGCTGGCCATGCCGGCGTCGCGCGTCGCCTTGCCCTTGTTGCGGACATAGACGGCGGAGGCGGGGTCCTCGCCGACCAGCACGACGGCAAGGCCGGGCGCGCGGCCGGTGGCTTCGCGGAAGGTAGCGACATGGGTGGCGACGCGGGTGCGCAGGGCAAGGGCATGCGCCTTGCCGTCGATGATCGTGGCGGTCATGCCACGGTCTCATAGAGTGTGGCGGCGATCTTCGCCAGCGCGGCGGCGTCGCCCGCGACGTGCAACCGCTTGAGCCGCGCGGTATCCCCGCCGATCAGCGTGACGTCGCGCTTCGCGACGCCGAAGCTCCTGGCGACCAGCGCGATCAGCGCGGCATTGGCCTTGCCGTCGACGGGGGCGGCGGCGAGTCGCGCGGCGAGATGCTCGTCGGTGCCCGCGGCGATCGCATCGCGCCCGCCGCGCGGCGTCACGCGGATCGCGACGACGAGGCCGTCGTCGCGGATCGTCCAGGCCGGCATAGGCGGCGGATCAGGCCGCGCCGTTGGCCAGCAGGCTCATCGCGATATTCGGCAGGATGACGCTGTCGAGGATGCGGATGATGATCAGCACCACCAGCGGCGCAAGGTCGATGCCGCTGATATTGGGCAGGATACGGCGCAGCGGCCGGTAGAGCGGCTCGGTCAGCCGATCGAGCCCGTAATGCAGCGAGCTGACGAAATTGTTCGAGGTGTTGATCACGTTGAAGACGATCAGCAGCGACAGCACGAACTGGACCATGATGATCCACCACAGCACGTTCAGCAGCACCTGGATGATCTGGATGAGGGTAAGCGCGATCACGCGAGGCTCCGGGATAAGAATGTGGCGGTCGATCTAGCCTGTCCGGAGCGCGGCGAACAGCGTTTGTAAGAGGGAGGGGCCGGCGCCCGCACCGCAGGGCGATGGCATGGGCGTTCATGGGCGCCGCACCCTCCCAGCCTCCCCCGTCACCCCGGACTCGTTCCGGGGTCCACCGGGCCGCATGCCAGCCGCCTGAGCATCCAGCATTTCTCCTCGCCGCAGAGTGGACCCCGGAACGAGTCCGGGGTGACGGAGTAAGTTTGGAGGAACCGGTCGATCGTCGAAGCACCGCTCCACGCGCGGACCTGCCCGGCCGGTATTGCCATCAAGGGACGTCGAACAGGCCGTCCTGCGATCCGGCGGGCGGGTTGAGGCCGAGATGCTTCCAGCCGCCGGCGTTGAGCACCCGCCCGCGCGCGGTCCGTGCGACGAGGCCGAGCTGGATCAGATAGGGCTCGATCACCTCCTCGATCGTATCGCGCGGCTCGCTGAGCCCGGCGGCGAGCGTCTCGACGCCCACCGGCCCGCCGCGATAGATGTCGGCGATCATGTGCAGATAGCGCCGATCCATCGCATCGAGCCCGAGCGAATCGACCTCGAGCCGGTTGAGCGCGCGATCGGCGGCGACGCGGTCGACGGTCGGCGTGCCCGCGACATTGGCGAAGTCGCGCACCCGGCGCAGCAGCCGCCCGGCGATCCGCGGCGTACCGCGCGCACGCCGCGCGATCTCGCTCGCGCCATCGGGGGCGATGCCGAGGTCGAGCAGCCCGGCGGCACGGGTGACGACGCGGGTCAGTTCCTCGACCGTATAGAATTGCAGTCGCACCGGAATGCCGAACCGGTCGCGCAGCGGCGTGGTCAGCAGGCCCTGCCGCGTCGTCGCGCCGACGAGCGTGAACTTGGGCAGGTCGATCCGCACGCTGCGCGCCGACGGTCCTTCGCCGATCATCAGGTCGAGCGCGCGATCCTCCATCGCCGGATACAGCACCTCCTCGACCGCGGGTTGCAGCCGGTGGATCTCGTCGATGAACAAGACGTCGCCGTCTTCCAGATTGGTGAGCAGCGCGGCGAGATCACCCGACTTGGCGATCACCGGGCCGGAGGTGGCGCGGAAGCCGACGCCCATCTCGCGCGCGATGATCTGCGCCAGCGTCGTCTTGCCGAGCCCCGGCGGCCCGAAGAACAGCACATGGTCGAGCGCATCGCCGCGCCCGCGCGCCGCCTCGATGAACACACGCAGATTCTCGCGCGCCGCCTGCTGCCCGACGAACTCGTCGAGACTGCGCGGACGCAGCGCCGCATCGACATCCTCGGGACGGCGGCTGGCGGAAAGGAGACGGTCGTCGGTCAATGGGTTCCCGGCAAGACTTGGCGCATATCACGCGATTGATGGATGATCCGTACGATGATCACCGTATCGCCTTCGACGCGATAGAGGATGCGATGCGGACGATGCGACAGGGATCGTATGTCCAGATTGAGTTCCGACCATTCGGCGCCTGCGAACGGCTGATCCCGTAGCAGGCGAAACAAACGACGAAAGCCGTTGATATGGGCCGCAGAAGCCGATTTGCCGAAATCCCGGCGCCCTGTCTCGCCGATGTCCCGCAGATCGCGACGCGCGGCTGCGCTGACGCGCAGCCTAGTCATCGGCGGCGAGGATTTCAGCGATGATCTCGTCGAGGATATCTTCCGGCTCGCGATCAATGATCCCTGACGCGATCCCTTCCGCGATCAACACCTGTACCCGCCGCACATCGGCCTGATACGCATCCTGATCGCGTTCGATCAGGTCGCGCAGATAGGCGGCCGGGTCCGCGAACCCCTCTGCCGACACGCGGCCGTCGACATAATGCTGGAGGTCGGCCGGCAGGGAGACGTGGAACTGCGCCATGTTCCCGATATAGTCCCGTTTCGCCGGAGCGTCCAGCAATGCGGGCGCTACTTCGCCGCCTTGCGCAGCGCCAGCCGCACCAGCGCGTCGAGCGTCGCGCCCGGCCCGAGGTCCTCTTCCGCCGCGCCGACCGCGCTCGCCGCCTCGGCGGGGCGGAAGCCGAGGTTGAGCAGCGCCGACACCGCATCCGCCGCCGCGCCGACCGGGATCACCTGCGCCGCCGCCGCCGGGCCGAGCGCCACCGTACCCACCTTGTCCTTGAGCTCGCGCACGATCCGTTCGGCGAGCTTCGGCCCGACGCCGTTGGCGCGCGCCACCATCGCCTTGTCCTGCGCCGAGACCGCGCGCGCGATCTCCTGCGTGTCGAGCGCCGACAGGATCGCCAGCGCAACGCGTGACCCCACCCCCTGCACGCCGGTGAGCAGCCGGAACCAGTCGCGCTCCTCGGCGCGCGCGAAGCCGACGAGGCGGATCGAATCCTCGCTGACCAGCATCTCGGTATGCAGCATCGCCGCCTCGCCGACCGGGCCGATCGCCGCCAGCGTGCGCGCCGAGGCGCCAACGAAATAGCCGACGCCGCCGACGTCGATCACCGCATAATCGACCCCGGTCGACTCGAGCCGGCCTTTCAGATGCGCGATCATGCCGTCACCCGCGCGCGACGCGCCATGCCCTGCGCCGAGGCGAGATGGTGCGCATGCGTGATCGCCACCGCCAGCGCATCCGCCGCATCGGGGCCGGCGAGCTTGGCGCCGGGCAGCAGCACCGCCATCATCGCCTGGATCTGCTTCTTCTCGGCGCCGCCGGTGCCGACCACCGCCTTCTTGACGGTCGAGGGATGATATTCGCCGATATGCAGCCCGTTGCCCGCCGCGGCGAGCAGCACGACGCCGCGCGCCTGCCCCAATTTGAGCGTGGACTGCGCATTGGTGTTGCCGAGCACCTCCTCGACCGCGGCGCCATCGGGCCGTTCGGTGAGGATCACGTCGATCAGCGCGGCATGCAGGTTCGACAGCCGCCGCGGCAGCGGCATCGACGGATCGGTGCGAATCTGGCCGTTGGCGATGTGGCTCAGCCGGTTGCCATCGGCATGGATGACGCCCCAGCCGGTCGTGCCGAGGCCGGGATCGAGGCCGAGGATGATCATGATGCCGCCACGGAGAAAGGATTTTGCGCGCGGAGGCGCAGAGGACGCAGAGAGAGCGTCAGGAGCGCGGCAGCAGTACCGCCTAGGCACGCGCGAGACGCCCGTCCAGACCGTACCATCCTCTGCGCCCTCTGCGCCTCTGCGCGCAAAACCTCTTCGCGTCTTCGCGTCTTCGCGTGAATCGCTTTTCCGGCAAGCCGGGAGAAGGGGGGATTCGCGCGAAGGCGCGAAGACGCGAAGAGGTCCCACGCGGGACAATCGTCCTGCGATCCAGCAGCCATGGGATGAGGCCCGCCGGCGCGGGAAGGCGCAGCCGCGGGCGCGACCTTTCGCGCCTGCGCGCCACCGCGTGAACCCGGCAGGGTCAGCCCAGCTTCTCCATCACCTCGTCGGAGACCTCGTAATTGCCCCAGACGGTCTGCACGTCGTCATCGTCGTCGAGCGTGTCGATCAGCTTGAACAGCGTCGCCGCATCGCCCTCGTCGACCGACACCATCGTCTGCGGCCGCCACGCGAGCTTGGCGCCCTCGGGCTCGCCGAGCACCGGCTCCAGCGCCTTGGCGACCTCGTGCAGGTCGCCGACCGCGGTCCAGATCTCGTGGCCGTCCTCGGACGAGGAGACGTCCTCGGCGCCCGCCTCCAGCGCCGCCTCGAACACCTTCTCGGCGTCGCCGGCGCTCGCCGGATAGCTGATCAGGCCCATCCGGTCGAAGGCGTGGCTCACCGAACCGGACGCGCCGAGGTTGCCGCCGTTCTTGGCGACCGCGGTGCGCACGTTGGTTGCGGTGCGGTTGCGATTGTCGGTCAGCGCCTCGATGATCAGCGACACGCCGCCTGGGCCGAAGCCTTCGTAGCGGATTTCCTCGTAGCTCTCGGTATCGCTGCGGCTCGCCTTGTCGATCGAGCGCTGGATATTGTCCTTGGGCATCGACTGCGCCTTGGCGGCGTTGACCGCGGCGCGCAGCCGCGGGTTCATGTCGGGATCGGGAAGACCCATTTTCGCCGCCACGGTGATTTCGCGGCTGAGCTTGGAGAACATGCCCGAGCGCTTCTTATCCTGCGCGCCCTTGCGGTGCATGATGTTCTTGAACTTGGAATGGCCTGCCATGGACTGCCTCTAACGGATAATCCCGAGCCTTTAGGGTTTCTTTGCAAACGCGCCAAGGCGCGTTTCGCGGTGCCGGCCCGCTCCCCCTCCCGGCCGCCCATCAGGATACCATGTGGGTGGCCGGGAGGGGGAGCGGGCCGGCACCGCCTCGAAACCTCGCTTTTCGGCGAGGTTTCAAACGGAAGCCGTGGGCGCGGATTTCGCCAGAGCGTCGATCTTCGCTTCCAGTGTCGCGAGCCGGTCGAGCACGAGCCCGTCGAGCTTCTCGTGCAACCGCAGGATGTCGAGCTCGGCCCGCAGGTTGGTCTCGTAATCGAGGCTGGCGGCGAGCCGGTCCTTCGCCGCCTGGCGGTTCTGGCTCATCATGATCACCGGCGCCTGCACCGCGGCGAGCGTCGACAGCATCAGATTGAGGAAGATGTAGGGATAGGGATCGAACGCCATGCCGAAATGCGCGAGCACGTCGGTGTTGAGCAGCATCCAGCCGAGCAGCACGACGGTGAAGGCGATGATGAACCCCCACGATCCGCCCACCGCCGCGACGCGGTCGGCGAGCCGGTCGCCGAGGCTGGAGCGCGCGTCCGCCTCGTCGGCGGCGTCGCGGCTGAGCACCGTGCCCGCGTCGATACTGTCGAGGACGCGCCGCTCCTCGGGATCGAGCGCATGCGCGGGTTTGCGCAGCAGGCGCTGGGCGAGATCGGCGAGCGGGATCTGTGCCATCGGGTGGCTCCTTCGGGCAGGCGGAGGGACGCAGCCGTAACGACCGTGCCGGTCAGCGACAACCAATGTCGGCATCGGCCGCAAAGCGCTTGCCCCCGCCCCCCCGGATACGCCAAACGCGCGGGACAATGACCGTCAGCGTAGACATGGGCAGCGACGACCGCGGCGCGCCCGTGACCATGGACCTCGAAGAACTGCTCGCCACCCGCTTGCTCGTCCAGGGCAATTCGGGGTCGGGCAAGTCGCATCTGCTGCGCCGCCTGCTCGAAGGGTCGGCGGGGCAGGTGCAGCAGGTGGTGATCGATCCGGAGGGTGATTTCGTCACGCTCGCCGGACCCTATGGCCATGTCGTGATCGAGGGGGCGGATTATTCGGTGCCCGAGATCGCGCGCATCGCCACCCGGCTGCGCGAGCATCGCGCCAGCGTCGTGCTCAGCCTCGAGGGGCTGGAGGCGGAGGGGCAGATGCGCTGTGCCGCCGCTTTCCTGTCGGCGCTGTTCGATGCGCCGCGCGAACATTGGTATCCGGCGCTGGTCGTCGTCGACGAGGCGCAATTGTTCGCGCCGACGACCGGCGGCGAAGTGGCCGAGGAGGTGCGCCGCGCCTCGCTGTCGGCGATGACCAATCTGATGTGCCGCGGCCGCAAGCGCGGGCTCGCCGGGGTGATCGCGACGCAGCGGCTCGCTAAGCTCGCCAAGAACGTCGCGGCCGAGGCGTCCAACTTCCTGATGGGGCGCACCTTCCTCGACATCGACATGGCGCGCGCCGCCGATCTGCTCGGCATGGAGCGGCGGCAGGCCGAATCGATCCGCGATCTCGCCCGCGGCACCTTCCTCGCGCTCGGGCCGGCGGTGTCGCGGCGGCCGATCACGGTGAAGATCGGCCAGGTCGCCACCTCGGCGCGCAGCGGCAGCCCCAAGCTCACCCCGCTGCCGAGCGCACCGGCGGAAAATTTGCAGCAGCTCATCTTCGCGCCGCCGCCCGAGGAGGCGCCGCAACTGCCGATGGCGTTCGAGTCGCGGCCGCGGCGAGTGCCCGCCGACGAACTGCTCGACACGATCGAGCGACCGGCGTCGCAGCAGACGGTGCTGGCGCCGCTGCCCGACAAGTCGGACGACGAGGTCGAGCGCATCTATGCCGACGTGCTGGAGGCGATCGTCGCCGATCGCGATTCGGCGCTGCGCCCGCCGTCTGTGCTGTTCCAGGATTTCCAGGTGCGCTGCCGGATGGCGGGCCTCGCCAAGCCGCCGCTCGACCTGCCCGGCTTCACCCGCCGGCTGTCGGCGGCGCGCGCCGGCATCTTCGACGTCACCGACCCGCAATGGGCCGAGGCGATGGAGCTTGCAAACAGCCTGCCCGACGACATGATCGGCGCCTTCCTGCTCGTCGCCCGCGCCGCGAAGAACGGCGAGCCGTGCCCGTCGGATACGGCGCTGGCGGAGACCTACGGCACGAGCTCGCTGGGGCGGGTGCGGCGGCTGATCGGCTATATCGAGAGCCGCGAATTGTTCGTCGCGCGGGTCGACCTGTCGGGCAAACGCTCGATCACCATTCCGCGACTCGGCTGGACGACCGCCGCAAGCGAGGCGGGCTAAATCCTCCCCCGCCAGGGGGGGGTGGCGCCGCGAAGCGGTGACGGAGGGGGAGGATACGGCGAACGGGGTCGTATGCGGCAGCGCCCCCTCCACCTCCGGCCTGCGGCCGGCGGTCCCCCTCCCCCGCTAAAGCGAGGGAGGACTTCAGTCCTCAATGCCCCTTGCGCGGCAGCAGGTGCAGCACGCCGACGATCGCGCCGCCGACGATCAGCCCGACGATCCCCGATCCCACCGCGGTCACGATCCAGTTGACCACGCCGGGCAGCACGCCGACCGCATGGGCCGCGCCCTCGGCGGCGTGGTGGAGCGCATGGGGCAGGGTGGTGAGGCCGAATGCTTCCATGCCGTGGACGATGATCCCGCCGCCGACCCAGACCATCGCCGCGGTGCCGATCAGCGACAGCGCGTTCAGGACCACCGGCATCGCCGACACCAGCCCGCGACCCAGCGCCTGCGATCCCGCGCCCGGCTTCTGCGCGAGATGCAGGCCGATATCGTCCATCTTCACGATCAGCGCGACGATGCCATAGACGCCGACGGTGATCGCGATCCCCACCAGGGCGAGCGCGATCGCCTGATTGACCAAGGTCTGCCCGTTCAGCTCGCCCAATGCGATCGCCATGATCTCGCCCGACAGGATCAGGTCGGTGCGTACCGCGCCCGACACCTGGCGGTCTTCGAGCGCCTTGGGATCGGTCTCGACCACCGCGTCCTCGCCATGGCCGTGGCCGGTCAGCGCGCCGACGATCTTCTCCGCCGCCTCGAAGCAGAGATAGGCGCCGCCCAGCATCAGGATCGGCGTGATCGCCCAGGGCGCCAGCGCGCTCAGCACCAGCGCCGCGGGCAGCAGGAACAGCAGCTTGTTCTTCAGCGACCCCAGCGCGATCTTGCCGATGATCGGCAGCTCGCGCGCCGGGCTCAACCCGACGACATAGGTCGGCGTCACCGCGGTATCGTCGATGACGACGCCCGCCGCCTTCGCGCCCGCCTTGCCCGCCGCGCCGGCGACGTCGTCGAGGCTGGCGGCGGCGAGCTTCGCCATCGCCGCGATATCGTCGAGCAGCGCTACCAGTCCGCCGGCCATGTCCCGTGTCCCCTGTTGTCCGCCATCAGCCATGACGGCGGCGCGGGAACGGTTCAATACACGAGGTGTTTCCGCTTTGTTGCTCGTCGCCCGAACGCGCGGGGAAGGGCATGACGGCTCCCGATCGCGCGGCTAAGGCTAGGCCATGACCGATATCACGCCGCCCGTCGCCGACCGGCGCCCGCACAGCTTCACCACGCACGGCATCACCATCGAGGATCCCTATGCCTGGCTGAAGGACCCGAACTATCCCGAGGTCACCGACCCCGACGTGCTCGCCTATCTCGCGGCGGAGAACGCCTATTTCGAAAGCGTGATGGCGCCGCACCAGCCGCTGGTCGACCGGTTGTACGAAGAGATGAAGGCGCGCATCAAGGAGGACGAATCCTCGGTGCCGCAGAAGGATGGCGACTGGCTCTACTGGACCGCCTATGAAACCGGCGGCCAGTATCGCAAATGGTGGCGCAAGCCCGTGGCGGGCGGCTCCGACGAGTTGCTGCTCGACGAACCCGCGCTCGCCGAGGGCAAGGAATATTTCCGGCTCGGCGCCTTCGCGGTCAGCAACGACGGCCGCCATCTCGCCTACGCCATCGACGACAGCGGTGCCGAACGGTTTGAGGTGCGCGTCAAGAATCTCGAGACCGGCGAGCATCTGCCCGAGGTGATCCCCGGCATGCTCTCCGACATCGTCTGGACCAGCGACGACACCGGCTTCCTCTACGGCCTCGCCAACGAGCAATGGCGCACCGACAACGCCCGTTTCCACCGGCTCGGCACGCCGGTGAGCGACGACGTCGAGCTGTTCCACGAGGCGGACGAGGGCTATCGCGTCGCCGTCGCCGAGACCAGCGACCGCCAGTGGCTGGTGATCGGCACCGGCGACCATGTCACCAGCGAGGTGCGGCTGCTCCCCGCCAACGATCCGCTGGCGACGCCGATCCTCGTCGCCCTCCGCAAGGAGGGGCGCGAATATGACGTCGACGCGCATGACGGCACGTTGTTCATCCACACCAACGACACCGATCCGATGTGGCGGCTGTGCACCGCGAGCATCGACGCGCCGGGCGACTGGCACGAACTGATCCCCGCCGACCCGCATTTCTATATGACCGGCGTCGAATGCTACCGCGACTTCTTCGTCGTCGAGGGCCGGCTCGACGGGCTCGATCAGATCGCGATCCATCGCTACGACGCGCCGACCGAACCGCAGCGCATCGCCTTCCCCGAACCGAGCTATGCCGCCGGCCTCGGCGACAATCCCGAATATGCGGTCGACACGCTGCGGCTCGGCTATGAATCGATGGTCACGCCGAGCACCGTCTACGATTACGATGTCGCGACCGGCGCGCTCGAGGTGCGCAAGGTGCAGGAGATTCCCGCCGGTTACGACGCCGCCGGCTATCGCACCGAGCGGCTCAAGATCGCCGCGCGCGACGGCACCGAAATCCCGGTGTCGATCGTCTATCCCGCCGGTTTCCAGCGCGACGGGTCGCAGCCGTTGTTCCTCTATGCCTATGGCGCCTACGGCTATGCGATCCCGCCCGGCTTCTCGACCGGGCGGCTGTCGCTGCTCGACCGCGGTTTCGCTTATGCCATCGCGCATATCCGCGGCGGCGACGATCTCGGCCAGCAATGGTATCACGACGGCAAGCTCGACAAGCGCACCAACACGTTCAACGACTTCGTCGACGTCGCCAAGGGGCTGATCGACGCCGGCTGGACCAGGGCCGGCCGCATCGCCACCGCCGGCCGCTCGGCGGGCGGCGAGCTGATGGGCGCGATCGTCAATTCCGATCCCGAACTATGGGGCGCGGTGATCGCCGACGTGCCGTTCGTCGACGTGCTCAACACGATGCTCGACGCCGACCTGCCGCTCACCCCGGGCGAATGGCCCGAATGGGGCAATCCGATCGAGGACAAGGCGGCGTTCGAGCTGATCCGCAGCTACAGCCCGTACGACAATGTCGTCGCGCAGGACTATCCGCCGATGTTCATCTCGGGCGGGCTCAACGATCCGCGCGTGACCTATTGGGAGCCGGCGAAATGGGCGGCGAAGCTGCGCGCCACCAAGACCGACGATAACGTGCTGCTGCTCAAGACCAACATGGGCGCGGGCCATGGCGGCAAGTCGGGCCGGTTCGAATCGCTGCGCGAGGCGGCGGAGGAACACGCCTTCGTGCTCTGGCAGCTCGGGATCGACCGCTGAGCATCGAGGCGCTCATCGCCGATTACGGGCTCGCCGCGGTGTTCCTCGGCGCGGGGATCGAGGGCGAGACGATGGTGCTCGCCGGCGGGCTGTTCGCGCATGAGGGCATGCTGTCGCTGCCCGGCGCGATGATCGCCGCGGCGAGCGGCTCGTTCCTCGCCGACCAGGCGTTCTTCGCCGCCGGCCGGCGCTTCCGCGACCATCGCTGGGTGCAGCGCGCGCAGGCCAAGCCGGCGTTCGTCAAGGCGCTCGACACGCTCGAACGTTATCCGATCGGCTTCATCTTCATCTTCCGCTTCCTCTACGGGCTGCGCACGGTCAGCCCGATCGCGATCGGCACGACGCAGGTGCCGACGCGCACCTTCCTGTGGATCAACGCGATTGCCGCCTGCGTCTGGGCGGTGCTGTTCACCAGCCTCGGCTATGTCTTCGGCACCGGCATCGCCGAGCTGCTCGGCCGCTATCGCCCGCACGGCCGCCAGTGGCTGTGGGTGGCGCTGGCGGCGCTGGTGCTCGGCACGCTGTTCGCCGGCTTCCGCTGGTGGCGTCGGCGGCAGCAGGGATGAGCGGCCGCTTCACCCTCTCGATCACCGCCGATGCGGGCGACATCGACGAGCTCGGCCACGTCAACAATGCGGTCTGGGTGCGCTGGATTCAGGACATTGCGGTCGCGCATTGGGAGGCTGTGGCCCCGGCGGCGGACCGCGCCGCGATGGTCTGGGTCGTGACCCGACATGAGATCGACTATCGCGGCAACGTCGCCGCAGGCGAGACGGTGACGGGCGAAACCTGGGTGCCCGAACCGCCCAAGGGCGCGCGCTTCAACCGCCACGTCCGCTTCACCGGGGCCGACGGCAAGGTGAAGGTCGAGGCGGTGACGACCTGGGCGCTGCTCGATCGTGCGACGGGGCGGCTGATGCGGGTGCGGCCGGAGATCGCCGCGCCCTTCCTCGACCGCTGATCCGCCGCGCGGTTACAGCCGGCCGAACACCGCCTCGAACCCGGCCTTGTCGCCCGCGGCGAGGAAGCGCGCCTGTTCGATCCAGCGATCGCGGGTGATCCGCCCGGCGAACGGCCCGAGTTGGGCATCGAGCCGCGCCGCATCGTCGTCGCTCAGCGCCGCGACCTGGCCCACGGTGGTGATCCCCAGTTCCGCCAGCCGCGCGGTCAGCTTCGGCCCGAGCCCCTTGAGCGTGCTCACCGGCGCCTCCGCGGGCGAATCGCCGGCGGGCGCGGGCGCGGGGGTAGGCGAAGGCGCGGGTGCCGAAGCGGCCTCGATCGCGGGCGCGGCATCGAGCGGCGCGGCCGCCGCGATCGGCTCGTCCGCCAGCGGGTCGGCGGCGTCCTCGACCAGCGGCTCGGCGGGGGCGTGCACCGGCGCGTCCTCCACCCGGCGCGCGACCGCCGGTGCCTGAACCGGAGCGGGGGCGGGGCGCGGCGGGGCCGGCGGGGGAGGCGGCGTCGCTTCGGGTGCGGCGGCGATCACCTCTTCATTGTGGCTGGCGATATGGCGTTCGGCGGCCTTGCGCCGCGCCTTCAGCCGCGCGCCCCAGACGATCGCCGCGATCACCAGCAGTGCGAAGACCGCCAGCACCGCAAGATGCGCGATGGTGAAGGCATCGGTGGTATCGGGCAGAAGGCTGGCGCCGGAGGCGCCGCCGGCAGTGGCGGTATCATTCATGCCCCGATCCTACCCGCGCCGCTACGGCACGGCGAGCGGAAACGTCGGCCGCCGGGAAGAAGGTTGGCATGTCGGCATCGCCGCGACGGCGGCAGGCCCCCCATGATCGGGTCGTGATCGGATGACGACGTGGATCATGGGAGGCATCGTCTTCCCCGGCGGCGGTGCGCGCCTAGCGCAACGCGCGCGCCACCAGCCCGGCGCAATCCGCATCGGTCGCACTCGGCCCCTGCCGGCCGGTGATCGCCCGGCCGATCGCCTTGAAGATGTTGCCGACCGATTTCACCTCCGCCGGCACGGTCAGCACCGGATCGCTCAGGCTGCCGGTGACGAAGGCCGATCCCGGCAGCCGCAACAGGCTGTGCCCCTTGGGCGCGCCGGTCAGCCGCAGGTCGATCCGCTCGTCGGGAAAGCGCACCGTGCCCGTCCCGCGCAACTGGCTCGCGCTGGTGTCCACGACCAATGGCGTCGCGGTGCCACGGCCGCCGCGGACCGGCAGCGCCAGCACGAGGCAGCGCAGCCGCGCGCTGTCCGTGCCGCCGGCGAGCAGCGCCCGTCCCGCATCGAACCCCAGCGCCGCCGCATAGCGCGCCGGCAGCGTGCCGTCGCGGATCGTGAAGCCGATCCGCCCGTCGGACCGGCCGATCGCCGCGCGGATCGTATCGCCGCGCCCGCTCAGCCGGGCACGCGCCGCGACCTGGCCGGTAAAGGCGCCCTGCGCCCCGTCGAACGCCTCCACCCGCGTGCCGACCAGTCGCAGGTCGACGGTGAGCAGCGGCGATGCCGCCCCGTCGCGCTGGTCGACCGTCACCGTGCCGCGCGCCGTGCCGCCGGCAAGCCGCACGGTCAGCGGCGCGACGCGCAGCCGCTGGTGGTCGAGCATCAGCACGCCGTCGATGCCGGTCACCGACGTCCGACCGCCATGGCTGAACACGCGCGCGACATGCACCGCGATCCGCCCGTCGGTCTTGTCGATCTTGGCGAGGTTGATCCGCGTGGCGGGCACCAGCCGCGGCCCGATCGCCCCCTCCAGTGCGGCGCCCTTGGCCAGCCCCTCGTCGGAGGACAGATCGTCGAAATCGAAGCGTTGCGCGGTCGCCGCCCCGTCCAGCTTGGTGCGGCCGTCCTGCTTGTCGACGGTGACGTGGCCGGCGATGTCGGACCGGCCGATCGTGCCCTTCAGATCGGTGACGATCCATTTGGGCGCATCGTGGCGGACGTGCGCGGTCAGCGCCACCGGCTGCGTCCCGAACAGTCCCGCCTCGATCACCGCATCGATCAGCCGGAGGTCGGCGGCGCGCGCCGCGATGTCGAGCGTCATCGCGTCGGTGTCGAGCGGGCGGTCGGTCGTACCCCTGGCGCGCATGTGCAGCGCGTCGCCCTCGATCGCCGCGGTGAACGCCCATGGCGCCGCCACCGGCTGCGCGACCGAGGCGCCGGTGAGCGCGACGCGGACCGGGGTCCCGCGGATCGTCCCGCTACCATTGATCCGCAACCCCTGCGCATCGGAGGCGAAGGCGACCCGCGCCGCGCGCTGCCGCTTGTCGTCGCGATAGGCGACGATGCTGTCGCGCACCGTCAGCCCCTGCAGCGTGTTGGAGGATTGGCCGCCCCGCGATCCGCCCGGCCGCGACCAGTTGGTGCGGCCGTCCGGCGCGCGCACCAGCGCCAGTTGCATGCCGTCGATGACGATGTCGCGCGGCTTGAACGTGCCGGTGAGCAGCGGCCACACCGGAAAGCGCAGCCGCGCCTCGCGCAGCCGCAGGAAATCGCCGCCGCCAGCCCATGTTGCCTGCGGAATGCGCACCCCGCGCACGACGACGGTCGGCGTGAAGCCGAACCCGTCGGTCCGTGCCATGCTGTCGATCGTCACCGGCCGGCCGAACCGATCGCTCAGCCGATCGGCGACCAGGCCCTTGAGCATCCCGAACGGAAAGGCGGCGACGATCAGCAGGAGCAGGGCGAGGATGGCCACCGCCGCCAGCCCCCACCGCCCGAGCGATCGGGTGCCGACCATACGCCCCCGGCCTGTCGCAGCGCCTGTGCCAGGCCGGCTCAGCACGAACGACGGAATTCAGGAGCGCTTAACATGCATCATGGACGCGCATCAGGCCGACATGGTTCCGGACCGGTCAGAAGTCGATCGCGATGCCCTTCAGCTCCCAGTCGCCATAGCGGGTCGGATTGAGCCCCAGCGGGTCGGCTTGCGCCGGTTTCTTGTCCTCCGGCTGCGGCACCGGCGGGTTCTGGCTGAGGTAGGCGGGCGGCTTAACATGTGCAGGACGTTGGCCCATCGCGTCTCTCCGGTCTAAGGGATGGATTCCATATCGGTTCCAGCGTCAGGTAAGACAAGTTTGCCCCGTTCCACCAACAACGATTCCGACGCGCTCGGCACGCCCTCCCGCCGTGCGGCGCTGCGTCTGCTCGATGCGGTGCTCCGCCGCGGCGAACCGCTCGAACAGGCGCTCGTCGCCGCGACGCGCCACGTCTATGGACCCGATCGCGGCCTCGCCCACGCCATCGCCGCCGAGGTGCTGCGTCGCCTGCCCGATCTCGACGCGCTGATCGACTCGGTCACCGAACGGCCGCTGCCCGACGATGCCAAGGCGCGGATGGCGCTGCGCATCGCGCTGGTCCAGGCGCTCGTGCTCGGCACGCCGCACCATGCCGCGATCGCCACCGTCCTGCCGCTGGTCGATGGCGGCCCGCGCAAGCTGGTCCACGGCGTGTTCGGAGCGATCGTGCGCTCGGGCGTGCTGCTGCCCGAGATTCCGGCGCTGCCGCCGCTGGTCGAGACCCGCTGGGAGGGGGCGTGGGGCGCCGAGATGGTCGAGGGCGCGGCGCAGGCGATCGCCGCCCCGCCGCCGCTCGACGTCACCCTCGCCGACCCGGCCGAGACTGACCATTGGGTCGCCGAACTCGGTGGCGTCAGCCTGCTGCCGGGGCATGTCCGCATCGCCGATGCCGGTTCGGTCACCGACCTGCCCGGCTTTGCCGAGGGGCGCTGGTGGGTGCAGGACATCGCCGCCTCGCTGCCCGCGCGCCTGCTCGCCGATGCGGCGAACGGGCGCGCGATCGACCTGTGCGCCGCGCCCGGCGGCAAGACGCTGCAACTCGCCGCCGCGGGCTTTGCCGTCGCCGCGGTCGACGTCTCCAATGCCCGGATCAAGCGGCTGCGCGAGAACCTGTTCCGCACCCGGCTGAAGGCGGAGGTGATCGCCGCCGACGTGCTCAAATGGGCGCCGGCCGAGCCGGCCGACGCTTTGCTGATCGACGCGCCGTGCAGCGCCACCGGCATCTTCCGCCGCCACCCCGACGTGCTCCACCGCGTCCACCCGCCGATCATCGAGGAGATGGCGGCGCTCCAGGCGCGCCTGTTCGCCCGCGCCGCCGATTGGGTGAAGCCCGGCGGCACGCTGGTGTTCGCGACGTGCAGCCTCGAACGGCAGGAAGGCGAGGACCAGCTCGCCCGCTTCCTGTCGGCGCGCCCGGATTATGCGATCGACGCGCCCGCCGCGGCGCTGCTGCCGGCGGGCATTCCCGTGCATGCCGACGGCTATGTCCGCACCGTGCCGGGCATGATGACCGCCGACGGCGGCTGCGACGGCTTCTTCATCGCGCGGCTGAAGCGGATAAGCTAACCCATTCCTCCCCCGCCAGGGGGAGGTGGCAGCGCAAAGCGCTGACGGAGGGGGAGGACAGGGCGGAAGCTCGATTGCAGCGCTCCCGCCCTGTCCTCCCCCTCCACCATTCGGCTAAGGCCGAACGGTCCCCCTCCCCCTGGCGGGGGAGGGGTGGCTTGGCGCACCCCTCAGCAAACTCGTCCCAAGCGCATTGTAATAGAAGGACAGGCGGTTAGAGAGGCGGGTCATGCAGCCCGTCCGTATCGCCCCCTCCATCCTGTCCGCCGACTTCGCCAAGCTGGGCGAGGAGGTCCGCGCGATCGATGCCGCGGGCGCCGACTGGATCCATATCGACGTGATGGACGGCCATTTCGTCCCCAACATCACGATCGGCCCCGCCGTGGTGAAGGCGCTGCGCCCGCACACCGCCAAGCCGTTCGACGTCCATCTGATGATCTCGCCGGTCGACCTGTACCTCGACGCCTTTGCCGAGGCCGGGGCGGACGGCATCACCGTCCATCCCGAGGCGGGCCCTCACATCCACCGCACGATCCAGCACATCAAGGGGCTGGGCAAGCGCGCGGGCGTCGTGCTCAATCCCGGCACGCCGGCCAAGATGCTCGATTACCTCATCGACATGGTCGACCTCGTGCTGGTGATGAGCGTCAATCCCGGCTTCGGCGGCCAGACCTTCATCGACAGCCAGCTCAAGAAGATCGCCGCGATCCGCAAGATGATCGATCAGAGCGGCCGCGCCATCGACCTCGAAGTCGACGGCGGCGTCGATCCCGAACATGCCGCGCGCTGCATCGCCGCCGGTGCCGACGCGCTGGTCGCCGGCACCGCCGCCTTCCGCGGCGGACCCGCGCATTATGCCGCCAACATCGCCGCGCTGCGCGGCACGTCGGCGGCGGGATGAACGACCTGTCGCCACCGGCCGAATCGCCGCACCCCGAATCGCTGCCCGCCGGATCGCCGCCTGACGGAGTCGAGGAGGGCAAGCGCCTGATGCGGGTCGGTGGCGACCGCGGGCTCAGCCTGGCCGAGCGGCTGTCCGAACAGCTCCACCGGCTGACCTGGCGCACCCCGATCCACAGCATGCGCCTGAAAGGGCGGTATCCGCTCAAGCTGATCGCGGTGCCCGACGATCCCGTCATCGGCGACGTGCGCCGCGGCCAGGCGATGCTGTCCGGTGATCTCACCTTCCGCGGCGAGACGCATCCGATCGACACGCTCGCGTTCAAGCGCGGCGAATGGGGCAAGCCCTTTGCCGAATATGTCCACAGCTTCGCCTGGCTGCGCGACCTGTCGACGGTGGCGACGCGGGCGCAGGGCGCGCCGATCGCCGAGGCGCTGATGGCGCGCTGGCTCGGCGATTATGCCGAGCGCATCGATCCTCTGGCGTGGCGCCCCGATCTGTGGGGCCGGCGCCTGTTGTTCTGGACCGCGCATGCGCCGCTGATCCTGTCGTCGACCGATCTCGTCTATCGCTCCAGCGTGCTCAACACGTTGGCGCGTGGCGCCCGGCACCTCGACCGCGGCGCCGACAAGGCACCACCCGGTGCGCCGCGCATCGCCGCCTGGTGCGGGGTCGTCGCGGCGGGGCTGCTGATCCCCGGCGGCGATCCCCGGCGCAGCTTCGGCGAGGCGGGGCTGCTCCGCGCGCTCGCCAGCGGGCTCAGCGAGGATGGCGGCGCGGTGTCGCGCAGCCCGGTGATGCTGCTCGACACGATCATGCTGCTCGCCATGCTGCGCGAGACCTATGTCGCGCGGCGCGAGGAGATGCCCGCCGCGGCGCAGGCGGCGCTGACCCGCGCGGTGCCGGCGCTGCTCGGCGTCACCCATGGCGACGGCATGCTGTCGAGCTGGCAGGGCGGCGGCCCGGCGATGCCCGACGCGCTCGCCGCGGTGATCGCCGCGAGCGGGGTGCGCACCCGCCCGCTCCGCCAGGCCCGCGACTGGGGCTATCAGCGGCTCGCCGCCGGTGGCGCGGTGCTGATCGTCGATGCGGCACCGCCGCCGGTCGCCAAGCTGGTCGAGGGCGGCTGCGCCTCGACGCTCGCCTTCGAATTTTCCGATGGCGAGACGCGGCTGATCGTCAATTGCGGCGGCGCGCGCGCCGCGGTGCCGCAGCTGCCGAGCGCTTATGCCGAGGGACTGCGCACCACGGCGGCGCATTCGACGCTGGTGGTCGGCGATTCCAATTCGACCGCGATCCTCGCCGACGGCACGCTCGGCCGCGGCGTCGCCGAGGTCGAGCTGTCGCGGCAGGAATCGGACGTCGCCAGCCGCATCGAGGCGAGCCACGACGGCTATGTCCGCCGCTGGGGCTTCGTCCATCGCCGCCAGCTGATGCTGACCGGCGACGGCAAGGAATTGCGCGGCGAGGATGCGCTGCTGCCGCACGGGCGGCGGCGCAAGGTCGGCGTCGTGCCGTTCGCGGTGCGCTTCCACCTCGGCGCCGGGGTCGAGGCGTCGCCGACCGCCGATGGCCTGGCGGCGCTGCTCCGCCTGCCCGGCGGCGCGCTCTGGCAGTTCCGCTGCCGCGGCGGTACGCTGACCATCGAGGATTCGCTGTGGATCGACGGCGAGGGCCGCCCGATCGCCACGCAGCAGCTCGTCGTCAGCGGCGAGGCGCCGGCGGGCGGCGCCAACGTCAGCTGGGCGCTGAAACGCGCGATCTGACCTGTTCGGACGCGCCTTCGCCCGCTAGGGGGACGCGCATACGACTGGCACCCCTTACCCGTTCGTGCTGAGCCTGTCGAAGCGCAGGCGAGTCCCGTCTGCGTCTCGACAGGTCCGGGGCGAACGGAGCGGGTTGCGTCCGGCTAGGCCACAGAGGAAGACCATGTCCACCATCCCCATCAAGCGCGCCCTGCTGTCGGTCTCCGACAAGACCGGCATTGTCGAGCTTTCCCAGGCACTTGCGGCGAAGGGTGTCGAGCTGGTCTCGACCGGCGGCACCGCCAGGGCGCTGCGCGACGCCGGCCTCGCGGTGCGCGACGTTAGTGACGTTACCGGCTTTCCCGAGATGATGGACGGCCGCGTCAAGACGCTCCACCCGATGGTCCACGGCGGCCTGCTCGCCGTCCGCGACGATCCCGACCATGCCGCGGCGATGGCGGCGCATGCGATCGGCGCGATCGATCTGGTGGTGGTGAACCTCTACCCGTTCGAGGCGACCGTCGCCCGCGGCGCCGACCGCGACACGGTGATCGAGAATATCGACATCGGCGGCCCCTCGATGGTCCGCTCCGCCGCCAAGAACCACGCTTATGTCGCGATCGTCACCGACCCCGCCGATTATGCGATCGTCGCGACCGGCGAGACGACGCTCGACCAGCGCCGCCTGTTCGCCGCCAAGGCCTTCGCCGCCACCGCCAGCTATGACGGCGCGATCGCGCGCTGGTTCGGCACCGTCGATCAGGCCGAGGCGTTCCCGGCGGTGCTGCCGGTGACGATGACCCGCGCCGCATCGCTGCGCTACGGCGAGAACCCGCATCAGTCCGCCGCCTTCTACGCGAGCAACGACGGCGTCCGCGGCATCGGCCAGGCGCGGCAGGTGCAGGGCAAGGAGCTCAGCTACAACAATCTCAACGACGCCGATGCCGCGCTCGAGCTGGTCGCCGAGTTCCGCGACGCGGCACCGACCTGCGTCATCGTCAAGCACGCCAATCCGTGCGGCGTCGCCACCGCGTCCAGCCTCGAAGCGGCCTATGCCGAGGCCTTCGCCTGCGACACCGTCTCGGCGTTCGGCGGCATCATCGCGGTCAACCGCCCGCTCGACGCCGCGACCGCGAAGGCGATCACCGGCATCTTCACCGAGGTCGTCGTCGCCCCCGGCGCCGACGAAGAGGCGCTGGCGCTGTTCGCCGCCAAGAAGAACCTGCGGCTGCTGCTGACCGGCGAACTGCCCGATCCCGCGCGGGCCGGCCTGTTCGCCAAGTCGATCGCCGGCGGCTGGCTGGTGCAGGGCCGCGACAATGGCACGCCGGGCGAGCTGAAGGTCGTCACCAAGCGCGCGCCGACCGAACAGGAGCTCGCCGACTGCCGCTTCGCCTGGACCGTCGCCAAGCACGTCAAGTCGAACGCGATCGTCTATGCCAAGGACGGCGCCACCGCCGGAGTCGGCGCCGGCCAGATGAACCGTCTGGAGTCCGCGCGCATCGCCGCGTGGAAGGCGAAGGACGCCGCCGACAGGGCGGGCTGGGCGACGCCGCGCACGATCGGCTCGGCGGTCGCGTCGGATGCGTTCTTCCCCTTCGCCGACGGCCTGCTCGCCGCGGTCGAGGCGGGGGCGACCGCGGTGATCCAGCCGGGCGGCTCGATCCGCGACGAGGAGGTGATCGCCGCCGCAGACGCCGCGGGCCTCGCGATGGTCTTCACCGGCATGCGCCACTTCCGCCACTGAGCCTGCAATCCTCCCCCTAAGCGGGCAGGGGGATCATATATGGCCGAAGTCGTGAGGCGCGATCGATGTCCTCATCAGGTTCGTCACCCCGGAACAAGTCCGGGGTGACGACGTGGCATGGAGGGCGAGCGGCTTACGCGAATCGCCATATGCAAATGTCCTGCTCCGGCGGGGGAGGCGCTGGCCTCCGTGACTTTCGGACCGTCCAATCCGCCTAGCGCACCGGCGATCCCACGTTGGGCAGCGTCGCCTCCTCGGCTTTCGGCATCTTGCCGAACAACGCGCGGTCGGCCGGGCCGAATGCCCATTTCCACAGCACGAACAGATAGGTCGCCGCGATCGCCGGTTCGCCGCCGATCAGTTCGAGCCATTCGAGCTGCGGCGGCAGCGCGGTGAACAAGCCGCCGACCACCGTCGCCGCGACCACCGCCCACAGCAGCGGCCAGCGCCACGGCGACACCGGCGCTGACAGGATACGGCCGAGCAGCGTCGCCTTGACCACCGAGGTCAGCGCGACGCTGACCATCAGCGCCACCGCCGGCCCCGCCGCCTGCCACGTCGTCGGCCAGCCGAGCCGTCGCATGCCGAGGATCAGCGCGAAGCTGAGCGCGATCTGCACCGCCAGCATGACGATCGAGATGATCAGATTGCGGTGCCGCGCCGTATAGACCAGCGCCGATTCGCATACCGCCCCGGTCGAGGCGAGCACCTCGGCGGTCAGCAGGAAGCCGAGCGCGGCGCTGCCCGCGACGAATTGCGGCCCGACCACGCCCATCACCGCGCCGGCGGGGATCGACCCCATCAGCGCAAGACCCGCCTGTGCCGCCATGATCCAGAACGCCACCTGCCGCACCTGATGCGCGATCGCGGCGCGGTCGTTGACCGCGAGGCTCTTGGTGATGACCGGCCCCAGGATCGGGTCGAAGCTGGTCTTGAGCTTCTGCGGAAGGCTCGCGACCTGCTGCGCCATATAATAGATGCCGACGATCTTCGGCTCGAACATCACGCCGAGGATGAACCGGTCGACGTTGCGGCTGCCCCATTCGAGCGCGTCGGCACCGGCGAGCGGCGCATTGGCGCGGGCGAGCGCGAAGAGCTGGCCGGGATGCGGCGACCAGCCGCGCGGCAGGCCATAGCTGCGCAGGAACGGCACGAAGCTGGCGATCAGCGCCGCGGTCATCGACGCGACATAGGAGAGGACCAGCCCGTCCTTGATCGTGAAGAAGGAGAAGACCCAGGCGGCGATCGAGATCGTCCACGGCTCGACGACGGCGCGCGCGGTCACCGCCGCCTTGACGTTGTGGCGATAGGCGAGCGCCGACAGGCTGACGTCGGACCAGGCCACCGCGACGATGATGCACGGCAGGAACCGGTCGAGCCCGGTCACCTGCGTATTGGCGTACATTACCTCCGGAAAGGCGATCAGCACCGCGCTCGCCGCGATCGACAGGATGAAGGCGAGCGCCAGCGCATCCCAGACGACGCAGACGTGCGGCTGGTCGGACGACGACAGTGCCTGCGCGAGGCCGCGCTTGAGCCCGAGCGTCGCGACCAGAGCGGCAAGCTCGACCACCACCACGGCGAGCGCGAAGCGGCCGACGAGGTCCGGGCCGTAAAGGCGGCCGGCGATGAACAGGAACGGGATGCGCGCGGCGAGGCGCAGCACGAAACCGGCGATATTGGTGCGCCCGCCCTTGGCGAGCGCGTCGATGTCCTTCGATTCGGTCACGGGTTGGCGATCGTGAGCGTCTCGCACCCACCCTCACCCTTCCGGCGCTGCGCGCCTCCCTCCCTCTCCCATCGGGAGAGGGAGAAGGCGCCGAAGGCGGCGCAGGGTGAGGGTGAGTGCGAGGCGGCCGCGATCAATGCGCTGCCCCCCAGCTCGCACCCGTCCCGATCTCGATCCCGAGCGGCACCGACAGCGTGACCGCCGGCTGCGCCGCCTCGGCCATCACCCGCTCGATCACCGGCTTGGCCGCATCGACGTCACCCTCGGGCAGTTCGAACACGAGTTCGTCGTGCACCTGGAGCAGCATCTGCACGTTCGGCAGCCCCGCCGCGAGCAGCGCCGGCTCCATCCGCACCATCGCGCGCTTGATGATATCGGCGCTCGTCCCCTGGATCGGCGCGTTGATCGCGGCGCGCTCGGCGCCTTGCCGTTCGTGCTGCACCTTGCTGCGGATGCGCGGGAAGTGCGTCTTGCGCCCGAACAGCGTCGTGGTGAAGCCGCGCTCGCGCACGCTCTGCGTCGTCTCGGCAATATAGGTGTTGATGCCGGGGAAGCGCTCGAAATAGCGGTCGATCATCGCCTGCGCCTCCTCGGCGCTGACGTCGAGCCGGCCCGCAAGGCCCCAGCGGCTGATGCCGTAGAGGATCGCGAAGTTGATCGTCTTGGCGCGGCCGCGGGTGTCGCGGTTGACCTCGCCGAACAGCTCCATCGCGGTCAGGCTGTGGATGTCGTCGCCATTGGCGAAGGCGTCGCGCAGCGCCGGCACGTCGGCCATATGCGCCGCCAGCCGCAGCTCGATCTGCGAATAATCGGCGGCGAGGATGACGTTGCCGGGCTCGGCGACGAAGGCGTCGCGGATCTGCCGCCCCACCTCGGTACGGATCGGGATGTTCTGGAGGTTGGGCTCGGTCGACGACAGGCGCCCGGTCTGCGCACCGGTCAGCGAGTAACTGGTGTGGACGCGGCCGGTGCGCGGGTTGATCTGCGCCTGCAACGCATCGGTATAGGTGTTCTTGAGCTTGGTGAGCTGCCGCCAGTCGAGCACCCGCGCGGCGATCTCGGCCCCGGGCGAATCCTTGTCGGCGGCGATCCGCTCCAGCTCGGTGACGTCGGTCGAATAGACGCCCGACTTGCCCTTGCGGCCGCCCTTGATGCCCATCCGCTCGAACAGCACGTCACCCAATTGCTTGGGACTGCCGATCGTGAACGGCGCGCCGGCGTGACCGTGGATCACCGTCTCCAGCCCCGCGATCTGGCCGCTGAACTCGGCGGACAGGCCCGACAGCCGTTCGCGATCGACCTTGATCCCGCGCATCTCCATCCGCGCGATCACCGGCACCAGCGGCCGGTCGACCATCTCGTAGACGCGCGTCGCCTCCTCGGCGGGCAGCCGCGCCTTGAAGCGCTTCCACAGCCGATAGGTCACGTCGGCATCCTCGGCGGCGTAGCGCGTCGCGGCCTTCAGATCGACCTCGTGGAAGCCGCGCTGCGTCTTGCCGGTGCCGACCACGTCCTTGAACGCGATGCAGCTATGCGACAGGTGCGTCGCCGCCAGCTCGTCCATGCCATGACCGTGCAGCCCGGCGTCGAGATCGAAGCTCATCACGATCGTGTCGTCATGCGGCGCGATCGTAATGCCGTGCAGCCCGAGCACGATCATGTCGAACTTGAGATTGTGCCCGATCTTGAGCACCGACGCGTCCTCGCAGAGGACCTTGAGCCGGGCGAGCGCCGCGTCGCGCTCGATCTGCGGCGGCGTCTCGCCGAACAGGTCGCTGCCGCCATGGCCGAGCGGGATATAGCACGCCTTGTTGGCGCCGAGCGCGAGGCTGACGCCGACCAGATCGGCGCCGGTCGCGTCGGTGCCGGTCGTCTCGGTATCGATCGCGACCCAGCCCTGATGCTGCGCCTGCGCGATCCAGCGGTCGAGCGTCTCGACATCGACCACCGTCTCATAGGCGTCATGCTCGCACGGCGGATCGGCCTCATACGGGACCGAGGCGGGGGCGGGCACCGGCTCGTCGGCGACCTGACCGAGCTTGGCGAGCAGGGTGCGGAAGCCGTGATGTTCGAGGAAGGCGCGCAGCGGCGCGTCGGGGATGCCTTGGAGTTCGAGGTCTTCGAGCGGTTCGGGCAGCGCCACGTCGCAGCGCAGCGATACGAGTTCGCGGCTGAGCCGTGCCATGCCGGCATGCTCGATCAGATTGTCGCGCAGCTTGCCCTTCTTCATCCCCTCCGCGGCGGCGAGGACCGATTCGAGGTCGCCATGTTCGAGGATCAGCTTGGCGGCAGTCTTGGGGCCGACGCCGGGGACGCCGGGCACATTGTCGACGCTGTCGCCCATCAGCGCGAGCACGTCGCCCAATTGCGACGGCGCGATGCCGAAGAACTTCTCGGCAACATGCTCCGGCCCGAGCCGGCGGTTGTTCATCGTATCGTACAGGTCGAGGCCCGGCTCGATGAGCTGCATCAGATCCTTGTCGGAACTGACGATCGTCACCTGCCAGCCCTGCGCCAGCGCCGCCTTGGCATAGCAGGCGATGATGTCGTCCGCCTCCAGCCCCTCGGTCTCGATGCACGGCAGCGAGAAGGCGCGGGTCGCGTCGCGGATCATCGGGAACTGGGGCACCAGATCCTCGGGCGGCGGCGGCCGGTGCGCCTTGTATTGATCGTAGAGATCGTTGCGGAAGGTCTTCGACGATTTGTCGAGGATCACCGCCATATGCGTCGGCCCCTCCGCCGCATGCAGCTCGTCGGCGAGCTTCCACAGCATTGCGGTATAGCCATAGACGGCGCCGACGGGCTCGCCATGCTTGTTGGTGAGCGGCGGCAGGCGGTGATAGGCGCGGAAGATATAGCCCGAGCCGTCGACGAGATAGAGATGGGGCATCGTGGCTGCGTTTACCCGATCGGTCCGGCGGCACCAACCTCTGCTTGGGGCAGACGACGGGTTTGGCGGAGTGTGGCTTTGGGGTAACAGGCCCATCGTCATCCCGACGTTCGCCGGGATGACGATGGCGGTCAGGCGCCCGTCGCCCCGCCCCCCGCATAGCTCGCCACCGCCGCTGCGACCGACTGGATCAGTTGTTGCCGCTCGCGGATCGGCCGGCGCGAATCCCCGATCATCACCGCGATCGCATAGCGTCGCCCGTCGGGCGCGGTGAGCAGGCCGACGTCGTTGAAGCCGGCGTTGCGGCCGCCGAGGTCCTGGCCCGTCCCGGTCTTGTGCGCGATCTGCCAGCCGGCGGGCAGCGCGGCGCGCAGCCGGGCGCGGCCGGTGACCGACGCGCCCATCGTGTCGAGCAGGATGCGCGTCGAGGTCTCGGTGAACAGCTCGCCGCGCGCCAGCCGCGATAGCGCGTCGGCGATGGCGAGCGGCGCGGCGCCGTCGGGGGGATCGTTGACATAGGCGTCGAGCGCCGCGGCGCGCGCCTCGGGCGACAGGCGCGAACGGGCCGCCTCGAAGCCGCCGCCCACCGCCATCGCCTGGTTCCAGGTCAGTCCGGCGGTCTTCGCCTGGAGCAACCGCTCGCCGGGGCCGAAGCGGATGTCGCCCAGTTGCTTGCGCTCGATCATCGCGCGCACGGCGGCGGGCCCGCCGACATAGGTGAGCAGCCGGTCGTTGGCGGTATTGTCGCTGTGGGTCAGCGCGCGGGTGAGCAATTCGCCCACGGTGGTGTGATAGCCGTCGCCCTTGACCAGCATCGCGATCGGCTGGTGGAACAGCGTCAGGTCCTCGGGCCGGACGACGACGGGATCGTCGAGCCGCGCCTTGCCCTGGTCGCGCAGGTCCATCAGCGTCATCGCGACCCACAATTTGCTGACCGACTGCTGCGGCAGGCGGGTGCGCGCGCCCGGCGAGGTCACCGTCCAGCCCTCGTCGACGGCGCGGATCGCGATGCCGAACTTGCCGTCGAAGCTGCGCGCCAGCGCGTCGATCGTGCTGGTCAGCTGCGCCGGCGCGACGCGGCGCGGCGGCGGCGCGGCGGAGGGGATCGGGATCGATACCGCGAGCGCCGGCGTCTCGGCGGGGGCGGGGCCGCTGCCGATCGGCCGCGAGGTCGAGCCGCAACCGGCAAGCGCGGCGCAACTGGCGATCATCAGAATCGATCGGGCCGGACGGCCAAACGCTATCATACTGGAAAAGAGGCCTCAGCTGGCAAGGCGCCGATCCTTATCCGAGGATCGGTGCGGCGAAACCGCCGATGCGGCGGGCTGCGACGAACCGCGGCACCGGCGCGGCGAACGGCGGGGCACCATTGCTCCGGCCCGTCCGTTGTTGCCGCAATCGAGCAAGCAGGACGGCAGCCATGGCACAGATGACCAGCGACTTCTTCGTGGACCGGCTGAAGGCATGGGGCGTGACGCGCATCTACGGCTATTCCGGCGACGGCATCAACGGCGTGCTCGGCGCGCTGCAACGCGCGGAGAAGGCGGGCGAGGGCATCGAATTCATCCAGGTCCGCCATGAGGAGATGGCGGCGTTCATGGCGAGCGCGCATGCCAAGTTCACCGGCGAACTCGGCGTCTGCCTGTCGACCGGCGGCCCCGGAGCGACGCATCTGCTCACCGGCCTGTACGACGCCAAGCTCGATCATGCGCCGGTGCTGGCGATCGCCGGCCAGGCCGAGACAACGGTGCGCGGCGCGAGCTACCAGCAGGAGCTCAACCTCGACCGCATCTTCGCCGATGTCGCGGACTACGTGCAGGAGGCGACCGCGCCGGCGCAGGTCCGCCACGTCACCGACCGGTCGATCCGCATCGCGGTGGCGGGCAATGGCGTCGGCGTGATCGTGCTGCCGAAGGACGTGCAGGACGAGCCCTATGAGGAGCCCAAGGTCCAGCATGGCTTCACCCGCTCGGGCGTCGGCTACAGCCGGCCGCTGGTGGTGCCGCAGCCGCGCGACCTCGGCCGCGCCGCCGAGGTGCTCAATGCCGGCGAGAAGGTCGCGATCCTCATCGGCGCGGGCGCGCGCGACGGGGCCGAGGCGGTGGTGCGGATCGCCGACCTGCTCGGTGCCGGCGTCGCCAAGGCGCTGCTCGGCAAGGACGTGCTCTCCGACGAGCTGCCCTTCGTCACCGGCGCGATCGGGCTGCTCGGCACCAAGCCGTCGTGGGACATGATGCAGGGCGCCGACACGCTGCTGATGATCGGCACCGGCTTTCCCTGGGCGGAGTTCCTCCCGCCCGACGGCAAGGTCCGGGCGGTGCAGATCGACGTCGATGCCGGCATGCTCGGGCTGCGCTATCCCACAGAGGTCAATCTGCACGGCGGCGCGCGCGAGACGCTGGAGGCGCTGATCCCGCTGATCCACGCCAAGCCCGATCGTTCGTGGCGCGCGGGGATCGAGGCGGGCGTCGCCGACTGGTGGCGGACGCTGGAGGCGCGCGCGATGGCGGAGGCCAAGCCAGTCAATCCGCAGCGCGTCGTGTGGGAGATGTCGCCGCTGCTCCCCGCCGATGCGATCGTCACCTCAGACAGCGGCTCGTGCTGCAATTGGTATGCGCGCGACTTCAAGCTGAAGCAGGGGCAGCGCGCGTCGCTGTCGGGCGGGCTCGCGTCGATGGGGGCGGCGGTGCCCTATGCGATCGCGGCGAAGTTCGCGCATCCCGAACGGCCGGTGGTGGCGCTGGTCGGTGACGGCGCGATGCAGATGAACAATCTCGCCGAGATGATCACCGTCCAGAAATACTGGCAGCGCTGGCGCGATCCGCGCTTCATCGTCTGCGTGTTCAACAACGAGGATCTCAACGAGGTGACCTGGGAGCAGCGCGTGATGGAGGGCAATCCCCGCTTCCCCACGACGCAGGACCTGCCCGACGTGCCCTATGCGCGCTTCGCCGAGCTGATCGGGCTGAAGGGCATCTTCGTCGACCGGCCGGAGGACCTGGCCTCCGCCTGGGCGGCGGCGCTCGCCGCCGACCGGCCGGTGATCCTCGAGGTGAAGACCGATCCCGAGGTCGCGCCGTTGCCGCCACACCTGACATTGGCGCAGGCCAAGGCGTTCATGGCGTCGATGGCCAAGGGCGACCGCGGCGCCGGCCGGGTGATCACCGAGACCGCACGGCAATTGTTCAAGGAGGTGACGGGCTGACGGCGACGCCCGCGCCGCTCAGGGCACCAGCACCGTATCAACCGCGTCGGGCAGCGTCTCGGGATAGTCGAGTGTATAGTGCAGCCCGCGGCTCTCGTGCCGGTGCAACGCCGAACGGACGATCAGCGCGGCGGTCTGCAACAGGTTGCGCAGCTCGATCAGATCGGGGGTGACGCGGAAGTGGCCGTAATAATCGGCCACCTCCTCGGTCAGCATCTGGATGCGATGCTGCGCGCGTTCGAGCCGCTTGGTGGTGCGGACGATGCCGACGTAATTCCACATGAAGCGGCGGATCTCGGTCCAGTTCTGCTTGATCACCACCTCTTCGTCCGAATCGGTGACGCGGCTTTCATCCCAGGGCCGGATCACCGGCACCGCGGGCAGGGCATCCCAATGCGTGGTGATATGGTCGGCGCACGCCTCGCCGAACACGAAACATTCGAGCAGGCTGTTCGAGGCGAGCCGGTTGGCGCCGTGCAGCCCGCTCTCGGTGCATTCGCCCGCGGCATAGAGGCCGGGCAGATCGGTGCGGCCGTCGCGATCGATGACGATGCCGCCGCAGGTATAATGCTGCGCGGGCACCACCGGGATCGGCTGCACCGTCATGTCGATGCCGAGGCCGAGCAGTTTCTCGTGGATATTGGGAAAATGGCCGCGGACGAAATCGGCCGGCTGGTGGCTGATGTCGAGATGCACGTAATCGAGGCCGTAGCGCTTGATCTCGGCATCGATCGCGCGCGCCACCACGTCGCGCGGCGCCAGCTCCATCCGCTCGGCATCGTAATAGGACATGAAGCGCTTGCCGGTGGTCGGGTTGATCAGCCGCCCGCCCTCGCCACGCACCGCCTCGGTGATCAGGAAGTTCTTGACCTCGAGATGGTAGAGGCAGGTCGGGTGGAACTGCATCATCTCCATGTTGGAGACGCGTGCGCCCGCCCGCCACGCCATCGCGATGCCGTCGCCGGTCGCGCCGCGCGGGGCGGTGGAGAACAGATAGGTGCGCCCCGCGCCACCGGTGGCGAGCACCGTCGCCTTTGCGGTGTAGAGCGTGACGCGGCCGGTGCCGCGATCGACCGCATAGACGCCCCAGACGTTGCCCGCGCCCGAATAGCGCTGCTCGTGGCGGCTGGTGGCGAGATCGATCGCGACCTGATCGGGGACCAATGTGATATTGGGATGCGCCTCGGCGGCGCGCTGCAGCGCCTCCTGCACCGCCCAGCCGGTCGCGTCGGCGACATGGACGATCCGGCGATGGCTGTGGCCGCCTTCGCGGGTGAGGTGGAGCGCATTCCCCTCGGTGGCGAAGGGCACGCCGAGCTTGGTCAGCCGTTCGATCGCGGCGGGGGCACCCTCGACGACGAACTCGACGATATCGCGGTCGTTGAGGCCGGCGCCGGCGACCATCGTGTCCTCGACGTGATGCTCGAACGTGTCGCCGGGTTCGAGCACCGCGGCGATTCCGCCCTGTGCCCAAGCGGTCGACCCTTCGTTGAGCGCGCCCTTGGCGAGCACGGTGACCTTGAACCGCTCAGCAAGGTTGAGCGCCGCGGTCAGCCCGGCCGCGCCCGAGCCGACGACGAGCACGTCGCTGTTGCGCGTCGAATCGGTCATCGGGCGGCCGGCGCCGCGTGGGGGGTGCTGGTCATCAGGGGCGGGGTTGCGATGGCAAGGAAGGCGCGCATCGTGACGCTGTGGCATAAACCGGGGCGGATAGGACAGGCGGATTTGTTAGGGGAGAGTCGCTTAACTCCCCTCCCGCTTGCGGGAGGGGCTGGGGGTGGGCGCATCCGCAAGTGACGCGCCTATCATCGCCACCACGCCTTCCACGTTCTCCATCACATCCGCGTTGCTGAACCGCAGGACGGTATAGCCCTGTTCAAGCATGAACTGATCGCGCCGTGCGTCGTGCACCGCGGTTGCGGCATGCGACTCGCCATCCAGCTCCACGACCAATTTGCTCCGCCGACACAGGAAGTCGCAGACATAGGGACCGAGCGGCATCTGCCGGCTGAACTTGTGTCCGTTCAGCCTGCTGTTGCCGAGATAGCTCCACAGGCGACGCTCGGCGGGCGTCGCCTCGTTGCGCAATTTGCGTGCCCGCGCGGTGTCGCGCGGTCGCCAGTCCGGCATTTAGCCAGGCCCACCCCCTGCCCCTCCCGCAAGCGGGAGGGGAGTCGCACGCGTCAGGCTGAGGAACACGTCCTCCAGATCCGGCTCCTTGGTCGAGACGTCGACGATGCCGAAGCCATCATGCTGGACCGCGGCGAGCACCTCGCCGGCGTTGACCCGGTCCTTCGCATAGGTGATCTCCAGCGTCCGAGCGCCCTTCAGCACGATCTTGCCGAAACAGGCATTGACCGGCAGCGTCGCGACGTCGCGGTCGACGGTCACCGCCACCACCTTCTCCTGCGCCTTGCCGACCAGCTCGCGCGTCGGTTCGTTGGCGATCAGCTTGCCGTGGTTGATGATCGCGATCCGGTCGCACAATTCCTCGGCCTCTTCGAGGTAATGCGTGGTCAGCACCACCGTGACTCCGGCGTCGTTGAGCTGGCGGACATAGGCCCAGAGCTGCTGGCGCAATTCGATGTCGACGCCCGCGGTCGGCTCGTCGAGCACCAGCACCGGCGGCGAATGGACCATCGCCTTGGCGACCATCAGCCGCCGCTTCATGCCCCCCGACAAGGTGCGGGCATAGGCCTTCGCCTTGTCCTCCAGATGCACCGCGCGCAGCAGCTCCATGCTGCGCCGCTGCCCCTTGGGAACGCCGTAGAGGCCGGCCTGGATCTCCAGCGTCTCGATCGGGGTGAAGAAGGGGTCGAACAGGATCTCCTGGTTGACGATGCCGATCGACGCCTTGGCGTTGCGCGGCTGCGCGTCGATGTCGAAGCCCCAGATCGCGGCCTGCCCGTCCGTCTTGTTGACCAGCCCGGCAAGGATGTTGATCAGCGTCGACTTGCCCGCGCCATTGGGGCCGAGCAGGCCGAAGATCTGCCCACGCGGCACGTCGAAACTGACCCCGTCGAGCGCGCGCTTGCCGCCCTGATAGGTCTTGCAGAGGTTCTGGATGCGGATCGCTGCCTCGGTCATGCAGGCGGAATACGCCGCTTGCCGAAACGCGCAACTAAATCCTCCCCGTTGCGGGCAGCGTTCTATGGCTACGGTGACGGGGTTCGATCGGTTTCTTCTTCTTATCCGTCACCCCGGAACAGGTCCCGGGTGACGGGGCGGGGGCGAAGACAGGAGCCTTACGACAGGCGCGCTTCCGTCCATTGCAGAGGATTGAAGGCCGGGCCTCTCCTTGCTATCCGGCTCCCCATGATCCCGCCGCCCGAAACCGTCCGCGTGTCGCAACGCCGTGTCGCCTGTGACGGCGCAACCGATATCCCTGGCGGTGCTGCGCTCGGCCATCCCCGCGTGTTCCTGCAGATCGATGACGAGGGCTATGTCGATTGCGGCTATTGCGATCGGCGCTTCGTGCTGATCGGCGGACCGGCCGACGGCGCCGATCAGTCGAAATTGCGCGATCATCCGGATGGCGCCAGCATTTAACGCCCCTATATCGGTGGAATGACTGTAGCCGCCGATCCCCGCTCGTTCCTGTACCGCGACCAACTGTCGCCCGACGCCGCGCTCCGCCTCACCGCGGATGCGCTCGGCCGCGCCGATGACGGCGAACTGTTCCTGCAATACCGCAAGGCGGAGGCGTTCGGCTTCGACGACGGCCGGCTGAAGACCGCGAGCTACGACACCAATGCCGGCTTCGGCCTGCGCGCGGTGTCGGGCGAGATGACCGCCTTTGCCCATGCCAACGAACTGTCGGAAGCGGCGATCCGCCGCGCCGGCGAGACGATGGCGCTGATCGACCCGACGACGAGCGCCAAGGCGCCGCCGCCGCAGGGCAACAACCGCCACCTCTACACCGATGCCGATCCGCTCGACCTGGTGCCGTTCGCCGACAAGGTGAACCTCTGCCAGACGATCGACGCCGCGGCCCGGGCGCGCGACCCGCGCGTCGCGCAGGTCTCCGTCGGTTTGTCCGGCACGTGGAGCGTGGTCGAGATCGTCCGGCCCGACGGCTTCGTGGCCACCGACGTGCGACCGCTGGTGCGGCTCAACATCCAGATCGTCGTCGAGCAGAACGGCCGCCGCGAGACCGGTACGTTCGGCATCGGCGGGCGCTATCTCTACGACCGGCTGTTCGACGAAACCGTATGGAACCGCGGCATCGACGAGGCGCTGGCGCATGCGCTCGTCAACCTTGATTCTGTGGCGGCGCCGGCGGGCGAGATGACCGTGCTGCTCGGGCCGGGCTGGCCGGGGATCGTGCTGCACGAGGCGATCGGCCATGGCCTAGAGGGCGATTTCAACCGCAAGGGCACCAGCGCCTTCTCGGGGCGGATCGGCGAGCGCGTCGCGGCGCCGGGTGTCACCGTGGTCGACGACGGCTCGATCGCCGACCGGCGCGGCTCGCTGTCGATCGACGACGAGGGCACGCCGACGTCGGAGACGGTGCTGATCGAAGACGGCATCCTCAAGGGCTATATGCAGGACCGGCTCAACGCGCGGCTGATGGGCGTCGCGCCGACCGGCAACGGCCGCCGCGAGAGCTTCGCGCATGCGCCGATGCCGCGGATGACCAATACCTTCATGAAGGGCGGCAACGACGATCCCGCCGAGCTGCTGAGCCGCGTGAAGCGCGGCATCTTCGCCAAGAGCTTCGGCGGCGGACAGGTCGATATCGTCTCGGGCAAGTTCGTCTTCAGCTGCACCGAGGCGTATCTGATCGAGGACGGCCGGATCGGCGCGCCGATCAAGGGCGCGACGCTGATCGGCGACGGCCCGACGGTGCTGACCAAGGTCGCCGGTATCGGCAACGACTTCGCGCTCGACGAGGGGATCGGCGTCTGCGGCAAGGGCGGGCAGAGCGTGCCGGCTGGCGTGGGGCAGCCGACGCTGCTGGTCGACGGGCTGACGGTGGGTGGGACGGCGACGGCGTAATCGCTGGATCACACCCCCGTCAGCATCATGTCGAACGCACGGATGATGTCGAAGCGATAGGCGGTCAGATCGGCCACCTTGGTGCGTAATTCGCTGCGGCCCAAGGTGGCGGCGAATTGCGTAACCATCGCATACAACGCGCCTTCGAGGTCGAAGACCGGATTGAGATGCGCGCGCCGAGGCGGTGCCCGGTCCAGCAGGATCAGCGGTGCGACGAGCCGGGTGGCAAGCAATTCCAGCGAGTCCGCCTGACAATCGAGGAGCAACTGGCCGTCCGGCGTGCGATACACGTCGAACTGGGCCATCAGAACAGCCGATACTTTTCCAGCGGCAATCCGTTCTGTTCCACCCAGCGATTGACGGCTTCTGCCCACTCGCGATTGTCCTCGCGCCAGCGATGATCGAGCTCGCGCTTCAGCGCGGCGCGCAGCGCCACGACATCGTCGTCATGCGCGACGCCGAAGCGCGCGGCCTCGGCGCGAACCTCGGAGTCGCTCATATCACGCGTGCTCTTCAGCGGCAGGTCGAGCGTACTTGCCATGGCGGGATGATATGAACGATGGGTCGGCGGGTCAACGGACGCCAAGGGGTAGCCGCACGACCTTAGAGGAATGTCCATGAGCCTCGCCGAACTCGGTCGCTATGATCGCAACCTCGCCAATATCATCGTCGGCCGGCTCGACTCGGAGGGGATCGACGCGATTGCTTTCGACGGTGGCGCGAGCATCGCCGATGGCAGCTATCTGCTGATCCCGGTGCGGGTGATGGTCGACGACGATGACCTCGCAGCGGCCCAGGCAATCGTCGCTGTTGCCCAATTTTGAGGCAGATAGGCGCGGCTGCACAATAATCTAACGGTTTTCTCCCCCCATCTGCGCCACGAACTGCCCATAAGGCGGCCGTTTCACGATTGGCATGATGATTGCGATGCCTCTCTCGGACAATCGAGGGGGCAGGGATGAAGCTGGTCATTGCGATCATCAAGCCGTTCAAGCTCGACGAGGTGAGGGAAGCGCTCACCACGTTGGGGGTGGCGGGGATGACGGTTACCGAGGTGAAGGGGTTCGGCCGCCAGAAGGGGCAGACCGAAATCTACCGCGGGGCCGAATACAGCACCAACATGGTGCCCAAGATCAAGATCGAGGTGGTCTGTCCCGGCGACCTCGCCGACCGGGTGGTCGAGGCGGTGCAGGCCTCGGCGAACACCGGCGCGATCGGCGACGGCAAGATCTTCGTGCTCGATGTCGGGCAGGCGGTGCGCATCCGCACCGGTGAAACCGACGATTCGGCGCTGTGAGGGGGGATTCGATGACGCATATCCGCAAGATCGCCGGTGCGGCGGGGCTGGGCGCCCTTGCTTTCGCCGCGCTGCCCGCCTGGGCGCAGGACGCCGCCCTGCAGGCGCCGGCCGCCGCGGCGCCAGCCGCAACGGTCAACAAGGGTGACACCGCCTGGATGATGACCTCGACGGTCCTCGTCATGATGATGATCCTGCCCGGCCTCGCCCTGTTCTACGGCGGCCTCACCCGCGCCAAGAACATGCTGTCGACGATGACGCAGATCGGCGCGGTCGCCTGCCTCGCGATGCTGCTGTGGGTGATGTACGGCTACAGCCTCGCCTTCGGCCCCGACGTCACCGGCGGCCTGTCGAACGTGATCGGCAGCCTCGACAAGGCGTTCCTCAAGGGCGTCACCGCCTCGTCGCAGGCGGCGACCTTCACCGCCGGGGTCGAGATCCCCGAATATGTCTTCATCTGCTTCCAGATGACCTTCGCCGCGATCACCATCGCGCTGGTGCTGGGGTCGGTGGTCGAGCGGATGAAGTTCAGCGCGGTCATGGTCTTCGCATTGGTCTGGCTGACGATCGTCTATTTCCCGATCGCACACATGGTCTGGGCGTCGTCGGGCGTGTTCTTCAAGGCGGGCGCGCTCGATTTCGCCGGCGGCACGGTCGTGCACATCAACGCCGGCGTCTCGGCGCTGGTCGCCTCGCTCATGCTCGGCAAGCGGATGGGCTATCCCAATACGCCGATGCCGCCGCATTCGCTGACGCTGACCGGGGTCGGCACCGGCCTGCTCTGGGTCGGCTGGTTCGGCTTCAACGCCGGTTCGGCGCTGGAGGCGAATGGCTCGGCGGGGCTGGCGATGCTCAACACCTTCGTCGCCACCGCATCGGGCGGGCTGTTCTGGATGCTGGTCGAGCGTGCGCGCGGCCACAAGGGCTCGGCTTTGGGCTTCTGCTCGGGCATCGTCGCCGGGCTGGTCGCGGTGACGCCGGCGGCGGGCAATTCGGGGCCGTTCGGCGCGATCGTGCTCGGCGCGGTCGCCTCGATCGTCTGCTTCTTCGCGGTGTCGGTCCTCAAGCCCAGGCTCGGCTATGACGACGCGCTCGACGCCTTCGGGGTGCACGGCATCGGCGGCATGATCGGCGCAATCGGCACCGCCATCGTCTACGCGCCGTCGCTCGGCGGCCCGGGCGCGGCGGATTATGCGATGGGCGCCAAGCTGCTCGTCCAGGTCGAGGCGGTGGTGACCACGATCCTCTGGGCGACGTTCGGCACCGTCATCGCGATCTTCGTCGCCAAGGCGATCACCGGCCTGCGCGTCGCTCCCGAAGTCGAACAGGAAGGCCTCGACCTCGGCGAGCACGGCGAGCGCGCCTATAATTGACCCTATCGGGGGCGGGGGCAGCAGATCCCCGCCCCCCACGATGTTCCTCCTGCGGACGACCCTGACCCGGTACGGCGACGTACCGGGTCTTTTTTGTTTTGCGCGCGAAGACGCGAAGACGCGAAGGGGGTGTGGAGGGCGCAGGCGTGAGCCTGCTTTTCACATGACGGCGGAGAGGGGCGTGGTGCCGCCACGGGCGCGACATCTTCGCGTCTTCGCGTCTTCGCGTGATTCATTTTCGCGCAGAGGCGCATAGGCGCAGAGTGGCTGTGCGCTGCGAGAGCCGGGTGATTCGGTCGCAAGTGTGAGGGTGCCTGCGGCGCAGCGTCGGGTTAGGCTCGAAACGCCCTTTCCATTCATCCGTCACCCCGGGCGTGTTCCGGGGTCCACTCTGCGGCGGGGAGAGGGGCCTGAGGCGACAGCGCACGCCTGCGAATCGGTGGACCCCGGAACACGTCCGGGGTGACGACGGATGTGAGGCGCCTCCGCGCGCTAAAACCCGCTCGCGATCAGCCCAGCCGCTCGCGCAATGCCAGCATCGCCAGCGCCGCCTGCGCCGCGCCGGCTCCCTTGTCGAGCTGCGCCGGATCGGCGCGGACGATCGCCTGCGCCTCGTTCTCGGTGGTGAGGATGCCGTTGCCGATCGCCAGGCCGTCGAGCGTCAGCGCCATGATGCCGCGCGCGCTTTCGTTGGAGACGATCTCGAAATGGTAGGTCTCGCCGCGGATCACCACGCCCAGCGCGACGAAGGCGTCATAGCGGTCGGTGTCCGCCGCCAGCGCGATCGCGCCCGGCACCTCCAGCGCGCCCGGCACCGTCACCGTCTCGTGGCTATGGCCCGCCGCCTCGATCGCGGCGCGGGCGCCGGTGAGCAGCATGTCGTTGAGATGGTCGTAGAAGCGCGCTTCGACGATGAGGATATGCGCCATGTCAGTCGTCCGTCTCGATTGCCCGTTCGCCGACGATCGACAGGCCGTAGCCGTCGAGCCCGACCAACGTATGGTGGGTGTTGGTGAGCAGCACCATCTCCTCGACGCCAAGCTCGGTCAGGATCATCGCGCCGACGCCATAGTCGCGCAATTCCTCCATGTCCGCCTCGGGCAACGTCCCGGCCTTGGCCTGGAGCGCGACGGTGAACTGGTCGGCGCGGGGGCGGTTGATGACGACGATCACGCCGGCACCTTCCTCCGCGATGATCTCCATCGACCGGCGCAGCAGCCCGGCACGGTCGCCGCCCTCGCCGAAGATGTCGGCGAACGGCGACAGCGCGTGCATGCGCACCAGGGTCGGCTTGGCCGGATCGACCTTGCCCTTGACCAGGGCGATCTGCTCGGTGCCCGTCGCCTTGTTCCAGAAGGTGAGCGCGGTCCATTCGCCGCCCCATTCGCTGGTGAACCGCGCCTCGGCGCGCTTCTCGACGAGATGGTCGTAGCGGCGGCGATAGGCGATGAGGTCGCGGATCGTGCCGATCTTGAGATTGTGGAATTGCGCGAAGGTGACGAGGTCGTCCAGACGCGCCATTGTCCCGTCCTCGTTCATGATCTCGCAGATCACGCCCGAGGGGTTGAGCCCGGCGAGCCGCGACACGTCGACCGCCGCCTCGGTATGGCCGGTGCGCACCAGCACGCCGCCGTCGCGCGCGACCAGCGGGAAGACGTGGCCGGGAGTGACGATCTCGTCGCGGCTCTTCGACGAATCGATCGCCACCGCGATGGTCCGCGCGCGATCGGCGGCGGAGATGCCGGTGGTGACGCCGTCGCGCGCCTCGATCGAGGTGGTGAAGGCGGTCTCGTAGCGCGTGCCGTTGTTGCGGCTCATCAGCGTCAGGCCGAGCTCGTCGACCCGGCTTTTGGTCAGCGCAAGGCAGATCAGGCCGCGGCCGTGCTTGGCCATGAAGTTGATCTTCTCGGGCGTCGCCATCTGCGCGGGCACGACGAGGTCGCCCTCATTCTCGCGATCCTCGTCGTCGACGAGGATGAACATCCGGCCGTTGCGCGCCTCGTCGATGATCTCCTCCGGTGAGGAGAGGAAGGCATGGCGCAAGCGTCCAAGCTCGGCGTTAGCGGCCACGATAATGCTCCATGCGTTGCAGATAGCGGGCGAGCACGTCGATCTCGATGTTGACCGCCTGCCCCTCGGCAAGGCCGCCGAGCGTGGTCACCGCCTGCGTGTGGGGGATGAGGTTGACCCAGAAGCGGGTCGTCTCGCCATCGTCCTCGACGCCGTTGACGGTCAAGGAGACGCCGTCGATCGTGATCGAGCCCTTGGGGGCGATGAACGGGGCGAGCGCTGCCGGCACGGCAAAGCCGATGCGGTGCGATTCGCCGTCCGGCGTGACGTCGAGCACCTCGGCGATGCCGTCGACATGGCCGGTGACGATATGGCCGCCGAGTTCGTCGCCGAGCTTCATCGCGCGTTCGAGGTTGAGGCGGCGGCCCACCGTCCACTGATCCCTGGCGGTGCGCGCGATCGTCTCGCCCGACGCCTGTACGTCGAACCAGCCGCGGCCGCCCTCGCGTCCCTTGTCGATGACGGTCAGGCAGACGCCCGAACAGGCGATCGATGCGCCAAGGTCGATCGTGTCGGGATCATAGGCGGTGGCGATGCGGACGCGCGTGTCGCCTCGGACCTCGACCGTCTCGATGGTGCCGATATCGCTGACTATGCCGGTGAACATGGGGTGCGCTCGTAGACCTCGAGACGGTCGGTGCCAAGGTCGCGCGCATCGTGCAACCGCCAGCGGCCGTGGGTGGTGCCAAGATCGGCGATGCCGAGGTCGCCGAGCGCCGCCTTGCCCGCGCCGATCAGGATCGGCGCACGGTAGAGCAGCAGGCGATCGACCAGATCGGCGCGGAGGAAGGCGGCGGCGGTCCCGGCGCCGCCCTCGACGAGGATATGGTCGGCGGGGAGGGTGGCGACGGCGTCGGGCGAGTCGATCCAGACCACCCCGCGCTCGCCCTCACCCGCAGGCGCGGATGGGTGAGGGCGAGAGGACAGGATGATGCGTAACGGGCTGCGATCCTCCAGCCCCGGCAGCCGCACGTCGAGGCCGGGCTTATCCGTCTCCCACGTCCCGCGGCCGACGAGGATCGCCTCGTGCCGGCTGCGTTCGAGGTGCGCGTGGGCGCGCGCCTCGGGGCCGGTGATCCAGCGGCTGCTGCCGTCGGGCAACGCGATCCGTCCGTCGAGCGAGGTGGCGAGCTTGAGCGTCACGAACGGCCGGCCGAGTCGCCGACGCGTGAGGAAGCCGGCCATGCTGCGCACCGCGTCCGCTTCGCACACGCCGACGCTGACCAGGATGCCCGCATCGCGCAGGCGGGCGAGGCCGCTGCCGTTCGTGCGCGGATCGGGGTCGCCGAGCGCCACCACCACGCGTGCCACCCCCGCCGCCACGAGCAGGTCGGCGCAGGCCGGTCCGCGCGGCGAAACATGCGCGCAGGGTTCGAGCGTCACATAAGCGGTGGCGCCCCGCGCGGCCGAGCCGGCGGCGGCGAGCGCCATCGCCTCGGCATGGGGGCGGCCGCCGGGCTGCGTCCAGCCGCGGCCGACGACGCGATCCTTCGCGACAAGGACGCAGCCGACATTGGGATTGGGTGCGGTGCGGCCGCGCGTCCGTTCGGCGAGCGCGAGCGCCGCGGCCATCCAGCGCCGGTCTTCGGCGGCGGTTACAGCCCCCACTTGTTCATCGCGTCATCGACCGTCTTGAACTGGCTGCGCAATTTCTCCTCGCGCGCCTTTTGCGCGGCGATGCGCTGATCCTGTTCGACCTTGTCGATCGCCTGCTGCGCCTTGATCTGCGCGTCGGTGCGATTGGCGGCGTAATTCTTGAAGTAGATGATGTTGGGCTGGTACGGCTCGGGCGGAATGTCGTTGCGCATGAAGGCGTAGACGAAGAAGCCGGTGACCGCCATCGCCGCCACCAGAAAGCCGAGGTCGCGCGGCTCACGCTGCGACAGGAAGAAACGCAGGTCGCGGAAGGCGTGGAGCGGCGAGAAGCGGCGGAAGAACTGCATCACCGGAAGATAGGGGACGGGGGACGGCGAGGCCAGCCCCCGGGACGCAGCAGGGCGATCGCGTTTGCCTATGGCTGCGGTGATGAGGTTCGATCGGCTTCCTCCTCTTACCCGTCACCCCGGACTTGTTCCGGGGTCCACCAGGCCACAAGGGAATGGTGTCGGATCGAGCCTTTCTCCTCGCCGCAGAGTGGACCCCGGAACAAGTCCGGGGTGACGGGGTGTTGGTGGAAAGCGGCGGACTCAAGCAGACCTCCATATGCGATGGCCCGCTCTAGCGGGGGAGGAACTGGACTGAACGTCGATCAGGCCTGGAGCACGGCAGACTCACGAACCCGCGCCTATGCACCCGCGGCGCGCAGAGGGTGCAGCCGATACCCAATCCCGGCGACACCCAGTTCCGGCTTCGTCGCAGCGACTTGCCCCGATGCGCCTGCGCAAGCCGGCACACCGGAGCCGCGGCAAGGCCGACGACCTCGGCGGTCGCGACGGGTGGGTAGGGCGAAGGTCCGCCCCACCGCCGTTCAGTCGGCGTCTTCCATGCGGAAGGTCAGCGTCATCGTCCGCCAGGCCTCGACGGGCACGCTGCCGCGGGTGGCGGGCTTGAAGCGCCAGGCGCGCGTCGCCCGCTCCATCGTCGCCTGCCAGAAGGCGTCGCTGGTCGCGTTGACCCGCTCGATCTGTTTGACGCGGCCGTCGGTGCCGACCAGCACGCGAACGGTGACGCGGCCATCGTGATTGGCGCGCCGCTCGGCGGGCGGATAGGTCGGCTGGAAGTCGTCGGCGTAGCGCGGATCGACCTGCGGCCCGACCAGTGGCGGCAGCGGCGGCGCGACCGGTTCGGCGGCGACGGGACCGGGGTCGCTGCCGATCGTCGGGCCGGCGGGCGGGGTCGGGTCGACGGCGCTTGTTGTGAAGTCCGATGTCGTCGGTACCGTGATCGGGGGGATCGGTGCGGTGATCGACTCGATCGGACGGCTCGCCGCCATCTCGTGCGGCTGGGGCTGGGGCCGCGGCTGTTCGGGCGGCGGCGGATCGAGCGGGATGTTGTGGGTCACCAGCACATGTTCGGGGCCGCCGGGCAGGATCTGCGGACCGGCGAACATCAGCGCGGCGACCAGCGCGGCGTTGATCGCGATCGCGGCGGTGAGGCCGGTGGGGTTGAAACGGGTCGGTTGGGCGTAGCGGTCAGCGTACATCATCCGTCTCCTGTGCTGCGACTCGATTTGTTCTCCTGCAGTGAAGCGATGCTACGTTGTATCGTCACGCCGTCAAGCCGAAGCTAGCCGTGGCGCGGAGGCACGGGCGGCGGCGCGGTCGCGGGTCAGGCGGACAGGCGCGCCATCGTCCGTTCGCGGCCGATCAGCGGCAGCAGCGCCGCCATGTCCGGGCCGTGGTCGAGGCCGGTCAGCGCCTGGCGCAGCGGCAGGAACAGCGCCTTGCCCTTGCGGCCGGTCGTCTCCTTCAGCGCAGCGGTCAGCGCCGCCCAGGGATCATGCGCCCAGTCGATCGCGCCGGCCGCGGCGGCCGCCTGGGACAGATAGGCTCGCGTCTCGTCGTCGAACGCCGGGGGCTCGATCGGCCCTTCGATCACCCGCCACCAGTCTGCCGCCTCGGCGACGCGGGTCAGGTTGGGGCGCACCGCGTCCCATTCCGCCGCGCCCATCCCCGCGGGCAGCCGTGCCGCCACCGCCGCGAACGGCAGCTGGTGGACGATCCGCGCATTGACCTGCGCCAGCTCCGCCTCGTCGAAGCGCGCGGGCGCGCGGCCGAAACGCGCGAAGTCGAATGCGGCGATCAGCGGCGCGGGATCGGCGAGCGGCTCGACCGGATCGCTGGTGCCGATCCGCGCGAGCAGCGCGATCACCGCCTGCGGCTCGATCGCGGCCTCGCGGAAATGCTCGACGCCGAGCGAGCCGAGCCGCTTCGACAATTTGCCTTCCGCGCCGGTCAGCAGCGCCTCGTGTGCGAAGCGCGGCGGGGCCACGCCCATCGCATCGAACATCTGCAATTGCAGCGCGGTGTTGGAGACGTGATCCTCGCCGCGCACGACATGGCTGATGCCGAGGTCGGCGTCGTCGATCGCGGACGGCAGCATATACAGCCACGAGCCGTCGGCGCGGCGGATCACCGGGTCACTCATCGTCTTCGGATCGAAGCTCTGCGGGCCGCGGATCAGGTCGTCCCAGGCGATCGGCGCGTCATGGTCGAGCTTGAAGCGCCAGTGCGGGCGGATGCCCTCCGCCTCCAGCCGGGCGCGCTCCGCCTCGCCCAGCGCCAGCGCGGCGCGGTCGTAGACCGGCGGCAGGCCGCGGCCGAGCAGGATCTTGCGCTTGAGGTCGAGCTCCTGCGCGGTCTCATAGGCCGGATAGATCCGTCCCGCCGCGACGAGCGAATCGAATCGTTGCTGGTAGAGGGCGAATCGCTCGGATTGGCGCACCTCGGCGTCGGGCGTCAGCCCCAGCCAGGCGAGATCAGCGCGGATCGCGTCGACGAACCGCTCCTCGGACCGTTCGGCATCGGTATCGTCGATGCGCAGCACGAAGCGCCCGCCATGGCCGCGCGCGAACATCCAATTGTGCAGCGCCGCCCGGATGTTGCCGACGTGCAGCATGCCGGTGGGCGAGGGGGCGAAGCGGGTGGTGACGGTCATGGCGGGTGGCCTAGTCAGTCGGCCCCGCGGCGACAAGCGCGTCGCCGGTGCGTCTCGATGCTTTCGATTTTGTGACGGTGGCTCTAAGGCGCGGGGCGATACGGGCGGGAGCTGACCAATGAAATTGATGACCGGCAATTCGAACCTTCCGCTCGCGCGGGCGGTGGCGGGCTATCTCGAAATCCCGCTGACCGACGCGCTGGTCCGCCGCTTCGCCGACGAGGAGATCTTCGTCGAGATCCAGGAGAACGTGCGCGGCGAGGACGTGTTCGTGCTCCAGTCGACCGGCTTCCCGGCCAACGACAACCTCATGGAAATGCTCATCATGATCGACGCGCTCAAGCGCGCGTCGGCGCGGCGGATCACCGCGGTGATCCCGTATATGGGCTATGCGCGGCAGGACCGGAAACCGGGACCGCGCACGCCGATCTCGGCCAAGCTGGTCGCCAATCTGATCACCGTCGCCGGCGCCGACCGCGTCCTGTCGGTCGACCTGCATGCCGGCCAGATCCAGGGCTTTTTCGATATCCCGACCGACAATCTCTATGCCGCGCCGGTGATGAGCGCGGACATCAACGCCCGCTTCAAGGGCAAGAACCTGATGGTCGTCTCGCCTGACGTCGGCGGCGTGGTGCGCGCGCGGCAACTGGCCAAGCGACTCGACAATGCCCCGCTCGCGATCGTCGACAAGCGCCGCGAACGGGCCGGCGAGTCGGAGGTGATGAACATCATCGGCGACGTCGAGGGCCGCTTCTGCATCCTGATCGACGATATCGTCGACTCCGCGGGCACGCTGTGCAACGCCGCAGCCGCGCTGCGCGAGGCGGGGGCGGAGGATGTCGTCGCCTATGTCACGCACGGTGTGCTGTCGGGTGGCGCGGTGGCGCGCGTCGAAGGCTCGGCGCTGCGCGAGCTGGTGATCACCGACTCGATCGGCAACCACGAGTCGATCGGCAAGGCGGACAAGATCCGCCACCTGCCGATCGCGCCGCTGCTCGGCGAGGCGATCAAGCGCATCGCCGACGAGACGAGCGTGTCGTCGCTGTTCGATTGATGCTATAAAGCGAGCGTTGGACCGGCCCTCATCTCTGATGAGGTGGCTGCGGAGGTGTCGCAATGTCCTTGTTCCCCAAGATCAAGCGCCCTGCCCTTATGTCAGCGATCTCGATGCCGTTGTTTCACAAGGGCATTGTTCCTATTGCGACAAGGTCGTCCACGATATCACCTGCATGACCGATGGCGGGCGGCGGCAGCTGGTCGAGTCGCACGACGGCAATCTCTGCGTGCGTTACACGGTGCTCCGCCCCGTCCTGGCGGCGATGGCGATCGGCCTGAGCACGACGGCGGCGGTCGCCGCCGATCGACCGGCCGAACCGGCCCGCCATCATAAGGGCAAAGCCGTCAAGGCCGCGGCGAAGACGGCGCACGATCCGCCCGTCATCGCTGTCCCCATGGTGGGGGCGCCGATCATGCCGTCGCCAGCGGAGGACGCATCTCATCCAGCGCCGGACGGCGTCACCTGGGTCAAGGAAACGCCCGCCGTCAGCAACGATTGAGCCGGCGTCCTCCTGCTCAGCGCTGCGAGAGCGCGACGATATGGTCGAACACCGCCGGGTGCAGCGGCTTGGCAAAGGCGCAGCCGTATTTGAACTTGTCGCGCCAGGCGACGACCGCCTCCAGCCCCGCGAGGCCAGGCAGCGTCAGCCACACCACCGTGCCCGGCCAGAGCGTGAAGCTCGTCTCGGCGCGGAAGCCGGACAGCGACAGGTCGGTCACCTCGATCTCGAACCGGGTCTGGCCGCGATCGCGCAGGTGTGCGCGCATCTTGACCGACTTGCGCAGCGCCTGACGGGCTTCCTCACCCGGTTCGACCGGGTCATAGGGTGGCGTGAAAGTCGGCTGTTCCATGGCCGCAACCCTGGCAGCGATTGGTTACTTTTCTGCCAACGTCTGTCCCGCGGCGGGCACGCGGACACCCTGGCGGCCGCGCCGCTTGAGCTCCGCCTTGAGGTCTTCGGGCCGGGGCGCGACGAGGAAGCCGAAGCTGACATTGCCCTCGCGCGTCTCGACGACGTGATGCAGCCGGTGCGCCTGGACGATGCGGCGCATATAGGCCGATTTCGGCAGGTAGCGCGTCGGGATGCGCTGATGGACGATGATGTCGTGGAAGCCGAAATAGATCGCACCGTATGCGGCGATCCCCGCACCGATCCAGACGCAGCCCGGCCACCAGCCCCATTGCAGTCCGCCGAGCAGCAGCACGAACGAGGGCACCGCGAAGATCGCGGCATAGAGGTCGTTGAGTTCCCACGCCCCGGTGCGCTTGCGATGATGGCTGGCGTGCAGGAACCAGCCCGGCCCGTGCATCACCCAGCGGTGCGCGGCATAGGCGAACGCCTCCATGCCGATCACGGTGGCGAGGAAGAGGAGGATGCCAAGCGGCCAGGCCATGCGCGTTCCGTGTAATGCGATGCGTTTGCAATAACGATCGAACGGGGATGTCGATCCGGGGTGGATTCGGCGCGCTGCCTGTGCAAAAGGCCGCACCAATCTCCTCTTAATAGCATAACGCGAGGCAGGCCATGAACATCCACGAATATCAAGCCAAGGAACTGCTCGCCAAGTTCGGCGTGCCCGTTCCCGCCGGATTCGCCGCGCTGAGCGTCGAAGAAGCCGTCGCCGCGACGAGCAAGCTTCCCGGGCCGCTCTACGTCGTCAAGGCGCAGATCCACGCAGGCGGCCGCGGCAAGGGCAAGTTCAAGGAACTCGGCCCCGACGCCAAGGGTGGTGTCCGCCTCGCCAAGACCGCCGACGAAGTCCGTGCGGCGGCGACCGAGATGCTCGGCAACACGCTGGTGACGATCCAGACGGGTGAGGCCGGCAAGCAGGTCAACCGCCTGTACATCACCGACGGCGTCGACATCGCCAAGGAATTCTACCTCGCGCTGCTCGTCAATCGCGCCACCGGCCGCGTGTCGATGGTCGCCTCGACCGAGGGCGGCATGGACATCGAGACCGTCGCGCACGACACGCCCGAGAAGATCCACTCGATCGACATCGATCCGGCGACCGGCTTCATGCCGCATCACGGCCGTGCCGTCGCCGCCGCGCTCGAACTGTCCGGCGATCTCGCCAAGCAGGCCGCCAACGTCGCCGCGAAGCTGTACGACGCCTTCCTCGGCACCGATGCCGAGCAGATCGAGATCAACCCGCTCGCCGTCACCGAGGACGGCAAGCTGATGGTGCTCGACGCCAAGGTCGGCTTCGACGGCAATTCGATGTTCCGTCACAAGGACCTGATGGAGCTGCGCGACACCACCGAAGAGGATGCGATGGAGCTGGAGGCGTCGAAGTACGACCTCGCCTACATCAAGCTCGACGGCGACATCGGCTGCATGGTCAACGGCGCCGGCCTCGCGATGGCGACGATGGACATCATCAAGCTCAACGGCATGTTCCCGGCCAACTTCCTCGACGTCGGCGGCGGCGCCAACAAGGAGAAGGTGACCGCGGCGTTCAAGATCATCCTCGCCGATCCGTCGGTGAAGGGCATCCTGGTCAACATCTTCGGCGGCATCATGAAGTGCGACATCATCGCCGAGGGCATCGTCGCCGCGGCGAAGGAAGTGAACCTGCAGGTGCCGCTCGTCGTCCGCCTCGAAGGCACCAACGTGCAGGCCGGCAAGGACATCCTCGCCAATTCGGGCCTCGCGATCGTCCCGGCGAACGACCTGGGCGATGCCGCCAAGAAGATCGTCGCCGAGGTGCAGAAGGCGGCGTGATCCGGCTTCTTCCCCGCGAGGGGAGGAAATCGCGTAAAATTTATCGGGCCCGGGCATCATGTCCGGGCCCGATTCGTTTGATCGGGGCAGATGCCGTTACGGCAAGCGGCATTTCCCGTACCGGACTTGCGAAAGTCGCGGAAAATAGCCATCTCACCCGCCGATGCGACGCCGGAAACAGGCGTCGAGGGCGCAATCGGAAGGAAGCTGATGAAGGTGCTGGTGCCGGTCAAGCGCGTGCTTGATTACAACGTGAAGCCCCGCGTGAAGGCGGACGGGACGGGCGTCGATCTGGCGAACGTCAAGATGAGCATGAACCCGTTCGACGAGATCGCGGTGGAAGAAGCCATCCGTCTCAAGGACAAGGGCGTCACCGAGATCGTCGTCGTTTCGATCGGCGAGCCCAAGGCGCAGGAGACGCTGCGCACCGCGCTGGCGATGGGCGCGGATCGGGCGATCCTCGTCACCTCCGACACCAAGGTCGAGCCGCTCGGCGTCGCCAAGATCCTTGCCAAGATCGTCGAGGAGGAGGAGCCGCAGCTGGTCATCCTCGGCAAGCAGGCGATCGACGACGACAACAACCAGACCGGCCAGATGCTCGCCGGCCTGCTCGGCTGGGGCCAGGGGACGTTCGCGTCGAAGGTCGAGTTGGGCGACGGCACCGTTACCGTGACGCGCGAGGTCGACGGCGGGCTGGAGACCGATTCGTTCCCGCTGCCGGCGATCGTCACCACCGACCTGCGCCTCAACGAGCCGCGCTACGCCTCGCTGCCCAACATCATGAAGGCCAAGTCCAAGCCGCTCGCGCAGAAGACCGCTGCCGATTACGGCGTCGACGTCACGCCGCGGCTGACGACGCTCAAGGTCGTCGAGCCGGGCAAGCGCCAGGCGGGCGTCAAGGTCGCCGATGTCGACGAACTCGTCACGAAGCTGCATGCGATGGGGATTGCCAAGTGAAGACGCTGGTCTGGGTCGAGCATGACGGCAGCGCCGTCAAGGATGCCACGCTCGCCGCGGTGACCGCCGCGTCGCAGCTCGGCGAGGTCCATCTGCTGGTCGCCGGCCAGGGCGTCGATGGCGTCGCACAGGCGGCGGCGAAGATCGCCGGCGTCGGCAAGGTGCACGTCGCCGACGATGCCGCTTATGCCCATGCGCTGGCGGAGAATATCGCGCCGCTCGTCGTCGATCTGATGGGGCATCACGATGCCTTCGTCGCGCCGTCGACGACCACCGGCAAGAATGTCGCGCCGCGCGTCGCCGCGCTGCTCGACGTCATGCAGATCAGCGACATCCTGTCGGTCGAGAGCGAGGACACGTTCACGCGTCCGATCTACGCCGGCAATGCGATCGCGACGGTGCAGTCGTCGGACGCCAAGAAGGTGATCACCGTCCGCGGCACCGCCTTCGAGAAGGCGGCGACCGAAGGCGGGACGGGCGAGATCGAGGCGGTGGCGGCAAAGGGCGATGCGGGCGTGTCGACCTTCGTCAACGCCGAGATCGCGCAGAACGCCCGGCCCGAACTGACCAGCGCGAAGATCATCGTGTCGGGCGGCCGTGCGCTGCAGAACGGCGAAAACTTCCATGCGATCATCGAGCCGCTCGCCGACAAGCTCGGCGCCGGCGTCGGCGCGAGCCGCGCGGCGGTGGACGCGGGCTTCGTGCCCAACGACTATCAGGTCGGCCAGACCGGCAAGATCGTCGCGCCGGAAGTCTATATCGCGGTCGGCATCTCCGGCGCGATCCAGCATCTCGCCGGCATGAAGGATTCGAAGGTCATCGTCGCGATCAACAAGGACGAGGATGCACCGATCTTCCAGGTCGCGGACATCGGCCTTGTCGGCGACCTCTTCAAGGTCGTGCCGGAGCTGACCGAGAAGCTGTGATGTGACGGTGGCGCGCGGCCTGCGGGGCGCGCGCCACCTTCCCGTCCGAACAAAAAAGAGCGGCCCGACACCAGCAATGTCGGACCGCAGTCTACGCCTAGGGAGCTGACCTGGCGTGTTCGGGAAATCCAAAACCTAGAGCGCGTTGCCCGCCGCCGGAGCCGCTGCGTTGTCGCCGGCGGCACCGTTGTCGAGCGCGACGTCGTTGCCGGTCGCGAAGTCGTCGGCATTGCCGAGGCCGGCGTCACCCTCCTCGTTGAGCGTCAGCGTATCGGTCGCGGCGGTGTTGTTGGCGGCATCGCCCTTTGGCGTGCACGCCGCGAGGCTCAGCGCGGCGAGCGCGGCGATCGGCGCGAGGGTGGTGATCTTCATTCGGTCCTCCGTGTTGAAACAGCGTCGGTGCCGCCGCGCAGGCCGGCACCGATCAGGGAAAAGAAGGCGCGGCTCGCCGGCGAGCTCGCGGTGTCCCATTCGGGATGCCATTGGACGCCGAGCACATCGGCGCCGCATGGCCGCGCCGAGACGGCCTCGATCAGCCCGTCATCGGCGGCGACCGCTTCCACCGTCAGGCCGCCGCCGAGCCGGTCGATACCCTGCTGGTGAACCGAGTTGACGCGCACCCGCTGCGCGCCGGTCGCGTCGGCAAGCCGGCCGCTGGCGCTCAGCTCGATGTCGTGGCCGTGATGGAACAGCGAATCGTAATCGTCCGACCAGGCGCCGCGGTGATGGCGTCCGGCATCGGCGGCGGCGCACAGGCTGCCCCCGAACAGCACGTTGATCTCCTGCAGGCCGCGGCAGATGCCGAACACCGGCTTGCCCGCCTCGATCATCCCGCCGGCGAGCGCCAGCGCGACCTCATCGCGGCCCTCGTCGACGATCTGGCCCGCGGGCAGCGGCCGCGCGCCATAGCGCCATGGCGCGACATGCGAGCGCGACCCGGTCAGCAGCAGCCCGTCGAGCACCGCGGTGAGCGTCGCGACATCGGTCGAGTCGGGCAGTGCCGGGACGAGCAGCACGGTCGCCCCCGCGAGGCGGGTGAGCGGCGCGACGAAGCGGCTGGCGACGGCCTGCACCGGACGGTCCGCCACTTCGTTGCAGCAGAGCACGCCGATGACGGGGCGGCGGCAGGGATCGGCGCGGCGACCCATCACACCACCGCCGCGACGAGCGTGTCGCGCAGCGCATGGCCGGCGGAGGGGGCGAGCAGGTCGGCCTCGGGCTGGACCACAACACCGCCGGGCGGCATGTCGGTGAGCAGCCAGACGTTGCCGCCGATCGTCGCGCCGGCGCCGATCGTCACCCGGCCGAGGATCGTCGCGCCGGCATAGATGACGACGTCGTCGCCGACGATGGGATGGCGGGCATAGCGCTCGCGCGGGCCGCGGCGGGCGGCGCCCAGCGGGCTGCGCGCGCCGAGCGTGACATGCTGGTAGAGGCGCACGCCCGTGCCGACGATCGCGGTCTCGCCGATGACGACGCCGGTGCCGTGATCGATGAAGAAGCGTTCGCCGATCGTCGCGCCGGCGTGGATGTCGATGCCGGTGCGCTCGTTGGCGAGTTCGGAGATCAGCCGCGCGATGATCGGCGCACCCAAGCCGTGCAGCTGGTGTGCGATGCGATGGTGCAGGCTGGCGATCGCACCGGGGTAGCAGACGAGGATCTCGTCGGTGCTGCCCGCCGCGGGATCGCCGAGGAACGCCGCCTCGACATCGCTGTCGATCAGCCGCCGGATGTCGCCGAGAGTATCGGCGAACAGGCGGACGATCGTCGCAGCCTGGTCGGGATCGAAGGCGCAGCGCGCCTCCGCCTGCCAATAGCCGAGCTCGTGACCGATCTCGCGCTCCAGCTCGGTGAAGGCGGCGGTGAGCTTGGCGGCGACGAATCGGTCTTCGTCCGCCGGCGCGATCGCCTGACGGCCGAGGCGGCGGGGATAGAGCGCCTCGGCGAGGAGCTGGACGATCCGCTCGATCGCGCCGCGCGACGGGAAGGTGGCGGCGGCGCGGGCCGGGGCCTGCCGCGCCCGCCAGTCCTGTCGGGCGGCGCGCAATGCATCCACCGCCTCGCCGAGCGTCGCGCCGGCGGACCGGACCGGCTGAGGGGCGACGGCGGTCATCGGCGCAGCCGGCGCGCGGCGTGGGCGGAATTGCGCATCCTCATCGTCCGATACCTCCAGCGTGGAAGATATCCTATCATCTTAGTAGGAATAGGAAGAAAAGCTATCCCTGCGCCAAGTTTCGGCTCATCCGCTCATGGTTCGAGCGGGGCGGACTGGCGTGTTTCGGGGAGGGCGAGCGGCGGAATCCGCGCGAGCAGCACCCCCAGCAGCAACGCGATTCCGCCGAGCGCGAGGCAGAACAGCGCGACTCCCGGCCAGCCGGCGTGCGTCCACGCGAACCCGCCCGCCGATCCGAGCACGCTCGACCCGAGATAGTAGAAGAACAGGTAGAAGGCGGCGCCCTGGCCGCGATTCGCCTGCGCACGGCGGCCGACCCAAGCGCTGGCGATCGAATGCGCGCCGAAGAAGCCGATCGTGACCAGCGCGATGCCGAGGATGACGAGCGCCAGCGCGCGCGCCTCGGTCGCGGCGACGCCGGCGATCAGCAGCACGATCGGCAGCCAGAACACGCGCCGCCGCCCGACGGTACCGGCAAACGACCCGAACACGGCCGAACTCGCCGAGCCGAGGATGTAGAGCAGGAAGACGCCGCCGACCGCGGCCTGGCTGAGGCCATAGGGCGGTGCGAGCAGACGGAAGCCGGCGTAGTTGTAGATGGTGACGAAGACGCCCATCAGCAGGAACGCCTCGGCGTAGAGCAGCGGCAGCGCGCGGTCGCGGAACAGCGCCGCCGCGCCGGCGAGCGGGCTGCCGCCGGCCCCCGCGATGAAGCCACGCGACGGCGGCGCAAGGCGACGGAACGCCTCGGCCATCACGAGCCCGGCGAGGCCGACGCTGCCCAACGCCCAGCGCCAGCCGGCGAGGTCGGCGACGAGGCTGGCGACGAGCCGTCCGCCCATGCCGCCGATCGCGCTGCCGGCGATATAGAGGCCCATCGCGGCACCGACCGAGGCGACATCGACCTCTTCGGCGACATAGGCCATCGCCACCGCCGGAACGCCGGCGAGCGCGACGCCGGTGAGCAGCCGCAGCGCGAGCAAGGCGCTCCAGCCCGGCACCAGCGCGGCGGCGAGGGTCAGCGCGCCGGCAGCGAACATCGCCCAGACCATCAACGGCCGTCGCCCGACGCGGTCGGACAGGATGCCGGCGAACAGGATGCCGATCGCCAGCGGCCCGGTGGCGAGCGAGACCGCCAGCGACGCCGCCTCGGCGCTAAGCGCGTAATCGACGGCGAACAGCGGCAGCAGCGGCTGCACCGAATAGAGCAGCGAGAAGGTCGAGAAGCCGGCGAACAGCATGGCGAGGGTCAGCCGCCGATAGGCCGGCGTGCCCTTTGCCAGCCGCACGTCACTGGCGGGCATGGCGGCGCCCGGTTGCGAAGGGGAGGCCGCGCTCGAGCATCAGCGACGCCGCCCAGATCGCGAGCCCGCCGAGCGCGAGGCCGCAGCCGACGATCCCCGTCGAGGTCCAGCCCAACCCGGCGGCGATGGCAAGCCCGCCGAGCCACGGCCCGATCGCATTGGCGGTGTTGAACGCCGAATGGTTGAGCGCCGCGGCGAGCGACTGCGCATCGCCGGCAACGTCCATCAGCCGCGTCTGCAACACGGTGCCGAGCGCACCGCCGAGGCCGATCGCGAAGATGTCGAGCGTCATCGTCCACACGTTGCCGGCGGCAAGCGGATAGAGCAGCAGCGCCGCCGCCGACCAGACCAGCAGCGCGCCCGCGGTGGGCATCAGCGCCCGGTCGGCGAAGCGCGGCACGACGAGGTTGCCGAGCGTCATGCCGGTGCCGAACACCGCGAGCATCAGCGGCACGCTGCGCTGGCTGAGGCCGGTTACGTCCATCAGCGTCGCGGCGAGATAGGTATAGACCGCGAACATGCCGCCGAAGCCGATCGCGCCGGTGCCGAGCGTCAGCCACACCTGCGGCCGGCGCAGCGCGGTGAGTTCGCGCAGCGGGCTGGCGTTGCGGTCGGGCGCGTCGATCGGCGCGAGCAGGGCGACCAGCCCGGCCGTGGTCAGCGCGAGCAGCGCGACGAGGCCGAACACCCAGCGCCAGCTCGCGATCTGGCCGAGCAGCGTCGCGAAGGGGACGCCGACGATCGTCGCCACGGTCAGGCCGAGCATCACCCGCCCCACCGCCTGCGTGCGCCGGTAGACCGGCACCAGCGACGCCGCCACCAGCGAGGCGATACCGAAATAGGCGCCGTGCGGCAGGCCGGCGAGGAAGCGGAAGACGAGCATCCAGCCATAGCTCGGCGCCAGCGCCGACAAGCTGTTGCCGATCGCGAACAAGGCCATCAGGCCGATCAGCAGCGTCCGCCGCGACATCTTCGCCGACAGCACCGCAATCGTTGGCGCGCCGACGACGACGCCGAGCGCATAGGCGCTGATGACATGGCCGACGCTCGGCGCATCGATGCCGAGCCCGCGCGCGAGATCGGGTTCAAGGCTCATCGCGGCAAATTCGGTCGTACCGATCGCGAATCCGCCGACGGCGAGCGCGAGGTGGACGAGGCCCGGATGGGACTCGGCGGTCTGTCTTAGGGTCATGGGAGTCTTCTAGCCGCCGTTGCTGCAATGCAGCAAACAACGGGTGGCGGGTTGGAGAGGTTCCGACCGGTAAATCTTCCCTCGCGGGGCCGCCTCTCCCTGTCGGGGGAGGACCATCGCATAGGGGTGCGATGACGGGGCTCGATCCCTGTCCTCCTCCTATCCGTCACCCCGGACTTGTTCCGGGGTCCACCGGGCCGCAAGCGAACGGTGTCGACTTAAGCCTTTCTCCTCGCCGCAGGGTGGACCCCGGAACAAGTCCGGGGTGACGGGGGGCATGGCAGGCGCCGGGGCCAACAGGACCGGCCATCTGCGGTCGCCCTGTCGGGGGAGGATCATCGCATAGAGCTGCGATGATGGGGCTCGATCCGTGCCCCCCAACCGTCACCCCGGACTTGTTCCGGGGTCCACCGGGCCGCAAGCGAACGATGTCGACCCAAGCCCTTCTCCGCGCCGCAGAGTGGACCCCGGAACAAGTCCGGGGTGACGGGGGGCTTGGCGCGCGCGGGGCCAACAGGACCGGTCATATGCGATCGTCCTGCTCTGGCGGGGCAGGACGATGGAATCAGCCCGCCTTCGCCAGGGCCTCGGCGATCAGCTTGCGGCTGTTGTCGATGCCATACAACGCGATGAAACTGCCCATCCGCGGGCCCTGCTCCGAACCCAGCAGCGTCTCGTACAGCGCCTTGAACCAGTCGCGCAGGGTTTCGAAACCGGCGGTCTTGCCGATCTCATAGACGACGTTCTGGATATCCTCGGCGCTCGCCTCGGCCGGCAGCGCGGCAAGGTCGGCATCGAGCCGGCGCAACGCCTCGATCTCGACGCCTTCGGGCGCCCGGCGCTTCAAGGTCGGCGCAACGAAATCGCGCGCATAGGCCAGCGCATAGCCGATCAGCCGGTCGAGCTCGGGATCGCGTTCCGGCGTCGCGTCGGGAACGTAGTTGCGCAGATAGCCCCAGACCTGCTCCTTGCTCGCCTCGCCCATCACGCCGACGAGGTTGAGCAGCAGGCCGAAGGTGACCGGCAGCGTCGCGGTCGGCACCTTGCCGTCGTGGATATGGTGGACCGGGTTGCCGAGCCGCTGCGCGATCGCCTGCGTCGGATAGGTGCCGCGGAACTGCCAATAATCGTCGACCGCGCGCGGGATGACGCCGAAATGCAGCGCCTTGGCCTTCTTGGGTTCGCGATAGGCGAAGAAGGCGAGGCTCTCTTCGGGGCCATAGGTCAGCCATTGGTCGAGGCTGAGGCCGTTGCCCTTCGACTTGGAGATCTTCTCGCCCTTTTCGTCGAGGAACATCTCATAGTTGAAGCCCTCGGGCGGGCGGCCGCCGAGCACGCGCGCGATCTTCGACGACTGCGTCACCGAATCGATCAGGTCCTTGCCCGCCATCTCGTAATCGACGCCGAGCGCGACCCAGCGCATCGCCCAGTCGACCTTCCATTGCAGCTTCGAAAGACCGCCGAGCGCCGACTGGACGATGCGCTCGCCGCTTTCGTCGGTGAAGGCGATCGTGCCCGCCTCGGCGTCGACCACCTCGACCGGTACCTGCAACACGATGCCGGTCGTCGGGCTGACCGGCAGCACCGGCGAATAGGTCTCGCGGCGTTCGGCGCGCAGCGTCGGCAGCATGACGTCGAGGATGCCCTGATAGTGCCGCAGCACGCCCTTGATGGCGTCGTCGAACCGGCCGCCCTCGTAATAGTCGGTGGACGAGGCGAACTCATAGTCGAAGCCGAAGCGGTCGAGGAACTGGCGCAGCATCGCGTTATTGTGCGCGGCGAAACTGTCGAACTTGCCGAACGGATCGGGGATGCGGGTCAGCGGCTTGCCGAGGTGCTCGCGCAGCATGTCGCCGTTGGGGACGTTGTCGGGCACCTTGCGCAGGCCGTCCATATCGTCGCTGAACGCGATCAGCCGCGTCGGCTGGTCGGACAGCGCGTGGAAGGCGTTGCGCACCATCGTCGTCCGCAGCACCTCGTTGAACGTGCCGATATGCGGCAGGCCCGACGGGCCATAGCCGGTCTCGAACAGGATCGGTGCGCCGCCGGGCTTGCCGTCGGGATAGCGCTTGAGGAGCTTGCGCGCCTCCTCATAGGGCCAGGCCTTGGAGTCGAGGGCGGCGGATCGCAGGTCGATATCGGTCATAGCGCCGCGGGACTAAGCACCCGGCGCGCTCACGGCAACTCTCTTGGCAGGCTGGACTTAGCGGCAGCGATCCTTTGCAGTGATCGTGCGGTCGATCGCACGGCCCGCAAAGGCGCCGCCGACCGCGCCGCCGATCGTCCCGAGCGCGCCATGGCCGAGCACCGACTTGCCGAGCAGCGCGCCGCCGACGCCGCCCGCGACAAGGCCGGTGGTGCCGCTCGAATGGCGGCAGCGCTTGACGTGGCGATAGCCGCGCTCGTGCGAGTTGCGATAATGGTGGCGGGCCTCGGCCTTGCTGACCGGCAGCGCGACGCTGGCGGGCAGGGCGAGCGAGACGGCGCCGAGCGCGAGCAGCAGATGACGCATGGAACTGATCCTTATCAAGCGGATGATCCGGGCCGAACGTGCGATGGACGGTCCGGTTGCACCACCGTCCGGTTGCCATTCTGTTCCGGCGGGCTATGGCGGCAGGGGTGATCGCCTATCCCGCCCTCCACGCCAGCCATGGCGGCATCTGGATCGCCACCGTCGAGGGGACGCGGCCGATCGGGCGCGGCGAGGCGATCCGCATCGCCGCTGACACGCCGGTGATCCTGCTCAACGCGCCCTTGGTGGGGCAGCGGCTCGGCTATCCCGAACTGTCGGGGCTCGACCTGCTCGAGCTGTTCGCCTTCCTCTATCCGGCACGGTTCGCGGTGCCGACGCCCAAGGGGCTGGCGCGCGCGGTCGATCTGTCGCCGCCCGAGACGGACGAGGGCGTCGCCGCCTTCCTGCGCGAGGCGGCGGCGGCGCTGCTCGCGGTGACGCAGGGCGACTGGCCCGAGCGCGAGGGCGCGTGGACCGCGGCGCAGTCGCTGACCCGGCTGCGCTGGCCATGGGGACCGGCGCTCGCGCCGCTGCTCGCCAAGCCGCAGGTCAACGAGCGCTGGCTGTTCTCGACCCTGCCCGAATGGGAGGAACAGGCGCCACGGCCGGCGCCGCTGACCGTCGCGATCCCGCCTGCGGATGCCGAGGCGCGGCTCGCCGACCTCACCGGTCATGGCGCCGAGGAGCGGCTCGGCCAGCGTGCCTTCGCCGCGGCGGCGACCGATGCCTTCGCCCCGCGCGCGATGCGCGACGCGCCCAATCTGGTGCTCGCCGAGGCGGGGACGGGGATCGGCAAGACCCTGGGCTATCTCGCGCCCGCCTCGCTCTGGGCGGAGCGGGCCGGCGGCGCGGTGTGGATCAGCACCTATACCAAGGCGCTGCAACGCCAGCTGTCGAAGGAGACCGAGCGGCTGTTCCCCGATCCGGCATTGCGCCGGCAAAAGGTGGTGACGCGCAAGGGCCGCGAGAATTATCTGTGCCTGCTCAATCTGGAGGATGCGTTGCAGGGCGGGTTTGCCGGCCGCGCGGCGATCCTCGCGCAACTGGTGGCGCGCTGGGCGGCGTATAGCGCCGATGGCGACATGGTCGGCGGCGACCTGCCCGGCTGGCTGCCGACGCTGTTCCGGCGCAACGGCCCAACCGCGCTGACCGACCGGCGCGGCGAATGCGTCTATGCCGGCTGTCCGCATTACCGCAAATGCTTCATCGAGCGCGCGGCGCGCGCCTCGGCGGAAGCCGATGTGGTGATCGCCAATCATGCGCTGGTGATGGTCAATGCCGCGCGCGGTCGCGAGACGACGACACGGCCGACACGCTATGTGTTCGACGAGGGCCATCATCTGTTCGAGGCAGCGGATTCGATGTTCGCCACCGCGCTGACCGGGCAGGAGACGATCGAGCTGCGGCGCTGGATCCTCGGGCCGGAGAGCGGCGGGCGCGGCCGGCGGCGCGGGCTTCAGGCGCGGCTGTCCGACGTCGCCAGTTACGACGAACAGGGCGGCATCGCGATCCAAGACGCGATCGAGGCGTCGCGGCATCTCGCCAGCGACGGCTGGCTCGCGCGGATCAATGAGGGCGCGCCGTTCGGGCCGATCGAGCATCTGCTCGCCGCGGTGCGCGGCCTGACCTATGCACGCGCCGAACAGCCGGGCGATGCCGGTTACGGGCTGGAAACCGAGCTCGCCGAGCCGACCCCCGAGCTGATCGAGGCGGCGGCGCCAGCCGCGGCGGCGCTCGATGCCCTGGTGCGGCCGCTGGTGACGCTGGGGCGGCGGCTGGAGGCGGTGCTCGCCGAGGCGCCCGACTGGATGGATGCGCCGGCGCGGGCGCGGGTCGAGGGCGCGATTGCTTCGATCGGCTGGCGCGCCGAGACGGTGGCGGCGTGGCTGTCGCTGCTCGCGCGCGTCGGTGGCCCGGTCGATCCGGCGCACGTCGACTGGCTCGCGGTCGACCGGATCGAGGGGCGCGAATACGACATCGGGCTGCACCGCCACTGGCTCGACCCGACCCGGCCGTTCGCCGAGATCGTGCTGAAGCCCGCGCATGGCGCGCTCGTCACCTCGGCGACGCTGACCGGCGGCGGGGATTGGGAAACGGCGGAGGCGCGCGTCGGTGCGCCGCATCTCGCCCGCGCGCCATCGCGGTTCGAGGCGAAAAGCCCGTTCGACTATCCCGCCAATGCCGAAGTGCTGATCGTCACCGACGTCAAGCGCGGCGACCTGCCCGCGCTCGCCAATGCCTATGCGCGGCTGATCGTCGCCGCGGGCGGCGGGACGCTCGGGCTGTTCACCGCGATCCGGCGCTTACGCGGTGTGCACGGCCGTATCGCCGACCGGCTGGCGCGCGAGGGGCTGCCGCTCCACGCGCAGCACGTCGATCCCATCGATACCGGCACGCTCGTCGATATCTTCCGCGACGATCCGCACGCCTCGCTGCTCGGCACCGATGCGCTGCGCGATGGCGTCGACGTGCCGGGATCGTCGTTGCGGCTGGTGGTGATGGAGGGCGTGCCCTGGCCCAAGCCGAGCGTGCTGCATGCCGCGCGGCGGCTGGCGGGGGGCGGGTCGGCCTATGACGACCGGATCGTGCGGGCGCGCCTCGCGCAGGCGTTCGGGCGGCTGATCCGCCGCGCCGACGATCGCGGCGCGTTCGTGATGCTGTCGTCGGCGATGCCGTCACGATTGCTCTCGGCGTTTCCGCCCGGCGTCGGGATCACGCGGGTGACGCTGGACGAGGCGGTGGCGCGGGTGCAGGCGCGGCTTTCCTTGTCGGACCGTATCGGGCATGAGGCGGCTCTCGCGACGCACCACGGAGACTCCGGTTGAAGACGCTGACGCTGCTGCGCCACGCCAAGTCCGGCTGGGACGATCCGGTGACCCGCGACTTCGATCGGCCGCTCAACGCCAAGGGCAAGCGCGCCGCCGAGGCGGTGGGGCGCAACATGCGGTCGCTGGAGCTGGCGTTCGATCATGTCGTCGCCTCGCCGGCGGTGCGCGTCGGCGAGACGCTGGATGCGGTGGTGGCGGGCTATGGCCGCACGCTCGCGCCGGTGTGGGAGCGGCGTATCTACCTCGCCTCGGCGGCGACCCTGCTCGACGTGGTGCACGAACTGCCGGCGGAGGCGCAGCGGGTGTTGCTGGTCGGGCATAATCCGGGACTCGAGGATCTGGTGCTGATGCTGGTGCCGGCGACGCCCGCGGGGCTGCGCGCCCTGGTCGAGGAAAAGTATCCGACCGCAACGCTGGCGGAGATGACCTTCGACATCGCCGACTGGTCGGCGGTGGCGCCGGGCGGAGGGGCGCTCAGCCGGTTCGTGCGGCCGCGCGACCTCGATCCGAGCCTCGGGCCGGACGAGCGCTGATTTCCACGCGAAGGCGCGAAGGCGCGAAGAAGAATTTGCGCGCAGAGGCGCAGAGAACGCAGAGCTGTTGTCGCTGCTACGCCGAAGGCGCTCACAAATCTGGTGGGGATCTGCCTACGATGCACGCACTCACTCCGCTGCGCCTCGTTGCGCAAATCTGATCGGGGCCGTGCTTGTGGTGCGCGGTGACGATCCCGCGGGTGCTACCTCTCCGCGCCTCCGCGCCTCTGCGCGAACCGATCTTCCTGCTTCTTCGCCGCGTCGCGAGGTCCAACTTGCATCCGAGACGGACCCGAAACGGTCCTGACGGGTTCTTGCCCCGGTCCGCATGGGGACGGACGGCGAAGGGGGACTGACGTGATCGAAAGACGACGGCTCGAATCGGGCGGGCTGATCCTGTTCCTGGTGCTGATCACGGCGGGGCTGCTGCTCGTCGTCTCGTCGTTCATTGGCGCGCTGCTGTGGAGCCTGCTGGCCGCGATCCTGTTCCAGTCGCTGTTCCACTGGCTGCTCGCCAAATGGCCGGGGCGGCGCAATTGGGCGGCGGCGGCGACGCTGCTCATCATCCTCGTCGCGGTGATCATTCCGGCGCTGGCGATCACCGGCATGGTCGTCGACCAGTCCGCCGGCGTCTATGCCAAGGTGCAGAGCGGCCAGATCGACTTCGCCCGCTACTTCAAGCAGGTTCATGACGCGCTGCCCGATTGGGTGCAACGGCCGCTCGATCGCGCCGGGCTCGGCAGCTTCGACACCGCGCAGGCGCGGATCGCACAGGGCCTGCGCGCCAGCTTCCAGTCGATCGCCACGCAGGCGCTGTCGATCGGGCGCAACGCGGCGGCATTCCTGCTCGCCTTCGGCGTCGGGCTGTACGTCACCTTCTTCCTGCTGCGCGACGGCGACCGGCTCGGGCCGGCGATCCGCGATGCGCTGCCGCTGCAACGGCCGGTGGCGGACCGGCTGATCGACAAATTCGTCGCCGTGGTGCGCGCGACGATCAAGGGATCGGTCGTCGTCGCCCTCGTGCAGGGGGCGCTGGGCGCGGTGACCTTCTGGATCGTCGGTGTACCCGCGGCGCTGCTATGGGGCCTGTTCATGGCGCTCGCCGCGCTGCTGCCCGCGATCGGGCCGGCCTTGGTCTGGGTGCCGGTCGCGATCTATCTGCTCGCCACCGGCGCGGTATGGCAGGGCGTCGTCGTGGTCGTCTCGGGCGTCGCAGTGATCGGGCTCGCCGACAATATCCTGCGGCCGATCCTAGTCGGGCGCGATACCGGCATCCCCGACTGGCTGGTGCTGGTCACCACGCTCGGCGGGATCGAGGTCGCCGGCATCAGCGGCATCGTCGTCGGCCCGCTGGTCGCCGCATTGTTCATCACCGGCTGGCAGATCCTGACCGAGGAGCGCCACGGCCAGCGCGGCGCGGAAGCGGCGTAGCGAGCGAGCACGACACCCCCGTGCGTCATCCCGACGGAAGTCGGGACCCATGGATGCGGCACGCTGGTGAGGTGCATTCCATCAGCCGTCCGTGACCATGGGTCCTGCCCTTCGCCGGGATGACGGCGTCGGGGACGTTATCGCTTCTCCATCAGCGATTTGAGGTCCTGCAACGGGCTGTACGGACGGTGTTCGTCCTCGCTGATCACACCGGCGGCGCGCAGCACCGCTTCGGCATCGGGACTGCGCGGGAACGGATCGAGCGCGAGCGCCATCGTCTCCGCCGCCGCCTCGCCGAGGTCGACCGCGCCGCCCTCGATCTCGACGGTGTCGAGCGCGCCGGCGTCAAGTTCGACCTCCTCCTGATCGTCAAGCGCCTCGACGAACAGCAGCGCCACCGGCTCGTCGATCGTCGCGTTCAGCGGCGTGCCGGTGACCGAACACGCCTGGACCAGCGCGCCGGTGACCCGGCCGCGCACGGCGATTCCCGCCGCCTCGCGCTTCACCTTGAGCACCGCGTCGAGCCGCCCGACCGACAGCACGCCGAAGCGCACCGCCAGCGCCTGGCGCTCCGCCTCGGTCGCGGCGATCTGGATCTCCCGTTCGCCGGCGCCGATGGCGTCGAGTCGTTCGGGGCGGCTGAATTCGGGTGTCATGGCAGGTCTCCGGCGACGAGGCGGTCGAGCGGGGTGGTGGCGAGCGCGGCGTGCAGCGCGGTCAGGTCGCGCGCGACCTGCGCTAGCGCCGCCGGCGCGGGCGCCGTGCCGCGATAGAGGTTGCGGACCAGCGCCGGGGCGAGGTCGCCGGTGGCGAGCCCGTCGCGATACGCGCCGATACGGCCGCCGAGCATGCTCATCATCTTGCCGATATGCTTGCCGACGACGATGTCGCCGATGCCCATCTGACGCAACTGGCCGTCCATGTCGTCGACGAACCGCTCGGTCAGATGTGCCGACAGCGCCGCCGCCGCAGGCTCATGCTCCAGGCGCACCAGCACCAGCGCCAGCACCGCCGCGATCATGTCGAAACGGCCGTCGACCGTGTCCGGCACGGCGCCCGCCAGATACCAATGTTCGGCGCGCCCGCGCGTCACCACCGCATTGTAGAGCGGCAACGCCTCGTCGCGGCGTTCCCCGAACAATCGACCCCACCAGCCCAAATCACATCCTCACCATTCGCGCCAACATGGCCCCGGCGCTTGAAGCCCGCCCGTGCTTCGCATATCGAGGCGATCGGCGGGCGATGCAATCACATGCGCGCGGCTGCCGCTGGAGATAGTGATGAGCGTATCCTTTGCCCGTATCGGCCTCGGGCTGACCCTCGGGCTGACCGTCGCCATGGGCGCCTGCGCGCCGCTGCGGTCGCATCAGGGCTATATCATCGATGCCGACCTGGTGAATTCGGTGCAGCCGGGGGTCGACAATCGTCAGTCGGTGGCAAGCACCCTCGGCCAGCCGACGATCGCCAGCCAGTTCGCGCCGCAGGATTGGTATTATGTCGCTCGCGACAGCCGCAACCTCAACTTCCAGAAGCCCAAGGCCAAGGACCAGATCGCGCTAAAGATCAGCTTCGACGCCAATGGCACGGTCAAGTCGGTGACGCGCACCGGTCTCGAGCAGATCGCCAGCGTCGATCCCTATGGCAAGACGACCCCGACGCTGGGTCGCAAGCGCGGCTTCTTCGAGGATCTGTTCGGCAACATCGGCACGGTCGGTGCGGCGGGTGCGGGCGGCGGCGCGGGCCGCGGCACCGGTGGCGGGCGCGACACGCCGTAACCGTCCAGCACGTTGGCCGCGCCGCCTGCTACGCATCGGCGCGACCGTGCCGTGCTTGGACCGGCACTGATCCCGAAAGGGGAAAAGGGATCAGTGGCGAGTAACGCGCCGACCGGCGAATGGTTCGCCCGATTGTGTCCGTCCGGCGCAATTCTCGTGCGTGTCGGCGAACACCTCGGTCGCGACACGCTCCGGGCTGCTCAGCGGATCGTGAAGACGACCTGATCGACGACGCGGCCGGCGATATCGACCAGCCGCAGCCGGTGCTGCCCCGGGCCGGGGAGGATCAGCGGCGCGTGATCGGCGGGGCCGAGGTCGCGGCGGTCGAGCAGCACGCGATGCGCGGTCGCGGCGCCGCTGATCGCGATGCCGAGCCGCTGGCGGTCCATCGGAATATCGGGATCGAGCGCATAGACGCTGCCCGACACCGGATTGGTGATCCGCGGCCGGCGTGCCGCGGCAGGGGCGGCGGCGACCAGCGTCTGGGCGGTGCCGCGCAGGAAGTAATCGCGGCGCGGTTCCTCGATGCCGTCGGCGAAAGCGACGCGCGTCGCAGCGACGTCGACGGGGGCGGCGGGTTCGCGGCTTGGCCGGTGCGCGTGCAACGCCATCATCACGTCGCGCCAGACCGGCGCCGCGCCGCTGGTCCCGGACACCGCGCGCATCGGGTCGCCCTCGGCATTGCCGACCCAGACCGCGACGGTGAAGCGGTCGGAGAAGCCGACGCACCAATTGTCGCGCATCGCCTTGGACGTGCCCGTCTTCACCGCCGCCCAGAACGGCAGCCGCAGCGCCGAATCGAGCCCGAAGGTGGCGGCCCGCGCGTTGGGATCGGCGATGATATCGTCGACGATCCATGCCGCTGCGGGGGCGACGATCGCGCGCGGCGCCGCGGTCGGCTGGTCGCGGGTCAGGCGGAGCGCGCTCCAGCGGCCGAGGTTGGCGAGCGCGCGATAGGCGGCGGCCTGTTCGAGCAGCGTGACCTCGGCCGAGCCCAGCGCCAGCGAGAAGCCGTAATAGCCGCCATCCTCGACCAGGCCACGATAGCCGAGATCCCAGAGGCGGTCGCGGAAGGGCTCGACCCCGACCAGCAGCAAGGTGCGCACCGCGGGCACGTTGAGCGATCCCGCCAGTGCCGTGCGCGCCGACACCGGCCCCTTGAAGCCGCGATCGTAATTCTGCGGCACGTAGAGGCCCGACGCGGTGTCGAGCTGCACCGGCGAATCGTCGAGGATCGACGCGGCGGTGAGATAGCGACGCTCGATCGCCTGTGCGTAGAGGAAGGGTTTGAGCGTCGATCCGGCCTGGCGATAGGCGTTGGCATTGTCGACCGCGGGGGCGGTCGAGGCGCCGCCGATCCCGCCGACATAGGCGAGCACCTCGCCACTGGCATTGTCGACCACCACCACCGCGCCATCGCGGGCGCGGGTGCCGCCGAGGCCGAGCAATTGCCGGCGCAGCGCCGCCGCGGCGTAGCGCTGGATATCGGCGTCGAGCGTCGTGGCGACGCGCAGCCCCGGTCTGGTGAGCAGCCGGTCGGCGAGATGCGGCGCGAGGCCGGGATCGAGCGCGAGGCTGCGCGCCGGGCCGAGCGTCGCCGCGGCGAGCGCGGGGAAGCGGGCGCAGTCGCGCGTCGCGGCAAGCGCGCAGGCGCGGCGGGCGATCGTCGCGGCGTCGGCGCGCGGATCGGGGAGCAAAGCGGCGAGCAGCAGGCCGTCGTCGCGGGTCAGGCTGGCGGGGGTCTTGCCGAACAGGCCGAGCGCGGCGGCGCCGATCCCCTGCGCCTCGCCGCGATAGCCGGCGAGGTTGAGATAGGCTTCGAGGATCTGGTTCTTGCTCCAGCGCGATTCGAGCGCGCGGGCGGCGCGGAGCTGGCGGAGCTTGTCGCGCCAGCCGCGCGCGCCGGGGCGGGCGAGCGCGGGCGACAGGAAGGCGGCGAGCTGCATCGACAGCGTCGAGGCGCCGCGCGTCCGGCGACGGTCGAGCCGGTCGCGCGCGGCGGCGCCGAGTGCGATCCAGTCGATGCCGCCATGGTCGCGGAAGCGGTGATCCTCGGCGGCGACGATCGCATCGCGCGCGGCCGGTGCGACCGCGGCGAGCGGCGTCCAGGCGAGGCGGCGCGCGGCGAAGTCGACGCGGGCGCTGTCGATCAGCCGGCCATGGCGATCATAGAGCCACGCTTCGGACGGATGCCAGCGCGCGCGGACCTGCGCATAATCGGGGAGGGCGGGCGGACGGGTCGCATAGTCGATCGCGCCGCCAGCGACGGCGAGCGCGGCGACCAGCGCCATGACGCGGGGCGGGGTGAACAGGGTCACGGGCGGGTGGAGCGCATGGGAGGGGTTCGGGACCCGTCCACACGAGACCCGTCACCCCGGGCGTGTTCCGGGCTCCACGCCGCGGCGAGGAGAGGGGCTTGAGCCTTGAGCGTACCCTTGCGGCCCGGTGGACCCCGGAACACGTCCGGGGTGACGGGGGAGCGGGGTGGAGGTGCGGGCATCACCGGGGCGCCGTCACCTCTGCGCCACCACCACCGGCGCGTTGGGCAGCTGCGCGCGGATGCTGGGCGAATACATCGCCTCGATCCGCGTCGGCGGCAGGCTGAAGCGCCCCGCGCCGTTGAGCCGCACCGTATAGCTCACCGTGAAGCGACCGCGTGGCACCCAGGCGAAGAAGCCGCGCCAGCTGTCGTTGCCGCGCTCGACATAGGAGGGCTGGACGCCCGCCTCGCTGCCGCCGTCGCCCAGCATCTGCGACTGGTTGGCGAGATCGCCGATGATCGTTGCGCCGGCGGGGATCGGATCGTTGACCACCACCCAGTTGCGCTCGGCACTGGCATCGACGGTGATCGTCACGCGTACCACGTCGCCGCGGGTGAGCTGGCCCTTGGTGCGCACCTGTACCGGCGTGACGCTGCGGCTGGCGCGATAGCCGGCGAACAGCGGCGCCTTGAGCGGCACCGCGGCGCGCACCGACACCGTCGCCCAAGGTCCGTCGCCCCCGCTCTGGCGCAGCAGCAGCGGCGTCGACGCGGCGGGCAGCGGCAGGCTGATCGTGCGCGCCGTGGGGGCGAGCGGCCAGGCGCGCGAGACGCTGGTGCCGCCGAGCTGCACGTTCGTGGTGCCGGCGATCGCCTGCGCCGGATAGAGTTGCGCGAACTTGCGGACGGCGACGCTGCCCCAGGCGTTGGCGGTTGTCGTGTCCCAATGGCCGCGCGACTGACGCAAGGTGACGCCGACCATCATCTTCGCCGCCTCGTCCTGCCAGCCGGGGCGGCCGAGCGTCACCAGCAGCGCCTTGATCGACGCTTCGTCGCCCGACGACATCAGCCACCACGGCGAGCCCGCCGCATCGGAGAGGTCGAGCCGCGTGCCTTCGTAGACGAGGCGACTGCGCAGCACGGTCTCCGCCTGCGCCTTGAGGGCCGCGGCATTGGCGAGGGGGACGCGGTCGAGCGCGGCGATATAGTCGGCGAGCAAGGCGGTCGGCATGTCCTGCGCGGGCAGGCCGATCTGGCCGAGCATCGCCGGCGTCGCCGCCCCGGCGCGGGCCAGCGCGGCGAAGGCGACGACGCGCTGCTGGCGCGGATCACCATAGCTTTCGCGGCGGACGCGGCCGTCGAGCACCGCCTTCAGTCCTTCGATCATCCGTGCGCGCGGCGCGGCGGGCAGCGGCAGGCCGGCCTCGCTGGTCAGCGACAGGACATAGGCGGTGAGCGCCTCCGATCCGTCGAGCGACTCGCTCGGCCAGTAGCGCAGCAGCCCGTCCGATGCCTGATAGGTCGGGATCGCCCCGGCCAGCGTGGTCCAGCCGCGCGTGTCGCCGAGCGCGACGATCCGGCTCAATTGCTGCTCGAAGCAATTGTACGGATAGTCGGTCATATAGCGGCGCACCCCGGTGAGCGGCGGCGCGAGCGTGTCGGTCAGCTGGATGTCGACCGAGCCGCGGCCCGGGATCGCACCGGCGGGCGGCGCGACCGGCAGCGTCGTGTCGGCGACGCGGGTCAGCGCCGCCGCCCAGGTTTCGACCGGCACCGCGGTAATGACCTCCTGCGATGCGGTGATCGTGTCGACGGCCTTGCCGTCCTTGCTGCGCGCGGTGACCTGCCAGCGCAGCGTGCCGCTCGCCGGGGGCGCGGTGAGGTTCCAGGCGACCGGCACCGCCCCGCCCGCGGGGATGGTGACGGTGAGCGGCTTGCCCTGCGCGATGCGCGGCGACACCTCGACCGCGGCGGTGACGGTCATCGGCTTGTCGCTGCCGTTGCGCAGCGTGAAGCCGGCGGCATACCAGTCGCCGCTGCGCACCAGCGGCGGCAGGCCGGCGTAGAGCGACAGATCCTGCGCGGTACGGATCGCAGTGGTGCCGGTGCCGAACAGGCCGTCGCCGTCGGTGGCGATCGCGACCAGTTTGAACGAGGACAGGGCATCGGACAGCGGCACCGAAAGCCGCGCCCGGCCCTGTGCGTCGAGCGCGACATGGCCGCGCCACAGCAGCACCGGCTGGAAATTCTCGCGGTTGAGCGCCGCCGCGGCATCGCCGCCGCCGCCGCCCGCCTCGACCGCCTTGCGACCGTAATGGCGCTTGCCGACGACCTGCATCTGCGCGGTCGCGGTCAGCACCGACAGCGGACGCTCGCCCATCATCGCGGTCAGCACGTCCCAGCTGGGGTTGGGCGCGAGTTGCAACAATGCCTCGTCGACCGCGGCGAAGGCGACGTCGGCGCTTGCCGCAGGGCGGCCGTCGGGCCGGCGGACCTGCAATGCGACCTGCGCGGTGCCGCGCGGCGCAAAGCGTTCGCGATCCGCCTTCACGTCGACCGCGAGCGTATGACCTTCCCAGCCGACCTTAACCTTGGCGATGCCGAGGCGATAGGCGGGCTTGGACAGGTCGACCAGCGCGGTCGGTTCGGGGGCGGGTTCGGCGCGCACCAGCCCGAGCCTGGCGCCGATGCCGCGCAGCCAGCTCGTCCAGCCGCTCTCGATCCGCCCGCGCACGGCCATCACCGACACGTAGACATCGGGCGCATAGCTGCCGGGCATCGGCACCTCGACGACGGGATCGGTGCCGCTGAGTTCGGTGACGAAGCTGGACAGCACGCCCTCGCGCTCGACGGTGACCAGCGCGGTCGCGGAGCGGAACGGCATGCGCACCTGGAAGCGCGCAGTCTCGCCCGCCTTGTAGGTGGTGCGTTCGGGCACGACGTCCATCCGGTCGCCATTGTCGCCGCCGAACCACCAGGCGTCGTCGCCCGCCAGCCATACCGAGCGGACCGCGCGCGCGACATTGCCGTCGGCGTCGGCGGTGGTGGCGACGACATAGACCTCGCCCGACACGCCGGGATCGACGCTGCACTGCGCCAGGCCCTGTGCGTCGGTCGTCGCGGTGCAGGTCGCAGCGATCCGGGTCGTACGCATCTGATTGTCATAGGCGTAGAAACCGCCGATCAGCCGGCGCCGCGCGGTGAGGATCTGGCGGCTGTAGAGCGCGACCTCGATCTTCTGGTCCTTGAGCGGCTTGCCCGCGGTGTCGAGCGCGACGAAGCGCAGGCGCAGGTCGTCCTGCTTCATCAGCCAGCCGTCGGTCTTCACCCCGAGCTGCACCGCGGACGGATAGATCGGCACAGTGCGGCTGGCGGTGAGCACCTCGCCATTGGCGTCCTGATAATCCATCTCGACGCGCATGTCGGCCAGGCCGTCGAGCGCGGGCACGTCGACAGTGGTGCGCGCGGTGCCGCCGGCGCCGAGCGTGACGGGGAGCGTCTGGGTCGGCGGCAGCGATGTCGGCTGGTCGTCGCCCTCGCCGTCGAGCGGCTTGACGCCCTCCTCGATCTTCGCGCCGCCGAAGGTGAAGCCGTCATAGCCCTCGGGCGCGGCGGAGCGCGCGAACCAGCCGATGCGCACGTCGACCGGCAGATGGCCCGCGCCGCCGCCGGAGAGATAGCCGACGTACAGGTCGAGCGGCAGCGACTTGGGCCGGACCGCGGCGGTCTTCGGCCCCGATACGGTCGCCCGCATCGTCGGCAGCCTGTATTCGTCGACCTTGAACGACTGGTCGGTGTAGGTGACGTCGTCGCCGCGGACGATGCGCAGATCATAGTCGCCCATCGGCGCGCCCTGCGGCGCGGTCCAGCGCGTCTCGCCGATGCCGCGCGCGTCGATGGTCAGCGGCAGGTCGAATTCCGTGTCCGAGCCGCGGTGCGAGAGGCGCAGGGTGCCAGTGAAGCCCGTGGGAATTGTGAAGCCGCTGCCGTTGGGCCGGCGCATGATGTGCTTCATGTGGATCGTCTCGCCCTGGCGGACGAGCGCCCGGTCGAAGACGGTGTGGAAGATGTCCGCCGGCGCGGAATAGCCATAAGGCAGTTCGAAATCGGACGGGCGGATGCCCTCGCCCCAGCTGGTCAGCGCGAAGCTGAAATCGTCGCCGGCGCGCGCCGACACCATCAGCGGGTGCGACGAACTGGTTTCGCTGCAACTGCCGTAGGTTTCGGGTTCCGGCAGTCCGGCGGGGATCATCACGCCGCCGCTGCGATAGGTCGCGCCGCGGGCGATCGGCTTGCCGGTGCAGCTGTCGCTGATCTGGATGCTGGCGTTGGCCACGGGCTTGCCGGTGTCGAGCGCGGTCACCCAGACGAGGCTGCGCTCCCGCCCCCATTTGAAATGGACCGCCATGTTGGTGACGAGCGCGGCGCTGGCGACGTAGCGCGGCGCGTTGCGGCCGAGGAGTGAGCGGCCGAGCACCGGGCTGGCGAGTTCGACGACGTAGAAGCCGGGCTTGCCGAGCGGAATGCCGACGACCTCGAAGTCGCGCCCCTTGCCGGGCAGGCCGAGCTTCAGCCCCGCGCCCTGGCTGCCGAGGATCGAGCGGTCGCCGGTATGGTTGATCCGGCGCACGACCGCGTCGCCGCGCTTCACCTCCTCGATATTCTCTTCGTCGGCGGCATCGACGGTGCGCAGCCATTCGGCGACCGCGCCGTCGGAATCGGCGACCTTGAGCGTGCGGCCGCCGATGTTGAGGTTCTTGCCCTGCAACGCCGGCTCGACATTGCGCACGGTGACCGGCAGCACCCCGCCCTGCGCCGCCTCGAGGATGCCGAAGCCGGCGGCGAACTTGACCAGCGGTGGCGCGGCGTCGAAGCGCACGTCCAGCGGGAAGCGCTCGGCATTGGTGAGCGGGCGGCCGCTCTCGTCCTTGAGCGCGGCGGGCAGCGTCAGCTTCGCCGCGCTGTCATAGGGCAGCGGCGCCTTGAAGGTGATGTCGGCGATCGTCGCCTTCTTCTTGTCGTCGTCGTCGAAGGTCGGTGCGATCTGCTTGCCGTCGGCGAGCGTCAGCCGGATCTTGGCCGCCTCGCTCATCGGCACCGGCGCGGTGAAGCGGACATAGGCGGGCTGCACCGGGCTGCATCCCGCCTGCGGATTGGTGCGGCTGCATTCGAAGCGGGCGGCGAACGGCTTGCGTACGCTATAGTCGAAGCGTTGGTCGCTGCCGGCGAGCTTGCCCGAGGCGGAGGCGATGCTCTTCGGCCAGACGAGCGCGATGTCGCGGCCGGGGGGCAGGGCGCGGCGGCATTTCAGCGCGGTGATGCCGGCATAGAGCGCCTGGCGCTCGGCAGGTTTGGCGGGGATCGCTTCGGGCAGGCCGGCGCTTTCGAGGAAGCTGCGCACCGACCAGGTCTGCGTCCCCATCTCGCCGATCAGGCGGGCGGCGAGATCGGGGGCGAGCACGTCGACCGGGATCTTCTCGCCCAGCCCGTCGACGGCGCAATAGGCATTGGCGGCGACCGAGGCGCGCGTCGGTGCAACCGGCGCCGCGACGAGGAAGACCTGATCCTCCTCGATCGTGTCGCCATCGCCCGAAGGCAGGACCGCGAGCGCACGGGGGCCGCCGGCCTCGACGGTGAAGCGGGTACGGCCGCTCAGCGTATAGCCGGCCACGCTCTTGACGCCCTCGGCCGCCGTGAAGCTGCACGTCGTCTCGCCGCTCAGCGGGGCGGCGAAATCGAACACCCAGGTCTGCGTATCGACCCAGCGGCCGGTGCCGGCGCAAGCGGTGGTGAAGGGCGCGGCGGCGCGGGGATCGCCGAGCGGGACCATCGGCTGGTTGAAGCGGATCGTATAGCGTTCGATCGCGCCGCTGTTGCCGCCGCTGCCGGGCTGGGCGAGCACGACCTGTGGGCTGTTGTCGCCGAACGCCGCCACCGGCGCGAGCGCCAACGCCAGCACCGCCCACCGCATCGCCCTGCGCATCCGCCGTCTCCCCCCGTCGTCATCACAGGCTAGGCGCGTTGCCGGACCGAATCCAGCGGTGATCGATATGTCAGCGTAACGAGGGTGTTGAGCGTTTATAGCGAGTTGCACAATTCTCCTTGCCGACGACGTGTCCATATCGGATCATATGATCGGAAAGACGGGGCGGGGGTCTTGGATTTTTACACGATCGTCTTGGACGGTGCCGCACGCGAGTCGATCCTGTTCGCGGCGACCTGGTTGTTGATCGGCGGCATCGATGACCTGGGGGTTGACCTGTGCTTCCTCGGCAACCGGTTGACGCGGCGCAAACCTCGCGCGCTGGTGGAGGATCTGCCTGCCTCCGCCGTGCCGGAGTCATTTGCGGTCTTCGTCGCGGCGTGGCGGGAAGAGGCGGTGATCGGCGCGATGCTGGCGGCGGCGGTTGCGCGGCTCGATCATCCGGATTACCGTATCTATGTCGGCGTCTATCCCAACGATCCTGCGACGATCGCCGCGGTCGGGGACGCTGCCGCGAGGGATGCGCGCATCCGCCTGGTCATCGGCACGCGGGACGGGCCGACGACCAAGGCCGATTGCCTCAACACGATCTGGGCCCACCTGCAGCAGGAGGATGCCGCCACCGGACGCCGCACCACGGCAATCGTGATCCACGATGCCGAGGATGTCGTCCATCCCGCCGAACTGCGCGTGTTCGACGCGTTGCTGCGCACCTATGGTGTCGTGCAATTGCCCGTTCTGCCGCTGATCCGGCCGGGTTCGCTGGTGTCGGGCCATTATGCCGACGAATTCGCCTATGCGCATGGCGTGCAGCAGCCGGTGCGGGCGATGCTGGGCGCGCCGTTGCCGCTCGCCGGCACCGGTTGCGCGATCCGTACCGCGACGCTGGCGGCAATCGCCGCGGAGCGGGGTGGCGCGCCGTTCGACCCGTCGAGCCTGACCGAGGATTACGAACTGGGCCTCCACGTCGCGGCGCGTGGCGGCGGCGTGTGTTTCGCGCGGCTGCGGGACGCGCGGGACGGCAGCCTCGTCGCGGTGCGCGCCTATTTCCCGGAGACGCTGGTCGCCGCGATCCGCCAGAAGGCGCGGTGGATGACCGGTATCGCGCTCGCCGGCTGGGACCGGATCGGCTGGGGCGAGCCGGCGGCGTTCGCCGATCACTGGATGCGCATGCGCGACCGGCGGGCGCTTATCGCGGTGCTGGTAGTCGCCGTGGCCTATGCTGCGATCGGCCTGTGGCTGGTGACCGCGATGCTGCACTGGCTGGGCGGCCTTCCGGATGCGGGGCCGCATCTTGCCGGTTGGCTGTGGTCGACAACGACACTGCTGCTCGGCTGGCGGCTGTCGGCACGGATCGTGTGTACGGGGCGCGCGTATGGCTGGCGCGAGGCCTGTTTGTCGCTGCCGCGGTTCATCGTCGGCAATGTCATCGCGTTGCTCGCCACGCCACTGGCGTTGCGCCGGTACGCGCAATTCCTGCGCGGGGACGCGCCCGTCTGGGACAAGACGGTCCATGCCTTTCCCGACGCTGCCGCATTGGGATGAAGGTCAGCCGGCCCTTCCGGTTCCTGATGCTGGTACTTGGAGTGTGGACGGGAATGCGGGTGACGGACGTGTGGCGGCGCGGCATGGTCGAGCAGCGGTCGCGGGTGGCGCTGCGCGTCGAGGATCGGCATGTGGCTCGCCCTCCACGCCGGGGTTCGCCTCTGGCGAGGGCCGCCGTGCCGCAGCGGGTCGCGCGTTCGATGGCGTCCCAAGAGAGCGAAAGTCCCCCACCGCACGTCAGCGCCCGACGTCTTTCAACTGCCGGCGTCGCGGTCGGGCGGGAGGTCGGAATCAGCGGCCCAGTCGGTCGGCCGGCGGGTAAGTTCGCTCTCGCCGTGCTGCCGCCGCTGCCGCCCGAGCCGCCCGTCGTGCCCGATACGCCCATCGTGCCCGTCACACGTCTCGCAAGGGTCGCCATACCGCCGCCTGCGGGGCCGCGGCTCGCCGGCAGTGGCTGGCTGATCGTCCGCGGCGGTGCCACCTCGCGCGTGCCGGCCAGCCAGCTCGGCGGCTCGCAGGCAGGACTGCGGCTGACCTATCCGGTGGACGATAGGCGCCGCATCGCGCTGTCGGCGCGGGCATCGGCACCGCTGGAAGGGCGGGGCAGCGAACTCGCGATAGGGCTCGACTGGCAACCGACGCGACTGCCGGTCCATGTCCTCGCCGAACAGCGGCTCGCGATCGATGGCGGGGCGAGCGGGCCGATGATCGCGATGGTCGGCGGCTTCGGCCGGGGCGCAGGTGCGCACCGCCTCGATCTCGAAGGCTATGGCCAGGCCGGCTTCGTCGCGCGGCGCGACGGCGGTGGTTTCGTCGATGGCGCGCTGCGTGTGACGCATCTGCTCGGAACGATCCACGGCGTGGCGGTTGGCGCCGGCGCCGGCATGTGGGGCGGCATGCAGCGCGGTGCCAGCCGTCTCGACGTCGGGCCGACGATCGGGTTTGCACTCCCTCTCACCCCCCGCATCCGGCTGGCCGCTGACTGGCGGCAACGGATCGCAGGCCGGTCGCGACCGGGCTCCGGCCCGGCTTTGTCGCTCGGCACCGGTTGGTGACGGCTGGTCCGCGGCGGAGAGCGGCGTATAAAGCCCGCCGTGGACGTCTATCTCCCCATCGCCAATCTGTCGGTCAACGCGCTGGTCATCGTGCTGCTCGGCGGCGGCGTCGGGCTGCTGTCGGGCATGTTCGGCGTCGGCGGCGGCTTCCTGACGACGCCGCTGCTGATCATCTACGGCATTCCGCCGACCGTCGCCGCTGCCTCCTCGGCGAGCCAGGTCACCGGCGCCAGCGTCTCGGGCGTGGTCGCGCATTTCCACCGACGCGGCGTGGATATCAAGATGGGCGGGGTGCTGGTCGCCGGCGGTATCGTCGGCAGTTTCGCCGGCGCGTGGATCTTCCGCCTGCTGCAGGCAAGCGGCCAGATCGATACGGTGATCGGCGTCGTCTATGTCGTGATGCTCGGCTCGATCGGCACGCTGATGGCGCGCGAATCGATCGGCGCGATCGGCGTGGCACGCGGGCGCAGGCCGGTGAAGCCGCGCAAGCGCCGCCACCATCCGCTGGTCGCCGCGCTGCCGCTGCGCACCCGCTTCTACGCCTCCGGCCTCTACATCTCGCCGCTCGCGCCGCTGCTGCTCGGCTTCGGCACCGGTATCCTCACCATCCTGCTCGGCATCGGCGGCGGCTTCATCCTGGTGCCGGCGATGATCTACCTGCTCGGCATGGCGACCAGCGTCGTCGTCGGCACCTCGCTGTTCCAGACGCTGTTCGTCACCGCGGTGGCGACGATGGTGCACGCGCTGACCACCAAGGCGGTCGATATCGTGCTCGCCGGCCTGCTGCTGATCGGCTCGGTGATCGGCGCCCAGCTCGGCGCGCGGTTCGCGACCAAGGTGAAGCCGGAATATCTCCGCCTCGCGCTGGCGATCATGGTGCTGCTCGTCGGCCTGCGCATCCTGCTCGGCCTCGTCTGGCGGCCGGAGGAGATCTTCACGGTCGAGCTGACGTGACGCGCCGGCTGCTCCTGCTGCTCGCGCCGCTGCTGATGGCGCAGGCGCCCAAGCCGGTGCTGGTCCCCGACGTGTCGCAGCGCGATATCGAGATCGCCTACAGCTTTACCGGTGCCGAGCTGCTGCTGTTCGGCGCCATCCTCTATCCCGGCGGGCGGCTGCCCCGGGGCGAGGCGCGCACCGACATCGTCGTCGTGGTCAAGGGGCCGACCCAGCCGGTGCTGGTCCGCGAGAAGAAGAAGGTCGCCGGCATCTGGGTCAATGCCGAGCATCAGCGCTACAGTTCGGTGCCGAGCTTCTATGCGCTCGCCTCGTCGCGGCCGATCCAGCAGATCGTCGACGAGCGCACCCGCGCGATCTACGAACTGGGGCTCGACAGCCTGCAATTGTCGCCCGGCTCGAACACCGCCAGCGCGGTCGAGCATCGCTTCCAGCGCGGGCTGGTCGATCTCAAGCGTCGCGCCGGCCTGTATCTCGAGGCGCCGCATGCGGTCGAGATCACCGAGGGCGTGCTGTACCGCGCGCGGCTGACCATCCCCGCGCGCGTGCCGGTCGGGCGGTTCACCGCCGAAACCTTCCTGATCCGCGACGGCCGCGTGCTTGCCGCCGCGGTGCGTGAGATCGACATCCGCAAATCGGGGTTCGAGCGCTTCGTCGCGCGTGCCGCCGAGCGCCAGTCGCTCCTCTACGGCCTTGCCGCGGTGGCGCTCTCCGTCGGCCTGGGCCTTGCCGCCGGCTGGATCGCGCGGCGCATTTAATTCCGCGATGACGGTATCTTAACGGCTCGCCTCTAGCCGCAGCGAGACGATGAGGAAGCTGCCGCAATGACCGAGATGCCCGGATCGAGCGTGTTCGCGGGCGCGATGCCCCTGGTTGCCGCGGCGGCGGCGCAGCCGGGCGCGGGGCCGCTCCCGATCGGCTGCGTGGTCGCGGTCGCCGGCGGCGGCAGCCGCGTGCTGTTCGACCGCAACGCGCTCGAACTGGCGGCGCAGGATGGTGACCCGGTGGTCGCCACCGCCGGCCAGGTCGGCGGCCAGATCAAGATGCGCGTCGGCGGTGCCTGGCTGATCGCCAACGTCCGCAGCCTGGTGCTGGACGGCGCGGCCAGCGACTGGGTTGCCGCCGACATCGACTTCTTGGGCGAGGGCGACGAGGAGCGGCTGACCGGCAGGCTCTATCATTTCCGCCGCGGCGTGACGCGCTATCCCATCCCCGGCTGCGACGTCTTCGCGATCACGACGCGCGACCTCGAACAGATCTATTCCGCCGCCGACCAGCCGCATATCAAGGTCGGCACCGTCTACCCGACCCGCGACGTCCAAGCCTCGCTCTACGTCGATGCGATGCTCGGCAAGCATTTCGCCCTGGTCGGCTCGACCGGCACCGGCAAGTCGACCGCGGCGGCGCTGATCCTCCACCGCATCTGCGCGCTGGCGCCGCAGGGCCATGTCGTGATGATCGATCCGCACGGCGAATATGCCGCGGCGTTCCGCGGCAACGGCGCGATCTACGACGTCAACAATCTCGCCATGCCCTATTGGCTGATGAACCTCGAGGAGCATTGCGAGGTCTTCGTCACCGCGAGCGCAGCCGATCGCCAGACCGACAGCGACATCCTCGCCAAATGCCTGCTGATGGCGCGCGCCAAGAACCGGCTGGGGCAGGAGATCGCCAAGCTGACCGTCGACGCGCCGATCCCCTATCTGCTCAGCGACCTCACCGGCATCATCAACGCCGAAATGGGCAAGATGGACCGCGCCGGCGATACCTCGCCCTATCTGCGGCTCAAGGCGAAGATCGACGAGATCAAGGCCGATCCGCGCTACAGCTTCATGTTCTCGGGCATGCTGGTCGCGGACACGATGGCGGATTTCCTCGCGCGCATCTTCCGCATGCCGGGCGACGGCAAGCCGATCTCGATCATCGACGTGTCGGGCGTGCCATCGGAGATCACGTCGGTGGTCGTCGCGGTGCTGAGCCGGATGACGTTCGACTTCGCGATCTGGTCGCGCAACGAGCCGCAGCGGCCGATCCTGCTCGTCTGCGAGGAGGCGCACCGCTACATCCCGAGCAGCGCGCGCGACGAGGCGCGCAACGCCTCGGTCGGGCGCATCCTCGGCCGGATCGCCAAGGAAGGGCGCAAATATGGCGTCAGCCTGGGGCTGATCACGCAGCGGCCGTCCGATCTCGAGGAGGGCGTGCTGTCGCAATGCGGCACGATCATCGCGATGCGGCTCAACAACGAGCGCGACCAGGCGTTCGTCCGCGCGGCGATGCCGGAGGGCGCGCGCGGTTTCCTCGATGCGATCCCCGCGCTGCGCAACCGCGAATGCGTCATCTGCGGCGAGGGCGTCGCGGTGCCGATCCGGGTGAGCTTCGATACGCTCGACGACGGCAAGCGGCCGGCCTCGGGCGATCCGATCTTCTCGGCGCTGTGGCGCGATGCCGGCGGCGAGGAATCGATCATCCAGCGCACCATCCTGCGCTGGCGCGCGCAGGGGCGGTAACCGCGCCTTCCTCCCCCTGGCGGGGGGAGGCATTCAGCTGTGTCCGGGCTTTACCGCCAGCAGCGCCGCGACGCGCGCCTTGAAGCGGCGCAGGTCCTCGCCCGACAGCGCCTGCACGCTGGCGAAGGAGATCGAGCGCGGGTTGATCGTCTGGCCGTTGCGCCAAACCTCCCAATGGAGGTGCGGGCCGGTCGACATGCCGGTCGAGCCGACATAGCCGATCACCTGTCCCTGCCGGACGTGCTGGCCGCGCGCCACCGCGATGCGGCTCATATGGCCGTAGCCGCTCGCCAGCCCGCCGCCATGGACGAGCTTGACGAAATTGCCATAACCGCCCGACCGGCCGGCGCCCTGCACGACTCCGTCGAGCGCGGCGAAGATCGGCGCCCCATAGGGCGCGCCGATATCGAGCCCCTTGTGCATCTTGAGATAACCGAGCAGCGGATGCATGCGATAGCCGAACGACGAGGTGATCCGCCCCGCCACCGGCATGCCCATGAACCCGCGACGCTCGCTCTGGCCGTGGGCATCGAACCAGGCCGGCTTGCCGCCGTCGTCCCAGCGTACGAGCTGCACGGTGCGGCGGCCCTGGTCGATCCCGGCGTAGAGCAGATCGCCGAGCCGGACCTCGCCGGTGGCGGCCCGCTGCTGCTCCACGATCAGGTCGAAGCCGTCGGCGGCGGTGATGTCGCGGCCGATCGACAGGCGGGTGGCGAGCGCCTTGATATAGCTTTCGACGACGCGCGCCGGGGCGCCGGCGGCGCGCGCCGAGCGGTAGAGGCTGGAGCCGACGAGGCCCTGGATGCGCAAGGGCGTGCTGTCGACCGCGATCGGTTTGCGCGTCATGACGAGGCCGCCGGCGCTGCGGTCGAGGCTGAGCGCGAGGTCGAAGCGCGCGCGCAACGCCAGCTTGTCGAGCGGGCGCGCCACTGTCTTGGCTGGGCGGCGGCCGAGCGTCAGCGCGATCCGCGTACCCGGCTGGATGTCGCCGAGCGTCACCGCCTGCGCGACGAGCCCGGCGGCGGCGCGCGCATCGCCGCGGCCGACGCCGGCGCGCATCAGCACATGGTCGAAGTCGTCGCCCTCGCCGAGCGTCGCGTTGAGTTCGACGACCGGCCGTTCCGGTGCCTCGGCGAGCGGTGCGACGAGGTCGTTCGCCGCCATCCGCCGCCCGGTGTCGCCGCCCCAGGCGAGCGGCGCGATCGCCTGCGCGCGATTCTCCTCGAACGCCGCGCCGTCGAGCGGTGCGGGGGTGGCGCCGGTCAGCGGCGGGATACCGGGCGCGAGCGCCCAGACCGCGCCGATCAGCGTGCCGAAGGTGGCGAGCCCGCGCCACCAGTCGCGGCTGCCGATCCGCACGCCGAGATCGGGTGCCCAGTCGAGCGCGCGCAGCTGCTCCATCCGCCCGCGCTGGCGCGGCACGGCCAAGGCGCGCCCGAACGGTCGTGCGGCGGTGCCGCCGGCGAGATCGAAACCCTGATCGGTGCGCAGGAACACGCGGGAAAGCGCCTCATCGTGGAGCGTGGACGGTTGCCGATCACCCGGCGCCGTGTGGCCGCACTGTGGGGGGCAAAGTCTAAAGTCAAATTAACCGGGGCCCCGGGTGCGGTGGACGGGTTTGCCGCTGCGGTGGTTCGGCGCGCTACCCGATCCACGGCTTCGTCCCGGACTCGGTCCGGGGTCCGCCGGGCGGCTGGGGGAAGCGCTTGATGCGCAAGCTGCTTTCCTCGCCGCGGAGCAGAACCCCGGAACGAGTCCGGGGTGACAGGGGATTTGAGGGAAGGCTTCGCCCCGCTTGCTTTGCCTCATTGCACGATCGCCCGCGACACCCGATGTTGCGGCGTATGAAAGCGGCGGTCACCGCGGTCCTCGGGCCGACCAACACGGGCAAGACCCATCTCGCCGTCGAGCGGATGTGCGCGCATTCGAGCGGGATCATGGGCTTTCCGCTCCGCCTGCTGGCGCGCGAGGTCTATGACCGCGTCGTCAAGCTGAAGGGCGCGGACAGCGTCGCGCTCGTCACCGGCGAAGAGAAGATCGTGCCGCCCAATGCACGCTGGCATCTGTGCACGGTCGAATCGATGCCCGAACATGACGCCGCCTTCGTCGCGCTCGACGAGGCGCAACTCGGCACCGATGCCGAGCGCGGCCATGTCTTCACCGACCGGCTGTTGCGCCGGCGCGGGCGCGAGGAGACGATGATCCTCGGCTCCGAGGCGCTGCGGCCGATGGTGCGCGCGCTGGTGCCCGATGCCGAGATCATCGTCCGGCCGCGCTTCTCCAAGCTGACCTATGCGGGGGCCAAGAAGATCAGCCGGCTGCCCAAACGCTCGGCGATCGTCGCATTCAGCGCCGAGGAGGTCTATGCCGTCGCCGAGATGCTGCGGCGGGTGCGCGGCGGCGCGGCGGTGGTGATGGGCGCGCTGTCCCCGCGCACCCGCAATGCACAGGTGGCGATGTTCCAGGCGGGCGAGGTCGATTATCTCGTCGCCACCGATGCGATCGGCATGGGGCTCAACATGGACGTCGCGCATGTCGCCTTCGCGGGCTTGAGCAAGTTCGACGGGCGCCGCAGCCGCCGGCTGACGGTGGCGGAGATGGCGCAGATCGCCGGCCGCGCCGGCCGCCACCAGCGCGACGGCACCTTCGGCGGCGTCACCGAGGAGGGGCCGGGCGCGTTCCTGCCCGAGGAGGTGTTCGCGATCGAGGAGCACCGCTTCCCGCGCATCGAACAGCTCTATTGGCGCAACGGCGAGCCCGATTACGCCAGCGTCGACGCGCTGATCGCCAGCCTTGAGCGGCGCCCGGAACCCGGCGTGCTGCTCGCCGCGCCGCAATCGACCGACCTCGCCGTGCTCAAGCGGCTCGCCGACGAGCCATGGGTGCGCGAGCGTGCGCGGCATCCGGCGATGGTCAAGCGGCTGTGGGCGGCGTGCGGCCTGCCCGATTTCCGCAAGCTCGGGCTCGATCCGCATACCCGCTTCGTCAGCCGCATCTTCGGCTATCTCAGCGAGGGGCGCGGCGTCGTGCCCAACCAATGGTTCGCGGACGAGGTGACGCGGCTCGACACGATCGCCGGCGATGTCGAGACGATCGCCGGACGGATCGCCGCGATCCGCAGCTGGGCCTATATCGCGCAGCGGCCCGATTGGCTCGCCGACCCCGCCGCCGGCGCCGAGCGCACCAAGATGATCGAGGAGCGATTGTCCGACGGCCTCCACGCCAGCCTGACCCAGCGCTTCGTCGACAAGCGCACCACCGCGCTGATCCGCCAGATCGGCGCCGACGCCTCGCTGCTGCCGGTGGTGATCGGACCGGAGGGCGAGGTGCTGGTCGAGGATCATCCGATCGGGCGGCTCGACGGCTTCCGCTTCACCGTCGATCCCGCGGCGCGCGCGACCGACCGACGGCTGCTGCTCGCCGCGGCAGAGAAGCATCTCAGCGGCGAACGGCGTCGGCGCGGCGAGGCGCTGGTCGCGGCGGAGGATGCCGCCTTCACGCTGGTCGAAGAGGCGATCGTCTGGAACGGCCATGTCGTCGCGCGGCTGACGCCGGGGCCGTCGCTCGCCCGGCCGCAGCTCAAGCTCGACCGCGACCTCGACTGTCTCGCCAAGCCGCAGCGCGAGGCGGTGGCGGCGCGGGTCGCCACGTGGTTCGCGGCGATGCTCGGTCGGCATCTGCCCGCGCTGGTCGCTCTCGCCGATGCGGCGCGCGATCCGCAGGCGACGCCGGCGCTGCGCGTCGTCGCGGGCGAGCTGGAGGCGGCGGGCGGGCTGGTGCCGCGACTGGCGCTGCACGAGCCGCTCGACGCGCTCGGGCAGGACGAGCGCAAGCGGTTGCGCCGGATCGGCATCACCATCGGCGCGCTCGACCTGTTCGACGCGCGGCTGCTCAAGCCCGGTGCGGCGCGCTGGCGGCAGGCGCTGCTCGGCGTGCGCGGCAAGGTCGGCGTGCTGCCGCGCGAGGGTGCGACGGTGTTGCCGCGCGGCGTGCCGGGGGCGCAGCTCGCCACCGGCTTCCGTCCGCTCGCCGCACAGGCGGTGCGCGTCGATCTGGTCGAGCGGATCGCGCGCGCCGCGCATGACGCGCGACAGGGGCGCAAGCCGTTCGCGCCCGATCCGGCGCTCGCCACCTCGATGGGGATCACGGCGCCGACGCTGGAGCGGCTGATGACCGAACTCGGCTTCCGCACCGTACGCGGCGAGGGGGAGGGCGAGGCCCCGGCCTGGGTGTGGCGCGGCCGCCGGCCGCCGCAGCGCGCCGAGCGGCCGGTAGCGTCGCCGACCGGCGCCTTCGCCGCACTGGCGGCATGGAGCGGCCATGGCTGACAGCATGCGGATCGATATGTTCCTGTGGTTCGTCCGGCTCGCCAAGACGCGCAGCCTCGCCCAGGACCTCGCGTGCGATGGCCGGTTGCGCATCGACGGGCGGCGGATCGAGCGCAGCGCGGCGCCGGTGCGCGTCGGCAATATCCTCACCTTCGCGCTCCACGATCGGGTCCGCGTCTTGCGCGTCGAGGCGCTGCCGACGCGGCGCGGACCGGCACCCGAGGCGCAGGGCTGTTACCAGGAGCTCGTTGCAAACGTGTCGCAACCGAACGGCTTCGATTGACGCGGGGGGGAACGCGGCATAGCAGCCTCGCGTTCATACCCGGCTTTTCCCGAGCCGACGCATAAGGCCGCAAGGAACCAGAATGACCTACGTCGTCACCGATGCCTGCATCCGCTGCAAGTATATGGACTGCGTCGAGGTGTGTCCGGTCGACTGCTTCTACGAAGGCGAGAACATGCTCGTCATCAATCCGAGCGAATGTATCGACTGCGGCGTGTGCGAGCCTGAATGCCCGGCCGAGGCGATCCTGCCCGATACCGAAAGCGGGCTGGAGCAATGGCTAGAGCTCAACACGACCTTCTCGGCGCAATGGCCCAACGTCACGCGCAAGCTCGACCAGACGCCGCCCGATGCGGATGCGATGAAGGGCGTCGAGAACAAATATGAGAAGTTCTTCTCGCCGGAGCCGGGCGCAGGCGACTGAGCCTTCGCGCTAAGCGTCGGAAACGCGCGGATCGGTACGGCCAACCGCGCCGGCCGGCCCGAATCGGGTGCGATCCTTGCCGGTAAGTCAGCCCAACTGGCTTATCCACGCTGGTAATTTTGTTGCGACTGTGTTAAAAGTGTCCATGACGGGCATGATGAGTCCTGTCCGTCAGGAGACACTCGTACCAACCATCCTCGCCGTCCGGACCGCGGATACCCGCCCCGGACGACCCTCGCGACGGATGCGATCCAGAAAGGCCCGTTCATGGCTGCCAAGGCATTGTCCTTCGATGTCGGTGATTACGTTGTTTATCCGAAGCATGGCGTCGGCCGTGTGATCGAGCTGCAGAAGCAGGAGATCGCTGGTTGCAGCCTGGAGCTGTACGTGCTGCGCTTCGAGAAGGAGCGGATGACGCTCCGCGTCCCCACCAACAAGGCCGAATCGGTCGGTATGCGCAAGCTCTCGTCGGACAAGACGATGCGCGAGGCGATGGAAACGCTCAAGGGCAAACCCAAGGTGAAGCGCACCATGTGGTCGCGCCGCGCGCAGGAATATGAGGCGAAGATCAACTCGGGCGACCTTGCGTCGATCGCCGAAGTGGTCCGCGACCTGTTCCGCGCCGACGATCAGCCCGAACAGAGCTATTCCGAGCGGCAGATCTTCGAAGCGGCGTGCAGCCGCCTCGCCCGCGAACTCGCCGCGATGGAAGAGGTCGACGAGCCCAAGGCGCAGGAGAAGATCCTCGACATCCTCCGCGCCGCTGCGGCGATCTACAACAAGGAGAAGGTGCCGGCGTAAGCCGCGCCCCTTCGGCGATCCAAGAGGGCGGTCCCGCGGGGCCGCCCTTTTTCTTTGGCGTTGCCGGGCCACGTCACCCATCTTGCCCGCCGGCGCGGTGAGGACGGCAAGGGGGCTTGCGCTTGCCTCATCCCGTGTATTAATCATGCAATACACACGGAGGGATCACCGATGTACGCTATCGCGATTGTCCTGCTCGGCGCGGCGCTCGCCGGCTGCTCGATCGGACAGGACGACGGGCCCGGCGTCGCGCCGAGCGGCAGCGGCCCGACGCGCAGCTTTGCGGTCGACGGCTTCACCAGGATCGATCTGACCGGCAGCGACAGGGTGGAGGTGCACGCCGGCAAGGCGTTCTCGGTCCGCGCCGAAGGAAAGCCGGAGGATCTCGACACCCTGCGCATCGCCCGGAACGACGACACGCTGGCGATCGGCCGCAAGCGGTCGTTCCGCTGGGGCCATAACAGCGAGGTCACCGTCTATGTGACGCTGCCGCGCTTTGCCGAGGCGCGCATCACCGGCTCTGGGACGATGGCGGTCGATCGCGTCGTCGGCGACAGCTTCACGGCGGATGTGAAGGGATCGGGCGATCTCAACATCGCCACGCTCACCGTCGACCGTGCCGATCTGTCGATCGCGGGGACGGGCGACATCCGCGCGGGCGGTGCGGTCAAGGTCCTGGCGGTCCGCATCGCCGGCACCGGTGACCTCGACGCCGCGGGGCTGCGCGCCGCGCACGCCGATGTTTCGGTCGCCGGCACCGGGGACGTCCGCGCGGCTGTCACGGGCACCGCGAAGGTGTCGCTGACCGGAACCGGCGATGTCGATCTCGGCGCGGCGGCGCGCTGTACGGTGGCGAACACCGGCACCGGCTCGGTCCGGTGCGGGCGCTAGGATCGACCTGGGGGCTTGTTGCCGGACGGAGAAGGAGTCGCGCGGCGCAGCGCTAAACCCTTGCTGCGGCAGGGAAGGGGTGCGACGTTCGCGGTCATGATCCGTCTGGCCGCGCTGCTTCTGCTTCTCCCTTCCGCAGCGATGGCGGAGGAACGCCGCGTCGCGCTCGGCAGCTTCGAGCGGGTGCGGATCAACGGCGCGTTCGAGGTGACGATCACCACCGGCTCGCCCGGCGCGACGGTGATCGGTGATCGCACCGTGATCGGCGACATCGACCTGCACACCGACGGCACGACGCTGATCGTGCGGCAGAGCAATGCCGGACGCTGGGGCGAACGGCGGCAGGGCGCGGCGACCGCGCCTGTGCGCATCCTGCTCGTCACGCCGCGGCTTTCCGGCATCATGATGGTCGGCGGCAGCACGATATCCGTGGCGCGGCTGGTCGGCACGCGCGTCGACCTGTCCGCCGCCGGCCCCGGCGCGATCCAGGTCGCCGCGGTGCAGGCCGACCAGCTCACCGCGCAACTCGCCGGCGACGGCAAGATCGGCCTGGCCGGTCGCGCGACGACGGCACGGTTGACCGCAAGCGGCGCGGGGATGATCGACGCCGCCGGGCTGGAGGCAGGCGATCTCAACGTGCATCTCGACGGCCCCGGCGCGGTGACCGCGCGGGCGCGCTATACCGCCTTGGTGGCGAGCAACGGACTGGGACGCGTGACGGTTTCCGGGCGTCCGAAATGCCGCGTCATCGCCGCGGCCGGTGCGCCGGTGACCTGCGGTACGGCGGAGTAGCGCGCCTCCGCCCCCAGCGGACCGGCGCGTCGTTCAGATCAGCGCCAGTTCCGCCAGCTTGCCGACCAGCGCCGGCGGCATCTGTGCCAGCCCGTCCGCGCCATCGCCGCCGAGATCGAGCGGCGCGTCGGCTGCTTCCAGATAGCGCCAGCCCTGATGCGCGCGCTTCGGCCGCGCCTGCACCAGCACCAGCACCGGATCGATGTGGATCGCGACGCGCCCGCCTTCGGCCTCGCCGAAGCCGAGGATCGCCGAGCGCGCGACCAGCTGGTGCTTGAGGATCCAGAACAGCGAGCCCCCCTCTTCCGCCTTGGGCCCGGCGACCTCCTCGTGGCGCTTGGGCAGGTAGCGGGTGGTGAGGAACACCGGCCCGTCGGCGGCGCGCACCGCAAGGCGTTCGGCGAGATGCTCGACACTGGTCGCGCCGAAGGCCACTTTCGTCAGGTGCAACATGGACGTGCGATGTGGGTCAGGCGTGCAGTCCCCACAAGGTCGCCAGACCCAGGAACGAGAAGAAGCCCATCGTGTCGGTCAAGGTGGTCACGAACACCGCGGAGGAGACGGCGGGGTCGATGTTCATCCGGTCGAGCGTCACCGGCACCAGCACGCCGCCCAGCCCTGCGGTGATGTTGTTGGTGAACATCGCGGTGGCGATGACCAGCGCGAGATCGGCCCGGCCGAAGATCAGGAAGGTGCCGATCCCGATCAGCACGCCCAATGCCGCGCCGTTCGCCGCCGCGATGCGCAGCTCGCGCATCACCATCCAGCGCGTATTGGAATCGGTCAGCTGGTTGGTGGCGATCGCGCGGACGACGACCGCGAGCGTCTGCGTGCCGGCATTGCCGCCCATCCCCGACACGATCGGCATCAGGATGGCGAGCGTGGCGAAACCGGCGATCGTGCTTTCGAACACGCCGACCACCGACGAGGCGATCATCGCGGTGCCGAGGTTGACGACCAGCCACATCAGCCGCGTCCGCACCGTCAGCCGGATCGGTTCGTTGATGTCGCCGTCGCCCGCGCCGGAGAGCAGCAGCGTATCCTCGCCGGCCTCTTCCTGGATGATGTGGACGATATCGTCGACGGTGATCATGCCGACCAGCCGGTTGGCCGAATCGACCACCGCGGCGCTGATCAGCGCATATTTCTGGAAGCGGAGCGCGACCTCTTCCTGGTCCATGTCGACCGGGATCAGCGTCTGTTCGCGCTTCATCACGTCGGCGATGGCGATATTGCCCGGCGTGCGCAGGATCCACGACAACTGGCAGGTGCCGACCGGGTGATGGCCGGCATCGACGACGAAGATCTCCCAGAAATCGGTGGTCAGTTCCTCATGGCCGCGCAGGAAGTCGATCGCGTCGCCGACCGTCCAGTGATCCGGCACCGCGATCAGCTCGCGCTGCATCAGGCGGCCGGCGGATTCCTCGGGATAGGACAGCGCCTCTTCGATCGCGGCGCGATCGTCGGGGTCGAGCGCGCGCAGCACTGCGCGCTGCTCCGCCTCGTCCATGTCCTCGATGATCGCGACGGCATCGTCGGTGTCGAGTTCGGAGGCGAGGTCGGCGACCTCGGTCGGCGTCAGCGCGTCGATCAGGTCCTCGCGGACGTAATCGTTCATCTCCGCGAAGACGTCGGCGTCGAGCAGGTCCTTCAGCGCCTTGGCGAGCGGACCGCGATCCTCGTGCGGGGTCAGCTCGAACAGATCGGCGATGTCGGCGGGGTGCAGCGGCTCGACCAGCGCGCGCGCCGCCTCGTCGTCACCCTCGGCGACCGCATCGAGCACCGCATCGACGAACTCGGGGCGCAGCCGGTCGTCCTCGTCGAGCTCGTCCTGCTCCGGCGCGGGCGCCTCGGGAAGTTCGGTCTCGCTCATCGCTGCCTCCTCCCGGCGTTGTTCGCTGGCGCTCTACCGCGCTGCGGCACGATTGGCCACCCTCGCGCATTTGCCTCGCGGCGCCAGCGATACTACCTGCATGTCAACCATAAGAGGACGAACCATGGCCGACACTTATTCTACCCTGACGCTGACGCTTGCCGACGGCGACGTCACGATCAAGCTGCGCCCCGATCTCGCGCCCAACCATGTCGCGCGCATCGCCGAGCTGGCGAACGAGGGCTTTTATGACGGTGTCGTGTTCCATCGCGTCATCCCCGGCTTCATGGCGCAGGGCGGCGATCCCACCGGCACCGGCACCAGCGGGTCGGACAAGCCGAACCTCAAGCAGGAATTCAGCAAGGAACCGCACGTGCGCGGCGTCTGCTCGATGGCGCGGACCAGCGATCCCAATTCGGCGAACAGCCAGTTCTTCATCGTCTTCGACGATGCCCGCTTCCTCGACAACCAGTACACCGTCTGGGGCGAAGTCACTGATGGCATGGAGCTGATCGACGCGCTGCCGAAGGGCGAGCCGCCCCGCGAGCCGGGCAAGATCGTCAAGGCGCGCGCCGAGTAACGATGCGACCGGGAGCTGGGGCGGATGCGGCGGATGGTCCGCGTCCGCCCCTGCGTCGCCGCTTTGCGGGGGACCGGGGAAGCGGGTGAAGGGGGAGGACGCGGGACGTCCGCTCCCTCACACCTCGCCCAGCGTCCGGATCAGCCAGTCGTGGAACATGCGCACCGGCCGCTGTTGCAGCGCCCTTGGGCGGCAGACGAACCAATAGCTGTACGGGCTTTCCACGACGATATCGAACAGCCGCACCAACCGCGGATCGCGCGCGTCCTGGAAATGGCTTTCGTGCATGAAGGCGACGCCGAGCCCCTGCGCCGCCGCCTCGAGCATCAGCGCACCCGAATCGAAATAGTCCACCGCCAGCGGTTCGATGCTCGGATCGATGTTCGCCGCCTCGCGCCAGGCGGTGAAATTGTCGGGCATTTCGCGGTGGATCAGGGCGGTGAGGCGGGAGAGCTGGTCCGGCCGGGTCACCGGGTCCGGTCCCTCCAGCAGGGTCCGCGCGCCGATCACATAGACCGAATTGCGGTCCAGCCGCTTGGCGTAGAGCGTCGGGTCGATCTCGCGCGACAGTGCGATCACCGCGTCCAGCCCTTCGCCGAGCCGCGCGATGCCATGACCGGCGGTATCGATGTCGAGATGCAGTTCGGGATGCGCGGCGCGCAATTCACCCAGCCGCGGAAACAGCCGCTGCGACGCGAACAGCGGCAGGATGCCGAGCCGCAGCCGCAGCACCTCGACCGTACCGGTCATCGCCTCCACCGCATCGGACAGGCTGTCGAGCACCGGCGCGATCTGGCCGAGCAGCCGTTCGCCGTCGGCGTTGAGCACCATCGCCTGATGCCGCCGCTCGAACAAAGGCCTGTCAATAAAGCGTTCTAGCGACTGGACGCGGCGGCTGAGCGCCGGTGCGGACAGCGCCAATTCGGTGGCCGCGGCCTTGACCGAGCCCAGTCGTGCCACCTGCACGAAGGCCTCGATCGCGCCAAGCGGCGGCAATCTGCGCATGACGATCCTCCCCTGCATCCGATCTTGACCCATCCCGCCAGCGAATGCAACTTCTGCAATCGTAATACATCTTTTCGCACTTGCAACATAAAGCTGCGACGGACAAAAGGGACGGGCCTTTCAGGCATCCTCTCCTAAAACTTTCACGGGCCGGCCCTTCGGGGCTGGCCCTTTTTTTGGTTCGGCGTCCGGGTGGCGCAGCCGGAACCGCCTCCCTATCTCGCACGCTCGACGCCCTTTCGAGGACCTGACTGCATGGCCGATAGCGATACCCCTCCCCGTAAGATCCAGGTGGCGAACAGCCGGCCGGAAGATTCCGGCCGTGGCCTTGCGCATATGCCGCGCAGCCTGATGGCGGCGCTGGGCGTGGGCGAAGGCGACGTGATCGAGATCGTCGGCAAACAGTCGACGCCGGCGCGCGCGGTCGGCCCCTATACCGAAGACGAAGGCATCGAGGTGCTGCGCATCGACGGCCTGCAGCGTGCCAATGCCGGCGTCGGCGCCGGCGATTTCGTCGAGGTGCGCAAGGTCGAATCCAAGCCGGCGACGCGCGTCGTCTTCGCCCCGGCGCAGGCCAATCTGCGTCTGCAGGGCCAGCCGCAGGCGCTCAAGCGCACCTTCTTCGGCCGTCCGCTGTGCCAGGGCGATGTCGTCGCGACCGCCGGGCATCAGCGCGTCGGCAACATGCCGCCGGGCATCCAGCAGTTCATGAATGCGCCCGCTTATGCCTTGCAGGAGATCCGCCTTGCGGTCGTCTCGGCGAGCCCGAAGGGCGTCGTCCATATCGACGAGAATACCGAGATCGAGCTGCGCCCCGAATATGAGGAGCCGACGCAGCGCCGCGCCGACGTGACCTATGACGATATCGGCGGCATGGCGACGACGATCGACCAGCTGCGCGAGATGGTCGAACTGCCGCTCCGCTATCCCGAATTGTTCGAACGGCTGGGTGTCGAGCCGCCCAAGGGGTTGTTGCTCTATGGCCCGCCGGGCACCGGCAAGACGCGCCTCGCCCGCGCGGTCGCCAATGAATCGGACGCCAGCTTCTTCCTGATCAACGGGCCGGAGATCATGGGCTCGGCCTACGGCGAGTCCGAAGGCCGGTTGCGCGAGATCTTCGAGGAGGCGGCCAAGTCGGCGCCCTCGATCGTCTTCATCGACGAGATCGACTCGATCGCGCCCAAGCGCGGCAACGTGCAGGGCGAGGCGGAGAAACGCGTCGTCGCGCAGCTGCTGACGCTGATGGACGGGCTCGAATCGCGCGCCAATCTCGTCGTCATCGCCGCGACCAACCGGCCCGAGGCGATCGACGAGGCATTGCGCCGGCCGGGCCGCTTCGATCGCGAGATCGTCGTCGGCGTGCCCGACGAGCGCGGCCGGCGCGAGATCCTGGGCATCCACACCCGCGGCATGCCGCTGGGCGAGAAGGTCGACCTCGCCGAGCTGGCGCGCACCACCTACGGCTTCGTCGGTGCCGACCTCGCCGCGCTGACCCGCGAAGCGGCGATCGAGGCGGTGCGGCGGATCATGCCCAAGCTCAACCTCGAGGAGCGCACCGTGCCGCCCGAGGTGCTCGATACCTTGTCGGTGACGCGCGAGGATTTCCTCGGCGCGTTGAAGCGGGTCCAGCCCTCCGCAATGCGCGAGGTGATGGTCGAGGCGCCGCGCGTGCGCTGGGAGGATGTCGGCGGGCTCGATGCTGCGCAGACCCGGCTCAAGGAGGGGGTCGAACTGCCGCTCAAGGACCCGGATGCGTTCCGGCGGCTCGGTATCCGGCCGGCCAAGGGCTTCCTGCTCTACGGCCCCCCCGGCACCGGCAAGACCTTGCTCGCCAAGGCGGTCGCGCGCGAGGCGGAGGCGAATTTCATCGCCACCAAATCGTCGGACCTGCTCAGCAAATGGTATGGCGAGAGCGAGCAGCAGATCACCCGCCTGTTCCAGCGCGCACGCCAGGTCGCGCCGTGCGTGATCTTCATCGACGAGCTCGACAGCCTGGTGCCGGCGCGTGGCTCGGGCGCGGGTGAGCCGCAGGTGACCGAACGCGTGGTCAATACGATCCTGGCGGAGATGGACGGGCTGGAGGAGTTGCAGTCGGTCGTCGTGATCGGCGCCACCAACCGGCCCAATCTGATCGATCCGGCGCTGCTGCGGCCGGGCCGGTTCGACGAGCTGGTCTATGTCGGCGTCCCCAACACCGAGGGGCGGCGGCGGATCCTGTCGATCCAGACGCAGAAGATGCCGCTGGCCGGCGATGTCGATCTCGACGTGGTCGCCAAGCGGACCGATCGCTTCACCGGTGCCGATCTGGAGGACGTGGTGCGCCGCGCCGGCCTGATCGCGCTGCGGCGCTCGCTGCAATCGACCGAGGTGACGATGGCCGACTTCGAGGAAGCGCTGACCGAATCGCGGGCGAGCGTCACGCCCGAGATGGAGAAGGATTACGAGCAGATCGCCTCGCGCCTGAAACAGGATGCGGCGGCGATCCAGCCGCTCGGCTTCATCTCGCCCGGCCAGTTGCAGAGCCGCGGCAGCAAGGCGGATTATTGACCTTCTTCCGTTCGCGCTGAGCCTGTCGAAGCGCCGCTCTCCCCGAGCGTCACGCCGGCGGGGGGGCTTCGACGGGCTGAGCCCGAACGGAGCGGCTAGCCGCGCTCCTTCAGGCTCACCCACGCATAGCCGAACAGCAGCACCAGCGCGGCCGCCGCCGTCAGATACGGCAGCGGCCGCGCCATCTCGTACAGCCCGACCCCGATCGACGGCCCGAGCACGAAGCTGGCGCCGTTGACGCTGGTCACCTTGCCCGCGACCGACCCTTGCGCCGCCGGTCCGACCGCAAGGCTCGCGCCCGCGGTGAACCCCGGACGGGTGAAGCCGAAGCCGAGGTTCGCCAGCGCATAGGCCGTCGCGATGCCGTACAGCGATGTCGCCACGCCGGTCAGCGCCACCCCGGCGGCGGCGAGCACCAGCCCGGTCAGCACCAGCCGCCGCGGGCTGAGGTTGAGCAGCGGGATCACGCCCCATTGCACGAGCAGCGCCGCGCCCGCGCCCATCATCAGCACGATGCCGGTCGGCTCCAGCGCCAGGCTCGGCGCGATCGCCAGCCGGTCGATGACCAGAAAGCCGATCGCCTGGCTGGTCATCGCCTGCGCATGACCCATCACCAGCCCGGCGATCATCCAGCCGCGCACGCGCCGGTCGAGATAGCCGACCCGCTCGGCATGCGGCTGCGTCGCGGCGGTGACGCTCGCCCCGGTCGGCGCGCCGCCGATCGAGGGATAGGCAGCCGAGGCGCCATGTTCGCGATGCCCCGTGCGCCGGTCGTCGGGCAGCAGCGCCCGCACCGCGATCCACACGCCGACGCCGAACAGCGCGAAGACGAAGGCCGGCCCGGCCAGCCCGATCTCGACCCCGCCGACGCTGCCCAGCAGCAGGTAGGGCGCGATCGCCGGGCCGAGGATGGTGCCGAGCCCGAAGGCGCTCGCCAGCAGCGTCAACGCGCGGGTGCGATCCTGCCGGCTGGTCTCGCCCGCAACGAGCGCCTGCACCGCCGGCGGCGCGGCCGAGCCGAAGGTCCCGTAGATCAGCCGCCCGCCGATGAAACAGCCGAACGCCGCGGTGCCGCCGATCCAGCCGTTGATCCCGGCCGCCAGGAACAGCCCGCACAGGCCGAGCGATACCGCAAAGCCGCCGACGCCGAGCAGGATCAGCGCGCGATGGCCATGCCGGTCCGACCGGTTCGCCCAGAAGGGCGCGGCGATCACCCACAGCAGGGCCGAGACGGAGAAGGCGGCCGCGACCGCACGGTCGGCGACGCCGAGCGAGCGGCCGAGCGCCGGCAGGATCGACTGCAACGCGGTATTGCCCGCCGCGATGGTCAGCATGACGAGGAACAGCAGCGCGAAATGCGGATCGATCGTTCTTTGATCGCCCCTCACGCGCGCGTCCAGGCATAGGCCCGCGTCGTCGTCGTCACGGCGACGCGATACCAGTCGTACCAGGTCGCGCGGCCGCGGTCGCGGATCGCGACATGGTCGGGGTGGTCGCGCCACGCCTGTGCGCTCGCCGTGTCCGCCCAATAGCTGATCGTGATGCCGATGCCGGCGGCATCGCGCACGCTGTCGACGCCGCGATAGCCCGGCTGCGCCGCGGCCAGGGCGTCCATCGCGGCCGCGGCGGCATCGTAGCCGTCCGGATCGACGCCGTTGCGCTGCGAAACGAAGATCACCGCCACCTCGCCTTCGGTCTTCCGCTGCATAGCCGCTTGCCCTCCATGCCGACGTGCGTCGCACCCGTCCTACGCCGCGGCGCGCATGGAGCAAGCGGGGCCGTGCTGCGATGAACCGCGATGCCAAACGCAACCCTGCGTCTTGAAACGCGTTCGGGAAACGTGGCACGGGGTGTCACCCGCGTGTCGACGCGGGCCGATCACGAGAACGACAGGAACACGATGCCCAGTCCGACCACCGCCGCCCGGCGCAATTCCCGTCCTGCCGGCGTGCCGAGTCCGGTCGCGATGTTCTTCCAGGGGTTCCTCAAGCATCCGGTGATGGTCGGCTCGATCATCCCGTCGTCGGACAAGCTGATCCGCAAGATGCTCGGCCCGGTCGACTGGAACGCCTGCAAGCTGTTCGTCGAATACGGCCCCGGCGTCGGCACCTTCTGCCGCCCGATCCTCGAGCGGATGGCACCGGACGCGACGCTGATCGCGATCGACACCAATGCCGATTTCATCCGCTACCTGGATCACACCATCACCGATTCGCGCTTCGTAGCAGTCGAGGGGTCGGCAGCGGACGTCGAGCAGATCGTCCGCGATCACGGCCACGACCACGCCGATTACGTGCTGTCGGGCCTGCCCTTCTCGACTTTGCCCGCCGGGGTCGGCCCGGCGATCGCGTCGGCGACGCATCGCGTGCTGCGCACCGGCGGCGCGTTCCTGGTCTATCAGTTCTCGCCGAAGGTGAAGGATTTCCTCACCCCGCATTTCGATTCGATCGATCACGACATGGAATGGTGGAACGTGCCGCCCGCCCAGCTCTATTGGGCATGGAAGGATTGATCGTAAATCCAACGCTTAGAGAAATTTAGATGCGTTTTCGGTTTCGAATCCGCTTCCATTTTATACGAGGTTAAGGTACCCGTCCGTAATGGACGCACCCAAGCTCTCGTCTGCGCTGTTCCTGCACGATTCGGCGATCCGTCGCGGCATGGAATTGATGATCTTCGCCCAGTCCCGGTTCGTCCGCAGCGCGGACGAAAAGCTCGCCGAAATCGGCCTGGGACGGGCGCATCATCGCGCAATGTACCTCATCGGCCGTAAGCCCGACATCACGGTCGGCGAACTGCTCATGCTGCTTGGCGTCACCAAACAGTCGCTCGGTCGGGTGATGAAGGATCTGGTCGACCGCGATCTCGTCAAGATGCGGCACGGCGACCTCGACCGCCGCCACCGCCTGCTGCGGCTGACCGACAGCGGCGAGGTGCTGGAACAGGCGCTGTACGAAGAGCAGCGCGACAAGATGGCACGCGCCTATTCGCATGCGGGGCAGGACGCGGTCGCGGGCTATTGGTCGGTGCTCGAGGCGCTGATCCCAGACGCGGCGCGGGTGCACGTCGACGCGCTGGGGCGTTGACACCGGGGGGCTTCGACAAGCCCCGCCCTATTCGTCGATGCCGAAATTGAGGCCGCGCGATACGCCGGGATCGACCACCGCGATCATCAGATAGGCGAAGAACTGGCGGATGCGCTGCACCGGCCCGGTATGCGCCTTGTACCATGCCTTGGTGATCGGCTGCGAGCGCGCGATCTCGCCCTCGACATAGCTGCGGACGTGATCGGCAAAGGCGCGGTCCTCGACGCGGAACATCAATTCCATGTTGATGAACAGGCTGCGCATATCGAAATTGGCCGAGCCGATGTGCACCGCATCGTCGATCACGTACAATTTGGTGTGCAGCTTGGTCGGCTGATATTCGTACAATTCCACGCCCTTGCGCAGCAGGCCGGCATAGGTGAAGCGCGCCGCGGCGATCGTCGCGGCATTGTCGGACTTGGCGGCGGTGACGATCCGCACCTTGGCCTTGCGCCGCCCCGCCTTGTCGAGCCGGCGCAGGATGGTGGGCGAGGGGGTGAAATAGGCGGCGATGATGTCGATCCGCCTGCCGCGGCGCAGGTCGTCGCGCACCGCGCGCGCCCAGGGTGACAGCCGCCGCGTCGGGCCGCCGATCAGCCAGCGGGTCAGCCCACGCGCCTCGCTCCACCGCGACAGCGCCTTGTTGAGGTGGCGTACCTTGCCCTTGGGCGCGCGCACCCACGCGTGCAGCGCGTCGAAATAGCCGGCCAGCCGCCCCGCCGCCGGTCCCTCGACCAACAGGCCCAGGTCGCGCCACGCCGCTTCGGCCGGGGTGCCGAAATAATCGTCCTCGACGTTGAAGCCCCCAATGATGATGCGCTGGCGGTCGCTGCCGGCATCGGCGAGCGCCAGTTTCTGGTGGTTGCGCAGCAGATAGCGGCGGCCGAACCGCGGCGAGAAGCGGCACACCGACACGCCCGCCTCGCGCAGCGGTGCGTAGAAGCTTTCGTCGGTCTCGCTGCCGAAGCCGTCGACGATCAGCGCGGTGGCGACGCCGCGTGCCGCCGCGGCGATCAGCGCGGCGTTGACGCGCCGGCCGGTCGCGTCGTCCGCATAGATATAATAGAGGATGCGCAGGTCGCTTTGCGCCCCGTCGATCAGCGTCAGCAGCGCGTCGAGCCGCCGCGGCCCGGTGTCGAGCAGCGTCAACCGGTTGCCGTCGACGGTGAACGTCGGCTGGGGGGCGGGGGCGGCCATCGCCGTGTGTGTGGCGACTGCGCCGCCGCGGCACAAGCGCAGCCGCGCTTTTCTTGACTTTGCGGGCATAGGGGCCTAGTGCCCCGCCTTCACTGCATCGGTATTTGCGAAGGAAAGCGTCCATGGCGCGCGTCACTGTCGAGGATTGCGTCGACAAGATCCCCAACCGCTTCGATCTGGTCCTGTTCGCCGCGCAGCGCGCGCGACAGATCTCGGGCGGCGCAGAGCTGCTGCTCGATCGCGATCGCGACAAGAACCCGGTCGTCGCGCTGCGCGAGATCGCCGACGAGCTGGTCCGTCCGGACAATCTCGAAGAGGCGGTGATCAACAGCCTGCAGCGTGTCCAGATCGACGACGACGACGAAGTCGATGCGGTCGGCTCGCTGTCGGCCTCGGCCGAGGCGCTCCGCCTGACGGCCGCCGCGCCGCCGCGGAACCAGAATCTCGGCGCCGATTACGACGGGTGAGGGATCGGTCAGCGGATTAGCCTGCTAATCCGCGTCCCGGACCGATCCCTGGCCAGCGGGCGGCTGGCCCGACTGACGACGCGGCTTTGCCGCGTCGTTTGCGTTTGGGGGCATGGGCGTCCTCCCACCCGTCATCCCCGCGGAGGCGGGGATCCATAAACGCTGACGTCCATGACTGGAGCCGCGGGACCCGCAGGTATGGATTCCCGCCTGCGCGGGAATGACAATTTTGGGAGGGAGGAACGCGGCCCCACCCCTTCGTCATCCCGGCGAAAGCCGGGACCCATGGTCACGGTGTCGCGGGAGATCCGTGCACCATCAGCCGCCCGCATCCATGGGTCCCGGCTTTCGCCGGGATGACGAGGGTGGGGGCAGGGATGGCGTTGGCCCCCGCCGCAACAAAGCCGCGTCGTGAGTCGTCGCGTGCCGCGACGCTGGCCGAGCAGGTCAGCGGACCCGCTGCGCTACTCCGCTGACCTGCCCTTGAATCCCTGCGCCACCACGAACCATTCGACCGAGCCCTTGCGGCTCGACGGCGGCTTGGCGTGCTTCACCGTGGCGAAGTTGCGCTTCATCTCGGCGACCAATTGCTGGTCCGCGCCGCCGGCGAACACCTTCGACACGAACGTGCCGCCCTTCTCCAGCACCTCGACCGCGAAGGCCAGGGCGGTCTCGACCAGCGCCATCGTGCGCAGCGCATCGGTCTGCGGGTGGCCGACCGTGTTCGCCGCCATGTCCGACAGCACCAGGTCGGGCGCGCCGCCCAGCGCCTCGATCAATTTGCCCGGCGCGGCATCGTCCATGAAGTCCATCTCGAAGATCGTCACGCCGTCGATCGGATCGACCGGCAACAGGTCGATGCCGACCACCGACGCCTTGGGCAGGCGGCGCTTGATCACCTGGCTCCAGCCGCCCGGCGCGATGCCGAGATCGACGACGCGCTTCGACCCGCGGATGATCCCGAACCGCTCGTCGAGCTCGATCAGCTTGTAGGCGGCGCGGCTGCGATAGCCCTCCGCCTTGGCGCGTTTGACATAGGGATCGTTGAGCTGGCGTTCGAGCCAGCGCGTCGACTGCGCGGTGCGTCCGCGTGCCGTCTTCACCCGCGTGCGCAGGCCGCCACCATCACGGCTCAAGGGATATTCCTCTTCACGGTCGGGGACTCCCCATCAAACGTCGCAAAATGCCCTCGCGGATGCCGCGATCGGCGATGCCGAGCCGTTCGGCCGGCCAGAGATCGAGGATCGTCTCGAGGATCGCGCAGCCGGCGACGACCAGATCGGCGCGCTCCGATCCGATACAGGCGAGCTGCGCGCGTTCGCGCACCGACTTGCGCGACAGGTCCGCGCTGATCCGCCGCATCGCATCGGCGGGCACGATCAGTCCGTCGACCTGCGCACGGTCGTAATGGCTGAGCCCGAGATGGACGCTGCCGAGCGTCGTCACCGTGCCGCTGGTGCCGAGCAGCCGCGGCCGCGCCACCTTCCTGGGCAGGCGCGCGGCGAAGCCGGCGAAGCTCTCCGCGACGATGCTGCGCATCCGCTCGTACGCCGCGAGCCGGCCGCTCTCGCCCTCGCCGCCACCGGCATGTTCGGTCAGCGACACCACGCCCCACGGCGCCGAATGCCAGTCGAGCACGCGCGGCATCGCGCCCGGCTTGGTGTCGATCAGCACCAGTTCGGTCGAGCCGCCGCCGATGTCGAAGATCAGCGCCGGATCGTCGCCCGGCTCGATCAGCGCATGGCAGCCGAGCACGGCGAGCCGCGCCTCCTCCTCCGCCGAGATGATGTCGAGGTGGATGCCGGTCTCGGAATAGGCGCGGGCGATGAAGTCGGTGCCGTTGGCGGCGCGCCGGCACGCCTCGGTCGCCACCGAGCGCGCGAGCGTGACGTTGCGGCGCTTCAGCTTGTCGGCGCAGACGCGCAGCGCCGCGATGGTCCGCTCGATCGCGGTATCGCTCAGCCGCCCGGTCGCGGCCAGGCCTTCGCCGAGTCGCACGATTCGCGAGAAGGCATCGACCACCGCGAACCCGTCGCCCTGCGGGCGCGCGATCAGCAGGCGGCAATTGTTGGTGCCGAGATCCAATGCGGCAAAGGCCTGCGCATCGGACCAGCGGCCGCGAGGCGGCCGGCTCGGCGCCGGACGGGCAGGGGAGTCCTGCCGGTACGGCATTCGGGCGGATCGATCCCCCATAGCCGTGGTGACTTTCTATTTTGTACTGCCGTCGCGGGACGATACCCACTCGGTGCTTGCCCCCTAGGTAGCGTGGCGCGGGGCTTGCGACAAGCGGAGGCGCGTTTGCCGTTGACAGCCCTGCACCCGCACCCTAGATGCGCCGCCTGCGATTGCCCGATCCTCTAATGGTAAGAGAGCGGACTCTGACTCCGTCAATCAAGGTTCGAATCCTTGTCGGGCATCCAGTTTTCATCGCCGCACGGGCGATTTCTTGTCACCGCTGAACCCGGATGTCGTGCTCGGCATCGACGCTGCCTGGACCGCGACGCGGCCGAGCGGGGTGGCGCTTGCCGTGCGGCGGGCGGGACGGTGGACGCTGCGCGCGGTCGTGCCGTCCTATGGGCATTTCCTGGCGCTCGCGCGCGGCGAGGCGCTGGACGGCGCGCCGATGGGAGCGGTGCCGGACGTGGTGGCGCTGCTCGATGCGGCGCAGAAGCTGGCGGGAACGCCCGTCGGGCTGGTCGCGATCGACATGCCGCTGGCGCACACACCGATCGTCGCACGGCGGCCGTCAGATAATGCGATCGCGCGGGCGTTCGGGGCGTGGCATTGCGCCACCCATTCGCCGAGCGCCGACCGGCCGGGGGTGCTGAGCGATGCGTTGCGCGCGGGCTTCGCCGCCGCCGGCTATCCGTTGCGGACCCGCGACGCGACCGCCGGCGGGCTGATCGAGGTCTATCCGCATCCGGCGCTGGTGCGTCTCGCCGGCGCTACGCGGCGCCTGCCGTACAAGGCGGGCAACAGCGCCAGATATTGGCCGGGCGAATCGCTCGCGGTGCGCCGCGGCCGGCTGCATGCCGAGTGGCGGCGGATCGCGGCGCTGCTCGCGACGCGGTTCGCGGGGCTGGCCGATCATCTGCCGCCGCTGGCGCAAGACGCCAGCGGCGCGGCGGCCAAGGCGCATGAGGACATGCTCGACGCGATCGTCTGCGCCTGGGTCGGTGTCACCGCCCTCGACGGCGCGGCGGACGCCTATGGCGATGAGGAGTCGGCGATCTGGGTGCCGCGCGCGCTGCCGGGAACCGGGGCAGGCACGACCGGTTGAAGCGGGCATGCCGACGCTCGACCCCCGCTCCACCGCCCTCATCCTCATCGACCTGCAAGACGGCATCGTTGCCGGCGACAAGGGGCCGCATAGCGCCAAGTCGGTCGTCGCCGCGGGCAAGGCGCTCGCCGGGCGCTTCCGCGCGCAGGGCGCGCCGGTGGTCCTGGTCCATGTCGGCTTCACGCCCGAGACGATGCCGAGCCGCACCGTCGACGACCCGCGCCTGCCCGCCGAGGGCACGCCGCCCGCATTCAGTACGCTGGTCGAGGGATTGCGGCAGGACGGCGACATCGTCGTGCTCAAACATCATTGGGGCGCCTTCACCGGCACCGACCTCGACCTCCAGCTGCGTCGCCGCGGCGTGAAGACGGTGGTGATCGCCGGCATCGCGACCAATTTCGGCGTCGAATCGACCGCGCGATCCGCCTGGGAGCTGTCGTACGACGTGGTGATCGTCGAGGATGCGTGCACCTCGCGCTCGGCCGAGCTGCACGACTTCGCAATCCGCCACATCCTGCCGCAGATCGCGCGGGTGGTCAGCGTGGAGGCGGTAACGCTGGGGTGACGGAGTGGGTGGGCTGACGGTCTGAACCTCACCCCGCTTCCGCGATCAGCCTGGCGGCGGCGGCGCTGTTCCAGTCGTTGCCGCCGTTCCAGCGCCACACTTCCTTGCCGGCCGAATCGAACAGGATCGTCGTCGGCAGGTTCGCGCTCCAGCCGGTCGACAGCGCCATTGTGTCGTCGAGATAGGGCGTCAGCGTCGGCGCGCCGTGGTCCTTGAGGAACGCCGGCACCGTCGCCGCCGCACCCGTGTCCTGGCTGATCGCGGCGACGCGCACCTTGCCGCTCTTCGCCAGCGCCTCGAGCGTCGGCAGTTCGGCGACGCACGGCCCGCACCATGTCGCCCAGAGGTTTACGAGCACCGGCTTGCCCTTGAACGCCGCCAGCGTCGTCGGCTTGCCGGCGGCATCCTTGAACGTCGTGGTGGGCGCGGCCTCGCCCTTGTGGCTGCGATCGACGCCGATCTGCGCGGTCGCGCCCGCGCCCGTCGCCTCGTCCGGAGAGGGCGCGGTCGCGTTTGCTTGCGCGTTTGCTTGCTCAGGGGGCGGGCTTTGCCTATCGCAGCCCGCGGCGGTGAGCGCCAGGAGACAGACGATCGCGACGCGCGCGGAAGAGGCCAAGAGCATGAGCGGTTCCAATTCGATGTGGGGCGGCAGGTTCGCCGAGGGCCCGGCGGCGGTGATGCGTGAGATTAACGCATCGATCCCGTTCGACAAGCGGATGTGGCGACAGGATATCGCCGGATCCAAGGCGCATGTCGCGATGCTCGCGCAGCAGGGCATCGTCTCGGCGGACGATGCCGCGACGATCGACGCCGGGCTCGACACCGTCGCCGCCGATTATGCGGCGAACGGCGTGCCGGAGGATCTGGCGCTCGAAGACATCCATATGCTGACCGAGGCGAAGCTGGCGCAGGCGATCGGCCCGGTTGCCGGCCGGCTGCACACCGCACGCTCGCGCAACGACCAGGTCGCGACCGATTTCCGCCTGTGGGTGCGCGATGCGATCGACCAGGTGCTCGCCGCGCTCGACGCGCTGACGCAGGCGCTGCTGACGCGTGCGGAGGAGCATGCCGATGCGGTGATGCCCGGCTTCACCCATCTGCAATCGGCGCAGCCGGTGACGCTCGGCCATCATCTGATGGCCTATGTCGAGATGGTCGCGCGCGACATCTCGCGCTTCCGCGACGCGCGGGCACGGATGAACCTGTGCCCATTGGGTTCGGCGGCGCTGGCGGGGACGAGCTTCCCACTCGACCGGCAGATGACCGCGGCGGCGCTCGGCTTCGACGGGCCGACGCGCAACAGCCTCGATGCGGTCAGCGACCGCGACTTCGCGCTCGATTACCTGACCGCGGCGACGCAGACCGCGCTGCACCTGTCGCGGCTCGCCGAGGAATTCGTGCTGTGGGCGTCGCAGCCGTTCGGCTTCGTCGCGCTGTCCGATCAATGGTCGACCGGCAGCTCGATCATGCCGCAGAAGCGCAACCCCGACGCCGCCGAGCTGGTGCGCGGCCATGCCGGGCGCATCCTCGGCTGCCAGACCGCGCTGATGGTGACGATGAAGGGCCTGCCGCTCGCCTATTCCAAGGACATGCAGGACGACAAGCCGCCGGTGTTCGAGGCGCACGACCTGCTCGGCCTGTCGATCGCGGCGATGACCGGCATGATCGAGAGCGCGACCTTCCGCACCGACCGGATGCGCGGCCTCGCCGAGAGCGGCTTCGCCACCGCGACCGATTTCGCCGACTGGCTGGTGCGCGAGGCGGGGCTGCCGTTCCGCGAGGCGCATCACGTCACCGGCCGCGCGGTCAAGCGCGCCGAGGAGCTGGGCGTGCGGCTCGACGAACTGCCCTATGCCGAATTCCAGGCGATCGACGCGCGGGTGAACGAGAGCCTGTACGACGTGCTGTCGGTCGATGCCTCGGTCGCCAGCCGGACCAGCTTCGGCGGCACCGCCCCCGCCAATGTGCGCGCCGCGATCCGCGCCGCGCGGGAGAGCCTGCGATGAAATGCCTGATTCCCGTCGCCCTGCTGCTGGCGCTCGCCGGCTGCGGCGCCGCCAAGGAACTGCAGCCGGCGCCGGGCGCGTCGCTGCCGGTCGCGCCTTATGGCGCCAAGGCGACGCCGACCCCGGCGCAATTGCTCACCCCGACGACGCAGCAGCGGCCGCAGCGCAGCGACGAACTGCTGCGCAATTCCGAACAGCGGCGCAGCGACGATTTCGACCTGCCCCCCAATTGATACGGCATTCATGAACCATTTCGAGTATCGCGACGGCATCCTCCATTGCGAGGACGTGCCGATGACCCGCATCGCCGACGAGGTCGGCACGCCGGTCTATGTCTATTCGACCGCGACCTTCCGGCGCCATGCGCAGGTGTTCCGGGACGGGCTGAAGGACCTCGGCCGCATCCATCTCGCTTATGCGATCAAGGCCAATCCCAACGTCGCGGTGCTGCGCGTCCTCGCCGAGGAGGGCTATGGCGCCGACGTCGTCTCGGGCGGCGAGATGGCGCGCGCGCTGGCGGCGGGCATCCCGGCCGCGGACATCGTCTTCTCCGGCGTCGGCAAGACCCGCGCCGAGCTGTCGCGCGGGATTGACGAGGGGATCGGCCAGTTCAACCTCGAGCTGGAGGAAGAAGGCGTCGTCCTCGCCGAGATCGCCCACGCCAAGGGCAAGCGCGCGCCCGCGGTGCTGCGCGTCAATCCCGACGTCGATGCCGGCACGCATGCCAAGATCTCGACGGGGCGCGCCGAGAACAAGTTCGGCGTGCCGATCGACCAGGCGCCGGCGATGTTCGATCGGCTCGCGCCGCTCGACGGCATCGACCTGTGCGGGGTCGCCTGTCACATCGGCAGCCAGCTCGCCGACCTGTCGCGGCTGGAGGAGGCGTATCGCCGTATCGGCCAGCTCGTTGCCGACCTGCGCGCTGTCGGCCACACGATCAGCCGCGTCGATCTCGGCGGCGGCCTCGGCGTGCCGTACAAGCAAGGCGACGTGCTGCCGAGCCCGGCCGACTATGGCGCGATGGTCGCGCGGGTCACCGAAGGCTGGGACGTCGAGCTGATGTTCGAGCCCGGCCGCGTTATCGCCGGCAACGCCGGGGTGCTGCTGACCGAGGTAATCTGGGTGAAGCCGGGCGTCACCAACCCCTATGTCATCGTCGATGCGGCGATGAACGACCTCGCCCGCCCGGCGCTGTACGACGCCTGGCACGACTTCGACGCGGTCGCGCCGAGCGGCGAACGGATGACCGCCAACATCGCCGGCCCGGTGTGCGAAAGCGGCGACACCTTCGCGATGGGCCGCGATATCGATGCCGTGAAGAGCGGCGACCTCGCCGTGTTCCGCACCGCCGGCGCCTATGGCGCGACGATGGCCTCGACCTACAACAGCCGCGCGCTGGTGCCCGAGGTGCTGGTCGACGGCGAGCGGTTCGCCGTGGTCGCCGACCGGATCGCGGCGGAGACGATCCTCGCCGCCGAGCGCGTGCCCGACTGGCTGACGCCGGGGCGCGACCAGCGGTGACGCTGCACAGCCTGCCGCTGTTCGTGCGGCTGGCGGGCCGCGCGGTGATCCTGCTCGGCAGCGGCGAGCCGGCCGACGCCAAGCGCCGGCTGCTCGAACGCGCCGGCGCGGTGATCGTCGGTGAGGAGGCCGCCGCGTCGCTCGCCGTGGTCGCGATCGAGGATGAAGGCGAAGCGCTCGCCGCGGTGGCGCGGCTCAAGGCGCGCGGCATTCTGGTCAATGCGGTCGACCGGCCCGACCATTGCGACTTCACCACCCCGGCGATCGTCGATCGCGCGCCGGTGCTGATCGCGATCGGCACCGGCGGGGTCTCCGCAGGGCTGGCGGCGGCGCTGCGCCAGCGGCTGGAGGCACTGCTGCCCGCCGGTCTCGGGACGCTCGCCGACCGGCTCCAGGCCGCACGGCCGGCGCTGCGGCGGCGTTATCCCGACGGCGGCGAGCGGCGGCGGGCGCTCGGCGCGGCGATGGCCGCGGGCGGCCCGCTCGATCCGCTCGCAGCGGAGGCGGATGTCGCACGCTGGCTCTCCGCCGATCAGGCGCGGCCGAGCGGCCATGTCCGCATCGTGCTGACCTCCGCAGACCCCGACGACCTGACGCTGCGCCAAGCGCGCGCGCTCGCCAACGCCGATCGCGTGCTCCATCATCCCGGCGTATCGGCGGCGATCCTCGACCGGGCCCGCGCCGACGCGGCGCGGCAGCCGTGGCGGCCCGATGCGGCGTCGGACCCGGCGCCGGAGGGTCTCACCGTCGAACTGATGATGGCGTGAGCGGCTTCGGCTATCGCGTCGCCGGCGGCTCGGTCGATCGGGTCCCGGTCAAGGAGGCGCTGTCCTGCACCGCCGACTTCGTCTGGGTGCATCTCACCAGCAACGAGGGCGAGGTGCAGGCGTGGCTGCGCGACGCGGCGGGGATCGACGAATATGTCGTCGACGCGTTGACCGCCACCGAGACGCGGCCGCGCTGCGAGGCGTTCGCCAACGGCGCGCTGCTCAACCTGCGCGGTCGCTCGACCGAGGAGGTCACCTCCGGCGATGCGCTCGCCTCGGTGCGAATCTGGGCGATCAAGGGCCGGGTCTATTCGGTGACGCGCCGCGCGCTGGTCGGCATCGCCGAGGTCGAGAAGGAGGTCGAGGCGGGCGAGATCGTCGATCCCGGCGACTTCATCGCCGCGGTGGCGACCGCGATCACGAGCGATCTCGACCCGCATGTCGCCGATCTCGGCGACGAGCTCGACGATTGCGAGGAACGGCTCGACGCCAACCGCGTGTTCGACCTGCGCCGCGTCGTCACCCGCGTCCGCGTCGCCGCGATCGGCTATCGCCGCTTCCTGGCGCCGCAGCGCGCGGCGCTGGAGAAGCTCGCGACGCTGCCCGGCGCGTGGCTGGCCGAGGACGATCGCCGCCACCTCGCCGCCGCCGCCGACCGCGCCGCCCGCATGGCCGAGGAGCTGGAATCGATCCGCGAACGCGCCTCGCTGATGCACGAGGCGCTGACCGACCTGCGCAGCGAACAGATCGACAGCCGCTCGCTGATCATCTCGATCATCGCGATGATCTTCCTGCCGCTCACCTTCATCACCGGCGTCTACGGGATGAACGTCGCCGATCTGCCCTATGCGCAGGAACCCTGGGCGTTCGATGCGATCATGGGATTGTGCCTCGCGATCGCGGCGCTCGTACTCGGCTATTTTACACGCAAGCACTGGTTCCAAAAATAACTCATGCCTTCCCCTGGGGGCGGGATCATGGCGTATGGTCATTTACGGGAGCACGTCGTTCATTTCGAACGTGCTCCGTCACCCCAGACCCGTTCCGGGGTCCACTCTGCGGCGAGGGAAGAGGCTTGATCCGACGCCGTTCTCTTGCCGCCCGGTGGGCCCCGGAACAAGTTCGGGGTGACGGAGGGGCTAAGGCGAACAATCGCGCCTTATCGACGGACCGCCATGGCGATTGCCCTGCCCGTCGGAAGAGCGCCGTCGTTACGCCGCGCGTGCGATGCGCCAGGCCTCGGCGATCTCGCTGAGGCTGCTCGCCGCGTCGCGGAACGGTGTGGGGTCGAGGCCGACCGAGGCGCTGATCACGGTCTGGCGGATACCCGCATACAGTCGCGACAGCGTCATCGACACGTCGCCGCCACGCTCGAAATCGAGGCCCGATTCGAGCGCAAACAGGATTGCGGTCGCGCGGGTCACGCGCTCGCTCTTGGTGCGCAGCTGGTTGTGCTCGACGGCCCAAGCCGCCGCGCGCAGCGCCGAGATCAGTTCCTCATAGAGCAGCTGGACGAGGCCGGCGCCATGCGCTTCCGCGGTGCGGCCGACGACGTCGATCTGGCGGTACGTGGCGTAGGGGTCGCCCCGAAGTGCGGTCGCGTAGGCCATTTACTTGTCCGAATTCCAAGCCTTGATCTGGTTTTCGAGGAACGTCTGGGTCGATTTGTAGGCGGCGACCTTGCTGTTCATCGTCGAGAATTGCTGCGTCAGCCGCGTCGACATCGCGTCGGACAGCGTCGTCACCTTGCTCTGCTGCTCGGTCAGCTCGGTCTGCGCCTTGGTGTAGCGCGCCGCCGAGGCACCGAGGCCGGTGCTGCTGCTCGCCGCGGCCAGCGAGATGCCGCTCAGCGTGCTCGGCAGACCGATCGCATTGCCCGCGGTGGTCGCGAACATCGCCTCGACCTCGTCCGGGAAGGCGGCCATCACCTTGTTGAGCGTCGCGGTGTTGACGCTCAGCGTGCCGTCGCGGTTGGTCGAGACGCCGAGCTGCGCGAGGGTCGTCGGCGCGCCGTTGGCGCTGGTCGAGACGAGCGATTTGGTGGTCAGCGACTGTAGCGAACGCAGCAGCGTCTTGGCGGCGGTATCCGACTTAAGGTCGCCGGTGCTCGCATCGGTCAGCCCCTTGGCGCTGGCATAGACCTGATTGTACGTGTCGACGAAGTCGCTGACCGCCTGGGCGACGGCGCTCGTCGGACGGGTGATCGACAGCGACACCGGCCCGGTCGAGACCGCGTTGAGCTGCAGCTTCACGCCGGAGACGAGGTCGGAGATGGTGTTGCTGCTGCGCTGCACGTCGATGCCGTCGACGGTCAGCCGCGCATTCGCGGCGGTGCCGGTCAGCGTCGTCGCGGCGCCGGGGCCGACGTTGAACTGGCTGAGCGGGCTGGCGGCGTCGTCGGCCTGGAGCGTGAATGCCTGCGCGCTGCCGGTGGTGCCCTTCAGCGACAGCACCGCCTTGCCGTCGGCATCGGTGATGACGCTGGCGGTGACGCCCGCCTTGGCGGCGTTGATCGCGCTGGCGATCCCGTCGAGGCTGCCGTCGGTGACGTTGATCGAGACCGAGGTGCCGCTGGTCGCGGTGAAGTCGGTCATCGCGGTGCCGGTGCTGTTGTAGGTCGCGGTGCCCAGCTTGAGCGTCAGCGTGCCGGTGCCGATCGTCGCGCTGCGGTCGGCAACCGCGGCGGACCGTGCGCCCTGCGCCGAGGCGAGCGCGTTGACCGTGATGCTCGAGCTGAGATTGCCGACCTTGGCGCCGCTGATCGCGGTCGCGCCGAGCGCGGTCGGGTTGGAGCTGACCGGCTGCGTCTGCAACGTGCCGCTGCTGCTCAGCGCGCCGAGCGCGGTCGAAAAATTGGCGATCGTGCTCTTGAGCGTGCTCGCCGCCGAAATCTGGGCGGTGAGCGCCGTGTTGCGGCTGGCGATCGCGGCGTTCTTCGCGGCGAACTGCGCCTGCACCAGCGCGGTGACCAGCGACGCGGTGTCGACGCCCGACCCGGTGTTGAGCGAGGTCAGCACCTGCTGCGCGGCATTCTTGGTGACGCCCACGCCGGTGGTCGCCGTTGGGGTCGGCGTCGGCGTGCTGGTCATGGCAGTCGTGGTGGTCATTGTCGCACTCCGCGCTTCCCTCTGATTAACGACCGCGGCCGCGGCGGTTTTAGGGTTTCCGTGCGGTTATCTTGATGCCGTGTTCGTCGAAGCGCGCGCCCTCCGGTACGTCGATCGGCGGCTGGGCGACGCCGCCCGCCGCGGCGTTGACGTTGAAGACGAAGGCGAGGACGGTGGCGATCGCGACATACAGATCGTCGCGCACCTCCTGATTTTCGCGGCTGGTGTAATAGACGGCGCGGGCGAGCATCGGATATTCGAGCACCGGCACGCGCATCTCGCCCGCCGCCTCGCGGATCGCCAGCGCGGTCGCGCCGCGGCCCTTGGCGACGACCACCGGCACCTGATCCTGGCCGCGCTCGTAGCGCAAAGCGACCGCGAAATGCGTCGGATTGGTCAGCACGACGTGCGCCTCCGCCACCGCCTTGCGCACGCCGCCGCTCGCCATCGCCCGCTGCATCGCGCGCTGATGGCCCTTGGCCTCGGGCGAGCCCTCGGTTTCCTTGTGCTCGTCGCGCACCTCCTGCTTGGTCATGCGCAGCTTGTTGAGCAATTGCATGATCTGGATCGGCACGTCGAACAGCGCGATTGCGAACAGCCCCGCCGCCATCGCGATCATGATGCCGATGAAGGTGCCGCCGAGTTCCGCCACCGCATCGTGCAGGCTCGACGAGGTGAGGCCGAGCGTCGCGCGGCTCGACGTCCACAGCATGTAGCCGCCGATCACGCCGAGCAGCACCACCTTGAGCAGCGACTTGCCGAGCTCGATCCACCCCTGCGGCCCGAGGATGCGCTTGAGGCCGGAGGCGGGGTTGATGCGATTGCCCTTGAAGGCGATCAGCTTGTTGTTCCAGGTCAGCGAGCCGAGGCCCGCCGAGCTGATGATCGTCGCGACGATGCTGACCGCAAACAGCGTGATCAGCGACGGCAGCAGCTTCCATCCGGCCTGCTGCAACGGTCGCCACGGCGAGAAATCCTCGACATCGGTGCGATCGAACTGGAAGCTCGCCGCCATTACCGCCTTGCACGCCGCGACCAGCGAGGGGCCCGCGAAGATCAGCCAGGCGACGCCCGCCATCACCACCAGCGCCGTGGCGAAGTCCTTCGACTTCAGGATGTTGCCGTCTTCGGCCGCCTTCTGCTTGCGCTTCGGCGTCGGGGCTTCCGTCTTGTCGCTACCCTCCGACATCAGCCGTTCACCAGGCTTTGCGTCGCGGCGAGACCTTCGCGGACGATGACGAGCATATAGTCGCCCATCGCCGGGAAGGCGACGGCGAGCGCGATGACGCCGACCGCAAGGCTGGCCGGCATGCCCACCGAGAACAGGTTGAGCGCCGGCGCGGCGCGGCTGACCATGCCGACGATCAGGTTGAGGCAGAGCAGCAGGAATCCGACCGGCAGCGCCAGCAGCAGCCCGGCGAGAAAGGCATAGCCGCCGAAGAAGGCGATCTGTTTCAGCCGCTCGGGCGCGATCCAGCTGCCCGGCGGCATCGTCTCATAGCTTTTCACCAGAAGCTCGACGAGGACGAGATGGCCGTCGACCGACAGGAACAGCAGCGTCAGCATCACCGAGAAGAACTGGCCGAGCGCCGGCGTCGAGCGGCCGTTCTGCGGATCGATCGACGAGGCGAAGCCGATCCCCATCGATCCGCCGATGATCTCCGACGCGATCATCGGCGCGGCGAAGGCGATCTGGAGGATGAAGCCGATCGCGGTGCCGACCAGCGCCTCGGCGGCGATTGCCAGGAAGGTCGCCACCGCGAAGATCTGCGCGGGCGGCACGATCGGGTGGACGTTGAGCACGAAGATGCCGATCGCGCCCGACAGGCCGACGCGGACGGGCAGGGGGATCGCCACCGCGCCGAACACCGGCGCGACGATGAACGCCGCGCCGATCCGCACCATGACGAAGATCAGCGCCCAGAGCTTGGGCTCGATGGCGAGGCCGAAGCCGAGCATTATGCGCCGATCTCTGCCCGCGAAACGATTGCCACGATTGCCGTGTCACCCCGGACTCGGGTCCACGCCGCGGCGAGGCGAACGGCCGGGGCCCCCAGCCGCGCGCCTGCGGATGAGTGGCCGCTGGAGCGAGTCCGGGGTGACGAAGAAGCGGCGGCGACGGTCACTTCACCAGATCCGGGATGCGTTCGAACATGCCGACGGTGAAGTCGGTGAGCAGGCCAAGGATCAGGCTGCCGAAGATCATGATCGAAAAGGCGACGACCACCAGCTTGGGGACGAAGCTCAGCGTCTGTTCGTTGATCGACGTCGCCGCCTGGATCATGCCGAGGATCAGCCCGGCGAGCAGCGCCGGGATCAGGATCGGCGCGCTGGCCAAGGCGAGCACCCACATCGTCTGATTGGCGACGGTGAGGAAATAATCAGCGTCCATCATCGGTCCCTGGAACGTCGACCGCCAAGTGCGATCCGTTCGCCTTGAGCTTGTCGAAGGGCTTGAGTCTCACGTGCTTCGACAGGCCCAGCACGAACGGGGCAAGGGTCACGTCGCGAACGAATTGGCGAGGCTGCCCATCGTCAGCGCCCAGCCGTCGACCAGCACGAACAAGAGCAGCTTGAACGGCAGCGAGATGATCGTCGGCGACAGCATCGCCATGCCCAGCGCCATCAGCACCGTCGCGACGACGAGGTCGATGACGATGAACGGCAGGAACATCAGGAAGCCGATCTGGAACGCGGTCTTCAGCTCCGAGGTGACGAAGGCGGGCAGCAGCACGGCGAAGGGGATGTCGGCGGACGAGCTGTAGGGGCCCGATTTCGCCATGTCGGCGAACATCGTCACGTCCTTGACCCGCGTCTGCTTGACCATGAACGCGTGGAGCGGCGCACCGGCGCGCTCGATCATCTGCGTGCCGGCGAGCTGGCCGGCGGCATAGGGCTGGATCGCCTGCGTGTTCATCTGGCTGATCGTCGGCGCCATGATGAACAGCGACAGGAACAAGGCGAGGCCGATCAGCACCTGGTTCGGCGGCGTCTGTTGCAGACCCAGCGCCTGGCGGAGCACCGCGAGCACGATGACGATACGGGTGAAGCTGGTCATCATCAGCAGGATGCCGGGCAGGATCGTCAGCAGGCCCATGATGATGAGGACCTGGAGCGACAGCGACAGCGGTGCCGACTGCGTGCCCCCCGATGCGGCGCCCGAGCTAAGCTGGCCGAGCGCGCGATCGACCGCATCGCTGACGCCGGGTGCCGGCGCGGCCGGTGCCGCCGGCGCGACCTGCGCGAAGGCGGGCACCGCGATGAGCAGCGCGAGCGCGATGGCGAGGACCGCCCACACCCATTTGTGCGCACGGTCGCGGCCGCGCGTGCGCGACGGACGCGCCGCCCGGATCAGCGCCGGGCCATGGCCGTTGCGGGTTACGGTGATGCTCACCGGTCCGCCTTGTCGATCAGGGTGACGCCGCCGCGGCCGACCGAGACGAGCAGCCGCTTGCCCTCGAAATCGAGCACCGCGAGCCGCAGGCCCGGCGAGATCATCATCGTTTCCTGCACGGCGATCAGCCGGTTGGGCGCCTTGCCGGGCATCCGCGTCTCCAGCTTGCGCCAAGCGTAGAGGCAGGCGATCATCAGGCCGCAGACCAGCGGCAGCAGGATGACGAGCTTGAGGATATAGGACCAGAGCATCGGAAGCCTTCAGCCGCGCGAGGGGGCGGATTTGTCGGGGGTGACGAGTTCGGTCATGCGCACGCCGAACCGGTCGCCGACGGTGACGACCTCGCCGCGGCCGATCAGCGTGCCGTTGACGAACACGTCGAGCAGTTCGTTCGCCTGCCGGTCCAGCTCGATCACGCTCGATTCGCCCAGCGCGAGCAGTTCGCGCAGCGTGAGCTGGGTGGAGCCGATCTCCACGGTCAGCTTGACATCGACGTCCTGGAGCAGCCGGAAATTGGCGGCCACCCCCGCGTCGAGCGGGAAGCCGCCGGTCATATCGTTCATGCGTCAGGTCCTTCGTCGTCGAATCGGGCAATGGAGGTGAGGCGGACGGCGGCATGGCCGTTCGAGGTGCCGACGGTGCCCTTGCCCAGGCAGTCGCTGCCGACCATCACCGGCACCTCGGCGCCGAAGCTGATCGGGATCACGTCGCCCGGCTTGAGGTTCATCAGCATCGACAGCGGCACCACCGGCTCGGCGAGCACCGAGCGGATCGGGAAGCGCACGTTCATCGCGGCGCGGGTCAGCGACGTGCGCCAGGCGGGGTCCGCCTCCTGCTTGTCGAGTACCTTGCCGGTCAGCGTCGGCGCGTGCGGCTTGAGCGCGGTCACCGGGTAGAGCAGGTCGATGAACACCGGCTTGTCGTCGCCCGCGGCCAGGCCGAAGCGGGTGACGATCATCGCGTCGTCCGAATCGGTGGCGAGCATCGATGCATTCATCTCGACGCGGGTCGGCGTGAAGTCCATCCGCGCCAGCGGCTCCCAGGCGGAGCGCAGCGGGCCGGCGATGGCGGCGCCGATCTTGCCGACGATCGCCTCGGCGGCGGGCGAGAATTCGGCCGGCACCACCGCGGGCGCGGCGCCGGTGCCGCCGAAGAACAGGTCGAGCATCTCGAGCACGAACACGCCGTCGAGCACGCACAGGCCGGTCGCGCCCTGCGGCGACATGATCAGCGGCAGCCAGGCGGTCAGCCCGTCCGCGCGTTCCGCACGATAGTCGCCGAAGCGCTGGACGACGAGCGGCTCGGCCCAGGCGCGCACCTCGCGCCGCAGCAACGGCTCGAACACGCCGCGCAGCGCCCGCGCCAGCCGCGCGGACAGATGCTGCAGCGTGTGCAGGTCGCCGAACGGGTTGAGCTTGGTCTCGCCGAGCCGCGCCGCATGCGCGGCGGGGCGGCGCTCCCGCGCGCGTCGTTCGGATGTTGCCTCGGCGTTAACCATGGGCTCACTGAACAACGAAATTGGTAAAGTAGACGTTACTGATGCCGCCGAATCCCTCTTTTTGCTCGAGAGTTGCGTTGATTGCCTTGGCGATCCGCTGCTGCATCTGCTGCTTGCCGGCGGAGGTGAACACCTGCTCCTCGGGCGTGTCGCCGAGGGTCAGCAGTACCGCGGAGCGGATCGCGATGTCGTTGGTCTTCAGGTTCTCGATGACGGTGTCGTCATAGGGGGTCGAGATGGCGATGCCGACCTGGATGACGTGCACCGAATCCTGCAGGTTCGAGGTGAACTGCGGGTCCATGGCATAATAATTCGAGGCATATTTGTCGCCGTCGCCGCCCGACGGCGTGTGCTTGCCGCCGCTCGCAGCCGCCTCGCCGCCGCCATGGCCGCCCTCGCCGCCTTCGCCGCCCTCGCCGGGGCGCTTCTGCTCCGACTTGGGGATCAGCTTGGGGCCATGCTCTTCCGGCGCCGCGGCGTGGCCGCCGCCGATCAGGCCGCTGCTCGCCGCATAGACGCCGGCGCCGACGCCGCCGCCCACCAGGACGAGCAGCGCGACCACCATGATCACGATCTTCTTCATGCCGCCCTTCTTCTTGGGGGCGTCTTCGGGCTTGTCGCTCATCGTCTCGGGTCCTCAGGATGTCAGGCGACGCGGCCGTCGGCGGCGGCGTCGGTTTCGGGGGTGGACGCCCGCGCCGGCGAGGCCGGCTGGCGCGTGGAGGTCTGGTTCTGGCGCGGCTGCTGCTGGCCGGTTTGCGGCTGGTTCGCCTGCGGCTGGCCGCCGGCGGTCTGTGCCGCGGGCTGGCCGGTCGCGCCGCCCTGCGACGTCTGGCCCTGCGACGCCTGGCCGTTGGACTGGCCGGTGTTCGACTGGCTGGCGTTCGCCGGCGCGGCCTCGACCACGGTCTGGCCGATGCGCAGCCCGCGCTCCTCGGCGATCGCGGCGAGCCGCGGCTGCGCATCCTCGATCAGCGTGCGCGTCGTCGCATCCGCGGCGGCGAAGCGGACGTGGATCGCGCTGCCGACCGTCTTGACCGCAATGTCGATCACGCCGAGCGCATCGGGCACGAGGCGGATGCGCGTGTCATTGGCGTTGGCCGCGTCGCGCAGCGTCTCGATATGGTCGATCATCGCCGCGGGCCAGCCGTTCTGGCGGAGGTCGAGGGTCGGCTGCGCCTCGGTGATCCCGCTGCTGCCGGCGACCGGCACCGCGGCAGGCGCGGCGGTCGGCGTCAGTTCGACCGGCTCGGCGGGGCGGCGGTCGTCCTGCCCGGCGGCGGCGTGGATCGCCGCGCCGAACACCTGCGATGCCGGCGCGGTGGTGCCCGCCGCCGGCTGCGGCAGCGCTGCCGCCTGGGGACGCAGCGCGACCGTCTGGCGGCTGGTGCCGGCGACCTCGCGCACGAACGCGCGCGGTTGGGGCTGGGGCTGCGGTGCGGCAGGCACAGGGCTGGCGATGACCGGCGCGCCGGCAACCGCGACGGGTGCCACGGCGGCGAGGACGGGCGCCGTCGGAGCGGCGGCCGGCACGGGAGCGGCCGGGGGCGTGGGGACGGCCGCTGGCGTGGGGGCGGTAGCGGCGGCCGGCACGATGCTCGCCTCGGCAGTCGGCGGCGTCAGCGGCGCGTTCGACGGTGCGGTAACCGTCGGCTGCGGCGCGACAGTGGCGGGAGCCACGGCCGGCAGGGTGGGCGCTGCGGACTGAGTGGCAATCGCTGGTTGCGCAACGATGTCGGTGACCGCAGCGTCGGCGGACGCGACTGGCGCGGACATCGGTGCGGCAAGCGGTGGGGTGACGATCGGCTGCTCGACACGTGCCGACGTCGTGGCGGCTGTTGCCGTGGACGGGAGGGCCGCCGGACGGTCGAGGGCAATCGGGCGCTCCACCGGCGCCGACGAAGCTGGCGCGGCGGCGGGAGCGAGCGATGGCATCCGCGTCGTCGGCTGTCGTAGTGTCGGTTTACCCCCTGTGCCGGGCATCGAACGCACCGCGGGGCTCTGTGCCGGTGCTGCTGCGGCCACTGCGTCCGTCACGACCGCCGTTGGCTCCGGGGCGACGGGCAGAGGACGCTGGGTATCCGTCACGCGCTGTGCGGCTTCCGGCCGGGCGGCGTTCTGCCGCGTCACCGGCGCTGGTGCATCCGTGTCGCTCACCGGCGTCGGGATAGCGCTGGCGTCGCCGACGGGCGCGGTGGGCTCGGCTCCCGGCATCGGGCTCGGCGTTGCGGCGCGCGGTGCAGGCGCCGGCGTGGCGTCATCGCGTACCGGAGCGGTCGCGGGGTCCGGGTGTCGATTTTGCGCCATGGGAACAGGCGCCGCCCGCGGCGTCACTGCAACCGCACGCGTCGGCTGGGCATCGCTGGAAGCGGTCGGTACCGGCGCGGGCGCAGCGGCCGGGGCCACCTGCACGGCCGGCATGATCACGGCGGCGTCAGGTCGTGGCGGCGCCTGTACCTCCACGGCGACTGGCATGGCGGTTTCGTCGATCGGCTCGCTGGCAGGCGCGGGCGCGTCGTCCAACTCGGCGGGTGCCGCGGCAGCCGGATCGGCGAGACGCGGCACGCCGGATGGCGCCCGAGCGTCCTTGCCCGACGCGGCCTTCGTGCGCGCGTCGCGTGTGACGGGCGGCGTCTCCACACCGGGTGCCGCTTGCGGAGCTGCACCCGTTTCTTCCGTCAGCGGCCGGGTCTGCGGTGCCGCCGTCACCGGAGCCGCAACCGGCGTAATGTCCGCCACCGGCGCTGCCGTCTGCAGCGTCACGACCGTTGCGCTCGGCCGCGGCTCGGCGGGCGCCGTCGTGGCTGGCGCGGCTGCGGATCGTGCCGTGACGGGCGCGGCAATCACCGGCGCCGAGGGCCGGCCGCTCGGCGGAGTCTCGACCGGCGGGGGAGCCAGCGCCACGCCTCCGACATCCGGCGTGGTCGCCACCAGCGCCACCACCGACGCGCCATTGGTCGCCGCCGGCCGGAAACTGCGCGGCGCCGGCATCGGCACCGCGTCCGCGCTCACCGGCACCGCGGCGAGCGCCGGCGGCACCTCCAGCGGCGCGGGAACGGCGATGTTGACCGCGGGCAGCCACGCCAGCGCCGGGTCGACCGGCATCGTCGTCGGCGTCACCGTGGCGGTCGGCAGCGCCATGCCGGAAGCGGCAAAGCCTTGCCGGTCGGTCTCCCCCGGCGTCACGATCGCGGCGGGCGCGGCGGTCGGTATCCCGCCGTCCCCGCTCACCGCCAGCATCGACAGCGCGAACAGATCTCCACCGGCCGGCGACGCGCCCTTGCCCGGCTGGCCGGGGGCGATCGGAGTGACGGCAATGGCGGGGGTGATCATCGGGGCAAACTCGTCACAGAGGGTGTCCCGTCCTGATCAGCAAGGATCGTGCCGTTTTGCCTTCAGCGGCGAGACGGGCGGCGTATCCTCCAGCGCGCGCATCTCCTTGGCGACCGCGGCACGGCGCGCGCGGTCGAGCAGCTTCTCGATCGCGCTCTGGTCGCGCTTGGCGGAGCGCGTCGCCTCGACCGCGCGGTTGACGAACATTTCGGCGGACTGGACGCGCATCTGCGCCGCCGCGGAGGATTGATGCAGCCGGTCGCGGAAATGCGCCTGCGCGCCCATCGCCGCGGCGCTGGCGCGCGTGTCCGGGGTGGGCGACACCGCGTCGGCGAGCGCTTGGATGCGCCGGGCGAGATGCTCCTCGCTCGCGAACTTCTCGTGCGCGCGCACCTCGTCGGCGCGGGTCAGGCCGAGTTGCAGCGTGCGCACGCGATGGATGCGCGCCAGCTTCCTGGCGTCAGGCACCGAAGACGCCGGTCAGTTCGCCGATCGCCTCGCCGAGCGAGACGGTCTCGTCCGATCCCTGTTTGATATATTCCATCACCGCCGGATGCGCGGCGATCGCGGCATCGATCGCAGGGTCGGCACCGGGGCGATAGGCGCCCATCAGCACCAGGTCGCGATTCTCCTCATAGGTCGCGAGATGGCGGCGCAGCACGCGTGCGGCATGGACGTGGTCGGCATGCGCGATGTCGGTCATCACGCGGCTGACCGAGGGGCCGATGTCGATCGCCGGATAGACGCCGCGCTCGGCAAGGTGCCGGTTGAGCACGATATGCCCGTCGAGGATCGAGCGTGCCGAATCGACGACCGGGTCGTTGCCGTCGTCGCCGTCGGCGAGCACGGTGTAGATCGCGGTGATCGAGCCGCCGGTGCGCACGTCGGTGCCGGCGCGTTCGATCAAATTGGGCAGCATCGCGATCGCCGACGGCGGATAGCCGCGCGCGGAGGCGGGTTCGCCCAGCGCCAGCCCGATCTCGCGACCGGCATGGGCGACGCGGGTCAGGCTGTCCATGATCAGCAGCACCTTCTTGCCCTCGTTGCGGAAGGCTTCGGCGATCGCGGTGGCGCGTAGCGCGCCGCGGATGCGCAGCACCGGCGAATGGTTGGCGGGCACCGCGACCACCACCGAACGCTGGCGGGCGGCACCGGCGACCTTGGTCTCGAGGAAGTCGGCGACCTCGCGGCTGCGTTCGCCGATCAGGCCGATGACGATCACGTCCGCCTGCGCCGCGCGCACCATCATGCCGAGCAGCACCGACTTGCCCACGCCCGAACCGGCCATGATGCCGACGCGCTGACCCTGGCCGATCGTCAGCAACCCGTTGATCGCGCGCACGCCGACGTCCATCGGTTCGAGCACGCGGCCGCGGTCGAGCGGCGATTGCAGCTTGCCGGCGAGCGGCCATTTGCCCGCGCCGCGGATTGGGCCGAGCCCGTCGATCGGCCGGCCCGCGCCGTCGACGACGCGGCCGAGCAGCGCCGCGCCCACCTCCGCCTCGCCGGGCGGGCCGACGGGGCGCACCGGCGCGCGCGGCAGCAGCGCGGCGGGACCACCGAGGTTCATCAGCAGCGTCCGCCCGTTGCGGAAGCCGATCACCTCCGCCTCGACCTTGGCGTCACCGTCGCCGCCGATCTCGCAGATCGTGCCGACCGGCAGCGACAGGCCGACCGCTTCCATCAGCAGCCCGTCATAGGAGGACAGCCGCCCCGACACCTTGGGGGTCGGGCGGAAGTCGGCGGCGGCGAGCGTTTCGAGGTAATCGGCGGTAAAGCGGTTCAACACGCGTCCGCCTCCAGCGACGGCACCGGCACGCGGTCGATCGCCTCGGCGAGCTGGCCGAGCCACAAGGCCGGCCCGTCCTCGATCAGCGTCGAGGCGCTTTCGAGCACGAAGCTGCCGCGGGCCAGCGATGCGTCGCCCGCGGCGAAGATCGTCTTGGGCAGCGATGCTTCGACCAGCGGCAGGTCGTCGGGGTTGAGCCGCAGCAGCGCCGATTCCCCGGCATCCGCCAGCATCTCCGCCGCCGCCTCGATCCGGCCGTTGAGCACCGCCGGCGACACGCCGCATTCGCCGACCAGCTTGTTGACCAGCAGCAGCACCGTCTGGCGCAGCTGCCCGGCGATCCGGTCGCGGTCGAGCTGCTGGCCGTTGGCGAGCGCCGCGGCGAGCTGGGTGAGCAGCGCGCGATCGCGGTCGCCGCTTTCGCGCGCCGCCGCGGCCGCCGCGGCGAGTCCCTCGGCAAAGCCGGCGGCGTGTGCGGTCTCGACCGGGTCGATGAAGCCGCTCGGCTCCGCCTCGGTATCGAGCGGGTCCCAGCCGCGCGTCGGCTTGTCGCCGCCGGGATCGGCGGGGCTGAAGTGACGCGGGCCCGAGCGCGGCTCGGCCGCGGGTGCGGCGGGGGCGGCGCCCCCCATCGTCCGCTCCAGCTTCGCCCACATCTCGCGCGGCGAGAAGCCGGCGGGCGGCGCGAACGCGGCCTGCAACAGATGCGCGGCGGTGTCGTGCCGCGCGGCGAATCCTGCGACGAAATCAGACATAATCGTCGTCGCCTGCGCCCATCATGATCGTGCCGTCCTTGGCGAGGTTGCGGGCGATGCCGATCATAGCCTTCTGCGCCTCCAGCACCTCGGCGAGCTTCATCGGCCCGCGCGCCTCCATCTCGTCGCGGATGCCGTCGGCGGCACGCGCCGACATGCAGCCGAGGAAGCGGTTGCGCGCCGTCTCGTCGACGCCCTTGAGCGCGCGCGACAGGATGTCGCCGTCGACGTTGCGGATGAGCGTGCCGAGGTTCTTGTCGTCCATGTCGAGAAGGTTGTCGAAGACGAACATCGCCTCCTCGATCGCCTTGGCGACGTCCTTGTCGATCTTGAATAGCTTCGGCAGCACGCGCTGCTCGGTTGCCTTGCGCGCGCCCTGCAGGATCTTCGCCGCCTCGCGCGTGCCGCCGAGCGACAGGCCGCTCGCCGAACCGCCGCCGCCGCTGCCGCCGCGCCGGTTGGCGAGCACGGTCTTCAGCGTGTCGATCGCATCGGCGTTGATCGGCCCCAGCCGCGCGATGCGGTGGAGGATGTCGGGCTGCACCGCGTCGGGCAGCAGTTCGAGCACCTGCCCGCCGACCGCGGGGTCGAGGTTGGCGATCATGACCGCGGCGATCTGCGGATGCTCCTTCTCGATCATCTGCGCGATCTCGCTGGCGTCGAGCCAGTCGAGCAGTTCGAGCTCGCACGCCGCCTCGGCCGGGGTGATGCGCGCCAGCACGCTCTCGGCCTTTTCGGCGCCGAGCGCGCGGTTCATCACCGCCTCGATCCGCGGGCGCGGTTCGAAGGTGACGCCGGTGCGCTCGCGCGCCTTGCCGACGAAATCCTCCAGCACGTCCTCCATCTCCTGTTCGGAGACGTCGGCGACCGCGAACATCGCCGCGCCGAGCTGGCGCACCTCCTCGGGGTCGAGCTTCTGGAGGATGGCCGCGGCCTCGTCCTCGCCGACCAGCATCATCAGCACCGCGGCGCGTTCGACGCCGGTATAGGTTCGGGTGGCAACCGCGGTCACTTGGCGTCGGCCTTGATCATGTCGCGGATCGCCAGCGCGGCGCGCGCCGGATTGTCGCGGGTGAAGCCGCGGACCGCGCCGATCCGGTCGTCGACCGTCTGCGACGCCTCCAGCCGATCGAGGCTGACCGCCTCGTGCACGGTGATGCCGTCATTGTCGGTGCCGCCGGCGGGCAGGCCGCCCGCCCCGGCAAGCGCCGGTGCCGCATCGTCGCGCTTCTTCATCAGCCCCTTGGCGAGCGGGCGCACGCCGAGCAGCAGGACGAGCAGCGCGATCACGATCGCAGTGGCGTTGCGGGCGAGCACCGGCAGCCACGCATTGTCGTACCACGCCGGGCCGTCGGCATCGGCGGAGGCATCGGCGAACTTGCGGCTGATCACCGTCACCTGGTCCTGGCGCGCCTGGTCGAACCCGACCGCGCTCTTCACCAGGTCGGTGATCTGGCCGATCTCGGCGGCGGTGCGCCGCGTCTTGTCGGGATCGCGCAGCAGCACGGCGACCGACAGGCGCTTGACCGACCCCGGGGCCTGGCGCGTCACCGACACCTCCTTGCCCAGGTCGTAGGCGCGCTGGAAGCTGTCGCTCTGCTTGTTGGGATTGGGAGCAGGGCCGCCGGCAACCGGCGCCGGTGCCGCGGCGGGCGCACCGCTCGCGCCATTGGCGGGCTGCGGCGTCTGCAACTGGCTGGCGGGCGGCGGCGTGTTGGACAGCGCGCCGGGAATGCCGCCCGGTGTCGCCGGGCCGTTCCCCTGGTTGCCGACCCAATTGCCCGTCTCGGCGCGCAGCGCGCCGGTCTTGTCATAGGTCTCGCGCGTCGCCTGCGTCTGGTCGAGGTTGATGTCGGCCTGCACCTCGGCGGTGAAATTGCCGGCGCCGACCAGCGGGGTCAGCAGCTGCACCAGTTGCTGGCGCACCTTGTCTTCGGTCTTGCGCTGCATCTCGAGCCGCGCGTCGCTCTCGCCGTCGACACCGCCGGCGCCGGGCTTGGACAGCAAGGCGCCCATCTGATCGACGATGGTGACGCTTTCCGGCTTCATCCCCGGCACCGACGAGGCGACGAGGTTGACGATCGACTGCACCTGCGACTGGCTGAGCGCACGCCCCCCCTGCAACTTGACGACCACCGACGCCGAGGGTGAGGCATTGTCGCGCACGAACACCGACGCTTCGGGCATCGCGAGATGCACGCGCGCCTCGGCGACCGCGTCGATATCCTCGATCGAGCGGGCGAGTTCGGTCTCGCGCGCCTGGCGCAGCCGTTCGCCCTCCACCGCGCGGCTGACGCCCATCGGCAGCTGGTCGAGGATCGCATAGCCGCCCGGCGCCTGCTTGGGCAGGCCCTGGCCGGCGAGCAGCATCCGCGCCTTGCTAAACTGGTCCTCGTTGACCGTCAGCGCGCCGGTGCCGTCGTCGATCCGGCTGGCGATATTGGCCTGCGTCAGCGCGCTGGTCACCGCCTGCTTGTCGGCGTCGGTCAGCCCGGTGAACAGCGTCTTCTGCGTCGGCGTCGAGAAGGTCATCCAGGCGAGCGCCGCCGCGCCGATCAGCGCGACGAGCATCGCCATCGGCAGGCTGCGGCGTACCGCGGGCTGCGCGAGCACGCCCTTGATCTGCAACAGCGGGTTGGCGAATTTCTCGGGCAGAGCCGAGGGCGAGGTGGTGGCGAGGGCAGTGCTCATCGATTACACCGGCATGCTCATGATGTCCTTGTACGCGGACAGCAATTTGTTGCGGACTTGCAGCGTCGCCTCGAACCCGACCGAGGCCTGCTGGCGCGCCAGCATGACCTTGGCGATGTCGACCGTCTCGCCGCGTTCGTAGCTTTCGGACAGGCTCGACGCCTGCGTCTGGCTCGCGTTGACGTCCTTCAGCGCGTCCTGCAGCGTGTCGGCGAAGCTGGTCGGCTTCGTCGCACCCGCAGGCGCGGTGGTGTTGGCGGTCGCCCCGGCGCGGCTGAGCGCCTGGTTGCGCTCGAGGATCTGCGCGCGCAGCTGCATCACGCGGTCGACGCTCATCGCGCCGCCCATGCCTGCCACGCCGCTCATGCCGATGCCGCCAGGCTGAGCGGACGGGCAAGGTCGTTACCCTGTTCGCGCGCCTTGGCGAGGCGATAGCGCAAGGTGCGTTCCGAGATGCCGAGCCGGCGCGCGGTCTCGACGCGGCTGCCGCCGCACGCCGCCAGCGTCTCGCGGATCGCCTGGAATTCACTCATCTGCACGACATTGCCCAGCGTCGCCGGTTCGGCCGGGGCAGCGGCGGGTGCGGGCGCGGGCACCGGTGCCGCGGCGGCCTGCGGGAACAGCTGCGTCACCGGCGCGGGATCGCGCTGGAAGGTGAAGCTGACCGGACGGTCGAACACGATATGGCTTGCCTCGATCGTGTCGCCGGCGGCGAACAGCAGCGCGCGCTGGATCACATTCTCCAGCTCGCGGACGTTGCCCGGCCATTCGTGGCGGACCAGCGTCTCGACCGCCTCGGCGGTCGGCCACGGCACGACGGTGCGCGCGCCGGCATGGCGCAGGATCATCGTCGCGGCGAGCGCGGGAATGTCCTGCGGACGCTCGGCGAGCGGCTTGGTCGACAGCGGGAAGACCGACAGGCGGTAATAGAGATCGGCGCGGAACCGGCCGGCGGCGACTTCCGCCTGCAGGTCGCGGTTGGCGCAGGCGACGACGCGCACGTCGATCGCCTGCGGCACCGACGCGCCGATCGGCACGACCTCGCGCTCCTGCAGCACGCGCAGCAGCTTGGCCTGCAATTGCAGCGGCATCTCGGCGATCTCGTCGAGCAGGATGGTGCCGCCGTCGGCGGCGCGGAAGAAGCCTTCGCCGCCCGAGGAGGCGCCGGTGAACGCGCCCTTCTGGTGACCGAACAGCAGCGCCTCGAGCATCGTTTCCGGCAGCGCGGCGCAGTTGATCGCGATGAACGGGCCGTTGCGGCGCGGCGACTGGTTGTGGATCGCGCGGGCGAGCACTTCCTTGCCGGTGCCGGTCGGGCCGTTGATCAGCACGGTGATGTCCGCCTGCGCGACGCGCTCGGCGAGCGCCAGCAGCGCCAGGCTTTCCGGATCGGCGGCGGTCGGCGTCTCGGGCCCGGCGACGAGCGCGCGGGCGAAGCCGTTACCGACCGCGGCATCCTCTGCCGCATAGGCGATGCGCGCCGGATTGCCGTTGCGCGACGGCAGGACGTGACGGCCTTCGTTGCCGATGATGACCGACCGTGCGGGCGCCGGCGGCACCTCGCCCTCGGCGATCAGGAACAGGTCGGTCGCGCCCGGACGGGCGGCCTCGTACGAGCCCAGGCCGAAGCCCTGTGCGCGCAAGCTCGAGACAAGCGGGTAGTGACGCTGCAACACTGCAGCGGACGGAAAAATCGAACGCATTGCTATCCCCCAAGGATGAGCCTCCAATGCGTCGCGCCGGGTAAATGCCGGATTAAAATTCGTTCCTTGCCGGCAAAATTTTTCCGGGCGCGACACGCGCGTGCCGCTCGCGCCTCTACGCGCGCGTAGGCGCGTGCGAGGCCAGACCAAAACCGACCATCCCGAATTTTTCCGCTAAATCCCCGTTGGCACTGGCCGTTCTTCATTTTGGCGGCTCGGCCCTCCGCTCTGGGGGCGGCGGGGAGCGCCGCAGCTTTTGGAGACTTCACATGACCGTCATCGGTACCAACATCGCTTCGCTGCGTTCCGCGAACGCTTCCACCTCGGCCAACATGCAGCTGTCGACCGCCATGGAGCGCCTGTCGACCGGCAAGCGCATCAACTCGGCCAAGGACGACGCCGCCGGCCTCGCCATCTCGACCTCGATGAACGCCCAGGTCCGCGGCATGAACCAGGCGGTCCGCAACGCCAACGACGGCATCGCGCTGGCCCAGACCGCCGACGGTGCGCTCGGCGAAGCCAGCAACATCCTGCAGCGTATGCGTGAACTCGCCGTCCAGTCGGCGTCGGGCACCTACCAGAACTCCGACCGTACCAACATGGGCACGGAAATCGCCGAGCTGCAGAAGCAGCTGGTGAACATCTCGCAGACCAAGTTCAACGGCGTCTCGCTGTTCAGCGCCTCGGCCGACCAGACGATCTCGATCCAGGCCGGTGCCAACTCGACCGACCAGATGAAGCTGACGATCAACAAGCTCAACCTGGTGCCGGTCAGCGGCACGGTGACCGCCGGTGCGGTGACCGCGGGTCTGACCACCGCCCTCGGCGCCAGCGATCCGCTGGTCGGCACGAAGCGCACCGTGACCGCGGAAGACGTGGCCTATGGCGGCAAGCTCGGCGGCGCGACCGTCCTCGCCGCCGACATCGGCACCGAGAAGACGCTGGCGGCAGGCGACCAGATGTACCAGGCGGCTGGTTCGGACGGCATCACCGGCGGCATCTCGGTCAGCAACGCGACCAACGCCCAGAACGCGCTTGCCACGCTCGACACCGCGCTCAGCGCCGTCAACACGACCCGCGCCTCGATCGGTGCCGGTCAGAGCCGTCTGCAGTCGGTCGTCAACAACCTGACCACCAACGTCACCAACCTGACCGACGCGAAGAGCCGCATCGAAGACGCCGACTTCTCGGCCGAAACGACCGCCCTCGCCAAGGCGCAGATCCTCAGCCAGGCGTCGACCGCGATGCTGTCGCAGGCCAACCAGAGCCAGCAGGGCGTGCTGAAGCTGCTTCAGTAATCTCCTGATCGGCGCTGGCGCTGCCCCCCAAGGGCGTTGGCGCTGACCGAGCTCGCTCCCCCAAGGACGAGCGCACCAGAACCCCGGTGGTCCTCCACCGGGGTTTTTGTTTGTCGGGGCCGGCGGTGGCGCGCCCGGCTGGCGCCACCGCTTACCGGTGCGCCGCGCGGCCCAACCGGTCGTTGATCGCCTCGCCCAGTCCTTCGTGCGGCACTGGCGCAACTGCGATCGCCGCCCGGTCGCTGGCGTCGGCACGATGCAGCGCATCGAACAGCCGCGCCGCCGCCTCGCGCAGGTCGCCGGCCGCCGACAGCGTGTCGTCGCCTGCTGACACGCCGAACCCGATCAGCCATTCGCCCGGCCGCGCCGCTTGGGCCTCCAGCCGCAGCGGCTTGCGCGGCGCATAATGCGTCGCGAGCTGCCCCGGCGCGGTGATCGCGGACTCTATAGTATGCGGCAGTGCGGCGAATGGCAGTTCGGCCGCCGTGATCGGCCCCGGCCGCAGGATCGACCGTCCGGCAATGATCGTCGATTCGAGCCCCGCCTCGGTCGCGCCGTCGTCGAGGATCAGCGGCACCCGCGTCCCCAGGCTCCCCGCGACATGGCTCGCGCGCGTCGGACTGATGCCGTTGCTCGCGTTGGCGGAGGGCGCGGCGAGCGGGCGGCCCGTGGCGGCGATCAGCCCCTGCATCGCGCGATGCCGTGGCACCCGGATCGCCACCGTCGTCAGGCCCGCGGTGACCAGCGACGCGATCCCCGCATCGTCGCGCAGCGGCAGCACTAGCGTCAGCGGTCCCGGCCAGAACAGCGCCGCCAGCGCGCGCGCATCGTCGTCGAACGCCGCCAGCCGCTCGGCGGCGGCGCGATCGGCGACATGGACGATCAGCGGATTGAAGCTCGGCCGCCCCTTGGCGGCATAGATGCCCGCGACGGCATCGGCATTCCCGGCGTCCGCGGCGAGGCCATAGACGGTCTCGGTCGGCACCGCGACGCATTCGCCGGCGATGATTCGCGCCGCCGCCTCGGCGAGCGCGGCCGTGCCGTAGGGTAAGATGCGCGGGTTTGGATCGGCCATCCGTCCGGCCTATATCGCGTGCGATCCTAGGAGAGAATGATGTCCTTTACCGCAGCCGTGGCCGACCAGCGTTTCGTGCTGGAGCATGTCGTCAAGATCGACGAACTCGCCGCGACCGAGCGCTTCGCCGCCGCCAGTCCCGACGTGGTCGACGCGGTGCTCGAAGGCGTCGGCCAGTTCGCAAGCGGCGAATGGGCACCGCTCAACCGCGAGGGCGACACGGTCGGCGCGAAATGGTCGCCCGACGGCGTCCACATGCCGGCCAGCTTTATCAAGGCCTATAAGGAGTATGTCGCGGGCGGCTGGGGCACGATCGGCGTGCCCGAGGATTTCGGCGGCCAAGGCCTGCCCTTCGCGATCCAGACCGCGGTGCTCGACACGCTCGGCTCGGCCAACATGGGCTTCGCGCTCTGCCCGACGCTGACCGTCGGCGCGATCGAGGCGCTGATCCACCACGGCAGTCCTGAGCAGCAGGCGCTGTATCTGCCGCATCTGGCGACGGGCGAATGGACCGGCACGATGAACCTTACCGAGCCGCAGGCGGGCAGCGACGTCGGCGCGCTCCGCGCCACCGCCAAGCCGCTCGGCGACGGCAAATGGTCGATCAAGGGCACCAAGATCTACATTTCGTTCGGCGACCACGACATGGCGGACAATATCGTCCACCTCGTCCTCGCGCGCACCCCCGACGCGCCCGCCGGCACGCGCGGCATCAGCCTGTTCCTCGTGCCCAAGTTCCGCCTCGACGACGACGGCACGCCGGGCGCGTTCAACGACGTCCGCGTCGTTTCGATCGAGCACAAGATGGGGCTGCACGCCTCGCCGACCTGCGTGCTCAGCTTCGGCGACAATGACGATTGCGTCGGCGAGCTGATCGGCGCGGAACATGCCGGCATGCGCGCGATGTTCACGATGATGAACAACGCGCGGCTCAACGTCGGCCTGCAGGGCGTCCAGATCGCCGAGGGCGCAACGCAGAAGGCGGTCGGCTATGCGCTCGAACGCGTCCAGTCGGCGCGCGCCGGCTCGGCCGTCAAGGACGCGGTGCGCATCGTCGATCACCCCGACGTGCGCCGCATGCTGCTGCGGATGAAGGCGCAGACCCAGGCGGCACGCGCGCTCGTCTATTATGCCGCAGGGCAGGTCGATCGCGCCGGCCTCGGCGACGGCGCCGCGAAGAACCGGCTCGAGGTGGTGACGCCGCTCGCCAAGGCGCACGGCACCGACATCGGCAATGAGGTCGCCTCGCTCGGCATCCAGGTCCATGGCGGCATGGGCTATGTCGAGGAGACCGGCGCCGCCCAATATTTCCGCGATGCGCGCATCACCCCGATCTACGAGGGCACCAACGGCATCCAGGCCGCCGACCTCGTCGGCCGCAAGCTGGCGCTGGACAATGGCGGCGCCTTCGCCGCGCTCGTCGCCGACATGCGCGCCGAGGCGGAGCATCCCGAGCTGGTCGCGCTGATCGACGCGGTCGAGGCGATCGCCCGCCGCCTCGCCACGCTCGACGCCGACGACAAGCTCGCCGCCAGCTATCCGTTCCTGACGATGACCTCGGTCGCGGTCTGCGGCTGGCTGATGGAACGCGAAGGCCGCCACGCCACCGGCGACGAGGCGTTCGCGATCGTCAAGCGCGCCGCGGTCCGCTTCTACCTCGACCAGATCGTGCCCGAAGCGCTCGGCCTGAAGGCCGCGGCGACCGCCAGCGCCGACGTGCTCTACGCCGTGCCGGCAGAGGCGTTTGCCGCCTGACGTGCCCCCCCTGAAGCGCGCCGATTTCCAAGCCCCCGTCACCCCGGACTCGTTCCGGGGTCCACCCTGCGGCGAGGAGAGTGGCTTGAGAACGCAGCATTCTCCTGCGGCCCGGTGGACCCCGGAACGAGTCCGGGGTGACGGACAGGAAGAGGAAGCCGATCGACCCTCACCACCGCAGCCATAGGCGATTGCCCTGCCCGCCGGGGAAGGGGAGGAAAAAGGGCGGGAGCTTTCCTATATAACGCCACCTTTCCTCCCCCTCCGTCCGCGCTATGCGCTGCCACCTCCCCCTGGCGGGGGAGGAATTGTCTGCAAGGACCCATCATGTTCGACCTCGACGCCTATCTCGCCCGCATCGGCCTGCCCGCCCGCGTCACGCCCGACGCCGAGGGGCTCGGTCGCCTCCAGCGCGAACACCGCTTGTCGATCCCGTTCGAGAATCTCGACGTCCGCCTCGGCCGCGGTATCGCGATCGACAGCGACTCGGTCTTCGCCAAGCTGGTGACCGGCAAGCGCGGCGGCTATTGCTTCGAACAGAACCGCCTGTTCATGGACGCGCTGGCCGCGCTCGACTTCGCCGTGCGGCCGCTGCTCGCCCGCGTCTGGCTCGGCGCCACCGAGGCGCCGCCGCTCACCCATACGCTCAGCCTGGTGACGATCGACGGCCGCGAGTGGATCGCCGACGCCGGCTTCGGCGGCAGCTATGCGCCGGTGATGGCGCTGGCCGACGGCTGGGAGGCGGAGGCGCCCGACGGCGCCTGGTTCCGCCTCGAACGCCACGCCGAGCACGGCTGGATGCTCAGCCGCAAGGGCGACCCCGGCTCGACCGACGGCCGCGGCACCGGCGAGGGCTGGCAGCCGCAATATAGTTTCCACGAGACCGCGGTGTTCGACGCCGACCTTGCGCTGTCCAACCACTGGGCCTCGACCGCGCCGCAGAGCCGCTTCACGCAGCTCACCATCGCGAGCATCGTCCTGCCGCACGGCCTCGCCGGCCTTACCGACCGCCGCTACCACCGCCGCGCCGGGGACAGCAGCAGCGCCGCCGAGATTACCGATCCGCGCGTCTACCGCATGCGCATGTCGCTGATGTTCGGTATCGACCTGACAGCCGAAGAGGTCGCAACGCTCGGCCTGTTCTGAGCGCGGCCCGGTTTCACGCGAAGACGCCACAAGGTCGCCCCACCAGCAACCGCATGCCCCACGCGCCGCCGGCCTATCGCTACGGTGATGGGATACGGTTCCACATCAGCATCGTCACCCCGGACTCGTTCCGGGGTCCACCGAGCCGCACGAGACCGGTGTCAAACCAAGCCTTCCGTTCGCCGCAGAGTGGGCCCGGGAACAGCGTCTATGAAAATCATACTTTGAAGCGTTCCCAAATCCGGAGTGAAGGAGCGGGCGCGGAACACGACGTAGTCATAACCCGCCTGCACCCAACGGCCCCCGCCACGCGCCGGAAGGCGGTCACGCCCGCGGCAGACGCAACCCCTCTGCGCCTCCGCGCCTCTGCGCGAACAAACCTTCTGAACCACGGCGACGGAGCGGAGCGGCTGACACCGGGGGAAAGAAGGGTTCACGCGAAGACGCGAAGACGCGAAGGGTTGCGTCTGCCGCGGGCACCGCTGCCTTCCGGCACGGGGTGGGCATGCGATCGCCTGCGGCGCGACCTCTTTGCGCCTTCGCGCCTTCGCGTGATCATCTTGCAGACGCTTCCGGTCGAAACGACCCATGTCACGAAGCGATTGCGCGCAAAGACGCAGAACGACCGTTCCAGCACGCTGACGAGGACCGCCACATCGACCTGCGACGCACCCCCGCGCCGACGAACGGAATTACGCCCGCTCGCACTCCAGCAGGTCCGCCGCATCCAGCCCCAGCAGGTCGATGTAGCTCCGGATCCGCGGCCATTGCGTCTCGACGAAGTTCGCCCGTTCCGCCGCGCGCAGCTTCTCCGATGCGCCCGGCAGCACGAACATGCCGACGCCGCGGCGGACCTCGACATAGCCGTCGTCCTGGAAGCTCTGGTACGCCTTGGCGACGGTCAGCGGGTTGGCGCCGTGTTCGGCGGCGAAGGCACGCACCGAGGGGAGCTGGTCGCCCGCGCGATAGTCACCGCGCAGGATCCCCGCCGCGATGGTGCCGCGTAACCGGATATAGACCGGGCTGTCCTCGTTGCTGAGCGCTGTCATGCTGACTTAATACACCAGCCGCCGAAAAGGTCCATATCGCGCGCGACTTTGCTATCCCATGTTGGGCCAATGCGAGACGACCCGTGCCAGGTCCGGGCGAGGCCGTTCGTCGAGCGGCCGGCTCGGCGTGCCGATGAAGACGAAGCCGGCGATCCGCTCGTCCGCGGTCGCGCCCAGGCCGGTGCGCACGCCGTCGGAAAAGGTCGGCCAGCCGGTCAGCCAGCCCGCGGCAAAGCCCATCGCATGCGCCGCGTGGAGCAGGTTCATCGTCGCCGCGCCGGCGGACAATTCCTGCTCCCACAACGGGATCGGGCTGCTCGTCACCGGCGACGAGAGCACCACGACCAGCGTCGGCGCCTGCCGCGCGAACTGGTCGAGCGCGTCCATGTCGCCGCGCGGCGCCTGCGGCCGTTCGGCGCGATAGGCGTCGGCGAGCAGCCGCGACAGCGCGTCGCGATCGTCGATGACGACGAACCGCCACGGCGAGAGCTTGCCGTGATCGGGGGTGCGCGCGGCGATGGCGAGCATCTGCGCGAGCTGGTCGCCGTCGGGACCGGGGGCGACGAGGTCGCGCGGCTTGCCCGAGCGGCGGGTGGCGAGCAGCGAAAGCGGCGTGCTGGTGTCGTTGAACATGATGGCGCCGACATAGCCGGTGGCGGCGATGTTTACAGCAGGGGATCAGCCGTTAGGTTGCCGCGATCCGCCGCCCGGACCGGCCGGCGCCACGAATGTGTTGGAGTTGTCAAACCTTATGGCCATCGCATCAGCGAGCGGGGGCGGCGTACCGGCCCACGCGCGCACCTTCCTCGGACATCCGCTCGGGCTGTTCCTGCTGTTCTTCGCCGAGATGTGGGAGCGATTCTCCTATTACGGCATGCGGGCCATCCTCGTCTTCTACCTGACCAAGCACTTCCTGTTCGGCGAACAGCCCGCCTTCGCGGTCTATGGCGCCTATACCGCGCTGATCTACGTCACGCCGATCATCGGCGGCTATATCGCCGATCGCTATCTCGGCCCGCGCAAGGCGGTGCTGGCCGGCGGCGTGTTCATCACCGTCGGCCATCTGATGATCGCCGCGGTCGAGGCGCCGGCGGGGGTGCAGGGCAGCGCGCTCAACGGCTTCTACCTGGCGCTCGCCTTCATCATCGTCGGCACCGGCTTCCTCAAGGCGAACATCTCGGTGCTCGTCGGCAAGCTCTATCCGCGCGACGATAGCCGCCGCGACGGCGCCTTCTCGATCTTCTACATGGGGATCAACACCGGCGCGTTCATCGGCCCGCTGCTGGTCGGCTATCTCGGCGAGCGGATGGGCTGGTCGTACGGCTTCGGCGCCGCCGGGATCGGCATGGCGCTCGGCCTGATCGTCTTCGTGCTGTTCCGCCGCGAATTGTACGACGTCGGCGAGCCGCCCGTCGCCGGCGCGCTGCAGACGCGCACCCCGATCGGCCTGACGATCGAATGGGCGATCTACGCCGGCGCGCTCGTCGCGGTGGCGCTGTCGTGGTGGCTGGTCCGCAACCAGGGCGCGGTCGGCATCGTGCTGATCGCCGGATCGGTGCTCACCGTCGCCTATATCCTGCTCACCTCGTTCCGCGCGCTGCCCAGGGTCGAGCGGCACCGCATCTTCGCCGCGCTGTTCCTCGTCGCGCTGTCGCCCTTGTTCTGGGCCTTGTTCGAACAGGCGGGCTCGTCGCTCAACCTCTACACCGACCAGTCGGTCGACCGCACGGTGCTGGGCTGGGAGATGCCGGCGTCGTGGTTCCAGTCGGTGAACTCCTTCTTCATCATCACGCTCGCGCCGCTGTTCGGCCTGTTGTGGACCGCGATGGGCAAGCGCGGCATCGAGCCGTCGGCGCCGTTCAAGTTCGGCATCGGGCTCGTCCTGGTCGGGGCGGGCTTCTTCGCGCTGATCCTCGGCGCGCCGGCGAGCGGGCTCACCCCGGCGATCTTTGTGATCCTGCTCTACATGCTCCATTCGATGGGCGAATTGTGCTTCTCGCCGATCGGCCTGTCGTCGATGACGCGGCTGTCGGTGGCGAGCATGACCGGGCTGATGATGGGCACCTGGTTCCTCGCCACCGCGGCGGGCAATTTCATCGCCGGGCTGATCGCGCAGGCGACCGGCGGCGAGGGCGCCGGCCCGGCACAGGTGCTCGTGGTCTATGGACGGATCGGCTGGTTCTCGATGGGCGTCGGCCTCGTCGTGCTGGTGCTCGCGCCGTTCGTGACGCGGCTGATGCACCTCGACACGATCGGCGACCCGTCCGAGCACACGCTGGCGGGTGACACGGCGATCGGCGAACCCGCCGCGGCAGGCGTGAACACGCGCGAGGAGCGGCGGCCCTGATCCTTCCGGCGCGGGGAGGACTATCGCATATGACCGTTACTGCGAGTCCGCCGCGCTCCCACCCCACCCCGTCACCCCGGAACACGTCCGGGGTGACAGGTCCGATGAGGAAGCCGATCGAACTTCATCACCGCAGCGATAGGGGATAGCCCTCCCCGCCAGCGGGGAGGATCAGTCGCGCTTCCCCACCACCCCGGTCACCGCGACGTCCATCGTCACGTTGCCGACGGTGCGGAACAGGTCCGGCACCGTCTCCACCGCGACCAGCAGCCCCAGCGCCTCGATCGGCACGCCCATCGCGAACGCGACCGGCGCGACGCTGGCGAAGAAGCTCACCGTGCCCGGCAGCGACACCGAACCCATCGTCGTGATCGCCGCGGTCGCGATCCCCGCGGCGAGCTGCCCCGGCCCGATCGGCACGCCGAGCCAATGCGCGACGTACAGCGCCACCGCCAGGTTCATCGCCGGACTCGTCGCACGGAAGATCGCCACCGCCACCGGCAGCACGATCCCCGCGGTCGCCGGCGCGGCGCCGATCTCCGCCGCCCCCTTGAGCATCGCCGGCAGCGAGGCGAGCGAGCTTTGCGTGCTGATCGCCACCGCCTGCGCCGGTGCGACCGCGCGCGCGAAGCGGCGCAGCGGCACGCCGCCGGCGAAGCGCGCGACCGGATAGGCGGCGAGCAGCACGATCAGCCCGATCGCCGACACCATCACGATATAATGCAGCAACGCGCCGAACGCCGCCGCGCCGGTCCGCGCGCCGACGCCGTAGGCGAGCGCGAAGATGCCCACCGGCGCCAGCCTCAGCACCCAGCCGATGATCACCAGCATCGCATCGGTGATCGCCTGGAACAGGTCGGTCAGCCGCTGCCGCGCCGCATCCTCCAGCCGGGTGATCGCGAAGGCGAAGGCGAGCGTGAACACGGTCAGCGGCAGGAAGGCATCGCCCGCTGCCGCGCCGACGACGTTGGTCGGCACGATCGTCGCGAAGAAATCGGCGAGCGTCGGCACCTTGCCCATCGGCGGCGCGGCGGTCAGCGCGCTGCGCAGCGCCACCGACCATGCTTCGGGCAACGGCCACAGGTCGAGCAGCACCGGCATCACCGCCGCCGACATCAGCGTCGTGCACCACAGCACGACGACGAACAGCACCACCGCCCGCCCGGCGATCCGCCCGGCCTTCGCCGCCTCCGCGGTGGCGGCGATCCCGGTCACCAGCAGCCCGACGATCAGCGGCACGATCACCATCTGCAATCCGTGCAGCCACGCCTCGCCGATCGGCTGGCTGACGCTGGTGACGCGCAGCGCCCAATCCCGGTCGAGCGCCACCGCCAGGATGCCGAGCGCGATGCCGGCGACGAGCGCCAGCAGGATACGGGTGGCTTGCGACATCGGGTTCCTTGGCGCATCGGGGGATCGACACGCGGCATAGCGGAACGGATCGCACGCAATGGCAAGGAAATATTTCGGCACCGACGGCATCAGGGGCGCGACCAACGCGGGCGCGATGACGGCCAGCATGGCGATGAAGGTCGGCATGGCCGCCGGCACCTACTTCCAGCGCGGCGGCCACAAGCATCGCGTGCTGATCGGCAAGGACACGCGCCTGTCGGGCTATATGCTCGAATCCGCGCTGTGCGCCGGCTTCACCAGCGTCGGCATGGACGTGATCATGGTCGGCCCGCTGCCGACGCCGGCGGTGGCGATGCTCACCCAGTCGATGCGCGCCGACATCGGCGTGATGATCTCGGCCAGCCACAATCCCTATGCCGACAACGGCATCAAATTGTTCGGCCCGGATGGCTACAAATTGTCCGACGAGGCGGAGGAGACGATCGAGCAGCTGATCGACAGCGCGATGGCCGGCGACGTGCCGCTGTCGCCGTCGGCGCAGATCGGCCGCGCCCGCCGCATCGACGACGCGCAGGGCCGCTACATCCATTTCGCCAAGGCGACCTTCCCGGAGGATCTGCGCCTCGACGGGCTGCGCGTGGTGATCGATTGCGCCAACGGCGCCGCCTACAAGGTCGCGCCGCTGGCGCTGTGGGAACTGGGCGCCGACGTCGTCTCGATCGGCATCACCCCCAACGGCACCAACATCAACGACGGCGTCGGCTCGACCGCGCCGCAGGCGCTGTCGGAGACGGTGGTCGCGGCGGGCGCCGATATCGGCATCGCGCTCGATGGTGACGCCGACCGGCTGATCATCGTCGACGAGACCGGCCGCGTGGTCGACGGCGACCAGCTGATGGCGACGATCGCGGCGGGCTGGGCGCGCGCTGGGCGGCTCGCCGGCGGCGGGCTGGTCGCGACGGTGATGTCCAACCTCGGCCTCGAACGCCATCTGTCGGCGCAGGGGCTCGGCCTCGTCCGCACCAAGGTCGGCGACCGCTACGTGCTCGAGAAGATGCGCGGTTCCGGCTACAATGTCGGCGGCGAACAGTCCGGCCATATCATCCTGTCGGATTACGGCACCACCGGCGACGGCCTCGTCGCCGCGCTCCAGGTGCTCGCCGAGCTCAAGCGCGCCGGCGCACCGGCGAGCGAGGTGCTCCACCGCTTCGAGCCGCTGCCGCAGGTGCTCAAGAACGTCCGCTTCGCCGGCGGCAAGCCGCTGGAGGAGGAGTCGGTCAAGGCGGTCATTGCCGCCGCCGAGGCCGAGCTTGCCGGCACCGGCCGCCTCGTCATCCGCCCGTCGGGCACCGAGCCGGTGATCCGGGTGATGGCGGAGGGCGACGACGCCCGTCAGGTCGAAACCGTCGTCGACCGCATCTGCGACGCCGTGCGTCAGGCGACCGCCTGATGCTCGCGATGCATCCCGATTGCGAGCGTTGCGGTGCCGACCTGCCCGCCGACGCGCCCGGCGCGTTCATCTGCTCGCTGGAGACGACCTTCTGCAGTGAATGCGCGGACGAACTCGACGAGCGCTGTCCCGACTGCGGCGGCGAGCTGCTCGACCGGCCGACGCGGATCGGCAAGGCGCTGAAGGCGCATCCGCCGGTCACGGAACGGCGCTTCCAGAGCTGAAGAGGATTTCGCGCGAAGCCGCGAAGCCGCCAAGATGGTGCGCGCGCGGCAGCTTCACCGCCTGCACCGCGGCCGTTGCCGCGGCCGGAGGGGAAGAGCTGCCGCAAAGCCAACCGGAACACCTTCGCGTCTTCGCGCCTTCGCGTGACTCACTATTCTCTATCCTCTCCCGCCCGCGTCGCCGGATCGGATTGCCGTCGCGCGTCGGCGCGGAGAGAAGGGATTCGCGCAGAGGCGCAGAGAACACGGAGGTGCTTCGCCGATGCCCCGGTCCGTTCCCCCGACCATGTCGAAGAACATCGGGTCCGCCGTGCCCCGACACGCTCCGCACGAACGGTGGCGAGGGAGACGCGCGGCACAAGGTGACGGCCCCTCCGCGTCCTCCGCGCCTCTGCGCGACCCAAAGCTTCCGCTGTCTTATGCCCCCCGACCTGTGGCATGGGCGCCGCCATGGCGCATACGATCAGCCACGCTCCGCCCATCGCCGGTCCCGCCCTGCCACGCGGACGATGGTCTCGACGCCGAAACGGCCGCCACTCCGCTAGAGTCCGGGGCCTGGGATGATCCCGCGCGTGCTCATCGTCGCCGGGTCGGATTCGGGCGGCGGCGCCGGTATCCAGGCGGATATCAAGACGGTCACGATGCTCGGCGGCCATGCGATGACCGCGATCACCGCGCTTACCGCGCAGAACACGCGCGGCGTCCAGGCGGTGCATGCCGTCCCGGTCGACATGGTCGTCGCGCAGATGCGCGCGGTGATCGACGACATCGGCGTCGATGCGGTCAAGATCGGCATGATCGGCTCGGCCGCCATCGCGCATGCCGTCGCCGACACGCTCGACCGGATCGACGCGCCGATGGTGTTCGACCCGGTGATGATCGCGACCAGCGGCGCGGTGCTCGCCGATGCCGCGACGGTCGCGGCGTTCGAACGGCTAATCCGCCGCGCGACGCTGGTGACGCCCAACCTGCCCGAGCTCGACGGGCTCGGCGGCGAGGGGGGCCTGCGCGCGATGGGCACCGCGGTGCTGGTCAAGGGCGGCCATGCCGAGGGCGACATCATCGAGGATCGGCTGATCGATGCCGAGGGCGTGCAGGCGCTGTGGACGCATCCCCGCGTCGACACGCGCCACAGCCACGGCACCGGCTGCACGCTGGCGAGCGGCATCGCGACCGGTCTTGCCGCCGGCCTGCCGCTGACCGATGCAGTGGCGCGCGCGATCGCCTATGTGCAGGCGGCGCTGGCCGCGGCGCCGGGGCTCGGCGCCGGCCACGGGCCGATGGGGCACGCGCTCGGTGGCGTGCCGTTCGATCGAATGGAGGGCTGAATGCCCGGATGGAAGCATGAGAAGACCTGCCAGCCCCCCGTCGCCGGGGTGGACGAGGCGGGACGCGGGCCGCTCGCCGGGCCGGTGGTCGCCGCCGCGGTGGTGCTGCCGGCGAAGGGCACGCCGCGCGGCATCGACGATTCGAAGAAGCTCTGCGCCGCCGAGCGCGAACGGCTCTACGGCCTCATCACCACCCGCGGCGTCTACGGCCTCGGCATCGTCGAGCCTGCCGAGATCGATTCGCTCAACATCTATTGGGCGACGATGAAGGCGATGACGCTGGCGGTCGATGCGCTCGTCGCGCGGCTCGGCTGCGATCCCGGCCATGTCCTGGTCGACGGCAACCGCCTGCCGCGCTGGAGCTATGCCGCCACCGCGATCGTCTCGGGCGATTCGCACAGCCTGTCGATCGCCGCCGCCTCGATCGTCGCCAAGCATACGCGCGACGCGATCATGCTCGATCATGCCGCGGTCCACCCGCAGTACAATTGGCATTCGAACAAGGGCTATGGCTGCAAGCACCATCTCGCCGCGCTGCACGAACACGGGCCGACGCCGCTCCATCGCCGCAGCTTCGCGCCGGTCGCCGCCGCTTATGCCCGAATCACGGCGGCGGGTGGTTCGGCCGCCCCGCACCCCGCTGCGGGGGATGGCGACGGCAGAAATCTGCACCAAGTCGCACGCTGAGTCTTTTGAGTCACAGACCCCATCACTTGGGGTTGGAGGCGGCCGCACTTCCCAACATCTGGATCGCGGGCGCCGTGGCCGGTCGCGTTAACCGAACGGCAGGACTCATCGTTAACCAATCATCCCTTGACGAGAGTCCGGTGTTTCGCGCGAATAGGGCGGCAAGGGGGACGTAATGGCGGTTATCGAGAAGGTCAGGCGGTCGCGGGTCGCGGCGCGCACAGCGGCGCCGACGGCGACGCGCCCGGCCGCACAGCTTCCCCTGGACAGCATCATCCGCGGCGATTGCATCGCGGCGATGCGCGCGTTGCCCGACAAGTCGGTCGACATGGTCTTTGCCGACCCGCCCTACAATCTCCAGCTCGGCGGCGAGCTTTTCCGACCGGACGGCACGCATGTCGATGCGGTCACCGACGATTGGGACAAGTTCGACACCTTCGCCGCCTATGACGCCTTCACCCGCGCCTGGCTGGCCGAGGCGCACCGCATCCTCAAGGATGACGGCACGATCTGGGTGATCGGCAGCTATCACAACATCTTCCGCGTCGGCGCGGCGGTGCAGGATCTCGGCTATTGGATCCTCAACGACATCGTCTGGCGGAAAGCCAATCCGATGCCGAACTTTCGCGGCACCCGCTTCACCAACGCGCACGAGACGCTGATCTGGGCGGCGAAGGGGGAGGGCGCCAAATACACCTTCAACTATCGCTCGATGAAGACGCTCAACGACGAGTTGCAGATGCGCTCGGACTGGGAATTCCCGATCTGCGGCGGTGGTGAGCGGCTCAAGAAGGGGGGCGTCAAGGTCCACCCGACGCAGAAGCCCGAGGCGTTGCTGTACCGCATCCTGCTCGCCTGCACCAAGCCGGGCGACGTCGTGGTCGATCCCTTCTTCGGCACCGGCACCACCGGCGCGGTCGCCAAGCGGCTCGGCCGCCGCTGGATCGGCATCGAGCGCGAGGGCGACTATATCGCCGCCGCCGAGGAGCGGATCGCCGCAGCGCTGCCGCTCGACGAATCGGCGCTGTCGACGATGCAGAGTCCGCGCCAGCAGCCCAAGGTCGCCTTCGGCGTGCTGGTCGAGAACGGCTATCTGACCCCCGGCGCGGTGCTGACCGACGCCAAGCGCCGCTTCCGCGTGACGGTGCGCGCCGACGGCAGCCTGTTGTCGGATTGCGGCGCCGCCGGCTCGATCCACAAGCTCGGCGCGGCGCTGCAAGGCGCCCCCGCGTGCAACGGCTGGACCTTCTGGCACCACGACGGCGAGGGCAAGCTCAAGCCGATCGACACGTTGCGCCAGACCTACCTGCTCGCGACGCAGCCGTAACCTTCATTTCTCCGACCCTGCGCTGGGAACCGCCCGCGCCGGCGGGTGGTGGAGGGGGCGGTCCCGCATAGGCCGAAGTTCGCCGCATCCTCCCCTCCGTCCGTGCCTTGCACTGCCACGATGTCGGGTCGCACCCGCGCTTGCGGGGGAGGAATTAGGGATATTGCCTTGTTCGAGCCGCCGTCGGAAGGGTCGGCCATGAGCCTCCACCTCCGCCCCGTCCAGTTCGTCGACACTCCCGTCACCCATGCCGACGGCGCGGTGGCGCGCCTGGCCGGCGGCCTGCAATGGTTCGCCGCCTATGAGGTCATCGAGCCCGGCAAGCGCCGCACCGTCGCGGTCGCCGAACTCGCGACCCTCGGCGACCGCGCCGCCCGCCTCCACGCCGCGATCACCGCGCCGCGCCCGCCGCTCCGGCTCGGCGAGCGCACGCTGCGGCTCGACCAGCCGCTGGTCGCCGGCATCCTCAACGTCACGCCGGACAGCTTTTCCGACGGCGGCCAGCATAGCGACGACCCCGCCGCCGCCGCTGCGGCCGGCGTCGACATGGCCGCCGCCGGCGCCGCGCTGGTCGACCTCGGCGGCGAATCGACCCGCCCCGGCGCGGCGCAGGTCTGGGAGGGCGACGAGATCGCCCGCGTCGTCCCGGTCATCGAACGCCTCGCGCGCAGCGGCACCCCCGTCTCGATCGACACCCGCAAGGCGGCGGTCATGGAAGCGGCGCTGGCCGCCGGGGCGCATATCGTCAACGACGTCTCGGCGCTGCTGTGGGACGAGCGCGCGCTCGACGTGGTGGTGCGGGCGCAATGCCCCGTCGTGCTCATGCACTCGCCCGATCCCCGCGAGGGCGGCCATGCCCGCACCGGCTATCGCGACGTGCTGACCGACGTGTTCGACTGGCTGGAGGCGCGGATCGCCGCGGTGGTCGCGGCGGGCGTGGATGCGACGCGGATCATCGTCGATCCCGGCATCGGCTTCGGCAAGACGCTCACCGAGAATCTCGCGCTGATCAACGGTCTGGCGCTGTTCCACGGTCTCGGCTGCCCGATCATGCTCGGTGCCAGCCGCAAGCGGATGATCGGTGCGCTCGACCATGAAGCGCCGGTGGCGGCGCGACTCGGCGGCAGCCTCGCGCTGGCGCTGAAGGGTGCCGAGGCGGGGGTGCAGCTGTTGCGCGTCCACGACGTCGCCGCGACGGTTCAGGCGCTGCGCGTCTGGCGCGGCCTGCGCGACCGTGCGCTGGTCGGTGGCTGAATTGTGATTTTGCGTTGCAGCAGAACGATTGTTGATGCGTTCGGGCCGCTTCGATCCCATTTGGACCCGCTATGATCGTTGCATCCTCGCCCCGCCTCGGCCGCATCGTTTCCGAAGTCTGGAAACCGCTCGTCATCCTCTTCGTCTGGGACGTGATCGTCACGGTCACTTACTACGTGCTGCCGTTCAAGGCGCCGTCGCTGCCGCTGACCCTGTTCGGCTCGGTGCTGGCGCTGTTCCTCGGCTTCCGCGACAATTCGGCCTATCAGCGCTGGTGGGAAGGCCGCGTGCTGTGGGGTGCGATGATCAACGCCTCGCGCAGCCTCAGCCGCGAGGCGCGCAACTTCCTGCCGATCGACGAGGCGCACGATCTGCGCCGGACGATCGTCATCCGCCAGATCGCCTATGTGAACGCGCTGCGCTGCCAGCTGCGCCGCCAGCCGGTGGACGAACAGGTGCTCAAATTCCTGTCGCGCGGCGAGGCGGAGCCGGCGCTGACCCGCAGCAACATCGCCAACGGCCTGCTCGACGGCACCGGCCGCCGCATCGACGATGCCCGCCGCCGGGGCTGGATCGACACCATCCAGCAGACGCGGATGGAATCGACGCTGGTTGACATCGCCAACGCGCAGGGCGGCATGGAACGGCTCAAAAACACGCCGCTGCCCAACCAATATCGCTTCTTCCCGACACTTTTCACCCATATCTTTTGCATCCTGCTCCCCATCGGCCTCGTCGAAACCCTTGGATTCGCTACGCCACTGGGCTCGACTGTTGCTGGGCTGATGTTCCTGGCGGTGCTGCAGATCGGTGACGATCTCGTCGATCCCTTTGCGGATACGGTCCACGACGTGCCGTTGACCGCGATGTGCCGGACGATCGAGATCGACCTGCTCCAGTCGATCGGCGATCCCGCCCCCGACCCGGTCAAGCCGGTCAAGGGCGTGTTGTGGTGATCACAACGTATAGCCGCCGTCGCTGACCAGGCAGGCGCCGGTGATCAGCGTCGCCGCGTCGGAGAGCAGGAAGCCGATCTGCGCGGCGATTTCCTCCGGCTTGGCATAGCGGCCGAGCGGCGTCGCCAGCGCGGCGAGTTCGGCGAAGGCGGCATCGCGGCCGACCGCGGCGACCCGGTCGGCGAACATCGGGATCGCGTCCCACACCGGCGTCTCGACCCCGGCCGGAGCGATCGCATTCACCCGGATGCCGCGCGGCGCGCCTTCCTTGGCGGCGACCTTGGCCAGATGGATCAGCGCCGCCTTCGACGCGCCATAGGCCGCGACGCCGGCCTCCGCCTTGATCCCCACCGCCGAGGCGGTCGCGACGATCGCGCCACCGCCGTGCATCGCGCGCAGCGCCGCCCGCAGCGTCAGGAACGCACCGTCCAGATTGACGCTGAGGATGCGCCGCCATTCGGCGAGAGGGAGATCGGCGATCGGCCCCGCCCCGGCGACCCCTGCATTGATCACCGCGCCATCGATCCCGGCGAGGCGAGGCGCGGCCTCGTCCCAGAAGCCTTCGTCGGCGACATCGCCGACCAGTGCCTCGACCGGGCAGGACAGCGCGATCCGCGCCAGCGCCGCCGCGTCCCGATCGACTATCACGAGCCGGTCGGCACCATGCGCCGCGAGATGCTGCGCGGTGGCGAGGCCGATGCCGGAGGCGGCACCGGTAACGAGGATCTGGCGACAGGGCATCAGTCGAGGCTAGCGCCGCCCCGTCGCCGATGGAAGTCAGGCGGCGTTGTCGATACCGAGTTCGCCGAGCTTGCGGTACAGCGTCGAGCGGCCGATGCCGAGCCGGCGCGCCACCTCGGTCATCCGGCCCCGGTAATGGCCGATGGCGAGCCGGATCACGTCGGCCTCGATATCCTCGAGCGGGCGCAGATTGCCGTCCGGCCGGAACAGGGTGATGCCCCCGGCCGACGCGCTGGCCGAGCCGGTGGTGCCGACGCGGCGATCGCCGAGCGCGGCGATCTGCGGGAAGTCGGCCCGGGTCAGCGCCGCGCCCTCGCAGAGCACGGCGGCGCGGAACAGCGCATTCTGCAACTGCCGGACATTGCCGGGCCAGTCATATTGCACCAGCAACGCCAGGGCGTCGTCGGTGATGCCGAGCGGGCGCAGGCCCGGCTGCTGCGCGATCCGCGCGAGCAGATGGCGGGCAAGCGCCGGCACGTCGCCCAGCCGCTCGCGCAGTGGCGGGATCGTCACCTGCACGACGTTGAGCCGGTAATAGAGGTCTTCGCGGAACCGGCCCGCCTCGACCTCCTGGAGCAGCTTCTTGTTGGTCGCGGCGATGACGCGGACGTCGACCTCGCGGCCGTGCCGCGCGCCGATCGGCTGGATCACGCCCGATTGCAGGACGTGCAGCAGCTTCGCCTGCGTCTCCAGCGGCATCTCGCCGATCTCGTCGATCAGGATGGTGCCGCCGTCGGCGTCGACGAACTTGCCGATCTTGCGTTCGAACGCGCCGGTGAAGGCGCCCTTCTCGTGTCCGAACAGCTCCGATTCGACTAGGTTGCCGGGAATGGCGCCGCAATTAACCGTGATCATCGGCTTCTTCGATCGCGGCGAGGCGGCGTGGATCGCATCGGCGACCACCTCCTTGCCGACACCGCTCTCGCCCTCGACCAGCACCGACACCCGGGCGCGCGCCGCCTTGGCGGCGATCGCCAGCGCGGCGCGGAAATCGGGCGACGAGCCGACGATTTCGTCGAAGGCGAGCAGCGCCGGAATCTTCTCGGTCAGCGGCCGCAGCTCGCCGACCGCGGTGCCCGCCACGGCCGATTCGAGCGCGGCGAGCAGCCGTTCGGGCGCGAGCGGCTTGACCAGGAAGTCGGTCGCCCCGGCGCGCATCGCCGCCACCGCATGCGCCACCGAGCCGTTGGCGGTCACGAGCAGCACCGGCAGGGCCGGGCGCCGCTCGCGCAGCTCGGCGATCAGCGGCGCGGCATCCGCATCGGGCGCCCAATGGTCGAGCAGGATGGCGTCGAGCTGCATGCCATCCTGCGTGCCGAGCTGGGCGAGCGCCATCTCGCCGTCGGAGGCGAAGATCGATCGCCACCCGGCGCGGGCGGCGAGCGCCGACACCAGGCGGCGCTGGGCAGGCTCGTCGTCAATCAGCAAAAGCAGGCGCTGTCCGTTGCGCGTCATGGTCTATTCCTGTCCCGGTTCGGGGCAGGTGATACAATGCACGAGTAAAGGCGACCTTAAACCCCCGATGCGGCGGCCCGCCTTGACGGCTGCGACGCTTTGCGGGCAGGTATCGGCCACAATGGCGCATACGCCAGGAGCAGACGAGGGTTGGATGATGGCCGGCAATGGTGATTTGAAGGCGCATGAATCGACCTATTCAAGCGTCACGAAGATGCTGTTCTGGGGCGCCATCGCCTGCGCGGTCATCGTCGCGCTGGTGATCTGGCTGATCGCCTAGGCCCGCCGACATGAAGATCGCCGTCCTCAAGGAACATGCAGACGGCGAGCGGCGGGTCGCCGCCACGCCGGAAACCGTCCGGAAGTTCGCCGCCCTGGGCGCGCGTGTCGCGATCGAGGCCGGTGCCGGGATCGCCGCTAGTTACACCGATCAGGCCTATGCTGACGCCGGCGCCATCGTCGCCGATCGCGGGGCGACCATGGCGGGGGCGGACATCATCCTTGGCGTGCAGGGCCCCGATCCAGCCGACCTCGCGGCGGCCGCTTCCGGAGCGTGGATCGTCGCCGGTCTCAACCCCTTTGGCGAGCGCGCCCGTATCGAGGCCTATGCCGCCGCCGGCTTCGAGGCGCTGGCGATGGAGTTCATGCCGCGCATCACCCGCGCCCAGTCGATGGACATATTGTCGTCCCAGTCCAACCTCGCCGGCTACAAGGCGGTGCTCGACGCCGCGTCGGAATATGGCCGCGCCTTTCCGATGATGATGACCGCCGCGGGGACAATATCCGCCGCCAAGGCGTTCGTGATGGGTGTCGGCGTCGCGGGACTGCAGGCGATCGCCACCGCGCGGCGGCTGGGTGCGCAGGTGTCCGCCACCGACGTCCGCGCCGCGACTCGCGAGCAGATCCAGTCGCTCGGCGCCAAGCCGGTCTTCGTCGAGAATGTCGCCGGCATCGAGGGCGAGGGGACCGGCGGCTATGCCGGCGAGATGAGCGACGCATATAAGGCGGCGCAGGCCGAACTCGTCTCCAGCCATATCGCCAAGCAGGATATCGTCATCACGACCGCGCTGATCCCCGGCCGCCCGGCGCCGCGGCTGATCAGCGACGCGCAGGTCGCCTCGATGAAGCCGGGTAGCGTGATCGTCGACCTCGCGGTCGAGCAGGGCGGCAATGTCGAGGGCGCGGTGGCGGGCGAGATCGTCGAGCGGCACGGCGTGCGCATCATCGGTCACCGCAACATGGCGTCGCGCCTGCCCGCCGACGCCTCGGCGCTGTTCAGCCGCAACCTCTACAATTTCCTGTCGACCTTCTGGGACAAGGACGCCGGTCGTCCGGTGCTCGACGCCGAGATCGGCGATGCGATACGGCTGACCAGGGGCGGGCAGATCGTCAACCCGCGGTTGCTGTCATAGACCGTGGAGGCCGACGCCCTTCTCGGCCGGATGCGGCGGAACCAGCGTTGGCGAACGCCTATGATGCGGTACGTGGCTGGATCGAGGCGGCCGAAGAGATCGGGCATCCGGTATCATCACCGCACCGCATCGCCGCCTGAAGGAGTGGGATTATGGACTTCGTAGCGATCCTGTCGATCTTCGCACTGGCGTGCTTCGTCGGCTATTATGTCGTCTGGTCGGTGACGCCGGCGTTGCACACGCCGCTGATGGCGGTGACCAACGCCATCTCCAGCGTGATCATCGTCGGCGCGCTGATCGCCGGCGCGGCGGCGGGAAGCACTGCGTCGAAATGGCTCGGGCTGCTCGGCGTCGTGCTCGCCAGCATCAATATCTTCGGCGGCTTCGCGGTCACCCAGCGGATGCTGGCGATGTACAGGAAGAAGGACCGGCCGGCGCCGGCGAAGCACTGACGGGCGCAGCCCACACCGACACATGACGATCCGGGGGTAGGATGGAACACGCAACCGCAGGCAGCTCGTTCGCAGCGCTCGCCTATCTGATCGCCGGGATCTGCTTCATCCTCGCGCTCCGTGGCCTCTCGTCGCCGACGTCGAGCCAGAGCGGCAACCGTTTCGGCATGATCGGCATGACCATCGCGGTGGTGACGACGTTGGTCACGCATCTTCCCGGCCGTATGCAGCCCCCAGGGAAGAGTCAGTTATGTAGCCAGCTGCATACTGCTGCGGGCAGCGGCGAGCCCGTTTGTCACACATTCATCCATTCACCTGCGTTCGCCTTGGACTGGACGACGATCGGACTGATCCTAGCCGCGATCGGTATCGGCGCGGTCATCGGCATCACCACCGCGCGGCGGATCGCGATGACCGCGATGCCGCAGCTCGTCGCCGCCTTCCACAGCCTCGTCGGGCTCGCCGCGGTGCTGGTCGCCGCAGCAGCCTTTCTCAACCCGATCGCCTTCGGCATCGCCGACATGGTGATCCCGATGCTGGGCCGGCCCTTTGCGGCGATCCATCCGGTCAGCCGGATTGAGATGGGGCTGGGCGTCGCGATCGGCGCGATCACCTTCTCGGGCTCGGTGATCGCCTTCCTCAAGCTCAACGGCACGATGGGCGGCAAGCCGATCCTGCTGCCCGGCCGCCACGTCATCAACCTCGGCGTGCTCGCCGCGATCCTGCTGCTGATCGTCGCCTTCACGCAGGACCAGAGCCCCTGGATCTTCTGGACGATCACCATCCTCAGCTTCGCGATCGGCTTCCTGCTGATCATCCCGATCGGCGGCGCGGACATGCCGGTCGTGGTCAGCATGCTCAACAGCTATTCGGGCTGGGCGGCGGCGGCGATGGGGTTCACGCTGCACAACAGCGCCATGATCATCACCGGCGCGCTGGTCGGCTCGTCCGGCGCGATCCTCAGCTACATCATGTGCCGCGCGATGAACCGCAGCTTCGTGTCCGTCATCGCCGGCGGCTTCGGCGCGGAGAGCGGCGGCAGCGGCGACGCCGCCCGGATCGACCGGCCGTGGAAGCGCGGCAGCGCCGAAGATGCGGCCTTCCTGATGAGCCAGGCCGAACAGGTCATCATCGTTCCCGGTTATGGCATGGCGGTCGCGCAGGCACAGCATGCGCTGCGCGAAATGGCCGACAAGTTGAAGGCGCACGGCGTCCGCGTCAAATACGCCATCCATCCGGTCGCCGGCCGCATGCCGGGTCATATGAACGTGCTGCTCGCCGAAGCCAACGTGCCCTATGACGAGGTGTTCGAGCTGGAAGACATCAATTCCGAGTTCGCGCAGACCGACGTCGCCTTCGTCATCGGCGCCAACGATGTCACCAACCCCGCCGCCAAGACCGACAAAAGCTCGCCCATTTACGGCATGCCGGTGCTCGATGTCGAAAAGGCGAAGACCGTGCTGTTCATCAAGCGATCGATGGGCGGCGTCGGCTATGCCGGTGTCGATAACGACGTGTTCTACAGAGACAATACGATGATGCTCCTCGCCGACGCCAAGAAGATGGTCGAGGAGATCGTCAAGTCGCTCGACTGAGTCTAGGGTGCATCCGTTTCGGAGGTGATAAGGTCTGGTGGATGTTTTCGCGCGTGGCAGTGGCGCGAAAATGGAGGTGAATCAGCGCGAACCGTTTTGCGTGCTGCTTATCCTGACAGCATGGGGATCGCGACGTTTGCTGAAGCCGAGACGATGGATTGCCGGGCGCGGTCCTATACCGATCGAGGCCGGCCCGTGCTGCTGATCGCCGAGCCCGCCGCCGCGGCGCCGTTCGAGGCCGCGATCGCGCGCGTCGGTGCGCGGCTGCTGCAGCGGATCGGCTGGGCCGACGTCGCCGCGACGCTGCCAATGCTGGCGGGGCGGCCGACCATCGTCGCAGAGGCCAGCGCCATCGATCCCGTCGTGCTCGACACGGTGCTGCCGCTCGTTACGGCGCACATGATGGCCAACGATGTTTCCGCCGTGATCGCATTCGACGAGCCGCACCTCGACCTCGTCGCGCGCCATTTGCTCGGCCTGTCGGCGGACATGCTCTGCCGTCCGACCGCGGAGCAGCGGGTGGCGAGTCTCGCCGCGACGCTCCGTCCGCCGCTGCCGGCGCTGCACGACCGCCTGCGCGACGCGGTGCAGACCGATCGCGAGCCGTTCCAATATGACGGGCGCGACAGCGCGGAGGAGCGGCTCCGGCGACTGACCGAGGGGATGGAGCGCATCTCGCGCTTCGCCGCCGACGTGATGCGCCACAGCGGCGTGCCCGCCGACCTCGGCGACCGTCGCACCGCCTACGACAGCGAGCCGGCGACGGCCGGCCTGCCGGTGCGCGCGCAGGATGTCCGCCGCGTCATCCACCGCCGGCAGTTGCGCAGCAAGTTTTTCGGCCAGTTCGGCGGCGAGGCGCTGTTCGAGGACCCGGCGTGGGACATGCTGCTCGACCTGTTCGCCGCCGAGCTGGAGGGGGTGCAGGTCAGCGTGTCCAGCCTGTGCATCGCCGCGGGCGTCGCGCCGACCACGGCGCTGCGCTGGATCGCCAAGATGACCGAGATGGAGCTGTTCATCCGCCACCCCGACCCCGCCGACCGCCGCCGCGCCTTCATGACGCTCTCCCCCCGCGCCAGCGAGGCGATGCACGCCTATATGATCGCGCTGCGGAAGATCGAGGCGGCGGGGTGATCCTCCCCCCTTGCGGATCGCCGTCAGCTTTGGCAGGGCAGGCGAACCCGCAAGGGGGCGATTAGCTCAGTTGGTAGAGCGTCTCGTTTACACCGAGAGATCAGCCCCAAGATACACGGTTCTAAGCCACTTTGCTTCGCGAACGGAGTGGCAACAGATGCAGAACAATCCCGAATTTGCGGTCCATCCGCGGACCATTAATCAGACGGTCGTATTGACCGATGTTTACCCAAAGCTACGTGTGCCAGTGCCTGACGACGGCGAGTGGCTGGACTTCTTCATCGCTGACACCACGGCGCGCTATTCGCTGTACTGGCGCTTGAACGATGGTTCGCGCGTCGATCCCGACACCGTAGAGTTCGGTCTGATATCGAGCCACAAGAGCATGCAGAGGGCGCAGTCGAAAGCCGCTTGGCTTATCCATTCGCAGCTTATGTTGGGGCTAGCAGCATGAGCGGCGTCTGCGCAACATGCGGCTTTCCTTGGGGGATAGATGCCATTCGGCATTCGGACATGTGCGACGGTCGCCGCCTTGCCATCGCTGATGACGCGGTCGCCGAGATGCTGACGCAAACTGACGAGCAAATTCTTGCCTCCTCCACGCCAGAGGAAATCGATGCCGCCTGTAAGCTGCACGGCTCAATCATGGCCACCAGTGAACGCATGTCTGTCATCGCCTTTCTCCGCAACGGCGGCCAGACGATTAGGGGGCAGTGGTTCGCGTGGGACATGGAGATGCGTGGCTACGCCAAAAGCTTCGCAGACATGATCGAGCGGGAGGACCACAACCAATGACGCAGGAAGTCGCGCCCACGCTCTACGCCGCTTTGGTCGAGGCAAAGAAGGCCTTGTGGATGGAGCACCGCCACATGTGGAACCTCGAAGACTTCAACAATTTCGCCGTCGTGCAGCAGATTAATGCTGCCCTGACGCGCGCCGATGGAAAGGTCCGTCCATGAGCGACAATATGCCTGTAGCGTGTCCGAACGTTCGCACGGAATGGGACATGGCTCTGTCCGCTATCGCAGCCGGCAACGCTGCTACGCTCGACGTTGCTGAGGCAATGCGCGGTGACATGCCGATCGGAGACAACCTCCGCCATCGCGAGACGGCTTACCAGATGGCCGACGCGCTCCGCTCGGTTCTCGCGCTGCTGCATGGCGCACCGCCTGAATATGAGAACCTCGACCAGCGAGGGCAGTACGATGACGGCTGCCGGCTGCTCGTCGCGGTTCAAGAATACCTTGAGGGGTGGGAAGCATGACGGCCGATGAGATCAAGAGCATCATTCGCACATGGCTTGACGCTGACGATGCAACCCATTGGGGCGCATTTGAACAAGCGCTTGATGCGGCTACATCCGGCGAAACAGAGCGCTCGCTGATCGTATCAATGTTGCGATCAGACGCGAAAACGATGCGTGAGAACGCGAACGCATACAGCGAAGAAGCGCCATCTGACGCCCGCGCTCTGCATGAGGTGGCTGCTACTCTAGCTTTCAAAGCTGCGCAGATAGAGCGCGGCGATCATTATTTGCAGCTTCTAGATCAGCATAGGGAGGCGCTGTGATGTCTATCCATAATCTACGACTAGACGAAATTCAGCAGGCACTTTTTGACGCGCAATCTGTAGAGTCTCTGATTGCGCCAGACGAAATGCCTGATCTACCTATGGCAGTGGCTACTCAAAGGCATGTTGTTAGCTTCCTGCAACGGCTGTGGGACGCCAAGCTTGCCGACGTTGTAAAGTGATCGCGCCATGAAGCGCCCCCTTTGGCAGATCATAGCGCTTATACCGCTGTGGCTGATCTACGCCCCGGCACGGGCATACGTCACATTCATGGATAGGAACCTGTGATGAGCAACGACATCACCAACCGCGCGGGCGACTTCGAGAAGGCATACTTCGAGCGCGGCATGTTCGCGGCATATGCATGGATGGTGACGCGAAAGCGCGGCGAGCAGCTATCGGATGCTGTGGTGGAAGATGCGTGGGAGCACCGCGACGAGGGTATGGGGCCAACCGAATGCCTCCCAACCCGCCCTGTTATCGCGGCGGTAGGCCATCCACTCGACGGCGCGACTTTACAAGAAGTGTTCGATTACGCTGCCCGTCGCCTTGCTGATGCGTCTGCCGACGCAGGCGAGCCGCGAGAATTGCGCTTGGCGGTCGACCGCTTTGATGAAGCGTACATGTGGATGGTCGCGGCCACCCCCCAGGAGCCTCCCCATGCATAACCTGATCGCGAGGATAGAGGCCGGCACCGGGCCAGACCGTCACCTCGATATGGAGATCCACGACGTGCTCTGCGACGGCTTCGACATGATGCCGGACGCTACCGAGGCGGACATCGCTGAGCTGCTGCCTGATGACGCCGACGCCGCGGCCGTCATGGAAGCGTGCGGTGGGTTCGCCATCATGACGGTGCCGGAATACACCCTTGATCGCGCGGCTGCTGTTGCCAAGCTGCGGTCGTTTCAGGAGCCTCCCCATGCAGGATGATCTGATAGCGGTGACGCAGGCTGATCATGCCGCGACCAAGGCAGCAATTCGCGAGATGCTGCAAGAGATGTGCGAAGCATGCGTCGAGGAGTTCGATTACGGTGCGATCGTGCGGGCGATGGCAGCCCACCGCCAGCAAGCCGAGGACGCGATGCGGGAGCGGTGTGCAAGGATCTGCGAGGAATTCCCCTTGGCCGAGGATCATCCAGACGCGGGCGTTTTAGGATGTCGCGATATGGAAATCGCCACCGCCATCCGCGCCACCCCACCCAAGCCCGACCGGCTGAACGGGGAGGAGGTGTGATGAGTGATATAAAGCCCGTGCCAGATGAGTATGGCTACATACTCTCGCCGATCACTGACGGGACACGATTTAGCGACATGGTCGAGCGGGCTCAGGAAAACGGCACCTTGCAGAAAGTTGGAACATATCCGCCAACCTTGTGGGGTCCAGACGGTAGCTTAGCGCGCTTTACCCGCGCGGCAAAAGGCATCCACAATGCAGCAGAAAAAGTGAGAGCGATGCGCATGAACCAGACCGACCAAGAGGTAGAAGCTGTTGCGCAGGCTATCTACGGAGGCGATAAAGCCGACTGGCTGGCGCTGCCGAATACAAAGGTAGAGCGACGGGCTGCCGGCTATGAGAGCGCCTTCACGCGAGACGACTTCCGCGACGATGCCCGCGCCGCCATCCTGCGGCTCGATCAGGTGCGCGAGGGGAGGGGGAAGTGAGCGCGGAAATGCTGTGCGAATCGTGAAAGCAGGCATAGCGTAGCCCGATGGACACGATCGAACGGGCAGCCCGAGCTTACGCTGAGTGGGAACTTGGGTTGGAAGGCGAGGCAGCCAAGGATGACATTCGCTTCGGAAAGGACAGCGCCGAGTCGAAGCGCGCCGAGGTGGAACGGCTTTGGCCCTCAAAGATCGTGCAAACTCGGCAGTTGCTTGAGGCAGGAGAGACCGGTGACGCCCCCCGCATTGAGGGTGGCAGTCGAGGTGATCTGCTCAACCATATCCGCGACAAGGTGTTTCCCAGCCGGCGCGCTCTAAATGACGATGCACTCCTCGCCGCCTACCAGGCCACAGACGGGGAGCCGAGCAATCTAGAGGCGGCCGCCCTGCTAGCCGAGATCAGACGCCGCAATCTGGACATCTGATCACGACTGATACCGCGGCTTCCACCCCCGCTTTTCCAGCTGCAACCGTATGCCGTTGAGCGAGGCCGTCATCGTCTGAGCCCGGCCAATCTCATGCTCGTTGGTGACGCCGCCCCAGAAACCCTCCAGCGGCCATTTCTCGGGGCAGTGGGGCAGTAGGACTCTCAGCGCAAGGCGTACGCTGGTGAGGCTTTCCGGCGGCTTCTTCATCAGCGAGGCTTCTTCCAGCACCTTCAGGGCTAGTTCGATTACGGTTTGCTCGCGGGGGGTCATGGGGCGCGGATAGCGCGATAGATGCCGGGCTTCCACCGACTGCCAGCGGATCGGATCGGACCATCGCCCAAGACCACCGCTGTCTGACGATCGGCAACGCGACCTCTCGCCAACCTGATGCCATGCTTGAGCCGCTAGCAGAGCAGGGACTTCGTTGCTGCGGCAGGAGGCCTTACCACCCGGTCTAGCGCGGATCGCGCCGCCCGTGTCGAAACGGGTGCCTTCCCTGAGTATCCGGTCACGTCTCAAATGAGCGCCACAGCACCACGTATATAGCACCACCGGAACGCGAGGTGAATCTGGAAAGTTCGTGCTTTCGGGTATTTACGTCAGCGGCGCGGCCGGGTCGATCTCGTTGCTGAGCTTCTTCACGCGGTGCCCGGCAAACTGAGCATGTCGCGGACCCCAGCCGATCACGTCCCCAACCGTCGGTGCCACATCCTCCCGCGGCGTGTAGAACTGCAACCGCTCGCCGCTGTCACGATCCACGGTGATCAGCCGGGCGGGCCGGTTCGTGTTCGGGACCGACGCGAGGTCGACCGCGATGACCCGTCCGGTGCCGCTCACTTGAGGCCGAGCGACCTCAGGATGCTGAGCGCGATCGACAGCAGCGAGGTCTGCTTGAACTGCGCGACGACCTCCTCGACCACCATGCCGGCGAACTGCTCGACATCGTTGACGACCGCAGTGCCGCCCTTTCTCGCTTCAGCGATGATCACCGGCACGATTGCGGCAATGACGTGGGCCTTCTTCTCGCTGCCCGAAAGGGTCGTGTTCTCGATCGCCGCGACAGCCGAGTGCGCCGCATTGCCGATCGGATTACCGCGCTGAGCTGCGGCCGCGACGGCTTGGGTGAGGATGGTGGAGGCAACAGCGACCGCAGTCTTGCCGGTCACGGCCTTCCAGATGGTGTCGAGGATCTTCATGGCTTCTGCTCCGTGACGCTGAGTGGATCATTGGGGGTGCCGGCCGGGGTCTCAGCATGCCGCTCCACGATCGCGGCGTTGCGGTCAGCGATCTCGCCTCCGCCCTTGGTGGCGCTGTAGGCCCACGACACGACGCCATTGACGAAGCCGGTGCCGATGATCAGCGTGGCGATCGTCTTGAAGAATTCATCCTGTCGAAGGTCCGGAAACACGGCGAGCATCCACAGCACCATGACGGTCAGGACGAACACGCCGATGCCGATCCAGCCGCGGGCGTCGGGCATATGGAGGCGGCTCACGACGCCATCCCCCGGTACATCCGAGCCTCAGCCTCGCGACGACGGGTCAGGCCCGGCATGACGCGCCCCGCCGCCCGGTTCCAGGCGACGAACTGACGGGCAGCGCCATCATAGTCGCCGGCGTTGTGCTTCTTCACCAGCGTCGATCGCGCGAACGCAGACGCGCCGATGTTGAACGCGAGGCTGACCATGGCGTCGAACTGCGCCTGCGTGGTCACCGGCGCCGCGGCGTTCACGGCTGCCTCGAACTTGGCTAGATCCGCGATCAGGTAGGCAGCCGACTGCGCCTCGGTGATCGTCATGCCGCGCTTCACCTCGGGGCCAGTGTGGCCAACACCGATCGTCCACGGGTCGCCGCCTGTTGCCGGATCGGGGTACGCGGTGAGCCGGTCGCCCTCGAAACCGCGGATGGCCTTGCGCCCGGCCGGGCTGGTGGTGCGTTTCACTCTCCGGTCCCTCTAATGCTAGCGATCTTCCGCATCCCGCTGCCGATGCCGAGGTCATCCGAGGCAGCCTGAGCCAGCAGCCGCTTCACCAGGCCGATCTCCTTGGCCTCGGGCATCTCGCGCTCGACCAAGCCGAGCAGCACCTCACAGGCCGTCAGCGCGGTTTGCAGCTTGGCGTCTGACCGGGTGGCGTGCTCGCTGGCTGCGGTGGCATCCCTCCGCGCTGTCTCGACCAAGCCTTCCAGCTTCTCGATGCGGTTGTTTTGGGCGTCGCTAGCGGCCTTGTGGTCGACCTTGAGCACGGCGATCTCGTCGCGCAGCCGCTCGAAGTCGGCCGCCCGCCCGTCGCTTTCGTTCTTCTTCCATGGGCCCCATTGCTTGATGATGGCCAGTACGATGCCGCCGATCGTGGTAACGCATAGCGCCACCAGCGTCCAAATACCGGTGTTGATGCTTTCGCCGCTTGCCGTCTTCACAGCAGCTTGTGCGAGGGCGCCCGCAGCGGTCATACGTTCGTCACGCTGTTTACGCCCAGATACTGGATCGGAGACGCGTAGATCTTCGTCGCCCCGCCGCTGATCCAGATCAGCGTGCCGTTCACGACCGCGAGATTGGCGATCGGGGTCGTGCCCTTGCCGTCGTTTGATACGCAGGCGAACATCTCGACGCGCGCTGGACCAAATCCACCAGGCAGCGCCGCGATGACCTCGCCTTCCGTGGGCGTTGTCGTCTTGTTGATCAGGCCGGTGATCGCCACACGACCCATGCGATCGCGGTATGCCTTCAGCGGCAGGTTGTTCAGCGCCGTCCAGCCGTTCTGGAGCGTCAGGGCGAACAGGTCCCGCGGCTCGAACTCGGTCGGCGCGTCGAAATAGCCGGTCGCCCAGACCATCTTCGTGACGTTCCGACGGGTGCCGTCAGGTGCGATAGCCACGTCATAGGTAGCGCCAGCGCCGGCCATCTGACGATCGATGCCGGACACGAACGGCGTTGGGCCACCGCGGGCTGAGTAGATGTTATAGTTGCCGGGAGCCTCAACGTAATGCGCGGTGCTGCCGATAAGGTTGCCCTGAGCCAACAGCGTCGAGAGTTGCCCCTTCTGCGACTTGCCCTGAAGGAGGAACTTCGCTTCACCCGAGCCCGTCAGGTCGACGCCGTAGAAGTCCAGCGCCTGTTGGATCACGGCGCGATTGGCATCGGTGATGTTGACGAAGAAGCCGTGGCGCAGCGGCAAGCCGCCCTTGTCGACGGAGGTCGGGGTGGACCAGGGGCCTTCGAACGAGGGGGCGAACGTGTGGTACATCAACCCGCTGGCGTTCGCGTCCAAGAAGATGTGGCAGACGCCGTCCGCCGACTCGATTGGGTTCGGCCCCTCCACGTCATAGGGGATCGCGAGGAAGTCACCGTTGGTGATCTTCGTCCAGCCGGTCGGGTAGCTCGCCGACTTCCAGATCTCGACGTACTTGTACTGGCCAGACGGCTGCGTCTCTTCGTGCTTGGCAACGTGGTAGAAACTACCGCGGCTGTAGATGGTGGAGCCGTCGATGAAATTGATGCCCATGCCCATAGACACAGCCTGCTTCCACGTCGAGAAGTCAGGCGCGGTGAACTCGATCACGGCCATGTAGTGGGTGGCAGGGTTCGAACTCGGCCCAAGAGCCACCTCTGCATACCACTTGCCGGTGGTCGGATCCCGGAACGGTGACGGCGCCCAGGCAAGCTGAATGGTGCCGCCCGCAGAGCAGTCCACCGTTGCCCAATGCTGCCAGCCGCTGACGAGGTTCTTCTGCGTGGTGCGGCGGATTTCAAATGACGAGCTGTTGAACCCGATGGTTCGGAAGTAATAACCGTAGCCATCGTCGCCCATGATGATACCGGCCGGGTCGCGGACCTCGCCGGGGTTGTCGACAGCATCCGTGTTGAGGCGAAGAGCGGTCTGGCCGCCGGGCTTGATGTACCAATAGTCGAGGTACTGGAGATCATTATCGCCGCGGAAGGCAGTGCCGAAGAATCCGGTGACAGGGTCGGGTGTCTTTTCGGAGAAGACCCATGCGCCTTGCGTGACAGGGAAGAATACACTCGCGATGACGTCGTTGCGTCCCGAAAAGTCACCCTCCTGCCACGTGTATAGACCGGTGTCGTTTGGAGCTGCCAAGATGGCAGACTTGTTCGTTACGGGAGAAGCTGCCAGGTCTGCCCGACTCTCATACGTGTTAGCAGCAGCGCCAGGAATACCAGCCGCACCTCCAACATTGCCGGGAACGTACGGGTCGATCTCGTTTAATGAGCCACCCCGACCATCGCGCAATACGACGCGGTAGAGAAAATTGTTATCGATGTAGATCGATGGCCAAACACCAGCCGCGTTCGCGGTTACGGGATTGTCCAGAGGAATGGTCAGAGCCGCATCAGCATAGATGGTTTGGAGCGTGGAGGTGCCAGTCCGGTAAAACGTAAGGCTAGCCCCCGGCACCACGATCCCGTTGGCGTCCAACGCAGGACGAAAAGGGAGATAGAACAGGTCGAAGGGCTGATCAGCCATTTGGCGCATCCGGTTTCATGAGCGGAAGGCGCCATCCGGGCCGATCGTAGCGGGTGTGCCGCTAGGGGGCGGGTGGGAATAGTAGGCGGTTGAGGGTGGGGCGGCACGTGTGCTATACCATTGAGATGCTTGGCATTCCGTTCGTTATCGTCGCGGTCGCGATCTTGGCATTCCTTCTGCGCGAGCAGATGAAGGACGGCACCTTCCTAAATAAGGGATGGGGCGCCCCAATCGCAGGAGCCGTTGGCTTGTGCCTTCTCGTCGTGGCAGCAGGTGTGCTGATGAACTGGGGGATGCGGCTCGCGCTATGAGTCGCCTACCGCCCGAGGCCACTAGCGCCAGTGACCACCCCCCCGCTAAGACGCTGACCGACTTGCGTGGCCCCACCCATGGTTCGCTGGTCCTGAGCAACGCGGTTCGCAGCTTGAGCATTGGCCTCAGCCAAGATCCGCTGCAACTCCGACGGGTCCGTCTCCGTCAACAGCGTCGCGATGGACTGGCGCACGCTCTTTCCGGCCTCCCCGGCGCCGTAACGGCCGGTGTCGCGAACCTTCTGCAAGCCGGACATGATGAGGGACAGCCAGCCGTCCTTACCGGCGCGAATGCCCGTATCAAGAACGCCCTCGACTAGACCTGGGTCGGTCGTCTGAGCATCATAGGCTTGCCGAACGGCCGTATCGCTGCCCTGTGTCGCAGAGCGGAAAGTCTGATTGCCGGCCTGCTCGGCGGCCAGCGTCTCAGCGAAGCGATCAAGACCGTCGTTGGGGAAGACGCGCTCAAGCACGCTCCTGCGGTTGGGCGTGCCGATCAGAGCCCGAGCCTTGTCCGCGTCGTCAACCCGACGCCCGATCTGGTTGGCGAGTTGATTGCGCAAACCTTCGCCAAACAACGGGATTTGGTCATCAGCCAGCGTGGAGAGCGCGCGCCCGATCTCGTCAGGCGAACGACTAAGCGAGTTATAGCCCTGCTCAATGGCAGTAGAGCCTTCGCGCCCCGCAAGCTGCTCAGCGTTGGCTGCGGCAGTCAGCGTCGCTGCATGCCGGTTCACCGCTGCAAGGTCGTCAGCTAGGGCAGGAAACCGCTGCACGGCCTCAGCGTAACGTGTGTTCAGCGCGCGCGTGTTGGCCGGGGTAAGGTCGGCCATGGAGTCGAGATTGCGCCGCAGTTCCTGCCGCATGATAGCTTCCGCTTGGTCTGGCCCGACGGCCGCAATCAGGGAGTCTGCGGTATCGCCGCCTGGTGCACCTGGACGCACAAGCCGCTCGGGTACCGATGTATCCCCGACGATGGGGTTGCCGAAGCGGTCGTTAGCGAATGTGCGGGGTAGATCCCGCGTCTCGAACAGTCTGCCCTGCTCGGCGCGGACAGATTTCGCATTAGCGAGCGCAGCTCGATAGGGCTGGGGAGCAGCGCGATCTGCAAAATCACTGAGGATGCCCCGCAAACGCGTTGCGAAGGCCGCGTCCGACCGATTGCCCGACATCGTAGCCTCGCCACCAAAATCAGCGAGCCGCCGATCAATGTTGGTCAATGTACGCGTGGTGGCGTCAGGAGCCGCAGCGTCATCGATAATTGACCGTAAAGTGGCGGGCATCTCACCTCCGCCGTCACCATAGAAGTCGTCGGCAGCCGAGCGCATATCGCGCGAAAAAACTTCCGCCGGGATCTCGATCGGCTGGGGATTGACCAATTCCGGGGCATTGTAGGCCTCGCGACTACGCGAGCGAGCCGCATCATACGCCGTTCCGAAAGCCTCGCGAGCCTGTGAGCCGCTCGCAAGGCGATCTACGTTCGGACCGATGCCTTCCGCTGTCTGCGTGAGGTCAGTCAGCGCCCGTTCGCGCGCCTCTGCAGCCGTCGCGCGATCCTGAGCTCGGAACGCTGCAGCTCGATCCGGCTGGTTGCTGAGCGGGCCGAGATCGCGCTCAATCGCCCCGCGGATGCGGTCGGCCTGCCCGAGCTGCCGTTCCTGCACCGCGTTCAGTACAGTCGTCCGAGACGGACCAGGCTGACGGCCAACGCTCGCAACCAACGCACGGGCATTTTCGCCAGTATCTGCGAGCATGACCGGGACACCCAGTGAATGACCACGGTCCATGATCGCTCCAGCCTGCGCGCCGGTGTTTGCGTCGGCAGCAAGTGCATCACCAACAACGTCAAGGGCGACATTTGGGTCGCGGCCGAAAAAGCGTCGATAGCCGCGTGCAGTTCGAGCAACATTGGATGCGACAACGGGTGCCGCAGCGCCGAGCACGCCACCGAAGGCACCCCCGAGCACACCACCCGTTAAACTAGTCTCTGCGTCACGCCCACCGCCGAACCCAGCGACACCTCCTAAAATTGCGCCTCCCTTGGCGCCCGACCGGATTGCGGCGAGCGCGTTTGGTGCCGTGGCAATAGCGGCCGTGGGGTTAAGGCCGACAAATCCACCAGCGATCTCGGCTAATGTCCCAGAGATCGGCGACTTTTCGCGTGCCGCGTCCTGCTGAGCCCGCTCAGCGTCGCGACCGCCGTAATAGGCCTCTACAGGAGCAAAATGGCCAGTGAAAGGCGACGACAGGACGTTGTAGGCCGCATTACTGAGGCCGCTGATCTCATCGCCGAGCCCGAGCATGGCGCCGTTGTCCAGCAAATGCCGGATTCCGCCACCCCCAAGCACATCGTTGACCTTGCCGAGAATGCCGCTGGACAGAGCGTCTTGACCGCGCTGCAAGCGAGCGGTTTCCGGCGAAACGGGTGCCTGAGCTTCGGGTGCGATCGTCGGCTGGGCGACCGGGCGATCAACAACCGTCTGGCGTCCGGCGAACTTAGACCCCGACGTCTTGAGCTGCTCCTGGGCGAACGAGATCAGCTCGTCGTCGGTCGCATCCTCGGGCCCCTCGACCGTCATGGTCTGGCCGTCGGGGGTGAGGATCTTGTACTGCTTTGCCATCAGCGCATCACCTTGAAGCCGCGGGCTGCCGGGGCAGGGCTATCGCCAACCAAATCCGAGTACCCCGCCTTTGTCTGCGCAACGAGCGCACGGATATCGTCCAACGACTGCTTACGCCCCTCCACCGTCTGCGATCGGCTGGGGAGGCCGGCTTGAGCGAGACGGCTTTCGTAATCCGACATTGCGCCTTCGCCCGGGACACGGGTCAACTGGCGCACCAGCGGGGCAAGGTTAGCAATTGCAGCATCCGCAGCGCTGTCGGCACCGCTGATCCCGCCAGGCAGGCGCCCGGCGATCGGGCCGGTGTATTTGGCCTTGCGCAATGCCGCTTCTGCCCGGTTCAACTGCGTTTCAAGCGCCGTCAGCGAGGAAAGCTTGTTGCGAGCGAGCGCGACGGTGGCCTTTGGGGGCGCAGCACGGCCAGCGGCCGCCATATCCTGCCCGCGCATTGTGACGGCCTGACCTGCAGACGCTGTGGCTGCACTGATATCCTGTCCTCGGCGGGTCGTAGACGCTGAAATATCCTGCCCGCGACGTGCGGTAGCCGCGGACACGTCCTGCCCCCGAACGGTAACCTGCTGGCCCTTCTCCTGCCGAAGATCGGCGAGGTACTTGTCTGCGCCAACACCCACGGCAGCCATGCCATGCAGGTTGTCGTCAGTCGGATCGAAGTCCATCAGCTCTCGATCGGTCCACCCAGCCTGCTTCAGTAGGGGGGCGTGGTCGTCAAGAAACGCCTGACGTTGATCAGGTGCGACGTTGAGCGCCGCAAGCGATACAGCAGCCGCCACTCCGGTCTTCTGTCCGAAATTCTCCCGGTCCGCTTTCGACATGGCGGCCATATGATCGGTCAGGTTCTTGGCGAGTTCCGGATCTTTCTCGAACACGTCTGCAATGTCGATCCGAGGCGCCGCAGGGGCAGCCGGCTTGTTCCCCGTGACGATGATATCGCCGTTCGGATCGACCTGGGCCGCGTTTGACCCCGTCGCGGCTGGGGCACTATGCGCCACGCCGACAGGCTCGTTCTGCCGAAGATAGCCAGCGCCGAGCGTGCGAGCCTGCGTCTGCCGCAACGCGTCCGCAGTCTGCCGATCGGCAACCGCCTGCTGCCGGCTGTTCTGCGACAGCGCGGCATATGCCTGCGGATCGTAGATCGCGAGGGCGTTCGGCACCGGCCCCTTGGGGTTGGCGGCATAACCGGCGAGGATGTCCTGCGTCGCCTTTTTGCGCTGCTGAAGCTCACCAAGAGCTTGCCCCTGCGCGAACGACTCGGCGATGTTCGGCGCCTGGCGCAGCAGCCCCCAGTCAATCTGCGTCGCCATCGGCCGCCTCCAATTCTGCTATGCGCTGCTCGATCGCGCGGACGTTGTCGGCGAGGCCGACCCGACCGCGGCGCGCGTCCAACTTCTCGCGGAGCGCCTTCAGTTCCTCGTCTCGGGTCATACGCCGAACGGGCTCCCATACGTGAGACGACCGTTGATGATTTGGCCGCCGCCGTAACCTGGGATGGCGGTGCCGTTAATCAGGCCAGCCGGGAGGGCGTTTTGCGTTCGGCCGAAATACTGGCCTGCTGCGTTCGCGACGCCGGAAAGAGCGTTCTGCTGCGCCATTCCACTGAACAGCGCGGCGTTAGCAGCAGCGGAGGACGCAGAATTGCCGGCGCTGGTTGCCTGGTTGACGTAATTGGCTCCCGCCCCTGTCACAGCGCCAAGTGCATTCAAGCCAGCCCCCTGCTGGTTGCTGAGCTGACTCAGATAGTTGTTGAACTCGCCCGACGCTTGTTGCTGGCCGTAATTCAGCAAAGCCTTCTGTGCGGCACCGCTCTCAAGCGCGCCTTTTGCAGCGTAGCCGGTGTTGATGGCGCTGTAGCCCTCGTTGAGCCGCCCTTGGTAGCCGGTGGATGACTTGTAGGCGGCGAGGGCATCGTTGGCCGCCTGAGCGTTACCGCCAAGCCCCAGCAGCGCGTTGATCTGCGAGCCTGCCGCATTGCCGCGATCAACCGTCGGCTGGGCAAGGCCCATGTTCGTGTTGTAGATTTGCTGAGCGAGCGCGCGGTCCTTGTCCGCCTGCTGCGCAGCGATCTTGGCCGCTTTCTTCGCGCCTTTGCCGCCAGTGATGCCCGAGAAAAGGCTGCTAGATGCCGAAATGCCCGCTGCGGCAATCAATGGTGCGACCATCGGGGTTCCTCATGACGAAGCGCTCCACTTCGCCGCTCACATGATGGAAGCCGATCCCGGCGAGACTAAATCCAACTTGCCGGTTAAACCACCGGACGTGGCGATAAATAGTAGGCGTCTGACCCCAGATTATCTCCGCGCCATGTTCGAACATCCAAGCCATCATCGCCTTGCCTGTCTCGACAGCACGGCGCCCGCGGCATGACGGTAGGAACATCGTGTGCCCCTCCCACACGTTGGGCGCCGACCATTCAAACATCGCCGCGGCGTCTTTGCCGTTGCTGAGGACGATATAGTCGTCTGGCGCCATCAGGCAGGGGGTGAAGTCGAGCGCGCCCGTCCGACCGAGATCAAAGTGCGGCAAGATGGCCGAGTCATTGGCAATGCGGTTAATCAGCCCCGCGTCTGTTTCTCGACGGATCATTCGTCGGGCACCGTGTTGAACTTATTAGGCGAAACGTAGCCGGGGCGCCGAGGACCTTCGCCGCCATCCACTGTGCCAGTCGTGGGGATCGCAACCGCGCCAACGACATGGGTGTCTCCCGTTTGCGTTGGCGGTGTCGTGCTGACTTGGTAGGTCACGGTGCCGCCATCGCGTTCAGGATCGACATAGAAGACATAATCCGCATCGCCAGCCGCCGTTGCGTTTACTGTACCCCCGTTTACCGAGGCGCTGGTGCCATCCGCGTACATGCGGGAGTGTGCAGCGATAGTGATAGTAGTGGGACTAGCACTCAGGACTGTGTCAGGATCGATATAGCTATTTACCAGCGCTTGCTCGCGTTTCGTTGCGGCTGTCGCCGCTGCCGAAGCATCAGCGGCGTCTTTTGCCTCAGCAGCGGCTGCCTGCGCTCGCTTGATGGCCTTATCTAGATCGTCAGTGATGCCAAGGATCTCAGCAATAGCGTTGATGGCTCGCTCGATCTGCTCGGCGAAGGTCTGCCAATAGCGGACAAAGGTCAGGGTAGGCTTACCATCGCCATCGACGATCGGTGACGTTCCTACCAAGCGGGACAGTTTGAGCGCCATTACCTAGACCTGCCGCCTTGTGCTTCATTAGCTCTCACGGCTGAGACCCGAAAACGAACGGGGTCCGAGCATCTAATCTCAAAGATTCCGCCAGGAGCATCGAATGACCCAAAGCGGCGCCAGACCGCCCGTGCCCGATACTGACCTTGTCGCCCTAGCGACGACTGCCGCCAATCTGTCCATGTCCGTCCGCCATCACGCGACGTTCGCAACTCCGCGATTGGATCCGCACCTTGGCCCTGCAGGGTAGGTGTAGAACCGAAGTCGGCGTCGAGGTGAATGACATCGAGCGTATAGCTGCCGTCAGTCACCGGCTGGAACGCCGTAAACAGTTTCTGCATCGGCACGGCGTCATCGGCATAGGCGTTGACGTCGAAACGCCACAGCTGGCCGGCACTGTCGTCACCGAAGCGTACCACGCCATTGTACTGTACTGCGCAGCGCGCCCGCCAGTTAGGGCGCCCGAACGATGCGAACTCACACCACTCGCCAGTTGTGGCGTCGAACAATACCGTTTCGGTGTCGAGACGAACGGCAAGGAACTTGTGCCCCTCATATTCAAAGCTGAATACTGATACCGCCGACGCCGCGGCAATCCGCTCCTCAATGCCGGGGTCGGACAGTGGCTCGGGCATCGCGCCGCCCGATCTATAGACCCTGCGATCATCACCAACCCAATACAGCGCCCCGTCAAGCTCATCCGCGCAGCCAGTTGCCAACACTCCTCGTTGGAAAATGCGGCCTTCAACTCGCGAGAATGGAAGGATGCTGTCTCCAGTCAGCGTCCAAGGCTCAACGGTTTGGCCTCCTAGCAGCCACATGATATCGCCGGTTACCACCACGTCATACAGCGGGTCCGGTGAACTCTCCGCCGAGGCGTAATCAAGCCCGTCCCAGCTCGTCGCGTCACGCAGTTTCGACCAGTAGAATCGCTGGCTTTCATCTCGGACTGCAATGAAATAGCCGCCCAAATAGGCCACAGCGATTACGTCAGCACCATCCGGAAAAGATACATCTGCAACGGTCGCACCGTCGGTTCTGACGATTGCTGCTCCAGCGGCAATGATCGCCTCGGCGGCTGATGCGGCAAAACTCACCGCACCGGCGCCGCCAACCCTGCCCAGCAGCCCATCTCCATAGACTTCCGCACCAGATACGGACAATAGGACGTCATTAAGCGTACCCGCTTGATGAAACAGGCCGCGAATAGGTCCGTTGCCGCGTTGCTCAGCTTCTACCAACCCCGGCCGAGAAAACATTACGACGCCATCTTGCGATGTCGCTGCCGTCTCCACGAACATGTTGATGACGCGCAATTCAGGCAGGCCGGCCGCCAGCCGGCGGTAGGTGCCCTTGCCGTAAGCCAGCGCGGTCATGGGTAGCCGTCCAGATCGGTGCCGAGTTGATACGATGCCGGCCTATCGAAATCGAGCATATCGCGCTCAAGCTCTGCAGCCCGAGCTGCGACAAGCTGCACCGTCTGCGGATCAGTGCGGGCCTTGCCGAACGTCGGCGCCATGCGAACAGCCAGCATCAGCCAAACTGCTTCCTGGAACATCTGCGGCACGTCGACCGGGTCGCTGGGCTGGATCACGTCAGCGGTGATGCGGCCGAAGCTGTAGCGGATCGTCACGTCACGCGACGGCACCGGCCATAGCTGCATCGTTAGCCCGCCAACCTGGCTGATCATGGTGTAGGCGACCGGCACCCCGACGCTACCCTTGTTCGGCAGGACAGCGTACTGATCGGACTCCCACAGCGCCAATGGGCGTTCCGTGCCACCACTGAGCAACAGCCGCGCCTCACCGACCGTCAGCGCCTCCGGGATAGCTGCTGACGAGATGCCCGCAGCAAAATCGACCGTGCCCTGCGTGTTGCGCCATAGGTTCAGTCCCTTTGCCGCCCACGCCTTCAGCATGGAGTTCAGCCGCAAGATGCCGTCGGCCAGCTCGTCGGCGCTCGGGTTCTCGCCGGACGCAAGCACACCGATCTCGCGCATGGCCTGCGTCACCATGTCGCGCGCAGTCATCTTGAAGTTCGTGGCCATCAAAGGTCGTCCGCTGTGACAGGGGCATCAGGATCGACAAAGACCGGGTCCGGCTCGGGTCGCGCGTTCCGCAGCGGCAAGCCCTCGGCACGTAGCTTTGGAGGCGCCAGGTCGCGGGGCTTCGGATCGTAATCCGCATCACACACCATCAGGCCTGTCCACTCCTTGCGGAGGTCGCGCAGGTCGTATTCAAACCCGCAGCGGTCACAAATGGCCTTCGGCACCGGCGCCTCCTGAATGAGGTTGCCCCGCCTTTTGGGCGCGGGGCGCTCCCTCGGGCATTAGATGCCCTGCGAGCCGAAGATCGCGCGCGGGTCAGCCCAGCCGGCGCTATAGCGCTCGGTGGCCTTCGCCTTGACGTTCTCGGTGTCGAAGTCGTCCGCCTTCTGCAGCTCGATCGCACGACGCTTGAAGGTCATCAGACCATTCGGGGCGTTCGTGATCAGGAACCAGGCGTCGAGATCGCTCAGGTAGGGGTTGGCGACAACCTCCGGAGCCAGGCCCATCGCCCGGATCGCATTGGTGTCGTTGTTCGCCGTGCCGACGCGCATGGTCGACTTGAGAATGCGCGTCGCGTTGAACAACTCGCTGGGATGGATGACCAGCTTCGTCGCCCGCAGCACGATCGGAAGACCGCGTGCGTTCTTCGCGCCCCACATGAGCTTGAAGGCGTCTTCGATCGAGGACTCCGACAGATCGGCGTCCGCAACCTTGTTCGACTGCAAGCCGCCGCGGGTCGGGTGGCTGGTGTTGATGAGCGACACGCCGTCGGCGCCGGCATAGTTGTTGTCGAACGCCCGGTTGAGGATGTTGGCATGGACCGTCTCCTTCGTCGCCTGCATCGAGAAGGACAGGGCCTTCGCGCGGTTCTGGCTGACGTAGGTGTACTGGTCGTCCTCGATCTCTTCCCGGCTGACGATGTAGCCGAGGCCGTAGGTCACATTGGTGAAACGCGACTGCGGGCCTTCACCGTCCGTGTCGTATTCGATCGACTGACCTTCGGACTTCCGCTTAGCCATCCCGAAGCCAGTGGCCTCGCTGACGACCTCGTACGCCTTGTCCGACGTCTGTTCATCGAACATCTGCGTGTAAAGCGGCTCCCACTTCTCGTAGGTCAGGCCGAAGAACGACTTCACGCCGGGCCACAGGGTGGTCGGGTGAGCTGCGCGCGTGATGAGCATTGATCAGCCCTCCTTAAACGCCAGTGGAGCCGGCAGCCGGCGTCTCAGTGGTCTGGTTGATACGGACGAGGACGACGGCATTGGCGCCGAAGTCGTTGTCCGGGCGGCGAGCGAGGCCCATGATGCGGACCTGCAGGGTTGCGGTCGTGGTCATCGACGCCGTGTCGAGCTGCCAGCCCGAGCGGTTCATGACCGGGGGGCCGGCGATCAAGTTGGCGTTCGAGCCGATGTCAGTCGCCGCGACAGCACCGTTGGCCTGAACCTCGAACAGGAGGTCAGGGTCATGCTCCACAAAGGCGTGCATGGCCTGGCCCCCGACGCGGTAGCCATTGGCGACGAGCGAGGGCGACGGCTGGAAGCCGACGATTGCGCCGGTGATGCGGTTGCCCGCACCGGCAGTGGCGATCGTGGCGGACGGCGTACCATCGGTGTCGGCCGAGCCGGAAAGCACGATGGGGTCGCCGATATAGGCGGCAGTGTTGTCAGCGGCGAGCAGCGCGAAGGGGTCGGCCCCATCGTTGAACGGTGCGCTCGACGCCGACCGGACGGGCTTGAGCCCGAAAGGTGCATTGGCGTTAGGCATGTTGCCTGTTCCTTATGGCGAATAGGAGTGGCTGACCCGGTTGCCATCGACTGCGAAGCGCTTGTCAGCGTCCCGCGCATCGCGGCCCTCAGGGTCGGTCGGAGCGCCCGAAAGCGCCTGCTGCTCAACCTCGCGTCGCCGCACGTCCTTGCGCGCCTGGTCTTCGGCATCGAAGGCGAGTGGCTTCATCAGGAGGTGCGCCATGATCGGCTTGCCGTGCTCATCCGTGCCGACAGGCCGAGGATCGACATCGGGAACCCTGTCCCAGTCGTCGCGCTCGGTGGCGTTGTAGATGCGAGGGCCGACGTCGTTGAACCAGCGCAGACGATGCGACTGGCCGTGCTGCGCCTCGATTGCGGGCGGAACGGCAAGCTTCATGTCGAGCGACTGATCGAGCGTGCCGTCCATGCGACGACGACGCTGGGTCGTTTCCTCGGTAGCGCGATCTCGCGGGGCCGGAGCCATCATGCATTCTCCTCAAGATAGACCTTGGCGTAATCATCCAGGGTCTTGACCATGCCGCGCTTCAGGAAGTCCTGACCGGCTTTCTGCGCTTCGGCAGGAAGGTCGGAGAACCCCTTGGGGCGGGCGGTCGTCTGAGCAGCGCGGCTTGCGGGAGCGTTCACCGACGCAGGCGCCTTGGCCGGCTGACGGGCATTCCCGAATAGGTGAGGGAAGTCGGCTTTAACCGCCTCCTCGGCAGCCTTCAGCTGATCGGCCGGGCTGACATTCTGCGCGGCGAGTTGAGCGGTGATGCTCTGCGCCAAAGCAGTTGCGGCGCGATTGCTGCCGAACCAGGACGAATTGCGCGTCATGAAGTCACCGACCTCGGGAAGCGGGCCGGGATCCTGCGCCGGCATGTCGATCCGGGTCAGCTCTTCGCGAGCAGCGCGGGCGCCCTCGTGATCCTTGTTCTCGACGGCCGATGCAAAGCGCGCCTCGGCTTCACGGCGGGCCTCTTCGACAGCGCGACGCTGCAGCACCTCGGCAGTCTTGCCGATCTGCGAAACCGATTGCTTGAGGCCGCGAAGCTCATCGGCGCTCTCGCGGCTACGCTTCATGCCGTACTTGATGAACTCGCGGGGATCACGCCACTTGTCCGGGTCGCCTTTCCACTCTTCCTTCGGCGACCAGCCCGCATCGCGCGCCAATTCCTCGTACGGATCGGGCGCGGTCGCTTCGGTGGCCTGGTTGGTGTCGGCGTTCGGCTGGCCTTCAGCGCCCTCGATCGGGGCGGTCTGGCCTTCCTGCAATTCGGTGGTGGCTTCGGTCATCGGACCCCTCGCTATCAATGCGAGTGGTTATTCAGCGAGGCGATCACTCAGAATAGTAGGCGGTTGAGCCCATCGATACACCTTCCCGACCGCCCAGGCCGCGCTGACACCAGCGATGATCAGCAGCAAGACGGGCCAGGCGGCTGCGTCGTGCAGGCGGTCGCGGCGTGTGCCGGTAGGATCGCGGTCCATGCGGTAGGCTATCGGTGCTCCGGCAGCCCAGATGGCGAGGGCGGTCAAGATCACGGCGTGTACTCGATCAGGCGCCCGCCGCTGAAGTAGCCAAATCCGCTTAGGACGTTGTTGGCGCCACGCCCCGCCTTGAAGCTGAACGTAATCTCACCGCTTAAGTTGGGCGCCACCTTGGCGAAGGTCACGACCTGCGTTGTGTTGTTGCCCGCGTCGAGCTGCTTGGTCACACCATTGACGGTGAAGTCCGTGTAGCGATCGGTTGCCGTGCGCGAGCCGGTGAGTTCGAGGTCATAGACCTTCGTGGGATCAAGCCCGGCGATCTTGAGCGTGCTGCTCGCCTGGTTCTGGTTGAAATAATAGCTCTGGAGCACGGCGTCAGGATATACGCCGGTGTTGTTGCCGGTCGTGGCGCCCGTGTTCGTCGCACCGCCATCGCCGTTGACCGTCGTGGTTCCGGTCCATCCGGTTGCGCTGCCGTCGGGGTTGTTGAACGCGGTGCTGACAAGGCCGGTGCCCGCCGCATAGGTCCAGCGGTTCCAGCCACCTGGAGTCGCCGGAGAGCCGCTTTCGCCGGTGTCGAACTGCGCAACCTTTCCTGTCGCCGTCGGAGTGCCGGATGGAGTTGGAGTCGGCGTAGGGCTGGGGGTAGGGGTGGGCGCGGGAGTAGGCGTCGGGGTTGGGCTAGGTGTCGGAGTCGGTGCCGGGGTAGGCGTAACCACCGCGGCGAACGCCGGGATAGGCAAAGCAGCGGCCGTCACATCAAAGGGCAGACTCAACGCACTGTTATCGCGCAGCACCGTGGCATCGTCGGTGGCAAGCGCGTTTGGCATGTAGATGATGGACCCTGCGCCGCCAGCTTTGGCGGCATGCGTAACCCGGATCGTTCCAGCAGAAATGCGTTCTGCCGCTGTGACAGCGAGCGCTGCGCCAGAGGCATTGAATACGCGAAAGCCGGTGATGCCAGTAGCCGGTGTGAAGTCGGTCCCCGAGACATAGGCGATCGACACGTCAGTCTGGGTATCGGACACCGCAGCCGCGCTATAGAAAAACGGGGCACGCTTCTGCGGGGTGCTGTTGATATAGGCCAGCACCTGAGCAGCGAACCGTCCTGCGGTAATGACCTGAGAAGGCTCGGTTTGGTGCGTGTTGTCCCGCGTCGGCACGTCATAGGTGCTGAAGCCCAGGCGGACGTTGGCATCGTTGTTCGCGACCTGCATCTCAGCCTCACGCTGGAAGCGCAGCCCGTTGGGGTTGTCCGGTTCGTCCTGTGTCGTTCCGATGAAGAACATCAGATTAGGCAGGCCAGTGCCGACGCGGATCTTGGAGATCAGTGACCGGATCAACGCGGCCTGCGCTGCTGCCGAAGAGCTGTTGACGTTGCCGAAGTCGACGTCGTTGAAGCCGACCTGCAAGAGGACAGCCGTCATGGTCCGGCCGGTTGCGATGGCGTTCTTGATGCTGTTGATGGCGTTGGTCAGCAGGCTGCTGGCGTCGCTCTCCCAGCCCGCAAGCGTGGTGCCGCTGGCGCCGCTACGCAGATAGTGCACCGGCCGGCCCGTGGCGTTGTAGATCGCCGTGCCGGCTTCGATCCCCATCCGCCCCTGGTTGAGCTGACCGAAGTTGGTGCCGCCATCGGAGGCCAGAACGTTCGGGTTGGGCGTGCCACCGGTGTAGTTGTTGAGATATTCCGCCGGGCTGCTCGATCCGATGAAGGACATGACGATCGGCCCGGTCTGAATAGGCGAAGTCGATGGCGTCGGCGTGAAGGTAGGTGATGCTGCAGCGGGGCCCCCGGTGAAGCGGATGATCGGCCCCGATCGGTTGTTGCTCTCCGGTGTCGATGCCGTCCCGTACTTCACCACGTCGCCAAGGCTGATGCCGCTGAGCACATTGATGTTGTCGAAATTGGTGAACGCCATGCCTGGGGCGAACGTGCCCTGGATCACTGAGCCATTGAGGGCCAGCACGGCATCCGCATCCAACTGGTCGAACGTCGTAACAAGGCCCGACGGCGCGGCAGAGCCAGCGATAGGGACGCCGTTGATGCTGATCGTCTTGGCGTTGATCGCGAGGATATCAGTGCGGGCCATCGAACAATCCTACGACTGCGGGAGCGCCAGCACGTCAAAGGTGACGCCGGCCGCTGCGGTGGTGATCGGAGCGACGACAGCGCCGAGCAGTGAAACGGTGACCGACTGCGAGGTGAAGCATTTGATCGTCGCGCCAGTCGTCGTCACCGAGCCGGTGACCGGGAAGCACATGGGGGCCTGCGCAGCGCTCGACGCGACATAGGGGGTCACAGTCAGCTTCGGCACCGACGGCATGGCAGGCCACGACACCGTGCCCGTCCCGCCTGTTACGGTCGTACCGGTCACCGTGCGGCTGATCCTGGGCTGCACTGCATTGGCCAAGCGACATGCCATTCCCGATCCGGCGGCTCCGCCAACGGTCTCCATCGGCGGTACGGATGGGTCAGGCTGACAGGCATTAGCCGCCGCAAGAGCAGCAGCGTCGGCGGCAGCTTTGGCTTGGGCTGCAGTCTGCTGAGCCGCCGTCAGATCCGTCTTGGTTGCCAGCCCCGATGTGTCCACCGAAGAGCCGCCGATGTTTAACGGCGACACGACCTGAGCAGCGGCCGGCGTCGCGACGAACAGCGCGGCGAGGGCAGCCAACCGCGTCACTGGATGTCACCCGCGAGATAAGCGGTAGCGCTCGCCGTCTTGGAATAGCAGCCGGTGGTCGAGAAGACGACGACGGCGCCCACATCGAAGCGGAGCGGAGCAGCGCGAAAGTTCAGGTCGATCCCGGTGTTCGCAGCAACCGGCATGCAGCGCAGCGGCGTCACTGCCCCGTCAGCCGGCACGGTGGCGGCGTCGAACAGCATGACGTAACCAGCGCTGGCGCCGGTGACGACGTTGAGCCCCGCGAGGTTCGTCGTGCCGGTCTTCAGCACCACGCCACTCGACACGACGTTGCTGGCGCGGGTCTTGCTGACCGACTGCGCCGCAGCGGGGAGGGCGATGCATGCGGCGAGCGCCGCCAGCAGGAAGCGCTTCACGATGCGTTCTCCTCGTAGATTCCGGCCACGTCCTTGTCGCGGCAGAGGCGGTAGGTCTTGCCGTCGACCCCCTCGATCAACGATCCGGCATAGCGGCCGAACAGCACGACATCGCCAACCTTCCCCCGATGCGCGTCACCGTCGGCGAACCCCCAGGCCAGCGGGGACTGTGCGACGATCCGGCCACGCTGCGTTGCGATCTCGTCCGTCTCGCGCTTGGCCTGCGGAATGTAGATGCCGCCGGCCGTCCGCTCCTCGGTCGTCTCGGGAGCGATCAGCACGTAATATTCCACCGGCTTGATACCGGGGCGGCAGTCATTCAGGCTGGGGATCGTTCCCATGGGCTTTCATCCAATCGTCGTAGGTGCTGTCAGGGATCGCGCGATAAGCATCGGCGCGGGTGCGAAGCTCGATGAGCAGATCCGTGCTCGGATGCTTGCCCTCTTCCCAGGTGCGGCGGAGCCATTCGTCACGCTGCACCTTGGCGAAGGAGCCCATCGCTTCCATAAGCCATTGCGTCACCGGGTCCGCCCGCCACGCCAGGAAGTCCTCCCGCGTCGGGGTCATTGGCGCCTCCTGCCTTCATGCCTGTATCGAATGCCGTCGCGAGGGCGTCTGCCTGATGCTTGACCGCGCTGGCGTTGTTGCGCGCCGTCTCGGACGCCGTCTTCTCAATCGCACCCTGAGCGCCGGCCAGCGCCAGTGCCTGCTGCTGCGGATCAGGCTGCTGAGGGGCGGCGAACAGCTTGTCGAAGTCCTCGACGTCGGCAGCCTCGAACACACGCCGCAGCGCTTCCTTCTGGTCGATCAGCGGGTTTTGCGCGGCGATGCCCCACACGAACTGCGCCCGCGCCATCTTCTGCATGCGAGTGACCGACGCAGGATCAGAGACGGGCCGGATGTCCATGTCGGACTCATTGAAATCGGCGGTGAAGTCGGCGGCCTCGTCGTCCAGAACTTCTGCATAATCACGCGCCGCGCGCTCACCGCCGAACTTGGAAATGTTCTCGAACAGGAGGGCATATTCCTCCCGGAGCGCGCGATAGATGCGCTTGTAGATCGCCGTGAATACCTGCAATCCCTGCTCGATCAGCGCCAGCGTCGTCCCCACCTGGCCGTTATTCGACGCGTCACCGGTGATCACGTCCTTCACGCTGCTGATGTCGCGCGCCGCGGACAGCATCATATCGAGGATGGACACCATGACCTGCGAGGGGCCCGGGAAGGTGCGCTCGTAGATGCCGTTGCGAAGCTGGTCGCCGGTCACGCCGTTGACGGTCTTGTACTCGCCAGGCGCAAACCGCAGCGTCGAGGTGCGGCCATTACCCTGCAAGCGAATGCCGGACGCGATGAAGCCACCGCCCGCGACCTGAGCATGGCCCGCATCGATGAGCTGGTTGATCGCCGTGTTGACGACGTCGCCGATCTGCTCAAGCAGGTGGCCGAGCCCGATGTCGTAGAACTTGCCCTGCGGGTGCGGGAAGAAGCTGTACTTGATGTAGAATTTGCCGCGGGCGATCGACAGGGCGCGGCCGCTGTCGTCAACCGACACGTCAGCCGCAGAGAAGTTGGCTTCGACCCGCAGCACCTTCGATGTCGCATGGTCGACCGTCACGATGTACGGCTCAGGCAGGCCGTCGCCGTCAACGTCGATCAACCGGTGCTGTTCGAGCAGCAGCCGCGGCGCCTCGCTCGTCTCTCCTTCCGGGTTGAGCGTGATGTCCCGATAGAAGCCAGACCGCATCCGCTCGGCGATCTGGTACGGGTAGACATCTGGGATCTCTTCCGTCAGCCGCGGCGTCGTCTCGATCGAGCGAGCGCCCGACGGCACGACGATGCGCAGCGCCGAAACAAGCGCCGATCGCTGTTCCTGCTTCTCGGTGTCGTACCAGCGCTTGCGAAAGGCACAGCCGTCGATTGGAAGCTGCAGCAGGAGCGCGTCGGTGTCACTCTCCCAATCCTTTTCCCGGTAGAACAGGACGGTGTTGAGGTAATCGCGAACGCGGGCCGCTCGGGTCGCCTTGGCGCCAGGTGGAACGGCCCACTGGATTTGAGGCTGGCCATCAGGCCCCATGACCGGCTGACCATCGGGGCCGAGCGCCGGTATAGGCATGATACCCTGCGGCGTCTGCGCCATCTGCGGGCGGCCCTTGTCAGCGCCAACCACCTTGACCGCAACCGCTTCATCACCCTTGACGATCGCAGGATAGGCGCGGGCATTGAACTGCGTCGCCGCCACCGTCAGCAGCGGGTAGTGGACGTTGCTGGCCCGGTTCCAGGGATAGTCCTTCTGGCCGCGGGCTTCCTGCGCTGCCGACTTCTGCGCCTTCTCGACAATCCGCTTCCAGTCGGCGCGGTCCGCGTCGTCGGTGGTATAGTCCTGCACCACGTCAGCGCCGAGCTTGGTCAGAGCCTCAGGTAGCCAGTAGCCCGATATGTCGCCGGTGCTGCGAGCCAGCATCAGCAGCTTCATGATCTGGTCGGGCTCGTCCGCGATCACGGCTTCGGCCGGCTCGTCAGCTAAGACGTCCGGCTCATCGAGGTAGATATCAGTGGGGAGGGTGGCCACTTAGGCCAGCGCGGTTGCCGTCAGCGTCGGATCGCCGTGCGCCAGCGCCTTGACGATTTTCTTCAGGTCAGCCTTCAGCTTCTCGACTTCGCCTTCCAGCGCTTCGATCCGCTCACCCTGCGTCGGGGTCTTGTCCGTTGCCATGGCCGTCTCCTTTGACGGAACAGGGATTAGCCATGGCAGGGCAGGGGAATAGTAGGCGGTTCAGTCTCGCTGTGTCCGATAACGTTTCTCGGACAAACTTTCGGGGTCAATAGCCGGTGCTTTCGTAGCGATCGGCAGGGCGGGCGCGCTGCTCATCCCACTGCTCGACTGGCTGCGTGATGGCCCGAGCCATGCCCGACATCACAAGGTATCGCTCGGTGTCCATGAGGTGGTCCCGCTCTTTCACGATGCGGCCCTTTTCGTCGCGGCGGTACAGGCGGCGCTCCGATCGCAGGTTCTGCAGATTACTGAATGCCTTCAAGCGCGACGACTGAAGCCGGCGATAGACCGAGAACAAGCCCGCCTCCACCTCGTTGTTCGCCGGCAGCAGGTCGAGCCCCATGCTGCGATACTCATCGATCAGCGCGCGCCCGTCGACCTGCGAGCGTCCGCGAGATGCAGGATCGATCACGCCAGGTATCCATTGCCCCCGGCCGCGGATCGCGTCGCTGTGCACCTGCGGTGGCGCCTCAGAGACGTAATATTCGTCGTAGAGGTAGATCGTGTCGTTGTCCCGGTTCCAGGCTCCCCACAGCGCAGCGGTGCGGTTCCAGCCCACATCGAGTGCAAAGGCGCGAGGCCAGTGCCGTGGGATCTCGAACGGGTCTACGATCCAGTCATCTTCGCTCACCGGGTAAATGACCCCTGACCCGAGCGCCGGGACGCCCTTGGATCGTGCATCACGCTGGTGCGGCGGGATAGATGCGATCAACTCGGCCTTGTCGTTGTCCGACAGGTGAGGGACGTCGTCCCAGTCGATCTGGATAGCCCACTTGCTCATACGATTGGTGCCAGGTCAGGCAGGAACGATAGCGCCACATCCGTCAGGCCGGACAGCGGCGTGAACGTCGCCAACAGCATACCGCGCGTCGTCATGGTGCGGATCACCGCTTCCACGTAGATGTCCATCGGCGGCTCCTCATCAAGCCATATGCCGTCGCGCTCAGTGCCCTGCCATTTCGCCCGGCCCTGGTCGTAGCTGCGGAACTGCAGGATGCTCTGGCCTCCACTGACGTGAGCGATCGTCGCAACGTCGACCAGGCCGGGAATCCCCTGCGCCTGCGTCGTCTTCAGGATGGTATGCCGCGGGATCATCGCTGTGCCACGATCTTCCTGTGGGCCGAGCAGCTTTTTACACACGATGTCGCGGGTCGTCGTACCAGTGTCTCCGCCGCACAGCCAGTTGGTCGGACGGTCAAAGCGATAACCAGGCCACCAGTCCGGGTAGAGGCCGGTCAGATGCAACGTCACCTCGTAGGCGCCAATTCCCTCGCTCTTGCCGACACGGTTGGCGGCGATGGCAGCGCGCTCGCGATGCACCTTGCCAGCCGCGAAGAACTGCATGTGCTTGGCGTACAGGTCGCGCCGCAACGGGCCTTCCTCAGGGTAGTAGGTGAACAGCCGCCGGCCAGCCTGGCGGTATTCCTTCTCCTCAAGCAGGGCGAGCAGTTCGAGCTTGTCAGCGTGCATTGATCGCCTGCGCCTTGGCTGCAATCCGCTTGTCGAGATCCTCATCCGACAGCTGCCGTAGTGGTTCGTTGCCGCTCGTCAGGTCAAGCTTGTCGCCATACCGGCGCGGCGCGAGCTTCGACAGATACCAGCGCTCAGCATCGAATGCGAGGCGCCCTTTCTGCGGGTCACTAGCCGATTTGGCGGCATCAACAGCATTCTCAGCGCGCCGATCGTACCCTGCCTCGCGCGCGCGCGCGATAGCGGCGGCAAAGTCGGTGTCCTCATTCTGCCAACGCTCAACCGTCCTCCGGTCTGGCATGCGTGGATCATCGCAGATCGTGCGCATACTGTCGCCGCTTTCCAGCTTCTCGATGATCTCCTCGCGGACCTCGGGACCGAACCGGCTGTCCATCACAAATCCCTCCCCATCTTGATCTTGACCGTATCCGCTTCCTCAGGACGCCCGAGCCTGATCCGCTGGCCGCAGCGTGGACCGCGACCGCCGGTGTATTCGCCGAGCGTCAGCAGCCCCTTGGCTTCAGCCGCCCTCACAGCGCGCCGGATCGTGCCGTTGTCGTAGAACCCGAGCGCATCGCGGATCATGCTGTAGCTGGGCGTGTTGCCCGTCTCTGCAACCATGCGCCGGACATAGGCGACCAGCGCGTCGACACGGGGCGATGCCCGGAACATGTAACGGGTTGGCGCCTCTGCCCCCATCTTCACTGTCCTCCGCTGCGGTGGGTGGGGGTGGGAATGTACGTCCGCATCAAAGCGTAAAGCGCCACAGAGAACGTGAACGCAGGCTCCATCCGGACGGGGAAGCCGAGGTGCCGCATCAGCCACAACGTGGCGTACAGCACCGTAGTTGCCCCCATAGCTTTCAGCCACGCCATCACCGATCCCCCGCCTCGAGGGCCCGTCCGCGCTTGATGGCGGCGAGGGCAATCTGAACTGTTTTATCTTCGTCGCATTCCCCTTCCGCGATCCAAGGATTGCCCCCGTAGTGATCCGCCGCGATCCGCCGCGCCTCCACCAGATCCGCATCAACCGGCTCGGGCAGCAGGGCGGCGATGGCGCGGGCCTTGTCGATAAAGCTATCCCAAAACAGGCTGTCTCCCTTGATGCGGTCGGCGGCCTCCTTCACGAATGACAGGGCCATTGCCACCACCTCCGGCCCCACCTCACTCGGGATTGGCGCTGTGGGGTGGCTTAGCGTGGCGTAATGGGGGTGATCTGCGGGAAGGCGGATGGCCGTTATCGCCCCATGATTGGACGTCAGGTAATTACCCCAGTTCAGCTCCGACGAGTCTTGAAGCCAGACGCCGGGGTAGCGCTGATCGCAATTCATCCAACGGAGAGGCCCAATATAATCCCCCAACCACTTCGGCCGCTTGCCATCGACCGCGATCTCCGGTCCCCAGGTGATCCCGCTCACGACGCCGTCTCCGAGGTGGGGGCAACGGATAGATCAAGAGCAAATCGGACACGCTGAACGGCTTGGCTGACTTTGACGGACGCCTTTGCGTCACGCCCCCAAGCCAGCTCCACCGCCTCGGCCATCAGGCGCATAGCATCAGCTACGGCCTTTGCCTGTTCCTCACTCATCACAGCCCGCCCGATAAATTACCAAGGCTCGCCGTGCGGAGAGGACGTCGCCAACTGTAATCGAGCCTGCGCCATTACGGTACAGAACAAGGTCGGAATCTTCTGCCACCTCGTCCCCAATTGGGATTGATGCCAGAACCCGCGCGGCGTCAACCAACTCAGGCCCGACACGCACTAACGATGCTATAATCTCACTCATCTCTCACTCCTCGTGTGTGCCGGAGAAGACCGGCGGCAATACTGATGGGTGGGCGCGTCCTGCGGACCGGGCTGTCGCGGCTGCGCCGTCGAGCCGCTGCGCGTCTCGCCCGTCCCGGCTTCCATCCCTCGCGCGGTCACGGCTTGGCGATCTGCCAATCGGTGATGTCGTAGGCGTAGCCCGTGCCGAACCGCGGATCGTCCAGCGACCAGCGGTAGCCTTTCGGACTGACGCCACGGGCTGTCGTGCCGTTGCGGAAGCGCACGTCGACAAGCTCGAACCGCGGCGGGGTGCCATCGTTGCGCATGTCATGCCGCCACCCGCTGTTCGGCGGTCATGGCGTCAACCGCAGCAATCCGCTCGCCGATCCACCGCATCACCTCTCCACACAAGGCGGTGAATTCCGCATCAGTCATCGCACGCTTGGCGAGGTTAACCTCTTCGCACAGCCATTGAAGGTTGCCGGCCTGATCTCCGCCGCCCCGTGCGCGTGGAAGTTTGTGATCAAGCTGAGCAGACCGATCTAGCCGCCTACCAGTGAGCGCGCAGCGCCCTCGTTGAGCCTTCCAGATCATAGCTAGATCACGAGCGGTGGCGCGATCATCGCTCCGAAGCTTCATCGCCTTTGTCCAGAAGAAGCGCCGCCCAGAATAGGCGCGCATCTTGGCTGTCTGCTTTTCGCGGTTTGCGGCGTGATAGTTGCGACCGTAGGCTCGGGCAGCTTCAGGGTTGGCGGCCCGTTTGCGCGCCATGTGCTCGCGCTTCGCTTTGCGGATGGCTTCGATGTCACGCGGCAATGGTCTTCTCCGCTAAGAGGTCTTCGACCATCTGAATGCGCTGACCAATGAAGGCCATCACGGGAACCGCCATGCTGTTGCCGAGCGCCTTGTAGCGCGGGCCGTCAGCCATCGGCTTTCCACGGTGCGGGACCAGCGTATAGTCGTCGGGGAAGCCCTGGAGGCGTTCGCACTCGCGCGGGGTGAGACGGCGGACGGCGGTAGTAGCAACGTAGCATTGCTGCTTCATTCCGGGTTCGGCACCGAGCGCGCCCACCGTACCGCCGTCACCGCCGAACAGGCGAACCTCATCGCGACTGTTCTGAGCGAAGGCGACAGCAGCAACGTGCGAGGTGCTGACAGTCGGCGCCGGATCGCCCGGGTTGCCGATGCCAGTCCCGGGAGCGCCGCCCGAGCTACCTTCGGCCCGGTTGTTTGTCATGGTAGCGCCACGGGATGCTTGGCGCATGTCTATAGGAATGCAGACCGGCACCAGCGGGGTGCCGCGTCCAGTGCCATCTTCACTGGCGTCGAAGCCTTCACCGCGCAGCGCGTGTGCAACGTCGGCTACACCACCCGCTCGTTTGGCTCGCAGCGAATATGCGATCTCATGATCTACGCCGAGGCCACTGCGTTCAGCAGCGGTTCCCCCAGCGCCCTCTCCGCTTCTGTCGAAGCAGTCTGGGCTAATGCCGAATGCAGTGCGCTCGGCAAATCCTTCCCGCGCTTGGCGGCGCGGCGCAGGATGCCCCGACAGGCTGTGGCGCTCAGAAAGTACCGCTGCGGCACCTCGCCAGTCTCCAAGACATCCGACAACGAACACGCGTCTGCGGCGCTGTGGAACTCCGAAGAACTGAGCGTCCAGAACTCGGTAGGCGAACCCATACCCGAGTTCCCCCAGCCCCCCGAGGATGGCGCCAAATGCCCTTCCTCCGTCAATCGACAGGACGCCGGGGACGTTCTCCCAGACCACCCAGCGGGGCCGTGCGCGATCAGCAAGCCGGAGAAACTCAAGCGAGAGGTTGCCACGATCTCCATCCAGTCCCGCTCGGAGGCCGGCGACGGAGAAGTCCTGACAAGGGGTTCCGCCGACAAGAAGGTCAATTGCTCCATATTCGTCGCCTCGAATGGTGGTGAAGTCGCCATGCAGCGGCGTGTCGGGATAGTGGTGCGCGAGGACAGCGCGCGGCGCGGCCTCAATCTCGCTGTACGCCGCGGCCTCCCAGCCGAGCGGCTTCCACGCGACCGTGCTGGCGCTGATGCCGGCGCAGACGTCGAGATACCTCACGCCCGACGACCAATCGCCGGGATCAGACCCTGTTCGCGAAGCCAATCGTCCGTCGCGACCTCCTCCGACCAAACGACTGACTTGATGTCGTGCTCGTCCTTGACGACTTTCCAGATACCGCGGCGCCGCTCTTTCGAGTTCAACCAGCCGCAGTAATCATGGATTTCGGTCGGGACTTGCTCGCCGTTGACCTCCACGAAGGCGGGGCGGAACTTGGCAACGTTGCCGCGCATCAGCGGGTTAGTGGGCTTGTGCGGATCGGTCATAACTGCCCTCGATCAATTTGAGAAAGCTGCTCGGCTGGAGCAGGAAGTCGAAGTCGGCGCGCCATCCGCCGCGGCTGTCCCCGCGGAGGAACGGGGATCGCTCAATCGCGCCTATCGCCTCGGTCCAGTGCTCGACGGGATGCTCGCGAAGGCGGGCGTTCAGCCGCTTCCGCCGGTCGGCGGTCAGCTTTCGGACGGTCGGTAGCCCGATGCGGGAAGCCATCTCATTCCAGGCCTCGACCACGTGCTCAGGCCGCAAGGCCGGAGAGAGTTCGTTAGAACTCTCTTCTTCCTTCTTAATTTTTTCCCTTACTTGTTCTGTGTCTTGCGTCTGTCTCGCGTCTGTCTCACCGACTGTCTCGCGGGGTGTCTCGCGATTGTCGTTTCCGGCCTGAAATTTCTCGTAATTACAGATAGTTATGACCATCACGCCGGTCTCACTAACTGTCTCGACCATGGTCTCGGATTTGAGACGCTTCAGAAGCCGTTCGACCCATCCTTTATCGCGATCCATCGCCTCGGCGAGATCACGAACGGACATGGCGAGCTGCCCGCGGTTCAGGCTCAGCGCCTTGCCCTTGTACCGCACGCGTACGGGCTTCCACGATGCGCGCAGGACGAGGTAAGCGAAGGCCATAGCCTCCGCATCGTTGCGGAATGCCGGGTGCCCTACGAGGCTACGGTGGAAGCGGGCATAGCCGCTCATTGCCCGATCACCACGACGACTTTGCCGCCCTTCACCGGCTCTCCGAACACGAAGCTCGGCAGGAAACGGCTGTCATTGACGCCAAGGGCATCAGCTATGCCGTCGAAGTATGGCTTCATACGGTTCGGAAAGTTAACCCGATCACCGCGACGGTTCGGCGGATAGAAGGTGACGATCAGCCTGATGTCGCCCGTTGCAGGGATCGCGCACAGACGATCGGCCTTAACGGCGTTCTTCGCCCATTCGCGGTGCTTTGCCGTCACGGCAGCCTTCGTCCGCCAATGCCCCTTGGCATGGCCCGACAGGCTCGACGGTGGGAAGGGCAAGTCGATCACGGCTTAAAAGCCGAACTCAGTCTGCATGCCGAGAGCGACCATATAGGTCTGGAGGATGGCTTCCTCCTCGGCGTATTCCTCCTTCCGCTTCTTGCGGATGGAGAGGATCTTGCGGATCGCCTTGGGGTCGTAGCCGCGGCCCTTGGCCTCGGCCATCACGTCCTTGATGTCGTCGGCAATGCCCTTCTTCTCTTCCTCAAGGCGCTCGGCGCGTTCGATCAGGAGGCGCAGTTCATCGGCAGCTACAACAGCGGTCATGCAGATTTCCTCGGTTTGGAATAGCGGTAGACAGGCAGGCCACCGGTCACGGGCTCGCTGACGCGATGAAACGTGAAGCGAGTTCTGCCGTTATCGACGCGGGCGCAGGCGGGCTGCACAATGGCGGGCGACAGGATCATGCGACCATCGCCCACTGATCTGCTCGCCAGCCGTTAAACTCCGCACGCGCGATCACATCTGCGGCGGTCAGAACCGTCGAGCCGCGGCGCCAGTGCGTGCCATTCTCGTTGTACCGGCCACGCTCATCGCAGCGGACCACCGGTCCAAACCGGCGCAGATAATCAGCAGCTTGACCAGCCGGCGACATATCCCGGATAGCTCGCGTCATCGTGGCAGCCTGGTATGCATTCGGGCGCTGAGGTGGCGGACCGGAGCGCTCGCGGGCCGAACGGACAAAGTCGACGGTAACGCGCTTCTTGCGAGCCGGAACCGCGCGCGGCGCGGGCAAGCGCACCGGCCGGACCAACCCGAGCTCCTTCGACCAGCGAGCAATCGTATTCCAGCCGCGCCGGTAATGACCACACAAGGCGGCGTTGGTCTTTTCCGCCCACTTCTCCGCAAAATCGGAGGGCGGCGGGACGAGATTGAGGCCGCCCAATTCCTGACGCCAGCGGGTGAACGTACCGTCACCGACGCCGGGATACCGAACGTGAAGGAGACGGAGTGACTCGCGATAGTGCTGCGGAAAATCCGCAGGCATCGCCTTTGGGGCATTCCCGCCGCGGTGCGGTTGGCGGACGATCCCTTTGCTCTTCATCCAAATGCAGATCGTCTTCTTGGATGCACGATAGCGGCGCCGCATCTGATCCATCGTCTCGGTAGCGGCGTAGATCTCCAGATCGTCGGGAGCGGGGCGCATCGCGGTCATGCTTTCCACCCCAGCTTGGAGACACCGCCAGCAGCCACGAAGGCGCGCAGGGTGTCGGTGGCGGTGGACCGCTTCGCCCGTTGCTCAGCACCGTGAGCAGCAAGGACGCGAGCGGCGTCGGAAGGGGTGGCGACAGGGGCGCGGCGCGCCCTAATCTCGCGGAGGCGGAAGTTGATCATCACGCCACCTCACGCGGGCGGCGGATGGCGGCGCACTTCTCAAGCCACTGACCGCTGACGCTGTGCAAGTCGCGCATCAGCTTCTCGCCGGCGAGATATTCCTGCGGAACGACGGTGCGGCCGCCAGGGCCGTCGGGATGCTCAGCCTCGGCGATCATCACCAGCACGCGGCTGATGAGGAGCTGCATGTCATCAACGTCGCAGACGGCATTCTCGTCAACGACGCGCTTGCCGTGGCCGCGCATCCAGTCATCAAGGATCGTGTCCTCGACGGTCAGCATGCGGTCGAGGACTTCGACGCTCGGCATCGAGCCGGACAGCTGCTTGTCGAGCGCCTGCACCGACAGGTCGATAGCGTCGGCGAACCGGCCCTTGCCGCCCGCCTTATCGATCCCGCGGGCAATGCCCCGCATCAGTTTGGCGTGTAACCGCGCTTTCGTCAGCGGCGCGCGTGAACCAACGACAGTATGGTCGCTCATGCTGCATTGCACCCATTATGAGTTTGATGATGAGCCCGACCCCGACCGACGATGCGGAAGCGACGCGCGCGCTGCCGGAAGGCGAGGCGCGGGTTGAAGCGAGGGTGAAGGGCGGCGAGTGTGACGAGTGCGTCAATGATGCAGACGCAGACGACGATGAGGATGATGGAGCCGGTCATGCGGCCGTACTTTCGGCGCGCGCCCAAGCTGCATCGGTACAGCCGCAGATCGCCTCGCCGCACGTAGCGCAACGATCGGCGCAGATGGCGGCGATATGCTGAGGCGTCGTATCGAAGACACGGGCCAAAAGGCCAGCGGACGCGGCCTCCCAGCCGTGATGACGCTCCGCAATGACGCGGCGCTCTTTGTCGCTGAGCGGCCTCATGCGGCCACTCCGCTTGCCTGTTCGGCAGGGAAGCGATCGGCAGCTGCCGCACGAGCAAGCTCCTCATACGTAGCCCAACGACGTGACCGGAACCCGAGCCAGAACTCGGCCGGGATGCTGTTGCGACGCCCCCAGGAACGGGTCGTGCTCAGCGGCACACCAAAGACCGCCGCCAGTTTGTCCGGCCCGATCTGCTCCACGATCTGCTTGTGACTACGCATTCCACGTATGTGCATTATGCACAGCCTCTTGGCAAGTGCCTAATGCACATATTGCCGCGCTACGCGGCGGATATGGACACAGCAGCAGACAGGTTGAAACTTGCGCGCGAGCGGGCCGGCTTCTCATCGGCGCGCGAGGCGGCGCTGGCCATGGATCTATCCTACGACACGTATGCCCAGCATGAGAGCGGCATCAGAGGATACCCGGCGAGGAAGGCGGAAATTTACGCTAGACGCTTCCGCGTCTCCGCCGAATGGCTCCTTTTTGGGAAGGGTGATGAGCCGGCTGCGGAGGCTACTCCGTCGCTTGATGAGCTGGAGGCCATGGTGGCCAACATCGTCAATGACGAGGTGACGTTCCAGACGAAGCTCTCGGACTTGCCGCATATCGTCGCGTCAGGGCTTCATGAGCAGCTAAGGCACTTTCGATCTGGCCTCGCATCTCATGTGGGCGAGGGTGGAACGCCCTCTCCTGGTAAAGGCGCTCGATCTCCCTCTGCCAAAACATCAGCCGGGAAGGCAGGATAGCGCACGCCATATCGCAGGAGCTGCAGCCGACTTCGCAGGCGGGCTCCTGAAGCGTTAACGGTATGATTCGCCGGAACATTTAGGGAACATGTTCCTCGCGATCCAACAATGCAACGTAGGAAATAATCCTATGTGATAAATGCACCGCTTCGGCCCGTGCTGGCAGCGGTGATTGCAGATTTTTTTCTAGTCGTGTGCATTTTGCACTTGCACCATCGGTGTGCATAATGCACATAGGTCCTCACAGCGGCACCGAGCCGCAGGAGGATCACATGCCGACCATCAACCTGACCACGCGGTTTTGGACGCAGACCCAGAACAACAGCGGCGGTCGCTTTGACCACGATTCCGTGCGCGGGATCGGTTACGCCATCTGTGTTGAGGCTACCGACGCTAACGATGCTGCACGACGCCTTCAGGCAGTCGTTGACAGCTATCCGGCGACGGGATCGTGCCCGTGCTGTGGCGATCGCTGGTACATCTGGACCGACATGGAGGACGGCACGGAAGAGCCGACCTTGTACGGAGAACCGCTGGCCGGTGGCTGGGGCTTGCCTAGTTACGTCCACCACATCGACGGCCGCATTGAAGCGCGTCCCGAGGTGCAGGCATGAACGCCGTCACCACCATCGCAGCGAACGACCCGGCCACCACGCCGGTTGACGTTATCGCAGACCGCCTGCTCGCTGGCCTTGCGCTGGTCCCGTCGATCACCGACTACCCGACCGCGCTGTACGAGGCCAAGCGCCTCGCCAGCCGTGTCCGCGGCTACGCCAACCTGCCGAACACCGCGCCCGGCATGCTCGGCCGCAACGGCATCCAGCCTGCGATCGAGCGCTGCATCATCTCGGCAGGCCGTCACGGCTTCAACTGGCGCACCCCGGAAGCACTGACCGACGCGGTCTATGCCGCAGCCGGAGGTCGCTAACATGGCAACCGCAATCCGCAGCATCACCCGTGACGTGTCGGCTGTTGTGCTCGACCTCGCCACCACCCGCCAGCGCATCGCTTCGATCAGCGCCGACGTGAACGGCATGGACGATAGCAAGCTCGCCGCTTGGGACCAGCTTGATGACCGCAAGTTCGCGCTTGAGGGCGAACTGAAGGCCGCGATCTTCGCTCAGACCGGCGTGTCGTGGGACCTGCTGGAAGGGGTCATGGCATGACCGTCACTGTCGAACAGTTCGCCAGCGAATGGACGCTGGGCGCATGGAGCATCGGGCAATCGTCCGCGCAGTCGAAGCGGTGGTCCGCCTCGGTCCACGGCTATGGCACCTGCGCACTCGGCAACGGCAACACTGCCCGTGAGGCATTCGACGCCGCGGTTCTCAGCTTCCGCGTCAGCTATCCGGACAAGGAAACGGCAACCGCCAAGCGCAAAGAAGAGCTGCGCCGCGAGTTGGCCGAGCTGGAGAACGCAGCATGACCGCGGCGCTGATGCTGATTGCCCTCGGAATGCTGGCGCTGATCATCTGCCACGGCTGGTGGCGGAACCCTGACGACCTGATCCTGACCGGCCTTCGCAAGGCTGCGGCTGTCGTCTCCACTCTATTCGCGAAGGAAGCGTGATGAACGCCCAGACCGACACCATGCGCATCTGGAACGCAGTGGCGCAGACTGATCCGTCGCATACCAAGAAGGTCAACCAGCGCGGCGGCTTCACTGCCATCAGCGCCCACTACCAGATCATGCAGGCGACCAAGCAGTTCGGCCCCGTTGGGATCGGCTGGGGCTATACAAACGGCGAGCCGATGTTTGCCGATGGGCTGGTCATCGTTCCTGTCACGCTCTGGCATGGCGATCGGAGCAACACCTTTGGCCCGCTCTACGGCAGCGCCGAACTGCGCGACAGCAAGGGGCGCCTGGACAGTGATGCTCCCAAGAAAGCCAGCACCGACGGCCTGACCAAGGGCCTGTCGCAGCTCGGCTTCAATGCTGACGTGTTCCTCGGCAAGTTTGACGACAACAAGTACGTCGCCGCCATGGAAGCGCAGTTCGCCGAGAAGGTGGACACGATCAGCGACGACCAGCGGAACGTCCTGATCACGCTCGCCGAGCAGTCTGGCGCCGATATGCGGGGCTTCTGCAAGTTCTTCCGCATCGACGCCCTGCCGGCGCTCGCTGCCACCGAGTTCGAGCGGGCCAAGGTCATGCTCGAAAAGAAGCTGGCTGCGAAGACGGCGGAGGCCGCCTGATGGAGCAGCGCAGCACCGAGTGGTTCGCCGCCCGCGCCGGGCGCGTCACCGCTAGCCGGATCGCCGACGTGATGGCCAAGACTGCGAAGGGCTGGGGTGCCAGCCGAGCCGTCTATCACGATCAGCTCGTCACCGAGCGCCTGACCGGCATCTGCGAGCCCGGCTATTCGAACGCCGCCATGCAGTGGGGCACCGAGCAGGAGGCGAACGCGCGTGACTGCTACGCTTTCTCTGCCGGCGTCTCGGTGGTTGAAGAAGGTTTCGTGCCGCATCCGACGATCGCGATGGCCGGTGCGTCTCCGGACGGCTTGGTCGGCGACGAGGGCATGGTCGAGATAAAGTGCCCGAACAGCGGCACCCATGTCGCCACGCTCCGCGGCGGCCCGATCGCGGACAAGTACGTCAAGCAGATGCAGTTCCAGATGGCCTGCACCGGCCGGCGCTGGTGCGATTTCGCCAGCTACGATCCGCGGCTGCCCGTCGAGATGCAGCTGATCGTCCACCGCGTCGACCGTGACGACGAGATGATCGCTGAGATCGAGGCTGCCGTCACCGCTTTCCTCGCTGAGGTCGATGCGACCGTCGAGGATCTCAACAACCGTTTCCGAAAGGCCGCATAATGCAGTTCATCACCATCACCGGCAACGTCGGCAAGGAACCCGAGCAGCGGACCACGCAGGGCGGCGATGTTGTCACCTCGTTCTCTGTCGCCGTTCGTCAGGGCTTCAAGCAGGATGCCCCAACTGTGTGGTTCCGCTGCTCCGTCTGGGCCAAGCGTGGCGATACCATCAAGCAGCACCTTGCCAAGGGCGCGAAAGCCACCGTCATCGGCGAGCTGACGATCGGCGAGTATCAAGGCAAGCCGCAGTACGATCTCCGCGTTGCCGATGTCGACTGGAGCAAGGCCGCAGGGGGCGATCAGCGCCGGCAGGAGCCGCAGGGTGGCGGCGGAACACAGGGTGGCGGCTTCGGCGATGATCTTGAGGACGATGTTCCCTTTGTGACGGGGTCGTTCCTCGCGGGTCTGCGGGTTAGCTGATGCTGCCGCGTCGCACCTTTGAGGATCGGTTCTGGTCCAAAGTAACACCGCAAGACAGCGGGTGCTGGCTGTGGACGGCTGCGCGCGACAAAAACGGGTACGGGAGGGTGGGGGTAGGCTCCAAAACTGCCTTCGCCCATCGCATCTCCTGGGAGATAGCCAACGGTGAGATCCGGGGCGGACTTTCAGTCCTTCACTCGTGCGATGTCCCAGCCTGCGTAAATCCAGCCCACCTCTTCCTTGGTTCCCAAGCGGACAACATGCGGGACATGCACGCAAAGCGCAGAGGCGTTATTCCTGCATCTGTTCGGATGTTCGGGGAGCGTAACGGCGCCGCGAAACTTTCGGAATCGACCGTCTTGGAGATCAAAAGCCTCGCTGGGGTAATCTCGCAACGTGCGGTCGCAACTCGATACGGCATCAGCCCTGCGCACGTCTGCCGAATTCAGAGGGGCGAGAGGTGGCAACATGCTGCCTCGTAAAATTCCGAAGGCGACCAAGCGCGCCAGCCGCTGGCGGTCGCAGGCTCACGCCGCGTTCGTTCGCAGCCATGCGTGCAGCGTCTGCGGTTCGATTGCGGGTGTCGAGTTCGCTCACGTCCGCCTCGGGTCTGGCGCCGGCATGTCGCAGAAGCCTGACGACTGGAACGCCGTATCTCTCTGCCGCGACTGCCATGCTCGGCAGCACAAGGTGGGCGAGGCCACGTTCTGGCGGGGCAGGGACGTGGGCGCGCTGATCAGCGAGTTCATCGCCGCCAGCCCGCGCCGGGTTCAGATCCTTCAAGAGAAGCGGGAGCGTGATCATGCAGGATATTGATCGTGCCGTTGACGAAGCCGAGCGGCTGTTCGTCGAGGCCGGGCAGGCTCGGGTACGGGCAGAGGGCATGGACCTTCGCCGCAAGCGGACCCGCGCCGTGCTGTTCGTCAAATACAAGGGGCAGGGTCATGCCGCCGGCGCGAGCGAGCAGATGGCCGAGGCTGACCCGGTCTACGAACTGGCCTGCGCTGACTGGGAAACAGCGGCGATGGAAGCCGAAACCCTTCGTGCCCAGGCCGAGGCCAAGCGCCTGAAATTCGAAGCGTGGCGGACCCGCAAGGCGACCGAGCGCGCGCAGATGAACCTTCGATAGGAGTGATGACCATGAGGGCATTGATCCGTCACGAGACGCGACACGCTCACCTCAACTTGGTGCTGGCAGTCAAGAAGCGGTTGGGCCTGACCCCCGCGAGGGATGAGCGCCGGAACGGCCAAGACGCGCAGCGGCTTGGGGCGTCAGCCCGCCAGCCCGGTCCGTCAGGACGCGGCCAGAGCATGTTCGACTACAGCTATGAGGGAAAGCCATGACCCCCGATCCGAAAGGCCCAGCCATGACCGACCAGAGTGGGGGGCATACGCTGGGGCGCTGGGTTGTGAACCCGTTCACAGCGCGCATTGATGTTCCCGGACGGGATGCGCCGATCTGCGCGCTGTTGTGGCCTACCGATCTCCGGTCTGAGAACGAGACGTTCGCCAACGCCCGCCTGATCGCCGCTAGCCCAACGATGTTCTCGTACATCGAACGCAAGGCCGCCGCCGGAGACCACGAAGCTCGCAACATCATGGAGGAAATCCATGCCACGCGCTGAATTGGCCAGCACTGGCCTTACCGACACTTGGGGGCGCCGTAATAGGCAACTGGCCGACCGAGCATGTCGCGAGTGCGGCAGAAACTTTCGCCCATTGCGCTCGACTTCGTCTTACTGCTCGCGTCCGTGCGCTAGAAAAAAGAACGGCGGACAAAACGTTCAGCTCGAGTGCTGGTGGGTTAATGGTCGCGGTTACATCGAGGGTCGCGTGCTTACGGCGCAAGGACACCGCAACGTAAAGCAGCATCGCTTTGTGATGGAGTGCCATATCGGCCGGTTATTATCCGACGACGAGGACGTGCACCACATAGACGGGTGCAAGACAAACAACGTCATCGGAAATCTGCAACTGCTCACGCATTCCGAACATGCGCGCCTTCATAATCGCGTCAAGGCCGCCCGCGCCGCCATCACCCTCGCCACCGGAGCCGCATCATGACTTTCTCGGAGTTCATGCAGAACTACGGTGGCCCTGCTTCTGTGTTTTTAACTGTCATCCTGGTGCTGATCGGCATTGCAGGTGGTGATGAAACTGACGGGGACTTGCCGCTATGAGCCGCATCATGACGCAGGGTGTGGAGATGCTGCCGGTCGAGCAACCGGCGTGGCGCTGCTACCATTGCGGCGACGTGTTCACCGACGACCGGTGCGCCCGTCTGCATTTCGGTCGCGACGAAGACAGCCTGCCAGCGTGCCAGATCAAAGCCGGCGCAGAGCAGGGCTTGCTTGGTGCGCTTCGGGAGGCCGAATATGCGGCGGCCGACGCTCAACAGGCGATCGCGAACGAATGCACCGACGCGGCGAAGGCGTATTATGCGCAGGCCACTCGCCACGCGCAGGCACTCCGCAACGCCGAAGAGCTTGGCTATGAGCGCGGCCTTGCTGATGCTCGTGCAGAAGCGCTGAACACCCATCCCGCCGCCACTGGATCAGTGCGGGTCGTGCCGGTGAAGCCAACGCCGGAGATGGTCCGTGCCGGCGCTGCATCGCACCGGTTCAACGTCAACCATTCCGCTTGCGAGATTTGGTCCGCCATGCTCGCAGCGGCACCCACCCCCGACGCAGCGGCGAGCGAGGCGGGGGAGGTGGCTGCGCTCGCCGCCGAGTTGCGTCCGCTGATCGACGCGGCTGCGGGGCCGAACGGGTGGGACTGGATGTTTCCCCTGCGGGTCAAGCCGGTTGACGGCAAGCCGACGATTGTCTCGCACAAGGGCGGCAACCTGTTCCGGGGCTATATAGGCACATGGCAGGAAGCTGAGTTGCTGGTGGCGCTCGCAAACGCTGCGCCGCGCATCCTCGCCGCCCTCACCACGCAAGGAGGCGCGGAGGGATGAGCACCTGCAAACACTGTCGCAACGGCCACTTCTACCACAATGGGGGCGGTCATTATTTCGGGCAGGACGTGGAGTGCGTCAACGGCGTGCTGATTGATATCGACGAGTTCAATGAGGGGCACTCGCCGGACATAATCCGTCCGGTCGCCCCCTGCCATCCGATGTGGGAAGCGCAGCTGCGCGATCCTGACGGCGAGACGTGGGACAATGACAGCATTGACCGGCTCGACGCTATGCGCCTGCCCGACGAGCTCGCCACCCTCGCCCAAAAGGACACGCAAAATGGCTGATGAACAGGGGGCGATCCCCGAAGGTATGAAGGCGTGGGCGGGCGGTGAAAGCGCGCCGGCGGATTACGACGTAGGCGGCGACGTGCTGATGCGTGGCGGCGATCGATTCAACGAAGAAGACAACGGCTGCCCCTTTTATTGGACGCATGACGGCGGCCTCGGCGACATCATCGCCTACACCCCCGCCGCTGACAGGCTCACCGATACGGGGGAACCATGGCCTGGGTATACCACGGATCAGGACAGGCGGCGGGTCGTCACGCTGGCCAAGCTCGGGCTGATGCTGTCGGTTATGGCCGGTGGCGACGCTCCCGAGGTTATCGGGTTTGATGCGTCCGATCTGTACGCGGAAGTGCTGATGGCGCTGGCAATCGAGGACGCGGAAGACCCGGATATTGCCTTGGAGATCGCGCGCGATCATCCCGAGGGCAACCTTATCGCCACCCCCAAGCCCCCGGTGAATGCTGGGGCGATGCGGGAGGCTGCGGCAAGGATATGCGACGAGCAGCATAATCGGCTGCACCCTGAACATTCAAACGATGGACGCCGATCAATCTGTAAATCGCTAGCCGCCGCAATCCGCAACCTGCCCGACGCCGGAGAGCCGCTGTGAGCATTATCAGCGATGACATCGCACGTCGAAACCAAAGCCTTGCTGATATCGCTGCGGGGTTGAACGGGCCCGATGGCGATTACTGGCGGAACCGGGCGACCATTCGCCGTGACGCGCTCCTGGAAGATCAGCCGACCTTTGGCCTGATGCCTCATGAGGAGCAGGAATTGGCACGGCTCAACCGGCTATTGGAGAACCCCGCATGACCCATTCACCGGATCATGCCGAGCGGGCTTACCTGATGACGGGACCGTGGGAGCTCGACCCTGACGGCACCTCGCCTGGCATCTACGCCGACGATCCGTCCGGCGGTGACCCCGTGTGCCTCGCTACCATCAAGCGGTTGCATCATCCCGAGAAGCTTGCCGCCGCCCTGCGCGGTCGCGATCGGGTGGTGGAGGCGTTGGAGAAGATCGCGGCATTCAAGGCAAAGCCAATCCGCGGCACCGTTTCCGAGCAATCTGCGACGCTCGGTTGGAACCGAGCTGGAGAATGGGCTGCGCGTGTTGCCGCTTCCGGGCTGGCTGACCGCGCCGCGCTCCACGATGCCGCCCACCTTCAGCAGAACGGGGAAGGGGTGGCGGGATGAGCCTAGCCGACACCGCAAGGAAGTGCCGTAGAGCACTTCGCAACGAAACTGGCGTGCGCCTCGACCTTGAGGAATTGCGTGCGCTCATCGACATTGGTGCCTGGGACCTGATCGTCAGCGCCGAAACCGAGGAATTGAAACAAGCATGGGCCGGGACACCTCGCCTTACATCGTCGGCGACTACTGGCTCGACAAGCGCCGCGACGGCAAATCGCCCGACGTCTGGCAGATCGCCCGCTATGACGCCAAGGCTCGATCGGACGTCTATCGGAGCACTAAGCAGCGCGATCTAGCAGCAGCCAAGGCGGTCATCGACACGTTCTTTGAGGTGCAGCGCGCTAAGGGGCCGCAGACCGCGGAGGACGCTAAGGTCATTCCTCAGTTGCTGCTCTACTACCGGGAGCACGGGCAGGAGGCGCGCAAGCCGGCGCAGATCGCCAGTTCGTTGCGGGTGTGGATCGGGTTTCTGATGCAGGACATCGCGACCGCCGACGTGACATTCGCCCAAGTCGATAAGCCGCTGCTAGAGCGCTTCCGTCGCTGGCGGATGGGCGAGCACAGCTATTCGGTGCCATGGCGCGAGAAGGTCTATAACCATTCCTCCACCGGCGTGTCCGGTGAGACGGTGCAGCGCAACCTAGACGACTTCCGTGCGGCGCTGAACTATGCCGAGGACGCCAACCGGGTGCCGCATGCACCGAAGGTTGCAGGTGTGAAGCAAGAGTATCGCTCACCGCCCCGCGACGTGCATGTGACGCTGAAGCAGCTTGGCGCGATGGTGGCGTTCACCCGGTCGGACATCGGCACGCATCGCTGGATCCAACTTATGATCGCGTCGATGCATCGGCCCGATGCCTGTCTGGCGTTCGACCCTGCCAAGCAGGATCGTGGCGCACTGCTCGACATGCACCCGCCTGAGTGGCCGCGAACGAAGAAGCGCAACCAGGTCATCCCCTGCATCCCGCCGTTCCGACCGGTGCTCAACGAGTGGGCGAAGAAGCCGCATAAGGCAGCCCTTTCGAAGAAGCGCGCTTGGACGACGATGCGCCGGGCGCTCGGGCTTGTCGAAGAGGTGGTGCCAAAGACGATCCGTCACACGATCGCCAAGGAGCTACGCTCGCGCGGCGTACCGGGCGACGAGATCGAGATGATGCTTGGCCATCGCGTCATGAAGCGGGTGAGCGAGGTCTACGCGAAATACGACCCCGCCTATCTCGCAAACGCGCGTGACATGCTGACCACAATTTACCTAGAGGTGCAGGCTCATGCGGCGGCTTGGGATGCGGACCATCTGCGGACCACGCCGGTTCGAGGTAGGCCGATAACGGTTGACAATAGGAGCAGCGAAGCGCAGAGTTCCGAGGCTTAGAGTGATCTAAGGGCGATTAGCTCAGTTGGTAGAGCGTCTCGTTTACACCGAGAATGTCGGCGGTTCGAGCCCGTCATCGCCCACCATCACCGCGCGCTGCCGGACTCGTCGCGGTATTTGATCTCCAGAAAGCGCCCGCGGGTCGACAGGCTGTCGAGGTCGTTCTGCGCCAGCCGGGCGGTCATGTCGGCGATCTCCTGCTCGATCAGCCGCAGCCCGGCGACCAGCTCCGCGTCGGGGGTGCGGCCGTTGCGCTCGACCTGACGCAGCGGCTCGGGAACGCGGGCATAATCGGTGACGAAGGCGGGCAGTTGCTCGCCGATCAGCCGGCGCACCTCGAACGCCTCCTCCTCGCGCCCGTCGAGCCGGCCGAGCTGCGGCGACAGCGTGTCGAGCCGCACGCCGATCTGGTCGATCAGCCCGCGGGCCGGCGCCGGCAGGGCAGGGCGCTGCGCCTCCAGCCAGCGTTCGGTCTTGGCGGGCAGCGCCTTGATATCGACCTCGCGCAACACCTTCTCGCTCGGCGCGCGGGCGATCGGGGCGAGCGCGATACCGATCGTCACCGCCGCCATCAGCAACAGCACCGCGAGCGCGCCGAACAGGCCGAGCGGCATCATCATGCCGAGTACCGCAGCGGCGATCAGGATCAGCGCGTCGACCGCGCAGATGATCGCCAGCCGCGTGCCGACGCTCGTCGCCTTGCGCTTCAGCCGCTTGCCGTGCGCGCGATAGGTCGCGCCGACCTGGCCGCGATAGTCCTCGCTGATCCGCGCCATCGCGGCGCGGGCGCGTTCGATCTGCTGGTCGACCTCGGTCATGCGCTCACACCGATTCGAGGCGGTAGGAATCGCCCGCGCCCGGCCCCTTCAGCGCGGCCTGATTGGCGCCCTCGGCGCGGGCGATATAGCCCTTCGACTTCTCCACCTCGCTGCCCAGCGCGGTGACGGTGGTCTTCATTGAATCGAGCGCCTTGAGCTTGAACGTGTCGATCGCGTCCATCGTGTCGTAGATGTTCTGGAAGGCGCGCTGGAGCGTCTCCAGGGGAATCGTCGAGGCCGCGGCCTGTTCGTGGATCGACGCGGTGTTCGAGCGCAGCAGCTTGCCGGTCGAATCGATGATATTGGCCGTCGTCGTGTTGAGCTGGGTGATCGATTCGAGCACCAGCTTCTGGTTGGTCAGCGCCTGCGCCACGGTCACCGCAGTGCGCAGCGCCGAGACGGTGGTGGTCGAGGCGCGGTCGACGCCCTTCACCAGCTCGACATTGTTCTTCTTGACCAGATCGAGCGCCAGATAGCCCTGCACCGTCACCGCCATCTGGGTGAGCAGGTCCTGCGTGCGCTGGCGGGTGTAGAAGAGCGCGGTCTCGCGGATCGCCTTGGCCTTGGCGGGATCGGTATGGTCGAGCTCGTTGGCTTTGTCCTCCAGCTTGGCGTCCATCGCCTTGCTGAGGTGGATCATCTGTTCGAGCCTGCCCATCGCGCTCCACAGATTGGCGCGCTCGGTGTCGATCGCGGCATTGTCCATCAGCAGCTCGTCCTTGCCGGCGGCGAGGTTCTTGAGGATCGAGCTGATATGCGTCTGCGACGACTGGTAGCTGTCGAAATAGTCGCGCATCTTCGACCCGAACGGGATGATGCCGAAGATCTTCTTGGGGCCGGACAGCGCGCCCTTGCGGCCGGGATCGAGGTCCTCGATCACCCGGCGCAGCTGCGCGAGATCGGCGCCAACGCCGCTGTCCTTGTCCATCGCGCGGATCGGGCGGTCGAGGAAGCGGTTCGACTGGCCGGCGGCCTCGCGGATTTCCTTGGCGCCCATCGCGGTGATCGCGTCGACGCGCTTGCCGAATTCGGGGCTGTTGACGTCCTCGGCGACGAGATCGGCGACGAACGCGTCGACGCGCGCATCGAGCTGCGATTTCTTCGCCTCGTCGATCGGCACGAGGCCGGCGGCGCGCTCGGCCGTGACCGTCGGCACCGGGTCGGGCGGGGTGAGTACCAGATCGCGTTCGGGCGTATCCACGTTCGTCGCCATTCCATTCGTCTCCCAAGCCGTTGCCGACAAAATGGTCGTGTTCGTCCGCGACGGCAAGTGTGTTGGAGCTGTAATACGCAAGCGGTGGGGCTTCAATGCCCGGCGCCGGCTTGATCGCGCATGCGCAGCGTGAGAGCATGCAGGGCGACGTGGCCTTCGTCGCCGCGGTCGCGGCGTTCGGCCAGAAACTGCGCGGCGACCCGCTGCTCGGCGACTATCGCTACGACGCGATCCGGCAGCTTGCCGCCGGCCAGCGCGACTATTGGCGGCAGGGCTTTACCCGGCTGGTGACGCTGGCCGAGGCGGCGCAGCGGCCGGCAGGCAGCAGTCCGCCGCGCTGATCGGCCGGCGGGCGGCGGGGCGAAATGGCTCCCCTTCCCGCGGCGCAACATTTCGGCTATGGGAGTGCGCACTCCAAGCTCCATCTATTCAGGAATTCCCATGAGCCTCCGCAACGTGGCGATCATCGCGCACGTCGATCACGGCAAGACGACGCTGGTCGATCAGCTCTTCCGCCAGTCCGGCACCTTCCGCGACAACCAGCGCGTCGAAGAGCGTGCGATGGATTCGAACGACCTCGAAAAGGAGCGCGGGATCACGATTCTCGCCAAGCCGACCTCGGTCGACTGGGCCCCTCCGGGCGGCGGCGAGAGCATCCGCATCAACATCGTCGACACGCCCGGCCACGCCGACTTCGGCGGCGAGGTGGAGCGCATCCTGTCGATGGTCGACGGCGTCGTCCTGCTGGTCGATTCGTCGGAAGGCGCGATGCCGCAGACCAAGTTCGTCACCGGCAAGGCGCTGGCGCTCGGCCTGAAGCCGATCGTCGTCGTCAACAAGGTCGACCGTCCCGACGCGCGCATCCAGGAGGTGCTCGACGAGGTGTTCGACCTGTTCGTGTCGCTCGACGCCAATGACGAGCAGCTCGACTTCCCGGTGCTCTACGCCTCGGGCCGCAACGGCTATGCCTCGACCGACATGGACGCGCGCGAAGGCACGCTGATCCCGATGTTCGAGACGATCGTCAACCACGTCCCCGCGCCGAAGGTGGAAGTGGAGGACGTGCCGTTCACCTTCCTGGTCACGCTGCTCGATCGCGACAACTTCCTCGGCCGTATCCTCACCGGCCGCGTCAATTCGGGCACGGTGAAGCTTAACCAGCCGATCCACGCGCTCGATAACGACGGCAACATCATCGAGACCGGCCGCGCCTCGAAGATCCTCTCGTTCCGCGGCCTCGACCGCGTGCCGGTCGAGGAAGCCAAGGCGGGCGACATCATCAGCCTCGCCGGCCTTGCCGTCGCGACCGTCGCCAACACGATCGCCGACACCACCGTCACCGAGCCGCTGCACGCGCAGCCGATCGATCCGCCGACGCTGTCGATGCGCTTCGCGGTGAACGATTCGCCGATGGCCGGCCGCGAGGGCACCAAGGTGACGAGCCGCATGATCCGCGACCGTCTGTTCCGCGAAGCCGAATCGAACGTCGCGATCAAGGTGACCGAGGCCGCCGACCGCGACAGCTTCGAAGTCGCCGGCCGTGGCGAGCTCCAGCTCGGCGTGCTGATCGAGACGATGCGCCGCGAGGGCTTCGAACTCGGCATCAGCCGCCCGCGCGTGCTGTTCGGCGAGGATGAGAACGGCAAGAAGACCGAGCCGTACGAAACCGTCATCATCGACGTCGACGAGGAGCATTCGGGCACCGTCGTCGAGAAGATGAACCTGCGGAAGGCCGAGCTGACCGACATGCGTCCGTCGACCGGCGGCAAGACGCGCATCACCTTCTCGGCGCCGTCGCGCGGCATGATCGGCTATCACGGCGAGTTCCTCTCGGACACGCGCGGCACCGGCATCATGAACCGGCTGTTCGAGCGCTACGGCCCGCACAAGGGCCCGATCGAGGGCCGCAAGAACGGCGTGCTGATCTCGAACGGCGCCGGCGAGGCGCAGGGCTATGCGCTGGGGCCGCTCGAGGACCGCGGCGTGCTGTTCGTCGGCCATGGTGAGGCGCTGTATGAGGGCATGATCATCGGCGAGAACGCCAAGACGGATGACCTTGAGGTCAATCCGATGAAGGCGAAGCAGCTGACCAACTTCCGCGCGAGCGGCGGCAAGGACGATGCGATCCGCCTGACCCCGCCGAAGAAGATGACGCTGGAGCAGGCGATCGCGTACATCGACGACGACGAGATGGTCGAGGTGACGCCGAAGACGATCCGCCTGCGCAAGCGCTTCCTCGACCCGAACGAGCGCAAGCGCGCGAGCCGGGCGAAGCAGGCGGCGTAAGCCGGCCACGCCGAGAGCGACAAGGGGGGGCGTCCGAGCGATCGGGCGCCCCTTTTGCGTCAGGCGGCGACCGTGGCACGATAGCGGGCCGCGGGGCGGTCGCTGCCGAGCACCGGCACCATCGCCGCGCGGGCCTGATCCGCGGCGATCCACAGCGCCTCATCGGCGAGCGGCGGGATCGTCACTTCCTCACGCGCATCGAAGCCGACCAAGGCGGCATCGACGAGGTCCCCGACCTCCATGACGGATGCCGCCGGGAAAGCGTTGATGTCGATGCCGGACCGCTCCCAGATTTCGGTCCGCGTCGCGGCGGGCAGCACCGCCTGCACATAGACGCCGCGATCGGCAAGCTGGCGGTTGAGCCAGCGGCTGACGGTCAGCAGATGCGCCTTGGTGCCGTTATAGGCGCCGTCGAACGCCTCGACGACTTGCGACAGCGCGGACGACACGTTGATGATCGCGCCGCCGCCCCGCTCCGCGAAGGCGCGCCCTGCGGCTGCGGCAAGCCGCGTCGGAGCGGTGACGTTGAGCGCGATCAGCCGTGCGATCGCTTCGGGATCGGCGGTGAGGAGGTTGCCGGTAAGGGTCATCCCGGCATTGTTGACGAACAGGCCAATGCGGTCGTCGGACGCCAGCCGTGCCTCGATCCTGGCGACATCCGCGTTGTCGGTCAGGTCGGCGCGCAGCACGGTCACGCTGCGGCCGGTTTCCCCGCCGAGCCGTTCGGCAAGCGCAGTCATGCGCGCCCCGTCGCGCGCAACAAGGATCAGGTCATGCCCGCGACGGGCAAGCCGGTCGGCATAGGTCGCGCCGATACCGGCCGAGGCGCCGGTGATCAGGGCTGCGGGAAGGGTATTGTCGGTCATCTCTCATCTCCTCCACGCCGCACCCAGGCAGAGTGGCTTGCAGAAAAATAGTAAGTCACTATCTTTATGCAATGGACAATGATGCGTTATCGCGGGGGGTGTGCCCGGTCGGCCGCGGCCTTGCCCGGGTCGGAGATGGCTGGAGCATGCTGGTGCTGCGCGATGTCGCGCGGGGCGTGCAGCGGTTCGACGCTTTGCAGAAGGGCTTGGGCATTGCGCCCAACATCCTGACGCGGCGGCTGGCGGCGCTGGTCGAGGACGGCTTGCTGGAACGACGCCGATATTCCGAGCGGCCGCCGCGCCACGAATATGTGCTGACCGCAATGGGGCGGGATTATCTGCCCGTCTTGCATGCGCTCGGCGCATGGGGCGCCCGCCATTTTGGGGACGATTCCGTCGTGCGGCTGGTGGCGGCGGATGGCCATGTCGTCCAGCCTATGGTCATCGATGCGGTCACCGGAGCGCCGCTGGCCGATATGACGTTGACGGTAAAAACGGCGGCGCCCTGAAGCGCCGCCGCCGTACTGGCTAACAGATCAGCGGAACTTGCCGCTGACCGAGACGCCGATGATCCGCGGTTCGTTGAACACCGCGGCCATATAGTTCTCGATGACGCCCTTCAGGTTCTTCTCGTTGGTGATGTTGCGGGCAAAGGCGGCGATTTCGTAATTGTCGTCCGGCGTGGTGTAGCCGATCTTCAGGCCGCCTTCGAAATTGCCCTTCGCGTAGAATTCGCGCGTCTTGTAGAGCACGAAGTTGGTGTAGCCCTGGATGTTCCAGTCGGTCGCGATGAACAGCTTGCCGTCATTGGCGAGCGGCATGTCATAGCGCGCGGTGGCATCGAGGTTCCAGCGCGGGGCGTTGGGCAGCGGGTTGCCGTCGATCTGCGCGAAGACGTTGGTGCCCACGCTGACGGTGGGATCCTGCACGGTGCAGACCACGACGCCGTTGAGGATGCAGACCTGCGCATAGACGCGCTTGTCCTTGATCTTCGACGCCAACGCGCTCGCGCCGAGCGTGAAGGTGAGGTTCGGCACCGGGCGGAACTGCGTGTCGATCTCGACGCCATAGGCACGCGCCTTGTCGGCGTTGAACAGCACGCCGTTGCCGTTCACGTCGTTGCCGTTCAGCTGGATGTCGTTGACCGTATAGGTGAACAGCGACGAGTTGATGCGCAGCCGGCCGTCGAGGAAGACGCCCTTCGACCCGATCTCATAGGAGGTGATCGTCTCGCTGTTGGCGGTCGAGAAGGGCGAGTTGAACACCGCCGAACGCCCCTGGATCGTCGGGCCGCGGAAGCCGCGCGCGACGCGGGCGTAGACGCTGTTGCGCGGATCGAGCTGGTACAGTGCCGAGACGTCCCAGCTCGGCTCCTTGCCCTCGAGGCGCACCGACTTGGGTGCGGTCGCCGGGAACAGGCTGGCCGTGCCGGTGGCGTTGAGTACCGGCTTGACCAGCGTCGTGCGCTTGATGTCCTGCGTATAACGGCCACCGGCGGTGATCGTGAATTCCGGCGTGACCTTGAAGCTCGCCTGACCGAACGCCGCCCAGCTGGTGTTGATGTCGCGCAGGCGCACCCAGTTGTTCGGGTTGCGCGCCGCGGTGTTCAGGAAATAGCTGCGCTGGTAGAATTCAGTGGTGTCATTCTGGCGGAAGTAGAAACCGCCGACCTGCCAGGTGAACTGCTGGTCCGATTGCGAGGCGAGGCGCACCTCCTGCGTATACTGGCCGAGCGCACGGACGTTGCCCTGGCTCTCGCCAAAGCCGTTGGCGACACCGTTGACTGGGAAATTCGCCGCCGCGCCGCCGTCGGTATCGCCGCGGCTGTAGCCTGAGGTGGTCTCATAGGCGCTGATCGAGGTCAGCGTGACCGGCCCGAAGTCATAGGCCGCGTTCACCGAGCCGCCGTAGGTGTCGTAATCCTGCGGATTGTTGTTGCCCTCGTCGAGCGCGATGCTGTTGCGCGGCTCGGCCGACACCGCGTTCGAGCCCTTCTTGAGTGCGGCGCGGTGGAAGATCGTCGAGGTGCCGTGATAGCCGCGGGCATGGCCCGAGACATTGACCGAGAAGGCCTCGGTCGGGGTGAGCAGCACCTGCAGCCGCACGTCGCGCTCGTCGAAGCCGCCCATCGCATCCTTCTGCGGGGTGCGGGTGCCGTCGGCGCTGACGCCGGCGAAGCTGTTGTCGACCCAGTCGTTGCGATGCTGGATCAGGCCCGACAGGCGCACCGCGACCTTGTCCTGGATCAGCGGACCGCCGACGCCGGCGTCATAGGTGAAGGTGCCGAGGCTGCCCGCCGATGCCGACATCCGGCCCTGCCAGGTCTGGCTGGGGCGGATCGTGTCGAACTTGATGATGCCGGCGGTGGTGTTGCGGCCGAACAGCGAGCCCTGCGGGCCGCGCAGCACCTCGACCTGGTTGACGTCGTACACCGGGTTCGACTTCAGCACGACATGCTCGAGGACGACATCGTCCTGGATGATCGACACCGGCTGCGACGCGCCGAGGTAGAAATCGATGTTGCCGAGACCGCGGATGTAGAAGCGCGGGAAGATGCGGCCGGTGGTCGATTCAATGTACAGGCCGGGGACGCGGCCGGAGAGCGACAGGATGTCCTCGCCACCCGCCTGGAAGGCGCGCAGGTCGCTGCCGCCGACGACGGCGACCGACAGCGGCACGCGCTGGAGATTCTCCGAGCGGCGCTCGGCAGTGACGACGATGTCGCCGAGATCGCCCGACGCGTCCGGCGCGGCGTCCTGCGTGGCGGTCGTGTCGGTCGCGGCGGCGTCGGTCGCGGGCGTCGCGGTCTGCGCCATCACGGGCGCGGCGATGCCGGCGGCGCCGAGCAGCAACATGGTCTTGAGCAAGCGTGTGGTCACGATGGTCCCCTTGGTTGTTGCGGGGACGCGGTCGCTGGGCAGGAGGCGAGGGTATTCCCTTGCGCGACCCGCCGGCGATGATGACGACCGCCCCCCCGGCGGATCTTCCCGCTAGAGGTCGATTGTGTCGGCTTCGTGAAACTATGTGTCTCAGAAGCCACACCGGGCCGACTTTCGGCGGGCGGGCGGCGCCGGCCCGGCGGGACGCTACCCCGCGCGAGCCGGTCGCCGTCGCCTATTTGCCCTGGACCACGCGCACCAGGCCGCCGACCTCCTGTCCGGTCGGCAGTCGCCCCGACGCGGTCAGCCTGCCCGTCGTCTGGCTCCAGCGGAGCGTCGCGGTCTTACCCGCCTTGCGGCTGGCGTTGGTGACGCCATCGTCGTCGTACAGCGTGAAGCTCGCATCGCGGCCGGGGTAGACGCGGATGCTCTCCAGCGGCTGCGCGGTCGCGGTGCTCGGCACCTGCACGCCCATCGGCACGATCGATCCGGCGCGGACGAACAGCGGGATTTTGTCGATCGGCGCCGCCGCGTCGATCGTTTGGCCGCCGGTATAGCGCCGCTCGGTCCAATAATCGTACCAATCGGCGCCCGCGGGCAGATAGACCTTGCGGCTGGTCACGCCCTGATCGGTCACCGGCGCGACGAGGAAGGCGGGGCCGAACATATATTGGTCGCCGATCGTCGCCACCGCGGGATCGTTGGGGAAGTCCATGAACAGCGCGCGCATGAACGGCGCGCCGGTTTGCGCGGTCTGGTGACCCAGCGCGTAGAGATAGGGGATCAGCGCATAGCGCAGCCGCAGGAAGCCGGCGAGCACCGGCTCGGCGGCAGTGCCGTAATCCCATAAAGCCGTGCCGGCGCGCTGGCCGTGGATGCGCAGCGTCGGCGTGAAGCTGTTATAGGCGAACCAGCGCGTGAACAGCTCGGGATAATCGGCATAGCTCGGCGGCATCGCGGTCGCGCCGGCGGGATCGAGCAGCGGCGCGCGCTCGGCCTTGGGGCCGGCCGGATTCTGCCAGCCGCCGGTGTCGCTGCTCCAATAGGCCATGCCGGTGGCGGTGAAGCCGAGCCCGGCCGGCACCTGCCGGCGCAGCGCCTCCCAGGTCGATTGCACGTCCGACGACCAGAACAGCGCGCCGTTGCGCTGCGTGCCGAGATAGGCGGCGCGCGACAGGATCAGGTTGCGCATGTCGGGCCGGTCCCTGGCGGAGCCTTCGGCGACGCTGCTGGTGTGCACCAGCGGGTAGAGATTGTGGTAGCGGTCGCCCGAGCCGATCGAGAAGAAATGGCCGTCGGGGACGAGGTCGGGCTCGGTCTCGTCGAGCCAGAACCAGTCGAAGCCCTGGCTGGCGATATTGTCGCGGATCTTGGTCCAGAACCATTGCCGCGCATCGGGGTTGGTCGAATCGAGCAGCGCGCCAGCGCGGTCGGCGCGGATCGGCAGGCCGTCGACGACGCTGCCGTCCTTGTCGTGGAGCAGCCAGCCCTTGCTGCCGAGGAAGTCGTAATAGCGCGATTCCCGCTCGAACCGCGGCCAGACGCTGATGATCGAATGCATCCCCATATTGTGCAGCGTGTCGTTCATCCCCTTGGGATCGGGGAAGAAGGTCCGGTCGATGTCGAGCTGGCCCATCCGCGACCAGTAGAACCAGTCGAGCACCATCACGTCGAGCGGCAGGTTGCGCTGGCGATACCCCTGCGCGACGTCGAGCAATTCCTTCTGCGTCTCGTAGCGCGCCTTGGACTGGATCAGGCCGAACGCCGCCTTGGGCGGCAGCGGGGTGGCGCCGGTCAGCTTGGCATAGCCGGCATAGAGCTGGTCGGTGGTGTCGCCGGTGATGACGAAGAACGAGACGCGCTCGCCGACGTTCGACTGCCAGTGCGTCGCATTGTGCAGGCCGGGCGAGACGGTGGTCGCCGAGGCATTGTCCCAGACGATGCCATAGCCCTTGTTGGTGACCATGAACGGCACGCACACGCTCTCGCCGGTCGGCGCATCGTAATTGTGGCGGCAGTCGATCGTGCGGCCCTTGAGGTCGAGCACGCCCTCCTGGTTCTGGCCGAGCCCGTAATAATGTTCGCCCGGCTGCACCGCGAAGCTGGCGCCGACGCGGAACGTCTTCTCGTCGTTGACGGTGTGCGGCGCCATTTCCCAGCCGGTCATGTCGAGCAGGGTGCGGCCATCGGCGCCGCGCACCGAGATCGCCACCGGCGGCAGCGACGGCGCGAAATAGCGCTGCATCTGCGTCGGCGCCTTGGGCCAGGGCTGCGCCGCGACGGTCAGGGTCAGCGTCGGCGAGGCGAAGACGTCGCCGCTGGCGTCGGTGCGGTGGCTCCAGCCGGCGGCGTCGGGCTTGGCATTGGGGCCTTCGCCCGGCGGCGCGACCGCCAGCGCCTTGTCGAGCGCGATCGTCACGCGGACGATATTGGGCGCATAGGGTTCGATCGCGACGATGCCGCCGTTGCGATCCATGATCGCGAGCGGATCGGCCGTTGCGGGCAGCGCGGCGACGGCGGCGATCGCCGTTCCCGCGGTCAGCAGATGGCGTCGGAAAAACGGCTTGCGGATGGCACGCGTCGGCTCGGTCATCGAATCTCTCCCCCCGGACCAATCACTTGCCCGTTGCTGCTTTTACTTATGAGGGGATCATTCACCCGTGCAAGCGTGATCCGTGCCAAGTCCGACATTCGTCGATGATCGAGGGTCAGCGACGGGAGGGCGGGCGGCTAGCGCGCGGCGCGGCAGTGGCGGGTTATGAAATCCTGATGCAGCGGCATATGGGTCGCGGCGGCGGCGGTGACCTTGCCGATCCGGTCGAGTGCGGCCTGCGCCTCGGCAAGCGGCAGCGCCGCGCCGAGTGGATCGTAGCCCGATGCGACCAGTCCCTGGCCGTCCATCACCGCCAGCCAGCTCGTCTTGGTGAACAGCTCGTCGGTCTCGCGGAACACGCGGCCGGTGCGGCGATAGATCCCGATCCGTTCGGCCAGCGTCTCGGGGATCGGCATTTCGGCCAGCCGGCGCCAATAAGCGGTGTCGCGCCGCGCCGTGGCGTGGAAGTGGAGGATGATGAAGTCGCGGATGCTGTCGAACTCGGTCGCCATCAGCCGGTTGTAGCGGCGGATATCGGCAGGCTCGAAGGCGCGCGTCGGCAGCATCTCGAGCAGGCGCGCGATGCCCGACTGGATCAGATGGATGCTGGTCGATTCCAGCGGTTCGAGGAAGCCGCCGGACAGGCCGAGCGCGACGCAGTTGCGGACCCACAAGGTCGTGCGCCGCCCCGCGCGGAACCGCAGCGTGCGCGGCGCGGCGAGCGCCTCGCCCTCTAGGCTGGCGAGCAGCGTCGCGGTCGCCTCATCCTCCGAGAGATGATCCGCGGCAAAGACATAGCCGTTGCCGACGCGATGCTGCAGCGGGATGCGCCATTGCCAGCCGGCCGCGCGCGCGGTGGCACGGGTATAGGGCGGCGGCGGTCCGGTGACCGCGCTCGGCACCGCGACCGCGCGATCATTGGGCAGCCACGCCGACCAATCCTCGAACCCCGCGCCAAGCGCATCGCCGAGCAGCAGCGCGCGGAACCCCGAACAGTCGACGAACAGATCCGCCTCGATCCGCCCGCCATCGGCGAGCGTCACCGCCTCGATAAAGCCGTCCGTGCCGCGCAGCGCGACATCGACCACCCGGCCCTCGCGCCGCACCACGCCGGCGGCCTCCGCCCGGGTGCGCAGGAAGCGCGCATAGAGCGATGCGTCGAACTGGAAGGCATAGCCGATATGCGCGAGCGGCGTATTGCCGGGCTGCGGCCGCATGAACCGTCCCGCCGCCGCCGCCGCGGCGCAGATCGAATAGTCGGACAGTGGGCCGGCCGCGCCTTCGGCCTGGAGCCGCCGCCACATCGCCTCGAACGGCACCGCGCCCAGATCGATGCCGTAGACGCCAAACGGGTGGAAATAGCGGTGGCCGAGTGCGCGCCAGTCGACGAACTCGATACCCAGTTTGAACGTGCCGCGGGTCGCACGGACGAAGTCGTTCTCGTCGATGCCAAGCAGCGCATTGAACGCCTGGATCGGCGGGATCGTCGCCTCGCCGACGCCGACCGTGCCGATCTCCTCCGATTCGACCAGCGTGATCGCCGGGCCGTGCGGCCCGAGCACGCGGGCGAGCGCCGCCGCCGCCATCCAGCCCGCGGTGCCGCCGCCGATGATCGCGATGCGACGGATCGCGCCGTCGTCGGTCCGGGTCATGCGTGCGTCCGGCATTGGAGGAACAGATTGCCGGTCAGCCGCCCCTGCCGCGGATCGGCGGCGGCGGCAGGCAGGTGCGCGATCAGCCCCGAATGGAGCAGCGCCGCCCGATAGAGCACGAGCCGGTCGCATTGTGCATCGACGGCGCCGATCCGCTCGAACCGCGCATCCGAATCGATGCGATAGCCCGGCGGCGGCGGATCGGCGAGTTCGCGGTCGAGCGTGGCGCGATAGGCGGGAAGCCGCTGCGCATCGATCGTCTCGAAGCCGGTGGCGCGATGGCGGAAGAAACCGGTGCCGTCGCGATTGTTGGCGGACAGGAAGTGGACGGTGGCGAATTGCAGCCGGTCGGCGGTATCGACATGCGGCACGCGCTGGTCGGCGGTCAGCGCGGCGGGCGGCGTCGTGACCAGCGAGAAATTGCCGCGCGCGCGTGCCGGCACGACCGGGCCGGTGGCGAAATGCGCGGCGATCAGCGGCACGATGCAGCGCACCATCGCGTCGAGATAGGCGACCGGCGCCGGGGCGAGCAGGCCGGGATAGCCGCTGCCGGCGTGCGCCGCGTCGGTGAACGGCGCGCGCGCAGCGATCGCCACGAGCGCGGCGGGGTCGCCGCTCGCGCCGTCGATCACCACCACCGGCTCGCCTTCCTCGCCGACGCGCAGCACCTGCACGGCGCCGGGGGCGGCGAACCAGGCCGGGGTGGGCCCGTGCGGAACGGGGGCATGCGGTGCGGCGGGCGGCATCGGGCTCAGAACTCGTTGTTGATATAGAAGACGAAGCCGCGGCGGCCATCGCCCGCATCGGCGACGAGCACCGGTCCCGGCGTATAGCCGCGGGCGAGCAGCCCCTGTTCGAACTGCCTGTCGCGGAAGGCATTGACCATCGTCGCCTCCGTCTGCCCCGCCGGCAGCGGCCCGGCCACCTCGCAGGCGGTGCGGACGCAGGTGACATGCACCGGTTCGGCGGCACCGGCGAATACCGGCAGGCGCGCGACCGCCGCGGTCATCGCGGCTTCCACCGGTGCGGCCGTCGCGGCCGGCGCCGGTTGCGCGGTCATCACCGCCGCCATCATCCGCACGTCGCCGCCGCGGCGATCGTGTCTGGCGAGCGTGTCGACCAGCTGCCGCTCGGGCCGTTGCCGTACCGTCGCGGGATCGGGCGTCGCGCTCGGCGGGGCGGCGGGCCGCACCACCGCGACCGGCGCGCTCACCACCGCGACTGCCGCGGGATGCGCACGCGGCTGCCGCACGCCATGCTGCACGACATAGCCGCCGGCGAGCGTCAGCAATGCGGCTGCCGACAGGGCGGCCAGACGCGTCCTCTCCATATCTTCTCTCCGGGCCTCGATCGTGCCTGTGTTGTCCGACATGATAGAGCAAGGCTTGCCGCTGTAAAGCGGGCGAAAAGCACGCAATCGCGATGGTAGCGCTAGCGTCGGGGCCCGCCGCTATTCTCTTCCTGCAGGTCATATGTCATACATAAGTACCGACGGAGATCGGTTCATGAGGAGAGGAATGATGTTCAGGACACCCCTGGCGCTCGGCGCTGCGCTGGCGGCGCTGGCGCTGCCCGCCGCCGCCCTGGCAAGCGGACAAACCGTCAACAACGGCTCGCAATTCGTCACCACCACAGGCGGCCAAATCGACGCCCATGGCGGCGGCGTCATCAAGGTTGGCGGCTATTATTACTTCCTCGGCGAGAACCGGAACCCCGACTATTCTTTCCGCGCGGTCTCGATGTACCGCTCGACCGATCTCAAGACGTGGGAATTCCGCAACGACGTGCTGAAATCGTCGTCGGCCACCGAGCTCAACGGCGCCAATATCGAGCGGCCCAAGATCATCTACAATGCGACGACCGGCAAATACGTGCTGTGGGCGCATTGGGAAAACGGCAAGGATTATGGCGAGGCGCGGGTCGCGGTGGCGACGTCGGACACGGTCGACGGCAATTACACCTATCTCGGCAGCTTCCGCCCGCTCGGCTATGATTCGCGCGACATGACCGTGTATCAGGACAGCGACGGCACCGGCTATCTGATCTCGTCGTCGAACGTGAACTACGACCTCAACATCTACAAATTGAGCGCCGACTATACGAAGGTCGATTCGCTGCTCACCGTGATCAAGGGCTATCACCGCGAGGCGCCAGCGCTGGTCAAGCGCAACAACGTCTATTTCATGATCACATCGGGCGCGACCGGCTGGAACCCCAATCGCGCGGCCTATTTCACCGCGACCAACCTGGCCGGGCCATGGACGGGGCCGACCTATTTCGGCCACGACACCACCTACAATTCGCAATCGACCTTCATCCTGCCGGTGCAGGGATCGAGCGGCACGTCCTACCTGTACATGGGCGACCGCTGGGGGCCGGCGATCGGCCAGATCGTCAACGATTCCACCTATGTCTGGCTGCCGCTGACCTTCCCGTCCAACACCGCGCTCGATTTCGCCGGCACCGCGTCGCAGATCACCGTGGATGCGGCGGCGGGCACGATCGCGCTCGGCTCGCCCAATACGCAATTGGTCAAGATGCAGGTCGCGCACAGCGGCCTGTGCGCCAACATCAGCAACGATTCGCCTTACTATAACGGCACGGCGATCCAGTGGACCTGCACCAACACCAGCAACGAACTGGTCGAGCGCCGTCCGGTCGGCACGTACACGCAATATGTCGTGCAGCGCAGCGGCCTGTGTCTCGCCCAGGCGGACGACAACGCCAGCGGCGGCGGCGTCGTGCAGACCTCCTGCTCGATCGGCGCGAAGTCGCAATGGACCTATAACGGCACGACGATCGTCAATCGCGCCTCCGGCTCCTGCCTCGACGTCAACGAGGCCGCGACCGCGACCGGAACGAAGTTGATCGTCTGGCCTTGCCACGGCGGCGCCAACCAGCGCTGGACGATGGTCAACTAGAGCCGCCGTTCCAACATGAAGACCGGCCGCGGCAACCCTGCCGCGGCCGGTTTTTTCTGTCCCCCGCGCCGGGCGCAAAAAAGCCGGCGCGATCGTGCGATCGCGCCGGCAGTGGGGATGGGACGGCTTAGTAGGTGGCGCGCAGCGACAGGCCGAAACGACGGTCGTTGAGCTGATACTGCAGCGGCTGCCCTGCGGTGCCAATGTACGTGACGTTCATCCGATTGGTGAGGTTCACCGCATCGGCCGACACCGCGATATGGTCTGTAACGTTGACGCTGATCGACGCATCGAGCGACGCATAGGGCTTGGCATATTGTGGGATGCCGTTGGCGCCCGCGCCGGTCGTCTGGTCCAGGTAGCTCGAGCGCCAATTGTACGCGAGACGCGCGGTGAGCGGTCCCTTTTCGTACAGGCCGATCAGATTGTAATTGTGCTTCGACAGCTTTTCGAGCGGCACTTGCGTCGGGATGTTCGATCCCGCCGTAGCAAAGGGATTGCTGACGTTCGAGTCGACATAGGTATAGTTCGCCTGGATGCCGAAGCCGCTGAGCAGGCCGGGCAGGAAGTCGAAGAACTGCTGATAGCCGATCTCGGCACCCTTGACGGTGCCGTCGCCGGAATTGAGCACGGTGTTGACGTCATACGCGCGGCCCTGGAAGTTCTGGACCAGCACACCGTTGGCGAGGAACCCGTCGACCTTCTTGTAGAAAAGGCCGGCAGTGAGCGATCCGGTCGGGGCGAAATACCATTCCGCGGTCAGATCGTAATTGTCGGATTCGATCGGATTGAGCCGCGGATTGCCCGAATTGGCGCTCGGACGCCCGGTGATGACGCTCACCTGATTGGGGTTGTTGAGCGTGAGGTTCGTCGACAATTGGTCGAAATTAGGCCGCGCCAACCCCTTGGAATAGGCGAAGCGCATCTGAATTTCGTCGGTGAACCGCGCCCGCAGGTTGAAGCTTGGCAGCGCCCGCGTGTAGCTCTTGTCGACCGAGAGTGGGGCAGCATTGCCGTCGGAGTCGAAGAGCGTGCCCGACGAGACCAGCTTGGTCTTCACCAGCCGGATACCGACGCCGCCGTCGAAGCGAACGCCGCCAGCCTCGAAGGCGTAATCGGCAATGCCCCAGGCCGTATAGGTTTTCTCGTTTTGCGCGTTGAGGTCGCCTGGTGTGAACGCGTCCTTGGTCTTGGCGCCGAAGATCGCATACAGCGCCTTGGTCTGTGCCCATACGCCGCTGCCCTGCGGAAATGCCGGGTAGAGCAGCCCGCCGGTGACGCTGTTGCCATCAAAGAAGTTCTTTGACGGACCGGGCATCGCGAGCTGCGGATTCTGGCTGAGCGGGATGAACGGAGTGCCCGTGGGCGCATTACAAGCCGGGTTCGGGCCAGTCTGATACAGGCATACGCCGTTCCAAGTGCCGCGCAGGTCGATCGAGTTGTCCGAATAGCGCGCGCCGCCGCGCAGCTTCTTGAGGAAGCTGCCTTCGAGGTCATATTCTAGGTCATAGGACAAGGCGAGCTGATCGGCGTCGTTGCGCTGAAGCGAGTCAGCGATGTACGTCGTCGCATACTTTGTCGGGTCGGCCAGCAAGGCCTTGTTGCGGACGTCCCAACGTGGCCGTTTGCCGCGCAAGTCGAAATCGACGATCTCTTGATTAGGCGCGTTCGCTTCGGTCTGCCCCGCTGCGGTGAACAGCGACAGAACGTTGCCGTTCCGGTCCGCGTTATAATAGCTTTTGAGATACTGCGCGTCGAAGTGGACTTTTGCGCGGTCGGTTGGGCTCCAGTCCGCGCCGAAGGTGAAGTTCTGGCTCTGGCTCCACAGCTCTTGGTCGAAGCGCCCGGTTTCGAACAGCTGGTTCTGCAGCGATCCCGAGGTGGCGTAACCTTCGTCGTTGAAGGTGAAGGGGGCGTCGGGCAGCGGTCGTGACTGGGTACCACCGTTGACCGAGTAATAATATGCGCCCCGGCGGTTGAACCAGTATTTGGTGTATTGATACTGGCCGGTAAGGAGCAGGTTGTCGCTCGCCTGCCATTGCAGCGCAGTCGCAACGCCGAGGCGGCGACGGTCGCCGAGATCGTCATACACCTGGAAGCCAAGCGGCGCCTTGGCATTGGCTGGCGCGCCCGCGACCGAGCCGGCGGGAATCGGTTGCTGCTGGTTGGCGAGGATGCCGTCCTGCCGATACTGGCTCTTCGAATAAACCGCGTTCACCAGAAAGCCGATCTCGCCAATGCCGGTGTCGAAGCGGTTGCTGTAGAGGCCGGACACGGAATAGCCGGGCTTGTCGACGCGGTCGTAATAATTGCCCCGCGCCGTGAAGCTGACAACCTGCTTGTCCGAATCGAAGGGCCGGCGGGTGCGCAGATTGACTGCCCCGCCAACGCCGCCCTCGATGATGTTGGCGGGCGCGTTCTTGTAGACGTCGACGCCCGACAGCAGTTCGGGCGGAATGGCTTCGAGATCGAAGGCACGGCCGCCGGACGCCGAATAGACCGCACGGCCATCGAGGAAGTTCTGCACCTGCGTAAGGCCGCGCACCGTGATCGCGGGGGAGGTACGATGATCGAAGTCGGTCGCGCCTTCGCCGTAGCGGCGTTGGATCTGCACGCCGGTGACGCGCTGCAGCGCCTCGGTCGTGTTCACGTCGGGCAGCTTGCCGATGTCCTGCGCGCTGATCGAATCGACGATCTGGTTGGCGTTGCGCTTGATCGCCTGCGCGGATCGGAGGCTCTCGCGCACGCCGGTGACGATGATGTCCTGATCGCTGGCCGGATCGGTCGCTGCCTGATCGCTGGTCTGTGCGACGGTGCCGGTTTCGGCCTGCGTCGGCGCCGGTGCCGGTACGGCCGTCTGAGCCTGCGCTGCGCCGCCCAGTGCGACGAGCGATGCGCCCGCGAGCAGCCGCACGTAAGTGCCCTTCATGGTCCCTCTCCCCAAATTTACCGACATGAGTGCCGTGTAATGTCCTACATATAACGTGTTGGAATATGCCGGACAAATGAAATTTGCAGGCCGATCGGTTGCGGCCTATCGATGGCGCGGCGATCCCTCGTCATCCCATTGGTAAGGCTAAGAAAAATTGGCGAAACGCGAGCGGATCAGACCAGCGCACGTGACCATCGCACGGACGCTCGGCGTCGCGATCGTCACCGGCGACTATGCGCCGGGCGAGACGATCCCCGGCGAATTCGACCTCGCCGATCGCTTCGGGGTGGCGCGCAACGTCATCCGCGAGGCGCTGCGCATGCTGACCGCCAAGGGCTTGATCGAGAGCCGGCGCAAGACGGGGACGCGGGTGCGCGAGCGGACCGACTGGAACCTGCTCGACACCGAGATGCTCGGCTGGATGTTCGAGGGCGAACCGCCGGTCAGCTTCGTCAAAAGCCTGTTCGAACTGCGGCTGATCGTCGAGCCGGCCGCCGCCAGCCTTGCCGCGACGCATCGCACCGCGCGGCAGTTGTCGCGGCTCGGCCATGCGCTGGAGCTGATGACGCACCACGGGCTGGAGAGCGTCGCGGGTCAGGCGGCCGACGAACAATTCCACGCCGTCCTGCTTGAGGCGACCGCCAACGAACTGCTCGGCAGCCTGTCGAGCAGCATCTCCTCGGCGGTACGCTGGACGACCTTCTTCAAATATCGCGTCGTCGCCGACTATATCGATTCGATCCCGCAGCATCAGGCGCTGTTCGACACGATCGCCCGCGCCGACCCCGCGGCGGCGCATGCCGCGGCCACTCTATTGATCGAACAGGCGCGCCGCGACACCGAACAGGCGATGCGGATCGCCTGATCCACGTTGCACCTTGACCGCTCTTATGGCTGCAGTCATGTCCTACATATAAAACAGGGCAGGAGCGGGTGATGGAGCGACGGTCGGTGACGCAGCGTGTCTGTCGGCCCTGCACGCGCATGATGGCCGCGGCGCTGCTGCTCGCGGGCGCGGCGACGCCGCTGGCGGCACAGGACAGTCGCTTCGTCGCCACCGCCGCCGGCAAACCGGCGCTGCACGTCGACGGCCAGCCGTTCCTGCTGCTCGGCATCCAGCTCAACAATTCGAGCGGCTTCCCCGCCGAACTGCGCCGCCTCGCCCCGGCAATCGCGCGCAGCCACGCCAACACGGTGATGGCGCCGGTCGGCTGGGAGTCGGTCGAGCCGGTCGAGGGGCGGTTCGACTGGTCGGTGGTCGACGGATTGATCGCGGAGGCGCGGAACCAGCAGTTGCGTCTCGTGCTGCTCTGGTTCGGCACCTGGAAGAACGCCAATATGAGTTACACGCCGGCCTGGGTGAAGCGCGACACCGCGCGCTTCCCGCGGGTGATCGGTGCCGACGGCCGGCCGATCGCGGTGCTCTCCCCGATCGCCGCGGCCAGTCGCGACGCCGACGCGCGGGCCTTTGCCGCGCTGATGGCGCATCTGAAGGCGGTCGACGGGCGGCAGAAGACCGTCGTCATGGTGCAGGTGGAGAATGAGGCGGGGACGCTCGGCGCCGACCGCGACCATGCACCCGCCGCCGATGCCTTGTTCCGCGCCGCGGTGCCCGCCGACATGCCGGGCGCCAAGCCGGGCGACTGGACCGCCAATTACGCCGAGCACGCGCCCGAGGCGTTCATGGCCTATCATACCGCGCGCTATATCGGCGCGGTCGCCGCGGCAGGGAAACGGGCCTACGACCTGCCGCTCTACGTCAACGTCTGGCCACGCGAGCAGCCCGGCCTGCTGCGGCCGGGGGACAGTTCGCCCTCGGGCGGCGCGGTGTCGTGGCTGCTGCCGCAATGGCGCGCGCTGGCGCCGGCGGTCGATGTCGTCGGCGTCGACAATTACGACACCAATGTCGCGCCTTATACCGAGATCGCCCGTGCCTATGACGTGCCGGGCAATCCGCTCTTCGTGCCCGAGACGGGCGGCAGCATGGCGCACGCGCGTCACGCCTTCTGGACGCTCGCGCAGCCGCACGCCGTCGGGATCGGCAAGTTCGGCATCGGCGAGGGCTTCGGCCTCAAGGGCGGGCAGCCGGCGGAGGAGCCGATCGCGCTCGACTATCGGCTGTTGCGCGACACGGCGCCGTTCCTGCTGCCGCTGCGCGACGCGGGACAGGTGCGCGTCGCGGTCGAGGAAGACGGCATGGCGAACGTGCCGCTCGTCTTCGGCGATATCGATCTCGTCGCGCGCTTCGGCGAGGTGCGTGACGGATATGGCGGGCCGCGCGGGCAGGGCAATGCCGATCTGTCTGGCCGGGTGATCGTCGCGCGTGCCGCACCCGATCGGTTCCTGCTAACCGGGGCGAGCGCGAACCTGACGTTCGCGCCAAGGCTTGGCACGCCGGGCAGCATCCAGCTCGTCACCGTCGAGGAAGGCCATTTCGAGCGCGGGCGCTGGGTGCGCGAGCGCCTGCTCAATGGCGACGAGACCGCGTTCGGGCTGATCCTGCCGGCGGAAGGAAAGTCGCTGATGGTCACGGTGCAGGAGAATCGATGATGTGGCGCGCCGCTTTCGCGCTGATGCTCGCGCTGCCCATCGCCGCCGCGCCGGCGCCGGCACCGACGTCCGCACCGCTGACGATGCCGGCGATGCCGCTGCACGATCCGTGGATCGTCGCCGATGCCGCGACGCGCACCTATTGGCTGTTCACCACCAATCAGGCCGGGATGACCGGCGACACGCGGCTCGGCATCATGGCCTATACCAGCCGCGACCTGAAGCACTGGACGCGCCCGACCGTCGTCTTCACCCTGCCCGAAGGGACCTGGGCGAACGACGGCGCCTGGGCGCCCGAGGTGCATCGCTGGCGCGGCCGCTGGTATCTGTTCACCACCTTCCACAACGAAAGCGCCAAGCTCGCCAAGCCCGGGACGCACCGCCGCGGCACCGTGCTGGCGGTGGCGGACCGGCTCGGCGGGCCGTTCACGCTGCTGCGCGACGGCGACCCGATCGTGCCGAAGGAGCTGATGACGCTCGACGGCACGCTGCATGTCGATCGCGCCGGCCGGCCGTGGCTGGTCTACGCGCACGAATGGGTGCAGGCGCGCGACGGCACGATCGAGGCGCTGCCGCTCGATGCGACGCTCAAGGCGGCGGGCGAGCCCCGGCTGCTCTTCCGCGCCTCCGACGCGCCCTGGGCATCGGGCCGGCCGCAGCAGGACGGCGCCACGATCTACGTCACCGACGGACCGGAACTGTTCCGCACCCGCACCGGGCGACTGCTGATGCTCTGGTCGAGCTATGACGATCGCGGCGCCTATGTGCAGGGCGTTGCCCGCTCGCGCAGCGGCGATCTCGCCGGCCCGTGGGAGCAATTGCCGCCGCTGGTGCGCGCCGACAGCGGGCACGGCATGCTGTTCCGCCGCTTCGACGGCGGGCTGATGATGGTGCTGCACCGCCCGTTCAATAACGCGCGCGGCAAATTGTACGAGATGCGCGACACCGGCGACAGCGTCGCGGTGGTGCGCGAGGCGAGCGAGCTCGATGGCGAGACGCACCCCACCCATGGAGGCTGACCCGATGACGATCCGATCCCTTGTCGCCAAGGCGATGCTGCCGGCCGCGGCGCTGCTGGTCATTGCGGCGGATGCGCCGGCGCGCTGGGACGCCTCCGGCGCGGGCAATCCGCTGCTGCCCGGCTATTTCGCCGACCCGTCGATCGTCCACGACGGCGGCCGCTGGTACGTGTTCGCGACGATCGACCCATGGGGCGGCGATACGCTCGGGCTATGGACCTCGGACAATGGCCGCGACTGGACCTTCTCGCAGCCGAACTGGCCGACCAAACAGGCGGCGACCAGCCCGACCTCGGGCGATTCAAAAGTCTGGGCGCCGTCGGTGGTCAAGGCGGCGAACGGCCGCTGGTATATGTACGTCTCGGTCGGCAGCGAGATCTGGGTCGGCAGCGCGCCTTCGCCGGCCGGGCCATGGGCCGACGCCAATGGCGGCAAGCCGCTGGTCGCCAAGGACTTCGCCCCCGCCTATCATATGATCGACGCCGAGGCATTCATCGACAGCGACGGCCAGGCCTATCTCTATTGGGGATCGGGGCTCAACTGGACCAACGGCCATTGCTTCGTCGTCAAGCTGAAGCCCGACATGGTGACCTTCGACGGCACCCCGCGCGACGTGACGCCCGCCAACTATTTCGAGGGGCCGTTCATGGTGAAGGCGGGCAAGCGCTATGCCCTCACCTATAGCGACGGCAACACCACCAAGGACACGTACAAGGTCCGCTACGCGATCGGCGACACGCCGTTCGGGCCGTTCAGGGAGGCGGCGGACAGCCCGATCCTCAGCACCGACGCCCGCCGCAACATCGTCAGCCCCGGCCATCACGCGGTGTTCCGCAGCGGCGGGCAGGCGTACATCCTCTACCACCGTCAGGCGCTGCCATGGCCGCGCGGCGGCGAAGAAGTGCTGCGGCAGGTGGCGGTCGACCCGCTGCGGATCGGCGCGGACGGCACGCTGGCGCGCGTCGCGCCGTCGCACGGCGGCGCGGTGACCGGCTTCGCCCCGGCGCGCACACGCGGCCTGCGCTGGCAGGCGTCGGGAAGCGGCGAGGGTGCCTATGGCCCCGCGCGTGCGGCGGACGACAATTACGCGACTTTGTGGCGCGGCGGCGGCGAGGGCGCGGCGACGCTGGTCGCCGATCTCGGCGCGGTGCGCGCGGTGACGGGCAGCCGCTTGCGCCCGGAATATCCGACGCGCACCTATACGGTGGGGATCGAGGCGTCGGACGACGGCCGGACCTGGCGCACGGTGGTGCCGGCGGCGGCACGGTCGGGCTCCCCGATCGCGCTGCCGCACGTGGTGCGCACGCGCTACCTGCGGCTGACGACCGGCAGCGGCAAGGACGGCTATTGGGAATGGACGATCGAGTGAGCCCGCGCGCCGGCGATCTCCAAGCGATCCGGCAAGCTGCCTAAGCCGTTCCTTCCATTCACGCGTTCATTTGCGGGAAAGCCAAGGTGCACGAGCGCAGAGCCGTCCATTGACGCATCCAGTTAGGATAGCCTCGTGCGCCGTTAGTTGTGCCAGCATCAATAGAAGGAACGAAGCGCAATGGTCCGGGAGGTACCATCACATAGTTTGAGTACGTGGCGCGTTCCGGATGCCGCCCGCTTCCAATAGCCGCTGACCAATTCCTCAGACACCGGCTTGTCGTCGATCGCACATACCACCATCCCTGGCTTGAGCCCCGCCGTCATCGCTGGCGAGTTTCGCATGACATGAGCGACATTCCATCGGTCGTTCACAACGAACCCCTGAATACCAGACAGGCTTCTATAAATCGGAGGGACGGACGGAACTCGGGGTTCCAGTGCCATCCGCCCCACCGTGAGGTCGACCGTCATGTTATAGGCACGTAGGACGCCCATCCCGATCAAGGCTTGGATCTCCTTTGCGCCCCACCAGTTGCCATCCTCAACCGTAGCATAAGCATTGGTCACTTCATGCTTGCCGATCATGAACTTCTTTAGTCGGCCAAAGGGCTGGATCACGGTGCCGCCTACGCCGATCGACGCAAAGTCCGTCTGTGACGCAAATCCCGTCAGGTCGGCCGCATGGGACGATAGGGAGACTTCGCTGTCGCTGCCGGTATCGATCATGACAAAGGATACGGATTTGCCGTTGACCGATCCGTTGGTGACCATTCGTGAATTTCCGGGCCCGACCCTGATCGGAATACCGTCGACCACAGGGAACGAACCGGACTTCATCAAGCGGAAGCGATGATGATCTTGATCGACCTGCCATTCGAACGGACCGAGTAACGGTAAGCCAATCACGACATCGACACCCTCCAGCCTCGAGACGGCGACTCGACCGAGATCAACGACAGTGACTGCGCCGGGCTTTGTTGTGCGAAAGGCGCCGATATCCAGCGCGACGGATGGCGTGGTGTAATATTGGGCTGCTCCACCAAAGCCAACCGCTTCACCCCACGGCGTTAAGGGGAGGCGATGGGCATCGGCATAGGATTTACTGAGAAGGAGCTGGTCAACTCCTGTATCTATCAATGCCTTGGAAGGCTGTCCGTTCAACATTATCGGTATCACGATATGGTCCCCGCCGGGATCGAAGCTGATCCACCCCGATCCGAGATCTGGCATCCAGAACAACGGTGGGTTCGTGAAAGTGGCCGGCAGAGAGGATGTGACCTCCTGTGCTTTGACAAGCGGAGTAGCGCCGAAAGTCGCTGCGCAGATGACGAAAAGCTTGCAATAAAAAGCTAATTTTTGCCCACGCATCCAGGTGGTGCGGCTAACAAGCATTGCCAAGCCTCCGCCATTATCTACCAGATTAGCATGGTGCCATTTCTCACACCTTGCCTGCAAGTGAGTGCCTCGAGTCTTACAGAAAGGCCTTTTTCCTCAACGCCATCTGATAAGGGAAGAGTGATCGCCTTCGCCACGATTGACTCGGTTCGCGTGGTGACGGCGAGTCGGATCATTCCAGACCCGCCGCCCCGCTCGCGTCACCCCGCCGGACACGCCGCCGTCGCCCGCCCGCGCGTCAGCATCAGCGTCACCACCGATTGTGCCGGCGCGGTCATCCCCGCCACGCAGCGCGCATCGTGCGTCGCGTCGGTCAGCACCGCCTGCGCGCGCCAGCCCTGTGGCGCCACCAGCCGCCGCGGCGTCACCCCGCCGTTGACATGGACCAGCACCAAGGTCGCGCCATCCGGCGACAGCGCCCCCGCCGTGTCGGGATCGTCGACCGGCACCAGCCGATAACCGGGGCGGATATAGCGGCTGAACTGCGCCATCGCCCAATATTTGCGGGTGACGTGGATCGCATGCGGCCCGGCCGCCGGTGCCGCCAGATCGGCCTTGATCAGCCCCCAGTTCGACGTCGGCTTGCCGTTGCCGCCTGACAGGTTTTCGACCGCCTGCCAGAACACCCACGCCGCCGGCTCGAGCTTTTTCAAATCGGCGACGACGTGATCGGCGAAGGCGAGCGCCGAGGCCATGCCGTCGAAATTCTCGGGATCGCCGTCGAGCGGCGTATCGTTCTCGCTCATCCACAGCCGGATGCCCGCGGCGCGGGCGGCGTCGCGCACCCCCGTCTGATAGAGCGTGCCATAGCTATGCACGTTGAGCTGCCCGACCCGCGCCAGCGTCGCCGGCGGATAGGCGGCGACATCGGCGAGGAACAGCCGCGCATTGGTCTCGTCCGGCGCGGACACGACCGTCGCCAGCCCGCGCGCCTTCAGCGCGGCGTCGCTCGCGTCGATCATCGCCGCCTGCCGGGCCGGGCTCCAATGCGCGCCCTCCTGCGTGTTGGCGGCATGCCAGTAATCGGTGTTGGGCTCGTTGACCGGCGACAGCGTGCGGAAGGTGATATGATGCCGCCGCTGCAATTCTTCGACGCTGCGCGCGAGATAGTCGGCGAAGGCGCGTTCCTGGCCCGGCCGCAGATTGTCGTCGGTCCCCTTCTCCGCGCCGGAGACCTTGCCCGAGACGGTCATGAACCACGGCGGCGAGTTGGAGAAAGCCTCGAAGATCGCGCCCGGCACGCGCGCGTGGATCGCGTCGAGCCACCAGCGCTGATTGGCGTCCTGCGACCAGTCCCACATGCTGGATCATCGGCGCGCCAGTCCTTCGCGGGCGTGCCGGGCGGCAGCCGCCAGAAACCCGGCACCGCTGCGCCGGTGCGCAGATAGGGCTTGGCGCCCGCCGCATTGCCGCCGCCGATATTATAGCGTGCGATCGTCCAGCCGAGCCCGCGGTCGGTGTAGAACAGGTCGGCGAGCCGGCTGCGCTCCGCCTCCGGCCAGCCGCCGGTGACGTTGGCGAACCAGGCGAGCGCGGTGCCCCAGCCCTCGAACGGCGTTGGCGGGCGATCGACCGCCGGTCGCAGCACCAATGTCACCGGTCGGCCGGCGAGCGGCGCGGGCGACGGCGTGGACGGCGGCGGCGGCGCGGCGGCGGTGCCGAGCAGCATCGCCGCGAGCAGCACGCCGCGTCACGCGACCGGGCTCTGCGGCGCGGCGGTCGGCGCCGACAGCATCCGCACCTCGTAGATGTCGACCTCACCGCGCTTGCCGGTGAAGACCACCTTCGCCGCGCCCTTGCCCTGTTCGCCGGCGGAGCGCAGCGGATAGTCGATCGCGACGAACGCCTCCTGCGGCTGGGCGTCGCGCGTATCGGTGGCGAGCGGCGTACCGTCGACGCTGATCGCCAGCTCGCGATTGCCGACGTCGCGGCCCCAATAGACGACGCGCAGCACCGCCGGCCCCGGCCGCCGTTGCAGCGTAAGCGCGATCGTCTCGCCGGCGCGCAGCTTGCGCGCGGCGCGGCCGTGCAGCTGCACCGTTTCGGGCTTGCTGGCGGCGAAGCCGTGATCGCGCTCGGGCTGCATCTCGCCGAGATAGGCGACGTCGGCGGTCCGCCGGGCGAGCGCCTGCCGTTCCTGTTGCGCGCGGAGATAGTCGGGCTTGGCGGTCGCCCACGATGACGAGGTGAAGGTCGGGAAATAGACCGCGGTGCGCCGGTCGTATTGCGCGTAGAACGGGCTGAGCTGGAGCGGTTCGCCTAGCGCCGAGCGGGCGGCGAAGCGGTGCGGGCCGTCCGCGGTGCGCAGCGCGGCGGTGGCCGGGCCGTCGACGGTGAGCGCGGGGCCGAGCCCGTCGAATGCCTCCGCCGCGGCGCCCATGTCGGCGGCGAGCACGAGCGGGCCGTGCGTGAAGGCAACCATCGTCGGATCGTCCGGCGTCGGCTCGGCGCGGAGCTGCATCGGCAGCACGACGTGGATACGGTCGCCCGCCCGCCAGCGCCGGTCGAGCACCGCATAGCCGTCGCGCATCGCGACGGGCGCGGGCGTGCCGTTGAGTTCGACGGTCGCGCCCTGCGCCCAGCCGGGGATGCGCAGCGCGATCGGCTGCGCCGAACGCCCGGCGCGGCGGATCGTCAGCGTCGCCTCGCCCTCGGTCGGCATGCGCGTGTCGAGATCGAGCGCCAGCCCCTGCCAGTCGAGGCTGCTCGGGATGTAGAGGTTGACGTAGAGCGTCCCCGCCTTGCCCGCGTCATGCCAGTAGATCGAGTCGGCATGCTTGGCGTGGCTCTCCATCCCCGACCCGACGCAGCACCAGAAGCTTTCCTCCGCGGTCGAATAGCTGCGCCGCGCGCCTGCCGACAGCGGCATGAAATAGACGAACTGGCCGGTGTCGGGCCGCTGGTGCGCGAGGATATGGTTGAGCTGGACGCGTTCGTAGAAGTCGAACCACTGTGCCTTCGGCTCCCAGGCATAGAGATGCCGGGTGAGCTTCAGCATGTTGTAGCTGTTGCACGCCTCGCACGTCGCCTCGGTGACGCGCTTCGACAATTGGTCGGGCTGGCCGAAATGCTCGCGCTCCGAATTGCCGCCGATGACATAGCTGTGATGATGCGTGACGCGGTCGTGGAAGAAGCGCGCGGCGTCGGCATGCGCGGGATCGCCGGTCAGTTCGTACAGGCGGGCGAGGCCGATCAGCTTGGGGATCTGCGTATTGGCATGCAGCCCGGCGAGCTGGTCGCGCCCGGCGGTGAGCGGGTCGAGCACCGCCTTGTGGCGGATCTTCTGCGCCATCCGCAGCCAGCGCGCGTCGCCGGTCAGCGCATAGGTCTCGGCATAGGTTTCGTTCAGCCCGCCATGTTCGGCGCGCAGCACCTGCTGCATCTGCGCATCGCTGAGCGGCTCGAACACCCCCGCCAGATAGCCGGCGAGGCCGATCGCGATCGGCAGCGCGCGCGGATTGCCGGCGAGCATATGCGCGTCGAGCAGCCCGGCATGGACCTTGTGCCACGTGTACAGCGGCACCCAGCCGCCGTTGAGATCGAAGCCGCCGGTGCGGATGTCGCCGCGGCGCACCTCCTCGAACACGACCTTGCCGTCGACCGTCTTGCCGTCGCGCTCGACGGTGGTGCCGCCGCAATAGCCGTCGCCATGCGCCGCCTGGATGCGCGCCATCTCGGCCAGCGCATGGTCGAGCGTCGCGGCGACATCGCGATCACCGGTATTGGCGACGACCAGCGCGCAGGCGGACAGCCAGTGGCCAAGCGAATGCCCCGCGATCCCCTGCGCCTCCCAGCCGGCATAGACCGGCTTGGGCGCGGGCAGCCTGGCGGAGACGTAGAAATTGTGGAGCAGCCGCTCGGGATCGAGCGACAGCAGGTAGCGGCGGTTGGCGGCAAAGGCGTCGGCGAAATGCGACGGCTTGAGGTGGACGTGGCGCATCGGCACCGGCTCGACCCGGGTCATCCGGTCGGTCGGCAGCGCCGCGGCGAACGCCGGCCCGGCAAAGACGAGTGCGCTGGCACCGGCGAGCAGGGTACGGCGGGTGACGCCGCAATGGCCGGTGCTGCCCAGCCGGCCCGTCACGTTGTTTCGACCCATAATCCCCTCGCTTATCAAGCTTGTGGCGCCGGAATCCGGTGCTGTTTATGTTGGAGTATATCGCCCGAGGGGGTGCGGTCAACGCGCTGGGGACGCGATAGGTCAGGATCGGGAAGCCCTTGCGCGATCCCGTACAACCGATATGTCTGACAAGAACGGGAACAACACCGGGGAGTGGAACTGTGCGGCATTCGTGGCTTTGGGCAGGGATCATCGGCAGCGTCGTGGCGAGCGCCGCGCTGGCGCAGGACGATTGGGCACCGCGGGTGCAGCCGGTCCAGATCGATCCGGCACGCCCCGACTGGGAGAATCCGGCGGTCTTCGCGCGCGGCAAGCTGCCGGCGAGCGCCACCGGCTTCCCCTTCGAAACCCGCGCCAAGGCGCTGGCCGGCGACGAGGCGGCCTCCGCCCGCCACGTCTCGCTCGACGGCACGTGGAGCTTCGCCTTCTCGCCCGACGCCGACCGCCTGCCGACCGGCTTCGAGCGGCCGGAGTACGACGTTTCGGCGTGGAAGCAGATCAAGGTGCCGGCCGACTGGCAGACGCAGGGCTTCGACCAGCCGCGCTACAACAACATCACCTATCCGTTCCCGGCGAACCGCCCGCTGATCCCGCATGCGACCAATCCGGTCGGCTCCTATCGCCGCGACGTGACGGTGCCGGCGGACTGGAGCGGGCAGGACGTCATCCTCCACATCGGCGCGGCGGGCTCGGCCTATTACGTCTGGGTCAATGGCGAGAAGGTCGGCTATTCCGAGGACAGCAAGCTGCCCAGCGAGTTCGACGTCACCCGCTGGATCAAGCCGGGCAAGAACGTCGTCGCCATCCAGATCTTCCGCTGGTCGGACGGCAGCTATCTGGAGGACCAGGATTTCTGGCGCGTGTCGGGGATCGAGCGCTCGGTCTATCTGATGGCCGCGCCCAAGGTGCGGGTGCGCGACGTGTTCGTCCACGCCGGGCTCGACGACACCTATCGCGACGGCAGGCTGTCGGTCGATGTCGCGGTGACGCCGGGCAATGCGGCGAGCGTGCGGATGGTGCTGCTCGACGGCGACCGCCAGGTGCTCGCCCGGACGCAGCCGGTCGCCGCCGCGAGCGCCGAGCGCCGGCTGACGCTGGCCGCAGACGTGCCGGCGGTGAAGCCGTGGACCGCGGAGACGCCCAACCTCTACACGCTCGTCACCGAGCTGGTCGATGCGCGCGGCACGCTGCTGCAATCGACCGCGCGCGCGATCGGCTTCCGCACCGTCGCGATCCGTAACGGCCAGGTCACCGTCAACGGCAAACCGATCACGATCCGCGGCGTCAACCGCCACGAACACGATCCCGAGACCTTCCACGTCGTCAGCCGCGCCTCGATGGAGCGCGACGTCCAGCTGATGAAGCAGAACAACATCAACGCGATCCGCACGTCGCATTACCCCAACGACCCGTATCTCTACGATCTCGCCGACCGTTATGGCCTGTACGTCATGGACGAGGCGAATATCGAGAGCCACGCGTACATGGACTATGCCAACCGCCGGCCGCGCGAGCGCGCCAAATATCAGGTCGGCTTCGATCCGGCGTGGAAGGACGCGCACGTCAGCCGCGTCGCCAACATGGTCGAGCGCGACAAGAACCACGCCTCGGTGATCTTCTGGTCGCTCGGCAACGAGGCGGGCATCGGCCCGAATTTCGAGGCCGCCGCGGCCGCGGCCAAGGCGCGCGATCCCGGCCGGCTGATCAGCTATCTCGGCTGGGGCACGTGGGACGGGATCAGCGATCATCGCCCCAATTATTATGCCGACATCTATGCGCCGATGTACGATCCGGCGGTCAAGATGGCCGACTTCGCCACCAACTGGAACTTCAAACAGCCGATGATCCAGTGCGAATATGCGCATATGATGGGCAATTCGGGTGGCAATCTGAAGGAATATTGGGACACGATCTACGCCCATCCCGACAAGCTGCAGGGCGGCTTCGCCTGGGACTGGGTCGACCAGTCGATGTACCGCTATACCAAGGACGGGCGGCGCTATTGGGGCGACGGCGGCGAATATGGCCCCAACCCGGGCGGCGATATCGAGTTCGGCGATGGCCTGCTACAGTCTGACCGCACCCCCAACCCGCAATTGTTCGAGCTGCGCAAGGTCTATGCGCCGGTGCAGTTCGACGGCTTCGACCCGGCGAGCGGGCGCGTCACGGTGCGCAACCGGCATGACTTCCGCGATCTGTCCGGCTTCGACTTCGACTGGGAGCTGGCGGAGAATGGCGTCGTCGTCGCACAGGGCGCGCTGCCGCCGCAGGATGTCGGCCCGCGCGCCGCGGGGACGCTCACGCTGCCGGTGGCGAGCTGGACGCGCAAGCCGGACGCCGAATATTTCGTGACGGTGCGGGTGCGCGCCAAGGCGGGCGCGATCCCCGCGGTGGCGGGCGGCGCGACGGTCGGCTTCGAACAGTTCGCGCTCGGCGGCGCGCCCGCCCTGGCGGTGGCGGCGGCACCGGCCGCGGGCAAGGTCGATGTCCGCCAGTCGGGCAGCACGATCACGCTGGCGGCGGGGCCGGCGACCCTCGAGATCGATCGCGGCACCGGCCTAGTGCGCCGCTATGTCGCGGACGGTCGCGCGCTCGCCTCGGGCGGCGCGCCGCACTTCTGGCGCGCGGTCACCGACAACGACCTCGGCATCGGCACCGCCGAACAGCTCAAGGTGTGGAAGACGATGAGTGACACGCGCCGCGTCACCGCGGTGCGTAGCGCGAAGAGCGATGCCGGTGCGAGCGTCACCGTCGACTATGCGCTCGGCGACGGCGCGGCGACCTTCACCACCGTCTATACGATGGCGGGCGACGGCTCGGTCGACGTGTCGGGCGCGCTGACCCCGGTGAAGACCGACCTGCCGCCGCCGTTCCGCGTCGGCCTCGCCTTCGCGATGCCGACCGACATCACCACGGTCGAATGGTATGGCCGCGGGCCGCACGAAAGCTATGTCGACCGCAAGACGTCGGCGCCGATCGGGCTGTGGCGGGGCGCGATCGCCGAGCAGAACCACGACTATATCCGGCCGCAGGAAACCGGCAACAAGGTCGACGTGCGGTGGATGGAGCTGTCCGGCGCCGGGCGCGGGCTGCGCGTGCAGGGCGCGACGCCGCTGATGATGAATGCGCTCGCCTTCCCCTATGCCGATCTCGACCGGCATGAACCGGGCACGTGGAAGTCGACCGATGTCGTGCCGCACGGCCACGTGACGCTGCTGATCGACTCGGCGCAATGGGGCGTCGGCGGCGACACGCAGTGGAGCGAATTCGGCAAGCCGCTGCCGCAATATCGCGTGCCGCTCGCCCCGGCGCGCGTCGCCTTCCGCTTCGCGCCGTTCACCGGCGAGGGCACCACGCCCGACAAGGCCCGCAAGGCGACCGCGACCGGCAACGACTAGGCCGGATCGACATTCAAGCTTCGGAGATAACGCGGGCCCCGACAGGGCAAGGCTATCGTGTGGACGTTCGCTTGAGTCCGTCGCCTCCCAATCCCACCCCGTCACCCCGGACTCGTTCCGGGGTCCACCGGGCCACGAGGGAATGGTAGCCCATCATGCCTTTCTCCTCGCCGCAGAGTGGACCCCGGAACGAGTCCGGGGTGACGGGTACCAGGAGGACGCCGACACGAGCCTCATCACCGGAGCCATAGGCGATAGCCCTCCCCCTAGAGGGGAGGAATTGGGCTGAATGTCGATCCGGCCTAAGACGGCCCGGTCGCCCGACGGGCGGCGGGGGCAGGGCGCTCCCGCCGCCTGCCGCCTGCCGCCCGCCGCTTGCCGCCTGCGGTGGGCGTCAGAAGCGCACGCGCACCGTGCCGCCATAGGTGCGCGGATTGCCGGGATAGCCCTGGATGATGCCGGTCGACTTCGTGTAGCCGAGCAGGTTGATGTAATAGGCCTTGTCGAACAGGTTCTCGACCCAGAGCTGCATCTCGAGCCGCTCGTTGTCGAGCAGTACGCCGGCCCGCGCGCTGGCGAGCGCATAGGCGGGGATCTCCGCCGAGGGATCGAGCGTGATCGTCGTATTCTGCTTCGAGCGCCAGTTGACGTCGATCAGGCCATAGGCCTTGGTCGTGGCGTCGAGCCGCTGCGTATAGTCGACGGTCAGGTCGCTGGTCCATGCCGGCGCCCATGCCACCTGCCGCCCGGTCAGGTCGCAGGTCACCCGGTCGGTCACCTGTCCCGGACAGACCGAATTGGGGAAGGAGGAATAGGTCGCCTTGTCATAGGCGATGAACCCCTTGGTGTGCAGGCCCGGCACCAGCCACGTCTCATTCTCCAGCTCGATGCCGCGCGAGGTCAGCGAGCCGACGTTGGCGAGGAACTTCAGCGCGGTATTGCCGACGCCGACCGACTGGTTCGCCTGATAATTGCGCACCTTGGTATGGAAGGCGGTGAGGTTGAGCAGGATGCGGTGGTCGAGGAAGGTCGACTTGATCCCCGCCTCGAAATTGTCGGCGGTCTCGCCCTTCACCGTCTGGCCGGTGCCGGGCGGCAGGTCGGGGCCGGCGTTGAACGGCAACAGATTGAACCCGGCCGATTTGTTGCCGCGCGCATATTTGCCGTAGACGAACACGTCCGGCGTCACGCGGTAATTGGCGCCGATCTCGCCCGACAGTGCGCTGTCCTTCAGGCTGGTGTCGACATGGCCGAGCTGCGCATTCGCACCGGCGCCGGACAGCGCGGTGATCTGTGCGGCAGTGAGCTTGCCGGGATTGGCCGCGACGACGCCGTCGTAGAGCTGGCTGCGGCGTTCCCACGTCTGGCGCAGCCCGATGTCGATGGCCAGCCGGCGCGCCTCGTCCGGATGCCAGGTCACGTTGCCGAACAGCGCGTCGGTGTCGGTGTGGAAGATCGCCTGGCTGCGGATGCCGAAGCCGGTGACCGCGGCGGCATAGCCGCCCTTGCCCCAGGCGCGCGTGCCGACGATCGGAAAGGCGGTCGTCGACGGATTGCCCGCCCACAGGTGATATTGCGTGCCGAAGCGGATGCGCGAATCCACCTGCAGGCGCTGGCGGCTGAGGAAGCCGCCGAAGGTCGCCTCGATCGGCTGCTCGCGCGGCGTCGCCCAGCGCAATTCCTGCGAGAACTGCTTTTCGACATTGCACGAGCCATAGTCGCTGATCGCGTCGAGCTGCGTGTAGTCATTGTCGTTGTTGGTGAAGCAGCTCCAGCGCTGCCAGCCGGTGATCGACGTGAACGTGCCGAGGTCGGCGGGCGACCAGTCGATCTGGCCGCTGGCGCTGTCGAGGCTGGTGCGCGCGTCGAGCCGGCCGTCGATGTTGATATAGCGGTCGCGCGCGTTGCTGGTCAGCAGGGTATAGCCGGCATCGGCCATCCGCTTCTGCAACGCCGCCGGATTGTAGACCGACAGGATCACCGGCGAGATGGTCGGGAAGAACTGGCGCGCATGCGTGCCGATCAGCCGGATCGCGAGATTCTCGGTCGGCGTCGCGAGCAACTGGCCGCGCACGCCGATGCCCTGCCGCGCATTCTGATACTGGTTGTTGTACAGGTTCTTATACGTGCCGTCGCGGTCGCTGTAGAAGCTCGACAGGCGGATCGCGAGCTTATCGGCGATCAGCGGGCCGGTGACGCTGCCCTTCACCTCGGTGAAGCCGAAATTGCCGGTGCTCGCCTCGGCCGAGCCGCCGAGCGTGAAGCTGGGCTTGAGCGTGTTGATCAGCACCGCGCCGGCGGTGGTGTTCTTGCCGAACAGCGTCCCCTGCGGGCCGCGCAGCACTTCCACATCGGCGAGGTCGTTGAAATCGTTCGACACCATGCCCTGGCGGCCGGTGTAGACGCCATCGACGAACACGCCGACCGAACCGTCGATGCCGTCGGTGTTGAAGCCGTTGTTGCCGATGCCGCGGATGCCGAGGTTGAGCTGCTTCGGATTGGTCAGATAGACCGAGAAGGCGGGCAGCTTGAACTGGAAATTGGTGAAATTGGTGAGGTTCTGACGGGTCAGGGTCGAGGCGCCGATGACGGTGATCGGGATCGGCACGCGCTGCGCATTTTCGCTGGTCTTGCGCGCGACGACGGTGATCTCGCGATCCTCGCCCTCCTCCGCCGGAGCAGGCGCGGCGGCTGTGGCGGCGGTGGCGTCGGGCGTGCCGGGGTTGTCTGGTGTCGCGGTCTGCGCCAGCGCCGGCGTCGCGGCGAGCAGGGCCGAGCTTGCCAGCCAGGCAAGCGTCATCCGGCGACGGAGCGTCGCCTCGCGGTCGATCGTCATCATTGTTCCCCCTGAACGTATCCGGCGGGGGCTAGCCACGCTTCGTTACGCGGCTGTTACATTTGCGACATCAACTGCGCTGTTCGCGGATGCCGGGGCGGCCGGGTTCGAGCGTGAAGCGGACGAGGTCGCGGATGCCCGATTGCGGATCGCGCGCGTCGTGCAGCCCGCGGAAGGTGACGCGGCCTTCCTTGGCGGTGAGCTCGACCAGTCCGTAGCCGCGCACCTCGTTCTCGGCGAAGACGAGGCCGTTCGCCGCCGCCTGCTGCTTGAAGCTGGCGTCGTGGAACAGGGAGGTGATCGATCCGCCGACGAATTCCGCCGCGATCGGCGCGGCATCGGGCTGCGCGGGGTCGTGCACGTCGGCGGCGGCGAAGGCGTGGATGTCGCCGCCGAGCGCCACCGGGTTGGACGTGCGCGCCTCGACCCAGCGGCGGTAGATGCGGTCGCGCGCGGCGGGGAAGCCCGACCAATTGTCGGCGGAGAATTGCACCCCGCGCTCGGGATGTTCGGCGTCGATCCGCCCCTGCTGGTGCATCAGCGTCTGCTGCGCGAGCAGATTCCATTGCGCGCGGCTGTCGCCCAGCGCCTGCATCAGCCAGGCCTCCTGCGCGTCGCCGAGCATCGTCCGGGCCGGGGAGTAGAGATCGGGGCAGGGCTCGATCAGCGTGCGATAGCGCGCGTGCGCCGCGACCAGTCCCGGCGGCTGGCAGGCGCGCGCGCCGCGATACTGGCGGTCGTCGACGATCTGGAATTGCGCGAGCCGGCCCCAGTCGAGCGTATGATAGATGCGCATCGCCGGCCCCAGCGGCGGCGCGGCGCGCACCGGCTGATGCTCATACCATGCCTGATAGGCGGCGGCGCGGCGCAGCAGGAAGACGGCGGGGTCGGTGTTGTTCTGGTCGAGCGCGTTGGCGTAATCGTTGGCGACCTCGTGATCGTCCCAGGTCAGCACCCAGGGCGCGGCATGGTGCGCCGCCTGCAACAGCGGATCGCTCTTGTAGGTGGCGTAGCGGACGCGATAGCCGCCGAGGTCCTTGGGCTCCGGATTCTGGTGCAGGCGCACGGCGTCCTTGGCGGTCGGCGCGCCCTCGTAGATATAGTCGCCCAGGAACAGGACGAAATCGGGGTCTTCGGCGACGAGATGCCGATAGGCGGCGTAGAAGCCCGATTCGTATTTCTGGCACGAGCCATAGGCCAGCCGCAGCCGGTCGACCGGCGCGCCGGTCGCCGGCGCGGTGCGGGTGCGGCCGACCGGGCTGGTCTCGCCGGCGACGAGGAAGCGGTAGATATAGCGCGCGGCGGGGCGCAGCCCGCGCACGTCGACATGGACGCTATGCCCCCAGCGCGGCTCGGCGCGTGCCTCGCCCTCGCGCACGACATGCGCGAAGCGTTCGTCGGTGGCGACCTGCCAGCGCACCGGCACCGCGACCGGCGGCATGCCGCCGGCGGCGTCGAGCGGCTGCGGCGCGAGCCGCGTCCACAGGATCACCGAGTCCGGCAGCGGATCGCCCGAGGCGACGCCGAGCGTGAACAGCCCGGCCGGCAGCCGCTCGACGCCGCGCGCCGCCACCGACAGCAGCGCGGCGGACCCGCCGATCAGCGCGCGCCGGGTCAGCACCGGCGCGGCAAGGGTCTTCTCAACCATGATAACGTCCCGCATGACCGCGATATCGGTCAGCGGTGCGCGGGTAAGATGACAGTGTGATGACCGCCGGGGCGGCTCAGCCCGCCGGCTTGAGCTGCGCGGAGTCGATATGCCAGCGCAACTGGCCGGCGCTGGCGCCGTCGACGGCGTTGACGCGGCGGACGACATAGCGACCGCGGAAACGCTGATGGCGGCCGTCGTCGAGCGTCGCGTCGACGGTGACCGGCACCGGCTGGTAGGACGATCCCGCACCGGCGTCGCCCGGCGGCAGCGCGCCGATCGTCACCCGCGTCGTGCGGGTATGCGCGAACCCCTGTTCGAAGGCGGCGCGGGTCTGGCCGGGGCGGCCGTCGTCGCCCCATTGCCGCCAGGCGGTGTCATAGTCGCGCGCGTCGAGCGCGGCATAATAGCGCTGCACCACCGCGGCGGCGGCCGCCGCGCTCTTGGGCGAGGGCGTGCAGCCGGCCATCGGGGCGCCCTTGCCGTCGAACAGCGCGCAGCTGCGCGCGATCTCGTCCTCGATCATCGCGCAACTGTTGGCGACGTTGCACGGCGGATGCGTCGCCGGCGAGACGTCGCGGCAGATCGCAACGCGGCGGGCCGCCGCCGCGGCGCCGATGTCGGCGGCGCACGACCGCGGCCCGGTGGCACGCGGCGTGTCGGTCGCGACCGGGCGGTCGGCGGCGGGCGTCGCCACCGGCGTGGCTGGCGCGGGCGCAGGCTCGGTGACGGTGCCGGCCGTATTGGCCGCGACGGGCTCGGCACGCCTATCCGCTCCGCCGCACGCCGCGAGCAGCAGCGGCGCGCACCAAAGTAGCCCGTTCCGTATCGTCGTCATGCGCCGTCTGCCTCCACAGCCATCGGTCGGTCCCGCGCCGCCGGCCTCTTACGTCACTGCCGCCGCGCGTTTTCGGCCCGTCTACAGCCTCTTGGCCCGACGCGTGACGAAAAGTTCATGGGCACGCCATCACCGGGACAGCGATCCGCGTGCATGAAGGCAGCATGGCATCGCAACGCTCCCGATCGCTGCGGTGGCGGCTCGCCTGGATCACCGGGATCGCCGGTGGCGTGCTGCTGGTGCTCGTCGGCATCGCCGCAAGTGCCGGCTTCTTCGACCGCGATGCCGCGCATCTGTTCGAACCGCAGGGCGCGCGGCGGACGCTCGGGGTGCTCTACGTCTCCGGCGACATGGGGATGCATTATGGCCCCAACCCGCATACCGTGCGCGCGCTCACCGGGCAGGGCTTCCCGGTCCTCGCGCTGAGTTCGCCGGTGCTGTTCGGCCTGCGCCGCACCCGCGCGGAGGTCGACCGGATCATCGCCGACGGCGTACGCCGCGCGCTCGCCGACACGGGCGCGGCGCGGCTGATGCTGATCGGCCAATCCTATGGCGCCGACGTGTTGCAGACCGGCCTCGCCGATTTGCCGATCGCGCTGCGTGGCCATGTCGCAGGGGTGGTGCTGGTCGTGCCGGGCGAGACGGTGTTCTTCCGCGCCGATCCCTCGGGCCTCGTCTATCGCGGCACGCCGGACAGCGAGAGCCGCGACACCGTCGGCCGGCTCGGCTGGACGCGGCTCACCTGCATCTATGGCGCGGCGGAGACGGACAGCGCCTGCCCGACCTTGCGCGGCGGGCGCGCGACGGTGGTGGCGATGCCGGGCGGCCATTATCTCAACGACGATCGCGCCGGCCTGTTCGGCCATATCCTGGCGGCGATTCGCCACGCCGCGCCAGAGGCTTTTACACGATGATTCGTCACCTTGCTGCGGCTCCGGGACGTGCGCGCCGTCTATGATCGTAAGATGGTGGGGATTACAATCATGACGATGACGCGATTCACGGCGGTACTGGCCGGGATGCTGGCGGTCGCGGCGGGGACGTCGGCGGCGCAGGCCACGGCGCGTCCCGGCGCGCCGGCGGTGATCGGCCGTTGGGCCAATCCGCGTGGCACGCTGGCGGTGCAGACCGGCCGCTGCGCCGATGGCGCCTTGTGTGGCCAGATCGTCTGGGCCAGCCCGCAGGCGCGTGCCGAGGCGCGCAGCGCCGGCCTGCCCGATCTGGTCGGCACGCAATTGCTGCGCGGCTATCGCCGCAACAAGGCCGGCGCGTGGGAGGGCAAGATGTTCGTCCCCGACATGGGCCGCACCTTCTCCTCGCGCATCCATCAGACCTCGCCGCATACGCTCACCATCACCGGCTGCGTCGTCGGCAGCTTCCTGTGCAAATCGCAGGTCTGGCACCGGGTGGCGTGACCACCGGTCGTCTGGATGCGGTGATGGCGCTCGCGCAGCAGCACCGCCGCAGCCTGACGGTCGCCGCGGTGCTGCTCGTCGCGGGGATCGGCTTCGCCGCGCTCCGGCTGGTGCTGCGCGAGGTGCATCTTAGCGACGTGCGCCGGGCGCTCGCCGCGATCCCCGACGCGCGGATCGCCGCCAGCCTCGCGCTGACCACCGTCAGCTACCTGCTGCTCACTGGGCTCGACTGGGTCGCCTTGCGCGCGATCGGTCGGCCGCTGCCATGGCGGATCGCGGCGGCGGGGTCGTTCACTTCCTATACGCTCAGTCACAATCTCGGCCTGTCGCTGATCACCGGCGGATCCGCCCGGCTGCGGCTCTATGGCGCGGCGGGGCTGGCATTCGGTGAGATCGCGCAGGTCGCCGGCATCTGCGCGATCGCCTTCTGGGCGGGCGTGGCGGGCGCGGCGGGGATCGGGCTGGTCGTCGGCCATGGCATCGCGCTGGGGCCGGTCACGCTGTCGCCCGGCCCGGCGCGCGCGCTCGGGCTGGCGCTGCTCGCGCTGCTCGCCGTGCTGCCGGTGCTGCGGGTGCGCGGCGCGACGACCCTGGGTCCGGCGCGGTTCGGGATCGCGCTGCCCAGCCTGCGCCAGATGGGCGCGCTCGCCGGCCTGTCGCTCGCCGACCTGACCATGGCGTCCGCCGCGCTGTTCGTGCTGGTGCCGGGCGCCGCGCCGGGGGCATTTCCCGGCTTCGTCGTCGCTTATGCGGTTGCGGTCGTCGTCGCGCTGCTGCTGCACGTGCCCGGCGGGCTCGGCGTGTTCGAGACGGTGGTGCTGGCGACCGTGCCGGGCGACCGGCCGACGCTGTTCGCCGCGCTGCTCCTCTATCGGTTGATCTATTATCTGCTGCCGCTGCTCGTCGCCGCGATCGGCATCGCGGCGAGCGAAGGCTGGCGGCTGCGCCATCCGATCCGCCGTGGCCTGTCCTATGTCGATCAGGTCGGCCAGCTGCTCGCGCCGAGTGCGGTGACGGCGCTGGTCTTCGTCGCCGGCTTCGTGCTGCTCGTCTCGGGCGCATTGCCGGGGGTGAAGGGGCGGCTGACCGAACTCACCGACCTCGTGCCGCTGCCGTTCATCGAGGGGTCGCACATGGCAGGCAGCCTGATCGGCACCGCGATGCTGCTCGTCGCGCCGGCGCTGACCGCGCGGCTGCGTTCGGGCTGGGCGGCGGCGCGCATCCTGCTCGTCGGCGGGGCGATCTTCTCGCTGCTCAAGGGCCTCGATTACGAGGAGGCGCTGCTCCAGCTCATCGTCGCGGGCGTGCTGCAATATTGCAAGGCGAGCTTCTATCGCGAGGGCGGTATCCTCACCGACCGGCCGCGCTGGCCGTGGCTGGTCGCCGCCGCCGCGGCGCTGGGCCTGAGCGTCTGGGCCGGCTTCTTCGCCTACAAGCGCACGCCGTACAGCGATACCTTGTGGTGGCGGTTCGCGCTCGACGGCAATGCGCCGCGCTTCCTGCGCGCCAGTTTCGCTGCCGGCGTGATGCTGACCGCAGTATCGGCCTGGCAATTGCTCACCGCCAGCCGCACGCGCACCGTCCCCGACGCGCTGCCGCCCGAGCCGGTGCTGAAGGCGGCGATCGCACATTGCCCGCGCACCGATGCCGCGCTCGCCTTTACCGGCGACAAGAGCTTCATCGTCTCCGCCGCGGGCGACGCCTTCCTGATGTACCGCGTACAGGGGCGCAGCTGGGTGGTGATGGGCGATCCGGTCGGCCCGGCGGCGGCCTGGAGCGAACTCGTCTGGAGCATCCGCCGCGCCTGCGATGCGCGCGCCGGACGGCTGTGCTTCTATCAGGCGAGCGAGCGGATGCTGCCCCTGTTCGTCGAACTCGGGTTGCAGGCGATCAAATATGGCGAGGAGGCGCATGTCATGCTCGCCGACTTCACCACCGCCGGTCCGCGCGGCAAGTCGCTGCGCCATGCGGTGCGGCGTACCGAGGCGGCGGGCGCGGTCTTCTCGGTCGAGCCGGCGAGCGCGGTGCCGGATCTGATGGCCGAGCTGGGCGAGGTGTCGGCGGCCTGGCTCGCCGCCAAGGCGGGACGCGAGAAGCGGTTCAGCCTCGGCGCGTTCGACGCGGCCTATCTTGCCCGCTTTCCGATCGCGCTGGTGCGCGTCGAGGGGCGGATCGTCGCCTTCGCCAATATCTGGGTGTCGGGCAACGGCGAGGAGGCCTCGGTCGACCTGATGCGCCACCATCCCGACGCGCCCTACGGCACGATGGAGATGATGCTGGTGCGGCTGATCGAATGGGCGCGCGCCGAGGGCTATGACCGGTTCAACCTCGGCATGGCGCCGCTGTCGGGCATGCCGAGCGGGCGGCTGGCGCCGGTCTGGGCGCGGCTCGGCCATGCGCTCTTCGCCAATGGCGAGCGGCTCTACGGGTTCGCCGGGCTGCGCGCGTTCAAGGCGAAGTTCGGCCCGGTCTGGGTCTCCCGCTATATCGCGACGCCGTCGGGGCCGGCGATGCCGCGCGCGCTGATCGACCTTGCGCGGCTGGTGAGCGCCTGACCGCTGGTTTAGGGTCGATCGCATGAGCGACGATCATCCCACCAGCCGCCGGCGCAGCGTGCTGTTCATGCCGGCCTCCAACCCCCGCGCGATCGCCAAGGCGCGCGGACTCGCCTGCGACGCGGTGATCCTCGACCTCGAAGATGCGGTCGCGCCGGAGGCCAAGGCGGAGGCGCGGTCGGCGGCGGTGGCCGCCGCGGTCGAGGGGTTCGGCCCACGCGCCTGCGCGGTGCGGATCAACGCGCTCGACACGCTGTGGGGGCAGGACGATGCCGCCGCGGTCCGGGGGCTGGCGGCGGCGGCGGTGGTGGTGCCGAAGGTCGCCAGCGCCGCCGATCTGGTTGCGGTGCGCAGCGCGCTCGGCACGGACGGGCCGCCGATCTGGGCGATGATCGAGACGTGCGGTGCGATCCTGCGCCTGCCCGAGATCGTCGACGCCGCGGCGGCGACGCGTACCGAGCTGCTGATCGCGGGCACCAACGATCTCGCCAAGGAGATGCGCTGCCGTCCCGGTGCGGATCGCGGGCCGTTGCTGCCGGCGCTGACGCAGCTGGTCATCGCGGCACGCGCCGCCGGATTGGTGGTGCTCGACGGCGTATGCAACGCGATCGGCGACGCCGGGCGGCTGGCGGCGGAATGCGGGCAGGGGGCGATGCTCGGCTTCGACGGCAAGACGCTGATCCATCCCGGCCAGATCGACGCTGCCAACACCGCCTTCGCCCCCAGTGCGGACCACGTGGCGTGGGCGCAGGCCGTCGTCGCCGCCTTCGCCGCGCCCGAGGCTGCGGGCCGCGGCGCGATCCAGCTCGACGGCACGATGGTCGAACGGCTCCACCTTGCCGAGGCGCAGCGGATCCTCGCCAGCTAGGCGCTTGCGAATCACATAAGCGTGCGCTTATGTGTCGGCATGACCGAGGCCCACGTCTTCAAGGCTCTTGCCGACCCGACCCGCTGCGCGATCTTTGCGAAGTTAGCGGCGGGCGGCGCGAACGCCAGCGCATTGCGCGCCGGCCTGTCGATCAGCCAGCCCGCCATGTCGCAGCACCTGGCGGTCCTGCGCGAGGCCCGGCTCGTGCGCGAGCAGCGGCAGGGCCGCTTCGTCCATTACGAAGTCGATCCCGACGGCCTTGCGGTCGTCGCCGGCTGGCTCGCCCGATACCGCGCCTATTGGCCCGAACGGATCGCCGCCCTCAACACGCTGCTGAAGGACATGGATCAATGAGCGACGCCGACGCCCTCGTCCTCGAATACGATCTCGACGCACCACCGCCCAAGGTATGGCGAGCGATCAGCATCCCGGCCTTCCGCGAGCAATGGCTCCCTGCCGCGGCGCTGATCGACCCGGAGGGCACGACGATCACGCCGGGGCAAGAGGTCCGCTACCGCATGCGCGACGCCGGGCCGCCGTTCCGCGAAAGCCACGTCACCTTCCGCATCGCTCCGAATGGCAGCGGCACCCGGCTGCGTATTGTCCACCAGCTTGCCGGCGTCGCGAACGACAACGACCACACCCTCATGCGGGCCGCCTGACGCGGCAGACCGGAGCGCTCCGATGCAACTCGTCCCCATGGTCATCGAACAGTCGAGCCGCGGCGAGCGCTCGTTCGATATCTATTCGCGGCTGCTGCGCGAACGCGTCATCTTCCTGAACGGCGAGGTCAACGACAGCGTCTCGGCGCTGGTCTGCGCGCAACTGCTGTTCCTGGAGGCGGAAAACCCGCGCAAGCCGATCAACCTCTACATCAATTCGCCCGGCGGCGTGGTGACCAGCGGCCTCGCGATGTACGACACGATGCGCTACATCCGCGCGCCGGTGCATACGCTGTGCATGGGGACGGCGCGGTCGATGGGGTCGTTGCTGCTGATGGCGGGCGAGCCGGGCGAGCGCGCCGCACTGCCCAACGCCAGCATCCTTATCCACCAGCCCTCCGGCGGCTATCAGGGCCAGGCATCCGACGTGCTGATCCACGCCGAGGAAACGCAGCGGGTCAAGCAGCGCATGCTTCGCCTCTACGCCGACCATTGCGGGCGCAGCTACGAGGCGTTCGAACGTGCGATGGACCGCGACCGCTTCCTCACCGCCGAGGAGGCGCTGGAATGGGGCCTGATCGACCGCATCCTGACGCCGCGCGACCTCGATATCGCGGCGTGACTAGCCCTCCAGCATGGCGCGGATGCGATCGGCGATGGCGTCCATCGCGAAGGGCTTGGTGAGGAGCGCCATATTGGGCGCGAGCGGGCCGTTGCCGATCACCGCATTCTCGGCATAGCCGGTGATGAACAGCACCTTCAGCGCCGGCAGCAGCGCGAGCGCGGCGTCCGCGACCTGGCGGCCGTTCATCTGGCCGGGCAGGCCGACGTCGGTGATCAGCAGGTCGACCTGCGCGCCGGTCACGAGCAGGCGCAGCGCCGCGGCGCCGTCGCCGGCTTCGAGCACCGTGTGCCCCATCTCGGTCAGGATCTCGACGACGAGCATGCGGATCGTCGGCTCGTCGTCGACCACCAGCACCGTGTGGCGCCCTTCGCTCGCCGCCGGGATCGCCGCCCGCGTCATCGGGTCGTCGTCGGCATCCGCGTCACCGTAGTGGCGCGGCAGGTAGATGCACATCGTCGTGCCCTGGCCGAGTTCCGAATAGATGCGCACCTGCCCGCCCGACTGGCGCGCGAAGCCATAGATCATCGAGAGGCCGAGGCCGGTGCCCTCGCCCATCGGCTTTGTCGTATAGAAGGGGTCGAAGGCGCGCGCCTGCACCTCGGGAGTCATGCCCGTGCCGGTGTCGGTGACGCAGAGCGACAGATATTGCCCCGGCGGCAGGTCGCGTTCCCGCGCGGCGCGTTCGTCGAGCCAGCGGTTGGCGGTCTCGATCGTGATGCGGCCGCCGTCGGGCATCGCGTCGCGCGCGTTGATGCACAGGTTGAGCAGCGCATTTTCAAGCTGGTTGGGATCGACCATCGCCGGCCACAGCCCGCCGGCACCGACTACCTCGATCGATACGCCCGGCCCGACGGTGCGCTGGATCAGGTCGCGCAGGCCATCGATCAGTCGGTTGATGTCGGTCGGCTTGGGATCGAGCGTCTGGCGTCGTGAGAAGGCGAGCAGACGATGGGTCAGCGCCGCCGCCCGCCGCGCCGCGCTCTGTGCCGCATTGGCATAACGATCGAGCTCGTCGACGCGGCCCTGGCGGATGCGGACCTGCATCATCTCGATCGCGCCGCTGATCCCGGTGAGCATGTTGTTGAAGTCATGCGCCAGCCCGCCGGTGAGCTGGCCGACCGCCTCCATCTTCTGCGCCTGGCGCAGATGCGCTTCGGCGGTCATCAGTTCGCGCGTGCGCTCCTCGACCTGTTGTTCGAGCGAGGCGGTGAGGGCGGCGAGTTCATGCTCGACGCGGCGGCGCTCGACCGCATCGCGGGTCCGCTCGGCGACATCGCGGACGAAGGCGACCTCTTCGGGCAGCCAATGCCGCGGCTGCGCATTGTTGAGGTAGAGCAAGGCGACGAATCCGCCCTGTTCGGTCACCGGCATGTTGATGAAGGACAGCGCGGCAAGGCTCCTCAGCCCCTCCGCGGTGCCGGCGGTGCGCGGGTCGTCATAGACGTTGCCGATCGCCACCGTCTCGCCGCGCTTGAGGTCCTCGATATAGGAGCCATAGTCGCGGAAATGGAGGATGCCGGGCAGCGGTTCGATGCCGGGGGCGCACCATGGGCGGCTCGACACGATCGTCTCTGCCTCGCGGTCGATCGTGCCATAGCCGCAGCGGCTGACGTCGAACAGTCGGCCCAGGATCTCGACCGCGGCATAAGCGAGGTCTTCGGGATCGCCGGGATCGCGCAGCCGGTCGTTGAGCCGGACCAGCGCCTTGAGCCGCAACTCGGCGGATTTGCGCGCGTCGATGTCGAAGCTGATGCCGGGGAAGCGGACCGGGCGGCCGTCGGCATCGAAGGTGACGCGCCCGCGTGCCGCGACCCAGCGGGCGCGGCCGTCGGGCTGTTGCAGGCGATAGTCGCTTTCGAAGGGCTCGCCGGTGGCGAGCGCCGCGCCGATCTCCGCCTCGACGCGCGGCAGATCTTCGGGATGGATCGCGGTGAAAAAACGGGTCAGCCGCGCGCCGACCCGCGCCTCGTCGGGATCGACACCGTACAGGCGCGCGAATTCCACGTCGGCGGTGACGCGGTCGGCGACCACGTCCCAGTCCCAGCTGCCGACGCTGATCGGCCCGGCGGTCTTCAGGTCGTCGTCGGCCATCGGCGGCGAAAGGCTCTCATCTGTGACATGGGCTGCCGAAACGCGCTGCGATCCGGAGCGATCCGGCGTATAATATATTGAGACGCAGTTACACTTCAGCGTTGCGTTGCGGCCACATCGTCGCGCGACCAGCCACCGCCCATCGCCTGATACAACGCGACATAGGCGGTGATCCGGTCCGCACGCGCCTGGACCAGCGCAAGCTCCGCGGTGAGCAGGCCGCGCTGCGCATCGAGCTGTTCGATATAGGAGGTGTAACCGGCGCGATAGCGGTTGCTGGCGTTGCGCAGCGCCGCGGCTAGCGCATCGACCTGAAGCCCCAGCGCGACCGCCTGTTCGCCCGAGCGCTGTACCCCGGCGAGCGCATTGTCGACCTCCTGGAAGGCGATCAGCGCGGTACGGCGATAGGCGAAGGCGGCCTGATCGCGGCGCGCGGCGGCGACGTCGCTCTGCGCGCGCAGGCGGCCGCCGTCGAAGATCGGTGACAGGATGCTGGCGCCGATGGAGAAGACGCCGATGGGATTGGCGAGCGCGGTCGACAGGACGACGCCCGCCGAGCCGGTGAGCGCGAGATTGGGCAGCATCGCCGCGCGCGCGCTGTCGAGCGTGCGGTCGGCGGCGACCAGCGTCTGCTCCGCCTGGAACAGATCGGGGCGGCGGCGCAACAGATCGGCGGGCAGGCCGTCGGGGATCGCGGGCGCGAGCAGCCGGTCGAGCGGCAAGCCGCGCGGGATCGCGCCGGGGCTGGTGCCGAGCAGCAGGCTGAGCGCATTCTCCTGTCGGCTGATCGCCAGTTGCGCGGCGGGGACGAGCTGTTGCGTCGCGCGATATTCGGCCTCGGCCTGGCGCAGTTCGAGGTTGGAGGTATAGCCCGCCTCGGCGCGGCGGCGGGCGATGCGCAGCGCCTCGGTGCGCGCGGCGAGCGTCTGCTGCGCGACGGCGAGGCGCAGATCGAGCGCGCGCAGCGTGACGTAATTGGTCGCTACGCCGCTGGCGATGGCGAGACGGACGGTGTCGCGTGCGCCCTCGCTGGCGAGCAATTGCGCCTGCGCGGCGCGGCTCGCCTGCCGGAGGCGGCCGAACAGGTCGAGATCGTAGCTGGCGGTGACCGCAGGCTGCGCGCCGATCGCGTCGCTGGGGGTGCCGAACGGGCTGACCGTCTGGCCGGTGGTGCTCGGCAGGTTGCCGCCGAGCGTCGGCGTCTGCTGCGCGCGGGCGAGACGGGCGGCGGCACGCGCCTCGTCGATCCGCGACGCGGCGGCGGCGAGGTCGACGTTGTTGGCGAGTGCCTGACCGACCAGTTGCGTAAGCACGGGGTCCCCGAACGTGTTCCACCAGTCGGCGCGGATCGGCTCGCCGTTGCCGAGCGCGGTGCGCCATGCGGGCGGCGGGACGATCACGCTGGCGGCGGGCGCTTGTGGGCGAGGGCCGATACAGGCGGCCAGGGTGAGGCAGAGCAGGGTGGTGCGCGCGAAGACGTCAAGACGCGAGCGGGGCGCGCTCGGGGCGGACACGGTCCTTTTACCACTATGGATGATGGAAGGTGCGGCGGGTGTCGGTAGCGCGACATCTTCGCGTCTTCGCGTCTTCGCGCGATCATCATCGGCGCTTGCGGGAAGAGGCTGGATATTAGTTCGGGCGGAGGCGCGGAGACGCGGAGGTGTTGCGCTTGAAGTGGACGCCCGACCCAAATCCTCCCCCGCCAGGGGGAGGTGGCACGGCAAAGCCGTGACGGAGGGGGAGGATACGGCGAACTGCGTCGTATGCGGAGACGCCCCCTCCGCCACGGCCTGCGGCCGCGGTCCCCCTCCCCCGCTAAAGCGAGGGAGGACTTCGTCGTTGCACCCGGCGACCCCCATCACTTCACCACCGGGCCGCTGGAGGTGTCGACGCGCGCCTGCACCGACATGCCCGGCCGCAGCCGTGCCGCGAGCGGCTGGCCGGGATCGATGCGGATGCGGACTGCGATACGCTGCGGCACCTTGGTGAAATTGCCCGTCGCATTGTCCGCCTTGAGCACCGCAAATTCCGATCCCGCGGCGGGGGAGATGCGCTCGATATGGCCGGTCAGCCGCGCATTGGCGAGGCCGTCGACGGTGAAGCTCGCCGGCTGACCGACCGTCATCCGCGCAGTCTGCGCCTCCTTGAAATTGGCGATCACCCAGGTCTCGGGCGGCACCAGGAACATCAGCTGCGAGCCGGCGGTGACATATTGGCCGACGCGGACGCCGACCTCGCTCAGCCGGCCGCGTTCGGGGGCGCGGATGACGGTGTTGGCGAGGTCGATCTGGGCGAGCCGCAGCGCCGCCTCGGCACCGGAAACGCCCGCCTGCTGGCCGCCGCGGCCGACCTGGACGGTGCGGATGTCCTGCCGCGCGATCTCGCGGGCGGCACGCGCCTGCTGCACCGCCGCCTGCGCCTGACGCAGCGCGGCGAGCGTCTGGTCGCGCTCGCGCAACGAGACCGAGCCGTCGGTGACGAGATCGTTGACGCGGTTCATATCGGCCTGCGCGCGCATCAATTGCGCCTCGGCATTGGCGACCGCGGCGGTCTGCGCGGCGAGGCTGGCAGTGCGGCTGCGCTCGGTCTGGCGCGCGTTGGCGAGCGTCGCCGCCTGCGCATCGACCTGCGCCTGCGCCTGATCGACGCGCTGGCGATAGATGCGGTCGTCGATCTGCACCAGCGGCTGGCCGGGCTGCACGTCCATGAAGTCGCGGACGAACACCTGTGTGACATAGCCCGACACCTGCGGCGCGATCACGGTGGTGCGGCCGCGCACATAGGCATTGTCGGTCGACTGGTTGGCATTGGCGAAGGGCGGCAGCCGCCAGGCCGCGAGCACCGCAAGGATGCCGCCGATCGCCAGCGCGGCGATGACGATCAGCGCCGTGCGGCTGGGCGGCTGCGGCCGCCAGCCCGAGCCGACCGGCGCGGCGGCGGGCGCGGGCGGCGCGGCCGCCGCCGCGGCCTGCGCCTCTTCGGTCGCAGGGGTGGGATCGACGGGGCTGCGGCTATCGGTCATGCGGAACTCTGCTTGAGCGCGGCACGGCGTTCGCGACGCGCCCGGCGGATCATGAGGAACAGGAGATAACAGAAGGTGAGCGCGGCGAGCACCGCGATCAGCCGGAAGACGTCGTCGAACGCCAGCACATTCGCCTCGCGCGTCGTGGTCTGCGACAGGATCGCGCCACCCTCGGCGCTGCGCAGCGCGGGATCGCCGACGACGCGCGACACCGCCGCGCCGCCCGCCTGCAGCCGCTGCGCGACGATCGGGTCGGTGGGATCGATCGCCTGCACCAGCGCGGCGCTGTTCGCCTTCTCGCGAATCTGCTGATAGCTGCCGAGCAGCGCGGTGCCGGCAAGGCCGCCGATCGAGTTGATCATCCCGAACAGCGCGATGAAGCTGATGATATGGCCGGTGCCCTGCTGCAGCGCGCGGGTCATGCCGAACAGCAAGGCGGGGCCGAGGAAATAGGTGGCGGCGAAGGCGATCAGCGCCTGGCTGGCATACATCTGCGGCGCGCGGGTGAGGCTGGTCGCGTGGCTGTCGGCAAAGGCGGCGATCGCGACGAGGCCGATGGCCAGCATGATCGGGTGCGCCGGGCGGCTGACATCGAGCGTCACCGCGCTCAGCACCACGCCGGCGACCGAGGCGAGGAAGATGATCGAGAAGAAGGGGACGAGCTGATCGTTGTTCTGGCCGAGCACGGTGAGCAGCCCGACCGAGGCATAGGTCTGTTCGGACAGGACGATGCGCGCCATGATGGTGACGACGGTGAAACGGAGAATGTCGGCGCTGCCCAGCCACCGGGTGTTGAGCAGCGGATTGGCGCGGTGATGCTCGATCGCGAGCGCCGCGGCCAGCATCGGGATCGCGGCGAGCAGCGCCCAGCCGATCCACGGCGCATTGGTCCACCAGACGATCCGCCCCAGGCCGAGCACCGCGGCGAACAGCGCCATCGCGCCGGCGAACAGCACGAAGGTGACGAAGTCGAGCCGCTCGAACGCCTTAGACCGGGTGGTCGGCGGCAGGCGGAGGCAGGCGACGGCGGCGAGGCTGAGCAGCGCCAGCCCGAGTTCGAAGAGGTAAAGCGTGCGCCATTGCGACATCGCCAGCAGGTCGGGCGAGAACAGGCGCGCCAGCGGCGTCGCGCATTGCGGGATGCCGATGCCGATCACCAGAGCCTTCAGCCGCCATTTGGTCGGCAGCGCCTGCATCATGTAATAGAGGCACAGGCTCGACACTGCGGCGCCGGCCATGCCGCTCGCCGCACGAACGAGGATCGCGGTGTCGAAGCCGCGCACGAACAGATGCGCGAAGGTGAGCGCGGCATAGATGCTGAGGAAGATCATCGCGAACGGGCGCAGCCCGAATTGCGCGCGGAATTTGATCAGCAGCAGGTTGATGCTGACGTTGGTCATCACATAGACCGTCGGCAGCCAGGCGATCTCCGCCGGATCGAGGCCCAGCGCGCCCTGCAGCGTATAGGTATTGGCCGAGATCAGCGCATTGCCGAAGCCGCCGGTCAGTCCGAGCAGCACCGAGATGACGCCATAGGCGATGCGATGGCGCGTGCGATGCTCGACCGTGCCCGGCGAGCCGGGGAGCACGGGCAGCTCGTGCGGCGCGAAGGTCCAGTCTTCCTCGGACAGGAAGCGGCGCAAGCGGGCGATCATGACGTGGCTATACGCGCGATCGGGGCGGGCGGTTCATTGCTACGCCAACGCTGTTCAGGCGGGGCGGTTTTCTCACCCCTTCCGTCGCCCCGGACGTGGCCCGGGGTCCGCCGGGCGGCGAGGGAATGGTCGCCCCTCAAGCCCCGCTCCTCGCCGCGGAGTGGACCCCGGACCAGGTCCGGGGTGACGGGTCTTTTGGGGCGATGTGTCGACAGGTGGCGACGTTCGGCCATCCCGAATGGCGCGGTAGAGCGCGATATGGGCGTCCGCCGTCCGCGCGACGGTGACGCGCTCCGCCACCGCGGCGCGGGAGGCGGGTGGCTCTATGCGCGATCTGGGCGGGTGGTTCATTGCTATCCACACGCTGTTTAGGCGGGACGGCTTCCCCACCCATTCCGTCACCCCGGACTTGTTCCGGGGTCCACCGGGCCGCAAGCGAATGGTTGCCCCTCAAACCCCGCTCCTCACCGCGGAGTGGACCCCGGAACAAGTCCGGGGTGACGGGTCTTTTGGGGCGATGTGTCGACAGGTGGGGACGTTCAGCCATCCGCATGGCGCAGTAGAGCGCGATATGGGCGTCCGCCGTCCGCTCCCACGGTGATGCGCTCCGCCACCGCGGCGCGGGAGGCGGGTGGCTATATGCGCGATTGGGGCGGGTGGTTCACTGCTATGCCCAGGCTGTTCAGGCGGGACGGCTTTCTCACCCATTCCGTCGCCCCGGACGTGGTCCGGGGTCCACCGGGCCGCGGGGGAGTGGTCGCCCCTCAAGCCCCGCTCCTCGCCGCGGAGTGGACCCCGGACCAAGTCCGGAGTGACGGGTCTTTCGGGGCGGTGTGTCGACCGGCAGCGACGTTCAGCCACCCAGTATGTCGCGGTAGAGCGCGATATAGGCGTCCGCCATCCGCTCGACGGTGAAGCGCTCCGCCACCGCGGCGCGGCAGGCGGCGCGGTCGATCTCGGGCAGGCGGGCGACCGCGGCGATCGCCTCGTCGACGCTGTTCACCAGGAAGCCGGTGACGCCATGGTCGATCAGCTCGGGCATCGAGCCGCGGTTGATCGCGATCACCGGCGTGCCGCAGGCCATCGCCTCGATCACCGACAGGCCGAACGGCTCGTCGAAGTTGATGAGGTGGAGCAAGGCCGCCGCCTTGCCGAGCGCGGCGGTGCGCTCGGAGCCGCCGACCGCGCCGGGGTGGCGGATGTGCTCGCCGAGGTGGGGCACGACAGCGCGCTCGTAATAGCCCTGATCCTGCACGATGCCGTACATGGCGAGGTCGCGACCGGTCGCCTGCGCGACCGCGATCGCCTCGGCGGCGCCCTTGTCGGGATGCATGCGGCCGAAGAACAGCAGGTCGTCGCTGCCCGCGGCATCGAAGGGGAAATCGTCGAGGACGATGCCGTGGTGGACCGTCGCAGCATAGCGGAGCTGCGGCGATCGGTCGGCGTCGCTGATCGCGACATAATGCACGCGGTCCTGATAGGGCTGGTACATCGGCAGGATACGGTCCGACGAAAAGCCGTGGATCGTCGTGACCATCGGCGTCGCCACCAGATGCGAGAAGGCGTGGGCGGGAAAATCGGCCTGGTTGTGGATCAGGTCGAACTCGCCGGCGCGTTCGAACAGATGCGCGAGGTGGCGGAATTCCCAGACCTTGGCATCGATGCTCGGGTCTTCCGAATAGGGTGCCGGCACCACCGCGGCGAGCGTGCCGGCGGTGAGGCTGTCCTGCGTCGCGAACAGGGTCACGTCGACGCCGCGCGCGACAAGCGCCTCGGTGAGCAGGCTGGTGACCAATTCCCACGGGCCATAGTGGCGCGGCGGAGTGCGCCACGAAATGGGGGCGAGCATCGCGATCTTCATGATGCGGACTTAGCGGGTTACGCGCAGGATGATAGCTTCGTCGGGGCGCAGCAGACCGGCGTCGCCGCGACCCGGCAAGGTGCTGAGCAGCACGTCGCCGGCAGGCAATGTCACCGGCTGCGGCGTCGCGCCGAGGTTGAGCGCGACGACGATCCGCTCGTCGCCATGACGGCGCTCGTAGGCGAGCACGTCGCCCGCCGCCTCGATCAGCGCGAAGTCGCCGATCGCGAGCGCGTCATGCTTGCGGCGCAGGTTGAGCAGGTCGCGGTGCAGCGTCAGCATCGATTGCGGGTCGCTGCTCTGCGCCGCGACGTTGCGCGTCGGCCAGTCGGAGTTAAGCGGCAGCCACGGTTCGGCGGTCGAGAAGCCGGCGTGGGCGCTGGCGTTCCACGGCATTGGCGTGCGCACCGGATCGCGGCCGAGGCCGAGGCCGGGTTCGCGCAGCTCGCGCGGGTCCTGCACGCGGTCCGCGGGAATGGCGACGTCGGAAAGGCCGATCTCGTCGCCGTAATAGAGCGTGGGCGTGCCGCGCAGCGTCAGCAGCAGCACCGCCGCGACGCGCGCCTGCGCGGCCCCGACGCGGGTGGCGATGCGCGGGCGATCGTGGTTGCCGAGCACCCAGTTCGGCCAGCCGCCCGCCGGCAACGCCGCTTCATAGTCGGCGATCAGTCCGGCGAGATGACGCGCATCCCATTTCGCGTCGATGAGCTGGAAGTTGAAGGGCAGATGTACTTCGGGTGCGTCGAGCCCGTAATACTGCATCAGCCGCTCGACCGGCAGATAGATCTCGCCGATCAGCACGCGGTCGCCGGGATAGGAGTCCGCGATCGCGCGCATCTCGGCGGCGATGGCATGGACCTCGGGCTGGTCGGTCGAGTGGAGCTGGAGCACGGCGTGCATCTCGCCCATCTCGACGCGATAGTCGGGGTTGGCGGGATTGTCGGGGAAGCCGGCGTGCTTGACCATGTGCCAGAGCACGTCGATGCGGAAGCCGTCGACGCCGCGGTCGAACCAGAAGCGCAGCGCGTCCATCATCGCACGGCGAAGATCGGGGTTGCGCCAGTTGAGGTCGGCCTGTTCCTTGAGGAAGGCGTGGTAATAATATTGGCCGGTGGCGGCGTCATATTCCCACGCGGAGCCGCCGAAATCGCTGATCCAATTGTTCGGCGGGCCGCCATCGGGGGCGGGATCGCGCCAGATATACCAGTCGCGCTTGGGATTGTCGCGCGACGACCGGCTCTCCTGGAACCAGGGATGATCGGTCGAACTGTGATTGGGGACGAAGTCGAGCAGCAGCTTCAGCCCGCGCGCATGCGCGGCGGCGAGCAGGCTGTCGAAATCGGCGAGCGTGCCGAAGCGCGGGTCGATCCCGCAATAATCGGCGACGTCATAGCCGAAGTCGCGCATCGGCGAGGGGAAGATCGGCGAGATCCAGATTGCATCGACGCCGAGTGCGACGAGATGGTCGAGCCGCGCCTCGATCCCCTTGAGGTCGCCGATGCCGTCGCCGTCGCTGTCCTGGAACGAGCGCGGGTAGATCTGGTAGATCGTCCCCGAGCGCCACCACGTCATGCGAACAGCTCCTTGGGCAGCCGGGTCATGCGGCAGGCGAGGTCGGCCTCGCCGCTGGCGACCAGATAATCGTCGCCGGTATCGACCAGGCCGGTCGAGAACACCACCGGGGTCGGCAGATACATCTGGTGGGCGATCGGCGCGGTGAGCGCGGGGTTCGCTTCGAGCAGCGGCGTCTCGTCCTCGATGCGCAGGATGTGCGCGGGATCGTCGCGGTCGAGCAGCGCCCAGAAGCTGCGGTAGATGCCGACGCTCTCGCGCGCCTCGACGCCGTGATAGATCATCAGCCAGCCGTCGCGGGTCAGCACCGGCTGGGTGCCGCCGCCGATCTTCATCGCCGATGGCGAGCCCTTGCGCGCGCGCAGCCCCGGCGCGTCGAGCGGCTTCCAGTGCAGCGCATCGGGGCTCTGGGCGAAGTTGATCGACGGGCCGCCGACATAAGGGCTGTCGGGCGGATAGGCGAAATAGACCTCGCCGAGCGGGCGGGTGAGCGCCATGAACTTGTCCGCGACCAGCCCTTCGAACAGGATCATGTCCTTGTTCTGGTGATCGAGGACGATCCCTTCGAGCGTGTAGTGCAGCCCGTCGCGCGAGGTGTGAAGCGTGGTGCAATGCCGCTCGGCGCCGACCGAACAGGTGGTCATGTACCAGATGTCGCCGATGCGGGTGATGCGGGCGTCCTCGACCCCATAGCATTGGTAGCCGGCGGCGGGTTCGATCGCCGCGTCGTAATGGACCGTGACGATCCGCTCGCCCGCCGCGTCCAGCTCGACCGGCAGCAGCCACGACAGCGAGGTGAGCGCGAGGATGCGGTGGCGGCTGCCCTTGAGCTCGAACTGGCGCGGGTCGGTCATGTCGACCTGGGTCATCGGCCAGGCGTCGAGGACATAGCCTTGCGGCGTCCAGCGGATCGCATGGGCGTGGCCGTCGCGCACCGGCTCTGACAGCGCCTCGGCGATGCGGACCATCAGCAGCAGATTGCCGTTGGGCAGGCGGGTGAAGCCCGGGTTGAACGCGCCGAGCACATAGGTCGGCACGGCTATCCCGCGACGCAGCGGCGAGCGGGTGAGATCGACATGGTCGGGGGTGAAGATCAGCGCGTCGTGCATGGGGGTTTTAGCGCGGGGAGCGGGGAGTGGTTCCATTACAAGAATCCTCCCCCGCCAGGGGGAGGGGGACCGCCACGCGTCAGCGTGGTGGTGGAGGGGGAGGACACGGGACGTCTTGAGAACGAGGCTCCCGCCGTATCCTCCCCCTCCGTCAGCGCTTCGCGCTGCCACCTCCCCCTGGCGGGGGAGGATTTGGCGGATCAGAACGCCGCGGTCACCGCGAATACGACCTGGCTCGCCGCGATGCTGCTGCCGTTCTTGGTCGAGGAGAAGTTCGGCTGGAGATACGCCGCCTGCCGCTTGGTGATGTCGGTATCGACATAGGCGACGCCGAGCGTCAGCGGCGTGCCCTTGATCGCGTAATCGGCACCGAGCAGCCAGTCCCAATATTCGCCGGTCGGCGCGGCCGAGGTGCCGTTGGGGCCAAGCCCCGAATTGCCCTTCGAATAGCCGATATGCGCCTTGGCGGTCAGCGGCGTGGTCGGGATCGCGCTGGCGAAATCGCCCCACAGGTAGAGGTTGTCGTTCTTCTTGCCGGGATTGTCGTAGATGCCGGTCTGCGCCGAGGCGCCGCTGTTGTACCATTTGCCGAGCGCCTGCTGCTTGGGCGCATAGGCCACGCCGGCGAGCAGGTTGACCGGGCCGATCGTGCCCGACAGCTTGGCATAGGGTTCGGCGAAGTCGGTCTTCGACGCGCCGCCTGGATACATGTACCAGGTCAGCCCGACGTCGAGCGCGCCGCCGCCGATCGCATGCTTGTAGCCGCCGATCAGGTCGAGCTCCATGTTGGAGCCGCCGAACGTGCCCCAGCCGGCAAGGTTCGACGCCCAGACGCCGCCGTAGACGCCGCTTTCATGCGCGACGGTGATGCCACCCTGCACCGCCATTTCCTTGTCGGTCTGGGAGACGCCGCGCAGGCGATAGTCGGACGCGAGCGCCACGCTGCCGGTGACGGTGACCGGCTTGGGCGGTGCGGTATCCTGCGCCATGGCAGGGAGCGCGGTAACGGCGGCGAGCGTCGCCGCTGCGAGCAGACAATATTTCATGGGACCCCTTTCGACTGGCTGGAGGTCCCTCCTGCGTCCGGGCCGCCGGCGCGCTCGCTCCGCGGCAGCGGACGGGCGCCAGTCTTTCCCTGACACCCATTCGCTACCGCAGCATTATGGCCAAAAAGTTGCCTTTCTGTAACGAAACATTGCTACGCGTGGATCAGTGGGCGAGTGCGGCGGTCTTGCCACGCGCGCCGAGCAGCTCGACGACATCGCCTGCGGCGCGGCGTCGCTGGAACCAATCCTTGATCAGCTCGGCGCAGGTGTGATCCACCGTCGACAGGTCGGTCACGTCGAGCCGCACCGGCGTGCCCGCAGGCGCACGTTCCAGTGTGTCCGACAGCTTCGGGAGCGACACGAAGGTCGCCGCGCCCGACAGGTTGATCGCATGCGCGCCGCCCTGCGGCCCCTCCGACACCTTGAGGCCGAGCCGCTTGAGGTGCGGCACCAGCTCCAGGATCGACAGACCGATGCCGACGAGCACGCCGGTCAGCAGATCCTCGACCACCACGGTGACGAGCGTCGCCAGCCAGATGAAGGCAGGCAGCGGGCCGTAATGCGAGAAGAGGTGGCGGGCATGGGCAAGGCTGACGAGGCGCCAGCCGGTGATGACGAGGATCGCACCGAGCGCCGCCATCGGAATCTCGCGCAGCACCCAGGGCAGCAGCGCGACGAAGCCGAGGATCCAGATGCCGTGGAAGATGGTCGACAGGCGCGTGGTCGCGCCGGCCTGGACGTTGGCCGAGGAGCGGACGATGACGCCGGTCATCGGCAGCGCGCCGGCGAGGCCGCAGAGCAGGTTGCCGACGCCCTGTGCGCGCAGTTCCTTGTTGTAGTTGGTGCGGGCGCCATCGTGCATGCGGTCGACCGCGGCGGCGGACAGCAAGGTCTCGGCGCTGGCGATGAAGGCGATGGCGAGCGATGCGGCGATGATCGAGGGGTCGGCCCATTTGGCGACCATGCCGACGCCGGGGAAGCTGACCGCACCGGCGATCGATTCGGGGACGTTGACGCGCGCGACGTCGAGGCCAAAGGCGAGCGCGACGAACGTGCCGGTGAGCACGCCGACGAGCGCGCCCGGCACCAGCCGCAGCGAGGCAGGGCGGAACTTCTCCCAGCCGAGCATCGCGGCGATGGTCAGCATGCCGATGCCGAACGCGATCTCGGTCGCGGCGATGTTGCTCGGCGACAGGCCGAACAGCCGACCCGGCGCGGCGGCGAGGTTCTGAAGGCCGCTCGGCAGCGGCTTGGCGTCGAACAGCACGTGGAACTGGCCGACGACGATCAGCACGCCGATGCCGGCGAGCATGCCGTGGACGACGGCGGGGGAGATCGCGCGGAACCAGCCGCCCAGCTTGGCGATGCCGGCGACGACCTGGATCAGCCCGGCAAGGACGAGGATCGGCCCCAACGCGGACAGGCCCTGGTCGCGGACCAGCTCGAAGACGACGACGGCGAGGCCCGCGGCGGGGCCGCTGACCTGCAACGGCGATCCCGCCAGCGCACCGACGACGATGCCGCCGATGATCCCGGTGATGAGTCCTTTTTCGGCGGGCACGCCGGAGGCGACCGCGATCCCCATGCACAGCGGCATGGCGACGAGGAAGACGACGATCGAGGCGGTGAGGTCACGCGTGATGACCGGGCCGCTCGGCAGCAGGGCGCGCAGGTTGCTCATTCCGCGGCCGCCATGAATTCGACGTCGGAGGCCTGGCGCGGCGCGGCCGGCTGGGCGACGGGGAAGTCGCCACCCTCGTCGAGCGGGCGGAAGCGTCCGGTCGTGCCGTCGAGCGCCAGCACGGTGCCGTCGTGGATGTCGACGAACCAGCCGTGCAGCGCGATCTTGCCCTGCGCGATGCCGGCAGCGACCGAGGGGTGGGTGCGCAGATGCGCAAGCTGGGCGACGACATTCTCGAGGCTGAGCGCGCGGATACGCTCGGCATCGGTGAGATCGGGATAGGTCTGGTCGACGATCTGCCGCGCGGCGGCGCCGTGCTTGAGCCAGTTGGCGACCGTCGGGATGGCGGCGAGCGCGGCGGGATCGCCGGCGAGGCCCTTCATCGCGCCGCAGTCGGAATGACCGCAGACGATGATGTCGTTCACGCCGAGGACCGCGACCGCATATTCGACCGTGGCGGAGACTCCGCCGGTCTGCAGCGCGAACGGGGGCACGATGTTGCCGGCGTTGCGGCAGACGAACAGGTCGCCCGGCTGCGCCTGCATGATATGCTCCGGCACGATCCGGGAATCGGCGCAGGAGATCATCAGCGCCTTGGGACTCTGCCCCTGCGACAGCGTCGAATAGAGCGCGTGCTGGCCGTGGAAGACCGTCTTACCGAAACTGACTACGCGTCCGAGCAACTCGTTCACGGGCTATCCTCCCGGTCTCGGCGGGAGCCGGACCATCGGAAACACTAGCGTAACGAACTTGCCCGAACGCGACGCGGGTGTTTTAAAGTGTTGCCGGGGAACGTTTTTCTGAACCTTCGTCACTCTGGCTTTCGCCGGGATAACGAAGGACGTGCGATCATCGCGGCAGGGAGATCGCCGCGCGCAGGCCGCCTTCGGGGCGGTTGGACAGAGTCAGCACGCCGCCCTCCTGCTCGACGATCCGGCCGACGATCGGCAGCCCCAGCCCGAACCCGACCGTATCGCGCGGCCGCGACGTGTCGAGCCGGACGAAGGGTTCGAGCACGCTGCGCAACTGGTCCTCGGGAATGCCGGCGCCATCGTCCTCGACGATCATCGTGACGCCCGCGGTGTCGCTTTCCAGCCGCAGGACGACGTTGCCGGCATAATGGAGCGCATTCTCGATCAGATTGCCGAGCGCGCGCTTGAGCGCAACCGGGCGCACGGTCACCTCGCAATGCGCCGGCCCGTCATAGATGCCGGACAGGCCGCGATCCTCGACATCGTCGATCAACGTCGCGCAGAGCACCGCGACATCGGTCAGCACCGGCGTTTCGGGGTCGCTGCCGCCGCCGAGGAAGGCGAGCAGCGAATTCACCATCGCCTCCATCTCGCCGATGTCGCGCTGGATCGCGGCGCGCGTCGTCTCGTCCTCCACCGCATCGGCGCGCAGCCGCAGCCGGTGCAACGGCGTGCGCAGATCGTGACCGACCGCGGCGAGCGCCTGCGTGCGGTCGACGATTAGCCGCTGGATGCGTGCGGCCATGCGGTTGAAGGCGGCGACGACGCGGCGCACCTCGCCGGGGCCGGCTTCCGGAATCGGGTCGTGCTCGGCGTCGCCCAGCGTTTCGGCGGCGATGGCGAGCTGCCGCATCGGGCGCAGCGCACGGCGGATCAGAAGCCCGCCGATCACCATCAACGCCAGCGCCGGGATCAGCGCGAGCAGGATGCGTTCGGTGGCGAGTTCGAGATTGTGCAGCGGTTCGAGGGTACGGAAATAGAGCCAGCTGTTGTCGGGCAGCCGCAGCCCGCCGGTGACCACCGAACTGCGCCCCGGCGAGGTGAGCTTGAGCCGCAGGTCGCTGGCGGCGAGCGACGGCTCCCATTCGATCACCTGATGGCGCATCCCGTCGAGCGCGGGGGCGATCGGCGGCGGCGGCGGCAGGTCGCGCTGCCAGTGGAGCGCATAGCGTTCGGTGGTGAGGTCCTCCGCCATCGCATCGCGCCGCTCGGGCGGCTGTTCGGCGATGAGCCGGCGGGCGATGACGAGATGCTCCGCCAGCCGCCGTGCCTCGTCGTCGCGGACCGCGAACTGGCTGGCGCGCTCGTAGAGGATCGTGCTGACGCCGAATTCGATGACCATCGTCAGCAGCAGGATGGCGACGATCTGGCCGATCAGGCCGATCGAGGGGCGGACGAAGCGTTTCATGGGCGGGTGCGCAAGGATCGGGCTGCCTGCCCCGATCGACCCGTCACCCCGGACTTGGTCCGGCGTCCACTGTTCCACACACTCAGCGGCTTGACGGTATGCGGAACGGTGGACCCCGGAACGAGTCCGGGGTGACGGCGTGGGTGGGGCAGGGGCGCGCGCGCCACCACGCCAGCCGTCACCGGCGCGTCACCTCGGTGTTGAGCATATAGCCGACGCCGCGGACGGTGATGATCGGTGCGTCCTTGCCGGCGCTCGACAATTTGCGGCGCAGGCGGCTGATCAGCACGTCGATGCTGCGGTCCGAACTGTCACCCAGTCGCGTGCGCGACAATTCGATCAGCCGTTCGCGCGCGATGACGCGGCCGGCATGTTCGGCGAGGCTGACGAGCAGGTCGAATTCCGCGCCGGTCAGGTCGACCACCGCACCGGTCGGCGAGGTCAGCTCGCGGCGCGGCAGCGTCACCTGCCAGCCGTCGAAGGTCAGCACCCCCTCCTCGCGCTCGCCGGGGCGGCGTTCGAGCTGGCCGCGGCGGAGCACGGCGCGGATGCGCGCGATCAGCTCGCGGCTGCCGAACGGCTTGGCGATATAGTCGTCGGCGCCGAGCTCGAGGCCGACGACGCGGTCGGTCTCGCTGCCCTTGGCGCTGATGAAGATGATCGGAACTTCGCTCTTCTGGCGCAGCGCACGGCACAGGTCGATGCCGCTGGTGCCGGGGAGCATGATGTCGAGCAGGATCAGGTCGACCGGCCCGGACTCCAGCGCGAGCCACATCTCGGGCGCGGCGGAGGCGGGACGGACGAGATAACCGTTTTCCTGCAAGGCTCTGGTGGTCAGGGTGCGGAGGGCGGGATCGTCCTCTACCAGGAGGATGGTGGGGGCGGTCATGGCGCGAGAGGTAGGCAAGCGGGCCGGAGCGGTCAACCGCGCGCCCGCCGCACCCGCCGATCAGTCCGCCGCGACCGGACCATGCCCGCCCTTCGGCCGCCGCGTGAACCAGACGATCACCACCATCGCCGCGCACAGCCACGCCGAGACGCGGAACAGGTCGGTCGAGGCGAGCAGATAGGCCTGGCCGACCATCTGGCGGGTGATCGCCGCGGCGGCCTGCGTCGAGGTGGCGCCCATCTTCTGCAAGGTCTCGGTCGCCATCTGCAACGGCATGCCCTGGCCGATCGCTTCGGCGAGGCGGCTCTGGTGGATCGCCTCGCGCCGGTCCCAGGCGGTGGTGATGATCGAGGCGGCGAACGATCCTGCGACGATCCGCGCGAAATTCGAGATGCCGGTCGCCGAGGGGATGCGCGGCGGCGCGATGCCGTCGAGCAGGATGGTGACCATCGCGAGGAAGAAGATGCTCATCGCGATCCCCTGCACCAGCAGCGGCAGCATGAAGTCGAACACCGTCGCGCCGGTGACGAGATTGGAGCGCATCCAATATGACACGGCGAAGGCCAGGAAGGAGATGGTCGCGAGGATGCGCGCGTCGACCTTGCCCGACAGGCGCGCGGCAAGCGGCGAGATGAGCACCGCGACCACGCCGCTCGGCGCGGCGATCAGGCCCGCCCAGGTCGCGGTATAGCCGAGCTGCGTCTGCAGCCAGAGCGGCAGGATCAGCGTGTTGGCGAAGAACACCGCATAGCCGAGGCAGAAGGCGAGCGTGCCGATCGCGAAATTGCGGTTGGCGAACAGCGACAGGTCGACCGCGGGATTGGCGTCGGTCAGTTCCCAGATGATCCACGCGACGAACCCGACCGCCGCGACGACGGCGAGCACGCAGATTGCCGGATCGTTGAACCAGTCGGCATTCTTGCCGAGGTCGAGCATGATCTGGAGCGAGCCGACCCAGAGGACGAGCAGCATCAGCCCGACGGTGTCGATCGGCAGCTTGCGCGTCGGCGTCTCGCGGCTCTTGAGGCCGTTCCAGCAGACCAGCGTCGTGAAGATGCCGAACGGGATGTTGATCAGGAAGATCCAGCTCCAATGGTAATTGTCGCTGATATAGCCGCCGAGGATCGGCCCCATCACCGGCCCGACCAAGGTCGTCATCGACCAGACGCCGAGCGCGGTCGAGCGTTTGTCGGGCGGGAAGATCGAGATGAGCAGCGCCTGGCTGCCCGGCATCATCGGCCCCGAACAGGCGCCTTGCAGGATGCGGAAGACGATCAGCGAGGGCAGGTCCCAGGCGATGCCGCACAGGAACGAGGCGACGGTGAACGCCGCCACCGCGGTGCAGAAGGTGCGCACGACGCCGAACCGGCCCATCAGCCAGCCGGTCAACGGCACCGCGACGCCGTTGGCGACCGCAAAGGCGGTGATCACCCAGGTCGAATTGTCGGACGAGACGCCGAGATTGCCCGCGATCGTCGGCAGCGACACGTTGGCGATCGTGCTGTCGAGCACCATCATGAACGTGCCGAGCGCGAGCGCGAAGGCGATCAGCGCACGCTTGCCGCCGACGAGCGGGGCGGGGCCTTGGGCTTGGGTGGGGACGGCCATCAGATGGTGTTCCGGGGTGGCGGTGCGCCCTCACCCTTCCGCGGCTGCGCCGCTCCCTCCCTCTCCCGGCGGGGGAGGGAAGAGACGCCGCAGGCGGCAAAGGGTGAGGACGACGCGGGCGTCAACGATTGGCGGCGATGATCTGGCGGATGCGCGCCTCGACCGCGGGGTCGCTGCCGTCGCCGGGGCGGCCGGCATAGGCCTGCGCCGCGGGCTTGCCGAGCAGCGCACCGGAGCGGTTGGCGGTATCGACCGTCGTGTTGACCGACAGGCCGACGCGCAGCGGATGCTGGTTCAGCTCGCGCGGGTCGAGGCCGATGCGCACCGGGACGCGCTGGACGATCTTGATCCAGTTGCCGCTGGCGTTCTGCGGCGGCAGCAGCGCGAAGGCATTGCCCGACCCGGCACCGACGCCGATGACATGGCCGTGGAAGACCACGTCGTCGCCGTACATGTCGGCGGTCACCGTTGCCGGCTGGCCGATGCGCAGGTCCTTGAGCTGCGTCTCGCGGAAATTGGCGTCGACCCACACCTTGGCCAGCGGCACCACCGCCATCAGCGGCGTGCCGGCGGCGACCTGCTGGCCGATCTGCACGGTGCGCTGCGCGACGACGCCGTCGATCGGGGCGACGATATGCATGTGGCTGCGCGTGATCGCGGCGCGGCGATAGGCGGCGACCGCGGCGAGCACCGCCGGGTTGGTGCTGGTATCGGTGCCCTGCACGGTCGAGCGCGACTGCGCCTGCTGGCTGCGGGCGAGGTTGAGGTTGGCGCGCGCGACCTTCACCGCGTCGGCGGCGTGCGCGAGTTCCTCACCCGAGATCGCACCTTGTGCGGCGGCGCCCTGGCGGCGCGCGTAATCGGCGGTGGCGGCGGAGAGCTGCGCCTGCGCCTGGACGACGGCGGCGCCGCTTTCGCTGACCTTGCTGATGTCGGCGCGGGTGGCGCGGACGGCGCGGGCGAGGTCGGCTTCGGCCGAGGCGAGCGCGACGTCGGCGGTGGCGGGATCGAGGTCGAGCAGCGGCGCGCCGGCCTTCACCGTCTGCGTATTGTCGGCGTAGATCGCGGTGATCTGGCCGGGATCGCGCGCGGTGATCGCGACGACGTCGCCGGCGACATAGGCGTCGTCGGTTTCCTGTTCGGGCTTCGCGAGCAGGAAGTGGAAGACCGCCCAGACGATCAGCGCGACCACGACGATCACGGCGAGGATCAGGAAGCCGCGGCGGCGGGCGCGCGGCTTGCCGCCCTCGGCAGCTGGCTGGGGCGTGGGGGCGGACGCTTGCGTGTCGGTCATCGGCGGGGTTCCTGGGAGGAGGAGAAGCCGCCGCCGAGCGCCAGCACCAGCGCGACGCGCTGGCGGGCCGCATCGGCGGCGAGATTGGCTTGCGTCAGTTCGGCGTCGAGCAGGCGGACGTCGTTGTCGACGAGGTCGAGCTTGCTATCGAGGCCGCTGGCGACGCGGATCGCATTGAGGCGGTTGGTTTCGCCAAAGCCGCGCACGACCTCGGCGGTGCGGGCGCGCTGCTCGGCGAGGTTGGCGACGAGCGCGATCCCATCGGCCGCGTCGCGCACCGCGCCGAGCACGCGGTCGTTATAGTCGGCGGTGGCGAGGTCGAGCGCGGCGGTGGCGCCGGCGAGGTCCGCCTTCAACCGGCCATTGTCGAACAGCGGCAGGTGGATGGCGGGACCGGCGCCGGCGGTGCCGGCGTCGAGGCTGACCAGATTGCCGAGGCCGATCGCCTGGAAACCGGCGAGCGCGGTCAGGTTGACGTTGGGATAGAAGGCGCGGCGCGCGACCTGGCGGCCGGCGGCGGCAGCCTCGATCCGCGCCTGCGCCGCGGCGATGTCGGGGCGGCGGGCGAGCAGGTCGGCGGGCACCTGCGCAGGCAGCGGCAGCGCCGCGTCGAGGCGCAGCGTCGCCGGCTGGATCGCCGCGGCATAGTCCGGACCGCGGCCGGCGAGCGCGGCGAGCGCGTTGGTCGCCACCGCGCGCGCGCCGTTGGCGCGGAGCAGGGCGGTCTGTGCCTGCGCCAGCAGCGTCTGCGCCGCGGTCGCCTGCAGATTGCTGGCGAGGCGGTTGCGGATGCGGATATTGACGAGGCGCAGCGAGTCCTGTCGCGTCGCGATCGTGCGGCGGGCGATCGTCGCCTCCGCCTCGGCGCGGGCAAGGTCGATATAGGTCTGCGCGACCGCACCGGCGATGGCGAGCCGCGCGGCGGCGAGATCGAGCGCGGCGGCGCGGGCCGAGGCGCGCGCGCCGGTGATCGCCGCCTTCTGCCGGCCGAACAGGTCGAGGTTCCAGGTGAGATTGGCCTGCGCCTGACCGACGAAGCGCACCGACCCGCCATAGGGCGGCGGGATGATGTAGCGGCCGGACAGGCGCTGGAGCTGCTCGTTGGCGTCGAGCGTCACGTCGGGGCCGGTGTCGGCGCGGCGGCTGGAGAGGACCGCCTGCGCCTGGGCGATGCGGGCGAGCGCGGCGTCGAGCGTCGGATTGCCGGCGGTGGCGTCGGCGACGATCCGGTCGAGCTGCGGGTCACCGAAGCCCGTCCACCAATCGTCGGCGATCGCCGGCGCGGCGCTGGCGGCGAGGCCGAGCGACGCCGGCGCCACCGGGGCGACCGCAGGGGGCGTGTTGGGGACGGCGCAGGCGCTCGCGAGGAGCAGCGCGAGAGGGGAGAAGTTCGCTATCTTCACGCAAAGACGCCTTCGTCGGGGGTCTGTTGGACGGTGTCGCGGAGCCGTTGGAGGAGGCGGATCAAGTCCGTAATATCCTTTTCATCCCAATCACTTAACCAATGATTCCAGACGCGGATCACGGCCGCGTTGACCTGTTCGGCGATGCGCGTGCCGGTCGCCGTCACGGCGAGGCGGACGACGCGGCGATCCTCGTCGCCGTCGCGGTCGCGCACCACCCAGCCGCGCTCTTCGAGCGTGTCGACCAGCCGGGTCGTCGCGCCCTTGTCGTGGCCGATGTCGCGCGCGATCTCGGCGCAGGTGCCGGCGCGCTGGAAGTGGAGCGCGAGCAGCGCGCTCCATTGCGTCTTGGTGATGCCGGCGGCGGCGAAGATCGGTTCCAGCGACGCAGAGCCGAGCTGCTCCGACCGGCGCAGCAGATAGCCGATCGACTGTTCGGGAACGAAATTCGACTCGGAGTAATATCCCATGTCGCTGCTTTGGCAATGGTTGCCGTGGCAGTCAATCGAATGTTGCGAAATGTTTCTTCGGGGGCGGTTTTGCACGGGGCAGGGCTTGCCGCGCGCGAACGGGCGGCGCGTGGAGGCGCCGGTGGGGCAGGCGGCACCGTAGCGGATGCAATTCCGTCGCCCGACAGGGGAGGCATTATGGTTTTCAGGTGCTAACCGGTTCTTAGGGGCGGGGGATTAGGGTTCCGGCTCGACAGGCAGGACGGCATTCCATGGACTATCCGTTGATCGCGCCGCGGCCGCCGCGGTTGAGCGAGCGTATCGAGGATCTGCGCCGGATCGAGGCGTCGGGCGTGTTCAGCAACAACGGGCCGGAGGTGCGCGCGTTCGAGGCGGAGGCGACCGAGCGTCTGTTCGGCGGCCGCGGCGCGTGCCTGGCGGTCGGCAATGCGACGCTCGGGCTGATGGTCGCGCTGCGTCAGGCGGCGGGCCAAGGGACGGGACTGCACGTGCAGCCGGGGACGCTGGCGCTGATGCCGGCGCTGACCTTCGCCGCGACCGCGCAGGCGGCATTGTGGAGCGGGCTGACGCCGCTGATCTGCGATATCGAACCCGACGGCTGGACCGCCGACCCGCAGCAGGAAGAGGCGCTGCTTGCGCAATATGGCGAGCGGATCGGCGTCATCGTGCCCTATGCGACGTTCGGCACCGCGATCGACCTCGACCGTTACGCCTGGCTCGCCGCGCGCCATGGCGTCGGGGTGGTGATCGACGCGGCGGCGTCGCTCGGCACGCTCGACCCCGCCGGGCGCGGCTTCGGCAGCGGCGCGCCGTTCAGCATCGTCTATTCGATGCACGCGACCAAGACCTTCTCGGTCGCGGAGGGCGGGCTGATCCACAGCGGCGACGTCGCCAGGATCGACCAGTTGCGCGGCATGATCAACTTCGGCTTCGAACAGGGGCGCAGCGCGACGCTGCCGGGCCTCAACGCCAAATTGCCCGAGGTGATCGCGCTGATGGCGCGCGCCAAGCTCGCCGAGATCGATGCGGTGTGCGATCATCGCGCCGCCATCGATGCCGCCTATCGCACGGCGTTGCCCGGCTTTACGCTGCAACGCTCGACCGGACGGCGGCAGGCGACGCAGTTCATGCCGGTGCTGCTGCCCCCCGACCTCGCGGCGCAGCGCAGCGCCGTCATCGCCGCGCTGGCCGACGAGGGCGTCGGGGCGGGGCAATATTTCAGCCCGCACCTCGGCGAGCAGCCGCTGTTCCGCGAGGTCGCGACGATCGCGCCGACGCCGGTCGCCGACGCGATCGGCGGCCGGATGTTGAGCCTGCCGATCACCGATGCGATGACCCCCGCCGACGCGGCGGTGATCGCCGGACGGCTGGCGCGGGCGGTCACCCGCTGTGCCGCCACCGGCGCGGGTGAGGACGCGACGCCGCAGCGCGACCTGACGACGGTGGTGATCGGTGGCGGCCCGGCGGGCACCGCGATGCTGATCGCGGCGAGCAAACAGGGCACGCTGGCGCCGCTGGTCGAGGCGGGCTTCGCGATCGTCGAAAAGCGCGCGCGGATGGGCGCGGGCGAACTCGGCTCCTATGCGATCCGCTCCGATACCACCGCCGAAACCTTCCTGTCCGCGGTGAAGAACAATCCCTATCCCGAACTGGCGGCGCTGGAGCAGCATCCCGCCGGGCGGCTGATGGGGCGCTACGTCGCCGAACTCGGCGCGCCGCTGGTCGATACCGCACCGTTGCTCGCGACGACGGCGGACCGGCTGCGCGACATCGTCGTGCGCCACGGCGGCGCGGTCCTGACCGGCCATGAGGCGCAGCGCGTGCAGCGCACCGCCGACGGGCGCTGGCAGACGACGGTCGACGACGCGACCGGGGCGACGCGCACGCTCGTGTCGCGCCACGTCGTGGTCGCGACCGGCGGCGTGCAGACGGAGGATCAGGTCGCGGCCAAGCGCGTCGCGGGCGCGCGGCTCGGCGACCTTGCGGGCGAGCGGCTGATCGGGTCGGACGCGGTGCTGCGGCTCGGCGGCGTCGGGCAGGTGCACGCGCGGTTGCGCGGCATCCCGGCGCCGCGCGTGGCGATCATCGGCGCTTCGACCAGCGCGATCGCCGCGGCGGTGCTGCTGCTCAAGAGCCAGCCGGGCTTCGCCTTCGGCGCCGGCGCGGTGACGCTGCTCCACCGCCAGCCGCTCAAGCCCTTCTATCCCACGATCGCCGCGGCGCATGCCGACGGCTTCCACGATTTCGACGAGACCGACATCTGCCCGGTCAGCGGCTTCGTATTGCGGCTCGCCGGGCTGCGGCTCGAATCGCGCGAGCTGGTGCTGCGCATGCTGTCGCTCGGCGGGCGCACGCCCGATCCGCGCGTCGCGTCGCACCGGATCACCGGCGACGACGATGCGGCCGCGCGCGCGTTCATCGCCGGGGCCGATCTGGTGATCGGCGCGCTCGGCTATCGGCCGCGCGCGGTGCCGTTGCTCGGTGTCGACGGCGAGCCGCTGGCGCTGGCGCATCACGCCGGGCGGCCGATGGTCGACCGCCATTGCCGCATCCTCGACGCCGACGACCGGCCGGTGCCCGGCGCCTATGGCATCGGCCTGTCGGCGGGCTTCGTCCCCTGGGGGCGGCTGGGCGGCGAGGCGAGCTTCCGCGGCCAGGCCAACGGCCTGTGGCTGTGGCAGAACGACGTCGGCCAGATGATCGTCGACCAGCTGCTCGAACGCGAGGCGCAGGAAGCCGCATGAGCACGCCGATCGTCTCGGTCATCATCCCCAGCTACAACGGCGCGCATTTCATCGGCGAGACGCTGGAGTCGCTCGCCGCGCAGACGCTGGCCGATTGGGAAGCGATCGTCGTCGACGATTGTTCGAGCGACACCACCCGCGCGCTGGTGCGCGAGTGGCGCGATCCGCGCGTCCGGCTGATCGAGAACGAGGTCAACGGCGGGCCGGTGCGCACCCGCAACCGCGGCGTCGCGGCGGCGCGCGGGCGGTTCGTCGCCGGGCTCGACCAGGACGACCTCTGCCTGCCCGAACGGCTGGCGCGGCAGGTCGCCTATCTCGACGCGCATCCCGACGTGGTGCTGGTCGGCACGCAGGCGGAGCAATTGCGCGACGGCAAGGTCTCGGCGATGCATTATGCCGCGCACACCACGCCCGAGCTGATCGCCTGGCTGAGCTGGATCGAGAATCCGCTGGTCTGGTCGACGGTGATGCTGCGCACCGCGGTGGCGCGGACGCTCGATCCGTTCACCCGGCCCGAGATGGTCTATGCCGAGGACTTCGACCTCTATCATCGCGTCGGCGCGTTCGGGCGGATCGCGCGGCTCGACACGCCGCTGGTCCGCTATCGCCAGCATGCCGGCGGCGTGTCGAAGCGGTTCATCGACACGATGCGCGACGCGTCGATGCACGTGCTCGCCGAGCGGCATGCCGGGGTGCTCGGCGTCGAGGATGCGGCGGTGCTGGCGCGGCTGCTGGTGCTGCACAATATGGGCGGCGTGCCGGTGCCCGACCGGGCGACCTTGCAGCGGCTGGGGGCGGGGATCGCGACGCTGCAGGCGGCGTTCCTCGCGCAGGAGCGGCCCGACACGGAGAGCCGCAAGCTGATCCGCTGGGAGACGGCGCGGCGCTGGGCGCGGATCGGGCGGACGGGATTGCGCTCGGGCTCCGTGGGACTGGCCGATGTGCTCGCGGCGCGGCCGGCGCATCTCGGGCTGGGCTATGCCGGGGTGGAGACGCTGGCGTGGTCGGCGGCGGTCGGCGCGGTGCGGCGGTTGCGGCGGCGGTGGCGTCGGGCGGGTTGAGGATTGGGGGTTGAGGGTTGAGGGGGTGGCGCCCTATCGTCATCCCGGCGAACGCCGGGACCCATGGACACAGCGACGCGAATGGCGCGCACGCCCTCAAAGCTTACCGCAACCATGGGTCCCGGCGTTCGCCGGGATGACGAAGGGGGCGGCTCATTCCCCTCCACCGTCATCCCCCGCTTGGCCGGGGGTGACCGCAAGGGGGAAGGTCTCGCCTTCCCGACTTACAGCGTGCGGATGATCCCCGAGAAATCGGTGCCGCCGTTGCCCGCCGCGACGAATGCCTCGTACAATGCGGTCGCATGGGCGCCGAGAGGCGTCGTCGCGCCCGCGCCCTCGGCGGCCTGCATTGCGAGGCGCAGGTCCTTGAGCATCAGCGCCGCGGCGAACCCGCCCTGATAGTCATGGTCGGCGGGCGTTTCGGGCCCGACGCCGGGGACGGGGCAATAGCTGGTCATCGACCAGCTCTGCCCCGAACTGACCGACGAAATGTCGTAGAAGGTCTGCGCGTCGAGCCCCAGCCGTTCGGCGAGCCGGAACGCCTCGCAGGTCGCGATCATCGTCGCGCCGAGCAGCATGTTGTTGGCCATCTTGGCGGCCTGGCCTGCGCCGCTCGCGCCGGCGTGGATCACCGCCTTGCCCATGTCGGCGAGGAAGGGGCGGGCCCGCTCGAACGCATCCTCCGCGCCGCCGACCATGAAGGTGAGCGTGCCGGCATTGGCCGCGCCGATCCCGCCCGAGACCGGCGCGTCGACCGCGGCGAGGCCCTTGGCCGCCGCGGTCTCGGCGACGCGGCGCGCGGTGGCGACGTCGATCGTCGAACAGTCGATCAGGATCGCCGATGGTTCGGCATGGCCGAACACCGCCTCGGCATAGACGCTTTCGACGTGGCTGCCGGCGGGGAGCATGGTGACGATCGCCTCGGCGCCCGCGACGGCCTCCGCGGCGGAGGCGACCGGGAGGCAGCCCGCCGCCTGCGCCTTGTCGAGCGCGGCGGCGCTGAGGTCGAAGGCGCGCACGTCATGGCCGTGCTTCGCGAGGTTGGCGGCCATCCCGCCGCCCATGTTGCCGAGGCCGATGAAGGCGACGCGTGCCATGTCTTCTCTCCTGTTGCGCGGGACTTACCCGACGTCCGTTCGCCCTGAGCCTGTCGAAGGGCAGGCGAGCCGGTGCTTCGACAGGCCCGGCACGAACGGACGGCGGAATCGTCCCATTCCTATTGCCGGATCAGGTCGCGGCCGACGATCATCCGCATCACCTGGTTGGTGCCCTCCAGGATCGAATGGACGCGCAGGTCGCGCCAGAAGCGCTCGATCGGATAGTCCATCAGATAGCCGTAGCCGCCGTGCAATTGCAGCGCGCGGTCGACGACGCTGCTGCCGGTATCGGTGGCGAGCCGCTTGGCCATCGCCGCGAAGCGCGTCTTGTCGGGGGCGTTGGCGGTGACCTTCGCCGCCGCCATGTAGAGCAAGGCGCGCGCCGCCTCCAATTCGGTCGCCATGTCGGCGAGGGTGAATTGCGTGTTCTGGAAGTCGGCGATCGGCTTGCCGAACTGGTTGCGATCCTTGGTATAGCGGATCGCCTCATCGAGGCAGCGCTGCGCGCCGCCGAGGCTGCACGCGCCGATGTTGAGCCGGCCGCCGTCGAGCCCCATCATCGCGATGCGGAAGCCCTCGCCCTCGGCGCCGACCAGATTCTCCGCCGGCACGCGGACGTTGTCGAACATGACCTGCCGCGTCGGCTGCGAATGCCAGCCGAGCTTGCGCTCGTTGGCGCCGAACGACACGCCGGCCATGTCCTTCTCGATCACCAGCGCCGAGATGCCCTTGGGCCCCTCCTCGCCGGTGCGGACCATGGTGACATAGACCTCGTTCTCGCCCGCGCCGGAGATGAACTGCTTCGAGCCGGTGACGACATAATGGTCGCCGTCGCGCACCGCCTTGGTCTTCAGCGCGGCGGCGTCGCTGCCCGAGCCGGGTTCGGTGAGGCAATAGCTCGCCAGCCGGTCCATCGTGACGAGGCCGGGGAGATATTTGGCCTTCACCGTCGGCGAGCCGAAGCGGTCGATCATCCAGCTCGCCATATTGTGGATCGAGATGAACGCGCTGGTCGACGGGCAGCCATAGGCCATCGCCTCCATGATCAGCGCCGCCTCGAGCCGGCCGAGCGCGATGCCGCCGCTCTCCTCGGAGACGTAGATCGCGGCGAAGCCGAGTTCGGCCGCCGCCTTGATCGTGTCGCGCGGGAAGAGGTGCTTTTCGTCCCATTCCGCGGCGTGGGGCGTGATGCGATCGGCGGTGAAGCGGCGCGCGAGCTCCTGGATCTCGCGCTGGTCGTCGGTAAGATCGAACTGGTTGTCCATGAAATCCTCAGGCCGGGCAGCGGCTGTAGCGGAACGAGCCGGCGCGATCGGGCGAACCCGTCACCTCACGCACCAGCGTCTTGCCGTCGTCGAGCAGGGTGAGCGTGGTCGGTTCGCGCCAGGTCATGCCCTCGCCGCTCATCGGCAGGTCGAAGGCGATCTGGCTCGGCCGGGTCTGGTGCAAGCCCTCGGCGGTGCCACGCGATTCGAAGAAGGACAGGCGGTTGCCGGCGATGGTCAGCGCCCCCTTGTCGGCACCGCTCGCCGCGTCGCAATCGCCCGCGACCATGCCCCAACGGCCCTGGAAGCCGGCGGGGATCGCCGCGATCGGCGAGGGGCTGGTGGCGGGGATCGGCACGACGCTGTTCTGCGGATCGTCGGTCAGGTTGGTCGGCGTCGGCTCGACCGCCGCACTGCCGCCGCTCGATTCATTGTTCGCCGTCTCGCCGCCCGAACAGGCGGCGAGACAAAGGACGGCGGCGGTGAGGAGAATGCGCATGCCGATCAGCCCATCGTCGGGATGACGAAGGCGTCCTGGATGCGGCTGGGGCCGCCGTCCTCGCTGCCGCCGGGCAGCGCCGAGCCGTCGGGCCAGCGTTGCGTCACCGTCTTGACCTTGGTCCAGAATTTGACGCCTTCCATGCCGTGCTGGTTGGTGTCGCCGAACGCGCTGCGCTTCCAGCCGCCGAAGCTGTGATAGGCGACCGGCACCGGGATCGGCACGTTGATGCCGACCATGCCGACATTCACCCGCGCCGCGAACTCGCGCGCGGCATGGCCGTTGCGGGTGAAGATCGCGACGCCATTGCCATATTGATGCTCCGAGGGCAGCCGCACCGCCGTCTCGAAATCGGGCGCGCGGACGATCTGGAGGACGGGGCCGAAAATCTCCTCCTTATACGCCGACATGTCGGGCGTGACGCGGTCGAACAAGGTCGGGCCGACGAAGAAGCCGTTCTCATGCCCCTGAAGCGTGAAGCCGCGGCCGTCGACGACCAGCTCGGCGCCCTCGTCGACGCCGGTCTGGATCCAGTTTTCCACGCGCTGCTTGTGCGCGGCATTGACCACCGGGCCGTAATGCGCCTGCGCATCGGTCGACACGCCGACGCGCAACGCGGCGATGGCGGGGATCAGTTTCTCGCGCAGCGCGTCGGCGGTCTTGTCGCCGACCGGCACCACCACCGGCAGCGCCATGCAGCGCTCGCCCGCCGAACCGAAGGCCGCGCCCGACAGATCGGCGACGACCTGGTCGAGATCGGCGTCGGGCATGACGATGCCGTGGTTCTTGGCGCCGCCCATCGCCTGCACGCGCTTGCCCGCCTCGACACCGCGACGATAGACGTACTGCGCGATGTCGCTCGACCCGACGAAGCTGACCGCCGCGATTGCGGGGTGATCGAGGATCGCGTCGACCATCGCCTTGTCGCCATGGACGACCTGCAGGATGCCCTCGGGCGCGCCCGCCTCCAGCATCAGCTCGGCGAGCCGCACCGGCACCGACGGATCGCGCTCGGACGGCTTGAGGATAAAGGCGTTGCCGGTGGCGATGGCGACGCCGAACATCCACATCGGGATCATCGCCGGAAAGTTGAACGGGGTGATCCCCGCGCCGATCCCTACGGGCAAGCGCATCGCATAGACGTCGATGCCCGGGCCGGCGCCTTGCGTATATTCGCCCTTGAGAATGTGCGGGATGCCGCAGCAGAATTCGATCACCTCCAGCCCGCGCTGGATGTCGCCCTTCGAATCGGCGATCACCTTGCCGTGTTCGGAGGAGAGCAGATGGGCGAGCGCGTCCATGTTCGCCTCGACCAGCTCCTTGAAGCGGAACATGACGCGGGCGCGACGCTGCGGATTGGTGGCGGCCCAGCCGGGCTGCGCGGCCTGCGCCGCCGTGACGGCGCGATCGAGATCGGCCGCGGTGCCGAGCGGCACGCGCGCCTGGATCTCGCCGCTGTTGGGATCGAACACGTCGCCGTAGCGCGTGGCATCACCGCCGGCCGATCCGACGATGAGATGATCGATATTACGCATCCTCGCTCCTTCGTGCCGCTTTGGTCGGCTTTGGCGCTTCCGTCGCAGGGTCAGACGCGCGGTGCAAGAGGGGGCGGATAATTGGTGGGGAAGGCTGACGTTTTTGGGGGTCAGGGCGTCGCCTGCCAGGGATCGACGACCGCCAGTCCCGCGGCCGCGAACGGGCGGGTATCGCGGCTAGCGACGACCAGGCCATGGGTCGCCGCGATCGCGGCGATATAGCCGTCCGCGAGCCCGATCGGCGCACCGCCGCGGCGGGCGGCGGCCATGCCGTCGGCATAGGCGCGTGACGCATCGAGGTCGAACGCGAGGACGCGGCCGGCGAACAGCGGCAGCACGTCGTGTTCGAGTCGATGATCGAGCGTGTCGCGTCGTTTGCCCGGTGGCATAACGGCGATGCCGAAGCGCAATTCGGCGACGGTGACGGCCGACAGATACAGCGTGTCGATCGCCTGCGCGTCGAGCCATGCCGCGACGCGCGGGTCGGGGGCGGGCTTCCACGGCTCGGACACGACGTTGGTGTCGAGCAGGATCATTCGAAGCGAAGCGGTTCGGCCGGCGCCGTATCGCGGAGGCGGGCAAACTGCTCGGCTTCCGCCTCGGTCAGGCCCGCGTCACGGCCGATCGCGGCGAGCAACGAACCGAGCCTGACGCGCGCCGGCGGGTGCACCGCGGTTTCGAGGATGGCGCGCATTTCGGCCTCGGTGCTGCGGCCGTGCTGCGCGGCGCGCGCCTCGAGTGCGCGATGCGTTTCGTCGGAGAGGTTGCGGATCGTGACGGCGGGCATGACGGCGTCTCCTGAGGTGATGGCAGTATCGGGATAGTGTCATCGGGACTCAAGAGGCGGGGCGCGCGTCAAGATAGGTACGGGTTGGAGCCTATGGCCGACCGTCGCGGTACGGCTTTGACCAGACTGTGGTGCCCAGAAGAGGGTTTTGCAGGTGGCACCAAACGGCAGAAATCGGCGGTTTCGTAATCGATTATCGGGGCGCTTATATTAGTCCCTTGTACTAGCTGGAGCAAGCTTACCGGCCGCGTCAGCCTCCTTGGTGAATACGAATGCGAAAATGGCATCCTCGACATAGCGCCGCTGAAATTTGAAGTATGAGAACAAACAAAAGAGATAGAGGGCGCATATGGCAGCATAGCTAGCTAAGTGGGCGATTCGTCCCTCATGGCCAAACATAAGTAATCCTGACGGAGGATTGCCCGCCAACATAATCGATATAGTGTAGGCTAGTTCGAACCATGATGCCGTTAACAGGATAAAGCAAATCGATCTAAACAAGCCAGATATTATAAGGTAGTTGTACATTCTAGTCGTTGCTAAAGGATTGTTGTTAGCTACAATGGCTTCTAGCGCCTTGAACCACTCATGACCCATGTCGAGCTTAATATCTGCCATGTTGTCGACGGCGAATTTATTTTGCGCTGCAATCATGACCTTCTCAGATACGCGGGTACGATGGTATCCGAACACTTCATAACGATAGACGAGGTAGTACGCCAAAAATACAGGAAAGTGGTAGCTAATCCTAACTACGCTACTAAGCCAGCTAGGCCCCCGGTAATGCTCATAAGCGCCGGCGTTGATGCGTTCTACAATCTTTTCCTTAAATTGCCCTCGCCTGTCCGTGCTGCCTCTAAGTACAGTTGAGCTAGCCTTTCCAAACAAGCTATCCATTAGTTTTTCGATAAATTCGCTGCCAAGGTATGCAATGATCTGGCCGAGAATGTAGACAGATACGAGCACCGTTAACGATGCAATCAGTGAGACAACAAATTGATCCGAAAATGCTGGGTCTATCTTGCTAAGTTTTGTAATTAAAGAGCTTTTGGTGTTATGATGCTCGGTAAGGAAAATCTCACCGTAATGCAGCATGAATGGTAGGGCAAAAAGGCCGCAGCCAAAATAAACTACAATGTCGTAGTTAGCAAATGGTGGCTTGACCAAGTCCTTGACCGATTCAATGCCTGCCATGCTGACCCCCCGTAAAGCTGCCGAGTTGATCGGCTTATTCCTCAGTGCAAATGCTAGGTGTTGCTGAGGCGTGTGCTATTCAATACCGAGGTGGCCGCGGTCTGAAAATGGGACAGATATGCGAGAGAGTAGCTGCGATAAGGTGAGGACGTTTTACCCAGTATACCCGGTCAAGCCTGCCCTCACACGGATATGAAATGCCTGCCCTACCTGCATCATCGCGCGTAGTTCCCCATTCCTGCATGACGTGTCACAGTAGCTGGATCATGGCTGGATAACGCTGTCCAGAATAACCAAGCGAGCGCAAGGCCACCGCAGACGTCGGCAAAGGCTAGTATTCGCCAGAACCGCCCGTGCCGAGCTTCTCGAAGCACGGTGGCGCCTGCCCTTCGACAGGCTCAGGGCGAACGGGTGAGGGGTGGTTCGACCGGCCGATGACGGGGATCGTCATCGACGCAGCCGTCCCGACCGGATCATGCGGGTCGCAGCGGCTGCGGCTGGAGGGCGCATGCTCGGCGGTAAGGGGGGGAGGCGAACCTCCCCCCGTGCGTCACTCCGCCGCGGCTTTCTTCGCGGCCGGCTTCTTCGCCGGCGCCTTCTTGGCCGCCGCGGGCTTTGCCGCCGCGGTCTTCGTCGCCGCCTTGGCCGCGGGCTTCTTCGCCGCCGCCTTCTTGGCGGGCGCCTTCTTCTTCTTCGGCGGGGCGGCGGCGGCGCGGTCGTCGATCAGTTGCACCGCCTCCTCCAGCGTCAGCGCCTCGGGCGTGATCGACTTGGGCAGGGTCGCGTTGGTCTCTCCGTCGGTGACATAGGGGCCGTAGCGCCCCTCCATCAGCTTGATCTCCGCCTCGGTGCGCGGATGCTTGCCGAGCTCCTTGAGCGGCGCGCGCGCGGCGCCGCGCGCCGGACGGCCACCGCCCGCCGCCGCCTCGGCGAGCTTGACCACCGCGGCGTTCATCCCCGTCTCGAACACGTCGGCGGTCGATTGCAGCCGCGCATATTTGCCCGCATGCGCCAGATACGGCCCGTAGCGGCCGATCGACGCGGTGATCGGTTCGCCCGTCTCCGGGTGGTTGCCGATCGTGCGCGGCAGGCTGAGCAGCTTCAACGCCCATTCGAGGTCGAGCTCGCCGGGCAGATCCTTGGGGATCGAGGCGCGCTTGGCCTCCTTGCCCTCGCCGAGCTGGATATAGGGGCCGAACCGCCCCGACTTGCGCTCGACTTCCAGGCCCGTCGCCGGGTCCTTGCCGAGCCCCTCGGGGCCGCTGTCGCCCTCCTCGCCGCCGGGCTGCGCGAAGCGGCGGGTGTATTTGCACTCGGGATAGTTGGAGCAGGCGATGAACGCGCCGAACTTGCCGCCGCGCAGCGCCAGCTTGCCCTGTTCGCACTTGGGGCAGAGCCGCGGGTCCGATCCGTCCGCCTTGTCGGGGAACAGATAGGGCGCGAGGAACTGGTCGAGCTCGGCGGTGATCGCGCTGGGCTGCTGCTCCATCACCTCGTTGGTGCGCGGCTTGAAGTCGCGCCAGAAGGCTTCGAGCACCGCCTGCCATTGCGCGCGGCCGCCCGAGACGTCGTCGAGCTCCTCCTCCAGCTCGGCGGTATAGTCGAAGCCGACATATTTCTCGAAGAAGCGTTCGAGGAAGGCGGTGACGAGACGGCCGCTTTCCTCGGCGAAGAAGCGGTTCTTCTCGACGCGCACATAGGCGCGGTCCTTCAGCGTCTTGATGATCGAGGCATAGGTCGACGGACGGCCGATGCCGAGCTCCTCCATCCGCTTGACGAGGCTCGCCTCGGAGAAGCGCGGCGGCGGCTGGGTGAAATGCTGTTCGGCGTCGACCGCCTTCTTGGCGGGGGCATCGCCCTCGCGCAGGCGGGGCAGGCGGCGCGCCTCCTCGTCCTGCGTATCGTCGCTGCCTTCCTCGTAGAGCGCGAGGAAGCCGGGGAAGAGCACGACCTGGCCGGTCGCGCGCAGCACGTTGCGGCCGGTGCCGTCGGCCATCTCGACGGTGGTGCGCTCCATCCGCGCCGACGCCATCTGGCTGGCGAGCGCGCGCTTCCAGATCAGCTCGTACAGCCGCGCATGATCGCCCGAGCCGACGCGGTCCTTGGCGAAATCGGTCGGGCGGATCGCCTCGTGCGCTTCCTGCGCGTTCTTCGCCTTGGTCTGGTACTGGCGCGGCGAATCGGGGACGTAGCTCGCGTCATAGCGGTTGGCGACGGCGAGGCGCGCGGCGGAGATGGCGCTGCCGTCCATCTGCACGCCGTCGGTCCGCATATAGGTGATCGCGCCGTCCTCGTAGAGCCCCTGCGCGATGCGCATCGTGTGATCGGCGGAGAAGCCGAGCTTGCGCGCCGCCTCCTGCTGCAGCGTCGAGGTGGTGAAGGGCGGCGGCGGGTTGCGCGTCGCCGGCTTGGTCTCGACGGTCTGGACCGAGAAGCGGCCGTCCTCGACCGCGGCCTTGGCCTTCAGCGCGTCGCCCTCAGTGCCGATCGACAGGCGGTCGAGCTTCTTGCCGTCCCATTGCACGAGGCGCGCGACGAAGGGCGTGCCGTCCTGCTCCATCTGCGCGGTGACCGACCAATATTCCTGCGCCCGGAACGCCTCGATCTCGCGCTCGCGGCCGACGATCAGGCGCAGCGCGACCGACTGGACGCGGCCGGCCGACTTGGCGCCGGGCAGCTTGCGCCACAGCACCGGCGAGAGCGTGAAGCCGACGAGATAGTCGAGCGCGCGGCGGGCGCGATAGGCGTCGATGAGGTCGGTATCGAGCTCGCGCGGCGCCTTCATCGCGGCGAGGATCGCGGGCTTGGTGATCGCGTTGAAGGTGACGCGCTGGACGTCCTTGGGCAGCGCCTTGCGGCCGCGCAGCACCTCCTGCACGTGCCAGCTGATCGCCTCGCCCTCGCGATCGGGGTCGGTGGCGAGGATCAGGCGGTCGGCGGTCTTCGACAGGTCGGCGATCGCTTTGAGCTGCTTGGACTTATCCGCGTAATTCTCCCACTCCATCGCAAAATTCTCGTCCGGGTTCACCGAGCCGTCGCGCGCCGGCAGATCGCGGACATGGCCGTAGGAGGCGAGGACGCGGAAGTCCGAGCCGAGATACTTTTCGATGGTTTTCGCCTTGGCGGGCGATTCGACGATGACGAGCTGCATGGCGGTTCAATAGCGTCCTTACGTGTACGCGCGAGGGTGGCGAGCGGTCGGGGCAGCCGTCAAGTCGGGGCCGCGGGGCAAAAGGTCAACGGGGCCGGGGCCGGAGGCAGTGGCGCCCATGCCGCGGGGTCAGGCGGTCAGGCTGACCCGGCCGCCGGCATGCCGCTCGATCCGGCCGGCGAGTTCGAGTTCGAGCAGCACCGTCTGCACGATCGCGGGGGCGAGATCGCTCTGGCGGACCAGTTCGTCGACTGGCACCGGCACCGGCCCGAGCAGGCCGGCGAGGCGGGCGCGCTCGCCATCGGTCGCGTCGGCGGGCGGCGCGGCGGCATAGGGCGACGGCGGCGTGCGGACGGCGCGCGGATCGATCGGGCGGAGCTGTTCGAGCACGTCGGCGGCGGTCTGGATCAGCGTCGCGCCGTCGCGGATCAGCTGGTTGCAACCCTGCGCGCGCGGGTCGAGCGGGCTGCCGGGCACGGCCATGACCTCGCGCCCCATCTCGCCGGCGAGCCGCGCGGTGATCAGCGAGCCGGAGCGCGGCGCCGCCTCGACCACCACGGTGCCGAGCGCGAGGCCGGCGATGATCCGGTTGCGCGCCGGAAAGTGGCGGGCGAGCGGCTGCGTCCCCGGCGGCTGTTCGGCGACGAGCAGCGCGGTGTCGGCGATGTCCTCCTGCAAGGCGGCATTCTCGGGCGGGAAGGCGATGTCGAGGCCGCTGGCGATCACGCCGATCGTGCGCGGCAGCGCGCCGACATGCGCCGCGGTGTCGATACCGCGGGCGAGCCCGGAGACGATCGTCGCGCCCTCCGCCGCGAGATCGTGCGCAAGGCTGCGGGCGAAGCGGCATGCGGCGGCCGAGGCGTTGCGCGCGCCGACGATCGCGATCGTGCATGCGTTCGCCAGCGCCAGGTCGCCGCGCACGATCAGCGCGGGCGGGGCGGTGTCGATCCGGGCGAGCAGCGGCGGATAAGCGGCGTCGTCGAGGAAGAGATAGCGCCCGCTGAGCCGCGCGGTCGCCGCCATCTCGCGCTCGACCGCGGCGGTCTCGGCGATGCGCGGCGGGGCGCCGCCGCCGCGACGGGCGAGCGTCGGCAGCATGGCGAGCGCCGCCTCGGCGGTGCCGAAGCGGGCGAGGAGCTGGCGATAGGTGACCGGGCCGATCCCGGCGGTACGAAGCAGACGGAGACGCGCGACATCGCGCTCAGCCATCGCGGAGCGCATCCGGTTCCGCCGCGTCGCGCTTGCCGCCGATGCGCGGCTCGGTGCCGGCGAGCAGCCGTTCGACATTGTCGCGATGCTTCCACAGCACGATCGCGGCCAGCGCGAGCAGCAGCATGACGAGGTCGAACCGGCCGAACAGCGCACCGCTGACCGGCGCGCTCGCCGCCGCGGCGATGCCCGCGACCGACGAGATGCGCAGCGTGGCGAGCAGGCCGAGCCACACGACGGCATAGACCAGCCCCATCGGCCAGTGCAGCGCGAGGACGATGCCCATCAGCGTCGCGACGCCCTTGCCGCCCTTGAAGCGCAGCCAGACCGGATAGCAATGGCCGATGAACGCCGCCGCCGCCGCGATCATGCCGTCGCCGGGGAACAGCCATTCGGCCAGCCACACCGCCGCGGCGCCCTTGGCGAGATCGAGCAGCAGCGTCGCCGCCGCCAGCCCCTTGCGCCCGGTGCGCAGCACGTTGGTCGCGCCGATATTGCCCGAGCCGATGCTGCGCAGGTCGCCGGCACCGGCGAGGCTGGTAAGGATGACGCCGAACGGGATCGAACCCAGCACATAGCCGAGCAGCAGCGCGCACGTCGGCGCGATCCAGAGTATGTGCGTGTGCAAGACTGCCCCGTCCTCCCCGGCCGACCATAGCGCCATCACCGGGGCTTCGCCAATGGCCCCTTCATAACTTCGATCAAGGTTGGCGTGCGGCGCGGCGACGGCTTATGGGCGCGGATGATGGATGACGCGCCGATCCTGTTCTTCGATTCGGGTGTGGGCGGCCTGTCGGTGGTCGCGCCGACGCGGGCGCTGCTGCCGCGCGCGCCGATCGTCTATACCGCCGATTCCGCTGGCTTTCCCTATGGCATCAAAAGCGAGGCGGAGATCGCCGCGCGGGTGCCGGCGCTGCTCGGCCGGCTGGTGGAGCGGTATCGGCCGCGGCTGGTGGTGATCGCGTGCAACACCGCCTCGACGATCGCACTGCCGGTGGTACGCGCGGCGCTCGACGTGCCGGTGGTCGGCACGGTGCCGGCGATCAAGCCCGCCGCGGCGCTCAGCCGAAGCCGGGTGATCGGCGTGCTCGGCACCGATGCGACGGTCCGCCAGGCCTATGTCGACGATCTCGCGGCGCGGTTCGCGGGCGATTGCGTCGTGCTGCGCCACGGCTCGGCGGAACTGGTGCGGCTGGCCGAGGCGAAGCTGGCGGGGGAGGCGACCGATCCGGCACGCTATCGCGCGGTCCTCGCCGGACTGTTCGACCAGCCCGAGGGCGCTGGGATCGACGTGATCGTCAACGCCTGCACGCATTTCCCGCTGGTCCAGGCGGAGCTGGCGGCAGCGGCGCCGGGGGTGCGGTTCGTCGACGGCGGGCCGGGGATCGCGCGACGGATCGCCTTCCTGACCGAGGGGCAGGGGTGGCCGGCGGGCGAGTCGGTGCATCGCGCGGTGTTCACGCGGCTGGGCGAGGCGGAGCGGGCGCTGGCGCCGGCGCTGGCGGAGTACGGGATCGGGGCGATCGAGGGGCTGTGAGCCGTACCGGCCGGCAGGCGGGGCGTCGGCTTTGTTGTCTTAGGCGGGATCGACATTCAAGCTTCGGAGATAACGCCGCCCCGGCAGGGCAAGGCTATCGTGTGGACGTTCGCTTGAGTCCGCCGTCTCCCAATCCCACCCCGTCACCCCGGACGTGTTCCGGGGTCCACTCTGCGGCGAGGGGAAAGGCTTGATGGGGCACCGTTCTCCTGTGGCTCGGTGGACCCCGGAACGAGTCCGGGGTGACGGGTACCAGGAGGACGCCGACACGAACCTCATCACCGGAGCCATAGGCGATAGCCCTCCCCGGCGAGAGAGGAATTGGGCTGAATGTCGATCCGGCCTAGCGTTCGCCCTGAGCCTGTCGAAGGGCGGTGCCATGGACGGAACGATCGCCTGTGACACGGGCGCTTCCACAGGCTCCGCGCGAACCGTGGCGCGTGGGGCGGGCGTTCCGCTTCCGCCAGCAGCCAGCCCTGCGCCGGTCGAGGGGGCGTGCCGCGCCCACCCCGCGAGGGTGGGACAAAATGTCCAGCCCCCCCGATCACGCTGAGCGCTTTTATCCACTGGCAAGGCTGTCGCCGCATCGGTACATGGCTAACCCATGAGCAGCGACGGTACCGACGTACGCGTGGATTATTCGCGCGTCTTCACCCAGGCGATCGATCGCCTGCATAGCGAGGGCCGGTATCGGGTCTTCATCGACATCCTCCGCAACAAGGGGGCCTTCCCCAACGCGCGCTGCTTCGCCGGGCACAATGGCCCCAAGCCGATCACCGTCTGGTGCTCGAACGACTATCTCGCGATGGGCCAGCATCCCAAGGTCATCGGCGCAATGGAAGAGGCGCTGCACGACGTCGGCGCCGGTTCGGGCGGCACGCGCAACATCGGCGGCAACACGCATTATCACGTCGACCTGGAGCATGAGCTCGCCGACCTGCACGGCAAGGAAGGCGCATTGCTGTTCACCAGCGGCTATGTCTCGAACGAGGCGACGCTGTCGACGCTCGCCAAGATCCTGCCGGGCTGCATCATCTTCTCGGACGAGCTCAATCACGCGTCGATGATCGCGGGCATCCGCAATGCCGGCTGCGAGAAGCGCATCTTCCGCCATAACGATCTCGCGCATCTCGAGGAGCTGCTCGCCGCCGAGGACCCGGCGGTGCCCAAGCTGATCGCGTTCGAGAGCGTCTATTCGATGGAGGCCGATGTCGCGCCGATCGCCGCGATCTGCGACCTCGCCGACAAATATAACGCGCTGACCTATCTCGACGAGGTCCATGCGGTCGGCATGTACGGCGCGCGGGGCGGCGGCATTTCCGAGCAGGAGGGCGTCGCCGACCGGCTGACGATCATCGAGGGCACGCTGGGCAAGGCGTTCGGCGTGATGGGCGGTTATATCGCCGCGGACCAGACGATCATCGACGTCATCCGCAGCTATGCGCCCGGCTTCATCTTCACCACGTCGCTGTCGCCGGTGCTGGTCGCCGGCGTGCTCGCCAGCGTCCGCCACCTCAAGGCGTCGAGCGTCGAGCGCGAGGGGCAGCAGGCGTCGGCGACGCTGCTCAAGACGATGCTCAGCGAGGCCGGGCTGCCGGTGATGCTCGGGAGCACGCATATCGTGCCGATCCTCGTCGGCGATCCGGTCAAGGCCAAGCGGATCAGCGACATCCTGCTCGCCGAATATGGCGTGTACGTGCAGCCGATCAATTATCCCACCGTGCCGCGCGGCACCGAGCGGCTGCGCTTCACGCCGGGGCCGAGCCACACGCCGGCGATGATGCGCGAGCTGACCGATGCGCTGGTCGAGATCTGGGGTCGGCTCGAACTGCGCAAGGCGGCCTGACGCGGCGTCCGATTGCTGGCGTGAAGCTCATGACGTCCCCCCTCGCCGGGTTCGGGATCGTCACATATCGGGGCGGCAGCGCGGTTCGATCTTTTTCCGCATGAGACCCGTCACCCCGGACGCATTGCGGGGTCCACTCCGCGGCGGGGGGAACGGCTCGAAACGACACCTCTCCCTTGCGGCCGGGTGGACCCCGGAACGAGGACGGGGTGAGTCGGGAAAGCGTCCGGCCTGCGTGATGGGTCCTCGGCGGCGGTTCTGTTTCAATCCGTAGCCGCTCGCGCGATCAGCTTCCTGACAGGCTGCAGATGATCCCGCACAGGATCGTCAGGCCGCCAAGTCCGATCGACAGCGGCACGCGCAGCGCCATCCAGCCGGCCGGGGCGATGTCACCATCGACCAGCCGCCGGTCGATCAGCAGCGTCATGATCACCGCCGACCCCATCAGCACCAGCGCCAGGCCCATCGGCAGCACGCGCGCGATCGACAACAGGATCAGCAGCGCGCCGAACAGCGACGGCAGCACCGCCAACGTCGCGATCCGCCCCTGCTGCTGGCCGCTGCGCATCGCGAAGCCCCACCAGATACCGCCGAGGAAGCTGAGGATCAGCGCCGCATAGGCGAAGGCGAACATCGGCCCGACATCGCTGTCCTTGCCGAACACGCAGGTGGCGACCGCGGCAATCTGCGGAAACAAGCCGGCATAGCCGAGGATCAGCGGCGATTCGCCGACGCTGCCGCGGGCGGGTGCGGGATCGGCCATGCCGGCCGGCGCGGGGGCCGGCGCGGAAGTGGGGACTTGCGGCATGTTCTTATCCTGCATTGCGTGGAGCGCTTAGCGCGCGAACGACGCCCGGCGTTCCGCAACAGGTGTGGCATTTGGCCGTATCCCTCGCTAAGGCGCCCTGACCGCCCATCATCGTCACGGGACGTCACCCTTGCGCATCGCCTTCGCCTCCGATCACGCCGCCGTCGCGCTGAAGGCGCTGCTGGTCGATCATGCCGGCACGCTCGGCCATGAGGCGGTCGATCTCGGGCCGGACAGCGACGCGCGCGTCGATTATCCCGATTACGGCTACAAACTTGCGCGCGCCGTCGCCGCGGGCGAGGCGGATTGCGGCGTCGCCCTGTGCGGGTCGGGGATCGGCATCTCGATCGCGGTCAACCGCGAACCGGCGTGCCGCTGCGCGCTGGTCTCCGAACCGCTGTCGGCGGCGCTGGCCCGCCAGCATAACGACGCCAACGTCATCGCGATGGGCGCACGGCTGATCGGTCCCGATCTCGCCAAGGCCTGTCTCGAAGCCTTCCTCGCCGCCCCGTTCGAGGGCGGTCGTCACCAGAACCGCGTCGACAAACTGTCGCGAAAGGACTGATCCCATGAGCACCCAGCCCACCGACTTCAGCGATATCCGCCACACCGGCTTCTTCAGCCAAGCGCTCGCCGACGCCGATCCGGCGGTGTTCGCCGGCATCGCGCACGAACTGGAGCGCGAGCAGACGCAGATCGAGCTGATCGCGTCGGAGAATATCGTCTCCAAGGCGGTGCTCGAGGCGCAGGGGTCGGTCTTCACCAACAAATATGCCGAGGGCTATCCCGGCAAGCGCTATTATCAGGGCTGCGCCCCGTCCGACGAGGTCGAGAGCCTGGCGATCGAGCGTGCCAAGCAGATCTTCGGCTGCGGCTTCGTCAACGTCCAGCCGCATTCGGGCGCGCAGGCGAACGGCGCGGTGATGCTGGCGCTGGTCAAGCCGGGCGAGACGATCCTCGGCATGAGCCTCGACGCCGGCGGTCACCTGACCCATGGCGCGCGCGCGGCCATGTCGGGCAAGTGGTTCAACGCGGTGCAGTACGGCGTCGATCCGGTGACGCATCTGATCGATTACGATCAGGTCGAGGCGCTTGCGGTCGAGCATAGCCCCAAGCTCATCATCGCCGGCGGCAGCGCCTATCCGCGCGTCATCGACTTCGCCCGCTTCCGCGAGATCGCCGACAAGGTCGGTGCGTACTTCATGGTCGACATGGCGCATTTCGCCGGCATCGTCGCCGCCGGCCTGCATCCGACGCCGTTCGGCCATGCGCATGTCGTCACCACGACGACGCACAAGACGCTGCGTGGCCCGCGCGGCGGCATGATCATGACCGACGATGAGGCGCTGGCCAAGAAGATCAACTCGGCGGTGTTCCCGGGCCTGCAGGGCGGGCCGCTGATGCACGTCATCGCCGCCAAGGCGGTCGCGTTCGGCGAGGCGCTGCAGCCGGGCTACAAGAGCTATATCGCCGCGGTGGTCGAGAACGCCAAGGTGCTCGCCGCGACGCTGAAGGAGCGCGGCTCGGATGTCGTCTCGGGCGGCACCGACACGCATCTCGCGCTGATCGACCTCACGCCGCTCGGCATCACCGGCAAGGACGCCGACGAGGCGCTGGAGCGCGCCGGCATCACCTGCAACAAGAACGGCATCCCCAACGATCCGCTGCCGCCGGTCAAGACCAGCGGCATCCGCGTCGGCTCGCCCGCCGGCACGACGCGCGGGTTCGGCCCCGCCGAGTTCCGCGAGATCGGCCATATGGTCGCCGACGTCCTCGACGGTTTGGCCAAGAAGGGCGAGCATGGGGACCCCGAGGTCGAGGCGAACGTTCGGCAGCGTGTACGCACGCTGTGCGCACGCTTCCCCATCTACGAAGGATAACGACATGTCGAAGATCGAAGAGGTCCAGGCGACCGTCAAGAACACCCCCGGCCTCGGCAAGAAGATGGCCAAGTACGGCGCGATCGGCGCGGTCGTGGCGATTCCGATCCCATTCGTCGGTCCGGTGCTGGGTGCGCTGGTCGGCGCGGGCGTCGCCTACGCCAAGCGCAAGGATTGATCGCCTGAATGCGTTGCCCGTTCTGCGGCCATGAAGACAGCCAGGTAAAGGACAGCCGCCCCACGGAAGACGGGGCGGCGATCCGGCGCCGGCGCCAGTGCGAAGGCTGCGCGGCGCGCTTCACCACCTTCGAGCGGATCCAGCTCCGCGACCTGTGGGTGATCAAGAGCACCGGCAGCGGCGGGGTGCGGCGCGAGCCGTTCGATCGCGAGAAGCTGCTGCGCTCGGTGTCGATCGCGACGCGCAAGCGGCCGATCGAACCGGTACGGATCGAGAAACTGGTCAGCGGCATCCAGCGCCAGCTCGAAACGCAGGGCGAGAGCGAAGTGTCGTCGAAGCGGATCGGCGAGATGGTGATGGACGGGCTCAAGGGGCTCGATTCGGTCGCCTATATCCGCTTCGCCAGCGTCTATCGCGACTTCAGCGAGGCGCGCGACTTCGAGGAATTCGCCGGCACGGTCGAGCAGGCGGGGCGCGCCGAATGAAGCCGGTCATCGTGCTCGTCCGCCCGCAACTGGGCGAGAATATCGGCAAGGCGGCGCGCGCCATGCTCAATTTCGGCCTCACCGACATGCGGCTGGTGTCGCCGCGCGACGGCTGGCCCAATCCGCAGGCGGGGCCGGCGGCGAGCGGCGCCGACAGCGTGCTCGCCGACGCACAGGTGTTCGACAGCGTCGCCGAGGCGGTGGCGGATTGCGCGCACGTCTATGCGACGACGGTGCGAAAGCGCGGCGTCACCAAGCCGGTGGTGACGCCAGAGGTCGCCGCGCGCGACATCCATGCGGCACCGGAACGATCGGCGATCCTGTTCGGGCCGGAGCGTTCGGGGCTGGAGACCGACGACGTCGCGCTGGCGCGGACGATCGTCACCGTGCCGATCAACCCCGAATTCGGCAGCCTCAACCTGGCGCAGGCGGTGATCCTCGTCGCCTATGAATGGTCGAAGGGCGAGGCGCTGGTGCAGCCGTCGATCAACCCGATCGAGCAGCCCGCGCCGCATGAGGAACTGGAGGGCATGATCCTCCAGCTCGACGACATGCTGGAGCGCGCCAATTTCTTCTTCCCGCCCGAGCGCGTGTTCCAGACGCGGCGGACGCTGCGCACCTTGCTGACCAAGCCGGGCTGGTCGTCGCAGGAGGTGCGGACGGTGCGCGGCGTGCTGTCGGCGCTTGACGGCGCCAAGGAGCGCCGGGTCGAGGCTCAGCGCCGGTCGAACGACGCCAGTTCGTAGGCGATCGACGCCTCGACGAGCTGTTCCCACAGATCGGCGATGACCGCGCCGGGCAGGCCGAGCGCCTCGGCCTCGGCGCGGGCGTTGGCGATGACCTGCGCCTTGCGCGCCTCGTCGCGGACATGGCCGCGCTCCGGCTTGATGCGTGCGGCGGCGTCCATATAGGCGAAGCGGCGCGCGAGCAGCGCAACCAGTTCGCGGTCCAGCGCGTCGACGCCGGCGCGGACCTCGGTCATCGTCGTGCAGTCGGGGCCGGCCAGTAGCGGAGCAGGGGGCGTGGTCATCGCGCTTCCTTATCGCCGCCGCCACGGATGTCGAGTTTGTGAGGCCGGCATCTTCCCTTGCCGGGGCGATCGTGTCACCTTTGCTGCCTTATCTGGGAGGATCGCCATGTTCGCACTTGCCATTGCCGCAATGTTGCTGCCCGCCGTCGCGCAGGAGCCAGCGCCGTCGGCGACGCCATCGCCCGCGCCTACCGCGAAGGCGGTCAAGCGGATCTGTCGTCGCGAAGCGCCGATCGGATCGATCATGCCGCACCAGACCTGCTACACGCGTGCCCAATGGGCAGCCATCGACGCCAAGAACGGCGACAATTGGGATGCGGCGCGTCGCGCGAACGCCGCGCGCACTACGACGATCCCACAGCAGCTCCGCCCTTGACTTGATCCGCACCAGCATCTAGGCGGCCGCCTTCGCAACAGCCCCCGCATCCCGGTGAAGCGGACGGCCTGCCCCGCAAGGATCAGCAGAGCGATACCGGGACAAACCCTGCCGCATGGTTCGCCATGGGGTGGGACCACGTTGTTACAGTTGCCAAGGAATTATCATGTCGAAGCGCCATAGCGCCAAGCACAAGCTCGATCGTCGTCTCGGCGAGAACATCTGGGGCCGGCCGAAGAGCCCGGTCAACAAGCGCGAATACGGTCCGGGCCAGCACGGCCAGCGCCGCAAGGGCAAGGTGTCGGACTTCGGCATCCAGCTGCGCGCCAAGCAGAAGCTCAAGGGCTATTACGGCGACGTCACCGAGAAGCAGTTCAAGGCCTGCTACACGGAAGCGGCCCGCATGAAGGGCGACACCAGCCAGAACCTGATCGGCCTGCTCGAGCAGCGCCTCGACATGATCGTCTATCGCGCCAAGTTCGCGCCGACGATCTTCGCTGCGCGCCAGATCGTCAATCACGGTCACATCCGCGTCAACGGCGTGAAGTGCAACATCGCGTCGCGCCGCTGCTTCGTCGGCGACGAGATCACGCTGGGCACCAAGGCCAAGGAAATGGCGCTCGTCCTCGAGGCGCAGAACCTCGCCGAGCGTGAGATCCCCGATTACGTCGCACCGGACGGCAATGCCAAGGTCACCTTCGTTCGCGTTCCGACGCTCGACGAAGTGCCCTATCCGGTGAAGATGGAACCGAACCTGGTTGTCGAGTTCTACTCGCGTTAATTCGGGTTCTTCCGGTTTCGGATTTGAAGGGGCGGTCCTTGCGGGCCGCCCTTTTTGATTCGCGCGAAGGCGCGAAGACGCGAAGGTGTTCCGCTTGGGGCGGGGTATAGCTCATGGCAGCCGTGATGAGGCTCGGTGCATTGCCTCGTCAGAGCCGTCACCCCGGACTCGTTCCGGGGTCCACTCCGCGGCGAGGAGAGGGGCCTGAGGCGTGAGCGCGCGCTTGCGGCACGGTGGACCCCGGAACGAGTCCGGGGTGACGGGGTGGGCGTGGCGAACCTATGGGCTACGCGACGGGCCGCGCATGGTTCTTCTCCCTATTCCTTCGCGCCTTCGCGTGATTCATTTTGCGCGCAGAGGCGCAGAGAGCGCGGAGGATGATGCGCTCAGGTCGGGCTGGGCGGCTTCCAGATGCGTTATGAAGACGCCTTCGGCGGCATTGGCGTAATCCCTCTGCGTCCTCTGCGCCTCTGCGCGCAAAAGCCTTCATCCCCGCGCGCCGTGCACCCGCCCGTGGACAAGCCCGCGGCCCGGCGGCAAAAGGCCGGTCACGCCCTTCATGCGGAGTAATCGATGCGTCGTCTCGTTCTTGCGGCCCTGCTCGCCACGCCGGGCATGGCGCTCGCCCAATCCGCGCCGCCGATCTCCGTCGAGACGATGAAGGCGGTTACCAAGACCCTGTCGTCCGATGCCTTCGAGGGCCGCGCGCCGGGCAGCGCGGGCGAGGAGAAGACGCTCGCCTACCTCCAGCAGCAATTCGCCAAGGCGGGGCTCAAGCCGGGCAACAAGGGCAAGTGGCTGCAGGACGTGCCGCTGGTCGAGATCACCGCGCAGAACGTCACCCCGCTGACGATCACCGGCGGCAAGACGCCGCTCGCCCTCGCCTACGGCAAGGACATGGTGATCGGCACCTATCGCGGCACGCCGCATATCGACGTCAAGGACAGCGCCATCGTCTTCGCGGGGTACGGCATCAATGCCCCCGAGAAGGGCTGGAACGATTATGCCGGGCTCGACGTCAAGGGCAAGACGGTGATCGTCCTGATCAACGACCCCGACTGGCAGACTGCGGGGCTGACCGGCCCGTTCAACGGCCGGGCGATGACCTATTACGGCCGCTGGACGTACAAATATGAGGAAGCCGCGCGGCAGGGCGCGGCGGCGGTGATCATCGTCCACCAGACCGAACCCGCCGCTTATGGCTGGAACGTCGTCCAGTCGAGCAACACCGGCGCGGCGCATGTCGCCGATGCCGCCAACGGCCATATGGACGACACCGCCGCGCACGGCTGGATGCAGCTCGACCAGGCGCGCGCGCTGTTCGCCAGCGCCGGCAAGGACTTCGACAGCCTTGCCGCCGCCGCCAAGATCAAGGGCTTCAAGCCGGTGCCGCTGGGGCTGAAGGCCTCGGTGAGCTTCGACAACCAGATCAAGAAGCAGATCTCGCACAATGTCGTCGGCATCCTGCCGGGGCGCGAGGCGCCGGACGAATACGTGCTGCTGTCGGCGCATTGGGATCACCTCGGCCGCTGCACGCCGGTCAACGGCGACGATATCTGCAACGGCGCGGTCGACAATGCCGATGGTACCGCAGCGCTGGTCGCGCTGGCGGAAGCGAATGCCAAGGCCGGCCCGGCGCGCCGCTCGATGGTGTTCGTCGCGCTGACCGCTGAGGAGTCCGGGCTGCTCGGCTCGGCCTATTACGGCGAGAATCCGGTCTACCCGCTCGCCAAGACCGTCGGCGGCGCCAACATGGATGCGCTCGCCATGTACGGGCCGGCGAAGGACGTGATCGTGATCGGGCCCGGCAAGTCGCAGCTCGACGCGTATCTGACCACCGCGCTCAAGCGCCAGGGTCGCACCGCGACCCCGGAGCCGACGCCGGAGAAGGGCTTCTATTACCGCTCCGACCATTTCAGCCTCGCCAAGCACGGCGTGCCGATGGTCTATTTCGAGACCGGCCAGAATCTGGTGAAGGGCGGGCTCGCCGCGGGTCAGGCGGCGGCGAAGGATTATGAGGAGAACCGCTATCACGCGCCCTCCGACGAATACGATCCCAATTGGGACTGGAGCGGCGTGCAGCAGGACGTCGGCCTCTATTATATGATCGCGCGCGATCTTGCCGAAAGCCGCGAGTGGCCCAATTGGACGCCCGGAGACGAATTCCGCGCGATCCGTGACAAGAGCCGCGCCAGCCTGGGAGCCGCCAAGTGACCGTATTGCCGCCGCCCGCCGAATGGGCCCCGCATGACGCCGTGTGGATCGGCTTTCCCAGCCATCCCGAATTGTGGGAGGAGGATCTCGATCCCGCGCGTGAGGAAGTGGTCGCCTTCGCGCGCGCCGTCCATGCCGATGGCCGCGGCGAGCGGGTGATCCTGGTCGCTGCCGATGCCGAGGCGGGCACCGCCGCCGGGCGGATGGCGCCGTTCGCCGAGGTGGTGGTCGAGCCGTTCGGTGACATCTGGCTGCGCGACACGGGGCCGATCCTGCTCGGCACCGGCGAGGCGTGCGACTTCGGCTTCAACGGCTGGGGCGGAAAATACGACCTGCCCGGCGACGACACGATCGGCCTGCGCCTTGCCCAGCAGCGCGGCCTGCGCGTCGGATATTGCAACTGGGTGCTCGAGGGCGGGGCGATCGACGGCGACGGCACCGGCACGGTGGTGACGACCGAGCAATGCCTGCTCAACCCCAATCGCAACCCGACGCTCGACAAGGCGCAGATCGAGGCGCGCCTGCGCAGCGATTTGGGCCTGACGCGGGTGGTGTGGCTGGGCGACGGGCTGCTCAACGACCATACCGACGGCCATGTCGACAATCTCGCCCGGTTCGTCGGCGAGGGGAAGCTGGCGCTGCCGGAGGCGGCCGAGAACGACCCCAATTGGCAGGTCTATCAATTCGCGCTGCGCGATGCGCGCGCCGCCGGGCTGGAGGTGGTGACGATCCCGTCGCCGGGCCGCGTGCTGCGCGACGAAGAGGTCGTGCCGGCGAGCTATATGAACTTCTACATCGGCAATGCCGCGGTGGTGGTGCCGCTCTATGGCGCGGAGAACGACGAAGCCGCGGTGCGCGCGGTACAGGCCCTGTTCCCGGATCGCGAGGCCGTCGGGCTGCGCGCCGACCATATCCTGACCGGCGGCGGCAGCTTCCACTGCATCAGCCAGCAGATCCCGTCGCGAGGGTGATTACCGATCGGAGTGGGTGATCTTCGATTTCACCCACTCCGTCACCCCGGAACGAGTCAAGGGTGACGGGTGGAGCGCACGAGCACCCGCGCCACACGCAAGGGGTGACGACTCGCCTCCGCCCCCTTATGTGGCGCGCATGACCCAGATCACCGTCGCCGCGCTGCAGCTCGCCTTCTCCGACGATATCGATACGAACATCGCCAACGTCTCGCGCCTGGTGCGCGAGGCGGCGGGACGCGGTGCGCAGGTGATCCTGCCGCCCGAATTGTTCGAGGGCGAATATTTCTGCCGCGTCGAGGACGAAGGGCTGTTCGCCAATGCCGCGCCGGTGCGCGAGCACAAGGCGGTACTGGCGATGCAGGCGCTCGCCGAGGCGCTGAAGGTGACGATCCCGACCAGCTTCTTCGAGGCGGACGGCCCGCATTATTACAACAGCCTCGCGATGATCGGCCCCGACGGCGAGGTGCAGGGCGTCTATCGCAAGAGCCATATCCCCGATGGCCCGGGCTATGAGGAGAAATTCTACTTCCGCCCCGGCAACACCGGGTTCAAGGTCTGGCCGGCGCCGCCCGCCGCGCCGGGCTGGACGCTCGGCGTCGGCGTATGCTGGGACCAATGGTATCCCGAAACCGCGCGCGCGCTGATGCTGATGGGCGCGCAGGTGCTGTTCTACCCGACCGCGATCGGCAGCGAGCCGCATGACACCAGCCTCGACACCGCGCGGCTGTGGCGGCGCGCGATGGTCGGCCATGCCGTGTCCAACGTCGTGCCGGTCGTCGCCGCCAACCGGATCGGCGTCGAACACGGCCAGACCTTCTACGGCACCAGCTTCATCACCGACGAGCGTGGCGACATCCTTGCCGAACTCGGCCGCGACGAGGAAGGCGTGATCGTCGCAGACCTGGACCTCGACCGGGTCAAGCGGCACCGCGCCGCCTTCGGCTTCTTCCGCGATCGCCGGCCCGAATTGTACGGGCGGCTCGTTCAGGACGTCTGACGCAGCGCGATCGCGCGGGCGAAGACGGTCTCGAACATCGCCTCGTCGAGCCGGCCGGTGTTCTGGTTGTAGCGCGACGGGTGGTAACTATCGATGAGGATGCGGCCGTCGGGCATGCGATGCTCGGCGCCGTGGCCGAAATTCGCCTTGGGCAGGCGGCCGCCCATCACCTTGACCGCGGACTGATGCGCGACCTGCCCCAGCGCCACGACGATGCGGACGTTGGGCAGGCTGGCGATCTCGCCGTCGAGGAACGGCCGGCAGGTGCGGATCTCCTCCGGCGTCGGCTTGTTGGCGGGCGGCAGGCATTTGACCGCATTGACGATGATCGCGCCGGTCAGCGCGAGATCGTCGGTGACGCGGTTGGCGAACGTCCCGGTGGCGAGGCCGAGCTTGCCGAGCGTCGCGAACAGCAAGGTGCCCGAATGATCGCCGGTGAACGGCCGCCCGGTGCGGTTGGCGCCGTGCAGGCCGGGCGCGAGCCCGACGATCGCCAGCCATGCCGCGGGGTCGCCGAAGGCGGGCACCGGCGCGTTCCACCAGGTCGGATTGTCCAGCCGCAGTGCCTCGCGCGCCGCGACGAGCCGCGGGCAGCGCGGGCAGTCGCGCGGCGGCTCGACCGCGGCGAGCGGATCGGGGGCGGGCAGGTCGGTGGTCGCCGGATCGGGCGCGAGCGTATCGAAGGTCATCGCTTTCGCCTAAAGGCCCGGGATGGCGACGGCAATCTATGCGATCGGGATCGGATCGAACCGGCGCGGGCGGCATGGCGGCCCGGCGGACGAGGTGCGGGCGGCGATCGCGGCAATCGGCGGGCTGGTGGCAGCGTCCCCGGTGATCGGCTCGGCACCGCTGGGACCGTCGATCCGCCGCTTCGCCAATGCCGCGATCCTGATCGCCAGCGACGAGCCGCCGCCGGTGCTGCTCGCCCGGCTCAAGCGTATCGAGGCCGCCTTCGGGCGGCGGCGCGGGCGGCGCTGGGGCGCGCGGGTGGTCGACCTCGATATCCTGCTGTGGTCGGGCGGCATCTGGCGCGAGCGGCGGCTGATGGTGCCGCATGCGGCGCTCGCCGAGCGGCCGTTCGTGCTCGCTCCGCTCGCCCGGATCGCGCCCGGCTGGCGCCACCCGGTCGATGGGCGATCGATCCGCCAATTGGCACATGCAGTTGACCGACCGCGCGCTCGCCCCTAGGTGCCGCGGATCGATGGCGGGGGTCCGTAGCTCAGTCGGTAGAGCAAGCGACTTTTAATCGAGAGGTCCCGGGTTCGAGCCCCGGCGGACCCACCATCGACGCTTTCCGGGGGCATCCATCCGGTCCCAAATCATCCCAAAAACCGCAGAAAACCCTCGATTCCTTGTCGCGCGGTGTCCCGTCGGGTATCATGCATGCGAGCACCATCCGGGGGCATCCTGGGGGTACCTGAACCGGAAGGTGGGGGCATCGTGGCACTAACCGACATGCAGGCGCGCAAAGCCGCAGCCGCTGAGAAGGACTACAAACTGGCTGACGGAGGCGGTTTGTACCTCTTCGTCACCACCAAAGGCTTCAAATCCTGGCGCTTCAAATACCGATTCGGCGCCAAGGAGAAGGTGTTGACGTTCGGCGGGTACCCTGAGGTGTCGCTGAAGGAGGCGCGCGAGCGGCGGGATGAAGCTCGCGCCGAGCTCCGCAACAACCAGGATCCCTCGATCGAGAAGCGGAAGCGCGCCATGCGGGCGCATGCATCGGCTGGCGCGACCTTCGAGGTCGTGGCGAGGCGCTGGTACGAGGCTCAATGCCCCCGCTGGTCGCCTGTGCAGCGCAAGAAGGTCATCCAGGCCCTCGAGCGCGATATCTTCCCTGAGATCGGCTCTCTGCCGCTCCTGGACGTAGATGGGCCGATGATCCTGCGGATGCTCCGCAAGGTCGAGGCTCGTGGCGCGATCGACACCGCCAAGCGCCTCCGCCAGCACGTGTCAGGGGTGTTTGGCTACGGGATGGCCGAAGGGCTCGTCACCGGCGATCCGTCCGTCGGGATCAAGAAGGCGTTGAAGCCGACACCGACGGGCGGCAAGCAGCCGGCGCTGAAGGACCTCGCCGCAGCTCGCCAGCTGCTCGCCGACATTGAGGCGTCCACCTCGGGTCCGATGACCAAGCTCGCGTCGAAGCTGCTGGCCCTGACGGCTGTCCGGCCTGGCATCCTGCGTGCGGTGCCCTGGAAGGAATTCGAGGGAATCGACTGGTCAGACCCGGATGCGCCGGCACCAGAGGCCCTTTGGCGCATCCCTGCGGCGCGGATGAAGCTGGCGATGGAGAACAAGGCGGATGAGGCGTTCGAGCACGTCGTGCCGCTATCCTGGCAGGCTGTCGAGGTGCTGCACGAGGCCCGACGGCTGACGGGGCGCTTCCCCTATGTCTTTCACAGCGTCCGCTCGACGCGTCAGCCGATGAGCGAGAACACACTGGGATATATGTACTCGCGAAACGGCTACAGCGGCCGGCACGTACCGCACGGCTGGCGGTCGACCTTCTCCACCATCATGAATGAGCGCGCGGTCGAGCAGCGCCGACCGGATGATCGTGCCATCATCGACGCTATGTTAGCGCACCGGCCTAAGGGGGAGTCGGGTTCGGAGATGGCGTATAACCGGGCTGCCTATATGCCGAGGCGGCGGGAGATCGCGCAGGAGTGGGCGGATCTGCTTTCTACGAGAAGGCACTCGGTGGCCTAGGGCTGAGGCGTTGCAATCATTCTCGCTTCATCCGTACCCCGCACTGTTCTATGTGTAACCGCTGAGCGCTGGTGTTAGGAGACCGCCCGCCCCGCGCCCATGGATCTGTTTCATTACAGCTCGATTGCGTAAGGGCTCGGTCCAGAGCCCATCCCCATGGCCTTGAGAGCAGCGTTTCGAAGTCAGAAACGCAAAATTTGTTGACGGCGGGGTCAACACGCATCATCACGTTTTTGGAAGTTATTTCCGGTCAAAGCGGAAAAAGGCTCCCACTGAAGCGTTGTCCAAACCGGTAACACGGCATTTACGTCCAGCGTGTATAGCACGTTTCTGGGCGTAAAATCACGTTGTACCGATGCTGTAACAGAATGGAGGGTATGTAACATGACCCATATGCACGAAATCCCAACCGACGACGAGGTGCTCGCCGTTCTTGCGGATTTAGGAGCAGTGTCAGCGCGTGATTTGGTTGACGCGCTTGTAAAACAGCAGCACCCTAGTAGAGACGCACAACGCGCCATCCAGCGATGTCTTGATCGAGGGAAGATCGAACTCGGCCGCGGCATGTTGTTGAGCGTGAGGGCTAAGCAGCTGCAGGCTGCCTAACATCAGGCGACGGGGGCACTTTGGGCTGGGATTTGAAGGCACGTAGAGAGCGTAGCCACAATGCCGCAGGGGCAGACCAAAGGGCCTCGTTTGGACGCGATAGGGATCGTGTACTTTACTCATCTGCCTTCCATCGCTTAGCTGGCATAACTCAGGTTGTGCGCGCTGGGGAGGCAGAGTACTTTCATACACGGCAGCAGCATACGCTTAAGGTTGCGCAGGTCGGCCGTCGTCTTGCTGAGTTTGTTGGCAAGCAAACGCCGCGTCTTGCTCGTAATTGGGGAATTCATCCAGAGGTAGTTGAAGCGGCTTGTCTTGCTCACGATCTAGGACACCCTCCTTTTGGGCACATCGGCGAGCATACGCTCAACCGGCTGGTCGAAGCCGCGGGCGACTTTGATGGTTTCGAGGGCAATGCGCAGTCTTTTAGGATTGCCACACGGATAGGTGTTCGGTTTGACCAGGATCCCGGCTTTGACCTGACGCGCGCAACCCTTGCGGCGATTCTAAAGTACCCTTGGCTTCGTGACCTTGACGACCCCAAGCGGTCAAAAAAGTGGTCGTGCTATGAGAGCGATAAAGACGCTTTCCTATTCGCGCGCAAGTATCACGAGCATGATGATCGACAGACGGCGGAAGCTGCGCTCATGGATTGGGCTGACGATATAGCCTATTCCGTTCATGACCTTGAGGATTTCCATCGCGCCGGGGTGATACCATGGCATCTGATATTTCATACAACTCATTCGTCGGAACTCGTCCGAAAGGCCCAAAAAGCGTGGTTTGGCGCGCCAAGCGATGCGAAGCAAAGACTTGAGGATGCAGTAGCGCGGCTTGCCGGCTATTTCGCAGGCTGGGAAGTTATCATCGAAGAGCCGTATGACGGATCTCGCTACCATCGGGTTGCGTTGCGCGCTCTTACATCCACGCTGATCGGGCGATATGTGCAGGCTACCAGGCTCAATCCAGATATGGCAGGTCAGCCCGTAATACGGGGTGAAGAAGAAGAAGCTGAAATTTATATTCTAAAGCAAATTACCAGAGATTATGTAATCACAAGCCCTACACTTCTTGCTCAGCAGCATGGGCAACAACGAATCATTCAAGGTCTCTACAGCGCTATTTCTGAAGGAGCTGTGCGAGAAAAAGGACGCCCGGGCTTCTTGCCTGTGAGGCTCTCGTATCTATGGGACGAGGCAAAATTTTCAATACCGCGTTTCGCGGCTGACTGCATCGCCAGTTTAACAGAAGGTCAAGCGACCGCACTGTATGGTCGGTTGTACGGAACGGCTGCTGGATCCGTATTAGACCCCATAGTGCGCTAGCTGCTAGCGCCACAAATTAGCGGCTTGAGCGCATGTAAAGACTGGCTGTTTGAACTACGTATATTTCACAGTTCGTCCTAGCAGCATGAGCGGCCTACACTACGCCGCATCTTGCCACTCCATCGGCGCTGCGATCCACCTCTCTAGTTCGGTCTCCCGCCAGGCCACTGCGTTGGTGCTGAGCTTAATCGCTAGCGGAAACTCGCCAGCTTCCATCTTCCGGTAGATCGACGTGCGCGACAGCCCGGTACGATCCTTCACCTCCGGCAGCCGGACAAGGCGGTTACGCTGCTCCCCGGTCATCGACACTCTCCCATCTTATAGCGGCGCCAGTAGCTGTCCCATCGAACGGCGGCGCCGGCCGCGATCGTGGCGCAGGAAAGACTGCGACCGTCGGGTAAGGTGCAGCGTGCAACCACCCGCTTGTAACTCGTCCCCATCGGCTGACAGACCAGCCGCTGGTTGAACGTCAGGCGGCTGACGATCTGCTGGCTGCGCCGGGCCGCCGCATCATCGCAGGTGTACGTTACGCGACGAGCGGCGGGACGACGGCAGGGCTCAGCGCTTTCAAAGTCCGGTGCCTGGATGCCGGCAACGCGTACCTTCTGGCCTGAGCGACACCACAGCGGGCCGTCGCCATCGTGTACCTTCACGACCTCGCAAACGAATGGCGGCAGGGGCGTCATGCTGCCACCTCGCTCGTTCGAGTTTTAGCCGAACAGACGGCTCCAGAAGGACGGCCGGGGCGCCCGCAGTTTGAGCCACTGAGCACGCGCATCGGCGGCACGCTGATGGAGCGCTCGAAGGCACTGGTCCCGCGGCAGATCCGAAAGACGAGCTGGAAGGTGAGAGCGGTCCATAACGGTCCAGATCTTTCAGCGACGAAGCGGTGTTTTTCAATGGCGATGCGGTGAAACGGCGACGCCGGCGCAGGGTATGCGCGGGCCTGTGACATGGCAGCAACAGCGTAGATCGGTGGCCCGAAAAGCCTATCAACAATAAGGCAACCCTGCTGGCTTGTTATCGCGATAAATCTGTTCGAGATAACGAGCAGCCGGCCGATCAATGAGCTGGTGAGAGAGAGGTTTGAATGTTCGTCATCGGTGTGCTGGGTGCATGGTTCGCTACGTCCCTCGTTGCGGGGGCTGGGTTCGCCGCGATGGCGAGCGTGCGCGATCGAAGCACGCCCGGTTACTAAGTCAGCTGGCTCGCGGCTGATGGCTAAGCTCATCATGCCGCCAGCCTTGCCGTCGTAGGGAACGGTACAACCGTCTCTCCATCGTCCGGACCGCCGTCGTCTTCCTCGGTCCAATCGCCGCAGTGCCGATCTGCATGCGTTTCGGGGAAGACGCTAACGATGATGCCCGCCAGACTGACGACCGTGGGTCCTGACAGGAGGCAGGTGCCGATTTCCTCGTTGGCACCGCGCGGGCGCCTGATACCGGTCGACATAGACGGCTCGGTATTGGACCAATGGGCGCAGTTAGCGCAGACGCGTTCGCAGGTCATGCACCCAGCTCCGGCTGGCGGCTGACTAATGAAGCCTTGGGCTGCTTGGTCGCCAACCGCTTAACATCCGCAATGATCCCCCGAGCGTGATCGGCAAACAGCTCGTCTACAGATCCACCGGCGCGCTCCAGCGCAAGATCGATCTTGGTGACGACGTCCCCCAGGTTGCGCGCCGGGACCCGATCAATCAGATGATCCATGGCCATGCAGTATGTGTCGCAGAGGGCATCGACCTGGGGGTGTTCGATTGGACATTGGTCGGATATCGCGCGGGCTGCCTTGTATGCTGCGAGGGCTTCGCTCCACTGGTCTCCGGTGCCCGCAGCCTGCAGCGCATTATATGTTGCACTGACCTTCTCAGCGGCGAAGGCGTCGGCGATCACGTTTGCGAGGAGAGCAGGCCAGCTCGCAGTTGTCGTTGCGGGCTCAGCCTTGCGAGCGATCGCATCAAGACCGCATGTGACGGCCGACGCTGTTTGCAGATCGGGGATCAGTCCAGCGATAGTGGTGTGGATCAGCGTTCGACGAGCCCTATTGATAGCCAGCGGCCCCATGACGCGGCTGTCCGATGCCTCGATTGCCGCAATCCAAACCTTGAGCAACAGGTCATCCATCGAACACGCCGGCGTCTCCGTAACCGCATCGATACTGCCCGTGTGAGCGTCACAAAGACGGTAGCCTAGCTCGTCGTCATCCTCGCGCTCGCCTGCAAACCGCGCAGTAGCCTCGCCCCAGGCTACGAACGCTTTGAACATCGCTGGCGAGAGGGCATGACGCGCAGTTGCGATCAGCGCTTTGGTATCGGCGCCAACCTCACGTGCTAGGCCGGCGAGCCGCTCCGCAGCGGCGACCTCGTCCAACGTCGCGTCGCGGACGGCTGCCGGCATCTCCGCAAGCCTGCGCTGGACCGCGATCGCCGCGGCACTATTAGAGAAGGCGACGCGGATGTTGGGAAGCGCGGCGGCAGGGGCCGGCGGGCTATAGGGTTGGTAGAGCGGCTGCGATGCCATGATGCTTCTCCATCATACGGCAGGCCGGGAAGCAGCCTGCTGAGAAGTATCGATACTATATGTACTGCCTACTTGGCAATACCAAATGTACCGGACGGCCCTCCCATCCAGACCACCCGACCCCATACCTCCAGCGCTGCCTTGGACGCACGGTGAACCGTCTCCTTATCCGCATTGAGGATGAGGATGTCTTCGCCTTCGGCATCAATAGGGCATACAGACATGCCGCTGTCGAAGCCGACCAGCCAAAGATGGTCGCTCATTGGATCCGGTGAATACCGGCGATCAATAATTATGGTCGATCCTTTTTTGAGGGTGCTCCACTCTAGATCCGAGTCTATCTCGACCGCCTGAAGGCGGAGGTTGATCTTACGTAAGTCCGGAACCAACGACTTTATAAGAGACTTGTCCATTATTAATGGTTCGTATGGGTCCTGAGCCACAGCCTTAAAACCCGACAATCTCGACGTGGTTAACTTTGGTATAAGCGCAATGTTGAACTTGTCTAGTATTGCCTCATCTATATCCTTTATGCTTAAAATCTCATCCAGAGTTAGTAGAGATGCTTGAAGCTTTTCGCGGGTGGACAATCCTTGCTCTGTTTTAAAGCCGACTATCCATGCAGGTGACACCTTATAGGCTCGACCGTACGCTTCGGCATGTTTGAGGGGAATGCCACGCGTTCCATTCTCATGATGACGGTACCTGCTTTCCGGCCATCCAAATGCTCGCGCCGCTTCGGCGGCGGATTCAAAGCCAGCGCGTTCGCGTGCGGAGCGGAGGCGATCGTGGGGATGGTCGTCAGGTGAAGTCATGGAGGCACTCTATCATCAGGAACGGTACAAAAGGGATTGCCGCGCAGCGATACTTTTAGTACTGATAGCGGATGTCAAACCTCGACCCCATCTTCGCCGTGTGGCCCTCCGCAAAAGCGATGGCTGACGATATCGGACTTTCGGATGTGACCGTCCGTCAGTGGCGAAACCGCTCGGGTACAATCCCGCCGAAATATTGGCGCCAGATTCAGGGTGCGGCAGCGGTGCGCGGGGTCGAGCTCTCGATTGAACTTTTTGTCCCCCGCGAAACTGATGCTGTTGCCGATGCTCCCGCACGGCGCGCCGCGTGATTTCGGTTTTCACCCCAGCACAATCCATCGAGATTGATGATCGCATCGTTGCGATGGTCGTCGCTGCTTTGGTGAAGGCGATGGCGCCCGTCGCTGCCGCGCTATCGCCAACGAGCGCTATCTGGATAGCGCGCCACAGCCTGTCGAGATCGCGCTTTTGTTCATTCGCCCCCAAGCCGGATCGGTCGCGGCTCATGACTAGTACCTTCCGCCCGGTGGCCGACGGCTTCCATGCATTCGCGAAAGACAGCGATAGCGTCGTCCTTCGCTGCGACGGACTGCGGGTCCCGTTCGGCGATATGCTGGAACAGAGCGAACGCAACGGCGGTGTCGCTGCCGGCGGCGGTGCGCAGGGGCATGTCGGGGTCGAGCATAGAAAGCCTCTCGATGATCTGCTTGCGGCGTGGATGGCTGTCTGGCGATCCGTTCGCAAGGCATGTTCGCAGAACCACAGCCCAGGGCAGCAGGTTAATCGCTTCCGCCAATCTGAGTGTGCATTCTTCTCCGTTGGCTCGTGCAGTCTGAAGCAGGCAATGGCGAACCAGCATCCGCCGGCTCGCATTGTCTCCCCGGTGCCGGGTCTTCGCCGCTCGCCCCTCTGCGGGACGGATGCAGGGGTGATCGCGACTTCTCCCGAAACGCGCGCGGTCACCCCGACCTTAGTCATTGTCCGGCACCGTCGTACGCACGATTTGCACGATCTCGCTGAGGATCGTCGCGGGCGCGCCGTCCAGCACAATGTCGTTCAGCCGATCGAACGCGTTGAGGAAAGTGTGAACCACATGGTTCGGCACCTCCGCGTCGCGCATCGCATCGACGATCGCCGCCGTCATGTTTGCGAGCGCCATCACGGTGATCCGTACCTCGGCTCGAGCTTTTCTGTCTTTCACCATGCCGCGGGGATTGCCGCATGACCGCACCGAACATCCACGGACGCCGTCGCACGTTCTCCGCGTCAGCCGCGGTCGACGCACAGAATGCGATCCTTACCAGCATCAAGACCGATGACGCTGCGACCTGGGCGGATATGGGTCGGGTACTCGGCAAGTCCGACGATCGCGCGGCCGCCTATGCCAACACGTCCTCGCCGATCGATCTGCCGACGTTCCTGGCGGGTTGCCACGAGTGGGGCGGACGGTTCGCGGATCCGCTTCTCGCGCTGGTCGGTGGCCGCTGGGCGGATGCCGGCGCGATCTGCACCGGTGACGAGAGTGCGGCGCTGACGCTCGCTAACCTGCTGCCGGCCGTGATCGCCATCGAAGCCGACCAGCTGACCGAGACGCACGAACTGCTGCCGCACGAGGCACTGATACGCCGCGTCAACGCGCTCACCTGCGTATGGCTGGAGATGATCGCGGCTGAGAAGGGCAGGGGACAATGAGCCGCCGTCCTATTGATCGTGTCGCACGTGCCGAGCGCGAGGCTGCCTTCCGTCGTGCTGTCGACGAGGCGAAGCAGCGATACAACATCAGCGACGTGGTGGCGCGCACCCGCAAGGTGACCCGCGCTGGCAAGAACGAGAAGCGGGCGCTGTGCGCCTTTCACAGCGAGAAGACACCGTCGATGCAGCTCAACGATGCCAAGGGCACGTATCACTGCTTCGGCTGCAACGCGTCCGGCGACATCGTCAGCTACGTCATGAAGACCGAGAACATCGGCTTCATGGATGCAATGCGATGGCTCGGTGCCGCCAGTCTGCCGGGCGTCGATCCTGCCCAGCGCGCCAGGGCGGCACAGGAAGACGAGGCGGACCGTCAACGCGCCATCGATCGGGCCCGCGATGTCTGGGATCGTGCGGTGCCGGCGCCGGGTACGCCCGCCGAGGTCTATCTGCGCAGCCGCGGCATCATCATGCCGATCCCGCATACCATCCGCTTCGCCACGACACCGGCCTGGTACGACGACGATACCGGTCAGTGCGGTCCCGATCTTCCGGCGCTCATAGGTGCGGTCATCGATGGCGATGACCAGCTGATCGGCCTGCAGCGCGTGTTCCTCGCTGACGGCGGCAAGCGCAAGGCGCGCATGGAGAAGCCGAAGCGCAGTCTTGGCCGAGTGAAGGGCGGGGCACTGCGGATCAACTCCGACGCCGACAGCTACGGCCATGAACTGATCCTCACCGAGGGGCCGGAGGACGGCCTGAGCCTCGCGCAGGAGCTGGGCGCAGAGGTGTGGGTGACGCTTGGCACTGCAATGATGCCGTTCATCGACTATCCGCCACGCATCGTGTCGATCGTCATCGCCGGTCAGAACGATGCCGCTGGCCGCGCTGCGGTTGAGCAGGCCGAGGAAGACCTGTTAGAGCGTGGCTTTGCGACGCGCACGATGTGGCCGGCAGATGGCTACAAGGACTGGAACGATCAGCTCCGCGGCATCCGCGCATGAGCGGCTCATTTCAGGAGCAGTTCGCCGCTGCTGAGCAGGGTATCGCGCTCGCCAACGTCGAGGCGGAGATCGGCCTGCTTGGCGACCTCATCAACGACAATCGCCTGATTGACTTAATCGCCGATCGCCTGCGCGGCCGCGACTTCTCAGTGCCGCTGTACGGGCGCGTCTTCGACCAGATGCTCGACCAGTCGTCGACGGGCGCGAACGTCGATGCCGTGACGCTGGCGCCGCACTTTGGCGAAGATCCCGACTGGCCGCGCGCCTTTGCCGTGCTGTCCGCGGCTTCTCTCAATTCTGGTCCGCGGGCGCGGACCAAGGCGTACTTCGAACAGATTACGATGCTGTCGAGCCGGCGGCGGATGGTGGCCGGGCTGCAGGACGTCGTGCACTCAGCGCGTGATCTCAGCGTTATCCGGGAAGAGCTGCTCGCCAATGCAGACGAGGCTGTCGCCGAACTCGCTGAGCAGGTCGTTACCACCCAGGCGCCAGTCGGCACCTACGCGCAGGCGGTGATCGACAGCTTCGGGCAGCCGATCGTCGGCGTCCGCTGCGGCATGATCGGCTCGCTCGACGATGCGATCGGCGTGCTGCGGCCGGCAAACCTCGTCGTCGTCGGCGGCCGGCCTGGCATGGGCAAGACCAGCCTCGTCACCTCCTATTCGATTGGCGCAGCGTCGCGCGGTCACGGGGTGCTCATTTTCTCGCTGGAAATGAGTGCCGACGAGCTCACCCGCCGCATGCTGGCGGACATGACCTTCACCACGAGGGGAGGGGTGCCTTACGAGGATGTTCGCGATGGCACAGTGCGCGGGCATGATCTGGCGGCGGTGCTGGATGCCAAGCAGCGCTTCGACGCGCTGCCGCTCGAGATCAACGAGACGTCCGGCCTGACGCTGTCCAAGCTGACTCGCCAGGCGCGCACCCATAAGCGCCGCCTCGCCGCTAAGGGCGAGAAGCTTGAGCTCGTCGTCGTCGATTACCTCCAGCTGATGGCGCACAGCCGCAAGGGCATGTCGCCCTACGAGCATGCCAGCGAGGTCAGCATTGGCCTCAAGACTTTCGCCAAAGCGGAAGGCCTGACCGTGATGGCGGTAGCCCAGCTTAGCCGGGAGGTGGAGAAGCGTCCCGACAAGCGGCCTATGCCGTCGGACCTGCGCGACAGCGGCCAGATCGAGCAGGACGCCGACGTCATCCTCTTCGTCTACCGCGAGGAGGAGTATCTCCGCCGCAGCGAGCCCGAGGATCACTTCGGGAGCAAATACGAGGCGTGGCGCACCGACATGGAAGCGGTGCGCAACAAGATCGAGTTCCTGGTCCCGAAGCGTCGCAGCGGCCCCACGGGCAAGGCTGTCGGCTGGTTCTTCGGCGCCAACTCTGCCGTCCGCGGCAGCGAGTTCTACCAGCAATCCAACCCTCAAGACGGCGGAGCAATTCGGTGACGCTACCTGATCCCATGACACCGCCCGACTGCGATCTGCGGGGCCTCGAGTATATGCCGCTGCTTGGACAGCGCCTGTTCGGCAGCGACTTCAACGGCACCGCCAGCGACAGTGAGTGGCGCGCCGCGCTGACGCTCTGGTGGGCGGCGTGGACGCAATGCCCCGCCGGCTCGTTGCCCGACGACGACGCGGCCCTATGTCGCCTTGCCGACCTCGGCCGGGACGTGAAGACGTGGCTGAAGCTGAGGGACAAGGCACTGCACGGTTTTGTGAGGTGCAGCGATGGCCGCCTCTATCACCCCACGCTTGCCGAGCAGGCGGTGATCGCTTGGGGCAAGCGCCAGCAGGATCGCGTTGCGCGGACTGCCGATACGCAGCGCAAGGCGAAAGAGCGGGCTGCCAGGTCCGAGCTGTTCAAACAGCTGGAGGCGGTTGGCGTCACGCCCGACTGGAACACGAAGACCAAGGATCTACGCGAACTCGTCACGCAGTATTCCGCCGGACACTCCGGCTCCGGTCACGCACCTGTCACGCCACCTGTCACACGGACAGTCACGGCTAAGACGGGACGGGACGGGACAGAAGAAGAAAGAAGAAGTTCCGTAGCTAACGCTACGGGCGCTTCGCCGCCGATTTTGGAAGATCCGAGCAAGGTCCTGTTCGACGCTGGCGTCGCCCTGCTGGTCAAGGCGGGGGTGTCGGAGCGGCAGGCGAGGGGGCTGATCGCCAAATGGCGGAAGTCGAAGGGCGAGCCATGGGTCCGGGAGGCGCTGGTCAGCGCTGAGGGCAAGGCTGAGCCTGTGTCGTGGATCGAGGCCCGGATGGCGTCGGCGAGCAACGTCGAGGACGAGGCTCGGGCTGTCAGCCACGCTACGGCCGAGCGCTACCGGCGGATGGCGATCCCTGGGCCGCCGGTCAGTGCCAGACAGGCGGAGGCGATCGGTGGTTGAGGGGCCACGCTCGTCAACCAACGTCGCGGGAAGGTCGGTGGCGCAGCGGTTGCTGTGGTCAGTCCCGCGGCTTGCTTCGACGTTCACCGACGCGGTTGAGCGCACGCAGCTCGCTCATGCCACGCTGGTTCAGCAACACCCCTGCGATTACGGCGAGGTTGGCAGCGATGAAGGTGCTCAGCACGACGTAGCAGGTCATCGGTCGTCTCCTTGGGATGTCGTGATTGGTGGGTGTCCTCGCCGTCGACGGGCGCGTGGCACCGGCGGACGCTCCTACGCGGCGAACGCTTCGTTGCCGGGACGCCAGCCGCTGAGCATCCGATGCTGCCGCTCATCGCTCGCTTCGAAGAAGTGCTTGATGACCGCACCTCGCTCGTCGGCTGTCAGGGGCACCACGAACGAGCAGCCAAATCGGACGCCGTCCTGGCGGACGATGTCGGCCTCGTGCTCACCGATGCCGGGCAAATTGACGCGGATCACGTCGCCGACGTTCAGCCGTACTGCCGCAAGCATCAGGAAGCCGGTTGTCGAGAGTTCCTCGACCAGGACTGAAGCTGATTGGGCTGCATCGTTGCTCACCATGCCATCCAGTGCGAGCTCACTGCGGCGAGCGGCACGACGTTCGGTTTGTAGGCCTACGACTAATTTCATCGGTCTTCTCCGGGGGCGCAGGCAGCCTGTAGCGTTGCGTTCCTTTCGCTTCGGTAAAGCCGATTACCAGTCGTGCGCATTGAGCGTGCCGGCGGCGCTCAGCCTGCTCCGTATCGCGGGATCGGCAAAGCTTGTGCTTCCCTCCGGCTGGCGCGATGCTCCGTCTCCGGAGCTGCGGCAGCAGAACGCCGTCGTCTTATTTCCGCACTCCGCTGATCAGCCATTCCTCGGCCTCAGCGATTGTTTCGAAGTATTCGGCATTACGACCCTGGGCTGCGCGCTGGATCTGCCCCCTGGCCAACGAGCGTGGAACGACGAATGCGATCCGCTTGGAAGCCGTCTTTGGGTTGGACAAAATCCGCTGAAATTCGGCGACCGCGTCCTGCTTTTGGATGCTCATCTGGGTGATGTCGACAAGCGTCAGATGTTGATTTGGCCCGCACTTGAGTTCCGTGTGGGCGGCATCTCTCGCAACGGCAAATGCCTCAATGTCAGCGATCTCAAAAAAGCCAGACATGGTGATGAGCAAGAGGCCGTCATCCGGGTAGTGATTGATATCAAACTTCGCCGTCATTGTGCCTTGCAGCCCCTTCATGTGCCCGAGGAGCCTTAGGCATTGCCGGCCATTCGGCGCAACGCGTGAAATCATTTTTTACTGGCAATATTGGCAAGGCGAGCGGGGAAGATGGCGAGGATCAAGCAGCAGGATCATGACGGTGCCAGCATGCGCTGGTGCATTCTTCGCACCAGCGGCGGGCGTACCTTACCTTTGGCTAAGTCTCTCGCTGCCGCGGGCCTCGACGTCTGGACGCCCGTGCAAACGCTTACCAAGCGTCGCGGCCGGACCCGGGAACGGATCGCCTATGACGCGCCAATTATGCCGACTTTCGTGTTCGCCCGGGCTCATCAGCTCGCCAATCTCGCTCGGATTGCAGCTCAGCCCTTCAGTTCTCATCCAGACTTTTCGATCTTCCGTCATCTTGGGCGTGTTCCGCTGATCTTGGATAGCGAAGTGGCTGAAGCTCGGAGAGTGGAGGAGCGGGGGCGTCGCGCAGCTCTGGTTGGCACACGCAAGTCGTTCGTGGTGGGGCAACCGGTGCGAGTATCGGAGGGACCTGGCGCGGGACTTTCCGGCGAAGTGGTGGCGAACGGTGACGGTAAGTTCGTGCTTGTCGCGTTCGGCACCATCAACATGAAAATCGGGGCTTGGCTACTCGGAACGGATGAAGTACAAACAACGGAATTAGCCGCCTAAGCGGCCTGCGACGATTGCAGTGGCTGGCCACCGTCGTCCCTACTCACCGAGGCAGGCGCTTCTGGTGTTGTCCTACGGCATGGCTCAGCCACTTTAGATATAATCGATCTCTTCCTCTTCTTCAGGCTCTGTCTGATGCTGAGGCTCGTGAAAAAGCGGCTCGTCGATAGCCAGCTCCTCAACAGGCAAGTCTTTCGATCGCAAACCAAGCAGCTTTCGGATTGCCACGCGTTCGCTGACCAAGTGCTCGTGCAGCTCAATCGCCATTGCTAGCGCCTCGTATCGATATGACGACCAATCGTGGATGCGCTGGCCGCTGTCAGGTGACCGGATGAAGGCGCGATATCGCTCGCCCATTTCGATGCAGGCAGCCTTGAGACGCATGCCCTCGACTGCCTGGTCACCACCCATCGCGATGGCAGGCGCAAACACGTCGCGGTGTTTGAAGAGGGCGTAGTCGACGAGGAGGCGGGTTAGCTCCATGCGCTTTGCTGTGAGTTCGCTCGTCAGCGACGCAGTTGAGGTTTCCCGGTGCATCTGCCGAATGCCCCACGAGACGATCGGCAATACCGCCGACTGATGTGCATCGAGCTTCGCGGCCAAATCGCGCTTGTTCATGATCGATGACACGATGATCCCCTTGGCGGCTCAACCTGCCGTACGAAGATCGGCTCCCTCGTACGAGACCCTTTGATGGTTAACGACAAAAGCCATCGACAAGATCGTCATACAAGGTTCGGTTGGATTCCTCCGGCTGCTCTGAGCAGTGGGAGCAAAGGCGCACGCGTCGAGCGTTCGGCCTGCGGTATGGTGGAAGCGACTGCCGTCCTGCCCGCTAGCTTAACGTTTCAGCACTCATCCAAGATCGCGGACCGTGGTCGAATAGATCCGCAGCTTTGATCAGTTCGGCTGCGCGGTCTTTTAGAAGCGCTGCGTCACTGGCGTGATCGCTATGTGTGGCACGATGAAGGCAGACGAGGGCCTCGTTCCATAGATCGTCGACGGTCATGGACCGAAGATCGCAGCCGAACCTTACAAGACCCGCAAAGTTCGCCATTAACGCATCGGTATGCATGCATACCTGCCACTCTGATTAGCGTATCTCCGAGTATCGCAGGATCCAGTCCAACTCGGTCACTCAAGACAAACTCGGACTGGGGCGGTGTGACTTGAGCCGATCCGGACCGATAAAAGGCCGAACCCGACGGGTCCTTCCGGGCCATCTGAGCAGTACGGGGGGCGAAGGCGCAGAAGATCGCTAGGCACGACATGGCCTATGGTTCTTCCTCCCCGGTAGGGAAACCGACGCTTTTCTGCGGCTTTGACCAGATGGAGCAGGGAAGTGGCGCAGATCGACCTCGAAGAGCCGACCCGGCCGCAGCTTGCCGCGCTGTTTGGCTGCTCCAGCCGATGGATCGGGGAACTCCGCTCCAAAGGCGACCTGCCGGCGGATGGTGCGTCGCTCCTCGAGAACATCGAAGCGTGGGCGCAGAATAAGTATGGCGTCGAGGCGGCTGATCCTGACGCGCTCGACAAGGAACAGCAGCAGGCGCGCCTCGCCAAAGAGCAGGCTGACGCCAAAGCGATGGATAACGCGGAGCGGCGGCGCGAGTTGGCCTCGCTGCCCGACATGGTCGCCGCCGGCGCCGGGGTGATCGTCATGATTGTCGCCCAGCTGCAGCAGGTCGGCGCGCGCGTCGCCAAGGGTGACACCAAGTTGCGAGCTCGCATCGACAGCGAGATCAACAACGTCCTCACCGACCTGAGCATGACGCGGATTGAAGAGGCGCGCGGCGGGGGCTTTGACGATGGCGAGCCCGAAGACGAAGGGGGCGCCTGAGCCTTACCGCGCACCCGGCGCGCACGGCGTTGCCCTCGCTGCGGGGTGGCTCGCCGCCTGCCAGCCGCGCGAGCGCCCGCCCTTGTCGAAGTTCATGGTCGAGCACGCCCGGTCGGATGACGGCGCGCGTATCCGGCCATTCCCGTTTCAAGCGGACATCGCCGACGCGTTCACCGATCCCGAGACCGCGCAGCTGTCCGTCCGGAAGAGCAGCCGCATCGGCTACTCGACGATCCTGCAATGCTTCGTCGCCTGGCGCATCAAATTCGACCCGGCGCGCACGCTCATCTACCAGCCGACGATCGACGACGCGGAGAAGTTCAGCCGCGACGATCTCGATCCCGTGCTGCAATGGCCGGTCGTCCGATCGGTCGCCACGTTCAAGCCGCGGCACGCCGACAACCAGATCAGGGCGAAGCGCTACAAGGGCGGCTGGATCCAAATCAAGGGCGCGAACAGCCCGAAGGAGTTCCGGCGCGTCACCGCCGACGACGTGTTCCTCGAGGAGTGCGACGGCTACCCTTGGGCATCAAAGGAAGAGGGCGACCCGGCCCGCCTCGCGTTCAAGCGCAACCTGACATCCCCGCGCCGCTTCAGCGCTGCCGGCTCAACGCCAAAGGTGAAGGGCTTCAGCCGGATCGATCAGCTGTTTGAGCAGGGCAGCCAGGAATACCGGTATGTCCCCTGCCCCAAGTGCGGGCACATGCAGACGCTGGTGTTCGGCGACGGCACCGGCCCCGGCATCCACTGGGCACCGAAGGAGATCCCAACCCGCGCTTGGTATCAGTGCGAGCAGGGATGCGAGATCGACGAGGCTGAGAAGCCTTGGATGGACGAGAATGGCGAGTGGCGTGCCCATAATCCGGCACAGTTTCCGCGCCATCGCTCTTTCCACGTCTGGGCAGCGTACAGCCAGCACCCCGGCGCCGCATGGCTAGAGATCGCGCGCGAGTTCATGGAGGTCCGCAAGGACCCCAACCTCTTGCGGACGTTCGTGAATCAGGTCCTCGGCGAGGCATGGGCAGAGCGCGGCGAAGCGCCGGAATGGCAGCGCCTCTATGATCGCCGGGAGAAGGCGATGCGGCTCGGCACCCCATCTGCCAAGGCAGGCTTGCTGATCGGCGCAGCCGATGTTCAGCGCGGCGGCGGCGGCCGCATCGATCTCGATATCTGGGCCTTTGGACAGGACCGGCGGCGCGAGTTCATCGAACGCATCGAGGTGTTCGGGCCGATCGCTGACAAGAAGACTTGGCAGAAACTCGACGAGCAGGTTGCTCGGACTTGGACCAGCGAAGACGGCCGGCCGATGAAACTCGCCCGCGTGGCTGTCGATTCCGGCGACGGCGAGAACACCATGGAGGTGTACGGGTGGGCCCGGCGTCACCCAGGCTTCGCCATGGCGGTGAAGGGACGGCACGCGATCGCAGCCAACCAGCCGATCGGTGCGCCCAGCTGGCAGGATGTAACGGTCGGCGGCCGCAAGCTGAAAAAGGGCGTCCGGCTTTGGAATGTCGGCACCTCGATGCTGAAGCTCGAGCTGTTCGGAGACCTTGAGAAGGAGAAGCCGGTCGACGGCGAGGCTTACCCTGAGGGGTATGTCTATCTGCCGGACGGAACGACCGACGAGTGGATCAAGCAGCTGGTCGCCGAAGAACTGCGGATGATCCGGTTGCGGAATGGCGGTTTCCGGCGCGAATGGCACAAGGTTCGCGATCGCAACGAGGCCTTGGATAACGCCGTTTATGCGCGTGCCGTGGCCTTCTCCCTTGGCGCTGATCGCTGGACGGCCACACAGTGGCAGGTGCTGCTCGAGAAAGAGCCGGAGCCTGATCCGCCCAAGCCGGCTGAGAAGAAGCCGGCTGCGAAGAAGTCTGCGCCGCCTCCGAAGCCAGCGCCGAAGGTCATCAGGACTAACAAACCGACACCACCGGCGCCCAAGCCGCCCAGCAACTGGCTGAACCGCAGGAGGCGCTGATGGCGTACACCCAGAGTGATCTCGAAGCGCTCAGCAAATCGATCACTGCCGGCATCCGGAGCGTTACCTACGCCGATGGGCGCAAGGTCGAATATCAGACGCTCGCCGACATGCGCGCACTGCGCAACGACATGAAGGAAGAGGTGGCTGCCGCTGCGCGTGCAGGTCGCCTCCGGACCACCGTCGGACGGATTATTCGTCGATGAATGTCATGGACCGCGCCATTGCCGCCGTCTCACCGGTATGGGGTGCCAAGCGTGCCGCAGCCCGGCGCGCGATCGGCCATCTCAACAAGCAATCGCAGAGGTATGTCGGCAAGCCAGGTGACTGGGACCGTAACACCGGGAATCCTGACGATGCCCGCCCGGCCCGGGCGACGGATCGCAAGCGCGTCATCGACTTGGTTTCGTCTGACCCCTTCGCGCGCAAGGCGCTGTCGGCCTTGGTGAATAACACCGTCGGTTGGGGCATCACTGGCGCCCCGAAGAAGGCGCCGACCACCTTCCGCAAGCTGTGGAACGACTGGCTCAAGACGTGCGACTGGTACGGTCGTCTGGGTTTTAACGGCCTGCAAGAGCTCGCGGTTCGCACCATGTTCCGCGAGGGCGAGGTGTTCGTCGTTTTCCAGACGTTGTCGCTCGCCGAGGCCGCTGGTTCGGTCCCACTCCGTCTTCAGCTGCTCGACGCTGGCATGCTGGCCACGTCGGTCTACAGTCACGGCGGCAATGACGTATCCGACGGCGTCGAGTGCGACGCCCGCGGACGGATCGTCGCCTACCACTTCTATGAGGGCCGCCCGAGCCAGCGGTGGGCATCGTATCGCACGGTCCGGGTACCCGCGGCGGACGTCATTCACCTGTTCGTTCAGGAATATGTGGGGCAGCGCCGCGGTCACAGCGTCTTCAACACCATCGTCAAGCGGCTCGGGGACATAGACGAGAGCGTCGAGGCCGAACTGGTCCGCAAGAACATCGAGGCCTGCTTCGCCGCTTTCATCACCCAGGGCGTCGACGATGATGGCGTGGTGTTCGGGCAGCTGCAGGGGGACGCGGAAGCGAGTCCACTCGGCATCCAGAGCGAGGGACTGACTCCGGGCATGGTCAGCCGCCTCGCGCCAGGCGAGAGCGTGAAGTTCGGCGATCCGAAAGCTTCCGGCGGCCTAAACGACATCCTACGGCTAGCGCTTCTGTCTGCGGCAGCCGGTGCCGGCATCACCTACGAGCATTTCGGCGACCTCTCCAACGTCAACTATTCGAGCTATCGCGCCGGAAACCTCGAGTTCCAGCGGTCTACGGGGCGCATCCAGTACAATACGCTGATCCCCGTGTTCCTCGACCGCGTGGCAGCTCGTTTTCAGGAAGCAGCCTTCACTGCGGGTCTGATGCCGAACCGGGTCTACGAGATGGGCTGGTCGCCTCCGCCGTTCGAAAGCATCGATCGCGCCAAGGAAGCCACGGCTGACATTCTGGAGATGGCGGCAGGTCTGGAAAGCCGCCCGAACTTGGTCGTCGCGCGCGGGTACGACCCCGAGCAACTGCGCACCGAAATCGCCGAGGATCGCGCCGCCAATCGCGATGCGAACCTGGTGTTCGCCGGCGATGCACCCCCGAGCCAGTACGCGCCGGCGGAAGCCGCACCCGCGACGGCTGCCGAATAGGAGCCAACCTTATGACGAAGCCCACCACGGTGCGCCCGCGCGCCGACGATGCGCCGCGCCAGATCGGTGAGACGGTCGACGCTCAGCTGCCGCCCGCGCGCGGGGGCCGCAAGGCCGCCATCGTGGCGGGTGCGCTGCTCGGCTCGGCGATGGCCGGCATGCTGACGCGCGACGCCCCCGGTCAGCGCCCAGGGGCAGACCCCGAAGAGCGCCGACAGCCCCAGGCCGGCGGTCGCGGCACGCGCAGCCTGACGCTGGCACCGGACAGCTATGACGCCGAGGCTCATACAGTTGAGGCGGTGCTGTCCACCGGCGCGGCAGTAGCGCGCTACTATTTCACCGAAGAGCTGGAGATCAGCGCCGAAGCGATCGACCTCGACCGCGTCGCCGGCGGGGTGTGCCCGCTGCTCGATACGCATAACCAATATGAGGTCGGCGCCCAGATCGGCCGGGTCACCTCGGTGCGCTTCGAAGGCGCCCAGTTGATCGGCACCTTGCAATTCGACCAGACCACGACCGGCCAAGAGATTGAGGCGCGAGTCGCCCGCGGAGAGCTCCGCGCGATCTCGATCGGCTACCGCGTCACCCGCTGGCAGATCACCGCCACCGACGACAACGATAACGAGACGTGGCGCGCTGTCGCCTGGGAGCTCCTCGAAGCCAGTCTCGTCCCAGTTCCCGCCGATCCGAACGCCGTGGTTCGATCCGCACCAGGGACCACCAGCGCTCACGGATCACAAGAGGAAGAAGATATGCACCGCAACCTGCCGGGCGGCGGCGTCGCCCACCCGAATGCCAACCGTGGCGCCGCTGCTCCCGCGCAGCCTGCCGCTGACACCACCGTGGTCGTCGAGCCGAACGGCGCGACCCGTACCGAGCCGAACCAGCCCGCCAATACGGCCCCGGCTGCCGAGCAGCGCGCCGCGGGCGTTTCGGCATCGCGCATCCTCGATCTCTGCGGCCGTTCGGCATCGCTCGGCAACGAGTTCGCCGCCGAGCTGATCCGCGCCAACGAGACCACGCCGCTCAGCGAGGCCGACCTGCTCGGCCGGGTCAACGAGCGCCTGATCAGCGATCGCCCGACGATTGACGCGCGCGCCGGCGCCAGCGGCACCGAGACCGAAGGCTATCGGCAGGCGGTCGAAGACGCAGTGATGCTTCGGGCCAATCCCGACGCGCAACTGCCGGACGAACCGGGCCGCACCCGGGCGCAGCGCATGGAGGCGGCCCGCGAGTTCCGCGGTCTCACCATGATGGAGCTGGCGCGGGACTATCTCGGCCGCACCGGCATCAACACCCGCGGTATGGGCCGGCTCGACGTTGCCGGCGCCGCGCTCGGCATGCGCTATGGCGCGCTGACCACCAGCGACTTCGCCAACGCGCTCGGCGCGGTCACCAGCCGTCGCGTCCGCGCCGCGTTCGTGGCCGCCCCCCAGACGTTCCGCCCGCTCGTTTCGATCGGCACCCTGCCCGACTTCAAGCCGGCGCAGATCATCGGCCTGGGCGATGCTCCGGCGCTGCTGAACGTGCCCGAGAACGGCGAGTTCAAGCGGGGCGCGATCACCGACACCGGGATGACCTACCGGCTGTACACCTATGGCCGCATCATCGCGATCACCCGCCAGGCGATAGTCAACGACGACCAGAACCTGTTCGGCCGTCTGCCGACGATGTTCGGCCGCAAGGCGGCGGACCTCGAAAGCGATCTCGTCTGGGGCATCCTGCTGTCCAACCCGAACATGTCGGACGGCATCCCGCTCTTCCACGCCAGCCACGGCAACCTTGCGCCGGCCGGGGGCGAAATCAACGTCGTCAACGTCGGCAAGGGCCGCCAGGCGATGCGCCAGCAGAAGAGCAATGAGGGCGGCTTCCTCAACATCGGCGCGACTTACCTGATCGTCGGCCCGGCACAGGAAACCGCAGCCGACCAGTTCGTGACCGCGATCACTGCGAATACGAACAGCGCGGTCAATCCCTTCGCCGGTCGCCTGCAGGTGATCGTCGAGCCGCGCATCACCGACAACAGCTGGATGCTGTCGGCAGACCCGAACGCGTTCGACACGATCGAGCTCGACCACCTGCTCGGTCAGGAAGAGCTGTTCACCGATACCCGGGTCGGGTTCGACGTCGACGGCGTCGAGAACAAGGCCCGCCTCGACGTCGGCGCGGCCGCGCTCGACTACCGCGGCTTCTACAAGTCGCCGGCCTACTAAGCCGCCCGTCCAGCACATAGGCGACGGGGCAGCGCTCCGTCGCCGGGAGACAGCACATGAAGACCATCAGCTTGCGGCAGCCGCTCCCGATCGGCGGCCCCGTCCATCACCCTTCGGAGGGGCCGGTCACGGTCGACAGCGAACTTGCCGATCACTTGATCGAAACTGGCCTTGCAGACGAGGTCGAAGACGATGGCGAGGAAGGCGACGACGAGGGAGAGGTCGAAGACGGCCTCGACGACCTGACGCTCGTCGACCTGGGCCTGCTCGTCACCAAGGAGGGCGTGCCCACTCATGGCGCGACCAAGAAGGCCGACATCATCGCCGCGATCCGCGCTCACCGCGCGCCGGCGGAATAAGGAGCACCGACGATGAAGAACTTCGTTCAGCCCGGCGATAATCTCGATCTCGCCGCCCCCCGCGCTCTCACCTCCGGCGCCGGCTTCCTCGTCGGCTCGATCTTCGCGGTAGCGTCGGTCGATGCTGCTCAGGGTGCCACGCTTGCGGGCGTGACGCGCGGTGTGTTCGACCTTCCGAAGGCAGTCGGGGCCGTCACCCAGGGTCAGAAGATCTACTGGGACAACACCGCGTTCGTGGTCACGACCACCGTGGGGTCCAACACGCAAATTGGCGTCGCGACGGCGGCCGCAGCTTCGGGCGACGCGACCGCGCGCGTGAAGCTGGGCTACGTCGCCTGATATGGACCCGTTCGCCGCGGCGCTGGACGCGCTCTTCTACGCGCCCGGCTCCGCGGCGGCGGTCTATATCCCCGAGCATGGTTTTCCGCGCGAAATCCGCGTGATCCGAAGCCAGCCGGATGCCGATGTTCAGTTCAGCGATTCCCAGATCATCCAGGCGACCAACCTGTTCGAGATCCGCAAGTCGGAGGTCGACCGGCCGGCGCACGGCGCGCGGCTGATGATCGGCGACGACGTCTATTCTATTCAGGGCGACGGACGGCTCGACGTCGAGGGGCTGACGTGGACCGTCGGCGCGGAGCCCGATGCGCGTTGATGTCGGCTTCGGCGATCTGCGGCTGCAACTGGACGGCATCGAAGGCGATATCGCCAAGCTGGCCAGCGCCGCGATGCGCGAGACGACGCCGATCGCCAAGCAGGAGCTTCGCGCGCAGGTCACCAGCGCCGGCCTCGGCACGCGGCTGGCGAACACTTGGCGCAGCGAGGTTTATCCGCGGTCGAGCGTCAGCCTGAACCCCGGCGGCTATATCTGGTCGAACGCGCCAGATATTGTCGACAGCTTCAACCGTGGCGCGACAGTCCGCCCGATCGGCAGCGCTAAATACCTCTGGATCCCGACCAAGAACGTGCCTCGGGCGCGTGGTCGCGTGAACCGGCGAGGCCAGACCATCAAAGGCGGTGCGATGTCGCCCGAAGAGGTCGAGAACGCCTTCAACAACGATTTCCAGATCAGGCGCGGCAAAAATGGCACGCTGCTCGCCTTCATTGAGGTCATTCGCGCGCGAAACGGCCGCGGCATCCGCGGCGCCACCAAGGGGCGCGTCGCCCAGGGGCGCAAGGTCGCGCCTGTGCTGATGTTCGTCCTACGCCGCACCGTTCGCCTGCCGAAGCTGCTCGACATCGAGGCGGTCGCCGACCGCTGGGCCGACAGCTTTAGCGCGTCCTTCAGCCGGAGATTGGGTGAGCTATGAGCCATCGTCTCGACGTGCTGAAAGCGCTCAAGAACGTGATCGCCAACGCCCTCCCTGGCGCGCAGGTCATGGGTCTGGACGGCGACGAGGTCGCGCCGCAGCGCGTCCCGGACGGCGGGCGCGTCATCGTGCGCACCGGCGATCCCGGTCAGCCCGAGGTCGACCTGTCGCCCGCCCGCTACAACTACGATCACAGCATCCCGATCGAGATCGCAGCCTACAAGAGCGCGGGCCGCACCGCTGAGGAAGCGCTCGACGACATGCTGATGGCGATCGACGCGGCGGTCCTCGCCGACCGCTTCCTCGGCGGTCTCTGCACCTACCTCGACGCCATGGCGCCGGCGACCGACGACATTTTTACAGAGGGCGCCACCCCGCTTCGCGGCGCCGACCTCATGCTGGTCGCCAGCTACACCACCACCTCACCTCTCACCTGATCGGAGATAGCCAATGGCTCTCACGCCTACCAAGCGGGCGCGCGGTTCGAATGCCAAGGTCATTGGCGCCTTCGAGACGACGCCGGGCAGCGTACCTGCGACCAATGGCAGCTGGTTCAGCCTGCCGATCGTCAGCCACAGCCTCGGCGAAGAGCGCCCGCTGATCGCGAGCGACCTGCTCGGGCAGGGCCGCGAGATGCAAGACCCGACGCCGGACGTGGCGACGAACGACGGCGACATCGTCGTGCCCGTCGACGCGCGCAACTTCGGCCGCTGGCTCAAGCTGTTCTTCGGCGATGCGGCCGTCACCGGCAACGCCACCGACGGCTATACCCACACCTTCACCTCGGGCGCGCAGGTGCTGCCGTCGATGTCGATCGAAGTCGGCTCGCCGGAGGTGCCCGCCTATACCGTCAACCGCGGCGCACGCGGCAACCAGCTGCGCATCGGCATGTCGCGCTCGGGCCTGCTCAACGCCACCTGCAGCCTCATTTGCATCGGCGAGACCGACCCGATCGCCACCAGCGCCGGCCCGGCCAGCCCGGCGGCGCTCGACACGGTCCGCTTCCCGCAAGCGACCGGCTACGTGAACAAGGGCGGTCAGGCGCTGGGCAGCGTCGTCGGCGCCGATTTCACCTTCTCGAACAACCTCGAGAAGGTCGAGACCATCCAGGGAGATGGCCGCATCGAGGACAGCGACGCCGGCATGGCGCAGTCGACCGGATCGATCACCGTCCGCTTCGCCGACCTGACGCTTCTCGCCGCGGCGACCAGCGGGGCGCCCGTCGACCTCGCCTTCGGCTGGTCGTTCGGCGCCTTCAGCCTCGTCTTCCTCGTCCCCCGCGTCTTCCTGCCGAAGCCGAAGCGTCCGATCACCGGCCCGAACGGCATCCAGGCCCAGTTCAACTGGCAGGCGTCGCGCGGCACCGGCGGGTTCAGCACTCGCGCCGTGCTCAAGACCGACGTCGCGAGCTACTGATGCTCGTCGCTCGGCGGCCGGCGGGGCCGGAATGGAAGACCGTCATGGGCGCGCAGGTGCAGTTCGCGCCGATCGACCGCGCCAGCCTGCGCCGCGCGCGCCGCGCCGCGCTGGCGGTGCTCGGCCGTGACGAGCATGAAGGCTCGGAAGCCGCGTCGGCCGAGGAGCAGATGGCCGAACTCGGCGACGCGCTCAGCCACGCCTTGCTGATGCAGGGCATCACCGATTGGAAGGACGTCTGCCTGATGGCGGACGGTGACGACGCCGGTCCTGGCGAGGTGCTGGAATGCACCGACGAGAACAAGGCGCTGGTCCTGTCCGACCCGCTGACCTTCGAGGCGTTCGATGCCGCCTACGTCATCCCCTTCGTCGTTCGCGAGCGGGCAAAAAACGCTTACGCCGCCTCTCCGAATGGCACTGGGGCGGCGGCGACCGAGGCGAGCGTTACTGCCAACTCTCCTGCCAGGCCGACACCAAAGGCCGGTGCGAAGGATGCACCTACCGGGCGGAAGCCCCGCAGGACGAAGACGCCGAAGTCGTCTGGGACGTCCTGAACGCCTGCGACCGGCAGATCCGCACGGTCGGCATGGGGCAGCCCTTTGCCCTCGATTTCAACGCCGTGATGGCGATGGGCACCGCGCTCGGTGCCGACATGGAACTGCTCGCCGACGTCCTGCCGGCGGCTGAGATCGCAATCATCGGCAACCTGGTGCCCGACGAGGCACCTGATTGAGGAGGATGGAATGCCGCGTTCCGTAGCAATCCGCCTCGGCACCGAGGGCAAGGCGCAGGTCAAAGCCGACTTCGTCGAGATCGGCGACACCGGCGATGCGCAGGCGAAGCGCTGGTCGCGCTCGTTCGATTCCGCCACCAAGGACGTCGAAGCGGCGTTGCAGCGGCAATCGAACGCCGCAGCCAAGCTCTCGATGATCACGCCTCAGTCTGCAACGCAGATGCGGATCAACGACACGAACAGCACGGGCTATGGCCAGCATGAGGGGTCGGCTCGCCAGTCGGCTATGGCCTTCCGCGAGCTCATTGCCGCGCAGGAGCAGATGGAGAACCGCGCGAACGCGTTGCGCGCGGCCATCGATCCGGCTTTCGCCGCGCAGCAGCGCTTCGACCGCGAGATCGCAGAAGCTCGCACGCTCATTTCGACAGGCGCGATCACGCTCGACGAATATTCCAAGCGGCACGTGCAGCTACAGCAGCAGATGAACGTGTCAGCCAAGGGGCTGCACAACCAAGCCGAGGCGAGTGGCGCGGCGAAGGCCGGCTATCAGCAGCTGAATTTCCAGCTGAGCGACATCGCCACGCAGTTTTCGTCGGGTACGCCCCCGATGCAGATCTTCGCGCAGCAGTCTGGTCAGCTGTTCCAGGCCCTCGGGCTGATCGCATCCGGCGGTGCCGCGGCGGGCAAGGGTGTAGAGGCGGCGGCAAGCGCGTCCGAGGACTCCGCGCCCGACATCGCCGGCTTCGGTGAGCAAGTTACGGGCGTCGCCGAGAAGGCGGAGGGCATGACCGGCAAGCTGGGCGCCGTTGCGGGGTTCATGACGGGCCCGTGGGGGGCTGCCCTACTGGTCGGGATATCGCTCCTCACCCCCTTCATCGCCAAGCTGTTCGAGAGCAACAACGCGCTCGATGATGCCGTCGACAAGCTGAAAAAGGATGCGGAGGCTACCGAGGTCAACCGCCAGGCACAGCTTGCGTTTGCCAAGTCGGCGGAGGGTGTCGCCGCAGCGATCCGCGAGAACACCGCGGCGGTGCAAACCTCGCTGGCAACACAGCGCACGGCTGCCGAGCAGAATAATATCAACGCTCGCGCCAATCTGGCCGAAGAGCTGTCCATCCGAGCGAAGACCCGCGCACGGCTCGAAGATGCCCGTGCGATGCTACAGGCCGAAATTCGGGCCTCACGCATGGGCGGAGAGCGCGGCGATGTCGCGACGATGGGGATTGCGAGCAAGCAGGCCGAGGTCGACGCGATTGACCAGGCGCTCACCGCGCAGAGCGCGGCCGTCGCCAAGGCCGAGGCCGCGCTCGGCCAGTCCCGCATCGCACTCGCTGCGGAGCAGGGCAAAGAAGCGGCGCGGCTGGCAACTGATCCAATCGCCCGCATCAACAGACTATACGGCGACCAAATCGAGAAGCTGAAGGCGAGTAAGGCCGCAGCAGTCGCGAGGGGCGAAGCCGTTGGAGCGGCCTCAAAGGCTGAGTTCGACGCGATTGAACGCAACAGGCAGGCCGCCATCAAAGCCGAGCAGGATCGGCAGAAAGCTGCCAACTCCACGAAGCGTGATCAGGAAACGCTGACGGCCAACTCGGTGGCCAGCATGTTGCGCGGCGCGCTGCCCGGCGTTCACGTCACCAGTACCACCGGCGGCAAGCACGTCGCGAACAGCTACCACTATCGCAACCAGGCGGTCGATTTCGTCCCGTCCGGCGGCATGCAGTCGATGACTAAGGCCGATGTCCGCAAGATCTTCGAATCGCGCGGCATCGACATCGTCGAACTCCTCGGCCCTGGCGACAAGGGCCACAGCGACCATTTCCACGTCGCGTGGACGAAGGGCAAAATGGCCCTCGACGAGTTCAAGGACGCCGCCAAGCGCGCGAAGGAAGCGGCGCACGACGCGGAGGAGGCCAACGACAAGCTCAACGCCGACCTGCGCGAGGTGGTCGGGGCCTTTGATCCCGCGCGCGCAGCGGCTGATGCCTATGCCGAATCACTGGCCAAGATCGATACGCTGGTCGGCGAGGGCAAGCTGACGGTCGACCAGGGCAACGGCCTGCGCATGGCGGCGTATCACGCTGAGGCCAAGCGCATGGCCGACGAGAGCTACGAGACCTTCAAGAAGCTGTTTGGCACCGACGATCCCATGGCTGACGCGGTCGAGGGTGCCCGGCGCAACATCGGCAATCGGGTCGATCAGATGGCCGAGCAGGATGAAGCGAAGGTCAAGGTCGTCACGACGGCGCTCGACGAACTCCGCGGGTATGGCTCCGACTTCGTCAGCACCGTGCTCAGCGAGGATACGTGGTCCAGCTGGGGGAACGCCGGCAAGACGATCCTGAGCAGCCTCAAGAACGAGTTCATCACCCTCGCCCTGCTCAACCCGCTGAAGAACCTCATCAACGGCGACAAGGCGCTGCCGACGTTGTCCTCGGCAATCGGCAACATCGGGAAGCTGTTCAAGCCAGGCACGAACGCAGCCGGCACCGAATATTGGCCAGGCGGCATGTCGCTGGTCGGCGAGAACGGGCCCGAGATCGTCAGCATGCCTCGCGGGTCGCGCGTAACCACGGCGCAGGAGACGCGGCAGCTGTTCGCCAACGACAATCCCTCGCCCTCAGTTACGCACAACCACTTCTCAGGGAATCTCATGACGCCTGAGTTCTGGGAGCGGATCAACGCCGGCGATGCGGGCGCAGCGATGCAGGGCGCGGCAGGCGGCGCAGCAATGAGCCAGGCGGAGGGCACGCGCAGCGCGGCGCGGCGTCTCGGGCGCTTCCGTTGAGCGTGTTCATCCCCTGGACTCGGATCGCAGACCTGACGATCCGGCCCCGGCTGTTCTCGTCCAATCAGGAGGGGGTGCTCGGCGGCGAGGATCTGCAAATCTCGCGGATGGGCGATCGCTTTGCCGTCGACGTCAGCACGACGCAGCTGCGGCAGGACGCCGAAAGCCGGGACCTGATCGGCTTGCTGATGGAGGCGACGACTGCGGATGCGCGCATGCAACTTCGGCTGCCCAACGCACCGCGGCCGATCGGCAGCGGGATCGTCGCAGATGGCGCCGGGCAGACGGGATCGACCATCAACCTTCGCGGTGCCTATCGGCAGACTGAGTTCGTGCGCCGCTTCTTCAGCATCGTTCACGGGGGCGTCCACTACGTCCACATGGTCCGCGGTCGTGCGATGGCCGATGCGAACGGCAAGGTGGCGCTGCCGATCTGGCCCATGCTTCGCTTCGTCACCACCGATGGCGACGTCTGCCACTTTGATGATCCGATGATCGAGGGGCAGCTGGTCGGCTTCGACAAGGGCGCCGGGTTCGAGCGCAACCGCACCAAGCCGCTGTCCTTCTCCATCCAGGAGCGAAAGTGACCTTCCGCCTCACCCCTCAGGCGTCGGCTGCGCTACGGTCGGGACAGCACCCGCTTGCCCCGCTCGTCGAGGTGGTCCTCTCCGGTTATACCATGCGCCACTTGGTTGGCGCCGGCGAGGTGCCGTGGGGCGACAAGCTATTCACCGGCAGCGACGATATGTTCGGCTCGCTGGTCGCCGCGGGCACGCTGAAGGACGGCGTCGGCGATGAAGCCCCGGACTGGGATCTGACCTTCGTACCGCCCAGCAGCATTGCCGCGGCGGCCTTGGCATCGGCGACGGCCCAGGGCGGCAAGGTGCGGGGCTGGCTGGCGGTCGTCGACCGGGCGACCGGGCAGATCATCCCGGATCCGCTGCAGCTATTCGCCGGCGAGCTCGACGTCCCGCGGCTGCGGGTCGGCAAGGGCACTAGGTCGGTCGAATGGCGCTGCACCTCCGCGCTCGAGCCGTTCCACGATCAGGAGATCGGCGCGCGCCTGTCTGACGCCTGGCACAAGCTGGTGTGGCCGGGCGAAGCCGGGCTGGCCAACATGACCGGCATCGAGCGCACCAGCTATTGGGGCGTGGAAAAGCCGCCATCGGCGGTGTCTGTGATCAGCGGCAGCACGCGCGCGAGCTTCCTGGGAGCGATGGGGCTATGATCGAGATGATCCGGCGCCAGCAGGCGGCGCAGGCGGCGGTCGACCGGTTCAAGGGTCAGCCGTGGCAGCTGGGCAAGAACGACTGCGTCCGCATGGCCGCGTTCGTCCTCCGCAAGATGGGACATCGCCCGCAACTCGGGAAGGCTGGCAGCTATACCACGGCCGCCGGTGCCATGCTGGCGCTTAAGCGAGTAGGGCATGACAGCTTGGCCGGCGCCTTGGATTCGCTGGGGCTGGAGCGGATCGCCCCCGCCGCGGCGCGCGTCGCCGACATTGTGATGATCCCTGGCGAGGCGCCCCTTGACGGTGCGCTGACGATCGCCGTCGGAAACGGTCGGGTGCTCGGCTTTCATGAGGATGTCAGCTCGGCCGAAATCCTTCAGCCAGTCCAATTTATCGCTGCGTGGAGAGTGTAAGGGCGGCATGGCGAAAACTCTCCGCACCGCAGCTTTTGTTGTAGGCGCCGTCGCGCTTGCCGCGACAGGCGTTGGTTTGGCCATTGGAGCGACGGCGGCAGCGTACGTCGGCGTCGCGGGGGTATCGATCAGCACCATTGCCACCGCGGCTTCTACAGCCGCCGCTGTGCTTTCGTTTGCTGCATCGGCAGCGACCCCAAAGGGTACGGTCGGCGGCAACGCCACGCAGTTCAAGATCGACAAGGACGCCGGCATGCCGGTCGCGATTGGGCGAACGTACAGCGGCGGCAACGTCGTGCATCGTCAGTATTACGGCTCCAAGAACAGCCTCGAATCCTGGGTGACCGTCCACAGCATCGGCCCGGTCCGCGGCCTTGGCCCGTTGCTGATCAACAAGGTGGCGACCAGCCTCAACGGCACGGCGATCGGTGGCAGCTACGCCGGGTACATGTGGCTCGACCAGCAGCTGGGCGCTTGCCCGGAGACGCGCGCAATGGCGGGGCCGCAGGGCGCGTTCGCCGGCTGGGGGTCGACAAGCCTCCTATCGGGGCTGGCCGCCGACCTGTGGACGCTGAAGTTCGACGACAAGGGCAAGATCTATCCGAACGGCGTGCCGCAGCGCGGCCGCATCGTTGAAGGCGTCTATGTCTACGATCCCCGCCTCGACAGCACCTACAGCGGTGGCGGCTCGGGCGCGTGCCGCCTTGGACAGGAGTCGACCTACGTCTGGTCGGAAAACCCGGCCCTGCATGCGATCACCTGGGCGTTCGGCCGCTATCAGAACGGCGTGCTGATCGCCGGCGGCGGGATCGGAGCCGACGGCATCGACATGGCTCCGTTCGTCGACTGGGCGAACGTCTGCGACGCGAACAACTGGAAGGTGGGCGGCATCGTCTACACCACCAGCGACAACAGCTGGGACATTCTTAAGATGATTGCCCAAGCTGGCGGCGGCGAGGTGTTCCCGGTGGGGGCGCAGCTGTCGTGCAGCTTCAACGCGCCGCGGGTGTCGATCGGCACGATCACATCGAATGACATCACCGGCGACGTGGACGTGCCGGGCACCGCCTCACGCCGCCAGCGCCGCAACACCGTCATCGCCCGCGTGCATCTCGAAAGCCACGGCTGGGAAGAGGTGCCCTTGGATGCGATCGCCATCCCCGACTATGTCGCGGCCGATGGCGGCAGCCGACCGAGCGAGATCACCTTCCCGCTGGTGCAGCAGGTCGACCAGGGCGCGCAACTGGGGCTGTACGAAATCTGGAACGGTCGCGAGCTCGACGGCATCGTCCTGCGGAGCAAGGTCTATGCGATCGGCTACCGCCCCGGCGACTGCCTGACCGTCAACATTCCAGACGCGGCCCTCGCGCGCGATGTCGTTGTCCGCAATCGCGAGATCGAGGGCAGCAACATGACGGTCACCCTGACCTGTCGCTCCGAGACCTTCGCCAAGCACGCTTTCTGCCTCGGCAAGGCTGGCGCCGCCCCGCCAACGCCTGATCTATCCGTGCCGCCCAGTTACCCGATCGAAAACACGTCGTCGCTGCAGCTGGCAATCGCCACGTCGTTCCCGATCGGCCTGTCGATCACCGCCGCAGCGGATGGGGCGATCACGATCAGCAACCATGTCCGCCGCTACACGGACGGGCACGCGGACGTGAACGTCACCGGCACGACCATCGCAAGCGGCCTTGCTGCCGGCGACTTCCGCGCGATCGGGTACGACGATTCCGACCGGGTCGGGGGCGCAGTCGCCTATGTGCTGGACCCCGACGACATCAACGCCCGCGCGTCGCCGGATCACCCCGGCCGCCATTACATCGGCTATGCGATCATCCCGACCGCTGGCTCGCCGCCCTCGGGCGGCGGCGGGGCGACGCCGCCAGGCGGACGCTGCCCGACGACCGACACGCCGATCCTGATGGCCGACATGACTGAGAAGCCAGCCGGAGAGATCGTGGTGGGTGACCGCGTCCGGACGCGTCACGAGGAGACCCTGCGCTGGGGCTTCTACCCCGTCGAGGCGGTCGAGATCGCCGACAGCGACGACGTCTGGAAGGCGACGGTCGACGGCAAGGATCTACGCGCAACCGGCGATCACCGGGTTTACGTCGGCCAGTGGGTGATGATCCGCGACCTGCCCGGCGCGGCGAAGGTCGCGGGTACGCTGGCGATAGTCAAGATTACCGTCACCGGCGCTCACACCTACGTCACGAACGGCATCCTGAGCCACAACATCAAGATGGATCAGCCGAACCTCGAATGATCGTTCGCTGGGTTAGCCGCAAGCTGCTGCCCCTCAACACCTGACCCCTCGGAGACATCGATGGACACTACCGCCCGTCTGGACCTGTCGGTCTGGCGCAATGATGACGTATGCGAAGTCCCGCTTCGCATACGCGGGCTCGACGCCAGCGTCATCGACATGCTGATGGAGGTGCGGCTCATCGAGGACACACCCGGCGCACCGCTGATGAGCCTGGGCAAGGTCGTCAACGGCAACGCTGAAGGACTGCGCGTGGCGGGGGTCAGCTATGATGGGGGCGTGACGGTCAGCGACGTCCGCATGCGGTTCAACAAGTCCAGCCGTCAGGCGCTGCCGTATGCGGGCGAGATGGGTGACTCCACCACCTTGCGATACGCCTTGTCGATTGCCGGCAAGACCCGGCTCGTGGGCGCGTTCACCGTCCTCGCTCACGCTATTGGCAGCGATAATGCTCCAGTCAGCCGTTCCATGGCTTGTGGCGCGGCAGCAGCCGGTGGCGGGACGTCGGGAGGAGCGACGCTTACCATCGCCGCGGACAGCGTCGCAGAGATCACGATCGATGGCGCCGACATCGTGGCGACGATCGCCAACGATGCGCAGCTTGCTGCGGGGCAAGCTGCGCAAAGCATGGCACTGGCGAACAGCGAAGCCAACCGGTCGCAGGCTGCGGCCGACGTGTCCGGTGCAGCTGCCACCAAGTTCTTCGACACGAAGGCAGCGCTTGTCGCGGCAAACCTCCCGAACGGCACGGTCGCCCGTGTCTGGATCGATGAGAGCAACAAGGGCCGCTACACCGAGTACCGCATCGAGGCGGGCGCGCCAGTGCTGAAGCTCGACATTCCGCGCAGCAGCGACGCGTCGACGTTCGGAAGCCAGGGTTTCCTCGCTGCATCGTTCCGCGGCGACAACGACCTGGCATTCCTCGACCTCTTCTACACCTCCGACGGCAAGAACATGTACCGTCTCAATGGCGGAGCGATCTACTCGCCTGGCGAGATGCGCGACCCGTCGATCATCCTCAACGACGACGGCAAATGGCACCTTGCTGCAACCTTCGGGTACAACTCGACCAAGATCATCCGCGCAGTCGCGCCGTCGCCTGCGGGTCCGTGGAGCGCGCTGCCGAGCATCGAGTGCGGCGCGGTTGCTTGGGCACCCAGCTGGTTCCGCCACCCCGTCACTGGCGTCCTCTATCTTGAAGTCGCACTCGCCGACTACGCGCAGGACACTGCGCCGCGTCACATGGCTTTCGTCGAATTCACCAATGCTGAGTTAAGCGCGTCGAAAGCGCCGGTCTCGTTCGGCATCACCGGTAACTACATCGATGCTCAGACGGCCTTCGATGGGGCGACGGGGAAATACAGCTTCTTCGTCAAGAAGGAGGATGCGGGCGCGAAGTATATCGAGCGCTTCACAAGCATGTCCTATCCCGACCCTGGCGGTTGGACGAACGCGAACAGCGGCGACTATCTGGGGCTGAAGGCGGCTGCCGCAGCGCTGGGCGGAGACAGTGTCGAGGGTCCGACGCATGGTTGGCTCAATGGCCTGTTCTACCTGATGGTCGATGCCAACTCGATCAGCCGGGTCTTCATGACGACGGCGCCGTCACCGGACGGCCCATTCTCTGCTCCGCAACTCGTGGATACCCATGGCGCGACCATGCGCCACTTCTTCTTGGTTCCACTGTCCGACGCGAACCATCGGGCTGCCGCTGTCGAGAGTGTGGCCATGCTCTCGACGCAGCGGATTGCCGAACTGGCTCCCGCAGCGCGCGCTGCGGTGCCCCTGGACGCCGCGCTGATGAACGGCTGGACGAAGGACGTGCAGTTCGCCGTCGATCGTAACGCCCCAGCTGGATACGTGAAGCTCGTCGGAGAAGTTAGCCGAGCCACCGCCCCCGCAACAGACGCTGAACGGACGATCGCGCAGCTGCCTCCCGCCTTCGCCAATGCCACCTATGAGCGGTTTCACTGCGTCAGCGTAGGCGACGCCGCAGGCGCTGACCTGCTGATCTACAAGGGGTTCCTGATCTGGGAACGCGGCGCCTTCAAGCGGATAAACCTCGGGGCGGTCATGTACATTCTGGATGGCGCCGTCACGGGTTTGAACGGCGGTTAATCGTCTCGGCCGGAGATCCTTTTCAGATCAATCCGGTCGCGGCCGCCAAGCTTAACCACACCGGGGTGAGCACCACCGCCAGTGTCGCAAAGTGCGAGACACGCGAATGACGCGACCCCGAGGCTTTCGAGAGGTGGCTCTGCATTCTCATGCTCCTGAACGACAGCCGCCCAAACCGTAACTCCCAAGAAGGGTTCCTTGATGAGCAACAGCAGCTTCGCGGCTCAGTCGGTCGCGCGCGGCCCAATGACGGTCGCGCCACCGTCGTTTGACGGACATGGGTGGCTTGTCGTCCTCAACCTCGCGGGCTTCACAGCGGGGTTCGGCATTTCGCTGATGCTCGCCCTCAAGATGGCGCGCGACATCTGGCGGCACCGAGACGAGGACAAGCTCTGGCACCCGGTGACCGTCTGGCGGGGGTTCGGCGGAGCCGTCGCCCTTGCCATGGCGATCCGGTTTGGTCCGGCCGCCATGGTGCTGTGGGGCTGGGACCCGCAGCAAGCGCATGCGACCGGCTGGCTCCTCACCTTCCAGCGTTTCACAGATCCGATTGCCTTTACGCTCGGCCTGCTCGCCCTTGGCCTATTCGAGATTTCCGGCCGCACCATGGCGGAGCACCTCAAGAGGGAGCCGCTCCCGACGCGCCTCTGGGCGTCCCGGCACCAGCTGAAGCGCCCGAGCTGCATCTTCCTCCTCAGCCTGATCGCGGCGATAGGCGTGGTTTCCACGCGATGATGTGGCGGTCGATCGCGACGGTCGGCGCCGTCCTCCCCGCGGCCGCGGCTGCTCTCGCAAAGGACAAGGCTGCTACCGTGACCGAGTCCATTCCCGTCGTCTGGCACTTCGTCGGCTACCCGTTCGAGGCGGGCAGCATGATCGCGGGCCTGTGCGCCTGCCTCGCTGTGCGGTTCTACGTCAGCCAGGAGGCCCGGAAGGATCACCGCTGGAACGTCGACCTTCCGGTGTCGGTGCTCACCCTGCTGTTCACCGCCGGCATGATCATCCGGCTGCGGCCCGAGCCGTTCTGGGCATTGGTCTACGGGACCGGGCTCGGATCGGCCGGCGTGCTGATCATCAGCGCGTGCCTCGCGTGGGTGAAGCGCGGGAGCGACCTGTTCCAGCCGCCCAAGGCGCCACCGAGCAAGCCGGAGGCGTAGCGCGCCCCGCCCTGCCGACTGGGGGGAGGACAGAGCGGAGCACGCGGCACCAGGGGAGATGCCACCGTAGCGGGAGTACGGTCGCGCTCTTCTGCGCTTCGCGTGCGCCGCGGTCCAACCGGCATCCCGACTATCTGTGAGAGGATTATCCGATGACGACGGCACCTGCGCCGGCGATCGCGGCGCCGCGCGCGCTGGCGCGCCCGAAGGCTTTCTTCGACCGCGTTCGGCCCCAATTCGCGAATGGCACGATCAGCGCGGCGCAGTTGGCTGGCATCCAGTGCAAGCTCAACGCATTCGGCGCGGCTGGCTGCCCGATCGCATATGTCGCCTACGGGTTGGCGACGTCATTCTGGGAGACGGCGCAGACGATGCTCCCGGTCCGCGAGATGGGCCGCGGCAAGGGCAGGCCATACGGCGTGCCCGGCAGGCACGGAGGCCAGATCCCTTACGGTCGCGGCGACGTCCAGCTGTCCTGGGCGGACAATTACGATAAGGCAGACGTGGAGCTCGGCCTCAAAGGCGCGCTGATCGGCAATTACGACCTCGCCCTCGACCCCGCCATCTCGGCGCGGATCATGGTCGAGGGGATGCTTGAGGGCTGGTTCACCGGCAAGCGCCTGGCCAGCTACCTGCCCCCGTCGGGGCCCGCCACGCCCGCGCAGTTCACCGCGGCGCGCCGGATCATCAACGGGACCGACCGCGCCGCCCAGATCTCGGCGATCGCCGCGGTTTTCCAGGACGGGCTTTCGCTGGGCGGATGGGGGCCTGTTCTTCCTCCCGCGCCGCGCGCCTGAAGCGCCGCCACAGCGCCACCATCCATTTCGCCAGCCGTACCATGCCGCCCTTCTACCCCGGGGCGGCGCGCTGCCGGCTGAACCATCCCGTCACCACAGGTTCACGCAAGGAGGCACCCCGTGTCCATCAAGTCGTTCTTCAAGAAGCTCTTCCGATCGCCCGCCGCCCAGGAGGTGGTCGAGATCATGCTCACCGAGACGCTGGAGGCCGTCGCCCTCCTCATGACGCTGCCGATCGCCAAGACGGTCCGCGACAACATCCTGACCATCTCCAACGACAGCCTGTCCGGTCAGCAAAAACTCGACGTCGTGCTCGGCCGCACCATCCCCGCGCTCATCGCACTGATGAAGGGGAAGGGGCTGGAGACTGCGGCCGGCGACATCGAGGACATCGCGCGCGGACTCGTCCAAGCGATCTATAACGACGTGGCCTCAGCGCGCGCCGGCACAGTTGCCCGGAAGATCCTCACGCTCTTCGGCGTCCGGTGAGCGGCACCGGCCGGGTCGTCCATATCGGCGCCGGCACCGTCCCCAACACCAACCGGGCGGCGCGGCGCGTGCTGGTCGACCGCCCGAGCGGTGAGCGCCTCCTGTTCTACGTCCTAGGCACCAGCGCTTATGTAAGCTTTGCGAATGGCGACCGAAAACTTCGGGAGACCCGTCTGCCTTGGCTCACCCGCTGCGAAGCCGGCGCCCCGCTGCTGTGCCGGTACGGAACGCGCCAGATGCGAAGAGCTATCTAGCCACTTCTTTGCGGGTAAAAGTGCAGCTTGCGAGACTCAGATATACGATTACTACGGACGAATGAATCAGCCGATTTCTGCCGCTTGTGACATGGTCCGGCTTCGCGCCCTCCTCGTCGAGGCCTTGGCCGAAGCTGATAAATGCGATGTTCCGGCAGCGGCGTATATTGCAGCCGCCCTCGACCGCCTCGATGATGTCATTTCTACTGCATCAATCTAGCAGTCGCTGTGCGTTGAACATCGCTTCAAGAACCCTTACCACTGCATTGAAGCCTTGGTCTGTAAGAGCTACCGCTTCATTGTTTTTTTCGATAAGTCCTTCGTGAAGCAACGCAATCAACCAGCGATCAACTAGGCGCGGGCTCATCCCGTCATGTCTGCCAAGATCGGCTGCGCCAGGATACAGAGCGTTTTCTTCCGCGATGAACAGCTCCAACAAAAGGTTCATCGGCGTCGGCGGTGAAAAGCCCGCTGGCAAGTGTGACGATACGACACGGGACGCTGCAAGCATTTTTTCGGCCAACTTGAGCGTAGTGGTTGTGCTCACGACGCGCACTTTCCCGTCGGGAACCGATAGTATCCGCGGCAACGTCGACCTCCCCTTAGAAGCCATGGCTAATCTATTTTAGCGAGGATTTGCAAGGACTTGCGGTTTTTGAGCAAGCGCATAGCGCACTGGGATATCGAGAGGGCAACGCCTGGTTGACGAGCTCGCGTCCGCAACGTCGACTTCGATATGCCAATGTTGAAAAAGGAGCCCACCCGCACAGGGGGCTGATGGGCGGGCTCCAAGGTTGCATGTCCGATGAGGGTTCTGACCCGTCGAGCATGGCGCGGTGTGCGCCCGATTCGGCACGCCGTCGCGCACATGGGCTATTGATCTAGGCCTGTTGCAGTGCCTGCCGAGCGGCAACGGCAAGCTCGCGGAACGCGGCCTGCCACGTCGCGCCTGCCTCACTCCAGGGGATCGGACCTTCGAGGTTCCCGATCCGGCTATCCCAAAGCTTCTCCGCGAGGTGCTCGTTGACGGCGTTGATGTCGTTGCTGGTGCATAGGCGGCAGCGGGGCATGGTGAATCGCTTGCGTTGTTGTTCCTGTTACGTTCCATAGCCGAATGCGTCGCCAGCAGCGAATCACGGTCGAGCTATCGGTGCAGATCCTGCGCGCGGCGATGGCGTCGGGTGACCGGATTGATCCTGCCGCGGCACCGGTCCGCCTCGCGCTGCGATGCCTCTGGCCGCACTGCCCCGAGCGCTGGCCGCTGGTCCAGTTCTGGGAGGGCGGACAAGGTACGCACGATATCGGCCGGGCGCAGTCCATGACGGCTTCGTTCCACGGGATCATCCGTCAGCTGCGTCGGTCGGGTGCTTGGTCCGACACTACGGACTAGTTCTCGTCGTACCCGCGAAATACCCAGCCGAGGAGTAATACGGAAAGCACGAACGCCGCGGCAAACGCGAGAAAGACTCTAAGCTCTACATGCACGCGGACGCGCTAGCCGCCATATAGCCCAGCCGCAAATCATCGGCTTAGCTTATGCTCCCGTGCGTGGGCTGATAGCCGACGGGCACGCCGGCCGGGTTAGGCGTGAACCACGCCTGCCCTTGGCGGACGAGAATGGTTTCGTTGCGGACGCCGTTCGCGTCATCAATTTTCGTGACCACGCGCACCCCTTCAGGCGCCGTGTAGATGGGGTGCCACTTCCTCACGGGCCACGCATAGCGGCAGTCCATCGCGCGGAGCATTAACCAAAGATGCTGTCGAGCAATGGCATTCGCCAGCTGCGCCGGTCAGGCGCCTCGTCGGAAGAGACGCAGACATAACAAAGGGGGCCGAAGCCCCCTTTGCGAGCACCGGAGTGCTCCATTTGACCTGGCGGACGATGAGAGGGGTACGTCAGGCCAACGGTATTAGTTGCTGTCGCTGTCGTCGTCGTCAGCAACGATGACGATGCCGGCGACGACCGCCGCGGCGGCAACGAGAGCGATAATGATGCCACCACCGGCAAGCTCGCTCTTCTTCGCCGAAGCCGAACCAGCGCGAACGGACTTGGCGACCGACAGGCTGGCTGCCGGGTTGACCGGAGCGGCGGCGACAGGCGCCGCAACGAGCGCGGTGGCGGCAACGGCGGCGAGGTACTTCCGAACCATGATCATTCTCCCGGCTATCTATTACGGCAATTGTGCATTGCAGCATCAATCGTAAAGAAATGGTTACCGGGGTCAACCCGCTGATCTTTTGAAGGAATTATCCGTTTGCCGGGAGGATCAGCTGCCTAGACGGATGAACGCCCTAGTGCGTCGGCATCCACGGATCGCGCGCGCCTAGCTCCCGCTCGTCGATCATCAGCAGCTGGGCCAGGCAGAGCCGATCGTCTTCATGCAGCATCTCCGGGCTGCCGTGTTCGACGTATTGCCGTAGGTAGCCCGCGTGACGGCTGAGCATCGCAGACAATTCGGCGAGGCAAATCCCGCGCTCGTTGGCACGGCGGCCGAGATTGGCGCGCGCCTCCTCTGGCGTAGTTGGTTCAATCATCGCTTAGGCGCGCTCATATACGCAGGTTCCGGTGTCGCAGCTCGGCGCGAAGGGCGTCAACTCCGTAGTTGCTGGCTTCCCTTGAGGCGCGCGCATAGGCCGCGATTAAACGGTCGTCTGGCCAGGCACCTTGCAGGCCCTCGACCTTCTGCTTGAATACCGCGATGACACTGGAGGTGGATTGTTGATCGTTAATCCCGGTCACACCGACGCCACCATGCTCTAGTTCATGAATGCGGGCACGCAAGCCGGCGAGGCGTGCGAGATCGTGATGGGACTCGTCGGTCATATTCAAACGTTACGCGGCCTCTCGCGATTCGCGCAAGACGCGCTCAGCGCAGCGACGATCAGCGCCGCGCCGAAAGCAAGGAAGGTCAGGGACAGGCTGCTCATCTGTGCGCCCTAACCCTATGCACCTCCCGATGTAAGGCGCCAACGCGGTCGCAGGAATCGCCGCTTCTGTAACTCGACGCGCCGCTGGCTCGGCCCCGATCTACTGTCAAGCGAAGTGGTCGTGGCCGATTACTTCGCCTGTCTGTCTAACCTGGCAGCGACCTGCTGCCAGCCAGATCGAGACCGGCATTCGACCCGCCTCGATGCTTTGTTCGCTAAGCATATCTTTGGATCGCGGAGCGCAGGGGGGCTGGTCCTCCAGCCCTGCTCGCCAAATAGAGACATTGGCGCCGGCGCTCCAAACCGCGAGGGGGTCCATTGCGCTTCCGCGGCAGCAGGAGTCAGCAGCAACGCGAGAGCAGGAATCGCGTGATATTTCACAAGCGGGCCTCCGTAGAAACGTCAGAGGCTATGCCTCAACCAAGCAAGGTGCAAGCCCCGGACCCATGAGTTGCAGCGCGCCCTGATGTGCTAGCTAGAAGTCAGCGCGGCGCGATTGCCTCGACCAATGCCGATGAAGGGCGAAATTTGATGCGGGGCCGGGTTGAGGCATCCACCGGCTCACGGTTGCGTGGGTTATGCTTGCGCCCCTGGCTAGGCGGCGCGACGGAAAAGGCTGCAAAGCCACGAAGCTCTATTCGTCCGTGCTGAACGAGTTGGTCCGACATAGCTTCGAAGAAAGCGTTCACCAGCGCTTGGCACGTGGCGCCAGACAGATCCGGGTTCGAAGCGGCTATGCGTTCGATAAGTTCGGCTTTGACCATCCGTCTCTATACCTCGGGCTACTATCAAGAGATCATCTCATGATATGCCAGCTGCGTCAGCCATCGCGGCTACATAGCGCCTACCCTTTACCAGCCGTCGGGCGTCCACTAAGCTTGCGGCAAGCCTCGCCCAGCCAGTGGGTCGCTTCATCCTCTGTCATCCGCCAAACCTATGCTGCCGCACGGCGTCTCTTGAGCAGACAAAAAAAGGGCCGCCGAAGCAGCCCGAAGGATTAGGAGAGGATGCCTGAAAGGCACTCTCTGTGTGCGGAGGGCGCTTGTCGCTGGCGAATGCAAAGACGGTTAACGTACTTGCGCGAATTGCAATCGAGCAGCCGGCGGGGCCCTCCATCCCTGATGGGTGAAGCGCTTCGATACGAGTGCAAGGCAGAACGCGTATGATCTCGCTTAGTAGGGACCAGATGGATTCGATGCGCATCCGGAACAATGGCCCGTGGATCGCTTTTATGATCCCGTCACCGGGAGAGCTTCATGATCCGCCGCCACATCGCCGCTTTGTCGGCCAGCGCAATCCTCCTCGCGCCTGTTGCGCCTCTCGCCGCGCAGAAAACAGTTCGCTCAATTTCGGCGACCGACAAGGCGCAGGGTGGCCAGGCGCATCCGCAACTACTCGCGGAATTCGGCGGGGCCTATAAGGGGCCTCAAGCTACCTTCGTAGAACGCGTCGGCAAGCGCGTCGCCGTCCAGTCCGGGCTGTCGAATGCGGGCGGCGACTTCACCGTCACTCTGCTCGACTCGCCGGTAGAGAACGCGTTCGCCATTCCGGGGGGATATATCTACGTCACCCGCCAGCTGCTCGCGCTGATGACATCAGAGGCCGAACTCGCATCGGTGATGGGGCACGAAGTGGGCCATGTCGCCGCTCGCCACGCGGCTTCCCGAAACACGCGTGCGACGATCGGCGGCCTGCTCGCCCGCGGCGTCGGACTTGCCACCGGCAGTGATATCGCCACGCGCGTCGCGGGTGCGGGCGCGCAACTCTACACGCTGAAATACGGCCGTGATCAGGAGTATCAAGCCGATGCGCTTGGCGTCCGCTACATCGCCGCGGCGGGCTATTCTCCCTATGCCTCGGCAGATATCCTCGCCGCCCTGGATGAATCAACCGGGCTGTCGGCGCAGGCGAGCGGCACCGCCCGTTCCGCACCGACCTGGGCGTCGACGCACCCGAACGGAGCCGATCGCGTGCAGCGCGCGGCGGCGCTTGCGAAAGCCACAGGCAAGCCGGAGACCGCGATGGTACAGGACACGGCATTCCTGCGCATGCTTGACGGCCTGCCCTATGGTGATGCCAAGCAGGGCCGCAGGGTTGTCCGGATCGTCACCGTGGGCCCAAGGGACACGATCGACACTCTCAGCCAGCGGATGGCAGTAGCGGATAGCAAGCGCGACCGTTTCCTCGTCATGAACGGCCTACCCGATGACGAGCCGCTGAAGCCCGGAACGCTCGTCAAGCTGGTCGTCGCGGCGTGATCCGAGTCGTGAATCGGTGCCCCGCGATTGCCGGCGGATATTCGAGCCATGGCGGCGAGGTAGTACCCTGCACTTCACGCTGAACGAGCGATTGTGCCGCGGCGCTCATGGCACCTCACGTGCAGGGGTACCAGTGGGGGTATTTAGCTAATGCTTCGTTCCAGAACGTCGCATTCACCTAACAAATTCGCTAAGAGTGGTGGGCGGCGGACCCACCATCGACGCTTTCCGGGGCATCTGCGGCCGCAGCGACCGGCCGGTGCCGGCACCATGCCCTTGGCGGCCTGGTTGTCGCGGCGCCAAGCTGAGCATCGCGCCCTGCCGATAGTCCGCTGCGGCGATCTGCCGCTTCGGAAAGGAGGAGCTCGCCGGCAGCAGCAACGGCCGGCCCGCGAGCTCCAGTGTGCATGCCCGAGCGAGGTTCCGTCTCGGGCATGGCCGAGTGTACGCGGCTAATCCGGCACCGTCGCACACATGGGCTATCAACCTGTTTTGTAAGCAGAATTACTGCTCAGGCGCGCATCGCTGATGCTGCGGTGACGTGGCCGATGGAGCGGCCGAGCTGGCCAGATGGAATCGACGGTACGGACATGGGCGACCCGACCGCCGCAGGAGCAATCCTCGCGACGAGGCTTGCTTGGCACGCCCAGCGGCGGTTTCAAGAGCCTGTTGCGGCATTGCAACACGATGACGGTGGCGTTCGCAGAGCCGGGATATCGATCCCAAAATGGGTGTTTAACCCTTCGACAGGCCGTGTTTCGCCTGCCGCTTACAAGGTGATTGATATGAAGAAGCTGCTTCTCGCAGCGGCCGGTGCCGCATTCCTCATCCCCGCTGCAGCCTCCGCTCAGGACACGACGTCCGACGGTTCGCGCGCGTTCGGGATCGACCCGTATGTCGGCGTGACCGGAGTCTATGAAGGCTTTGAGAGCAATCCCGGCCACGGCATCCCGTTCTCGGCGCCCGGCGATCGTCTGAAGGGCGGTCTCGTCGAGGGCGTCGCGGGTGTGAACGTGCCGCTCGGATCGTTCTTCGTCGGCGTCGAGGGCAATGCCGCCAAGGGGTTCAGCGGTGACATCGATTGGGAATATGGCGTCCATGGCCGCGCCGGCGTGCGCGCTGGTGAGACCGGGCTGCTGTACGGCAAGGTCGGCTATCGGTGGGTGAACTTCGATCGCTACGGCAGCAACAGCCCGGATTTCGGCCGTATTTCCTACGGCGTAGGCGGTGAGTTTGGGCCGAAGGCGGTGGGGCTTGATGGGTTGGTGAAAAAGGAAGGCGTGCGATTCCGCGCCGAGGTGGCGACAACCGGCAATTTCGAGACGGTTCGTCCGTCGCTGGGGATCATCGGTCACTTCTGAGACGTTCCCACACCGTTGCCTCAGGGAGCCCCGGACCATGCGTCCGGGGCTCTTTGCGTTTTAGCTAGAGGCGGCTCCTCGGCCGGGCCGGCCTGACCGCGGCCACCACCACGATGACGCCGACGATGATCGCGGTGTCCGCCACCCAGTCCATGATGTCGCAGTCGCGGTGCAGCGCCGGGATCGACTGGACCAGTTCGATGATCGCGCCGAGGAAGCTCAGCCGCTCGGCGATGCGCAGCAGGTCGGCGCGCGGCCAGCCCGCGCAGGCGAGGATCGTCAGCGTGCCGAACGCGGCCATATGCTGCCATTTGTCGACGACCTCGACGGTGATCGGCGGGCGTGGCGACAGCGCCATGACCAGCGCGAAGACGAGGGCGGCCCAGAAGAGCAGCCGTGCGATCGGCGCGACGCGCGCCCGTCCGGTTCGAAACATGCCTGCGCCCTACGTCCGCCCCGGCGATGCGTCCACCGGCGTTCGGTAAGCCGTTGTGCTGGCTGCGTCGCGCTGGCGACGCCGTGGACACGCTCCCGCGCTAGCGCGCAATCACCGCGGCGATTGCGTCCTGTATGATAAGTGATGCACCGCCGCGGCCCCAACCACGACGATAGTGGCGCTGGCGATAGGCCGCGTAGAGCCGCCGCAGCCGGACGACGACGTTCGGATGGGCGAAAACCGCCTGACGCGCCGCATAAAAGGCCGCCACGCCCGACCAGCGATCCACGGCGGTGTGGAAGGCGGCGGAGTCAATGTCGCCGCGCAGGCGCGCCAGCAGGCGGGCCGTCTCCGCGGCGATGCGCTCCCGCTGCTCGATATAGGTGGGATATTTGCGCACCGCCTTACGCACCCGGCCGACGATCGAGGTTCGGCCACTGCCGAAGACGTTGCCGCCATGCTGGCGATACAGAGCGAGCGGCTCGTCGATATAGCATGCGTTGCCGAACAGCCCGGCAACCAGATAGAACCAGCGGTCGTGCGACATCGGCCGATCATATTCGATCAGGTCGTGCGGCCGCGTCGCCGGATCGATCAGGTGCAGCAATTGGCGGTCGATCGTGCAGGTGAAGCCGAGGAAGACGCCCCATGGTTCGAAGCTCTGCCCGGACAGGATCGCGTGCCGGGAGAGGTTGAACGACCTGCCGATCCGCGTGCCGGCCTCGTCAATCAGATCGACGCGGTGCGAGCAGAGCAGCGATCCGGTCGTGGCCATCGCGTCGAGCGACCGCGCGATCTTCGACGGATGCCAGATGTCGTCCTGATCGCAGAAGGCGATGTAGCGGCTCTCGCACAGGCGGATCGCCTTCATGAAGTTCTCGGAGAAGCGCAGCCGCGCCTCGTTACGATAGAGGCGGACGGGGAAGGGAGCGGTGCGTGCGAATGCTTCGACGATCGCGACGGTGCGGTCGGTCGACAGATCGTCGCAGATGACGAGTTCGGCCGGACGATGCTCCTGCTCAGCCAGTGAGCGGAGTTGCTCGGAAAGGAACCGCTCACCATTGTATGCCGCCATGGCGACAGAGACTTTGCTGGCCTGCATGACGAGTTCCTCCCCTGCTTTTCTTTGACCCTGTACCGGGGAAAGCGGTGGAAGCAATGCCATGCACACGGATAATCGCGCCAAGTCGGTATCGAATCAGGATTCTGCGCGACCGAAGACTTGCCCGCTCCGCCGGCGGGCGGAGCGGGTGGGGCGGGTCAGCCGCGGCGCTTGAGCAGGCCGTGCATGTCGAGCCAGCGGCTGAATTCCTCGAACCAGCCGGTGCTCGTCGTCGGCTTCTGGTACATGCCGAAGCCGTGGCCGCCCTGTTCGAACAGGTGGAATTCGACCGGGCGCTTGGCGGTGCGCCAGCTTTCGATCAGCCCGAAGCCGCCGTTGGCGAAGAACGGATCGTCGGCGGCGAGCGCGACGAACATCGGCGGCGCGTCGGCGGGGACGGTGACCGCCATCAGCGGGCCATAGATGTTGCCGATGAAGGCGGGCCTGGCATCGCCGCCGGTCAGCGTCGTCGCCATCGTCAGCATCGCGCCGGCGGAAAAGCCGATCATGCCGATCCGGTCGGCGTCGACATGCCATTCGGCCGCGCGCTTGCGGACCAGGGCGAAGGCGGCGCGGGCGTCGGCGATCTGCGGGGCGAGGCCGGCGGCCATCGCGTCGGGCCGGGGACGCGGCGGCCGCGCGCCGGGCGCGAAGATCTCGGCCATCGACCGTTCGAAGCCGGGCATGTCGGCCGGCGTCGGGTTGAGCCGGTATTTGAGGACGAAGGCGGCGACGCCCTTGGCGGCGAGCGCGCGCGCGACGTCCCAGCCCTCATTCTCCATCGACAGCGTGCGGAAGCCGCCGCCCGGCGCGACGATGACCGCCGCGCCCGTCGCCCTGGCGGGATCGGGCAGGAAGGGGGTCAGCGTCGCGACGGTGACGTTGCGGGTGAAGACGCTGCCATATTGGCTGTGCCACGCCTCCGGTGCGGTCGCGCCGGGCAGCTTGCCGGTGTCGAGCGTGATCGCGCCCGGCTGCGCCGGGGTGGGGATCGGCACCATCTTGTCGCTCTGCGCCTGCACCGGCGCGCTCAGCGCCGCGGTGGCGAGGATGCCGATGCCGATCGGTCGCAACAGATATGCAATGGCCGCGGCGTAAATCCGGTGTCTCATGCTTCGCTCTCCCTGATGATCGTCATTGTGTGTCATTGCCCGGCGGCACGCGGCCGGGGCGACAGCCAGCCGCTGTCCGCCAGCCAGTCGTTGAGCCGGTCGGGCCAGTGCAGGATCGAGATCCGGTTCGATTCGTCGAGGTTGAAGGCGTGATCGCTGTCCGCATACATATGCAGTTCCGCCGACACGCCGGCCTTGCGCAATTGTTCGTAGAGCGCGACCGAGGGCGGCGCGCAGCAGGCGTCGCGGCTGCCGGCAACGATGAAGGCGGGTGGCGCCTTGGCGATCGCCTTGGCGGGGATGCCGCGCGGTCCGGGGAACACGAGCACCTGGAAATCGGGGCGCGCCGAGAGGCGGTCGATCGCATCCACCGCAGGGCGGCCGGCGGGTTCGGGATTGTCGGCGATCTGCGAGACCAGTTCGCCGCCGGCGGAAAAGCCCATCGCGCCGACGCGGGCGGGGTCGATGCCGTAATCGGCGGCATGGGCGCGCACCCAGCGCATCGCGCGGCGCGCATCGTCGGCGGCGTCGCCCTCGACCGAATAGGTCGAGCCGGGCTCGTTCGCGAGCCGGTATTTGAGGACGAAGGCGGTGATGCCCATGCGGTTGAGCGCAGTGGCGACCTTGGTGCCCTCGTTGGTCCAGACGAGCAATTTGTGGCCGCCGCCGGGCATGATGACGACCGCGGCGCCGTTGCGGTGCGCCGGATCGGCGGGGAAGGCGATCAGCGAGGGATCATGGATGTTGCGCACCCAGTAATCGCGGGCGACCTCGGCCTCCTGCCGGCGCGCGCGTGAGCCGGGCGCACCGTCGGGCCACAGCGTGATCGTGGTGTAGGTGGGCGGTTGTTGCGGGGCCGGATCCTGCGCGGGCAACGGCGCCGCGGCCAGCAGGATCGCCAAGGCAAAGGCTCGGCGCATCATCACTCTCCCAATGTGTCCGGTCGCCGTGTTCGACGTTCCGGGGTCCCGGCCGATGCCGGGGCGATTGCCTGTGAGCAGCGAGCATTGTCGTGCCCCATGCTCGTTGAACTGGCCCCGAGTCCGGGGTGACGGTGCTGGCGCGGATACCGACCGCGGTGCCGCCGCGACGGGCGATGGCGCTGTGGCCGGGCCGGGGAGGCGTCCGGCCCCGTGCGGGGCCGGACACGCAAGCGTTAGAGGAAACGGTTGATGAGGTTCTCGAGCCGCTCCTGACCGCCCGAGCGCGGCTGCGGATCGATGTTCTGCTCGACCGCGAGATCGGCGATGCCGGCGAGATCGAGATTGGCGATCTTGCCGCCGAACTCGCCCGTCCAGCCCGCGTAACGCTCGGTCTTGGCGGCGTCGAGACGACCGTCCTCGATCAGCGCGGCGGCGTTGAGCAGGCCCTTGGCGACGACGTCGATGCCGCCGACATGGCCGTGGAACAGGTCGATCGCGTCGATCGACTGACGGCGTACCTTGGCGTCGAAGTTGAAGCCGCCGGTGGTGAAGCCGCCCGCGCGCAGGATCTCGACCATCGCCAGCGTCAGTTCCTCGACCGAATTGGGGAATTGGTCGGTGTCCCAGCCGTTCTGCGGATCGCCGCGGTTGGCGTCGATCGAACCGAAGATGCCGAGCGCGCCGGCGGTGGCGATCTCATGCTCGAAGGTGTGGCCCGACAGCGTGGCGTGGTTCGCCTCGATGTTGACGCGCACCTCGTTCTCGAGGCCGTAGCGCTTGAGGAAGCCGTACACGGTCGCGGTGTCGAAATCATACTGGTGCTTGGTCGGCTCGTGCGGCTTCGGTTCGATCAGGATCGTGCCGGTGAAGCCGATCTTGTGCTTGTGCTCGACGACCAGGCTGAGGAAGCGGCCGAAATTGTCGAGCTCGCGCTTCATGTCGGTGTTGAGCAGCGTCTCATAGCCCTCGCGACCGCCCCACAGGACGTAGTTCTGGCCGCCGAGGCGATGCGTCGCCTCGAGCGCGTCGCGCACCTGCATCGCGCCGAAGGCATAGACCTCGGGATCGGGGTTGGTCGCGCCGCCGGCGGCGAAGCGCGGGTGGCTGAACAAATTGGCGGTGCCCCACAGCAGCTTGCGGCCCGACGAGGCCTGCAGCTTTTCGAGGTGGTCGACGGCTTCCGCGAAATAGCGGCGATGTTCGGTGACGTTGGCGGCATCGGCCATCACGTCGACGTCGTGGAAGCAATAGAAGGGCACGTCGAGCTTCTGGAAGAAGTCGAACGCGACCTCGCGCTTCTCGGCCGCGGCGGCGCTGTCATTGGGGCCGCGGTGCCACGGGCGGTTGAAGGTGCCGCCGCCGAACACGTCGGAGCCGGGCCAGCAGAAGGTGTGCCAGAAGCAGGCGGCGAAGCGCAGATGCTCTTCCATCGTCTTGCCGAGCACGACGCGGTTCTTGTCGTAGAAACGGTAGGCGAGTTCGTTCTCGCTGTCCGGTCCTTCGTAGCGGATTTGTGGGATGTCGGCGAAAAAGTCAGCCATCAGAGGGTCCTTATGCGGGGATAGGCGTCGCGGAAGGCGGCGCCCTTGGGAGCGAGGCGCTCGACGAGCGCCGGATCGGGGGTGATCACGTGGGACACGGGGGGTGCCTGGCAGACGTCGGTGGGACTGCCGCCGTCGACCGCGAGCTGGGCGAGGCGCGCGGCGCCGAGCGCCGGCCCGACCTCGCCGCCCTGGAGGTAGACCAGCTCGACGTCCATCGTCGCGGCGAGCGTCTCGCCCCAGTAGCGCGAGCGCGCGCCGCCGCCGATGACCGAGAGGCGCTCGATCGTCGTGCCGGCATCGCGCAGCACGCGGACGCCGTCGGCGAGCGCGAAGCCGACGCCTTCCAGCACCGCCTGCGCCAGCCGGTCGGGACCGGTGTCGTTGTCGAGCCGGAGGAAGGCGCCGCGGACCTGCGCGTCGTTATGGGGGGTGCGTTCGCCGGAGAGATAGGGGAGGAACAGCTCCGGCCCGGCACCCGGCCCGGCGCGCTCGGCGCGCGCGAACAGGTCCGCGGCACCCGCCGCGCCGGTGATCCTGGCGACCCAGTCGATGCACGAGGCGGCGGACAGGTGAACCGCCATCTGGTGCCACATGTCGGGCAGGCAGTGGCAGAAGGCATGGACCGCACCCGCGACATTGGGGCGGAAGCGGTCGGTGGCGACGAAGATCACGCCCGAGGTGCCGAGCGACAGCAACGCATCGCCGTCGCGCACCGCGCCGACGCCCGCCGCGCCGGCGGCATTGTCGCCGCCGCCGCCCGCCACCGGCACGCTGCCCATGCCCCAGAGCTCGGCGATATCGGGGCGCAGGCGGCCGGTGGTGGCGCTGCCCTCGACCAGCGCGGGCATCTGCGCCTCGGTGAGGCCGGTGGCGGCGAGCAAGGTGTCGCTCCAGCGCCGGCCGGCGACGTCGAGCCACAGCGTGCCCGCCGAATCGGACAGGTCGGACACCTTCTCGCCGGTCATCTGCAGCCGGACATAATCCTTGGGCAGCAGCACGGTGGCGATCCGGGCGAACACCTCCGGCTCGTGATGGCGGACCCATTGCAGCTTGGGCGCGGTGAAGCCCGGCATCGCGAGATTGCCGGCGATGTCGTGCAATGCCGGCACCGCGGCTTCCAGCTCGACGCATTCGGCGTGCGAGCGGCCGTCGTTCCACAGGATCGCCGGGCGCAGCGGCCGGTCGTCGGCGCCGAGCAGCGTCGCGCCGTGCATCTGGCCGGCGAGGCCGATACCGCGCACCGCGCGGCGCACCTCGGGATCGATCGCCTGTACCGCGGCGGTCGTCGCCTGCCACCAGGCGTCCGGATCCTGTTCCGACCACAAGGGCTGCGGCCGCTGCACGGTCAGCGCGGCGGTGCCCTGTCCGACGACGCTGCCGTGGGTGTCGAGGACGACCGCCTTGACGCCGGACGTGCCGATATCGATGCCGAGAAACATGCTGCCGCTCAGTTCTTGAAGGGATCGAGCTGCACGATCGTGCCGTCGGGATTGAAGGTCAGTTCGGCGACCTTGGCCGAGCGCAGGTAGTTCTTATTCGACAATTGCGTGTCGTGATAGAACAGCCACCACTTGCCCTTGAACTCGACGATCGAGTGATGCGAGGTCCAGCCCTGCACCGGCGACAGGATATGACCGGTATAGCGGAACGGGCCGTAGGGCGTGCTGCCGATCGCGTAATTGAGGAAATGGGTGTCGCCGGTCGAATAGGTGAAATAATATTTGCCGCCGCGCTTGAACACCCACGACGCCTCGAAGAAGCGGCGGTCGTGGTCGCCGCCGAGCACCGGCTTGCCGGCCTCGTCGGTGATGACGACGTCGCGCGGCGGCTCGGCGAACTGCTTCATGTCGGCCGACAGGCGCGCCATCTTGGGCGACAGCGCGGGCTTGTCGTCCTGCTTCAGGTCGGTGTCGCCGGCGTTGGGGTCGAAGCGGCCGCTGGCCCAGCGCTGGAGCTGGCCGCCCCAGATGCCGCCGAAATACATGTAGCTCTGGCCGTCGGTGTCGGTGAACACGGCGGGATCGATCGAGAAGCTGCCCTTGATCGGTGCCGGCTCGGCCTTGAACGGGCCGGTCGGCGACTTGGACGTGGCGACGCCGATGCGGAACACGCCCTGTTTGTCGCGCGCGGGCATGTAGAGATAATAAGTGCCGTTCTTGTAGGCGGCATCAGGCGCCCAGGTCTGCTTGGAAGCCCAGGGGATGTCCTTCACGTCGATCGCCACCGGGTGCACCGTCACCGGGCCGCCGACGCGGTCCATGCTGAGCACGCGATAGTCGTGCATCGCATATTGCGTGCCGAGATCGTCGTCGGGGATGCCGGCGTCGACGTCGTGGCTGGGATAGACGTAGAGCTTGCCGTTGAAGACGTGCGCGGAGGGGTCGGCGAAATAGAGGTTCTTGACCAACGGCTGGCTGAGGTAGCGCTTGCCCTCGGGGCTGCGCGGTTCGGCGGCGGCGGTCGCCGACTTGGCGGGCCTGGCGACCTGCGCGATCGCGAGCGTGGCGGTGGCGCCGAGCGTGGCGGCGGTCAGGCAGAGGGCGAGACGAAGCCTCATGGCCGATGGTCCTTCCTAGTGGCGGCCTTCTGACGAGGCCTGCGGGATGTGCCGCATGTGCGGGATAGCGCTACCATATGAGGGGCTTCGGCGGGGCGCAAGCCGTTCCGGGACGGGCCGGAAGCCCGGAAATGCGCCGATGCCGATCGCGATCGATCGCGATCGTACCGAATCGGGATCGGGGCTGGCGGGCGGTCGCAACCGCGCCGCGTGAAGCCTTGACGTGCGCCCTTGGCCTGATAGCGATACCACCCAAGGGATGGGCCGGGCCCGGCATCATCCAAGTGGAGAGTCCAGCGTGTCACGCCAACCGGTTCGTCCCTTCCGCTCGCGCGACTGGTTCGCCGACCCGGCCCGCGCGGACATGACCGCGCTCTATCTCGAGCGCTTCATGAACTACGGCCTGACCCCGGCGGAGCTGCGCTCGGGCCGGCCGATCATCGGCATCGCCCAGACCGGCAGCGACCTGTCGCCGTGCAACCGCATCCACCTCGATCTGGCGCGGCGGGTGCGCGACGGCATCCGCGACGCGGGCGGCATCCCGCTCGAATTCCCGGTCCATCCGATCTTCGAGAATTGCCGCCGGCCGACCGCGGCGCTCGACCGCAACCTCGCCTATCTCGGGCTGGTCGAGACGCTGTACGGCTATCCGATCGACGCGGTGGTGCTGACCACCGGCTGCGACAAGACGACGCCGTCGGGGATCATGGCCGCCGCCACCGTCGACATTCCGGCGATCGTGCTGTCGGGCGGGCCGATGCTCGACGGCTGGCACGAGGGCGAGCTGGTCGGATCGGGCACCGTCATCTGGCGCTCGCGGCGCAAGCTGGCGGCGGGCGAGATCGACGAGGAGGAATTCCTGCAGCGCGCCACCGACAGCGCGCCCTCGGCCGGCCATTGCAATACGATGGGTACCGCCTCGACGATGAACGCGGTCGCCGAGGCGCTCGGCCTGTCGCTGCCCGGCTGCGCGGCGATCCCCGCACCGTACCGCGAGCGCGGCCAGTTCGCCTATGAGACCGGCCGCCGCATCGTCGACATGGCGTATGAAGACCTGCGCCCGTCGCGCATCCTGACGCGCGAAAGCTTCCTCAACGCGCTGCGCGTCGTCACCGCGATCGGCGGATCGTCGAACGCGCAGCCGCATATCCAGGCGATGGCGGCGCATGCCGGGGTCGAGGTGCGGCCGAGCGACTGGATGGAGCATGGCTACGACCTGCCGCTGCTCGTCGACGTCCAGCCCGCCGGGCGGTTCCTCGGCGAGCGCTTCCACCGGGCCGGCGGCGTGCCGGCGGTGATGAGCGAGCTGCTCGGCGCGGGCAAGCTCGACGGCGACTGCCTGACCGTCACCGGGCGCAGCATCGCCGAGAACCTCGCCGGCCGCACCGCCACCGACCGCGAGGTCATCCGGCCCTATGACCAGCCGCTCAAGGAGCAGGCGGGGTTCCTGGTGCTCACCGGCAATCTGTTCGACTTCGCGATCATGAAGACGAGCGTGATCTCGCCCGCCTTCCGCGAACGCTATCTGACCGTGCCGGGCCGCGAGAACGTGTTCGAGGCGCGCGCCGTGGTGTTCGAGGGATCGGACGATTACCATCACCGCATCAACGATCCCGCGCTCGGCATCGACGAAGGCTCGATCCTGGTGATCCGCGGCGCCGGCCCGATCGGCTGGCCGGGATCGGCGGAAGTGGTCAACATGCAGCCGCCCGACCATCTGATCCAGCGCGGCATCCTGACGCTGCCGACGCTCGGCGACGGGCGCCAGTCGGGTACGTCGGACAGCCCCTCGATCCTCAACGCCAGCCCGGAAAGCGCGGTCGGCGGCGGCCTGTCGTGGTTGCAGACCGGCGACGTGATCCGCATCGACCTCGCCGCGGGCCGCTGCGACGCGCTGGTCGACGCTGCGGAGATCGCCCGCCGGCGCGGCGAGGCAGCGCCCCCCATTGCCGAGAGCCACACGCCGTGGGAAGAACTGTACCGGGAAAAGACCGGACAGCTCGGTGAGGGCGGCGTGCTCGACTTCGCGCTTAAATATCGGGGTATCGCCGCGCGCACGCCGCGGCATAACCACTAGTATTTTAACCCATTTCGCCGGCGGTGACCGGCACAGGAGAGACGATGACGGATACGATAGGGAGGGCAGGGGGGACTGCCACGAATCACGGCTTCATTGCCGCGATCGTCGCGGTGGCGACGATCGGCGGCTTCATGTTCGGCTATGATTCGGGCGTCATCAACGGCACCCAGAAGGGGCTGGAGGCGGCATTCGCCCTCGGCCGGCTCGGTATCGGCGTCAACGTCGGCGCGATCCTGGTGGGTTCGGCGATCGGTGCGTTCGGCGCCGGCCGGATGGCCGACGCGATCGGCCGCCGCAACGTGATGATGCTCGCCGCGGTCCTCTTCCTCGCCAGCGCGCTGCTCGCCGGTGCGGCGAGCGGTTCGGAAGTCTTCATCTTCGCGCGCATCATCGGCGGCCTCGGCGTCGGCGCTGCGAGCGTGATCTCGCCGGTCTACATCTCCGAAGTCACCCCCGCGTCGATCCGTGGCCGGCTGACCAGCGTGCAGCAGGTGATGATCATCACCGGCCTGACCGGCGCGTTCGTCGCCAATTTCGTGCTCGCCCGCTATGCCGGCGGCTCGACGGCGCCGTTCTGGCTCGGCTTCCCGGCATGGCGCTGGATGTTCTGGCTGCAGGCGATCCCGGCGGCGATCTATCTCGTCGCGCTGTTCGTCATCCCGGAAAGCCCGCGCTTCCTGATGGCCAAGGGCCGCGAGGCCGATGCGCATCGCGTGCTCGTCCGCCTGTTCGGCACCGTCGAGGCCGATCGCAAGGTCGTCGAGATCCGCAACTCGCTCGCCGCCGATCACCACAAGCCCAAGCTGTCGGACCTGCGCGACAAGACCACCGGCAAGATCCGCCCGATCCTGTGGGCGGGCATCGGCCTTGCCATCTTCCAGCAGCTCGTCGGCATCAACGTCGTCTTCTATTATGGCGCGGTACTGTGGGAAGCGGTCGGCTTCACCGAGGACAATGCGCTGCAGATCAACATCCTGTCGGGCGTGCTGTCGATCGCGGCCTGCCTGTTCACGATCGCGACCGTCGACAAGATCGGCCGCAAGCCGCTGCTGCTCGTCGGTTCGGCCGGCATGGCGGTGACGCTGGCGGTGGTCGCCTGGGCCTTCTCGACGGCGGTCACCGATGCGGCGGGCGCCGTGTCGCTGCCCGGCCATAACGGCATGATCGCGCTGATCGCGGCCAACCTCTACGTGATCTTCTTCAACGGCAGCTGGGGCCCGGTGATGTGGGTCATGCTCGGCGAGATGTTCCCCAACCAGATCCGCGGTTCGGGTCTGGCGGTGTCGGGCTTCGCGCAGTGGATCGCCAATGCCGCGATCTCGGTCAGCTTCCCGGCGCTGGCGGTGTCGCCGGGCCTGGCGGTGACCTATTTCGGCTATGCCTTCTTCGCGGCGGCGTCGTTCTTCTTCGTGCGCAAGATGGTCCACGAGACCGCGGGCCGCGAACTGGAAGACATGGCGGGCTGATCCGCCGGTCATCGTCGTGTTCGCAAAGAGGGGCGGTCCTGCGGGACCGCCCCTTTTTCGTGTCAGCGCCGCCAGGCGTAGGGGCCGACCAGGGTGCCGACGAAGCCGGTCGCCGCCTGGGTGCTGAGGAAGCGCGCATCGACATCGGCGGCGAGCGTCCGGCGCGCTGTGCCGGCCTGATAGTCGAACGCCATCGTGCCGCCATTGGCGCGGATGGTCAGCGTCACCGGCGCGGTGGTGACGACCGGCGCCGAGGCGACGAGCCGCTCGGCCCCCTTGTCGCTGGTGTAGAGCGCGACCATCGGCTTGCCCGCGATGCGGGTGATGCCGAAGAACAGAAAGTTGCGGTCGCTCTGCATCGCGGCGAGCCCGGCGCGTTCGCCGTCGCTGTCGGGCGTGAAGCGCACCGTCGTGCTCATCGTCGCGATATGATGGTGCTGGCGGCGGGCGACGAAGGCGGGAACGCCGTTGAGGTCGCCCATCGGTGCGCCGCGTTCGAGCACCAGCTCGTGACGGTCGATCCGATAGACCGGCTGTTTCGGCGTGCGCACGCCGATCCACTGCATCGCCAGCTTGGGGCCGGCGAACGTGTCGGTATAGCCGAAGTCGCCGCTGGTCGGCAGCGCCGGCGGCCGCTGCTGCGGCAGTTTGGGCGCGGGCGCGGTGAACGGGATCGGCTTCCCGTGCGGCAGGATCATCGGCCAGCCCTGTTGCCAGGTCACCGGTAGCAGGAAGGTCTCGCGGCCGATATTGTAGTAATTGTCGGCATAGGGGCGCACCGCGAGGAAGGTCGCCCACCAGTCGCCGTTCTGCGTCTGCACCAGTTCGGCATGGCCCGCCGAGGTGATCGGATGGGGACGCGCCGGATCGAGATCGCGCTGCGTCAGGATCGGATTGCCGGCGAACGGCACATACGGCCCGCGCATGTCGCGCGAGCGGAACACGACCTGCGAATGGTTGACGCTGGTGCCGCCCTCGGCGGCGGTGAGGTAGTAATAGCCGTCCTTCTTGAGGATGTGCGGCCCCTCGATCCACACCGGTTTCTTGCTGATGTCGACGCCGCCGTTGATCAGCTGCGTGCTCTCGCCGACCATCTTGCCGGCGCGCCAGTCATATTCCTGCACCCAGATGGCGCGATGGCCCTCGTAGCGCGGCGGCTCGGCGGGGGCGCGGTTGTTGACGATGAAGGCGCGGTCGCCCTCCCAGTAGATCGACGGGTCGATCCCCTCGAACGGCAGCCAGATCGGGTCGGACCAGGGGCCGGCCGGATTCTTCGCGGTGATGACAAAATTGCCTTTGCAGGAGACGCAGGTGTTGACGATGTAGAAGGTGCCGGCGTGATAGGAGATGTCGGGCGCGAACACCGCTTCGGAGGTGCGGCGGCCGGTGAAGTCGAGCTGGCCGGGGCGGTCGATCGCATTGCCGATCTGCGTCCAGTGGACGAGGTCCTTCGAGTGGAAGACCGGCAGGCCGGGGAAATGCGCGAAGGACGAATTGACCAGATAATAATCGTCGCCGACCCGCGTCACCGACGGATCGGGATAATAGCCGGCGAGGATCGGGTTGCGATAGTCGCCCGGCGCGGGCGTGACCTTCTCCTGCGACTGCCCCTGATAGGCGAAGCGGCTGAAGCGGGGCGCCTCGCTCGCCATCGCCGCCGAGCCGCCGGCCAATGCCAGCGCCACAATCATGGCACGTTCCGCCATCCTCATCTCTCCTACAATTGCCGATGCTGGATGCGCCGGCCGTTGCGGTAACTATAGCGCTACCGAGGCGCTGTGCCAGCCGGTGCGTGACTTTCGGCCTGAAATTGCCCGACAAATAAGCGCGGGCTGAGATGGACACGGTAGCGTTACCAGTTTACGCTTCGTCCTAGCGCGCAAGAACAGAAGCGGCGCGATCCCGTCAGCAGGCCGACGACGATCGCAGACCGGTTCGTCGCGCGCGACGAAAGGAGGAGGGGATGACCGGGCTATCCGCGGATCACCATGAGGCAACGGGCGCGTCGATGACGGGCGTCACGGGGCTCGCGCGCGTCATGTGCGGCGACGGGTCGCTGCCGACCGGCGCCGACGGGCGCGCACCCATTCCTGCCGCTTTCGGCCTGAGCCGCCCGCCGGCGCGCCGGCCGTTGCGCCGATCCTGACTCCCGCGCCCGCCGCCATCACGAGAGGAAGACCCATGACCCCGTTCCGCCCCCGCGCCGTGCGCGCGCTGCTGCCGCTGCTGCTTGCCGGGCTCGCGCCGCCCGCGCCGGGGCTGGCGCAGGAGCGCGACACCGGGACGGTCAGCGCCACCCTGCGCGCCGACACGCCCGGGCCGCAGGTGCATCGCGACGTGTTCGGACAGTTTGCCGAGCATCTCGGCCACGGCATCTATGGCGGGATCTGGGTCGGGCCGAAGTCGCGCATCCCCAATGACGCGGGCTATCGCCGCGACGTGCTCGCCGCGCTGAAGGCGATCAACGTGCCGATGGTGCGCTGGCCCGGCGGCTGTTTCGCCGACGAATATCACTGGCGCGACGGCATCGGCCCGGCGAAGGACCGGCCCGGCAAGGTCAACACCAACTGGGGCGGGGTCAACGAGGACAACAGCTTCGGCACGCACGAATATTTCGGGCTGATGGAGCGGCTGGGCGCGAGCAGCTACGTCGGCGCCAACCTCGGCAGCGCGCCGCCCGCCGAGACCGCGCAATGGGTGGAATATATGACCGCCGCCAAGGGCAGCAGCGTGCTCGCCAAGGAGCGCGCGAAGAACGGCCATGCCGAGCCGTGGAAGGTGCGCTATCTCGGCATCGGCAACGAATTGTGGGGCTGCGGCGGCAATATGCGCGCCGAGTATGCCGCCGACGAGACCAACCGCTATGCGCAATTCGCCAAGTCGGCGAACGGCCCGATGCTCAAGATCGCCAGCGGCCCGAGCGATTCCAACTACGAATGGACCGAGGCGATGATGCGCATCGCCGGCAAGACCATCGACGGGCTGGCGCTGCATTATTACACCCGGCCACGCGACAAGGACTGGAAGGACAAGGGGCCGGCGATCGGCTTTTCCGAGCATGAATGGGCGACGACGATGCAGCACACGCTGCAGATGGACGAGTTCCTGACCAAGCACGCCGCGATCATGGACAAATACGATCCCGCCAAGCGCGTGATGCTGGCGGTGGACGAATGGGGCACGTGGTACGACCCGACGCCGGGCAGCAACCCCGGCTTCCTCGAACAGCAGAATTCGATCCGCGACGCGGTGGTCGCCGGGCTCAACCTCAACATCTTCGTCGCGCATGCCGACCGGGTGCGGATGGCGGCGATCGCGCAGATGGTGAACGTGCTGCAGGCGATGCTGCTCACCGACGGGCCGCGGATGGTGAAGACGCCGACCTATTGGGTGTTCGACCTGTACAAGCCGTGGCAGGGGGCGACCGCGCTGCCGATCACGCTGACCTCGCCCTGGTATCACAAGGACGAGGTGGCGGTTCCGGCGGTCAGCGCCTCCGCGGTGCGCGACGCCGCCGGGCAGGTGCACGTCGCGCTGGTCAACCTCGATCCGCACCGCGCGCTGCCGGTGTCGGTGGCGCTGACCGGCGTGCAGGCCGGGCAGGCGAGCGGCCGGATCGTCACCGGCGCGGCGATGGACACGCACAACAGCTTCGATGCGCCCGATACGGTGACGCCGCAGCCGTTCACCGGCGCGCAGGTGGCGGGCGGCACGCTGACGCTGACGCTGCCGGCCAAGTCGGTCGTCGTGCTCGACCTGCGCTGAGCCGGTGCGCGGCGACCTCCCCTCGTGGTGCCGGTCGGCGGCGGCGGCGGCGCTCGCGCTGCTGACCGCGGCGGCGCCGGCACCGGCGCCGTCCCCGCGCGCGGTGCACGTCAGCGTCGATGCGGCGCGCGTCACCGCGCCGCTGCCGCCGATCTGGCGCTTCTTCGGCGCCGACGAACCCAATTACGCGACGATGGCGGAGGGCAAGCGGCTGCTCGTCGAACTCGGCCGGCTGCGACCGGGCGAGGTGTATTTCCGCGCGCACAACCTGCTGACCAGCGGCGACGGCACCGCCGATTTCAAATGGGGCAGCACCAACATCTACACCGAGCGCGACGGCAGGCCGGTGTACGACTGGCGGATCGTCGACGGCATCATCGACAGCTATCGCGCCGCCGGCATCCACCCCTATCTCGAGATCGGGTTCATGCCCGCGGCACTCAGCGCCGCGCCGCCGGGCACGCCCTATCGCCTGCCCTGGGCGCCGGGCGTCGATGCCAAGGGGACCGCCGGCTGGACCTATCCGCCGCGCGACGAGGCACGCTGGGCCGACCTCGTCTACCAATGGACGCGCCACAATGTCGCGCGCTACGGCCGCGCCGAGGTGGAGCGCTGGTATTTCCAGACGTGGAACGAGCCCAATCTGCGCTTCTACTGGAGCGCCAGTCCCGACGCCTTCTACCGGCTGCACGACATCACCGTCGATGCGATCCGCCGTGCACTGCAGAGCGCGCGGGTCGGCGGGCCCGATCTCGCCGGTGCGGGCGGCACGTTCATGCAGGGCTTCCTGCGCCACGTCACCACCGGCACCAACCATGCGACCGGCAAGACCGGCACGCCGACCGACTTCCTGTCCTTCCACGCCAAGGGCCAGCCGACGGTGGTCGACGGCCATGTCCGCATGGGGATCGCCAACCAGTTGCGCACCGCGGACGAGGCGTTCGCCGCCTTCGCCGCGGTGCCGCAGCTTGCCGGCAAGCCGGTGGTGATCGGCGAGAACGATCCCGAAGGCTGCGCCGCCTGCCCGGGACCGGCCAACGCCTATCGCAACGGCCCGCTCTACGCGAGCTACACCGCGGCGAGCTATGCGCGGCTGTGGGAGCTGGCGCAGCGGCGCGGGACGCGGCTGGAGGGTGCGCTCGCCTGGTCCTATACGTTCGTCGGCCAGCCGTGGTTCGCCGGCTATCGCCAGCTTGCCACCAACGGCGTCGATCTGGCCGTGCTCAACGTCTTCCGGCTGTTCGCGAAACTGGGGGCGGAGCGGCTCGACGCGCGCAGCGACGGACAGGTGCCGCTCGACACGATGCTGCGCGACGGGGTGCGCGGGGCGCCGGATGTCGGCGTGCTCGCGACGCGAACCGCGCCGGGGCGCGTCGCGCTGCTGCTGTGGCATTACCATGATGACGACGTCGCGGGCGCGGAAGCACGCATCGCGCTCGACGTCGCGCATGTCGCGCCGGCCGCGGCCGGGCGGCTCTGGCGGGTCGATGCGCGCCACGCCAATGCGTTCGGCGCATGGCAGGCGATGGGCGCGCCGGCGCGGCCGACCGCGACGCAGGTCGCGGCACTGAAACGCGCCGCGCGACTGGCGCCCGAAGCCGTGCGCCTGACCGGCGGCCGGCTGGCGCTGACCGTGCCGCGGCAGGGCGTGGTGCTCGTCGAATTATGATCCCCGTTTCCAGCAGAGGATTGACCGCGATGACTTCCTTCCGTGTCGGCGCGCTTGCCATCGCACTGGCGCTCACCGTCGGCGGCGCATCGGCGCAGGTGGCGACGCCAGCCCCCGCGCCGGTGCCGGGCGCCAAGCCGGTGACGATCGAGCGCGTCACCGTCCACGCCCCCAGCATCGAGGGCAATCTGGAGGGCGAGAGCCCCGATCGCGCGGTGCTGGTCGTGCTGCCGCCGAGCTATCGCAGCAGTCCGACGCGGCGCTATCCGGTGGTCTATGCGCTGCACGGCTATTCGATCGGCGCCGAGCAATGGATCGGCGAGATCCACGTGCCGCAGACGGTGGAGGGCGCCTTCGCCAAGGGCGCGCGCGAGATGATCGTCGTGCTGCCCGACAGCAAGACGGTGCACAACGGCTCCTTCTATTCCAGCTCGGTGACGGTCGGCGACTTCGAGACGTTCATCGCGAGGGACCTCGTCGCCTATGTCGATGGCCATTACCGGACGATCGCCGACCGGCGCAGCCGCGGCCTCGCCGGCCATTCGATGGGCGGCTACGGCACCGCGCGGATCGGGATGAAACATCCCGAGACGTTCGGCGCGCTGTACATGATGAGCCCGTGCTGCCTGTCGACGCGCGCGCTCGGCACGCCCGATGCCGCCAACGAGGCGGCGCTGCGCAGCCTGCGCGCGCCCGCCGACAGCGCCAGATTGTCCTGGGGCCTGCGCGCGCAGCTCGCCACCGCGGCGGCCTGGTCGCCCAACCCCAAGGCGCCGCCGCTGTTCCTCGACCTGCCGATCAAGGACGGCGTGCCGCAGCCCGACGTTCTGGCGCGCTGGTCGGCGAATGCGCCGCTCGCGATGCTTGACCAATATGCCGGCAACCTCAGGCGCTATGCGGCGATCGGCATCGATGTCGGCGACCGCGACGGGCTGAAGGACGACGCCGAGAGGCTCCACGCCGGGCTCGACCGCTACGGCATCGCCAACAGCTTCCAGATCTATCCGGGCGACCATACCAGCGGCGTCGCCGGCCGGGTGCAGGACGCCATGCTGCCCTTCTTCTCGCGCGCGCTGGTGTTCGGTCGATGACGCGCGGCTGGGGATTCGCGGCGGCGGCGGCGCTGCTGGCCACGACCGCGTCGGCGCAGGTGTGGCGGTCGGACCAGGGCGACGGCACGTTCCGCAACCCGGTGCTCTACGCCGATTATCCCGATCCCGACGTCATCCGCGTCGGCCGCGACTTCTACATGGCGAGCACCACCTTCGCCAACGTGCCGGGGATCACCATCCTGCACAGCCGCGACCTGGTCAACTGGACGATCGTCTCGCACCTCGTCGACCGGCTGGAGGGGCTGCCGCACTACGACCTCAAGGGCGGCAATGCCTATCGCAAGGGGCTGTTCGCCTCCAGCCTGCGCTACCATGCCGGCACCTATTATCTCGCCAATACGCCGGTCGGGCAGAAGACGCGCATCTGGTACGCCAAGGACGTGCGCGGGCCGTGGCGCTATCACGAGCTGGAGCGTGAGGCGTTCGATCCCGGCCTGTTCATCGAGGCGGACGGCCGCGCCTATCTCGCCACGGCGAGCACGGCCAACGGCACGGTGACGCTGCTGACGCTGGATGCGCAGCTGGCGCACGTCACCGACGCGCGGCGCATCCATTACATCAAGGGTGCGGAGGGATCGAAGATCATCCGCCGCGGTGACTATTATTATCTGTTCAATTCGCTGCCGCCGCGGCTGGCGCTGACCGTGTCGCGCGCGCGCAGCCTGTTCGGGCCGTGGGAGACGCGCGACCAGATCGACGACAAGACCGGCGGCCACCAGGGCGCGCTGGTCGACCTGCCCGACGGCCGCTGGTTCGGCTTCGTGATGGAGGACAGCGGCGCGATCGGCCGGATGACCAATATGAGCCCGGTATTCTGGCAGGACGACTGGCCGGTATGGGGCACGCCGGCCGCGCCCGGCGCCGTGCCGCGCCGTGCCGCCAAGCCGATCGCCGGTGCGCCGTTCGCCGAGCCGGCGACCTCCGACGATTTCAGCGCGCCGCGGCTGGGGCTGCAATGGCAGTGGAACCACAATCCCGATCCCGCACGCTGGTCGCTGCGCCAGCGGCCGGGCTGGCTGCGGCTGCGGCCGACGGTGGCGGAGCGGTTCTGGACCGCGCGCAACACGCTGACCCAGAAGGGGCAGGGGCCGGCGAGCCGCGGCGAGGTGAAGCTCGACATCCGCCATCTCGCGCCCGGCGACCGCTGCGGCTTCGGCACGCTCGGCCAGTATAGCGCCAATCTGACCGTCACCCGCGGTGCCGACGGCACGGCCGCGATCAGTGCTGAGGTGACGGAGGACAGGGTCGGCGGGGCGGTGACCACGACGCGCGCGACGGCACAGCTGCCGCGCGGCGACACTTTGTGGCTGCGCACCGACATGGACTTCACCACCGACCGCAGCCGGTTCGCCTATAGTGTCGACGGGCGGCGCTGGACGGCGCTCGGCGGTGACGCGCCGCTGGCGTTCGCGTGGCGCACCGGCACCTTCCAGGGCGAGCAATTCGCGCTGTTCTGCTATGCGGACAAGGCGAGTGCCGGGTGGATCGACATCGATCGCTTCACATTGTCGCCGCTGGCGCCGGCGGGGACGGTGCGGCCGTAACGCTCGTGCTGGGGCGGGGCGATATCCCGAGCGTTCGCCCTGAGCCTGTCGAAGGGCCGGTGGGACCCAGGGTGCTTCGACAGGCTTGGGCCGGATCGACATCCAGGCCAATTCCTCTCCCGTCGGGTTAAGGGCTATCGCCTATGGCTTCCGGTGATGAGGTTCGTGTCGGCGTCCTCCTCCTATCCGTCACCCCGGACTCGTTCCGGGGTCCACCGGGCCACGGGGGAATGGTGGCCCATCGAGCCTTCCCCCTCGCCGCAGAGTGGACCCCGGAACAGGTCCGGGGTGACGGGGTGGGATTGGGAGGCGGCGGACTCAAGCGAACGTCCACACGATAGCCTTGCCCTGCCGGTGCCGGCGTTATCTCCAAAGCTTGGATGCCGATCCCGTCTAGCACCAACGGGGGTGGATAAACCGCGCGTATGAGGCGCGTAAGGCGCCCTCAGACCCGCGTTTCGGCGGGCATCGCGTTGCGCGTGTCGCTGAGCGCGAGATCGACCAGCACCTGCATCGCCGCGGTCGCGGCGGTGGCGTCGCGCGCGGCGATCGCGTCATAGACGCGCGCGTGGTCGGGGATGGGATCGCGGGGCAGCGCGCGGGTGCGCTGCTTGAACTGCGTCGTCCAGGCGACCGCGGCGCCGATCGACGCGCCGAGCACGACCATTGCGTCGTTGCCGGTCGCGTGCAGCAGCGCGTCGTGGAAGTCGCGGTCGGCGGCGCGCCCTTCGGCGGTGGCGAGCGTGTGGCGGCGCATGCCCTTGAGCGCGTCGCCCATCCGCGTCAGGTCGGCGCGCGTGCGGCGCTCGGCAGCGAGCGCGGCGGCGGCGGGTTCGATCACCAGCCGCAGTTCGAACAGGCTGCGGATCAGCCGCGGGTCGGGCTCGCCGGCGAAGGCCCAGGCGAGCACGTCGGGATCGAGCAGGTTCCAGCGTTCGCGCGGCAGCACGTGCGTGCCGGTCTTGGGGCGGCTTTCGACCAGCCCCTTGGCGGTGAGCACCTGCACCGCCTCGCGATAGGCGCCGCGCGAGACGTCGAGCGCCTCGGCCGCGGCGACCTCGCCGGTCAGTACGTCGCCGGGGCGGTATTCGCCCGACAGGATGGCGATGCCGAGCTTGTTGGCGACGGCGCCGCGCAGCCGGCGCCCGGGTTTGCGGGTGCTCGGCACCGGTTCGGGCAGCGCTGCCATGCTGGTTTCTTCATCGGTCGGCACCAACAGACAAGGCCTTTATCAATGGGATAAGTCAATGAGCGACCAAGGTCGCGGTTCCCTGCTCGGTCAGCGGATCAGCGCGGCCTCACCCCAACTGGCGGGCTGCGCCACCTGCCCGTTGCCGGCGCGGGCGACGAGTTCGATGATCGTGACGCCGTCGACGTTCGCCTGCAACGGTGCGGCGGCCATGCCGAACGCCATCGGCGGCGACTTGCCCAGCAGGCGGCCGTCGCCCCACACTTCGAAGGTGATCGTGCCCGCCTGGCGCTGGCCCGAATCGTTGACCCCGACCTGCGCGGTGAAACGCGTGAAGCCCGCGTTGCGCACCTCGAGCCGCGAATTGGCGAGCACGCCGATGCCGGTGTCGAAGTCCTTGCCGGCGACGCGCATCAGCTTGCCATAAGGGGCGCGGTCGGCCTCGGCGCCGCCCCAGCCGCCATATTGCGGGTGATCGCCGGGGCCGCGGGTGCCGGTCCATGGCGTCAGCGAATGGTGAATGGTGGGATCGGGCTGCGGCGTCACCACGCCGTCGGCGGCGGGATTCACCCGGCCGGTCTGTTCGGAGAGGTAGAGGCCGTTGGCCAGCCGCCGCGTGCCGCTGGCGCGGAACACGCGCGTCTCGTGCGGCGCGAGCGTCAGCGCCAGCTCGCCCCGGAACCGGCTGTCCTGCTTGCTCCACAGGTCGCGCAGCCGCACGTCGGCGGTCTTCGCCAGCTTGAGATGGTCGGCGGTGAGGATCGCCTTGGCGGGCAGGGCGGTGCGGTTGAAGATCGCCACGCCCTTGCTGCCGTCGGCAAGCGTCTTGGCGAAGATCTGCACCTCGTCGGAATCATAGGCGAGCACCGCCTGATTGCCCGCCGGGTCCTGGTTGAGTGCGACGAGATCGGCGTTGCCGAAGATCGCGAGCTGTTCGGGGGTGAGCTTGCGCAGGTCGTAGCCGATGATCAGCGGCGCGTTGACCATCGCCCACAAGGCGAAATGCGAGCGCGCCTCGACCGCATGCGCGGCGTCGAAATCGCCGGTGCCGACGAACAGCATGTCGGGGTCGTTCCACGATCCCGGATGCGCGTAGAGCGGGCGGTGCGTCACCGTATCAAAGTTGGTGAGCATGCGCGACCAGACCGGCTGGATATCGTCGCTGGTGCGCGAGCTGTTGCCGACATCCTTGCCCCAGGCGCGCACGTCGCCCGCGCCCCACAGGCACAAGGAGAAGACATAGGGCCGGTCGCCGGCATGGGTGCGGATCGCGGTACCGACCTGTTCGTACAGGCGGCGCACCCCGGCGACGTCGGAGCCGCCCAGCGACTGCATGTCGACCAGCGGCGGCAGCGCGCGGTACAGCCCCGAGCGAACCCGCGGCGCATCGGCGGGCAGGCCGCGGATGCCGCAGGCGTCGACCTTGATGAAGTCGAAATTCCAGTCGCCGAAGTAGAGCTTCATGTCCTGATCGACATGGCCGTACAGGCCGACCTCGCGCTCGGCGACGCTGCCCTCGGGCTGGTTCTTGAAGTCGGGCGTGTAGATCTGGCCGCAGCTGTTGCGGCCGATGTCGGAATAGATCCCCGCCTTCAGCCCCATCGCGTGGAGCTTGTCGGTGAACGGGCGGAAGCTCGGGTCGCCGCCGGTCGCGGCGGACGGGAAATGATCGGTGCGGATCAGCATCCGCCCGTCCGGCTGGCGCCGCTTGAGCCACCAGCCGTCGTCGATATTGACGTAGCGATAGCCGAGATCGGCGAGCTTCGTGTCGAGCAGCGCCTGCGCGGAGGCGAGCACCTTTTCCTCGTCGACGTCGCTGTTGAAGGCGTTCCACGAATTCCAGCCCATCGGCGGGGTCGGCGCGTGGCCATTGGCATTGGCGCTCCAGCGGCCGGTGGCGGCGAGCGGATCGCGGTCCGCCGCCTGCGCACCGCTGGCGAGCGCGAGGAGCGACAGGCCGGCAAGGATGGTCGAACGGACGATCATTTGGGCAACTCCTGCGACTGGCGCGCGGCGAAGGTGGCGGTGCTGCCGGGCGCGGTGCCGGGCTGGCCGCCGCCGACGGTGACGCGGTACGTGCCTGCCGCGACCGCGCGCGTGCCGTCAACGGCGACCGAGCTGAGATCGCGCGGCGACAGGTCGAAGGTGACGGTGCGCGCCTCGCCCGGGCGCAGCGTGACGCGCTGGAAGCCGCGCAGCGCGACGCGCGGCATGCCGGGCTGATCGGGGAAGCCGAGATAGAGCTGCGCCACCTCTTCGCCCGGCCGGTCGCCGGTGTTGGTCAGCCGCGTGGTGACGCGCAGCCCGGTCTCCGCGCCGCCGCGCGCTGGCGTGACGGTGAGCGGGCCGTAGGCGAAGCGGGTGTAGCTGAGCCCGTGGCCGAACGGATAGACCGGCGTGCCGGTGAAATAGCGATAGGTGCGGCCCGTCATCGCATAATCGCCGAACGGCGGCAGATCGGCGACGCTGCGGTAGAAGGTCAGCGGCAGGCGGCCCGAGGGGTTGGTGCGGCCGGTGAGGATGTTGGCGGCGGCGAGGCCGCCGGTCTCGCCGGGATACCAGGCCTCGAGCACGGCGGCGGCATTGGCCTTGGCCCAGGCGAGGTTGATCGGGCTGCCGTTCATCGCGACGAGGATGATCGGCTTGCCGGTGGCGCGCGCCTGATCGAGCATCGCGAGTTGGTCGGCGGGGAGGTCGAGCGTCGTCTTGTCGCCGCCGGCGAAGCCGGGAACGGTGACGCCGGTCTCCTCCGCCTCCAGGTCGGAGGTGAGGCCGACGACCGCGACCAGCACGTCGGCGGTCGCGGCGGCGCGCTTCAGCTCGGCAGCGGGGGCGTCGGACACGCGCTTCCAGACGAGGTCGATGCCGCTGCCCTCGACCGTGATCGGATAGCGGCGGCCGGCGGTCAGCCTGACCGTGGTCATGCCGGGCAGGTCGTTCCAGCGCGCCTTGCGCCGGTCGGACAGGGTGCGGCCGTCGAGTTCCAGCGTGCCGCCCGCCCCCGACAGGCCGACGCGATAGGTGCCGGTCTCGGGCGGGACGAGGAAGCCGGTCCAGATCGTGCGATGCACGTCGGTGACGCGGGCGAGGTCGAGATTGCGGTCGCCGACATCGGGTTCGATCCGCGTCGCGACCGGCTCGGCCTGATATCTGACCGCGGCGATCGTCTTCTCGCGCGTGCCCGGGGCGTAGCGCGCGGGCAGCGGCGTCGCCGGGTTGAAATAGCGCGCGAGCAGGCCGGGCTTGCCGTCCGGCGTCTGCAAGGCGCTGGTCGGGATACGGTCGCCATCGGTCATCGATTCACCGAACGGCACCAACGTCACCTGGCTCGCGCCCAGCGTGGTGCGCAGGCCGTCGAGCAGCGACACCGGCGGCCCCGACAGCGGCGAAGAGTAATTGCCGCGCAGCACGCGGGTCGCGTCACCGAGCGGGCCGATCACCGCCACCTTCGTCCCGGCGCGCAGCGGCAGCGCGCCGTCGTTCTTGAGCAGCACCATCGAGCGTTCCGCGGCGGCGAGCGCCAGCGCGCGATGCGCCGGACTGGCGATCGCGCTGACCGGCACCGCCGCGGGCGCGCCGGCGAGGCCGGGCAGGTCGCCGTTGCGATAGCGCGCGGCGAACAGGCGGATCAGCGTGCGGTCGATGTCGCCTGCGGTGATCAGGTTGCGGCGCAGCGCCTCGCGATAGCGGTCCTCCAGCCCGGCGGTGTCGCCGATCGTCGCATTGTTGCACTCGCTGTCGACGCCGGCGCGCATCGCCGCGGCGACCGCGGTGGCGCCGTCGGGGGCATATTTGTGGTTGTCGGCGATGTCCTTCACCGCGTCGCAGTCGGAGACGACATAGCCGGTGAAGCCCCAGGCGCCGCGCAGATGCTCCTTGAGCAGCAGGTCGCTGGCGCAGGCGGGCTGGCCGTCGATGCGGTTGTAGGCGCACATCACCGATCCCGCGCGCCCCTCGACGATCGCGGCACGGAAGGCGGGGAGATAGGTGTCCTCGAGATCGTGCGCCGAGACGAAGACGTTCGCCTCGTGGCGGGTGCCTTCGGGACCGCTGTGGACCGCGAAATGCTTCGGCGTGGCGATCACCTGCGGCCGGTCGGGGTTAGGGCCCTGCATGCCGCGGACGAAGGCGACGCCCATCGTTGCGGTGAGGAACGGATCCTCGCCATAGGTCTCCTGCCCGCGGCCCCAGCGCGGATCGCGGAAGATGTTGATGTTGGGCGACCAGGTGTCGAGACCGGTGCCGATATGGCCAACCCGCCCGGTCTGGCGCGCGAGCGTGTGCAGCGCGCGCACCTCGGTGCCGATCGCGCCGGCGACGTCATGGACGAGCGGCGCGTCGAAGCTGGCGGCGAGGCCGATCGGCTCGGGGAAGTTGGTGGTGTTGCGCGCGCCCAGCGCGCCGTGCAGCGATTCCGTCCACCAATTGTAGGCCGGGACATTCAGCCGCGGAATCGCCGGCGCGACGTTGAGCAATTGCGGCAGCTTCTCCTCGATCGTCATCTTCGCGACCAGCGCCGACGCCATGCGGAGCGCGGGGTCGGTCGCCGCCTGCCGCGACGGCGCGGCGGGCTCGCGCGCCAGCACCGGGGTGAGCGCGAGCGCGAGGCCCGCCGTGGCCAGGCCTGCGGCCCGCATCGTGATCGCCATCATCGTCTCCCCTTGCGGCCTGGTTGCCGCTTATCGTGTCACCGGCATTTCGAACGTGCCGACCGGCAGTTGCGCGTCGTCGGCAAGGTTGATCGCGGGCGACTCCGCCCAGGCGTAGCGGACGCGCGTCACCGGCTTGCCGTCGCCGGGCAGCGTCACCGTCGTGCCGGCGACGCTGCCGCTGGCATAGCGGCAGGTGCCGGGCGCGGCGTCGCACAGTTCGAAGCCGATCGCGCGGTCCGACCCGCGCGCGTGCAGCGCGCCGGTGACGCCGTCGAAGCGCAAGCTGACGCCGCCGCCCGCCGCCCGGCTCGCGCCGGCGATCGCGGGGCCGGACGGGGCGATACGCTCGCCATAGACAATGGCGCGCATGACGCGGGCCAGCCGCTGGCCGACCTCGTGCTTCTCGCCGGGATGGATGTCGAGCACGTCGCCGATGTCCATCGCCACTGCGAGGCCCGCGCGCGGATCGGCGGCGGCGACGCGGCGCTGCGCATCGCGGACGCTGCCCCAGCCGCTGTCGGTGGGCGCGGTGGCCGGGATGCCGTAGGAGGAGAGCTGGACGACGCCGAACGCCGCCTGCGGACTGGCGAAGCGGCTGCGCCAGTCGGCGATCAGCGCGGCGAGGCGGCGGTCGTAGCCGGGGATGCCGGTGTCGGATTCGCCCTGGTACCAGGCGATGCCGGCGAGCCGCATCGTGCCGAGCGGCGCGATCATCGCATTGTAGAGCGTGCCGGCGCCGTTGATATCGTCCCACGGCACGCGCGGCGCCGCGCCGGCGAGGCGCCTGGCGACGGCGTAGCGCCAGTCGCGCCCGAGCGGCTGGCTGCTGCCGTCGGCGAAGGTGATGCGCATCGTCTCGGCCGGGCCGAGCATGCCGCCATAAGCGTAGACGTCGTCGTCGTTGACGGTGATGACGTTACGCCCCGCCTTCAGCGTGCCCGCGGGCAAGGCATAGACGCGCGACTGCGAGGCGAGGCTGCTGCCGCCGACGCCGATACCGTTGACCCAGGTGCGATCGGCGTCGTCGACCATGCCGAGCACCAATGTCGCGGGACCGCGCGCCTGCTCCGCCGTCACCTCGATCGTGCGTTGATACCAGATCATGCCGTTGTAATCGGCGAGGTCGGGTACGCCCCAGGTTTCGAACGCGGTCATCGCCGGCACCGGCTTCCAGTCGAGCGCGGCATCGGCCTGCCACGGTTCGCCGCCACGCGCGTCGCCCGAGCCGGCGCGCCACCAATCCTCCCAGATCGCCGAGGCGCGGCGGTTGGCGGCGGCAGGATCGCGGGCGTAGAGCGCGAGCAGGTCGGCGGCATCGCCCATGTTGGACGCGCGCAGCGCCGGTGCGCTCATCCAGGCGCTGATCCGCGATCCGCCCCAGCTCGAATGGATGGCGCCGATCGGCACCTTGGCGGTGCGGCGCAGCGCCTGCACCATGTAGAAACAGGCCGCCGAGAAGGTCTGCGCGGTGTTGCCGTCGGCGGCGACCCAGTGCGGCGCCTGATCGAAGCGGGCGAGCGGCGCGGGGGCGGCGACCTTGGCGATGGTGAGCAGCCGCAACTGGTCGTCGAGCGGCGGATGCGCGTCGGGGAAGAGCGTCTGCGCGTCGGCGACCGCCAGTTCCATGTTGCTCTGGCCGGAACAGAGATAGACGTCGCCGATCAGGATGTCGCGCATCACCGCCGCGCCGCTCGCCGCCGCGATCGTCAGGTCATAGGGGCCACCGGCGGGCAGCGCCGGCAGCCGCGCCGCGAACCGGCCGTCGCGCCCCGCTTTGGCGGTGACGGTGCGGCCCGCGAGGGTGATCATCACCGTCTCGCCCGCCGCCGCCTCGCCGGCGAGATCGATCGGCTGGTCGCGTTGGATCACCGCATGATCGGACAGCACGCCGTCGAGCCGCGGCGCCGCGCTGGCCGGGGTGGCGCAGGCGAGCGCGACGAGGGCGCAGGAGGCGAGGGCAAGCGTCCGCATGGGCTGGTCTTTCCGGGTCAAATGGGTTGCAGGCCGTGACGGACGATCCGTTCGATCAGGTCGCGGTGGCGCGGCAGGCTGGCGACCATGCGCTGCGTCTGCACCGCAGTCTCGCGGCGCGCGCGGCGGGCGAGTTCGGCGTCCGCGTCGGTCGTGCCGGGCAGCACCGCGCTGCGGGCGCCCATGCCGTACAGGACATATTGGTAACTGGCGGAGGGGAAGACCTCCTCGGCGCGATCGAATTCGTCGTGCAGCCAGGGCGATTGATGCTGCCACAGCTCCATCAGACCGCGGAGGCGGTCGGGAATCGTCTCCGGCCGCGCATTGTCGCGCCAGAAGTCGGTGTCGGTCCGCTGCGTCAGCGCATAATGGAGCTTGAGGAAGTCGATGATCCGGCCCCAGCGATAATCGGTCGTGTCGTTGAAGCGGCGCGCGACGACGTCCATCACCTCGCGGCACGGCGGCAATTGCTCGGCGATCATCTTGGCGGACAGTTCGATCAGCACGATCGCCGAGGCTTCGAGCGGTTCGAGGAAGCCCGCCGCCAGCCCGACCGCGACGCAATTGCGCTCCCAGAAGCGCGTGCGGTGGCCGGCGCGGATCGCGAGCTTGCGCACCGGGAGGTCGTCGCCGGCGGGGCCGATATAGGCGCGCAGTTCGCGTTCGGCGACGTCGACGTCGATATGGCTGCTCGAGAAGACATGACCGACGCCGCGCCGCGTCGGCAGGCCGATGTCCCAGATCCAGCCCGCCGATTGCGCGGTGGAGATGGTGTGGCTGGCGATCGGATCGTCGGGCTGCGCATAAGGCACCTGGATCGCCAGCGCGGTGTCGCAGAACAACGTGTCGGTGCAGCTGCGGAACGGCACCCCCATCGCCTTGCCGATCAGCAGCGCGGCGAAGCCGGTACAGTCGACGAACAGGTCGCCGTCGATCGCGATCCCCTGTTCGGTGTCGAGGCGGACGATGTCGCCGCCCGCGTCCTTATGCACCTCGGTCACGTCGGCGAGGATGTGGCGCACGCCGAGCGTCTCGCAGCAATGCCGCTGGAGGAACTGCGAGAATTTGCCGGCGTCGAGGTGATAGGCGTAATTCGCCTGCCCCTCATATTCGGGGGTCGCCATCGTCTTGGGGGCGAGGCCCGCGTCGCAAATCCGGCCCTGCGGCGTCACCGTGTCGCAGAAGCTCGCGCCGCCATCCTCCGATAGCCAATGGGGTGCGAGGTTCACGCTGCCGAACTGCTGCGGCAGCATCAGCGGGTGGTAATAACCGTCGTCGGCTGCGCCGGTCGTCCAGCGGTTGAAGCGTGCGCCCTGTTTGAACGAGGCGTCGCACTGGCGGAAGAATTCGGTTTCCGACACGCCCATCCGCTTGAGCGTGCTGCGCAGCGTCGGCCACGTGCCCTCGCCGACGCCGATGATCGGCACGTTGGGGGATTCGACGAGGGTGACGGTGAAGCCGTGCGGGCGCTGGCCCTGATGGCGGGCGGCGATCACCCCCGCGGTCAGCCACCCTGCGGTGCCGCCGCCGACGATGACGATGTTCCTGATCTGGTGCATGGCTTTGCGTGTTCGCAAACATGGCGGAGCGCAACCGACGTCGCGCTCCGCCGGGGGAGGATCAGAAGCGGTAGCGGGCGCCGACCGTGTACCGGCGACCGTAATCGAACACGTCGAGCAGCTGGTTGGAATAGCGGCCGTGGGTGCTCTGCTGGTTGTTGTTGACGTTGAGCGCCTCGCCGAAGACGCTGAAGTTCTTCGTCACGTCGTAGCTCGTCGTCAGATCGATCTGGAAGCTCTGGTTGACGAAGGTCGGCTCCGATCCATAGGAGCCGGTGTTCTGGTTCTGCCCAAATTGGAGCAGATACTTGTCGCGCCAGTTCACCGCCGCACGGAACTGGAACCCAGACTTGTCGTAGAAGCCGACGAAATTGGCCGAATTGGCAAGCCCCGTCACCGCAAAGCCGGTCTGCGACACGTTCTTGTCGTCATAGGGCCGGTTGGTGTTGACGAATGTCGCGTTGGCCTGGAAGCCGAAGCCGGTTTCGCCAAATACCTGCTGCCACGCCAATTCGACGCCGCGCACCGTCGCGTCAGGTCCGTTGACCTGCTGCGACACGGCGAAGCTCGCCAGCACGCCCGTCGTCGGATCGATCACGCCGTTGATCGCCTGACGGGTCACGCCGCCGACGATGAAGTTGCTGACGTTTTTCAGGAAGAAATTGACCGACAGATACGAGTTGCGGCGATAATACCATTCCGCACCAAGATCGAAATTGTCCGAGAGATATGGCTTCAACGTGGCATTGCCGCCGCTCGCTGACAGGGCGCCGATACGCTGTCCGCTGCCCACGTTGAGCACTGGGTTAAGCAGATTCAGCGTCGGCCGGGTCAACGTGCGCGACGCATCGACGCGCACGATCAGATTGTCGGTCAGCTCCAGCTTCGCGTCCAAGCTCGGCAGCAGATACGAGTAGGAGTTCTTGACCGTATTCGGCTGCACCGGCGTGTAGCCATCGGGCACCCCCGGCGCCGGCGAGGGGATCGTCAGCAGCGTTCTGTCGGCGGTGCTCGTCTGGAAGTAGATCGGCAGTCGGCCCTGACCTGTCGAGACGAGGCTGGTCACTTCGTTGCGGATGCCCGCATTGAAGGTGAAGGGCAGGCTGCCGATCTCGGTCTTGAAATTGGCGCTGAAGTACAGCGACCACGTCCGCTCGCGTACGCGCTGGATGCTGCCCGGATCGACCGCCTCATCGAACGTTCCGGTAAAGCCGTTGACGTTGCCGTAGTTGAAGCCGGGGACAGTCTGCGCCGACGGATTGCCAAGGCTGGTAAGGTAGTTCTGGTAGGCCACCGGGCTGAACACGAAGACCGACGGGGGCAGGCTGCCCTTGAAGCCGGGGATGAAGTCGTTGAGGCCGATTGAGCCCTGATACAGGCTCGCGGGGATCGGGGCGATGCCGGCCGTGCCCCCGGACGGTGCACCGTAGCCGGCGTAAGCCTGCCAGAAGTTGTTGACGAAGGTGCTCTGGTTGCGGAAGTTGAACGTGTCCTGATAATATTGGCCACCGGCCTTCAGAGTCACATTGTCCTGCTTCCAGGTGGCGTTGCCACGGAACTGTACCAGTTCGTCGGTATTGTGCTGCGTCTGGTTGACTGCAACGTGGCTGCCGATCAGCGACTGGTCCGCCCAGGCGGCGCTGTTGCCGGCAGGGCCGAAGTTGCTGATCGTCGGGAAAGAGTTCTTGCTGTCTCCGGTGACGTTGAAGCGCAGGTTGTTACCCAGCGCGCTACCGTAGCCAATGTCGCCATTGCGGCTACCGATCACGTCGCCTGGATTGAGCCAGCTCTTCGCGTAGGACACGTCGCCTTCCAGCGTCAGATTGTCGGTCGCATCATATTTGACGTTGAGACCGGTCTGGTTGGTCTGCAGAACCTGCTTGTTCAGCGCCGAGGTGAAGTCGGTCGGCGTGCCGGCCTGAGTGAAGTCGGTCGCCGTGCCGTTCTTGTCGAGCGTCACGTTGCGCAGGTCGCCCTGGTTGAACCAGACGCCGAACGCGTAATTTTCCTGGGTGATCGTCTGACGCGAGAAATTGTTGTCGATCGTCAGCATCAGGTCGTCGGACGGATGGTATTGCAGGGCGATGCGCGCATCGACGCGCTCATCCTGCACGCGCTGCTGCTCGGCGCCATATTGCTGCGGGAACCAACCGGTCAATGATTTGCGATTGGCCGGATTGGCGTACGCCGGGGACGTCGTATCGCTGGTCGGCGCACAGGCGCCGGTGCTGCCGGCAAGCTGGCAGGGCGCGTAATTACCGCCGGGCCAACCCGACACATAGACGCGGTTGGTATCGGTATCACGCTTGGTATAGATCACGTCGGCAAGAACGCCGAAGGTTTCGTCGGCGTTGGTGCTGCTGACCAGCAAGCCACCGGTCGGCACGATCTTGCCCGAACGATCCTGGATCGAGCCCGAGCCTGTGGCCGCCACGCGGAAGCCGGGATGGTCGAACGGCTTCGGAAACTGGATGTCGACAGTAGCGCCGATCGAGTTGGCTGACAGCGACACGTCCGGCGTCTTGAGGACGCTGAGCTGGCCGATGAAATCGACGCCGACGGTGCTGAAGTCGATCTGGCGACCGCCGGTCGCGGTCGAGATGCGGCGGCCGTCGTACAGCGTCGTGTTGAAGTCGCCGCCGAAGCCGCGGACGGTGATGCCGGTCGGCTCGCCGCGCGAACCCGAGCGCTGGATCGAGACGCCGGGCAGGCGCTGGAGCGACGCGGCGACGTTCGAATCCGGGAACTTGCCGATATCCTCGGCGGAGATGACATCGACCACGCCCGAGGAGGTGCGCTTGAGGTCGAGGTTGCGCTGCAACGAGCCGCGCAGACCGACGACGACGATATCGTCACCGGGGCCTTCGGCGCTGTTGCCCTGCGACACGTCCTGCGCGGTCGCCGCATCCTGCGGCTGGCCGGCTTCCGAGGCGGTCGTGGTGTTGGTGGTGGCGGGCACCGCCGGCTGCGGCGCGGCGGGCTGGCTGGTCGTGCTGTTCTGCAGATTGCCCTGGTCCTGGGCGAGCGCGGGAGCGGCCCAGGCGAAGGTCGCCAGGCTGGTCGCGCAGGCGAGGACATGGATTCGGCGGAAGGTGCGGGCTCCGGCACGAGCGCGCATGGTCGTAGGCATTCAGCATCCCCTCTATGATGTCGCGCTACCCCTTCTTGCGGGGGTGCGAGCGACTGCTCTGTTTCTCTGCCGATTCGGGTGCATCGCACCCTCACCGATCCGGAACGGTAGCGCTCACAATACGCAAACAGCGGGTGTTTGCAAGCATTTGTAAGAGTGATCACCCGCTATGCAGCGCCGGTCGGCTGTGCGATCTCTAGCGCTAACACGGCGCAAACGATCGGAGGGGTGGATGCCGGATTGGCAGATGTTGAATAGCGCGGATCATGCCGCGTTGCGGCTGTCACGCAGCGGCGACGGTGAGCGTCATTTCGCCCAGATCGTCGCCGACGAATTCCTGAAGGCTGCGCCTTATTATCCGATCCTCTTCACCAAACATCCCGATACCGGCGCCTTCTACGCTGGGGTCGTCATGGGGCTGGAGCCGGGGCGCAACCTGATGACCGCAACCGGGCGGCTGTCCGACTATCGGCCCGCCGATCTGGAGCGGCAGGGCTTCTTCATCGCCGACGGACAGGTGGTGATCGATCGCGACCACGCCGTCTTCGCCGCGGGCGAGGGGCAGGCGCTGTTCGAGCCAACCGGCGAGGCGGCACCGGCGCTCAGGCGCGTGCAGCAGGCGCTGCACGTGCTCGATCAGGGTATTCCTGCCACCGATGCGGTCATCCGCCGCTTCCTCGACCATGGATTGCTCGAGCCGATCGACGTTTCGATGCAGTTCGACGACGGCCGGCATCTGCGGCTCGACGGCCTCTACACGGTCAGCCTCGACGCGCTGCATGCGCTGTCCGATGCGGCGGCGCTGGCGCTGTTCCGCAACGGCGACCTGCAACTCGCTTATGCGCAGACCGGGTCGGTCCGCCATCTGCGCACGCTCGGCCGGATCCACAACGACCGGCTCGCGGCGGCGGCGCTGTGATCGAAGCGGCGGCGGCGTGCGCGCTGGCCGATCCCGAGGCGTTCCGCGCGACCGTGATGACCGCGGGCGCGCCGGTCGTCCTGCGCGGCGCAGCGCGGCACTGGCCGATGCTCGCGGGCGGGCAGGACACGGTGGTCGCGGCGCTGCTCGCCTTCGATGCGGGGCGATCGGCGGAGATGTTCGTCGGGCCGCCGGCGATCGGCGCGCGCTATCATTATGACGAGGGGCTTGCCGGGTTCAACTTCACCCGCAGCACGCTGCCGTTCCGCGAGGCGCTGGCGCGCATCCTCGATACCGCCGGCCAGCCCGACGCGCCGAGCCTGTACATGGGGTCGCTGACTGCGGAGACCTGTTTTCCGGGCATCGAGCAGGTCGTGCGGCTGCCGTTCGTGCCGCCGGCGGTGCGCCCGCGCCTCTGGATCGGCCATGGCTCGACCGTCGCATGCCATTACGACACGATGGACAATGTCGCCTGCGTCGCGGCGGGGCGGCGGCGGTTCACGCTTTTCCCGCCCGACGCGATCGCCGATCTGTACGTCGGGCCGATCGATCATACGATGGCGGGGCAGCCGGTCGCCCTGGCGGTCGGCAGCGCGCCCGGCGATCCGCGGTTCCCGCGTTTCGAGCGCGTCCGCGACCGCGCCTTGGTGGTCGAGCTGGAGCCGGGCGACGCGCTCTACGTCCCCAAATTATGGTGGCATCAGGTCGAGGCGATCGGCGCGGTCAACGTGCTGGTCAATTTCTGGTGGGACGGCTTCGCCGACGGCCCGGACCAGCCCTATACCGCGATGATGCTGGCGCTGATCGCGATCGCCGAGCGGCCCGCCGCCGAGCGCGCCGCGTGGCGTTCATGGTTCGATCATTATGTCTTCCGGCCGGAGAGGCATCCGCTCGCCTTCCTGCCGCCGGCCAGGCACGGCATCCTCGACGGCCAGCCGGAAAGCCGTGGCCGGCTGCGCGCGCTGGTGATGCGGCTGCTGCGCGGCGGCTGAGCCGCGCCGTCAGCCGAGCGGGCGCAGCACCACCTCGGTCGGCGCGGACGTCAGTCCTATCGTGACGCCGCCGCGCTCCGCCACGCCGGTCGACGGCGCATAGTCGCGGCCGCGCGCGGTGGTGCGGGTGACGAACAGCCGGGCGAGGGGCGTGTGCGCGTCGGCGGGATCGAGCGTCAGCGCGATCGTGCCGGTGGCCGGCGTGTAACGCGCTGCGGCGATCCGCCCCGCCTCCAGCGTGATCCACTGGCCGGCGGGCGCGACGAACAGCCGCGTGCGCGCGCCGTCGCGCGGCCGGATCGTCACGCTGCCACGCGCACGCGTCACCGCGCCGCCGAAGCCGAGCCAGCCGAAGGTCGGATCGTCGACCAGATAGCTCGCCACCGCATAGGCATGCGCGAAATAGCCCATGCCATAATCGCCGCTATATGGGTCCCAGCGCATCCGGTCGGGCCAGGCGTGGAAGGCGGCGGAGGCGAAGCCGTCGGTATCGATATTGGTGATGCCACCCATCAGCCCGCCATAGGCAACGCGCAGCAGGTGCAGGTCGGCGGGATCGCGGCGGAAGGACTCGAACAGCGGCAGCGCGTTGTTGGTCGATCCGTAATGATGGATCTGGCGCTCGATGCGCGGATCTTTGCCGCCGTACAGGAAGTCCCAATAGCGCCGGGCGTTGCCGTTATAGCCCCAGCTCGGCATCGTGGGATCGTAGCCCAGGATCACCTCGCGCGTCTGCACCGCCTGCCGGTCGTAGCCGAAATGGCGCAGCCAGTCGTACACCTCCGGCTGGCCGGTCGAATCCCATGCCATCTCGCTGCCGAAGGGATAGCGCAGCCCCGCCCAATGATCGGCGCGGCGGCGCATCAGCGCCTCGACGGTGTCCGCCTCGGCGGTCATCCCCTCGCGGCGCAGGTCGGCCAGGATGTCGAGGAAGACGTTGCCCTCCATCTGGCCGAACTGCGTGTAATGTGGCGCGTCGCGCATCATCGCGACGATCGTCCGTTGCGCCCAGCCGAGATACCAACGCCAGTCGTGCCGCCGCACCAGCCCGTCATGGTTGCGCGCCAGCCGGTAGAGCACCCAATGGCCGATCGCGACATGCGGGTAATTGTACGACCGGCCGAGGTCGGCGGCCTGCCGGGCGGTCCACGCCGTCCAGCTCTTCCATTGCGCCGGATCGCGATAGAGCGTCGGAAAGCGGGCCGGATCGTAATAGAACAGGCTCTTGCGCACGCCGCCGGCATGCGGCCCGTCGGCGACCTGCAGCCGGCCGACCACCGTTTCGTCGACCAGCCGTTCCAGCTTGGCGACCTCGCCCGGCTCGGGATGGTCGAGCTGCTTCATCATCGCCGCGACCCAGCTGCCCGCGCCGCCCTCGTCGCTCATCCCGGCGATCCACACGCGCGGCTCGATGTCGACGATGCGCTGCGCCGCATGGTCGTAGGTGAGGATCGCCGGCGAGCGGCCGAACGGATCGCCCTTGCCCTCATACCATTGCCGCGTCGTCGCGAAGCGGCCAAGCGCCGCCATCGTCGCGTCGAGCGGGCGGGTGACGTAATAGCTCACCGTCTGCCGCTGGCCGTCGGCGTAGCGCAGCGTCAGCCGCGCCGGGCCGAAGCCGTGGCTGGTGACCGCAAGCCGCGTCCAGCCGTGGACCGCGCCGTCGCGGCGCACCGCCAGCGCGCCCGCGGGGCTGCTCTCGATCGCGGTGATCGCGGCGGGCGCGCGGAGGAACAGCGTCGCGGGCTGGTCGGTCGGCACGACATAGCCAGGGATGCCGACCGCGACCGGGCGATGCTGCGCGATCAGCGTCGGCTCGATCGCGCGGATCGACCGCGCGCTGACGAGGCGCAGGCCGATCTCGACGCTGGCGCCCGGCGGGAGGGTGCGGCTGGTCGGCACGTTCCATTGTTCGCCGGCGTCGCGCCATTCGCGCTCGACGAAGCCGCGCGAATGAACCAGCCAGTCGTAGAAGCCCTCGAACGTCTGCTCGCGCGGCGTCCTTTCGGTGAAGACGCTGCCGGCGGGCGCGTCGGCGGCATCGGCGAGCGGCGCATAGGCCTCGAACGGCGTGCCGCGGCCGGGGAGGACGAGCAGCGCCGGCCCCTGGCCGTTGAGCCGCGTCACCTGAAGATAGCCGGCGTCGCGGCCGATATAGGGGTCGGCGAAGCTCGCCTGCGCATGCGCCTGGTCGAGGTCGCGGCCGGTGATGATATTGTCGAACGCCATCGGCATGCCGAGCCCGCCGATCTCGACCGGCGCCGCCGAGCGGTTGGTCAGCCGGAAGCGCAGGCCGAGCGCGCCGCCGTCGGTCAGCCAGCGCCGCTCGACGGACAGCGGGATGCCGTCGCCCATGCTGGCGGTGATGTCGGCGGCGGCGATCGTGCCCCGCCCGGCGGGCAGCGGCCGGATCGGGCGACGGCGATGCGCCGAGCCGAAATCGCGCCACGGCCCGCCCGCGCTGCGCAGGCGGATGTCGATGTCGCCGACATGATTGTAGCCGTCCCCCGCCCGCTCCGCCTCGCGGGCCGTCGGGACGAAGCTGAACCCCGGCTCCGCCACCGGCGACAGCCGCGCCAGCGTTTGCGTATCGGAGCGCAGCTCGCCCCGCAGCGCTCCCACCGCGAACGGCGTCCGTTCCGCAACCGGCGCTGCACCCAGGAGCAGGACGAGCAGACCGGGCGCGACGAGCGGGGACAGGCGGGAGCGAAGCATGCAGGCCTCTTCGATCAAGGCGCCGCCAATGGAGATGGCGACACGGCACAGGATCGGTACCCGGCGATCACTTCGTATACAATATCGGCGCAAGCGATTGACACACTTGCCGACGCCATGATCGTATACCGCAAAGGGGTAAGGGTGATGGTATCGCGGCGTGAGATGATGGTGGGGGCGGCGGCGCTGGCGGTCGGGGGGCGGGCCGGGGCTGCGGTCGGGGCGGGCGACGCGGTGGTGCGGGCGCGGCCGTTGCCGCTCGGCGCGGTGCGGTTGCGGCCGTCCGACCAGGCGACGGCGGTGGCGGTCAACCGGCGCTATCTGTTGCGGCTCGAACCCGACCGGCTGCTGCACAACGTCCGCCTCTATGCCGGGCTGACGCCGAAGGCGCCGATCTATGGCGGGTGGGAGAGCGATACGATCGCCGGCCATACGCTGGGCCATTATCTCAGCGCGCTGGTCCTGGCCTGGCAGCAGGGCGGCGATGCCGAGATGCGGCGGCGCGCCGACTATATCGTCGACGAGATCGCCGCCGCGCAGGCGAAGCGCGGCACCGGCTATGTCGGCGCGCTCGGGCGCAAGACCAAGGACGGCGCGATCGTCGACGGCGAGGCGATCTTCACCGAGATCGCGCGCGGGGAGATCACCTCGGGCGGGTTCGATCTCAACGGCTCATGGTCGCCGCTGTACACCGTTCACAAATGGCTCGCCGGATTGCTCGACGTGCATGAGGCCTGGGGCAATGCCCGCGCGCTCGCGGTGGCGGAGGGGCTGGCGGGCTATATCGAACGCGTGTTCGCGGCGCTGAGCCCGGCGCAGGTGCAGACGGTGCTCGGCTGCGAATATGGCGGGCTCAACGAAAGCTATGCCGAGCTGTACGCCCGCACCGGCGCGCCGCGCTGGCTGCGGATGGCGCGGCTGATCCACGACGACAAGGTGCTCGATCCGCTCGCGCGCGGCGAGGACCGGCTCGCCAACCTCCATGCCAATACGCAGGTGCCCAAGCTGATCGGCCTCGCCCGGCTGCACGAGGTGAGCGGCGGCGATCCCGCGGCGGCGCGCGCCGCGCGCACCTTCTGGGACGCGGTGGTCGCGCATCACAGCTATGTCATCGGCGGCAATGCCGACCGCGAATATTTCACCGCGCCCGACACGATCGCGGAGCATATCACCGAGCAGACCTGCGAGCATTGCAACACCTACAATATGCTCAAGCTCACGCGGCATCTGTGGGCGTGGCAGCCGGACGGCGCCCTGTTCGACTATTACGAGCGCGCGCACCTCAACCATGTGATGGCGCAGCAGGACCCGGCGACCGGCGGCTTCACCTATATGACGCCGCTGATGAGCGGCGCGGCGCGCGAGTTCTCGACGAGCGCCGACGATGCCTTCTGGTGCTGCGTCGGATCGGGGATGGAGAGCCATGCCAAACATGGCGATTCGATCTTCTGGGAGGGGGGCGACGGCACCTTCTACGTCAATCTCTACACGCCGGCCGATGCGGACTGGGCGACGCGGGGCGCGCAGGTGACGCTGGACACGCGCTATCCGTTCGAGCCGGAGGCGACGCTGACCTTCACCCGGCTGCGCCGCGGCCGTTTCGCGGTGGCATTGCGCGTACCCGGCTGGGCGGGCGGGGACGCGCGCGTCACGGTCAACGGCGAGCCGGTGACGCCCGTTGTCGCGCACGGCTATGCCGTGGTCACGCGCGCGTGGCGGGCGGGGGACCGGATCGCGATCACGCTGCCGCTCGCGCTGCGGCTGGAGCCGGCACCGGGCGATGCGCGCACCGTGGCGGTGCTGCGCGGGCCGCTGGTGCTCGCCGCAGACCTGGGTGCGGCGGAGACGCCGTGGGACGATCCCGACCCCGCGCTGGTCGGCGGCGATCTGCTCGCCGGCTTCGTCGCCACCGATGCTGCCGCGGCACGCTATGCGACGCGCGGCGTGCTGCGGCCCGGCGACCGCGCCATCGTGCCCTTCTATCGCCAGTATCGCCGGCGGAGCGCGGTCTATTTCCGCCGCTTCGATGCGGCCGAATGGGCGCGCGAGGAGGCGAACTTCACCGCCGAACAGGCGCGCCTGCGCGACGTCGCCGCGCGATCGGTCGACGTCATGCACCTCGGCGAGATGCAGCCCGAGCGCGACCATGGCCTGACCAGCGCGTCGTCCTATCCGGTGACCTATCGCGGGCGTACCGGGCGCGATGCGCGATCGGGCGGCTGGTTCGAATGCACGATGGCGGTGAAGCCGGGACCGCTGCTGTTGCAGGCGAGCTATTGGGGCGGCGAGCGGCCGCGCGAGTTCGATGTGCTCGTCGATTCCGTCAAGGTCGCGACCCAGCATCTGAACAACGACGCGCCGGGGCGCTTCTTCGACGTCGCCTATCCGCTGCCCGAGGCGCTGACCCGCGGCAAGGCCAAGGTGCGCATCCGCATCGTGCCGCATGACGGCAGCACCGCCGGGCCGGTATTCGGCCTGCGCATCTATACCGCCAGACCGGGAGAGACCGTATGACCGAACGCGCCGGCGTGCCGATGACGCTTGCCGCATTGCGCGCGCTCGCCCGCGCCAAGCTGCGCGCGGTCGGGCTGGCCGAGGATCATGCCGAGGCGGTGGCGGAGACGATGGTCGCCGGCGAGCGCGACGGCTGCGCCAGCCACGGCATCTACCGGCTGCTGGTCGCCGCGGCGAGCGTGAAGGCGGGCGTGGTGGTGCCCGATGCGGTGCCGGTGGTCAGCCGGCCGGGCAAGGCGCTGGTCCGCGTCGACGGCGGCGGCGGCTTCGCCCAGCTCGCCTTCGCGCGCGGCCTGCCGGCGCTGGTCGAGGCGGCGCGCGCGCATGGCATCGCGGCGCTGGCGCTCAACCATGTCGTCCATTTCGCGGCCCTGTGGCCGGAGGTGGAGACGCTGGCGCGCGAAGGGCTGGTCGCGCTCGCCTGTACGCCGTCGCATGCCTGGGTGGCGCCGGCGGGGGGCACGCAGCCGGTGTTCGGGACCAATCCGATCGCCTTCGGCTGGCCACGACCGGGCCGCGATCCGTTCGTCTTCGACTTCGCGACCAGCGCGGTGGCGCGCGGCGAGATCGAACTGCATCGCCGCGCCGGCCTGCCGGTGCCAGACGACTGGGGCTATGACGCCGATGGCGCGCCGACCACCGATGCCGAAGCGGTGCTCGACGGGGCGATGCGCACCTTCGGCGGCCACAAGGGCTCCGCGCTCGCCGCGATGGTCGAGCTGCTCGCCGGGCCGCTGATCGGCGATCTGACCAGTCGCGAATCGCTGGCGGTCGATGGCGGGCGCGGCGGCTCGCCGGTGGGCGGCGAGCTGATCGTCGCGATCGATCCCGCGGGCTTCCTCGGGGCGGAGACCGCCGGGCATCTCGCGCGCGCCGAGGCGATGTTCGCGGCGATCGAGGCGCAGGGGGCACGGCTGCCCTCGGCGCGGCGCTATGCGGCGCGGGCGCACAGCCTGTCGGAGGGCGTGGTCGTGCCGGCTGCGCTGCATGCCGAGATCATGGCGATCGGGGCGGAGGCGTGAGGCCGGCATGGATCGTCGCGCTCGCGCTGCTCGCGGCGCCGGCTGCCGCAGCGTCCGGCACCGACGCCGGCGTCGGTGCTGCCGATGCGCGGCTGCGCGCGCTCTACACCGCGGAATATGCGTGGCGGAAGCAGCAGCTGCCGCCGAGCGAGGACGACGACAAGGGCAGCGCGCGCAGCCTGCCCGATGTCGGCCCCGCCGCGCAGGCGGCCAAGCTGGCGCGCTGGACGCAGACCGCCGCGGCGCTCGCCGCGATCCGCCCGGCGGCGCTGTCGCCGGCGGCGCGGGTCGATTACGGCGTCTATGCCGAGCAGATCCGCGCCCTGCTCGCCGCGCAACGGTTCCGCGATTATGAGATGCCGCTCACCTCGGATTCGAGCTTCTGGAGCGACCTTGCCGATCAGGCGCGCGAGCCCTTCGCGCGGGCGGAGGATTATGCGCGCTATCTGAACATGCTGCGCACCGTCCCGGGCTATTTCGACCAGAATATCGCCAATATGCGCGCCGGACTGGCGCGCGGCTTCACGCCGCCCAAGGTGACGCTGACCGGACGCGACATCGGCGTGGCGCAGGTGGTCGCGGCGGGGGCGGGGGAGGCGTCGCCCTTCTACGCCCCGTTCCGCACGATGCCCGCGACGATGCCCGCCGCGACCCAGGCCAAGCTGCGCGCCGAGGCGCTGGCGGCGCTCCGCGACGCGGTGGTGCCGGCGCATCGCCGCCTGCTCGCCTTCCTGCGCGACGAGTATATCCCCGGCGCCCGCACCTCGCTCGCCGCCTATGACCTTCCCGATGGCCGCGCCTATTATCAGTCCAAGGTCGCCGAATATACGACGCGCGACCAGACGCCGGAGCAGGTGCATGCGATCGGCGTCGCCGAAGTGGCGCGCATCCGGGCGCGGATGCAGCAGGTGATGACGACGGTCGGCTTCACGGGCGACCTGCCCGCCTTTCTCGCGATGCTGCGGCGCGATCCGCGCTTCTACGCGAAGACGTCGCAGGCGTTGCTCGACCGCGCCGCGTGGATCGCCAAGAGCTTCGACGGCAAGGCGGCGCGCTATTTCGGGCGGCTGCCGCGCGCCCGCTTCGCGATCAAGCCGGTGCCCGCCGATCTTGCGCCCTTCTACACCAGCGGCCGGGGTGGCCCCGGCGTCTATCTGGTCAACACCTACGACCTGCCGTCGCGCGCGCTGTATGCGCTGCCGGCGCTGACTCTGCACGAAAGCGCGCCGGGCCATGCCTTCCAGATGCCGCTCGCAGCCGAGAACCGCGACCTGCCCGCGTTTCGCCGCGAGACCTATCTGTCGGTCTATGGCGAGGGCTGGGCGCTCTATTGCGAGGCGCTGGGCGAGGAAATGGGGATGTACGAGACGCCCTACGACCTGTTCGGCATGCTGAGCTACCAATCGTGGCGCGCGTCGCGGCTGGTGGTCGATACCGGCATCCACGCGATGGGCTGGAGCCGCGCGCGGGCGCAGGCCTATCTGCGTGAGAACACCGCGCTCGCCGATCACGAGATCGAGACCGAGGTCGACCGCTACATCGCCTGGCCGGGGCAGGCGCTGAGCTATTATACCGGCGAACTGGCGATCGTCGCCGCGCGCCGCCGCGCCGAGGCCGCGCTCGGCCCGCGCTTCGACATCCGCGCCTTCCACGACACGGTGCTGGCGCTGGGATCGGTGCCGATGCCCGAGCTCGACCGCCGGATCGATGCGTTCATCGCCGAGGGGGGCAAGGGGCCGTATCCCGCGGAGGACCGCTGAGGGCGGTCAGCGACGGGCCTTTCGAGTATCCCGGGCGATTGCATAGGGGCATTGCTTTTGCCCCGCGCGCGCCAAACTCCCCCCGTCACCCCGGACTTGTTCCGGGCCCCACCCCGCGGCGAGGAGAAGGGCCTGAGGCGACACCATTCCCTTGCGGCCCGGTGGACCCCGGAACGAGTCCGGGGTGACGGGTATGGCAGGGAACCGATCGAACCTCGCCGCCGCCATTTGCGGTCGGCTCCCAGCCCGAGGCGTCAGACCGTCGGACCATCCAGGTCGAAGGGCCGGTCGATCGACGGTTGCGGTTCGGTGAACCAGGCGGCGCCGTCCGCGGTGACGTGGAAATGATCCTCGAGCCGGATGCCGTAGCGGTCGGGGACGACGACCATCGGCTCGTTCGAGAAGCACATGCCCGGCGCGAGCGGCGTCGTGTCGCCGCGGACGAGATAGGCGGGCTCGTGGATCGACAGGCCGATGCCATGACCGGTGCGATGCGGCAGGCCGGGCAGGCGGTAGTCGGGGCCGAGCCCGGCGCGCTCCAGCACCGCGCGTGCCGCCGCGTCGACCGCCTCGCACGGCACGCCGGGGCGCACCGCGGCGAAGGCGGCGGTCTGCGCCTCCTTCTCCAGATCCCAGGTCGCGCGGATGTCGTCGTCGACGCGGCCGAAGGCATAGGTGCGGGTGATGTCCGACTGGTAGCCGTGGATCGCGCAGCCGGTGTCGACCAGCACGAGCTGGTCCTCCGCCAGTATCTGATCGCCGGGCAGGCCGTGCGGAAAGGCGGTCGCGGTGTCGAACTGCACCGCGCAGAAGGTATAGCCCGGCGCGCCGAGCGCGCGATGCGCGTCGTCGATGAAGCGCTTGACCTCGCTGGCGCGGATGCCCGGCGCGAGGATGCGCGCGGTGCGGCGGTGGACCTCGAGCGTCATCGCCTTCGCCTGCGCCATCAGCGCGAGCTCGGCCGGCGATTTGATCATCCGCAGCCCGTCGATGATCGCAGCGCCGTCGGTGACCGTCAGCGTCGCGCCGAGCCGCCGCGCGACGGCGAACGGCAGCAGCGGGTCGAGTGCCAGCGTCGCGCCGGCGGGCAGCGCGTCGACGACCAGGGCGACCGGGTCCTCATCCTCTTCCCACAGGCGGATGTCGGCGGCGATCTCCAGCTCGGCGATCAGCGAGCCGCGCTCGAACGCCGGGCAGATCACGATCGGCTCGCCCGTGACCGGCAGCAGCAGCGCGACGAGCCGTTCGGTCGGCGACCAACCGACGCCGGTGAAATAGCGCAGCGACGCGCCGGCGGTGACGAGCAGTGCGGCGGCGCCGCTCGCCGCGGTGGCGGCACGCGCGCGGGCAAGCCGGTCGCTGCGCTCGACCGCGCCGATCACCGGCGCGGGGTCCGGCCAGGGGGCGAGGGTGGCGAGTTCCGCCGCTGCGTTCGATCCGCCGATGGTCATCGTGTTGCTCCGAAACGGTCGAGGGAAAAGGGGGTGAGGTCGATCGGCGCGGCCTGGTCCGCGACGAGCGCGGCGACGATCTCGCCCGTCGTCGCCGCCAGCGTCAAGCCGAGATGCTGGTGGCCGAAGGCGTAGAGCAGGTTGGGCGTGCGGCGCGAGCGACCGATCGCGGGGAGGTAATCGGGCAAAGTCGGCCGCGCCCCCATCCAGCGCGTGAACGGCGGCCGCATCGCCAGTCCGAGCGCCTGCACCTGCGCCTCGAGTCGCTGCCATTTGCGCGGGTCGGGCGGCGTGGCGGCATTGCCGAACTCGACGAAGCCCGACGCCTGCACGCACTCGGCATAGCGGGTGACGATCATCGACCGGTCCTCGAACACCAGCGGCGGGCAGTCGGCGGGCCAGGCGTCGGCGGCGGCGCGGATGTGATAGCCGCGCTCGGCGATCAGCGGCGCCACATGGCCCGTGCCGGTCATCAACGCGGCGCTGCCGACGCCGGCGGCGACCACCACCAGATCGGCGGGGTGCCCGGTGACCGCAGCGCGGCCTAGGTCGACGGTCAGCGTCGCCGCGGTGCGGACGAGCCGGCCGCCGGCGGCGATCAGCGCGGCTTCCAGCGCGGCGGCGAGTGCGCCGAGGTCGGCGATCTGGCCGCTGCCGGTGAAGCGGATCGCGCCGGCAACCGGCACCGCCGACACCGCCGCGATCCGCGCGCGATCCTCGGGCCCCGCGTCGCGGATCGTCGCGACGCCGGTATCCGCCGCGCGCCAGGCGGCGGCGCCCCGTTCGGCACTGGCCGCATCGTGCCAGGCGACGAGATGGCCGTCCTCGCGCAGCAATGCGGGGGCGTCGATCGCGGTCACCAGCCGCCGCCATGCCGGCATCGCGGTGGCGAGCAGCCCGCCGAGCGCAAGGCTGCCGTGGCGGAAGCGCGACGGCCGGCTGGCGGCGAGATAGCGCGGCACGAACGGCAGCCAGTCGCGCGCCATCGCGAGCGGCAGGTCGAGCGCGCCGCCCGCGGCAAAGCGCCGCCGCCACGCGCTTGCCACCGAAGCGGGCGAGGCGAGCGGCGCGACCTGTTCGACCGCGATATGGCCGGCGTTGTTCCACGACGGCGCCTGCCGCCCGGCATCGCGGTCGAAGACGGTGACGGCATGACCGGCACGGGCGAGCGTCACCGCGCTGGCCAACCCCACCACACCCCCGCCCAGAATCGCGACCTTGCGTTGCATCATCTTGTCCTTGCCGCGCTTCTATGCTTTGGTATACGATATTCCACAGATGGTAGAGGACGCAAGCAGCATGACGATCGGGTGGAGGGGCGTTTTCCCTGCGGTGACGACTCAGGTGCGCGAGGACCTTTCGATCGATCTGCCCGATACGCAACGCGTCGTCGATGATCTGGTGCGCGACGGCGTCACCGGCGTGATCGCACTGGGCACCGTCGGCGAGAACAATTCGCTCGATTTCGACGAGAAGGTGACGACGCTGACCGCGATCGTCGAGGCGGTGGCGGGGCGCGTCCCGGTCGTTACCGGCGTATCGGAATACGACACGCGTCGCGCGGTGCGCTATGCGCAGGCGGCGGAGAAGGCCGGGGCGGACGGGCTGATGCTGTTGCCGCCGATGGTCTATGTGCCCAAGCCGCACGAACTGGTGAACCATTTCCGCGGCGTCGCCGAGCAGACCGGCCTGCCGATCATGCTCTACAACAATCCGCCCGCCTATCGCACCGTGATCGACCAGCAGGTGCTTGCCGCCCTGGTCGAGGTGCCGAATATCGTCGCGGTCAAGGAATCCGCGCCGGATACGCGCCGCTTCACCGACTTCCGCAACGCGTTCGGCGACCGCTACGTGCTGTTCGCCGGGCTCGACGACGTCGCGCTGGAGGGGCTCTATCTCGGCGCGCAGGGCTGGGTATCCGGCCTCACCAACGCCTTCCCCAGGGAATCGGTCGAGCTGGTGCGCGCGTTCGAGCGCGGCGATCATGCCAAGGCGATGGAAATCTATCGCTGGTTCATGCCGCTGCTTCACCTCGACGCCGAGCATGACCTCGTCCAGTCGATCAAGCTCGCCGAGCAGGTGATGGGCCGCGGTTCGGAGCGCGTGCTGCCGCCGCGCTACGTGCTGGAGGGCGCGCGCCGCGCCGAGGTGATCGCGATGGTCGAGACGGCGGCGGCGACGCGGCCGGTGCTGACGACCGCCGCAGCGGCCTGAACGCCCGGTGCGCCACACCTTCTTCTGCATCGACGGTCATACCGCGGGCAATCCGGTCCGCCTCGTCGCCGGCGGGGCGCCGCTGCTGCGCGGCGGATCGATGTCGGAGCGGCGTCAGGATTTCCTGGCGCGCTTCGACTGGATCCGCACCGGCCTGTGCTTCGAGCCGCGCGGCCACGACATGATGTCGGGCGGCTTCCTCTATCCGCCGACCACCGCCGACGCCGATATCGGCATCCTGTTCATCGAGACCAGCGGCTGCCTGCCGATGTGCGGCCATGGCACGATCGGCATCGTCACCTTCGGGCTGGAGCACGGGCTGATCCAGCCGGCGAAGCCGGGGCGGCTGCGCGTCGAGGTGCCCGCCGGGGTGATCGACATCGCCTATGAGACGGCGGGCGACAAGGTGACCGCGGTGCGCATCACCAACGTCCCGTCCTATGTCGCGGCGACCGGTATCGCGGTCGATGTCGAGGGGATCGGGCCGCTGTCGATCGATGTCGCCTACGGCGGCAATTATTATGCGATCGTCGAGCCGCAGGGCAATTACGCCGGGCTTGACCAGCTCGGCGCCGACCGGATCATCGCGCTCAGCCGCGGCGTCCGCGCCGCGGTGCAGGCGGCGTTCGAGCCGGTCCATCCGCTCGACCCGACGATCCGCGGCGTCAGCCACGTGCTGTGGGCCGACCGGCCGAGGGGCGAAGGCGCCGACGGCCGCAACGCGGTGTTCTACGGCGACAAGGCGATCGACCGCTCGCCCTGCGGCACCGGCACATCGGCGCGGCTCGCGCACCTCGCCGCCAAGGGCGCGCTCGCGGTCGGCGACCGCTTCGTCCACGAAAGCTATATCGGCAGCCGCTTCATCGGCCGGGTCGAGGCCGCGACGATGCTTGGCGACATGCCGGCGATCGTGCCGTCGATCGAGGGATCGGCGATCGCCACCGGCTTCAACACGATCTGGATCGATCGCGCCGACCCGTTCTGGGAGGGTTTCCAGGTCACATGACGGTGTCGCTTCCGATCGGCGCCACACGATGAGCATCGTCATCCGCACCCTGTCCGAACGCGTGTTCGAGATCGTGCGCGAGCGGATCGTCACCGGCCAGCTGCCGACCGACACGCCGCTGCGCCAGGACGCGCTTGCCGCCGAACTGGGGGTGAGCAAGATCCCGCTGCGTGAGGCGCTCGGCCGCCTGCAGCAGGAGGGGCTGCTGACCAGCCAGGCCAATCGCGGCTATATGGTGCGCGCGCTCTCCACCGATCAGGCGGAGGAGATCTATGCGTTGCGCCTGGCGATCGAGCCCGCCGCCGCCGCTTATGCCGCATCGCGCGCCGATTCGCCGGCGCGCGATGCGGTGGTGCAGGCGTTCGAGCGGCTCGACCGCGCCGCCGGCAGCAACCTTGCCGAGGTGGCGATCTCCAATCGCGAATTCCATGTCGCGCTGGTGCGTCCCGGTGGCCGGCTGCTGACCACGCAGCTGATCGAGCGCTTGTCGATCCTCGCCGAACGCTATGTCGTGGCGCATCTCGCCCCCGCGGGGCGGGAGACGCGCGCGCATCAGGAGCATCGCGGCCTGCTCGACGCCTTCCTCGCGCGCGACGGTGCGGCGCTGGAGACGTTGCTCGCCGCGCATATCGCCGCGACGCTCGCCGACCTGCGGGAGCAATTCGCCGCCGGCTGAGGCGCGACCATGTCATAAGGAGGGGGATCGGATCATGCTGGGGCCGCGCAAATCGCTCGACGCCGTATTGCGCCCGGACGCGGGGCAGGCGCTCGCCAAGACCTTGTCCTGGCCGCATCTGATCGCGCTGGGGGTGGGCGCGATCGTCGGCACCGGCATCTATACGCTGACCGGGGTCGGCGCCGAGCGCGCCGGGCCGGCGGTGATCCTCGCCTTCGCGATCGCCGGTGCGGTCTGCGCCTGCGCCGCGCTCGCTTATGCCGAGCTGGCGACGATGATCCCGGCGGCGGGCAGCGCCTATACGTTCAGCTATGCCGCTTTGGGCGAGACCGCCGCCTGGGTGGTCGGCTGGAGCCTGATCCTCGAATATTCGCTTGCCTGTTCGACCGTGGTGGTCGGCTGGGCGGGCTATCTGGTCGGCTGGATCGAATCGGCGGGGGTGCACCTGCCGGCGCTGCTGCTCGCCGGGCCGCATGGCGGCGGGCTGATCAACCTGCCCGCGGTGCTGGTCGCGCTCGGCGTGATGGGCCTGCTGCTGCTCGGCACGCGCGAGAGCGCGACGCTCAACATCGTGCTGGTGATCGTCAAGCTGACCGCGCTCGGCCTGTTCCTCGCCTTCGCGCTGCCGGCGTTCGACGGGGACAACCTCCACCCGTTCATGCCTTACGGCTTCGGATCGGTGGAGAGCGGCGGCACCAAGCGCGGCGTGATGGCGGCGGCGGCGATCGTCTTCTTCGCCTTCTACGGCTTCGACGCGGTCGCCACCTCGGCGGAGGAGGCGAAGAACCCCGGCCGCGACCTGACCATCGGCATCGTCGGCTCGATGCTCGTGTGCACGCTGATCTATATGGCGGTGGCGGTCGCCGCGGTCGGCGCGCTGCCGTTCGCGCAGCTCGGCCATTCCGCCGAGCCGCTCGCGCTCGTGCTGCGCAGCCTCGGCCGCCCGTTCGCGGGCCATCTGATCGCGCTCGCCGCGGTGATCGCGCTGCCTTCGGTGATCCTGGTGATGATGTACGGGCAGAGCCGCATCTTCTTCACCATGGCGCGCGACGGCCTGCTGCCGCGCCGCCTCGCGACGCTCAGCCCGCGCACTGGCGCACCGGTGCGGATCACATTGCTCACCGGTGTGTCGATCGCGCTGGTCGCGGGGCTTTTCCGGCTCGACGAGATCGCCGAACTGGCCAATGCCGGCACCTTGCTCGCCTTCATCGCGGTGGCGACGTGCATGATGGTGCTGCGCCGCCGCGCGCCCGCGGCGAAGCGGCTGTTCCGCTGCCCGGCGCCGTTCGTCGTCGGCACGCTGGCGGTGCTCGGCTGCCTCTATCTGTTGTGGAGCCTGCCGCAGGCGACGCTGGTGCGCTTCCTCGGCTGGAACGCGATCGGGCTCGCCGCCTATCTGGCCTATGGCCGCCGGCACGGGCTCGCCGCGCGGCGGTGAGGGCACCGGCAGCCGGGTCGCACGTTCGGACGGGACGATGACTCATGCCCCCTCCGTCGGCGCCCGCCGCCTGCCGCCCCTGCTCGCCGGACTCGCGCTGATCGCGGTCGGCCTCGTGATCCTGCTGGTCGGGGCGTTCGCGACCAGCCGCTATCCCTTCGCCTTCGACCGCGCGATCATCGTCGGCGCGCGCGCCTGGGGCGGGCCGGCGTGGCTGCCCAAAGTGGCGAGCGACATCACCGCGCTCGGCGGCGGTGTCGTGCTGACCGTGATTGTGGTGATCGTCGCCGGCTTCCTGCTGATCCAGCGGCTGTGGCTGACCGCGGCGGCGACCGCGCTCGCCAGCCTCACCGGCGGCTGGGTGGTCGATGCGGTGAAAGGCGTGGTGCTGCGCGCGCGCCCCGATCTGGTGCCGCACCTCGTCGATGCCGGCGGCTACAGCTTCCCGAGCGGGCATGCGACGTCGAGCGCGGTCGTCTATCTGACGCTTGCCTCGCTCGCCGGGCAGGTGACGCCGGATCGCGCGGCGCGGCGCTATCTGCTCGTCGTCGCGGTGCTGCTGGTCGGCGCGATCGGGTGCAGCCGCGTCTATCTCGGCGTCCATTGGCCGAGCGACGTGCTCGCCGGCTGGAGCTTCGGCACGCTCTGGGCGCTCGGCTGGTGGACCGCCACCGCGCGGGCACGGGCGGCGATCGGCGGGGAACGCTGACCCGCCGCCCCGTCGGGGCAAGATGGACAGCTTAATGGAAACGAACCAGTCCGATCGTTTCGATTCCTGCGCCGACGAGCAAGAGCGACGCGCGACGCGTCGATACCGGATGCCCGTCGTGCAGGACGGCGGGCCGACAGAGTAGAATGTCGGCCCCCTGACCGATCAGCCGCGTTCGGCGAGCTTGCGTTCCCAGGCGAGCGCGTCCTTGACGATCGTCTCGAGGTCGTCGCGCTGCGGCCGCCAGGGCAGCGCGGCGAGGATCGCGCCATTGTCGGCGACGAGCGCGGCGGGATCGCCGGCGCGGCGGCCCTCGTAGCGGCGCTGGATCGTCAGGTTGGTGACGCGATCGACCGCGTCGAGCACCTCGTTGACCGAGAAGCCGCGATTGTAGCCGGCATTGAGCGTATGGCTCTTGGTCGGCTCGGCGACGAGCAGTTCGAGCGCGGCGACGTGCGCGGCGGCGAGGTCGCTGACGTGGATGTAATCGCGCACGCCGGTGCCGTCGGGCGTGTCGAAGTCGGTGCCGAACACCGAGACCGCCTCACGCTTGCCGGTCGCCGCCTCGACCGCGATCTTGATGAGGTGCGTCGCGCCGACCGTCGACTGGCCCGAGCGGCCCTGCGGATCGGCGCCCGCGACGTTGAAATAGCGCAGCGCGCAATAATTGATCGGATGCGCCGCGGCGACGTCGCGCAGCATCGCCTCGGTCATCAGCTTCGACATGCCGTACGGGTTGATCGGCACGGTCGGGTCGCTCTCCTGCACCGGCACCTTGGCCGGCGTGCCATAGGTCGCGGCGGTCGACGAGAAGATGAAGTGCGGCACGCCCTCGACCACCGCGCTCTCCAGCAGGGCGCGCGTCGCGGCGGTGTTGTTGCGATAATATTTGAGCGGGTCGCTCACCGATTCCGGCACCACCACCGATCCGGCGAAATGCATGATGGCGCGCACCCGATGCTCGCGGATCGCAGCGCGGACGGTGGCGTCGTCCTCGATGTTCGCCTGTACCAGCGTGGCGCGCGGATCGACCGCCCAGTCGAAGCCGGTGACGAGATTGTCCACGACGACAACCTCATAGCCCGCGTCGAGCAGCGCCAGCACCGCATGGCTGCCGATATAGCCGGCCCCGCCGGTCACCATCACCTTACCCTGGAACGCCATCATGTTTCTCCCGTCTTTCGCGCGCCCTACCGCGTTCCTACATCGGCGCAAAGGAGACTATCATGACCGAACATGTGACACTGGCCGGTGGCTGCTTCTGGTGCACCGAAGCGGTGTTCAAGGACGTGATCGGCGTCGAGAGCGTCGAGAGCGGCTATATCGGCGGCTCAGTGCCCGATCCGACCTACAAGCAGGTGTGCGGCGGCGACACCGGCCATGCCGAGGCGATCCGCATCGGTTTCGACCCCGAGCAATTGCAGCTCGGCGACCTGCTCGACATCTTCTTCGCGACGCATGACCCGACGCAGCTCAACCGCCAGGGCAATGACGTCGGCACGCAATATCGTTCGGCGATGTTCCCCGCGGACGAGACGCAGGAGGCCGAGATGCGTGCGGCGATCGAGCGCGCGCAGGCGGACTCGGCCAAGCCGATCGTGACGACGATCGAGCCGATGTCGACCTGGTATCCCGCCGAGGGCTATCACCAGGATTATTGGGAGACATCGGGCCGCTCCAACCCCTATTGCATGGCGGTGATCCCGCCCAAGTTGCAGAAGCTGCGCAAGAGCTTCGCGGCGCGATCGAAGGCGGTGACCGCGTAACCGCCAAGTCCTCCCCGCCAGGGGAGGGGGACCGTTCGGCGCTAGCCGAATGGTGGAGGGGGAGGACAGGGCGGGAGCCCGGACAACGAAGCTCCGCCCTGTCCTCCCCCTCCGTCACGGCTTCGCCGTGCCACAGTGCCGGGTCGCACATGCCCCCGGCATGTGCTTGGATTGCCGGGGGCAATCCAACCCGGCACTCCCTGGCGGGGGAGGAATGATTCACACCTTCCGCGCGAGCGCCTTCTTCAGCTTCGCATGCGCGGCGGCCTTGATCTGGCAGACGCGCGCCGCGCCGACGCCGATGACCTGGCCGATCTCCTCGAGGTTCAGTTCCTCGACGTAGAACAGCTGCACCACCAGCGCCTCGCGCTCGGGCAGGGCGGTGATCGCGGCGATCAGCGTGTCGCGCAGGTCGCTGGCGGCGAGTTGCTCGAACGCGTCGGGCGTGTCGTCGGCGAACCAGGGCAGGTCGTCCGCATAGACCTCGTCCATCGATTCGAACCGGACCGCATCGGCGGTCTCGTATTCGGCGCGCAGCTTCTCCACCGTCACCCCCAGTTCCTTGGCCAGCGCCGCCTCGTCGGGCGCGCGGCCGGTGCTTGCCGTCAGCGTTGCCACCGCGGCATGATATTGCCGCCGCCGCCGCATCGCGCCGCGCGTCGTCGTCGCCTGCCGGCGCAGTTCGTCGATCATCGCCCCGCGCAGCCGGGTCTGCAGATAGGCGCGGAACTGCGCGCCCTGTTCGGCGGCATGGCCGACCGCCTCGACCAGCGCGACGAGCCCGATCTGCACGAGGTCCTCGACCTCGACGATCGAGCTCATCGAGCCATGGACGTGCCAGGCGATGCGGCGGACCAGCGGCAGATATTGCCGGATCATCGCTTCCTGATCGCCGCCCGGGCGCGAGGCGCGCGAATAGGTGAGCGGACCCTGCGGCACCATCGCGGCCGGCGCCGGCGTCGCGGCGGCGAAGCGCTGCTGCATCGGCTCGGCGCTCATGCCGCCAGCGCCTGATGCTGCTGGCCGATCACCGCGACCACCTCGACCGCCTTCTCCTCGGGCACCTCGAAGAAAGACAGCACCGGCGTGTCGGGCAGCACGGTCTTCACCAGCTTACGGATCGCGACGCGGATCGCCGGCTGGACGACCAGCGCGAACGGCTTGGCCTCGGCGATCAGCGGTTGCGCCGCCTCTTGCAGCGCGTCGACGATGCGACGGCCGAGGTCGGGCTCGATGACGTGGCGGCGCGACTGGTCGGCGCGCGCCGCCTGGCCGAGCAGCCCTTCGAGCTGGCCGTCGAGCGTCATCACGCGCAGCGGCTCGCGCACGCCGCACAGCTTCTGGATGATCAGCGGGCCGAGCTCGGGGCGGATCAGCTCGATGATCTCTTCGGCGTCGGCGCTGCGCGTGGCGGCAACGGCGATCGCCTGCGCGATGCGACGGAATTCCTTCAACGGAATGTTCTCCGCAAGCAGGCCCTTGAGGACCTGGGTGAGGGTGGTGAGCGGCAGCGGACTGGGGGTGAGCGAGGCGACGAGCTGCGCCGCGCGCTCCTTGAGCCCGTCGAGCAGCGACTGGACCTCATCGGGGCCGAGCAGGTCGGTCGCGTTGGCGCCGAGCAGATGGTTGAGGTGCGTCGCCATCACCGTGCCGGCGTCGACGACGAGGAAGCCTGCGCCGGTCGCCGCATCGGCATCGCCCGACGGGATCCAGGTGGCGTCGAGCCCGAAGGTCGGGTCCTTCGCCTTCTTGCCGTTGAGCGCGCCATAGGCCTGGCCGGTGTCGAGCGCGAGCATCTCGTCAGGCGACACCTGATCCTCGCCGAGCACGACGCCGTTGATCAGGATGCGATAGGTATAGGGCGCGAGGTTGATGTCGTCGCGCACCCGGCATTGCGGCACGACGAAGCCCAGCTCGCGCGACAGCTGGCGGCGCACGCCGGTGATCCGGCCCATCAGCGGCGCGCCGCGGCGCGGATCGACCAGCGGCACCAGGCCGTAGCCGATGTCGAAATTGACCTGCATGCCGTCGGTCACCTCGTCCCAGCCGATCTTGGACGGATCGGCCGGCTCTTCGGCCACCGCGGGGGCGGCCTCGACGGCAGGGCGGCGCTCGATCTGGCGCAGCTTCCAGGCGGCGAAGCCGGCGAGCCCGGCGGCGGTGAGGATGACGATATGCGGCATGCCCGGCAGCAGCCCGAGCAGGCCGAGGATCACCGCGACCGGCGTCCAGGTGCGCGGGGAGCCGAACTGGCCGCCGATCTGGCCGGCGAGATCCTTGTCCGACGACACGCGGGTGACGATTGCGGCGGCGGCGATCGACAGCATCAGGCTGGGCAGCTGCGCGACGAGCGCGTCGCCGATCGCGAGCAGGATATAGCTTTTCGCGGCCGCGGCGATCGTCATGCCATGGCTGACCGGGCCGAGGATCAGCCCGCCGACGACGTTGGCGGCGAGGATGAGCATCGCGGCGACGGCGTCGCCCTTCACGAACTTCGACGAACCGTCCATCGAGCCGTAGAAATCGGCCTCGGTCGCCACTTCGACGCGGCGCTTCTTGGCGTCGTCGGGGGTGATGAGGCCGGCGTTGAGATCGGCGTCGATCGCCATCTGCTTGCCGGGCAGCGCGTCGAGGGTGAAGCGGGCGGAGACTTCCGATACGCGGCCGGCGCCCTTGGTGACGACGATCAGGTTGATGATCATCAGGATCGCGAAGACGAAGATGCCGACGACATAGTCGCCGCCGATGAGGAAGGTGCCGAACGCCTCGATGACGTGGCCCGCCGCGCTCTCGCCCTCGTGACCGTGGACCAGCACGATACGGGTCGAGGCGACGTTGAGGCCGAGGCGGAACAGCGTGGCGAACAGCAGCACCGTCGGGAAGGACGAGAAGTCGAGCGGCTTCTGCGCGTTGAGCGACACCATCAGCACCGCGAGGCTGATCGCGATGTTGGCGACGAAGAAGATGTCGAGCAGGAAGGCCGGGATCGGCACCACCATCACGACGACGAGCAGCAGGATGGCGAGCGGCAGCGCCGCGCCGCGGCCGGAGGCGAGCAGCTTGTTCACGTCAGCGGCCCCCCATGCTGGCGAGCATCATATAGGCGAGCCTCGCATTGTTCGGGGACGGGCGCAGCAGGCTGTTGGCTGCGGCCGGCTTGCCGGCGCCGAACCGGCCCATCGCCTGCGTCGCCCAGGCGAGCGCGTCCTCGGCGCTCTGGTTGCCGCCGGTGACGACGGTGGAGCCGTCCATGTCGAGCGCCTGCGCGGCGAAGGCGAGGTTGGCGTTGCGCGTCTCGGTGGTGCTGTCGCTCGCCGCGCCGAGCTTGTCGGCGAAGCGCTGGTAGATCGCCGACAGCGAGCGCGGCTGGCCGTTGCCGGCGTAGAAGATCGAGCGGTTGGCGCCGGCCGCCTGCGGGAACAGCGACGCGGCGGATGCGCCGGGGTTGCTCTGCATCGCCGAGAGGAATTTCTTGGCGCCGCCGATCCCGAGGAAATGCGCCATGTAAAGGTCGGTGCCGTTGGCCGAGCGGCCGAGCGTGCCTTCGAGCACGTCCTTGTTGTCGGAGGCGTGCTCCGCCGCCATCAGCGAGGCGGCGGTGGGATCGTTGCGCAGCGCGAGGATCGCCGAGCGGGTGGCGGGATCGTTGACGGTGAAATGGCCGCGCGACTGGCCGATGCTGTCGGCCGCCCAGGCCATGCCGTGCTCGGCGCCGTGCTTTTTGACGACCGCGAGCCAGCTCTGCTCGACGAACTGGTACAGGCCCGACGCCGACGAGGTGCCGGCGCGCGCATTGGCGTTGAGCCCGCTTTCGATCTTGGCCTGACCGAGCAGATAGTCGAAGTCCACGCCCGTCTTGCTGCTCGCAAGCGCGATCGCGGACTGTACCCGGCCGGATGAAATCGGATTGACGGTCATTACGAAGAAAGCACACCCCAGTTGTCGCAGGTGTGATCAGCAAGGACCGTGCCAGTTGCGCCGTGCGCGGGGTGCAGGGCGGGCAATCGGATGCGCGTGCCGCGCGCTGCCCCGGGCGGGGCGGGGGGCCGGTCAGGCGTAGGCCGACACCAGCGTCGGGCGGAAGCCATGGCCGGCATCGCCGGTCAGAATTTGCAGGCGGCGGCGAACATTTGCCGCCATCAGATTGACGTAGATCCGGCACGTCTCGTTGAGCCGGTTCGCCTCGTCGGCAAGCGCACGCACGTCGTCACCGGCGGGACCGGTGCTGAGCGCCGCCACCTGTTCGATGCCGGCGAGCTTTTCCTGCGTCGCGCGCTCCAGCGCGCTGACGTCGTTGGTCTTGAGGGCGTCGATCTCGGCATGGAGCGAGTCGATCACCTGGATGAGGGCATCACGCCGCGTCATTGCTTACCCAATCGAGCCGGAGTGCGATGAGCCGGTCGGCGATCGTCGCCGGCAGGATGGGGAACGACCCGTTCTGGATCGCCTTCTTGATCGCGTCGACGCGATCGCTGTTGACCGGCGGTTCGGCGGACAGCGTCCGGGCGAGGTTGGTCAATTGCGTCGCGGTATTCGCCGCGGGCGCCTGTTGCGTCGCCTGCTGCACCGCGGGCTGCACCGCCGGCGCAGCCGCGGGTGCGGCGACGCGCGAGACGCTCCCACTTCCGTTCAGCGGCGTTGAGCCGATCGAGTCCACCATGTCCGCACCTATCTGTGTTGCCTGACATGAGGATAAACGGCCGATCGGCGTGCGGCTTTAACGAAAAAGATTCCATCGTCATGCCGGCGGCGTCACTCGCCCCAGCCGGGCAGGGTGGCGCGGCCGCTTTCCAGCGCGATCGCCTGCACCGGACCCTTGGCGTCGTCGACCTTGACCATGAAGCGGCCACCCGGCGGCGCATCGCCCATCGCGACGCCTTCGCGGCTGATCGAGAAGCCGGCCGAGCCCGCCTCGATCACCACCGGGTCGCCGCGGCGGATCACCGGCTCCGCCTTGGCGGCGACCGTCATCGGGCGCGCGGCGGTGGTGGCGGGCGGGGCGGCGTTGGCGGGGCGGATCACGGGCACGAAGATGCGCCAGTCCGGTCCCGAGCACGACACGACGACCGCGTCATGCGCCTCGGTCCGCCAGGCGAGCGCCACGGTCGAGCAGGCCGCCAGCCGCAGCCGGCTGTCGATCGCGGTGCGGGCGCCGCCCTCGGCGCCGATCGGGCGGCTGGTGAAGGCGGAGACGGCACGGTCGAGCCCGCCGGTATCCTGGAAGGCGACGGCGCCGCCAGCAGCGGCAAGCAGCAGGGGAAGGAAGATCATGGCTGATGGTCCATCGGGTTGGATTGTTCGCCGACGAAGGCGAGCGTGACGATCGCGGCGCGGCGGCCGGGACGGGGATTGGTGGTGATGGTGATGCGGTCGCTGACCGGCGCGAGCGCGGCGGCGAGCGCGCGCGCACGATCCGCGGCGAGCAACGCGGCGCTGCCGGTGGCGCGATCGACATCGGCGGCGCTGCCGTCGGTCGATCCGGTCACGGTCAGCGCGACGCGCGGATCGCGCACCGCCTCACGCGCCCAGGCGATCACCGTGGCGGGGCTGGCGGGCAATGCCGCCGCGCCCGGTGCGAAGTCGAACAGCCCGGCGGCCATCACCGGCAGCGCCGCTGCGGCGCGGGTGCCGCCGAAACTCTCGCGCAGCGCATCGGTGATCGCATGCGGCTTCTCGCTCGCCTGGATCAGCACGAAGAAGCCGACCAGCAGCAGCGCGAGGTCGGCGAGCGTCACCAGCCACAGCGGCCTGGCGGGCGGCGAAGGCGGATAGAGCGCGTCGCCGGTCATGCGACGCTCTGCAGGGGATGACGCGGCGTCTCGCGCAGCGCGAGCGCGAGCAGCGGCGCCTCGATCCGCGCGCGTTCGAATGCCTCGACCCGGCCCGCGGCGCGCAGCCGGTGGCAGATCGGGGTGAGCACCAGATTGGCGAGCAGCGCGCCGTACAGCGTCGCGAGCAGCGCGATCGCCATCGCACCGCCGATCGCCTTGGGATCGGTCATGTTGGCGAACATGCCGGCCAGGCCGATCAGCGTGCCGACCATGCCCATCGCCGGCGCCGCCTCGGCCGCCGACGACCAGACCTCGGCGATCGCGACGTGGCGGGCGACCCGCGCTTGGCGATGATAGCGCAGCAGCGCCTCGACCTCGCGCGGGGTGGCGCCGTCGACGATCGCGGCGATCGCGGCGGCGACGTCGGGATCGGCGATCACCGACCGGTCGAGCGCGACGACGCCATGCCGCTTGGCGATCCGCGCCTGTGCGGCGACCTGATCGAGCAGCGCGTCGGCGCGGAACGGCCGGCGCACGAGGACACGCAACGCCGACACCGCGCCGAGCGCATCGCGCAACGGCGCGCGCAACACCGCGGCAAGGGTCGTGCCGCCGCCGACGATGGCGAGCGCGACGGGATCGAAGAACTGGGCAATCAACATGCGCGAGGGTGATGCAAGGGGCGGGCCAGTTGGGCTGGCGGTACGTGATGTCGGCGTGTGATGGGGGGCGTTCGGCATCGGCAGGCCGCGGCAGTGGGGTTCGCTCGGCGTCCTTCTCCTACCCGTCACCCCGGACTGGTTCCGGGGTCCACCGGGCCGCAAGAGAAAGGCTTCCCATCACGCCTTTCTCCTCGCCGCAGAGTGGACCCCGGAACAAGTCCGGGGTGACGGGTGGCGGGGTGACGCCGCGCGGCAAACGGGGCCAGCTCGCGCGCATGCGCCTGCGGGTGTTCCACGACCGAGCATGTCGGTGGCGAATTGACCGAAATTGGTAAACGCATCCAACACCATCCGGTGCATCGATCCGGCAGCGATTGCCGCTCCCCGGCAATGCCCGGCAAGCGCTTGCCGCTTGCCTTGCCGGTCCGCTTCCACCCTCCTCGCCGGCGCCGAAAATGCGGTCCGCACCAGCCGGAATCGAAAACTGGCACGGCGGTTGCTTTAGTCCTGGCAGCGCAATGGAGCGCCGGAGATTTGGGCCGATGGCCGCAGACAGTTTGTTCGGAGTGCATGGTGCCGCCCTCGAAGTGCGCGGGCAGCGTATGGGCGTGCTGGCGTCGAACATCGCCAACGCCTCGACCCCCGGCTTCAAGGCCAAGGACATCGACTTCAAGTCGGCGCTCGCCACGCTGGAGCAGGACGGCAACCGCAGCCTCGATGCCGCGACCAAATATCGCGTGCCGCTGCAGACCTCGATGGACGGCAACACGGTCGAGCTCAACGAGGAGCAGACCGCCTTCGCCGAGAATGCCGTCCAGTATCAGACGACGCTGTCGTTCCTGAACGGGCGCATCGGCCAGATCACCCGCGCGCTGAAGGGGGAATAAGCCAGTGGCCGATCCGATGAACGTCTTCCAGGTCGCCGGTCGTGCGATGAGCGCGCAGCTCATCCGCATGAACACGACGGCGTCGAACCTCGCCAATGTCGGTGGCACCACCGGCTCGGCGGAGACCGCGTACAAGACGATGAAGCCGGTGTTCCGCACCAGCTTCGACGCCGCCAGCGGCCTCGCCACCGTCGATGTCGAGAAGATCGTCACCGCCGGCGAGGCGCCGACCAAGGTCTACGACCCGAACAATCCGCTCGCGGACAAGGATGGCAACATCTTCCAGGCCGCCGTCGATGAAAGCCGCGAGCTCGTCGACATGATGGAGACCGCGCGCTCCTACCAAAACAACGTCGAGGTGATGAACACTGCCAAGCAGCTCACCATCGATACCCTCAAGCTGGGACGCTAAACCATGGTGACCACTGCCTCGACCGCCCAGTCGACCTTCGATGCGACGCTCGACAAGCTCGGCATCAAGCGTGCGGCGCCCAACACCAGCGCGAACATGCCGACCGGTGCTTCGTCGACCCCCGGGACGACCAAGACGACGCTGGACCAGAACGACTTCCTGAAGCTGCTCACCACGCAGCTCAAGAACCAGGACCCGCTCAGCCCGATGGACAACACCCAGATGGTTGCCCAGATGGCGCAATTCTCGTCCGTCGCCGGCATCAGCGAGATGAACAAGACGCTGACCGGCGTCGCCACCAAGCTCGGCTCGACCAGTGCGTCCGACGCGATGAGCTATGTCGGCAAGACCGTGCTGACCGCCGGTTCGACCGCCTATCCGCGCGCCTCCGGCAATCTCGACGGCGCCGTCGAGCTCGACGAGGATGCGACGCAGGTCAACGTCTCGATCGCCGACGCCAACGGCGGCACGCTGCGCAACCTGCAGCTGGGCACGCAGAAGAAGGGCACCGCGACCTTCGATTGGGACGGCAAGGACGGCGCCGGCAACAGCGTCGGCCCCGGCCCCTTCACGATCACCGCCTTCGCCACCGCCGGCGACAAGACGGTGACCAGCCGCACGCTGGTGTGGGCGCCCGTCGAATCCGTGTCGCTGCCGTCCAGCGGCGCCCCCAAGCTCAAGGTCCTGGGGGTCGGCGACGTCGACCCCTCGGACGTCCGTTCCGCCACCTGACCCTTATCCGCCGACCTACCGCTTCCAAGGAGTAACCCGATGTCCTTCTACACTTCGCTTTCCGGCCTCCAGGCGTCGCAGACCGACATGGCGACGATCAGCCACAATCTCGCCAACGTCTCGACCACCGGCTTCAAGAAGAGCCGCACGCAGTTCGCCGACATCATCGCATCCAGCACCTCGACCGATCCGCGCAAGATGGTCGGCTCGGGCGTGGTCGTGAAGGGCAACACGCAGCAGTTCAAGGAAGGCAACCTCAGCACCACGTCGAACGCGCTCGACCTGGCGATGGTCGGCGAAGGCTTCTTCACGATGCGGTCGACCGGCACCAGCGACTCGACCACTTATACCCGCAACGGCGCCTTCTCGGTCGATTCGAACAACAACGTCGTCGACGCGCAGGGCAGCTACCTGATGGTCTATCCGGTCGACAGCGACGGCAACGTCACCGCCACCGGCGAGAAGGGCCTGACCACGCTGCAGATCCAGCAGACCAGCGGCACGCCGAAGGGCACCAGCAAGGTCGCCACCGCGGTGCAGATGTCGTCGACCTCGACCGTCAAGGGCGCGAGCGTCGACTACAAGTTCGATCGCACCGACACGACGAGCTACAACAACTCGGTCGCCTCGCGCATCTATGACGCGAATGGCAATCCGATGACGATGACCAGCTATTACGTCCGCACCGCCGGCGGCACCGCCGGTCCGCCTGCGACCACCGGCGCCTGGGACGTCTACACCTTTGTCAACGACCAGCCGATGACCACCGGCACTGGCGCGGCCAAGACCGACAAGATCACGCTGACCTTCGACGACAAGGGTACGCTGACCAGCGGTTCGCAGCCGGTCATCAACTTCAACACCTTCGCGCCGACCTCGGGTGCCGCCGCGCAGACCGTGTCGCTCGACCTGACCAATTCGACGCAGCTTTCGTCGGCCTTCGCGGTCAACGCCAAGACGCAGGACGGCATCCCCGTCGGCCAGCTCGCCGGCGTGACGGTGACCGACGCCGGCCTGATCCAGGCGAGCTTCTCGAACGGCGACATCAAGCCGCTCGGCAAGGTGGCGCTGGCCAAGTTCTCCACCCCGACTGGCCTGCGCCAGATCGGCAGCAGCTATTGGGCGGCGACCGGCGTGTCGGGCGCGGCGACGCTGGGGTCGGCGAGCGCCGACGGCTTCGGCTCGCTGATGAGCGGCACGATCGAAGGGTCGAACGTCGACATCACCGAGGAACTGGTCAACCTGATCGCGGCACAGCGCAACTTCCAGGCGAACTCGAAGGCGCTCGATACCGCCAACCAGGTCTCGCAGACCATCATCCAGATCCGCAACTAAGCGAAGCGGAGCGGGGGCCTTAAATGGACAAGTTGGTCTATACGGCGGCGACCGGGCTGCGTGCGCACATGCAGGCGCAGGCCGCGATCGCCAACAACATGGCGAACGCGTCCACCACCGGCTTCCGCGCCGACCGCGTCGTCTTCGACCGGATCGAGATGAAGGGCGGCGGCGCGCAGTTCGAGGCGCGCATGCCGACCAGCGAAGAGGTGACCGATGCCGATCGCGCGCCCGGTGCGATCCAGTCGACCGGCCGCGCGCTTGACGTCGCGATCACCGGCAACACCGACTGGCTGGCGGTGCAGGCGGGCGACGGCAGCGAGGCGTACACCCGCCGCGGCGATCTGGAGATCGCGCCGTCTGGCGTGCTCCAGACCGGCGACGGCTTCATCGTCCAGGGACAGGCGGGGCCGATCACGGTGCCGCCGCACGACAGCCTGACGATCTCCGCCGACGGCACGATCAGCATCGTGCCGCAGGGCGGCGACGTGCGGAACCCGCAGGTGCTCGACCGGCTCAAGCTGGTCGACACCAAGGGGACGGCGACGCTGAAGGGGCTCGACAACCTGCTCCGCGTCAAGGGCGGCGGCACCTTGCCCGCCAACCTCGACGCCAAGGTGCAGGGCGGCGCGCTCGAAGGCTCCAACGTCAACATGACGCAGGCGCTGGTCGACATGATCGAGAACCAGCGCAGTTACGAGGTTCAGGCCAACCTCATGAAATCGGCCAAGGATATGGACGAGAGCAGCACCTCCGTGATGCGCCTCCCGAGTTAAGGAACGAACACGATGTCCTCCTCCGCCATGCACATCGCGCGCACCGGGCTCGACGCCCAGGATACGCGCATGCGGGTCATCTCGAACAACCTCGCCAACGTCAACACGACGGGGTTCAAGAAGGATCGCGCCGCGTTCGAGACGCTCGCCTATCAGACGATCACCGCGCCCGGCGCGGCATCGACCGCCGAGACGAAATATGCGACCGGCCTCAACCTCGGCACCGGCGTGCGCATCCAGGGCACCGCCCGGATCGACACGCAGGGTTCGCTGACCCAGACCGGCAACAGCTTCGACATGGCGCTCGACGGCGACGGCTATTTCCAGGTGCAGCTGCCCGGCGGCAACCTCGGCTATACCCGCGCCGGCAATTTCAACCGGTCGCCCGAAGGCCTGCTCGTCACCTCGGAAGGCTATCAGGTGATGCCCGGCATCACCGTGCCGACCAACGCCACCTCGGTGTCGATCGGCACCGACGGCACCGTCACCGCGCAGGTTCCCGGCCAGGCCGAGGGCACCAACATCGGCCAGATCCAGGTCGCGAGCTTCCCCAACCCGACCGGCCTGCAATCGACCGGCGACAATTACCTCAAGGAAACCGCCTCGTCTGGCGCCGCCAACCTCGGCGTCGCCGGCCAGGATGGCCGCGGCAACATCCGCCAGGGCAGCCTCGAGGCGTCGAACGTCAACGTCGTCGAGGAACTCGTCGACATGATCGAGACGCAGCGCGCCTATGAGGTGAATTCGAAGATGATCTCGTCGTCCGACGAGATGCTCAAGTACGTGAACCAGAACCTGTGATGCCGTCCGTTTCCCGTGCCTGGCGCGCCGGTGCCGGCCATTGGGCCGAACTCGCGCTCGCCACGGCGTGGTTCGCCACCGCCGCGGGCCTGCTCGTGCTCGCCGCCTTTGCGCCGGCCGCTGCCAATGCCAGCATCTTCAAGAAAAAGCCGGCAGAGGACTTCACCGTTGCGCGCGCCCCCGTCGCGCCCGCACCGGCGCCCGCCAACGGTTCGATCTTCCAGGCGAGCGATGGCTATGCCGCGCTGTACGAGGGCTGGCGCGCGCGCCGCGTCGGCGATCCGCTGACCATCGTGCTGGTCGAGCGTACCGCCGCGTCCAAGTCGTCGGGTTCCAAGCTCGACTCCAAGGGCTCGGGCAGCATCACGCCGCCGAGCACCGGACCGCTCAAGCTGTTCAACTCGACCGACGTCACCGCCAGCGGCAGCCGCGGCTTCGACGGCCAGGGCCAGGCCGATCAGGCGAACTCGCTGTCGGGCGAGGTTTCGGTGACCGTCGCCGAGGTCTATCCCAACGGCACGATGCTGGTGCAGGGGCAGAAGCGCGTCACGCTCAACCGCGGCGACGAATTCCTGCAGATCAAGGGCATCGTCCGCAGCGCCGATATCGGCGCGGACAATCGCATCCTGTCGACCCGCGTCGCCGATGCGCAGATCGCCTACACCGGCAAGGGCGATGTCGCCCGCGCCGGCCGGCAGGGCTGGCTCAGCCGCTTCTTCTCCGTCGTCAGCCCGTTCTGACGCCCCGCAACCGCCTGTCGCGCAGAGTGTCCGCCATGATCCGTCTCCTCCTTGCCTCGCTGCTCGCGACCCTCGCCTGCGCCGCGCCCGCCTCCGCGGACCGGATCAAGGACCTCGGCGGGTTCCAGGGCATCCGCTCGAACCAGCTCACCGGCTATGGCGTGGTGGTCGGTCTGCCCGGCACCGGCGACGACAATCTCGAATATACCGTCCAGTCGCTGAAGGCCGTCGCCTCGCGCTTTGGCCTGCAGCTGCCGCCGGGCGCCAATCCGGGCATGAAGAACGCCGCGGTGGTGATGATCACCGCCGAGCTGCCGCCCTTCGCCAAGCCCGGCCAGCGGCTCGACATCACCGTCGCGTCGATGGGCAAGGCGAAGAGCCTGCGCGGCGGCAGCCTGGTGCTGACCCCGCTGCTCGGTGCCGACAACCAGATCTATGCGATGGCGCAGGGCAATCTCGCGGTCGGCGGCCTCGGTGCCGAGGGCGCGGATGGTTCGAAGATCGTCGTCAACGTGCCCTCGACCGGCCGCATTCCCGAAGGCGCCACCGTCGAGCGCGCCGTCGCCACCGGCTTCGACTCGTCGCCGATGCTCACCTTCAACCTCGCCCGCTCCGATTTCACCACCGCGCAGAACGTCGCCCAGGCGATCAATGCCAAGCTCGGCTTCGGCACCGCGCAGGCGGTCGACGGCGTGTCGGTGGCGGTGCGCGCGCCGCAGGGCGCCGACGTTCGCGCCACGCTGATGTCGACGATCGAGAACCTCGACGTCACCTCCGCCGAGCCGTCCGCAAAAGTAATTGTAAATGCGCGCACCGGAACGGTCGTTATCAATTCTGCGGTCAGGGTGGGTCCTGCCGCGGTGACGCACGGCAAGCTGACCGTGCGCATCGACGAGAACCAGCGGATCAGCCAGCCGGCGCCGTTCAGCCAGGGTCAGACCGCGTTGGAGAAGAAGTCCAACGTGTCGATCGAAGAGGAGAAGAAGCCGATGTTCCTCATCAACCCCGGCCCGAAGCTCGCGGACATCGTCAAGGCGGTGAACGCCATCGGTGCCTCGCCCGCCGATCTCGTCGCGATCCTCGAGGCGCTCAAGGAAGCCGGCAGCCTGAAGGCGGAGCTGATCGTGCTATGACGACGCTCGGCAGCACCCCCGTCGCCGCCACCGGCGGCATCTCGACCGATACGTCGCGGCTCAAGTCCGCCGACAACCTGAAGAAGGCGGGCGAGAAGTTCGAGGCGGTGTTCACCGGCATGATGCTCAAGAGCATGCGTCAGGCGAAGCTCGCCGATCCGCTGTTCGATTCGAAGGCGCTCGATACCTTCACCGAGATGCAGGATGCGCGTGTCGCCCAGTCGATGGCAGAGACGACGCCGCTCGGCATCGGCAAGGCGATGACCGCGTTCCTCGCCAAGTCGCAATCCGATCTTAATGATTCTGCTGCAGAATCTCCGAAATGAGCGATTTGCTGTCGATCGGCGCTTCGGGCGTCCGCGCATACCAGACTGCGCTGTCCACGGTGGGCGAGAATATCGCCAACGTGAACTCGCCGGGCTATACCCGCCGGACGGTGAACATCGCCGAGGTGTCCGGCGGCAGCGGCTCGACCAATCCCTATGGCGCCGGCGGCGGCATCGTCCTGACCGGCATCAACCGCGCGTCCGACGTCTATGCCAGCGCGGCGCTGCGCGCCTCGACCAGTGATCTCGCCCGCACCACCAAGGGTGCGGAATGGCTGGACCGCATCCAGGGTGCGCTGACCGGCAATGCGCTGACCTCGCGCGTCACCTCGTTCTTCGCCTCGGCGCAGAGCCTTGCTGCCGAACCCAATTCAACCGCGCTGCGCACCGGCATGATGAGCGCCGCCGCCTCCGCCGGCATCGCCTTCACCGCGACCGGCAAGGCATTCGACCAGGTCGATGCCGATATCGACAGCGCCGGCAACCAGGCGGCGCAGGACCTTACGTCGCTGGGCGGATCGCTGACCAAGATCAACGAGAGCCTCAGCCGGGCGCAGATCGGCAGCACCGCCGCCGCGCAGCTGATGGACCAGCGCGACAACATCCTGTCGCAGATGAGCGGCATCGCCGACATCACCAGCCGGACCGACGCGATCGGTCGTGCGACGGTGAGTTTCGCAGGCTCGCCCGGCCCGGCCTTCGTGCAGGGCGTGACCAGCGGCACCGTCTCCTATGACCGCGACAGCGCCGGCCGCGTTGCCTTTTCGGTGACGGTGGGCGCGGTCCAGAACCAGATCGCGGCAACCGGCGGCACCGTCGCCGGCATCACCGATGGCGCCGAGCGTGTCACGGCGATCCGCCAGGAACTCGACGCCGTTGCCAAGACCTTCGTCGGTGCGGTCAACGACAATCAGACCGCCGGCCTCGACCAGAATGGTGCGCCGGGCACCGCGATGTTCACCATCGGCGACAAGCCGACCGATGTCAGCGTCTCGGCGCTGTTTACCTCGGGCAGCCAGATCGCCGCCGGCAAGATCGCCGCCGCGCAGGGTGGTGGCGTGCGGGACTCGTCCAACCTCACCGCGCTGGAGGCGACGCGGGTCAGCAAGGGCTTCGAAAGCTCGCTGACCGCGCTCGTCACCGGCAATGCCACGGCCTACAAGCAGAAGAACACGATTGCCGATGCGCAGTCGGCGATCCGTGACGGTGCGGCCACTGCGCTGTCCGCCGCGACCGGTGTCAACCTCGATGCCGAAGCGGTCGATCTGATGCGCTTCCAGCAGGCCTATGCCGCGTCCGGCCGTGTGATCCAGGTCGCGCGCGAGACGATGCAGACCATCCTCGATATCCGCTAGGGCGCGCCATGCAGATCTCCACCAGCCTTTTCTACAGCAACGCGACCGCCCGCTTCTCGAAGATGAACGAGCGGGCGTCGGAGCTGCAGATGCAGATTTCGACGGGCAAGAAGATCCTGCGGCCGTCGGACGATCCCGCCGCGTCGCAGCAGCTGGCGGAATTCGACCGCAAGGACGCCGATGCGGCGGTCTACGGCGCCAACATCACGCTCGCCGGCTCGCTGCTCGATCAGGCGGATGGCGTGCTCAGCCAGATCGCCACCCAGCTCACCCGCGCGACCGAACTGGCGACGCAGGCGGCGAACGGCACGCAGACCGACGCGACGCGCAAGATCATCGCGACCGAACTCAACTCGATCGTCGGCTCGCTCGTCGGCCTCGCCAATACCAAGAACGTCCGCGGTCAGCCGCTGTTCGGCTCGGCGTCGGGCGGCCTTGCGGTGGTCGACAACAAGGACGGCACCTTCACCTTCCCGCCCGACGTGCAGGTGTCCGAAGTGCCGATCGCCGACGGCCAGAGCGTGCAGGCGACCGAGAGCGCCAAGCGCATCTTCTCGCTCGCCGGTGGCAACGACAACACGCTGGCGATGTTGAGCAAGCTCGCCACCGCGCTCGACGGCGGCGGTGATGTCTCGGCGACCACGAGCAGTTCGCTCGACCAGCTCACCCAGGCGGTCAATCAGGTCGCTGACGTCTCGGCCTCGGTCGGCGCCCGCGGCGCGCGCGTCGATCTGCAACAGCAGCTGCTGGTCACCGCCAACACCGATCGCAGCGAATTGCGCGGCAAGCTCGAACAGGTCGACATGACCGATGCCGTCGTCCAGCTTCAGCAGATGATGACCGCGCTGTCCGCCTCGCAGGCCAGCTTCAGCAAGCTCTCCAGCCTCTCGCTGTTCGACTATCTGAAGTAAGCGCGCGCCTCCGGCGACCGGACCTTCCTCATCCCGGCCCATGCCGGGACGCGCAGGATGGGTGTCGCCGCGCCGCGCCGCCGTTCCGGCAAAAGCGGTATCCGGCATGTGTCGGGAGAGCGGCGTTCGTGGTCGATCGGACGATCGGCCAAACAAACTCACCTTCGCGGTAACCACTTATCTAGGAAGTGCAGTTAATCCCGGGGTATCGGATTGCCGGCCGGGCCGGCGCAACGGGGGTTTCCCACAGTGTTTCCTGCCATCGGTCTCGTCGTCCTTCTCGCCATGGTGTTCGGCGGCTTCGCCATCACTGGCGGCGCGCTCGGCCCGGTCATGGAGGCGATCCCGCACGAGATGCTGATTATCGGCGGCGCCGCTGCCGGCGCGCTGATCATCGGCAATTCGGGCACCGAGCTCAAGGCGATGGGCGGCGGCCTCGCCAAGGTGTTCAAGGGCCCCAAGTACAAGAAGCAGGATTATCTCGACGTCATCTTCCTCGTCAGCAAGCTGATGAAGATGCTGCGCATGGACGGCCCGATCGCGCTCGAGCCGCATGTCGAGGATCCCAAGTCGTCGGCGGTGTTCAGCGAATATCCGCGCCTGCTCGCCGACCATACGCTGGTCAACCTCATCGCCGATACGTTGCGCCTCGTCGTCGTCTCGTCGGGCACGCTCGACGTGCACGCGGTCGAGGAGGTGATGGATCATTCGATCAAGACGCATCACCACGAGGTCGAGGGGCCGCACACCACGCTCACCAGCCTCGCCGATTCGCTGCCCGCGCTCGGCATCGTCGCGGCGGTGCTGGGCATCGTGAAGACGATGGGCTCGATCGACAAGCCGCCGACCGTGCTCGGCGGCATGATCGGCTCGGCGCTCGTCGGCACGTTCATGGGCGTGCTGCTGGCCTATGGCATCGTGTCGCCGCTCGCCGGCCGGCTCAAGCAGGTGCTCGACGCGGATGCGGCGATCTACATGGTCGTCAAGCAGATCATCATCGCCTCGCTCCACGGCCACCCGCAGCCGCTGGTGATCGAGGCGGCGCGGTCCGGCATCGCCCACAAGAACCAGCCCGGCTTCGCCGAGGTGTTCGACGGTCTGCGGGGCAAGTAAGCGATGGCCCGCGCCGCGCCGCACGGCAACAACCAGCCGCCCAAGATCATCATCGTCAAGAAGATCATCGACGGCGGCCACGGCGGCCATCACGGCGGCGCGTGGAAGGTCGCCTATGCCGATTTCGTGACCGCGATGATGGCGTTCTTCCTGCTGCTGTGGCTGCTCGGCGCGACGACCGAGAAGCAGCGCAAGGGTATCGCCGACTATTTCGCGCCGACGCTGCTCGACAAGAAGATGACCGGGCTCGGCGGCAACGGCGTGCTCGGCGGCGAGTCGATCCTCAGCAACAACAAGCTCGGGCCGCGCGCGGCGTCGGCGCCGATCGCGTCGATCGGCATCCCGATGAGCATGTCGGGCGGGCAGAAGAGCGGGACCGGCAACAAGGGCTCGCTGCGCAACCCGGCGGCGATGCAGCTCGACAAGCAGGCGTTCCAGGCGATCAAGGACCAGCTCGAAAAGCAGATCAAGGCATCGCCGCGACTGGCGAAGATGGCAGAGCACATCCGCTTCGTGCCGACCCAGGACGGGCTGCGGATCGATCTGGTCGACAATGCCGATTATTCGATGTTCGCGCTGGGTACGACCGCGCTCGATCCCAAGGCGTCGGAGCTGATCGGGATGATCGCCGGCACGATCGCCGGCACGCCCAACACGATCATGATCCGCGGCCACACCGACAGCGTACCGTACGGCGACCCGCGTGCGATGAACAACTGGATGCTCTCGTCCGGCCGGGCGGAGGCGACGCGGCGGCGGCTGGCGCTCGGCGGCATCCCGGAATCGCGCTTCGAGCGGATCGAGGGCGTGGCGGATCGCGAGCCGATCATCACCAGCGATCCCGGCGATCCGCGCAACCGCCGCGTCGCCATCACGCTGCTCTACCGGCAGGGCACGTTCGGCCAGTGACCGACAGGCGGTGCGTCGCAGGACGCGCTGCCCGACACCAAAACGGCGCGCTACGGAAGGGTCCGTCGCGCGCCGCTCGTTCGCCTGACGGCGGGCTGCGATCAGGCCTCGACGGCCTCGGCGGGCTTGCGACCGCGACGTGCGGGGGCGCCGGTCTCGCCGCCCTCTGCCTTGCGCGCACCGGGCTTGCGGCCGAGGCCGATCTTCTTCGCCATCGCACGGCGGCTTTCCGAATAATTCTCGGCGACCATGGGATAATCGGCCTTCAGGCCATAGCGTTCGCGATATTCGGCGGGCGTCATGCCATGCGTCGCGAGATGGCGGCGCAAGGTCTTGTACGGCTTGCCGTCGATCATCGAGATGATGTGATCCTTCGACGCCAGCGACTTTCGCGGCGACACGGCGGGCGTATATTCGGTGGCGGGCTGCGCTTCCGGTGCCGCGCCGTTGGCGCCAAGCAGTGCCGAGACGGTGTCGTGCATCTTTCCGAGAAAGGCCGGAACCTCATCGGCGGAAGTACGGGTGTTGGGGTTGCCGAGCCAAGCAATCGTGAGTTCGGTTGCTAGTTCAACGGCGTTCAGATCGGTGGTTTCATCAGTCATAGTTTGCTCCTTTGACCGAGGCCAGCCGTACGCGCGGGAAACCATGCGTCAAGCGGATGATCAGCAGAGATCAGCGTTTTCCGACCCAAAAAGACCCTCACGTTATTCAGATTCCTGCGTCATACTCCAACACTGGCCGCAGACCGGCGACGCGGAGGATATGTTGAGGCACGAGTTGAAGTTCACGACGGCGCTGGCGGCGGCCGTGCTGGCGGCCGGTTGCGGCAAGTCGCGCGACGATGCGGATGGCTGGGTGGCGCAGACCGATACGGCGGTCTGCACCGACCGCAGCGGCAATCGCGTTGCCGACAACCAGTGCGCGCGCCACACCCAGGCCGGCGGCGTCAGCCCGTTCCTGTGGTACTTCCTCGCGCGCAATGCGGTGATCCCGCCATATGGCGAGCGCGTGCGCGGCGGCTCGTATGCGCGGATGCCGGGCCGGGGATATGGCTTCGCACCGGCGACGACGCAGGTGACGCGCGCCGGCGCGATCAGCCGCGGCGGCTTCGGCGCCTCGGCACGCAGCTTCGGCGGCGGCCGCTCGTGATCCGCACGTCGCTGACGCCGCGTGCCGACTGGCAGGCGAAGGTCGAGGCCGACGGGCTGATCTGGCACACCGCCGATGGCCGGCCCTATTGGGACGAATCCGTCTGCTACCGCTTCTCCGCCACGCAGATCGCCGAGATCGAGAGCGCGACAGCCGAACTCTATCGCCTGTTCTTGGCCGCGGGCGAGGCGATCGTCGCCGACACGCGGCTACTCGACCGGTTCGGCATTCCGCGCGCCCTGCACCAGCCGATCCGCGACGCGTGGGAGGCGGAGCCGCCGGCGCTCAACCTTGGCCGCTTCGACCTCGGCTATGATGGCGCGTCGCCGCCGAAGCTGTTCGAGTTCAATTGCGATACGCCGACCTCGCTGCTTGAGGCGGCGGTGATCCAGTGGCAGTGGAAGGAGGACTGCTTCCCGCAGGCGGACCAGTTCACCAGCCTGCACGAGCGGCTGGTGGCGAAGTGGCACGACCTGGCCGCCTGTCTGCCGCCGCGCGTCCAGTTCGCGCATGCCGCCGACAACGCGGGCGAGGACGGCGTCACCACCGCCTATCTGCGCGACACCGCGGCGGCGGCTGGGATCGATACGGCGGCGATGCTGGTCGAGACGATCGGCTGGGACGAAGAGCGCCGCCGCTTCGTCGATGCGGACGCCGCGCCGATCGACGCGATCTTCAAGCTCTACCCGTGGGAGTGGCTGGCCAACGAGGCGTTCGCCGACGTGCTGGTCGAGGATCTGGCGCGGGGCGGGACGATCTGGCTCGAGCCGGTGTGGAAGATGATCTGGAGCAACAAGGGCGTGCTCGCGGTGCTGTGGGAGCTGTTCCCCGGCCACCCCAATCTGTTGCCGGCCGGCTTCGACATCCCCGAAGGCGATGCGGTGGCCAAGCCGCTGCTGTCGCGTGAGGGCGCCAACGTCTCGATCCGTCGCGCCGGGCGGATCGTCGCCGAGGCGCCGGGCGATTATGGCGACGAAGGCTATGTCTATCAGGCGATCTATCGCCTGCCCGAGCCGGCGCCGGGCTGCTTCCCGGTGATCGGCAGCTGGGTGGTCGACGGCGAACCCGCCGGGATGGGCATCCGCGAGGACGGGCTGATCACCGGCAACACCGCGCGCTTCGTGCCGCATATCGTGGCGGACTAAGCCCCTTCCTGCGCCTCCAGTCTGATGCCGGGCGGCGGCGCTCATAACCGCCGCGCGCCCGCTGCGCGCACCGCTGCGATCGTCGGATAGCCGTTGACCGCCATCAGCAGGTCGGCCTCGGCGAGGATGCAGCGCAGCACATGCGCGCAACCGGCAGCGCCGTCGAGCGCCAGGCCGTAGCTGTAGGGGCGGCCGATACCGACCGCGGCTGCGCCGAGCGCCAGCGCCTTGACCACGTCGGTCCCGGAGCGGATGCCGGAGTCGAACAGCACCGGCGTCGATCCCGCCGCGGCGACGACATCGGGCAGCAGATCGATCGCGGCGATGCCGCCGTTCGCCTGACGCCCGCCGTGGTTCGAGCAATAGATGGCGTCGGCGCCGCCGTCGATCGCGCGGCGCGCGTCGTCGGGGTGGCAGATGCCCTTGAGGATCAGCGGCAGCCGGGTTAGCGACCGCAGCCAGGGCAGGTCGGCCCAGGTCAGCACCTTGCCGAACACGCCGACCCATTGGCGGATCGCGGCGGCGGGGTCCTGTTCGGGCGGCACGGCGAGCATCGCGCGGAAGACCGGATCGCTGAAATAATTGGTGAGCACCGCGCCGCGCAATTGCGGGAAATTGCCGGTGTTGAGATCGCGCGGACGCCAGCCGGTGACCCAGGTGTCGAGCGTCACGACGATCCCCTTGTAGCCCGCCGCCTCGGCCCGAGCGACGAGGCTGGCGGCGAGGTCGGGGTCCTTCGGCGTGTAGAGCTGGAAGAAGCCGGGCGTCGCGCCGCTCGCCGCCGCCACCGCCTCCAGTGGGTCGTTGGACAGGGTGGACGCGATCAGCGGCACGCCTGTCTCCGCTGAGGCGCGGGCGGCGGCAAGGTCGCCGTGGCCGTCGGGCGTGCAGAGGCCGGTGACGCCGATCGGCGCCATGAACACCGGGCCGGGCAGGGTGAGGCCGAACAGATCGACCGACAGGTCGCGCGTGCTGCAATCGACCATCATCCGCGGCGTCAGGCCCCAGTGGCGGAACGCCTCGGCATTGGTCTGCTGGGTGTGTTCGTCGCCGCAGCCACCCTGGACATAATCGCGCACCGATGGCGGCAGCGCGGCGAGCGCGCGGGGTTCGAGCGTGGCGAAATCGACCGGCACCGCGGGGACCACCCCGGCAAGGCCGGCACCGTAGATCGCATTCTGATAGTCGCCGTAATGGGACATGGCCTGCCTCGCTGATGCGTCTCGGCGCAGAAGAGGATTCACGCGAAGGCGCGACGACGCGAAGGGGGTGCGCGGCGGCGATGTGCCGCCTTCATCACGCGGAAGGAGGCTGCGCCGCGCGCGGCCTCTTCGCGCCTTCGCGTCGTCGCGCGATCATCGTCACTCCCGATAGGACGGATCGCGCCGGTCGAGCTTGCGGAGCAGCGCGGGCCAGGCGAGGCCGCGGGCGAGCATCGCCATGCCGGGGCCGGTCGATTGCTGCTCGACCTTCTCCGCGACGCTCTGATTGGGCGTGTTGAGGTTGGCGCGTCCCGCGCTGAGCATCAGGATCTGCGCCTCGCAGGCGCGTTCGAGGAAGTACATCCGCAGGAACGCCTCGGCGACGCTGGCGCCGACGGTGAGCGTGCCGTGGTTGCGCAGGATCATCGTGTGACGCGTGCCGAGGTCGGCGACCAGCCGCGCGCGTTCGTCCAGCTCGGTCGCGATCCCCTCGAAGTCGTGATAGGCGACGTCGTGGCCGGCGATCATCGCGGTCTGGGTGTGCGGCAGCAGCCCCTCCGCCATCGCCGACACCGCCTGGCCGTGCGGCGTGTGGAGATGGAGCACCGCCATGGCATCCTCGCGCGCGCCGTGGATCGCCGAATGGATGACAAAGCCGGCGCGGTTGACCGGCGCCTCGCTCGCCGAAACGGTGTTGCCGTCGCCGTCGATCGTGACCAGCGACGAGGCGGTGATCTCCTCGAACATCATGTCGTAGGGGTTGATGAGGAAATGGTGCTCTGGCCCCGGCACCCGCGCCGACAGATGGGTGAAGATCAGATCGTCCCAGCCGTAGAGCGCCACCAGCCGATAGGCGGCGGCGAGATCGACGCGCACCGCCCATTCCTCGGCGCTGACCGAGTCGCGCAAGCTGGGCGCAGGGCGTGCGGGGGCGCGCAGACGGGTGGCCATGGCAAATCCTCTCTCTCGCTATCGTTGATCGCGAGGATGACAGGAAATGCCGCGGCGGCAAGCCACCCGGGTCCGAAGCACCGGCCGACACCGGCGGTATCCATGATGCAAGGGCCCCTGTCTCGACGGCGGCAATCTTGAAGTTACGCCATGGCCGGTGCCATCGGCTTCGATCCCGAGAAGCGGGTGCAGACGCTGGATGAGCGCGGGCTGGATGTCCTCGACGCCGCCCGCGTGTTCGACTTCGAGGATCGGCGGGTCGATTATCCGGAGGCGCGGTGGTCGACGATCGGATTTTCGGACGAGCGGATGGTCGTGGTGATCTGTACCGGGAGCAAGGGCGGCCGTCGCGTCCGATCGATGAGGAAGGCGAATGAGCGAGAACAAGCCAGATTCCGCCGCAGTCTCGCTTAATTCGGCCGACGACGCGCTGTTTCGGTCCGAACGGCATCGTGCGCGGCCGCCCGTAGCTGCGCGATCGTGCCAAGCAGCAGGTGATGCTGCGGCTCGACTCCGATGTGATTGAGCGCTTCCGCGCCGATGGGACGGGGTGGCAGGGGCGGATGAACGCGGTGCGGCGGAAGGCGGCGGGGCTTTACGGGTAGTGCTGCCGGGCGTGGAGCACGGCGAGCACTTCGATCGCATGGATCGCGACACGATAGACGAGAATGTAGTTGGGGTGGACGATCGCCTCGCGCGTGCCGGCGATGCGGCCGGGGCGGTGGATATAAGGATGGTCGGGCAGGCGGTCTGTGGCGTGTTGAATTAGCGCCTCCAGCCGGTCGGCAGCAGCGACGTTGCGTTCAGCGATGTAATCGAGAATGTCGAGAAGGTCGGTAGCCGCATCGTCGGTCCAGACGACGGCAAGCGTCATTTTGCGCGATGCCGATCGATGATCCTGCGCGCCTCTGCCATCACCTGATCGTGCGGAATGCGGGGGGCGGTGGACGCCATCGCCTTTTGGACCTTGGCGCGGAACCAAGCGTCGTAGGCGGCGGCCTCTTCGGTGGTCGCGAATTCCGACTCGATGGGGGTTAGGTCGACCATTAGCCACAATACCGCGTCAGGCGATCCAGGAAAAGTCAGGCGCTCCGCGATAAGCGGTGCCAATGCTCCGAAATGCCTTTTTAAGGACGCCCTTCAAAGTGCGCTCCGACGCTTGGCGCATGCACGATAGCTCAAGTAGTTGACGTAATAAGATTTAGATAGGACCTTACCTTTGGCGAAAAGGCAATGGGGGCCGTTGTGGCTTTAGATCGTGTTCATTTGCGAAAGCTGCTCTATCTTTTTCTGCTATCGGAGAAGCGTCGGCTTTCAGAAATCCGAAGCGATGCTCTTCAGACAATGGAGCGTCGCGATGAGGGGCCTAGCCCAGGCGCCGACTTTCACGCGCCGTTTTGGCGGGATGCAAAGATTCACGCGGCGGGCTTGGATGATCTTCACACATTAACTTCTCAGACGATGGCTAAGGGAAAGTTCCGAAAACGCCTTTACCCGCTTCTTCGTGACGGTTTTTTGCTTTGGTGGAATGAGAAGCGCCGTTGGATCAACGAGCCTATCGAGTCTTTGCCAAAATCAATAAAATCGACATTTGGTTTTGCTGAAATAGAGGGTGTCGTTAAAGTTGAAAACTTGTTATCTCTAAAAATAGGCGATGACCGATTTAGATACGTATATCCATATTTTTGTGAAAAGCCGCCGATGGATGCTGAAACAGCAAGATTGGGCCTTTGGCTTATGAGTGAGGCTCTGCCGGATCTGCCTTTGGCAGAAATGCGGATTCTAGACGTTCTAAGAGGCGAGGCTTACTCTCCAGACATATATCCGCTCATTGGTAACGAAGAAGAGGTATTTGCTCTCCGATACCGTCGTATTTTGCGTGAGTGGCGCAATCAGATGACTTGAGCCCGATAAGCTGTGTGCTTTCAGCGCCTACATTGATGCCTCCCCGCCACGCGCCTTCAACAACGGCGCGAGATACTTGCCCGTGAAGCTGCGCGGTTCCTTCGCCACCACTTCGGGCGTGCCGACCGCGACGATCTCGCCGCCCTTGACGCCGCCTTCCGGCCCCAGATCGACCACCCAGTCGGCGGTCTTGATGACGTCGAGATTGTGCTCGATCACCACCACCGTATTGCCCTGCTCGACCAGAGCATGGAGCACTTCGAGCAATTTGCGCACGTCCTCAAAATGCAGGCCGGTGGTCGGCTCGTCGAGGATGTACAAGGTGTTGCCGGTCGCGCGGCGGGCGAGTTCCTTGGCGAGCTTGACGCGCTGCGCCTCGCCGCCCGACAGCGTCGTCGCCTGCTGGCCGACCTTGACGTAGCCGAGGCCGACCTCGACCAGCATCTCCATCTTGTCGCGGATCGGCGGCACCGCCTTGAAGAATTCGGCGGCATCCTCGACCGTCATGTCGAGCACGTCGGCGATGCTCTTGCCCTTGAACTTCACCTCCAGCGTCTCGCGATTGTAGCGCGCGCCGTGGCAGACGTCGCAGGTGACGTAGACATCGGGGAGGAAGTGCATCTCGATCTTGAGCACGCCGTCGCCCTGGCACGCCTCGCAGCGGCCGCCCTTGACGTTGAAGCTGAACCGGCCGGGCTTGTAGCCGCGCGCCTGGCTCTCGGGCAGGCCGGCGAACCAGTCGCGGATCTGCGTGAAGCTGCCCGTATAAGTCGCCGGGTTCGAGCGCGGGGTGCGGCCGATCGGCGACTGGTCGATGTCGATCACCTTGTCGAGATGCTGGAGGCCGCTGACCTTGTCGTGCTTGCCGGCGAGGATGCGCGCGCCGTTGAGCGCACGCGCCGCGGCGGCATAAAGCGTGTCGATCGTGAAGCTCGACTTGCCCGAGCCCGACACGCCGGTGATGCAGGTGAAGGTGCCGAGCGGGATGCTCGCGGTGACGCCGGTGAGGTTGTTGGCGCGCGCATTGTGGACGGTGAGCTGCTTGCCGTTGCCCTTGCGGCGCTTGGCCGGCACCGGGACCTGGCGCGTGCCGTTGAGGTAGTCGGCGGTGATGCTCGTCTTGCTCTTGAGGATCTGCTTGAGCGTGCCCTGGGCCACGATCTGGCCGCCGTGGACGCCGGCGCCCGGCCCCATGTCGATGACGTAATCGGCGGTGCGGATCGCATCCTCGTCATGCTCGACCACCAGCACGGTGTTGCCGAGGTCGCGCAGGCGGCGCAGCGTCGCGAGCAGCATGTCATTGTCGCGCTGATGCAGGCCGATCGAGGGTTCGTCGAGCACGTAGAGCACGCCCGACAGGCCGCTGCCGATCTGGCTGGCGAGGCGGATACGCTGGCTCTCGCCGCCCGACAGCGTGCCGCTGGTACGATCAAGGTTGAGATAGTCGAGGCCGACGTTGTTGAGGAAGCCCAAGCGCTCGACGATCTCCTTCAGGATGCGCTCGGCGATCGCGCGCTGCTGGTCGCCGAGATGGTTGGGCAGGTCGCTGAAGAAGGCGAGCGCGTCGACTACGGACAGGTGCGTGGCATAGGCGATGTCCTTCATCGCCACCTTGACCGCCAGCGCCTCGGGCTTGAGGCGCGCGCCGTGGCAGACCTCGCACGGGCGCGAGCTCTGGTATTTGGACAATTCCTCACGCATCCACGCGCTCTCGGTCTGGAGCAGGCGGCGGTTGAGGTTGCCGATGACGCCCTCGAACGGCTTCTTGACGTCATAGGCCTTCTTGCCGTCGACGAAGGTCAGCGTGACCGGCTTGCCCTTGCTGCCGTGCAGGATGAGTGCGTGGATCGCCTCGGGCAAATCGGCCCAGGGCGTGTCGAGGTTGAAGTCGAATTCGCGCGCGAGCGACCCCAGCACCTGCATGTAATAGGGGCTGGGCGGGTTGGACTTGGCCCAGGGGACGACCGCGCCCTTCTTGATGCTGAGCCCGTGGTTGGGGACGACGAGATCCTCGTCGAACAGCAGTTTCTCGCCGAGCCCGTCGCAGGCCGGGCAGGCGCCCTGCGGCGCGTTGAACGAGAACAGCCGCGGCTCGATCTCGGCGATGGTGAAGCCGCTGATCGGGCAGGCGAACTTCTCGGAGAAGACGATGCGGCCAGGAGGCGCGTTGTCGCCGAGCACTTCCGACTTCGGCGTATGCGGTTCGACGGGGTCGGCGGGATCGACATAGGCGAGGCCGTCGGCAAGCTTCAGCGCGGTCTCGAAACTCTCGGCGAGGCGCGTCGCGGCATCGCCGCGCACGACGAGCCGGTCGACGACGATCTCGATGTCGTGCTTGAGTTTCTTGTCGAGCGCGGGCGCCTCGTCGATCTCGTGGATCTGGCCGTCGATGCGGACGCGGGTGAAGCCCGCCTTCTGCCATTCGGCGAGTTCCTTGCGATACTCGCCCTTGCGGCCGCGCACGACGGGGGCGAGCAGATAGAGCCGCGTGCCCTCGGGCAGCGCGAGGACGCGGTCGACCATCTGGCTGACGGTCTGCGCGGCGATCGGCTCGCCGGTCGCCGGGCTGTAGGGGATGCCAACGCGCGCCCAGAGCAGGCGCATGTAATCGTAGATCTCGGTGACGGTCGCCACCGTCGAGCGCGGGTTGCGGCTGGTCGTCTTCTGCTCGATCGAGATCGCCGGCGACAGGCCCTCGATATGATCGACGTCGGGCTTCTGCATCAGCTCGAGGAACTGGCGTGCATAGGCGGAGAGCGACTCGACGTAGCGGCGCTGGCCCTCGGCATAGATGGTGTCAAAGGCGAGGCTCGACTTGCCCGAACCCGACAGGCCGGTGATCACCGTCAGCGTATCGCGGGGGATGTCGACGTCGACGTCCTTGAGGTTGTGCTCGCGCGCGCCGCGGACGGTGATTTTGGTCAGCATGTGGCGGGTTCTACTTCTGTTCTGTTCGGGAGGCTAGTGCGAGAGGTAGGAACGCGCGGGACGCTTCGCCAGCACCACGTTGAAACACCGATCATGTGTCTTATCTCGACCACACACGGACAGCGAGCGAGAGAGGCCGCGGCATGGGCAAGAAGACGAAGACGAAAAAGCCAAAGACGGCGAAGCTCCCCAAGGCCGTGCTGGGCATCCGCCTGCCCAAGGAGGTGCGCGAGGCCGGCGGCGCGCTGATCGAGAAGGCGAACAGCCCGCAGGGTCGCGAGATGCTCGCGGCCGGGCTGACGATGGCCGCCGCCGCCGCGACCGCTGCCGTGGCAAAGGGGCGGGCGAGCCGCGAGCAGGCGGCGGACTCGCCGGCGCGGGCGTCGGCGCCGGGAGCAGACCAGCACGCCGCCAAGCCGCCCCAGGGCACGCAGACCCAGCCCGACCCGCAGGCGATCGTCGACGTAGTCGGCAAGGCGGCGGAGGCGATGCTCGGCCGCCTGTTCGGGGGAAAGGCGGCGTAGGGGCGACGTGGTCCGTCGGCAGGCGTGGTTGCAGGTGGGCGTCAGGCTGTAGCCCGGGCGCCGTTCGCGCCCGCGGAAGGTAACGCCGCCGGAGTGGCGGCGTTACGGGGCATCAGCCCGCGGCCCTGTCGCTGGCGCCGGGCAGGCGCTGCTTCAGCGCGGTGACCACGGCGCGCTGCGGCCAGACCACGCGCGCCGGGCGGTCGAGATCCGGGCGCAGGTCGTTGGCCGCGTCCCATTCGGCGAAGCGGAACTGCTCGATCTGGCCGGTCATCATCTGCGTCTCGGTGACCAGCTTGCGTGCGGCGGCCGATTCCTCTTCGGCGACGGCGGCATTCTGCTGGGTGACGCTGTCCAGTTCGGCCACCGCGGAGGTGATCTGCTGCAAGGCGAGCGATTGCTGTTCGATGTTCTCGGCGATGTTGACGCTGAGCGTCGCGACGCTGCCGACGCGATCGATCAGCCGGCCCAATGCGCCCTCGACATTGCCCACCGAACGGACGCTCAGCCCGATCTGCTCGGACGAGCGGCCGATCCGCCGCTTGACGTCCATTGCCGCCTCTGCCGAGCGCCCGGCGAGCGCGCGCACCTCCTGCGCCACCACCGCGAAGCCCTTGCCCGCCTCGCCGGCGCGCGCCGCCTCGACGCCGGCGTTGAGCGCGAGCAGGTTGGTCTGGAAGGCGATGCGGTCGATCACGAGCAGGATCTCGGCGATCTCGTTGGAGAATTCCTCCAGACGATGAATCGCCGTCATCGCTTCCTTGAGCAGGTTGCCCGATTGTTCGGCATCGAGATGGGCATCCTTGATGACCTTGCGCACCTCGACGGCGTTGCTGGCGGAGTCGTTCAGCGCGCCGCTGAGCTGCTGGAGCGCACCCGCCGTCTCTTCGAGGCTCGCCGCCTGCCGCTCGGTGCGGTCGGACAGGTCGTTGGAGGATTGCAGCAATTCCTCTGCGCCGGCGGCAATGTCGGTAGCGCTGCGCCGCACCGTTGCCAGCGCGGTACCCAGCGCCTCGGCGGCGTGATTGAAGTCGCTCTTCAGTTTGGAAAAGTCGCCGACCAGCGCTGCGTCGATCCGTGCGGTGAGGTCACCGCCGGCGAGCTTGTGCAGCCCGCTGCCGATGTTGCGGACGATCAGCCGCGCCTGTTCGCGACGGATCATTTCGGTAAGCGCGCCGACCGCGACCGCCAGCAGGCTGAGGAAGATCACCGCGACGAGCAGCGTCCGGTTCGCCGCGCGCTGGGCGACGGCGGCGGTGTGGCGCAGCGCGGCCACCTCTGCATTCATCGTATCGATCTGCGCATCGGCGACCTTCGACGCGGCGCGTTCCGCCGGACGCACGGCCTTGCGCAGGTGGTTCAGCGCCGCCTCGCGATTGCCGGCATTCGCCTGCGCGGCGACTTCGCCGAGTGCGGCGATGACCGTGTGCGAGAGGCGGAAATAGTCCTCCGGCAGGATGTGGCGCGCCTTGGTGTCTTCGAGGTGGCGCAGCATCTCGCGCATCTGCGCGGAGCGATCGTCGAACTTCTTGACGATGATTGCCCGCTCGGCCGGATCGGTTTCGGTGATTAGGTTGAGCGCGTCGCGTTGCAGCGACCGGCTGACGGAACGGACTTCCGCCACGGCGAGGACGCGCTCCTGCGCCTCCAGCGCCGCGACGTTGGCGGCTTCGACCGCACGATCCTCGCGGTACGTCACCCCGGCCAGCAGCCAGAGCAACAGGATCGCACCGACGAGCGGCGCAAGGACGCGGATGTTGAAGCGACGGAGCGGCAAGTGTCTATCCTCTATGTCGGCGAGGCGCACACCTGCCGGGTCAGATTATAGAAGAGACGTAACGTCCGCGCGGTGCAAGAGGCAAAATTATCCGCTACATCTATGTTGAAATGCAAGTCATTGTCATATTTATCTGGAGTAAGTGTTTAAAATTACTCTTCGTCACATAACTTACCTTTTTGACTGGCTCGGCAAATAACGGAATTGCCATTGTAATTTATCTGAAACATTACCGCCAGCGTAGGACAAGGCCGTCGGAGCTGTGCGTGGCATCGCGGATCGTGCGCCGTGTCCGCGTGCAGCCGTCAGTGGACCGTGCGGGAGCGGCGTGGCTATAGCGTCGCAGGACGCCGGGATGGGGCGGGCGAAGGGGACGGGCGATGAGAGTGATGTTCGGGGCGGCGGCGTTGGCGATCGTCGGGGCGCAGGGGGCCGCCGCGCAGGCGCCGGTCTCGGCGCCGGCGGTGCTGGCGCAGCAGGCGCAGGATCCGGGCGCGCGGGCGGGTACGCATTATGACGTCGCCTTCCCCAATGCGGTGCATCACGAGGCGCAGGTCACCGCGACCTTCACGCGGGTGCCGGCCGGGCCGCTGCGGGTGCGGATGGCGCGGTCGTCGCCAGGGCGCTATGCGATCCATGAATTCGCCAAGAACGTCTATGCGGTGTCGGCGAAGGACGGCAGGGGCCGCCCGCTGCAGGTGATCCGCAGCGATCCCTATGGCTGGACCGTCGCCGGGCATGACGGCACCGTCGTCGTCACCTACACCCTGTTCGGCGACTGGGGCGACGGCAACTATGCGCAGATCGACACCAGCCACGCGCATCTCAACATGCCCGCGACCTTCCTGTGGGCGGAAGGCTATGACGATCAGCCGATCCGCGTGCGTTTCCGGCCGTTCGATCCGGCCTGGCGGATCGCCACGCAGCTGCCGGCCGCTAAGGACGGCAACACCTTCTGGGCGCCCAATCTACAGTATTTCATGGACAGCCCGACCGAGATCAGCAGCTTCGCGCTGCGCGAATGGCCGATCACCGACGGGCTCGGCAAACGCTATGTCATACGGCTGGCGGTGCATCACGCCGGCACCGACGCCGATGTCGATGCCTATGCCGCCAAGGTGAAGCGGGTGATCGCGCAGCATTATGCGCTGTTCGGCCAGGCGCCGCGCTATGACTATGGCACCTATACGTTCATCGCCGACTATCTGCCGCAGATCACCGGCGACGGTATGGAGCACCGCAACTCGACGGTCATCACCGACAAGCGCGGGCTGGCCGAGGCGGATTTCGCGCAGCTCAACACGCTGAGCCACGAGTTCGTGCACAGCTGGAACGTCGAGCGGCTGCGGCCGGCGGAGCTGGAGCCGTTCGACTTCACCCGCGCCAATCCGACGCCGAGCCTGTGGTTCGCGGAGGGCTTCACGCAATATTACGGGCCGCTGCTGATCCGCCGCGCCGGCGAGATGAGCGTCGACGACTTCCTGCGGGGGCTGGGCGGCACGCTGAGCGGCGTCGTCAACAGCCCGGCGCGGCGCTATGGCGGGCCGGAGGAGATGAGCCTGCGCGCGCCCTTCGTCGATGCCGCCAAGGCGATCGACCAGGTCAATCCCAACATCTTCATATCCTATTACCCCTATGGCGCGATGGTGGCGCTCGCGCTCGATCTGCAATTGCGCCAGCGCTATCCGGACCTGTCGCTCGATTCCTATATGCGGCACCTGTGGACGACGCGCGGCGACGCCGAACGCCCCTATACGCCCGCCGATCTGGAACAGGGGCTGGCCGAGGTGACGCGCGACCCCGCCTTCGCCAAGGCCTTCTTCGACGGCAGCGTGCATGCGAGCGGCCTGCCCGATTATGCGCCGCTGCTGCGCCAGGCGGGGCTGGTCATGCGGCCGGTGAATGCCAAGCGTGGCTGGTCGGGGCTGACCGGCACTGCGGGGGAGGGCGGCAGCGTTGTCGTCGCGCAATCGCCGCGGCCGGATGCCCCCGCTTATGCCGCGGGGCTGGAGCGCGGCGACGTGATCCTGGCGGTCGACGGCAAACCGGTGGCCGATCCGACGGCATTGCAGGCGGCGCTCGACGCGCATGCGCCGGGGGATAGGATCGCGGTGCGCTGTGTCGCGCGCGGCGTGCAGCGCGATGCAACGCTGCGCCTGGCGGTCGACCCGTCGTTCGAGGTGGTGCGTGGCGAGACGGCGGGCGTGACGGTGACGCCGGCGCAGATGGCGTTCCGGACGGCTTGGTTGGGGAAATAGGCTCGCGGCGGCGCTGTTCCCGGCGGTGTTGCGCGGTTGTCTCGGTGGGTCCGCGGCAGCTCTGCTTCTCTGCGCGCAATGGATTCACGCGAAGACGCGAAGCCGCGAAGAGGAAGGTGCGGGGGCTGTCGCCGGGGCGCCGGGGAGCTTGATTCATTGGCGGATGATCTTCGCGCCCCGGCATCCGCTTCTTCGCGCCTTTGCGTCTTCGCGTGAATATTATTGCTTCTTTTCAACGCACTGCGACGGGTCTGCAAAACACCGCAGCGGAAACCGATATTGTAACGGAACATTGCTGCGGGACGGCGGTATTGACGGGATCGAGCCCGGAGTTGCCGCATGACCCACGCCCGCCATCCCGCCCGGTGGCCCCATATCCTTGCCGTGATCATCGGCGCGGTCGGGGCGATCAATCTGGTCGGGGGCGTGTGGCTGGCGACGTTGCACGGCAGCCTGTTCTACGGCGTCGCCGGGCTGGCGATGCTGGCGACCGCGGCGTTGCTGTGGCGGCGGCATGCGGCGGCGCTGCACGTGTTCGCGGCGCTGGTGCTCGGCACGGTGATCTGGGCCTGGGTGGAGATCGGCGCGGACTGGTGGCCACTGGTGCCGCGCGGCGACCTGATCTTCATCTTCGGTGCGCTGCTGGCGCTGCCATGGACGGTGAAGCGGCTGGTGCCGCGGACCTCGTGGGCGCGTGCGGCGGGGCCGCTGAGCGTCGCGCTGGCGGCGGCCGCGGTATTCGGCGCGGTGTCGCTGACCCGCGACGTGCACAATCTCGACGGCACGCTGCCCGGACCGCGCAAGGCGCTCGCCGCCAACCTCCATGGCGTGCCCGACGACGATTGGCAGGCCTATGCCCGCAGCTGGTATGGCGACAAATTCTCGCCGCTGACGCAGCTGACCCCGGCGAATGTCGGCAATCTCAAGGTCGCGTGGCAGCTGCGCACCGGCGACATGAAGCGCGACGGCGATCCCGGTGAGACGACCTATGAGATGACGCCGATCAAGGTCGGCGACACCGTCTTCCTGTGCACGCCGCACAATTGGGTGATCGCGGTCGATGCCGAGACGGGCAAGGAGCGCTGGCGCTTCGATCCCAGGATCGCGACCTCGGCCAAGAACATGCAGCATCTCACCTGTCGCGGCGTGTCCTATTGGGACGGCGCGCGCAGCGGCACCGCGGTCCGGGACTGCCCGCAGCGCATCTTCCTCGCCACCAACGATAGCCGGCTGATCGCGCTCGATCCGCGCACCGGCGCCTTGTGCCGCAGCTTCGGGCAGGCGGGCACGGTCAGCCTGCTGCCGGGGCAGCCGCATTACAACCAAGGCTGGTATCAGGTCACCTCGGCACCGCTGGTCACGCGCGGGCTGGTGATCACCGGCGGCGCGGTGTTCGACAATATCGCCACCAAGGTGCCGTCCGGCGTGATCCGCGGCTATGACGCCGTCTCGGGGAAATTGGTGTGGAATTTCGATCCGGGCAATCCGGACGACACCGCGCCGCTCGGCGCGGGCAAGCAGTATACGCCGTCGTCGCCGAACAGCTGGAGTACGCCCGCCGCCGATGAGGCTCTTGGCCTCGTCTATCTGCCGATGGGGATGGGTGCGGTCGATCAATGGGGCGGGCATCGCCCGGCGACGACCGAGACATTCGCGACTTCGGTGCTGGCGCTCGACATCGCGACGGGCAAGCCGCGCTGGGTCTATCAGACGGTGCACCACGATCTGTGGGACATGGACGTGCCCGCGCAGCCGGCGCTGGTCGACCTCGACCTGCCCGGACGCGGCCGGGTGCCGGCGCTGGTCCAGTCGACCAAGACCGGCAATCTGTTCGTGCTCGACCGGCGCACCGGCCAACCGGTCTTCCCGGCGCCCGAGAAGCCGGTGCCGGGCGGCGCCGCGCCGGGCGACCACACCGCGCCGACGCAGCCCTTCTCCGCCATCTCGCTGATGCCCGCCCCGGCGCACGAGAAGGACATGTGGGGCATGACGATGATCGACCAATTATGGTGTCGCATCCGCTTCAAGTCGCTCGACTATCACGGCGCCTATACGCCGCCGTCGCTGCGCGGATCGCTCGTCTTCCCGGGCAATTTCGGGGTGATGGACTGGGGTGGCCTGTCGATCGATCCGATTCGCCAGGTGATCTTCGCGCATCCCAATTACGTCGCCTTCGTCGACCGGCTGGTGCCGCGCGCCGAGGATACTGACGGCGAGCAGGGACCGGCGGGCGGATCGGACCGGCACGGATCGCAGGAACAGGGCTATAACCCCAACACCGGCGCGCCCTTCGCGGTCGACATGAACCCGTTCCTGTCGTTCGCCGGCCTGCCGTGCCAGCAGCCGCCCTGGGGCTATGTCGCCGGCATCGACCTGACCACGGGCAAGACGGTGTGGGAGCATAAGAACGGGACGATCCGCGACGAGACGATCCTGCCGATGCCGTTCAAGATGGGCGTGCCGTCGCTCGGCGGGCCGATCACCACCGCGGGCGGGGTCGCGTTCATGGCGGCGGCGATCGACAATTACGTGCGGGCCTATGACACGCGTACCGGCAAGGTGCTGTGGCGCGCCCGGCTGCCCGCCGGGGGGCAGGCGACGCCAATGTCCTATCGGTCGGCGGCGAGCGGACGGCAGTTCGTCGTGGTGGTCGCGGGCGGGCACGGCTCGCTCGGCACCAAGCTGGGCGATCACGTCATCGCTTATGCGCTGCCCAAATAACCGTCGGGGGGCGGCCCGAACACTCGGGTTGCCCTTCGTGGCGGCGCGGGGTACACAGGGGGTTATGGCGTGGCCGCTCCGGTAAGGGGCGGCCCTATTTGTTTCCGACCCAAAAGTTCCGACGGAGTTCACCCGTGGCCCAGCCCCTTATGCCCCATGCGACCGCGTCCTGGATGGTCGACAATACGTCGCTGTCCTTCGACCAGATCGCCGATTTCTGTGGCCTCCACATCCTCGAGGTGCAGGCGATCGCCGATGATACCGCCGCCTCGAAGCTGACCGGGCGCGATCCCGTCCGCGCGCACGAGCTGACGCAGGAGGAGATCGACAAGGGGCAGGCCGATCCGTCCTATCGCCTCAAGATGATCAAGGGCCCCGAGCAGGTCCGCCGCACCAAGGGCCCGCGCTACACGCCGGTGTCGAAGCGGCAGGACAAGCCGGACGGCATCGCCTGGATCATCCGCAACCATCCCGAGATCACCGACGGCGCGATCAGCAACCTGATCGGCACCACCCGCACGACGATCGCGGCGATCCGCGATCGCAGCCACTGGAACATCGGCAACATCACCCCGAAGGACCCGGTGACGCTCGGCCTGACGACGCAGCGCGAACTCGACGCGGCGGTGGCCAAGGCGTCGAAGGCATCGGGCAACGAGGCCGCGCCGACCGACACGCGGCTGGAGGGCGACCGCGAGGCGCTGATCGCCAGTCTGCGCGCCGAGCGCGACGCGGCGGCGCGCGGCGTCGACGTGGCCGACCAGGACCCGGCCTCGGCCGCGGCGGCGCTGTTCCAGGACCCGTTCAAGCGCTGATCCCGGCGGGGTGAGGTTCGGAGCCTCGCTCGATCCACCCCGTCACTCCGGACGTGTTCCGGGGTCCACCGTGCCGCAAACCTGTCGTCAGAGCCTCCAGCCGCGCGCCTCGCCGCGGAGTGGACCCCGGAACAAGTCCGGGGTGACGATGGGGTTTTCGCGGGGGTGGCACGCGCGCTCTGGTCTAGGGCTCGTTCAAGCGCTGATCCTGAGGCAGAGGTTCGGAGCCTTGCCCGATCCACCCGTCACCCCGGACGTGTTCCGGGGGCCACCGTGCCGCAAGCCTGTCGCTAGAGCCTCCAGCCGCGCGCCTCGCCGCGGGGTGGACCCCGGAACGAGTCCGGGGTGACGATGGCGTTTTGGCGGGGTGGCGCGCGCTCACTGGCGCGCAGTCCCGCGCTGCGCTAGCCTCGCCCAAAGCATTGGGAGAGCAGGCATGTGCGACGAACTCACCGTCAAGGACAACGCCCGGCTGACGCGGCGGCAGCTCGGGCTGGCCGCCGGGGCAGTGGGCGCGGCGATGGTGCTGCCGGCCCCCGCCGACGCCAAGCCGGTCGCCGGGCGCGATGTCGTCATCACCACGCCCGACGGGCAGTGCGACGCCTATTTCACCGCGCCGCGCGCGGGCAGACATCCCGCCGTGCTGATGTGGCCCGACATCATGGGGCTGCGGCCGGCGTTCCGCACGATGGCGGACCGGCTGGCGCAGTCGGGCTATGCGGTGCTCGTCGTCAACCAATTCTACCGTTCGGCCAAGGCGCCGATCGTTAAGCCGGGCGAGTCGTTCGACCAGCCCGCGGTGCGCGACCGGATCATGCCATGGCGCGCCGCGCTGACCGCGGCGGCGACGACCAGCGACGCGCGGGTGTTTCTCGCCTTCCTCGACCTCCAGAAGGAGGTCGATACGAAGAGGGGCGTCGGCAGCGCGGGTTATTGTATGGGCGGGCCGATGGTGCTGCGCACCGCCGCGGCACAGCCGAAGAGGGTGCATGCCGGCGCGTCCTTCCACGGCGCGGGGCTGGTCAGCGATGCGCCCGACAGCCCGCACACGCTCGTGCCGCAGCTTGCGGGCGGATATCTGATCGCGATCGCCAGCAACGACGATGCGCGCAGCCCGAACGACAAGGTGGCGCTGCGCGAGGCGTTCGCCGCGGCGAAGCGGCCGGCGGAGATCGAGGTCTATGCCGATGCGATGCACGGCTGGTGCGTGATCGACAGCAAGGTCTACAACCGTCCGCAGGCCGAGCGTGCCTGGGGGCGGATGCTCGACCTGTTCGCGAAGAATCTCTGACGGGAGCATGCGTGATGGCCGAGGTGACCTTCTATACCAATCCGCAGTCGCGCGGGCGGATCGGACGCTGGATGCTCGAGGAGGCGGGCGTCGATTATGACACAGTGGTGCTCGATTACGCCTCGACGATGAAGCAGGAGCCGTATCTGTCGGTCAATCCGATGGCGAAGGTGCCGTCGATCGTCCACCGCGGCATGACGGTGACCGAATGCGCGGCGATCTGCGCCTATTGCGCCGAGGCGTTTCCGGCGGCGGGGCTGGCGCCGCGCGACGATGAACGGGCGGATTATTACCGCTGGATGTTCTTCGCGGCGGGACCGGTGGAAGCGGCGCTCACCAACCGGTCGCTCGGCGTCGTGCCGAGCGAGGCGCAGCAGCGGATGGTCGGCTATGGCGATTACGAGCGCGTCGTCGGCGTGCTGGAGCAGGCGGTGGCGGCGCATCCGTTCATCACGGGCGAGCGGTTCACCGCGGCGGACGTCTATGTCGGGGCGCAGGTGATGTTCGGGTTGCAGTTCGGCTCGCTGCCGAAGCATGCGGCGTTCGCGGATTACGTCGCGCGGCTGATGGCGCGCGACGGGTATCGGCGCGCGGCGGCGCTGGACGACGCGGCGATCGCGGCGGCGGCCTGAAGAGGGGCTGACGTCGCCCCGCGCACTCCGTCACCCCGCACGGGTTGCGGGTGCGGGGCGGTTTTGTTGACGCGCGCCGATTCCAATCCTGCTCCGTCATCCCGGACGTGTTCCGGGATCCACCCTGCGGCGGGGAGAGGGGCTTGAGGCGACACCATTCCCTTGCAGCCGGGTGGACCCCGGAACGAGTCCGGGGTGACGGAGCCGATGAGAAAGCCGATCGAACCTCGCCGCCTCGGCCATTTGCGACTCCCCTCCCGCGAAAGCGGGGGAGGACTTGAAGGTTAGCCGCCGATCACAGCGTTGAGGAATTCGGGGATCGGGCCGTTCCAGCCGTCGTCGGGGCCGTCGTCGCGCTCGTCGCGGCGCGGGCGGCGGCGGTCGTCGGCGGGGCGGATGTCGCGACGCGGCGGCGGTGCGAATTCCGGCTCCGGGCGGCGCTCCTGACGGGGCTGGCGGCGCGGCTGCTCGACCGGTGCGGGCGCCTCGGCAACCTCCGGCGCGGCTTCCACCACCGGCGTGCGGGCGGGGCGCTCGCGGCGGCCCTCACCGCGGCCCTCGCCACGGGTGGTGCGGTCGCGGCGACCGCGGCGCGGTTCCTCGTCCGCTGCGGCGGCGGTGGGGGCGGCGGGCGCCTCCGCCTCGGCGGCGGCGCCGAGGTCGAGCCGGTCGATCTTCTGGCCGGTCAGCTTCTCAATATTCTGGATGTTCTCGGCATCCTCGCTGGTGACCAGCGTATAGGCGATGCCGGTCGCGCCGCCGCGGCCGGTGCGGCCGATGCGGTGGACGTAATCATCGGGGTGCCACGGCGCGTCGAAGTTGAAGACGTGGCTGACGCCCTTGATGTCGAGGCCGCGCGCCGCGACGTCGGAGGCGACGAGGATGTTGATCTTTCCGTCCTTGAACAGGTCGAGCTCGGCGATTCGCTGTGCCTGTTCCATGTCGCCATGGATCTCGCCAGACTTGTAGCCGTGCTTCTTGAGGCTCTTGTTGAGCTCGCGCACCGTCGTCTTGCGGTTGCAGAAGATGATCGCGTTGCGCACCTCGTCCTGGGCGAGCAACTGGCGCAGCGCCTCGCGCTTCTTCATCGCATTGCCCGGGACTGGGACGAGGAACTGCTTGATGTTGAGGTTGGTCGAGGCGGGGCGCGACACCTCGATCATCTTGGGATTGTCGAGGAACTTGTCGGCGAGCTTCTTGATCGGCGGCGGCATCGTCGCCGAGAAGAGCAGGGTCTGGCGCTGTTTGGGCAGCTTGGTGCAGATTTCCTCGATATCGGGGATGAACCCCATGTCGAGCATCCGGTCCGCCTCGTCGATGACGAGCATCGAACAGCCGGTGAGCAGGATATTGCCGCGGCCGAACAGGTCCATGAGGCGGCCCGGCGTCGCGATCAGCACGTCGACGCCCTTTTCGAGCGCCTTGATCTGGTCGCCCATCGACACGCCGCCGATGAGGAGCGCCATCGAGAGCTTGGTGCCGGCGCCGTATTTCTCGAAATTCTCGGCGACCTGCGCGGCGAGCTCGCGCGTCGGCTCGAGGATCAGCGAGCGCGGCATGCGCGCGCGGCTGCGGCCGTGGGCGAGGATGTCGATCATCGGCAGCACGAAGGCGGCGGTCTTGCCCGTCCCCGTCTGTGCGATGCCGATCAGGTCGCGCATCATCAGCACCGAGGGGATCGCCGACGCCTGGATCGGCGTCGGCTCAGTATAGCCGGCGTCGGTGACCGCTTTGAGCAGTTCGTCGGAAAGGCCGAGGTCGGCGAAGCTCATGCCATAGGGCTCATGCAAAGGTCCGGATAAGACGGTCACGCACGCCCGCGAGGCCGTTGTGGCTGGCGCTTGCGGATTTGGCCGCAAAAGTCAAGAATTGGGTGGTGTGTCCCATGCCTCCCGCGCTGGCAAAGGGGCGCGCATAAGGCTGCGACGATGAGGCTCGATCGGTTTCCTTCCCCTATCCGTCACCCCGGACTCGTTCCGGGGTCCACTCTGCGGCGAGGCGAAAGGCTTGAGGCGGCACCGTTCGCCTGCGGCCCGGTGGACCCCGGAACAAATCCGGGGTGACGGGGTGGGCTTGGCATGCGGGCCGGCTCACACGAACGATATCCCCGCCCGTGCGGGGGACTCGTCTACTTCGCCGGGACCAGCGTCTTGAACGTGGCGATGCCGCAACTCGCGCCGGAGCGCATGCGGATCACGTCGCGGCCGCCGCAGACCTGGCCGTCAACGGCGGGGCGCAGGTAGAAGCCCTCGTAATAATCGAGCGGGCCGCAATCCTTGTCGAGCCGTGCGCGCAGCCGCTTGCCGCCGCTCATCACCAGATCGACCGCGCCGGGCACCTGAATCAATGCGCCGCCCAGATCGGCGGCGGCGACGCATTTCGGCCCCTTCTTCTCCTTGTAGCGGGTCGGCGAGGGGATCGGCGCACGGCGCGCCGGCGCCATCCGCGGCAGCCGGATGATGACGCGTTCGTGGATCGTCATCTGCGCCAGCACCGTGCCGTCGAGCGGCGGCGCAGCGCCAGCGTCGCGCGACGCGGCGATCGGCGCCGCGACGGCGAGCAGCAGGATGGGAAGCGCGGGATGCAGCATGTCAGGCGTCGCCCCTTAGCCCGGATCGTTGAACGGGCGATGAACTTGGCCTAGCGGACGCGGCATGACACCTGCGCAGACCGCCGTGCTCGACGCGCTCGCTCCCGTGCTCGGGCGCAAGGGGATCGTCACCGATCCCGATGCCATCGCGCCCTGGCTGATCGACTGGCGGCGGCGCTTCCATGGCGCCGCGCCCGCGATCCTCGCGCCGGGATCGACCGCCGAGGTCGCCGCGGTGGTCGCCGCCGCCGCGCAGCATCGCGTGCCGCTGGTGCCGCAGGGGGGCAACAGCTCGATGGTCGGCGGTGCGACGCCGCCGGCGGACGGATCGGCGCTGATCCTGTCGCTGCGCCGCATGACCGCGATCCGGCGCGTCGATGCCGCGGCGGGCCTCGCCGTGGCGGAGGCGGGGGTGATCCTGTCCGACCTGCACGATGCCGCGCTCGCCGTCGATCGGCGCTTCCCGCTGACGCTCGGCGCCAAGGGCAATGCGACGATCGGCGGGCTGGTGTCGACCAACGCCGGTGGCACGCAGGTGCTGCGCTTCGGATCGATGCGCGGGCTGGTCGCCGGCGTCGAGGTCGTGCTCGCCGACGGCAGCATGCACGACGGGCTGGCGCCGCTGAAGAAGGACAATCGCGGCTACGACCTGACGCAATTGCTGGTCGGGGCGGAGGGGACGCTGGGCGTCGTCACCGCGGCGACGCTGCGGCTGGTGCCGGTGCCGGCGGTGCGCTCGACCGCCTGGGCAGCGGTGCGCGATCCACAGGCGGCGCTGACGCTGCTGCGCCAATTCCAGGAGGCGACCGAGGCGCTGGAGAGTTTCGAGATCCTGCCGCGCGAGTCGCTTGCCGCGGTGCTCGCCTATGTGCCGAGCCTGCGCGCGCCGGTGACGGCGGAGGCCGCTTGGCATCTGCTGATCGAACACACCGACCCGGCGGGCGATGCGCTGATGGAGCGGCTGCTCGGTGCGGCGCTCGAAGACGGGCTGATCGCCGATGCGACGATCGCCGCGACTGCAGCGCAGGCGGCGGACTTCTGGCGCATTCGCGAATCGATCTCCGATTCGGAGCGCGCGCTGGGGCCGGCGTCGCAGCACGACCTGTCGGTGCCGGTCGACACGATGCCGCGCTTCATGATCGAGGCGGCGGCGGCGTGCGAGGCGCGCTTTCCCGGCTGTCACGCGAGCGGCTTCGGCCATCTCGGCGACGGCAACATCCATTTCCATGTCCGCAGCCCGGCAGGCACCGATCCGGCGCATTGGTATGCCGAGCAAGTGCCGGTGGTGACACGGTTCGTCGACGATCTGGTGATCGCGGCGGGCGGCTCGATCGCGGCCGAGCACGGGATCGGGCAGATGAAGCGCGACGAGCTGGAGCGGCTGTCGTCGCCGGCGCGGCTGACCGCGCTGCGCGCGGTGAAGGCGGCGATGGACCCGCTCGGCATCCTCAACCCGGGCAAGCTCGTGGCGCTTGCACCCTCGGCTGCGGCCCAATAGAGCAGCCGCAGCGAGCGGCTGTGCCGCAAACTATCCACCACGGAGAGAGTTCCCATGGCCAGTGCGCCGCTTCCTTTGTTCTACAACGGCCTCGAGCCGCTCTCGAGCGAGACGCATGCCAATTGGCGCATCCGCCAGCAGGACAGCGCGCCGTTCCTCGTCGGCCAGCACGCCATTCCGATCACCACCGACGAATTCCCGCTGGTGCAGCGTCACATGCCGATCGTCTTCTCGGTCGGTGACGATGCCATCCCGCTCGCGCTGATGGGCCTCAACGAGGGCGTCAACGTCTTCATGGGCGACGACGGCAAGCTGACCGAGACCAATTTCTACGTGCCGGCCTATGTCCGCCGCTATCCCTATATGCTCGCGCGGCTGCGTCCGGACGCCGAGGAGCTGTCGCTGTGCTTCGACCCGACCTCGGAAGCGCTCGGTGCCTATGACGACGGCGAGCCGCTGTTCGAGAACGGCCAGCCGAGCCAGGTGACCAAGGCGATCCTCGACTTCGCCGAGCAGTTCGAACAGGCCGGCGCACGCACGCAGGCGTTCATGAACGAGCTGCGCGAGCAGGAGCTGCTGATGGACGGCGAGGTCACCATCCAGGTCGACGAAAACCAGCCGCCGTTCGTCTATCGCGGCTTCCAGATGATCAACGAAGAGAAGCTGGCCGGCCTGCGCGGCGACCAGCTGCGCAAGATGTCGCAGTCGGGCATGCTGCCACTGCTCTACGCGCACCTCTTCTCGCTGTCGCTGATGCGCGAGATTTTCGGCCGCCAGGCGCAGCAGAACAAGGTGCCGCAGCCGCAGCTCGGCTGATCCACAGGCTCGGATCGATCGCACGGGCGGGATCGCATGACGCGAGTCCCGCCCGTGTCGTGTCCGGGGCATGGGACTTGATGCATAAGCAGGCTGGCTGGCTTGCGACCAGCCTGTTCCACAGTCCCTGCCGTCACCCCGGACTGGTTCCGGGGTCCACCCTGCGGCGGGGGGAGCCGCTCAAGGCGGCACTGGTCGCCCGTGGCTCGCTGGACCGCGGACCGCGTCCGGCGTGACGGGCGTCCTGGCATTGCTCCGGCTCCAACAATCCTCCGCCCTCGCCATGGCTTGACCCCCGGCGGGCGCGGGTGGAGTGTCGCGCCGGCAGCAAGGGGTGATGCGATGACCGACCGAAGCGGCGAACGCTATTCGCGGGTGGCGATCGCCTTCCACTGGACGATCGCGGCACTGGTCGTCTTCAACCTGATCATCGGCATCGGCCATGAGGCGGTCCCGGTGCTGCGCCGGCTGATGGGCGCGCATATGGCGATCGGCATCGCCGTGCTCGTGCTGACCGCCGGCCGCGTCGCCTGGCGGCTGACGCATCGTCCGCCTGCGCTGCCCGCCGGCACGCCCGGTTGGGAAAAGGGGCTGGCGCATGCCACGCACCTCACGCTCTATCTGCTGATGATCGCGATGCCGCTGTCCGGCTGGCTGATGGTGTCCGGCCCCGGGCCCGGACCGCGGCAACCGCTGAGCTGGTTCGGCCTGTTCGACGTGCCGCTGCTGCCGGTCGGCAGCGGTGCTGCGGACCTCGGCCATGACGCGCACGGCCTGCTCGGCTGGCTGATGGCGGCGCTGGTCGTGCTGCACGTCGCCGCGGCGTTGCGCCACCATCTGCTGCTGCGCGATTCGGTCCTGGTGCGGATCGCGCCGGTGCTCGGTAAGTAAACGATCTCGCCGGAAAAAAAGAACGGCTGGCGGGGCGGGGGTTGAACCAATCGGGCGCTCGACTATTTTATGAAAGTACGGCGCTCGTGTCCCCCCTTTCGCGGGCCCGTATGACACACTTTCAGTGTGTCTCCTCCCTGAACCTTGGCCACTCCGTGCTTCATGCACGGGGTGGTTTTTTTATGTCATTCCGCGGCGAGCGCGATCGGGTCGCCGGCGAGCGCCTCGTCCGCGCTTGCCGCGATCATCCGCCCGAGCAGCGCGGCGACATCGGCCAGCCCGGGGCCGGGGCGATCGAGCGCGGCATCGAGATAGAGCGTGCGGTCGAACTCGATCTGGATGGCGTGGATGCCGCGGGCCGGGGCGGCGTGGCGTTCGAGGATATAGCCGCCGGCATAGGGCGTGTTGAGCGCGGCGCGGACGCCGGCGCGCGCCGCCTCCGCCTCCAGCCGCGCGACGAAGCGCGGCGCCGCCGCCTGGCCGAACCGGTCGCCGAACACGATGCGGGCGTGGTCGCCGAGCGGCGGCATCGAATGCACGTCGAGCAGCACCGCGACGCCGAAGCGCGCCTGCGCCGCGGCGAGCGCGGCGGCGAGCGCGGCGTGATAGGGGCGGTGATCCTGCGCGATGCGCGCCGCGATCTCGATCGCGCTGAACCGGCGCCGCCACAGGTCGCCCGCCGCCCCGGCGCGGCGCGGCACCAGCCCCAGCCCGCTGCGCACCTTGGCCGACGGCATCGGCTGGCTGTGCGGGCGGACGCCGTCGTCGACGCGCGGGTCGCGGTCTGATTCGCTGCGGTTGAGGTCGATCCAGGCGCGGGCGCGCCGCTGGAGCAGCATCGTCTCCAGCCGGCGGGCGGCAAGCGCGACGTGATCGATATACCGATCCTCGAGCACCGGCAGCACGGTCGCCGGCACGCGCAACGCGCCGAGCAGCGCCGCGGGATAGTCGCGACCGGCGTGCGGCACCGAGAGGACCACCGGGCTGAGCGGCGCGCCGTCGCGGTCGATCCCGCCGATCGTGTCGAACGATGCGTCCATCTATGGCACGTCCTACCGCGTTCCCGCGTTCGGCGCGCTGGAAATCTTCACATCTGCGGATCATAGCACCAGCGCGCGAATGGAGACCGACAAGGCGATGATCCGAATCCTGCTGGCCGAAGACGATCAAGTCATGCGCGAATATCTGACCCGCGCGCTGGAGCGCGCCGGCTATGCCGTGGCGGCGGTCGATCGCGGCACGGCGGCGATGCCGCTGCTCGAAACCGAATCGTTCGACCTACTGCTCACCGACATCGTCATGCCGGAGATGGACGGCATCGAGCTCGCCCGCCGCGCCGCCGAGCTGGTGCCGGGGCTGCGCGTGATGTTCATCACCGGCTTCGCCGCGGTGACGCTGAAGGCCGGGCGCGAGATGCCCAATGCGCGCGTGCTGTCCAAACCCTTCCATTTGCGCGACCTCGTCGCCGAGGTGGATCGCGTTTTCGAGACGGGAAGTGCCACCGGATTGAATTGACCGCTTGCCAGCCCGGAAAAGCCCGGCTAATGGGCCACCTCCGGCGGGCGTGTAGCTCAGTGGTAGAGCACTGTGTTGACATCGCAGGGGTCGCAAGTTCAATCCTTGCCACGCCCACCATCGAAAACCCCGCTAGGCCAATGGCTTAGCGGGGTTTTTGCTTTTTCGGGGCTGACCCTAAGGCACCTCGGCTGCGGTAAAACCGCGGTAAGGCACATGAATGGGCTGCACCACGCCGGTGCCGACTGCCACCGTCGGATCCACGCGGGATTAAAGTATCAACGGCTTCGGCGGGACATGTGTCAGCCGCGGGCTTGCGGCGTAGCAGGGAGCGCTCCAGGCGCGCCTTCCATGCTTCGTAGATCGCAGGTTCGTGCCGCGACACCGTGCTCGACGTCCTTTCGACGAGAAGACGGATCACTCAAACGGGTTTCGTGCACCCCTAGGCTGGCCAGCGCCACATTGCATGGTCGGGCGGTCGCCGGGTCGCGACGTTCAACCTGGGCGCCCGTCCTATGCCAAATCGGTGCCACCACCCCGGGGGCGTCGAGGATCGTCGCGACGCTCGATGCTCGGCGGATCCATTCTAGCGTCCGGTCGGCAAGGATTTCCCGATGCGGCTGCATAGTCCCGCTACGACGTCGTAGCCTCGCATGCCCAACCGCATTTCATGCCATTCCATTTCGCCAGGCGGAGCCTTGCGGAGCTGGAGGGTCGATCCGTCGGGGCGGACGACGCGGTAGGCCATCATGCGCATCCGTGGCGTCCGGCAGTCCGCCTCCATATGGGCGTCGGTTTGCTGCGCCGCCGTGTTCAAGCCCTTCAGCTCGACGTTGACGAACCTGACCCAGGCGGTGACGACATCACCCCTGCGGGTGGCGGATGCGCGATCGTAGAAGCCGCCTTCCGGTGTCCGCTGGATCGGAAATGGCTGCCAGTCTGTGATCCGGGAGAACGGCGGTACCGGCAGCGTCTGAAGGATGACGGTTAGGAGGATCACGACATCACCTCGATCATGTAGTCCTTCAACTCGGCGCGCTGACGTCGCAGCATCCGGATTCGCCGGAAGCGAAGGATGGGTAGTGACGCGAGGGCGGCCGTCATCGTCAGGCCGAGGAAGGGGCGGGGCGATAGAGTCTGTCCTGCCATCAGGACGGTGGCGATCATGAGGGCGCCGTGCATCCTCGTGAAGGATGCGGCCTCGATGAAGCCCGAAGGGCCAAGCAGAACCATCGCGTTCTGACGGCCGGTGAGGTTCGTGGCGGCGATGATCCTGCCGTTCACTTGATCCAGGCGAACGATGCCGTCCTGTAGGACGGAGATGTCGGAGGGCAGCTCCTGGGTCGAATGGCGCCCGCTCTCGTCTTCGAGGACGACGCTGACCACGCCCCGATGCGTCGTGTCGATGAAGCCGCCACCTCCGGTGACGAAACCGTTGCCATCGCTGGAGAGGCCGAGAACGCCGGCGGTGCGGCCGAAGGTGGTCGCATGCTGCTGGTATCCTGGGGATCGCAGCCGCCTGCGACAGCCAAGCGGCGATCCGACCTCTAAAGCATGGCTGACGTCGTTGAGGTCGAGTGGGTCCTGTCTGCGCCTTGTTCGGTCGAATGGTGGCATACCTTCGCGAAGTCTCTTATAGGTCCGATCGGGGTTCTTTTGCTGACATGATGAATATGAGCGAATGGGAAGAGCGGCGGCTGGAGGCACTGAGCCGCTACGATGTGCTGGACTCGCCGCGGGAGCCGACCTTCGACGAAATAACGGAGCTGGCGGCCAGCCTCTGCGACGTTCCGATCGCGGTCGTCAATCTGATCGGAGACCGGCGGCAGTTCTTCAAGGCCGAGGTGGGCCTCGGCGTTCGCGAAACTCCGTTGGACAGCTCCTTCTGTGCCAAGGCAATCCTGGAAGAGGATTTTCTCCTCGTTCCCGACGCGGCCGCGGATCCGAGGTTCGAATGCAATCCGCTTGTCGTGGGCGAGCCGCACATCCGCTTCTATGCCGGAGCGCTCCTGAAGAGCGGTGACGGCTTCCCGATCGGAACGCTTTGCGTGCTTGACCACCGACCGCGGCAGTTGACCGATCTGCAGCAGCGGACGCTGGCCGTGCTCGCCCGGCAGGTCATGGCCCAGCTGGAGCTCCGGAGAGCGGTTGAAGAGCGGGATTGCAGGTTTGAAGCTGCATCCGCAAGCGAACGACGCCTTCGCCTCATCCTCGACAGTGCGCGTGATTACGCCATCATCGCCACGGATGGGGAGCGCCGGATCACGAGTTGGTCGGCTGGTGCGTACGCGACGTTCGGTTGGTCTCAGGAGGAGGCGATAGGCCGCTCGCTTGACGACATATTCACGCCCGAGGATCGCGCTGCAGGCGTTCCTTTGGAGGAGGCTCGAGAGGCGCTGGCAGAAGGTTGCGCCGCGGACGTCCGCTGGCACGTGCGCGCGGATGGTTCACGCGTGTTCATGAACGGATCGACCCACCCGATCGCCGCCGAGGGCGATCTTCCCGCGGGCTTTCTGAAGATCGCCCGTGACGAGACGGAGCAGCGCCAGCGGGCGGAGGAACTCGAACGTACCCGGGCGGAGCTCGTCAACAGTGAGACGCGATTCCGCAACATGGCCGACAGCACGCCGGTGATGATGTGGGTGACTGAACCGAATGGCTACTGCACCTATCTGAATCGAAGCTGGTACGAATTCACGGGTCAGAGTGAGGCGGACGCGCTCGGATTTGGCTGGCTAGACGCGACTCACCCGGACGACAGGGCTGCAGCCGAACGCGCCTTCATCGATTCGAACTTGGCCCAGTCGCCGTTCAAGGCGGAGTATCGGCTGCGTCGGGCAGACGGTGCATATCGCTGGGCCATAGATGCGGCGAACCCCCGTTTCGGTCCCGACGGCGCATACTTGGGGTACGTGGGCTTCGTCGTCGACATAGATGAGCGACGCGAGGCGGAGGAGGCCATCAGGCGCGCCAACACGCTGTTGGAAGCCGTGATGGAAGCCGTCCCTGGCGTCGTGTACGCGAAGGACGTGGCCGGACGGATGCTCGCCGCCAACCGCGGAACGATCGAGCTCGTGGGGAGACCAAAGTCCGAGATCATAGGTCGGACCGATGCCGAATTCCTGAATGACATGGCGGAAGCCGAGGCCGTCATGGCCAACGACGCCCGCATCATGGCGGAGGATCGCGTCGAGATGATCGAGGAGGCGGTCAGTCGACCCGACGGCAGCCGCGCGACCTGGCTGTCTACCAAGGCGCCGTTTCGTGACGCGAACGGCGTGATAGTGGGGCTCGTCGGTTCATCCATAGACATCTCGGAGCGGAAGGAGGCCGAGGAACGTCTGCGTGAAAGCGAGGCGAGGCTCTCCGAGGAGCGGACCCGCCTGGCGACGCTCATCGAAAGCCTGCCCGTCGGTGTCTGCTTCCTCACCCCGGCAGGCGACGTCCTCCTGTCGAACCCGGCGTACCAGCGCTTTCTGCCGGATGGGATCCTGCCCTCGCGTCTGCCTGATGTCGATCGGCAGTGGGTGAGCTGGAACGAACGCGGCCAACCGCTTCCGCGCTCCCAATATCCGGGAGCGCGTGCTCTTCGCGGGGAGGCGACTGCCGGCACCGAGTTCCTTCACCGCACGTCCGATGGCGATACGTGGCTCCGGGTCAGCGGTGTTCCCTTGGCCGGCGAGGGCGGCACGCTTGCCGCCGCAATCCTCGTGGTGATCGACATAACCGCTCAGAAGCGGGCGCAGCTGGCCCTTACACGACTGAACGATACGTTGGAGACGCAGGTTGCGGAGCGCACGGCGGACCGCGACCGCATGTGGCGCCTGTCGACCGACCTCATGTTGGTCGCCCGTTTCGACGCCACCATCACAGCGGTCAATCCGGCCTGGGCGACGCTTCTCGGGTGGTCCGAGGACGATCTGATCGGCAGAGCGTTCCTGGACCTCGTTCATCCCGACGATCGTGAGAGCACTCTCGATGAGGTCGCGGCCTTGTCCGACGGGCTGACGACGCTGCGTTTCGAGAACCGCTATCGGCATAAGGACGGTTCATACCGTCATCTCTCCTGGACGGCGGTGCCGGACCAGAGCTTCATCCATGCCGTCGCCCGCGATGTCGAGGGAGAACGGAAGGCGCAGGCTGAACTGGAGCAGGCGCAGGAGCAGCTTCGGCAGGCGCAGAAGATGGAGGCGGTGGGGCAGCTGACCGGCGGTATCGCCCATGACTTCAACAATCTGCTGACTGGGGTCATCGGATCGCTTGACATGATGCAGCGGCGCATTGCCCAAGGCGAGACCGACCGGATCGAGCGGTATGCAACCGCTGCCGTAACCTCCGCCAACCGGGCCGCCGCTCTGACACATAGGCTTCTAGCCTTTTCACGTCGTCAGCCGCTGGATCCCAAGCCCACCAACGCGAACAGGCTCGTCACGGGCATGGAGGAACTCCTCCGTCGTACCATCGGTGAGGGCGTGCGATTGGAAATCGTCACGGCCGGGGGGCTCTGGCAGACCCTTTGCGATCCCCACCAGCTCGAAAGCGCTGTGCTCAATCTGGCGATCAACGCGCGTGATGCCATGCCTGGAGGCGGTACGCTCACCATCGAGACCTGCAACGCTCATCTCGATGACGCCTATTCCGCGCGGCAATCAGAGGTGAAGGCGGGTCAGTACGTATGCGTGTGCGTGACGGATACCGGTGTGGGAATGACCGCCGACACGATCCAGAAGGCGTTCGAGCCTTTCTTCACCACGAAGCCGATGGGCCAGGGGACGGGGCTCGGATTATCGATGATCTACGGCTTTGCACGCCAGTCGGAAGGTTACGCGAAGATCTACTCGGAGGTCGGCAAGGGGACGACGTTCAAGCTCTACCTGCCCCGTCATTACGGCGAAGGCGACGTTAGCGAGGTTCTGCCGGTATGCCTCGGGGACGAGCACAGGGCCGAGCACGGTGAGGTTGTGCTGGTGGTCGAGGACGAGACGGCGGTGCGCGCTCTGGTCGTCGATGTGCTGGAGGAGCTTGGCTATCGTGCCCTCGAAGCGGTGGATGGACCATCAGGGCTGAAGCTACTGGAGTCGGACGTTCGCATCGATCTGCTCGTCACGGACATCGGCCTGCCGGGCTTGAACGGCCGACAGTTGGCCGACTTCGCGCGGGAGCGACGCCGAGACCTGAACATCCTCTTCATGACGGGTTACGCCGAGAACGCCGCGATCGCGAACGGCTTCCTCGAACCAGGCATGGAGATGATCACCAAGCCGTTCGCGATCGACGCGCTTGCCGCCCGGATCCGGACCATACTCGAAGCTCGTCGCGCCTGATCCGCACCGGCGCGTGTCGTGTGCCATGTTTGCCGCCGTGCCGAAGGTGATCGAGCATTTAGACCAAGACGGGTCCCTGATCATTGTCCGGGGTCGCGTGACTGGCTCATCAGGCGCTGCAGGGGAGAACCGGATCGGCACATCGTGTAATCGAGCCCGGACCGGTCGTCAGACGAACCTCGGGAACACCCCCCCCCGGGGGGACGAATTGCCTTGTCGGTCGCGGCGGGGTCGTCCCTGGGCGTGCCCATGATCGACGTCGCACGACGAGGTGGGCATCGTACCCGCCAGCTCGCGCACGCCTGACGTCCGACACGGCGGCTCGAACCGGGGTCTAGGCCGCCTTGGTCGATCCTCCGAGTTCGGCCAGCAGTTCGTCCCGTGGCACCGGCTTGCCGTACAGATACCCCTGCACGACGTTGCATCCGCAAGCCAGGATCATTGCGCGCTGCTCCTCGGTCTCGACGCCTTCGGCTATGACCTCGAGACCGAGACCGTGAGCCAAGGACGCGAGCGTTGTGACGATGGTCGCGTCGGCATGATCGTGACAGATGTCTTGTATGAAGCTGCGATCGATCTTGATCCGCGACAGGGGGTACCGCTTCAACATGCTCAGGGATGCGTACCCAGTGCCGAAATCGTCGAAAGCGATCCCTACGCCCAGCGACCGCAATTGGACAAGGGGCTGCAGCATGGTCTCGTCGTGGCGCAGGATTATGTTCTCAGTGATCTCCAGCTCCAAGGCTTCGGGGGGAAGTGCATGGCTTTCAAGGCACCGGAGAACGTCTTCACCGATGTTGCCCGCCCGGAACTGTGCTCCGAAGAGGTTCACTCCAACCACGAGGTCGGACCAACGACCACGAAGAATCGCGACGTCCGCGCAGGCTCTATCCAGCACCCAGCGTCCCATCTCGGCGGCCAGCAGGCTTGATTCGATCGAGGTGAGAAAGCGATCGGGGGTGAGCAGCCCTTCGCAGGGATGATCCCAACGCAGCAGGGCTTCGACGCCCTGGATAGAGCCGTCGGTAAGACGGACCTGCGGTTGATAGAAGAGCTTGAATTCGCCCCGATCGAGCCCGCCTCGTATCTCACCTTCGAAAGCCCGGCGATGACGCGCCGCCTCGCGCAGCGCCGGTCGGAAGAAGCGATGACAGCTTCGTCCCTCCGCCTTGGCCTGGTACATCGCGAGATCCGCCGCTGCGAGCAGATCCTCGCCATGGCTGCCGTGATCGGGAAACAGGGCGATACCGATGCTGGCACCGACGTGGACCGTTTCGCCATCTATCAAGACGGGGTGCGCCAGTTGTTCGATCAGCCGGTCGGCGAAAGCGGCCACGGCGTCCAGCCTCGGTCGCGTGGACATGACTATGGCGAATTCGTCCCCAGCGACCCGGACGACGGTGTCGGTCGGCAGCGCCGCGTATTCGAGTCGAGACGCCACCTCGCGGAGCAGTGAGTCACCGGAAGTGTGGCCAAGCGTGTCGTTGATGAGCTTGAAGCCGTCCAGATCGATCATGAGCACCGCCGCAGCTTCCCCAGCCACCGTGCAGTCCGATATGCGGCTCATCAGGACGGTGCGGTTTGGAAGCCCGGTGAGGCTGTCACGATGCGCGAGATCGAAGAGCCTCAGTTCGTTTCGGCGGCGCTCGCTCATGTCTCTGACGATTGCGCCGAAGCTGGAACCGGAACCTTCCCGCCACATCGAGAGGGAAAGTTCGATCGGAATTTCGATGCCATCCTTTCGAACCGCATCCAACTGGACGGTAGTGCCCACCAGGCGGGTTTCTCCGCCGGCGGCCACACGGGCGAACCCGCCGTTGTGTCCAGCACGCATGCGCGGCGGAACGATGAGGGAGATGTCCGCGCCAACGGCCTCGGTAGCGGTGTAGCCGAACAGTCGCTCCGCGGCTCCATTCCAGAAGGTGATGATGCCGCGGCCGTCGGCGCACATGATGCCGTCGGGAGAGGTTGCCGCTATATGCTCGAAGCGGGAACGGTCCTCCCGTCCACTGGCAGCAAGCCGTCGCACCTCCAACCTGTCGAGGACGATGGCGGCGAGGGTGCGAAGGTGCTCCTGGTCGTCCGCCGTGAAGCGGGACCGCGGCCGGGAGTCGATGATGCACAAGGTTCCGATCGCGTGTCCCGATGGTGATCGGAGGGGTACGCCGGCGTAGAAGCGGATGTTCGGCGTTCCGGTGACGAGCGGATTGCCGACGAAGCGGATGTCCAGCAATGCATCGGGGATGACCAGCATCTCCTCCGCGGGAAGGGTAATCGCATGTGCGCAGAAGGAGGCCTCTCGGCTCGTCTCGCATACCTCTATGCCGACATGGGCCTTGAAGACCTGGCGATCACGCTCGACAACCGACACCAGCGCGATCTGGACGTCGAAAGTACGTACGGCAAGCTGCACTATGTCCTGAACATCGACCAAAGGATCGTCCGACATCAGGTGATACTCCGCCAGCGCGGCGAGGCGGGCGTCTTCGTTGAAGAGATGAGGGGCAGATTGCATAAGGTCGGTATCCTCGGTCGGACGCTTACCTCGGGGAACGTTAAGGATTGCCTAGGTGCACGGACGATTCCCAGAAATTCCAAGTGCTTGAACCAGACGGGCGCGCGTTTCATTCTGATCGAAACCGCGTCACGTAAAACCGGGTAATCGCTACGCACTTGAGTGACGGCGCTGTCACCCAGCCGACATGATGCGGCGACAAGCGTTTTCGGCGCTGGCCGGCTATTCTATGGCGGACCGGCGTTCAAATCGCTGCCGGTGCCAGCCCCCCCGGTATCGACGAGATGATGCCCGTGTGCCCGCGGCGTACGATGCCTACGCGGCTGTTTCGCAGACCTGTTGCCAAGCTCCTACGCTGCAATCAATGCTGCGGTGGGCATTGCGTCAAGCCCATCCCCGGTGATGGGCTTATCTCTGGATGTTGGTCTTCGGTCGCGATGATTGGACACGAGACCTTGCATGGCGCCGCACGCCGGCCCTTCTTTGGCGAGCAGGACGAAGCGACGTGTTCTGGCGATTGAAGGCCGTCCTGACGGCTGACGCGGCATTGTCCACGAGACGACCTTATGCTCTATTGCCGCGATGCCGCAGCGCACGTTGCAACCGGAGCAGAGGCTACGCGAGCATTTGGAGGATGCACTGGCGGAGGCTGACGCGTTGGATTGGAGCGCCGTCGCCGCCCTCGTCAGCGCGGCCTTGGACGCAGCTGATAGGGGTGGGCCGGATCCACGATCGGCTCCGTCTGACCGGGCCGACTGACTTTCCGGCGCAGCGGCTGTGAGGAGGGGGTATCGGAACGTCATGCCTGAGGATCGGCGGGCCCGCTCCGCGCTGGCGGGCCCAGATCGCTCTGGATCCAACGCCCTTCGCCGATCGGGATCGGTGTTCGTGACGCCAAGCCGAGAAGCATGTTCCGTGCGTTACTACCAGATTGCTTTGCCCTTCTCTGCCCGGAGCCGTCAGTTCGTCCGGCTGCCGCCCCGGTCGAGCCATAGCGCCGCAAGCGTGCAGAGGGCGCCTGAAAGAAGGTAGGCGCCGACGGCGATTAGGCCGAAGCGGCTTGCGAGAAGCAGCGCGGCGAGAGGAGCGAAGCCGGCGCCGATGAACCATGCCGCCGTCGCGGTCGTCCCAGCCCCGGTGTACCGATGGCGGGGACTGAAGCGACCGTTCGTGACGCCTGACGACTGCCCGAACGACAGACCAAGGAGGACGAATCCGAGCACCATGTAGACCCATTCGCCCGCCGGGCCTTGGCCAAGGAGCTGCGGTGCGAACCCGCTGAACGCTCCGATCAGGACGGCGGAGACGCCCAGCAGCTTGCGGCGACCGATGAGGTCGGCGATCACGCCCGACAGCGCCACCGAGATCAGGCACACGCCGGCACCCACCAGTTCGATGAATAGGAAGCGCACAGGCGGCTCACCGGACGTCAGGACGAACCATGAGAGCGGAAAGACGGTGACGAGATGGAAGAGGGCGAAGCTTGCCAAGGGTGCGAAGGCGCCGACGGCAACGACCTTGCCTTCGTCGCGGAGCAGCTGGCCGAGCGGGGAGGGCTGCAGTTCGCGGCTTTCGTAGAGCCGTTCGAACTCCGGAGTAGAGATCAGGCGAAGGCGAGCGAAGAGCGCGACGACGTTGATGACGAAGGCCACGAAGAAGGGATAACGCCAGCCCCACTCCAGGAAGTCCGCAGACGAAAGCGTGGAAAGGAGAAACGCGAACACGGCGGTCGCCACGAGGAGGCCGATTGGTGCGCCGAGTTGGGGAATCATCGCGAACCAGCCCCGCCGATCCGAAGGCGCGTTCAGCGAGAGGAGCGATGGTAAGCCGTCCCAAGTGCCGCCCAGCGCCAGACCCTGACCGATGCGGAAGAGCGCTAGGAGCACCGCGGCTCCGCCGCCCAACTGCGCATGGCTCGGCAGGAAGGCCATCGCAGCGGTGGACCCTCCCAGAAGGAACATCGCCACCGTCAGCTTGACGCCGCGTCCATGCCGCCGGTCCAGCCACATGAACGCGAGGGCACCGAGGGGACGTGCCACGAATGCCAAGGAGAATATCGCGAAGGAGCAGAGCGTACCGGTGAGCGCGTCCAACTGCGGGAAGATCAGGGATGGGAACACCAGCACCGAAGCGATGGCATAGACGAAGAAATCGAAGAACTCCGAGGATCGACCGATGATCACGCCGACGGCGATTTCGCCGGGACGTATCTGGTGATCGCGCGCATTGATCAGCCGGGCGTCTCGCTCCAGCTGCGTTGAATTGCCTGCCTCGAGGGTCGTGGCCACCATCCGTCGTCCCTTCGTTTCCACCGCATGCCGCCGTCGCGGCTTCACGCGACGGACCGGCGAGGCGGCCAATGTCGACTTCGTCTACCCCGTGCCAAACGGCGAGACTTTGACCGTCGTCAAATGCGGACGAGGCGGGCGAGGCTATCGACCGGCCATGCGCATAGCAGGATCATTCATCGCCCGAAGGGCCTCACGCGTTTCGATCATCGCCGCAACGATGCTCCTGGGCGGTTGCGACATGGTCGTCATGAACCCCACGGGTGACATCGCCGCGCAGCAGCGGGACCTCATCCTGTTCTCGACGGGCATAATGCTCCTCGTCGTCGTGCCGGTCATGGCGATGACGGTGCTCTTTGCCTGGCGGTATCGCCGCGGAAATCGTCACAAGACGTATGATCCCGGCTTCGACCACTCGACCACGCTCGAGCTGGCGATCTGGTCGATCCCGCTGCTGATCATCATCGCTCTGAGCGCCGTCACCTGGACGAGCACGCACCTGCTCGATCCCTTTCGACCGCTCGAAAGGCTCGCGCCGGGCCGCCCGGTGCCGGCGGGCACCCGTCCGCTAGATGTGCAGGTGGTCGCGCTCGATTGGAAGTGGCTCTTCATCTATCCCGATCTCGGGATCGCCACGGTGAACGAGCTGGCGCTTCCGGTGGATGTTCCCGTCCGCTTCTCGATCACGTCGACCGGTCAGTTCAACACCTTCTACGCGCCGACGATGGCGGGAATGATCTACGCCATGCCGGGCATGCGTTCGCAGTTGAACGCCGTTCTGAACAGGCCGGGGGAGAGCTGGGGCTACTCCGGCAACTACACCGGCCGCGGCTATTCCGACATGCGCTTCAGACTGCGTGGGCTGACGCCGGGCGACTTTCGAACTTGGGTCGCGTCTGTGAAGGTGAGCGGGCGAGGCGCTCTTGCGCCAGAGAGCTACCTCGCCTTGGAGCGGCCCAGCGAGAAGGTGCCGGTGATGCACTTCGCCACCGTGTCGGCTGGGCTGTTCGATCGGGCGCTCAACGGCTGCGTCGCGCCGGGCAAGCCGTGCATGGCCGATGTCATGGCCGGCGACATGATGCGCGGCGGCGGCGACCCTGCCGACGGACGGATCGGTAGCGGGATGCCAATGGGTCGCAATACCGCTCCCGACGGCGAGAAGCCGACGCCGGCGTTGCGGAAGGCGCCGGAGGAGAAGGGGTCGGGACCCAACGTGACCAAGCCCAAGGGGTCTACCGCCCCACCGGGCGAGCGGAAGCCCGGCGATCCGCGCAACCGCGACATGTCGGCGCTCGACCCCATACTAACCCTCGGCGCATATCGTGCCGCACGGGCCTGATAGCCAGCCAAATCGGGACTAACATGACCGACAACAGCCTGCTCAAGACGATCTTCGGACGTCTGACATGGGAATCCTTCCCGATCCACGAACCGATCCTGTTCACGACCTTCGTCGTCGTATCCCTGCTCGGTCTCGGAATCGTCGGCGCGATCACGCGCTTCAGACTCTGGGGCTATCTCTGGAAGGAGTGGTTCACGAGCGTCGATCACAAGAAGGTCGGCGTCATGTACATCATACTGGCGATCATCATGCTGCTGCGCGGTTTCTCCGACGCGCTGATGATGCGTGCGCAGCAAGCGGTCGCCTTCGGGGCCAACCCCGGGTACCTCCCGCCCCACCACTACGATCAGATCTTCACCGCGCATGGTACGATCATGATCTTCTTCGTCGCGATCCCGCTCGTCGTCGGCATCATCAACTTCGTCATGCCGCTGCAGATCGGCGCTCGCGACGTCGCGTTCCCCTTCCTCAACAACCTCAGCTTCTGGCTGACCGCAGCCGGTGCGATCCTCACCATGGTGTCGCTGTTCGTGGGCGAGTTCGCGCGCACGGGATGGCTTGGTTACGCGCCGTTGTCGGAGCTGGCGTACAGTCCGGACACCGGCGTCGATTACTATCTGTGGTCCCTCCAGATCGCGGGGGTCGGCACCACGCTGTCGGCGATCAACATGGTGGCCACCATCGTGAAGATGCGTGCGCCCGGCATGACGATGATGAAGATGCCGGTGTTCTGCTGGACCGCCCTCTGCTCGAACGTGCTGGCCATCGCCATCTTCCCGGCGCTGACCGCCGCCTTCTTCCTGCTGATGCTGGACCGCTACGTCGGGACCAACTTCTTCACCAACGAGCTCGGCGGTGCGCCGATGATGTACTGGAACATGGTGTGGATATGGGGGCACCCAGAAGTCTACGTCCTGGTCCTGCCGGCCTTCGGCATATATTCGGAGATCACGGCCACCTTCTCGGGCAAGCCCCTCTTCGGCTACTCATCGATGGTCTACGCCACGGTCGTCATCACGATCCTGTCGTACCTTGTCTGGCTCCACCACTTCTTCACCATGGGGGCGGGACCAAGCGTCAACAGCTTCTTCGGCATCGCAACGATGGTGATCGCTATCCCGACCGGCGCCAAGATCTTCAACTGGCTCTTCACGATGTACAAGGGCGACATCCGCTTCGAGTTGCCGATGATGTGGGTCGTTGCGTTCATGCTGACGTTCACCGTCGGTGGCATGACGGGGGTTCTGCTCGCCATCCCGCCGGCCGACTTCGTGCTGCATAATTCGCTGTTCCTGGTCGCGCACTTCCACAACACCATCATCGGGGGCGTCGTCTTCGGCCTGTTCGCGGGCATGGTCTACTGGTTCCCAAAGGCGTTCGGCTTCAAGCTCGATGAGTTCTGGGGCAAGGTCGCGTTCTGGGGGTGGGTCGCCGGCTACTGGATCGCGTGGACCCCGATCTACATCGTTGGTCTGATGGGCACCACGCGTCGGGTGAACCACTTCGACGACCCCTCGCTCCAGCCCTATTTCATCGTGGCGGCGATTGGCGCCGTCGTCATCCTGGTCGGGATCCTCGGCTTCGTGATGAGCATCGTCATGGGCTTCGTGAAGCGTCACGAGCTGGCTGACACGACCGGCGATCCTTGGGGCGGGCGAACGCTGGAGTGGTCTACGACCTCACCGCCGCCTGCGTACAATTTCGCCTTCACGCCGGTCGTTCACGATCTCGACGCATGGTACGACATGAAGCAGCGCGGCTACGAGCGTCCTGCCGCGGGATTCCGCCCGGTGCACATGCCGCGCAACACCGGTGCCGGCGTTATCCTGTCGGGCCTCGCGCTCGCCCTCGGTTTCTCGATGGTCTGGTACATCTGGTGGTCGGCCGCGCTTTGCTTCGTCGGACTCGTCGTGGTCGCTGTTGGACACACGTTCAACATGAAGCGTGACTACTTCATTCCGGCCGACGACGTCGAGCGGACCGAAGCCAAGCGTCTGCCGTTCGCCGAGGGGATCTGACATGAATGATCAAGCCCTACAGCCGGGCGTCGGCCCGGCCACGACTTGGCACCTCGCTGAAGAGGAGGATCACGACCACGGGGGCAATGGCGCCACCCTGCTCGGTTTCTGGATCTACCTGATGAGCGACGCGCTCATCTTCGCCTCGCTTTTCGCGATGTACGGCGTCGTGAGTACCGGATATGCGGGGGGCCCGGTACCGCGCGAGATCTTCGACCTGAAGCTCGTCGCGATCAACACCGCCTTCCTCCTCGCCTCGTCGATCACCTTCGGGCAGGCGATGCCCCACATGGAGGCTGGGCGGGTCGGGGCGACCCGCCTTTGGCTTGCCGTCACCGGACTGCTCGGCGCGGCGTTTCTCGCCATCGAGTTCTACGAGTTCGCGCACCTGATCGCGGAGGGGGCGGGGCCTCAGCGTAGCGCCTTCCTGTCGGCGTTCTTTACGCTCGTCGGGACACATGGCGCACACGTCGCCGTCGGTCTCATATGGATTGGCACCATGCTCGTCCAGATCGGCAGACACGGGCTCAGCCTGCCGATTAAACGCCGGCTCATGTGCCTCTCGATGTTCTGGCACTTCCTCGACATCATCTGGATCGGTGTCTTCACCTTCGTCTATCTGTATGGAGTTCTCCGTTGAGCACCTCCCTTGATCCCGCGTTGCACGCGCATGACGGGCCCCACGGACATGGCAGTCGGCCCGGCTACAGGATCGGCACGATCCTATCGATACTCTTGACGATCATACCGTTCTGGTTGGTGATCTCGGGAGTGCTGCATGACACACAGACGACCGCGCTGCTGATATTCGCCATGGCGATGATCCAGATCGTGGTGCACGTCGTATGCTTCCTGCACGTCGATACGCGCTCGGAGGGTGGCTGGACGCTTCTCGCCTTCCTCTTCACGGCGGTCATCGTCGTGCTCACCATCGGCGGGTCGGTCTGGGTGATGTATCACCTCAACACGAACATGATGCCGATGCATGGAGGCGCGGTGGGGGCCGTACGTTAGGCGGAGACATTGGTTGAGGCACTCCGCACCTCGTCACTTCTGTAGCGGATGTGAAGTCCGCCCATTCAGCCGTCTGGGTGCCGTCTGACGTCCGTACCCACCCGGAGCGGACCTTGATCCCAGGGACTGCTGGGACGTTGGACGGAGGATCGCCGATATCGAGCTGTCTCCTTCATCGAAGCGAGCGGTCGTGTGTCGCCACCTCGTCGCCCTATCGCGCGAGCGTTGCATATGAATGCGGATGCAGGTGGGCGCTCGGCCGTTGCTGCCATCGTCCCGTGCCGGGGATCATCCACTTCTTGAGGATACCTGGCGGAGCTGCGGGGTTCGGCGGCCTCGGCGGCGCAATCGCAGTGGTCGCTCGGCGCGGTGAGATCGTGGATGCCGAGTGGGCCGTTTCATAGGGCGTTCCGTATCCCCCGCAAAATCCGTTACCCGACGGGGCGGGGCGGCCTCCCGCACGTTGTGTCGTCATAGCTCGCCGCGCCGAATAGCGATTTCGCTAGGCGCGGTGTGCCGAATATCGCGTGAAGGGGAGATGCAATGCGTCCAAGGATCGTGATCGTCGGTGCCGGGTTTGGCGGGATGGCGGCCGCGAAGGCGCTTCGTGGAACGGTTGCGGATGTGATCGTAATCGATCGCACCAACCACCATCTCTTCCAACCGCTGCTCTACCAGGTCGCGACTGCCGCGCTTTCTCCAGCGGACATTGCAACGGCCAGCCGCGTCCTGCTTCGAGGCAACGCCTCGACGACCGTCCTGATGGCCGATGTCACAGGCGTGGATGCCGGGTCCCGAAACGTCCTTCTCTCGGATGGCCGCGCGGTGGCTTACGACTATTTGGTGCTGGCGACAGGGGCGGCCTACAGCTTCTTCGGGCACGACGAATGGGCCGCGCACGCGCAGGCGCTCAAGACGCTGGAGGATGCATTATCGATTCGCGAGAAGCTGCTTGCGGCGTTCGAGCGCGCGGAACAGTGCGACGATCCCGAGACGGTCCGGCAACTGTTGACGTTCGTCGTTGTCGGCGGAGGGGCGACAGGGGTGGAACTGGCAGGCACCATTGCGGAACTGGCGAGAACCACCCTTGCTCGGGACTTCAGGCGCATCGATCCCAAATCTGCGCGCATCGTTCTGTGCGAGGCCGGCGCCCATGTCCTGAGCACATTCCCGGGTCGACTGCCAGAGTACGCGACCGACGCGCTTCGGTCGCTTGGCGTCGACGTTCGGCTCGGCCAGGCCGTTACCCAAGTCGATACGGGCGGGATCGTGCTAGGTGACGAGCGGATAGCGGCTGAAACGGTTCTGTGGTGCGCGGGTACGCAGGCCCGGCCCGCGGCGCAATGGCTTGGATCCGACGCGGCCGAAAATGGTGCCGTCGAGGTGGCGGGCGATTGCTCCGTGCCCGGTCGACCGGGTGTGTACGCCATCGGTGATGTCGCCAGCTTTCGCACCGAAGAGGGCAGGCCGCTACCAGGCCTTGCTCCCGTCGCGAAGCAGCAGGGCCGTTACGTCGGCAAGCTGATCGCCGCCCGTATCGGCGGCCACGCGGCGCCGCCGTCGTTCCGGTACCGAAATCTGGGAACGATGGCGGTGATAGGGCGGTCCCGGGCGGTGGCGGATTTCGGAAGCTTCCAACTCAAGGGCCTCTTCGCGTGGGTGGCATGGTCGATGGTGCATCTGATGCTCCTCGTCGATTTCCGAAGCAGGCTCATGGTCTACGCAAATTGGTCTTGGGCATGGTTTACCTATGGTCGGGGTGCTCGGCTTCTGACTGGCCGGGGTGCCTTGATGCATCGACCTTCAGAATTTTCTGATGGCGAACAATGACCCTCCATTATAGAGGCGGCCTTTTCAAGATATTTATGTCTTGCTGGATTGGCTGCTCACGGTTCAAGCGTTTTTACACTCACTGAATGGTACATCGATGCATTAACGTCCACCGTTTGTTCTTGTTGTCGACCGATGTGCATCCGCGATAACCGCATAGAAAGCCTAGATTAACTTAAAGTAATACGCGTCGGAACTGGCTTACGCAACATGCTCGGCTATCTAAATCTTCTATATTGCACTTGCGAAACGATCTTCACGGGCGCAGCATGATGTCGCCTTTCAAGCATCCTCTCCTAAACTCAGGTCGGCCATCGTGCCGACCTTTTTTCCCCCAATAAGGCTCCGCAGCACAAGTGGCGGGACGCGTTCCACGCGGCTGGAGACTTCAGGCAGTGAGCATCTCAGCCGCAGCCGATCGAGCGGCGGTCGTGAACCTTGAAACCGTGTCGTGAGATCTCGGCTGGATGGCCGGTGCGATCAGGGCGTCATCGCGCATCGGGTGCTCCGCCTGATGGCGGGGCCGCTAGAGCCGCATCCCGAGACCGACGCCGAACACAAGCGGGTCGAGCGAAAGCTTCACGCGCTGGGTTCCCGCAGCTGCTGTATCGAGGCGGACGGTGGTGTCGATGTCGACGTATTTGACGTCGAGATTGAGGAATACACGCGGGGTGAGGTCGATGTCGGCGCCTAGCTGGGCGGCCCAACCGAAGCTGTCCTTCATGGTCACGCGGGTCCGGCCGACCGCGGATTGAAGTCCGCGGGACGCCTTTTCGTTCCAGAACACGGTGTAGTTCAGGCCGGCACCCACATAGGGTCGGATGGTCGAGGTGGGCGCGAAGTGATACTGGGCCGTCAAGGTCGGCGGAAGAACCCACGTGGATGCGAGTCTTCCGATGCTGCCAGTCGTTCCCGTGATTCCGTTCGCGCGATGTTTAGTCGTGGAGGCGATCAATTCGAAGCCGATGTTGTCGGACGCCATGTAGGTGACGTCGACTTCCGGCATGGGACTGTCATTCACCTTCACCGGCTCACCCGGAAATGCCGGAAGGACGCTACCCGATGCTTCGTTGGGCGCGACGAGGATGGCGCGTGCCCGCAGCAGGACGTCTCCTTCGCGTACGCCGACCCGTCGTGGCTCCTCCTTCGGGTTGTCGTTCGCCTGCGCCAACGCCGGCGTGGCCAGGCTGGCGGCGGCCAACGCCGTCATCCAGATCATTCCGTTCACCTTCGTCATCGTCTTGCCTCCTTGGCTACCATGGCGAAGCCGATACGACCTGAGCCCGTGTTCTGATTTGACCGGCGACAAGCAAGCCTTTGACGATGGTCAAAGGCGTCGGATTTCGAGACGACCATAGCGAGGGGGCCATGTGGACCTTCCATCCCGACTTGCTCGCCCGACCCGTTCCCCGTTACACCAGCTATCCCACGGCTGCCGAGTTCGGCCGCGAGGTGGGGCATGGGGACATGGCCGAGGCGTTGGACGCGGTGGCGACGGGCGCCGTGGTTTCGCTGTACGTCCACATCCCCTACTGTCATGCGATCTGCTGGTATTGCGGGTGCAATACGGCTGCTACCAACCGGACGGGCCGCCTGGAGGCGTATCTGACGCGGCTTGACGAGGAGATCACGCTGGTCGCGAGCCGGTTGGCGGGTCGTGGAAGCGTCGGTCGTATCGCATTCGGCGGCGGTAGCCCCAACGCCATGTCGCCAGCGTCGTTCAGGTTCCTCGTCGAACGGCTGCTCTCTCGGTTCGAATGCACGAACCCTGTCCTTTCTGTGGAGCTCGACCCTCGCGGGTTCGGACGCGACTGGGCGATGGCGTTACGGAGCGCCGGGGTCACGCGTGCGAGTCTCGGCGTGCAGACCTTCGATGAGCGATTACAGACCGCAATCGGCCGGTTGCAGCCGGAAGACGACATCAGGCGCACCGTGGAAATGCTGCGGGAAGCAGAAGTGCGGTCGATCAACTTTGATCTGATGTACGGTCTGCCAGGGCAGGAGGATGCGGATCTGGCCGCGACCTTGGAGACGGCTCTTGAGCTTGATCCGGATCGGATGGCGGTTTTCGGCTACGCGCATGTACCCGGCTTGATTCCCCGCCAGCGCCGTATCGACGCGCGTGCGTTGCCTGGTGTCGAGGCCCGCTTCGGTCAGGCTGCGCTGGCTCATCGCCGACTGACCGACGCGGGCTATTTGGCCGTCGGCTTCGATCATTTCGCCAAACCTGCGGACGATCTCGCGCGCGCAGCCGTCGACGGAACCCTACGGCGTAACTTCCAGGGGTTCACCGAAGACCAGGCGGACGTGTTGATCGGATTGGGGGCAAGCGCCATCAGCGCTTTCCCGGATCGCTTCCTGCAGGCGGAGAAGAACACCGGGCTCTGGCATGCGGCGGTCGGCACCGGACGCTTCCCTGTCGCGCGCGGAACACGACGGTCCAGCGAGGATCAGCTCCGAGGAAAGGCGATCGAGGCCATCCTCTGCCATGGCGAGGCGGATCTCGCCGGAGTGCCGCAGAGCGGGGCGATGCACGCTCGGCTGGTCCGCTTCGCCGAGGTCGGTCTGATCCAATGGGAAGGTTCGCGGATCGCGCTCCGGAACGGAGCGCTCCCGTACGCACGCGTGATCGCATCGGCACTGGACGTGCATCGTCATGCGGACGTCGTCCGCTTCAGCAGCGCCGTGTGACGAGCGCCGACCCGGTCAATTGGTGGAGGAAGGCTCAGCCGCCTGTAGCTCTCCTAAACCAAGTATGATCGGCGGTCGGCATCCGGAAAATTCCCTTCGGTGCCATCGGCGACGGAGTCAGCGACAACCGCGCGTACCGGAGTTATGATGGATCCATGAACCTCATCGACATCTGTGCTGATTGCTCGGTGCGAGATCGCTCGCTTTGCGGCAGCTTGGACAACACGGAGCTGCGGGCGCTCAACGCCGTAAGCCAGCGTCGCATCGTCCGACGCGGCCAAGCCGTTGCCTGGGCAGGCGACGAGGCGGTGATCTGCGGCAATCTCCTCGAAGGCGTGCTGAAGCTGGTCGCCACCACGGCGGACGGTCGCGAGCAGATCGTGGGTTTGCTGTACCCAGCAGACTTCTTCGGACAGCCGTATGCCGGCGAAACGGATTTCGATATTATCGCCCTCACAGATGCACAGCTCTGTGTGTTCCCTCGCCCGGCCTTCGAGCGCATCCTCGACGACCATCAGCGGATGGAGCGATTGCTTCTGCAACGCACCTTGGAGTCGTTGACGGAGGCTCGTGAACGGATTCTGGTGCTTGCGCGCAAGTCCGCTGGCGAGAAGGTCGCGGGCTTCCTAGTCGACATGGCCGTGCGGGCCGGCGAAAAGGGTTGCCGAGCGACCATCGGCGGACCGGTCACCTTCGACCTGCCGTTGACTCGCGGACAGATCGCCGATGTGCTGGGCATGACCATCGAGACGGTCAGCCGGCAGCTTACGAGACTCAAGGTGGAGGGTATCATCGCGCTGCCTGGGGCGAGGACGGTGACGATCAGCGATCACGTGGCCCTCGCCGCCCGCGCCGAGGCGGCATGATCTGCAGGGCTCAGGTCAGCGGCGCCGACTTGGCTGCGTTCGTTCGCGAAGGCTGTTGATCAGCGTCGAGCGGGCCTTCGCCGACAGTTGGTGCCGTGATAGCGCGAGGATCGCCAGTTCCTCGCAGTCCATTGCCTTTCGGCATCCATCGAAGAAGCAGCGCAACATGTAACCGAGCGCATCGGGCGATCGGGGTTCGTGTGGGACGAGAAGTCCACGGAGCGCGTCGACGAGATCCTGGGCGTGCATGGTATCCGCCAAGTGGCGCAACTGGATTTGCTTCAGAAGAACCGTTTCGAGCGAATTTGTCGCATCGTACAGTTCGGAGAGGGCGGGATAGGGCGGCGGGCCGACGGTATTCGTTGCGTATAGCTCTTCGAGCGTGCTGCAGATGCGCTCGACCAGCTTTTGGGACGGAATGCAGGGTAGCTCGTCCGCGCAAGTTTCGAGCAGATCGCACAGGTCGCCCAACTGCTGATGATCTGCGACGAGGCGGATCACATCCTCGTCCATGCCAGCGTGTTCGCGCGTCGCGGCGATGGACAGGACGGTGCCGGAGTGGGGACGAATCTTCATTGCCGACCTCTCATCCTGCTGCATCGTATGGCGCGTGGGAAGCGACCCTGCGTCGGTGAACTCCAAGACGCATTGACCGTCGTCAATTGCGTCGTGCGAAGCTTCCATGATCCTGTTCTGAGGGCGATTTCACGGATCACGGGCTCCTTCGTGACTGAAGCTCTGCTGTTCCGTGTTCGAAGCGTGGGGATCCTTATATGGCGCCGTCGACGAGGCTACGATTTACCAAGATGACGGCGCCGGCCGTTCGTGCGAACGGACATGGGCAGCGGGTTGCGGGGGAGGTGCTACCAAATAGGACGAGGGAAATGGCGCCCGGTTGAGACGTATCCAATGGCGCGGCGTCGAATGGGTTTAATTGACCTTCCGGGATGAGCAGGCCGGCGTTGGATCACACCCTTCCGCGCTCCTTGGTCGCGGCAAGCCTTACCCGCGCGGGGACGAGTATCCCTCTAACAGCCGCTGTGAGGTATTGGCATCATTTCGATTCAGGTCATAGGACGATCAGTTCGGTGCTTCGTCTTGCGGTTAGCCTAAGTCCTCGATGCCTAGGTCGTCGCGAAGCTTCGTCAGCGCGACAGCGAGCCTCGCGGTGCTGCGTTTAAGCTCCGACAGCATCGTCGATGCCTCAGTCTGCTCGACGACGACCATACTTCGCTTTGCCTTGCGATTTCGTATCGCGGTTTGGCGGATCATCGCGATCCACTTGCCATTCCGTTCGATGGCGATCCCTGCCACCCCATGGCACAGAGAAGGCCGCAGCCCGTCGTGCGTCCGGAATGCAATCAGCGTCTTCCAGACGAGCCGGCTTCGGTCGAAGAACGGTCCTTGCGGCCTCAGCACTTAGGTCAGATCCTCCAGCCGCCGTCCCACAAGGTGTCGGAGCTGGACGGTGCCGCCAAGAGCGTGTCCGGCAAGCAGCAGCAGCGTTTCCGTGACCCCCGCTTCCAAGTGGGCGTAGCAATGCAGGCACGCCCCACGCCATGCGTTCACGTCGGATGTGACCCGTGTCCAATCAGGACTGCTGGCGATCTCCCGAACTGGTGCGTGCATGTCCATGCGCGCGGTTATGACGGTTGACGCTTACCAAACTGTGGTGAACGGCCGCCTCGTTCGAGCACTCGGTGCTCGGTGCTCGACGTCGATCTACGACGATTGCGTCCTCTCCGATCGCTCGGATGGCCCTCGGTCCATAGGCTCGAGCGTCGATCATGAGCGAACGCCGCTGCCGGAGGTATCTGTCACAGCATACGGCCTTGTTGAGGAATCGTGCCAGGCTACCGGACGCGGCTGCACAATCCCGCTCGAATGTCATAGCCTCGCATGCCTGTTCTCATCTCATGCCATCCGATCTCGTTGGGTGGTGCTTTCAGCAGCTTCAGGGTCGACCCATCGCGTTGAACCACTCGATAGGCCAACATGCGCATACGCGGTTTCCGGCAGTCCGCCTCGAGGTGCGCGTCGGTCTGCTGTCCCTCCGCGTTAACGCCCTTCATCTCGACGTTCACGAAACGCACCCAGGCATTGACGATGTCTCCGGTACGCGCGGCGGACGTGCGATCGTAGAACCCGCCGTCCGGGGTTCGCTGAACCGGGAATGGCTGCCAGTCGATGATCGGTGGGGGTGTCGGCGTCGGTATGACCTGAAGGATGATCGGCAGGAGGATCATGACAACACCTCCAGCATGTAGTTCTTCAGTTCGGCCCGTTGACGCCGCAGCGACTGGATGCGCTGGAACCTATGCACGGGAAGGGCAGCCAGAGCAGCCGTCATGGCGAGGCCGGCGAGGAAATGAGGCGACAGGATTTGGCCGGCCATCATCATCGCGGCGATGGTCAGGGCGGCGTGGAGCTTCGTGAAGGATGCCGCCTCGATGAAACCCGAGGGCCCGAGCGTTATGATGCGACCCTGTCGGCCTGTTATGTTCGTGGCGGCGATCATCCTGCCGTTCACCTGATCCAGCCGGACGATGCTATCGGGAAGAACCGAGATCTCGGAAGGCAGCTCCAGGGTCATGTGACGCCCCACCTCATCTTCCAGGACGACGTTCACGACTCCCTGATGCGTGGTGTCGATGAAACCGCCGCCACCGGTGACGAAACCAGCGCCGTCGCTCGACAGCCCGAGGATGCCGGCGGTGCGCCCGGACGTGGTCGATTGCTGCTGGTAGGTGACATGCCTCACGCGCGCGATGATGCATTCGCCCTGATACGTTCTGCCGCCGATGCGACGAGGCGCCACCATCCAGCTCCGCAGTGGGAGGGATGAGCGATCGCCCTGGCCCGTGGTCGCGAGCCCCCCTTTCCAGTCCTGGTCGAAGTCGGTCGTGAGCGGAGGAATGGCGTCGCCGCAGCCCCCGCGTTTGCCCGTCGTTCCCGATGGTTGCCGTTCGATCCGACCCACGTGCGAGTCCCCGCTTCCGCGGTGCCGTTCGGCTGCGCTAGCCGGCGGCACCGCCCCAGTTGACGAGGCGGTGCCGGCCCGTGAGCCGGAAGTTGGAAACTCGCTATTAGACGAGCGCGGACGCCTTTAGGCCCGGAGGCCCTGGACATACGCGTCCGCCTCCCGGCCGAAACTGGTTCGGGCCGGGCGTACGGCAACTAATAGCGAGGTTTCCACGCCTCGGTCCGCGTGCTCGCGAACGTGGTGGTTCTAGTCTGAAACAGCGCAGCCGATCAATGCGTCATCTCACTACGTGGGTTAGGGCAACCGTTGCTTTTCCGTCGAGGAGGCCAAGCCGGGTTGCACACGTGATCGACCCAAAGATTTTCCGCGTTGGCTTCCGCTGAACGAGTCTCACGCACGTACGTTGAGGAAGCCTACGTTTGGAGGGGACTCGTCAACATGCTCGGCACGACATCTTTCAGCAACGAAAGCGCTCCCTCACCCGTCGTATGGCCGCCGGCTAGGACGAGCTTCGATGGCGTGGCCGCGCTGATCGACAACACGCGTGAATGGGGGAACGAGCATGACCGCTCTTCGCGCGATCAGCTCCTCACTCGCATGGCCGCCTACCTCGACGTTCCACGTCTGCCTGATCATCCAACTCAGGATCTACCTCGAACCGATTGCCTTCTCGTCCCGGGGGACACGTTGATTGCGGCGGGGTTGGCGTGGTCTGCGCATGGTAGGGCGATACTTGGCGGCATCGTGCCCGCGAGGTTCATCGGCACCAAAGCGATCACCCATCCGCTAATCGACGAGAACGCCGATCGTCCCCCTGGATGGTCCACCAGGATGGCGGAGTTGATGGGTGACGCCGCACTCAGGGGCTTCACCGCATTCACCCGGGCCGACGCCGGACGCGCCGGTAGGCAACTCCTGGCGGACGGCCCCATCAGGCTCAAGGACGTGTGGGGCAAGGCAGGCCTTGGTCAATTGGTCGTGCAGGACGAAGCCGAACTTGACGCCGCACTTGACCTTGAGGACTGGCCGGCGTTGGCTGGCGCCGGGATCGTCATCGAGGCGAACCTCAGCGACGTCGTCACGTATAGCATCGGATCGGTTCGGCTTGGGGACGAGAGCATAAGCTATTGGGGAAGCCAGAACCTCACGCACGATCATCAAGGGCGCGAGGTGTACGGCGGCTCTGATCTCTTCGTCATTCGTGGCGACTTTCCAGAGCTGACTGCGCTTGACCTGTGCCCATCCCTCAGCCGCGCGGTTCGATGTGCAACGACGTTCGATCGTGCTGCGCATCTCGCCTATCCCGACGTCAGGCTGACGCGGCGCAACTACGATGTCATCGAAGGTCTGGACCATGCAGGTGTGCGGCAGATCGGCGTGTTGGAGCAGTCTTGGCGGGTCGGGGGCGCAAGCGGAGCCGAGATCGCGGCGTTCGAAGCGCTACGCGCGGAACCGGATACGCCAGCGGTGCGATGCTCCACGGTAGAGATCTATGACATCGTGACGCCCCCTCCCGGTGCGGTCAATTATTATCAGGGCATTGATCCCCGGGTCGGGGCGATGACGAAATATACGGTAAGGCTGGCATGACGGATCTGACGAAAGTCGATGAAGGCAAGGTGCTTCTGCAGATCGGGGGCGAGAGGATCGCCGGAACCGTACTCAGCCCGGAGGCGCCGGTACCCGGCTTCCTCTTCATCCATGGATGGGGTGGCGATCAGGCTGAGGATCTTGCCCAGGCGGAGGAGCTGGCTCGACTCGGTTGTGTCTGCTTCACCTTCGACCTGCGCGGCCATGCCGATAGCGGGGCGAACAGGGAGGAGATCACCCGTCAGGACAGCCTCGACGACGTGCTGGCGGCCTATGACCATCTCGCCTCTCGGCCCCTTATCGAAAAGGCCGCGATAGGTGTCGTCGGCACCAGCTATGGTGGATACCTTGCGATGTTGCTGACGGCATTGCGGCCGGTCCGATGGTTGGCGATGCGCGTGCCTGCCCTCTACCCCGACGAGCATTGGATCACGCCCAAGGCTAGACTGGATAAGGAGATGGTCCACGCCTATCGCAAGCAACCGCATGGAGCGGGAGGCGACCGCGCCCTGGCCGCCTGCGCCCACTTCCGCGGTGACGTCCTGATCGTTGAGTCCGAAAAGGACGAGCAGATCCCACGTGAAGCACTGCTGTCGATGCAGGCCGCTTTCCGTCAGGCGAATTCGCTCAGCCACCGGATCATCCCGGGAGCCTCGCACGCCATGCGTGATCCTCAGCATCAACGGATCTACTCGACGCTGCTCACAGGGTGGATCGAGGAGATGGTCCGGGCCAGCCGACTGACCTATCGCTGATCAACTCGTAGCTCCCGGCAATGACCATAAGCGCGCAGGCGAGGTCCCCCGGACCCGATATTGTCCAGGTCACCATTGCATTTCGCCAGGCTTGCGAGCCATCTTGCGTTGCCATCGTGGTGCCGATAACCGTTTCTGCCGTAGGTGGCCGGGTGGCGGCGGTCACAACATGATGGTTGCGGCTCCTGACTGCCGGATCGACGTCATTCCGGTCAGTGGCAACGCCAGGACGTCTACGCAGGGCGTTAGGTCTTCCCGCGCGTAAGGGGCTCCCGATGGTAAAGGCCCTGGCCACTGGATCGGGACGGTTGCCGTTACACTCAAGCACCTGTTCGGATCGAGTCTGAGCGGAGCGTCCCGCATCTAGCGAGACGGCGGCGGCGACATCCACGCATTGACGTCACGCGATGCCTCAGACGGCTTCTTGTTTCCGCGGGCAGGGCAGGGGCCGAAAGGCAAGTTCGAGCGTTACCCCTGTTCGAAAGCATCGCGGCTCCGTGATGCTCGCTCCCGTCGATACGGAGATTTCCGATGCGCGCACTCTGCTGGCATGGAAAGGGCGACGTCCGCGTCGACACCGTTCCCGAACCCGAGATCCAGCATCCCCGCGATGCCATCATCAAGGTGACGGCGTGCGCGATCTGCGGTTCCGATCTCCATCTCCTTGACGGCTATCAGCCGACGATGGAGGCAGGCGATATCCTCGGGCACGAGAACATGGGCGTGGTGGTCGCGCTCGGCTCCGAGGTGACAAACCTCAAGATCGGTGACCGGGTCGTCGTTCCCTTCACCATCAGCTGCGGCGACTGCTTCTTCTGCCGCAAGGGTTTGTTCTCGGCGTGCGAGCGCACCAATCCCAACGCCGAGATGGCGATCAAGGCGATGGGTCACTCGCCGGCCGGCCTGTTCGGCTTCAGCCACATGCTCGGCGGCTATTGCGGCGGTCAGGCCGAGTACCTGCGGGTGCCCATGGCAGACGTCGGCCCGATCAAGGTGCCCGACAGCGTGACCGACGAGCAGGCGTTGTTCCTATCCGACATCTTTCCGACGGGCTACATGGCCGCCGAGAATGCGCAGATCGAGCCGGGCGACACCGTCGCCATCTGGGGCTGCGGACCGGTCGGCCAGTTCGCCATCCGCTCGGCGCTGATGCTGGGTGCGGGACGCGTCATCGCCATCGACGAGGTGCCCGAGCGTCTCGCCATGGCTGAGGCCGGCGGCGCGGAGACGATCGACTTCTCGCAGGTCGACGATGTCTATGACGAGCTGCAGTTCCGCACCAAGGGCCGCGGCCCCGACAGTTGCATTGATGCGGTCGGTTGCGAGGCGTCAGCCCATGGATCGGCGGATTCTGTCCTGGACAAGGTCAAGGCGGCGACGTTCCTCGCCACTGACCGGGTGCACGTCCTGCGTGAGGCGATCATGAGCTGCCGCATGGGCGGCACCGTGTCGATACCGGGCGTGTACGTCGGTATGGGCGACAAGATTCCGATCGGTGCGATGATGAACAAGGGTCTGACCATCAGGACCGGGCAGACCCATGTGCAGCGCTACACGGCGCCCTTGCTGGCGCGCATCGAGGCTGGCGATATCGACCCGAGCTTCGTCGTGACGCATCCCGCGAGCCTGGAGGACGCGCCCGCGATGTACGAGAAGTTCCGCGACAAGAAGGAGGGCGTCATCAAGGTCGTCCTTCGCCCGCATGGTTGACGCCCGCCGGGGTTAACGGGGACCACGCACCGGCCAGGTCGCCTCCGCACTGCTTATCTAATGAGAAGGCGGAGCTTGAAACGGGGTCCTTCAAGCCGCGCAGAAGAAGGATGAGTGATGACGATCAGACTGAAACCGCTGCGTGAGCAGGTCATCGTCGTGACGGGTGCGACAAGCGGTAATGGCTTGGCGACGGTGGAGGAGGCGATTCGACAAGGAGCGGCGGTCGTTGCCGCCGCCCGCAACGAAGCTGCGCTGGAAGCCATGAAGGCTCGTCTAGCGACCAGCGGCGGCCGTGTCGCGACCTGTGTCGCTGATGTCAGCGACGCCTCCGCGGTGAACCGGATCGTCGATGCTGCCACCACGGCGTTCGGCGGCTTCGACAGTTGGATCAACAACGCCGGCGTTGGTACCTACGGCACGCTCGAGCAGGTGCCGATCGAGGACCATCGACGAGTATTCGACGTCAACTACTTCGGCGCGCTGCACGGGTCGCTGGCAGCCGCTCGCCACCTCCGTGTTCGCGGCAGTGGCGCGATCGTCAACGTCGGATCCATCCTCGGCGACCGTTCGATCGTCCAGCAAGGGCCCTATTGCGCGACGAAGCATGCGGTGCAGGCACTGACCGACACGTTGCGAATGGAGCTTGAACGGGAGGGAGCGGGGATCTCGGTTACCCTCGTCAAACCGGGCGCGATCGACACGCCCTTCCCCGAGCACGCGCGCAACTTCATGGACCAACCACCGCGTTTGCCTCCGCCGCTCTACGCGCCGAGCGTCGTGGCCGATGCGATCCTGTTCGCCTGCGCCAATCCGCGACGGACCCTGTATGCGGGCGGCGGTGGACTGCTCTCGTCGATGCTCGGGCAGATGGCGCCGCGACTGACCGATGTCATCATGGAGATGACGGGCACGACTCTGCAGCAGAAGCCGAACGATCCGGGAGACGCCACGCGTCGCGACAATCTGCACCATTCGCGCAACGATGCGTTGCGCGGCAGCCAGAAGGTCCACGCGCGACGATCCAGTATCGCGCTGCAGATCCAGAAGACGCCTCCTCCGCTGCTCGCGCTTGCGATCTTCGGGGCCGGGGCGAGCGCCGTTCACAGCCTATGGGCACGCAGGCACCGATGACGGAGACCGCCCGTACGGAGCATTCGGCTCGAGGCTTCGACGTCGTGCTGGTCCTCAGCGGCGGTAACGCGCTTGGGGCCTTTCAGGCCGGGGTCTACGAGGCGCTCCATACGCATGATCTTCAGCCCGACTGGGTTGTTGGAGCGTCGGTTGGTGCCATCAACGCAGCGCTCATCGCGGGCTCGGCGCCTGAGGACAGGGTTGACGCGCTTCGTTTCTTCTGGAAGCCTCATGTCGTCGGATTGATGGATCTGGCGCATCCCTGGCTGTCGCCGGGCCTCGAGACCAGTCGTCGTTCAGCGGCCGCGGCGTGGACGGCGATCGCCGGACGAGCGGGCATCTTCGGTCCGGTCCTGTCGGCATCGACGCCTTGGCCGGATCATCGGCCTTCCGTTTTCGAGACGGAGCAACTCGGCGCATCGCTCGACAGCGCCATAGACTTCAAGCGACTAAATGAAGGTTCCTGCCGTTTTACGGCGACGGCCGTCGATCTGGAAACGGGTGACGACGTCATCTTCGATACCCAGACGCACGTCATCGGATCGCACCACGTCCGTGCCAGCGCCGCCCTTCCGGTGCTCTTCCCTCCAGTGGAGATCGACGGCAGATACCTCGTCGATGGCGGTCTTTCGGCCAACCTGCCCCTCGATCCGGTCCTGTCTGATCCACCAGCCCGTCCGACGCTTTGCATCGCGATCGACCTCCTACCGCTGGTTGGAAGGCTGCCCACGACACTTGGTGAGGCGGCGGGACGAATGCAGGACCTCGTTTTCGCGGCCCAGTCGCGACGCTCGATCACACGATGGCAAGAGCGCTTCAACGGGCGCGTGGAGCGGGGCGTTGCGCTGATGAGGCTCGCCTACACCCAGCAGGAAGACGAGGTCGCCGGGAAGGCGCTGGACTTTTCCGGGCCGACGGTCGAGCGTCGCTGGGCTGCCGGTTATGCCGCAGGGATGCGTGTGGTCGAGAAGCAGAGGCAAGGCGGCTTGGCGATCGGCACCGTGGGACTGACCCTCCTCTAGCCTTCGAGACGGCTTTCGGAGCCGCCGATGCATGCGCACCGCCGACTCCGACATGTTTTAACCGATCTGATCGATCTGCGCGCCGCTGTCAGGGCGAGCGGCGCCCAAGACCGGTTCCTCGCCGAGCGGCTCGTTCCTGAAGACCGTGAACTCGCCCCTGCCATCGATCGAGGGGCCGTGCGTCCAGCGACCTTCGGGGAAGGTGCCGTCCACAGAGGTCGCGTAGAAGTTGTAGTTGTTCTGCTCGTCTTCCATGCTCTGCGGGAAGCTGTTGGGGATCGGCAGGTTGGATTCCGCACCCAGCTCCTCGATGACCGCCAGCCATTGCTGCTGGTGCATGGTGTCCCGAGCGATCATGTAATGCAGCATCTTCTTCATGCCTTCGTCGTGGGCCGCGTTGAACAGGCGCACCGCGAGAACCCGGCCGGTGCTTTCGGCTGCGACGTTGCAGTACATGTCAGCGGCGACGTTGCCGCTGGCATAGATGTGGCTCATGTTGAACGGCACGCCGTCCGAGTCCACCGGCATCGCCGCAAGACCGGCCGATAGCAGGTTCTTGTGGATCATGCCCTCGATGGCGTGGCGGCCGTTGCCACCGCCCATGACGGCACCGACGATGCCGTCGGCAGCGCCTTCCTCCTGCAGAGAGGTGGGAGCCTTGTCGAGATTGAGCGCCACCGCGGTGGCGAGCATCTCGATGTGGCCGATCTCTTCGGTGGCCGTATGTAGCAGCATGTCACGATACTTCGTCGTGGGAGCGCGATTGCCCCATGCCTGGAAGAAGTATTGCATGCAGACGCGGATTTCACCTTCCACGCCCCCGATAGCCTGCTGAAGCATGGTTGCGAATGCCGGGTCGGGCTTTGCGACGGTGACGGGATACTGGAGCCGTGAATCGTGGTAATACATGCTATTTTCCTGCCTCAGGATGTCCTGCGCTACGCCGATCAACGATCTCGGCACAGCTAAGTTACCCCGCAATGAGGCTGATCTAGAGCAGCACGACGGTTAGCTGCGCGGTTCGAATGGGGTGAGGCTTTGCCTTGCGGCAGGAACGATGCGGGAGCGGCACTGGCGAGGCGGGTCCGGGTTTCTAGTTTCTCTCGCTCTCGACGTTCGCCTCGGACCCGATATTACCATCAGTCTTCCGAAGCTCACGCTTCAGAGGCCGGGCTCCCTGTTTAGAGGGCTTCTCATCTGTTTGCGGTGCCCCGTCATGACGGCAGGATGGCGGAGGCGAGGAACGACGACGCCAGGAGCAAACGCGAGACATCAGCACTGCCGTCCGGATGGCCAGATTTGTCTGAACTATTAGAACCACATCGTTGTCATCGACGAAGATGGCGACGCCTAGACTGGCCTGGCGACCGCGAAGGTCAAGGCAACCGCCGGTCCACCCCACCTCAAGGCTTGGCTAGCGAAGGCAGGTAAGCCCATCAACCTCGATCACTCGCATCGAGTGGTTGGCGCAGGCGGCACGGTTCTTGCGGTCACACCCTTCAGAGCACTGATCATCATCGGCCATGAAGTTGATGCGGATTAGGCAATCGGTCTGATTGATGCTAGCTTACATCAATCGCCGGCTTTCTCCCGCAGGCCTCGGCGACTGGTAGTCCTTCTAAGCTCCCGCTTGCAGATCTGTGAGTTCGGTCGTGAGTCATGCGGATAGCAACCCTCTTCAGTTGTTCCTTGATCGTCTGACGCGTCGCTCGATTCTCACGGCGGACGAGCGGAAAGCGGTCCTTGCTCTGCCAACTCAGGCGGTCGACGTGAAGGCGAGGCATGACTTCGCCTACGTCAACGAGGTAACGCCCTACGTCTGCCTGATAGCATCAGGCATCGTGGCCCGGTTCGCCCAGACCGACGGTGGCGCGCGGCAGACGACGGCGCTGCATCTTCCCGGAGACATGGCGGACCTGCATTCCGTAGTACGACCCATTGCCGTCGGCGGTCTGAATGCACTGACCGACGCGACGATCCTGCTTATCTCTAAGGGGGCGATCCGTAGCTTGGCGGCGCGCTTTCCGGGGATTGCGGAGGCATGCTGGCGCGACTGCATGCTCGATGCCGCCATCTTGACGCAGTGGGTCGTCAACGTCGGGCGACGGGATGCACGCGCCAGGCTGGCTCATATGTTTTGTGAGATGGCTTTTCGCTTGAGTACGGGTCGTGATCCGGTTCTGGACTATCCGCTAGACGTGACGCAGGAACAACTGGGTGATGCTGCGGCGCTGACATCGGTGCACGTGAATCGTACGTTGAAATCGCTGGGGGCCTTGGTTTTGGTACGATCTGGGCGTGTCGTCATCTACGATTGGGCAGAGTTGGCGCGTGTGGGCGATTTCGACGCGGCCTATCTGCAGGCTGATACGATCCCGGATCGGCAGAGACGCTTGATCACCGTCTAATCGAGCTAATGACAGGTCAGTGTTATTGGTCAGGTTTGTGATTAAATGTCATCCATCTAAGGGCTTGATGCGTTGAGCGCACCTCTGGGCAAGCGACATCGATTGCTGTTAATTGGCTTGCCGGGATCGATCTGCAGTAGCACTCAACGGACGACGCCACGCAGCGAGGCATAGAAGCGGTCATTCTCGGAAGACAGGCCGATCGTCACGCGGACCCAGTCGTTCAGTGGCGTAAACGAGTGCGTGATCCCGGTGCCCGCCGCCGCCGCGGCATGGACGCGACCCACCGGCGGCGTGCGGAGGAAAAAAGAAGTTGCCGCGAGCCTCGTGTGGCGAAGCGACAGCAAGTCAAGCGCCGCATGGACCCGGCAGCGCTCCGCGGCCGCCTCTGCGTGCACGAAGGCGACATGAGGCTGATCCCTCCCGTGGCTTTCGTCTACGCAAGACTTGGCATCACGAAGGAGCGCGGCGTGCCGATCCCCGCCGCCAGCAACGCCTTCGTCAGAGGCACCTGCGTGATCGGATAGCGGACCGAGAGGACCGCCAGCCCATAGATCTTAGCGAGTGCGGAACACGAGCACGCTGCGCCTCGCCCGCGCGTGGCGGATCGCCTACCGGCCGGTCAGGTCGTCAGATCTTTGAAACGCCTCGTTCACCGCCGCCAGCGTAAGCCCGGGCAATTCGGTCATGGATGCATGCCATGTTCCTACGGTGCTCACCGTGCCGTACGGATGGTGCCGATTGACCAGCCAGACGGCGAGCGTGTTGCTGTCCACCGCCCGCGCCAGCGCCGCCAGGTCGTTCTCCCGCCGCGTGTCCAGCGGCATGGAAAGGCTCCGGCCGCAGAGTGGGGCCGCGGCATCGATACGCGCTGTATAGCCCGAGGCGGAATAGACGATGCCCCCTCCTCCCACTCGTCTCCGCGCCAGGAACAGCCCAGCGCCTCCAGCACCTTGTCGATCACGAGCTGCTTGGACGAACGCCCTCCGGCCGGGCGATCCGGTGGACCAGCGCGTCGACCTCGCCGGGCTCGACCTAGCGTTCCCCGCCTGTCACGGCTGCGCGAACTGACCGGGGCGACGTTTGCCGACGGCCCTAGGGTGTTTTCATGGAGCGACAGCCGCGTGCGCGTCGCCGACATCGATCCTATTGCGGGGCGCGCGGGTCGAGCTGGGTGCCCGCCACCGCCTGGGGAAATAAGTCCTATCCCTTCGCCGAAGCGCGCAGACAGCGGCTGGAGCGTGCCGACGCGGGGAATGCCAAGATAGGATTGCTCCGTATCCCGCCAGATTGAGGGAACGGTTGAGGTTGACTAAGCGCGCGTTCTGCACCCAGCGAGGTGCCTATACTTGGCGTGCCTTGGCTGTAAGCGGGTCATCTGCTATTTAACACGATTCAGTAAGGACATCTAAGGTCTCTATTCCGCCTCGGAGTCCGTTCACCGTTCATCTTCGTCGACCTGGCGCTTCGCACTCTTCATATCGTGATCTTGTGGATAAAGCGGCTGTCGGGTTGGCGGCAGCGATGGTTTTGAACGGACGCTCGCTCAGAGGCGGGGAGAGGAACGCTTCTGGTGGACAGCGGGATGGCCGCTTTCGTGTGAAAATTTTGAAGTAGCGGACGTTGGTTAACGCGGCAGGGAAGGGACTTAGGGACAGCAGACAGCGCGGCTCGCTCCATTGTAGCTTGAACAAACGCCTTTTCTTAAGGGTCAACCGATCACTGAGCGTTAGTCAGCAGCTAGAGGCGGTGACCCCGTTGACCGGATTGACGCCTGGATCGGAGATGTCGCGATTGTCGCGCACCATCATCGCTGCAATCTCGTGCATCAACGGCGGGGGAGCAAACCGTGCAGAGATGATCGGCTGATACCGGTAGGCAATCTCGACGAACATGGCAGGAGCGCTTGATCCTGCCAGGATGCGGGCATTCGTGGGCCCCATGCCGGTGACAGTCAAATTGCCCTTACCGTCACCCTGCCTGCCATAGGTTGAGGGATAAGTAAGCATGCCGTAGCAGCGCTGCCAGTGAAGGTATTGACCGTGTGGCTGGTCGGTGTCGACCTCCAGGCTGGTAAGGATGACGCGCCCATTGCGCGCCAAATCAAGCGGGCCGCTTTGCAGTCCTGCGCCGACGAATAGATCATTGATTTGCTTCTCGTCTATCTCGGTCTGCACTGAATTCTGAGTTCCAATACGCGCCGCGTTATCGGATATCTGAAGCGCGAGCTGACTGATCTGTTGACGAACAATACAGTAATTGCCGAATTCAAGCAGCCACAGCGAGCCGATTATCAACAGCGGCAAGCACAGCGCGAATTCCATCAGCGCGACGCCACGCGTGTCCCGCCTGATGTGCTTTGCGAACGAAAAGGAAAAGGTCATGAGCAGTACCCCATGGGCGGATCGGCCTGCTGATCGTTCGGCTGGTTGCGAATAAGCGTTTTTGCCGTCAGCACCTTCTGCCGTGCCGAAGGGAGAAGGGCGGTCAGACCGAGGCGATTATAGCTCGCGGTAGCAACCAGCAGGACGACGTCACGCGCGCCGCCCCTGCCGCTTACCGATCCGTCTGCGTCCCAGGCGCCATTGCGATTGCTGTCGACGAAGGCCTCGCCGTGGTCGCAGCGACCGTCGTGATCAGCATCGTTATATTCTTCCGCCGGGTTCGCCGCGTTACTATAGTCATGGTAGCTCTTGGCGACGAGGCGGACATCTGCGCCCGGCATGATCTGATGGACCGCAGTAGTGACGCTCGCCGTGATTGCATCGACCCGAACCGATGAGCTCGCACCCTCCAGACTGAGGTCACGGGCAGCCTTCTGTAACGATCCGGTCAGCGCTGAGCGGACGTACATAGTGTGACACGTTTCAAGACCGCCGAGCAGCAGCAACAGCAGAACGGGCGTGACGATTGCGAACTCGACGAGGGTCGCCCCACGAGCCGATCGCGCCAGCCGCAAGCATAAGGATATCGTCACTTGGTCAGCCTCAATTGCGCGATCTTCGCCGCGATTTCAGCGAAGGTGTCGTTAAGCTGCTGGGTGTTGTTGGCTTGGAACGCTCGCCCCTGCGACGCACAGTTCTTGAGCAGCGGGGTGAGAGTGGTGCCAAAGGCAATGACCCAGACTGTGATGCCTTTCTGATTCTTGGCGATGCCGCAATATTTGGTCAGCCGGTCCTCGACGATCGTATTCTGGTCGCTATCGGTTGGTAGTGACCCGGCATTGGTGCGGCGCCGGTCGAGCGCCGACAGGCCGTAGGCGTCATAGTCCTGGATGTGCGATTCGGTATCGCCGTCGGTCATGAAGATGATGTTGCGGGCGATCGAACTGCCATCGGGCGCGGCGGTGTTCTCGCTGCCGAAGATGCCTTCCTTGGAGATCAGCCGTAGTCCCCAGAGGAAGCCGATGTCGTGGTAGGTATCGCCGCGAGTAAGCAACGCGTTCAAGTACGACTGCACCACACTGGCGGTTAGGCCCGCCTCCTTGCTCTGCAGCTTGCGCGCCGCGCTCGGGCAGGCGGCGCGACTGGTAGTATAGCTGGAGAGCTGTGTGTAGCCTGTCGTCGTGTTCACCGCATCGACGTTCCAACCCGTCGGCGCGCCGCTGTTATAGCTCGTGGTGGTGACCTGACGTGCGAAGACGAGCGCGGGGAGGAATGGGCGCCATTGCGTATCTGGGTTGGACGGGTCGGGGATGCTGTCGACATCCATGTCCCAGGCGGTGCCGGTCTCGTAGGGCCGCAGCGTTTTGCGTTCCTCGATACAGGCATTGGACGCGGTCCACGATACTTTCTGATCGCTGCCGACCATGGCGGAACCCGAAGGCGCGTTGACATTCGCCATCGACACGTTGGTCGCACCCGCCATCAATCCGGTGCTGGCCGATCCCTTGAAGGCTGCAACATTATAACTCACTGCGCGATACCAAAAGTAATTATAAGTCGTATAAATTGGCTGGTTGGCGTTCGGGTTATTTGAGACTGTCTGGGTTTGCTGCTGCTGTGTGCTGGGATAACTGTTCTTCGTGATCACGCATTGCCCGCTGCTGTTCACCGACGCGGAATAGGTATCACCCCCATAGGTCCTGTAGTTGGTCCGTGAGCGTGGGACCGCGGTAGCGGACGGGTCCCAAGCAGAGCTCGACGTGTTGGTGCTGGTGGCCGTGTTTGCCGGCGCGATGCAGTTCTCGGGGTCGCCGTAGCTGGTGCTTGTCGTGGGTGTTGAAGGCGACCAGGCCGAGTAGCTGGTCATCGTCGCTGGCTGCGTACCGGTTTGCACCTTTTCTTGGCGATCGAACTGGCGGGATTGATAGTTCCAGGTGTCGACCAGCCACTCGCGCCGTAAAAGTAAGCCGACGTTGACCGTATTTGAATAGGGCACAAAGCCATATCGGACCTGCGTCCCGGCGATCTTCGCCTGCTCCAGTGTGTTGTAGAAATTGAGGACGGCATTGCGCAGTCCTGTGATTTTGCTCGCCGAATCTCCGGGGTTTGGGTCGGTCATCGATCCGGTTGTATCGAGTACGAACATCACGTCCGTGTTCGGCAATTGCAGCTGCGCGTCGCACTTGCTAACGAGATTGACCTGCTTGAAGCCAAATATCTGCATGATTGCCATCGGAACCGAGGTCGACGCGGTCCCGTGGACGACAACATTTGCATCGACGCTGGGCTGCGGAAACTGCGTGTTAAACGATCCGTATCGCCCGGGAGAGAAGTTTGCGTTGAAATAGGCGAGCGCCGTTGGATACGTTGTCGGTATGACGTTCGTACCCTGCATAGATTTGCGATAGGCGAGCACACCCGCATCGCAGCCTTGCTGCATGCGCGTCTTGATTAGGTAGATGCGACTTAAATCCAGCGCGCCGCCGCCCATCGCCAGCAGCAAGGTTAAGCCGAGCGCTGACAGGATCATGACGTTACCGCGTTCATCCCGTGCGATACGATTGAGTAGGTGTGATGAGCGATTTGACATAGTGCTCCGCTGCTACCCGGCGATTTCTCGGTGTGGCTCAAAACGAGACTAACCCAGAATGGTTAATAATCAGGCCAAATCGGCATGAATTTTATCCCCTCTCAAGGCTGCGAGGCGCCAAAGAAATCTCTGTGTTACGTCGGTGTAGCAGCGGCTTGATCAGTGCCTTTCGAGCCGGAATCTGGTAAAAAACACTGCCACTAGATCTGTAGAGCATGGCATCAGTAGGCCTACGTGTCGGGGGAGAAGCGGCCGGTCCGCTTTCAGATAGCGATTCCGGAAGCTGCCGTCCGTTCAGACGCAGGGAAGGGGCTTCAAACGTCCGCGGGATGATGGAACGCTGACATTCCGCTAACGCGAACGCCAGCCTACATAGCCGACACTATGCCGAGCCGCTTCTACCAAAAAAGCGGTGAAACAGAAATAGTTGGCTGTTCTTAGAATGAGGCAAACAACCGAGTTCTGGGGGAACTCGCGATCGATGATCGAATTGTATGCCGCCGTAGGATAACGGGAGAGTGCTTCAAGACCAGTCCGCCAGTTTTCCCATCGGGGTGCGGGGCAGCGCCGCGCCATACGCGTAGCGCACCGGTCTCTCGGGCGCAGACATCAGCGCCGCTCTTTCCTGCAGCGATCGTTCAAGAGCCCGCGCATCAATGCCGTCGTCAGGTACTACGAAAGCTTTGAGCCGCGCATCGGCGCCCAGTCTTACTGAGGCATCAGCGACGCCCGGCACGGCGCGCAACATCTCCGCTACCCGCTGCGGCCAGACATTGTGCCCGCCGACCTGAACCGCCGCGTCGCGGCGCCCGACCGGGCGGAGCGCTCGCTCGCCGGTGCGGGTAACGCGATCGGGCAGCGGCCAGTGCTCGCCATGGCGGTCGATTACCGCGTCGTCGCCGACAGCCAGCCGCCAGCGCGGCAGCAACCGGTAGTCGGGGTCGGGCGCGACCCGCACCGCAACCGCGCTCAATTCCGACGCTCCGTACACGTCGAGGAGGCGCTCGATACCGACGTTTAGAACCGCCGCCTCGACATCCCCCGGAAGCGGCGCGCCGGAGCTGACGCCCCACACGTCCGCTGGCAGCGATCCGGCGAGCCGCGGCAGCACGCGCCACTGATCGGGCACCGCGACGACAAGGTCGCCGGGCAGGAGATCAAGCCGCGCACCGATCCGCCGCTCCACTACGGGCAGCGCCGCTACGGCGGGCAGCAGCGCGGTCCAGATCAGTCCGTAGAGGTGATCGGCGCACACCATGGCTACGACGCGGCGCCGTCCGGCCACCATCGAAGCAAAATAGGCGGCCTCATCCAGCAGGTCGGCGAGCACATGAGTACAGCGTTTGGGGCGTCCGGTCGAACCCGAAGTCGCGACGGTGATCGCCCCCCACGCGCCGCCCGGCGCGCGCGCGACCCAGGCAAGCAGATCGCTGATTTGCTCGGGCGGCTGCTCCGTCAGCGTGGCGGCATCGAGATCGAACATCTCTGCCAGCGCCGCAAGTATGCCGAAGAACGCCAGCGAATCGAGTCCCAGCCCGCCGTCGCCGAGCGGCATGTCCGTTGCCCAGCTGCCGGACGGCAAGGCGTCCTCGCGCCCGCCGCGCAGGCGCACGATCTCAGCGCGAACGACCGCCTGGACGATCCGCGCGATCGCGGCCGGATGAAGCTGCGTGGACACCGAGCGCCCGTTCACGCGGCGAGTGCGCGGGCGCCGCATACCCGGTCCCGCCCCTCGTGCTTGGCGGCGTAGAGACGCTCGTCGGCAAGCGCGATCAGCCGGTCGATATTGCCGTCTGCTTCGGCGAGCGTCGCGCAGCCCAGACTGGCGGTCGCCTTAAGGATCCCGCCAGCGACAGGAACAACGATGGCGGCGACTTCGCGGCGCATCGCTTCCGCCAACGCTTCGGCGGCGTCACCGTCGTGATCCGGCAGGAGCGCGGCGAACTCCTCACCGCCCAGGCGGGCGAACGTCGCGCCGCGCGGCATCAGTGCCATACAAACCTTCGCGACGGCGCAGAGCAATTCGTCGCCGACTGGGTGGCCGTAAGCATCGTTGACGCGCTTGAAATAATCGAGGTCAAGCATCACCAGCGCCGCCCCGCGCGCGGTGCTCTGCCACCCTGTGTGCATCCGGTCTAGGCACTGGCGGAAATGCATCCGGTTAGCCGCCCCGGTCAGGTGATCGCAGGTAAGCAGACGGCGAAGGTCTTCCGTCACCGCGCCGCGCCGCGGCACATCGCGCAGTACGACCGAGAAACCGTCTGGGCCGGCTCCCTCGGCGTCCTGACGGGCTACCACGAGCCGCTGGCACCAGTAACGCTCGCCCGACGCGCGACACTGCCATCCCTCGATCAGGTGCCACCCGTCACGCGCCGCCACCGCCAACTGGTCGTGGAGCGCGGCCGGATCAGCCCCGCCCTCGCAGCGTAGGATGTCGCCGAGGTCGCGCCCCATGACTTCGGCGCACGATCGCCCGGTCTGCTGTGCAAACGCCTCGTTCGCGGTGAGGATGAAACCCGCCGTGGACAAATTGACGACGGCATAGTCGTTGATCCGGTCGAGCAGGGTAGAGAACCACGCATCCGCCTGGCGCAGCCGCTGCTCCTGCGCCACCTGTGCGCTGATGTCCGCGATCGTCGCCATCAGCCGGTCTGGGCCGAGCTTTACGACTGAGCAGGCGAGCACCTTGGGTGCTGAACCCGCGCGGCCATTGCCCAGATCGACGGTGATCCGATGCCCGTCGCAGACGCGCCCGGTGTCGCGGGGATGATCCGCCACCATGGTGCGGATCTCGGGCGCGTGGCGCTCCAGGATCGAGAACAGGTTGTCGATGTCCCGCTCGCCGGCGAGCGGGAACAAATGCTGCATCGCGTGCGGATTGACCATTGCGATGCTGCCGACGGCATCACATTCCACCAGCCCCACCGGACACGCGTAGAGAAATTCTAGTAGCCGCTGCTCGCCCGAGTCTCCCATCGCCGTCACCGTTCGATCAGGACGTAGCGGTAGCGCGCCGCGGGACCCGCCAGCAGGCGCAACCGGACACGCGTCGGTCGCATTCTGAGCGTGAGCACGTAGGGAATGATCTCGTCGAGCGCTGTCTCATCCTCGAACCGCTGCGCGACCATGAAGTTGTTCATGCACTGACCGACCGCGTCGAAGAACGGCACCCCCATCACCGATGTCGGGTCGAGCCCCGACATCCGCGCCTCTGTCGCGTTGTAGATGTGAACAACCGTTGCGTCATCGAAGCCAACAACCCCGAACGGCAGTGCGTCGCGCGCCGCCTGCGGCATGCCCTCCAGCTGCGGCAACGCAATTGTCTCGAACTCGTCATCCATGGCTCACCCGTCGATGTTTGATCCGAAAATGACAGAATGGAATGAAGGAAGCGTGACCATGGCTAAGCTGGTCAGACGAGACTGATGGGCTATCTCAGGTGCGGGATAAGGTGTTTCGATCGAGACCGTGACGTGAAAGCGCACACAGGCTTGCCGCGGAAGTGCGGAGCTTCGAGTAGTCACGTATGTCCCGCTTCTTGTAACGCCGGAACGCTGGTTTTGGGTGGAAAGCGGCCCGGCCGTTTTCGGGCAGCACACATCGGTAAGGAGCCGTTCGTTCACGGTTTCTCAGTCGGCCGCCTAGCGCTCAATTGTGCTCATTCAGGCACCCGAGCCTATCCAGATAGCCGCCTGTCATCCATCTAGCTATGATCTAAATAATGGGTCAAAAGCACTTTGTCAGCTTCGGGCCAAGTAAAAATAGCAAAAGGGGCGTTCGCTAGTTCCAGAATCCGAGGATAAGTAGATGATCCTTCACGAAGAAAGCACGGGCGATGTTCATTCCGGTATGAGCTTCTTAATCTCGCTTTCGGCGGTGTAGGGCATGTTATCCCGCTCATACTCACGCACCTTCGCGACGATCTCCTTAGCGCGGTTAATGCGCTCATTCCGCCACTGCGCTGCTTGGTTGGCAGCGAGCTTGTCGAAAATCGAAAAAAGATAGTCTTTTTCATTAGACGCAAGATAGTAATATTGTTCAACTATCCACTTTTCAAAGGCGTAGCTGTCAAAGACATATCCGGCCTTTGCGTTCCAGAATTTGGCAAGGCGGATCGTTGGCTTGATAAGGCCGTACTCAGATTGATTTTTAGCGGTAAGCGCCGAATTAAAGTCATTAGGATTGGTGTTCTGCCAAGCCGATGCGCCGTCGGGAATTTTGTAAGCGCTGGTCCATGTGTCCGTCAGAGCCGGTACCAGATCAAATTTGATGTGATTGAGCTGCAAGACGATCGTCGGCGACGATTGCTTAATATCGGACGACGAATAATAAGCGTCAGCGAAGCGCCGGAGGCGATCGATGTATGTCTGCGGCGTGTAGCCGCCTTCGCTAAACACGATCATGTAATCGATATCGGAATGCTCATCCATGGCGCGGGGCAGGATGGTGCCGCGGGTCGACGATCCGAAGCGAAAGTGCTGCGTTAACGTAGAGCCGAAGTGGGAATTGAGGCGCGATGACAGGGTGCTGATCGACGTGTTAATCGAGGTCTGCTCGGTCGCGGACAGAACCGCACTGCTGGCTCGGTTCTGAAGGTAAGTGAGAACGGACATCAGGCGTCTTTCCTGTCAACGCGATGCGCGGCTTCGCCTTCGTCGATGCCTCTACGAGCAAGTTCGAAGTCGCGGCGCGCCGGCTGTGCGCTAGCTTGGTTGAGTTCGTTGCGGCGTTTGGTGATCTCGTCGAGGTTCGCGATCGCGGCTGCATCGTCGCAGGCGGCGTCGAGCTTAACTGTGCGCAACACGCGCGCATCGTTGCGGAGCGTAAGGTACTGGTCGCCACTCCCCTTGTGCGATGACGCCCGCTCCGAAGGTTTAAGGAAGGTCGATAAGGCAGTCAGAATTGCAACAATTGTCGACATAACTCCGGCGATCTCGGGTTGGTCTTTGAAAAAGGCCGTTCCCGCTAAAGCGCTGAGAATGACGGCAGGAACGCCAAGGAATAAATGGTATCGGCTCCACCGCACGCCGGCGTTGAATTGTGCTTTGCCAGAATGGATGCAGTCTTCCTCAATACGCTGAAGCTCATTTTGGATGGCGGTTCTAGTAGGCGTCTCGCTCATGCGTCATCCTGAACAACGGGCGTGGTCATTGGTGACCGCAAAAGCTCACCCCTGCAAGGCAGGCTTTCTGAGGTGGTGCCATTTTTTTAGAGCTATTTGCGGCTGAACAACCGCGCAATGAACCCCGGGGGGGACCTGCGCTGTTCACCCCTATATGACACCGAGCCCTCCTCACGCTGCCTGCGCGTGGCCCTCCACGCCCACTTAGGGATCTGTGGTGCGTCGCCGTTGATGTCATTGAGCCTAGCCCGGTAGCCCTGCACCGCCTTTACCGCTGCCTCGCAGAACGAGGTGTCCGGGAAATCCGTCTCCCAGTTGCGGCAGTTGCGCCACAGTGCGTTGAGGTTTTCCGCTGCCGTACGGTGGCGGATCGCCAGGTCACTGAGATTGAGAAAGGCAGTCATCCCGCTGAGGAGCGAAACCACTAGGCTGATGAATACGGGAATGTTGCGGATCAGCTCGCTGCCTACGCCCGCTGCCGGCAGGACGGTGCGGGTTTGGCTTGAAACGAGCCAGGCGAGTACGATCGAGAGCACGGTGGCGGGAAGACCGAGCGCGAGCTTGTGCACCCTCTCGTAGCGTCGCGCGGCCGCCCAGTGGCCGAGCTTAGAAGTCTCGGTGTCCTCCAGGTGGCGCTTGATCTCGTCGATCGCGGCGCGGAAGTGGTTCTCGTCATATATCACCCTGGCTTGTGCTCCGACCCGGACTGAAACGCAGCGCTCACGCGCGCGCAAGCGTCCGCTACCGTCCGCGCCTGCGCTTCGGTAACGCCGAAGGTCGCGTCCCACTCTGCCATCGTCGCCACGTGGTAGACGAAAGCCAGGTCAGCCGCGAGCTTGCCGCCAAGCGCTGTCATCCCCACGACCATTGCTTCACGTGTCCCATCGTATGCCACTCCGGCCGACCCGAGCCAGTCGAAAAGGGCGGCGCGTAGGGCCACCCAATCGAGTGCGACTGCTTTGGTCAACATGCCCGCCCGGCGTAAAACCAAAGCGGCTTCAGTCCAACCAGCCTCGCCCCCAGTTGCGCTCGGCACCCTAAAGCTCTCTGCCGTCGAGAAGGACGTTCCGGACGTACTGCGACACCGCGGACGAGCAGGACGATGCCTCGATTGGAAAGCACGTGTGCAGGACACCGGTCGCAACAGAGCGGTCTGCCAGTAAGCCAGCCATCGTCCTTACCGCCTCGAACCGGTCCGTGCCGTCTTGCACGATAATCGCGAGGTCGACGTCGCCCGGATCGACGCCGTGGACGGCCGAGCCATGGAGCAGTACCCGCGCCCCGCCCGGCACCGCACGACGAAGGTTAAGCGCGAGTTGGGCGAGCTCATCCCGCCATGATTTGCCCGACGCTACCTTTGCCGCGTTATCTTTATCGCGACGATCCATCTGCTGGACCTAGCACGTCCTATAAGCCGCATGGCAAGCCCCTCCGCTCGCATGTTCGCTTTTCGTTTTGAAAGCGGATACGATAGCGATCCGATAAAGCCGAGAGGTCGCCGATGCGTCTGGAAACCGTGTATGCCCGGTTCTACAAGTCGTTCAACTTCGACAGCGTTCGCAAATCGCATCCTGGAGCGAAGCCGGAAGCCTGGGATCTGATCGCCGGGGACTTCTACCCCTACGTCACGATCGCCATCGATCCGCGCATTACTGCCGTCGTCGGTGCAAATGAATCCGGCAAGAGCCACCTCCTCGGTGCTATTAAAAGCGCAATCACGGGTAACGACATCGAGCAACGCGATCTCTGCCGCTACTCCCCATTCTTTAGCGTCGAACGTGGAATGACGTCCTGGCCGCATCTCGGTCTGAAGTGGTCGTCCTTGAACGCGGAGGAGGTCGCATCACTGAGATCTGCGGCACCCGAGGCGCCCGCAGACTTTTCTACCTTCCACATGTTTCGTGAAGGTCCTGACGTGCTTCGCCTATTCTTTCCGCGGAAGAATGGCGCGCCGACGGAAGTTGGGTTAACTGGTGCGGCCGCTAGAAGCTTCGGTCGCGACTTCCTACCACTCCCGTTCGAGATCAAGGCCGGCGTGGGACTGCCGAACGCAGTTCCGCTGGCATGGCTACGTGACGAGATCGAACCCTCTTCTGCGCTTGCTACGAGGCGAGGTCGTGCGGCCCTGTTGGAGGCGGGTGCCTTCGTTCTCGACAACCTTCCTGCCGACGCGCAGCAGTTCGCCGGCATTGCTTCGACCTTGTTTCCCCGGATCAGTGGCTACCGCACTTCTCGCGGAGCAGCGGTCGCGGACGAGGACCCGAAGGCGCTCGGTCTCGCCCGCGACCTGCTCGTTAGGCTGGCACTGATCGACCCGGAGAGGCTCGCAGACCTGGCCAAAGCCATCGACGACGGGGACGACGGACATGCCAACGCTCTGGTCGCGAGGATCAACCACCAGTTGGCGCGTCACCTGAATTTTCCTAAATTCTGGGTGCAGGACCGCGATTTCGCAATCAAGGTGTCGCCGCGCGACGTTGACCTGGTGTTCACCATCCAGGACCGCACCGGCACGGAGTACACTTTTGCGGAGCGGAGCCACGGCCTCAAGTACTTCCTCTCCTACCTCATCCAGGCTCAGACGAGGGAGCCATCGGCTGACCGTGCTGAGATTCTGCTGATGGACGAACCTGACGCCTTCCTCTCAGCCGAGGCGCAGCAGGATCTGCTAAAGATATTCGATAACTTTGCCCATCCCGAGGGCGACACGCGGCCTGTCCAGGTCATCTACGTCACCCACTCGCCCTTCCTTCTCGATAAAAATCGCGCCGAGCGGATCCGCGTCCTTCAGAAGGGGCGGGCGAGCGAAGGCACCCGCGTCATCCGCAACGCATCACGTAACCACTACGAACCCCTTCGCTCGGCCTTCGGCGCGTTCGTGGGTGAGACCGCGTTCATTGGCTCCTGCAATCTCCTAGTGGAGGGAGCGGCCGACCAAGTCCTGCTCGCCGGCGCATCGCGTCTGATCCGCGCCGGAGCTAGTCCAGGCCGCGGTGACAGCCTCGACCTCAACCGGATCGTTATCGTTCCCTGCGGCTCCGCCGGGCAAATGCCCTACACCGTTTACCTCATACGTGGACGCGACACCGAGAAGCCGCCGGTCATCGCGCTGCTAGACGCCGACCCCGCGGGCCGAGACGCCGCGAAGGCACTGCGGGGAGGCGAGAAGCGGATCGGACGCCTTATCAAGCCTGAATACGTTTTGGACGTTGCGACTGCGGTCGAGCCCGATGTTAACGGACGTGTCCCGGTCGAGATCGAGGATCTCGTTCCGACCCCGCTGGCCGTTCGGGCGGCCAACGAGTATTTTCTCGAAATCGAGGAGTTTCGTGGCGAACGCCCTGCAGCCTTCACGATTCAGGAGCTTCCCTCGACGCTGTCCGCCGACGAGTCGGTATTCGATGCCTTGAACACGCTGGCGAAGGCACGTGGCAGGCACATAGACAAGATCGGTTTCGCGCGTGCGGTGATCGGGATCTGCGAGAAGGAGGGGGCTGAGGATATCGACGTGGCCGCTTTCCTTACCCGTATGCGGCCCTTGTTCCGCAAGCTGACGGAGACGCAGCGTGCGGCGGAACGCGACGCTTCAAAGGCACGGATATCCTCCCTCGTCGATCGCCTGCAGAGCAATTTCCGCCGGGACCATCCGGACGTCGCGACGACCGAGCAGGCCCTCCACCTTCTTGAGGACGTAGCAGACGTGTTGGATGATTCACGTGAAGCCGATGCCGTCAGGACCCGATTGCTGCAACTGCGGCGTGACTTCGCGCTAGATGACCACGAGACGCTGACGATCGATCGATATGACGTCTTCCTCGTCGAATTGGCTGGACTGAAGCACAGCTTCGAGCATGTTGAGGGGCAGCAGTCGGACGTGGTTGCTAAGAACGATATAGCGGCGCCCGAAACCAAAACCATCGCTAAGAAGGCTCGAACAGCAAGGAAGACGCAGGCAAATGAGGGGCAGATCCGAACACCGCGCGCGTCCACGCCCCGGCGCAAGGCTACTGATAAGAGCAAGCCTGGCATCGATAGCTGAGATCGGCCCTCCATTTGCCAGCGTTAAGGAGGATAAGCAGCCCAAAATCGCGCCAACGCACTTGCGAGCAAGGAACTCACTGGTCGGATTCCGAATGCAGTGGATAGCAACTGCTTTGCGCCCGGTCCCCCGGATCCGAGGATTGCTGGCGATCTGCCTGGCCACAGTTTCGGTGGCGGCTGCAGATACTGCGCATGGCGGAGCCGAACTCCACACCTTCCACTGCCTCTACGGCTGCCCGATCGGGGCTCCGGGCATTGATGATATCGTCGTACGCGAGATATACACGCTTGCGTCCAACGACCTGACTAAGATGGCGGACTGGGTTGCGTATCGCGTGACGCCCTCCTCCATCGGACCCTCCGGCGAGCGGAAGTGGTCCGCAGACCCGTGGCTGTCACCTGACGAGACGCTAGAACCCGCCGACTACGACGACGCATCGCGGGCGCTGGGGGTCGATCGCGGTCATCAGGCGCCGCTCGCCGGACAATCAGGTACGCCGTTCGCGAGCGATACCAACATCCTCTCCAACATTACGCCGCAGGGGTCCGGCCTGAACCAAGCGTCATGGCAGCGGCTCGAGGCTCAGGAAAACGAGCTCGCCCGGTTAGAAAATGTTGCCGTTTACGTGCTGACTGGTCCTCTGTTCGAGCGTACGATGCCCCCGTTGCCCAAGGCGGATGAGCGCCACAGAGTGCCCTCGGGCTACTGGAAGGTAATCGCGACGCAGGACGGCCGCATGGCGGCCTTCATCATGGACACCGCGGCGCCAAGGTCGCTCGATCACTGCAGCGCTCGAGTGTCACTGGACGTTGTCGAGTTGAGGTCGAGGCTCGGTCTCTTTCCCCGCTTAACGACGCGATCGTTCCGTGACCTATCGCCCGATTTGGGATGTAATTCGTGATCAGATTTCAATTACGACCGGGGCACGCCCTGACCCCATGCCTCTTTCTGTCGCTGACTGCCGGTGGATGCGCAACTGCACCCTCAGCCGATCTGACCGGCTTTGGTCGCGCTGCCTCGACGCTCCAAACGGAAGCCGCCACGACGTTCGCCGACGCTAACCGGCTGACCCGCTCGGTCGAGGTTGACCGCTTCGTCCGCTCCGGAGCGATCGCCCTGTCCGAGCGCCGCTTCCCGGCGGCCGTTCCGCCCGAAGTCGGCGTCAAGTGGCGCGGTGCGCTTGGCGATCTTGCACGCTACGGTAACCTGCTGGCGACGCTCAGTGGTCGCGGACGCGGTGGCGTACAGACTGAGGCCTTCCGCGAGCTGGGCGTCCAACTCAATGCGGGGCCGACCGCGGCGGATCTCGACCCCGGCGTATCCGCCGGCTTTGCGGCCTTGGCGGGCGCTCTGGTCGATCTGCGGGCTCAGGCCAGCACGCGTGACATTCTGCGCCGGACAGACCCGGACGTCCGCGCGCTCCTGACGGCAATGGCGAACGCCATCGGGCGGAACGACCTGGAAGGTCTGCGGGGTACTGTAGCGTCAAGCTGGACCACGGCGCTCTCCGTCTATCAACGTACATACGCTGTAGCCGCCACGGAGAAGGCCGATGCACGTCAGAGGCAGATTGTAGCCGACTATCTTACCGGTATCGATAGGCGCGACGCGCAGCTGGCGGCACTTGCCGGTCTGCGCGCATCGCTGCTCGGTCTCGCGGACGCGCACACTGCAGCCGCCAACGGATCGAAGCGGCCGTTTGATGAGATGCTTAAGGACGTGAACGAGCGGCTGAACCGGACCGAGGCCACCTACCGGGCGATCGACAAGGCAGGAGACGTGAAATGAGCGACGTTGACACCTTACCGGTTCGTCCCGGCGACAATCCTGAGCTGCAGGCAATGCACCGAGATCTTGTGGCGCTAGTCCGTCGGCTGGAGGAGTCGATTGACACTGCCCCGGACGCGGCGACAATCGCCGCGATAACTGAGCAGATGGCTGAGGTGAACGCACGCGTGACATCGACCGGCCGGGTGCTTCTGGCCGCACAAACCGAGGAGATAGCCCGCCACGCCAAGGCAGTTTCCAACGCGATTCCGGCGATCACAAAAGAGATCGAGGGTCTCCAAGACTGCGAGCGCATGATTAGGAGCTTTTCCGCTCTGCTTGGGACCGTCGACGAGGCGGTGCGCGTCGCAACACTTGCCTGCGGATGACGGCCTCCCAACGGACCTGATCTCGCTCTGCAGGGAGCGAATTCCCCATACTCCGGCTAGTACGTAGTCCTGAAGCCATCAATGTGAAATGGTGCCGCAGCCCGGTGTACGCGCAGGCTCGCCAGCCGTTATCGGTACAGCATCTATTCGATTGAGGCTTGGTCGGACCACTTATCTTAAATACCTTCCTGCCCCAAGATCGCTCTCAGCTTCGTGTGAAGCTTCAGTTGCTCGGGTCGATAAGCCTTTACCTCGTCGACAATGGGAACCGGACCAGCATCGATGCGGCGATATACGCTCTCATGCAATTCGCCGTTCTCGAAAACGTATCGAGGCTTCTTTTTCCACTGCCAGCCAAGCGCCTTCACCATATATCGCTCTTCATGCTGCAGGCCGCGGTGATCTCCGAAGGTCTGGAGCTCCCGGTCGTTAATTAAAATCTCGGGGACGCAATCCCGCAGTTCCTCGACCATCCATGCGAGCGCAATGTCGCTCAGCCGGGACTCGCTTTCCGTATAGCTTCCACCAATGTCGCTGTGGCAGCCGGCGAACCATACCTGCTTCAACCATCTCGGCTTCTGGTCCGCCCTACGGGCGGGTGTGACCTTCGGACCCCACTCGACGCGCGGGAAACTCGCGCGCTCCTCGTCAATCGCCATCGCATGGCGCGCGTAGGCCACCTCTCCAGAAAGGAATCTGTCGTAATTCTTGTTATGCCAAAACGCCCAATTCGTAGAACGCTTGCTCAGGTTCCTGTTGGGTACCTTACGAAGATCAATTCCAAGTTCCTTGCAGACCGGTGAATACCTCTTCCGCAGGATGGTCGCCAAGTACAGGAGCCATCCAAGGGTAAGCGACACTGATGCGATACTCAGCAACTTGAATATCCAATGGAAATGGAGCGTGAACGAAGCGGCGGTGAGCAGGCCGGCCGACAGAAGAATGGCACCGAAGATCGACTTGAGACTGCTACTGCCCAGCGCCGCAACCGTGTCGAACACACCGATAAAATGCGGTTCCACATTACCCCGGGGGGCAGCCGGATCTTCATTCTGCGAAGATCCATAGCGAAGGCGGAACCGGCGTCCGAGTTCCTCTCTCTGATCGAAGTAGGGCTGCGCGTTGCGACGCTTTCCCGCCCCGTGGTTGTAAACCTTCTGAACCGCTTCATACGCAACGGCTCGGACGGTCGCACCGTACTTGGGCATGGGCCGTCCGTCGGGCAGCCGGGTGGGAACCCCACAAAGGTTCAGTACGGATGCGAGTGCCCGAACGGTATAGGCGCCCCTCGAGAAACCGAAAAGGCAGATTCGGTCTCCAACTTCGTAGGCGGCAATGATCGCCTCGTAGCAGTCGATAATATTCGTATCGATACCGGTGCCGACTGTCGCCTCTAGAAACTGCTTTGTTCTTTTAAAGGTCCAGCCGCTAACCTCGCCCTTCCCAAGTCCGGGATCGTAGAATGCGACTTGCTGCCGCGGATCGATGAATGAAGCTGGGCCTGGTCGCAATGCCCTGTAAAGCTTATACACGTTTGACAGCTTCTGATCAGGCCTGATGCCCCCAATCTGACCGGTTCCATCGGAGAAAATTAGGATATTCTTTGCCAACGCCTTCGCCTCCGAGACTGCGATCCGACCTTTTGGGTCTTCTAGCAGGGGACAGTCCTCGAAAGTAGGGTCAGCTCGCACCTTCGAAGGAGGTTAGTTCGCTGGGTTTACCGGACGACCGGTTTCGAGAAGCGCGACGTCGCCGCTGAAGAGCCGGATCTGCGTCTGCCCTCGGCCGGTCGGCCGCGGCAGCTCACGACCAACTTAAGCCGTTCCACGGCAGGCGCGTGAATGGCCGCTCCTGCCGGAACCCGCCATTCCTATCCCTTTGATCGGTCCGGCAGCAGCGCGCCTTAATTCCGGTCATAGCTCGCCGACTTGGCGCAACCCGGAAGCGGACATCCGAAAAGTTCGCTGACAGCCTACATATAGCGGCGATCACTTGGTCAGCCCTCGACGAAGGCGAGCAGGTCGGCGTGCCAATGCCGACGGCGCGACCGAGGTCGCTAGCCTCGGACGCAGGGGCTAGCGGTGGCTCACGCTGCCCATCGCGTAGCCCGAGCCGAACGATCCACGCGCGGCCTCGGCGGCGTCGGCCGACTTCATGAAGAGGTCTAGATTGAGCGGGTGGCGGTGGATCTCTTCCGAGAACTTCGCGTCGGCGGCGGCCTCCGCCTCGATCGAGGCGGTGATCTCTGCCAACTTCTCGTAGTAGACCGCACGCATAAGGCTCAACGCGGTCTCAATCTGCTGGCGGGCGCGCCGGACGAGGTTTCGATCCACGGTCTGCCGCCTGGTCACCACGCCGACCTTTGCTTCCGCCCCGCTGAACTGGAGGATGACTAGCTCGGCCTGCCATTCGCCGCCGTAGCTTCCGCCGGAGCCGAAATGGGCAATCGCGCTGTCGCGCAGATCGCTCAGCTCCTTGTGGACGATCTTCTCCTCGTCGCCGAAGCGGGTTCGCAGATCGAAGCCGCCTCGTTCCTTCGACTCTGTCTTGGTTGCACGGACGTAGAGCACGAGCGCGTTGTTGAGCAGCGCAGACTCCGTGATGAGCTTGCGGTGGTCGTCGGGATCGGCCGGAACGGTCAGCTCCGCCTCCAGCGCATCGATGCTCTCCATTGCCATCACGAGATCGGTCGACAGCGAATGGAGGTCGCGTGCGCGCCGGATCTGGTTCGCGAGCGGGAGGAGCCGCTTCTCGGCGAAGAGGCGATCAGCGAAGGCGGAGAGGTTGTAGGTCGGGTCCGGAGCGGTCATCGCTCGAATTTAGGAGCGGGCGGGCGCACTTCAAATACAAGGCGCTGGTACGACGCGAGGATCGGGAGATGGGCATGGCGGACCGCGAGAATAGGGCTGCGGAGTTCGCGCGGTGGGACAGCTTCTCGCGCTTCGCGCGGCACGTCCGGTTCACTGGCCGCTACGTCTGGGGCGACGAGGAAAGGGCCTTTTTGGAGACGGTGCTCGCCACGAGCCACGACCGGGACGCGCACTTCAAGAAGGGGCGGACCTTTTACCGCGCGCAGCTCGGCGTCGATTTCCTCGACCAGAAGGACGAGGACGGCAACTGGACGGGCGAGGAGACTGCCGGATTCGGAGCCAAGCGGATGAAGCCCCTCACAGATCGCGCCCGTGAGGGACGAGCGAACCCTACCGGCATACCTGCGCTGTACGTGGGCACCACCGTCGAGACGGCGATATCGGAGGTGAGGCCCTGGATCGGCGCAGACGTCTCGCTTGCCTGGTGCCGGATGCTGAGGCCTATTCGGGCGCTCGACCTCACGAAGGGCCACGGCAGGACCTCGTTCGCCGGACCAGTGTTCCGGCATGTTATGGGCGGCCCGAATCTGACGGCGGCAGAAAAGGAGGAGGCGGTCTGGATCGACATCGACAACGCCTTTTCGGAACCAGTCACGTCGACCGACGACCGCGCCGACTATGCGTCGACCCAGATACTGGCCGAGCTGTTCCGGAGCGAGGGATACGACGCGATCGGCTACAAGAGTCACTTCGGCGACGACGGAGAGAAGCGCGGATTCAACATAGCAATCTTCGATCCCGACGCCGTCGAGATCGTCGCCTGCGCGCCTTACCGAGTGGAGTCCATCAAGGTCGAGGCCAAGCAGAACGGAAACGCTTGGTCCAAGGCCCGCGACTAGGTGGCCGCGTACCGGCGAGAAACACCGTGGCGCTGGCGCCATCGGCGATTTCGGAGCTCATGGCGACGTCGAGCTGCCCGGTGATCCGCTTACAGCCGTGTTTCCGTTGGAGATTGGCCGCGTCGGGCGTCTCTCGTGGCGCTGGGATAGCTACCTGTTCTGCTCGCGCCGGGAGAGCTCGGCCAGCCTTGTATCATCTCGGACGACTTCTTGCGCTTTGAGCGCGTCGAGCGTTCGACGTGTCTCGTATGGCCAGAGCCATGCATCTTCGGGAAGGACCTTCCACAAGAGGTCGAGCAGCTCGCGCGGATGCTGGGAGGCGATCCCTTCTTCCAGGTCGATAAAGTGGCCCATCCGCACAGACGATCCCGCGACCGCATCAAGGAGTGGGAGAATCACCTTGACGATTTCGACGAACCTCTCCGGCATGGCCAATGCCATGTCGACCAGCCGGCCGGAAGTCTGCGGCGTCCGGACCGACCTCTGCCGTGGCCACACGCGTTCGAGGAAGGGAAGGATCCGGTCGCCCCATTTCGAGCCGGGCTCGTTCGACCACCGCTGAAGATACCACAGCATCTGGGTCCGCAGTTCGTCGTCGCCGTGAATCAGCACCTCGCGCAGTTCCACATCAGGGATGAGCGCGTCCTCTCCGGCGGGGTCGTCGCTGCCGGCCCAGCCTGCGAGCAGCATTCCGGCGAGCTTGTTGGCGTGGTCCCGGCGCTTTGAACCCGATCTCGCCAGCGCGATGAAGGCAGGCTTGAGGCAAGTGTAGAGCGGGAGCTGCGGCGTCCGAGCCGCCCAGAAATACCCTCCCCAGAAGGCTTGGGCGTCGGCATCGTCTCCGTCAGCGACGGCCAGCAATCGGCTTTCGGTCCAGTCCGAGTCGATGAAGTAGAGCCAGTTCGAGTGCGGCGCCGTCATGGCGATCGCGTGCCGACGCGCGTCGCCGGGGAGCGCAAGGAGCTGATCGAGCCGGGCCTTCCACTCGGTGGGCAGCCCCTTGTCTGAATTGAAGTCTACCTTCGACGCATCCTTGAAGAGGGCGTCGACCATGCGGCCGGCTGGCTGGTTGAGACCGTCATCGACCCATCCGGCGTCCGCCCGTTTGAACCGGTCCTTCGGCGGGTGGGCCGCCAATGCGGCTACGAGCAAGTCCCACACTGCCTGGAACACGTCGGGAAGGTTGGTCAGCAGCCAGGTGGCGCGGTCGCGGATCCACTCGCTGATGGGATGCCGCAGCTCCGCGACCTTCTCGGTCCCGAGCTTGGCGAGCCGCACCGCGATGGCGGTCAGTAGGCGTTGGTTGGGTTCGCACTTGGCGGTTTCATGAAGGAGAGCGGCCCATTCCCGCGCCGGAAACTCACCTTTGCGTGCGGCGTCGGTTAGTACCGCCAGCGCGAATGCGGGACGCCTTTCGGCCAGGCCGGAGAAGGGCCGGTGGTCGATGAAGGTCTCGAAGTCGCGGCCTGAGGCTTCGCGCACTGCGGCCAGCACCTCTCCGACCGGGAGCCCCTCCAGCGGAGTGGGGTCGGTGTCGGTCGGAATGCGGCGGACTTTGCCTACGTTCGGCTGCGCCGTGCGATCCGCGAACTTGGTCTCCCAATCGGGATCGTCCTTGCGCAGTTTAGTCATCTCGGCTTCTAGGTCGAAGCCGAATTTTACGCCTTGACCGCTCAGCCACTGAAGGCGGTTAAGACGGTAGTGGGCTGCGATCCTAGCGAGATCGTCGCGGGACTCCGGCCAGGGAAACGAGCCCGTCAGCAGGCGGCGCTCTAGATCCTGTCGACTATTCGCATCCAATTCCGCCCATCTGTCGCGCAATGCATACAGCAGGTCCCGTTCCTGCTGATTGGTCCAGAACGACTCGTCGTCCAGAGACAGAAAAACCTCTGCGGCCTCATCCGCATCGAGGATCGCGGGCTCGCCAGCCGCCCAGATCCGGAGGCGTTCGAAGACCGGATTCGAACCGGCCGGCCAGCGGCCGAACTCCTCCCTCGCCGCCGCGCGGTCGGCCTCTGCCAGGCGGACCATCATGTTTACGAATGTCGCGAGGAGGCCAGTCAGTTGGAAACCGTCCTCGTCAGGTCGCTCACCATCGTCCGCCCGCGTGGTGTCGAAGTATATCCGATCATGTCCGCCGATCTCTCTTTCGAGGACGATAGCGTGCTCGATCTGGGCTCGAAGGAGCTGGAGCGCATAGCCGAGATGCTCCGGCGGAATGACGAGCGGCTCGTGCGGTCGCGGATACTTCACGTCCGGTCGAAGGACGTTCTTGATCGTCCCTTCCTCTTTGCCCGGAGGCAGTCGGGCGAGGATCGGCGGCTCGACGGTCACCAGCGGACGATACATGTCGATCGTCGACCTGACCGTCGCCGTCGACCAGCCTGACTGGGCGACCACCGCCTCGATGTCGTAGCGCTGGCGGTTGGGGTCTACCGGGTCGGTGCGCCACGCGGCGATGAGCAGGCGCCATGCCTCGCGGATGCTCGCCGGAAAGCGATCCTGCTGCTGGCGCAGCGACCATTCGAGATGCGACACGACGTCCGGATGCAGACCGTGCTGGTGCGTTGCCCACCAGACTGCAGCCGGCTCGTGGGCGACGCGGACCAGATACGCTCCCAGATGCCACAGGCGGGTTGGCAGCTTCGATGGCCGGCCGGCATCCGGGCCCCGCAGCCGACCCGTCGCGTCCGGTGCCAGCCGCTCGCGATCGGCTTCGGTAGCGGCAAGCAGATCCCAAGCGTCCGCCGGAGCCTCGCGGCTGGAGAACCTGTCGTCGGGATCGGTCGGCGGTGGTGGTCGATCCGAGTCGAGACCTAGTGAGTCGAAAGGATCGACGCGCTCGCTTCCCTCAACGTAAGGGTCGCGCGGGCCGGGAGGCGCGTAGCGCCTCTTCGGATCGAAGACGCAGAGCCATTCCGCCGGAAGAGGCGTTCCCTTGTCCGCCAGCCGCCGGGCACCGTCACGCGTCGCCGCGAGGTGGGCGACGATCCCCCGCTCGTGGGGCTGGAGGGTGGCCGGGCCGGCGGCAGCCATAGCGATGACGCTCTCCTGCCAGGCGTCCACGTCGCGCGCTCGGTCCGCCCATGCCCGCAAGGTCTCCCAGAGCGCGAAGTGGCCGTTGGCGCTGTCGTATGGGATGGGCTGCACGCCCTTGTGCTTCCATTGCGCGGCGGCCTGGTCGACGCTGCCTGACTGGAAGGCGTAGAGGTCGTCGGGCCTGTCCTCCTCCCGGCTGAGCGCCTCGAGAAGATACTGGACCGGCGGATCGTCCGCCGAATACCCGACGAACACGATCTTGAAGCGCTGCAGCAGCGTCTGGATGTAACGGGTTGCCCAGCCATCCGCGAGGTACGCCCGGCCGAAGTCGGCGCTCGAAAGAACGAACTCGTCGTCGCAGGCGCGGCTATACTGTGCATCTACGCGGCCATGGATGTGGATGACGCCCCTGAAGTCCGTAGGGCGCCGAGGATCGGGCAGATGCGGCGGATTGAACGAGCCGATCCCGGAGTCGCAATCCTCGAACAGCCGGTCGAAGTTGGTGGTGATCAGCCTGACTACGCCCGCCGGATCGCGTGACAGGTCGAGCAGGGTACGATGGGCGCCGAGCCCATACCCCTGAGGAGGGACCAGCGCCTTGGCCACAGCCTGGCGCACCTCTTCGGGGTAGAACTCCTGCTCTAGCAGACCGAAGATCCGGTCGGTGGCGACGACGCCGGTCAGGCCGGTCGCCTTCTCGAAGTCCTGGCTCGCCGAGAACAGTCGTCTGGCCGGGCTGTCGAGGGCGGAGCCCAGAGAGGAGAGCACCCGGCCAGCGAGGCTGGGAAAATTCGGCAGGTGTGCCTCAGCTTGTGAGACGCCCGCTCCGCAGAAGAACAGGACCTGTCCAGCGTCACGCGCGGTCAGCAGTTCGTCGGGTAGTTCCGGACCGTCGGCGATAAACCTCATCGCCGCATACTAGGCGTCGAACGTGCGGCGCGGGAAGTCCGGCATTTTGAAATTTTGACTTCAGTGATGCCGATACGGTCTATTGTGAACAGGCCATTAGCTCTTGCTAAACGATGTCGGCATTCGCGTTAGGTCACCGGACAAACGCTGACCGTAAAAGGCTCACGCCAGCCCCTCCCGGCCTAATCGGAAAGCCATACCTCGAATGCCTGCTTCGCGAATATCTCGTCCAAGAGCTGCCGGTCTGGAAGCGGCTATGTGCTGGTAATTCGCCGCCGGTGCGATCACGCGCGAACGTCCGATCTTAACGAAGGCCGCCGTTCGCGAAGGCCATCTGGAATGACCGGTAAGTCCCAGATTGCGCCATTCCACGGTTGCCGGTCGAGACGTCGACCGGACATGAACGAATGTCTGAAGTTGAGAGGTGGGAATGGGATCCCGAACGTCTGCAACTGGGTCTTCCTGCGGCGAAGCCCTTGTACAGACGACCCGGGGGTCGAACGCATGTTCCGCGTGCGCGAGATGCATGGTATAGTGCAGCTACGACAGGACATGGAGAAGCCACATGACTTTGCTCAGGGCTGCAATCATCGTCGCTTTACTGACGCCCACACCCAGCCTTGCCCAGAAGAAGCAGGACGTTTCGAAGGCTCTCGAGAACACATTGCCCAAGGGCTGGGAGTGCCTGCAGGGCCCGAACGCGCTTGATCGCCCCGGACGTGTCTTCTACCTCGACCGAAATGGCATTCGTTTCGAGCTCACGGATGTCAGCGACAAGATAAACGCCCAAGGCGGCGAGCTGTCGGCCGTGTCCGCGGGTTCGAGCGGACGGGTGAGTGCGGGCCTACTGGCAAAGCTCCTCGGCCTTGGAGGCCTCCTGTCGGTGTCTGCGTCCAAGAACTACGCGACGTCCGTCACGCTGACCGAGCGACAGGAGTTCAGGACTGACGAGGCCTATGCCCGCGCCGCGCTTCGCACGATTGATCCCGGCCTGATTGATGAAGCCAACCGCTACTTTGTCATCCGCAACACCCAAGTCGCGAAGCACATGCAACTAACCGTCGATCGATCGGCGGCTGCAGCTTTCGGCGGTGAAGTACCATTCACCAAGGCCCTTACGGTCTCGGGTGCGGCGCCGCCCGCATCAAGCTCCCCGTCCACTGCGATGCCGAAAGCGGGTGACGCGAAAGCAGGAGATGCGGCTTCGGCCCCGGCCCCCAGCTCGCCACCGCCATCAGTAAAGGCTACGAACGGCGGCAAGATTGCGGGGGGCACCACCTCGCAACCGTCCACTCCGTCGAACAGCCTTCCCGTGACCGGATCGGCGGGGCTTACGCTGGGTGGTGGCAAACCGGCCTCCGGCACGGCGAACGTCTCGCTCGGCAACGCGTCTAAGCCGGCGGCTAGCGGCGTTCCCGCGAGTGCCGGCGCATCTGCGCAACCGAGCTCGGCATCGTTGTCCACGCTGCCGCCAATCCTTTCGGCGCAGAGCGCCCGATCATTCACGATCGACCAGAACTTTACTCAGCCGCTGACCGTCTGCTTCCTCGCGCAACGGTTTACATTGAAAAATGTGGCCGGCGGGGTTGGCGGCGCGATCCGGGAGGCGAAGCTTGAGGATGAGTTCTGGACGCCAAGCGAAGGTGGAGCGACGATCGGGGGATAGCGCGTGCGCAGAACCGCCCTCGGCTTGCTTGCGGCGCTGACTGCAACGGCTGTGAGTGCGCAGATGAGCTTACAGCGCGCGCTTCCCAACGCGGTGGAGGTCGTCCGAGACGCCGACGATTTCCGATTGATCGCGAACCTCTTTCCCCAAGCAGGAGCGAAATTTAATCCCGAGGTAGAGCGCGTCATGGCTCCCGACCAGGTGACATCCGGACAATTCTATCTATCGGACGAACTCGACGTTCAGAAAGCGGTGCTCGAGAAAAGTTGGCCGTCGGTAGCTGCTGCATTGACCGTTCTCAAGGTGACGCCGCTACAGGCTACAAGCGTGAATCGGGCGAAGCTGACGTTCGAGGACCAGCAACTCGCTTGGTCAACCGCTATCTCACCAGAGGAAATCCGGCTCGGCGCGCGATTTTTGCGCGGCCTCGTAATCGGATCGCTCCGGGAAGCCGCAAACGGGGATGCCGGCTTTAGCCAGTCGCTGGCATCGTTTCTCGGGATATCGTCAACCCGATCCATTGACGATCCAGAACTTGAGCGTCGCGCCCGTCTCTATTTCGCGGCTGCACGGAACGGTGTAGCGGGCATGCGCTACGAAGATGATTTCGATGAACATTTTCGTAGATCGGTGGCGCTGCTCGAAAGCTTGCGGGTGAAGGGCGGCGAGACGGCCATATTCGTGGAAATGGAGACGCGGCTGACGGCTGCCGCGGACGGAGGGGAGATCTCCGGCGCGGACGGCATGGCTATGTTCGATGTATTCATGCGACTGAACTCGCATTTCCGGCCGGCGCTTTCATTCGTGTTCTCGCACGAGCTCGGGCACATCGCGCTTGGGCATGTGCCCTTTCCCGCAACCCTGACCTGCGAAGAGAAGCGGCAACGCGAGCACGATGCGGACGCCTTCGCAATCGCCCTGCTGATCTATGACATTCCTGGCGACACGGAGGTCGAGGAAAAGAGTCTCTTCGCCATCGGCGTCGGCGAACGGCCCGACGGCGACGACGAACGTCTTGCCTACGGCTATGAGCACGCCATCCGTTACGGCTTCGCGCGAGGAGGGCTGACAAATGCGTTCGATCCAACGTGCAGCTACCCAGGTGCCAACGAGCGGGTTCACCAGCTGGATCAATGGCGCTCCACGCTCATCGCGCGCCGCCTGCCCGCCTATGAAGCTTCGCTCAGGAGTTTTCAAAAGGCGCCGCCGTATGTTTACGTCGGGGACATTGACGACAGCATTGCACCGGCGGACCGTGCGCCGATGACGCGTCGGCTCTACGCCTCATGCCGGGCAGGCTTGCCGGCCGCTGAACTCGCGATCAGGAAGCTGGATGATCTCCCGTTTGGCTACGTCGTCGCGTGTCCCAATCGCCCGCCTGCAGATCTCGCAAGCGAGGAATTTCGTCTTCGTCTGGGAAGCGACACGGGCGCCCGGCTGCTATCCGAATATGAAAAACATGTTCCTAATCTCATGAGCGATGCGGTACTAAAGCTTCTGCAGCCGAACCCCTAATCACGCTCGTCACGGATGCTCAAACCCGGCGGTCGCCAACGTATAGCGATATCGAAGCTGAGTAATTCGCGGCAAGCCTCGGATGGATTTGCCGCCTGATGTCCGCCTTGCTCTGCACATGATGGAAGTGAGGATTTCGTGTAGTGGCGAGCGAGCGCTGAGTAGACACAATTGGGTCACCGCGGCCGTAAACCCGCGAACCCGCGCGAAGCGGCGGGAGGAAGTAGGGTGGGGATTTGCGCACCTTTGGTTCGCGTGCGACGATCCTCTGACCGGGTCTAACTAAGGAGAGTAGCCCGCGAGGCCGAACGAGCATCACGGAAGCTGCCACTGCGGGCGAGTTCAACTCATTTTGCGCGACGTGCCGGTCGAGGCGGCCGAGTGTAACTGCTCGATATGCAGGCGCACGGCCGGGCTCTGGCACTATTGCACTCCCGGTTCCGTAACTGTGGTCGGTTCGGGCGCCTCCTATCAGCACGGCGATCGCGCGCTTGATCTTTGGCATTGCCCAGCCTGCGGCTGCACGACGCACTGGACCGCAACCGATCCGGCCTACCCGCGCATGGGGGTAAACCTTCGGATGTTCGATCCCGCACTCTGGCGCGACCTGCCGCACCGGCTGGTGGATGGCGCGAGCTACTAGCAGCGCCCACTTCTCTTCCGCTTTTTACCAACCAAGGGCGCTGAGCGAGCGGAGCGCTCCTGCGAAACTGAGCGTTCGCGTGGAATGAACAAACGGCAGCTTTTGGGCAGGGCTAGGCACACGGTGGATGGCCGATATTGGGTCACCATCCCATAGGCAGCGCTCGGCGCGATGGTTTTGTCGGCGAAGCCGTACTGTGATCCACTAACTAGGATTGCATCGATTTAGCAGCTGTTTCGGCGGCTAAAGGTATGCCGGGAACGTTCAGCTTCAAAATTCTGGAGCGGCACATGACCAAGAACCGATACCTCGTTAACGCACTCGGCGGATCGATTGCCGCCGCAGTGGGTGGTCTTGCCGGCTGGTGGTTGGAGAGTCGCTCACGCGAGCCAGAGCAGGAGGAACGCACCCGTGTTCGCTTGCGTCGGTGGCAGCTACGCTGATGCGCATCCACCATCTGAACTGTGGCACCTGCTGCCCAATCGGCGGACGCGCCTTCGACGGCCGCAGCGATGGCATTTACGGCGCGCTAGTTTGTCATTGCCTGCTGATCGAGACCAATGCCGGGTTGGTGTTGGTCGATACGGGCTTTGGCAAGAAGGACGTGGATCATCCCAGACGGAGGCTGTCGCCCTTCTTTCTCGGGCTGAACAATCCTCAGCTTCGATCTGAGGAAACTGCTATCGCGCAGGTGCGGGCGCTCGGCTTTGATCCGAACGACATACGGCACATCATTGTCACCCACCTCGACTTCGATCATGCCGGGGGACTGGAAGATTTCCCCAACGCGGCTGTGCATGTCACGGCCCGCGAGAAGGAGGTGGCAGACCAGAAGCAGGGCGGCGCCTTTGTCGGCAATAAGCGCTATCGGCCCGGGCAGTGGGATGGTGTCAACGACTGGCGCCTGTATCCCCTTGGTGGGGGCGACCGTTGGTTCGGGTTCGACACGGTGCGCTCGCTGGAGGGGCTGCCGCCGGAGGTCCTCTTGGTGCCGCTTCCAGGGCATACCTGGGGGCACACCGGGGTCGCGGTGCAGGAGGACGGCGGCAAGTGGCTGTTCTATGCAGCCGATGCATATTTCTATCGTGGAGAGATCGGCGGCAGGCATTATGCATGCACACCTGGGCTACGCGGGTATCAGCGGCTGATGCAGGTCGATGCCGTCGCACGGCTGACAAATCTTGAACGGCTTCGTCGATTAGACGTCGAGCACGGTGACGAAATACGGATATTCTGCGCCCACGATGTCGTAGAGTACGAGTTGCTTGCCGGTCGCTCTCACAAAGCCATGCTGTCCAAAGGACCAGCATAGCGCGAGCGTCCGCCATTTGGTTCTTCAACGAATTCGAACCGTCACAGCGTATCGATGGCGAATGCGCCTCTTTTCGAAGGCAGCCTTGCCGGCACGTCACCGGATCGCGATAGAGGCGACGGCACGCTTTGCGGCAAGTTCGTCGGTCTCGTTGGGGTTGAAGGGGCTGCCGTGCCATTGACGTAGCTGTTGGTGTTCTTCGTGAGTCGGGTCGCTCATCGCCTCGCGGAACAACTCATAGGCGGCAATGCCGCCGACAGTTCAGGCGGGCAGCATCGTTCTCCGGCAACGAAGCACGGATAGTTGGCATCTTGCCCGCGCGGTTCGACTGCCTCAACGACAATGGTGTGCTGCGGCTCCGTCAGATTAAATGCACCAGCTGGTAATCTGAAGAGGGTAGGGCAAGCGTATTGAACCGCCCCGGGTTTGTCGGAGGCTCCAACTCCTGAGAAGGTGGAGCCTGTATGAGCAAGACGACGAACAAGTTTGCGCCCGAGGTCCGCGAGCGAGCGGTACGGATGGTGCTGGATCACGAGCGCGATTACCGATCGCGATGGGCAGCGGTGGTTTCCATCGCGGAGAAGATCGGCTGCGTGCCGCAGACGCTGCATGAGTGGGTAAAGAAGGCCGAGGTGAACAGCGGCAAGCGCGCTGGCGTTCCGACCGAGGTCGCTGACAAGATGAAGGCGCTGGAGCGTGAAGTCCGCGAGCTGCGCCAGGCCAACGAGATCCTGCGCAAGGCATCCGCGTGTTTTGCCCAGGCGGAGCTCAACCGCCCGTTCCGGCGATGATCGCCTTCATCGACGATCACCGCGATGTCTATGGGTCGAGCCGATCTGCCGCGTTTTGCCGATCGCCCCATCGACGTATTTCGAGCGCGTCGCGCAGCGACAGGATCCAATGCGCCTGTCGGCGCGGGCGCAGCGGGATCAGGCTCTCAAGCCCGAGGTGGCGCGCGTGTTCGCCGAGAACTTTGCGGTCTACGGCGTGCGCAAGGTGTGGCGGCAGATGATGCGCGAGGGCTTTCCGGTCGCCCGCTGCACCATCGAGCGGCTGATGCGCGACATGGGTTTGCAGGGCGTGATCCGGGGAAAGCCGGTTCGCACGACGATGAGCGACAAGGCAGCGCCGTGCCCGCTGGATCACGTCAACCGCAGGTTCTACGCGCCAGCGCCGAACATGCTGTGGGTGTCGGACTTCACCTACGTCGCGACTTGGGCAGGCTTCGTCTACGTCGCCTTCGTCATCGATACCTACGCCAGGCGGATCGTGGGGTGGCGGGCCAGCAGAACGGCGCATGCAAGCTTCGTCCTCGATGCCCTGGAGCAGGCTCTCCATGACCGCCGGCCGACCCATCGGGGCGGCCTCATCCATCATAGCGACCGCGGGTCGCAATACGTGTCTATCAAGTACACCGAGCGCCTCGCCGAAGCCGGGATCGAGCCATCAGTCGGCAGCGTCGGCGACAGCTACGACAACGCTTTGGCCGAGACGATCAACGGCCTCTACAAGGCCGAGGTGATCCACAGGCGTGGGCCGTGGCGCAGCTTTCAAGCCGTCGAATATGCCACGCTCGAATGGGTCGACTGGTTCAACCATCGTCGCCTGCTCGAACCCATCGGCAATATCCCGCCTGCCGAAGCCGAAGAGCGCTATTATGCTGCCGCTGAGAACCTGGATATGGCAGCGTAACTCACAACCCATGGCCTCCGGCAAACCCGGGGCGGTTCAGAGAGTTAATCGCCCGGACCTGCCTCGGTGTCGGGTAAATTCTGCCAGCTCTATCTTCCATCCTTTATTGACATCCAGGAAGAATGTTTATGCGCTTAGATCTCAGCGTCGGGATGAACGAATGCCCGATGTTGGGAAGCAGGAAAAGTGCTGCGAATGGCCGTTTCTGGGTCCAGCCCGCCGAATGGGCATAGTGTTGCGCGATCGATGAGGTCGTCCTAAGGGCAAATCGCTGCGAAAAACGGCGGCGTGGTTGCGACCACCCCCGCGCATACGCCGGCCAAAAGCCGGCCAGCGGCTCCACTGATGTCGATGCGGGCAGCCCGCGAGACCAAGGAGCGCTTACAAATGCGAGAAGACGTCACCATCATCGGCGCCGGGCTAGGCGGCTTGGTGCTTGCCGGCATGTTGCATCGGCACGGGATCGAGGTCGCCGTGTACGAAGGGGAGGCGTCGGCGGATGCGCGGGCCCAGGGCGGGCTGCTTGACCTTCACGAGCATAGCGGGCAGCGGGCGGTGCGTGAGCTGGGTCTGTACGGCAAATTCCTGACGCTGGTGCGGCCGGGCGAGGATGCAAAGCGGGTCGTGGACCGCGAAGCCACGGTGCTGCTCGACCGACCGGGCAACGCTGCCTCGGCCCGGCCGGAGATTGATCGCGGCGAGCTACGCCAGATGCTGCTGAGCACTTTACCGCCGGGTGTCGTGCGGTGGGGGCATAAGGTCTCTTCGGTTCGTGCGACAGGATCTAGTCGCCACACGGTGGCGTTCGCGAATGGCTCGGCCGTCGAGACGATGCTGTTGGTTGGCGCGGACGGCGCATGGTCCCGGGTGCGCCCGCTCCTTACCGATGCTAGCCCCGCCTATACCGGCACCTACTTTCTCGAGCTGCATCTCGGGCCCGACGATCCTCGCGCGCATGCTGCTGCGGCGGTGATCGGGTCGGGTACGCTGATGGCGGTGGCACCCAACCAGGGAATCCTGGCGCATCGCAATGCCGACGGCAGCATCCACACCTACGTCGCGGTGAGCCGACCAGAGGCTTGCGCAACCGCGGACGTGCTAACCGCGACCGCGCGCATGGCGACTCTGTTCGACGGCTGGGCACCGTCACTTCGCGCGCTCATCGCAAGCGACGGAGTGCCTGTCATCCGCTCCATCTATGCGTTGCCCTCGTCGCTCACCTGGCGGCGAAAGCCAGGAGTGACGCTGCTCGGCGACGCGGCGCACCTCATGTCACCGTTCGCCGGCGAGGGTGCGAACCTGGCCATGCTCGATGGCGCCGAACTCGCGCGCGCTTTGATAAGCCATCCTGATAATCATGAAGCTGCTTTAGCGGCCTATGAGAATGAGCTGTTCGCGCGCAGCCATCCGGTCGCGTACCTCAGCGCCAGCAATCTCGCGCGCTTCTTTGGGCCGGACGCGCTAATGAGCGTAGTGGGCCTGTTCGCGAACCAATGAACGGATGTCGGGTCTTGGGGAGCGTCGATCCCGCTTTGAACGACCACAAGTGGGTCTCCGCAGCCGCGGAGCGGCTGACCGCCGCCTGACCGATCTTGGCCAGCCCCAGTACCGTTGCATCCCGAAACTCGCTGGCTAGCGAAAGCGGATGCCCCGAACGCCGGTGGGTACGATCGGCGCGGTCACGTTCGTAATCGCGACCGTTGGCGAGGCGATGTTTTGGTGAGCCACCTCGGTGTTCGCTGTGTCAAGCGCGAGCGATGGCTTCAACCCAACTACCCAGCTGCGATTGCTCGATGTCCGTTGTGTTAAAGACCACAATGGTTTCACTCCGGTCAAGCCGATGCGAGATGAGCGCGCGATACCCTTGGATTTTACCTATCTCCCAAGCCCAAAGGGTGCCGTCGATCGATTTTATGCGCCCGCCAAGAGCATAATTCTCGTCCGGCCATCGGACCATCGTAAGATTACGCCGGGAGGCGGCACCAAGGAGCGGGCCGTGAAAGATACCGTGTGCCGCACGCACCGCGTCACCTAAGGTACTGGCCGTGTTGCCACTTGCGGCAATGAACGACGGGTTTGGAGCCATCTTACGTACCGGTGGCAATCCACTGCTGTAAGCAGCAGCCAGCTTCGGCATCAGAGGCTGGTTTGGTTGCACGAACTCGGTAGCGGACATGCCGAGTGGGTGAAGGGTCTGCTTTGCGACGACTTGTGCGAATGCCTCACCGGTCAGCCGTTCGAGGATCGCCGCAACGATCGCCCAGTTTATAGCTCCGTAGTCCCATCCCTTTCCGGGCGCGAACAGCAGATCGCCACCACCGAAGCGCGACACCATAGACGCTGCGCTAGCGTCCGTTGTCCGCAAAGCTGGCTCATTCGCAAGCTGGCGGGTCAATAAATCAGGGATGCCGCTGGTGTTTGACAGCACATGCTTCAACAGCACCTGCTCGCCGGTATCGTGCCGGAAATCCGGGAGATACGCCGTGATTGGGGCATCAAGGGACAATTGCTTCTGTTCAACGAGGCGAAGCACTGTGACGCTCGCCAGCCACTTTGATGCAGAGCCCCATTTGAACTGGGTGGCGGGTGAGATGGCCTTACCTGCTTCGACATCGGCCATGCCGACATACCGGGCATGCGCCATGGTTCCGCCTCGGGCGTAGGCGAATGCGCCATTGAAGCCGAGCGGTAGCGGCATTGCGTCAATGGCAGCACGCTTTGCGGCTGACGATGGTTCCGCTGCGAACGCGGTTGTTGCGCCGAACGCGAGGCCGCTTGCCATGAGCATACGTCTATCGATCATGTCGTTCCCCTGTCGGGCCAGGGACATATGCGAACCATACCTTCCCGGCCATCCTTTCTCGAAACACCATTTTTTCAGGAAAGTTGGCAGGGCCGAGGCTCAGCACCTCTCAGGCTGGCACTATGAATGGATGGCAGAAGATGGGGAGACAAAAAGAGATCGCGAATGACCGAATGTGGGTCTCGCGCCGCTGTGGATACCTGTCGGATCTTTAGTGACGGGGGTACCGACACAAGCATCTGTCAAGCAGCCCTCAGGTTCGCGCAATTTCGATCCAGATCATCTGCAAAGGATTTTATGCCCTGACCAAGGCTTCCGAGTACTGCGCAGCGTTCGCTCGCTAGACCGACTTGAAGTGGTCGCGCTGCTGTCCAGCCTAAAGAGGCTCCGGCAACCCCGTCAATCAACCTTTCATCTAGCCCGACTGCTTTAGCGACCCGACGAGCAAAGATAGCCCAGCTCACTGCATCCGCCCCTGCCAGGTGACAAAGGCCTTCTGTCCCGTCGATCAGCAGATCCAACGCAGCATCGACTAACGCCGGTACAAACGTGGGACTGACGACATGGTCCTCAGCCGCTCGAAAACACCGTCCGTTTGACAGCGCATCGACGACGGCGATCGCGAAATTATAGCGATCCTGAGCCGAGTAAAACGCAGCAGTTCTTACCGTAAGTGCTCCCGGAAGGCCTATGCATCCTTCCTCCATGGCCGCCTTGCTACGACCATAGGCGTTAAGTGGATTGGGCCTGTCGGTTTCGACGTACGGACGATCAGCGCAGCCATCGAATACCATATCGCTGGAGAAATTCAGGCTCGCTATACCACGATCAACGCAATGTTTTGTCAGTGCGATCGCTCCGGTCGCGTTCACCGCGTGGCAGGCTGCCTCATTGGCTTCAGCTTCATCGACGCGAACCCAGCCTGCTGCGTTGATCACCGCCCACGGCCTGATCTGATTGAGAGTGGCTCCGATCGCGTCGGGACGTTCGAGATCCAGCACGTCCCGACCAACGAGACGATGACCGATCCCGCGCCGGCGGCAAGCGCGCGCGAATGCCTGTCCCAGCGTGCCAGTAGCGCCGCAGATCAGCAGCGTCGGTGTGCTCACAGGCGTAGCACGAGAGCTTGGAGCCGTGGGATGGCTTAACGCCCTGTAGATCAGACGATCCGGTCTTCGCCACCAACCCGGCTCCTGCGCCACCGGATGGCGCAGGGCGCTAGTAGGCAGGCCCTGCCACAGTGATGCCAAGGCAGTCGGGCGCGGCGTACCGGTCGCGACGTCAAAGACGCCAGGCTCGTACACACCGGGGCGGGTGAGCAGCGTGTTCCAACCATGGGCCCCCAGCAGAGACCAGGCGGTGACCGCCTGAACATCGACACCTTCGTCTCGCAAGGCGCAGCAGGTATCCCACGCCTCTGCAGCCCAGCGCAGCTGCTCCTCGCGAGTGCATCCGTTATGAACCTCGGTCACGGCAAGTGGCGTAGCATAGCGTTCCCAGGCTTCGCGCAGCGCGCCAGCGAGGCCCGCAGGCGCTGGATCAAGGATCCTTATCGCTTCAACGTCAGCGTAGCGCTGGCGAGCGTTGCCGCCATGCGTCTCGCGGGGGTACCTTTGCAGACGATGATCCAGAAAGCGATCACTCGTCAGATAGTGGTTTACGCCAATAACGTTGGGCGGACATGGATCATCAGCGATACGGCGCAGGCGTTCTCCAAATCCGAGGCGATCAAGGCGACTCCAAAGCGGGTGGCCAGGCACAATTCGACCGAACAGGAGATCCCAGCTAGCCCACCGGCGGACGTTGTCAAAAGCTGCTTGTTCGCCAAGGTTAAGGGTAGCGTATGTTCGGCCAAGGTCGTCCGTTTGGACGAGACGTGCTGCAGGGTTGATCCGGCGAACGGCACGCATTGCCGCCCTCGTCCCGTCAATCTGATTGAGCAATGCACGCCAGAATGACTTCTCATCGCGGGCATGAGGGTACCAATGACCATATAGCGCAGAAAATCGCGCCGTGGTCAGCGGCTCGTTGACCGGTGTCCAATCGTCAATCCATGGATAGCGCCTCACGACCTGATCCGCATAGCGACCAAGTCCGACCGCGAAGCTTTCGTCCAGAAGGTTCGTGTGGGATGGCCCGCTGCCGTGATGAGCAAGCCCGGCGATCGGACGGATGTTGAGTTCGCAGAGCTTGGATAACCGACTGTCCGTCCACGACCAATCAGCCTCTATCTTAGGATCCGGCGCAACCCGCTCCCAGAGGATTGGATAACGAATGGCAGTAAGGCCCAATGATGCGAAGAGCTCCAGATCGTTTAGGCGATCATGATGGCCGCTTAATCGCGTTTGATCTTGGTAGCCGCCTGATGTGCGATTGACGGTGCACTCCGGCCCGCCCCAAAGTTGCAGAACCATGGATGTGCCCTCCCGTGCACCAAACGGGCACCCGCTCCCATCGTTCCTGCAATCGTCCTAATCTGCCGCAAGGATCAATCACTTAGCCGGAACTTGCCCCGATGCTCCCATGTTTCCCGATCGTAACAACATAAAAGGGGGACACCTGTGGCCACTGAGCAGCTTTTCACTTCGGCAAAGGCATCCGCCTGCATCAAGGGGCGCAACCGCCCGACCTTGATCTGCTTCAGCCATCTCCGGTGGGCATTCGTGTTTCAGCGGCCCCAGCACCTGATGACGCGCTTCGCCGCGACGCATGACGTGCTGTTTTGGGAGGAGCCGGAGTACCGTCCTGGAGCCTCCACGCTAAGCCGACATATATGCCCCAACAGCGGCGTGGTCGTGCTCACGCCGCAGCTCGATGACAGCCTGCGCGGGCGTGAGGATGCGGCGCTCACGGCGCTCCTCGATGCCGAGCTCAGCTACGACCGTAGCGACATCATTCGGTGGTACTACACTCCGATGATGTTGCCGTTTTCGGACCACGTAGAATCTGCCTGCATCGTGTACGATTGCATGGACGAGCTGTCCGCTTTCAAGGGCGCACCGCCAGAGCTTCTGTCGCGTGAGCAGTTGCTGATCGAACGCGCCGACCTTGTCTTTACGGGTGGGACCAGCCTGTACGAATCGAAACGAGGGCGGCATGGCAACGTGCACGCTTTCCCCTCCAGCATCGACTTCATGCACTTCGCCCGGGCTAGGGCATCGGGCATGGCTGAGCCGGAAGACCAATCGTTCCTACCCTCACCGCGACTCGGTTTTGCGGGCGTCGTTGATGAGCGAATGAATATGGACCTGCTTGCAGCACTTGCGGATGCGCATCCGGAGTGGGCACTGGTCGTGATCGGGCCGGTAGTGAAGATCGACGAGGCAGATCTGCCGCGCCGCAACAACATCCATTATCTCGGCGGCCGACCGTACACGGCGTTGCCCGACTATATGGCGGGTTGGGACGTTGCCCTGATGCCGTTTGCGATCAACGAGGCAACCCGCTTCATCAGTCCGACCAAGACGCCCGAATACCTTGCGGCCGGATGCCCGGTCGTATCTACGCCGATAGTCGACGTCGTACGCCATTACGGCAGCCTCACTGGTGTCAGCATCGCCGATACGTCAAAGGAGTTCGTCGCTGCCTGCGAAACGGCTATGAAGATCCGCTCGGCGGGCAACGCGTGGCGCGATGAGGCCGATGCGCAACTTGCACGGGGATCCTGGCGCAGCACGGCGTTAGAGATGACGGCGTTGATCGATGCCGAAATTGCCAGCCGTAACCGGCACGAACCCGTAGTTTCGCCGGTGACATGGCCGGCGGATCGCAAACACTATGATGTCATGATCGTTGGAGCGGGCTTTGCCGGCGCAGTGATGGCCGAACGGCTCGCAGCAGACGGCGACAAGCGCGTGCTGGTGGTGGATCGCCGCCCCCACATCGCTGGCAATGCCTATGATCATCACGATGCCGCCGGCATACTGATCCACCAGTACGGCCCACATATCTTCCACACTAACTCAACCGAGATCTTTGACTATCTCTCCCGCTTCACTGAGTGGCGCCCCTATGAGCATCGTGTCCTCGCAGACGTCGATGGTCAGCGCGTGCCGATGCCGATCAACCGCACAACACTGAACTTGCTCTATGACCTGAACCTGTCGAGCGACGAGGAGGTTGAGGCTTTTCTGGCGGCGCGCGCTGAGCCGGTCGATCCGATCCTCACCTCGGCCGACGTCGTTGTGTCGAAGGTCGGACGAAAGCTTTATGAGACCTTCTTCCGTGGCTACACCCGCAAGCAATGGGGCATGGACCCGTCGGAGCTGGACAAGTCGGTCACGGCGCGGGTTCCAACCCGCACTAACACCGATGATCGCTATTTCGGTGATGCGCATCAGGCAATGCCGCGCGAGGGCTTTACCAAGATGTTCGAAGCGATGCTCGATCATCCAAATATCGACGTCCTGCTCGGCGTCGATTACGCGGACGTACGAGAGGCGTATCCGCACGACCACCTTGTCTTCACCGGGCCGATCGACGAATACTTCGGTCATCGCTATGGCCCGCTGCCTTACCGGTCCTTGCGCTTTGAACACCGGACGCTCGAAGAAGAGCAGCATCAACCGGTTGCGGTCGTTAATTACCCAAACGAGAACGTGGCCCATACTCGTGTGACCGAGTACAAGCACCTGACTGGACAGGTCTCGGATCGAACCAGCGTTACCTACGAGTATCCAAACGCGACGGGCGACCCCTATTACCCGATTCCGCGAGAGGAAAATCAAGCCTTGTTCAAGCGGTACGAGGCACTGGCTCTTGCAGAGCCTGACGTCAGCTTCGTCGGACGGCTCGCCACCTATCGCTACTACAACATGGACCAGGTTGTTGGTCAGGCGCTCGCGACCTATCGGCGGCTGAAGGTAAAGCTAAGCGCACGGATGCCATCAGGAGGGTCTGTCGTTCCCGCAGATGCGCCGGCAGAGTGAGCAGCGATGAACACGCAGCAAGTGGCCGGGTCATCCTGGTAGCCAAGCAGGCGTCTTTCGAAGCGGGGTACGTCTCTGCCGTCTTGCAGGACCGCGGGATCGAGGTGCTGGCACCGGCCCCTGAGGTACAAGGCGTCGTTCAAGCCATAATGGCTGGCGAGAGATGCGCGGTAATCGTGTGCCATCCTCTCAGTGCACCGGATCGAGCTGACCTATTGAAAGCGCTGACGGATCACGGCCTACCCTGTTTGACCTTGATCGGTGCCACAGTGACACGATCTGCCAACGACGAGCCCGTTTTGGTGAAACCGTTTGCTGCCTACCAGGTCGCCGATTGGGTCGCGCAGCAGCAGGTGCAACCATAAGTCATGGGTAGCATCCAGCCAGCGTGATCCGCATAGGTGCTTCGAAAACACCTGCGCAAGCAGGAGCTGTCCAACCACGCGGGGGCACTATTCGAACGCAAAATCAAGCACTTACCGACCGAATTGCATGCGTTGTTCATCTCCTGTTCCAGATCGGCAAGCTATTAAAATCTTGTCGCCGCGTCTTGCCGCGACGGAGATCCCCAATGACTTTGTCCTTCGGCCGTACAGCCGTGGTCGCAGCTCTTGCTGCATCAACTTTGATGGTCGCTGGGTGTGCGACCGAAACGCGCTATCGACCGGCGACTGGGCAGGGTTTCAATCGCACCGGCTATAGCGAGCGACAGATTGAACCTAATCGTTTTCTGGTGAACTTCGCGGGCAATAGCGACACCTCCCGTGATACCGTGGAGCGTTACCTCCTCTTCCATGCAGCCGAGCTGACCCTGCAGCATGGCTATGACTACTTCATTGCGGTTGATCGCAATACAGACCGCCAATCGCGAACCTATACGACTGGTAGTTTTGGCGGGCCTGGTTTTGGCTATGCCGGCTTCAGGAACACGTGGGGACCCTCATGGCGCTATTACGGCCGGTTTGGCGGCCGCAGCCTAGGCTGGGGACCCTGGGGCGCATGGGGAGGGGGTTTCAACACTCCGAATGTGCGCACGATTGACCGTTATGAGGCAACGGCTGAAATTGCGATGATCAAAGGCCCACCAAGCACTGAGAATGTGCAGGCCTTCGACGCACGTAAGGTGATCGACACCATTGGTCCGAGTGTTCAACTACCAAAGCAGCCAACTTGATCGTCAGCACCCAGCGGCAGCGTAGAGCGCCATGCTTCAGGTTGCAAGCTGGGCGCAAGGCGTATCTTCGGGTAATTCGGGCTGCTGTATGTCCATCGGAACAGCAATGTGTCACATCCTCATCATCGAAGACGAGCCCTTTGTAGCAATGAATATACAGCTGTTGTTTGAAGATGAAGGTGTCACCTCATTTGAGATTGCCTCGACGGAGGCGGAAGCTGTAGCCGCAGCCATGGATCGACGTCCGGATCTCATCACCTCGGACGTGCGCTTGCTGGAGGGTACGGGGCCGCGGGCAGTGGCAGAGATCTTTGCCCGACTTGGTCATGTCCCTGTAATCTTCATAACCGGTACACCGAGCGAGTGCGTGCCTGCTCCTGCGTCGGCGCTGATACTAAGCAAACCGCTGCAGCGCGGTGCTCTCGAGGCTGCGTTCCGCCAGCTCAGGTAAACTGGAGAGATCAGGCTTGGGCATCAGCCTTGGTAACAGACCTGATTAGTTATCAAGCTGATTTCGTACCCTCATATCCGGACGCAGAACCACGACAAAGTTGACCAAAAAACCCGTGCGATGCTGCTCTAGATCAACATCGTTTTCAGTAACTTAGATCGATGCAGTTCGTTGGGTGAGCTGTCGCGGATAAGCTGCGACGGGAGATCCGCATGTATTATCACGACGCCCGCCTTCAGTACCCCGTCACCGTCGAAAAGCCCGATCCGGCTTTTGCGACGATGCTCCAGCAGGCCATTGGCGGTGTGGAAGGCGAAATCCGCGTGTGCATGCAATACTTCTTCCAAGCGTGGGGCAACCGCGCGCCAACCACCAAATATCGCGATATGCTGCTGCACACAGCAACCGAGGAAATCGGGCATATTGAAATGCTGGCAACTGCTGTCGCGCTCAACCTCGACAAGGCTCCGACGTCACTGCAGGAAGAGGGTGCGGCCGACGGGATTGTCGGTGCAGTCATGGGCGGCGGCAACGGTCGCCATGCCATTGAGGGTATGATCCATAAGAACCTTCTGTCGGCGGGGCTTGCAGCCATGCCAGTCGATTCCGACGGCGTACCCTTTAACATGAGCCACATCTATGCGAGCGGCAACGTCGCGGCTGACATGTATTGCAACGTCGCGGCGGAGAGCACAGGGCGCGTTCTGGCGGTACGCCTGTTCAACGCTGCTCATGACGAGGGCATGAAGAAGATGCTCCACTACATGATTGCGCGCGACACGATGCATCAGCAGCAGTGGCTTGCCGTGATCGAGGAGCTGGGTGCAGAAGCCAATCTGCCGATCCCCAACAGCTTCCCACAGGACATGGAAGACCAGCAGAACAACTATAACTTCTACGCTACCTCTGTCGACGGTAGCTATCCCGAAGGCCGCTGGACGCAGGGTCCCTCCATCGACGGGAAAGGCGAATTCACCGTCTTCAAAAATGAACCGCTCGGACAGGAACCGGTGCTCGGTGCCGCACGCCCCGATAGCGGCGCACAGACCGATCAGATCGGCTGATACGAAAAAGAGCCAGCGTTGCATGTGCCTAGCTGGCTCTACTTTTTCAGGGCTGACTGGTCCGCTTTGACGGCCAATTAAGTTCAGTCAGCATCATCCTGAGCCAACAGCTGATCGACAGCTTCGCCGGTCAGTGTTCTTTGTAAAGCATTCCTTGGCATAATGACAAAGGGGATCGGGCTTGCGTGATCCCCGGTCCTAGCCTTACGTCAAGTCCACGCTCGTTGTAAAGTAAACGGGCTAATGCTTGCCAGAAACTAGACTGGCATTTTTATGTAATCAGCTTCAGCCATATTCCGTGCCGCATCAGATAGTATCGAAATCCTTCACGATCTTCTGCATGATCGTCACAGAGGCAGCAGTGTAGGTGTTGCAAACTTTGATGAAGTAGGTTTACTCCTTACTGTCACCAAGATGGCCTTAGCCGCTGCCTTAGCGCTGCTGGCCTTCGGCACTTTAGGCTTTCCTTCTCCCTTAGCCGCATTGGTCTGCCCCGGCTTACGACCTAATCCGATCGTCTTGGCCATCGCACTACGACTTTCCGAGTATGCGGGAGCGACCATCGGGTAGTCAGCCTTGAGCCCATAGCGGCTGCGATATTCATCCGGGGTCATGCCGTTAGTCGCAAGGTGGCGGCGCAGGGTCTTATAAGGCTTGCCATCGATCATAGAAATAATGTGGTCGCGCGATGCCAGCGACTTACGGGCTGTCGTGGCGGGCGTGTATTCTTGCGCTGGCTCGACTTCACCGCTCGTGACAGCACCCGCCGCCAACGCATTGACCGTCTCATGCATCTTGGTCAAAAAAGCCGGAACGTCATCGGCACTGACCCGGTTATTTGAGTTGCTGAGCCACGCAACGGTCAGTTCCGTTGCAAATTCTACGGGGCTAATACCTAACTCGACCTGATCCTGATCAGCCAATTTCTTGCTCCTTAGGTTTGCTGGTAATGCATCATTACTGCATCTACACCATAGGACAAGAGGCTCGCGTCGCTACTGCTTCCGCCTTCAATTAAGCACAAATGATTGGCCATCGCTGTGGCACGCTCGCGATCATGTCGGCTGCACACTATTACACGTGCTTCGTTCCAGCTAGAGCTACCGCTGCACGCCGGCGGGGCTCGTGAAGAACGAATGGCGAAAGTCGGGAACAAGAAAAGCGACGTCAAATGCCCACTTTTGGTCTTCGTTGCGCCAGAGTAGATACCCACTCCCCTGGACGACCTTTCATACTCCCTATTGCGTGAGGTTCGTCATTCGTGAGCTTTGTCTCTCCGCGAGGATCTCCGCTTCTTGACTGGCATCTCCGCCGCCAGCCGTATCCATGTCGGCGCATGATCGCTGGTCTTCTCCCAGCCGCGCACCTGCCGGTCCACCTGCGCGTCCTCAAGCCTACCGGCGAGCGACGGGCTGAGCAAAAGATGATCGATGCGGAGACCGGCGTTCCGACCGTAGGCGTCCCGGAAGTAGTCCCAGAAGGTGTAGATTGTCTCGTCCGGGTGAAGACTGCGGAGCGAGTCCGTCCAGCCCTGGTCGATGAGCCGCGCGTAGAGCGCCCGAACCTCTGGTGCAAAAAGTGCATCTTTGGTCCAGCGTTCTGGTTTGTAGACGTCGGCTTCCGTCGGCATGACGTTGAAGTCGCCGGCAAGCACCACCGGTAGGCCGCTTTCCAGGAGCGTCGCCGCGTGGGCGATGAGCTTCTCGAACCAGGCGAGCTTGTAGTCGAACTTGGGACCGGGCCGGGGGTTGCCGTTCGGCAGGTAGAGCCCGCCGATGATTATGCCGTTCACCGCGGCCTCGATGTAGCGGCTCTGCGTCGGATCGGGATCGTCCGGCAGCCGGCGCCGCGTCTCGTGGATCTCTCCGACACGGCTGAGGATGGCGACGCCGTTCCAGCTCTTCTGGCCGTGCCAGATCGCGTCGTAGCCGAGATCGCGGATCGCGGTCGCCGGGAACTTCTCCTGCGGCGCCTTCAGCTCCTGCAGGCAGACGACGTCCGGCTGCTCCTTCTCCAGCCAGCGCAGCAGCACGGGCAGGCGACCGTTGACGCCGTTCACGTTGTAGGTGGCAATCTTCATGGGCGATCGGAGATCCGGCAGGACCTGGTCGGCGCGCAGACCAAGATAGCTCGGGTGGCGCAGCGTGCCGTCGTTCGTCATCTCGGTGTAGGCGATCTCGGCCACCAACGTGGGCTTGATCCAGTGGGCACCTTTCACCGCCGCGCGCGGCGCCTTAACGGGGACCTCTTCGCTGGCGAGCGGTTGCATCAACTCGCCGAGCCTCAGGATCTCGTCGGCGTTGAAGCCGGTGCCGACCTTCCCTGCATAGCGGAGCTTGCCGTCCTCGTGAACGCCAAGCAGCAGCGAGCGGGAGCCACGGCCCTTGTCCGACGATGTCCAGCCGACGATCACGAATTCCTGCCGCTTGATGCACTTGGTCTTGAGCCAGGTGCCCGCTCGCGATCCGACGTAGGGCGCATCAACACGCTTGGAGATAACGCACTCCAGGCTGGGCGCGAACCTTGGTCACTTGCCCTTCTTGAGCTTTGCGGCAGCCTCTTCGAGATTATCGCGATCGTTACCCACCTCCTTGATGAGGTCTTGCGCCTGCTGTCTGGTGATGTCGTGCTTTTGGGCGAAGTAGCTCACTTCGTAGCCTTCTCCTCCGGCAACCCGGGCGCGGTCGCCCGCGCCGCGCTTGCTCTTGTCGTCAGCCATGGATCTTCTCCTTGACGGTAAAAGGAACGGCCGTTCGAACTGGTTCCGCAACGACGCGTTCAGCGCAGGAAGAAATCCCGATGATGGAACGGTTTAGGTCGTGCGGGGTAGGTGGCCCATGTCGTCGCTGATCGGAACTGCTGGCTGGGCGATCCCGGCAAATGACAGGCCCTCGTTTCCAGCGGAAGGAACGGCACTGGAGCGTTACGCGGCGGTGATGCCCTGCCTTGAGGTCAACTCCTCGTTCCACAGGTCGCATAGACGGGGCACCTGGGAGCGCTGGGCGGCGTCGGTGCCTGACGGCTTCCGCTTCTCAGCCAAGATCCCAAAGGAGATCAGCCATGTCCGGCGGCTGGTGGATGCGACCGACGCTCTCGATAGGTTTCTTAGCGAGGCTGGCGGTCTCGGTGGCAAGCTCTTGGTCATCCTCCTGCAGTTGCCCCCGAGCTTCGCCTTCGATGTCTCCCTGATCTCCTCTTTCCTTAGGGCGGCTTCGTTGCGCACCGATGCCCGGATCGTCTGCGAGCCCCGCCATGCGAGCTGGTTCACGCAGGAGGCCGATACGCTGCTCGTCGACCATGAGGTCGCACGTGCCGCGGCGGATCCAGCCAAGGTGCCCGAAGCCGCGCAATCTGGCGGGTGGCGTGGCATCTCCTACCACAGACTGCATGGCTCACCTGTCATGTATCGATCGGCCTATGGGGAGGAGAGACTGCGTTCCTACGCGAGCGAGATCGCAGCGGATCTTGCCGCCGGACGGCAGACCTGGTGCATATTCGACAACACCGCCTCGTCGGCCGCGCTCGGCGATGCGCTGATCCTGATGCGGCTGCTCGGTTGCGCTTCATCGGCAACTCACCCCGTTCGAAGAGCGTCGACGCGCACTGAACGGGCGCAAGGGTCGGGTGTTCACAGACATGATCCGTAGAGCAGCCGGATGGAGAACAGCATGGTAGCGACCGATCTCCTTCCGATGGAGGCGAAGCTGGTACCCGACCTCCCGGAGGATGAAGGCTGGCAGTTCGAGCCCAAGTGGGATGGCTTCCGTGCCCTGATCTTCCGGCAGGGTGACGAAGTCGAGATCATGTCGAAGTCGGGAAAGCCTCTCAGCCGCTACTTTCCCGAGGTGGTCGAGGTGTTCCGGGAAGTCGACTGCAGCGCGTTCGTGCTGGACGGCGAGCTCATTCTGCCGCTCGGTGACGTGTTGTCGTTCGACGCGCTGCAGGCCCGTCTGCACCCGGCGGCCAGCCGCATCGAGCGTCTTTCGCGAGAGACGCCTGCTCAGGTCATGCTGTTCGACTGCCTGATGGTCGATGGACGGGATCTCCTCGGCCGAACTCTTTCCGAGCGCCGCTCGCATCTGGAAGGCTTCCACAGCTCCCATGGTGGGCCATCCATGCTGCTGTCGGACCGAACCTCCGACCTGTCCGTCGCGCAGTCGTGGCTCGCTCAAGGCGGAGGCGCTTTGGACGGCGTGGTCGCGAAGCGGATCGACGAGCCGTACCGTTCCGGCGAGCGCGCCATGCTGAAGGTGAAGCAGCATCGCACTGCCGATTGCGTCGTCGGCGGCTTTCGCCGCGTCAAGGATGGCGAGGGCGTCGCATCGCTGCTGCTGGGCCTCTACGATGACGCGGGTCTTCTCAACCATGTAGGCTTCACGTCCGGCATAGCTGCCGGCGAGCGCCTTGAGATGCTTGGCCGGTTGGAGGCGCTCATCGAGGCGCCGGGCTTTACGGGCAAGGCGCCCGGTGGACCGAGCCGGTGGAACAACGGCAAGGAAAGCGAGTGGGAGCCGCTCAGGAGCGAATTGGTCGTCGAGGTGGTGTATGATCAGGTCACCGGCGATCGGTTCAGGCACGGCACCAAGCTGCTGAGATGGAGGCCCGACAAGGCTCCGGACCAGTGCCTCATGGAACAGATGGTTTACGAGGTTCGTCCCGCGGAGCTCGCGACGATGAACCATGCGCCTGGTTCAGAACGGAAGTGAGGGGTACGTACGCTGACGGCCGTCTCACGATAGGAACGCCTGGCGCGAACGGCGGCTTCCACGTTGGGTTAGACGAGTGACAACCCGACTGCGTCGATCTTCAACGCTCCGTGATCCAATTTCTCGATCACGCCCATCCCTGCAGCGTAGCCAGCCGCCCAACGGCGCTCGACCGTCGGCCCGGAGAAGTCCAGTGCCTTGCCAGCGACCTCGTCATCCTGTTGCGTGTATTCGAGCCTGATCAGCGAAACGGCTCGGTCCTCCCGCGTCTCGTACTGCGTTGCCATCGCGCTACCGAACGCTTCGATTGAGCAGCGAAAATCAGGTCCTGCATCCGCCCTGCCGCTTCACCGAGCGTCGTGGGCAGCCGTCCATCGAGCGGCAGAAGGTCGACCGCGATGCAGAGCGTCGGACGCGATGGTGGATCGGACAGCACAGGGTCAAGAGGCAGGTTGGCCGAAAGGCCGCCATCGACGAACCAGCTCCCGTCGATCTCGACTGGAGGGAACAGGACCGGGAGGGGGCGGCGCTGGCACGTATGTGGTGAGCTCCGATTTTGTGAGTATCGGTATCGAAGATGGCGTCTTCACCCGTTTGCAGGTCGAGGGCCGTCGCCGTGAACCGGCAGGAGCCGTCGTTAAGCCTGGTGAAGTCGATGGCATCGTTGAGGGTGGCGGCAAGCTGCTCGGTCTCGAAGATGGAAGGACGGTCGATCGACCACGGCATCAGCGCCGATAGGAGCGGACCGAAGATGCCCGCTCGCCCGGCGATAGCCGTCCACGCCGCAGCCGCTGATCGACGGCTGGTCTCGAGGCCCGAAGAGAGCCACGGATGCGCCATGTCCATCGGTCCGATCACGTGCGGCCGCCAGAACGAGCGCAGCGCATCGATCCTGGCCTCGGGCCGCGAGCCTGCGATGAGCGCCCCGTTGATGGCGCCGATCGATGCGCCGACGATCCAGTCCGGCTCGAGGCCGTGGTTATGGAGCGCCTCGTAGACCCCGGCCTGGAAGGCACCCAGTGCGTTGCCGCCGCTGAGGACCAGCACGACCTCGAAGTCTCGGTCCGGATGCTCCGCACAGGCCATTCGAGTCACCTGCGCCTCGTCGACCATAGTCTGTGGGCCGCGGTCGCACCGGCCCCGAGGATCGCGAGCGCGAGCAGCGGCGAAGGTGCCTTCTGGATCTGCAAAGCGATGCTGGATCGTCGTGCACGGACCCTCTGGCTGCCGCGCAGCGCGTCGGTGCGGGGATGGTGCAGATTGTCCTGACGCGTCGCGTCGCCGGGATCATCAGGCTTCTGCTGCAGCGTGGTGCCCGTCATCTCCATAATGACATCAGTCAGCCGCGGCGCCATCTGCCCGAGCATCGACGAGAGCAGTCCGCCGCCACCTGCATACAAGGTGCGCCGGGGGTTGGCGCAGGCGAACAGGATCGCATCGGCGACCACGCTAGGCGCGTAGAGCGGCGGCGGCAGGCGCGCAGGTTCGTCCATGAAGTTGCGCGCATGTTCCGGGAAGGGCGTATCGATCGCGCCCGGCTTGATGAGCGTGACGGAGATGCCGGTCTTCTCCCGTTCGAGCTCCATCCGCAGCGTGTCCGTCAGCGCCTGCGCTGCATGCTTGGTCGCGCAGTACGGCCCCTGCTGCACGATCGAGCGATCGCCGAGGATGGAGCCGACGTTGACTATCGCGCCACCGCCGCGCGCGCGCAGATGGCGCGCGGCTGCAAGCGAGCCGTGAAGCATGCCGAAGTAGTTGACGTCGAAGACTCGTCGGTGGTCCTCCAGCGGCACCTGCTCGAGCGTACCGTAGGTGCCGACACCAGCATTGTTGACCCAGCTGTCAAAGCCCCCGAACGCCTCGATGGCGGTATCGACGACCCGGTCGATAGCAGAGGCATCGCTGACGTCGGCGACGCATGTCGCAACACGACCCCCGCTGCTCGCGAGACGGAGCCGCAGATCTTCCAGCGCGATCGCGTTGCGGGCGACGGCTACGACTGCCGCTCCCTGCGCGAATGCCTCCTCGACCGTCGCCAAGCCGTTGCCGCTTGTCGCACCCGTCACGACGATGACCTGCTCGCGCAGTGGTTTCAGTCTCATCGTCATCATCCATCCTATTGGCGCAGCCCGGACGGCCCGGTTGAGTTGACGCTCCAACGCACGCGGACGGTGATCGACGCCACGACGATGCTAATTGCGTACTGCTACTTCGCTATGCTCCTGACTTACTTATAAGCGTGGCTCAAGGCGTCGTACGTGGTTCCGGTAGCCCGACCACGATGAACGAGCGTCCGCTTTCGGAAAGGGGAAAGATGCTGCTGAATGACCGCAATTGGGTCTCAACAGCATCTGAGTGCGCCGTGCTCCTGAGGCAGGCTTAAGTGGACCTGCCAAGTCTGCTGTCGCTACAGAGCGTCCGATCGAATGGGCGGCCGCCGGTTCAACTTTCAGGTGCCCTGGCGTCGAACATCGCCTGTGCCGCAGCGATCCGTCCGAGATGCTCGAAGGCCCAATCCCCGAGTATCTTGACCGGCCCTGCAAGGGACTGGCCAATGTCCGTCAACTCATAATCGACCCGCGGCGGGATTGATGGTGTCACCGTGCGGGTCACCAAGCCGTCGCGTTCCATGTTCCGCAGTGTCAGGGTGAGCATCCGCTGCGAGATGCCGTCGATGCCCCGCTTGAGCTCGTTGAACCGGTAACCGCGCTCGCGAAGCAAGATGATGATCAAGACTGTCCACTTGTCACCAATACGACTGAGCACCTGAGTGATCTTCAGGCAGGAGCGCGTATCACGCCGCTCCGCAGGGATATGCGCGGCAGGTTCGGTCACATCCATGTGCCTCCGGTTACAAAATTGTGCGTTCTTGTGGGGCGGCTTGGGTGGGCACATACCATAACCGAGGCAATAATCGGAACTGGTCCCATGAAAATCCTTCACATCGACAGCAGCATCACCGGCGCACAGTCCGTATCGCGCCAACTCTCCGCGGCTGTCGTCGAACGGCTGGGCGGGGACGGCAAGCATGAGGTGACCTACCGCGACGTGGCTGCCGACGAACTGCCGCACTTCACCGCCGTGACTGCGCCCTCGGCTCACCCTTTGTCGCAGGCGGTGCCCGTGCTGGACGCCGCCCAGCAGGCACAACGAGCGACCAGTGACGCGATCCTTGTCGAGTTCCTGGATGCCGACGTCGTCGTCATCGGCGTCCCGATGTACAACTTCACCGTTCCGTCCGAGCTGAAGGCCTGGATCGACCGGGTGATCGTGCCCGGAACGACCTTCCGGAAAGGCGAGACCGGACCCGAAGGCCTCGCAGGCAATAAGCGGGTCATCCTCGCGGTCGCTCGTGGTGGCGTCTATGCGGCCGGGTCGCCCTTCGCACCCGCCGAACATGCCGAATCGCTCCTGCGTTCGCTGCTGGGCTTCATCGGGGTGACCGAGATTGAGACGGTTGTGGCCGAGGGGCTTAACTTTCCCGAAGCCCGGAACTCCGCGATTGCCTCCGCGCGCGACGCAGCCCGGCAGCTCGCTGCTTGATCCCCGGACGACACTCTCGCATCAGGCGGACAGCGGTGGCATCTCAGCGACTCCCAACCTATTTTCTATCGCACGGGGGCGGTCCTTGGCCCTGGATCAAGGACCTACGCCTGGGTGCGTACGATCAGCTCGAACAGTCTCTTCATGATGTTCGCGCGGAGCTTGGCGAGCTGCCCCGCGCGGTGCTGATGGTTTCTGGCCATTGGGAAGCCGACCGGTTCCTGCTGTCCTCAGCAGACCGGCCGCCGATGGTGTACGACTATTCCGGCTTTCCCGAGCACACCTACCGAATCCGCTACGATGCGCCGGGCGACCCTGCGCTGGCCGAGACTGTCCGCGCCATTCTCGACCGTGGCGGCGTGCCAGCCGGGCTCGATCCGCAGCGTGGTTACGATCATGGTACCTTCAGTCTGATGCACACGCTGTACCCCGAGGCTCAGCTGCCGGTGGTGCAACTCGCGCTCAAGGCCGACTTCGTTCCTGCTGAGCATCTGCGGGTGGGCGAGTTGCTGGCGCCGTTGCGCGACCAGGGCGTGCTGATCATCGGCAGCGGCTTCAGCTACCATGACGTGCGCGGGATCATGAGCGGCAGAGGCAAGCTCGCGTCAGCGACATTCGACGCCTGGCTGAAGGACACGCTGATCCACTCGGCGCCTGAAGACCGCACAAGAAGGCTGATGGATTGGTCAAGCGCTCCGGCTGCTCGTGCCGCGCATCCCCGTGAGGACCACCTCATTCCACTGATCGTCGCCGTTGGTGCTGCAGGCCGGGATGCGGGTGCACGTGTCTATTACGAGCAGGCCTTCATGGGCGCGATCACCGCATCAAGTTATCGATTCGGTGAACCGGTGGTGTCTGCGACAGCGCACGAACTGGTAGCGTGACCTGATCGTCCAGCGCCCCCATCGCTCCCGCGCGGCCCGCAGGTCGGCGCTGCGAGGACGTGTCCCACTTGGTGCCTGAATGTACGGCTGGTTCCGGGAACACGCAAATACCGCCCAAATGACCGCAATTGGGTCTATCGCAACCATAGGGCAGGGGCCGTCGCTGACGCCCAAGAGTGGACATTCCAACACTGATGCTGGGAGGCTCGTTAAAGCGTCAACGCGTGCTGGTGCCTCAAGGGGTAAGCGGTCGCGACCGACGGTTGCGTGCCAGAAAGAAGCCCGCGAACATCACCTCAATCCCTCCAACCGCAAATCCTGGAGACAAGGGCAGCGGGGCTCCAACGAAGATAACGAGCAAGCCAATTCCCGTCATCAAGCCTGCCAACAACCAAAACAGAGGGTCGCCGTAGATAGTCTTGAACACGGCGTAGCGGGTTCCAGCGGCGATTGCCGCAACCGGAAAGACGTATTCCGCGCGGAGGGGGATCAATAGCCAGGCGGCAACAAGACCGCCGATCATGGCAATGGTGCTCTCCAGCGCAGCGCCCACCAGCGGGTTGCCAGTGGCTTCCTTCGTACGACCGAACAAGGTGCGACACAGGACAGTGCTGACCGGATGGATAAGCATCCCGCCTATGAAAAGCACCGTGAAACCGCGCTCGACCCCTTGGCTCTGCGCTGTACTCGCCGCTGTCAACCACACCAGTCCTGAAACCAACAAACCTGGCCCCCCGTCGACGTAGGCGCGGCGGAAATCCTGCTGAGCGTCATTTATATGCATTCTACCCCCTGAGTAGCCGCAAGCATGGCGGAATCGATTTCAGCTATCCACACAGTACGAGACACTCAGCCCGTCAACATTGCTTTAAGTGATCCGCCATTGCGAGATGAACGAACGGCAGAAAACGGGAAGCGGCCTGACAGCCTCGAACGGCCGGTTCTGCGTCTTCGCAACAGCTGAGCGGCTGGCCGCCGTAGGGCCGATCTTGGCCGCTTACTGTGCGTGTCACGTCGTCGAAACGTGCTGTCTCGGGAAGCCCGCGGCTTTTCCGTTTCTCCGTCTCCACGTGTCCGTTCTCGGAAAGTGCATTCGGGACGGGTTTCGGAAAAGCGGACTTTAGGAACGACCGGCCACGCGATCAGCGAGCATGCCTTTCTCGTTCCGGGTTCCCTCTCGGGAAGGCTGGGTAGCGGATGGTCATGTAAACTGCTTGCCCGCGACAGGCTGGGTCGGTGGGGCGTGGCGCCGGTGAGCAGCGATACAGGTCAGGACGCTTGCTACGACCAGGACGAAGGCCGCAACCTCAAGCAGCACCGGCGGGCGTCGTTCCCACAAGAAGCCGTACAGCAAAGCGAACAGCGTCTCGAACAAGATCATCTGGCCAATCAGGGTCAACGGCAGCAGGCGGCTCATGCGATTCCACAACGCGTTGCCGAGGATCGAAGCTGCGACCGCGACGATGATCGACACGGCGCCGAATTGCATCCAGGCCCCGGCTGCGTGCCGGATCGGCTCAACGGCTGCACTGACCGGGAGCAGTGCCAGGGCCTGCGCGCCAGTGACAATGCCAGTCAGCAGGTTCCAATCGTGAACAGATACACGATCAAGGCGATTTAGCGCGCGGGTGTTTCCGACCGCATAGGCTGTCCAGGCGACAAGCGCTCCGATCGCGCAAGCGAAGCCGATCAACTCGCGGCCGGCATCACCAGTGGCGGGGCGGCCGAGCGCCTGCCACCCTATGCACACCGCACCGGCCGCGCAGAGCAGCAGCGAGGGCACAAGGCGGGTGAGCGGCCGGGCGTCGCGGTCGCGGCTGCCGATGATCGTCACGGCGACGGGAAGGAAGCCGATGACAAGCGAGGTCGGGGCGATGCCTGCGTTCTGCACCGCGGTCGATAATAGGATGTAGTAAAGCGTATTGCCGGCAAGCGACAGCCAAACGAGCGCCAGCCAGTCACGCCTTGCCAGCGTGCCGACGAGCGCGCGCCAGCGAGGCGCGATCAGCAAGGCCGAGATGATGCCGTAGGCAAGATAGCGACCAATCGCGAGCTGGAGCGGGGTGAAGTCACGGACCAGCTCCGGGGCGAGGAACACAAGGCCCCACAACGCGCCGGCCCCCATGCCGCAGGCGATCCCGAGAGTGGTTCGATTGGTGCCGGCGTGGCCGGGGGGCGATATGATCACGTCTAAACCTCGGTGCTGATGCAGGATCGTATCATCACCGTTGCGAGCGGTGCGCGCTTGCTTGGCCGCCCAAATGCAACAATTATGCACCCATGCCACGCACGCTGTCAGCCCGCCGTCCTTCCCTGGACGCCTTCGATCGCGCAATCCTGCGCATAGTCCAGCGCGACAACAAGACGCCGCAGAGGACGATTGCAGAGTCGGTGAACCTCTCCGCCGCAGCGGTCCAACGTCGGATCGCGGCTATGGAGGACGCAGGCGTTATCATGTGCAACGTCGCAATCGTTGATACGGTAGCCGTGGGGTTGGCAATTACCTCCATCGTTGAGGTTCATCTAATCGACGAGCGATCAGCCACTGTGGACGCTGCGAAAACGCTGTTTCGTAACGCGCCAGAGGTCCAGCAGTGCTACTACGTCACCGGCGGGATCAGTTTTGTGCTTGTGATCGTCACGTCCGACATGGCTGCCTACGAAGCAACCACCCGACGCTTGTTCGCGCAGAACGATGCGGTGGCAAGCTTTCGCAGCCTCATAGCACTCGATCGCATCAAGGCTGGCGGCGAACTCGTGATCCCGACTGATTGTAACCGGGCTTGAGCGAGCTTTCCCGTTATACCATGCCGATCGGGAACGCTCGGGCCGTCTTGATCACCGTTGGTTTGCAGGACCCCGGCGGATTAGTGCATCGTCGGGCTATCGAACCCCGTCTGCATCTCAAGCCTCCGCTCGCCAGCGCGGGTTTGTGCGCCCGCGTTGAATTGCTTGGCCATGAGCTGGCCGGTCACCGGCTTGAACACCAATCTCATCCCGCCTTGCTCTCGCGCTTGAAGCCGTCGGCAAGGTCGACGTGCGGCACTGCCAGCTTCGCGGCAGCGATCACACCGTCCGGGAAGCAGCGATTCGCGGCCAGCGTGGCGACGAACGCGTCCGGTTCGCCCGCCGGCAGGGTGCGGTTGATCCAGCCGTAGCCCGGCCATTCCGGCATCGAACAGTTCGGAGCCGAGGATCACCTCCAGGGTCGTGCGCGGGACATGCGCTGTTCGAGATACTGGGTCGCGCCTCCGCCAGGGATGATGCCCATCAGCGCTTCGCATTAGGCGAGGCCGGCCATGCCGTCCGCGGCGAAGGCCATGTGGATAGCGGTGATAGCCGTCGGCTTCCGTTGGCATGACGTTGAAGTCGCCGGCGAGCACTACCGGTAGGCCGCTCTTCAACAGCGTCGCCGCGTGTGCGATGAGCTTCTCGAACCAGGCGAGCTTGTAGTCGAACTTGGGACCGGGCCGGGGGTTGCCGTTCGGCAGGTAGAGCCCGCCGATGATTATGCCGTTCACCGCGGCCTCGATGTAGCGGCTCTGCGTCGGATCGGGATCGTCCGGCAGCCCGCGCCGCGTCTCGTGGATCTCTCCAGCCCGGCTGAGGATTGCGACGCCGTTCCAGCTCTTCTGGCCGTGCCAGATCGCGTCGTAGCCGAGGTCGCGGATCGCGGTCGCCGGAAACTTCTCCTGCGGCGCCTTCAGCTCCTGCAGGCAGACGATGTCCGGCTGCTCTTCCTCCAGCCAGCGCAGCAGCACAGGCAGGCGGCCGTTGACGCCGTTTACGTTGTAGGTGGCGATCTTCATGGGCTTGTCAGAGATCCGGCAGGACCTGGTCGGCGCGTCCCCAGCCGGCGAGCGCCTTCGAGCCTGCACGCTTCACCAGTTCGGCGGCATCGCCGACATGCCAGTGCGCCGGCTTGTCGATCGTCTCCATCTCCTCCCAGGTGACCGGCACGGCGACGGGGGCGCCGGCTCGGGCGCGAACGGCGTAGGGCATGACCGCCGTCGCACCACGCTGATTGCGGAGGTAGTCGACGAAGATGCGGCCCTTTCGCTGCGCCTTCGGCAATGCCGCCGTGAAGTTGTCCGGGTCGCTCTGCGCTACGGCCATTGCCAGGCGGTGGGCGAAGTCCTTCACTTCCGGCCACTCGGCTTGCGGGGTCAGCGGAGCGATCACGTGCACGCCCTTGCCGCCGGTGACCATCAGAAAGGTCTCCAGGCCGATCTGCTTCAGGATGTCACGAAACTGGAACGCGGCCCGTCGCACCGCCTCGAAGTCGAGCCCTTCGTCCGGGTCGAGGTCGAAAACGAGCCGGTCCGCCTTTTCGACATCCTCGATGCGGGCGCCCCAGCCATGGAATTCGATCGTCCCCATTTGCACGCAGGTGAGCAGGCCATCGGGCGTGTCGACGTAGAGGTACGGCTCCTCATGACCGTCCTTTTCCAGGATCGCGACATGATGCACGTTAGTGCCGAAGGTGCCGGCGTCGTGCTTCTGGAAGAAGCACTTCTTCGCCCGCCCTTGTGGGCAGCGGATGAGACTGATCGGTCTGCTGCCGACCCAAGGCAGCATGATCGGAGCGACGGCCGCATAATGGCCCGCGAGCTGACCTTTGGTGATGCCGCCCTCCGGATCGATGACGCGGTCGCGGTTGGTGATGACGACGCTGGATGCGACGTCGTCAGCTACGGCTGCGACCGGCAACTCCGTCTCGAGCACCACGGCTTCCGCCTTCTTGTCGGCGCGCAAGCCGAGATAGCTCGGGTGGCGCAGCGTGCCGCCGTTCGTCATCTCGGTGTAGGCGATCTCAGCCACCAGCGTCGGTCTAATCCAGTGCGCGCCCTTCACCGCCGCGCGCGGCGCCTTAACGGGGACCTCTTCGCTGGCGAGCGGTTGCATCAACTCGCCGAGCCTCAGGATCTCGTCGGCGTCGAAGCCGGTGCCGACCTTCCCTGCATAGCGGAGCTTGCCGTCCTCGTGGACGCCAAGCAGCAGCGAGCGGAAGCCACGGCCCTTGTCCGACGATGTCCAGCCGACGATCACGAATTCCTGCCGCTTGATGCACTTGGTCTTGAGCCAGGTGCCGGCTCGCGATCCGACGTAGGGCGCATCGGCACGCTTGGAGATGACGCCCTCCAGACCGGCTGCGCAGAACTTCTCGAACAGCGCCTCGCCCTTGCCGACGATGTGATCCGAATAGTGGATCGGGCCGGAGTTCCCTCCAAGGAGCTTCGCCAAACGTTCCTTGCGCTCGATCAGCGGCAGGCCGGTCATGTCCTCGCCGTCAAGACTGAGGAGATCGAAGGCGTAGAACTCGAGCCGGCTCGGCTCGGCCTTGATCGCGGATTGCAAAGCCTGAAAGTTCGTGCGGCCGTCGGTGCCGATGACGACGACCTCGCCGTCGATCAGTGCCGAGCTCGACGGGAGGCGTCCGGCCGACGTGACGATCGGCTTGAACTTGTCCGTCCAATCCAGCCCGGATCGCGTGAAGGCGTGGGATGAGCCGCCACCGACACTGAGTAGACAGCGGTAGCCGTCGTACTTCATCTCGTGAAGCCAGCGGTTTCCCTCAGGCACCTGGTCAACCAGTGCGGCGAGCTGCACGGGTTGGAACGGAGGCGCTGAAGCGCCAGCTCTTGAACCTCCCGAAGCGCCTGCCTCATCAGAGCTGCTGTGCCTTCGTGCCATGTGATTAGCGCCCCGGATGCACTACGAGCAGGGTGCGGCCGAACGGGCCGGGAGGTTCGGGACGAACCTTGGTCACTTGCCCTTCTTGAGCTTTGCGGCAGCCTCGTCGAGCTTATCGCGATCGTTACCCAGCTCCTTGATGAGGTCTTGCGCCTGCTGTCTGGTGATGTCGTGCTTTTGGGCGAAGTAGCTCACTTCGTAACCTTCTCCTCCGGCAACCCGGGCGCGGTCGCCCGCGCCGCGCTTGCTCTTGTCGTCAGCCATGGATCTTCTCCTTGACGGTAAAAGGAACGGCCGTTCGAACTGGTTCCGAAACGACGCGTTCAGCGCAGCAAGAAATCCCGATGATGGAACGGTTTAGGTCGTGCGGGGTAGGTGGCCCATGTCGTCGCTGATCGGAACCGCTGGCTGGGCGATCCCGGCAAATGACAGGCCCTCGTTTCCAGCGGAAGGAACGGCACTGGAGCGTTACGCGGCGGTGATGCCCTGCCTCGAGGTCAACTCCTCGTTCCACAGGCCGCATAGACGGGGCACCTGGGAGCGCTGGGCGGCGTCGGTGCCTGACGACTTCCGCTTCTCAGCCAAGATCCCAAAGGAGATCAGCCATGTCCGGCGGCTGGTGGATGCGACCGATCCGCTCGACCGCTTCCTCGACGAGGTAGGAGGTCTCGGTGGCAAGCTCTCGGTCATCCTCCTGCAGTTGCCCCCGAGCTTCGCCTTCGATGCCTCCCTGATCTCCTCTTTCCTTAGGGCGGCTTCGTTGCGCACCGATGCCCGGATCGTCTGCGAGCCCCGCCATGCGAGCTGGCTCACGCAGGAGGCCGATACGCTGCTCGTCGACCATGAGGTCGCACGTGTCGCAGCGGATCCAGCCAAGGTGCCCGAAGCCGCGCAACCTGGCGGGTGGCGCGGCATCTCCTACCGCAGACTGCATGGCTCACCTGTCATGTATCGATCGGCCTATGGGGAGGAGAGACTGCGTTCCTACGCGAGCGAGATCGCCGCGGATCTTGCCGCCGGACGGCAGACCTGGTGCATATTCGACAACACCGCCTCGTCGGCCGCGCTCGGCGATGCGCTGATCTTGATGCGGCTGTTCGATTGCGCTTCATCGGCAACTCACCCCGTTCAAAGAGAGTCGACGCTCACTGAACGGGCGCAAGGGTCGGGCGTTCACAGACATGATCCGTAGAGCAGCCGGATGGAGAACAGCATGGTGTCGACCGATCTCCTTCCGATGGAGGCGAAGCTGGTATCCGACCTTCCGGGTGAGCAAGGCTGGCAGTTCGAGCCCGAGTGGGACGGCTTCCGTGCCCTGATCTTCCGCCAGGGTGACGATGTCGAGATCATGTCGAAGTCCGGCAAGCCGCTCAGCCGCTACTTTCCCGAGGTGGTTGAGGTTTTCCGGGAAGTGGACTGCAGCGCGTTCGTACTGGACGGCGAGCTAATCCTGCCCGTCGGTGACGTGTTGTCGTTCGACGCGCTGCAGGCCCGTCTGCACCCGGCCGCCAGCCGCATCGAGCGCCTTTCGCGCGAGACGCCGGCCCAGATCATGCTGTTCGACTGCCTGATGGTCGGTGGACGGGAGTTGCTTGCGCTACCTCTTTCCGAGCGCCGCTCGCATTTGGAAGGCTTTCACCACTCCCATGGTGGGCCATCCATGCTGCTGTCGGATCGAACATCCGAATTGTCCGTCGCGCGGTCTTGGCTTGCCCAAGGCGGAGGTGCTTTGGACGGCGTCGTCGCGAAGCGTATTGACGAGCCGTACCGATCCGGCGAGCGGCTCATGCTGAAGGTGAAGCAGCATCGCACTGCCGACTGCGTCGTCGGCGGCTTCCGCCGCGTCAAAGATGGGGAGGGCGTCGCATCGCTCCTGCTGGGCCTCTACGATGACGCCGGTCTCCTGAACCATGTCGGCTTCACCTCCGGCATAGCCGCCGGCGAGCGCCTCGAGATGCTTGGCCGGCTGGAGCCTCTCATCGAGGCACCCGGCTTCACCGGCAAGGCGCCCGGTGGCCCCAGCAGGTGGAACAACGGCAAGGAGAAGGATTGGGAGCCGCTCAGGAGCGAGCTGGTCGTCGAGGTGCTCTACGATCAGGTAACCGGCGACCGGTTCAGACATGGTACCAAGCTGCTGAGATGGAGGCCCGACAAGGCTCCGGGTCAGTGCCTCATGGAACAGATGGTTCACGAGGTTCGGCCCGCGGAACTTACGACGATAAAGCGCTCTGAGGCATGACAGGCGAAGGCTAGCAGCTGGATGAGATCGCTTGTGGACAGCCGTTAGAGGCTGTCACCATTGGAAGCCGGAGTCAGTTGTCGATGTGTGTCTGAGTTACAGACTGCCGCGGCATCATCGCCCTCGATCAATTGAAGAAGGCCGTTCGCGCTGCGCCGGCAAGCGTCCGTTGCGGTTCAGGTCCCGCAGAAGGTTGCCGCTACACGTTCATGCGGCAAGGGAGGTTCGGCGAACGTTTTAGCGTCGAGCTGATCGTCGAACGGACGCGAGAGTATGTCCAGCAATCGGTGGAACGGCGAGAAGTCGTTTCGCTGAACCGCGGTTTCGATCATCGCTTCGACCTGATGGTTGCGCGGAATGAAGGCGGGATTGACCCGATCCATCGACGCACGACGACTTTCGGCATCCCGCGTTTCCCGGGATAGCCGCAGGCGCCATGCCGCAGCCCAGCCGTCGAAGGCCGTCGGATCGATGAACAGCGCGCGTACCGGTTCATCCTGCCCGATCGCCGCCGAGCCAAGATTGCGGAAGAAGAGGGTGAAGTCGACGGTGTTGTCCTTGAGACGGGTCAGGACGTCGTCGATGAGGTTGATGTCGCCGGGCTCGTCGGACGCCAGGCCGATCTTGCGACGTAGCCCGTCGAAGTAGGCCGTCTCGAACGCCGGGCCGAAGCCGGCCAAGGCATCCTGCGCGTCCTCGATCGCCGTATCCTGCTGGTCGGCAAGGAGCGGCAGTAGCGTCTCGGCGAAGCGCGTCAGGTTCCAATGCGCGATCCGCGGTTGATTGCCGTAGGCGTACCGCCCCGTCCGATCGATCGAGCTGAAGACGGTGGCGGGATCATAGGCATCCATGAACGCGCAGGGGCCAAAGTCGATCGTCTCGCCCGCAACCGACATGTTGTCGGTGTTCATCACGCCATGGATGAAGCCGACCAGTAGCCATCGAGCCACCAGATCGACTTGGGCGGCGATCACGGCGTCGAGAAGCGCACGATAGGGTGACGTGGTTGCTGCAGCCGCCGGATGGTGGCGCGCGATGACGTGGTCGGCGAGCAGCCGGAGCGCCTCCACGTCCTGGCGTGCCGCGAAGTACTGGAAGGTGCCGACACGGATATGGCTCGACGCGACACGCGTCAGCATCGCTCCCGGCAGACGGGTCTCGCGCTCCACCAAATCGCCGGTACTGACCGCAGCGAGGGCGCGCGTCGTCGGGATGTTCAAAGCCGCCATGGCCTCGCTGACAAGATACTCCCGAAGCACCGGACCGAGCGCCGCGCGCCCGTCGCCACCGCGGGAGAAACGGGTACGGCCGGCACCCTTCAGCTGGATGTCACGACGACGGCCTTGTCGATCCACCACTTCGCCAAGGAGGATGGCGCGTCCATCCCCAAGCTGTGGCACGAAGTTGCCGAACTGGTGTCCGGCATAGGCTTGCGCGATGGGCTCTGTTCCCTCCGGCAACACACGGCCCGAGAGCATATCGAGGCCGCCGGTGCTCTTCAGCCATGCCGGATCGATGCCAAGCTCAGCTGCGAGTTGATCGTTGATGCGGATCAGCTTGGGAGAGGGACTTTGCAGCGGCCGAGTGGCTGCGAAGAACCGCACCGGCAACTGGGCGTAGCTATTATCGAAGGCGATGTTCATCGTGCTGATAACATCCTGCAAATCTTGAAGTTTCCTGCCGCTGACCCATATCCGGTGTCCTGTTCAACAACGGAAAAGGAGGTGGTCGAATGTCTCATTGTCACATGCCGCTGAATGCGGATCGTCAGAGCTCGACCGGCCTCATGGTAGGTCGCAGCTTCTAGCGGATCTGGCCGTCAGCGGCCGGCAATGGAAGGGCCGTTCCAGCGAGGGAGCGGCCCTTCGTGCGTCTGAGCGCGGGGGAGGGACATCCGTTTTGCTGCCCGCGCAACGATGCAGGCCCGCCAAGAACGTGATCGTGGTCAACGTGATAGCGGCGCGTCGAATGAAATTCGCCAGAAGCAGGTCTCCGCTCCCTCTACGCCGAAGTCATTGTCGTTGACCAACAGCAATGAATCGGACCCAAGCATGACCATACCTTCGAGGTCTGCCGAGATCTGTGGGTGGTTGTCCGTACTCATGACCAACGACTTCGGTAATGTCGGCATCAGCCACTCGCTTGGAGCTGCGCTGAGCTGCTCCAGGGTGGGCCGGTGCGACACGTCGAGATGCTCGGCTGAAAGTTCGCATGCGGCATCGATCTGGCACCGGTAGATCTTGCTGGTCGCGGAACCACGTTCTAGCACGAAAAGACTGCCGTCTGTCAGCCAGAGGATCTCGCTGACCTTGATGTCGCCGCGCTCGAACGGCCCCGCCTGCACGTCCCGACGAAACGTTGAGGGGGCATCGAGCGGATAGGCATATTGCGCCACGACGCGGCCTTCCGGCAGCGCCAGCCGCCATATGCGGACGTGACGACCGTTGCGGTGCGCTTCCTCGTCGGGATGCGCCAGGGGGCTTTGGAACGCGAGCATCAGCCAGCGCTCGTCCGGAGATACGGCCAGCGCTTCGAAGCCACGATTGAGCTGCCGTCGGGTTGCGATCCGGGGAAGATCGGCCAATTCGACACCAGCATCGTCGAGCGCTGAACTGGCCGGCAGGAGGCGCCTGGTCATCCTGCCGCTGGCATCGAAGTGCACGAGGGCTGGGCCGAACTCGTCTCCGACCCAGAAGCTGCCGTCGGACAGGACCGCCAGTCCTTCGCTATCCATGCCGTAGGGATCCGGTGGCAGGGGCTCTCCCGAAAGGTCAAAGACGGGCTCGGACAGCAGGGCATCACTCCCCGGATGGGCGAGGCCGCTCAGCGGCGTGCCGTCGGATGTTGCGAGCCTCAACTCGCGAATAAGCCGGACTTCGTTTCCGACGATTTCGAATTGCGCAGTCGCCGGACCGATCGCGGGCTGCGGCATGATCTTCGCGCCAGGCAAGTCGCGGAGCGGCGCAAGCTGATGCAGTCCGTATCGCTCGACTGCCGCCTCGACTTTCAGGTTGGGGCCGCGATCGCCCGCCGCCCAGAAGACGGTGGGCGCATCGCCGCTCCGGCGGGCAAGTCCGGAGCCATAGCCTATCCGCAGGATCATCTGCCCCGCTGGGACATCGATCGTCTCTATGATGGGATCCGTCCAGATGAGGCGTTCCACGCTCGTGACGTTCATGAGGCAAAGTCCTTTGCAAGGCGCACGATCTTCACGCGCGTTCCGGCCTTCGGCGATTGCCCCGCAGCAAGTCCGTTCAGCATGAGGAAGAGATCGCGTGGTGCGGGATCCGCCATCAGACCGGCCACGCGTTCCGACGTATTCCCAGGCGGCACGGAGATCGTCTGAATAACACGCGGGCGCAGCCGCGCGACTTCATCGACCGACAGCAGTCGGAAGGAGCCGAACAGGCGGTCGAGGCCAGCTTCACCCTCGCTCCCCGCCGGCGCCAGTGCGATGAAATGGTAGGCCGCGCCACCTCCTGCATCGTACGCCGCGATGACGAGCGGCACCGCGCCATTCTGCGCCTGGATCGTGATGTGCACTATTGCAGCGGGCAGGCCGTTGATAACGTCCTGACCTGAGCGTACCACCGTGGCCGCCGCCTGACCGACGATGTGCGCTGCCAGAGCCTCTGCATAGGCTTCAACACCGGCCTCCGACAGGCGCCCACCGCCGAACTCGCCGACCACGCCGCCCGGACCCGACAGTCTGATGGCCTGCGGGCTGTTGGTGAGGGTGAAGCCGGGTGGTGCCTCGAAGCCGATGCGCATGACCGGATGCGCGAACTGCCGGCCGCTGACGAAGCCCTGCTCCGGATCGTCGCCAAAGAGCATGCCATCGACGGCGCCGAGATACGCTGCCTCGTTTTCCGGCAACGCGTTGTCGGCGAGTCCTGTTTCGACTGCGATCTGCTCTGCACGATCGATACGGTTGCGGGTCAGCGGATGGCTGAGCGTCCACTCTGGCAAACTGCGGGCATCGCTGCCGTCTTGAACCTTGGCCGTGTATGCCTCGTTCCGGCCAAGTGACTCCAGCATCTCGGCAGCGGCATGGACGTCATACCCTGCCTCCTGCAGATAGCCGACGCCGAGTGCATCCGCCTGATACTCCTGACCGCGCGAGTAGCGCTGCGTGAAATATTGTGCGGCTTGCCCCGCCAGCCGGGTGAGCCGTTCCGAACCGGTCAGCCCTGCGGCGAGCACCCCCAGACTGCGCCACAGCGAGCGTCGTTCTTGGCGTTGCGCATGGCGGGCGACGATATGGCCGACCTCGTGGCCGAGCACCGATGCCAGTTCCGCCTCGCTGTTCACGATCGCGAACAGCCCCCGCGTCACGTAGATGTAACAACCGGGTACCGCGAACGCGTTGGCCACGTCGCTGTTGACGAGGGTGAAGGTGCAGGCGCTCTCCAGTCCTGCGGCAGCAGCGACACGGGCGCCGACGGTCCGCACGTAAGTGGCCTCGTCATGCTCGTAGGCACCGCCAAATTCGGCAAGCAGCCGTGGATGTTGCTCGGCCCCGTAGGTGCGCTCTGCCTCGGTGACGCCAGGCGCCGTATCGTTTTGCGGTGCGCTGCAGGACGCCAGTAGCAGCGCGGCGGTCAGGATCATCTTCTTCATCAAATCAGAGCCAGCCGAGGAGGTAGAGCAGCAGCACTGTCAAGCTGGCTGAGATTAGCAGTGATCCGACGCAGCCGAGGCGCCGCGAGAAAAAGAAGAACATGATCTGGTCACTCCAGCTCGGCTTAACGGCCCGCCGACCGGGTGGTTCGATCACGGACGCAAACCATGCAACGATCGACGTCGCGATCTTGCGCATAAACACGGCGCTCGTTGATGCGTGCGATGTTCGCCTGTGGTGCAGGGGAGCGAGGTAGTGTCACCAGATCGGACGGGGGCGGTAGGCCAAAGGTTCGATCTCAGCTTGGCTCCTGATATAAATGGCGAAACGGCGTCACCTGAGGGCGCGGAATCACAGTGACATCGATGGTCGGTTCTTCCTCCGCTTTTTCCGGCGGAGCCAATGCGACTCTGCGAAGGTTTAAGGGCTTCCTATTGGGAGGCTGAGATGAACCTAAACGAGCTGCTGCCGAGCGGCGGGATCGAAGCACTAGCTAGCCAGCTAGGCATACCGCCCGAGCAGGCTCGCCGCGGAGCGGAAGCACTATTGCCCTCCGTTCTGGGCGGGATGGGTGACAACTCGGCGCAGCTGGACAATCATGTCAACGCGCTCGGCGGCCCTGACCTGGCCAAGAATGTCGTCGGTAGCGAGCCTACCCAGGTCGAGCGGGGCAATCAGTTTCTCGGCGGCATCTTTGGATCGAAAGAGGTCAGTCGCGAGGTGGCTGGACATGCAGCGCAAAACAGCGGCCTTGATCCAGCACTTCTGAAGCAGATGCTGCCAATCTTGGCGATGTTGGTTGCTGGACATCTCGCGGAACGTTCCGGCGGGCAGCAAGGTGGCTTAGGCGGGATCCTTGGATCTGTGCTTGGCGGACTTGCCGGCACGGGGGTTGGGAGTGGACAGCTTGGCGGAGGCGCTCTCGGAGGTGGCCTCGGGGGCATCCTCGGAACGATACTTGGCGGGCGTCGCTAACTCAAGGCAGGGCCTGCGCCCCGGAATTAACCAACAATCCAGGTTCTCAAATGAGACCCACCTACCATTGAGAATGTGGCACAGATCGCGTAGCCGCGTGCTCCTGAGCCGGCTGGTCCCACCTGGCCGGGTAATCGGGGCCACCTGATGTCGCTTTACGGCGGCGCTGCGCGGATCCATTAGATCCGCTGAGCTGAACGTCCACATGTGGGTCATCCGGAACAATGATAAATTGCTCCGGGTTCAGTCATTCTGATCGCCGTCGTACGGCGCTCCCTGGGCCGATCGTCGTTTCTGCCACGGCCAGCGCCCGTCTACCTCGACTTCGAGCGAGAAGCTTAGAAAGGTCCTGATCAGTACGATGCCAGCTAGGACGAGCAGGCTCTCGATCGTCGGCTCAACCGCCACCGTGTTTATGATGTCCGCCGCGACCAGGAACTCCAATCCGAGCAGGATCGATTGGCCAAGACCCGAGCGAAAGTCGGCGACCAACGTCGCCCGGCTTCTCGCGCCTTTGACCAACCCGATCAGGAAGGCCGCGAGCGTTCCGAATGCGCCCACAACAATGATCGCCGTGCCAACAATCTCAACGGAGCTTGTCGCCAGGTGAATCCAGCCGCTTTCGCTCGTGATCATGACGCTTCACGCCTCAATGGCAACGATCGCGAAAAATGCCGCGTGAGCTTAGTCATCGCAAGGGTCAACGAGGGTTCGAGATTGCCAGGGGGCGAGAGCTGCGATGTGACCGGGTCACGGCCCCTCGTCGCTGGCACGCGTCTCGACGCGTAGCGCCTTGCCGGCCTTGAAGCCTAGCGCCGCGCCGACGCGGTCGTCCCAGCCATAGGGATCGTTGCGCACGATCGGCTCGCCCGCGTCGTCGAACAGCACCGTTTGGTACAGCATCCTCACCGGGATCTGTCTCGGCAACTTGACGAACCTCTCCTTGCCGGTGCTGTGCGCCTGATGCCATTGATCGGTCACGCCCTCGTCGCGCGCCAGTATTTCGGCAAAGCCGAGCGCATCGTCGATGCGGACGCAACCGTGGCTGCGCTGCCGCTGGATCATCGCAAACAGCTGTTTGGCCGGCGTATCGTGTAGGTAGATCGCCTGATCGTTGAGCATGTCGAACTTGACGAGGCCGAGCGAATTCTTCGCTCCCGGCTGCTGCACCAGCCAGCCATCCTTGCGTGCGATGTTGTTGGCCCTGAGATAGGCAGCGCCCTTCGCCGCCGTCTCGCCCTCGATCGAGCGCGGGATCGTCCAGGTCGGGTTGGCAACCAGGCGGAAGATCGGAGAGCCGAGCTGCGGCGTCTCGCGGTCGGGTTCGCCCACCACGACCTTGCGGCTGTCGGCGATCTCGCCGTCGCGCCAGTAGGTCAATCGTGCCGCAGCGAGATTGACGTCGATCCGTGTCGCGGGCGGGGTCCGCTCGAGCCAGCGCAGCCGCTCCATCGCGATCGCAACCGCGCGCGCGCGATCGATATCGGACATGTTGAGGATCGCGAGTGCCGCGCTGCCGATAACGCCATCGGGCTTCATGCCATAATCGGCCTGCATCTCCTGCACCGCCTTAACTATAGCGGGCGTATAGCGACTGCCCTGTGCCACTCCCTGAACCAAATAGTCGAGGATCACGAGTTCACGCGCAACCGTCGCGATGCGCGGATCAGTGGCACCGGGCTTGATCGCCTCGCCGGTGAGGGGAATCGCAGGAGTCGGCGCGCCGGGCTGCTGACGTAGCGCAAGATAGGCCTTCGACAGACGATGGTAGTTCTGATCGGCAGGCGCGAGACTGGCGAGCCAATCCTTCACATTGTTTGCGCCCAAAGCGGTAGCCAGCCCGGCGCGCAGGTCTGGGTCAGGACGCGGTACGGTGTACACGTCGTACAACTTGGTCGGGTCGGTCGCGCCGTGCGCCAGGGCGGAAGCGTAGGCGAGCGCCTGCTTCGTAATGCCTGCCTCGTCACTTGCGTCGCTGAGAAATGGCATCTGGTCGAGCCCGTGCGCCGCCCGCGCATCGATCGCCTGGCGCAACTGCGCGCGGGTATCTTTGGTCCACTGCGCCGCTACGGCGGGTTCGCTCGCATTCGAACTTGTTGATTGATTGTCGGGCACCACACTGACGCTGCATCCCGCCAGGAGCAACGCAGCTGCCGATAGTTTGCCCCATTGTGCGTGCACGCTTGACCCCTGTCGTTACGATACCAGAGCGCGCGCGCTCGCCGTCTGCTTCCGCACAGAGCGCGCGGCCTCTGTCAACACCTGGCAGGTGTTATTGCAAGAATGTTAAGGAGTTCCCCATCTGTGAGCTCACAAGCTGGGAGGGACGGTTGATCCACCGCGGTCGAAGTTAAGGAACGGCAGAACGCGGCAAGCTGCAAGTGGGGAGGCCGCCTCGAATGTCGGCTCTTGGGTCGGTATAGATTCAATCCGCTTTAGGGCGTGTCTCGTGGCTCTAGGTGTGCTTGGAAATTCCGGCCGGAGTTCGCCGCTGACAGCGGCATGCCGGTCTTCAACGGGATGTATTACGCGCCTCGCTGTTTAAATTTAGAAGAGAAGAAGACCGCAACGCGCAAGCTAGTGTTGCCACCCATGAAACACAGCTAGGACGGGTCTAATTGATATTGCTATCAGTGCCCCCGAAGCGTGGGTCCAGCCGGCACGTATATGCTTGTCTTCACTGCTTGGGTCAGTACAGCGCGAAGATGATCAAGTACCTGATACGCTGCAAATGGCGTCACCAGCATTGCATGATTGCTGGATTGCGATTGAAAGACCCGACTGGATCGTGCCATCAAAAGCAGTGGAACGCGCAGATTTACAAGGATGTCGCCGGCTATGAAGCCAGCAGCTTCGAAGAGGTCAAGATCGATCACTGCCGCAGTAGGCGGCGTGCGCAGGCGTTTGACCACCTCATTGGCCTCATCGATCGAACGTGCGGGCCCAAGGATCTGCGCACCTGCCTGAACCAAAGCAGTCTCGATATATCCACTTCGGAAGGCGTCACCTTCAATGATGAGGATAAGGCGCCCTTGCAGTGGATCATGCATCTGGTTCATCCACCTGTATTAATTCGCCATTATCGTGACGCGACCAACCCACGTCAGTGATCCAGACTAAATCGAATAGCTTTAGATCAAGGCCGCTGCTGAGCGTCCCAGTCGGCTGGCGTGGGGTTGATCATCGATCGAAACCTAGGCTGCGTCGCTCTCGCTTGTCATGGCGCGTAAGCGGGATATCATTTCGTGGATAATGTACCGGACGGCGTCCACCTTATCCTCAGGGGGCTGGGGTGCCAGCTATACGATTTTGCCGGACGGGTCGCGGCGGATCACCGCAGTGCTGCTGCCCGGTAACTTCTGCGACCTGCACGTCACCACGCTTCAATCGATGGACCACAGCGTTACGGCACTGGCTGAATGCGAGGTCGCTTACATCGACAGCGGTCTCCTTGAAGAGGCGACGCGTTCCATTTCAATCCTGACGCGCGCCTTGTTGCGCTCGACGTTGGTGGATGAGGCAATTTTGCGACCGTGGCTGGTTAGTTGGGGACCTCGGGATGCCTTTGAAGGGCTTGGTCACCTGCAATGGGAGTTGCACTTGCGGGCGCAAGCGGTCGGGCTCGTGTCTGACAATCGTCTCAGCATACCCATGACGCAGGAGGGCCTTGGCGATGCCACCGGTCTTACCCTCGTTCACGCAACCGGGTCGTCCGGCGGTTGCGGCAAGAAGGTATGCTGACGATGAGTGGCGGTACGTTCGACGTCCTCGACATGGTAGCGCTGCAACGTGCCTGTGGTTTCGATCCTCGCTACCTGCACCTGCGTTCGGGGTTGCCCGAAGGATAAGGGCGTGTTCGCTGGGCGGTGCTTGGGTCAGGACTCATTGGTCATAGCCAGAAGGCGACGGTGGTCGCGAAAGCAATGGTGGAGAAGAAGAAGGCGTAGGTTCGAGAACTCATTGTGCAGTAATTAGGTTTCATGAACGTCTTGATGAGGAAGCGCGGATGAGCGCCAGAGGGGTAAAGCCCTATGTGGCGCGAAGATGAATTATCGTCTGAAGTTGGGGGCGAACAAGAGGCCGTGAATGTCCGCGGTTAGGTCGTTTCGGCGTGTCGGCTGCATGCAGCAACAATCTTTCAGTACCACGCAACACTTAGATTTAAAGCTCGGAATGATGGTCATCGCTAATGCGGTGCATTGATGCCGAGATCGAATGCAAGCACGTTGCTGAAAATAGGCGAATTTTCGATTCACGACAGGTTGTATTTAAATATAATTTCGGCGCTCGCGCCTGCTTTCAATGTGGTGCGGGTGGCCTTGATGGAGACTTGGCAGGTAAACGTTTGTTTTAGCATCGCCGCGCCATGCTCATCATCTACCTCGGCCCTGACCCTCGCGATGGCCCTTCTTACCCGCTTCCGCGCTTACCTATACGGAGCTCTCCGTCATGAGCCGTTTGCGTGACGGGCTAATCGTCCCCGGCACCTGTGACGCTCGGCGGTGTGATGTATGCCCAGCACTGAATAGGGCTAAGATGAACTCGGCTAGTCTTGTCAACCCAAGTGCCTTCCATAGCGTCCCAGTGCCCGACGAAGGGACTATGAATCCATAGGAGGAGTTCACGGTCGATTGGGAGAAGTTCCGACACCGGATGCCACATCAATGCATCGGGCGACACACCCTTAGAAAAGGGGGCGTCTACGGTCAGTCGATTGTCATTGACGCTGTCGGCCCACATCTGGCTACTGCGGACTAGTTGGGCCTTGCCGTCAACAACATGCATCTACTTTCAGCTGATGCTTCAAGGTCCTTGTCAGGGAGGTCCGTTCGCATACACGTCAGCCTTGGCCTGATCCCCGCGTTGATCAGCTTGCAAAGGCGAGCTCCGCCTCCAGATGAGTCCTTCGTTACGACGCGTCGCTAAATGCCACTACGTAGCAGCCCAGTCTGCGAAGCCGGTTGAAGGAGTTCGAATGACAGTGGTAAAGAAGTCGTTGTCTTCTAACGGCAGGGATGCCAGGTGGCGTCCCATGAGCCTTGCGCTTTGCAGGTGTTTAGTCCCGGCATATCGTGGAGCCGGTTGACGATGAACCGGTCGGGCTCTGACGTCCAGATCTTGGCGATGTATTCATGGGCAGTGAGTCCGCTGAGCGTTTTGAACCGGCCGGCAAAGTTATAGGCAGCCATGCTGTTGGAGAGGTGCGTCCTGAGCTGGTCATGGCTCTCGTGATGAACGCGGTTGACAGTTGCTTCCTTGATAACCCGGTTCACGCGCTCGACCTGGCCGATCGTCCAGTGCTGGTTCGACTTGGTGTGCGGTGCTCGATGCATTTGCTTCGCAGATCATGTTGGAAGGCATCTGACGCGACCAAGCTGTGTTGAGGTTGCGCGGCTGCTCGGCAAACTGGCTGCCACTGTTGATCAAAATCGTGTGGATGCGGCAAGGCACGGCTTTCAGCAGGGGTTTGGGGAACTTCACACCATGCGTCCGTCGGCTTTGTCGATCAGCTGGTAACAGCGAACTTGCTGGCGCGGTCGACACCGACGAACAGGTAGAGCTTGACTTCGGCGGTCTGCACCTCGGCAATTTGCATATGGAGGAAGCCAAGGGGAAAGCGTTTGAAGAGCCGACGCTTCGGCTTGTCACCTTCGATGTCGGGCGGGCGGGACGCCATGCCGCTGCAGGCATGGTGCAGCGCTGCCCGTATCAGGTGCGGGATCGATGGTTGCAGGGCGTAGAGGCGGTCGTCGAGCGGCAGCGGCGTGTGTCATCGGAACGCCACAACCATCCGCTCCTCCGCCTCAGTCAGGGTCGTTGAATGAGCGGCCTTGGGCAGGTCTTTAGATCCTCGACCGTCGCCCGTTTCCGCCACCTCGAGACTGTCTTCCGGTTGATCCCACCTCACGGCGCAGCGTCGCGAGCGAAGCTGGCGATCACTGTATTGTTGCTCAGACGGCATGCGCAGTCGTGGCGCACTCATGACGAACCCGTCCATAGGGTTTCCTTCCAATCTCAACCGAAGGATCCCACCATCAAACCATGGGATCCAACACCTAAGGTCGTCCGACATGATCGGCCGTGGCGTCGTGCTGACATGGTGTTTCAACCAATCTTATGACAGTATCGCTCTCGCGTTCGCTGGATGTCGGCCGTCAAGTGGCCGTCAGTCATAAGATACCCGGTGACCTGCTCCCCGTTTTCAGGCCGCTGATAAGTTAGCTTCGGTGTCGTCACGCCCTTGGCGAGGGCGGTTGATGAACTCGGCGGGTGCCATGCCGCCGAGGCTGCTGTGCGGATGCACCGTGTTGTAGTCCGTCCGCCATGCCTCGATGATCCGTCTCGCCGCAGCCAACGAGGGGAAGAGGTGCTCGTTCAGGCACTCATCGCGCAAGCGACCATTGAACGGTTCCACAAAGCCGTATTGCTGTGGTTTGCCAGGCGCGATGTAGTGCCACTCGACCCCGGTGTCCTGACGCCGGCGAGGACGGCATGACTGGTCAGCTCGGTGCCGTTGTCGCTGACCACCATGCACGGCAGCCCGCGACGCTCGGCGATGGCGCTCAGCTCGCGAACAACCCGCCAACCCGACAGCGAGGTGTCGACGATGCATCCCAGGCATTCCCGGCTGTAGTCGTCGATGACGTTGAGCAAGCGGAACCGCCGGCCGCAGGCCAATGCATCCGACACGAAGTCGAGCGACCAGCGTTGGTTGGGTTCCTGCGGGATCGCCATCGGTGCCCGCGTGCCCAGTGCGCGCTTGCGCCCGCCACGCTTGCGTACGGTCAGCCGCTCCTCGCGGTACAGCCGGTAGACCTTCTTCAGGTTCATGCCTTTCCCTTCACGCCTGAGCAGGATCGCCAACCGCCGGTAGCCGAACCGGCGTCGCTCGTTCGCGATCTCGCGCATCCGCTCGCGGACAGCATCGTCCTTTCCGCGAAGCGGCTCATATTGCCATGCCGAACGGTTGACCCCGATCAGCCTGCAGGCGCGACGCTCGGAGAAGCCGTGGTCGGCCATCAGCTTCTCCACCGCAGCATAGCGATCCACAGACCGGGTCAGTTTTTTCTCAGCAGATCCTTCAGCGCCGACACGTCGAGCATCGACTCGGCCAGCAGCTTCTTCAGCCGCCGGTTCTCGTCCTCCAGCGTCCGCAACAGCGCCGCTGCCGACACGGTCATCCCGACGTATTTCGCCTTCCAGTTGTAGAACGTCGCATCGCTGATGCCGTGCTTCCGGCACAGCTCGGCGGTCTTCACGCCAGCCTCGTGCTCTTGCAGCACGCCTATGGTCTGATCTTCGGTAAAACGGCCTCGCCGCATCGCTCGTCTCCATCTGACGAGCTAACTTACCAATGGCATGATTGCCGGGGAGCAGGTCGCCGGAGCTACAATCGGCGCGATCCGGCCAAGTGCCCTCCGTTTGTAGCATAATGGCGAAGATGGTTTATACCGGCCGAGCCGATCTAAGTACGGTCGCGCAAAAGAAAGGATGAGAGAACGGCATGACATCAGAAAGTGAAACGAACTTTGTCGAACTCGCGACGGAACTGACTGTTGCGTGGCTGAGCAACACGAATAATCGCGTCAACGCAGGCGACGTACCGGCATTTTTGCAGCGAATGCATGAGACCGTCAGCGGCTTGTCTGCAGGCGGCGCCGTCGATGGTGAAGCAGTGGAGCCAGCGCAGGAATATACTCCTGCGGTTTCGGTTCGGAAGTCGTTGGCTTCGCCTGATCACATTATCAGTATGATCGACGGCAAGCCGTACAAAACATTGCGTCGCCACTTGGCAACTAATGGGATGACGCCGGACCAATACCGCGAGCGTTATGGTTTGAAGAAAGACTATCCGATGGTGGCTCCGACCTACTCTGCTGCCCGCCAGGAGATGGCGAAGAAGATTGGCCTCGGTCGGAAGCCTGGGAAGATCAATGCCGTGAAGGCAGACGCCAAACCCTCGAAGGCGCGCGACGCGAAGGCCGCTGCTAAGGTGCACCTCGGCTCCGGGGACGAGTAAAGGCGTCGGACTAATGTTGGTAGCGTGGGTTGGTGGAAGGCACCAGCCCACGCTGCCTGGTGCGAGCGTTTAGACTACGCCGTCGTAATGGAATTAGCTCGTTCGCTACCTAGCTATGGCAGCTCTGGCCCAGGTCACGACAGTTCTTAAAGTCGGCCGGATGCGGGAGCCCGGAGACCGGTGATATCTGGGCTCTGAATGGACGTCCGAGGTCGGGGGTGCGCAGCGTGGGATGCGAATGTCTGTTGTGGGTCCATGCGGCAACAGGTAGGCGTCCGCTCTCGGCCAAATCTCGGACGTTCAGGCCGTTCGAGCCGCACTTGAGAGCGGTCGTTCGTTAACACGTCGAACGGACGACGGTGAACGCTCGGTATTCGTTCATTCAAGTAAGGGAATTCCGGAAGGGGCCGTTCGCTTGCCCGGTGGGTGAACGATAGCAATCGCCTACGGTCGCTATGGATCCGAGGACGCTTGCGTGGATCTGTCTCGGGTCTTTCTGCCATCCAGTAAGCATCCGGCGGGTGCCGCCTTGCTGTGTTGGGGCCGGGGATAGAGGACGTCCTTACAGCCGCACGTAAGGACGTCCGTACCGACCATGGCGCAGATGACGATATTGACGGGGCCGGAGCGTCGGCGTCGCTGGAGTGACGAGCAGCGCGAGCGCATCCTGGCGGAAGCGTTTCGTTCGGGTACCAGGGTCTGCGATGTTGCCCGGCGGCATGACGTGGCTCGCAGCCTGATCTACCAGTGGCGCCGTGCTGCGGTTCGTCAGGCGGAGCCGATGTTTGTGCCGGCGGTGGTCGTGGACGATGCGCCTCGGCCAGTGTCCGAGCCGGTTGTGGCAGCCGTGCTCGATCTGCCCGACGGCGGCTGCTTGAGGATATTCGCCTCGGCGTCACCGGCGCTGGCGGCTGCGGCGTTGAAGGCGCTGCGGTGATCCCACCGGGCGCCAGAGTGTGGATCGCGATGGGTCACACCGACATGAGGAAGGGCATGCAGGGCCTGGCGCTCATGGTGCAGCAGCAGCTCCACCGCGATCCGCACGGCGGCGACTTGTTCGTGTTCCGCGGTCGGATCGGCTCGCTGGTGAAGATCATCTGGCACGACGGCCTGGGCATGTCGCTGTACGCGAAGCGGTTGGAGAAGGGCCGGTTCGTCTGGCCTTCGGCGAAGGACGGGGTTGTATCGCTAACCGCCTCGCAGCTGGCCTGCCTGCTCGAGGGTGTCGACTGGCGCAATCCACAGTACAGCTGGCGTCCGGCAAGCGCCGGATAGGCCATTATCGCCTTGCGCGGTGGGGCCAAGGGTGATTCACTCTCCCTCGTGGTAGCGGTCGTTTCGCCTCTTCCGGACGATGTCGAAGCGCTCAAGGCGCTGCTCGCGGCTGCCCTTGAGCGCGCCGACGAAGCGGAAGCACGCGCCGCCAATGCGGTCGCCCGCGAGAGCGCTATTGAGGCGGTCATCGCGCACCTCAAATTGCAGATCGCCAGGCTCAGGCGCGAGCAGTACGGCGCGAGCGCGGAGCGCAGCCGCCGCCTGCTCGAGCAGATGGAGCTCCAGCTCGAGGATCTCGAGGCCGATGCTGCGCAAGACGATCTCGCTGCCGATATCGCTGCCGCCAACACTACCAGCGTCGCCCCGTTCGAGCGTAGACGGCCGGTCAGAAAGCCCTTCCCCGAGCACCTGCCGCGCGAGCGTGTCGTCATCCCGGCACCGTGCTCGTGCCCGGCCTGTGGCGGCTTGCGCCTGTCCAAGCTCGGCGAGGACGTGACGGAGACGCTCGAGGTGATCCCGCGGTCGTGGAAGGTCATCCAGACGGTCCGCGAGAAAGTCTCTTGCCGCGACTGCCAAACCATCAGCCAGCCGCCGGCGCCATTTCACGTCGTACCGCGCGGGTGGGCGGGGCCGAGCTTCCTGGCGATGCTACTGTTCGAGAAGTACGGTCAGCACCAGCCGCTCAACCGCCAGGCCGAGCGGTTCGCGCGCGAAGGCGTACCGCTCAGCGTCTCGACGCTCGCCGACCAGGTCGGCGCCGCGGCGTTCGCGCTTACCCCTCTCTACAAGCGCATCGAGGCGCATGTCCTCGCCGCCGAGCGGCTGCATGGCGACGACACGACCGTGCCAGTCATGGCGAAGGGCAAGACCGACGTGGCTCGCCTATGGGTGTACGTCCGCGACGATGTGCCTTTCGCCGGCACCGACCCGCCGGCGGCACTCTTCCACTATTCGCGCGACCGCCGCGGCGAGCATCCGCAGGCGCATCTCGCCAGCTGGTCGGGCATCTTCCAGGCCGACGCCTATGGCGGCTACGGCGCGTTGTACCGCGACGCTCGCAGCGCAGGCTCCGTGCTTGAGGCCGGGTGCTTCGCGCACGCCCGGCGCAAGTTCTTCGAGCTCGCCGACGTCGAGGGCACCGCCCGCAGGAAGAGCCGTGGCGAGCGAACCGGCACGGTCTACCCTATTGCGCTCGAGGCGGTGAAGCGGCTCGACGCGCTCTTCGACATCGAGCGCGCCATCAACGGCAAGCCCGCGGCCAACCGGCTCGTCGTGCGTCAGGAGCTCAGTGCGCCGCTGATGGCAGAGCGCCATACCTGGCTGACCGACCAGCGCGCCAGGCTGTCGCGCAACCACGACCTCGCCAAGGCTTGTCTCTACATGCTCCGCCGGTGGAACGCCTTCACGCGCTTCCTCGACGACGGCCGGGTCTGTCTCTCGAACAACGCCGCCGAGCGGGCGCTCCGCTGCGTGCCGCTCGGTCGCAAGGCCTGGCTGTTCTGCGGCTCGGACCGGGGCGGCCAGCGCGCCGCCATCCTCTACACCCTCATCCAGACCGCTCGGCTCAACAACGTCGACCCGCAGGCCTGGCTCGCCGACGTCCTCGCCCGCATTGCCGAACATCCAGCGACCCGGCTCGACGAGCTGCTGCCGTGGAGCTGGGTGCCTCGGATCCAGGTCGCGAAAGCCGCCTGATGGCCGCCCCCTCGATGGTGTTCACTGCGCGCTACGCCGCAAAGCACCTGGGCGTCGACCTCGCCGTCATTGAGGAACTCGCCGAGGACATGGCGCCTGAAGACGGCCGCCTCAGCGTCATCAACAGCCCGGACGACGACACCGAGGCCACCACCGCCTTCACCCGCCGCGGTCTCGACTACCTCGACGAACTCCTCGACCACAGGCGGTCAGACTTCATGGGCGAAAGCTGACCCGCCCCGCGGCCTTCAGCGCATGGATACGCCATCCACTTCGCCTTTGTCCTTTCGCCGTGGCGGACGTACTTACACGGCCAAGACGGGCGCATTGGGGAAATGAGGCGCACATGCTGAGGAAGTTGAACGAGGTTGGTAGCCGTATTGCCGGCCGCACCGCGGATTTGGCAGGGGCACCGCTCGCCATCATACTGGTCGCCATGTTTTGCGCAGGCTGGTTCCTGCGGGCAGGCGTGGCCGGCGAGAACACCTTGACCCTCATCCTGTCCGTTGCGTCGATTACCCTGACGCAGATGGTGCTCAATGGTCAGCGGCGGAGCGAGCAGGCTCTCCATCTCAAAATGGACGAGCTGGTTTACGCCATTGAGGGCGCCCGCAACGCAGTGGCCGGGATCGAGACGAAATCGACGGATGAACTGGACGCATTGCGCAGGACCGGCGAAGCAGCCGAGAACGAGCTGGAGAAGCGAGACGTATAGGGACGGCGGCTCGATCTGCTTACTTACTGCCGCGCGGTACCTGACGGTCGGTATCGAATTGCAGTTATCCGGCTTCCGCACGGCCAGTCATTGGGGCTGGCGCAGTGCGAGTATCGATCCCCCGAGCCTTACATTCCGCAGCCAACGCCACATGCCAAGGATCGTCGGGTTGTGACACGTTGGCGAGGTAGGCAGAGCGGACGCCAGCGTCGGTCATGGATGGAAGCTGCTCCATCAGGTCAAGAACGCGGTCCTCGTATTCCTCGTCGGTCATCATGCCAGGATGGCCGACTGGCCAGATGATTGCAATGCTGTAGGTCAATCAGCTGAGCGACCCTGCTCGATTGCTCATCGATGGAGACATCAAGGAAATGCCGCGATCGATGTCAAACGTTATGCCGGTTCCATGGCGAGCTGATCAGGTCTTCAGGGTCAGAGACTCTGATCGTCATGCAGATGGGTGTCGTCACCAGTCTTCTCGCTGCTGCTGTCGTCTTCACCGCGCCAGTGTCGCGGTCGTCCTCAGACGGGATGGGGTTACCCTGGTCACCCGTGGTCATCGCTTTAATCCTTTCCCCGGACTTGGCATCGCTGCGTCAGGATTTACATGGTGTCGCGCACCTGCTCACTCAGATAGTCCTGGTCGATCGGTTCGGGCGGCTCGGCCAGGATGTCGATTGCTCTAAGGAATCAATGTGGACGGCCGCTATCAGCGGAAGAGCGGATCGGGGATGCAACCGGGCTCACGTCTGTTCATGTCAATCGCACCCTCCTGGCGTTGCGAAGTGACGGCCTCATCAACACGGGAAGCCGAATGGTAAGAATCGAGGATTGGGCTGGGCTGAAGCGAGCAGCCGACTTCGACGGCGGGTATCTTCATCCGGTCGCGCTGGCTGCGTAGGTCCCGACGCTTGGAGCTGATGTCATCGACGATCCAAGATTGATCCGGGCCACAGGATTAGACCACCTCAGGGGTGGCGCATCCGCAGATGCAGATAGGTATCGTCGAAGCCTGCAATCCTGACCAGCTTGGCGGGATCGCTGACTTCCAGACTGCCCCGGTTCAGCGTCATTGCGCCAGCGATCCGCAACTCTTTAAGTAACCGGTTGATGTGTGGCGCGATCAAGTGCCCGTATCCTATAGCTGCTTCCGCGCGTCGGCGGTGACGGCTGGAACAGCGTGACGCGCCGTGCGCTCTTCAACGACGAGGAGAAGCGTGGATGGCCGTTGGACGTACGATAGGAAAACCGTGGCAAGCTCGTCTTGATCTAGCGTCGGGTGGTGTGACAGCATGAGTTCGCTGCGCTGGCCGGACAGGCTCTGGATCGTTCGTCACGGGGAAAGCGCGGGCAATGTCGCCCGCGATGCCGCGCATGCAAATGGGGCAGACCGCATCGAGTTGTCAGCACGGGACGTTGACATTGTCCTGTCCCCCCGCGGCGAGGAGCAGGCGCAGGCGTTGGGTAAATGGTTCGCGCAGGCCCAGCCAAGCGACCGTCCCGATGTGTTGCTTGCCTCCCCTTATGCGCGTGCCCGTGCCACCGCGACCTTGTTCCGGGAAGCTGGCGGCGCAACCGAAGATGAGCCGATCTGCGTGGATGAGCGACTACGGGAAAAGGAGTTCGGCATCCTCGACGGTCTGACGGTGAGTGGTGTGGCGTCGGTCTATCCCGATCAAGCCGAATTTCGCCGGTTGCTCGGCAAATTCTACCATCGGCCACCTGGCGGGGAGAGCTGGTGCGACGTTATCTTCCGGTTGCGGTCACTGATGGACACGATCGCGTTGCACTATGCGGGCAGACGCGTGATGATCGTTGCGCATCAGGTGGTTGTCCTCTGCCTGCGTTATGTCATCGAGAACATGTCCGAGGAGCAGATCTTAGCGATCGACCAGGAGGGTGATGTCGCAAATTGCTCAGTCACCGAATACCGGTTCGATCCCGACGCCGGTCGTGAAGGCGGCATGACCTTGGTCCGTTACAATGCCGTGCAGCATCTTGACCGGGCAGGGGCGAGCGAAGTCACCGTCGAACCCGACCGCACCGCGGGGGTACGCGGATGAGCGGCGAACCAACTGCCCTCGACAGCACGTGGATCGCGGCCAATCCGGTGCCGGTCCACGTTCAGGGCACGACCAAGAACAGCCGCGGCCGCGTACTGGCGATCGGTGGGTCGCGAATGGTGCCGGGAGCGCTGCGACTGACGGGCGAGGCGGTGCTGCGCGTCGGCGCCGGCAAGCTCCAGATGGCAACGGTCGCGTCGGCGGCACTGCCGCTCGGGCTACTCGTTCCGGAAGCGGCGTCGATTGCGCTTCCCGAAGGGGATAATGGCGAAATCGGCGAGGCCGCGGAAGTATTGAAGACCGCGCTAGACGCTTGCGATGCGCTGGTCCTTGGTCCTGGGATCGGCGCTCCGGAGGTCGCGTCCCGTCTGCTACAACTCGTCCTGGGCATCACCCGCGACGATGTCATGCTGGTGATCGACGCGATGGCAATCGGCTGCTTGAAGGATTTGCAGCAGGAGGCCGCAGCATTCAGTGGGCGCCTGATCCTGACGCCGCACCATGGCGAAATGGCCGTCTTCACCGGCAAGGACGAAGAAGAGATCGGTGCCGATCCCCAGCGGATCGCCTGTGATGTCGCGCATGAACTGGGGGCAATCGTCGTGCTCAAAGGCAGCGACACGGTGATCGCCGCGCCTGACGGCACCAGCTTGCATTATGGTGGCGGCGGGACCGGCTTGGCGACGGGAGGCTCGGGTGACGTGCTGGCAGGTGCCATTGGCGGTTTGCTGTCGCGCGGCACACCGCCGCTCGTTGCGGCTGGCTGGGGTGTATGGCTTCACGGCCAGAGCGGTCGCCGCGTGGCGACGACAAGCGGGCCGATCGGCTTCCTGGCACGAGAGATTTCGCCCGAGTTCCCCCGGCTCCTCCCGCAGTGATGAGCCGATGAGCGTTCAAGCCGTACCGTCACGACTCAACGAGAGACCTTCTGGCTGGTTGATGCCCCTGCCTGAACGACTTCGCTTCACTGCTGGGGGCGGCCTCCGCTCGATATTCGCGGGCGTCGTTCATACGGCGCACGGCATCACGCCTGTAACTGGCGAGACTAGTTCTCAGATGAGACTCATCTACCGTCTAGAATAAAAGAGCTAACCGAATGGGCGTGCGTTCCTACGGTGTAACGACATCATGGCGAGACTTGTGAGCATCTTCAGCAAGATCAAGACGGCTATTTTCTACGAAAATGGAGTGCTTGGCAGCGGTCACTTCGTGACTCCCAAACCCGCCTCCTAGATTTCTTCGGCCACACCGCAGCCTCATGTTGATCCCATGCCTACCGCTGCAGATGCGCCTTCGGTGCAAGCATCGTCCGGAGCGTCGATGCCGGATGTCGCAACGCCTGAAGCTGTCGACGTAGAAGCCGTATTGAGGCGCCTCGCGGCACGGAAGGGGGTAACTTTCAACTGGCAGTCTTCGATCATCGATTTGATGAAGTTGCTCGATCTTGATTCGAGCCTCGCTAATCGTAAGGAGCTGTCAAATGAACTCGGCTATTCAGATGCCAAGGACGGAAGTGCCGAAATTAACATTTGGCTCTATAAGGCAGTTCTGCGTGAGTTGGAAAGGAATGCCGGTTACGTTTCCGGCTTAGTTAAGGACTGATGGGATGGCCTGGAAGGTTCCGCCGTGTGTAGTGAGGGCGCCAGCCAAATACGCGTAGGTGCCAGGCCATTCGGCTGGCTTGGCTATATCGCAACGGTGGTCGAACTAGCACTGGCGAACGACTAATCATCCCTAATTGCATACTGCGGAACTTGCTTCGGTATCGCCTGATCGAGATCCCGGTTGTAGGACCGCTCCTTCACAAGAGGAGACTGACGATGAACAATGCCGATCTGGCCGAACGGCTGGCTACGAACCACTCCTTGAGCAAGCCGGATGCGCGCCGAATCGTCGATGACCTGACCGCAGCGATCGTCGCGGCGGCAGCGAGCGGCGAGGAGGTTTTGCTAGCGGGCTTCGGCAGGTTTAAGGTGAAGGACAGCCCGGCGCGGGAGGGGCGTAATCCGTCCAGTGGAGATAAAATCCAGATCGCTGCGTCGAAGAAGCTGACCTTCGTTCCAGCCAAGGCCGTGAAGGATGCGCTGAACGCCTGAACCGCTGCGGTAGCAATTGATCCAGCGATGCGATCCCCTGGGTTCTGATCTGCGGGTCAGGGGATCAGCGCCGACGGAGTCGCGGTTCGACGGTCTGGCGTGGCCGCCTGAATAAACCTACTCGAAAGCACGAAGTCGAAGCGGCCAATTGCATCCGCGAGCAGGCGATTGGTAGCCGAGCGGGACATGCGCTCGACGCGGCTTGGTCATCTCGCCTGAACCACCCACGGGCGAGCATGGTGCCAGCCGCACGGTAGTCGCCGACAACGTCGGGAATGCGAGAGGCGGCGTGTGATTTGCTGGAACGGTTGAGGATTGATGAAGGGCCCGGCGGATATGGGGCGGTACTTTGAAGCGGTGGTGGAAGTCGTCTTTCCAAGCCACAGCGTGAGCGACATTCGTACACACGCTCGCCTGGGCTCGTCGTCCGCCGGGCATGTGGCGATCCGGCTAATTGGGTGCCGGTGGAACGCCGAGCGATAGACGTCAGCCGCCTCGGCCCTGAGCCGGCGCGTGGCTCGATCGTCGAAGAGTGGCATGTGCCTATTTCATTCCTCACCCGATAGCGGCGGTCACCTCGAGCCGGGGGGGGGGGGGCTCCCGACGCAAGGGTAGCCGATTTCATCGAGAGGGGGCCTCGAAGCGATCACCGCGATCCAACGCCACCGCCGCCATCGATAGCATCGCCCTCCCGAAGCAGCCAGCCAGAGCGTCGGCATCGCCGACTTGGCGGATGCCGCGGCTACCGCGACCGCACCTGCGATCAGGCCACAGGAGGGCGTACGGTATCCATCGTGTCGCGGACCCGGTTAGGGCCGCTTCCGGGCTAACCCACTTCCAAAGAGGGTGCCCGTCATGGAGGTGACGCCAAGGCGCACCTCTCGGTCTCGTTGGGGAGCCGCGTCCACGGCCCTCATCGCAAGGGCTGCAAATAGCGCCGGCCCGGTTGCATCAACCAGCAACGTGGCTGCGAGCGCTGCATCCGTTAGCATGGTGGTCACGGCCATCGGAACGGCCTGACTGCGACGCCTACCGACCAGGTTGCCGATCGGGGTGCCCAGCACCACACCGATCACGACTACCGTGCTGAGGAATGCGGCTTTGGCGTCATCGGGGGGGGGGGCGGGTCGCGCTAACTGCCATTCGCGTCAAGTTTCCGCTTACGCTGGAGACGAAGTGACCATGAAGATCGAGGAACCCCAAGGCATCGACGAAGCCGGTTAGCGCTGCCTTACCTATCGCCAAGTTGCGGTGCCGCCATCCTTCTCATCGCATGTGCGTCCAGTAGCATCTGGATACACGATGGGGGGGGCGAGCGGCGTTCGCGTAGTTTGCCCGTGTCGAGCTGGGCACGATCTGCTTAGGCAATCCACAACCTGTATTGGATAAGGTGGCGCATGCTCAGACGCATCGCAGACGAACCGCCTGGCGTCCGGATCCAGCTTGTCGCCGCTCTCTTCACTGCGGCGCTGCCGCTCGGCATGATGATCGTGACGTTCTCGCTCGTAGGATGCTACGTGGTATTTGCTCAGGCGGATAAGCCCGCCGCGCTGGCCACTGGGTCGGGTCTGTTGGCTGGCCTCTGGAAGGCGTCGCTTCATTGTCTGTTCCGCCGGGGCGTCAGGCGCGCTCCTGTCGACGAGGTTGGTGCGGCGGCATGGGAGCGCCGTTTCGGCGTCGCCAACTACGCCTTCGCTTTTTGCATCGGCATGCTGGCGGCTCGGACGTTCATGCTGCAGGATCCGGGAGGACAGCTTCTGGCGATCGGTATGCTCTTCGGCTTCTGTTCGGGGCAGGTCGCGCGTGTCGCGGTCCGTCCAAGGATATGCTCGGTTTCGATCCTGCTGGCCGTCAGCCCGGCCGCCGTGGCCTCCGCGACGCATGGCGGCGTTCCCCACGTGGGCTTGGCAGCCATGTTCGTGCTGTTCAGCGTCGGCGGGCTGGAGAGTGTGCGCTACGCCTATGGACAGATCCGCCAACGCATCGCGGCAAATCTGGAACTCGTGACAATCGCCCAGGTCGATCCGCTCACGGGTCTGCGAAATCGACTAGGTCTCCGTCGCTTCATCGATGATCAGGTTGGGCGATGCGGAAGCAGGACGATGATGGTCGCGGTCCACTGCTTCGATCTCGATGGCTTCAAACCCGTCAATGATCGCCTAGGGCATTCCGCCGGGGACGCGCTCCTCGTCGAGCTTTCGCGTAGGGTCGGATCCATGCTCCACGACTCCGACGTCGCGGTGAGGCTTGGCGGGGATGAGTTCCTGGTCGTCCAATGTGACATAGACCACGTGGAAAAAGCGGAGATCTTCGGGCGGAGGCTCTTCCGTACCGTCACGGCGCCTTACTCCCTAGAGGATCGCTCCGTCACGATCGGCATGAGCCTGGGTACGTGCACCGGCCAGCTTCCCAACGAATTGCTGGAGGATCTGATCGGCGTAGCGGACGGTCGGATGTACGATGTGAAGCGTACAGGCGGGGGAGGCGCCGCCGCCGCACGGTCAGGCATCGACTGCAGCTGACCGGTGGCCTTGCTCCCGATCGGCTCGCAGATCGTTCCGCAGCCGCTCCGCTTGAATGTCCCGACCCAAAGAGCGGCTCATGTCCTCGAAGAGCGAGGCTGGGGGTATTCGATGCTCTTTCCGTCTGCATCCGGCGAGATATGGCTGCAAGGTGCCGCGTCGGAAGAGTTGTGCAGCCAGCCTTGGGCGGCGCGCCTGGTATGAGTAACACGGCCCGACTGACGGCCAGGGTGATCGCAGCTGGCGGACAAGTGGCACGAGCGACATGCGACACGCACGTCTTCTTCTATCAGAAGCGGACCTTCAAGCGGCGGTTCAATCGATAGGGTGTGGCTCGTTCGGAGACCGCTTTTCCGTCTGGGGATTCGCCATCGCCTGTCGCAATGCGCTCGCCAGCCTTTCGGCCGAGTACGGCTTCTGCAGGATTGGAAAGCCGCTTGAACCGCTTCTTGCGAGCACGTCACTGTAACCGCTGGTCAGCACCACCGGTAGCCCAGGCTGTTCGTCACGCAGCTTCGATGCCAGTTCGATGCCATTCATCCCCGGCATGACTATGTCGCTGAATACCACGTCGAACATCCCGGGGTTCTCGCTGAGGCACACAAGCGCCGCCTTTGCGTTCTCCGCCCATCGCGTCTCAAAGCCGAGCTCGCTCAGGAGTTGTGCCGCGAACTCGCCGATGAGGCGGTTGTCCTCGACGAGCAGAACCATTCCGGGTGCACCATTCAGTTCAGGCTCCGGCTGCGGAATTGCTTCGGAACGCGCCTCCGGCAGCTCCTCGCAATGGGGCAGATACAGCGTGAACGTAGTGCCGCGATCCGGCTCACTTACTACCCCAATGTCGCCGTCCGACTGCTTCGCGAAGCCATGCACCTGGCTGAGGCCTAGTCCTGTGCCTCTGCCAACATCCTTTGTGGTGAAGAACGGCTCGAAGATATGGGTGACGGTTTCGGCGGACATGCCCTGTCCGGTATCCTGAACCGATATCGCGACGAACCGCCCCCTCAGCGGAGGATGGCCCCGAATGGCTGGTACCGCATCGACGTTGCGGGCCGTCAGGACCAGCTGCCCCCCTCTTGGCATCGCATCGCGTGCGTTCACCGCCATGTTGACGACCGCCGTCTCGAACTGGTTCGGGTCAGCGCAGATGGTTCGAAGGTCGGGGTCGACATGCGTAGTTACCTCGATGGGTGCTCCGACGATGGTCTTCAGCATGGTGCTGATCGACTGCAGGCGTTGACCGGCGTTGAATTGTTCAGGCTTCAGAGGCTGACGGCGGGCGAAGGCGAGGAGCTGCTGAGTGAGTTTGGCGGCGCGCTCGGCCGTTTCGGCGATCGCATCGAGGTAGCGGCGTTGCCGATCCTCGCTCAGCCCACCACGGCGCAGCAGGCTGACGCTCGACGTGATCACGGTCAGCAGGTTGTTGAAGTCGTGGGCGACGCCCCCCGTGAGCTGCCCGATGGCTTCCATCTTCTGGGCCTGGTTAAGGGCTTGTTCCGTTCGCCTGCGCTCCGCCATCTCGCTCTCCAGCTGCGCCACGGCGCTGTTGAGATCGGACTCGCTTTCTGTGGCCTTGTGTTCCAGCGCTAGGTTCAGCCGTTCCAATGCCTCCTGGGCCTGGACCTGGTTCTCCACGTTGATGCATGTACCGATCCAGCGAAGTATGCGGCCCTCGTGGTCGCGTTCGGGCACGGCTCGGCAGGAGAAGGCTCGATAGGCACCATCATCCCGCCGAAACCGGTACGTTGCCTCGTACGGGTCCCCTTCTGAAACGGCCCGGCTCCAGACCTCGCCAGCTCGTGCCCGATCCTCGGGATGGATGACTTCCAGCCACCGGTCGCCCAGCAGTTCTCCATCCTCGCGTCCCGTATACTTCTGGAAGAAGCCGTTGACCTGAACGTTGTGACCGTCAGTGTCGGTAACGAAGACCAACCCCGGCAGTGTGTCGGTCAGGGTGGTGAAGCGGCGGTCGGCATCGTGCTCCGCCGTCCTGTCACGGACCATCTTCACGAACCCGTGTTCCCCGTCAGAGCCGTCGCGTAGCGGCATCATCAAACCGGAGCCCCAGTACCGTGAGCCGTCTGCCCGCATGTGCGGACGTTCATCGACGGCTCGCCCATCCCGGCTCGCGCGGCTCATCTCGTCCTCGGGGGAGCCTGCGGCCTGATCTTCCGCCGTGAAGATCATCTTCCCATGCTGGCCGATGGCCTCTTCGGCCGTCCACCCCATGATGTTCCGTGCGCCGGAGTTCCAGCTCGTGATGATTCCTTCCCGATCAAGCGTCACGATCGCGAACTCGGACGCGCTCTCGATGATGAGGTTGGCGAGTCCCGCCGGCAGCTGGTTGGACGATCGTTCGGTCACTTGGATCTAGTTCCTCAAGGGACGGGCGGGGGGAGGGGAGCGGAGTCCGAGCTGTGGTCGACCATCATCCTCAGCGATGCGCGGATCACCTCGCTCGCGGTTGCGTATCGCCCGGATACTACGTCGGCGCGTACAAAGCGCGCCAGCTCCGGGGGCGACGCTCACGTTCATAGGATGGCGATGTGGCATCATAGAATATTGGTACGGCGATGATCCTGTGTCCAGTTGTGACACAGCTGAAGGTCGTGGTACGTACGAAAGGTGTTTGGGCGCCGAGGGGCGGGCTCATGCAGCGCACTGGGGCTAATAGGCCACATCCCGAATGAAGGGTCACCTCAGCGGCGTCTAAGTCATTACGCGGTATCTGAAATTTTTGCTAAAGTAATTACGCCCATTGCCTCTTTAGATGCATTAACGCGACATGATATTCGAGCTCGGACCGCCTGTCCTCGTGGGTAGGACGAAATATTCATGCGCATGATCGCCGCCGATGTATTGGAGGAACGAGGGTTTGTCATCTTCGAGGCGGGTGACGCGCTCGAGGGACTGGAGGTGTCGGAACGCGTACCGGACATCGCATTGATCTTCACGGACATCGACAGGCCCGGCGGTTTCGATGTCCAGCAACGCGCCGCCGAAGTCTCAAAACGGTGGCCCCGCATCGAGATCATCGTGACATCCGGTGCCGTGCGCCTCGACATCGGAGATATGCCCGATACGGGCATGGTCCTGCCAAAACCGTACGCATCTGCCGATCTTGCACGGCTGGTGTAGAACGACTGGCTCGCTCGAACAACTAAATGCGACCGCACGATCGCTTACGCCCAGCCGTATGCAGTCAGAACCTTGCCTCCAGACGCCATGTTTAAAAGGACTCGGTACCGAACAGGATCGTGTCACTGCGTTTAGCGGCTCCTTCGCACTGGCATCTCCTTGTCCCAAAGAATCGGAAATGACGGTGCGCAGGTCATTGGAGGGTGTGGCCGAACTTCGGAGCAGCATCGTGTGGTCCGCCGCATCCATAGGAACCGTGGCGCATCCAAGGCTAGCGGCCTCTGTCCGACAAGGAAGGCCGGCTTCAACGCCGTGCTCAGCTCGTAGGTGCCTAGGGCTTCCATGAACGCTATGGGTGCCGCTATATCCCGATCCGCCACTTCACCGTTTGACGTCTTTCGAGTCGTCCACGAATGCTGCCAGATGTCGGCTCGTGATCCGCGAGGCATCCCCTTCCATGCTGTGCGCGAGAGCCGCGAGCGCCTGGCCGCTTTCGGCGATCTTACCCACCGTCGATCCCATCCGATGGGCATGCAGCACGCCTGCGGCGAACGCGTCGCCCGATCCGATGCGGTCGATGACGCCGGGAATGATAAGCGGTGCCGTCTCGACGCCTCCTTGGGGCGTGTCGACGCGGGCCGACAGGACGTGCTCGCCGACATGGGGCGTCAATCTGACGGTCGATGCGACCAGCCGTAGCCTCGGGAACGCATTGAACGCGGCTTCGCTGGCGGATCGTCGCGCGTCCGGCGAGTCTCCGGAGAACATGCGGCCGAGCAGCAGGCCGATGTCGCGATGGTCGCCGAAGAGTATGTCGGCGCTGCGAACCAGTTCCCGCAAGGGCTCCACATCAACCGACGCCCGTTCAGCCCAGAGTTGAGCGCGATAGTTGCCATCGAACGAGATGGGTACGCCGGCGCGTCGAGCCGCGCGAGCCGCATCGAGCGCGATCTGCGTAGTGTTCGAACCCAATGCAACCGTGATGCCCGAGAGATGAAGGCGCTCGGTCGCGGTGAGGAGGGCCGACCAGTCCCACATCGCGCCATCGGCTACCGCGAAGCTCGAGCCCTTTCGGTCGTAGATGACCTGACCCGCCCGTAGACTCGCACCCGTCTCGACCCAGTAGACGCCCATTCTGCCGGGCGCGCGACGCATGGCTCCCACGTCGAGACCTGCGCCTGCTAACGCGGTGACCGCCGCGTCACCCAGTGCGTTATCGGGTACTGCCGTCGCCACGCCGGCGCGATGGCCGAGACCGGCCAGCGCCGCCGCGACGTTCGCTTCCGATCCTCCGACATGCATGGCTAGTCGAGGCCTGTCGGCAAGCAGCTCGCCAGACCGGGGGGAAAGGCGGAGCAGGACTTCGCCAAGAGCAAGGAAGTGTTGGTAGACCGTCATCGTGTCCCGGGCGGCAGGAAGCGGGCGGGGACGCTTGCCGTCCCCGCCGCAGGAAGCAGGCTCAGAAGCTGTAGTCGAGGCGGACGCCAATCGTACGCCGACCTTCGCCGGCGACCGTCTGGAGGTAGCTGCCGGTCGGCCCGAACGGAAGCGGCCGCAGGCGCGCGATGAACAGCTTGTCCGTGAGATTGCGTCCGTACACGCTCAAGCGAAGCTTACCATCCAGACCACCGACGCCGATCGTCGCGTTCAGCAGACCATAGCCGGGGATGCGCGTGCCCGGATCACCGGCGACGCTGAGCGTGCTGGAGCGGTGGGCGAAGCTTGCGCTGCTGAACAGCTTCAGCGTTTCGGTAAGCTGTGGCTCGTAGTTGATCCCGACGTTGTAGGTGAACCGCGGTGCGAGGATGACGTCGGTGTCGCTGGCATCGTTCACGAGCGTCGCACCTTGCCGGTAGCAGCCGGGACCTGCGGCGGCATTTACGGGCTGGTTGGCGTAGCAGCCGACCAGGAAGCCTTCGTACTGCGAGTGGTTGTAGCTCGCGTTGGCGCTCAGCGTGAGGTCGGGAGCGGCTCGGAAAGCGCTGCTGATCTCCACACCCTTGGCTTCGACCTTGGGCGCGTTCGTCAGGAGGCTGAGATAGTCTCCGCTCGGCTGGAGGGTGAGAGCGGTCGCCTGGAAGTTCCGGAAGGTCTGGATGTAACCTGTCAGGTTCAGGGTCAGGCGACGGTCCAGGAATTGGGTCTTCAGTCCGACCTCGTACGAGTCCACGTTCTCCTGGCTGACTGGGCGTAGCACGCCCCGGCTCGTGCCGATGGCCGGGGCCTTGTAGCCGCGCGAGTAGGTCGCGTATCCCATGATGTCGTCCGTCGGCTTGTACTGCAGCGTCGCCTTGCCGGTGACGTCGGTCGCCTTCGCCCGCCCGGCGATCGCCGGGGGGATCGTGCCGATGTAGCTGTAGGGAAAATCGGTTGTCGGAGCGTAGTCGCCGCTCACGCGGTCGTGCGTCAGGCGGAGTCCCCCGACGAACGTCAGCTGCGACGTCAGGTGCAGGTTTCCTTCGCCGAAAAGCGCGTAGCTGCGCTGGTGCGAGCCGTAGGCGGACGCGGATCCGACCGGATTGACGTAGGTGAGGCTTGGCAGGTCGGTGCGGTTGCGCTTGCCTGCCTGAGCTTCGAATGCGTGCGCGTCCTGGCGGTACAGGAAGGCGCCAATAATGTAGTCGAAGGTGCCGCCCTTCGGTGAATTTAAACGCACTTCCTGCGAGAACTGCGAGGCGCGCAGGCGATTGCGATTGAGCGTGTAGAAGTCCGTTCCGGTATAGTCGGGATCGTTGAAGTTTCCGCTGCGCTGGTGCTTGTACGCAGTTATCGACGTCACCGTGTACTCGCCGAGCGACGCGGTGAGGACTTCGGAGATCCCCTTCTGTCGCACGGAGCCGTACCAGTCGGTGTTGGCGAGGTACGTCTGGTTGTTCGGCCCGGCGGCGAAGCCGTATTGCGCGAAGATGGTCGCGTAGTCGAGATTAGTCTGCGAGGTCGCCGACGGCGGTGTCGCGTAAGCGGTCAGACCGCGCACGTTCTCGATAATGTTGTAGCCCTCGTCCCGATGGTCGAGGAACTCCGCCGTGGTCAGCGCCTCGATATCGGGAGTGGGCTTCCAGAGCAGCTTTGCGCGGACGGAGACGTCGCGGTAGGATCCACCCTCGTTGCGGTAGAAGGCGTTGTAGAGGTAGCCGTCACGCTGCTGGTATGTCCCCGAGATGCGGGCGGCGAGCGTCTCGCTAATCGGGAGATTGACCGTGTTCTCGATCTGAGTCTCGTTATCCGTGCCGTATCGGGCGGAACCTTGCACGCTCGCGATGCCGATCTCGGGCTTGCGTGTCACGACGAACACGACGCCCGCCGAGGCGTTCTTGCCGAAAAGGGTGCCCTGCGGCCCCTCCAGCACCTCGACGCGCTCCACGTCGGCGAAGGTGTTGAAGCCGATCGAACGCGGGAGGCCCTGGACCACATCGTCGAGGACGACAGATACGGCCTTCTCAAGATTGTAGTCGAAGCTTTGGCTGCCGAACCCTCGGATGGAGAAGCCGGCGCCCTGCGAGTTGTTGAAGGTCAGTGACGGAACGAGGTATTGGAGATCCGTCGCGGTGGTGTAGCCCGCCTTGGCGATGGCGGCGCCGCTAACTGCGGTGATCGCGACCGGCACATCCTGCAGACGCTGTGCACGGCGTGTGCCCGTGACGACGATGTCGGCTCCCGTGGCGGTTCCGGAGGGATCGGTTGCGACCTCCGGGGAGGCCGTGGATCCGGTGCTCTGCGCGGTCGGAGTCGTCGTGGCCTGGTCACCTGCGACCGGCGGGGTGGCGGCCTCGTCCTGCGTGCCTGAGGGTATGGTCGGCGTACCCGTGGGTGACGGCGTCAGCGTCTGTGCATGCGCCGCCGAAAGCGAAGTCGTCGCAAGGAGCGCGCCGAGCACCCACCTGGACGTCGAGGTCGAAGCCTTCATCATGTTCCTCTCCTTTATTTTCTTTGTTGTTGTACTTCTGGGGCCGCGGGATGGCTGGACCGCGATCACTCGCCGGCTCCGGTTCGAGCAGGCGTGACGACAGGGCATCGTGAAGATCGATGTCCTTACTTGAGCAGAATGGTAGTTACTCGACGGAAAACTTGCGATTCACTAATCGTGTGGCTTAAGATTTTTTGGAGAACGCTTTTATAATTTAGATAGCGAATCGCAAGTCGATGTCAATCTGAAATTTCAGCCGGACTACCAGTTCCAGAGCGTTCCGTCGGAAAGGCGTGCGACGTCGAGGTAGGCGCGATCGTACGGGAAGCGCGCGGCCGCCGCTTCGTCGAATTCGACGCCGTGGCCCGGTTTCTCGCCGCTGAAGAGCTGCCCATCCTTGAGGTGCCAATCGTGTGGAAAGACCTCCTGCGCCTGCGGCGGGTGGAAGGCGTACTCCTGGATGCCGAAGTTGGGTACCCAACGGTCGAGATGCAGTGCCGCGCCCATGGTGATCGGTGACATGTCGGCGGCACCGTGGCTGCCGAGGCGCACGTGGTGCAGTCCGGCGAGATCGGCGATGCGGCGGACATGCGTGATGCCGCCGGCATGGACCGGCGTGGTGCGGATGAAGTCGATCAGCCCCTCCTGGATCAAGGTGCGGCAGTCGTGGATGCTGTTGAAAACCTCTCCGACGGCTAACGGTGTTGTGCTGTGCTGCCGTATAAGACGGAAGGCTTCCTGGTTTTCGGCCGGAATGGCATCTTCAAGCCAGAAGAGATCGTACGGCTCGACCGATCTGGCTAGTCTCGCTGCCTCTTGTGGCGTGAGGCGATGATGGACGTCGTGCAGGAGGTTGAGCTCCGGGCCGAAGCGCGAGCGTACGTGGTCGAGCAGGATCGGCATGTAGCGCAGGTAGCTGCGGGTGTCCCACAGTGTCTCGCGTGGCCGGTCGTGCGCCTGGGCCGCCACGCCGGGCTTGTCGACGCCATAGTTGACAGGCATGCCGGGTACGGCACCTTGGATCCTGATGGCCTTGAAGCCGCGCTCCGAAAGCTCCGCGACCTTATCGGCGACCTCCTCCTTGTCGTCTCCGCTAGCATGGCTGTAGCTGAGCATGTGGTTCCGGCTTGCCCCGCCCAGCAGCTGATACAGCGGCATGTTCGCGACCTTGGCCTTGATGTCCCACAGGGCCACGTCGATCGCGGCGATGGCGGCCATGCCGATCGGGCCGCGCCGCCAGTATGCGCCACGATAGAAGTATTGCCAGGTGTCCTCGATCGCGCTTGCATCGCGGCCGATGAGCGCCGGGCAAAGATGGTCGCTCAGGTAGGAGGCAACCGACAACTCGCGCCCGTTCACGGTCGCATCACCGATACCGGTGATGCCGGCGTCGGTCTCAATTTTCAACGTAACGAAGTTGCGGCCTGGGGAGCAGACGAACACCTGCGCATTCGTGATCTTCATGTGGATGTCCTGGTCAGATGTTGTTCGGAGTCGGCTCGGGGATCGGCGATACGTCCCCCATGACGACGGTGAAGAAGAGGATGCCGATGGCCAGGATGGCTCCGGCGAGCAGGAACGCGCCGCTGAAAGTTCCGGTCGTCGCGACGATGAAGCCGGTCGCGGCGGGCGCCGCGATGCCCGTTATGCTGTTGACGAAGTTCATGATCCCTCCGATCGTACCCGCGCCACCCTTCGGCGCGATGAGCGACGGGAGGGACCAACTCGCAGGTGCCGCTGCGGCCAGTCCGCTCAGCGACAGCGTTATCCAAGTGACGGCCCAGTACGGATCACGCGTGATGCCGGCGCCAATCACGGAAAGTCCGGTGACCATGCCCGCCACGATGATGGACTTGCGCACCTTCGTCTCGTTCCAGCCCCGACCGACCAGGTGGTCGATCAACCACCCACCGACCAGCAGATCCGAAACCGTGGCGAAAAGCCACGGGATCATAGTGAAGGTCGCCGAGGTGAGGAGGTTCATTTTCATCTCCTGCACGAGGTATCCAGGCAGCCAGAAGATGAAGAATGCGAAGGCGTATCCGTAGCAAGCGAAGCCGATCGAAAGGCCCCACACCTTGCGACGCTTGACAAGATACCGGAGCAGCGATGTCCCGTTCGTACTGGCCACGCCCTCCTCGGTGGCGCCGCCCGAGGCTATATATGAACGCTCCTCGTCCGTTAGGCGAGCATCCTCGGTGGGCTGCCGGTACACCTGTCTGAACACGAAGAAGTAGGCGAGTGACAGAAAGCCGGTCGCGATGAATGCGCCCCGCCACCCGAACGTCACCACCAGCAGTGCCACCGTGGGGATGGCGACGACGTTTGAAAACTTGGCGGCGGCGTCGAAGATCGCGGTGGCGAAGCTGCGTTCGGCGCGCGGAAACCAGTACCCGATCGCCTTGGCGTTGGCCGGGAATGCGGGCGCCTCCGCGATTCCGAGCAGAAGACGGGCGACGAACAGTGTACCGAAGCCGATCGCCGCGCTCGTGACGAACGACGCCGCCGCCCAGAGGACGATGCTGATCGTCATTACGCGGCGTACGCCGTACCGGTCGAGCAGCATGCCCACCGGTATCTGTAGGGAGCCGTAGGTCCAGCCGAAGGCCCCGAGCAGCAAACCGATCGTTAGCGCGTCGATTCCGAAGTCATGCTGGATGGCCGGCGCGGCGACGGTCAGGATCACGCGATCGAAGTAGTTGACGATGACGCCGATGCCGAGAAGGCCGGCGATCGTCCACCGTCGTCTTCCGACCGGCTTCGGCGGCTTCAGCGCGGCCCCACTCGTCACCATCCGTCTCCCCTCCACGGTATTTTCTAACTGAAATTTCAGTACCGATAGGTTCTCATCGCTTGGCTGTAAAGCTTCTATGCGCCACACCGCCTGATCGCCGGCACGTGCCGGTGGCGGAGGGGGCAGGAAGCAGGGTGCAGAGCAGAAGTTTGTCGCAGCAGGCCTACGACCGGCTCGAGGCATCCATAGTCACGACCGAGCTGCAACCCGGATCCCGGACGACCTTGGGGGAACTGGAGCGACTGTCCGGCTTTGGCCGTACCCCCGTGCATGACGCGGTGAAGCGCCTTTCGACGGCACGCCTCATCCACGTCCTACCACGATCGGGCCTCAGGATCGCGCCCCTCGACCTGGAGGAGGAGCGACTGCTCCTGCCGGTCCGCATCGAGATGGAGGCCATAGCGTGCAAGCTTGCCGCTCAGCGCGCCGATGAAGAGCATGTGGCGCAGTTGGTGGCGGCTGCGGAGGCATTGCGTCAAGGTGGCGAGACGATGACGTTGGCAGAATTCAACGTTGTCGATAGCGAACTCAACAGGGTCATCCTGTCGGCCTCGGGAGAGATGATGCTCGGCAACACCCTGCTACCGCTGCAGACGCTGTATCGTCGGTCCGGTTGGCTGTTCCACAAGCACGTTGCGGGTGGAGGGGCGCTGGAAGACCTTGTGACCGCGCATCTCGATCTGCTCGACACCATCCTCAGCCGGGACCCGGTCGCGGCTGAACATATGGTGCGTGCGATGCTTTCCGAGGTCTACTCGGTGCTGCAGAAGCTGCAGAAGTTCGGGATGCTGGAGAAGCCCGCCTAGGAGCCGTCGTCGCCGAGGGACCGCCATCACGACCCGCCGTTCTGCGACATAGTGCAGATGTCCGGTTTTCGTAGCTCCCGGTGTTCGGCGATAGCCCGGATCTGCCATTGCAGACGGCGCGGATTACGCCGGTCCTCTTGCCATATGGAAAGTCCGCCTTAATGTACGGTTAGTACGAATACGGTGGCGCTTTCTGACCGTAGCGAATAGGTCTGCAAGCGGTGGCGTACGGCGAGGTATTTCGCGGGGCGGTTCCGTGAAACGGTGGCTCGGGCGGGTGCCTTATCATGGCCGCTCGCCGGCGCTCGGCGCAATGATCATCATGATGCCCCGTCATGATTCGCGAACCTCCGCATCAAGGGATCGACGGCAATGACGGATGAAATTCAAGCGGGCTCCAAGGCGTCATATCCTTCGTTGCGCGGGAAGCGCGTCATCATCACCGGTGGCGGGTCGGGAATCGGTGCCGGACTAGTCGAGGCGTTCGTCGCCCAAGGCGCTCATGTGGGATTCGTCGATATTGGGCGGGCAGACGGACAGGCCTTGGCAGCGCGGCTGTCGGGAGGAGCCGTACGCCCGCCGATCTTTCGGCAGCTCGACCTGACGGATCTCGATGCGCTGGCGTCCGTGTTCTCCGAGTTGATCGATGAGCAGGGCGGTTGTGATATTCTCGTGAACAACGCGGCCAACGATGATCGTCATGCCATTGAGGACGTCACCGCCGCGTACTGGGATGAGCGCATGAACGTCAATCTGCGCCACCTCTTCTTCGCCGCTCAGGCCGTGGCGCCGTCTATGAAGGCGGCTGGCGGAGGCGCGATCCTGAACTTCGGCTCGATCAGCTGGCATCTTGCACTCGATCACCTCGCTTTGTACCAGACTGCGAAGGCCGCGATTGAAGGGCTGACGCGCAGCTTGGCGCGTGATCTTGGTCGCAGCGGGATCAGGTGCAACGTGATCGTGCCTGGCAACGTCCAGACGCCACGGCAGCAGAAGTGGTATACCCCAGAGGGTGAGGCGGAGATCGTCCGGGCGCAATGCCTCGATGGTCGCATCCAACCGTCCGACGTCGCGGCGCTGGCGCTGTTCCTGGCTTCCGACGACGCTCGGCTGTGTACCGGGCATGCCTATTGGATCGATGCAGGCTGGCGATGACCCGTGACCGCGGCGCGCCGCCGGAGCTATCCGGGCGGCAGGTCACATGCGCCGACATCGCAGGTGCTACGTCAGAGCTGCAACATGGCCGGAGCTCGACCTTTCTTGAGCACCGCCGCCGAAGCTAGCTGAAAGGCTTGATCAGCAGGGATCAAGCAGCGGCGGATCCAGCCTTGATGTGGGTGCCGACGGGGCCGAGCGCCGCCATCAGACTGCGGTTCGCGAACGGGAACCATCCCTTGTCTCGACGGCGCATCAAGAAGGTGCGGAGACAAACTACGCCATTGACCGTTAATCGTTCAGTGCGTACGATTAAATTGAGAATCGTATGGAGGGGCGTTCCGTCAGCACGGCTGCATTTAGGTCGGCCTGATCGTCGGTGTCCTTCCTCTCCGAAGGAAGTGATGATGTTCAAGATTCCGCGCCTTCTCGCGCTCCTGCTGAGCGGCACGGTCATGGCATGCCCAGCCGTCGCGTCGGACATCCCGTTCCTACGAACTGCGAATGGCAGGCACGCCCTCGTCGTCGACGGCAAGCCGTACCTCATGCTTGGCGCGCAGGTGCACAATTCGAGCAACTATCCAGATGTGCTGCCGCAGGTATGGCCGGTCGTACACGCCCTGGAGGCGAACACGCTTGAGGTTCCAGTCGCCTGGGAGCAGTTGGAGCCAAGCGAGGGCAGGTTCGACTTTGGGTGGGTGGACACGCTGATACAGCAGGCGCGTCAGCATGACACACGGCTGGTCCTCCTATGGTTCGGCAGCTGGAAGAACGGCGAGTCGACGTACGCCCCGGAATGGGTGAAAGGCGATACGAAGCGTTTTCCCCGTCTGCAGCGACAGGATGGACGACCGACGCTGACGCTTTCGCCATTGGGAGAGGCGACACTTGCTGCCGACCGTAAGGCCTTCGTGGCGCTGATGCGCCATCTGCGAGAGACGGACGCGCAGCATACCGTGATAATGGTGCAGGTCGAGAACGAGATAGGGACCCACGGCGTGGCACGCGACTACTCGCCAGCCGCAGAGAAGCTCTTCGCTCAACCCGTTCCCGAAGCCGTCGTCCGTGACTCGGGAAAGACCGCTGGAACATGGACCTCTGCGTTCGGCAAGGAGGCCGACCAGGCATTCGCCGCGTGGACCTACGCGCGCTTCGTCGAGAAGGTGGCGGCGGCGGGCAAGGCTGAGAAGCGGCTGCCCATGTACACCAACGCCGCTGTGTTCGATGCGACCGGAACCGCGATGGCCGCGCAGATCGCGAGCGGGGGACCAAACTGGAACGTACTGCCGATCTGGAAGACGGTTGCACCTTCTCTCGACCTCATTGGCCCGGACCTCTATCTCCCACTCGAAAAGACGTATGCGGGTCTCCTCGACCGCTACACGCGCCCCGACAACGCGCTGTTCGTGCCCGAGACCAGCAACGCGCCGTGGGCCGCCCGCTTCTTCTGGTCGGCGCTGGGCCGCGGCGCGATCGGGTGGGCGCCCTTCGGAATGGATGCCACGAACTACTCGAACTACCCTCTTGGAGCCCGAACGCTGGACGCCGCCACGATCGAGGCGTTCGCGGCACCCTACCGGCTGTTCAGGCCTATCGCCAGTGACTGGGCGGCGATCGCAAGCACCCGCCCGACCTGGGGTACGTCGAAGGTGAAGTCGGGTGAGGATTCAACCGTTATGGGACGATGGAGGGTTTCGGTCGTCTACGGTCAGAACAACTTCGACATTCCGACGTGGCCCGGCATGGAGCCTCCGCCCTGGGCCAAGGAGCCGGTCGGGGGCGGCGTCGTCGCGCAACTCGGTCCCGACGAATTCCTGGTGGCGGGGCAGTACAGCAGGTTCAAGTTCGCCACGAGCGATGCGACCCTGAATGGTCAGATCGTGAGCGCTGAAGAGGGTACGTTCGTGGACGGTCGCTGGAAGCGGACGCGCCGTTGGAACGGCGACCAGATCTCCTACGGCTTCAACTTCAACGAAAAGCCGGCACTGCTGCGAGTAAGACTCTCGACGTACTGAAATCCAGGATGGTCGGTCGAGCGGATATATCCGGCTATCGGCGTGACAATCGTACTAGCCGTACGTTTAACGGCGACGAGGGGGGGATCCGATGTTCAGCAATGCGCTATGCAAAACTGCTGCCGCCGTACTGGCATTGACCGTGGCTGCGTGTGCGCCATCTGTCCATCTCCCGTCCGCCAAAACCGCACTCCCAGTCGCCTTCGAACAGTCGCTGCTTGCAGAGGCGAACGTGCCGTTGGACCAATGGTGGACCGTATTCGACGATGCGCAGCTCTCAGGGCTGATCGAAAGCGCGCTTGCCGACGGATTTGATTCGCGGCTTGCGTTCGCGCGGCTCCTCGAAGCGCGTGCGGTACGGTCCAGATCGATCCGGGACACCGGGCCGACAGGCAATCTCGGCGCAACCTACACGCGACCCTACACGAGCCAGCTCTCGACCAATCTCCCAGCCATCGATTTCGGCACGCCGTCCGCCGGGGGAACGGATCTCAGCCAACTGTTCAACCCGACGGGCCCGATAAACAACTACGGATTGTCGCTGAACGCGAGTTGGGAGATAGACCTCTTCGGGCGTTTGGCGGCCGTCCGGCGGCAGGCCCGCGAGACGTTCGCCGCCGAGACCCTCGACTATCAGGCGACCCGCGTCAGCGTGGCGGCGGACATCGCAAGCTATCTCTTCCAGGCTCGCGGAGAAGCCGCACAGCTAGCCAATGCGCGCGACACCCTCAGGATAAGCGGCGAACTCGCTGCCGCCGCTCGCCTCGGCGTCGAGCGCGGGCTGACTGCCGGCGGCGATGCGGCGCGGATCGAAACCGACGAGGCCAACGCGCGCGCCGAAGTGGCACGCTTCTCGAACGCTCTCGACACGAGCCGGCGGCAGATCCTCATCCTGACCGGTCGCGGCACCGACCCGCTGGCTTCATTGGTGATCACTCCGGATCTGAGCCCCGCGCCTGCGCCGCCTGCGACAATACCTGCTCAGCTCCTCGCGAGGCGCCCGGACGTACGTGTCGCCGAGCTGAGGCTTGCGGCCGCGGCGACGCAGGTCCGTGTCGATCGGCTTGCCTTGTTTCCCCGCATCGACCTCCGGCCAGGTGCCGCGTTCTCCAGTACCAACGCGCCACTCGGGGCGACTTCCATCGTCTGGACGCTCGGCGCCGGGCTTGCGCTCCCGGTCCTCGACCGACCCCGTCTGCTTGCCTCGCTCCGCATCACGGAGGCGCGCGGTCTTCAGGCGGTCGTCAGCTACGAGCGTGCGGTTCAGACCGCCTATCAGGAGGCGGATCGCGCCCTGGCATCGATCATAGCGGATCGCGAACGCTCAGCGGCGCTCGACCGTGCGGAGGAAAGGGCCAGGTTCGCGTTCGATGCCGCGCGCACCGGCTACCGGATCGGCGTCACCGATCTTACGGCGCTGCTGCAGGCCGAGCAGGCGTGGCGGACTGCGCGCACGGCGGCGATCAACCAGCGCTCCCTCTCCCTCCGCGACACCGTCGCTGCCTACCGGTCGCTCGGGGGAGGCTGGACGCCAGTCCCGGATGCGGATGCCGCCGGCCTCGTTCTCACTTCAACATCGCATCGAACGGGTACACGATGATCCGGTACATTCCCCTTCTCGTACTCGTTGGCGGATCCCTGGCGGGCTGCCAGGAGGGACAGCCTGCTCGATCCAAGCCTGACCTCGCGACGGTCAGTGTCGGCACCGTGGCATCGCGGCCCCTGTCCGGCGCGGCCACCGCCTCCGGGCAGCTGCTGTCGCGAGAGGAGGCCGCCGTTTCGCCGGAGCTTCCCGGATACCGCGTGGCGAGCGTGCTGGTCGATGAAGATGCCATGGTGCGCGCGGGGCAGCCGTTAGCCGTGCTCGACGATACGCTGCTGCGCCCACAGATCCTGCAGGCCGAAGCGACCCTCGCGCAGCAGCAGGTCGCGGCCGAACGCAGCCGGGCCGAGGCGGATCGCGTCCGTGGGCTGGATGACAAGGGCGTTCTTTCCAACGAGGCGATCTCGGAGCGACGGCTTGCCGCGCGTACCGGGAGCGCTCAGGTCGCCGTGGCGCGTGCCCAGTTGCAGGACCTCCAGGTCCGCCGCAGCCGCCTCGTCGTACGCGCGCCGGTTGCCGGGCGCGTGCTCGAGCGGACGGTCCGACCAGGAGACACCTCGCAGGTGGGGACGGCGATGTTCCGCATTGGCCGGGGTGATCTGGTCGAGCTCTATGCCGAGCTTCCCGAAGCTCAGGCGGGGAATGTCAGGATGGGCGATGCGGCTACGGTTCGGCTCGCGTCCGGTGCCGAGGTCGTGGGCCATGTCCGCCTGATCGGTGCGCGAGTTGATCCACAGACAGGGCTGGTCCGCGTACGGCTTGCGCTACCGGTAAGGCCCGACATCCGGCCGGGCGGGTTCGCCCAGGCCGACTTCGCCTCCAACAGCAGAGCCGTCTTGACCGTACCGGAAGCCGCGGTCCGCTACGGAGCTTCGGGTGCGACGGTGCAGACGCTCGATCGGAGGAACGCGGTCCGATCCCGGCCGGTGCGTGTCGGTCGCCGGGGTGGCGGGTATGTCGAACTCACAAGCGGCCCCCCCCCGGGGACCCGCGTCGTGTTGGGGGGCGGCGCCTTCGTCCTCGATGGTGACGTGGTCCGGCCGACGTTGGGATCCGGTCGATGAGCCTGCAAATCTCGGCCTGGGCGGTCCGCCGACCGATCCCCGTCGTGACCCTCTTCATCGCGCTGACGCTGGCGGGCATCGTCGCCTACCTCCAGCTCCCGGTGAAGCGTTTTCCCAACGTCGCGCTGCCGATCGTATCGGTCGGCGTCACGCAGAGCGGAGCGGCGCCGCAGGAACTGGAGACGCAGGTGACCCGGCCGGTGGAGAACGCGCTTGCCGGCGTCGCCGGCGTAAAGCATGTCAGCTCCAACGTTTCACTCGGATCGTCCACGACGACGATCGAGTTCGTGCTGCACACCGACATGCAGAAGGCGATCGACGAAGTCCGCACCGCGGTCGAACGCGTGCGGGTGCAACTGCCGCAGGGTATCGATCCCCCCACCGTTCAGCGGGTGGACATCGAGAGCGCGCCGATCGTCACCTATGCGGTTCAGGCACCCGGGATGAGCGAGGCTGATCTTTCCTGGTTCATCGACGACACCGTCTCCCGCGCGCTGCAGGCCCAACCGGGCGTCGCGCAGGTGTCGCGCGTGGGCGGCGTGGACAGAGAGGTCAACGTCATCCTCGATCCCGCACGAATGGCCGCCAGGGGGGTGACCGCACCGCAGATCAGTCAGGCGCTCGCACGCTTCAACACCGACGAGGCGGGCGGGCGTGCGGACGTGGGTAACCGTGAGCAGACGATCAGGGTGGTCGGTTCCGCCCGCACGGTCGAAGCGCTCGGCGAGTTGACGATCCCTGTCCAGACGGGCTTCCTTCGCCTGTCCGACGTCGCGACGGTGGGCGACGGCGCGGCCGAGGTCCGCAGCTTCGCGAGGCTCGATGGGCGTCCGGTGATCGGCTTCCAGGTCAACAAGACCAGCGCCGCCAGCGACGTTTCCGCAGAGGATAACGTTCGCCGCGCCGTGGCGAAGCTTGGTGCCGATCATCCGAACCTACGGTTTACCCCAATCGTTTCGACGGTGGACTCGACGAGGCAGAGCTTCGCCTCGACCAAGCACGTCCTCATCGAAGGAACGATCCTGGCGGCTTTCGTGGTTTTTCTGTTCCTCCGCGACTGGCGCGCGACCACGATCGCGGCGATCGCGATGCCGCTTTCGCTCATCCCCACCTTCGCGGTCATGTCCGCGGTGGGGTTCAGCCTGAACAGCATCACGCTACTGGCACTCACGTTGGTCATCGGGATCCTCGTCGACGACGCGATCGTCGAGATCGAGAACATCCAGAAGCGTGTGGAGGCGGGCCTGTCGCCGTACCGCGCGTCGATCATCGGCGCCGATGCGATCGGACTGGCAGTCGTCGCCACCACCGCCACGATCGTGGCCGTCTTCCTCCCGGTGTCGCTCATTCCTGGCACGGCGGGCCAATTCTTCCGCGAGTTCGGCATGACCGTCGCGATCGCCGTCATATTTTCCCTCGTCGTTGCCCGGTTGCTCACACCATTGCTCGCGGCATACTTCCTCAAGCCTAGTGTGCATACCGTGGTGGAGCGGCCGTTCGAGGGACGCTACCGCCGCATCCTCGACTGGATGTTGGATCACCGCTGGTGGGCGACCGCGCTGGGCGCGCTGGTCTTCGTCTCCTCGCTGTTCATCGCAGGGTCCCTCCAGACCGGCTTCCAACCCGTTGGCGATCCCGGCTTCCTGTATCTCCAGGTTCAGGGCCCTCCGGGGGCCACACGCGATGACATGGATGCCGCCGTGACCCGTGCGACGCGCATCCTGCTGGCGCAGCCGGACGTCGAGCGCGTCTTCGCGCAGATCGGCTCCTCTGCGGGCGGGGCGATCGGGGCATCGGCGGCGGGAAGCGACGTGAGGGAGGGGACGATGACCGTCATCCTTCGTCATGACCGCACGCACACCACCGACCAGTTCCGTCAGCTGAGCCGCCCGCTGCTCGCCTCGGTAGCCGACGTTCGCTTCCTCAATCAAAGCGACATGGGTTCCGCAGGCGTCGAAATCGTGCTCGCTGGCGACGATGGCGAGGAGCTAGAGGCCGTGCAGGATCGTCTGTTACGGGAGATGCGCACGGTGCCGATGATCGCGAATCCGCGCGCCGTTCCCGCGCCGGCGGGACCCGAGCTTGTCGTGACGCCGAGGCCGATCGAGGCCGCGCGCCTCAACGTCGACAGCCGCTCGCTCGCGCAGGTTCTGCGGATCGCGACGATCGGCGACATCGATGCCAACGTCGCGAAGTTCTCGGAAGGCTCCCGTCGTGTCCCGATTCGGGTGCGGCTCGCCGAGCCGGTCCGAGCGGACCTCGCCCAGCTGGGACAGCTGCGAGTACCGACACTTGACGGACGAACGACGCCGCTGGCCACGGTGGCGGATCTTCAGTTTGCGGCGGGGCCGGGCCGCATCGTGCGCTACGATCGTGAGCGGAGGGTGTCCGTCCAGGCCGATCTTGCGTCTGGTGCGACGATCGGCGACGCTCTGAAGGCGGTCCATGCGCTTCCGGCAATGAAGCGGCTTCCGGCCGGGGTCCGGGAGGCCGCGGTCGGCGACGCCGAGGCCATGGCCGACCTGTTCGGCGGGTTCATCCTCGCGATCTTCGCCGGCATCGGGCTGACCTATGCAGTTCTGGTGCTGCTGTTCGGAGGTTTCTTCAAGCCGGCCATCATCCTCGCGGCTCTTCCGATGTCCCTCTATGGTGCCTTCCTGGCGCTCAAGATCTTTGGAATGGCTATCGATCTCCCGGCGCTCATCGGCCTTCTGATGTTGCTCGGCCTCTGTGCGAAAAACTCGATCCTTCTCGTTGAATTCGCGATCGAGGATCAAAGGGCGGGGCAGGGGATGAAGGAGGCGCTGCGGAACGCCTGCCATCAGCGGGCGCGCCCGATCGTGATGACGACCGTCGCCATGGCCGCCGGAATGCTGCCGACGGCAATCGGGTTCGGCGAGGGCGCCGAATTCCGACAGCCGATGGCACTTGCCGTCATCGGGGGACTCATCAGCTCGACGCTGCTCTCGCTGATCCTCGTCCCTGTCGTCTACGAGATGGTGAGTGACTTCGAAGGTTGGCTGTCCCCCCGCCTCAGGCGTCTCGTCAACGCGCGCCAACCGAGCGATGATGCGCCGGTGAGGCCGGAAGACGAAACGCTGGCGACGACCGGCGCATAGACGTGGCTCGCTAATCGTCCTGCTCGTACGTTTTCGAGTGCGCCTGCGTCTTCGGGTGCTAACGTTCATCCAACACAATTCGGGAGAGAGGCAATGATTACCCGCAGAAGCCTGGTCGAGCTTGCCGCCGTCGGGGCGCTCGCCGCATCGGCCGGACCGCTCGCAGCGGCGGCACCGAGGAAGCCGGCATTCCGCTTTCCGAAGCGTTTCCGCTGGGGCTGCTCGACCGCGGCCTATCAGATTGAAGGCGCGGTGGCGGAGGACGGTCGCGGGCAGTCCGTCTGGGACGTGTTCTCGCACACGGCGGGTAAGATCAAAAATGGTGATACCGGAGATGTCGCCTGCGACAGCTATCACCGCTATCAAGAGGACACGCAACTGATTAAGGCTCTCGGGGTCGGCTCATACCGCTTCTCGATCGCCTGGCCGCGCATCTTCCCGGAAGGACGGGGCGCCGTGAACCAGAAGGGTCTGGATCACTACAGTCGCGTCATAGACGACCTGCTCGCCAACGGCATCGAACCGCACGTCACACTGTTCCATTGGGACACGCCGACGGCTCTGCCGGGCGGATGGCAGAACCGTGATACCGCCAAGGCATTCGCCGACTATGCGGGACTGATCGCGGAACGGTTCTCCGATCGTGTCGGTCACTTCATGACGACCAACGAGATCCGCGCCTTTATCGACGGAGGGTACGGTTTCGGCGTCCACGCCCCAGGAATCCGCAGCAATCTCGCGACGTTGAACCAGACGCGGCATCATGCCTTGCTGGGGCATGGTCTGGCCGTGCAGGCGATCCGTGCCGGCAGCCGTCGCCGCGTCCAGGTCGGCATCGCCGAAAATCCGATGATCCCGGTTCCCGTCATCGAGACGCCGGAGCATGTGGCGGCCGCGCAGAAGGCCATGCGCAAGATGAACGGCGCGTTCCTGGAAACCATCATGACCGGCCGATACCCCGCCGAGCTTCTGGAAGCGAAGGCGAAGCCGCCGGTCATTGCGGCGGGCGACATGGCGGCCATCGGGAGCGCTCTCGATTTCGTAGCGCTCAACGTCTATGCTCCCTTGTACGTCCGAAGCGCACCGGATCGGGCCGACGGCTACGCGGTCGTGCCGCGACCTCGGGCCTTTCCCACGATGGACCTGGACTGGTTGATGGTTGGGCCCGAGGTGGCCTACTGGGCCGTCAGGCTCGTGAACGACGTATGGAAGCCGCGGAGCATCTACATCTCGGAGAACGGCTGTGCTGCCGGGGATACCTTGCGTGACGGCCGCGTGGAGGACACCGACCGCATCATGTTCCTGCGCAACTACGTGGCCAACGTGCAACGAGCGGTCCAGGAGGGCTATCCGCTCGACGGATACTTTGTGTGGAGCCTCCTCGACAACTTCGAGTGGACCGAGGGTTACGCCAAGCGTTTCGGTCTGCACTATGTCGACTTCGAGACGCAGAAGCGCACGCCGAAGCTGAGCGCCGAGTGGTACCGCGAGCTGATCAGGCGCGGGCAGATGGTTTGAGGATCAGTTCGCGGTGGCCGAGATATGGAAGTGGCTGGGCGTAACGCGTGGAGCCGGAACATCCCGCTTCCGACCTTTTCATCCGAAGCCGCCGGCGGCCGGACGAGCCGAAACGAGGAGTGTGAATGTCGGATTCGAATGACGCTGTGTTCTCGTCGGTCGTTCTGAACCGCACGCTCGATCGTTCTGACGTACTCGGCTTGACGCTCGCTGGGCCGGCCCATCTGATCGACTGCGATCTGGCCGGAGCTGCTCTCGAGGGGATGGACCTCGTCGGGTGGAAGTTCGAACGCTGCGACCTGCGGAGGGCCGGGCTTGCGGGAGCGACACTCGAGGGCACCACGTGGCGGTCCTGTCGCGCCGGCTTCTGCGATATGGTTGGAGTTGATCTGACCGAAGCGGTTTTCGTCGCCAGCGATCTCAGCAACGGGGTCCTGCGTCGATCCAAACTGATCGACGCCAGCTTCAGCGGCTGTCGGCTGACTGGTGCCGATCTCAGCGAGAGCCGCACCAGTGGCATTACCTTTGAGGAAACCTTACTGATCGGAGCTACGATGCCGGGCCTGTCCTTCCACAAGGGACACCTGAACCGGCTCGACCTTTCTCAGGCCGATGTACGTGGTTGCGACTTCCGGGAGACGACCTTTCAGCAATCCAGCCTTCGGGAAGCGGACGTGCGCGGTGCACGTTTTGCCGGTGCCGACCTCCGGGAGGTTGATCTAGGCGGACTAAGTATTGACGACGCACGGCTCTTCCGCGGCGCGAGGATCTCGATCGGGCAAGCGGGCGATCTCCTCCGCGAGCTTGGTCTGATCATCGGCTGACTGATTGGTCGCTAGACCAGCATGCTGGTCACGCGTGCGACTGACAACTTCGAGAGCCTTTGTCGTGCATGCGGTACCTGGACACGGGTTCGGAGCTGCCGTCGCCCTCCGAGCTTGGCGGCGGATCATCTCGAAACCGTGTTGCTCGGTGGCAGCGGAAGGGTGACTTATAGCTCGGGTGATAGGGATCTCGCATCGGCGCCTGGGAGACTAGCCAGGGTGTTCTTGGGCGAACGCTGCCGCGGCGCCGAACAGGCCCGGTTGTGGATGAGTGATAATCTTCACGGGGATGGTGGCCATGAGTGATTGGAATCTCCCCTTTGCCACGAATCGTTGCGAGAAACCGGACTGGACGAGCCTGTCCTTCAGGCGAAGACCCAATCCTCCGGCGATCACGACGCCGGTCGGGCCATGCGCGAGCGCGAGATCGCCCGCCACCCCGCCGAGGCTCAGGCAGAACCGTTCGAGAGCTGCGGTGGCCAATGGGTCGGAACCGGAAAGGGCGAGCTCCCACAGAGGTTTGTCGTCGAGATGCGCGAATGGACGTCCCTCGATCTGCGCCAAGGTCTCGTAGATGTGGACGAGTCCAGGACCAGCGCAGACGCGCTCCGTCGAGACCCGCGTGTAGGTCGGGCGCAGCCGTCGGATCAACGCATCGTCGATCTCGTCGAGCGCTGCGTAATCCTGATGTCCGCCTTCGGTGGCTATCACCCGGTACGTGCCATCACCGCGCACGACCTGCGCGACGCCGAGACCGGTTCCTGGTCCGCATACCGTGATCGCGCCCGTATCGGGAAGATCGCCCGGCGGGCCGCAGAGGTGGACATAGCTGCTTCCCTCCAACTGGCCGATTGCGTGCCCTATTGCGCCGAAGTCGTTGATGAGGGTGTAGCGATCGACCCCGAGCCGGTCCTGGATGAAGGGTGGCCGGATGATCCAGGGATTGTTGGTGAGCTTGATGATCTCACCATTTATCGGCGAGGCGAGCGCGATCGCGGCAGCACGAGGTAGGGGACGACCGAGCCATTCGGCGAAGGCGTTCCACGCGAGAGGAAGGGTCGCGTGCTCCGCGACCCGCTGGGTCATCGGTTCCTCAAGGTGGACGACGCGTCCCGCGTCGATCCTGGCGACGGCGAAACGTGCGTGGGTTCCCCCGATGTCGACCGCAACCACTTCCATCGGCGTCTAGCCCCCTGCGTAATGGATTGACGCCACTATCGTCCCGAACGACACCCGGTCGCACGGCTTGCCAGCGCGACCGGGCGTCGATTCACCTTGCGTCCCGATGACTCAGATCTCGATCAGCACGACGCCCTCGGGCGGCAGATCGATCTGCAGCTCGCCGTTTCGATCGAGGCGGCGGGTTTCGGGGGAGGGAAGCTCTGCCGTTCGCCTAATATCCTCGATCTGGGCCCGGGTGGGGTACTGCGGCGATCCCAACGCCCGCCACTTCGGCAGTGGTGAGCCGCGTTCCTGATCGACGAACGTCAGCTTCGCGCTAGCACCGGCCTTGGCGCCTCGCAGAGCTATCTTCAGGCGTCGTGGACCGCCGGTGACCTTGCGCTCGGTACTGGCACCGGGGATCCCGGAGGGTTGCTGGACCTCGGCAAGGTTCCAGGCAAGGACTGCCGCGCCCTTGGGCGTACGGCTAGCAAGCGCCGGTCCGGTTGACTGAAGCCGCTGTTGCCCAAGCCGATGGAGGAGCTTGTACGTGTTGAAGGAGGGCCGCGCGATGTTCCGTTGCGCCAGCATTCCCCAACCGCCATCGCCCTCCTTCAGAATGAAGTTGGGGATGTTGATCTCCTCGAAGACATTGCTGAGAGCCCACTGCGACATCGCGTGGCAATAGGGCAGGCACTGGGTGATGATGTGCGCGATCATCGCGGGACTATCTGAAGACCACTCACTGAGCCACAGTTCGGCGCCCTTGAACTTCGTGGCGTCGATCTGAGCTCGCACCTGAGCCATCGCCGCCGGAATCACCTGCGTCTGGCTGTATCGTCCGGCCTGTCCGAACATCTCCTTCTGATCGTCACCGGCGTAGATGTGCGTCGAGACGAAGTCGACGGCAGCGCCTTCGCGCTCGCAGTAGGCAAGGAACTCGGGCATCCACTGGACCGCCGCGGTCGATGGTCCCCCGACCCGCAGAGCAGGATCGACAGCCTTTATGGCTGCTGAAGTGGCCTTGTACATCTCGAAGTATTGGGCCTGCGTACCGGACCAGAAGAACCGCAGATTTGGCTCGTTCCAGACCTCAAAGTACCATTGCCTTACCTCACGCGCGCCGTAGCGGTCGATGAGGTGCCGAACGAAGACCTGGACGAAGGATGCCCATTCCGCTGCAGATGTCGGAGGTGTGATGTTCGCGTTGTAGGTGAACGAGAGCTTCGTCGTGCCGCTCGCCAGCTTTTTGGGCATGTAGCTCAATTCGACGAAAGGCTGGACGCCGCGCTCGAGTAAGCCGTCGTAGACCGCGTCGACGTTTTGCCAGTTCGGCTCGCGCCCGCCGAGGCCGCCGGGCCAGACGCCGAGATCATCATTGAAGATGCCGTGGAAGCGGACCCGCTGCAGGCCAGTCTCGTTCCGGAAGCGGTCGAGATCGTGCCGCCACGATTCACGCAACGTGATGGAGGCTCGGTCCGAACCGGCGCAGCGGGACCAGATGTGATCGAGCGGTCCGGTCTCATGCCTCAGGTCAACCTCAACGACCTCCTCCGTCGCCTGGGCCCAGAGCGGGCTCCCGGCTACCGCCATCGTCGCCATGGCGGCACCGCCACCAACGATCTGTCGCCGGTTCCACATCTGATTTCATCCCCTCTTTCATATAGTCTCAATGTTATTGCAGCCCGCCATTTCGCTCGGCGGACCCCTGGGGAGGATCAGATCCGGATAAACGAAACGCGGGCTGCTGAAACCACTCCGCCGCTGGCTAGATGGTCCGTGTGTGAGATTGGAATCGATCCGGGCGAACCTCGCCCGCTGATCGCGCATCTCGACACTATTGGCAGACTACGCGCAGATGACGGAGGCATGATCGTGATCGGACGCGTCGGGCGAGTCCGACCACGATGCCTGGTTACTTCGCCGGAATCTTCTGGAAGTCGGCGTCGATCGCGGCCAGTACCTTGTCCGTGATCTGATCGGGCGAATATTGCTGGATGCCCTTCAGTGTCATGGCGCGCCCCATGTCGACCTGCTCGTTGGTCGTCATCCCAGGGATGTGCTTGTCGAGCACGACGCGGGCGGCTGGATCGTCCAGCAACGTGCCGATCTCGGTGTCCTCGGTTGTATAGTGCTTGACCGCTGCGGTGGTTGCGGCCGCCGGAGCAGGAGCCTTCGCGGCCGGCGCTGCCTGCGCCGAGACGACGGCCGGCGCGGCGACGAGACACAGGGCGATGATCGTGCGGTGCATTGTCTATCCTCTCAACAGGCAGTTCAAGCTGCCCATCCCCTATATCGCACGGTCCGTACGTTTGGCAAGGGCAATATCGCACTTCTTGTCGAGGCACGAAACTTGGAAGAGTTTAAACCGTGCCGTCCGTACGATAATGAATACCTGAGAAACGAGGAGGGTGATGGCGCGCCATGGAATGAGGAGGAACGGCCGGCGGGTGGGTGTGCCCTGCGCAGCAGCGGTCAGGCTCGTTGCAGGTTCCGCCGCGACCGCGTCAACGGATCCCGTCGCTATGATCAAAGAGCACGCTGTCTCCAATGCCGTGGGGGACGACGAAGTCGCACAGCGAGTGGCCGAGCCGTTTGCCCGAATGGCCGTTCAGGAGAAGGCGGGTCAGCTGAGCGACGTCTTAGTCTTTGACAATACCACTGCGCGCAGTCAGCCGGAAGCGTCTGTCGCTGCGGTCAAGGTGGGGGCGATCCTCTTCGTCAGCGATCCCGTCGAAATTAACCGGCCGTAGCGGATTGCAATTTAGAAGAGCCGGCTCGGCATTCCGCTGCTGGTCGTCTTCGACGTCATCCAAGGTCTGCGGACCATCTTTCCGGCGCCTATCGCGAACACAGCATCTTAGGATCCGGAGGGCGCCGCGCGGGCTCGAGAGGCGGCGAAGGAAAGCCGGGCAGTCGGCAGCCATTGGACGTTCGCCCCGATGGTCGACGTCTCGCGTGACGGGCGATGGGGCCGGATGGTTGACGGTGCCGGCGAGGATTCGTTCCTCGGCAGCGCGATGGCGGCGGCGCAGGTCCGGGGCGTCCAAGGCAGCCGCATCGTCGCCCCCGGGGCGCGTCATGGCGGAGGCGAAGCACTTCGCAGGATACGGGGGGCACCGGGCGGTCGCAAGTACGAGGAGGCCGGGATGCCGGACGAGACCCTGTGGAACGTCTATTTGCCGCCATGCAAGGCCGCCATCGACGCCGGTGCGGCCAACATCATGAGCGCCTACCCGCCGCTGAACGGCGTTCCTGCGACGGGTAACCGGTGGCTGCTCACCGACGTGCTGCGCAAGACGTGGGGCTTCAAGGGCTTCGTTGTCAGCGACGCCGAGGCGGTGGAGAGCCTGCGGATGCACGGCATCGCCGAGAATTGGCAGCAGGTGGCCGCGAAGGCGCTGGATGCCGGCGTGAACATGGAGATGAACGCGAGCCTTCCGAGGTACCGTATCCTTCGTGAAGCGATTGCGTCCGGACGGGTCAGCTTGGAGAGACTCGACCAAACCGTCCGACGTATCTTGGAAGCCAAGATCCGCTTGGTCTCTTCGAGCATCCCTACGTCGACGAACGGCGTGTGGACAGGGTGCTGTCCAGTCGGAGCAGTCTCCTGGTGGCGCGGTTCGCCGCGGAGGGTGATGCCGTGCTGCTGCGCAACGAGGGCGGTCTGCCCGCTCGACAGGTCCCGCGTTCGACGGCTCGCCATGATCGGAGATCTCGCTGCTTCCGGTGCTGACGCCCTCGGTCCCTGGGTTTCCAAGCAGAACAAGCCGGTGCAGGGCAGTATCGTCGACGCGATCAAGGCGACGGGGGGGCGGGATCAGCGTGATCTACTCGCAGGGTGTGTCCATCCGGCTTAGACGCTTCTCCTCCCCTTCCAGAGTCTAGCTGTGGCCAATCCCGTGCGGATGCCGCGCTGGACGACGGGACGGCCATAGCGGCGGCCGTCCAGGCGGCGCGAGATGCCGACGTGGCGGGGGTCCTCGTCGGAGAGAGGCAGGAGATGGACGGCGAAGCCGCGTCGAAGGCGAGCTTCGATCTCCCAGGACGCCAGCAGGCGATGCTCGATGCCGTGGTCGCGACCGGTAAGCCCGTCGTCGTGGTTCTATTGAACGGGCGCCCGGTGGATCTGAAGGACTTACGGGCGGCGGCGATCCTCGAGATGATGTATCATGGATCGGCGGGCAGTGCCGCTACCGCGAGTCTGATCTTTGGTGACGGGTTCCAGGCGGGAAGCTCCTGTTCACCTGGCCTAGGGGGGCCGCGCAATCACCGATGTACTACTCCCACCTGACATACGCACGAACCATCGAACGCGGGACGGCGGTACTGGGGCCAGTAGAGCAAGCCGGCCTACGTCTTCGGTTATGGCCTCAGCTACTCGAGCTTCGAATACTCGGGTCTCGAAGTGGAGAAGCCTGCCGTACGATTGGGCGCGGATGTCGTGATGAGCGTCGAACTAACGAACACGGGAACGCGGGTCGTGGACGAGCTGGCGCAGCTCTGTGTGCATCAGCGTGTGGGATCATCCGCGCGACCTGTCCACGAGTTGAAGGGTTTCAGCGAGTGAGCCCGAGGCCGGGCGAGCGCCGTCGGCTCACGTTCCCATCGGTCCCCGGGATTTGAGTTATGGAGCGCCGCGACGAAGGGCTGGGTGCTGGAGCCGGGCAAGTACGACGTCGCGATTGGTTGTGACTCGTCGGGGAAGTTCGAGGAAGGCTTCGAGCTGCTTGGCGCATGAACTCCATCGTTCGGCCGTCACCCATCGAGCGCGCCGAGCCTCATTTCGCAGTTCCGTGATCTGTACCGCCGTTGCGGATCGGGCCTAAGCTCCGATATGGACGAGGCATGAGTACAAGCTTGAATTTTGCACCTCGGCGCGGCCGTCCGAGCGCCAAGCAGGTCGCCGCCATCGACGAGGCCATCCTGGTCACGGCGCGGCGGATGTTTCTCGAGGAAGGTTTCGACGCGCTCGCGATGGATGCCGTCATAGCGGAGCTCGGCATATCGAAGGGGACGCTGTACTCTCGACATCCGTCGAAGGAAGCGCTGCTATCCGCCGTCATCAAGGACAGCATAGAGGACTGGTCTTCCACCTCGAGCAAGTCGGACCATCTTCTACCTACGGAGTTGGGTGATCGGCTGCGCGAGCGGCTGCGGAGCATCGGCCGCGGGCTGACCAATCCCGAGGTTGAATGCTACTATCGTCTTCTGGCGAGCGTACGCCATCGCATTCCCGAGGTTTCCCTAATCTTCTACGATCTGGGATACCAGCGCGGTGTGGAGGTCATCGCGGAAGACATACGGGCGGCCGCCGGGCGTGACGGCATACCAGCGTCCGATCCCGACGGCATCGCAGGTCTCCTACTGTCGGCTGTATGCGGGTGGCATCAGCAGGAGAGCGGCATCCGCTCACCAAGCCCGACGGAGATGGAGCAGGTCGCCGATCGGGCGGTTGCGGTTTTCATGATGTCACGTGAGATCTGGTAGAGGGTCCGGTGACGGTCTCTTCGAAGACGGTTCGCGATGACGGCGGCCGGTCCGGAAAGCCCTTTCGAAATGCTGCAATGAGAACTCCAGCCTCGCCGGTGCGTCGTAGCCGAAGGCATGGAATGCGGGTGTGGCTATTCTCTGAGGGATGTCACCACGTCGTTAAGGAATTTGGCAGTTCCGCCCCGTCTGGGTGGACCTGAGACCCATGACGGGCTCCACTCGGAAGCGGAGGGTGTCAGAAGCGTCATCATAAATCGCAGCCTCGTGTCGGCACGTCTCAGTGGCCGCGGACTTGCCGACGCCACGCGCGCCTTGGCCGTAGTGAGCCAGCTTTAGCCCCTAGACGCGAACGACGGCCCGTCCGGTGAGCCGTTACCGTTGGACACATGTCGTTCTGCGTTCGCGCGCCGCTTTGGCTCTTGAGCGTTGTGTGTCCCTCGATTGGAAGTCATGATGATCGGTTAGGGAATTCGGAACCAACGGTCTCGTCTAGCATCCCCGCCGGAGACTGTCGCGCATGATGCTGTGCCGACCGCGAGCCGCAGCCGCAGGCTCCAGTCGCTAATTCAGTCCGTACGTGAGACCGATCAGGCAGCCATCAGGTCAGCGCCTTCGTTCCGGATCAAAGAGTCATGGCACCCACAACTTTTCATTAACTTGCACGGCTCGGAAGAAGTTTCGCACATCATGTAGACGAGCAGTCTGCTGACGCATCGGTGGCGTGGGGGGCATTCGGAGAGTCGGTGCGCCTTCATGAGCACCCTATGTCACGGCGGCTGATTTTAACGAACGGATAGTACTATTTCGCTTGCCGCGGGCCGAACATTGGAATAGTGAACCCGTCAGTTTCTAGGAGGACCGGGTCGAAGAACGGCTTGGCCTCAACAAGGAGGGGGGCTCATGAAGGCATCTGCTATAATCAAGCTGGGCGTTTCGGCGATGGCACTGGCCTGCGCGCATGTCGCGGACGCGCAGACCGCCAATCAAGGCACGCAGCCGTTGCAGTCTCAGGACGAGACGCCGATCGCTCCTCCTCAGCAGCAGCCGGATGTCGCCGGTACAGTTCCGGATAGCGCTGACATCGTGGTTACGGCTACGCGTCGGTCCCAGACGCTTCAGGATGTTCCAATCAGCATCAACGTCGCGACCGGGGAGCAGCTTGAGAAGCTTAACATCCTCGATGCCCGTGACATCGGGCGTCTCGCACCGGGGCTGGAGGTCACCAATCCTTCCGGCCGCAGCAACGCGATCACCCTTCGTGGTATCGCCTTTGATCCGGACCAGGGCACGTCGCCGGCGGTGCAGACTTATTTAAACGAGGTGCCGACGAGCGCCCAGACCTTGTTCACCGCGCTGTACGACATCGGCCAGATCGAGGTGCTGCGCGGTGCTCAGGGGCTTCTGCGCGGACTTTCGGCGCCTGCAGGCGCCATCACAATCACGACCCGCCGTCCGGATTTCGACAAGGTGACCGGCTACGGGCAGATCACCGGCACGAACCGGCACGGCTACAACGCCCAGATGGGCGTCGGCCTTCCGTTTTCGGACACGTTCGCCATCCGCGTGGCGGCCCTGGTTGATGGGAACAGGCTGAACCAGCTTCGCAACTTCGTGAATGGTGACCATTCCAACAGCGAGACGCAGAGCGGCCGCATCACCTTGGGCTGGCGGCCGTCAGATCGGCTGACGGCGTACCTGACCTACCAGTACCTCGAGTCCGACAACCGCCAGTACAGCCAGGTGTTTGGTCCGGGCAACGCGCCGGCGCTTGGTGATCCCACCCGTAGCGGTCCGCCGCTGGCGCTGGACGATTACGGCGCGGTCCAGGAAGGGCCGGCGCGTATCCAGACCAGGACGCATACCGTCAATCTGAACGCCAACCTCGATCTGGGCGGAGCGACTCTGACGGCGGTCACTGGTTATCAGTCATCCAAGTTCTTCGCGCTGCGCGACGTCGATACCGGCAATGCCATTCCCGGGTTCATCAACCTCGTTCGTCAGAACTCGCCCAGCTACGTGCTGACGGGTGATCTCCGCCTCGCATCCAAGGACAGCGGCTTCTTCGGCTGGAGCGTCGGCGCGTTCTACCAGCAGCAGCGCGGCACGACCCGCCTGTCGCAGCCGGTCGACAGCTTCTTCGCACCCGTATCGTACTCGCTCGGACTCAATCTGCCGATCCTGACGCAGATCCGCGCGCCGGCGAAGGCGGACACCTATTCCTTCAATGCCAATGCGCGCTTCCACGTCAGCGACTTTACGCTGGAAGGGGGACTTCGCTACACGATCAACAACAACGACCGGGTTGTCGACATTCTCGTCAGCTCGCCGGGTTTTGCCGGCGCGCCGGCCTTCGGAATTCCTGCGATCCCCGGCTTTAGCTTCGCGAATCAGGGCATTCCCGACGAACTGCGCAACGGGCGTTCGCGGCCGCTGACCGGCGGTGCGACGCTAACGTGGGAACCCAGCAACCGCTTCACGGCGTATGCATCGTACGGTCGGGCCTTCCGGCAAGGCAGCGTCGCGATCGGCGCTCCCGCCGGGGTGACGAGCGATCTCCTCGTCAGCGGGAATGAGACGACCGACAACTTCGAGATCGGCATCAAGGGGGCTCTGCTCGACCGACGCGTCAGCTACTCGGTCGCGACGTTCTATCAGAAGTTCGACGGCTTCCTTTCGCGTTTCGCCGGCATTCCGTACAATTGCCGCGACATCAACGGCGCGTGCAGCAACGCCGGGCCGCCAGTCAACAACGTCACCGACCGTCCCGTCATAAACGGCATCTTCGATGTTAACTACAACGGCGACGCTACCATCAAGGGCGTCGAGGCGACGTTGGACCTGAGGCCCACGACGTTCTGGGATGTGGGGATCAACGCGGCGTACTCGCATGCGCGTTACGACAAGGGCACGGTCCTCCCATGCGTCGATAACGACGGGAACGGTATACCTGGTGGACCCGGCCAAAATCGCGTGGTCGGCACCAGAAACGTCAGCTATTGCAGCTACAGCCGTCTGACTGACTCCCCGGACTTCAGTCTGACTGCTACGACCGAGCTGCGTTTGCCGACGGGCGGCAATCTCCAGCCCTTCACCCGCGGGCTGCTCAGCTACCGTCCAGGCGTCTTCTCCGACCGGACGAACTACGATTATCCAAGCCGCACGCTCATCGACGTCTTCCTCGGCGTGCGCACCGCCGATGGTCGCTGGGAGGTCAGCGCCTTCGCCAAGAACGTGCTGAACCAATCTCGGGTCACCTTCATCTACAGCTCCAACTCCACCGCGACGACTTCCGCGGGGATCGACTACGACTCCGGCTACCGGAACGTGAGCGTGACCAATCCTCGCGAGTTCGGCCTGACGAGCGCCTTCCGCTTCTGATACCAGTGACCAGGCGATCGATCCGCAAAGGTCGGTCGCCCGTTTCGAGCTGCGAATTCCGAGGGCGACGACATGGACATCCGTCCGAAGATAGAGACCAGCTGCCGCCCCCGGATTTGGAGGGTGCTGGTTTCAGGTTGCATTTGGTCATTAGCCGGTCTCGCCATTGTTCTCAGCCCGGTCGGGGCCGCCGCCCGCCGGCAAGCTGTCACACGCGAGGCCGCCCATGCCGAGCGGACGCGCCTCATAGTGCTGAGCGACATAGGCAACGAACCCGACGACCAGATGTCGATGGTCAGGCTCATGCTCTACACGAATGAAATCGACGTGGAGGGTTTGGTCGCCGTCACTTCCACCTGGCTGCGCACGACGGTCAATCCGCAAACAATCCGTTCTATCATCGATGCCTATGCGACCGTCCGTCCGAACCTTCTCCGCAACGCGGATGGGTGGCCGACGGCGGATAGCCTTTCCGCTTCGGTTGTCGCTGGGCAGAGTGGCTTTGGCATGGCGGCGGTGGGTGAGGGGAGAACGTCACCCGGCGCCAAGCTGATCATCGACGCCGCCGACAGACCTGATTCGCGCCCGCTGTGGATCAGCGTCTGGGGGGGAGCCAACACGCTGGCGCAGGCGCTCGAGACCGTCCGCGCCACCCGAACCGCAGCGGAGCTCGACAGCTTCATCGGCAAGTTGCGCGTGTACTCGATCTCGGACCAGGATGACGCGGGACCTTGGATCCGGCGGGAATTTCCGGGCCTCTTTTATGTCGTCAGCCCGTCACGTCCCGACAATGGAAACTACGCGAGTGCAACTTGGACCGGCATCAGCGGTGATCGCTTCTATAAGAATGGCGAGGGTGCGGAAGAGAAGTATGTCACCAACGAGTGGCTTGACGCCCACATCCGCAAGGGCCCCCTGGGCGCGCACTATCCCCGTTTTGCATTCATCATGGAAGGGGACACCCCTGCATTTCTCGGCCTCACGGACAATGGCCTGGCCAGTATGCGCGATCCGAGCTGGGGAGGATGGGGTGGGCGCTACGTGCGACGCCAGCCATATGGTGAGGATCGTGCCATATGGACGCAGGGCGGGGACCCGTTCGGCCGAGTGACATCCTCCGATACTGTCACCGGGGTCGATGGGCGCATCCATACGTCGGATCAAGCCACGGTCTGGCGGTGGCGCGCCGCGTTCCAGAACGATTTCGCCGCGCGTATCCTCTGGACAATGCAGCCGCCCGAACAGGCGAATCATCATCCGGTCGTAGCCATCGACGGTTCCAAAGGCACGGCGCCACTGATGATCGATGCGCGGGTCGGGGAGCCGGTGACGTTGGATGCCAGTGGTTCACGAGATCCTGATCTTCGGCAGCGTCTGACGTATCGCTGGTACCACTATGCCGAGGCGGGTTTCTCTCCCGGCCGCTCGATGGCGGCCGTCAGGATCGATGGTGTTAACCGATCGAGCGCCACGGTCACACCGACGGCGGCGTGTCGACCGCAGTGGATCCCCACGGCGCTGAAGTGCTCATCCGGCGTCGCGCATCTTATCCTGGCGGTAACCGATACGGGCCGCCCCGCGCTCACGTCGTATCGGCGCGTGATCCTCAACGTGCGGAGCGCCTCGGGCACAGGACCGTCGCGGTCGAGATGAGGCGCACGTGAAGAATTTGAAAGAAAAGAAGATGCCCTTCGCACCGAACCGTCGGGAAATTAGTGCCGGTCTCGTCGCCTTGGCGGCAGCCTCCGGATTCGCCGAATCTCGCGCGTCAGCAAAGACGTCCGAGCATCGCTTTCCGAAGGGATTCCGTTGGGGCTGTGCCACCGCCGCGTATCAAATTGAAGGCGCGGTGCGGGAGGATGGGCGTGGCCCATCGATATGGGACGACTTCGTCCAACTGCCCGGCAGGGTTGCCGACGGCAGCAACGGCGTCGTCGCCTGCGACAGCTATCACCGCTATCGCGAAGACACCGGGCTGTTGAAGAGCATCGGCGCCAATTCCTACAGGTTCTCGACATCCTGGTCGCGGATATTCCCCGAAGGACGCGGTACGCCCAATCAGAAGGGGCTGGATCACTACAAGCGTGTCGTGGACAACCTCCTCGAAAACGGCATCGAACCGTACGTCACGCTTTATCACTGGGACCTACCCAGCGCATTACCCGGCGGTTGGCAGTCCCGCGACACGGCAGCAGCCTTCGCGGACTATGCAGGCTACATGGCGGAGCAGCTCTCCGACCGTGTTCGGCACTTCATGACGACTAACGAGTTCGGCTCCTTCGTCGATAACGGTCACCGCTACGGCAATCAGGCGCCTGGACTGCGCCTTCCCGCCGGCGTGTTCAGCCAGGTGCGCCACCATGCACTTCTCGCCCACGGGTTGGGCGTGCAGTCGATCCGAGCCGGTGCCCGGACCGGAACGCGCGTCGGTCTGGCCGAGAACCCGACGGTCACCGTGCCCGTGATCGAGTCGCCCGAGCACGTCTCAGCCGCTCGCAAGGCGATGATCGGGGAAAACCTTGCCTACCTTCCCGCGATCTTCCACGGTGCCTATCCGGACGCCTATCTGGCTTCGTTGAAGGGGAACATGCCCAGTGTCGCCCCCGGCGACATGAGGACCATCGGCAGCCCGATCGACTTCCTGGGCATCAACGTCTACGGCCCGGCCTATGTCCGGTCGGACCCGGGCAGCGCGAAGGGGTACGCCGTCATCCCGGCGCCGCGGTCGTTCCCCCGCATGACCCTGCCTTGGCTCAACGTCGGTCCGGAGGCCGCATACTGGGGGGTGCGGCTTGTCAGCGAGACCTGGAAGCCCAAGTCGATCTACATATCCGAGAACGGCTGCGTCGCCGACGACAGGCTGGTCGACGGACGGATTCAGGATACGGATCGCATCATGTTCCTGCGCAACTACCTGACCCATCTCCACCGCGCCTCCGCCGAGGGGTATCCCGTCGACGGCTACTTCCTCTGGAGCCTGATGGACAATTTCGAATGGGCGGAAGGCAAGTCGAAGCGGTTCGGCATCTTCTACACGGACTTCGAGACCCAACGTCGCATGCCCAAGCTCAGCGCCAGCTGGTACCGGGAGGTCATCCGACGCAACGCGCTGGCCTGATCCTCGCTGCCAGCCGCGTCGGCAGGATCACACACCTCGATGCTGATCCTGCCGCTGGTCATCTCGACACGATCAGGCGGGTCCTTGCCGACTTCAGGGGATACGCGCGGCCGCGCCAGACGAATTCGCCCGGCAAGGATGCGGGCCGGTCGATCTCCACGGATAGTCGTTCGCCGGAAACGCGATAGCGCACCTTCACCGGGCCCGCTGGGGTCGCCGCGGTGGCGTCCACCTCCGTAAGCGTGCCGATGCTGGGCGCGACGCGCAGCGTGCGGTAGCCCGCCGATCCCGGTCCGATCCCGGCGACGATGCCGAGGAGGTCGGCCGTCGGGTGGGCACTCCATGCATGGGTGTCCGAGCGGGGATGGCCACGTTCCTCCGGCCAGGTCGTGTAGTTGAGCTTCAGGAGGTCGCGCCACGTGTCAAGCAGCTGCAGGTAGCGGTCGCCCTGACCGGCATGGGCGAAGGCCTGCGCGAGATACCATGCGAAGTAGTAGCTGGTGGTGAACATGCCCTCGGGAGCATCGATGCCCTTTGCGGGCACGACGATCCTGTTGAGGATGCCGGGCGCTTCCGCGGGGGATGCAACGTCGTAGAGGATGGCCAGCGCGTTCATGTGCTGGCTGTAGAGATCCCCCGACGGGTTGTCCGCGAATAGGCCTCGAGCGGGCTTCCAGCAACGTTCGCGGATGGCCGCCGCGAGCCGCTCCGCACGCGATGCATCTTCCGAGGCGACGGTCTGGTCGCCCGCCGTCGCCTCGACCCGCGCGCCCTGCTGGAGAGCGCCGAGGTACGCGACGCTCACGAGGCAGCTCTCGTTGGTCGTCCCGTACGAGGGGAAACGCGTGCGGTCGTTTACCGACTGGCCGGCCCAGTCGATGAAGTTCCATTGCGGCGTCAGGCCGAGAAGCCCGCTCGGCTGCTGGAACCGGGCGAACCAGTCCAGCACCTTGCGCATGCGCGCGACGTTGCGGACCAGCGGAGCCGTATCGGGTTGACGTGCGCGCCAGTCGTCCAGCATGCCGACCCAGAGGAGCGAGAACGGCGCGATGACGTTCGTGAAGCGCTGCGGATAGGCTCCGTCCATCAATCCCCCGTCGATGTCGGATGCGGCGAAGATGTCGATCGCCTGTTCCGCAAGCCGCGGATCTCCGGAGACGGAGTAGGAGATGAGCATCTGCAGCCGGGCGTCGCCTGCGTACTGCAGCTGTTCCCAGTACGACGAGTCCATGTAGGTCTCGTGCGCATCGACCCTCGCGGTACGCCAACCTATGTCGAAGATGCGCTTCAATGACGGATCGCTGCTCGTGAAGTCAGCCACCTTCGCGAAGGGGTATCCCGTCTCGTTGACGCGCATCCCGCGCAGCGTCAGCGGCTGGCCTTTCGTCTGCACGTTGATCTCGGCATATCGCCACGTCCGCCACCACAACGTCTCGAAGCTGCGCGGCTGGCCGTCGGGCATGAAGGTGTCGAAGATGCCCTGCGGCTTCAGGTTTCCGATGACGTTGCGGTCACCCTTGTGCAGCTTCTCGTCGTAGAGCGCTTCGGCCCATTTCACCGTCACGGTGGCGCCCGCGCCGCCGGACACGTCCAGCCCGGGATACGCCGAGATCATCGCGTCGCGCTGGATCAGCAGGGTCGCCTTGGAGTTCGCCGGGATCGTGACGGGCTTCGAGGGGAAGTTCGTGCCTCCGGGCAGGTCGGTCCTCACGACTCTGCCGACGGACGCTGGCGAGTATGACTGGGGCGGGAGACGGTCCAGGACCATCCCGCGCTTCGCGGCGGCGGGCGCCGGCACCGCGGCCTGCCAGCCGGCACCGGTCTCCATCGGCCCGGTCCAGGTGAAATCGCTCTTCGCCGCGTCGATGAACTCGGGAGGCGCGGCGAGATAGTAGAGCTGATCGCTGAGCTGCTTCTGGCTTGGGGTGAATCCTCGGCCGTTCTCGATCTTCACACGCCAGCCCGGTCCGTCGGTCGAGATGCTCGCGCCGACGTGCTCGTCGATCAGCCGGAAGCCGGTGGCTACACTCTGCTGAAAGCTCGGTGAGGTCTGCTTGAGTCTGGCGGCGTAACGTAGCCCATCCATGCCGAGGGGCGAGATGTTGGGCGGGATCCGCACAGGCTGCACACCGTTCCACACCACCGCCGCCACGACATTGGGTCCACGCCGCAGATGGGAAGCTATGTCGATGGTCTGGTCACGCCAATGGTTCACGTCGCCCGTGGACGGCCCTGACGCGACCCGTGCCCCGTTGACGAACAGGATGAAGCGGTTGTCCGCGGTCACCCGGATCGGGAAGCGGACGGGAACGGTGGACTGCTCGAACGCCCTGCGGAAGTGCAGCACGACCGGGACGGTGTCCGCCGCCGCGGCAGGATGGCTGATCCAGCCTTCCGCGCTCGGACCATCCGCGAAGGCGGGTGGACCGAACGCACCGGCTAGCAGGGTCGCTATCGAGATCTTCAGCAGCATTCGCATCGTAGTCTCCCAGTCTGGGCAGATCGATCTGCCATGCGGTTCAGCGGCAAGCGCGCGATCCGCCCTGATCTGCGGGCCGGTATTGCGTCTCGACTGGGCGCGTCGGCTTCGTTTGAACCTTGGAGCGGAAACGGACGCGCCCCACGACCCGCCTCCTAGCGTACCGTCAAGGTGGCGTAGTCGAGCGACGCGGAGCTGTTCCCGGAATAGATGCGGAACGCGCCGGGTTCGACCGTCCACTTCATGTCGGCGTCCCAGAAGGCGAGCTCGTCGGGGCCGAGGTCGAACGACACCGTTCGGCGCTCCCCTGGCTTCAAAGTGACGCGGCGGAACGCCTTCAACTCGAGAGTGGGGCGGGGGACCGACGACACCATGTCGCGGATATAGACCTGCACGACCTCGTCTCCCGCTCTGCTACCGCTGTTCGTCACGTCGACATCGACGCGGAAACGGCCGTTCCGATCGATCTCCGTCGCATTCAGGCGCGGAGCGGCGAGCACGAAGGTCGTGTAGCTCAGGCCGTGGCCGAACGGGTATAGAGGCCGTCGCTTGCCCTCGACGTAGGGCGACTTGTCCGAAGAGGGGTGACGGTTGTAGAACGACGGCAGATCACCGACGGAACGTGGGATCGAGACGGCCATCTTGCCGCCCGGACTGATCTTCCCGAAGATCATGTCGGCGACGGCGTTTCCACCCTGCTCGCCGAGATACCAACCCTCCACCAGGGCGTTCGCCTTGTCCGCCAGCGTGTTGACGGCGAGGGGGCGCCCGTTGAGCAGCAGCGCGACGACCGGCTTGCCGGTGGCGAGCACCGCCTCGACGAGCGCATCCTGATCGCCGTAGAGGTTGAGGGTGTCGCGGTCGCCGGGTGCGGCGGCGCTGATCGTCTCCCGCGTGACCTGCTCGTTGTCACCGACCACAAGGAGAACGACGTCCGACCGCGCGGCGAGCGCGGCAGCCTCCTTGATACGGGCTGCATTGTCCGCAGGCGGTACGGACTTGGCTGGACGCGTGGGCAGGCGCTGCCCGCGGGCGTCAGGCTGAGTGATCCAGACTCCGTCCGCATGCTCGACGCGCATGGCGCCCCCAGCTGCGGCCGTTATGCCCTCGAGCACGCCGACGGCGTGCTCAGGGAGCCCGGAGTAACCGCCGAGGACGGCCTCCTTCGCGTTGGGGCCGATCACGGCCAGCGTCATCTTGCGAGAAGGATCGAGAGGGAGGATGCCGTCGTTCTTGAGCAGCACGAGAGCCTTCTGCGCCGCGGTGCGCGCGAGCGCGGCGCCGGCCGGGTCCGTCAGGACCTTCGCCGCTCGGCGGACGTCGACATAGGGCTGCTCGAAGAGCCCCGCCTCGAACTTCAAGGATAGGACCCTCGCGACGGCGGCATCGACGCTCGCCACCGGAACCCGGCCGCTGCGGACCAGGGCGGGCAGCGTTTTATAGGCGACGCTGTCCGGAAGATCCACGTCGACGCCGGCATGCATCGCCAGGGCGGCGGCGTCCTCGGGACCATCGCCCATCTTATGGAGACCGACGAGTTCGTCGATGCCGCCATAGTCGCTAAGATAGAGCCCCTCGAACCCGAGAAGCTCGCGGCCGACCTCCTGCAGCAGGTGACGGTTCGCGTGGGCCGGGACACCTCCGACCTCGTTGTACGACGGCATCACGATCGCTGCCTTGCCCTTCCGGATCGCCTTGGCGAAGGGCGGAAGGTAGGTCTCGCGCAGCATGCGCTCCGACATGTCCGACGGTCCGACGTTTATCCCGTTCTGGGGGGCGCCGTGGATGAAGTGCTTGAGGGTCGCGAACAGGCGGTCGGGACCGACCGGCCGCGTCGGGCCCTGCAGGCCGCGTACCGCCGCGAGTCCCATCTCGCCGACCAGATGCGGGTCTTCGCCGAAGAATTCCTCGTTGCGCCCCCAGCGGGGGTCGCGGACGAGGTCGAGCACGGGGCTCAACGCCACGGTCACGCCGCGGGTACGGGCCTGACGTGCGGTGTACGTGAAGATCCTTTCGATCAGCTCCGGGTCCCAGGTGCTTCCGAGGGCAGGGGGCACCGGGAAGCTGGTGGCCCCCTTGACCGCGAGGCCGTGGGCCGTCTCCTCGTGGAAGATCAGAGGAATACCCAGACGCGTGCCTTCGACGGCGTGCCGCTGCGCCGCGTTCATGAAGGTCACGGTCTCTTCGGGCTCGCGGAAGGCGGTGATCGCGTACCTGGCGAGCCCCGCCGTATCCGACGGTCGACCGATCTGACCGATGCCATCGGGCATCACCTTGGCAGCCTTTTCCGGAGAGTATTCACCGGTCTTGAGATCGAGGATCTTGTCCTTGCGGAACCAGATGCAGCATAGCTGCGCCGCCTTCTCCTCCAGCGTCATTCGCCCCAGAAGATCGCGGACGCGGTCGGCGATCGGCGCCCGGCGGTCGCGATAGATCGTCGTCGTCTGGGACCATGCGGGAGTCGCCATGACGATGGCACTGGTGGCCAGCAGACTGCGGCGAGTCAGGTTCATCAAAATCCTCCCCTTTTGTGATTAGCCCCCCAATCGTACGATCTAGGCGATTTGTAAAGATGTTCGGCTTCGCCGCGCCGGCCGCCCGTCTCCTTGTGGATGGCGGTTCCGGACGTTTGGACGAGCGCGCTGCGTCTTTGTTGCGACATGGACTGGACGCCGTGATCAGGTGGTAAACTGCCAAGGTTGCAGACCTTCGCGGAACAGCCTGATCACGAAATTCAGATGTCGCATGCCGTCGTCCGCATCGGGTGCCGAGGTGCCAGCGGCGGCGGCGCGCTGGATGCCGGAAAGGAGCATGACGATGAACGCTTCCGCCAAACGGCCAGCATCGTCGGCCGCGATCCCTCTCTGCGCGAGAAGATCTGCGACCGGAGCGGTGATGAGGCCGCTACCCACTTCCAGGGCGTGCCTCACCGCCTCGAATTCCGGTCCTTCCCGGAACAGGAGCCTCGTCATCTTCAGCGAATAGTCGCTGGAGAGGGCGGGCAGCAGGGCCGCACCATATTCGTGCAGCGAAGCCTCGAGGTCGGTTCCGGGATCGAGCGGTGGCAGATCTAGCTCCGCCGTGCCATCGACGATGCAGGCTTCGAACAGGGCGGCCTTGTCCCGGTGCCAGAGATACAGCGTGCGCTTCGACACACCTGCGCTTCGGGCAATGCGCTCCATGGTTGCGGCGCGATACCCATGCAAAAGGAATTCTTCGCGAGCGGCGTCGATCACGATGGCGCGGCGAGCCAAGATGGCGGCGGGCGACGGTCTCCCCTTTGGCGCGCGCTTCGGTACTCCGTCGGACGCGGACGCGGACCTGGACGATTTACCGGCCGCGGGATCACCTATCGTCCCGACGCCCACGTCGCCATTGCCAATGGGGACCTTGGTTTTCCCCTCGTCGTCACATCCGTTCGTTATGCTTGCTGGCCGGGTCAGATCGTCGTCTCCTGGAGGCGAACTTGGTTGGTCCGCTCGCGACGACCCTAGTGAACCGATCGGTTTCAAGGAAGAGGGCTAACCCGAGAGGTTGATCTTTCGTGACATTGGAAGCCCGTCCACTGAACCTCGACACGATCACAGCTTTCGCTCCGACCCAATGTTGCAGCCTCTCACATGATCAGCCATTTCTATCCGCCCTCGAACGTGTCTCCTGCATTGGAGGCGTTCCTGCCGCCGATGCAGGATTGGCGTCGATGATGATGAGCCGCTTGTCGACGCTAGGCCCGACATGCGCCCCAGCGCATACGTATGTCCGTCCCGCGGACAACAGGCTCGTCGGCTCAGCGGGTGCCGCACCGGCAAGAGACGTCCACCACGCCGGCCGTGGCCCTGTCGGCGTAGGCGGGAGCATTATCCATTTCGATCAGGAGGCCAACCGCGATCCCCGCCGGCCGTGATTTCAGATGGAACGATGCGATGCGGCGACGCCTTCCGCCTTCGCACCGCATGGTTCGAGCGCGGCGCTGCGCGTGTCCTACACCTTCTCGATCGTTATCTGCGGCGACGAATCGGCGGCGATCCTTTCCAGGGCCTCGCTGGCGAGATCGGCTATCGAGATCGACTGTCCCCGATCGTGCAGGACCACGCGATACCTCTTCTTCTTCTGCGATTGCCAGAAGTTTAATACGGTGATGGTCGTGCTGATCGAGCTCATGGTGAGGCTTGCGATCGACAGCCCGATCATGATGGCGGACTTCGATCCTTCCACACCCACCGTGGCAGGCGTCGCGTGGACACCTTCCGCACGTAGCAGGTCGGCCAGCTCCCGCAGGTCCGGCGAGACGCTGGCATCGAAGCTACCATTGAGCGATATCTGCAGACCCACATGCAACTCCTTTTCCATAAGCTCGGGGCCGAATGACACAGCGAGCACTCTTTGTCTGTAGCGCGAAGGCGGATCCTCCACTTCTGTACGGCGCGGACGACTGCACCAAGATCCGGGAAACGCTGATGGATCCGCGTTTCGGCGGGGCCGAGATGTTCATGCCGATCGAGCCCCTGATCGATTGCGCGACGACTGGCGAATTCATGAAGGCGCTGTGTGATTTCGTCGAGCTGACGAAGGAAGTCAGCCAGCGCGTCCTCTATTTCACCGGCCACGGGCGCTCGGAACGAAACCAGTTCGCCTTCGAGTTCGACGGCACCCAATCCGCCGCGTTCGACGTGGTGGCAAGCCTCCTCGCGCCCACTAGCGGTAGACGCAACCTGTTCATCGTCGACAGCTGTTACTCCGGGGGAGCTGCAGCGGCCGGTCTGAAGTCCGGCGCCACCTTCCCCGTCAGCGCGGGCTCATGCGTTTTGTCCTCATGCCGGGAGACGGAGCTTAGCAGGGAGGTTCCGGGCCATGGCAGCCTCTTCACCCATTACCTGTGCGAAGGGATCAGGACCGGCCTCGATGGAATCCGGACGCCGGAGGGCATGATATCCGTGACGGATGTGGTGACGCATGTCCGTCGCAAGCTCGGCGAGCGGGGCGATGGCATTCTGACGCGGCAGACGCCTACGTACAGCGTCATCCAGGGGGAGGGGGCGTTCTGGATCGCGACCAACGTCTCGGGAGCTCTCGTGGACGGATTGGACGAGAGGAAGCCGCGCCTCGACGGCGATCCGCTTGCGCTCCCGCCCGCCGGCGCGACCTTCGCCGATCTGGACGAGGCCGCCATTCAGGCATTCGCCGGTCGCCACCCCAGTGCGCCCGCCGACCCTCTGCAGGCCGCTCAGCAGCTCGGAATGCTGTCCGCGGTGGGTGACGATCGTCCGAGCGCCGCGGCGATACTCTGCTTCGGGAAGGCGCCTCATCGATTCTTCCCCGACGTGGCGTCGATCTTCTCGGTCGGCGACAAGGCGAGCGGCTCCCTGGTCGCCCAGCAGGTGGAAGGCACACTCGTCCAGCAGTACGATCGTTTCATCGAACTGCTCCTGCGGCATCTCGATACACATTCGACGTTCGATGCATCGGGCTCCCGCAGCGACCGGTTCGAGATCGAACCGGCCGTTCTGCGCGAGGTCGTCGCCAACGCGTTGACCCATCGTGACTTCGTCGGACGCGGTCGTGTCCAGGTGCACATCGACGAGAGGCAGATCGAGATCGTCAACCCCGGCGCCTTCCCCGACGGGCATGGTTGGGAGGCTCTATTGGAGAGACCGGGAAAGTCCCTTACCGGCAACCGCCGCGTCGCCAACTTCCTCAACAAGCTCGGCACGGTCGAGGGTCTCGGTCGCGGCTTCCATGTTCTGAAGGCGTTCCGCGAGACCATGGGGAATGACGCCCTGCGTTTCGAGCAGGCCGGCGGCGTGGTGGCGTGTTATCTCAGGCGGGCGGTCCGGACCGATCACGCAGGGGCGTCGGCGGCCGCGGGAGACATGCTGGAACGCGAAACCGAGAAGCAGCTCGGGCAGGCGCTCGCGTTGCAGGCCAGGTCGCTGCCCCACGTCCAGATGTTCGGACAGCGGTTCGCGCTCGAGAAGTTCTTCGTCGAACCCATGATGCGCAGGGCGGATGGACACTCTATCGCATACCACATGCTGCTGGAGCAGGTCCGGAAGACCACGGGCTACAAGGCTGTGATCATCGGTGCCGCCGGCATGGGCAAGACGATGCTGTTCAGGAAGCTCGCGTTCGACCTCCAGAAGTCGTCGGAGGTTCATACGCCGCAGCATGGTTCCGGCACTCCTGGTGAAGAAGGAGCTGCCGCAGCCCTAGACGAGCCGCTGATCCTCAGCGCCTCGTTCAGGAACCTCAACGCTGACCTGCCACTCGTCTCGGCGATAGCTCAGGGGCTGGGCGCCTTTCCGACGGCGCTTGACCATGCACTGCATCGCCGTCGGACCATCCTGCTGTTGGATGGATATGACGAGATCGCGTCGGAGCAACGGTCGCTGTTCGATCAGCGGATCGCGGGCTTGGTCGAGGACCACCCGGATCTCTCCATTCTTCTCTGCTCACGCCCGGCGGCGAGCCTGGCGCGACCTCCGTTCGACGCGGAGATGCTGACCATCATGCCATTCACACGTGGTCAGGCGTTGCGGATGACCGATCTGGGGGAACCGGGCACGCTGGCGAAGATGATTGCCCAGTTGCCCGAGGACAGTCCGCTCCTCGCCAATCCACTCCTCGGTCAGATCGCGGGCCTGACCTTCAGCGGATATGGGAGGGTGCCGGACATGGGTCACCGGGTCGGACCGGTGTTCGTCGAGTACATGCTGAAGCGGCACGACACGACGAAGGGGCAGTACAGGCGTGCGCTCACGCTCGATCCCGCGCTGATGGGGGATGTGGTCCGGACGACGGCGCTCATGATGCTGATGCATGGCGAGAGCCATATGGAGGAGCAGGCGGGGGAGAGGCTGATCGGTGCGGCCTTGCGGCTAACGGGACGAGGTGCCGAGCGGGCGGACCCGCGTCGGGTCCTGGATGAGATGATAGAGTACGGTTTCTTCCTTCAGCGAGACGGAGACCATATCGTCGCCTTCCACCGCTCCATCATGGAGCAACTCGCCGTGGAGGGCGCGAGGGTGATCAGCGATCCCGAGATCTTCACGCGGCTGGTCATGCTGCTCCTGCAGCGTCATCGATCTGTGCAGCTGTCGACCGACCTGCTTGAGGGTTGGATATCGGACCGCGCTCAGGGCGAGGCGGTGCTCGAGCGGCTACGGGAGAACGTGGAGCACGCTCCGGAGGAGGTCGCGATGCTTCTCGAGCAGGTCATCGCGAAATCCACCGGGAAGCTGCCTGAACGTCACGGTGCGACCGAGGGACTCTTCGACCTGCCTCTTTAGCTGCAGTGGAACCACTGAACTTCAATTGCGGATCGTCGCTTGTTTCGATCGCTTGCAATGCGAGCAGGCTGTCGGCGAGGTCGGCTGCCACGAGCCGCGGTTCGGAACGGCTCGCTCGCATGCCTGCGGAGCGTCGCCTTGAGGTTTGTCGATGCGCCACGTGATAGCGCCCGGCGGCTTGCCTGATCGCCACTGTCGTGGGAAATGGGGCCCGTCGCGGTTGAGGAGGCGTGATCCGGTAGGAAGACCATGCCTTCGCTTGTCAGCGCTGTACGACCGCCGTCCAATCCGTCTCTAGATACTCGGCCATCTGCTCCGTCACTACCAGAAATGCCAGTGTTGACGAAAGTGCGTTACGGTTGCGGGTCGCTCGCTTGTCTAACGAAGATGCATGAGGCGACTGGCATAGATCAGAACCTCCCGGAGAAGTGGACCAGTCTTCTATGGTTGACGATGATGCCCTGGAAGCCTGGTTCTGCGAGGAGGTTCTGCCGCTGGAGCGTCGTCTCGAGCAGTTCATCCGGCGAAACTGGCGTGTTGCCGAGGATGTACGCGACCTGACCCATGACGTTTACGAACTCGCGATCGCCGGAGCACGGAAGGCGCTGCCCTACAACACGCAGGCGTTCATGCTCATGATCGCGCGCAACCACCTGATCAATCGCGCGAAGCGGCAGAAGATCGTGTCCTTCGAGATGGTCGCGGATCTCGAAACGATGGAGAGGGAGGTCGACGTGTCGGCCACCGAAAGACATCTCGTCGCGCGCGACGCCCTGCGTCGGACGAAGGACGGCATCGAGCAGCTCTCGCCTCGCGTCCGCGAGATCGTACTGCTCCGAAAGGTCGATGGGCTGAATACGCGCGAGACGGCGGCGCGGCTGGGCATCGGCATCGATGCCGTCGAACGTCAGCTCTCCATGGGGATGAAGGCGCTTGCCGACTTCATGCTGGGCGGCTCGGGCAGGATCGTCCGTCAGAAGGCGGCGGTTCGGCGCCGCAAGGAGGGGCGAATATGAGTCCGACGCAGGAGGCGCAGGACGCCGCCGCGAAATGGATCATCCGTCGCGACAACGGCGTATGGTCCGAGAGCGATCAGATCGAGCTTGAGGGCTGGCTAGCCGCGTCGGACAGGAACAAGGCGGCATACTGGCGGCTATCCCATAGCTGGCGGGAAGCCGATCGCATCGGTGCTCTGGGGGTGTCCAGCGCGCGTCGTGGCGTGGATGTCCGTCCACGTCGTGCCCTGCGCCCGATGGCGTTGGCGGCATCGCTGGCGCTGGCGATCGGATTTGGAGCTTCGTCGTATCTCGTCGGGCGACCGGACGCCCAGGCGGAAACCCGTCGTTTCGTCACACCGGTGGGGGTGCAGAGGGCGGTCACGCTCGCCGACGGGACGAACGTCGAGCTTAACACGAGCACGACCGTCCGTACCGCGGTCTCACACGATAGCCGCACCGTATGGTTGGATGATGGCGAGGCGTTCTTCTCGGTGGCGCGTGATGCGGAACACCCCTTCGTGATCTTCGCTGGTGCGAAGCGGATAACGGTGCTGGGTACCAAGTTCTCCGTGCGGCGGGCCGGGGGACGCATGACCGTGTCGGTTCTTGAAGGTCGGGTTAGGATCGACGACGCGGACGTCCCGGCGTCGGCAGGTGCGAACTCCTCCACGATAACGGGCGGCGTGCTGGCCGTTACCGACGGAGCCTCGACGCTGGTCACCCAGAAGTCCGAAGCGCGCGTCGCCGACGCTCTCGCCTGGCGGAACGGATTGCTCAAGTTCGATCACGTGCGGCTGGCCGACGTTGCGAAGGAATTCAATCGCTACAACCGTCGACAGATGGTCATCGACATGTCCGCGGCGGGGATCCCGATCGGTGGATCCTTCCGGGCCACCAACATGGAGGCTTTCACGCGGCTGCTCGGCGAAGCGTACCATCTCCAGATCGCGGAAGATGGTGATCGCATCATTATTTCGAGCTGAGCGCGTTACGGTTTTCCCCGAGCCGGCTGTCTACCCTTTCACAGACCGCAGTTTGATGCGGCAAAGGGGAGAGGCATGATGAAGAGGACTTTGTTCGCGGCGCTATCGTCGAGCGTCTGCATCGTGGCCATGGCGACGCCGGCGCACGCACAGGCGCAACTGCAGCGGTTCGAAGTTCCCGCAGGATCCTTGAAGTCCGCCATCGACGCTTATTCGAAGGTGACCGCGCGCCAGGTGATCTACCGGGCGGATCAGATCGAAGGCGCCCGGAGTCCCGGCGTGATCGGTCAGATGAGCGCCGATGCGGCTCTGGCGAGGATCCTCGAGGGCAGCGGCTTCGGCTATCGCGCGGAAAGCACGGGGGCGATCGCGCTAGTCGCCCAAGAGGTCGGCGCCGGTGGCGCGGTCGCTGGCGAGGCGACGGCTCAGGCTGACGCCGGCGGGTCGGACCCCAGCGACGACATCGTCGTCACCGGTGTTCGGGCATCCCTCGAACGTTCGATCTCGATCAAGCGCAACTCGTTCGGCGTCGTCGACGCGATCTCCGCGGAGGACATCGGCAAGTTCCCCGATACGAACCTCGCGGAATCCCTTCAGCGGATCACGGGCGTCTCCATCGACCGCACGAACGGCGAAGGCTCGCTGGTCACGGTTCGCGGCTTCGGCCCGGCCTATAACCTCGTGACCCTGAACGGCCGCACCCTCGCGACATCGCTCGTGCAGGTCGTCGGTTCAGACGGCCTCGGCGATGACGCCGTCGGCACGAGCCGGTCCTTCGACTTCTCCAATCTCGCATCGGAGGGCGTGCGCACTTTGGAGGTCTACAAGACCGGCCGCGGTGCGGTTCCCTCGGGTGGCATCGGCGCGACGATCAACGTCGTCACCCGCCACCCCCTGGACAACAAGACCGGCGGCGTGACGGGTAGCATCGGCGTCAAGGGCGTCTACGACACGAGCGTGGATGGCTGCCTCGACTGCGGCGCGAAGGTCACACCCGAGTTCTCCGGAGTGCTTAGCTGGAAGGATCCCAGCGACCGGTTCGGCGTGTCGCTGTTCGGCAGCTATCAGAAGCGGAACTTCACGTCTGTGGCCGCCCAGTCGAACAACTGGAACATCATCCCCTACAGCGACTTTGCGGTGCCCGGTAACTACGTCCGGGCCGGCGGCATCTGCCCTGCGGGCACGACGACGCTGCAGCCGAACTGCACCATCCTGCAGAATGCGCCGACGGACGGGAGCCAGCTGGTCGCGATACCGGACGACAGCAGCTACCAGTATGCCGAAGGCAGCCGCACGCGTATGAATGGACAGGCCGTCGTCCAGTTCCGGCCGACGGAGGCTCTGACCCTGACGGCCGATGCCCTGTACGCCGAGAACAAGCAGCAGGAGGTGCGATCGGGCCAGCAGATCTGGTTCGCGCGGCCCTTCGACGAGGTGCGTTTCGTGCCGAATGGCCCGGTTCGCACGGCGAGGTATCTGCACGAGACGACGCCGAACCTGAAGGATGTCGGCTTCGAGGAGCAGAACCGCGCGCAGAAGAGCCGCCTCACCGATTTCGGCCTCAACGCGAAGTGGGATCTGGCTGAAAACTTCTCCGTCAGCGTGGATGGTCACGTCAGCAATTCGGCCAGTCGTCCGAACAATCCGAACGGCTACAGTTCCACCCGCGTGGGCGTCGGCGCGATCGTCGTGGCGGAGCACTCCGTCGACTACAGCGGTCCCATCCCGGTCACGCAGTTCTCCCTCGGCAATCGACCACTCGATCTCACGACCGTCGGGTCGACGATCGCTCGCCTCTCCGCCTCCACGCAGACGCAGAAGGTCAAGGAGCTGCGGGCCGATTTCGGTTGGGACCTCGGGGAGGGCAGCCGGTTCGACTTCGGCGCGAACTATCGGACGTCGGACACCCGTCAGCTTCTCCGCGGCCAGAACCAGACCCTGGGTGACTGGGGGCTGAGCAATCCGGGCGATATCGAACGGGTGGTCCCTGGTGCGCTTCAGGCTTTCTGCCTCGTGTGCAAGTTCGACCACTACGATCCGGGTCGGGATCCCGAGACGCTCGTCGCATACCGGGGGGATGCCGCCAAGGTGTTCGCCGGCCTTTCGCCATACTACGCGGGTCTGGGAAAGAATCTCAGTGACACGGCAAGGGTCAACAACGCCGTCAGGGAGGACATCTGGGCGGGCTATGGCCAGCTGACGTGGAAGGGTGAGATTGCGGGGCGTACGGCCTCCCTGGTGACCGGAGTCCGATTCGAGCGCACCACCACCAAGTCGACTTCGGTCCAGGCGATTCCCTCGGCCGTCCTGTGGCGGGGGGGAGACTTCAACATCACCATCGGCGACGAGAGCAGTGCTCTGGTCGACAGGGGGCACTACACCAGTCTTCTTCCATCCATGGACTTCCAGGTCGAACTGGCAAGAAATCTCATCGGCCGTTTCTCCGCAAGCCGCACGATCGCCCGACCGAACTACGGCTCTCTCTTCAGCGCCACGCAGATCGTCAGCCCGGCCGTCACGGCGCTCGGACAGATCCCGACCGCGTCGACGGGCAATGCGGGATTGAAGCCGCTGACTTCGGACAATGTCGATCTTTCGCTTGAGTACTACTACAAGTCCGACAGCTACGTTTCCATCGGCTTCTTCGACAAGCGGGTGCGCAACTTCATCGGAAACGGCCAGTACAACGCTCCTCTGTTCGGACTTCGCAATGCGACCTCGGGCAATGCCGGAACGACGTCCGGTGCGGCGGTGGCGGCATTGCGGGCGCAGGGCTACGATCTCAATGAAACCAACCTGTTCACGATGAGCGCTCTGATCCAACAGCGCGGCTCGGTCGCGGCGGCCACCGCCGAATTCGCTTCCAACTACAATCTGGCCGCGCGCGCGCTGAACTCCGACTACGCCAACGCCATATCGTCGCTTTACGACGTGCCCGCCGGCGCGGGTGATCCCCTCTACCAGTTCCAGATCACCCGTCCCATCAACAACCGCGATGCCGAACTGTACGGGCTCGAGGTGGCCGCGCAGCACTTCTTCGGTCGCACGGGGTTCGGCGTTTCAGCCTCGTACACCCTGGTGCGCGGTGACGTCGGCTACGACAACGGCGCGGATCCCACGGCCGACCAGTTCGCCCTGCTGGGCCTCAGCGACACCGCGAACGCCACGTTGATATACGACAAGTACGGCGTGTCGGCTCGATTGGCGTACAATTGGCGGGGTACCTTCCTCTCGGACACGAACCGGGTTCCCTACCACAGCCCTGTCTACAACAAGCCTTTCGGACAGCTGGACATCAACGTGAGCTACGACGTCACGCCGGACATCGCCGTTTCTCTCGAGGGCATCAACCTCACACGAGAGAGCGTCAGGACCTATGGCCGCGACACGAACGAGCTCTGGTACGCTCAGGAGCTCAACCGTCGCTTCATGGTAGGCGCCAGATACAAGTTCTGACCCGTTTCAACCCCTCCCCCGCTGAGGCCGCTGCACCTTGCAGCGGCCTCCTTTTTATCTGGGTTGCGTTCGCTCTAAGTACTCGGAGGATGGTCGATTGCTCGAGGACTCAAGTCGCCTTCCAGCGTCCGCGCGAATAGTCTCCAGGACGAAAGTCCTGGAAGGGGTGTCGGCGCATGCCGTTCCGATCGGGGAACTCGTGGCGGAAGGGCGTCCCGTGATCCTGAAGGGCGTTCTGCTCCACTGGCCGCTGGTTCGTCACGGATTGCGTTCCCCCAAGGACGCGATGAGGTATCTCGAGGGGTTCTACCGGGGCGAGCCGATCACCGCGTCCATCGCACCGCCGCAGGTCAAGGGGCGCTTCCACTACACGCGGGAGGTGGATGGGCTCAACTTCCGGATCGAGCGAATGGCGCTTGGCGCCGTTCTGGATCGACTTCTGGCCCAAATCGATGACGGCGATCCGCCTGGCCTCTACGTGGGATCGACTGACGTGGATCGCTACCTTCCGGGCCTCCGCGGGGAGAACGATCTCGGCATCGCCCTCGAGCGGCGGGCCACGAACCCACCGTTGGTGAGCCTATGGCTGGGCAATCGGACGATCGCATCGGCGCATTGGGACGTATTGAACAACATGGCGTGCTGTGTGGTGGGTCGCCGGCGATTCACCCTGTTTCCACCGGATCAGATAGAGAATCTCTATCCCGGTCCGCTCGAGCTCACCCCCGGTGGGCAGGCGGTCTCGATGGTGGACTTTTCCGCTCCGGATCCCGAGCGTTTCCCGCGCTTTAGCGAGGCGTTGGGCAAAGCGGAGATAGCCGAACTCGACGCCGGCGACGTACTGTTCTTTCCTCCTCTCTGGTGGCATCAGGTCGAGGGCCTTGGCGCGATCAACGCAATGATCAACTATTGGTGGAGCGAAGTTCCAGGCTTCATGGATTCGCCCATGGACACGCTGCTCCATGCCATGCTCAGCCTGAGGGATCGGCCTTCGGACGAGAAGCGGGCGTGGCGCGCCATGTTCGACTACTACATCTTCGGGCCGCCTGAACGAGCGGCGGCTCACCTGCCCGTGGCTGCCCGCGGTGCGCTTGGACCGCTAGACGAGCGGCAGGCGCGTCAGCTCCGTGCCTTGTTGCTTCGTCGGCTGAACAGATAGAAGACGGTCCCGCGGACTTAACTCCGCAACCCGCTCGAGGGCATCGGTGGGGCGTTGTGGCAGGGCATCAATGGAGACGGAATGACGATGATTACGATCCTCCGCAGTCGGCGTTGGAAGGCAAGCACAACGGCGGCCTTCCTTCTTCTTACGGGAGCGTCGGATCCCGCGCCAATGAACGTCGCGGTGTCTCAGAGCGATGACGCCGCGGTGAATCGTGCCGTCGAGAAGTTGATCTCGCAGATGACGCCGGAGGAGAAGGTGGGGCAGCTCACCAATCTCTTTCTGCTGGATTACGGTACGATCAGGAAGGACCTGGAGGCGGGGATCGCGAAGGGCGATGTCGGCAACGTCCTTTTCGTGACTGATCCGGTTGTCGCCAATCGACTGCAGAACATAGCGCTTACCAAGACCCGGCTCAGAATTCCGCTTCTATTCGGGTTTGACGTGATCCACGGGCTGACCACGATCTTCCCGGTGCCGATCGGGGCGGCCGCATCCTGGGATCCCTCGCTGGTGGAGCGAAGCCAGGCGGTGGCGGCCGCGGAGGCACGTAGCGTCGGGATCGGCTGGACCTTCGCCCCCAACGTGGACATCTCGCGCGACCCCCGCTGGGGCCGGATCGTCGAGGGAGCAGGAGAGGATCCGTATCTGGGGAGCGTTATGGCGGCTGCGCAGGTGCGTGGCTTCCAGGGAGCCGCCATTGGCAATCCGAACCATGTGATTGCGGGTGCCAAGCACTTCGCCGGTTATGGTGCCTCGCTCGGCGGCCGTGACTACGATGAGGCCAACATCTCCGACGCGGACCTATGGAACGTCTACTTGCCCCCATTCAAAGCGACGGTCGACGCGGGTGTAGGATCGATCATGAGCGCCTACATGCCGGTGAATGGCGTGCCGAGTACAGGTAGCCGTTGGCTGTTGACCGACGTTCTGAGGAAAGAATGGGGTTTCAACGGTTTCGTCGTTAGCGACAACAACGCCGTGAAGGACCTGCAGAAGCATGGCTTCGCATCCGATCTCTCCGACGCGGCCGGACGCGCACTTGGTGCAGGCGTCGACATGGAGATGGCGACGAGCGATCCTGCTTCGCCGCGCCTCGTCGAACTGCTGGCCGCCGGCAGGATCTCAGCGCAGCGGTTGGACGACGCCGTTCGGCTCGTGCTCACCGCGAAATTTCGCATGGGTCTCTTCAAGCATCCGTACGTCGATACCGCGAAGGCGACCCGAGCGCTGGCGCGACCGGAATACCTCGTCGCTGCGCGGGTTGCGGCCGAGCGATCTGCCGTCCTCCTTCGCAACGAGGGCTCCGTGCTGCCGTTGAACGCTAAGCGCCTGAACTCAGTCGCAGTCATCGGTCCACTCGCCGGTTCCGCTGCCGATGCCCTTGGGCCTTGGGTCTTCAAGCAGAACCATCCGCGTTCGAGCAGCATACTCGACGGCATTCGGAACAAGGTCGGCTCGCGTGTTGACGTCGTCGTCGCGCAAGGAGTCAACCTTCCGAAACGAATGCGTCCCTCTCCCTTCGTAGGTGTCGTTGGGGATCCTCACACGTCCGTCCCGAACATCGACGAGACTGCAGGAATCGCTCGCGCGGTCGAAGCGGCCCGCGCTGCCGACGTGTCCGTGCTGGTGGTTGGGGAGGGGCAGGACATGGTCGGCGAGGTTGCATCCAAGTCGTCGCTCGATCTGCCAGGCCGTCAGCAGGAACTGCTGGAAGCGGTGGTCGGCACAGGAAAGCCGGTGGTCGTCGTGCTGATGAACGGGAGGCCGCTAGATCTTCATGGGGCTAAGCCAGCGGCGATTCTTGAAGTCTGGTATCCCGGATCTGCCGCTGGCGCATCCACCGCCAATCTGCTGTTTGGAGACGCGGTACCCGGAGGAAAGCTGCCGTTCACTTGGCCTAGGAACGCCAGCCAGCTGCCATTGTACTACTCGCATCTCACCACCATGGACCCGGTCAATGCCGATCGCCGCTATTGGAACGACGCCGGAGGAGCCGTCTACCCGTTCGGGCATGGTCTAAGCTATACGACCTTCACCTTCTCGAAGACCAGAGTGGAGCCAGCCGTCATATCGCCCTCGGGGACGGTGACGGTGTCCGTCGATGTGACCAACACGGGCGAACGGATGGCCGATCAGGTTGCGCAGCTATACATCCATCAGCGATCGGGCACGTCGGCGCGCCCGGTGCGCGAACTCAAGGGCTTCGAGAGGGTGGCGCTGAGACCTGGCGAGACCCGGACCCTGAGCTTCACTCTCGGCACCGCCGAGCTACGATACTGGAACGCCGAGAGCCATGCCTGGGTCGTCGACGAGAGCATCTTCGACGTGACGGTTGGTGGCGACTCGACGGCTTCCTTCGCCACGAGCTTCAAAGTCGGGAGCCACGGACCGTAGCATCCAAGGCACAACGTGCCTCAGTCTCGTCTCGCATGCACATGCCTGCGGGATTCCATCGCGAAAACCATGGTTCGGCGAAGAGGCAGTTACTGCTTTTCGATCTTGGATTGTCTTGCTGGGTAGAATGGCTGCGGAAACACGTGGCGGGGGAGGGACGAATGCACGAGCAGCGACGTGGCGCATCACCCTCCGCTTGCCGAACTGCAGGCCCTCCGAACACTGTCGTCACGTTGTGCACGACCGGTCCATCGGTTTGCTCTCGCACCGCTTACTCTCGTCGTTTCGCCACCGTCGCGGCCGAGCGATTAGGGGTGCTTCCCACTCTCGGTGGCTTCAGGCGGCTGCACGAAGACGTCCGGCATCCCAGCGTATTGTCATATCCGATCTAGGGGCGAACTCCTAATGTCACACATGTCCCGGCGCACCCTGCTCAAGGGTGTCTCCGCCTCCGCAATCTCGATGTGCATGTCGCCAGCTATCGCCAAGCGCAACTACGTTGCGAGCCGTCGCATCGAAGGCCTGATCGCGAAGATGAGCATCGAGCAGAAGGCTGGTCAGCTCAGCCTCTTCACGGATCCGGTGAGGTTCGCCGGGAAGCCCGCGAACCCGGGATTGGTGTCCGAACCGCTCGATGTGTTGAAGCGGCGCATCGCTAGTGGCGAACTGACCGGTCTCTTCAACGGCCTCGGGGTCGCCGTGGGTCGCGAGCTGCAGCGCGAGGCGCTGAACGCCCCACACGGCATCCCGCTGATCTTCGGCATGGACGTCATACACGGTCTCGACACCGTCTTCCCCATACCGCTCGGAGAGGCCGCGAGTTTCGATCCGGAGCTCGCCAGGCGAACGGCCGAGGCCGCTGCGCTGGAATCGTCCGCGCGCGGCCTGCACTGGACGTTCGCCCCGATGGTGGACGTGGCGCGGGACCAGCGCTGGGGGCGCGTCGCCGAGGGAGCGGGCGAGGACACGTGGCTCGGTAGCCGTTTCGCCGTGGCCCGCGTTCGCGGTTTCCAGGGCGACGATCTCCGGGATCCAACGCGGGTCCTCGCTTGTCCGAAGCATTTCGCGGGCTACGGCGCGGTGCAGGGCGGCATGGACTACAATACCGCGGAGCTTACCGAACGGACGCTTCGCGAGGTGCATCTTCCACCATTCAAGGCCGCATTCGACGCGGGCGCCTTGTCGACGATGTCCAGTTTCAACGACATCGACGGCGTCCCCTCCACGGGGAACAGGCATCTGTTGACGACCATCCTTCGCGACGAATGGAAGTACACCGGCTTCGTCGTGTCCGATTGGACGGCCGACGAGGAGATGATCCTTCACGGGTATGCGGCGGACGAGGCGGACGCGGTGGTCAAGGCGATCACGGCGGGCTGCGACATCTCCATGCAGAGCAATCTGTACAACAAGCATCTCCCCCGGCTCGTACGGGAGGGGCGTGTGCCGCTGTCCGTCGTGGACGAGGCCGTCCGGCGCGTTCTCCGCGTCAAGGACGCGCTCGGCCTCTTCGACAATCCGTACAGGTCGCTCGATCCACGCCGCGAGAAGTCCGACGTCGGGCGCCGTGAGACGCTGGCGTTGGCACGCGAGGCGGCGCGGAGGTCGATCGTCCTTCTCAGGAACGAGGGCGGGTTGCTTCCCCTGGCGAAGACCGCCTCCATCGCGCTGATCGGCCCCAGCATCTCCGATAAGGCCGATCTGCCCGGTCCTTGGGCAAACGCCCCGGACCTGAAGACCCACGTGACGATCGAGGAGGGCTTCCGGGCCGCGCTGGGTCCGTCCGGCCGCCTGAAGGTGGTCGCCGGATCGGGCTACGACGAACCGCTGGCCGGTGGCATCGAAGCCGCCGTGGCGGCGGCGCGGGCCTCGGACGTGGTCGTGCTGGTTGTGGGCGAAACGTCCCAGATGTCGGGCGAGGCGCAATCCCGTGCCTACATCGGCATACCCGCGCCGCAGCAGGCTCTGGCGGAGGCGGTGGCGGCGACGGGAAAGCCGATCCTCGTCCTCCTCCGCCACGGCCGGGCCCTCGCCCTCGAAGGAGCGGTGCGCGATGCCGCGGGCGTCATGGCGACCTGGTTCCTCGGATCCCAGACCGGGCCCGCGATCGCCGACGTGGTCTTCGGCGACCACGAGCCGCAGGGCCGCCTGCCGGTGAGCTTCCCTTTGATGACCGGCCAGGAGCCCTTCTACTACAACCGCCGTACCACCGGTCGACCGCAGTTGACGGACGATGCCAGCTACAAGGCGCGGTATCGTGAGGTCGGGAACGTTCCGCTCTATCCCTTCGGACATGGCCTCGGATACTCCAAGGCCGTCTACGGTCCGACCCAGGTCGACCCGGCGACCCTCGGCTCGGGACGCATTCGCGTCTCCGCCAAGGTCACGAACGGCGGCGGCCGTCGCCTCCACGAAGTCGTCCAGCTCTACGTGCACGACAAGGCGGCGTCGAACACCCGCCCGATACGTGAACTGCGTGGCGTCAGGCATCTCGACCTCGCGCCGGGCGAATCCGCGGTCGTCGACTTCGAACTGCTGCCGGACGATCTGGCCTTCGTCCACGCGGATCTGCGACGCTTCGCGGAAGGCGGGTCGTTCGACGTATGGATCGCGCCCTCGTCGGAGGCCGGGACCGCGGCGACCTTCGCGCTGGCCCGCGATACCGTGCCCGCTGCGATCTGAGCCTGCTGCGGACCGTCCGCGGTCGGGAACGGGCTGTGGAACGTCGGTCGATCCAATTTGGAAGCGATGCTGGAGAGAACGAGATGAAGTTGACCCGTCGTTCGATGATGGCGTCGTCGGCCGTGGTGCTTGCGAGGCCGGCCCTTGGACAGGAGCGACCTGCCTACCGCGATCCCCGAGCGCCCGTAGCGCTTCGTGTACGTGATGTTCTGAGCCGGATGACACTCGAGGAGAAGGCGGCGCAGCTGCGCTGCATCTGGTTCGAGAAGGGCAAGATCCTGGACGCCAGGACCAGTGCGTTCTCGCCGGAGAAGGCCGCCGTGGAGATGCCCCACGGCATCGGCCAGATCGGCCGGCCGTCCGATACGGCGGGAACTCCGAGATTCACCGCCTCCGCCTTCCGCGAGCCCGCCGACGCGATCAGGTTCATCAACGATGCGCAGCGCTATGCGATCGAGCGGACCCGTCTGGGCATTCCGCTCCTGTTCCACGAGGAGGCCGCACACGGTTTGGCGGTCAAGGGAGCGACGAGCTTCCCGATCCCGCCCGCTCTCGGCAGCACGTGGGACCCGGCGCTGATGGAACACGTCTTCACGTACGTGTCGCGACAGGCTCGCGCCCGTGGCGCGACCGTCGTGCTTGCGCCGGTTCTCGATCTGCTGCGCGACCCGCGGTGGGGCCGGTCGGAGGAGTTCTACGGGGAGGATCCGTACCTCGTCGGTCAGTTCGGCACCGCCGCGGTGCGTGGACTGCAAGGGCCCACCCGCCCGATCGCCGCGGACCGCGTATTCGCGACGCTGAAGCACTTCATCCACGGCACCCCTTTGAACGGCGTCAACATCGGTCCTTCCGACATGTCGGAGCGGATGCTGCGCGCGAGCTTCCTTCCTCCCTTCGCCAAGGCGATCAGGGAGGGGCATGCCGCGATCATCATGCCGTCCTACAACGAGGTCGGCGGCGTGCCGTCACATGCGAACGAGCATCTTCTGCAGGAGATCGGGCGAAAGCTGCTCGGCTTCGAGGGGGCCTACTTCAGCGACTACGGAGGCGTCGAGGAGATCTCCGGTCTTCATCACATGGGACGGGACAAGGACGACGCCGCCGTGCTGGCGATGCGTGCGGGCGTGGACGCGAATCTTCCGGAAGGCGACGCCTACCGTAACCTCCCCGCGCTGGTCCAGGCCGGACGCATCCCCATCGAGGCGGTCGATGCGGCGGTCGGCCGCATACTGGCGCTGAAGTTCGAGGCCGGCCTTTTCGAGCACCCCTACGTCGACGAACGACGCGCCGCCCGCGTCCTTGCGGATCCCGCCGGACCGGCGCTCGCTCGGGCGGTGGCGCAGAGGGCCATCGTCCTTCTCAAGAATGACGGCGTTCTGCCGCTGGATCCGAACCGCGCGATGAAGCTGGCGGTAATAGGCCCCAACTCCGTCGACGCCCACCTGGGGGGATATGCGGGTCTGCCCGACAGGGCGGTGGGCGTCCTCGAGGGGATCAAGGCCGCCACAGGCGGACGCATCACGATCGAGCAGGCTGACGGGACTTGGATCACGCAGCGCGACGACCGCGGAAGGCCGCTTGCCGGTCAGCAGGTCCACAGGGTGCCTGAGGGCGGCAACGATGCGCGCATCGGCGAGGCGGCGGCCTTGGCCGCCCGATCGGACGTGGTGCTCCTCGTCGTCGGCGACAACGAGGAGGTCACCCGGGAGACGACGAGCGCCTTTGCGCCTGGCGATCGCAACTCCATCTCGCTGTTCGGTGATCAGGACAAGCTGGTGGATGCGGTGCTCGCCGCCGGAAAGCCGGTCGTCGCTCTGCTGCTGAACGGCAGACCGCTGGCCGTGACGAAACTGGCGGACAAGGCGAACGCCCTTCTCGAGGGATGGTACCTCGGCGAACAGGGCGGCAACGCCGTGGCGGACGTCTTGTTCGGCAAGATCAATCCCGGCGGCAAGCTGACGGTCTCGATGCCACGAACGGTCGGGGACTTTCCCGTCTACTACGATCGTCAGCCCTCCTCGTTCAAGAACCCGTACATTGAGGGCAAGATCGAGCCTCTGTTTCCTTTCGGCTACGGACTGAGCTACACGACCTTCGAGGTGTCGGCCCCCCGCCTGGCAGCGTCCTCCATCGCGGTCGGGGAGACCGCGAGAGTTGAAGTCGACGTGGCGAACACGGGCAGGATCGCGGGCGACGAGGTCGTCCAACTGTACATCAGGGATGACGTGAGCTCGGTTCCGCGACCGGTGCTCGAACTTCGCGGCTTCCAACGGGTCGGTCTGAAGCCAGGCGAGAGAAAGACGGTGGCGTTCGAACTCGCGCCGGACGATCTCGCCTTCTGGGACATAGCGATGAGGTTCGTCGTCGAGCCGGGTACATTCACGATCTCGGCGGGATCGAGTTCGGCGTCCCTGAAGTCGATCAGCCTTACGGTTGCGTGATGCGCGACGCGTTCCACCATTCCGCCACGGTCCGGCGCTCCAGGGAGATTGAGGATGATCACGCGACGCAAGCTGGTGGGGGCGGCCGGTGCCGGAGCCGCCCTCGGTCTGGCAGGACCGGTGCTTTCTGCACCGACGAGGTTCGACTTTCCCAAGGCGTTCCGCTGGGGGTGTTCGACCGCGGCGTATCAGATCGAGGGCGCGGCTAGGGAGGATGGCCGCGGCGAATCGATCTGGGACGTGTATGCCCGGACTCCGGGCAAGGTGAAGAACGGCGACACCGGAGACGTCTCCTGCGACGGCTACCATCGGTATCGGGAGGATGCGCAGCTCATCCGCGACCTAGGTGCCGGGGCCTACCGGCTCTCCATCGCCTGGCCGCGGATATTTCCCGAAGGCAAGGGGACGATCAATCAGAAGGGGCTGGATCACTACAGCCGCGTGATCGACGATCTGCTCGAGAAGGGCATCGAGCCACATGTGACCCTGTTCCACTGGGACCTTCCAACGGCGCTCCGGAATGGATGGCGGGCTCGGGACACCGCGATGGCGTTCGCAGATTACGCGGCGGTGGTTGCCCGCACGTATTCGGATCGCGTCGGCCACTTCATGACGGTCAACGAGATCCAGTCCTTCATAGACAACGGCTACGGCGCCGGCACCCATGCGCCAGGCATGCAGCTCGGCACCGCGGAACTCAATCAGGCCCGCCACCATGCGTTGCTGGCGCATGGGCTGGGCGTCCGTGCGATCCGTGCGAACGCCCGTCGCCCGGTTCAGGTCGGCTGGGCGGAGAACGTCGTCACTCCGGTGCCCGTGGTCGAGACGCCCGAACATGTCGTCGCGGCGCAGAAGGCACTCCGCAGACTGAATGCGACCATCACTGGTGCCATCCTCACCGGGCGATACGCGGCGGATATGAACATGCCACCCGTCGTTGCCGCGGGCGACATGGCGATCATCTCCAGCCCGATCGATTTCGTCGCTCTCAACGTCTATTCGCCGATCTACGTGAGATCCGCGCCCGAGGTCGCGGAGGGCTACGCCATCGTTCCACGGCCGCTAGGCTTTCCCACCATGGGATTGGATTGGCTGACCGTGGGGCCCGAGGCCGCCTACTGGGCCGCTCGTCACGTCAGCGAGGTCTGGAAGCCCAGGAGCCTCTTCATCTCGGAGAATGGATGCCCGGGCGCCGACACCCTCGTCGACGGACGGGTGGAGGACACCGACCGCATCATGTTCCTGCGGGCGTATCTTTCAAACGTACAGCGCGCCGTCGCGGAGGGGTATCCGCTGCACGGCTACTTCGTCTGGAGCCTTCTGGACAACTTCGAGTGGTCGGAGGGCTACACGAAGCGCTTCGGGATCCACTACGTGGACTATGCGACGCAGCGACGGATACCGAAGCGCAGCGCGCAGTGGTATCGAGAACTTATCCGACGCGGAACGCTGGTCTGATCGGCGAGGCTGCGAAGGAGCAGCCGTTCGGCAGGAAGATAGAAGACGTGGTCAATCAGGTGTTGCTGAACAACCTCGATCACGCGGAGTTGCGGGTCGCCCTCGAGCACGGTCGCGCGTTCGGCGACTTTTCGAACCAGATGGAGATCTATCCCACGGAGATCGAGGAGGCCGCACGCGAGTTTCCGATCGTGATCCGGAAATCGCCGGACGATGGTAGCTACGCCACCGTCGTACTGCTCGGCTTCGACGAGTCCGAGAACCTGTTCTTCGAAGGGGATCGCTGGATCTCCCGCTACGTCCCCGCGGTACAGCAACGAGGACCATTCTCGATCGGAATGTCTCGCGGTCCCGATGGCGAGGATGCGGAACCCATGATCCACATCGATCTCGATGATCGGCGCGTGCGAAGCGATTGCGGCAAGGAGATCTTCCGCTCGCACGGGGGCAACTCGACCTATCTCGAGGGGATCGCCGATCTCCTAAGGACCCTTTACGTCGGCATGAGATCCGCGCCCGCATTGTTCGAAGCCTGGGATAGGGAGGGACTGATCGAGCCCGTGACCTTGGACGTCGAGGTGGAGGAGGGGCGGCGCTTCCAGGTTCCGGACTGCCACGCGGTCCGGGCCGAGCGGCTTGCTCAACTCGACGGCCAGGCCCTCGAGCGGCTTAATCGATCCGGGCATCTCGCACCCGCCTTCTTCGCGGCATCGTCGTTGCGGAACGTCGCCCGTCTGATCGATCTCAAGCTTCGGCGGGATGCGTGAGCGGGGCACCGGTGCGCCGCGTCGTCATCGCGGGCGGCGGAACGGCTGGATGGACGGTCGCGGCGGCCCTGGTGAAGGAGCTTGGTCCGCTTCTGACGATCACGCTGGTCGAATCCGACGAGATCGGTTCGGTGGGTGTCGGCGAATCTACAATTCCGACCGCCCGCGGGTTCCACGATCTGCTGGGGATCAGCGAGCAGGCGTTCATGGCGGCGACCGGCGCCAGCATCAAGCTCGGCATCAGCTTCGAGAACTGGTCCCGTATCGGCGATCGCTACTTCCATCCTTTCGGCATCACGGGTCGCGGCACATGGATGGCCGGTTTCCAGCATTACTGGCTGGAGGCTCGACGTGCCGGTTTGGCGGGCGCATACGCGGAGTACTCGGCCGAAAGCTACGCTGCGGCGTCGGGAAGGTTCGCCAAGGGGCAACCAGGCGATCTGGCCTACGCCTACCATCTGGACGCGGTCGCATACGCGCGTTTCCTGCGGACGCTCGCTGAACCCGCCGGCGTGCTCCGCGTCGAGGGGAAGATCGTTTCGGTCGAGCTCGACGGGGAAACCGGCGACGTCACGGCGCTCCGGCTGGATCGCGGCGAGCGGGTGGAGGGCGATCTGTTCCTGGATTGCACCGGCTTCCGCGCGCTCCTGATGAATGCCGTTGGAGCGCGGTTCGACGACTGGTCGCATTGGCTGATGACGGACAGCGCCCTCGCCGTGCAGTCGGAGGGCGGCGGAAAGGTGGTGCCGTACACGCGGGCCATCGCCCACCCGAGCGGCTGGCGCTGGCGCATCCCACTTCAGCATCGCGTCGGCAACGGCATCGTCTACGCGTCGGCGTTCCTGGACGTGGACGGCGCGCGCAACCAGCTTCTCGCGGGGCTCGACGGGGTTCCGCTTACGGAACCGCGGCTCGTGCGTTATGTCACCGGGCACCGGCCGGAGCCCTGGACGGGTAACTGCATCGCGCTCGGCTTGGCGGCCGGCTTCATCGAACCACTGGAGTCGACCAGCATCCACCTGATCCAGACGGCCGTGACGCGGCTGCTTCAGAGCTTTCCTCTTGCCGGTGTAGCTCCTGCGATCCGCGCTCGCTTCAACGCCGTCTCGTCCGACGAGTGGGCCCATGTCCGCGACTTCGTGATCCTCCACTACCATGCGACGGAACGCGACGACTCCCCATTTTGGAAGGCGTGCCGCACCATGGTCATACCCGACAGTCTGGGGACGCGGCTCGATGCTTGGAGGGAAGGCGCCCATGCATGGCAGACGGGTGAAGATCTGTTCAGGACGGACAGCTGGGCGCACGTCGCGCTCGGTCAACGGATCATGCCTCATGCCTGGCATGAACTCGCCCGCGCGATTCCTGAAACCGAACTCGGACGTGTTTTCGAGAGCCTCGCCGCGGGTGCGCGGCGACGGGTCGCCGATCTGCCGGATCTCGGAGAATTCCTAAGACGGTATGCTCCAGCGGAGATGACAAACTACACGTTCAATGACATCCGACGATCAGGTCTGTCATCCAGTAGCGATCCCGGTTGACCGCTGCCATGGCAGCGATGGACGCCAGATAGTGATTGGACGTACGGCAAGGTGCAGCGCACGACAATGCGGCCTTGGCTTCTTCCGTTTGGCCGGCTCTTCACGTGCTTGCCCATGACCACCTACGACACGATCCGCTGGCTGCGTGCGCGGTCGGGTCGTCGCATCTGTGAGCGGCGCGAACGAAGCTGGCCGGCAACACGGTTCGGCGTTCTTAAGGTTCGGCGATCTGATGCCGCATCGCGCACCCTCTGACCTAATGGACGCCGTAGTGCTCGTTGCCATGATGAACTCGAACGACATCGCAGTGAACGCAAGCAGCGCGTCGGCAAAAAAACATTAGAGCGATCAGCCGTCAGGCTGCCAACCACGCGCTTTCCGCGTCTCGATAGCAGAGAACACCTTACCATCGGCCTGCTGCTTACGAAGATGGGCGCGAACGGCTTCGGGGTCGCTCTCGTGCGGGAGGTTTCGGTCGGCGCGGGCGGCTTCGGCGATTTCGTCCACCCGATCCCCGCGGCCTCGTTGCGTCAGCAGCCATCGACCGAACGGGACTTCCGGCCCAGCCTCGTGATCCTGGTCGATCATGTGCGTACCTCATCGTGGCGCGAGGTGTACCAACGTAAAACAAGGATGGACGCCACGAGCATCGCAGCGAACAGCAGGAAGACGGTCAGCTGACTATGCACTTGATCGTCATCTGTCGAGGTGCGGCGGGTAGGACGGGCCCAGTGGGGTGAGCTGCCACTTCCCGTCACGGAACCGCATCAAACCCTTCGTCTCGATGCCCTTGGTCGACGCATCGGCAATGTCCACCGGCATGGCCCAACACTCATCATCAGCCGATGCTCGATCCGATTGCGCCTCTTCGGTGATGGTGGGGCCGCTGGCGAACTCAGCGTTCACGCGCCTGTCCCATCACTGCCCCTTTGCACGGGTCACTTCCTATTCAGGGTCTCCGGCGACGGCATCTTTACCGAATGCCTCCGCTGCATCGATTATAGAGGTCAGGTCGTCCGCGTTCAGCCTGCTGTCTTCATCCACCAAGTCGCCTTGATTGAACGTGGCGCGGAACAGGCGCAGACGGACGAGCGAGGTTTGAAAGTCGGCCATCAACGATCCTTTCGGCGCTGGTTGTACCGGCTGCTGGAACACGGTTGCTCATGATGTGATGCTCTGGCCTGCGGCGGATGCCTGTCCATCAAGAACAATCTCCCAGAGGATCAGTCCCCTCGCGTCTGTCACGGTCACGCTCCAAGGGCGCGAATCCCAGAAGGTTTCCGGTGCATCCTCCATCATCTGGCCGCAGGTGCGGATCGCATCCTTCCGCGCCTCCATATAGCTAGGGTATTCCACCCCCTCGGTATCGGTCGTGCGGATGTCGGTCTGAGTGTGGAAGTAAAAGCGCATCATTGACTGCCCGCATGGAGGTTCGCGATCAGGTTATCTGGAATGATCAATTCGGCGTCGCCGGTGTGACCGGCTGCGCCTTCGGCCGCGCGCCTGCTCGCTGCGCTGCTTGCCCCGGCAGAGCTTGGCTCCCGACGGGCGGGCCGTTCGGCTCTTTTTCGAACGCGCGAACCGCAAACCAGATGGTCAGGATGCTGACGACGAAAATCAATCCCAGGAGGATTTTGGCCGTGGTGCCAGGGCTCTTATGGCCGCGCACTGTCATGGTCTCTCGCCTTGGCTATCGATCAGCGGAAGCCGAGCGTCGCAAACACAACGACCTGAGTCTGCGATAGGACCCCGACTAAGTAGTTGATCTAAGGCAGCTTCTGCGGCGCTGGTATTATTTCTGCGATGGCCGGCCTATCGCCAATGTGCCGGTACGAACGCTGCCATGTCGCTCAGACGCCCCCTTGGCGCTGACAAGTCAGACTTACGCCTCGATCAATGCGTCGTGACGGCCCTGCGATTCGATGAGCGTTGATATCCGTTTCGACGCTGCTCGCTTCGACGCCTGTCGACTGCTGCAACCGCTCGGCCAGGATCAACTGCGATGCGGCGGGTCAGCCACCGTTCAGCAGGGCAGCCTTAGAGGATGATCATGCTTAGATCCCTGCTCATAGCGACGGTTGCCCTTGCCACGCCGGCCGTTGCTGCTCATCCCGACACCCCAGAGATCCAGCTGGAGACGGCGTTGGCCGGACGTGTGGCTGGAAAGGCGACGAACTGCATCACGCTGTCCGGCGTCAATTCGACTCAGATCATCAACGGCAAGGCGATCATCTACCGGGCTGGTAGTCGGCTGTACCTCAACGAACCCCGTTCGGGCGCCGAGTCGCTGCGGGACGACGACATTCTGTTCACTCGGACGTTCGGTTCGCATCTGTGCAGCATCGACACGGTCCGACTGATCGACCGCGGCTCGCGCGTCCCGCGCGGTTTCGTGTCGCTGGGCCGGTTCGTCCCGTACACAAAGGCGAAGAACCCGGCCTGATCGCTGACGTGCCAAGGCGGGATTCGGCGGCGGAGTCGCCATGCGATGCCCCGTTGCGTACCACCGTCGATACCGCCACGGCTGAACATCGCTCTGCCCGGTTGCTTGTCACTCCCGCCGGCAGAGCGCCCATTGGCGGCTGCTAGCCGTCCTTGACGAAGCACCCGTCCTCGCACCGTCATCTCGTTGGCGTGGCACGGCTGCTGAAGCGCCACCACATCGTCTTAGCTGCCGCGTAGCAGGCGGATACAGTCTGCTTCATGTGGAATGGTCATCATCGCTTTCGGGCGGGCAGCTGCAACCAGCCCGTTCGGGTCGCAGGTGAACATCGTGAAGCCCACGGCCTTCGCCGCCCGCTGCCGGAATACTGCAACGGCGAATCCCGGCTGGCCCGAAACGTCGAACCACATCTCACCTTTGATCGGCGCACGCTCGCCGACCTCGTGCTTGTCCGGCGTCCAGTCGCGGAACTCGGTCAGCGAGACGACGCAACGGTTGTGCGGTTCCACTGCCGATCGCCGCCATTGTGGAAGCCCGAGATCCCGAACGTTCGCCCTCGGCCAGGCGGTGCCACCGCCAGGCACCTACAACATCAGTCCGACGGACCGACGGCTATTCTTCTCCCGGACGATGAACGCCCTGCTCTTGGGGAAAAGCTAAGCCGGGTCCTTGTCCGGCCGCGCCACATCCGACGCCCGGTCGCGCAGACGCGTTCGCACAGCGTCTCGGGTTCGCTCGACACGCAGGCTCGATTGCACATTGGATGGGTCTCTACCGTTCATGCTTCGAGACCATCATCGTCGTTGGCGCAGATCGGGCCGGTGCCACGAGCAGCGAGGATCGCGCTCAACTGCTTCTTGATGCTCATGCCCGCCGTATGACTCAAGACGTTTGGGTAGCCTTCGTGCAACAACCTCTCCCTGATGTCGCTGACCGAACGGCAGCCTCGCGCACTCGGCCGTGTCGTCCTCGAACAGCGTCCGGCGGCGCGGTCTGGCGGCGACGAGGTCGTCGAGCATGATGCCGGCCTTGGTGTACTCATGACCATCCCGCCAAGCCCGTTCAGCGCCACGACGCTATGTCGATCAACTCCAGGCTGTCGTTCGTCATCGGGTGCAGGGTGACCGCGCGCGATCCGACGTATTACGGACGATCGGCTTGTGCAGGTTGGTGGGGATAGGCGGTGAGCTTCGCGGCGACGAAGCCATGCTGCCGCACCTTCTCACCGGCCTGCGGAGCATATTGGCTGAGCGCCCCATCAGTCGGTCGAACGTGGTCACCTGTGTCCCGAATGATCGCGTCACGGCCGTACCCTCCCGCTGCAGTGCCACCATCTCGGTGACGGCTGAAGAGACTCCGCGTAGGTCGCCACGAGTGGGCACGCCGAATGCCCCAGAGGTCCTGGTGGATCGCGACGATGGATAAACAGTGATTAATCTTTCCGGGTTAGCCCGTCACGGTCTTTCGGAAAGTGCCACATGCCCCGTCGCATCCGTTCATTGTTGGAGTCGCTCAGCCGAGAGGTCACGGCCCACGCGACCAAGGCGGAGACCATCGCGGGACAGACCAACCTGCTGGCGCTCAACGCCACGATCGAGGCGGCCCGCGCGGGCGAAGCCGGCCGCGGCTTCTCCGTCGTCGCGCAGGAGGTGAAGACATTGGCCGGGCTGGCGAAGACGTCGGCTTCAAGCTTCCGGGACGAGGTGCTCGGCCATCTCCGCCACGGTTCGATCATCGCGGAGGAGCTCGCCCGCGACATCGAGGGGGGGCGGCTCGCGGATCTCGCACAGTCGATCGCCGACACTCTGGCCCGCACGCTCTATGACCGCTCGATAGACATCAGGATGCTGGCGACCGACCAGTCGATCTCGGAAGCCCTGATGCTGGACCACGCATCCGAGCGGGCCGAGGCACGGGCCTTGAGCAGGTTGCGCACGCTGCTGGAGTGCTCACCCTACTTCCTCAACGCGTTCGTGGTCGATGCGGAAGGAGACGTCGCGGTATGCGCCCATGACAACGCCGCCGTACGGAACGTGAACTTCAAGGGCTACGTTCAGTTCGAGCGGGTGATGTCCGCTCCGCTTGGGACCGGCTGGATGACCGATGAGGTCTGGAGAAATCCATGGTCTGACGACCGTTGCGTGCTGGTCTACGTTGCGCCGGTCCGCGTGGATGGTGCCACCATCGGCGTGTGCTACCTCGAATACGATTTCGAGGGGCAGGTCGCCGGGATCATGAAGGTCATCAGCCGCGCCACCGGCAACGCGATCGCATCCATCTTGGATTCCACGGGCCGGGTCATCGCGACGACGGGGGAATACCTCTATCACGAGCGCTACCCACACATGGTCGGCGACGGCACGGACGTCAGATCGATGGACGGGTTGAACCTCGCCCAGGCGCACGTACGGGCCGAACAAGGCATAAGCGGCCTCGATCTACGCTGCGTCATCGAAGAGCATGTAGCCACGGAGCAGGAAATCGCGCGGGCTCTTCTGGACCGGGCGCACGCCATCTGAGGCCAATTCCCGGGTGAGCTTGCGGCATCCCGCCGCGGTGGTCAAAGAACGGGCGGGATGCCGGCCGCCGGAATGGCGACGCCGCACCCAATGCCTACGGACCACGCAAGCCACAAATTGGTAATTTTCGTGAGCGCCATCGGACCGGTCACTCATGGACGGGATCATGCATGCACCGCTAAATCGGCGCCGTTCAGCTTACCGCCTCGTGAAATATCGTTTCGGTGCGCGTCGGATCGTCGACTCAGCTCCGATTCCGGATCGCTTGCGTGACCCCGGCGGCGATGTCGGCCAGCAACGCGGCCCGGCCTGGATCGAGCAGGCGCAGGGCGGGATCGGAGTCGAGCATGTCCAGCAGTTCGTATGCCAGTTCGACCTTGGGCAGCTTCTGGCTGGTGACGCGTTGGTATCCCGCCTCCAGCCATTCCATCCGCATTGCGCCAGGCATCGCCTCGGCACCCAACTTGGCGGAGCCTGGATGGTGACGGTCGATGAGCGCGTCGACCGCTCGGAGCAGGATCGTAGGCTCGACGAGATCCTCGAGTTCCAGCCCCTGCCCATCGGGGGTTTCCAGAACGATGACCCGCGTGTCGGGCACGCCACTGCGTAGAAGCGCGGCCTTGATCTTCCTTCCGCCGGGATCCCCATCGACCAGGAACGCGATCGCGGATGCTTCGGCCGGAACGAGCGGGGCGAGTTCGCGCGCCGCCGATGAGAGGTTGGGAACGATCTGGTATCCCAGCGTCTGGGTGCCGAGCGCCTCCCGGATCAGCTGCGGCAGGAGCAGCATGTCGGCCGGTCCCTCGACGCAGAGGGCGTGGCGGGTCGGGAAGAAGGCCATCGTCGTCGCACCGAGGCCGAAGAGGAGCGGGGAGAAGCCGCCACCCTGGATCGCCCAGAACTTGTTCGTGATTACGCTCGTGGTAGCATCGGCGCCTTGCGGGTGGACTAGGCGTACGCCGTGTCCGAGATCCTCTGGCAGGCATCCTGCCGAGTGGGTCGTGTAGATCACCTTGGACGCGACCCGCTGGTTGGTGAGCATCTGCACGAGATCCGCCTGCGCGTCGTAGTGCAGCCGCTGCTCCGCCTCGTCGATTAGGAGGATCGGTCGCTCCGATCGATTGGTCGAGACGAACGCGAACAGCGCGACGAACTGCCTCAATCCGTCGCTGCGCTCCGCCAGGGAGGTGAAGTCCGCGTTCTCGTTCCTTATCTGCACGTCGACGCTGGCGGCGGACAGGCGCAGTGCTACCCGTATGCCCGACTGACGCCAGGCTTCCCCGAAGCTCCCCTTCAGCGCTACGTTGGCCCGGTGCTCGAGCGTCGTCAGCCGTGCCGAGCTTCCGGAGTCGATGGCGTCGATCAGCTGACCCGTGTTCATTCCGGCGAGTTCGAGGAGCGATGCAAGCGCACGTGGTACGGCTCCGCGCAATGCGCCGACGGAATACGACGATGCAAGCTCGCGCGCCTCTTCGTCGAAGAGCAGGATGTCCGGCACGCGGCGCCACAGCGTGTCGATGGCGTGTCGTTCCGGCGAGGAAGCCTCCTCGAGCGTGACCAGCTCGGTCCAGAGGTCCGTCACCGCTACGGTGGAGGCGACCTGCTCGAATTCGTCACGGTAGGAGATGAGTTCGCCGCTCGTCTCCCGCAGTTCGGCGAGCATGGCCTTCGAGAGGTTGGGCCCCGCGCCGGACAGCTTGGCTATGGCCTTTCGTAGCTTGTCGGGAAGGTCGTCGGCCGTCTCGCCGACGGTCGTCTGGAAATCCGCGTCCTCGAGAAGTTGGAGGGTGGCATCGATCGTGGTTTGCCGATGCCGGATGTCCCGCTCGGGAACGGGGGGATCGAAGCCGTAGGTCTGCTCCCCCTTGCGATCCTTGTTGACGCTCATCCACCGGGGGCCCGTCAGGCGGGCTGCCTCCAGATCGTCCTCGTCGAGGAGGAAGTTGCCGACGATCTCTACCGCCTCCTCGTCCATTCCGCGGGCCACGTCTTCGAGCGCAAGCGCGTCCGAGTTTCCGAGCGAGGCGATCGCGTCGAGGATGGACGATTTGCCGGCCTCGTTGGGACCGACCAGCGCGAGCACCTTGCCGTTCGTGCGCAGCATCGTCTTCTGCGAGAATCGCCTGAAGCCAGCCAAGGTCACCGAGAAGAGTTCCATGCGCCGATATTAGCGTGACGGGGCTTCCCGGCAACGCCCCCCGTGTGCTTGGCGTCACGGGTGAGTGCGTCGATCGTGCGAGGCTTCGTTCCGAAAGTGGCAATGGCCTCCTCGTTCGCGGGATTGCGTCGTTCGGCATCACGGCGGTGCACGTTCCGTACCGGAGTTTCGAGGTCGGCGCTTGCCGGAGGGCGCCGTCGATGTCGCCGCGTCGATGCGCGGAGTTTCGCATCAACGTACCACCGGGACGGTGAACCTACCGGGCTTCGTTCCGGCAGGGACAGGCCGGGACGGCATGCATCGGAGCACCCCGTCGGAAGGAGGACAGCGCGGGGGATTCGGTGACTGACCACCGGTTAAACGACGATCGGATGCGGGTTCGACCGATCTCAGCGTGCTTGTTCGAGTCAGCGGTGGGTCGAACGCCGGTCCGTCGCGACATCGCTGGCCTTCGTTACCGCGTCCGGCCGGGCCGCCAGCATGAGGAAGTCGCTCAGGCCTGCGACCGCGGCGGTTTCGGCCTTGTAGATCACGGACCGGCCGACCTTCTGGGACGATAGTAGGCCCGCAGCCGAAAGTATCGCGAAGTGCGAGCTCATGCCGTTCTTCGATACCCCGGCCGCCTTGGCGATGTCGCCCGCGGTCATGCCTGCGGGCAGCCGTTCGACGAGTCTGCTCCAGACCTCCAGTCTAGTCGGCTGCGCGAGTGCGCTCATCACCTGCATGGCCTGCATGTTTTCCACCTCTTACTGATACGCGAAGCGATCACCCCCGTCCAAGGTCTGATCCGCGATATGGTAACGGCATGCTAACCATACAACTGTTCCAGAACTATTGAACTATCTTTCGCCGTCTCCATATTGGGGGTCCGAGGTTGTCGAACCCGACGGCCGGCGCCCCATGGCGCTTAGAGGGAGCAGTGTGATGGACGTTGACGTTGCAGACCGCCCGACCAAGCCGATCGCTCGTGGGATCGTGGTGCTCGATCCGTTGGCCGAGGACGCGCCGACCGATCGCCAGGTGGTGACCACCGACCGCGCGATCTGTCGCGTCGCGCTGGTGGCCGCGGAGGCCGGTGCGCGTTTCCAGCGCGACGGAAACCCCCGGGACGCGATGAGCTGGATGCTGGCCCCGAGGCGGGTCTTCGATGGGGGTAGCGCGATGGAGGCGTGTCTGCGGCGTGACGCCTGCGAGCGCGGTGTGCTCGTGCATGGCCTCGGGCTCGGCCTCGACGTCGAGCGGGAACCGGTCGACGCGTTGCTGGCCGACGACGACGATGAGGAGTTCGACGACGCGGAGTCCGAGTACCTGTACGGGGCCGACGACGGGGCGGCGGGCCGCGCCGACCGGTCGCGTTCCGTGCGTTCCACCAGGTTGCGGTTGTACACGGCCACGCTTGTGGACACGCGCGACAACGTCATGGTCCAGGCGTTCCATGCCTCGATGGCCCGGAACATCTACGAGGTCCGCGCGCGGCTCACCGGGCGCTTCGGCCCGGACCTGGCGGCGGTCGCTGACATCCGACCGGGGATCCACAGGGCCTCGCCGGTGGTGGTGGCGCTCGTCTCGGACGCCGTGGTGGAGCTCATCCGCCGCATGCAGCGCGACCACGCCTCTCCGGCGGCGCCCACCTTCGCGGTCGACATCCAGCAGTGCATCCAGGCGTGACGAGCCGTCCGCGTAGTTCGCCCTGCCGCTGACCGGCAAGGCGGTCTTCGCGGACGGACGGCCGCCGCATTCCATGCGGCGGTGACGAACGCCACCGATAAGGAGTGAACCATGGATATGCAGACCGAGGTCGGCCGCGATGACGCGGCCGACGCGGGGGACGTGCGCGTACTCCACCCGCTGCGGCTGTCGGAAGGTTCGACGGGAGATGGCACCGGACGCGGGCCGTTCGTCGGCGTGGCGGTCGACGTCGAGACCACCGGGCTGGACCATCGGACCGGCAAGGTGATCGAGCTCGCCATCCGGCGCTTTCGTTATGACCGTGACGGTGTCATCACCGATGTCGACGAGGCCTACGAGTGGCGCGAGGATCCAGGTGCCCCCCTGAGCCCGGAGATCATGGCGCTCACCGGGCTCACCGACATCGATCTCGTCGGGGAGGAGATCGACGAGGGCGACGCCACGCGCCTCCTGCGCTCGGCGAGCTTCGTCGTCGCGCACAACTCGTCGTTCGACCGGGCCTGGGTGGAGGCCCGACTTCCCGATGCTCGGGGACTCGCCTGGTGCTGTTCCATGCGTCAGGTCGACTGGAAGGCCCGGGGCTTCGACGGCAGGGTGCTCGGCTACCTTCTTGTGCAGAACGGATTCTACCACTGCGGGCACCGTGCCTCGGCCGATGTCGACGCGCTGATCGAGATGCTCCGACATGTTGACGGCGGCGGTCGTACGGCATTGTCGGAGATGATCGAGCGGGGCGCCAAATCCAGCTGGATCGTGCGGGCGAAGGGAGCGGATTTCGGGGTGAAGGATCTGCTCCGTGCCCGTGGCTACCGGTGGGATACGGAACGCAGGGTATGGTGGCGCGAGGTCGCCGAGGACGATCTCGTGCCCGAGCAGTTCTGGCTCGCCGCCAACGTATACGCGGTCGAGGCCAACCCCAAGGCGATCTGTCCGGACCTTGAGCAGGTCACCGCCCGCACCCGGTTCCTGTGAGCCAGGGAGAAGAAGAGTCCATGACAATCGATGACGGTGCCGACGGCGAGCCGACCCGGCTGGTCGGCCAACGCCCCACCGGCGGCGGCGCGGTCGTTGCGGCACGCATCTTGGACGTGCCTGGACGGCCGCCCGGTGCCGGTCGAACGACATCAGAAGGGATGGAGAAGACCATGGTGAGAAGGTGGGTGTGAACGTTCCGGTCGAGCTGGCGGGTGGGATGCTCGTCCCGATCCTCGGCTCTGCCGAGGCTGCCCTGAAGATCGGCGGAGGCGCCGGCGGCACCGTCCTCCGCGAGGAGGGCACCACGCTGATCGCGGGTCGCCCGTATGTCACGGACGGGGGCACCATCGATGCAGACGAGATCTACTACGTCAACGGGTTGGTTTCCGAGACGGCGGGTCCCTGGCTGGGGGAGGCGGACAAGGTGGTCTGGCGCGATCCCGCGAGCGGCTACGAGTGCATCATGATGCGCGCGACCGAAGGCGGCTATCTGAGCGGCTACGTCGGTGTTTCCCGTGATCACCCGCTCTGGGGTTGGAAGTACGAGGCGATACCGGCCGAATTCGGCATCGAGGTGCATGGCGGTCTCACCTACGCCCGCATCTGCGAGGAAGGTCCGACGCCGGAGCGCCGCATCGTGGTGGAGGCGAGGCGCATCTGTCACGTCCCCAGGAAGATCCGGCTGGGCCCGGCGACCACGCACGCCACCAGCCGACGGGTGGAGGACGCTCACCTCTGGTGGTTCGGGTTCGACTGCGACTACGGATACGATCTCGCACCCGACGAGGGCCGTCACCCTCGCGGACGTTTCCTCGCCACCGAGATCGGCCGCGAGTATCGCGACGACGCGTACGTATGTCGCGAGGTGCGCAACCTCGCCGCCCAGCTTCGGGCGATCGCCGATGGCGGGGAGGTTCCGCCGCGTGAAGGTCCGCCGTTGCCGCCGGTCGGACTCGATCCTGGCGCGGGAGACGTTTGATGGTCCGGGAAATGGGCGGCGCCGATCTGCCTTGGGGGTGGTGGCTCCGGTCGTCGCGTGGCGCCCTCGAGGATGAGCAGGGCCGGCGCTGGCACACCGTTCGCGACGCCTACTGGCATGGGCATCTCCGCTTTCCACCGGACAACGGGACGTCGGAGCAGCAGGAGCTGCTGCTGCGCGTGCTGTGCGCTTTCGCTCGGCGCGGCTCCTACGGAACGGAGACGATGCATGATCTTCTCGGTGGCGACCTGATGTTCTGGCGCTTCTATCAATGCTGGCTGGGATCGGTCGGGTTGCTGGACGTGGACGGCAGACAGCCCGTCTTCGGCGCGCCCCTCTCCACGGAAGGCCGGTCCGTCATGCTCATGCTGCAGGCGACGCGCGAGCCGGCTTGGATCGACTTGCCGTTCACCGAGATCGTCGAGGCGGTCGCCCGAGGGGGTCGCGACGCCGCCGATGACGAACGCGAGTCCACCTTGCGGGCGTTCGAACGCAGCGTGGCGCGACGGCCGCACGTCTTCGCGCGTGAGCGGGTCGGCAGGCACTCCCTGGTGACGCTCACCGGCATCGGGTTGGGCGGCAGGATGCCACTCCGGCGGGTGATGTGGTCCCATCCGTTCGCTAGTTCCAGGACGCGTGACGACTTCTATGCCTGGCTCGCCGAACGGGTCGACCGGTGGGAAGCGTGGGGGGAACTCGCCTACGGCAGCGGCGCTTCCGCTCTGACCCAACGGCTCCTCACGCTCTTCCTCGAGACCGGCGGAAGGCCGTCATGACGGCCGAGCGTCATGGGGAGGGGGAGATGGTCGGCTTAGAGGAAGCCGGGCGCCGTGCCCGCGAGGACATCCTCGCTATCGATCGTCTGGCGTCCGCCATGCGTCTATCGGCCTTCCGGAACTACCTTGCCGATGCGCTTCGTTCGATGTCCGCCCTCGTCCCGGACGTGCTGGCGAGCGGCGGAACCGATGTCCTCGCAGCACTTCAGCGGATGAGGCCAAGCAGGGGTTGGCCGGGTTCCGCTGGGCGGTCCGGGCACGCGGCCGCTTCGTACGGGGCCGCCCCAGGATCAGGGCCTTCGGGCGGGGGACGTGGTCGCCCACGGCTCCACGCTTCGATGTCCATGCTCTTCCACTGCGTGTCGGTGACGCGGTCATGATGGACGGCGCGCTGGCGGACTGGATGGAGATCTCGGCAGCCGGCCGATGTCTCGACGTCACGCTGCGTGGCCAAGCCTGCATTCTCTCGACCACGGGGGGAATGGCGAGGATCAAGGTGCCGGGGAACTGGCCGGATACGATGGCGGCGGCGGCGGTCGGTCTGCCCATCGATGCTCTGATCGATCACCCGCTGCTTAGAGGCCGGAGCTTCGTTGCGAGCGACGTGTCCTGCCTGTTGGGCGAGACGAACATCGAATCGAGGTCGGTCTCCTGCCCTTGGAGACGCCTTGGCGGAAATGAGCGGCGCCGGTGCCGCGGTTCGGACGAGGAGATCCGCGTCCGTAAGCCCTTGGTGCAGTACCAGCGCAACCTCCTGCGCGATCAGGACATCCGTCCGCCACCTCTTCGAGAGATGATGCTCGGCGACGAGGTGACGCGGTCCTGCCGACCGCTGGAGAAGGCCGGCGGCCGCCCCGCCAAGCACTCGCAGTTCGCAGCGGACGCCCGCGTTGAACGGGAGCTATGCATCACGCGAACGGCGAGTCCGCAGGCGGCGGGGCATGCCTCGTCGCGCCAGGAGGCGCGGCGGCATCTGCACGGTCGGCGTCTGTCAGGCGGATCTGGCATATGCCCGCGGCCCCTCGACGGCATGGGCCGTCGGTCACGTCGTGGCCCACGAAGACGGGGCGCGTCGGCACCTGATCTTCGAGGGTGGAAGGTTGTTCGCGTAGCATTGGCGCCGAACGAAGGTGTGCGGGACCAAACGTCAAGGCGATGGAACGGTGGCGGACAGCGGTCGCGAGTGCTTTCATCGGCTTCGGCTTTGGCTTCGGCAGGATGAGCGCGAGTTTGATCTGAAGCGCATCGCTTCCATCCCCCGATCGCGGGAATCCGGTGGATAAGCATTGATGGCGTTGGGATGAGGATGCAGGCCCTTCACAAACCTTCCCCGTGGCGGTGGGATCGACAGACCTCCAGCGCCCGATGGGCATCGTCGATCTTCTCCAGAACGGGCGGCACCGGTGCTAGCGGCCTCTCCGGTTGCCCCCAGTTATCCGATCCCAGGACGCGAAGTGCCGTCGGGTACGCGGGTGGCAACGCTTGGTTGTAGTCCCAATGCGATTTTCGATAGCTGATACGTGTTTGTTCAAGACGGGCCGTGGCGAGATTCTGATTGCCATGCCTTGCCGCCTTCGCGTCAGATCCGGTGATAGGCGTCGCGCTTGACGAGCGCGGATGTAAGCGTCGGCCAGGTGCTTGGTGGTCGCTTCCTGCGGAGCTACCATGCCTGCGATGAGCGATCCCCAGCAGATCATCGCGGTGTACGACACCTTGACCGCCCGTCGGTCGCCAGCGGCCATCATGCGTGAGAGGGTGACGGCGTTGACCGATGGGCCCTCTCCAGCCTTCGTCTCGATCGACGCTCGCACCCCCTATCCCTCCAGCGACCTCGGCCCACCCGACTGGCTCATCGTGATCGTTGATGAGGAGGATCACGAGCCGTCGCTTCCGGATTGGCGCAAGGTGGTCGAGGCTGCGCCCGCACGGACCCGGGCAGTCGTGATGTCGTACGGGCACGTGTCAGCTGTGCCGCGTTCCGTGGTTCTGAACGTCGATATGACAGGCACGGACGGTGAGTGGTCGCACCTCAGCATCGAGGCCGTGGCACGCCGGGTATCGGCCGGAGCGGCAACCTTCAGTCGGCATCTGCTGGAGGAGGATGCGGTGCGACGTGGCGCGTTGATCGACGTCGGCGACGGCAGCACGATGCTGAATCCTCTTCTGATGACGAGGATCGGCGATCTTGCGATCTCGTCGGGTACGTATCGCATTCTCCACAACGAGAACATGATGTTCCTTGGTGATCTCGTGCAGCGAACGGAGGTCGAACTCCTCGACCTTCCCGGTCTGGGATCCAAGCGGCTGGGGGAGATCAAGGCCGCTCTCGGGGCCATGGACCTAATGCTCGGCGCGACGGTTCCGGGTTGGCCACCGGAAGACTTCGAGACCGCCCTGGCCGCCGCGGCTCCCCTGGCGATCCTGAAAGGCGCCCGGCAGGTGCCTTCGGGGGAGATGTTTCGCCCCGAGGCGGAATGTCTCGTCATAGACCCCGCGATAGGCGAGCTCGCGGACACCGAGGTGGGGTCCACCGACATCTCGCTGCAACTCCAGGAGGCAGTACGCCGTAAGCTGGAAACGCTGCGACCGATCGCGTTCCGTCTTGGTAATCAGGCGGAATGGCAGGAACTGGCACCCCTGTGCGAAAGGCTCGCCCTTCTTCTGGACCGGCCGGGCTCGGAGGTGTCGGCGGTTCTGGGTTCCCTCTACGCGTCCGCTCTGGAGCTAGGCTCCTTCGCGGAGATGGACGATGCAGCACGGCATGATCCGAAATCAATGGTTGATGCCCTCGATCCGTCATCGAGGCGGCCGCTTCAGGACGTTCTCACGGTTCTTGCACCGTGGTTGCGCCGCTTTCCGACCGTCAGGGATCTCGACGACGACGCCGGCAGGTTCCTCGCCACCCGTGCCAACTCGGGATCGGCACGCGCGGCGGTCGCGGCGGCGGTCGCGGCGGATCTGATCGCCAGCGGAGACGCGGCGAGACTGGAAGCGCTGCTAGACGCCGGGGAACGGGGCGGCTTCGTCGGCGGCAAGGCGGAGCGGCGGGGAATCATGTCCGTCCGGAACCTCATCCTCGCGGCGACAAGCCTGATAGGCGGCATGCTATGGAACGCCGCCGTGAACGACTACGCCACCCATTCCACCATAGCCAGACGCGCTGGGATCATGCTGGCTAGGGCCGAGGATGCCGTCACCGAGATCGCATCGGAACTTCCGAGCGACCTTCGCACCGCCGTCCGCAGCGTCGTCGCCGACGCGCGTGCCGCCATCGGCCACGTGTCATCCAATCGGAATGCCGCGCCCGCTGATGTCGCCAAGCCGCACGGGCACGGCCAGTAGTGCACCTCATGCGGCATGAAACCTCGTGCAACGGCGCGCCCATCGAGCGGTCCGCATCGTCCTCGTCCGTTCACGCCATCGCCGCCGGTCGGCATCCACGGGTAGGTCGCATGCGGTCTGAAGACCGGACGCGCGACGTGCGACACGCAGGTCGAGATGACGCCGCTCGACGATTTGGCAAGTAATAGTTCAGGAAAGCTTGAACTGTTTGAAGGGCCGACCATATTCCATCCATGGCCCTTAGGGACTGATCCCCGGCTTCGGGATGTACCACCATGTCCACATTTCCATCACTCGAAACTGATATGTGTTCGACCGCGGCCCGCTCGCCGGGGTTGGAGAGGCAGACGGGGCGGAGACCGGCTCCGGTCACCGCCCGTCCGGCCGCGAACCGTCATGGGCATGATGTGTTCGAGAGGGCCTACGAGGCGGCGGCACTTTGCGTCGATCTGGCGATCGCGGCGGGAAGTCCGACGGCGAGAACCTACGCGCTGGGCGCTTCCGGTTCGCTGAGGCATGCGGCGCAGTTGCTCGCCAACGAGGGGCGACTGGGCGGAGAGATGGACAGGTCCGGGTTCAGGACGTTGATCGTCGGATCGAGCGAGCTCATAGGCGATACTTCCGGGTGGGACACGGCGCTGCGGTGCCGTACGATCGACGGTCGCGAGGTTCGCGCCACGGCGCTATGGGCCGTCGCGGATCCCGAGGACGGCGTATGGATGCGCGTGGACGCGGCTCTTGCGAACCTATGGTGCAGGGGACGTGTCGAAGTCGGAAGCGAAAGTCTCGTGTTCCTTGACGAACCCGGGAGGGAAGCGACGCCGACACCCCGTTCGACCGTCGATCTCGGCCGTGACCTGATCGCTTCCTGCGGCGGCGATCTGGATCGGCGGCCGGCACTCGCCATGGCGTTGGAGGTCAGCCTGGTGTCGGGTTCGTGGTGTCATCTGGCGACCGGGCAACGCTGGTTCGCGGACCCGTCGACCGCGAGGGCGATCGTTCGGTTGCTAGGCGGGCATCCGGTGATCGATGCCGCCACGTCGGTACGTCTGGCGGGGGTGGTGGATCGGGAGGCGCTCCTGATCATAGAAGAGCTGGGATGGCGTCACGTCCCGACTCCTTCGATCTGAGCCCCCCGCGATCGGGTGATGTCCGGCGCCGTTCGCCATGGGACCGTCTGGCTCCTGCGCGGGAACGCATGTCGGCGCACCACGCGACGCCTGCGGAGGCCAAATCGGCTTCATCGACGGCGCAAGGACGGGTTGGCGCATCGATCCCGGACCGCGTCCGGTCGTCCTATCTCGCCTTGCGCCGCCCCTGCCCGGGGCCGATGCGCCGACGCTCCGGGGTCGGCAGACCGATGAGCCGGCCGGAGCCGACGATCGGCTCATCCGGACCTTGATCCAGCAGCGTCGCGACCTGCTCCCTGAGCCGCGCGACTTCGAGTTCGAATTGGTGCGCCAAGGTGAGCAGATGGGCGTTGTAGGTCTGTGCGGACTCGAGGCGTTTCTCCGAACGGGCCAGCTTGCGGCGGCACTCGGCGAGCTGGAGGGCTAGCGGCTCGACCTTACCCTTGGCCGCCATGGACGTGCTTATCAGTTCATACTGCGCAGCGTATATGCTGCGCGGCTTGTCGAAGAGATGCCGTTTGACGCCGCTTTCCGCCTGCACCGAGGCGAAGTTCAGCTTGAGGATCCCTTTGGCGGCCTTCGTCACGAGCGCCGGGTCGGTGGGCTCGTTGCGCTGGATGGCCTCGACTGCGGCGTCGATGCGCCGGGCGATCCGCTGATCGTGGTCAACGACGCGGGGCATCGGCCATCTCCGCCTTCAAGGTGGCGATGTCGACGCCGAGCGACTGCAGCACCGCCACCGATTGCTTCCAGCGCTCTTCGGCGACCACGTACGTGTCCTCCATATGACGGCTGACGGCGTCGTCCCAGATCGCGCGGTTTTCGAGATAGCGTTCGATCCAGAACGGCAGGTCATCCTCGTCGATGGCGAAAGCGGCGCAACCCGAGCACATCCGTGGCGTGCGGTGGGCGAAGGCGGGGGCACTGGCGAGCCAATCCGTCGTGCCGGCGGCCTCGTGGCAGCGCGAACGGGTCGGCGTCAGACCCACGAAGCATATGCCGTGCGGAGAGAACCACGGACGGACGTCGCGTCTGACGAGCCATGTCTCGATACCGGCGTTGCGTTCGGCGCCCGAGATGCCGGCAAGTTGGTGGCGGAGATCGCCGAGATCCTCCTGCACGGCCTTTCGCATCGCTCCGCCGACATGCTTATCGCCGTCGATGGCGCGGCGCATGAAGGACACCGCTCTCGACATGGCGGCGCTTTCGACGAGGCCCAGCTGCATGGCGTCCTTTCCGATGTATCCCTCCTCGGTCATGATGATGGACTGATGGTGGAACTGCTGCGAGATCGCCGGGAGCAGACGCTTGTCTACCCTTATCATCCAGTTGGCCCAGGTCTTGCGCCATTGTCTGCTCTGCACGGAACGCCCCCGCGTTCGGACGTATTCGGCCAGTCGCTCGTCGGCGGCGTCCAGCATGGAGAGATCGACGCGGTCCTCGATGAAATCCTTCATCATTTCGGCGAGCTGTTCGGAACTGAGGGGGCGGATCAGTCCGGGAGAACGCGGCAGCCCCTTCGTGCCGATCTGGATCAGCAGTGATCCGCTCGCCACCTCGTCCATCGCCCATTCACGCCAGGGTCGACCCAATTCGGAGAGGATGACGAGGGCGCGGACCGCATCCGGCAGTTCCGGGTCACCCGAGAGGCGGCCGGCGAGCAGCCATCGGGTGTCGGTGGGATGATCCCAGCCCTTTGTGATGACGCCCTCCACGAAGAACATGTCGTATGCGCCGGTGAGCGATCCCTCGATCTTGACGCAGACCGGCAGACCATCGTCCCCGACGCCTGGTTTGAAGCTGAAGATCTCTCCGTGGCGTACGCCTGACTGATACCGCACGACGATGACGCATGCCGCGCACAGGTTGCTGATCAGGCGCCGGACGAGATCCAACCCGTAGTACTCCGTCGTATTGGACCGTGTGTCGTCCGGCCGATCCGTGTATGCCAGTAGGTAGTCACGGAACGGCGGGTGCCACGCGGGTCCTCCCGGTTCGATCGACCCGAACTCGAACTCCTCGAGCCGCTTCCTGATGGTGCGGGTCGTCGCCAGGTCCGAGCGGCCGCGCTCCCGTTCCTCGATGCAGATGGCCTGCATGCGAAGTATGTCCCGGGCTGGCGTTCCCAGCCAGCTATGGGCCTGATGAACGATGGGAAGCACGACCTCGTCCGGAAGGGCCGGGGTGAAGCCCTCGATTTCCGGTACAATGCTGCTGGCGGTCTCCCAGGCCGACGAGCCCTCGAAAGGCGCGATCGGAATGGCCCGAACGCCTCGACGCGTGAGCTGGGGGCCCTGTTCGTAGATGTACTGCAGTAGGAGCAGGTAGCCCGCAACGGTGCCGGTCTCGACGTCGACCTCCCGCGGCTTGCCATCGTCGTCGGTGGCGAGCTGGTCGACCAGATCCTTGCGGTAGACCTGGACGGCGGTGCGGGTGATGGTGCCGAAGTCGGCGTGATTGCGCCATGCCATCCAGCGTCCGAGGTATTTCAGCTTCTGACCGAGGCGGGAGAAGTTGCTGAGCGCCATCGGCTTCCCGGTCGGCCGCTTCACGAGCATCGACCAGGCGAGCACCTTGAGGCATGCGGTTACGCAGGCGGGGATGTCGTCATCCCAGACGATGGTGCAGTCCGAGTCCCTCATCCGGGCGGTAGGGGAGTCCAGCTTCCACATGCTGTCCGTCCACTTGCTGGAGGAGGAGACCCAGCCATCCTGGCTCGCATCCTGCGCATGGACGCCGCTCTTGCGTTCGAGCTTCACGATCTCTTCTGTCTTCATGATGCGTCTCCTCATTCCATTGTTGGCAGGGGAGGTATGTCGAGCTGCGCGACGGCGCGGACCTCTTCTGTAAAGCTGCGGATCGTGACCAAGTTGAGTCGGTCGAGGACGGGCGACCAGCGGCTGAGCCAGGTTTCCACCGGCATGCGCGGTCGCGATCGGATCATCGCGTCGCGCAGCTTGAGCATCAGCGCGTAATTCTCTGGAACGGAGACGTCGATCCCGCCAAGCCGGCAGTTCGGGCACATGCCGTAGGCGGTGCAGAGCCTCCCTGGCTTCTGACCCGCCATGGTGCTGGCGTAGCGATCCCGACACGTGAATCCAGGCGTCGCCGCCGAGACGTCGCCACGACGCTTGTCCTCCCGGCCATCGACCTTGCCCGAGCTGCGCCTCCATGCCTCCCGGAGGTGCATGGGACCGACCAGAGCTTCGGCATTCGCCTTCCTCGCCCCATCGAAGAGGTAGTGGTTCATCATGACGTCCACGCCATGCTGCCCGGCCTCGGATGTCGCCAGGAGATCACCGTCGAACAGGTGATGGACGAGGTTTATGACGCTGGGGCGGATAGCCCGGAACAGGAACCGCCTCTTCAACTTCGCCGAGTTGTCCTCGAGGAACTTGATGAAGGCCAGGTTGAAGCCCTCCTGCGCCGCCATGCTCCTCGCCGATGGGCCCGCCGCCCTCGCGAGAAAGATGTGGTTGCGGTGATCGGACGGCCCCAGCGGACGCAACGATCCTGTCCACCGTTCGAGCGTCTTCATCATCTCCGAAGGATTGTCCGGCTCGTTGTTGACCGGCCACGAGGCGTACTGGGTCTTGCCGGCTCGGTTCTTGAACGGCTTGCCCAGCAGCCTAGTCCCGCCCGCGATCGAGGGTTGCACGCTGAAGTCGGACGGCTTGAGGGTCGTGACGACCGAGCGGTTGTACCGGTAGTAGATGGCGAACAGCAGGATGAACGGCATGAGCAGGCGGCCCGTCGGATAGATGGTCGCTATGGCCGCGTTGTATGACCGCGAATCCAGCCGTCTCAGCCGCGGGAGTGGTTTCGGATCATGGTCGTTCAGCGCCTTCGACAGGTTCTGCTGCTTGGGCGGAAGGCCCCCGAAGATCCGGTGCAGGGCTTGAACCTCCAGGAGGATTTCGCGATCCGCCAAGTCCGTCGATGCAGCTGGGTCGGCATCGTCCATCACCGCCCACGCGAGCTTCAGCCGCGCGGTCGTCGCGATCACCTCCTCCCGGCAGATCCGGACCAGCATCTTCAGCTGCGGTCGCGTGAGGATGTCGACAGGACGGCGGTCGTTGACCACACCGTTCCAATCGTTCGAGCGGATCAGGTCGAGCCGGGGAGATATCTCGAACCACCAGACGGGATCGACCCGCAGATGGCGCAGGACGGTGAGCAGCTCGCTCATGTACCGGCGCTTGGTGTCGACCTTCAGCTTGCCGCACGAATGCGCGGGGTAGACGCTAACGGTCTTCCTCTTGCGAATGGGCGGCGTCTTTTCGAAGTCGTCGAGCCAATCACGGTAGTCGTTCAGCAGGTCGTCATCGATATGCCGCGGCTTGACGGCGTTCAGCCCGCGGCTATCGAGGAATTCGATGAAGGGCCTTATGCACCCCAGGCACGCTTCAAAGGATTTAGCCTTCATCGCCTTCGCCCTCCAGCCGAAGGCGAGGGCGAGGGCGGTTCGAAGGTTGGGCACGAACTCGAGCATCGTCACGGGGACCTGGACCGGCTCGCCCGCGTCATCGTAGCTGGTGACGAGCACGCTGCCGCCCGCCTGCTGCTGCGGTTCGGCCCGCATGCTGGCCAGGAGGGCCGCGGCGTCCATGCCGCGCGCGGCCATGTCGGCGAAGGCCCGCTCGCCCGGGGTCATGTCGTTCATCGATGGTCCTCCTGTTCCCAATAACGGGCAAGCGTCACACCCAATGCCGGCTCGAAGACGCCGACGGAGCGGGTGTAGTACTTCTCGGTCGTCAGCCAGGTCTCGTGACCGAGCATCTTCTGGACCGTCTCCCATGGCTTGGGATCGCCGGCACGTTTCTGGGAGATGTAGAGGTTGACGGCATACGAGTGGCGCGTGTCATGGAAGGAGTGGAGGGTATGATCGTATTCGACCTCGACGCCATCTTTGAGGCGCCGGCCGGGCTCGGAGAACCCAAGCCGGAGCATGAGAGAATGCGTCAGCTTGTGGATACTCTGAGTGGTGAGCTTCGCCCCGGCGAACTTGTGGTCGGCGGCGTTCACGAAGAGCGTGCCTTCGTCCCTGAGGCCCCGTTCGATCCGAACCTTCATGGCTTCCGCGCGCTCGTTCCGGATGTATTCTTGCAACTCCAGGATCAGGCTGTTGGGCAGAGCGATGTATCGATGCTTGCGCCGTTTCGTCACCGTGATCTTCAGCGGCACGGTACCATCGGGATGATCCGCATCGGCTCTGAGGGCTAAAATGACCTTGGCCTTGACGTTGCAGATCTCCTCGCCCCGCATCCCGGTCATCAGACCGGTTTCGAAGAGCAGGCGATTGCGGCAGGGTCGTAGGCTGTTCGCGGGTCTTTGCGAGGGCACGGGGCCCAGTTCGGCCAGCAGCTTGCGCATCTCCTCCGCGGAGAATGGCCTAATCTCGTCGTCACACGCCTCGCGGCGTTCGCGCCCGGCGCGCGCGTACTGGCTGCGGATGGACGCCGTGTCCCATTTGATGCTCGTCAGTCCGGCGGCGTTCGTCCAATGGTAGAAGTTGTAGACGGTGGTCAGCTTGTGGGCGATCGATCCGGCTTGACGCTTCCTGCCGGTCTGGTAGCTCAGGTTGCTGGCGAGGAGATTGGCGTACAGCGCGAACAGGTCGTTGTTGGCGGTCTTCCATCCGTGCTTTACGTGGGCGAGGAAACGCAGCCATTCGACCAGTTCGTAGGCGGCGGCACGGTTGGACGCGAAGGAGGGTACGTCGTCGTCATCCCGGACGGCTCCGTCGCGGGCATGACGCGAATAGAGGTGGAAGAACGTCGCCTGATGTATCTCCTGGCTTTCGGCGTCTATGACGTAGTAGAACCCCGGCAGCGCGGCATGGGGGCCGAGCGCGGCCAGGGTCTTCTCCTCGGCAGGTCCGGGATTGTGCATCTGCACGATGCGAGCGACGGCAGGTCTCATCGGGCCGCCGCGACGTAAAAGGCCGGATCGAACGGCAAAGCAGCCCAATCGACTTTCAGCAAAAAATGCAGTGGTATAAAGCCGCTTATATCCCATGACTTTTCGCTGAAGCACCTGTCGGCGTCGCACCGATGCCGTTCGGATCGTCGGCGAAAAAGGAAAGGCGGCGAGACGGCGCGAGCCGCGACCGTGGTCCCGCTCCGGCTCTCGGAAGACCTCTCCGCGCTTGCCGCGCTTCCGATAGGATCGAACCGATGTTCGCCGCTCGGCGCGAGGCCCATGACGATCGCGCGGCTCACCGGGACGATCCTTCGGCGACCGGCCAGTGCCTACCCGAACCGAGATCGAGGTAGCAGCGGGGGGGCGATAGTCGCGCCTCCACCCACGTCGCGTCGCCGTCGCCTTCGTTCACGACCTCCAGGAGGCGGACGCCGTCCGGGATGGCGGTGCATGCGACGAGATCGCTGGCCGGACGACCGTAGAGGGCCGCGCATGCCGACTCCGGGATGGACGCTTCGGGAAGCCATAGCCGTTCCCCGGACCAGTGAATCGACATGGACGGATCGGCTCCGCTCGAGGTGATATGGCCACCCTCCCACGTCAGCGTCCGTCCCGCCGCGACCTTGAGCCGTACGACGTCGCGCAGCGTCAGCATGATCCCATCGGGTTCGGGCTCGTCCAGGATCAGCCGGAGCGCGATGGCATCGATGGTCGCATCTGCGCCTATACTTGCGAAAGTCTCGAGGGACGCGGCCAGTCGCCGTTGGTGCCCGATCAGGCAAAGGAGGCGTTCGTCCCATTCCGTGACGGTCTCCGCGGTGATCCAACAGGGGCCGGGTCGCAGGTTCTCCTTGAGTCCGGTCAACGTCGCCAGGTACATCGGACGATCCTGCTGCCACCACCGCATCGGCTCGGCGATCGCCACACCAACCAAGTCGATCGCGCACCCGTCCGCTTCGGCGTCGCCGATCAGCTTCCGCGCATGATCGACGAACTCCCGGTATGGTCCCTTCAACGTGTGCGAAACCTCGGCGGCCCGCATGGCTGCGTCGGCGGCGTCGTCCCAGAAGTGGTCTCCTGCGTGTGCGGTTTCCCAGGTGAAGAGCATCTCGACCGCCGGCGCGATTTCGACGACATAGTCGACGTCGCCATGGATCTCAGCGATCGTCGCCTTCACGACCTTCGGCCACTCGCGGGTGGTGCGCGTCGCCAACGCGGAGTCGAAGGCGGCGCAGCCCTGCCGGACGTGTTCCGGCGCATCGTCGAGATCGAAGGGCTTGAAGGTCTTCATTGGAACGGCTCCGTGTTTGAGGAGCGGTCCAGCCCCGCTGCTCTTAGGATCGTCGTTGGAAATTGCATAGCGACCTCGCCGAAAGGGTCGGCGGGCTCCGACACTTCGCCGCGCGGAGGCGGCTGAAGGCTTGGTTTTCGCGATGCATGCGCGCCCGCCGAACGAAGCCCGATGCTCCGGAACGCGCCGTCGGCTGGCGATACCATGACGGCCATGTCCGATGGTCGCCGTCCATCTTTGCCTTTCCACGTCAGGGGCGGGTGACGGTGACACTGTCATGGCGTTGCGCGATGATTGTCGCACTTGGCGACGACGACAGCCGCCAGCGAGGATCGCCTGCTCGAACGCTATCTTGCGGTCGTGGGTCGATCTTCGTCAGACCGCACGACGTCTGCCTGGCGCGGAAATCGATCGATCATCCCCTTCGCCGCCCATGGCCGGCGTCTGGGATGGTAGGCGGCGGTGACGTTCCCGCTGAACGCGGCGGTGATGGCCGCCATCACGTCGAAAGCTCCGTGGTTTTGGACGAGGAACCATGGTCCCGGAGCCGCCGAAGCTCCACCGCGGCGTCAGGCGGCATCCGGCCGCACGAACTCGGGGATCGTTCAGCGTTCAGGCGTTCCGGATCCGGCTATTCGTTGGACGGCGAGCTACGCTGCGACGCGGATGCGCCGCGCCGTGCCGCGATGCCCGCCACGACGTCTTCCGCAATCCCGCGGAGTTCCGTCGCGGTCGCCCCATCGCGGGCCTGCACCGAGATGCCCTGCTGGACCGCGGACAGGTAGGTCGCGAGCCTCCTGGCCTCGTCGGTCGCCAACCACGTGCACAATGCGTCGGCAATGCGATCCCGCAGAGCCCGGCGGCGATCGGCGAGTTCGCGGACCAGCTGCTGCTGTTCGACGGCGCCCTCGACGAGACCCGTCGAGATCATGCACCCGCGTTCCTCGCTCGTCACGGCATCGATGGCGGCTTCCAGCAGACCCCCCACCGCCGCCTCCAGCGACCCGGCGCCCTCCATGCCGTCCAATGCACCAGGCAGCCCGGCGTAGAGGTCGAGCGCCTCGCGGTAGATGCCCGCCTTGCTGCCGAACGCCGCGTACAGGCTCGGCGGCGCGATGCCGATCGCGCCGCACAGGTCCGCAACCGAAACGCCTTTGTAGCCGTGGATACGGAAGAGGCGCATCGCCGTTGCGACGGCCTGGTTCCGGTCGAAGGTGCGCGGTCCGGAGGAACGACGGCTGCTCTTTTCCATAGCGATCGCTAAACTCCTCTTGACGCGGAAAGGCAAGCGCCTAGTGTTTAGCGATCACTACATATGGAGTTTCGCATGTCCCGTCCCGCCTATCCGATCCTCACCGGGTTCGGGTCCGTCCATGGCGTCCCCGCGCTGCCATCGGGCTTCGACGACAGGTTCGAGAGCTACCAGGTGCCCGTGGGGGACATATCCCTGCACGCCGTGGTCGGCGGCGAAGGGCCACCGTTGCTCCTTCTCGGCGGCTGGCCGCAGAACTGGTACATCTGGCGTGACGTGATGCTTCCGCTCTCCGAGCGCTTCACGCTGGTCGTGCCGGATCCACGCGGGCTCGGCATCTCGGACAAGCTCGACGGCGGATACGACAAGGGCACTATCGGCCAAGACCTCTTCGAGCTGATGACGGCGCTCGGGCATGATCGGTTCGCCATGGTCGGCCACGACTGCGGGATGTGGGTCGGATACGCCATGGCGGCGGATCAGCCTCGGCGGATCGCGCGGATCGCCCTCGGAGAGGCGATCATACCGGGCCTCGCCGTGTCACCACCGCTCATCCCCGACGAACGGCCGATGAACGACTTCCTCTGGCACAACAACTTCTGCCGGGTGCGGGAGGTGACCGAGGCGCTGGTGGCCGGGCGTGAGGAGATTTTCTTCGACTACCAGTTCACCAAGATACCCGTTCCCAATCCGATCCCTGCTAAGATCCGTGAGTTCTACATCGAGCTGATAAGGCGTGACCGGCGGACGCTGCGCGCGAGCTTCGACTACTACCGTGCGATCGACGACGACATCCCTGCCAATCGCGAGCGGATGAAGACCAGGCTGACGATGCCGGTGCTCGGCTTCGCCGGCGAGCTGGCTTGTGCGGGAGCCGTCGAGGAGCAGCTGACCCGTGTCGCCGACGACCTTCGCTGCGTGGTCATTCCGGATTGCGGTCACTTCGTGCCGGAGGAGGCGCCGATGGCTTTGCTGGAACTGCTGACCTCCTTCCTGGAGCCGTACCGCGCGGAGGGCGGCTGAGTAGGCAACCGCTGCACGGCGCGACGGTTCGTGATCCGACGGCGTTCAACGCGGTCGGCTTCGAGGTGGGCTGTCGAGCTTGCGGAAGGTGTTCCGTGTCGGCTGGCCGAAGCCGGCGGTCGAAGGGGCGTGATCGTCGCGCCGGCGGCGTTCGGTCTCCTCGATGGCGGAGCGCTGCCGGGCCGACGCGCGGCGAGCGGCCGGGTACGTCCGGTCGTGAAAGTCCGTCCGGCGACGGCGAGACCGCCGTCGCCGGAAGCCGGTATGAACCCGTGCATCTACCGCCCAGCGGGCTGGAAGCGGATCCTTGCGGCCGACCGGGGCTGCTTCCGACATCCTGATGAGCCACGGATCCGCTTGTCGTGGTCCGAAGGCATCGCTACCTTCCGATCCAAGATGGCCCTGACCTTCCGTTCCGAGATGATCCCGGATGACTTCGGGGTGACGCTGGCATCGGCGAGGAGCGCGCGAGGTTGGACGCAAGGCCGGCTCGCACGCGCCTGTGGGGTTCGGCGCGAGACGATCTCGCGCTTGGAAGCCGGACGACGGCGCCCCACCGCGGACGTGGTGTTCCGTCTCCAGGCGGCTCTTGATCTCGAGCCGGGCGAGCTGGTTCCGACCTGGCCCGAGTGGAGCCCCGTTGGCCTGCCGACCCAGTCGGCCCGTACCCGCGACAGACGGCGCGAGCGGCGGATCCCGCTGCGCGACGCGGCGGCGGCGGCGGGCGTCAGCATCGCCACCCTGTCGCGGTTCGAAAGAGGCGTGGGGCCGGTTCCGCGGAAGCTGGACATAGATGATCCGGATCCGCCCGAGGCCGCGAAGCTGGCGTTGGCGCAGCTCCTGGGTTTCGCCGATGTCGCCGAGTACGCCAGGCATTGTCGCATGTAGCATGCTGGCGCCGTGCCGACGCGGCGGATGAGGATTCCGCGTGCCGGGCCGATGCCGAACCTGGCGTGCCGCTTCCGTCCCGAAGACGCGCTGCTGACACGTTCCACTCCTTTCCCTTAGGGTTCCATCCTGCCCGGCGCGTTCCTCGGAACGGGATGCAAGGTGCGGATTATGATGCTACGCAGCCGTCCGATGCGCGTGGACACCGATCACCTGCCACAGGCCAAGCGGCAGGAGCTGGCGAAGATCGTCCGCATTCTATTCGCGGAGTTCGACGACGCGCTCTCCGGTCGCAAGGCCGAGTTCCGGAAGAACGGACGCATCCTCAAGTTGATCCTGTACGGCTCCTACGCCCGGGGCGATTGGGTGGCCGATCCCGTGGGTGGATACTTCTCCGACTACGATCTGCTCGTCGTCGTGAACAACGATCAGCTCGCGGACATGGTGGAGTACTGGAGCCTCGCGGAGGACAGGCTCGTTCGCGAGACAACTATCTCGGGTAGCATCGCGACGCCGGTCAACTTCATCGTGCACGGCCTGAGCGACCTCAACCGCCAGCTGAGGCGCGGGCGTCCGTTCTTCCTCAACATTGTGCGGGATGGGATCGCGCTGTACGAGGCTCCCGGTCATCCACTGGATGGTGCCGAGCCGCTGTCGGAGGAGCAGGCCCGGGCGGAGGCGCTGATCCATTTCCAGGAGTGGTTTCCAAGCGCGGTCAAGTTCATCCGCGCCGGTGACTTCCTGGTGGGGGACAACGCGCCGAAGGAGGCCGCCTTCCAGTTCCATCAGGCCGCTGAACGCCTCTACCACTGCGTTCTTCTCGTCCTTACCCTCTACAGCCCCAAGTCGCACAAGCTGAACATGCTGCGATCCCAGGCGGAGCGACTCGCGCCGACTCTCATCGAGGCGTGGCCGCGCGAGACGCGGCAGGATAAGAGGGCGTTCGAACTCCTGCGCAGGGCCTACGTCGAGGCGCGCTACTCGCCGCACTTCCGTGTGACGGCGGTGGAGTTGGAATGGTTGTCCGCACGCGTATCTGTGCTGCGCGATCTCGTGGAGGAGGTTTGTCTCGCCCGGCTCCGCCTGGACCCCTGAGGCGGTAGATTGTGGAACGCGTGCCCCTGCGGTATCCACGTGGGGTCGGGTGCCGCGATATAGGTGATGGTCCGTCTGTCTGGGGTCCCTGCGGACGATGACGCGGGACCATCGGCAAGTAGCGGACCTCCACAAAGGTTTCCAACACCCGACCCCACTCCCACTTGCGCGAACCGGCAGGTTGTATCAGGTTGGTGCTTCCGACGGCGCCGGCCGGCGGAGGGGTGTGGAAACCTTTGTAACGGAGCTGACGGGCGGCGCATGCCGTACCGATGGTGGTGGTCCGCTCATTGCGCGCCGGTGCCCTCCCGAACCTGTGCTCCACGCGACGACCGATGCATGGAGAACGGCGATGAGGGGACTGCCCTTGGGAGCGCCCGCTGACGAGGATCTCGACCTGCGGTACCGGACGTTCGCTCCGTGGCTCGCACGGACGCTCGCGAGCCGGTTCGGACTGGCCCGACGCGACGTGGAGGACATCGTGCAGGAGAGCTTCATACGGCTCTCGCGGTACAGTGTCGCGGATCGGGGTCGACATCCCAAGGCCCTGTTGATGAGGATCGCCGCCAACCTCAGCGCGGACGGCTTCAGGCGCAATGTCGCCAGGAGGCAGGATCGTCACGTCCCGCTCGACGTGATCGAGCACGACTCCGCGTCCGCCTTCGGCGCGGCGGCGGACCAGGAGGCGATATACGAGATGAAGCGGGCCATCCTCGATCTGCCCGCGAACCTGCGCGAGACCTTCCTCCTGGCGAGGTTCACGCCGATGACCCATGCCGAGATAGCCGCGCACCTTGGCATCTCGACCAAGACCGTCGAATGGCGCATCAAGAAGTGCGTTTCGATCTGCCTTGAACGATTCGAGCTCTGAGACGGGGTCCCGATGGTCGAACCTGACGACACTGCGAAGGAGGAGGCCGCTTCCTGGTTCTCGCGGCTGCAGACGCGATCGGTGACCACCGGCGAGCTCGCCGACTTCGCCCGTTGGCGGCGCGATCCGGCGAACGCGGCGGCCTACGAGGCCGTCGACCGCTTCTGGAGCCGCTCCGCCGCGCTCGAGAACGATCCGGACATCATAGACGCGGTGCGGAAGGCGCGGGGCGGCGCTCGCGCGTCGGGTGGGCGTAGGTTCGGCCTCGGTGCCGTGAAGCTCGGCGTGCTCGCGCTCGGCGTCGCGACGTGCTGCCTGGCGGGGTTCCATTTCCTCAGCGCCGACCCGACGTACAGGACGGCTCGGGGCGAGCGCTCGGCGATAAACCTCGAGGATGGCACTCGCATCAGGCTCGACGCGGATAGCGTCGTGACGACCAGGTTCGAGACCCGGCGGCGGAACGTCGTGCTTGAACGGGGGCAGGTGTTCCTGAGCGTGCATCACGATCCGACGCGTCCCCTCGTCGTCGACGCGGGCGACGGGCTGACGGTGGAGGCGGTGGGCACCCGCTTCGACGTGCGACGGCTCGCCGACAGGGTTCGCGTCGCGCTTCTCGACGGGGCCGTGGTCGTGCGTCGCCGGGGCTCCACGCTGACGACGATGCGGCCGGGTGAGGCGATCGAGGTGCTCGACGGCGGCGGGGTCCACGAGCTGCCGTGGTCCGCCGCCGGCGCGGCCTGGCTCGACGGCAGGCTGTCGTTCAAGGGCACGCCGTTGACGACGGCGGTGGCCGAGATGAACCGATACTCCCGGAAGCCGATCGCCATCGGAGCGGATGCCGACCGTGAACAGCCGCTGAGTGGCGAATTCTCGGTGGACGATCCCGGCGGGTTCGTGACTGCGGTCAACGCGCTGCTCGGCGACGGGACGTTGCGGCCGACGGACGATCGCTGATGGCAATCACCGGACGATCCTCTCAGCGCGATCCCGTGCCGGGGCCATCGACCGACGTCGTCCAAGGAGCGGCCTGATCGAGCGCGAGGCTCCCAGTCCGATCGCGGCCACCTTCCGGGCGATCCGGAAGCGTCGGCGCATGCGGGCCGCGGAGGTCGCCCGGGCGATGGGCATGGCGCCGCGATCCTATGAACATCTCGAGGCCGGAACCGGCCGCATCACCTACGAGCGCATCGTGGACTTCGCCGAGGCGACGGACAGCGACCCGATCGCGATCCTTGCCACCCTCTCGTTCGGAAGTGCCGAATTCGCCCTGCGGTGCATCGACAACAAGCTCATGACCATAATGATGATCGCGCTCATGGAGCTGGACGCGGACCTGGGTGACGACCTGACCTATCTCGACGCCCAGACGCTCGTCGGAGGCTTCACCCGGCTGACGCGCGATCTGGCCCAGCACGTGCGCAAGCGGGAGACGTTCGCGGAGGAATGGCTCAAGCAGGGATCGAGTCGGTTGTCGCCGGCGAGAACGGGGGCGCACCCGCCGAAACTGAAACCCGTGCGGGGTCGATGAGCATCGGGTCGGAATCCCATTAGGGTTTCGGTCCGTTCATCACGTTTCACCCATGAACCGCAGCTGGATCTCGTCGCTGCGAGCCGGGGGGAATGGAATGGGACGTCGTAGCTTGCGGGTCGCCAGCGTGATCACGTTCGCGGCACTGCCGGTGGCACAGGTGCAGGCGCAGCGGAACACGCTGGAATTCCGCATTCCAGCGGGAAACATGGATGATGCGCTGCGGGGCTACGCCCGCATCACGGGCCTGCAGATCCTCTATAAGCCGGAGGATGTTCGTCGGCTGAGGTTCGCGGGGCTCGACGGCAGGCTTGAGCCCGCGGTCGCCCTGGAGAGGATACTCGCCGGTAGCGGACTCGTCGCGCAGCGCCCCGCTCGGAACGTGGTCATCGTCAGGACGGGGCGGCGGCCGGCTGGATCCGACGGCGGTGGCATCACGGGCGAGGGTGACGGCGACACGGAGCCGGCCATCGTCGTGACCGGGTCCAACATCAGGGGCGGGGCGGCTACGGAACCGGTCCGCACGTTGACCAGGCGGGATCTGGAGCGGTCCGGACGGGCGACCGTGTCCGACGTGCTGGCGATCCTGCCCTCCAACTTCGGCGGCTCCGGAAACCCGGTGGCCAGCCTGACCGGAGCGGACGCCTCTTCGCTGAACTACTCGTTGGCTCCAGGGCCCAATCTCCGAGGGTTGGGGGCCGACGCTACGCTGACGCTCTTCGACGGGAGACGCGTCGCGGGCTCCGGTGGCAGGGGGGACCTGACCGACCTTTCCGCCATACCCTCGCTTGCCGTCGACCGGGTGGAGATTCTGGCGAACGGAGCCTCGGCGATCTACGGCTCCGACGCCGTGGGGGGCGTCGTGAACGTGCTTCTGCGTCACCGCTTCGACGGCCTCGAGGTGCGGCTTCGCGGCGGGCTCGCTCCGGGGGGCGTCGGCAGCGGCATCGTCGGGTTGGCGGCGGGCAGGACGTGGACGGACGGCTCGGTCTTCCTCGCCTACGACCTCGAACGTCGGGACGCCCTGTCCGCGAGCGACAGGGCGTACACCGCGACCGGAGACCTGAGGCCTTTCGGGGGCAGCGACAGGCGATCCTATCTCTCCTCGCCCGGAACGATCCTCTCGTTCGATCCGCTGGTGGGTTCCTTCCTCCCGGCGCTCCGCATCCCGACGCTTCCGGCGGGGCGGCGACCCGGCCCTGCCGACCTGACAGCAGGAACGAACCTTTCGAACACCCTGGCGGGTGTGGGGCTCTCGCCCGCCATGGATCGGCAGACGGCCTACGCCCGCGTGGAGCAGGGGATCGGCGGCGGCATCGAGCTCCACCTCGACGGGCGGTATTCCCGCAGGACATCGAGGTACGATTCGCCGGCCGGTCAGACGATCCTGATCGTCACGCCCGCAAACCCGAACTACGTACCGGTTGGCAACGATCCGTTCAGTGCGATCGCCTATTCGTTCGTGGACGATCTCGGACCGGCACGGGCGCGGGGACGTGTCGAAGCATTCAGCGTGAGTGGCGGGGCCACGTGGCAGTCGGGGTCGGGCTGGACATTCGATGGATACGTGAACGTCGCACGCGAACGCAGCCGCGAGCGTGTGACGAACCAGCTCAACTCGACCCTGCTCAACGAGGCGCTCGGCAACGTGCCGAACCTGCCGGACACGACGTACGATCCCGCACGGGACGGCTACTTCGATCCATACGGGTCCGGCACGGCGAACGGCTCCGCGCTGCTCGCGGCGCTCGCCTCGGGGTTCACCCTGTCTAGCCGGCGAAGCGGGGTGACCGAAGGCGTGGCCAAGGTCGAAGGTCCGCTTCTCAGTCTGCCGGGCGGGTCGCTGCGTACGGCGATGGGCGCTTCGTATCGCAACGAGAGCTTCTCGACCGGAGGGGTCAGCTTCATCTCGGGCACGCGGCCTGCACCGCTTTCGAGCGCCGGCGGGGATCGTGATGTCGGTGCCGTCTTCGCGGAAGTGCAGGCGCCCATCGTGGGACCGGCGAACGCGGTGCCGGGCCTCCGTTCCGTCATCCTGTCGGCTGCCGCGCGGCATGAACGGTATGGCGATTTCGGCACAACGACCAATCCCAAGGTCGGGCTGTCGATACAGCCCGCCGAAGGCGTCACGCTGCGGGCGAGCTGGGGAACGTCGTTCCGCGCGCCCGCACTGTCGGAGACGACGGAACGGCGACGCATCGTCAGCACCTCGCTGCCGGACGCGTCGGGGGCGTACGTGCCCGTTCTCGTGCTGGCCGGTGGCAATCCCGACCTTGGTCCCGAGAAGGCGAGCACCTTCAATGCAGGGTTCGTCCTGGCACCGGGCGGGCTTGCGGGCCTGAGCCTCGAGGTCAACGTGTTCTCCACCCGCTTCCGCCAGAGGATCGCACAGCCTGCCCTCCAGGACCTCCTGCGGGCGTTGACCCGCGCCGACCTGTCGGCGTTCGTCCAAGCCGTTTCACCGTCAACGAGGCCGGCCGACCTCGCGCTCGTCAATGCGCTCCTGGCTGAACCAGGTGCCAGTCCCGACGCGTTTCCGGCGGCGTCGTACGGGGCCGTCGTCGATACGCGGTTCGCCAACACCTCCGTATTGGCCGTCAGCGGCCTCGATTACGACCTCAACTGGAGACGTGCCTTCGGACGCGACGAACTCGGTGCCAGCCTCGCTGCGACCTGGCTGTTCCGATACGCGGAGCGGCTGACGGGGACCGCTCGGCTGACGGATCGTCTCGACACCTTGGGCAATCCGGTCAATCTGAAGCTGAGGGGCGGTGTTACCTGGAGCAGAGGACCGCTCTCGGCGTCGGCGAGCGGCAACTACGTGGACCGTTATCGCGACGACGCGTCGAGTCCTGGGCGCGCGATATCGGCGTTCACCACGATCGACGTGACTGCGGGCTATTCGCCCACCAGCGGCCCGCTCCGGGATTTCCGCTTCACGCTGGCGGTGGAGAACCTGGGGAACGCATCCCCGCCCTTCGTCGATCGCGTCAACGGTCTGGGCTTCGACGCCGCCAATGCAAATCCGTTCGGACGGATCGTATCCTTTGAGGTGCGCCGCGCCTGGTGAGCGTCTCGCGGTGACCCCCCGTTCCTGAACCTCTAGACAATGCCGGAGACCACGATGCGCAGGATGTTCCTGGCCGCTCTTCTCGTCCTTGCGTCCTTCGCACAGGGGTCCGCGGTGGCGAGGCCGTACGACATGGACGCGTTTCTCAAGCTTCGCAGCTATGGCGAGGTGGCGATGGCGCCGCGCGTCCGCCTGGTCGTCGTCGAACGGAGGAGGCCGTACGAGCTCTCCCCGGACTTCGGATATGGCGCGTATGCCAACCGTCGCGCCCTCGGCGAGGTGCTCGCGACGTCGATCGATCGGCCCTCGGTGCTGCGTCCGCTGTTCGCCCAGGAGAGCGGCGCCGGCTACTGGATGGCCGGACTTTCGCCCTCCGGACTGAGGATGGCGGTCTATCGGTTGCGGGAACGCCGGCTTTCCCTCGGGGTCGTGGACCTGCGCAGTGGCGGCGTCCGATGGCTGGCGACGCATCCCGACCTGCCCACCGCGGCGCCCAATCCGACGTGGCTCGCGGAGGACAGGCTCGCCTACGTCGCCATGAAGGAGCCTCGCCTGCCCGCCATGCTGCTCGCCGGCACCGGCTTCCTCGACGATCTCGTCGGTCTCTACGCCGCGCAGGCGAGGGGCGGCCTATCCGGTACGTCGATGTCGAGCAGGAGGGGAGCCGCTCCGGACCGGTCGACGCGGCGGGTCGTCCTGGAGGATCTGCGGTCCGGAACGTCGCGGATCCTGTTCGAGGGTGACGTGGACGACCTGGTGGCCTCGGAGGACGGTTCGCGGATCGCCGTGGTGACCGCCGGGGCTCCGGTCTCCCCACCGGTGGACCCGATCTCGGTGAGCTTCGGCGCACGGACCCACGAGGTCCACATCGTGGATGTCGCCAGCGGCGGCTCGGTGCGGGTCGTGGGGCAGGTCATGCGGGGCGTGATGAGCTGGTCGAAGGACAATCGCCTCCTGCTGTTGATGAGGGAGGATTCGCTCGACTGGAGGCACGGCTACTACGCCGTCGCCGACTCCCGCGGTCACGTCGTCCGCGTGGGAGGGAAGGGGGCGTTCGCGCAGGTCGTCGAGGAAGGTGGCGGGCGCACGAGCCACGCCGGATGGGCTGGCTCGACACCCGTCGCGTTGATGGCCGGCACCGCCGGCGGGGGCGCTTCCTGGAGGCGGCTGCTGCCTAACGGATCGGAAAGGGTCGACGTCTCGAACGCCGCGGTGCCGGTTGGGCGGTCACGCGAGGCGCTGCTGCTGCAGGATGGTCACCGGGTCGTGGCTGTTGACGACCATGGACAGGCGGGGTTCGCGGATCACGTCGAGCAGGCGGAACCGCTGTTGCTCGAACCCTACAACATCGGGTTCCGCATCGCGATGAACCCGGAGCGTCTTCGGCTTCTGCGACGTCTTCGAGGCGGTGCGACGGACCTCCTGACGTTCGACGACGACCTCGCGCGGACCAGGCAGGCCCTGGCTGCATCCCGTCCGGTCCTCGCGGCCATTCCGGGAGCCGCCGTCACGATGGAGCGCGACGCCCATGACCGACAGGTGCTGCATCTCGAGCGTCGCGGAAACCGCCCCCTCGAGCTGGACCGGATCAACGATCAGGTCGGCGATGTCGACCTTCCGGTCGCGGTCAAGCTCCGTACGACCGACAGGTCCGGAGCGCCGCTGACGCACTGGCTGCTCCTGCCTGGCGGCCGTGCCGGAAGTCCACCGCTCGTCGTCGTCCCTTATCCTGGTACGACCTTCGGCGACGATCTGCCGTTCGAAGCTCGGCTCACGTCGTACAACACGTCCATCAGCGCGCCGATGCTGGTATCCGCGGGCTATGCGGTGCTGCTGCCGAGCATGCCGACGGGGGGCGGGGACGCCCGGCCTTCCGAGGACATCGTGCCGCAGGTCGAAGTCGCGGTTGCGGCGGCTCGCCTGACCGGTCTCGTCGACGTGGCACGCACCGCGGTCATCGGCCACAGCTTCGGCGGGTACGCCGCTCTGGTTCTGGCGACCCGGAGCCGGCAGTTCCAGGCCATAGTCGCGAGCAACGGTATCTCCGACGTCGCGGCCATGCACGGAGCCATCAGCGGACTGGACCGTCTTAGGCTCGAACAGGGCATTCCCTTTCCATTCTCGGCGGGGTGGGTCGAGGGAGGGCAGGCGAACATGCGTAAGCCGCCGGCTTCGGATCCGGGGGCCTTCGTGGAAGCCAGTCCCGCCTACGGGATGGATCGGGCACGGGCGGCGCTGCTTCTGATCGGGGGGGATCTGGATCCGGTGGAGATGTCGCAGATGGAGCGGGCCTTCATGGAGGCGGCTCGACATGGCGGCGACGTGGAGCTGCTCCGCTACTGGGGGGAGGGGCATGAGCTGTCCAGTCCCGGAAACCTGCGGCACTGCTGGCGGGCGACGCTCGACTTCCTGCGCAGAAGCCTGTCGCCGGCGCAGGGGCGGCTGGCGGCGTGACGCCACATGTCCGTCACCGCCGCCATGCCCGCAGCCAGGCTTCACAGCTCGCCGCCAGCATGAGGGAGTGGCTCGACCGGTCGTAGAACAGATGCTCGCGGGTGAGGGTCTCGTCCATCCGGTCGTTGTCGATGATGCCGGCGTCGGCGAGCGCGCCGCCGAGCAGCACGTCGCGGAGGAAGGGGAGGTTGGATACCGCGGAGCGGTTGTAGAAGGTCGTCGCCTCGCCCTTGGCGAAGCGACTGCTCACAGGGGCGGGAAGACGGGATGAGAAGGCCTGCCGTGCTAGCGCGCGGTCGCCGGGCCCGTGGGAAAGCATCCATGAAGGGATGGAGAGCACCGTCTCGAGCACCGGCTGCGCGAGAAGGGGATGGATGATCGGAGGATACCCCGAGCTGGGTCTGGTGGAGTGGAAGATCTGGGCGTTCGCGAGCATCATGATCTGCTCCCTCTTGCCTATCGGCAGCGCGTCCGATGTCCCGATCCAGGCGTGCGGCGGATTGCGGGTACATCCCCTCGCATCAGCGCTGAGCCAATCGGGCGTTGCGGAGACCCGGGGCAGCCGAGGCCTTCGGACGAGGCTCGACAGGACGGGCAGGAGATGATGCCAGATGGTGGTGCGGGTCCGGACCGCATCGCCTTCGAGGCCCGCCAATCCCCGCATCCGGAGGGCCGCCATCCTGTCGATCGTCACGGAATGGCTCGCGGGCTGGAAGAACACGGCGTCCCCACCCTGGCCGGTGAGCACGCAGTCCGCGCCTTCGCGAGCGGCGGCTTCCCCCACGATCTTCGCGAACAGGTCGTCGAGCCCGTGGAGGAACGGGTGCTGGATCTGCGCTTCGTCGAAGAAGCTCCGGTAGGACGGATAGACGTCGCTCGAATCCTCGGTCAGTTCGATGCCGGCGTGGCGCGCGGCCGAGCGGGCGTACTGCACCTCCGAGACGTCCCCCCCGGCGGAGACGGCCGTGACCGCCTTGACGCGTCGGCGGTGGAGGGCGGTGCTGGTCGCCACGATCGACGAGTCGAGACCACCCGATAGCTGGACCAGCGGCATCGTCCCGCAAAGGCCGTCGATCGCGACGTCGACCGCTGAGACCAGGCGATCGGCTGGCGCTGCACGATCCTCGCCCGTTCGGGCGGGGGTCCAGATGTCCAGCGCCGGTGAACCGCCGTCGATCCTGCGCAAGGTGCCCGGGACCAGGCGGGTGACCCCCTCCAGCAGCCGTGTCGAGAGCGTGGTCGTCGGATCCGCCAGGCAGCCTGCAAGCGCACTCTCGTCGACGCGTATTGGAAGTTCCGCCCCATCCATCATCTCGCCGTCGATGATGTCCGCGACGAGCGTCACCGACCCGTCGCTCGCGATCGTGGCGTGTCCGGCGCCGGATGGGTCGACGAAAACGTGAGGACCATCGGAGGCGTCGATGAACGCTATGTAGCTCCCCCAGGTCTCGGAGCACAGCAGTTCCGCGATCGATCGTGCCGGAACCATGAGGTCGACGCCTGCCAGCCTGGAAAGCCCGATGTTGGCCCCGATGACCAGGACGGCCTCGCCGAGCCTCTCCATCCCTGCGCCCGGCGAGGCGGCGACGATGAGCGAGGACGTCTCGTGGATCTTGGAAAGTCCGCGGCGGCTCAACTGTCGCAGGATGCGTTCGGTGCGGCTGCGACCTGCCGGTCCGCTCCAGGCGATCGCGACGAAGGACGGATTCATGGCATGCCGACCATGACGGGGGCGAACGCCTGCACGCGTTCGAGCGTGTCGTTCAGCACGCATCCTCCATGCTCCACCCAGCAGTGGGCCTCGAACGGATGCGTTCTGACTCCGAACACGATCTCGTTGGGTACGCCCAGTCCGGCAAGGAAGCGGGATGCTCCCAGCGACGCCGGCAGGCAGCGTGATGGGGTCGGAAGAAGGAGCTTCGCCTTGGCGTAGCGTGCGATGGCCTCTTCGACGTCGTTGGGACAGGCTTCGCGCGAGGGGCGTTCGCGCAGGTATGTCGAACATGGCAACCCACCCCGCAGGCGAGCGGCGGCATGCAGGGTCGCCAGCGCGAGCCGTGGCACGTCGGCGGGATGCCGCGCCTTCGAGGGGTGGACGGGCGATGCGAGGCCGCGGGAGGGCGCAGGCAGTGGCGGCAGCGGGGGAACGTCGGTGTCGACCAGCACCCCTGCGAGGAGCAACGCGTCGATCGCGCCGGGGACCAGCTTCATCGCCGCGCCTCCTATCCTTGAGCCATGTTCGTCGGCGGTGGCCACGGCGTCGTGCAGCGCATGGTATCGGTCGGCGGACAGATCGACCATCACGAGGTCGGTGCCGACGGCCACGGCATGGATGTGGGGGGCGAGGCTTGGCATCGGCCGGAACGGCGGCGCTCCGGTGAACGCCGCCGCCGCACTCAGATGATGTAGCGCAGGATGGCGCTGTCGCGCTCCGGCACCGATCCCATGACCTGGGCCGCGGTGACCTTGCTGGCGCGGCCGAGGTCGGCAAGGGTGAACTTCTTCATGGTGGTTCCCTTCGGTTGAGTCGCAGGATCTTGCGACACCCCCAGAAGGCCACACCGGTCCTCTCTACTCGATCTATATCTCAATTATCTTCCGGCATCGGACATGCCCGTTCCACCGCGTCGCAGATGGCCGATGCCGCGGCGACCCGGCGGCGGGTGAACGAGCGCAGCGCCTTCGAGGCACCGGATCGGGAGGTGAACGCCATGCGCAACCCCTCGATCTCCATACGCCATGAGGGAAGGACGTCCGGTTCGAAGCGCCGGTACGGCGCGAGCATGTTGGACGTGCGGACGAAGTTCTGGACAAGGCTACGGTTCGCACATCCCGCGAACGGGATCCCGAGCGTCGCCTCGACGCGTTCGAGCGCGTCCCGACCTTCATCGGCCGGGCACGCCGGGGGCACATCGTCGGGTGGGCCGGCACGATATCGGATCGCGGCCTCCACCAGGATCCCTTCGAGTTCGTAGAGGCCGGCGAGGCTTCCGCCGCCGAGGCGGGGCACCTTGAAGCCCCTGCGCGACGGTTGAGCCGCGACGAGGCCTTCCCCCGCCAGCCGCTCCAGCGCCTCCCTCACGGGCGTGTGGCTCATCCTCATCTCCCGGGCGAGATCGGGAACGCTGATGAGGCTGCCCGGGCGGCGCGCCGCTCCTCTCAGTTCGACGAGAAGATGGCTGCGTACACGGGTCACTGCCGATGGCTTGCTCATGATCGTCCTCCCGGCGGAAGGGCAGAGCATCGGGGGTGGGGGGCGAGATCGTATGGGAAAGGCGGTCGCGACGCCCGCAGCGACGCATCGTGTCGCGGTGGACGACAGAAGTTGGCGTACGTCCGACGACGGCTGCGCGGATGGCGACCGCGGCCGGAGGCGGAAGCGAAGATCACCGGGGAGAGCCGATCCGATCTCCAGGTCTTCACCCCGTGTCCTACAGGTGTGGGCGGTCGTTCCTCTCCATCCGCCCGTAGGATGGTCCCGGCGCGGGACATGCGAGGCCCGGCGACCGTTCGGGCCGGCATGTCGGGAAGCCGAATGCCGGAGATGACGTTCTCGACCGCGTGGTTCGATGGGGCGTCTCCCGCACGACCGGTGTGGCGCGGGGTCGCGATGTTCACCGTAGATCGTGGAACGAATGCCCTCCGGGCGGTCGGAACTTCAGAAACCGGCATGGCGGGACCTTCCCTTCGCCCATGCTTGTATGTCGGGCTGATCTCGGTGCTGCAAAGACGTCACATGAAACTCGCGCCGGCGTCCGTCATCGGCCGGAAGACCACACCCGAGTGGTGTCGCCAGGACCCGGAGGTCCGACCTTCGACCCGGCGCATCACCTCGGTGCTTGACGGCGTTCCTCTGTTCTCGTGAGATCGGCGCCGCGCGCGCCGCGGACGTGCCGGCCGCCTCATCCTCGCCTGCATGCCGTGGTGCCGCGGCGGCGGCTGTCCGGTCACGGCGACCGCCGCGCTTGTCGACCGTAGGTCCGGCCTGCCCGGCACCGCTCCCCCTCGCGGTTCCGGCGGTCTCGCTCGGTCGCCACCGCGCCTCGGCCTGGCCGAGGACGCTCGACGGAGCCGGACCGCCGGCGCGTATTCGTTGGTCCGCTGCGCCTTGCGGCGCCTCGTCCCCGGGCCTGCCGCCCGGCGGCCGGCGTCGATGCCTCCTGCCGGAGGCGGCCGCCGCGTCGCTGACGACGGCGCATGGGCGACGCCGCATGTCGGCGCGCGAAGGGGGCGCTCCCCGGGAGCGCCGCCACGTCCGCCGGCCGATGGCGGACACCGGAAGGAAGGAGAAAATGCGACCCTCCAGGTGAGGGGAAAAGCAGTTGAGGCGCTGGCAGGCGCAAGGAGGAATCCGATGGATCGCGTACCGAGCCGACCCCTTCCGACGTTCGGTGCCGCTCCATGTGCCGAAGGGGAAAACGCGGCTGCGCGATGCCGCGGACCGCCGCGGGCGGGCCCGACCGCCGGACGGTCGGGCCGGGCGGACCGCCCGAAGGCGGCCGACCCTGGAACGCGCTCCGAGCGCGGACTTTGGGACGCGGATCCTCCTCATCCGCGTCCCCGGAGAGGTCCGGCGGCCCGCCAGGGACCGGACCTCTCCGACCGTCTTCACGGAATGTTAAGACCCATCGGTCTACCGGCGTAGCCGCGGGCCGGGCCCGGCCTCCGCCTTTTCCCCTTTCCACTGCCCTGCATCGCAACGGGTTTGACTTCGGGACGCGCACGCATGCGCTCATGCCGCCTTGCGGCGGCGCGTCCGCCCGACCCGGTCGGGCGCGGCGGAACAGGCGCTCCTCGCCAGCTGATCGAGGAGCTTGCCCAGCGTTTCGGAGCCCTCGCCGTAGCCGATCCCTATCAGCGTCGGGATGAGGTGGTTGTTGTCCGCGTGCTGGATCCACCGGTTGAATGCGTGCCGCAGCTTCGGAGATGCGAAGACGTGTCGCATCAGGATGTCGTTGCGCACTCCATGGGGGCCCTGCAGGGTTTCCCCGAGCAGCAGTTCGCCGGGGTGTTCTCCGCTCAGGATCACGGCGCCGACGACGTGCTCCGGGGGCTCGGTCGTCAGCAGTTCGTGCATGTGCCTCTGGAAGGCGTCCCGCCCGATCAGCGCGCGCAGTTCGCCCCAGTTCTCCCAGAGGTGCCGGCGCGCGGCTGCCCAGCGGCACATGCAGTCGAGCGACGGCTCATCGGCGCAGGGGGCGATCCAGAGCGGCGTGACGGGCTGGGTCCCTGTCATCAGCTCCTTGTTGACGAACAGCAGCGCGTGGGTCTCGCCCTTGTCGGCGAGGAAGAAGTGACTTGCGTCGTGATCGATGGTCTTTTGAAACATGGCGTCGATTCCCTGGATTGAGGCTGCGCCGTCTCCTTCAGAGGTTTTTCCCCTTTCCGTGCCACGGCACGAGGAATCTCTCTGAAATGCTCCGCATCGGTCCGGACGCCTTGGTCGCGTACCGGCCGCGATGGCCGATGCGCAAACGACGACCGCCGCGTACGGCGATCGTCGATCCTCCTTCGCGCGCCGCTGGCGTCGGCGCCGTCGGCGATATGGATTTGACGGGATTGGGAGTGGGACGGGCGCAGTTGACGAGGGCCACGGCAGGAAGCCCGTCCGCCGGGACGTCATGTGGCCTCGATCGGCCTGGAGTGGACGTCTGGCCTTGGTGTCTCCGCCGTCCGGCAACGCTGCCGCGGACCACGTACATACATCCGCAGCCGGACGAGTCGGGTTCAAGAGGAGCTGATGGTCGCAGACCGACCCGATCATCACGCTGTCGACGTACACGCCGTACCGCGGTTTGGCTGACGCCATGCCCACGCTGATCGCCTGCCCGTTTGATGTGATCGAACCAACGCTGCTGCGTTATTGGCGCAGCGCAACATATGGACCTCCGACAGCGCGATGCGATCCTTCATCAAGATGCCTGGAGATACCAGTTCCACGTTACTCGAAATTGCGATGTGCACCTTCACGCCATTTGTCGAACGAGCCGATTGCGCCGAAACCGTGTTTTCGATAACGACTCTCATTAACGAACTATCTACTTGTCGATCGAGAAGGAAGCACCATCCATCCGGGCAACGTTGATCTGAATTTGCTCGCGACCCTGGCAGTCTTGTTGCAGACCAGGAGCGTCACGGGAACGGCGCGAAGGCTCGGGTTGAGTCAACCGACGGTCAGCCGCTCGCTCGCGGAGCTGCGCCAGATCCTGGACGATCCCTTGCTGGTTCGGACCAACGCCGGCATGCAGCGGACGCAACGGGCAGAAGACCTGGTCACGCCTGTCGAGCAATGGCTGGCATCGACAAGTGCGCTGTTGCATGCCCCGCGTCTCGACACCGCCTCGCTTGATCGCTGTTTCCGCATCGCGTCGACCGATTACGGCGTGCTCACCGTTATCGCACCGGGACTGGCAGCGATCACCGCCGATGCACCCGGTGTGAGGATCGAGATCGCGGCATTCAGCACGGACATGATGCAGAAGCTGGCGTCGGGGGAGATCGACCTGGTCATCTCAGGGCTCGAAACCGGTCATTCTGGCGTTCAACGCCGCGCGTTGTTCGCCGACACGTACACCTGCGTCATGCGGGCGGGACACGATCTTGCGAGGCGGGACGATCCCCTGACGCTCGATGAGTTCTTCGCCTGGTCGCATGTCGGCGTGGTCGTCAGCGATCTGGCCGTGGATGGGGTTGAGGTGCGGCTCGGCGCACGGGGCGGGGAACGGCGGGTGACGGTGCGCCTGCCGTACTTCCATGCGGCACCTGCGCTGATCGCCGGCAGCGATATGTTGATGACGTTGCCGACGCGTGCGGCTCTGCGCTTCGCCGGCAGCTACGGTCTTGCAGTCCGGCCGGCGCCGGTCACCATCGCCAAGCTCGACTACCGGTTGCTGTGGCACGACCGCAGCGTACGCGACCAGGCGACGATGTGGCTGGTCGACCTGCTCGCACGCCACTGCGCATCCGCTGAGTGAATAACGCATATTCGGCTTTCGCGGCTTTCTCGGATCGCGCTCGCCGGGCATAGCGGTGCGAACGACTTGCAATAGCAGGCGATAACGGGATCCAGGAATTTGACAATCCGACACCGCCCTACTGCGGCGCTGATAGCGCTTGCCTGCTCGACATCCGCACTCGCCTCGGGTCCTGATCCAGACGCGCAGGGCCAGACGACCCGCGCGGATGAGATCGTCGTCACGGCCTCGGGCGGACGCGAACAACAGGTGAAGAATGCGCCGGCATCGATCAGCGTGCTGACCCGCGAGGATCTGGATCGCTTGCCGTATCGCGAAGTGACCGATGCCCTACTGGAGATACCCGGTGTCACCGTGACCCCGGGTGAAGGCAACAGCCGCGACATCTCCATCCGCGGCATGGCGCCGCAATACACGCTGATCCTGGTGGACGGCAAACGTCTGTCGAGCCGTGAGACGCGGACCAATGGCGGCAACATCTCGGAAGGCGGACAGTTACCGCCGTTGGAGGCGATCGAGCGGATCGAGGTGGTGCGCGGGCCGATGTCCTCATTGTACGGGTCCGATGCGATGGGTGGGGTGGTCAACATCATCACGCGTCGCATCGCCAAGACTTGGCGCGGAAGCGCGCGGGTCAATGGCACGATGCAATTGGGCCCCGACTACGGCAACGTCGCCGACGGCAACTTCTATCTGTCCGGCCCGATCGCCGGGTCGGTGGGCATTCAGGTGCAGGGCGCCGCGACCCGGCGCGGGGAGGACCGCGTCATCGGCGGCACGCCAGAGCGCCGCGACGAAAGTCTTGCAGGCAAACTCGGCTGGAATGCGGGTTCCGACCACAGCTTTCTCGCCGAACTGGGGTATTATCGCCAAACCGTGACCGCGACGGCGGGCAAGACCGTTGCAACGAGCGCAACGGTCCCGATGGGGATGGAGAACGTCCAGGCGCAGCGCCGCTACGTCGGCTCGATCAGTCATTCCGGCCACTGGGGCTTCGCGACGTCGGAAAGCTACCTTCAGCTTGAGGACGCGAAGAGTCTGCGGGATGGCAAACGCATCAAGAACACGATCGCGCAATCGATCTGGATGGTCCCCCTACCCGCCAATTCGCTGAGCGTGGGGGCCTATTACCGCAATGAAGATCTCACGGACACCGTCGGCAACCTGCTGGCCGGGTCGACGCGCGACGGTGCAAGTCGACGGCAGGTGGCGGTGTTCGCGGAGGACGAGGTGACGCTGCTGTCCGGACTGCGTGTGACCGGTGGTCTGCGCATGGACGACGACCAGCAATACGGCACGCACTGGACGCCACGTGCCTATGCCGTGTGGAACATCAGCGGGGCCTTCACCTTGAAAGGCGGCTATTCCCAGGGGTTCCGTGCGCCGAACCTGCGCCAGACGCTGCCCGACTGGGGTCAGTCGAGCCGTGGTGGTACGATCTACGGTAATCCCGATCTGGAAGCGGAGACGTCGCGAACGGTCGAAGCGGGATTGCTGCTCGATGTCGGCACCTTCCAGGCCAGCCTGACTGCCTATGACACCCGGTTCGACAACAAGATCACCCGCGTCACCTGCATCGTGGCGGATGCGTGGTGCAGCGGCGAGCCGTTGAGCTCGATCGGGCGGCCACCGACGACCTATGTCAATGTCGACAAGGCGAAGGTACGCGGGATCGAGGCAACGATCGATCTACCGCTGACCACCACCCTGAGGTTCAATGCGACCGGTACGCTGACGGACTCCGAGCAACTCAGCGGGGCCAATATCGGGGCCGCGCTGAACGATACGCCCAAGCAGCAGGCGAGCGCCTCGCTCAACTGGAAGCCGACGGCGCGGTTGAGCGGCTACATCCGGGGGATATTCCGGGGCGAAGAGGCGATCACCGAGGCGCAGATCAGCGGCAATTCGATCGTCGCGCCATCCTACACGACGATCGATATCGGGGCCTCGTTCAAGGTCTCGCCCCGGTTCACGCTGCATGGCGGCGTTCAGAACGCCTTGGACAAGCGTTTGAACTATGATCGGTTTGGGTACGTCATCGATCCGGCACGGATCTGGATGGGCCTTGGCACACGGTTCTAGGCATCAACCATGCCTAGACCCCGACGGCGTTTGATGTCCTTTGACGGCAGTACATCGGGAAAGGGCCTGAGCACGTGGTCAACAGCTACACCGTGTTCACGAGGTTGATCGTCGAAGGCTTTCTAAGCGCGACGCTGTCAACGGGAACAGCGTGCGGGGCGTTCGGACGGCGGTGCCGACTCGCCGCTTCCGTGCAGTTGCGCGGTGCGAGCTTTCACAATGGCCCGTCGTGAATCGGGCTTCGACGGGAGGTACCCATCACGGACCTGCCGCTTCTGAAACCTGTGCGCGAACATGCTGCCGGGAAGCGTTGGAGGCGACACTCGCAGACACATGCCCGCGCTGGCCGATCACCTCCAGCTCGGCGTCGATCTTGGCACGCGCGGGATCGCGCATCAGCCGGACGCTGGCGGTGTCGAGCGAGCGGTCGCGGGTCGGCCGGTCGGGCGTGTCGCGCTCGCCGAGATGGAAGAACGATCCTTCGACCATGACCGGACCGAGCGCCCGGGCGCGGCTGACCAGACCGCCCCAGAGCACGAGGTCGAAACCCTCGTGGTCGATCCCCACGGCATCGCGTCGCAGGTGCGCGAGATCGTCCGGGCGGCGCTGCTGCGGCAGCGTGTAGTGAGGTTAGCCGGGGACATGGTCGGCACTATGCCATCCTGCCGCGCAGGCTCCGCCACCATGTCCCAGTTGCTCATGTAGTAGGCGGCTCGGATGATGCTGTAGGGGATCGACTGCGCCGCGAGCCCCTGTTCCAGTTCATAGAGGGTGTTTAAATCGCCGAGCTGGTCGCCGGGCTGCGCACCGTAGGTGGACTGCGCGACGATCATCTCCAACCCCGACCCGTCAAGGGCGGCCAGCAGCTGGCGGACCGTCTCCTTTTCTGCATGATCGGTGTCGGTCGCCGGCACGGCTGGCGGGTTAAGCAGGAAAAGTCGCTTTCCGGTCCGGAACACGTTGCGCATCGCTTGGACATCATGAACATCCGCGACCGCCACCTTGGCCCTCAATGCTCGGAAAGGCTCGGCCTTCTCCACGTTGCGCGTCACGACAGTGACGTGTCACCTTGAGCGAGCAACGTCTCAGCTGTCGCCGAACCGACATGCCCGGTGGCGCCTAGGATTATGAACACCGCTTCCTCGTTGATCAATCATCCCGACATAGGACGCCGGAATGACAATTCGTGTCAGGAGGCGTCACAGCGCGAGATCGGGCTCGACTTCGCGGTACCTGGACATCAGTCTGCTGCTGCTCAGTAGTATTCGCTGCTCGCTAACCTGTTCTTCCCTGATCCGATCGGTCCGGAAATGCCGGAACGCCCCCTTGGCTTCGCACCAGGCCGCGAGCATCTCGACTTCGTCGAAGAAGCCTAAGGCGATCGGCCAGACCGTTCGGGAGGATGGTCGTCCTTCCGCGTTTGCATACGCGAACGTCAGCTTTCGACCACGGCGGATTGCGCTTCGAATGGCCGCGATCACCTCGTTCCGGCGCGATCCGACGGGACCCACGACCAGCCCGTTCGCGCGTGCCCGGTTGGCGGCGCCCTCAGGCATCACGTCCGCGATCTTCGCCATCGCGCTGCGGGCGCCCTCACTCAATGCGGCGTCGCCACGGCGCATCACGTAGCGCAGCCCGAGCACGATCGCGTCGGCCTCGTCGGGCGCGAACGTCATGGGCGGCAGAAAGCTACCCGCCTTCATGATGTACCCAGAGCCGGCCGCGCCCGCGATCACGGCACCGCGAGCGACCAGCACGGAGACTTGGCGGTAAATCGTGCGTTCGGACACGCCAAACTCGCTTGCCAGAGCGGCAGCGGTGGCGGGGGCATGCCGACCTCTCAGCGACTGTACGATCGCCAACAAGCGTACCGATCTCGTCATCACCTTAGAACGGCTCAACCCGGTCTTCGTTCTCAACGCGGCGGGCCGCGTCGGCGTACGCCCGTCGATCGTCCGAGGACCTTGAACGCCTTTGACCGCTCCTTCCCGAGCGATGCCTCCGGAGCTCTTGATGCGGACGATGCCCGACGGCGGCATGATGGAAGCCGCCGTCTGCACAAGAGCCGACATGCTGCTCTCGGTCGCTGTGAGGACACGCGACATGTCCTAGGTTCGTGAAGGCGATTGGACCGGGGGGGCGACTTGCTGCCCTGCATCGCTGGGCTGCACGCCAGTTCCTCTGTCCGCAAGGTGTTCGCTTTCTGCGTGGATGTCCTGACCGATGCTCAAGCGGCTAGTGTGCGCCTCAGCGTCATTGATGCAGTCGGCAAGGGTGATCGCTAGCTGCCCGATGCCTCCGGCGCCTCCAGCTTTGTGCCATCCGCGAAGACGATCATCTGCGGTTCGAAGGTGACGTGCATCTTGCTCAGCGGCGTCACCGCCAGCTTCGTGTCGCTGTCCTCGAACTGGTTGATGTCCTTCCCATACCCGCTGATCGAACGTGAGGCGTTCGGCGCAATGTCCTCATCCAGGGACAGACCCATCGATTTTATCTCAGCGCCGAACTGATCCTTGAATATCAACGATCCCTTGATGCCCGATACAGGCTTGGCCGTCTTGTTCTCCACAGCGAGCAGCAGATCTAGCCGCTCGCTGAACCGGCCAGCGTCATAGTTCTTCGGAAGCACCGTCAGGGTCGACAGCGCGACGGTTACGGATTGGTTGAGCTTCGCCATGGCGGCTGACCTCTGCGCAGCGACCTTCGCCTTGAGCAATTCGCCCTCGGCCTCCTCCTGCTTCTGCCTCGCCAGAAATTCCCTTTGCGCGTCGATCCCTTCTCCGATCGTCGTGCCTGGCGGAATGCCGCCCTTGCCGCCCGACAGGGCAGACGCCATGGTCATGCGCATCGCATAGCCGGTAAACAGCTGCTTGTCCTCATCGGAAAGCTTCTTCACCGCATCGGCGATGGTGTCCCACTTCTGCGGATCGCTGGGTACGATCGTGCCCTTGGGACCCGAGCACGACGATAAAAGTAGGCCTGCCGCCAAGATGCCGGCCAGCCGCATGCTCCCTCTCATTCTTATTACCCCGATGTGATCTTCGCTAACCCGCAGATGTCACACCGTTTCCTATGACTTTGTTAAATTTCGCAAACGACGCAGGTTGGCGGCCGGCATATCGTTCTCGCAGCAAGAGTCTGCTTGCGCTGCCGAATTGAGCGGATCGACGAGCGCTTCTCCTCAAGCCATAACATGAGCCATGAAGTTTCGCTTCTCTATGCTGCTGGCCTCGCCGGCTGCGGGGACATAAGGAGGGATCCGGACGGCACGCTTGATCGCGTCCGGACCCATGTCATCACGTTCGGTCGGATTGGCGGTGAGAACATCACCGACACGTCGGCTTGGCGTACATTGCTCGCGCGGCTCGGAGCATCCACGGGGGCGAACCGGTCATCAAGACCGGATCGCTCGAGCCAGCCCTGCTGGAGCTCGAGGCGGGTATGCTTGACGTGGTGGTGGATGGACGCTTCGACGAGAGGACGCCGTGGAGAGCTTGGGTGACTCTGAGGCCGCCGGTCGGGGGGGGGCGAAGCGAACAGTACGTAACGGCTGGCCACGCAAACCCGTTCGAAATCGGGAGGACGTTCAACCTGCTCGCATCGTCGCTCACCTAGCCGGGTTATCAGCTACGTTGGAAACTTCACCGGCGTGGGTGTGATTAACACCGTTCCTAAGAACCGGTAACGATGCTCCGCTCATTGCTCTGGAAGGTCTTGGATCATCATGGGACGACAGCCCATGATTTTCGGTGTTTCGAACATGACCGGTGTTTCATTCAGCGGTTGAGCACCTTCGCCAACGGGTTACGGTCGAGAGGCAGGATGACACGCCATGGTGCATCTTCTCGGCAAACATGAACAAGGAGATCGATCCATGGCCGTGTTAGAAAGCAACCCGTCGGGGCAGGCTTCATTGGTGCGGCAGCTAGGCGCCGACATCGTCTCCGGCCAACATCCTCCCGGCAGCATCCTGCCAGGAGAGTTCGCCTTGGCGGGGCGATACAACGTGTCACGCGGTGTCATCCGCGAGGTCCTTCGTACCTTGGGGGCTAAGGGGCTGTGGGAGAGCCGGCGAAAAATTGGAACCCGCGTACGGGAACGCCGGGACTGGAACCTGCTCGATCCCGAACTTCTTGACTGGATGTTCACCGATTCGCCTCCCGCATCGTTCGTGCGGAGTCTCTTCCAGCTGCGCATCATCATCGAGCCGGCAGCTGCCGAGATAGCCGCCGTTAAACGCACGGCGCACCAGCTCGCCATGATGGGGAGCGCATTGGAGGCCATGGCGGAGCGAGGCCTGACGAGCGAAGTGGGTCGAGACGCTGATCATCGGTTCCACGCTTTGATCCTAAAGGCGACGCACAACGAGCTGCTCATAAATCTCTCCCCCGGCATTGCAGCGGCCGTTCGGTCGACGACTTTCTTCACATACCGGGATGAAGACCTGCATCGTGACCCGATGCCCCAACATCGCGACCTGTTCGAGGCGATAGCGGAGGCCGACGCCAACGGCGCCAAAGCCGCTGCGGAGGCGCTGATCAGGCAGGCGCAGCTTGATACCGAAGCCGCTCTTGAGCGAAGCGCACGCGTGGCAAGCCTCCAGCAGGCGTAGGTGGCCGGGATCGACGGCGCCGCTCCCGCGGAGTTGGCGAGACTAGCCGCATGACGCCCGATCTCACTCCAGTTCGGGCGACCAAGCTTCTTTGAGCCCGTCCGATCCCGCGGGCATCACGACCATCCTTGTGCCTGCTGCCGCCATGCCCGGTCCGACCTGATCCTCCATCGCCGACGGAAGATTGGTCCGACGGCATGCATGAAAGGCACGCCCTCTAGGCGGCGTGCCCGCATGCATGACGGAACCTCGAACTTTCAATCTCCACATATTTGCGGTCCTTCCGGTTTCAGGCTGGCGGTCGCCTGAAAGCGGAGGAACGAATGCGAGTGGTCAGAGCGCAGTGGCCGGCGGGTCAGGACTGCTTCGCAACGGGGATGATCGAGACCCAGGGTGACCCGATCCTCGACGTGTACCAGCGCGGTGCGCGGAACGTCCGTAATTTGGAACCAATCGTGCCGGCATGTGCGCAGCACGTGCGACGATTCGACGCTCTGTTCGTCTCCCAACTCGTTGGCCATCATGGCGATCGCCTGGACACGCCGCTCGCCCGGCTCGATGCGAGGTAGAGGACGTTGCCCTCAGTCGAGAAGATGTTCTGGATGATCCTCGTTGTCCATCCGCGCGAGGGCGGAAACTTGCCGCCCCGCGCCAAGATAGTCGGCACCGGACTGAAGCGGCACCACAACGCATCCAGCCGGAGCACGACACCTTGACATAGTATCCTAGTGGAACCTAAGTCGGCATCGGAAGGAACAGGGATGTCCGATATCGTCGCCAACGACCCCGAACGTGTCGCCGCCACCTCAAACCGGCCGTCCGACACTCGCGGCGCCTACCTCGACCGTAGTGCCGGCGGCCTGAACAGGCTGCGTCTGCGGGATGGTGGCCTGAACCACCACAGGCTCCTGCGGCATCGCGGGATCGTGCATCGTCCGCCAGACATCGACGAGTGGCGCCCACGCCGCCGGTTGGGCGTGACGACAGAGTATCCACGGTGCTTGGTATGAGTGGAAGGTCCGGGCTGGAGGCCCTCTCTCTGCCATACGGAGTACTGGAACGGACGATCGCCCGTCTCAACGCCACCGATACCGAAGCCATTCGGACCCGGTTTCGCAAGCTTCGACTGAGACCGTTTCCGCGCGACATCAGAACGGGAACCGGCGTTCGCGTTCGATACGACCTCGCCCGGTCCATCGCACTCGCGACCGTCTTCGAACTGAATTCACTGTGGCTGCCGCAGGGAAGCGCGGTGGCGGTCGTCGAGCGTGCGTGGCCTGAGATCTGTCGAGCAGCCGTCTGCGCAGCATCGGAACTCGGGCTGCTGAGGCGGCCGCGGGCCGCACCGTCCTCGGCGGGCTCGATCGTCACGTTCATGCCGGATGGATTCGCCTCCGGGGCCGTGGCCGAGGTCGTCGCCGCGCGCGTCGGGGGTTCGACGGAGCCAGCCGGCTTCGGGCTTCGATTGGACATGGCCCGGCAGGTCTCGGCGTTGGTGTCGGCAGCCGACTCGAGCGATCCCGAGACCGCCTTCGTCGATCTGGAGGCGAGGTTCGGCTGGACGCACCCTCGCGACCTCGCAGCTCCGGATCAGCCGGGGGGCGATTTCCTTCATGACGGTCCATACTTCGAGCGTGCCGAGGCGCTGCTTGGGATGGCGCACGGTTCCGGCGCCGCGGTGGTCGTCGAGCCCCCCGCCCGAGTGCAGGCGCTCGTCGACTATCTAGCCGATCCCGCCCCGGTCGATGCCTGGAAGGCGATGCTAGGTACGCGCGCCGACCAGCCGAGGCTGGGCCACCTCCTCATGGCCTTCGCCAGGATGCGCGGCTTCGAGGCACCCGCCTACGACTTGGTCGAGGCGGCCGTGGGCCCCGACGAACTCGGTGCCTTGGCCGCCGACATCATCCGAAAGGCGTGCAGCCGACGTTCCTGAGCGAACCGCACTTCCAGCCGCTCATGCTCGCTATCCCACGACCCATCGCATTCTGGAGATCGAAGATGCCTGCTTCCCCCAAAGCCAACAAGTCGACCGCGCTCGTCCCCGTCGCAACGGCGACAGACGAGAGGATCGTTGCCGCTCTTCTCTCCACAGCTGCAGCAGCTCGCCTTGGCGGAACCGGCGGGACGATAGAACAGGACGAGGCGACGGTCCTCGTCTCGAACCGTCCCTACGTCACCGCCGGCGGGCTGACGATCAACGCCGAGGAGATATACTACCGGCGGGACGACGAGGCCTCGGTGGCCCGGCGCCTCGGGGAGGCGGACAAGGTCGCGTGGCTCGATCCCGAGACGCAGCTCGAGTGCATCATGATGCGTGCCCGCAACGGCGGCTTCCTCGGGGGCTATGTGGGCATCCCGCCGACCCATCCCCTCTATGGTTTCGACGAGGGCGCGATCCCGCCGGATCTTGATGTCCATGGCGGCATCAGTCATGCCAAGGCCTGTCAGCATGGGCCTTCAGTGGGACGTCGCCTCGGGGCTGAAGCCCAACGGATTTGCCATCCGCCCGAACGATCCGCGAGGTCGGAAGCGCCGGTGTACGCTACCGACTACCGGGTGCACCACGACGCCTGGTGGCTCGGATTCACCTGCGACAAGGTCTACGACGTGGTTCCCAGAGACATCAACGACCCGAAGCGGTTCCTTGGTGCCGAGATCGGCGCCACGTACCGCGACGACGACTACGTGTGCCGGGAGGTGGAGCATCTGGCGCGTCAGCTGAAGGCGATCGCCGACGGTGCCCCGATGCCGGCCCGACGCGGCACGCCGGTTCCGCCGTTGGGTTTGGATCCGAGGAGGGGCGCGTGATGGTGCCGCATCGTGGTCCCAACAGCCGTCGGGATCAGCCGCTTCCGTGGGGATCGTGGCTGACGCAGGTCGGCTCCCGCCTGGAGGACGGCGAGGGGGGGAGCTGGCGAAGCGTGCGCGAAGCCTTCTGGCTGGGGAGACTCGGCTTTCCGTCCATCTCCTTCGTGCCCGAGCAGCAGGAACTGCTTTTACGCGTGCTGTCCGTCATCGAGCGCGGAACTGATTCGGGTTCGGAGGGGAGGCGAGACCTGTTCTTCGGCGATATGCTGTTCTGGCGCTTCTACATGTGCTGGCTCGTCTCTGTCCGGCTCGTCGAAGCCGACGAGCGCGGCAATCCCCTGAACCCTCGCCTGACTGAAGAGGGATTGCAGGTGCGCCTCATGCTCTCGGCGACCGCTGAACCCGCATGGGCCGAACTGCCGTTGGCCGACGTCGTGGATGCCGTCAGCCGCGCGCATCACGGGGGGCCCGAGGAGGCGCGTGAGGCCATGTTGCAGTCGTTCGAACGTGAGGCTGCTGCGCGAACGACCGGCTTCGCGCGTAAGACGGTCGGTCGCTCGTTCATGGTCGTCCTGACGGGGTTGAGAACGGAAGGGCGCATGCCGTTGAGGCGCACGTTCTGGTCCCTGAGCTTTGCCGACCGCGATGATCGCGACGATTTCTATGGCTGGCTCGCGCGAAGGGCACACCGATGGGATGATTGGGCGGCCATGGCCTACGCCAAGGGGGCCGATGGGCTGACGCAGCATCTCCTGACGTTGATGTCCGCGGGAATCATCGGAAGCGCCTCCGATGCCTAGTTGAACCGAAGATGTCGGCGGATCGGAAGAAGCGCCTGCTGCAAGTCGCGACGCTTGCCGCGGGAATGCAAAGGAGAAGAATCTCGTCGCGCTATCCGGTGGCGGATGCCGTTGTGTACGGCATTTTCGCATTCGGCCCGTGGCGTCGTCAGCCGCTCGTTAGTGGCACACTCATCCCGGCGGGCCATTGCGTGCAGGAAATACAACTCAAATGTTCCGGAAACATTGAACTATCTGTGGTCCTGCCTATATGCTCGCATTGACCAATCTACAGACTGGCGCGCGGCAGCACTGAAGGAAGATCAAGTGGTAATGTTCCCAGCTAAGCGCTCCTCCGTGCAAGCATGCTCGTCGGGGTAATGGTTCGCTTGTGGACGATGAGTCGCGCTTGGCGAGATGAGCGAGACGGGCAACGGGCTCGGTTAGGCCGTTCGCACGATGAGCGCAGATTACGGCGTCACGGTATTCACCCGGTCGGGAGTTCGCCGGATGCCGGCAAACGTGAACGCCGTACGGCCAATACGACGATGATCGACGCCAATCCGGAAGGGACAAGAACCATCTGGTTACTTTGACCTGAATCCCTAGCAGCCGCCAAATTCCTCCGTTCCCGTGAAGCGCATTGGTCAGGGGTATTTCTCAATGATGGAGTTGTTCGATGGCAGACGAAGTCGATCATGATCGTCGGGACATCATCTTCAAGGAAGCGGGACGCCGCGCCCGAGAAGAAAATCTCACCATCACGCGGATGGTCGAAGCGATGCGGCTCGCCTCATTCCGGGACTATCTCGCCAGCGTCGTCGACCTGATGCCGACGATCCTTCCGAGCGTCGCGGAGTCGGTGGGTCTGACGTTGCCGGAGACCTTCCAGCGCCTGCGCCCGTCCGCGGCCTGGCCGGCCTGCACCGGCAGAAGCGTCGCGGCGCCCGTTCGGAAACGTCTGCCCTCCTTCGCGATAATGGGCCGGCGTTGGTCGGCGACCCTCAGCTCCAACGACATCCACGCGGAATCCCCCCGCATCGGTGCCGCACTCCTTCCCGAAGCCGCGCCTACGGATCGGATCGAGATCGTTCCGATGGGCCGGTGGCTTGAGATCGTCTATCGCAAGGATGCGTTCGAGCTCACCACGCGGGAGGGCGCGGCGCAGCTGAGACTGGAGGGACGGCTTCCGGAGGTCATTCAATCAACCTGCGTTGGTCGGCGCCTGGACGAGGTGGTCGACCTCGCGCTTCTTCGGGACCAGGGCCTCGTGATCGAGTCGGTCCGTGTGCTCAGCCCCTACACGCTGCTGCAGATGCGTGTCCAAGGCTCGGCTGTGGCCTTCCCCTGGCGGAACTGAACATACCGGGAAGGACAGGACGGCCCGGCTATTCGCGGTGGGTTGAGGGTGTCAGGGCTCCGGTTTGGACGATGGCGGCGGGAAGGCGCCGGGTACGAGGTCATCGATCTCGGCCACGATCTCATCGATGGCGGCAAGCGCGCGGCGCAAGTAGTCGGGCCTTAGGGGAGCGTAGAGGCCTGACACGTCGTCGAAGCGGTCATGGCCGAGAAAGATCTCGATCTCGCCCCAGGCTTCCTGAGGCAGGCGGCGCCGCAGGAGATCGGCCATGGACCGGCGGATGAGCTTCGTACCGGCTTCCCCGTCGCGTGGCAGACCGATAGCGGCGGCCATCGTCTCCCAAGCGGAGCGGATGCTCTGCGAGGCTACGATGTAGCCGTCGGTGGAATCGAGGACCTGGGCCATCCTCTCTCCAATGGGAACCGTCGCGCGATATTTCCTGGTCTGTGCACGGCGATCAGGGTTGAGATTGAGGATGCGGGCCTTGGAGTTCCACTGCTTGCGAAGCGGATCCGTGGAAACCGACATGGCGGCGTCCGGACGTGCTAGGGAGGTAACGCTGATGCGGAGGAAGCCGAGCAACCCCGCGCGCTCCCGTCGAGCGCGCTCAGGCGGCTGCTTTCCGCTTCCAGGTTGAAGGCAGTGGCGGAACATCGCGGCAAGCTCGGCCACGTCCGAGCGGTGCTGAGGCGTCCTGTTCACGTCCTTGGGCTGACGGGGCCTGAACTTCGCGTCCGTCGCGCCGCATTGGTTGATGGCCGCGGCGAGTTGCAGCACGCTGTTCTCGATGGTCGAAAGCGACCGTGCCCGCATCCGCCCTTTCGGCGAGACGATCGGCTGAGCCTCGAACCACACGCGAAACTTCGCTATCCATCCCTCGTCGACCGCGTCGCACGAGATCGTCGATTGATCGGTGGTCACGATGTACTGCAGCACGTGCTTGAGGCGGGCTCTGATCGCTTGGATTGAGGGTTTGCTCACCGACAAGGTGAGGTGATCCGCGATCGCCGCGGTGACGAAGACGTCGCGGGCTATCTTGCGCTGCCCACAGGTGGGGCAGAACCCCTCGCCTTTGGTTCGCTCAAGGTAGAGCCGGTCGAGCGCGTCACGTCCCTCCTCAACGTCCTCTGTACCCGCGCTAACGCTTCGCTCGCGCTTTCTTGTTGTGTCATACCAGATGATCTCGAGGGCGCGGCCTTCGCGATGGACGAGCTTGTATCCTCCCCGCTCGTAGAGCGGCTTCTTTCGCTTCGATGCTGGCATAGTTCCCTCTGATGAGCGGCCACCGCGTCGCGGAAGACCTGATAGGCGCCGCTTGTGACCAGGAGATCGAGTTCCGCTGGCGTGAGCTGGATGCCGCGTCCCGTCTCGATCTTCCGGGATAGGCGCCTGTCGAGCTCTGAAAGGCTAGACATGCTTTATCTCTCGGTTTGCTGACGCTTGTGTCAGGTGATTGCGCATGGCGTTGGGGATCCGGGCGTTGGACACGATGCTTGTGTAGGATCGCACAGGATGCGCCTTGCAAAGAAGTCACATATCATTTTCCTCTCCCGCCGTTTTCTCGTCTTCGGCCATGCCGTATCTTGATCCTTCATCCAGCTAGGATGGTCGCCGGAGCGGCTGACGCGATCGGCGGGATCGCGACGCGAGATCATCGTGCGGACGGATCTGGGCGCGCGTTGTCGGCGGTTGATCACCTTCAGGCTGCATGGGCACCGGACATCAGACCTGCCGTTTCCGCCGTCATGCCACAGCCGAAGCCGGTTGGTGTTGCGACCTACGTCTGACGGCCTGGGCTGGGGAGATCCTGTGCCGAGAAGCCCTGGCTGCCGAGAAACTAGCTTCAGCTACGTGCAGCAGCGCAGAGCGGGCATACGGTGCCGACCGAGGACCGATCATGGGGCAGGCCTTCGACATGGGCCTACCGGACGTGATGGTCGGGAGATCCGGGCCCGCCGGTTTCTGAAATGCATCAGGGATGCATCCCACCGTGAGGCCGTGGTCATCGATGCGGCCGTGGCGGCCATCGCGCTCACGCGTTCCAGCCCTGCACCACCGACAGCCGTGACCATCCGGTGACCCCACCTGGCCTGCTCGCGCGGAGCCCCACGGTGTTCTCATCAAAGCGGATGTGATCTGCCGCATCACCCCGTCCTCACCATTGAAGATCGGCGGCGTCTTGCCGCCGTTCTTGAGCTTGCTTTGCCCGACTCAGTGGCCGGCCAAACCGTCGATGCGTGCTGCGTCGCCGCGAAGGCGATCGGGCCGCCGCAGCAATCCACACCGCGACTAGAACGACGTTCCAAGGGTGGCCGATTGCACATGCTGAGAGCCGGGTGGATGCATCCAGTTCAGTGGGCAAATGCGTCACTTCGATCCCTGATCCCGCCATCAGCCTGAAAGGTGTCGGGACTACGCGATCCTGCACGTGCAATCGTCGGTCGCGACGAAGTGATCGGCGCCACGTCCTCGTCGCTTGTCCATCTAACGCTGGTGGAAAAGACCTGTGGCTGCACATTGCCGGCCGTCGAGTGCACAAGGGCGCAGCATCACTTTGTCACTTGATCCCAGGTTTGCTGCAGCGCACAAACGTCGAGCCGTTGAGGCATACCTTCCTGTAACTTAGGGGCCATCCTCGTATTGGCCTCCTTTTCTAAAGGTGTGGCATGCCTTATCGTCTTGAGCATTGGGAATTGTCTCGTTCGCCGTTGAATGATCGAAATGAGTGAAGGCTTGGAATCCAAGCCGGCATCGGACACCGACCGGCCAGCGCGTCCATCCCGCCAGAGCGTATTCCTGACCGCCATCGTGGAGCGGTTTGGTACCAGAGAGAGCACGAGGCATCGGGTTCGGGATCTGTCCGCCGGGGGGATGCGGATCGATCAAGCGGAAGGCCTGCATGTCCGCGAGACCGTTCTGGTTACTGTCGGTCTGCTACAAGCCGTCGGAGCCACCGTGGTCTGGATCGACAAGGGTTGGGCCGGAATCAAGTTCGCCGTGGATGTGAATCCGGATGAGGCGAGGGGAAAAGCCGCTCTGTCGCCACAGAACATCAAGGTGCCGGCGGGGACCACGCCGATGGTAGTGCCGAGCGCAGGATGGATCACGGATCTCAGCACCCCGTACCGCAAGAAATAGCGACAGGCGCATCCACTTCAGCGCTGATCCATGCTCCCGCAGACCCGGCACGCAACGTCGATCGTCAGGCGCGATCAAGTAAGTCGAGTATTATCACGCTGGGGCTAACCTCGAGGTTGCGGTCGCGGCCACTGGCGCTGTGTCTCGCGTCCGAGTTCCGGACGCACGCTTGCGCCAAGCTGACCATGCTGATCGAACGAGCAAGGGGTTCAAGGTCCGACGCGCGATCTCGGCTGCTGGGCGGCGGATGTCCGCCGCCCAGCGAGAGTCACGCCATGCTGTGCTTGAGTGCGCTCATCCGGTCGTGACCTTCGCGAACCGAGGTGAAGGCATCATTGATCACCGTAAGCGTCGTAGGCTCGAGGTCGCCACTCTTCATCGCGTCTTCGAACTTCGCCTTGATATGGTCCTCACCCCGCTCGACCTCCTGGATGATCGCCTTGTCGTCCTTGCCCGTTATCGCCTGCTTCAGGTCCATGAAGGTTCGGTGCGCAGCGGCCAGCATGCTGGAGTCCATCTCCGGTTCGCCGCCGAGCGTGCGGACTTGGTTCTGCAGATCGGTCGCGACCTTCGCCCGGTCGCGCGCGAAGTCCGCGAACATCGTCGCGAACTGCGTGCTCTCGGCGTCCTTCGCGGCGTCCTCGTAGCCCTTCATGCTGTCAAGCGTGGTTTCGATAAGGCCGTTCAGCACGGACACGTCGTCGGTATTGGTCATGGAAGACTCCGATAGGGGAGGTTGTCCAACGATCCCCCTATTCGAAAGGGCCCAACCAATCGGTCGGAATGCACCGGTACCGCCGTGGGCCGACGGCGATGACGGGAACGCCGTGACCGATGGCCCATCGAACGCATGCCTGATCGCCAAGTCTGCCACGATAGCGGCCGTCAGGAGTCACGTCGGCAACATCAACACGCGTGCAGGCCCGAATGACGCCCACGCCTTCGACATCGTTCCCCGCGAGTGATAGACGGCAAGCTCGACGCGCTCTGCCCCGTTTGCCACGGCATGGAGAGCAAACACGGAAATCGATCTCGCCGTCTTCCGATGCAAACAGGCGATCGGTGCGCACTGCCATGGTGCAGAGTGGATCGAAAACCGGAGGAGATGCCGTGGGACATGTGGACATCGTCATGACGCCCCGGAGCTCTCCCACGCGGACGATGGATTCCGACCAGCCCATGACCGGTAGACGCGGGCGATCAGACCGTGGTCCGCTCTTCGTCCGCCGGCAACCTTGTGGTCGAAGGTGGCGCACGCGATGCCGGGTCGGGGCCGACGGTTTGTCGCGGCGGCGTCCGGCACATCCGCAGATATGTACGGGGTGCCGGTGCTCGCGCGTCGCGGATACACCGCTTGGCACGGCTTTTGATCGAACGCGAGTTGGTGGATGCGCAGGCGTCGTCGGCCCCGGACAAAGGGCCGCCGGCACGTGCGGTAAAAGTGCGGTAAAAGCTTGCTAAAACGGTTGATGTTTCTCGAATGTTCTCATTGGCGCTCACTATGAACCGACGGAAAAATGCGGGTTTCAGCCTACAGCGCTTCGTTGACATCGCAGGGGTCGCAAGTTCAATCCTTGCCACGCCCACCATCCTGATTTGGCTCTATCCGGCATCGTACCCCCTCCACCCCAGAGGGACCGGATAGAGCCACTTCGGCGCACTTTCGGCGCAAATCGCCTCGGGCCAGATCAACTTCCTTCAGACCATCAGATACGCTTGCGCGATATCGTGTCCATGCGTCCGATCGGCTGAGGATGCCGTCGCGGGAGACGCGCCGTGGTCCTGCACGGCAATCTTTGCCGTGGATCGTGCTTCGTGACGCCGCAACCGGGCATTATCTGACGCAGGCACGCCAATCGAAGCGCCCGATCGGCCTTGGTATGGCCGTCGCTCTGGGCCACAAGCAGGCAGGGTCCGCCTCGTGCGGGCCGCTCCGCCTGTTCGGGATGATTTATGACCGCCACTCCCCGCGTGCGCAGCAGCGCGATCCGTGCCTTCCTCGCCTCACAATCCTCCGCCGGGCTGGTGCTCATGGCTGCGGCGCTGGTCGCCTTGTGCATTGCCAATTCGCCGCTCGGGCCGGGCTATGCGGCGTTGCTGCATGACGAGCTGGGGCCGCTGTCGCTCGGCCATTGGATCAACGACGGGGTGATGACCGTCTTCTTCCTGCTCGTCGGGCTGGAGATCAAGCGCGAGGTGGTCGACGGGCAATTGTCGACCTGGCCGCGGCGCGTGCTGCCCGGCATCGCGGCGGCGGGCGGGATGATCGTGCCGGCGCTGCTCTACCTCGCGGTCAATCTCGGGCCGACCGCGGTGGGCTGGGCGATTCCGGCGGCGACCGACATCGCCTTCGCGCTGGGGGTCATCGCGCTGCTCGGCCAGCGCGTGCCCGCCTCGCTGCGCGTGTTCCTCGCCGCGCTGGCGATCATCGACGATCTCGGCGCGGTGGTGATCATCGCGATCTTCTATACCGCCGGCCTGTCGTGGCCCGATCTTGCCGGCGCGGCGGTGGCGGCCGCGCTGCTGGTCGCCTGCAACCGGCTGGGCGTGCAGCGGCTGTCGATCTATCTGGCGATCGGCGCGGTGCTGTGGCTGTTCGTGCTGCGCTCGGGCGTGCATGCGACGCTGGCCGGCGTGGTGCTGGCGCTCACCATCCCGATGCGGCGGACCCCGGCGCAGTCCGATGCGGACGATCCGAGCCCGCTCCATCGCCTCGAACATGCGCTGCATCAGCCGGTGGCGTTCCTGGTGGTGCCGGTGTTCGCGCTCGCCAATGCGGCGGTGCCGCTGCTCGGCCTGCCCGCGGGCGTGTTGGGCGCGCCGGTGACGCTCGGCGTGCTCGGCGGGCTGCTGATCGGCAAGGTCGCCGGCGTGTTCGGCTGCGCGATGCTGGCGGTGCGGCTGGGCCTTGCCGACATGCCCGCGCATGCCGGGCGGCGTCAGCTGTTCGGCGTCGCGCTGTTGTGCGGGATCGGCTTTACGATGAGCATCTTCATCACCTTGCTCGCCTTTCCGGACGCGCCATTGTTGCAGACCGAGGCGAAGCTCGGCGTGCTGGTCGGGTCGTTGCTGTCGGGGGTCGCCGGCTATGCGGTGCTGCGGCTGGCGCCGCGCGCGGGCGATGCCGGGGCGGCGAGAGACGGCCGCCCCGATTGAGGGTCAGGGTTGCGCGATGCCGCGGCCGGCGACCTTCTCATAGCCGGACAGTTCGTCGCCGATCGCCACCTTGGCGGCGAGATCGTCGGCGCGCGCCTGATCCTTGGCGGAGCGCTTGGGATCGTTGGGATCGCCGTCCGGGTCGGCGGCGCCGACATTGGGGCTGTCGGGCATGTACAGGACGGGCTTGTCGTTGCTGTCATGGGGCATGAACATCTCCTTGGGCTCGGCCTAGGGAAACGTCCGGCGGCGCAGCCGGTGCCATCGGCCGGCTGCGCCCCGTCGCTCAATAGCGTAGGCTGATCGTACCCAGGATCGCCCGTGGCGCGGCATAGCGGCTCTGATCGAAGGTCAGCGCGGTCAGATATTTGGCGTTGGTGGCATTCTGCAGATTGGCGCTGATCGCGACATTGTCGGTCAGCGCGTAGCGCGCGAGCAGATCGATCGTGGCGACGCCGCCCTGCGTGATGCGGATCGGCTGGCCGGTGGTCGAGGAGAGGCCGCCGGGCTCGAAATAGAAGCGGCTCTGATATTGCACCGCAGCGCCGAGCTTGAGCGCCTGCAACCCCTGCGGGGTGTAGGAGACGTTGAGGCGGCCGGTGTTGCGCGGCACGAAGGTGCGCACCGGCGCGTCGTTCTCGCCGCGCACGCGCATGACGGTGAAGCCGCCGGTCACCTGCACGCCCGCCGCGGGCTGGCCGCTCGCCTCGATTTCGATGCCCTGCGATTTGGCGTCGGTGCCGCGGTAGATCGTGCGGCCGAGAACGGTATCGAACCCCGCGGCCTCGGCGGTGTTCTTCTGCCGTGCCTGGAAGACCGCGGCGCTCGCGTTGAAGCGGCCGCCGAACCAGGCGCCCTTCAGCCCCGCCTCGAGATTGTCGCCGGTGATCGGGGCGAGCTGGCGGTTGTTCGCGTCGAAATCGGTCTGCGGATTGAAGATCGTCGCGAAGCTCGCATAGGCGCTGATGCTCGACGTCAGATCATAGGTGGCGCCGACGAAGGGCAGGAAGCGCCGGCTGTCGAAATTGGTCGGCAAGGTATAAGAATAGCCCGTGCTGGTGGCATGCGTGTAATTGCCGCCGAGCATCACCTTGAACGGATCGGCGAGGTTGAGGCGGACGAGGCCATAGACCGTTTCGCGCTGCGTGTGCTGGTCAAGGCTGAGGGCGTAGGGCGTCGGGAACTTGGGCTTGGGAAAGGTGCCGTCGAACAAGGTGTCGAGCGGCAGGAACAGGTTCAGGCTGCTGCTGTCGTAACTCGAATATTGCCGGTAGCGTTCGGCGCCGCGCATCACGCCGACCATCACGTCATGCCGCCGGCCACCGATTGCGACCGGTCCGCCGATATAGGCGTCGAGCGTCAGGTTGCGCGCATCGCCCCTGAACGCGCCGGGGTAGCTCTGGATGCCTTTGACCGTGGCGGGGTCGCTACGGTCGATTCCACCGGGCGCGCCGCGCACCGGGTTGCCGAAGACGTAGAAGAGCGTGTCGTTCTCGCTCGTCGCCTTGCGCAGCACCGACAGCTTGCCGGTCCAGCCGTTGCCGAAATTATGCGTCAGGTCGCCGAAGATCTGACGATCGATAATGTTCCAGCCCGACCAACGCGGCGCGTAATTGCTCGACCGTGCGAAATCGATGCGGCTGCCGTCGGTGTAATAGAGCGGGATCGCGCCCCACATGGCGCCGCGGCTCTGATGGTCCTGATGGCCGTAACCGGCGCTGATCACCGTATTGGCACCGAGATCGGCCTCGACGATGCCATAGCCGGTCCAGCGGCGCAGGCTGTAGCGGTCGATATAGCTGTCGGTGTCGAGCAGCGCGCCGACCGCGCGGGCGCGGATGCTGCCGTCGGCGGTCAGCGGCAGGCTGACGTCGCCATCGACGCGCGCGTGGTCGAACGAGCCATATTGCGCGCTCGCCGAGACCTTGAGCTCATGGTACGGCCGCTTGCGGATGAAGTTGATCACCGCCGAGGGGTTGCCGGTCGGTGACAGCAGGCCCGGTGCCCCGCGCACCACCTCGACCCGATCGTACATCGCGGTGTCGATCGAGCCGGTCTGGATGCCGAACGAGAAGGGCAGGCCGATGCCGTCGATCTGGAAGGTCTGGATGTCGAAGCCGCGCGCCGAATAATAGACGCGGTCGGTCTCGCCGGCGAGGACGTTGACGCCGGGCACCGTCGCCAGCAGCGTGTTGACGTCGTTGAGCTGGAAGTCCTCGATCTGCGCGCGGGTGACGACGCTGATCGATTGCGGCGTCTCGCGCTGGCTCAGCGGCAGGCGGGTCGCAGTGCGCTGGGCCTTGACGCCATAATCGTCGCTGCCTTCGCTGCGCTGGCCGGTGACGATGATATCGTCGCTGCTGCGCTGCGGTGCGGGCGGCGCGTCCGCGGCAGGTGCCGCAGCCACGGTTGCCGCCATCAGCGCGATCAAAGCCGTCATGTCTCTAACTCCCTGAACTTGCCCGGCCGCATAACGTGCGCAGCCCCTATTGCAAGTGACTAGCAATATCGCGCCATCGTCAAGGCGTGCAGTGTTACAGATTTGTCACAGAGGGACCGTCCCGGTGTCGTGTCCCAAAATGGCAATTGCTGCTGATAAGCTGATCCACTAATGAAATTGATAACGCTGTCATAAGGCGTGAATTCAGATTTTAGCGTCGGTTAGGCGCCGGAGAGGGTTTGGGGATGACATACATTGTGAGCACGGACGGTCGCCGTCCGGCATTCAACGCCGCACTGCGAGCCGGCGTGTCCGGGCTCGTGCTGGGGATGATCGCCGTGTCGTCGCCCGCCGCAGCGGCCGGCTTCGGTCAGGCCGACACCAGCGCCATTCCCCAGACCACCGGTCAGGCCGCGACCACTGCCGGCGACCAGACCAGCACCCAGCCCGCCGCCGCGTCCGCCGACCAGCCGGGCGGTGACGAGATCGTCGTCACCGGCCGCCGCGCCGCGTTGCAGGCCGCCGACGAGCGCAAGCGCCGCAGCGAGACGATCATCGATTCGGTCGTTGCCGACGAGGCGGGCAAGCTGCCCGACAACAGCATCACCGAAGTGCTCCAGCGCGTGTCGGGCGTGTCGATCGTGCGGTTCGCCGCACTGGGCGATCCCGATCACTTCTCGGTCCAGGGTTCGGGCGTGCAGGTCCGCGGTCTGACCGGCGTCGCCTCGCGCCTCAACGGCCGTGAGATCTTCAGCGCCAACAACGGCCGCGCGATCCTGTGGAGCGACGTCACGCCCGAGCTGATGGCCGCGGTCGACGTCTACAAGGCGTCCACCGCCGACCTGATCGAGGGCGGCACCGGCGGCCAGATCGACCTGCGCACCAAGATGCCGTTCGATTTCAACGGCAAGTTCCACATGGCCGCGACCGGCGAGCTCGGCATGGGCGACATGGCGCAGAAGGCCGATCCCGTCGCCTCGGTACTGGCCACCAAGACGTTCGATACGCCGATCGGCAAGATCGGCGTGCTCGCCGACGTCGCCTACAGCCAGTTCAGCTCGCTGTCGCAGTTCATCCGCACCGAGCCCTATTTCAAGCAGAACATCGGCGGTAAGGATTACTATATCCCCGGCGGCTTCACTTATGGCGACGAGGCGTTCCAGTATCGCCGCTACGGCATTTATGGCGCGGTGCAGTGGGCGCCGACCGACGACCTGACGTTCAGCGGCACCTTCTTCCAGTCGCGCTACAAGAGCCAGTCGAGCGATTTCGGCGCGCAGGTCCAGTCGCAGGCGCTGGCGGTCGATCCGGCGAGCAGCAGCTTCGACAACAATGGTCTGCTGACCAAGACGGACCGGTTGTTCACCCGCGACACGTCGAGCCTGCTGCCCAACAACAACACGATCAACAGCGGCGGCAACAAGGGATTCGTCGACAGCAACACGCGGACCCGCGATTATTCGCTGGCCTTCAACTATGTGCCGACCGACGGCCATCTGTCGCTGAAGGGCGCGTTGCAGCGCGTTGATTCGCGCCAGATCTACGATCGACTCGACATCTTCCGTGACGTCAGCTTCGGCACCGGCTTCGGCATGGACCTGACCGGGGACCTGCCGCGGATCACCGTGTCGCCCGAGACGCAGGCGGGATTCGCCAATCCGGCCAACTATTTCTGGTCGGCGTCGATGCCGCACAACGAGCGCAACAAGGGGCGACTCGACTCGGCCAACCTCGACGCCGAATATTCGTTCGACGACAGTTTCCTGAAGGCGATCAAGGTCGGCGCGCGTGCGGCGAAGCGGACCGAGCGCGACCTGTCCAACGGCTATAATTGGAGCGCGCTGGGCCGCGGCTGGAACGGTGATCCGCAGTTGACCTATGCGAACGCCGCGCCGGGCGACACGACCTTCCACGCCTTCAAGGACTTCTTCCGCGGCGAGACGACGCTGCCGGGCAATCTGATGTTCGCGAGCAAGGATCTGGCGGAGCGCTTTGCCGCGAACCGGAGCGGTCTGGTGGCGTCGCCGCCGGCGGGCTTCTGTGGACCTGCCACGATTGACGATGACAACAATCCGGCGACGGACAACGTCGCCAACCCGCAGTGGAGCAATTGTTCGTCGTCGGGTCTGCTGCCCGCCGGCAGCGGTTACGGGGGCGGCTCGGCAATCAGCCGTCCTGCCGGCTTCGTGCTGCCGGGTGACCAGGTCAACAACAAGACGATCACCAAGGCGGCCTATGCGCTGGCGCGCTTCGGTCGTCCGGACGGCGGCGTCTCGGGCAATGTCGGCGTGCGCGTCGTCAACATCCAGAACGAGGGCAGCGGCTTTATCCAGCAGAACGCCAATACGTTCATCCGCAACGGCCAGACCCAAACGCTGGGGCAGACGTTCCTCGCCCGCGGCGGCAAGGCGGAATTCACCCGCTGGCTGCCGTCGATCAACGTCGATTATGCGCCCAACGCCAAGATCAAGATCCGCGGCGGCTACAACGTCACAATGGATCTGCCGACCTTCAATGCACTGCGCGCGTCCGGCAGCATCGGTGTGGCGACGACCAGCAACCCCGGCAACGTCGACGGTGGCAGCAGCCTGCCGAATTTCTTCACCAACTTCACGGCTGACACGGGCAATCCGCTGCTCAAGCCGACCATGTCGAACAACTTCGATCTGTCGTTCGAATATTATGCGCGCCCCGGCACCGCCTTCCACGTGGCGCCCTTCTACAAGCGGCTGACCGATCTGCCGATCTATTCGCTGACCCAGCGCCAGGTCACCGTGGTATACATCGACGGCACCAGCGAAAACGTCAGCGCGGCAGCGACCGACTATATCAACGCCACCAAGGCGGCGACGGTGAAGGGCGTTGAGGTCGGCGGCCGTGCCTTCCTCGACATGCTGCCCGGCGTGCTCAGCGGTCTCGGGTTCGAGGCGAACTATACGTTCATCGACAGCAAGAACCCGGGCGATCTGTATCGCGACATCAATGGCGTCACCCGCAGCGATGCGCCGCTGATCGGCCTGTCGAAGCACAACGCCAACGTGACCCTGCTCTACGAAAAGCAGGCCGTGTCGTTCCGCGTCGCTTACTCGTGGCGCTCGCGTTACCTGCAGACGACCAACAGCAACGGGACCAACCCGACCTACACCTATTACGCGGCACCGGCGACGCCGGCCAATGGGCAGGCGATCCAGATCGCGCTGCCGGTCTATGGCGATGCCTATGGTACGGTCGATGGCGGTGCGCGGTTCAAGGTCACCGACAATTTCTCGTTCGGTGTCCAGTTCACCAACATCCTCGGCGCGACGCAGCGGACGCTGATGGGCGGCTACCCCGGCGGCAAGCTGTACGGACGGAGCTGGTTCCAGAGCGATCGCCGTATCTCGACCGGGATCAGCCTCGCTTTCTAGTCGACCAAACGCCCCGCGCGCCGACCGGCGGGCGGGGCGTCTGCCATTTCCAGACCCGAAGGACTGCCATGACGACGCTCCCGTTCCGTTTCGGCGCTGGTGCGCTGCTCTGTCTTGCCGCCGCAGCGTCGGCGGCGCCGGCACCCGCGCCGGTGCGGGCGATCGACGTCGATGTGGCGCGTGCGGGTGCGCCGATCGATCGCGCCTTCGACCTGTCCGTGGGATCGGATTATGCCGGCACGCTGATCCGCCCGGACAGCCTCGGCCAGCTCGACACGGCGGTGCGCGAACTCGGTTTCCGCTACGTGCGCTTCCACGACATCTTTTCTGATGCGCTCGGCACGGTGACGATGCGCGACGGCAAGGTCGTCTACGACTGGACGAAGATCGACCAGCTCTACGATGCGCTGCTCGCGCGCAGGATCAAGCCGTTCGTCGAACTGGGCTTCACGCCGGACGCGCTCAAGACGTCGAACCAGACGATCTTCTACTGGAAGGGCAATACCTCGCACCCGCAGGCCGAGGGCTGGGCGAAGCTGATCGACGCCTATGTCCGCCACCTGCGCCAGCGTTATGGCGCGGCGGAGGTGCGCAGCTGGTATTTCGAAGTGTGGAACGAGCCCAACCTCGCCGGCTTCTGGGAAAAAGCCGACAAAGCGGCCTATCTCAGCCTCTATGAATCGAGCGCGCGGGCGATCAAGGCGATCGACCCGGCGCTGCGTGTCGGCGGCCCGGCGACCGCGGGCGCGGACTGGGTGCCTGACCTGCTCGACTATGCCGCGGCGCGCAAGGTGCCGATCGATTTCGTCTCGACGCACACCTATGGGGTCGACGGCGGCTTCCTCGACGAGCGGGGCGAGGACGACAATCGCCTGTCGACCAATCCCGATGCGATCGTCGGCGACGTCCGCCGCGTGCGCGCGCAGATCGACGCGTCGAAATTCCCCGGCCTGCCGCTGTTCTTCACCGAATGGAGCGCGAGCTACAATCCGCGCGATCCGGTCCACGATTCCTATGTCAGCGCGCCCTATATCCTGACCAAGCTGCGCGCCACGCGCGGTCTTGCGCAGGGCATGAGCTATTGGACCTATAGCGACCTGTTCGAGGAAGCCGGGCCGCCGCCGACGCCGTTCCATGGCGGCTTCGGGCTGATGAACCGCGAGGGCATCCGCAAGCCGGCGTGGTTCGCGTACAAATATCTGCACGCGCTGCACGGGCCGGAGATCGCGCTGGGCGATGCGCAGGCGCTGGCGACCACCGAGGGCGGGCGCACCAACGTGCTGGTGTGGAACTGGCAGCAGCCCAAGCAGACGCTGAGCAACCGGCCGTTCTTTACCAAGCTGCTGCCCGCGACGCCGGCCGCGGCGGCGGAGCTGCGCCTGACGCATCTGGCGCCGGGGCGGTATCGGGTGGCGGTCCGCCGGACCGGCTATCAGAAGAACGACGCGCATTCGCGCTATCTCGCAATGGGGTCGCCCAAGACGCTGACGCCCGCGCAGATCGCGGAATTGCAGGCGCTCACCACCGACACGCCGGAGATCACGCGCGTCGTCCAGGTCCGGCGGGACGGCGGCTATACGCTGCGGCTGTCGATGCGCAGCAACGACGTGGTGCTGGCGACGCTGGAACCGATGGCGCGCTGATCGAGAGGGTTGCAGCGATGATCAATCCCCGTCCGTTCGTGCTGAGCTTGTCGAAGCACCGTGAGACTCAGGCCCTTCGACAGGCTCAGGGCAAACGGAGGCGGTTTTGGCCTACGCTGCCGATCGTGCTGGCCGCGCTCGCCATGCCCGCGGCATCCCCCGCACAGCAGGCGGCGACCCCCTATCGCTGGACCAACGTCACCGTCGGGGCGGGGGGCTATGCGCCCAATATCGTGTTCAGCCCGGTCGAGCGCGATCTCGCCTATCTGCGCACCGACATGGGCGGTGCCTATCGCTGGGATGCCTGGCTGGCGCGCTGGCTGCCGTTGCAGGATGGCAACGACGTGTCCAGCTACATGGGGATCGAGAGCATCGCGCCCGATCCGGTCGACGCGGCGGTCGTCTATATGGCGGCGGGAATGAATGCCGGCGCGCCGGCGGCGATCCTGCGCTCGGGCGACCGGGGGCGGACGTGGCGGGTGGTGCCGATGCCGTTCGCGATGGGCGGCAACGAGCCGGGGCGGGGTCTCGGCGAACGGCTCGCGATCGACCCCAACGATCATCGGCGGCTGTTCTTCGGCTCGCGCCATGACGGCCTGTGGCAGAGCCGCGACGCCGGCCTGCACTGGACGAAGGTCGCGGGCTTCCCGCATCGCGGGCTGGGCCGGCCGGAGCGGCGGAGCAGCCATGGCGGCGTGTCCTTCGTCGCGATCGATCCGACCAGTGGCCGGGTGGGGACGGGCTCGCAGCGACTGTGGGCGGGGATCGCCGATCCGGGCGGACCGTCGCTCTATCGTTCCGACGACGGCGGCGCGCATTGGACTGCGGTGGCGGGGCCGAAGTTGCTGGCGGCGAAGGGCGTGATCGATGCGCGCGGCGTGCTGTGGGTCGGTTTCGCCAGCGATATCGGGCCGAGCGACGTGAAGACCGGCGCGGTCTGGCGCTTCGATCCCCGTGGTGCCGGCCGCGACGTCACGCCGCCGGCGTGGCGCGCGAGCGGGGCGGAGGGTGGCTTCCTCGGCGTCGCCGTGGCGCGGTCTGCACCCGGCACCGTCGCGGTGTCGACGATCGACCGCTATCGCGCCGGCGATTCGCTGTGGCTGAGCCGCGACGATGGCGCACGCTGGGACGACATCGGTGCGCGCAGCCGCCGCGACGTTTCGGCGACGCCCTTCCTCCTCCACGAAGGCAAGGGCGCCGACTTCGGCCATTGGATTTCCGGCCTCGCGATCGATCCGTTCGACGCGGGGCATATCGCCTATACCACCGGCGCCACCGTCTATGCGGCGCAGCGCCTGCCGGCGCGCGGCACGGTCGACTGGGCGCCGTGGGTGCGCGGCATCGAGCAGACCGCGGTCATCACGCTGATCGCGCCGACCGGTGGCGCGCCGGTGGTGTCGGGGTTCGGCGATCTCGCCGGCTTCGTCCACGACGATCTCGATCGCTCGCCGCAGCCGACGTTCGCCAATCCCTATCTCTCCAACACCAACATGCTCGATTATGCCGGCAAGGCGCCGAACGTGATCGTGCGCAGCGGCAGCCTGTATCTCGACCGGCCGCGCGAAGCGAGCCTGGCGCGCTCGGAGGACGGCGGGCGGCACTGGACGCCACTGCGCCTGCCGCCGCAGGGCAATCCGCCGGCACGCGACGATCTCAACGGCGAGACGCCGGTCACCGTCTCGGCGGACGGCGGCACGATGATCGTCGCCGCGCGCGAGCCGCAGCGGAGCCGCGACGGCGGTCGCAGCTGGCAGCCGGTGCACGGCCTGCCGCCGCGGACGCGCGCGGTGTCCGACAAGGCCGATGCGGCGATCTTCTACGCGGTCGATGCCGCCGCCGGCCGGTTGCTGGTGTCGCGTGACGCGGGCATGCGCTTCTTGCCGGTGGCCGGCCGCGGCCTGCCGGCCGACCTGCGTGCCGCGCAGGCGCGCAATCGGGAATCGCAGAGCGCGCTGGTCGCCGCGCCCGAGGCCGCCGGACGGCTGTGGCTGCAGGTCGGCACCGCGCTGTTCCGCAGCGAGGACGGCGGCGTCAGCTTCGTGCCGGCGAGCGGCGGGCTGTCGGTCGAGCTGTTCGGCCTGGGCAAGGGCGCGGTGTTCGCGATCGGCAGCCAGAGCGGCGTGCGCGGCATCTGGCGGTCGACCGACCGCGGTGCGTCGTGGCGGCGGATCGACGATGCGGCGCATCGCTGGGGCGGGCGCTACCGCGTCGTCGCCGGCGATCCGCGCCGCGCCGGCCGCGTCTATGTCGGCACCGACGGACGTGGGCTGTTCTACGGCGATCCGATCGGCTGACACGCATCTCCTGGCCCGCTCGACCGTTCAGCAGCGATCGACAAGCCATTGGAGATCAGCCCTTGTCTGCCCTTGAAGGTCATACCGCCATCGTCACCGGCGCCAGTTCGGGGATCGGCCATGCCGTCGCGGCGGGGCTTGCCGAGGCTGGCGCCGCGGTCGTCGTCAACTATCGCTCCGACGAGGAGAGCGCCGAGGAACTCGCGACGCGCATCACCGACGGCGGCGGCAGGGCGATCGCGGTCCAGGCGGACGTGTCGCAGGAGCAGGACGTCACCCGCCTGTTCGACACCGCGGCAGAGGCGTTCGGGCGGATCGACGTGCTCGTCTCCAATTCGGGCGTGCAGAAAGACGCGCCGGTCGCCGACCTGACGCTGAAGGACTGGAACACGGTCATCGACATCAACCTGACCGGCCAGTTCCTGTGCGCACGCGAGGCGATCCGGCGCTTCCGGTCGCAACCCAGGGACGGCCGTCCCGCCCGCAGCGCCGGTACGATCATCGCGATGAGTTCGGTGCACGAGCTGATCCCCTGGGCGGGCCACGTCAATTATGCGGCGGCCAAGGGCGGGCTGCGGATGCTGACCCGCACGCTGGCGCAGGAGGTGGCGGGCGACGGCATCCGCATCAACGCGATCGCGCCGGGCGCCATCCGCACGCCGATCAACAAGGAGGCGTGGGACAGCGACGAGGCGCTGGCCAAATTGCTGCGGCTGATCCCCTATGGCCGGATCGGCGAACCCGAGGATGTCGCGCGTGCCGCGGTGTGGCTCGCCTCCGACGCGGCGGATTACGTCACCGGCACCACTTTGTTCGTCGATGGCGGCATGTCGCTCTACCCAGAATTCCGCGACAATGGATGACGCCGGCGTCGCGCCGCTACGGCGCATCGGCGATCACGGCATCATCGGCGACATGGAAACCGCGGCGCTGGTCGCGGCGGACGGGACGATCGACTATCTGTGCTGGCCGTCGCTCGACAGCCCGAGCGTGTTCGCCGAGCTGCTCGATGCCGACGGCGGCGGGGCCTTCGCGATCCGGCCGGCGCTCGACGCGCCGCGCGTGCTGCAAATCTACGTCCCCGATACCAATGTGCTGACCACGCGCTGGATGGCGGCGGCCGGCAGCGTTGAGATCGTCGACATGATGCCGCATCCCGATGCGCGCGTGCACCCGGAACGCCGGGCGCGCTGCCTGATCCGCCGGGTCACCGTGACCCGCGGCACCGTCGCCTTCACGGCGCATTGCCGGCCGCGCTTCGATTATGCGCGCGAGGTGCCGCAGGCGGCGGCGGCGGACGAGGGCGTGCGCTTCACCGGACGCGACCTGACGCTGCGGCTCTATGCGTCGGTACCGTTGACCTGTGGCGACGGCGTCGCCGGGGCGAACTTTACGCTGAGCCGTGGCGAGAGCGCGTGGTTCGTGCTCGGCGAGGACGCGCTGCGTCGGCCCGACGAGGCGAGCGTCGACGCCGAGATCGCCGCCACGACGGCGGCATGGCGGCGCTGGCTGTCGCGGGCGAGCTACCGCGGGCGCTGGCGCGAGGAGGTGCTGCGGTCGGCGCTGGCGCTGAAGCTGCTGACCTCCAACCGGCACGGCTCGATCGCGGCGGCGGCGACCTTCTCGCTGCCCGAGGCGGTCGGGGCGGGGCGCAACTGGGATTATCGCGCGACCTGGATCCGCGACGCCTCGTTCACCGTCTACGCCTTCATGCGCCTCGGCTTCATCGACGAGGCCGAGCATTTCCGCGACTGGGCGAGCCAGCGGGTGATGGCCGCCGACCGCGATAATCCGATCCGCATCATGTATGCGATCGACGGATCGGAAGCGGCGGACGAGCAGGAACTGCCGCATCTCGCGGGCTATGCCGACAGCCGGCCGGTGCGGATCGGCAATGGCGCTCATGCGCAGAGCCAGCTCGATATCTTCGGCGAGCTGATGGACAGCGTCTACCTCTCCAACAAATATGGCGCGGCGATCGACCATGCCGGCTGGCAGCACGTGCGCGGCATGATCGACTATGTCATCGCCAACTGGCAGAAGCCCGACGCAGGGATCTGGGAGATGCGCTCGGCGCCGCGCCACTTCCTCCATTCGCGGCTGATGTGCTGGGTGGCGCTCGATCGTGCGATCCGGCTGGCGAAGAAGCGCTCGCTGCCCGCGCCTTTGGTCGCCTGGGCCGAGGCGCGTGACGCGATCGTCGAGGATATTTGGAGCAACTTCCGCCACCCCGAGCACGGCTATTTCGTCCAGGACCGCGGCGGCACCGAACTCGATGCGGCGGTGCTGATGATGCCGTTGGTTCGGTTCGTCTCGTCGACCGATCCGGTCTGGCTCAAGACGCTCGATGCGATCGGCGAGCATCTGCGCGACGACGGCCTCGTCTACCGCTATCGCAACGCCGACGGGCTGGAGGGGACGGAGGGCGCCTTCACCACCTGTACCTTCTGGTACGCCGAATGCCTCGCCCGCGCCGGCCGGCTCGACGAGGCGCAGATGACCCTCGCCAAGGGCATCGCCTATGCCAATCCGCTCGGCCTGTTCTCGGAAGAGCTCGATCTGCGCGGCGATCCGATCGGCAATTTCCCGCAGGCGTTGACCCATCTCGCCTTCATCAGCGCCGCCTATTTCACCGACCGCCGGCTCGATCCCTCCTACCGGCCCAACTGGCAGCCGTAAGCTAGGCGGGATCGGCATTCAGCCACATTCCCCCCCCCCGGCGGGGGAGGAGCTTTCTTCGGCTGGCTATTGCTTATGGTTGCGGTGATGAGGTTCGATCGGCGTCCTGCTCGTATCCATCACCCCGGGCTCATTCCGGGGTCCACCGGGCCGCAAGGGAACGGTGTCAAATCAAGCCGTTCTCCTCGCCGCAGGGTGAACCCCGAAACCAGTCCGGGGTGACGGGGTGGACGGGAAGGCGGCGAACCCAACCGAACATCGACAGGCGATAGACCGCTCTGGCGGGACAGGCGTTTTCTCCGAAGCTTGAATGTCGATCCGGCCTTAGGATCATTGCGGACATACTTTACGGCTCTCTCCATTCATACTAATGCGAACCACTAGCATTAGAACAGGGGGAAGCTATGTCCGTTCACGCAGTTGGCGCGCGGATCGCCGTTGCCGTCACGCTCGCCTGCGCGCTCGTCGCGCCGGCCGTCGCGCAGAGCCGGCAGGACGAGCACGACGATCGTGACGAGATCATCGTCAACGGCATGCGCCAGGGCTATGCGCCGAGCGATACCGGCCTGGCCAAGATCCCGGTGCCGTTGCGCGACATCCCGCAGTCGATCGCCGTGGTCAGCGCGCCGGTGCTGCTCGACCAGCGCGCGCTGTCGTTGCAGGACGCGCTCAAGAACGTGCCGGGGGTGAGCTTCGCGGCGGGGGACGGCCAGCGCGATCAGGTCAACATCCGCGGCTTCACCGCGATCGCCGACCAGTTCGTCAACGGCTTCCGCGACGACGCCCTCTACTTCCGCGACCTGTCGAACACCGAGCGGGTCGAGGTGGTGAAGGGGCCGGCGGCGGTGCTGTACGGGCGCGGCTCGTCGGGCGGGCTGGTCAACCGGGTGCTCAAGCGGCCCGATGTCGATGTCACCGCGGCGACGCTGTCGGTCGGCGCCTTCGCCAGCCGCCGCGGCGAATGGGATGTCGGCCGGTTCGACCCGAAGAGCGGCGTCGGATTTCGCCTGACCGGCGCGGTGGAGGATGACGACAGCTTCCGCGACCAGCAGTTCCTGCGCCGCGTCACGGTCGCGCCGTCGCTGCTGTTCGGCGCGGGCGGCGACACGACGCTGTATGTCGAGGCGGATGCGTTGCGCGACAAGCGGCTGATGGACCTGGGTATTCCGGCGATCGCGGGGCGGCCGGTCGATGTCGCGCGGTCGACCTATTATGGCGCCGCGAATGCGCGCGACGTGGATACCGCGGAAAGCCGGGTCTATTCGCAGACCGCGATCCTGACGCACCGCCTGTCGGACGCGCTGAGCTTCCGCGACGGCTTCCGCCACTACGACTACAGGCTGCTGCGCAACAGCACCTTGCCCTCGGCGGTCGATGCGGTGGCGGGGACGGTGACGCTCCAGCACGGCCGGCTCAACCGCGACGAGGAGGGCTGGTCCAATCAGGCCGAACTGACCCAGCATGTCCGCTTCGCCGGGGTCGATCACGTGCTGCTCTATGGCTTCGAGATCGCGCGGCAGGTGAAGGGCGCGGATACCTTCGCCTCGGCAAAGGTCGCGGTGACGTCGCTGCTGCGGCCCGTGCTGCCGGTGGTCGACCAGACGAAGTTCACCGCGATCAGCAACAGCAGCGTCAGCGTGTTCGACACGCGCGGCCTCTACGCGCAGGATTTCGCCGACCTCGGCCACGGCTTCAAGGCCTTGGTCGGGGTGCGGCATGACTGGTTCATCCAGACGACCGATCAGCGTCTGCCGGTCGCGGCCAGACTGGCGCGGACCGATCGCAGCTGGAGCCCGCGCGCCGGCCTCGTCTACCAGCCCGACGCGGCGCAATCCTATTACCTCTCCTGGAGCCGCAGTTTCCAGCCGTCGGCCGAGACGTTCGCGCTCGCTGCCAACAACGCCGACATCGCGCCCGAACAGACCACCAACAAGGAAGTCGGCGCCAAATACACGCTGCTCGGCGGGCGGCTGAACCTGCAGGCGGCGGCGTTCATCCTGCGCCGGACCGGCATCAAGGGCGCCGACCCGCTCGTGCCGACCAAGCTCGTCTCGGTCGGGACGCAGCGGACGCGGGGCGTCGAACTGTCGGGCCAGCTGTCGCTGCCCTCCGGCTTCCAGGCGATCGCCGGTTATGCCTATCTCGATGCGGAGGTGACCGCCTCGTCGCGGCCGGAGCTCGCCGGCAAGGGCGCGACGATCACGCCGCGTCATGCCGCCAACGGCTTCGTCACCAAGACGTTCGCGGGACGCGTCGGCCTCGGCGGCGGCGTCAACTACGTTGGCGACCGCTGGGCGGACCCCGCCAACACGACGGTGCTGCCGCATTATGTCACCTTCGATGCGGTCGGCTGGGTCGTCGCCGGGCCGGTGCGGCTCCAGCTCAATGCCTATAACCTTGGCAACGCCCGCTATATCGTCGCGGGCCACGGAACGTCCGCGCTGCTCAACCTGCCGGGGGCGCCGCGCTCCATCCTGGGGACGGCGCGGCTCAATTTCTGATCGATCGCCGCTCTACGCGAGAATCCATTCATCGACGGGCCAGTTTGCCGCGGTAGAAGGGTCGCGTGGGGCGGTGTCTTCGGGTCTTGCTATGGGCGTGCGTGGTGGGGGCGAGCGGTCCCGCGGCGGCGCAGTCGCTCGTCGCCCCGCCACCGATAGTTTCCCCGACGATTACCACGTCGCCTACCGTCACCGCGCCGCCCCTTCAGTCGATCGACGCGGCGCGGGCGCAGGATGCTGCCGCTGTCGCCGACCGGCTGGGCGTCCCGGTCGAGGAAGCGATCCGCCACCTTTGGCTGCAAGAGGCAACCGTCCCGATCACCGATGCGATCGCCGAGAGCTTTGCCGACCGGCTGACGGGCATCGCGATCGAGCATCGACCCGATTTCCACATCGTCGTGACGCTGACCGGCGCGCTCGCCGAGCCCGAACGGATCATCGACATCGACGGCACGCCGGTGCACGTGACGTTCCGCGCCGGCGCGCCAGTCAGTCATACCGGGCTGATGCAGGCGATCACCGCCTATCAGGCGGCGATCCGCGCCAGCCTCATCGCGCCGCCGGGTCTCGGCATCGACCAGCGCAGCGGCGAACTGGTCGCCGTCGTCTCCGGTCGCGACGTAGCGCGCGAGGGGGCCGGGCCGCTCGCCGAGCGGCTGGCGGCGCTGACGCACGTGCCGGTGCGGCTGCGCGTCGTCGATCAGCCGGCGCTCGATATGGGCGGCATCCAGGGCGGAGCGCGGGTGGTCGGGCAGGTGCCGGGCGATACGCATCGCTATCTGTGCACCGCCGGCTTCGTCGTCACCGACGGGAGCCGCACCGGGCTCGCCACCGCCGCGCACTGCCCGGACGAGCTGAGCGGCCGGGACGCCGAGGGGCACGAGCAGGCGTTGCCGTTCGTCGGGCAATGGGGCTGGGGGCATCAGGACGTGCAGATCAATGCCAGCGCGACCGCGCTCGCGCCGCTGTTCTTCGCCGACACCGCCAAGACGGTCAGCCGGCCGGTCACCGGCGCCCGCGGCCGTGCCGGCGTGCGGGCGGGTGACGTCGTGTGCCATCGCGGCGAACGGACCGGCTATAGTTGCTCGCAGGTCGAACTGACCGACTTCGCTCCGGCCGGCGACCTGTGCGGCGGCGCCTGCCTGCCGACCTGGACGACCGTGGCGGGGCCGGTGTGCAAGAGCGGCGACAGCGGCAGCCCCGTGTTCCTCGGCGACACCGCTTATGGCATCCTCAAGGGCGGCAGCTATCGGTCGGACGGCAGCTGCGCGTTCTATTTCTATATGTCGACGGATTATCTGCCGAGCGGCTGGCGTCTGCTGACTGCCGGTCCGCCCCTACCAGCGCCTAGTGAGTGACGCGGTTCAGCCGGTTGAGCAGCGCCTGAAGATCCTCGGGCATCGGCGTTTCGCCGAATACGCCGCGCAGCGCATGGCCGAGCGGGTCCGCCGGACGCGGGATACGGACGACATAGTCGCCGTTGCGGCCCTTCCCAGATGTGTGCACGGCGGTATTCATGATGGCTAGAACGTTCGTCCGGCAGAAACGTTGCGCCGATCATGAAGGATAAGCCGATGCCGCCGATCGTCACCGATGCGCTCGATCGTGCCCGGGCGCATGCTCCCTTTCTCGCGCTACTGATCGACCGGGAGCCGGTGCTGGCGGAACGGCTGGCGGCGGGGCAGTTCGACCTGGCCTATACCACCGCGACGCCCGACATGCCGATCGCGCGGCAATTGCGGCTCGACCGGCGCGCATTGGCGCTGAGCGTCGCGATCGGCGACCTCGCCGGCGTGCTCGACCTCACCGGGGTGACGCAGGCGCTGAGCGATTTCGCCGATCGTGCGCTCGACCGGGCGATCCGCGCGGCGATCGAGGAGCGGACCCCCGGTGCCGAGCCGCGCGGCTTTGCGGCGATCGCGCTCGGCAAGCAGGGCAGCCGCGAGCTCAATTATTCCTCCGACATCGATCCGATCCTGATCTTCGATCCGCGTACGCTGCCGCATCGCGCGCGCGAGGAGCCCGAAGAGGCGGCGGTGCGCATCGCCAAGCGCGTGGTCGAGCTGCTCCAGGCGCGCGATGGCGACGGTTATGTGCTGCGCGTCGACCTGCGGCTGCGGCCGTCGCCCGAGGCAACGCCGATCGCGCTGCCGGTCGACGGGGCGATCGGCTATTATGAATCGCAGGCGCTGACCTGGGAGCGGGCGGCGTTCATCCGGGCGCGGGCGGCGGCGGGGGACCTCGCGCTCGGCCGCTATTTCCTCGATGCGATACGGCCCTTCGTCTGGCGGCGCGGGCTCGACTTCGGCGCGATCGGCGAAATCCGCGACCTGTCGCGGCGGATTCGCGATCATTATGCCAGCGGCCAGGCGTTCGGCCCCGGCTACGACCTCAAGCGCGGGCGCGGCGGCATCCGCGAGGCGGAGTTCTTCGCGCAGATCCACCAGCTGATCCATGGCGGCCGCGATCCGGCGCTGCGGGCACCGGCGACCCGCGACGCGCTGGCGCGGCTCGCCGAGGCGGGCTGGATCGGCGTGGACGAGGCGGCGGCGCTGACCGGCTCCTACACGCTGTTGCGCACGATCGAACATCGCGTCCAGATGATCGACGATCGGCAGACGCATAGCCTGCCGACCGGCGCGGCGCTGGATACGGTCGCACGGCTGCACGGGGTCGACGACGGCGATGTATTGATCGCGCTGCTACGCGGGCCGGTCGAGCAAGCCGGGCGGATCTACGATGCACTGGACGACGGGCGGGGATCGGAGTTTCCGCACGATCCGCAGGCGCTGGCCGAGCGGCTGCACGCGGCGGGCTTTGCCGATGGCGAGGCGGCGGCGGCGCGGATCGCCGGCTGGCGCGCGGGCCGCTACCCGGCGCTGCGCAGCCCCGCGGCGCGCGCGGCGCTGGAAGCGGTGCTGCCGGTGCTGATGCCGGCGCTCGCCGGCGCGCCCGATCCCGCCGCGGCGCTGCTGCGGCTCGACGTGCTGCTCGAACGGCTGGCGAGCGCGATCAACATCCTGCGTCTGCTCGAGGCGCGGCCCGGTCTCGCGGCGCTGCTCGCGACGATCCTCAGCCATGCCGCGCCGCTCGCCGACGCGCTGGCGACGCGGCCCGAGCTGATCGACTGGCTGATCGATCCCGGCGCGTTCGAGCCGCTCGGCGATGTCGCGACACTCGCCGCCGAGATGAAGCGCGGCGAGGGGCGCGATTATCAGGCGCTGCTCGACCATGTCCGCCGCATCGTCGGCGAGAAGCGGTTCGCGCTCGGTTCGCAGGTGGTGGCGGGCGCCGCCGATCCGCTCGACGCGGCGGCAGGCTATTCCCGGCTCGCCGAGGCGGCGATCGAGGTGCTCGCCGAGGCGACGATCGCCGAATTCGCGCAGGCGCACGGCCGGGTGCCGGACAGCGAGTTGCTGATCCTCGCCTTCGGGCGGCTCGGGGGCTGCGCGCTGACCCATGCCAGCGACCTCGACCTCGTCTATCTCTTCACCGGCGACTTCAACGCCGAATCCGACGGCGCCAAGCCGCTGGGCGCGACGCTCTATTACAATCGGCTGGCGCAGCGGGTGACCGCGGCGCTGTCGGTGCCGACCGCGGCGGGGCCGCTCTATCCGGTCGACACGCGGCTGCGGCCATCGGGGACGCAGGGGCCGCTGGTCGTGTCGCTCGACTCCTTCGCCCGCTATCAGCGCGAGGAGGCATGGACCTGGGAGCATATGGCGCTGACCCGCGCACGGCCGGTGTTCGGATCGGCCGCCGGGCGCGCGGCGGCGGCGGCGGTGATCGCCGACGTGCTCGGGGGCGCGCGGCCCGAGCGTGACCTTGCCGGCGAGGCGGTGGCGATGCGCGCCGAGATGGCGCGGCACAAGCCGCCGACCGGGCCGCTCGATGCCAAGTTGCTGCCCGGCGGGCTGGTCGATCTGGAATTCACCGTCCATCTCGCGCAGCTCTGTCACCGCACCGGCTTCGATCCGCATCTCGGCACCGCAATCGCGGCGCTGGTCGCGGCGGGACTGTTGCCGGGCGGACTGGCGGCGGCGAACGACCTGCTGACCCGTCTGCTCGTCGTGCTGCGGCTCGTCGCGCCTGATGCGGCCGAGCCGCCGCCGGCGACCCGCGATCTGATCGCGCGCGCGCTGCGCCTCGACGGCTGGGACGCGGTGCTTGCCGCGCTGACCGCGACGCGGCAGGAGGTCGAGGCGGCCTGGGCCCGCACGACAGGAGGCAGACATGGATGACGGCGCGACGATCCCGGCGGTGACGGTGACCGCCCCCGATGGCTCGCCCATGGCGCTGGCGGATGTGCCGCTGCCGGCGGTGATCTATTTCTATCCCAAGGACGATACCACCGGGTGCACGCGGGAGGCGCAGGACTTTTCGGCGCTGTCGGAGGCGTTCGCCGCCGCGGGGGTGAGCGTCCTCGGGATCAGCAAGGACCCGCCCGCCAAACACGCCAAGTTCATCGCCAAATATGGCCTCACCGTTGGGCTGGCGAGCGACGAGGACGGCAGCGCCTGCGACGCCTTCGGCACGTGGGGCGAGAAGCAGATGTACGGCAAGACCTATATGGGGATCGAGCGGGCGACCTTCCTGTTCGGTGCCGACGGGCGGCTCGCTAAGGCGTGGCGCAAGGTCAAGGTGCCCGGTCATGCCGAAGCGGTGCTGGCCGCGGCGCGGGAGAAGGGCGCAACGTAACTCTACCCCCGCCAAGCGGACATGATGGGCTGACGGGGGCGTCAGCCGCCTACGGTGATCGTGCCCTTCGCCCGTTCGCCGTCATTGGCGAGGTCGAGGCGGAAGGGCTGGTCCTCGTCGGTAGTGCCGCTGAGGCCCTGGCCGTTCTGCTTCACCGTGAAGCCCGCCTTGCCGAGCCGTTCCTGGAACCAGCCGCGGACCCGATCGGCGGAGGCGGGGCTGGTGAAGCGCACGCGCAGGTTGCCCGCCTCTTCCTTGCCGGCGACGTCGACCGCCTCGATCGTCGAGCCGGGGTAGAGGTGGACGCCGTTGAGGTCGAAGTTGGTCGCGTCGAGCTGAATCTTGGGCAGCTTGATCTGGCCGGAGAGGCCGGGGAGGTCGATCTTCATCTGCCCCGACTTCGCATCGACCGCGCCGCGCACGTTGCCGCCGTCGGCGTTGATCGACACCGACGTGCCTTCGCCCGAACGATCGCAGGCGGTGAGCGGCAGCGCGAGCAGGGCGGCGCAGAGCAGCAGGCGGGTCATGGCGGGCCTCGTGTATTGATCAGGCAATACACGTAGGCGCTCCGCCACGGCCGATCAAGCGGGGTTCCGATGGCGGGCGCTTGCGCGTAGGAGGCGCCATCGTGACACGTTCATCCCACACCCCCGCGCCGGCGCTCGTCGGCGCTTCCCCGAGCGTTGCGGCCGAGCCGGCCGGCGCGCCGATCGGCTTCGTCGAGTTCGTCGCGCTGGTCGCGGCGCTGATGTCGCTCGCCGCGCTCGGCATCGATTCGATGCTGCCGGCGCTGCCCGCGATCGGGCGGTCGCTGGGCATCGCCACCGAGAACCAGCGCCAGTTCATCGTCACCGCCTTCGTCCTCGGCTTCGGCATCGCGCAGCTCGCGCATGGGCCGCTCGCCGACCGGTTCGGGCGGCGGACGGTGCTGCTGTGGGCGATCGGCGGCTATGTCATCGCCAATATCGCCTGTGCGGTGTCGGCGAGCTTTCCGCTGCTGCTCGCCGCGCGCGTGTTCGGCGGCGCGATGGTCGCCGCGACGCGCGTCGCCACGGTCGCGATGGTGCGCGACTGCTATCACGGCCGGCCGATGGCGCGGGTCATGTCGATCGCGTTCATGGTGTTCATGATCGTTCCCGTGCTCGCCCCCGCCTTCGGCCAGACGGTGCTGTTGTTCGCCAATTGGCGCGGCATCTTCTGGGTCGTCGCCGGGCTGAGCCTGGTGATCTGGACCTGGTTCTTCATCCGCATGCCCGAAACGCTCCACGTCGATGCGCAGCAGCCGCTGTCGGTGCGGCGCGTCGCGGGCGGCTGGAAGCAGACGCTGAGCGATCGCTGGTCGCTCGGCTATACGCTCGCCTCGACCTCGCTGATGGGCGCGCTCTACGGCTATCTCAATTCCGTCCAGCAGATCATGTTCGACACGTTCGAGCACCCGCAGCTGCTCGCGGTGATGTTCGCGGTGACCGCGGGGCTGATGGCGGCGGCAAACCTGACCAACGCGCGGCTGGTAATGCGGCTCGGCACGCGGCTGATCAGCCATAGCGCGGTGACGATGCTGGTCGTGCTGAGCGCGATCCACCTCGCCATCGCGCTCGCCGGCTATGAGACGTTGGTCGGCTTCGTCATCCTCCAGGCGCTGACCATGGGCTGTTTCGGCCTCGCCACCTCCAATTTCTCGTCGATGGCGATGGAGAATATGGGCGGCATCGCCGGCACCGCGTCGAGCGTCCAGGGCTTCACCAGCGTCACCTTCGGCGCGCTGATCGGCCTGGTCATCGGCCAGGCGTTCGACGGCAGCACCGCGCCGCTCGCCGCCGGCTTCCTGATCTGCGGCGTCATCGCGCTGAGCGTCGTCGCGATCACCGAGCGCGGCCGGCTGTTCCGCCCCGCCTGAGCGATGCCGCGGAACCGCCGCTGCCTCCCCGCCGTTCGCACCGGGTAACACGAGGAGGTTGTGATGGGTGGACATCAGGTCACGGGTCATGGGTCGGGCGACGACGGCTATGACGAAGAAGGCTATGACGAGAGCCAGCGCGCCGAGATCCTGGAGGCGACGCGCAACGGCCCCAGCGACGGGCTGGTGCTGACCGACCTCAACCCCGACCTCGGCGACGATGACGAGGAAGAGGAATCGATCGACGAACTCGACATGGATTCGGAGGAGGTCGGCGAGAGCGACCCGACCGTCGACATGGACGAGGACGATATCGACGAGGATGACGCCCAGGACGATTTCGACGCCGGCACGACGTCCGACGAGGATGTCGACGACGCCGACGACGTGGCGCTGCGACCCTGAACCAGCCCGGCATCGTGCCACCCCCGGCCTGACCGGGGTGGAACGATGCCCGCGGGGCGGCGTTGGCCGCCCCCCTGACTGACGGACCTGTTGATGCGTAACCTGCTGTGCCTGCCATGGGCGATGAGCCTGGCCGCCTGTTCGGGGCCGGTGACCGAAGAGCCGGCCAATGCGGTCGACGTCGAAGCGGCGGCCTCGCGAGCGCAATCCGACATCGCCAATTACGCCGCCGGGACTGGCCATCGCACGACGCGCGCCACCAGCAAGCCGGCGCCGCTGCCGAGCGCCGCGCTGCCCAAGGTTGCCCCCGGCGTACGCTAAGCATCCCCTGACACGCTGCCGTTCCGCACCGGCGAACGGCCCCCTGCATACCCCGTCCGCCGCCTTGCCCGGCCGTCCGCCGACGGTACCGAGAGGGCGTTCATCCGGGTGACAGGAACTGTGGCGCGAAAGCCACACGGTCGAACGTTCCCGCCAAAAGTGACTTCGCATTGCAACAAAGGTCCAAAATCGCAGTTTGAACGGACCTGGGCTGAACGACGATACGTCGTCGTCGCCCGAGTTGAGGCAACACAAGGTAAACACACATGCGTAAGCTCGCCCTCGCGGCCGCCGTTGCGGCAGCGTCCTTCGCCGTCCCCGCCTTCGCGCAGGACATGTCGACCACCGGCACGACCGACACCGCCGTCGCCACCGACGCGCAGGTCGACACCGCGCCCCAGGCTCCGGACGGCACGCGCGCTTTCGGCATCGAGCCGTACGTCGCCGTGATGGGCGGCTGGGAGCAGTTCGACCGCCAGGCCGTTGCCGGCATCCCCGCGCAGCCCAAGGGCTACAACCTCGACGGCGCGCTGATCGAAGGCATCGTCGGCTTCAACGTGCCGCTCGGCCCGGTGTTCGTCGGCGCCGAGGGTTCGGTCGCCAAGGGCGTGTCGGGTGACATCGACTGGCAGTATGGCGCATACGGCCGCTTCGGCTTCCGCGCCGGCGACAGCGGCCTGTTCTACGGCAAGGTCGGCTACCGCTGGAACAACTTCGACAAGTTCGCTCCGGGCGTCGCTGGCGACCTGAACCGCGACTATCACGCGACCGTCTATGGCATCGGCGCCGAAGTCGGCCCGAAGGACATCGGCCTCGGCGGCCTGACCGGCAATTCGGGCCTGCGCCTGCGTATGGAGGTTTCGACCTTCGACGACGCGCACAGCTTCCGCCCGATGGCGGGTGTGGTCGCACACTTCTAATCGTTCGCACGAACGGTTCGATGGGGGCGGGTCTGCTACGGCAGGCCCGCCCTTTTTCGTTGTACCGCCGGTGATTGCCGGCCCGTCCCTGCCTATATCGGTACCATGGTCGGACGGGTGAAGCGCAGGGCGGGACTGGCGGAGGCCGCGGCCCGCGCCGCACGCGAGACGGCGCCGCCGCCGTGCCCGATCTGCGGCCGGCCGCTCGGCAGCAAGGTGGAATGGCACCACCTCGTCCCCAAGTCCGAAGGCGGGCGCGTCACCGCCGCGGTCCATCCGATCTGCCACCGCACCGTCCATGCGCTGATCCCCAATGCCGAGCTGGCGCGGACCTATGCCGATCCGGCGGCGCTCGCCGCGCATCCGGGGATTGCGCGCTTCGCCCGCTGGATCGCCGACAAGCCCGCCGACTTCCACGCGCCGACGCGACGCGGGCGCTGAGCCGGTTGCGTGACCGTCCAAGCGGTTGGACGCCGGACATCGACAAGATGGACACCTTGATCGGAACGATTGCCTGCCATCGCTTCGGTGTCTGCACCGCTGGCAAAGAGCGTCGCGCCGTCAAAGGCTCGCAACCGGCGTGGACGGGAGCCTAGCGGGCGACGACGCGTGTAGGACAGCGCGGATCGGCGGGGCGAGCTTGTTGGCGTGTTGTGAGGGGCTTGGCGGCGTGACGGGCGAGGGCCGAGCGATCGCGATTCAACGGCGGCGCGGGAGCCCCGCGCGACTCAGCCGCCGATCAGATTGGCGACGATGGCGAGGTCGGCGGCATTGGCGACCTCGCCCGAGGCGTCGGTGATCGCGGCGTTGCCGTCGGTACCGTCCGACGCCGAGCCGGCATAATCGACCGCCGCCCAGACGATCCCCCCGGCCCAGAGCAGCGCCGCCCAGCGGCTGCGGAAGATGCGCGGTGAGGGAAGCATGGGCGGAGTTTAAGGCGGTGGGATTGCGGTAGGGTTAAGCTGCCGGCCTGATGAGCGCTCCGGCCTCGGCGAGACGCCGGTGCAGGCTCGTCGCCGATAGCTCGAAACCATTGGGCCAAGCCAATGCGCCTGCTTCGATGAAGGCCCGTGCGAAGAAATTGGGGTCGGCGAGCGGCCTGGTCATGATCGTGTCACGCGCGATCAGCTCGGCAGCGGACCAATTGGCGCTGCTCCCGTCGGAAAAGGCGAGCGACAGGGTCGCCGGGCCGATGATGGCGATATCGATGAGTTTAATCATCAAGGTCCGCTCCTGCGATCATCTCAAGCGGCTGAAGGTCTACGCCGCGCTGCCAGTTTGCCATAAGCTCCGCCTGATGGTCTAGCGCCCATTGCCGGACGATACGAGCAGCTTTGCGGGGCAGGCTGCCCTCGGTGATCTCGCCATCGGCGATCCGCACGAACGCTTCAAAGCCCTGATAGCTTGCGTGGAAATGCGGTGGCGGGTGATCGTCGAAATACATGCGGATCACGATGCCGAAGAAGAGCGATATGACGGGCATATAATCGCGAGCCTGGTCTTCAGTGGTAACGCTGCCGATCCAATAAGTTGGTTGGCAGTATTTGCCGTCAGCGTCGTTTTGGAGGGGGCGGAGGCATAGAGGGCGCTGCTGATTTATTCGCCTGTCCCCCGTCGTTGAACCTGCCGGGCGGCGACGGCGGCGGTGGGGGCGGTGGCGGAGGTGGGGGCGGTGGCGGAGGTGTTTTTGACATCACTCTTTCCTTTTGTTTCGAGTAGTCCAAAGATGGCGAGGCATAGTAGCGCCACGAGAAAAGACAGGAACGCCCCGATCTGGGTCAGTTTTACAAATTTATTCGATTTAGCATCTGTGAATGAATCTATGTACTTCCCATAATAATCTTCAAGGATCTTTTGTTGTTCGTTGTATGCCGCGGATGAGAAAAAGTTTTCCAATAGTCCGCAAATAATTGCTATACTAAGTGACGATAATGATATCGAAAATACTATTTTTGATGATGCTGAAAGGCTTAATTTCGACTGTGTGATGAATCCAGCCATCAACGCGATTAAAGCCGAGGACAGCTGGATTATAGTTTTGATTAAGTTGTCTTGAGCATCTCGTTGAGCGGCGATGAGGACGGTCCGCTCCGCCATCATCGTCTTGTAACACTCATTCTCGTCGCAATCGTCCAACGGGTGAGGAGTGATTATTTGCCGCTCAATCATGCTGGTGGGTGTCTCCGTTACTCCGCCGCCACGCCGGCCTGCGAGAACATATCCCCGCTCGCCTCGGCATCCTCGTTCGCCGGGCGGCCGATCTTCGCCTTCTGGCGCTTGTCGAACGAATCCCAGACGTCGTTCCACTGGCCCTTGGTCGCCGCCTTCGAATATTCGGTCGCGCGCTGTTCGAAGAAATTCGCGTGCTCGACGCCGTTCAGCATCGGCGCCAGCCACGGCAGCGGGTGTTCGTCGATCATGTAGATCGGCTTCAGGCCGAGCTGCCCCATCCGCCAGTCGGCGATGTAGCGGATGTACTTCTTGATCTCCTTGGGCGTCATGCCGTTGACCGGGCCCATCTCGAACGCGAGGTCGATGAAATTGTCCTCGAGCCGGATCGTCGTCTGGCAGACGTCGGCGATATCGTCCTTCACCGCCTTGGTCAGGCACTGGCGCTCGTGGCAGAAGGTGTGGAACATCTTGATGATGCCCTCGCAATGCAGGCTCTCGTCGCGGATCGACCAGGTGACGATCTGGCCCATGCCCTTCATCTTGTTGAAGCGCGGGAAGTTCATCAGCATCGCGAAGCTGGCGAACAGCTGCACGCCCTCGGTGAAGCCGCCGAACATGGCGAGCGTGCGGGCGATGTCCTGATCGTTGTCGACGCCGAAGTTCTGCATGTAGTCATGCTTTTCCTTCATCTCGGCATATTCGAGGAAGGCGCCATATTCGCTCTCGGGCATGCCGATCGTGTCGAGCAGATGGCTGTAGGCGGCGATATGCACCGTCTCCATGTTGCTGAACGCGGTCAGCATCATCTTGACCTCGGTCGGCTTGAATACGCGGCCGTATTTCTCGTGGTAGCAATCCTGCACCTCGACGTCCGCCTGGGTGAAGAAGCGGAAGATCTGGGTGAGCAGGTTGCGCTCGTGATCGGTCAGCTTCTGCGCCCAGTCGCGGCAATCCTCGCCCAGCGGCACCTCTTCGGGGAGCCAGTGGAGCTGCTGCTGACGCTTCCAGAATTCGAACGCCCAGGGGTATTCGAACGGCTTGTACTGCTTGCGGGCTTCGAGGAGGGACATGGGGTACTCCGAGGGACAGGGGAAAGGATATAGGCGCGAAAGATCAGGGCTGACCGCTCCATTGCCACATCGCATGCGCCGAAAAGGCGAGGACGATGGCAAGGGAGACGGCCATGATGCCGGCCATGCGGTAGACGTAGACGCGCGCCGGGCCCTGCGGCCGGCGCAGCTCGAACAGCATCCACGCGCCGCCGAGGCCGAAGATCGCGGCGACCGCGAACATGATGAGGCTCTGCAACGGCATCAGTGCACGCCTCCGGCCATGGCGCGCGATGCATCCAATTGCGGGGCGGCTCGTTTCACCGCCGAACCCCTCGCAGGAGACGTATCATGCACGATCACAGCAACATCAAAGAGCATATGAAGGTCATCGGCGCCGACGGCGTCCATGTCGGCACCGTCGATCACGTCGACGGCGAGCGCATCAAGCTCACCAAGAACGATTCGCCGAGCACCCAGGACGGGCAGGGCGGCAAGCACCATTACCTGCCCGCCGGCCTCGTCGCCGAGATCGAGGGCGACACGGTGCGCCTGTCGGCGACCGCGCAGAACGCCGTCGACATGTTCGAAGAGGCGGAGTGATCCGCTATTTCCCTCTCCCAGCGGGAGAGGGAAGGAGCCGCCGTTAGGCGGCGGAAGGGTGAGGGCGGTGCCGGTCATGCGGTGCCGCCCTTTTCTTGTGCGTGGTCACCCTCATCCTTCCCACACGGCTTTGCCGTGCGGGCCCCTTCCTTCTCCCGGAGGGAGAAGGAGATATGGGCCAGAACACCGTCCAGATTCGTCATCACGTCAGGGTTGGCGAAGCGGATCACGGAAAAGCCTTGGCGTTGGATGAAGCGGGTGCGGATGGCGTCGGTTTCCGGCGTGGCGGCATGGGTGTCGCCGTCGACCTCGATAACGAGGCGTTCGGAGAAGCAGAGGATGTCGGCCCGGTAGGGTCCGACGGGGGCTTGATGGCGCCATTTCAACGTCGGGAATGCCTCACGAAGCGCACGGAGCAGGCGGCGTTCGGGTTCCGGTGCTGCGCGACGGAGCTGACGGGCGTGCTGGACGGTGCCGGATGGCTGGTTCTTGTAGAGACGCATCTCACCCTCACCCTTCCGCCGCAGCGCGGCTCCCTCCCTCTCCTGATGAGAGAGGGAATGGTGGCCACCTTCCCCCTCTCCCTCCGTGAGAGGGAGGGGCCCGCCCGGCGGAGCCGGGTGGGAGGGTGAGGACGACCCGCCCCACTACCTCACTGGCACGCCAGACATTCGTCATAATCGGTCGTCTCGCCGATCTCGAACTTGGGTGCGGCGATCGTATTGTCCGCCTCGACCCCGCCGGACCCTGCGAACCCGGCGCGCTGCACCGACTTGGAGCGCAGGTAATAGAGCGACTTGATGCCGAGTTCCCACGCCCGGAAGTGGAGCATCAGCAGGTCCCACTTCTCGACGTCGGCGGGGATGAACAGGTTCAGCGATTGCGCCTGGTCGATATACGGCGTGCGGTCGCCGGCGAGTTCGAGCAGCCAGCGCTGGTCGATCTCGAAGCTGGTCTTGTAGCAGTCCTTCTCCTCGGTCGACAGGAAGTCGAGGTGCTGCACCGAGCCGCCATGTTCGAGGATCGAGTTCCACACCGCCTCGCTGTTCTTCGATTTCTCGTTGAGCAGCTTTTCGAGATAGGGATTCTTGACCGAGAAGCTGCCCGACAGCGTCTTGTGCGTGTAGATGTTGGCAGGGATCGGCTCGATGCACGCCGAGGTGCCGCCGCAGATGATGCTGATCGACGCGGTCGGCGCGATCGCCATCTTGCAGCTGAACCGCTCCATCACGCCGACGTCGGCGGCGTCGGGGCAGGGGCCGCGCTCGATCGCGAGCTGCATCGACGCCTCGTTCACCTGCGCGTTGATGTGCTTGAAGATCTTGAGGTTCCACGACTTGGCCATCGCCCCCTCGAACGGCAGGCCGCGCGCCTGGAGGAAGGAGTGGAAGCCCATCACGCCGAGGCCGACCGAGCGTTCGCGCGCGGCGCTATAGGCGGCGCGCTCCATGCCCGGCTCGTGGCGGTCGATATAGTCCTGCAGCACATTGTCGAGGAAGCGCATCACGTCCTCGATGAACTGCTTGTCGCCGTTCCACTGGTCCCAGGTCTCGAGGTTGAGGCTCGACAGGCAGCAGACCGCGGTACGGTCGTTGCCGAGATGGTCCTTGCCGGTCGGCAGCGTGATCTCGCTGCACAGGTTCGAGGTCGACACCTTGAGGCCGAGCTCGCGATGATGCTTGGGCATCGTGCGGTTCACGTGGTCGGCGAAGACGATGTAGGGCTCGCCGGTCTGCAACCGGGTCTCGACCAGCTTCTGGAACAGCGAGCGTGCGTCGACGGTGGCGCGGACGGTCTGGTCCTTGGGGCTGAGCAGGTTCCACTCGGCGCCGTCGCGCACCGCCTCCATGAAGGCGTCGGTGAGCAGCACGCCGTGGTGCAGGTTGAGCGCCTTGCGGTTGAAATCGCCCGACGGCTTGCGGATCTCGAGGAACTCCTCGATCTCCGGGTGGCTGATGTCGAGATAGCAGGCGGCCGACCCGCGGCGCAGCGAGCCCTGGCTGATCGCCAGCGTCAGGCTGTCCATCACGCGGACGAAGGGGATGATGCCGCTGGTCTTGCCGTTGAGGCCGACCGGCTCGCCGATGCCGCGGACGTTGCCCCAATAGGTGCCGATGCCGCCGCCGCGGCTGGCCAGCCAGACGTTCTCGTTCCAGGTGTCGACGATGCCGTTCAGGCTGTCGGGCACCGAGTTGAGATAGCAGCTGATCGGCAGGCCGCGCCCGGTGCCGCCGTTCGACAGCACCGGCGTCGCCGGCATGAACCAGAGCTTCGAGATATAATCGTAGAGGCGCTGCGCGTGGCCGGCATCGTCGGCATAGGCCGAGGCGACGCGGACGAAGAGGTCCTGATAGCTCTCGCCGGGCAGCAGGTAGCGATCGTTGAGCGTTTCCTTGCCGAAGTCGGTGAGCAGCGCGTCGCGGCTATGGTCGACCTCGACCGGATAGGGGCGCGCGCGGACGGCCTTGCTGCCGGTGCCGACATCCTGCGTCGCGGGCGAGGCGGTGGTGGTGGTGGCGGTCGCTTCGTGCGTGGTCGCTTCGATCGTGTCGCTGGTCATTGCTTCACCCTGCGTGTCCCTGAAATCCATCGAAACCGATCCTTCGTTCTCTAAGTGTTCGAATCGGCGGTACATTCGCATGCTACCACCAAGGCGGCCCGCGGAAGAGAACAAAATGAGCACAACGCGATGCCGCGCCGTGTCCTGCAACGAACCCCGATATGGGTATCGATGGCGCTCTCTACCAGCAATTGGGTCCGCCCCCGAACTCAACCCCCACAAGTTGTGGCAAACCGACGCGGCAGGCAAGGGGGTAATGCGGTGACAGGGCGGCGGTTCCGCCCGACGAGGACGCTGCGACGGCAGCCGGTGCGGCGCGACGCGCGGACTTCCGCGGTTTCCGCAAAGCGCAAGAGAACGATGCGCGAACGAAAATTTTTAGTCGCGAAAAGCCCCGCCGCCTATCCGTCTGAAACGGACATGAATCGCAGTGTTGGCGCGTGTGACACAATCATGTCCCGCGGCGCAGGATCCGGCTGGGTTGGGACTGCTGGAGACGGTCGAGATTGAAATTTTCGGCGAACCGCAGGCCGGCACGGCCATCCTGCGCCCAGGCGACGCGGGCCGCGAACATCTGGTCCTCGACCAGCTCGATCAGCACGTCGAGCCCGATCGCGTCGGCGTCGATGGCGACGCCGTCGATCATCGCGCCGCTACTCGAGATGTTGCGGATGCGCACGTCGTCCTGATGCGGCCCGATCGCCAATCGTGCCGAGCGCAGCATCTTGGTGCGCGGCGCACGGCTGGTCTTGTGGCCGATCGGCGCGGCCTGCACCGCGCCGCCGAGCTGCGCCACCACCTCCGCATCGGCGATGCCGCGGCCATAGACGAAGCCCTGGATGTGGCTGCAGCCGAGCGAGCGGACGAGGTCGATCTCGTCCTGGATCTCCACCCCCTCCGCCGTCGTCTCCATGCCGAGCGTGTCGGCGAGCGTGACGATCGCGCGGATGATCGCCGCGTTGCGGTTGCCCGGCTGGGCGGCGCCGCGGACGAAACTCTGGTCGATCTTGATCTTGTCGAAGGGGGCCGTGCGCAGATAGCCGAGGCTGGAATAGCCGGTGCCGAAATCGTCGAGCGCCAGCCGGACGCCGAGCGCCTTCAGCGCCTTGAACATCGCGTCTGTCGCGCCGGATTCGTCGAGGAACACCCCCTCGGTAATCTCCAGTTCGAGGCGCGAGGCGGGCAGGCCGCTGCGCGACAACGCCGAGGTGACGATCGCGGGGAAGGCGGGGTTGGCGAACTGGATCGGCGAGACGTTAACCGCGACGCGCACCGCGCGCGGCCAGCGCGCTGCGGCATCGCAGGCGGTGCGCAGCACCCATTCGCCGAGCGCCTCGATCAGCCCGCATTCCTCCGCCACAGGGATGAAGTCGGCGGGCGAGATGCGGCCGCGCACCGGATGCTCCCAGCGCAGCAGCGCCTCATAGCCGGTGATCGCCTCGGTCGCGGTCGAGACGACCGGCTGATAATGGAGGTGGAAGCCGCCCTCGGTCAGGGCGGTGCGCATGTCGTCCTCGAGCGCCTTGCGGCTCTTCGCGCCGGATAGCATCTCCTCGGAGAAGAAGCGGTGGACGCCGCGGCCGTCGGCCTTGGCGGCATAGAGCGCCAGGTCGGCGTTGCGGACCAGCTCCTCGGCATTGTCGCCATGCTGGGGAGCGATGGCGATGCCGATCGAACAGCCGATCGTCACCGTCGCGCCGGCGATAAAATAGGGCTGCGACAGCGCCGCGATCAGCTCCTTGGCGAGCGTGGTCAGCATATCGCGATGATCGATGCCGGGCAGCAGCACCTTGAACTCGTCGCCGCCGAGCCGGCCGACCAGCCCGACCTCGCCGACGCCGCGCTGGAGCCGCTGCGCGACCTGTTTGAGCAGCGCGTCGCCCGCCTGGTGGCCGAGCGTGTCGTTGACCGCCTTGAACCGGTCGAGGTCCATCAGGAACAGCGAGGCGGGGCGCAGCACGCCGCCCTGCGGTTGCAGCGTCTTGTCGAGGCTCTGGCGCATGCGCTGGCGGTTGGCGAGGCCGGTGAGGCCGTCGAACAGCGCGAGCCGGGTGATCTCCGCATCCGACTTGCGCTTCTCGGTGAGGTCGCTGCCCGAGCCGATGAACCCCTGGAATCGGCCGAGGTCGTCAATCACCGGTCGGCCCGAGATCGACCACCAGCGATCCGGCTCGGCACCGTCCTCGCCGCCGGCGGCGCAGATGGTGTAATCGGCGAAGGACGTGCGCGACGACAGGTGGAAGGCGAGCGTCCGCTCGGTGCCCGGTGCGGCGCTGTCCATGCGGAAGACGTCGGTGAGCAGGCAGCCGAGCGGATCGCGATAGCGCGGGGCGAGCGCGGCGGCGACCTTGGCGGACAGATAGGTGATGCGGCCCTGGCGATCCGCCTCCCAGAACCAGCTGGTGCCATGCCCTTCGAACTCGGCGATCATCTTGACCGCGAGACCGCCCTCGCGGGCGGCGGAGACGTGGCGCTGGATGGCGAGATCGTCGAGCCGCGCGAGCCGCAGCGTGGCGAAGGCGACGCAGGCGAGGACGGCGAGCGCGACCAGCGCCGACAACAGGCTGCCCGCGACGATCCCGAGCATGAGCACCAGCCCGGCGGCGAAGCCGAGCAGCGCGGCACGCACCGGATAGAGCGCGACGCCGGTCATGCCGATCGCGCCGGCGATGCCGGCGATACAGGCGGGCTGGACCGGACCGGCCCGCAGCCCCGTCGCCTCCCAGAGCAGCCAGACCAGCGCGCCGGCGACGATCGTCGCCGCCAGCGTCAGGCCACGGGTGCGGACGTGCGGCGGCCAGCTGCGCAGGCGCGGCACGGCGAGCATGGCATGGATGGCGAGCGACGGCAGCAGCAGCGCGGCGATGGCGACGAGGAGGCCGGCCGGCAGGCCATGACGCGCGATGTCGCCGAGCGCCGCGCCGATCAGCACCGCGCTGGCGAGGAGTTGCGCGGCGAGCGCGAACGGCCAGGCGGTGAGGACGTGCGCGAGATGGCCGGCGCGCATCCGCGCGTCATGGTCGGCCTGCCCGCCGCCGAGGCCGAGCAGGCGCAGCACCGGCACGGCGGCGGGGGGCGGTTCGGGGGGAAGCGGGGAGACCGAGGGCATGATCCCCCAATAAAGTGGGATGGTTGAGAAAACTTTGCGATCGCGCAGGCTTGGCGGGCCGGCGCGGGCTGACCGCCTGCCGGTGAGCCGCTGGTGGGCGCGGGCGCAGGTCCGAACGCGCCTTGGCGGCCTTCGCCGCTGGCTCTAAAGCGGGCGCAAAGGAGCCCGCCCCGTGACCACGACCATCCGCGCCACCGACCTGATCGACAGCGTCGCCGATGCGCTGCAATTCATCAGTTACTATCATCCGATGGATTACATCCGCGCGCTCGGCGAGGCCTATCAGGCCGAGCAGAGCCCGGCGGCGAAGGACGCGATCGCGCAGATCCTGACCAACAGCCGGATGTGCGCCGAGGGCCATCGCCCGATCTGTCAGGACACCGGCATCGTCACCGTCTTCGTCAAATGGGGTCAGGATTGCCGGCTCGACGGCGACCTGTCGTTGCAGGAGGTGATCGACGAGGGCGTGCGGCGCGCCTACCTCCACCCCGAGAACAAGCTGCGCGCCTCGATCCTCGCCGATCCGGCGTTCACGCGGCGCAACACGCGCGACAACACGCCCTCGGTGCTCCACGTCGAGATGGTGCCGGGCGCCCGCGTGTCGGTCGACGTCGCCGCTAAGGGCGGCGGGTCGGAGAACAAGTCCAAGTTCAAGATGATGAACCCCAGCGACAGCATCGTCGACTGGGTGGTCGAGACGGTGCCGCAGATGGGCGCGGGCTGGTGCCCGCCGGGGATGCTCGGCATCGGCATCGGCGGCACCGCGGAAAAGGCGATGCTGCTCGCCAAGGAATCGCTGATGGGGGCGATCGACATGGGGCAGCTCAAGGCGCGCGGGCCGAGGAACGACCTTGAGGCGTTGCGCATCGAACTGTTCGACAAGGTCAATGCGCTCGGCATCGGTGCGCAGGGACTCGGCGGGCTGTCGACGATCCTCGACGTGAAGATCCTCGACTGGCCGACGCATGCCGCGTCCAAGCCGGTGGCGATGATCCCCAATTGCGCCGCGACGCGCCACGCGCATTTCACGCTCGACGGCACCGGCCCGTCCTATCTCGAGGCGCCCAAGCTCAGCGACTGGCCGCAGGTCGACTGGCAGCCGGACAGCGCCGCGATCCGCGTCGATCTCGACACGCTGACGCCGGAGGTGGTGGCGCAGTGGAAGCATGGCGACCGGCTGCTGCTCAACGGCAAGATGCTGACCGGGCGCGACGCCGCGCACAAGCGGATCGCCGACATGCTGGCCAAGGGCGAGCCGCTGCCGGTCGATTTCCGCGGGCGCGTGATCTATTATGTCGGGCCGGTCGATCCGGTCGGCGAGGAGGTCGTCGGGCCGGCGGGGCCGACGACGGCGACGCGGATGGACAAGTTCACCCGCATGATGCTCGACCATGGGCTGCTGGCGATGGTCGGCAAGGCGGAGCGCGGCCCGGCGGCGACCGAGGCGATCCGCGACGCGAAGAGCGCCTATCTGATGGCGGTCGGTGGCGCCGCCTATCTGGTCGCGCGCGCGATCAAGGGCAGCAAGGTGGTCGGCTTCGAGGACCTCGGCATGGAGGCGATCTACGAATTCGAGGTCAGCGACTTCCCGGTCACCGTCGCGGTCGACAGCGAAGGCCAGAACGTCCACCAGCTCGCGCCTTTGATATGGCGCGAGAAGATCGCGCGCGAGAGGCTGCTGACGCCGGCGTAATGATCGCCGGCGGCGGTCGGTCGACGCTATCGTGTCCCGCATTCCCCCGTCACCCCGGACGTGTTCCGGGGTCCACTCGGCGGCGAGGAGAGCGGCTTGAAGCGCAGCGATCGTCCTGCGGGCGGGGGGACCCCGGAACGAGTCCGGGGTGACGGGGGATGCGGGGAGAACCAATCGCACCCCGCCACGGTTGCTGGGGCATGACCAAGCCCGCGCCGCGATGGTGACGATCCGTGCCGCCGATGACCGCGTCCGGGGGCAGTGCTGGGCGGGATCGACATTCCGCCCAATTCCTCCCCCTGACGGGGGAATTGTCTCGAAAGCTTTAATGTCGATCCGGCCTAGCGACGCTGCGCCTGGTCGGCGTGGCGGGCGAGGCCTATACGCTCGATCACGACATGGGCGCCGCTGCGCTGGCCGATTACGGGTTCGGCGACGACAAGGCGGTGTTCGTCGCCGAGACGGAAGGGCGTGATGCTCGGCAGCTTTTATTTTCGCACCAATCAGGCGGGTGGCGGCGCGTGTCGCCTGTGCCGCCTATGTCGCCGCGTGGCATCGCGCGGGCGACGGCGCGCCATTCGTTCGACGCGGCCGGTGCGGCGGGCTTTCCCGCGATGCAGTTCAACTTCAACATGGCCAGCAACCATGTCGCGGTGACGCTGTGGCAGGCGCTCGGCTTCGCGATCGTCGCGCGGCCGCCGCGGGCGCTTTACCATCCGCTGCCAGGGCCGATCGATGCGCTGGTTATGCCCCGCTGGCTGGTCGATCCGGCCGCGGCGCGGAACGCCTGACGCGGCGGGCGGTTGGTGGAACGATGTCGCCGACCGGGAGAGAATGATGAAGACGATCCTTGCCGCCGCGCTGCTTCTCGCACCGACGATGGCGGCTGCGCAGACCGCCGATCCCGCCCCGGCCACGACGCCGCGTGCCGGCGGGCTGCTCGGGCAGATGGGCGGCTTGCTGGGCGGTGGCGGCGCGTTGCCGCAGATCGGCTCGATCGGCGCGGGCAATGCCGCTGGGTTGCTCGGCTATTGCGTCAAGAACCGGCTGCTCGGCACCGGCACCGGCGGCACGACGGGCGCGGCCAGCGTGCTCGGGCGACTGACCGGGCAGAGGGATGTGCAGAACCAGCCCGGCTATGCCGGTGGGCAGGCGGGGCAGGTGCAGGCCCCCAACGGCCAGGCCTTGTCGCTCGGCGCGCTGCGCGGGCAGTTGAAGAACCAGGTGTGCAACCTGGTGCTCAACCGGGCGAAGGCGTTCCTTTAAGCCGCGTCGCGCCCCGACCGGGGGTGGCCGGCGGCGGGGTGACGGTCAGATGGAAGAACTTGCGATCCACGTCCATCAACGGGAAATTGAGCGGCAGCGCCATCCGCGAGATTTCGCGGAAGCCGCTCTTCTTGTAGAAACGGTGTGCGCCGACGAACTGCCGCGCGGTGGCGAGGTAGACGTTTTGCATCCGCGCCTGCCGCGCGTGCTGGACCAGCGTCTCAAGCAGGCCCACCGCGACGCGAAGCTGGCGCCCGCGGGCGTGCGCGGCGACGAACATCTTGCATAAGGCGCCGTTCCGGTTGGCGATGTCCCTGAGGCCGATCGTGCCGACGATGGCGCCGTCAAGCTCCGCTACCCAGAAGCCGCCCGCGCTGCTCTGATAATAAGCGTCGATCTCTGTCAGGTCGGGCTGGTCGTCGACGGTGATGGCGATGCCGAACTCGATCTGCTGGATCGGCAGGATGAGCGCCGGTATCGCATCGCGATCCTGCGCAGCATAGGGGCGGATGATCGGTGCAGCCATATCCCGATTATAGGATAGCGTGGCGGCCGGCGATGATCGCCGTCGCGACGGCCGGACAGTGAATCCGTCGAGCCGGAAATGAGAAGAGGGTGCCGTGCGCCTCCCGGCAGCCCGACACCCTCCAAACATGGTCAGCGGCCGGAGAGCTCCAGCCCGGGAAACCATGGGACCCCTGTCATCCTCGTCATGCCGTTGATTGGGGGAGGATACCCCCCGACACGATTCAAACGGACGTTAGAAGCCAGTCCCCCGAACGAACCGAACCGAACTCACTGCTGAACCATGAGACATCGGATCACCTCCTTTCGCTTGTTGATAGCCATGTGACCGGACCCGGCCACACCCGCAATGTGCGCATGTCGGGCGGTGTAAACAAGTCTTGTAATGCAGCGGATTTTACGCGACGATTCGTCCCCTCCCCGCGCGTCAGCCGCGGCAGTCCTCGGTCACCCGCTCGATCTCCGCCCAGGCCGGCACGACCAGCGTCGGCGCGCCCGGTCGTTCGATCACGAAGCGGCCGCGGCTGAACCCCATCGCATCGAGCAGACCGTCGCTCGCCGCCAGCGTCGCCGCGACCGACGGCGGATTGCCGCCCGCCGGCTGGACGGGCAGCGCGCGCGCGATGCTGGTGGTGCGGATGGTCAGCGTCGTCGGCGCATTGCCCTCGACCGACAGGATGACCTGCCGCTGGCCGGCGTCGCAGCGTAGCGCGAGGCGCGCGCCGCCGGCCGGGCCGAAGCGGGCGATACTGCCACGGGTGTCGCGCTGCCACGTCCAGTCCCCCGGCGTCAGCGGCCAGTCGCGCCAGTCGCTGCCGCGCGGTGCGGCCGTGACCGGCGGCGCGGGCAGTGCGGCGACTGGCGGCGGGGGGGCGGGGGTGGGCGGTGCCATCGGCTGGGGCACGCAGGCGCTGGCGGCGAGCAGCAGGACGGCGGCGGGAAGGATGCGCATCCCGCGGCTTATGCGGGAAGGGCGACGATGCCTCAAGCGGCGTGCGCGTGGAACCGGCGCGGGCGACGGGCGGTTCACCCGCGAACAACCAGGAGCATCCGATGTCGACCGACGCCCAGTCCACCACCGCCACCCAATTGCTCGTCCAGGCGAACGTCGCCCATTCGCTGAAGGTGGAAAGCCGCGACGGCGATCAGGTGGGCTCGGTCTATGCGCTGATGGTGCACAAGGGCACGGGTCGCTCGACGCATGCGGTGCTCAGCCTCGGCGGCTTCCTCGGCATGGGCAAGAGCTTCTATCCGCTGCCGTTCGAGCTGCTGCAATTTGATCCGGTGCGCGATCTGTATGTGGTGACGATCGACCGCCGCATGCTGGAAGGCGGGCCGAGCTGGGCGAACAACGCGCCGGTGTTCGATCAGGCCTATGCCGATCGCGTGGCGAGCTATTACGGCGTGAGCAGCGCGAACCTGACGACGGGCTAAGCCGCGCGCGGTACGATATGATCGAGATCGGCCCGGTAAATCGACCGGGCCTCTTCGAGATCATAGTCGTTCTGCAAGCCGAGAAAGAACGTCTCGTCCATGCCGAAGTAACGTGCCAAGCGAAGCGCCGACTCCGCATCAACCGGCACCCGTTCATTCAACAGCGCTTCGAGCTTGTCACGGGCGATCCCAGCGCCGGCAGCCACCTCGGCAGTCGATATCTCGCTGCCGATCAGGAAATCCTCACGGAGGATTTCGCCCGGATGGATATTCGGCAGTCGCTCGCTGTCATCGATGATAATCCTTGATGCGGACATCGATCGCGCTCCCGTCCTCCCAACGGAAGGTGATCCTCCACTGGGCGTTGATGCGGATACTATATGTTCCCTTGCGGTCGCCCTTCAACTCCTCGAATCGATTGCCCGGCGGGATGAGCAGGTCGTGCGGGCTGACGATCCGGTTGAGCTGACGCAGCTTGCGAAGCGCAGGGCGCTGGATATCCGGCGGCAGTCTGCGGCTGCGTTCGCGGTTCCAGATGCGCTCGGTCTCGGCGTCGGCGAAGCTGCGGATCATGGGGCCGTCCTTTCTCCCGATCCGTAGCGTTCTGCCTCACCGATGTTACCGCCGTCAGGACGCGGTCACCGCCCGCGGCGGCCGCCCATGCGCATCTTCTGCTCCTTGCCGTAGCGCGTCTTGCGCGTGCCGGGCTTGCCTTCATTCGAGCGGCCCATGATCGGCGCCTTCTGCTCGTCGACGGGCAGGCCGAGTTCCTCGTTCTCCAACTGGCGGATCTCGTCGCGCAGCCGCCCGGCTTCCTCGAATTCGAGGTCGCTCGCCGCCTTGCGCATCCTTTTCTCGAGATCCTCGATATACGCACGCAGATTGTGGCCGACCATGTGCGGCCGGTCCTCGTCGATCGGCACGGTGACCTGATCGCCCTGGCTCACATGCGCGATGATATCGCCGATGTTGCGCTTGATCGTCGTCGGCGTGATGCCGTGTTCCGCGTTATACGCCTCCTGCTTCTCGCGGCGGCGCGCGGTCTCGTTCATCGCCCGCTCCATCGAGCCGGTGATGCGATCGGCGTAGAGGATGACCCGGCCGTCGACGTTACGCGCGGCGCGGCCGATCGTCTGGATCAGCGACGTTTCCGAGCGCAGGAAGCCCTCCTTGTCCGCGTCGAGGATCGCAACCAGCCCACATTCGGGGATGTCCAACCCCTCACGCAACAGGTTGATGCCGATAAGCACGTCATAGACGCCGAGGCGCAGATCGCGGATCAGCTCGATACGCTCCAGCGTCTCGACGTCCGAATGCATGTAGCGGACCTTGATGCCCGCCTCGTGCATATATTCGGTCAGATCCTCGCTCATGCGCTTGGTCAGCGTCGTCACCAGCGTGCGATAGCCGGCGGCGGTGGTCTTGTGGCATTCCTGGATCAGGTCCTGCACCTGTTCCTCGACCGGCTTGATCTCAACGGGCGGATCGATGAGGCCGGTGGGGCGGATGACCTGTTCGGCAAAGACGCCGCCGGTCTGCTCCATCTCCCAATTGCCCGGCGTCGCCGAGACGCTGACCGTCTGCGGACGCATCGCGTCCCATTCGTTGAAGCGCAGCGGCCGGTTGTCGATGCACGACGGCAGGCGGAAGCCATATTCGGCGAGCGTGATCTTGCGGCGGTGATCGCCGCGCGCCATCGCGCCGATCTGCGGCACCGTCTGGTGGCTCTCGTCGACGAACAGCACGGCATTTTCGGGTAGATATTCGAACAATGTGGGCGGCGGCTCGCCGGGCAGGCGGCCGGTGAGGAAGCGGCTGTAATTCTCGATGCCCGCACAACTTCCGGTGGCGGCGATCATCTCGAGGTCGAAATTGGTGCGCTGTTCCAGCCGCTGCGCCTCGAGCAACTTGCCCTCGGCAACCAGCTCCTTAAGCCGTTCGGCAAGCTCGTGCTTGATCGCGTCGGCCGCCTGTTTGAGCGTCGGACCCGGCGTCACGTAATGGCTGTTGGCGTAGACGCGCACGCTGTTGAGGCTCGCCACCTTCTTGCCGGTGAGCGGATCGAATTCGGTGATATCCTCGATGTCGTCGCCGAAGAAGGAGATGCGCCAGGCGCTGTCCTCGTAATGCGACGGGAAGATTTCGAGCGTGTCGCCCTTCACGCGGAAATTGCCGCGCGCGAAGGCGGCGTCGTTGCGCTTGTATTGCAGCGCGACGAGCTTGCGGACGATCTCGCGCTGATCGACGGTCGCGCCCTTCTTGAGGTCGAAGATCATCGCCGAATAGGTCTCGACCGAGCCGATGCCGTAGAGGCACGAGACCGAGGCGACGATGATGACGTCGTCGCGTTCGAGCAGCGAGCGCGTCGCCGAATGGCGCATCCGGTCAATCGACTCGTTGGTCGACGATTCCTTCTCGATATAGGTGTCCGAGCGCGGCACGTACGCCTCGGGCTGGTAGTAATCGTAGTAACTGACGAAATATTCGACGGCATTCTCGGGGAAGAAGCTCTTGAACTCGCCGTAGAGCTGCGCGGCGAGGATCTTGTTGGGCGCGAGGATCAGCGCCGGACGCTGCAATTCCTCGATCACCTTGGCCATGGTGAAGGTCTTGCCCGAGCCGGTGACGCCGAGCAGCACCTGGTCCTTTTCGCCGGCGCGCGCGGTCGCGGTCAGCTCGGCGATCGCGGTCGGCTGGTCGCCCGACGGCTGATATTCGCTGACCAGCTTGAACGGGCGCCCGCCCTCCACCTTCTCGGGGCGGGCCGGGCGATGCGGGACGAAGCTCTGGCCGGTTTCCGGCTCGTCGAGGGTGGTGCGGATCTGGATGACCATAGACCGGGGAATATGGGTGCGCATGGGGGCGGAGGCAACAGACCGTGAACACACCCGTCACCCCATCACCGGACTCGTTCCGGGGTCCACCCTGCGGCGAGGAGAAGGGCTGGAGCCTCCTGCCGTTCCCCCGTGGACCGGTGGACCCCGGAACACGTCCGGAGTGACGTAATGGGTGGGCGGGGCCGGCGATCGCGACCGTCCGTCCAGCGCAGGTGCAATGCGGGCGCGGACAAGCTTTGCTTTGGTTGACCCGGCGAGCGCGGGTTCATAATGCGATCCCTTCGCAAACAACCCGAAGCCCCATCGCATGACCGACGCGCGTTCCCCCAAGACCCTGCCCGAGACCAAGGCGTTCGCGAACGTCAAGGTGCTGTGGGTGCGCCATTGGAACGACCGGCTGTTCAGCTTCGCGGTCGAACGGCCGGCGAGCTTCCGCTTCCGCTCGGGCGAGTTCGTGATGATCGGCCTGCCCGGCGACGGCGAAGGGGCGAAGCCGATCATGCGCGCCTATTCGATCGCCAGCCCGCATTATGCCGAGGAACTCGAATTCCTGTCGATCAAGGTCGAGGACGGGCCGCTGACCTCGAAGCTCCAGCTCATCGAGCCCGGCGACGAGGTCTATATGGGCAAGAAGCCGACCGGTACTTTGGTCACCGATGCGCTGATCGGCGGCAAGCGGCTGTTCTTCTTCTCGACCGGCACCGGCCTTGCGCCGTTCCTCAGCCTCGCGCGCGATCCCGACGTCTACAGCATGTTCGATCAGGTGATCCTGGTCCATTCGGTGCGGCAGGTCAGCGACCTTGCCTATCACGACGAGTTGCAGGCGCGGCTGGCCGACGATCCCCTGGTGGCGGACGAGGCGGCGACGCAGTTCCACTATATCCCGACGGTGACGCGCGAGCCGTTCCGCACCACCGGGCGGATCGGTGACCTGATCGAGAGCGCCGCGCTGTTCGGCGATCCCGTGCAGGGCGCGAAACGCCTCGATCCGGAGACCGACCGGATCATGCTGTGCGGGTCGATGGCGATGATCCGCGAGACTGCGGCGATGCTCGACGGTCTGGGGTTCGAGGAAGGTTCGAACGCCAAGGCCGGGACCTATGTGATCGAACGCGCCTTCGTGGATTGAGTCAAAAATCCTCCCTCGCTTCAGCGGGGGGGGACCAGCGAAGCTGGTGGAGGGGGCGCTTCCGCAAACGGCGAGCTCCACCGTATCCTCCCCCCTCCGTCAGCGCTTCGCACTGCCACCTCCCCCTGGCGGGGGAGGAATGTTTTACGGCAGCGCTTTCACCGCGGGCGTGTCGAGACAGCGCATCATCTCGGGCGGGGTCATCGGTTTGCCCGTCGCCGGCTTCGCATAGGGCGCCACCTCGAACGGCACCCCCAGCCGCTGCGCGGTGAAGCCGCTGCCGCCGGTGCAGCGCATCGCCGCGGCGAGCATCTTCGGCGGCGTGTCATAGCCTTCGTACGATAGCCGGAACGTGCCCCAGTGGATCGGCAGCGACCGCGCCGCGCCGAGGCGCTGATGGATCAGCGCCGCCTCGGCGGGGCCGACATGGGCGTCCGAACGCATCTGCCCCGGCCGGAAGCGGAAGGCGCCGATCGGGATCATCGCGAAGCGGATCGGGCCATAGGCCGCCGCCTCGGCGGGCCACAGGCCGTCGCCGAAGCCGGTGTCGCCGGCGAAGAAGATGTTGCCGCCGCTCGGCAGGCGGATGACGAAGCTCGACCAGAGCGCGCGGTTGCGGTCGGTGAACCAGCGGCTGCCCCAATGATGGTTGCGCGTGACGAACACCTGCGCGCGGTCGCCGGGGCACCAGCTATCGGGATCGCAGCGGATGTCGCGGCTGGTGTCCTTGAGCCCCGCGGCGGTCAGCGTCGCGCTGCCGCCCCAGTCGAGCGCGAGCGCCTTCGCGCCGGTTTGGCCGATGACGCTGTCGTTGCCGAGGCTGGTGACGATCGCCGGCCGGTCGCGCTGCCATAAGCGGCGCAGCGCATCCTGGTCGAGATGATCGTAATGGTCGTGGCTGACGAGGACGAGGTCGATCCGGGGCAGATCCTCGAACCGCACGCCCGGCGCCGCCACGCGTTGCGGGCCGAAGCCGAGGGGCCCCGCGTGCGGCGCATAGATCGGGTCGGTGAGGATGTTGAGGCCGGCGGTCTGGATCAGCACGGTGGCATGGCCGATCCATGTCACCACCATCCGCTCGCCCGCGACCCGTGCGGCGGGGCGCGACGGCGTCACCGCGACCTGCGTCTGCCATGGCGGCCTACCGTCGCGTCCGGTGAGCTGGCGCCACAGGAAACCGGCGCGACCGCCGCCGCCGGGGGAGGCATCAGCGTCCTGCCTGCCGTCCGGGTTGAAGAAGCGGGCGCCGTCATAATGGGCGCTCGCGGGGCCCTCGTAATACAGGCGGTCGAGGAAGCGCGGCACGATCGTCACCGCGAGACCGGCGAGGACGATCAACAGCACCAGCAGGCCGGCGGAGATCCTTACGATGCGCGTCACGGAGCCTCTTTCATCGTCCTGATCTCGATCAACGCGGCGGAGTGCCGGGGAGGGAACCGGGGGTCAACGTGCGGTACGATGCTTGCGCGCCGGCGTCATGGCCCTAGCATCGCGCGAAAAGCACAGGGGGTTCCATGCGTCGGATGTTTCTCGCCGTTCTGCTCGCCGCGACGGCCTCGCCCGCCGTGGCGAAAACGCCGCGGGTCGAGGAGGTGTCGCTCGAACAGGTGCAGGCGCTGATGACCGCGGGCAAGGCGTCGAGCGTCGAAGTGACGCGCGCCTATCTCGACCGGATCGCGGCGATGGATCGCAAGGGGCCGACGCTGCGCAGCGTGATCGCGGTCAACCCCGACGCGCTGGCGCAAGCGAAGGCGCTCGACGCCGAACGCAGGGCAGGGCGCATCCGCGGCCCGCTGCACGGCGTGCCGGTGCTGATCAAGGACAATATCGAGACCGCTGATCCGATGGCGACCACCGCGGGCAGCCTCGCGCTCAGGGACAATGTCACGCGGCGTGACGCGCCGGTGGTGGCGGCGTTGCGCGCGGCGGGTGCGGTGATCCTCGGCAAGACCAACCTCAGCGAATGGGCCAATATCCGCTCCAGCCATGCGATGAGCGGGTGGAGCGCGATCGGCGGGCTGGTGCGCAACCCCTATGCGCTCGACCGGACCGCGTGCGGATCGTCGTCGGGATCGGGCGCCGCGGTGGCGGCGAGCTTCGCGGCGGCGGCGGTGGGGACCGAGACCGACGGGTCGGTGGTCTGTCCCTCGTCGATCAACGGGCTGGTCGGGCTGAAGCCGTCGATCGGGCTGGTCAGCCGCACGCATGTCGTGCCGATCAGCCATTCGCAGGATACGCCGGGGCCGATGGCGCGCAGCGTGCGCGACGCGGCGATCCTGTTCTCGGCGATGGTCGCGGCCGATCCCGCCGATCCGGCGACGGCCGGTGCGGTGACGCGCGACTATGCCGCCGGCCTGACGGTGAGCGCGCTGTCGGGGGTGCGCGTCGGCGTGGTGCGGCCCGAGGGGCTGTCGGTCGAGGTCGCCGCGCGGTTCGACGCGGCGCTGGCGGTGCTCAAGGCGGCGGGCGCGGTGCTGGTGCCGGTCGAGCCGCCCAAGCTCGACGGGGTCGGCGAGGCGGAATTCACCGTGCTCAAGACCGAGTTGAAGGCCGATCTCGACGCCTATCTAGCGACCACGCCGCCGGCGGTCACCGCGCGGACGCTCGACCAGCTCATCGCCTTCAACCGCGCGCATGCCGCGGAGGAGATGCCGTTCTTCCAGCAGGAGACGTTCGAGGCGGCGGCGCAGACCAAGGGGCTCGGCGATCCGGCGTACAAGGTGGCGCGGGCGACCTCGCTCAAGCTGGCGAGCGAGGCGATCGACGGCATGCTGCGCCGCGCCGGCGCGCGGCTGCTGGTCGAGCCGACCTATGCCGAGGCATGGCTGAGCGATCCGGTGCATGGCGACCAATATGGCGGGCCGTCGTCCTCGGAGCTGCCGGCGATCGCGGGCTATCCCAACCTCACCGTGCCGATGGGGCTGGCCAAGGGGCTGCCGGTCGGCCTGTCGTTCATCGCCACCAAGGGCGGCGAGGCGACGGTGCTGGGCGCCGGCTATGCCTATGAGCAGCGGGCCAAGGCGCGGGTGGCGCCGCGCTATCTGCCGCAGGCGGACGTCGGCGAGGGGCTGGACGGGCGGCGGTAGCGGCGCGGCGACGGTTCATGGGGTTCGGGCGGCGGTTTCCATCCACCCTTCGGTCCACCCGTCACCCCGGACTTGTTCCGGGGTCCACTCCGCGGCGAGGAGGCGGGCTTGAGCCGCGAGCGCGCGCTTTTGGCCCGGTGGACCCCGGAACACGTCCGGGGTGACGGAGTGCGTGGGGAGAGGGGGGACTCACGATCTGTCGTTTACCCGCCCCAAGATCGCCCACTTCGAAGGACTTGGCGCGAAGGCTTTGAACCCGCGCGATCCGCGGTTAAAGGCGCGCGCATGACCGACTCCATCGCCACTGCCGCGCTGCTCGCCAAGGCCGAAACGCTGACCGAGGCGCTGCCCTATCTGCAGCGCTATGCCGGCAAGACCTTCGTGGTCAAATATGGCGGCCATGCGATGGGCGATCCCGAACTCGCGCGCGACTTCGCCGAGGATGTCGTGCTGCTCAAGGCGGTCGGCATCAACCCGGTCGTCGTCCATGGCGGCGGGCCGCAGATCGGTGCGATGCTCAAGCGGCTCGGCGTCGAATCGCGCTTCATCGACGGGCTGCGCGTCACCGATGCGGAGACCGCGCGGATCGCCGAGATGGTGTTGGCCGGATCGATCAACAAGGAAATCGTCGCCTGGATCGGCCAGGCCGGCGGTCGCGCCGTCGGCATCTCGGGCAAGGACGCCAATCTGGTCACCGCGCGCAAGGTCGGGCGCGACACGCCCGATACGCTGCAGGGGATCGAGCGGCACGTCGACCTCGGCTTCGTCGGTGAGCCGGTGGCGATCGACCGTACGATCATCGACACGCTGTCGGCGAGCGGCATCATCCCGGTGATCGCGCCGATCGCGATGGGCGCCGACGGGCAGACCTACAATATCAACGCCGATACGATGGCCGGCGCCATCGCCGGGGCGCTGGGGGCGTCGCGCTTCTTCCTGCTGACCGACGTGGCGGGCGTGCTCGACAAGGAGAAGCGCCTGCTCACCGACCTCGATCCGGCGCGGATCGCGGCATTGCAGGCGGACGGCACGATCTCCGGCGGGATGATCCCCAAGGTCGAGACCTGCGTCGCCGCGGTCGAGGCCGGCGTGGATGCCGCGGTGATCCTCGACGGCCGCGTGCCGCATGCAATGCTGCTCGAAATCTTCACGCCGGAGGGGGCGGGCACGCTGGTGCACGCCTGAGCCGCAGCGCGCGCTCAGGCCGAACGGGGTGGGTGGCCTGCCGCCTGCCAGCGCCGCGCGAACGCCGCCTGCCAGAGCATCAGGAGCGGCACCGCGCCGAGTTCCATCGCGAAGCCGAACAGATGGCCGGGCGACGGCGCGCCGACCTGGGCCAGCGAGACGAGCCGCGCAAACCCGCCGGCGACGACCAGCGCGCCGAGCAGGCGGAAGCGCGGGCCGGTCGCGTCGATCCGTGGCACGCAGCTCGCGAAGGCGATGCCGACGGCGAAGAAAATGCCCGAGATATAACGGAAATGGCTGTCGAGATCGGTCGGGATCACCGGCGGATGGCCGAGGAAGCCGGGGCCGTGCAGCACGCTCTGCCCGCCGACCGACAGCGGCACCAGACAGGCGAGTGCGACCACCGCCTGTAACGCGCGCCGTTCGACGGCGGGTGTCACGACAGGATTTCCTTGCGGACGTGGATCGCGCGCAGCGACACGCGCACCTCCCACATGAAGGCGGTGAGGCAGCAGATCAGCAACGCCACCGCGACGATGAAGACGAGCGCGATCCACGTGCCGATGTGGAATTTCGCGATATTGGCGATGAACAGCAGGGCGATGACGACGCAGGCCATCACCGCGCTCGACACCGCGAGGAACAGCGCCGCGTTGATGATCGACATGCGCTCGTCGAGCAGCTTGAGTTCCCAGATGTTGCGAGTCCGGTCGGCGCCCTCGGTGGCCGTCAGCACGCGCTCCTCGAGGATGCGGGCGCGGTCGATGACGCGGGCGAGCCGCCCGGCGAGGACGTTGAGGATCTGGCCGATCGCGGCAAGCATGAACACCGGCGCCAGCGACAGCTGGATCGTCTGGGCGATCGTCGAGACCTGGAAGAACACGGGCATAGCCCTATCATAGGGAGCGTCGCGCGGCGGGGAAGGGTGTACGGCGGCTCGCCGCATGTCTGCCGGGCGGCGGGCGCTATGGCGCGCGGGCGGGCGACTGGACGCAGCCCTTCGGCCTGCTTAGGCGTTGGCCGATCATGCTCGTATTCCTCGATTTCGAAGCCTCGTCGCTCGCCAAGCTCAGCTATCCCATCGAGGTCGCCTGGGTGTTCGAGGATGGGCGCGAGGAAAGCCATCTGATCCGCCCGGCGGCGCAATGGACCGACTGGGACGCCGCCGCCGAGGCGATCCACCATATCCCGCGCGCGCAGCTGGAGGCGGAGGGCACCGCCCATGACGTCGTCGCGCAGCGGATGGTCGCGGCGCTGACCGGGCACGACCTGTTCGCGAGCGCGCCGTCGTGGGACGGCAAGTGGCTGAGTGCGCTGTTGCGCGCGGCGAAGCTGCCGCGGCATGCGCTGCGGCTGCGCGATACGGAAGAGGCGCAGCGCGCGACCGCGACCGCGATCCTGCGCGATGTCGTGCCGGCGGCGCTGCTCGGCCGCGCGGTGGCGGAGGTGGTGACGCTCGCCGAGGTGCGCGACCGCGAGGTGCCGGCGCATCGCGCGCTGGCGGATGCACGCGACGAATGGGAGCGATGGTGCGTGGTCAAGCGCGCAGCCGAGGCGCGCGCGGCGGCCTAAATCCTCCCCCGCAAGGGGGAGGGGGACCGTTCGGCGCCAGCCGAATGGTGGAGGGGGAGGTGGGGGTGGGAGCTTCGTAACTCGGCTCCCGCCCTTACCTCCCCCTCCGTCACGGCTTCGCCGTGCCACCTCCCCCTGGCGGGAGAGGAATGATATCAGGGGCCCCATGGCCGAGATCATCAACCTGCGTCTGGCGCGCAAGGCGCGCGATCGTGCCGCCGCGGCGCGCACTGCCGAAGCCAATCGCGCCAAGTTCGGGCGGACCAAGGCCGAGCGGGCCGCCGATGCCGCCGAGCGCGCGCGGGCGGAGCGGATCGTCGACGGCGCGAAGCTGGACGACTGACGCCGGTCAGCGCTGGCGGCGCACCCGCCACGCCATGATCGCAACGAGCAGCGCGAGCCCGAACCAGGTCAGCGCATAGACCAGATGGCTGTTGTGGAAGCGCACGACGGTGAGGCCGCCGCGCGGCCAGCCGGACGTCGGCGCGCTGGCATCGACGAAATAGGGCGCGACCGGGCCGAGGTGCCTCGCCGCGGCGATCGCGGCGACATCGCGCGAATACCAGCGGTCGCCGGCGGGATCGTTGCTGCGCAGGAAGGCGCCGCCGGGCTCGCTGAGGCGGAGCAGGCCGCGCACCGTCTGCGGGGCGGGCGAGGGGGCGACGCGACCGCGTTGCTCCGCGGGCACGAAGCCGCGGTTGATCAGCAGCGTGAACCCGCGGTCGGTGTCGAAGGGGGTGAGCACCCAGAAGCCGCCGCCCAGTTCGGTCACCGCCTGGACATAGGTGTCGGCATCGCGGCGATAGCGGCCCGTGGCGAGGACTGGCCGGTAGGCATCGGCACTGCCGATATGCGACCAGCCCGCCGGTCCCGGAGCGGAGACGGGCGGGCTGGCGAGTTGGCGTTCGGTATGCGCGATCAGCGCCAGCTTCCACGTCCGCCGTTCGAGCTGCCAGATGCCGAGGCCGATCAGCAGCGCGATGACGACCAGCATGACGCCGGTCGCCCATCCACGGCGGGACGCGGCGCTGCTCACATCGCGCTCGCGTCCATGCTCGGCATCATGTTGAGGTTCATATGGTACATGACCCACAGCGAACCGGCGAGACAGATGGTCAGCACGATGATCGTGAAGATCAGCGCCATCAGCGTCCAGCCATTCTCCGACTTGGAGTTCATGTGCAGGAAGTAGATCATGTGGACGACGATCTGCACCAGCGCGAACACCATGACGATGCCCGCGGTGATCCGCGCGTCGGCGATGACGCCGCTCATCACCAGCCCGAACGGGATCGCGGTGAGGATGACCGACAGGATGAAGCCGATCAGATAGTCCTTGCGGCTGCCATGCGCCCCTTCCGAGGAATGGCCATGGCCATGGCCGTGCGCGTTATCGTGCGCGTCGTGTGCGCCATGCGCATCGTGATGCGTGTCCGCGCTCATCGCAGCACTCCCAGCAGGTAGACGAAGGTGAAGACGCCGATCCAGATCACGTCGAGGAAGTGCCAGAACAGCGACAGGCATTGCAGGCGACGCTGGTTGGCGGCGATCAGGCCCTTGCGGCCGACCTGGACCATCAGCGTCACCAGCCAGATGATGCCGAAGGTGACGTGCAGACCGTGCGTGCCGACGAGCGTGAAGAAGGACGACAGGAAGGCGCTGCGCTGCGGCCCGGCGCCCTCGTGGATCAGCTCCGAAAATTCGTACAGCTCGATGCAGAGGAAGGCGAGGCCGAACAGGCCGGTGATCGCCAGCCAGCCCTGCACGGCGCGCACCTTGCCGTCGTTCATCGCCAGCATGGCGAAGCCGTAGGTGATCGACGACAGCAGCAGCATCGAGGTGTTCAGCGCCACCAGCGGCAGCTTGAAGATCTCGTGCGGCTGCGGCCCGCCGGCATAGCTGCCGCCATAGACGCCATAGGCCGCGAACAGCATGGCGAAGATCAGGCAATCGCTCATCAGGTACAGCCAGAAGCCCAGCATGGTGCTGCCGCCGGCGTCGTGATGATGTTCGTCGGTCTCGTAGAAGACCGGGGCCTGTGTGCCCGGGGGAATGGTTGCTTCGCTCATGGTCCTCAGGCCCCCGCGACCGCTGCGTGCGTGGTCAGCTGCCGGGTACGTTCGTCCTCGGCGGCCGTCACTTCGTCGGCGCGGATGTAGAAATCGCGGTCATAGTTGAAGGAATGGCCGATCGCGACCGCCAGCAATCCGACGAACGCCAGCGCGGCGAGCCACCAGATGTACCAGATCATCGCCAGACCGATCACCGTCGACAGGCCGGCCAGGATGATCCCGGCGCCGGTGTTGCGCGGCATGTGGATGTCGCGGAAGCCGGTGGTCGGCCGGTCGGCATTGTTTGCCTTCATGTCGTACCAGGCGTCCAGATCGCGGACGACCGGGGTGAAGGCGAAATTGTACGCCGGCGGCGGCGACGAGGTCGCCCACTCCAGGCTGCGGCCGTTCCAGGGATCGCCGGTCAGGTCGCGCAGCGCCTCGCGGTTGCGGAAGCTGACGTAGAACTGGATCAGGAAGGCGGCGATGCCGACCGCGATCATCGCGGCGCCGATCGCGGCGATGATGAACCAGATCTGCAGCGACGGGTCCTCGAAGTGGCGCAGGCGACGCGTCACGCCCATCAGGCCGAGCACGTAGAGCGGCATGAAGGCGACGTAGAAGCCGATCACCCAGAACCAGAAGCTGATCGTGCCCCACGTCTTGTCGAGCTTGAAGCCGAACGCCTTGGGGAACCAGTAGTTGATCGCGGCGAACGACCCGAACAGCACGCCGCCGATAATCACGTTGTGGAAGTGCGCGATGAGGAACAGCGAGTTGTGCAGCACGAAGTCGGCAGGCGGCACGGCGAGGAGGACGCCGGTCATGCCACCGATGACGAAGGTGATCATGAACGCGATCGTCCACATCATCGGCAGTTCGAAGCGGATCCGCCCCTTGTACATGGTGAACAGCCAGTTGAAGATCTTCGCGCCCGTCGGGATCGAGATGATCATCGTGGTGATGCCGAAGAACGAGTTGACGCTCGCGCCCGACCCCATGGTGAAGAAGTGGTGCAGCCAGACGAGGTACGCCAGGATGGTGATCACCAGGATCGCGTAGACCATCGACGTATAGCCGAAGATCCGCTTGCTGCAGAAGGTCGAGGTGACCTCGCTGAACACGCCGAACACGGGCAGGATCAGGATGTAGACCTCGGGATGGCCCCAGATCCAGATCATGTTGACGTACATCATGGGGTTGCCGCCCATGGTGTTGGTGAAGAAGTGGGTGCCGACGTAGCGGTCGAGGCTGAGCATCGCGAGCACGGCGGTGAGCACCGGGAAGGCGGCGACGATCAGCACGTTGGTGGCGAGCGCGGTCCAGGTGAAGACCGGCATCTTCATCAGCGTCATGCCCGGCGCGCGCATCTTGATGATCGTCGCGAGCAGGTTGACGCCCGACAGCAAGGTGCCGACGCCGGCGATCTGCAGCGACCATATGTAATAGTCGACGCCGACGTCCGGCGAATAGTCGAGCCCCGACAGCGGCGCCATCGCCAGCCAGCCTGTGCGGGCGAATTCGCCGACGAACAGGCTGGCCATGACGATCACGGCGCCCGCCGCGGTCATCCAGAAGCTGAAATTGTTGAGGAACGGGAAGGACACGTCGCGCGCGCCGATCTGCAACGGCACGATGAAGTTCATCAGGCCGGTGACGAACGGCATCGCCACGAAGAAGATCATGATCACGCCATGGGCGGTGAACACCTGGTCGTAATGGTGCGCGGGCAGGAAGCCCTCGTTCGGGCCGAACGCCATCGCCTGCTGCGCGCGCATCATGATCGCGTCGGAAAAGCCACGCAGCAGCATGACGATGCCGAGGATCATGTACATGATCCCGATCTTCTTATGGTCCACCGAGGTGAACCATTCCTTCCAGAGATAGCCCCATACCTTGAAATAGGTCAGCGCGGCGAGCAGCGCGGCGCCGCCCATCGCGACGACCGCGAAGGTGCCGATCAGGATCGGCTCGTGGATGGGGAAGCTTTCGAGCGTCAGGCGCCCGAAAATCGTCTTGAGCAATGCATCGGACATCAGGTCGGTCCTACGAACGGGCGGCGGCGGTGAGGCCGGTGATACGGGCGGGCAGCGGGTCGATGGCGGTCATCGAGCGATTGTCCTCATTGCCCGGCTTGTTGCTGCCGGGAGCGGCGGGGCGCGGGGCGTTGCGGTGCTTGCCGCTGCCTTTCTCCTCGGGGTCCTTCTGCAAGGCGCCCTCGGACTCGCTGCCGCGCATATGGCCGGTGTCGTTGACCGGGGCGGAGTGGCCGCTGTCGCGATGCGGGTCCTTGGCGCCGTCCTTCATCATCGTCGCCTGCATGCAGGTCTCGCCCGGCTTGGTGCACATGCCGACGATGCGGTCGAACAATTGCGGCTGGACCGCCGCGTAGCGGATCGCCGGCACCTTCTCGCTCGGCTTTTCGAGCTGGATATAGGTCGGCATGTCGAGCTTGGCCTGCGCGGAGCGTGCTTCCGACGCCCATTTGGCGAAGCCGGCGTCGTCCATGCTGTCGACGGTGAAGTGCATGTCGGAGAAGCCGGCGCCGCTATAGTTGGCGGACAGGCCCTCGAACCGGCCCGGCTTGTTGAGCACGGCGTGCAGCCGCGTCTCCATGCCCGGCATCGAATAGATCATGCCGGCCATCGCGGGGACGTAGAAGGTGTTCATCACCGACGACGAGGTGATCCGGAAGCGCACCTGGCGGTTCATCGGCAGGACCAGCTCGTTGACCGTCGCGACGCCCTGTTCGGGGTAGATGAACAGCCACTTCCAGTCGAGCGACACCACTTGGATCTCGAGCGGCTTGTCGTTCTTGGCGAGGCGCTTGCCCGCTTCCAGGCGCGCCAGCGGCCGGTAGGGATCGAGCGCGTGGGTGCTGATCCAGGTCATCGCGCCGAGCGCGATCACGATCATCAGCGGCGCCGACCAGATGATCAGCTCCAGCCCGGTCGAATGGTCCCAATGCGGCTCGTACTCCGCCTCCTCGTTGGTGTGGCGGTACTTCCACGCGAACAGCAGGGTGAGCACGATCACCGGCACGATGATCAGCAGCATCAGGCCGGTCGACCACAGGATCAGATTGGCCTGCTGCCGGGCGACGTCGCCGGAGGGGTTCATCACCACCCAATCGCACCCGCCCAGCAGGGCGGGCGCCAGGAGCGCGGCGGCAGTGCGTGTGGCACGCACGGGGGAGAACGGGAGGGTTCGCATCGTCAGGCCCGGTACGCCCGTGCGCTGCACTGCAAAATAGGACATTTTGTCCTATCCCCGGCCGCGATAGGCTGCGGTAAGGGGTCATGTTGGCGCTGCGTCCGAAACCGGGTGCGGCGCGTTGATGACTGACGGCCCTCGGGCTGCGAGACGACAGGACTGCGATACATGTCAGTGGCTTCCGCCCATTCCGGATCGCTCGAACGCGATGCACGTGCCGTCAACACGCGGGGCGACCATGAGGTCCGCCCCGGCGAGATCGCGATCGGCGTGATCATCGGGCGCACGTCCGAATTCTTCGACTTCTTCTGCTATGCGATCGCGTCGGTCATCGTCTTCCCGGCGCTGGTCTTCCCCTATGTCGACCGGCTGACGGGGACGCTCTATTCCTTCGCGCTGTTCCCGCTGGCGTTCATCGCCCGCCCGATCGGTACGCAGATCTTCATGTGGGTCGACCGCGAACATGGCCGCGGCACCAAGCTGACCATCGCGCTGTTCCTGCTCGGCACCTCGACCGTGTCGCTCGCCTTCCTGCCCGGCTATGCCGAAGTCGGCGTGTGGTCGGCGATCCTGCTCGCCGCCTTCCGCATCGGCCAGGGCCTCGCGCTCGGCGGCGCCTGGGACGGCCTCGCCTCGCTGCTCGCGCTCAACGCGCCGCCGGAAAAGCGCGGCTGGTATGCGATGGTGCCGCAGCTCGGCGCGCCGCTCGGCCTGATCGTGGCGAGCGCGCTGTTCGCCTTCCTGCTCGCCAACATGGAGGGCGTCGACTTCCTGTCGTGGGGCTGGCGCTATCCGTTCTTCGTCGCCTTCGCGCTCAACGTGGTGGCGCTGTTCGCGCGGCTGCGCATCGTCGTGACGCCGGAATACAGCCGCCTGTTCGAGACCCGCGAGCTGACCCCGTCGCGCGTCACCGCGACGGTGAAGGCGCAGTGGCGCAACATCGTCATCGGTGCGTTCGCGCCGCTCGCCAGCTTCGCGCTGTTCCACATGGTGACGGTGTTCCCGCTGTCGTGGATCGCGCTCTACACCAACGAGGATATCGCGCGCTTCCTGGGGATCGAGATCATCGGCGCCTTCTTCGGGCTCGGCTCGGTGGTGATCTCGGGCCTGCTCGCTGACCGCATCGGCCGGCGTTCGGTGCTCGGCTATACCGCAGCGGCGATCGCGGTGTTCAGCGGCTTCGCGCCGCAGCTGCTCGCCGGCGGCGATGCTGGCGAACTCGCCTTCATGATCGGCGGCTTCGTGCTGCTCGGCCTGTCGTTCGGCCAGTCGTCGGGCGCGGTGACCAACAATTTCCCCAAGCGTGCGCGCTACACCGGCGCGGCGTTGACCTCCGATCTGGCGTGGCTGTTCGGCGCCGGCTTCGCGCCGCTCGCCGCGCTGGTGCTGGCGAGCCAGTTCGGGCTGCTCGCGGCGGGTGGCTACCTGCTGTCGGGTGCCTTCGCCACGCTGGTCGCCCTGGGGCTCAACAAGGAACTGGCGCGCCGGCTGGACTAAGGCCGGACCGACACTCGAAGTTTAGGGAAGACTTCTTCCCGTTAGGGCGGGCCGGCTTGGATTGCCCCAGGCAATCCAAGCACCTGCCGAGGGCATGTGCGACTCCGCGCGCCTTGCCGGGACACCTCTATCGCCTATGGCTGCGGTGAGGTTCGATCGGCTTTCTCCTCTCATCCGTCACCCCGGACTTGTTCCGGGGTCCACCGGGCCGCGAGAGAACGGTGGCCAATCAAGCCTTTCTCCTCGCCGCAGAGTGGACCCCGGAACAAGTCCGGGGTGACGGGGTGGGATTGGAGGGCGGCGGGCTCAAACGAGCCTCCATATGCGGCAGACTTCTCTGGCGGGAGGCCCGACGCTGGAATGTCGAGCCGGCCTAGATCCTAGCAAAACAAAGCCTTACGGCGCTCGGGACTCCTGGGCTCCTGCTTTCGCAGGAGCACCGGGGTCGTCTGGCAGAGGTCTCGTGAACCCGGAACGGCCCGAGGGGAGCGATCCATCGAAGCGCCCCGGCGAGCCCCTCCCGCTCCTGCGGGAAAATCCGGCTCCTATTTCCGGCCGAGGCCGGTCATGTCGCCGCCGGGGCCCATGCCACCGGCGGCGCCGCCGAAGCCGCCGCTGCGGCCACCCCCACCGCCGCGATGTCCGCCGCCACCGCCGTGACCGCGGCCACCGCTGCCGCCGCGGCCCATGGTCGCCGCCCGGCCGCTGACGTGCGGCAGTTCGTCCCAGCCGAGCTTGCCGTCGTGGTTCGTGTCGAGCGAGGTGAAGCGCTTGTCGGCGGCTTCGGCGAATTCGCGCGCGTCGACGCCGCGGTTGAAGTTGCGGTCGGCGGCAGTGACCGGCTCGGGAAGCTGGAAATAGCTGAACCGTGCCGCGCCGAGCTTGCCCGCGTCATAGCTGGGCGCCTTGCCGCCGTCCGGATCGGAACTGCTCGCCACGATCCCCGGCCCGCCGCTGCCCGACCGCACCTCCGGCGCCACCGTGCTTTCGTAATAGTCGATGTCGTCGGGATCGATCTCGCCGTCGTGCTTGCGGTCGAGCGTCGTGAAGAAGCGGCTGGCGTCGGCCTGGAATTCGGCGCGTGTGACCGTGCCGTCGTGGTTGCCGTCCGCCGCGTCGAACCAGGCGCGCTCGGGATCGGGCGCGGCCTCGTCGCCATGGAAGGGCTGGCCCATCGGACTGATGAAGGTGCGGTGGTTGCCATGGGCGGGCGGCTGCTGCGCGACGGCCGGCAGCGCGACGGCCGGCAGCGCGGTGCAGGTGAGCAGGGCAGCGACGATGGTCCGATTCATACTGGTTCCCCGTGTGAAGCATCCAGTGAACCAGCCCAATGTTGCGGTTGGATGTCCGTCCGTCGCGCGAGCCGGTATGATGCGGTTATCCGGCAGAAACAATTCGGCGGCAAGGAAGGGCGATGATGAGCCAACAGCATAATGCGGGGGCACCGGGGGACGAGCCGGCCGCCATCCTGGTCGTCGACGACGATCGCGAGATCCGCACCCTGCTGACCGAGAGCCTCGGTGCGCGCGGCTATCGCGTGCAGGCCGCCGCCAACACCCGCGAGATGGACGCGGTGCTGGAGCGCGAGCGGATCGATGCGGTGCTGCTCGACGTGATGATGCCGGGCGAGGACGGCATCTCCGCCTGCCGCCGCATCAGCCGCGACGGCGGCCCCACGGTCATCATGCTGAGCGCGCTCGGCGAGGAGCGCGACCGGATCGTCGGGCTGGAGATCGGCGCGAGCCACTATCTGACCAAGCCGTGCAGCGCGCGCGAGGTGATCGCGACCGTCCGCGCCGCGCTGCGCAGCCGCCAGCAGGCGGAGCCGGCCGACCGGTCGCGGCTGATGTTCGACGGCTGGACGATGGACCTGATGGCGCATGAGTTGTTCGATACGCAGGGCGTGCTGGTCGGGCTGACCGATGGCGAGTTCGCGCTGCTGCGCGTCTTTGCCGAGCGGCCGCGGCGGGTGCTGTCGCGCGAACTGCTGCTCGAGGCGGCACGCGGCCCCAATTCGGATGCCTTCGACCGCGCGATCGACGTGCAGATCAGCCGGCTGCGGCGCAAGCTGCGCAGCGGCGGCGACGACATCATCCGCACCATCCGCAACGAAGGCTATCTGTTCGTGCCCGCGGTGGTGCGCGCATGACCTGGCGATGGCCGGCCCGGATCGGGATCGGTTGGGTCAGCCGCTCGCTGTTCTGGCGTGTGTTCCTGGTGATGCTGCTGAGCGTCGCGGCGGTGCAGGCGCTCAACGTGGCGCTCGTCGTGTTCATCACGCCGCCGACGCCACGCATCTTCTCAGTGCCGCAGGTCGCGACCGCGCTGCGCACCGGGCGCGACGCAAGCGGCGAGGTGCTGGTGACGCGCGAGGCGAGCAATCCCGCGCCGTTCGATGCGCGCAGCATCCGTATCCGGCGGCTGATGGCGACGCAGCTCGAACTGCCGATGGACCTGGTCCACGTCCATTTCGGCGGGCCGCCGCCGATCGTCTTCGGCCAGATGCCACGGCGTGAGGGCTATCCCGAGCGCGCGCGGTCGCCCGATGCGCGCAACCAGATCCTGTTCGGCCGCTTCACGGTCGCGGTACGCCAGCCCGACGGCAGCTGGCGGATCGCGCGGGCGGCGCGCACCGGCTTCGAGAGCTGGCGGTGGCGCGCCTTCCTGTGGCTGCTCGCCGCGCTGGTCGCGATCGCGCCGTTCGCCTGGCTGCTGGCGCGGCGGCTGACCAAGCCGATCGCCGCCTTCGGGGAAGCGGCGGAGCGGTTGGGGCGCGACCCGCGCGCGGCGCCGCTGCCGCTCGGCGGGCCGGCGGAGATCGCCGACGCGGCGGCGGCGTTCAACCGGATGCAGGCGCGGCTCAACCGCTATGTCGAGGATCGCACGATGATGATTGCGGCGATCGCGCACGACCTGCGGACGCCGCTGATGCGCCTCGGCCTGCGCCTCGAACGTGCGCCCGAGCCGCTGCGCAGCGCCAGCGAGGCGGACATCCGCGACATGCAGGCGATGATCCAGGCGGCGCTCGGCTTCTTCCGCGACGGCAACCAGATCGGTGAGCGCCGCCGGCTCGACCTGCGGTCGCTGATCGAGAGTGTCACCGACGAGCTGGAGGATCGCGGCGAGCCGGTGACGCTGCACGACGGCGAGCCGCTGGTCATCGAGGGCGATGCCGCGGGGCTGAAGTCGCTGATCGCCAATCTGGTCGGCAATGCGCTGAAATATGGTGGCGATGCCGAGGTGCGGCTGAGCCGGATCGACGGCCATGCGCTGATCGAGGTGCGCGATCACGGGCCCGGCATCGCGGACGAGGATCTGCACCGCCTGTTCGAGCCGTTCTTTCGTAGCGAGCGGTCGCGCAACCGCGATACCGGCGGGATCGGGCTGGGGCTGAGCAGCGTGCGCGGGGTTGCGCGCGCGCATGGCGGCGACGCGACGATCGCCAATCATCCCGGCGGCGGCGCGGTGGCGCGGGTGACGTTGCCGGTGTGACGCAGCGGCCGGGGCACGTCCCCGGCCCGCATCATCCCAGTTGGTCGGCGATGATCCAGCGGCGGCTGATCGCGGTGCGCATCAGCTGCATGCCGCAGCAGACGCAGCGGGCGCGGCGGACGCCGCCGACATCGCTCTGCTTGCGGCCGGGGCGGTGGCGGGTGGCCAGGCAGGTGGCGATCGACGGCGATGCCGGCATGGCGGAGGCTCCTTCGCCATCCGTCATCACGCCCCCATATTGCAGGCGAATGTCCGAAAGGGGCCGGAGCGGAAATATCGCGGCAATATGGCGACGGTATCGCGACGCCATCGGCGGTGTTCTCTCCCACTTTCGACCCGCCGATGCTAAGTGCTCCCCGGTGCCCGACGGTCGAGCTACGGGACCTCCCCCGGTCTCGTAGCTCGGCTATAGCGTGGGTGGATCGATCGGTTCGACCGCCAGCACCTCGATCGCGCCGTCGCGGCCGTTGAAGGCGAGCACGTCGTCCGGCTCGGCACCGAACAGCGCATGCGCCAGCGGCGCGCCATAAGCGAGGCGATCCGCATGCGGATCGGCCTCGTCGTCGCCGACGATCGCGATCGTCCGCGTCCGGCCCGCGAGGCGGATCGTCACCCGCGTGCCGAAGCCGGCGCTGCCGTCGGCCGGCGCGGCAGTGGGGATCGCGGTGGTGCGGCGCGTCTGCCAATAGCGCAGGTCACGGCGCAGCGCGTCGAGCGCCTCTGCATCGGCCGCGGCGATCGCCGTCTCCAATGCGGCGATCCGCTCCTCGATCAGCCGCTTGCCCGCCGCGGTGACGAGGTTGGGGGCGCTGGGAATGGGCAACTCGAACTTCGGCTCGAGATGCTCCTCGTCGCTCTCGCGGCGGAACGCGACACTCATCCTGTGATCCTTTTCGTTACCGTCCCATCCTCGGACAGGGCAGATCCAGTCGCCGTTTGGCCATGGCCGATATCGTAAACGAGGCGTTAACGTCCTCGCCATGACCAGACGACTCGTCCTCACCAATGAATCGGCCCGCCACCCGTTCCGGCGGTCGCTACCGCCGCCGGCGCCGGCCGTCGCGCGCAACCGCGACGATCACGACTGGAAGCTGTTCGTGCTCAGCTTCGGGGCCTTCTTCACCTGCTTCTATACGCTGCTGTTCTAGGCGCGCCGCCTCAGTCGCAGGCGAGATGCAGCCGCTGGGCGATCCAGGCGGAGATCAGGCACATGCCGGCGACGAGGAACAGCATGTCGACCGGCTGCACGCCCGCCATGTTGATGCCGATCGCCGCGATCGAGCCCAGCGTCATCGCCCCCGAATTGACGACGTTGTTCGCCGCGACGGTGCGGGCGGTCTGGTCCTTTTCCACCGTGGTGGTCAGGAAGGCGTAGAGCGGCACGACGAACATGCCGCCGGTGGTGGCGATCGCCAGCAGGCAGAGCATGATCGGGATGCTGCGCGGCTGCGCGACGAATTGCGTCCAGTCGTAATATTGACCCGCCGCCGCAGGGACCCAGTTGCGGCAGAGCAGCGAGAACACGACGACGAAGCCGCCCATCGCGATCACCGACAGCGGCGAATAGCGGGCGCTGATCCGCCCCTTCAGCATCGTGTTGATCACCACCGATCCGATCGCGACGCCGACCGAGAAGACCGCGATCGCGCCGCTCGCCACCATCTTGTCGGCGGTGAGCACGTTCTTCACCAGCGGCGGGAAGATGATGATCAGCACCGCGCCGATCGTCCAGAAGAAGCTGATCGCGCAGATCGCCAGGAACAGCCGCGGGATGTGCATCGTCGTGCGGATGAGCCGCCACGACGAGGTGAACGGATTGTAGTTGAGCTTGAGCCGCGGCCCCTCGCGCGGGGCGGGCGGAACCTGGCGCGCGGCGAACCAGCCGATCGCGGCCACCACCAGCACGAGGATCGCCGCGCCCTCGATCGGCACATAGCCGGCGACGATCGTGCCGAGCAGGATGGCGAGATAGGTGCCCGCCTCGACAAGCCCGGTGCCGCCGAGCACGTCCTGCGCCTTGAGATGCTGCGGCAGGATGGCGTATTTGATCGGCCCGAAGAAGGTCGAATGGACGCCGAGGAACAGCACCGCGCCGAGCATCAGCCCGACGCCGAGCGTCGGCAGGCCGGCACGCGCGACCATCAGGCCGGCCGCGCCGAGCAGCATGATGCCGATTTCCGCGGTCTTGACGATGCGGATGATCCGCGCCTTGTCGTGACTGTCCGCCAATTGCCCGGCAAGCGCCGAGAACAGGAAGAAGGGCAGGATCGCGATACCCGTCGCCAGCGCGTTGAAGTTCGTCTCCATGTGCGGATCGTTGAAGATCGCATAGGTCGCGAACAGCACCATCGACGTCTTGAACAGATTGTCGTTGAAGGCGCCGAGGAACTGGGTGGTGAAAAGGGGCAGGAAGCGGCGCTGCTTCAGCAACCCCAGGGCATTCAGCATGCGATTAACGGCCTTCGATCGTGGCGGTATTGTGACGGGCATAGCCGTTTGCGGGGGGCGCGCCAACGGGGAAGGTGGAGGGCACCTGCTCCCCCCCTGCAAGGGCGGGAAGCGCATGGGGGTGGTCATATTGGCCCCGAGGTCTCCAAGCTCGCTCTGTCACCCCGGACTTGTTCCGGGGGTCCACTCCGCGGCTGGGAGAGAGGCTCGAAGACGACGCAATTCTCTCGCGGCTAGGTGGACCCCGGAATGCGTCCGGGGTGACGGATCGTTCGGGGAGATCGATCAAGCCTCATCACCGCCGCCAGATTCGACGACCCTGCCCCTCCGAAACGGAGAGAAGCATGGGGTTCCGCCCGCTCCCCCGGCGGGGTAGGAGAGCGGTGATGCTGACCTTGCCCAACCTCCTGACGCTGTCGCGGATCGTCGCGGTGCCGCTGCTCGTCGCCTTCCTGTGGTGGCCGCGGTGGGAAGCGGGATTCGGGATCGCCTTCGCGCTCTACTGCCTGATGGGCATCACCGATTATTTCGACGGTTATCTCGCCCGCGCGCAGGGCGCGGTGTCGAAGCTCGGCATGTTCCTCGATCCGATTGCCGACAAGATCATGGTCGCCGCGGTGATCCTGATGCTGGTCGGTACACGGCACGACGACAGGGCGCTGATCACCGGCGTCCATCTGATCGCCGCGCTGATCATCCTGCTGCGCGAGATCGCGGTGTCGGGCCTGCGCGAATTCCTCGCCGGTCTGCAGGTGTCGCTGCCGGTGTCGAAGCTCGCCAAGTGGAAGACGACGCTGCAGCTCGTCGCGTTCGGCGCGCTGATCCTCGCCGGCGCGCTGCCGGCGCAGGTGTGGATCAAGGTGACCGGGCTCGGCTGCCTGTGGGCGGCGGCGGTGCTCACGCTGGTGACGGGCTGGGATTACCTGCGCGTCGGCCTGAAGCATATGGACTGAGCGATGCGACTCGAGATGCTGTATTTCGCCTGGGTGCGTGAGCGCATGGGCCGGTCGCAGGAGGTGGTCGAGGCGCCCGCGCGCGTGACGACGGTGGCGGCGCTGGTCGACTGGCTGGCGACGCGCGACGCGGTCAGCGCCGAGGCGCTCGCCGATCGCGAGCGGCTGCGCGCGGCGGTCGATCAGGCGTTCGTGACGATGGACGCGACGATCCTCGGCGCGCGCGAGGTGGCGCTGTTCCCGCCGGTGACCGGCGGATGATCCGCGTCGTCGTCACGCCCGAGGCGATCGACGTCGCCGCCGAAATGGCGCTTGCCGAGGCGGCGGCGGGCGCGGGCGCGGTGGCGACCTTCACCGGGCTGGTCCGCGCCGACGCGGACGAAGCGGGGGGCGTGGGAACGCTGGAGCTCGAACATTATCCCGGCGCCACCGAGGCGGCGCTGTTCCGCGTCGCCGCCGGGGCGGTGGAGCGCTGGTCGCTGGGCGGCGCGACGATCGTGCATCGCGTCGGGCCGATGACGCCGGGTACGCGGATCGTGTTCGTCGCGGCGTCATCGGCGCATCGCGCCGCGGCGCTGGAGGCGTGTGCCTATCTGATCGACCGGCTGAAGACCGATGCGCCCTTCTGGAAGCGCGAGACGCGCAATGGCGAGGCACGCTGGGTCGAGGCGCGCGAGACAGATGCGGATGCGGCCAAGCGCTGGGAAGGGTAACGTCCCGCCAAATCCCTCCCGTCATGCCGGACGTTTTCCGGCACCCACGGGTCCGCACGCGCAAAAGGCGTTGCTCTGCGGATCGGTGGCCGAGGAACACGTCGAGACCTCTGATAAGTCCCCGTTGGCGGCGAAGCAGCACAGCTCCTACGAAAGCAGGAGCCCAAGGTGGGATCGACATTCAAGCTGTGGAATTCCTCCCCCGCCAGGGGGAGGTGGCATGCGGAAGGCATGACGGAGGGGGCGGACACGCTACCTACGACGTCGCTTACCTCCCCCTCCGTCACGCCCTTCGGGCGCGCCACCTCCCCCTGGCGGGGGAGGAAGCTCTTCAAGGCTTGAATGTCGATCCGGCCTAGGCTCCTGCCTTCGCAGGAGCACTGAAGCAGTTTCGCAGACATCTCGAACACGCCCGGGCGACGGGTTTTGCAGGCATAGGTTCCGCGTCCCGCCGACCCGGTGATAACAGCGCGTCCTACTGCGGCAGATTCGGCACCAGCACGCCGTTCACCACATGGATCACGCCGTTCGCCTGCGCGACGTCCGCCGCTTCGACGTAGCTGCGGTTGCCCGTCACGCTGGTCAGCGTGATCACGTCGCCGGTCAGCGTCGCGGTGATCGGCTGGCCGCCGAGCGTGGTCAGCACCGCACGGCCGCCGCCGGCGCGGATGCGCTGGGTGAGCTGTTCGGTGCTCAGCACGCCCGGGACGATTTGGTAGCGCAGCAGCGTGACCAGCGCGGCGCGGTTCTCGGGCGCGAGCAGGTCGCCGGCGATGCCGGGGGCGAGCCGGGTGAACGCCGTGTCGGTGGGGGCGAACAGCGTGTAGGGGCCGTTGCCGGCGAGCAGCGAGTCGAGTTCGGCGGTGCGCAATTCCGACGCGAGCGTGGTCAGCCCCGGCGTCGCCGCGATCGAGGCGGCGATCGTCGCCTCCGATTCGATGCGCGAGGGGTCGACGGGCACCGGCGCGGCGCTGGGCGGTGGCGGCGGCGCACTGACCGGCGCTGTGGCCGGCGGGACGCAGGCGGCAAGTCCGGCGGCGAGCAGCAGGACGGCGGCATGCCGCGTGGCGGCAGGAAAGGATCGGATCACTTCGGCTCCTGTGGGTTACCGCGCTTCGGCGAGCGCCTCGGCGAGCAACTGGAAGTCCTTTTCGCGCGGCGAGGCACGGCGCCAGACCAGCGCGATCCGCCGCACCGCATTCTCCGCGTCGAGCGGCCGCGCGACGATGTTGGTATGGTCGAGGATGCCGGCCTTCAGAGCCATTTCAGGCAGCATCGTCATGCCGAGGCCATTGTCGACCATCTGCACGATCGTATGCAGCGAGGTGCCGAGCATCGTCGCCTCGGCGCGCAATTCGGGGCGGTTGCATGCGGAGAGCGCATGATCCTTGAGACAATGGCCGTCCTCGAGCAGCAGCAGCCGCGTCTCGTCGATCAGCGACGCCGGGATCATCGGCGGGTCGCTCGGCATGTCCTGGGGCTGATAGGCGACGAACAGCCGGTCGTCGAAGAGCGGATGCGAGGCGACGTCGCCGCAGGCGAACGGGAGCGCGAGCAGCACGCAATCGGTGCGGCCGTTGTGCAATCCCTCGCAGGCGGCGCCCGACGGCTCCTCGCGCAGGAACAGCTTGAGGTCGGGATAATCGCGGCGCAGGCGCGGCAGGATATGGGGCAGCATGAACGGCGCGATCGTCGGGATGACGCTCATCCGCATCTCGCCCGACAGCGGCCGGCCGGCGGCGCGGGCGATATCGCCCAGTTCCTCCGCCTCACGCAGCACGCGGCGCGCCTTGTCGGCGATCCGGTCGCCCAGCGGCGTGAAGCGGACGACGCGGCGGGTACGCTCGACCAGCGTCACGCCGATGAGCGTCTCCAGTTCGCGCAAGCCTGCGGACAGAGTCGACTGGGTGACGAAACAGGCATCGGCGGCGCGGCCGAAATGACCGGCGTCCTTCAGCGCAACAAGATATTGCAGCTGCTTCAGCGTGGGGAGGTAAGTCGCTGCCATGCCCGCGAGATACGCGGCGCGAGGGGAGGGCGCTACCCCTTATCCTCCCCGGCACGGGGAGGGGGACCGTTCGCGAGCCGAATGGCGGAGGGGGCTTCCACAGACGCGGCGTGTGTGGAAGGCCCCCTCCGTCACGGCTTCGCCGTGCCACCTCCCCGTACCGGGGAGGACTTTGGTACTTACTCCGCCGCTTCTTCCCAATCGTGGGTCTCTTCCGCGGGCAGGCGGATGAGATGGTCGAAGGCGGCAAGCGCCGACTTGGACCCTTCGCCCATCGCGATCACGATCTGCTTGAACGGCACCGTGGTCGCGTCGCCCGCGGCGAAGATGCCCGGCTGCGAGGTATGGCCGCGATCGTCGACCTCGATCTCGCCGCGCGGCGACAGAGCGATCGCGCCCGACAGCCATTCGGTGTTCGGCACCAGCCCGATCTGCACGAAAATCCCCTCCAGCTCGACGCGGTGCATCGTGCCATGATTGCGATCACGATAGGAGAGCGCGGTCACCTTGTCGCCGTCGCCATGCACCTCGGTGGTCAGCGCCGAGGTGATGATCGTGACATTGTTCAGGCTGGCGAGCTTGCGCTGGAGCACCGCATCGGCACGCAAATCGGTGTCGTACTCGATCAGCGTGACGTGCGCGACCAGCCCGGCAAGATCGATCGCCGCCTCGACGCCCGAATTGCCGCCGCCGATCACCGCGACGCGCTTGCCCTTGAACAGCGGACCGTCGCAATGCGGGCAATAGGCCACGCCCTTGTTCTTGTACGCGTCCTCGCCCGGTACGTTCATCTGCCGCCAGCGCGCGCCGGTCGAGAGGATGACGGTGCGCGCCTTGAGCGACGCGCCATTCTCCAGCACAAGTTCGTGCAGGCCGCCCTCGGGCGCCGGGATCAGCTTCTCGGCGCGCTGCAGGTTCATGATGTCGACGTCATATTCGCGCACGTGACGCTCGAGGTCGGCGACCAGCTTCGGCCCCTCGGTATGCGGCACCGAAACGAGATTCTCGATCGCCATCGTGTCGGCGACCTGACCGCCGAACCGCTCGGCGAGGATGCCGGTGCGGATGCCCTTGCGCGCGGTGTAGATTGCCGCCGCGGCGCCGGCCGGGCCACCACCGACGACGAGCACGTCGAACGCGTCCTTGGCAGCGATCGACGCGGCGGCACGGGCGGACGCGCCGGTGTCGAGCTTGGCGACGATCTGCTCCAGCTCCATCCGGCCCTGGCCGAACACCTCGCCGTTGAGGAAGACGGTGGGCACCGCCATGACCTTGCGCTGCGTCACCTCGTCCTGGAACAGCGCGCCGTCGATCGCGGTGTGGGTGATGCGCGGGTTGAGCACCGCCATCAGGTTGAGCGCCTGCACCACGTCGGGGCAGTTCGCGCAGGACAGCGAGAAATAGGTCTCGAAATGATAGTCGCCGTCGAGGCTGCGGACCTGATCGAGCAGCTCCTGTGCCGCCTTCGACGGATGGCCGCCGACCTGGAGCAGTGCGAGCACCAGCGAGGTGAACTCATGGCCCATCGGCAGGCCGGCGAAGCGGACGCCGATGTCGGTGCCGGTGCGGCGGATCAGGAAGCTGGGGCGGCGCGCATCGTCGCCGGTGGCGGTGGTGATCTGGTCGGAGAGCGCGGCGATCTCGTCGATCAGCTCGCGCATCTGCTGCGACTTGGCGTCGTCGCCCAGGCTGGCGACCAGTTCGATGGGCTGGCGGATGTTGACCAGATAGGCCTTCAGCTGCTGCGTCAGATTGGCGTCAAGCATGGGGGCACTCCGAAATTGTGCGTCTTCAAAAAACAAGCGGCCCGGGGCGGAGGGAACCACCCCGGGCCGCGATCAACCTGCCCCGGGGAGAGGCAGGGATAGGATCAGATCTTGCCGACGAGGTCGAGGCTGGGGGCGAGCGTCTCCTCACCCTCTTCCCACTTCGCCGGGCAGACTTCGCCCGGATGCGCGGCGATATACTGCGCGGCCTTGATCTTGCGGAGCAGCTCGGCGGCATTGCGGCCGACGCCTTCCGAGGTCACTTCGATCAGCTGGATCACACCGTCGGGATCGACCACGAAGGTGCCGCGATCGGCGAGGCCCTGGCCTTCGCGCAGGATCTCGAAATTGTTGCTGATCACATGGTTCTGGTCGCCCAGCATGTAATAGTTGATCTTGCCGATCGCCGGCGAGCTGTCGTGCCAGGCCTTGTGGCTGAAGTGGGTGTCGGTCGACACGCTGTACACTTCAACGCCCATCTTCTGGAGCGTCGGATACACGTCGGCGAGGTCTTCCAGCTCGGTCGGGCAGACGAACGTGAAGTCCGCCGGGTAGAAGAAGAACACCGCCCACTTGCCCAGCACGTCCGTGTCGCTGACGCTGACGAACTTGCCTTCCTTATAGGCCTGGGTGGTGAACGGCTTCAGCTTGCTGCCGATGAGGGCCATGCGTTGTCTCCGGTTGAATGGTGTGGACCGGATATAGGTGCTCATACCGCAGTGCAAAATCAATCTGTTCGCACGCAGTGATCGGGTCAGCCGATCAATGGAAAAAGTCCCGCGTTTGTGCGGCTTTGCGCATCCTGCGGTGCCGCCGGCGTTATTTCGCGAGTGCGGCGTAGATCGACCAGGCGCTGGTCAGGGTGAGCAGGACGCCGACCATCGCCATCAGCCCGCGAGTCGGCACGCGCTTGGCAAGAACGCCGCCGAGCGGCGCCGCGACGAGGCCGCCGATCAGGATGCCGAGCGTGTGCAAGGTGAACGCCGACCAGCCGAGCGCGACGAAGAAGGTGACCGAGGCGGTGGCGGTCAGGAAGAATTCGGCGGTGTTGACGGTGCCGATCGTATGGCGCGGCGTCGCGCCCTGGATCAGCAGGTTCGACGTCACCACCGGACCCCAGCCGCCGCCGCCCGCGGCGTCGAGAAAGCCGCCGACGAGGCCGAGCGGCGCGATCACCTTCGGCGTGCGCGGCTCGATCCGGCCCTTTACCGCGCGGAACAGCAGATAGAGGCCGATACAGGCGAGATAGGTCATCACGAACGGCTTGGCGACCGAGGCGTCGATATTGCTGAGCAGCGTCGCACCGAGGATCGCGCCGATAACGCCGGGGATGACGAGCTTGCGGAACAGCTTCCAGTCGACGTTGCGATGCGCGATGTGGCTGATCCCGGAGGCGGCGGTGGTGAAGGTCTCGACCGCATGCACGCTCGCCGAGGCGACCGCGGGGGGCACGCCCATCACCGTGACCAGCAGGGTCGAATTGATCACGCCGAACGCCATGCCGAGCGCCCCGTCGACGACCTGGGCGGCAAAGCCGATCGCAATGAACGGCAGCACCTGGGTCCAGTCGATGGCGAGGAGGAAATCTGGCATCGGCAATCATCTCTCCGGCAGGATTGCGGGTTCGACAAACCCGGCACATCCGGGTCATCGTGCACGGCGGCACCAAATCCTACAACAAAGCTGGGCTTTGTCGTACCCAAGCTGTGCCGCCCGGCCATGGCAATTTGCGGATCGACCGATTACATTCGCGCATCTGCTCGGGAGACGTTGGCGCATGTTCGGACGCTTGGCCGCCTATCTGGATTCGATCAAGGCGCGCGACCCGGCTCCGCATTCGCGTGCCGAGATCCTGCTCTATCCCGGCGTCTGGGCGATCGGCTTCCACCGTATCGCGCATGCGCTGTACCGGCGGCGGCTCTACTTCCTGGCGCGGCTGGTCAACCACATCGCCCGCGCCTGGACCGCGATCGACATCCATCCCGGCGCGACCATCGGCCGTAACTTCTTCATCGATCACGGTTTCGTCGTGATCGGCGAAACCGCGGAGATCGGCGACGACGTCACCATCTACCAATGCGTCACGCTCGGCGGGACCAGCCCCGACAATGGCGTCGCCGGCAAGCGCCACCCGACGCTGGCGGATGGCGTCATCATCGGATCGGGCGCGCAGGTGCTCGGCCCGATCCTGGTCGGCACGCGTGCGCGGGTCGGCGCCAATGCGGTGGTGACCCGCGACGTGCCCGAGGGCGCGGTGATGGTCGGCATCCCCGCCCGCGCGACGATGGTCGAGGGCGGCGCCGCCGCGACGCCGTCGCGCTTCGTCCCCTATGGCACGCCGTGCAGCGACCTGTTCGATCCCGCGACGCAGAAGATGGAGATCATGCGCTGCGAACTCGAATCGATGCGCAAGCGGCTCGATGCGCTGCTCGGGGAACAAAGCGGCGAAGCGGAGCGTGATCGCGCCTGATGGGTATCGTCACACCGTTTCCGCATGCCGGCAAGCCGACGCAGGTCGGCTTCGAGCGGCTCGAATTGAACCGCATTCTCGACCTGTATGGCCGGATGGTCGCGGCCGGGCATTGGAAGGATTATGCGCTGGAGCTCGGCAGGGATGCTGCGGTCTTCGCCGCCTTCCGCCGCGCAGCCGAACGTCCCGAATTCCGGATCGAGAAACGCCCGGCGCTGCGCGGGCGACAGGGGATGTGGGCGCTGATCGGCGAGCAGGGCGTGGTGCTCAAGCGTGGCCACGAACTGGGGCCGGTGCTGGCGCCGGTCGAGCGGCGGCTGATGAAGCTGGTCGACTGACGCGCCCGGGGCGAAGCGCCGCGGGCGCGTACGCCTCATCCGCCCTGTAGCAGCGCCGCGATCGTCATCGCCTGTTCGGCGCCGGTCCGGGGCACGGTCTCGCCGGCGCGGTCGGTGATCGCCTGCCAGTGCGCCGCGACGCCTTCGGGCGATAGATCGTCGCCGGTCAGCAGCGCACCCGGCGTCAGCGTCACGTACGAGGCCTGGAAGGCGCCCGCGCCGGCGCCGAGGATGACGTTTGTCGGTGCATCCTCGCTGACGAGATAGAGCGCGCCGGGCGCGACCTTCTCGGGCGCGAACGCCTGGAAGGCGGCGGCGGGGAACAGGTCCTCGGTCATCCGTGTGCCGGCGGTCGGTGCGATCGTGTTGACGCGAATGTCGTTCTTGGCACCTTCCAGCGCCAGCGTCTTGGTCAGGCCGGCGATGCCGAGCTTCGCCGCGCCGTAATTCGCCTGGCCGAAATTGCCGAACAGGCCGCTCGACGACGAGGTCATCAGCACGCGGCCGTAATTCTGCTCGCGGAACGTCTCCCAGCAGGCCTTGGTGGCGAATGCGGAGCCGAGCAGGTGGATGCGGACGACGAACTCGAAATCGGCCGGGTCCATCTTGGCGAAGGTCTTGTCGCGCAGCACGCCGGCGTTGTTGATTAGGATGTGGACGCCGCCCCAGGCCGCTTTCGCCTGCGCGACCATGTCGGCCATCTGCTCATATTCGGCGACGTTGCCGCCGTTGGACATCGCCTCGCCGCCCGCGGCGCGGATCTCCTCCACCACCGCCAGCGCGGCATCGCTGTGGCCGGTGCCGTCGCGCGCGCCGCCGAGGTCGTTGACCACCACGCGCGCCCCGCGCCTGGCGAGTTCCAGCGCATAATGGCGACCGAGGCCGCCGCCGGCGCCGGTGACGATGGCCACGCGGCCGTCGAAGCGGATGGGGGACATGGAAAAGGCGCTCCTCGTGGTGATGGAGCGCCTTTCCCTAAACGGTCGGTAGCATCTGGCAACCGGTCAGCCCGGCTGCCGGCAACGGCTTACTTCTTGCCGCCGCGCTGGATGCACTGGTCGTACTGGCCCTTCTTGCAGACCGGGTATTTGGCGAGCGGCGCGGGCGCCGGGAAGGCCTGGTCCGGGCTGGGCGCGGGGCGGAACACCGGCGGCAGGCTGGCACCGGGGGTGCCGCCGCTCACCGCGGGCGCGCTCGGCGCGTAGCCGCCGGCGGGCGTCGCACCGGTGGTCGCGGGCGCAGGCGTGCTCGCCTGGGGCGTCGGCGCCGGAGCCGTGGTCGCATCGGCGGGTGCGGGCGAGGCCGCGGGATCGGCCGGGGTCGTGGTCGCGGGATCAGCCGGCGTGGTCGTCTGGGCGTCGCTCGGCGCCGGAGTGGTCTGCGCCATGACGGGGGCGGCGATCAGGGCCGTGGCGGCCAGCAGAATGAGCTTCATCGCGGGATCTCCTATCGAATCTCATGCGTCAGTTCGTATCAACGCTCGCGCCCAACGTCCCACTGCGGACTTTTCTCCATCGTTTCGCGTCCGATTCTATTTCGCCGGGCGCGAGGCGCGTGTTCGCAGGGACGCGCGGAAGGCTCCGCCCCGCCGCGCCCCGCCCGTCACGCGACGACGCGATGCCTCAGGCGCCCGAGTCCAGCGAATAGCCCGCCGAGCGCACCGTGCGGATCAGGTCCGGGCGGTTGCCGACGTTGATCGCCTTGCGCAGGCGGCGGATGTGGACGTCGACGGTGCGGCTTTCGATGTCGCTGTCGTGGCCCCACACCGCGTCGAGCAGCCGTTCGCGGCTGAACACCCAACCGGGATGTTCGAGGAAATGCTTGAGCAGCCGGAATTCGGTCGGCCCGAGCGGCACCACCTCGCCCGAGCGGCGGACCTTGTGGCCGACGGTGTCCATCTCGATGTCGTCATAGGTCAGCGCCTCGCCGGCCAGCGCCGGGCGGACGCGGCGCAGCACCGCGCTGACCCGTGCGACCAGTTCGCGCGGCGAAAAGGGCTTCGTGACGTAATCGTCGGCGCCGGTCTCGAGCCCGCGGATGCGGTCCTCTTCCTCGCCGCGGGCGGTCAGCATGATGATCGGCACGTTCTGCGTCTCGGTCATCCGGCGCAGGCGGCGGCACACCTCGATGCCCGACAGCCCCTCGACCATCCAGTCGAGCAGCACGATATCGGGCGCCTTCTCCTTGGCGAGCAGCAGCGCTTCCTCCCCGTCGGGGGTGTGCGCGACCTCGAAATCCTCGCGCTTGAAGTGATAGATGAGCAGTTCGGCGAGGGCGGCATCGTCCTCGACCAGCAGCATGGAGGCGCGGGCCATCAGGGTAAGTCCTTGTCCGGGCCGCCGCGGTCGCGGTCGGCCATCTGGGTTCCGGTTGCGGCGAAATAGACCATCTCGGCGACGTTGGTCGCGTGGTCGCCGATCCTCTCCAGGTTCTTGGCGACGAACAGCAGGTGCGCGACCTGGCTGATCGTGCGCGGGTTCTCCACCATGTAGGTGACGAGAGTACGAAAGATGCTGTCGTAGAAATCGTCGAGCGCGGCATCGCTGTTGACGACGCGCACCGCCGCCTGGGCATCGCGCGCGGCGAAGGCGTCGAGCGCCTGGCGGACCATGTCGCTCGCCATCCGCGCCATCGACGGCAGCAGCGAGATCGGCTCGATCCGGTGATCGCCGCCATCGGTGGCATTGGCGATCATCGGCACGCGCTTGGCGATGTTCTTGGCATAGTCGCCGATCCGCTCGACCACCGCGGCGATCTTGAGCGCGGCGACGACCTCGCGCAGGTCGACCGCCATCGGCGCGCGCAAGGCGATGATCCGCACCGCGAGCCGCTCGACCTCCGCCTCGATCGCGTCGATCGCCTTGTCGTCGGCACGCACGCGGGCGGCGAGCGCCGGATCGGGGCGGGCGAGCGCCTGCATCGCCTGCGCGATGGCATCCTCGGCGAGGCCGCCCATCTGCGAGATCATCCCCCGCAACTGGCCGATATCGGCATCGAATGCCTTGACGGTATGGTCCAATGGCATGCCCGTCCCCTCAGCCGTAGCGGCCGGTGATGTAATCGCGGGTGCGCTCCTCCCGCGGGTTGGTGAAGATGTCGCTGGTCGCACCGAACTCGACGAGCTGGCCGAGGTGGAAGAAGGCGGTCTGCTGCGAGACGCGCGCCGCCTGCTGCATGTTGTGGGTGACGATGACGATCGCGTAGCGGCCCTTCAGCTCGTGGATCAGCTCCTCGATCTTGGCGGTGGCGATCGGGTCGAGCGCGCTGCACGGCTCGTCCATCAGGATCACCTCGGGATCGACCGCGATCGCGCGCGCGATGCACAGCCGCTGCTGCTGGCCGCCCGACAGCGCGGTGCCGCTGTCCGACAGGCGGTCCTTGACCTCGTCCCACAGGCCGGCGCGGCGCAGCGATTGCTCGACCAGCGCGTCGAGATCGGCGCGCGCGGTGGCGAGGCCGTGGATGCGCGGGCCGTAGGCGACGTTCTCGTAGATCGACTTGGGGAAGGGATTGGGCTTCTGGAACACCATGCCGACGCGCGCGCGCAGCTGCACCACGTCCATGCCGCTGGCATAGATGTCCTCGCCGTCGAGCAGGATCTCGCCGGTGACCCGCGCCGAGGCGACGGTGTCGTTCATCCGGTTGAGCGTGCGCAGGAAGGTCGACTTGCCGCAGCCCGAGGGTCCGATGAAGGCCAGGACATTGTCCTGGTCGACGTCGATCGAGACGTGGTCGATCGCCTGTTTGGCGCCGTAGAAGACGCTGACCCCCTTTGCCGCGATCTTGGGGTGGGCGGGCATCTTCGGGGTCACCAGCGGGTCTCGAATTTGTTGCGGAGGTAGATGGCGAGCCCGTTCATCGCGAGCAGCACGACGAGCAGGATGATGATCGCCGCCGACGTCTTCTCGACGAAGCCGCGGTCGACATCGTCGGACCACAGGAAGATCTGCACCGGCAGCACGGTGGCGGGATCGGTAAGGCGCGACGGCGGCGCGGCGATGAACGCGCGCATGCCGATCATCAGCAGCGGCGCGGTCTCGCCGAGCGCGCGCGCCATGCCGATGATCGTGCCGGTGAGGATGCCGGGCAGCGCGAGGGGGAGGACATGGTCGAACACCACCTGCACCGGCGACGCGCCGACCGCGAGCGCGGCGTCGCGGATCGACGGCGGCACCGCCTTGATCGCGTTGCGGCCGGTGATGACGATCACCGGCATCGTCATCAGCGCCAGCGTCAGCCCGCCGACCAGCGGCGCCGAACGCGGCAGGTGGAAGGTGCCGAGGAACACCGCGAGGCCGAGCAGGCCGAAGATGATCGACGGCACCGCGGCGAGATTGTTGATCGACACCTCGATCAGGTCGGTCCAGCGGTTCCGCGGCGCATATTCCTCGAGGTAGAGCGCGGCGAGCACGCCGATCGGGAAGGCGAGCGCGATCGTCACCGCCATCGTCAGCAGCGAGCCCTTGAGCGCGCCCCAGATGCCGACCCGCGTCGGGTCGGTGGAATCGGCGGCGGTGAGGAAGCCGATGCTCCACCCCGTCGTCAGCTGCCCGCGGGCCTGCAAGCGTGCGACCGCGGCCTCGGCGGCGGGCGTGCCGTCGTGCTTGGCGGCGACATCGAGCGCGCTTGCCACCGGCACCGCGATCGTCGCGCGACCGCGCAGTATCGCGGGGTCGCGCTTCACCGCGTCGCGCACGACCAGCCACGCGCCATCCGAGATCAGCTCGGCGCCGTCCGGGCCGAACGCCTGCGTCGCGGCGCGATCCACGATACCTTCCAGCCCGGCACCGGCGAGCGCCAGGTCGGCACCGCGCCCCTGCACTTGCGCCGGCGTCACCGCCAGTCGCGCCGCGGCGAAGTCGATCGGCAGCGCGACGCGCGTCTGGCGGAAGCCGCTCATCCCCTGCCACACCATGCTGGCGAGCAGGAAGGCGAGGAACGCCGCCGACAGCCATACCGCGGCAAGGCCGGTCAGGCGGAAGCGCCGCTCGGCGGCATAGCGCCGCCGCGTGCGCCGCTGGACCGACGCCGCCGTCCAGTCGGTGGGCAGGCGCGACTTATTCATAGGCTTCCCGATAGCGTTTCACGACGGTCAGCGCGACGATGTTGAGCGCCAGCGTGATGACGAACAGGGTGAGGCCGAGCGCGAAGGCGGCGAGCGTCTTGGCGCTGTCGAACTCCGCTTCGCCGGTGAGCAGGTCGACGATCTGCTTGGTGACGGTCGTCGTGCTGGCGAAGGGATTGGCAGTGAGCGTCGCGACGCCGCTCGCCGCCATGACGACGATCATCGTCTCGCCGATCGCTCTGGAGACCGCGAGCAGGATGCCGCCGACGACGCCGGGCAGCGCGGCGGGCAGGATGACGCGGCGGATCGTCTCCGACTGCGTCGCCCCCATCGCCAGGCTGCCGTCGCGCATCGCGGACGGGACCGCGGCGATCGAATCGTCCGCCATCGACGAGACGAAGGGGATGATCATGATCCCCATCACCGCGCCCGCCGCCAGCGCGCTCTCCGACGAGGCGTTGGCGATACCGAGCGTCACGCCGAGCTCGCGTACCGCCGGTGCGACGGTGAGCGCGGCGAAATAGCCGTAGACGACGGTCGGCACACCGGCGAGCATCTCGAGCACCGGCTTCAGCCACGCGCGCGTCGTCGCATGCGCATATTGGGTGAGGTAGATCGCGCTCATCAGCCCGAACGGGATGGCGACCGCCATCGCGATTACCGCGCCGATGAAGAAGGTGCCCCAGAACAGCGGCACCGCGCCGAGGCTGGCGCCGGGATCGCGCGCATCGATCACCTGCGGGCTCCAGTGCGTGCCGAACAGGAAGTCGCCGATCGGCACGATCTGGAAGAAGCGGCCGGATTCGTAGAGCAACGACGCGACGATGCCGACGGTGGTCAGGATCGCGATCAGCGAGGCGGCCAGCAGCAGCAGCATCACGACGCGTTCGACCTGCGTCCGCGCGCCGAAATCCGGGCGGACGCGGGTGAAGGCGAAGCCGCCGCCGGCGAAGGCGAGCAGCAGCGCGACCGCGGTGGCGATCCAGTCGTAGCGCTTCTGCGCCGCGGCATAAGCGGGGGCGAGCGTCGCCGACAGATCGTGGAAGGCGCCATAGCCGCGCCCCGCGCCGAGCTCGCGCGCTTCCGACAGGATCGATGCGCGCTCGAACCCGGGCGGCGGCAGCGCCGCGGCGGCGGGCGTGGCGAGCACCGCGTCGGTGACCAGCGCCGGCGCGGTCAGGCTCCATATCGCGAGGAAGACCAGCGGCGGCACCAGCGCGCAGATGCCGACGTAATAGCCGTAGTGGACAGGCAGAGCGGTGAAGCGCGCGCGCCCCGGCGTCCGGAACGTCGCCGCCCGCATCCGCGCGGCGAGCCAGCCGATCAACGCGAGACCGAAGACGACGAGCGTGATGGCAAGGCCGCTCATGACGCGAACCCCGCCACATACATCCCGGCACCCCGGACGTGGTCCGGGGTCCACCGCGCCGCAGGGGCACGGCTGGAGGCACGCACGGCGCTCCTCGCCGCAGAGTGGACCCCGGACCGAGCCCGGGGTGACGGCATGGGTTTGGGCGGCGTAGCGCGCGTCATGACGGCAGGTCCGCCGGATCGAGCGGCGTCTCGTGCGCCACCACCGCCGCCGCCTTCGTACGCACCGCTTCGGGTGCGGCGATCAGGCCGCGGCGGACGAGCGGACCGTCCGGCCCCCAGGCGGCGGCATAAGCGGTGAGGAAATCCTTGAGCCCCGGAATCGCTTTCAGATGCGCGACCTTGACGTACAGGTAGAGCGGCCGCGAACCCGGATAGGCGCCCGCGGCGATCGTCGCATAGCTCGGCTTGACCCCGTCGATCGCGACGCCGTTCACCGTGCCGGCATTCTGTTCGAGATAGCTGTAGCCGAAGACGCCGATCGCATCGGGATTGGCGGACAGTTTCTGGACGATCAGATTGTCGTTCTCGCCGGCATCGACATAGGTCCCGTCCTCGCGCACCCGCGTGCACAGGATCTTGTGCGCCTCGGGATCTGTGTCGCCGAGCATCTTGGCGCGCGGATCGATCGCCTCGCAGCCGCGGGTCAGGATCAGCTCGGCGAGCGCGTCGCGGGTGCCGCTGGTCGCGGGCGGGCCGTAGACCTGGATCGGCGTCGCCGGCAGCGCCGGATTGACGTCGCGCCACACCTGCGCGCGATTGGGCCGCCCGCCCGGCGCAGCGGCCAGCGCACGGTAGAGATCGGCGGGGGTGAGCATCATGCCCGGCCCGTTCTTCGCCTCGGCGAAGGCGATGCCGTCGATGCCGATCTGGATTTCCATGATCGGCCCGACGTTGTTCGCGGCGCAGATCGCATATTCGCTGCGCTTCATCCGCCGCGAGGCATCCTCGATATCGGGATGCGCCGCACCCAGTCCCGCGCAGAACAGTCGCATCCCCGCACCCGTGCCGGTCGACTCGATCACCGGTGCCTTGGCATCGGGATGATTGGCGACGAACGTCTCGGCGACCAGCGTGGTGAAGGGGTAGACGGTCGACGATCCCACCGCGGTGATCTGGTCGCGCGCGCCGCCGCCGCCGCCGTTCGCCTGGTCCTGACAGCCCGCGAGGCAGAGCGCCCACACCACCAGCGGGCCAAGAAAGAGAAGGCGCATCGTTTCCCCGCGAGCGACTCAGCGCCGCCACGATCCGCCTGTGTGACGGTTGCGTTACCCTTTGATGACACCGGCTTCGGCGATCGTGTCGGCGGGCGGCAGCGCGACGGTGACGCTGGTGCCGACGCCGACCTTGCTCGCGATGTCGAGCCGGCCGCGATGGCGCTCGACGATATGCTTGACGATCGCGAGGCCGAGTCCGGTGCCGCCGACGCTGCGGCTGCGGCCGGGATCGACGCGATAGAAGCGTTCGGTCAGCCGCGGGATATGCTGGGGTGCGATTCCCTCGCCCTCGTCGGCGACGGTGAGGCGCAGCAGCCCCGAGGAATCGAGCCCCAGCGTCACCGTCACTGGCGTGCCCGGCCGGCCGTATTTCATCGCATTGCCGATGAGATTGTGCAGCAGCTGCGACAATTGCGCCTCGTCGCCGACCACTTCGGGGAGGTCGGGATCGATGGTCACGCCGACGTCCTGCGCGCGCGGGCTGTGCGCGGCGGCGATCTCGGCGGCGACGTCCTCCAGCAATTCGCTCAGCGACAGCCGCTCGCCGGGCAGCCGGTATTTCTCCGCCTCGATCCGGCTCAGCGAGATCAGATCCTCGACCAGCCGCTGCATCCGCCGCGCCTCGGCGAACATCACGTCGAGGAAGCGCTTGCGCAACCCAGGGTCCTCGCCCGCCTCCTCGTTCAGCGTCTCGATGAAGCCGAGGATCGAGGCGAGCGGGGTGCGCAATTCGTGGCTGGCGTTGGCGACGAAGTCGACGCGCATCTTCTCGGCGGCATAATTGCCGGACTGGTCGATCAGGTGGACGATGCGCGCGCCGTCCGCCGTCTCGCCGGTGCGCATTTCCCAACGCTGGTCGGGGGTGCCGAGGCCGACCAGTTCGACCGGGCGGCCGGGCAACGGGGCATGCGAGGTCAGCCGGTCGGCGGCGGCGGGGTGGCGGATCGCGACGCGCACGTCCTCGCCGATGATATGGCGGCCGAGCAGCGCCCGCGCCGCGGTATTGGCGCAGGTGACGACGCCGCCGCGCACCAGCAGCACCGGCTCGGCGATGACGTCGATCACCTCGCCGAGCAGGACGGTGGCGTCGGGCCCGGCGTGGCGTGCGGCGGCGATGCCCTGGTCGCCGCGCCCCATGCCGGCGAGCGCCGCTGCCACCGCGCCGACGAAGGCGACCGCTGCGCCATCGGGCCGCCCGTCGACGAGGAACACGCCGGCGCCGGTGCCGAAGGCGATTCCCAGCGCGCCGCTGAGCCGTGGGACGAATCGGGAAGCCATGCCGACTGGCTAGCCGAGCTTGGCGGCGGCGGGGAGGGGGGATGTCGCCACAAGCCTCGGGAGCGGGTCGCGACGCTCCCGGCCCGTCCACCACCACCACCACTCGGCTTACGCCAAGCGGTCCCGCGCCAAGCAGGGCAATCGCATTGGGCTGCGGGTCATGAGGATCGACCGGTTTCCTCATCAGCTTCGTCACCCCGGACGTGTTCCGGGGTGACGGGGTGGGTTTGGAACACGAAGGAATCCCATTTGCGCCCATCTGCCATGGCCTCCCCCGCCGAGGGGGAGGTGACGCGGCGAAGCGGTGACGGAGGGGGCCCGGCGACTTCAGCGACCCCGACCGTCGCATCGGAATTTCCGCCCCGTCCCGCGACCGCACATTTCCTGCGCTTGCCAGTGGTTAGCGAATGTGAAAGGCAGTGGCGCTAGCAGGGGTGCCATGAGTGACGAGACGCCGGTCGACGGCCACAATCCAGCGCAGGCGGGACCGGCGAAGCCGGGCGATGCCGGCGTCGCCAGCCGGCGGCGCGTGCTGATGCTCGGCGCGGTGACTGCCGGCGCGGTGGTATCGATCCGGCCGGCGCTCGCGCAGACCGCGGGTTCGGTGATGACCTGCGAGATCCCCGTGCCCGATCTCGGCCGCGCCGGTCGCTTCATCGACCCGGCTGGCAACGTCGTCGCGCCGGGCACCAGGGGTGCGTTTCCACCCGCGCCGCGCCCGTTCAAGGGCCAGGAGGTCAAGCGCGCGCTCGCCGGCGCGCAGCTGCCCGGCACGACCTACGAGAGCAACCGCGCCTATGTGAGCTATATCCGCAGGCTGCAGCGCGGGCAGGGCGGGTTCACCTGCTTCGCGTCGTTGCAGATGCCGCGCGGCTGACGCCGTGCGCTACCGCGCCCCGACCGACGCGGCGCTGCTGACCGCCGAACTCGACGCGTTCACCGCCGTCTTCCATCGCCCGTCCGGCATCACCCATCTGCTTGTCAGCCCCGCGCCGGAGATCGTCGCGCTGCTCGCCGACGCGCCGCTCGATCTGGACACCCTGCTCGTCCGGCTCGGCGAGCGGTTCGACCTCGCCGACGCCGACCGTGACGCGCTCGTCGCGCGGCTCGACGAGCTGGTCGCGGCGGGGCTGGTCGAGGCGCTATGAGGCACGTCTTCACCGTGCGCATCGGCCCGATCGGCTTTCGCGTCGGCAGCGACTGGCCGGGCCCGATCGAGGCGCTGCGCGACCTCTATCGCTATTACCCCTCGCCCAACCTGCCCGACTTCACCGTGCGGCTGGAGGCGACGCACTGGTGGCGGCGCTGGGTCCGGCCGTCGATCCGCATCGGCGGCGACTATATGCTGCCCGAGGCGGCGCCGCTGCCGCTCGCGCAGGGGTTGCTCGCCGCCGAGATGGCGATGAACCTGCAGCTGGCATTGGGCGGGCGCCGCTATCTGCTGCTCCACGCCGCCTGCGTCGAGCGGGACGGGCGCGCGCTGCTGCTCACCGGCGAATCCGGTGCGGGCAAGTCGACGCTGGCGACGCTGCTCGCCGCGCGCGGCTGGCGGTTCATGAGCGACGAATTCGCGCTGGTCGATCCGGAGACCGGGCTCGTCCACCCGTTTCCGCGCCTGATCAGCCTCAAGAATGCCGCGATCGCCGCCGCCGTCGCCGCGCGCCCCGATGCCAAGCTCGGGCCGTTGCTCACCGGCACGCCCAAGGGTGACATCCGCCATATGGTGCCGGATGCGCTTGCGGTCGGCGCGATGGACGAGCCCGCGGCGCCGGCGCTGCTGCTCTACCCGCGCCACGGCTTCGCGGCGGAGACGCGCGGCGTGCTGCCCTCCGAATCTTTCGTGCGGCTGACCCAGGCCTCGACCAATTACGTCGCGCTCGGCGAGGCGGGGTTCGCCGCCCTGACGCGGCTGGTGCGCGAGACGCCGGCCCACGCGATCGATTACCCCGACGGCGCCGCGGCGATCGAGCAGGTGGAGGCGGTGTGGCGGACGCTCTGACCCTCGCCCGCGCGCTCGCCGACCCGCAGTCGCTGGCGCTCGACACCGACTGGATCGGGCTGGTCACCACGGCGCGCGCGGAGCAGTTGCTCGGCACGCTCGCCTACCGCCTCCACGGCCTGCCGCTGCCCGAGGATGTCGCGCTGCTGCTCGCCGACGCGCGCGCCGCCGCGGAGACCGGCCGCCGCGCTGCTCTGTGGGAGGCGGAGATGGCACGGCGGGCGCTCGCGCCGCTCGGCTGCCCGGTCGTGCTGCTCAAGGGCACGGCGTTCGTCGCCGCCGGGCTGCTCGCCGGACGTGGACGGTCGATCGGCGACCTCGACATCCTCGTGCCGCGCGGATCGCTCGATGCCGTCGAGGCGGCGCTGCTCGCGGCGGGCTGGGAATGGGTGAAGCCCGATCCCTATGACGACGCCTATTACCGGCGCTGGATGCACGAGCTGCCGCCGCTGATCCACCGCGACCGCGACCGGATGATCGATGTCCACCACACGATCCTGCCGCTCACCGCGCGCGTCACGCCCGATGCGGCGGCGCTGCTCGCAGGGGCGCAGCCGCTCGGCAACGGGCTGTCGGTGCTTTCGGCGAACGACATGCTGGTCCATGCGGCGGCGCATCTGTTCGCCGACGGCGATCTTGCCGGCGGCCTGCGCAACCTGTGGGACATCCACTGCCTGATCGACGATCACGGGGTGGCGGGGCTGACCGCGCGGGCGGCGCATCACGGCCTGTCGCGCGAGGTGGCGCGCGCGCTGAGACTGACGCACCGGCTGTTCGCGACGCCGGTCGATCCGGTCTATCATCAGCCGCGGCCGGCCGATGCCCTCTACCTGCGCCGCCTGCTGGCGCGCGACGACTGGGGGCGGCCGATCCGCCCGGCGACGAGGCTTGCCTTCTACGTCCGCTCGCACTGGCTGCGCATGCCCCCGGCGATGCTGGCGCGGCACCTCTGGGCGAAGTGGCGGCGTTAGGCCGAAACGCCCCGCCGCGTTATCGTGCCGCCAGCCGTTCCAGCGTCGGGATCAGGTCGTCATAGCCGTCGATCACCGCATCGGCGCCGAGTTCCGCCACCGGCTGCATCAGGAAGCCGAACGCGCAGGCGACCGTCGGCAGTCCCGCCGCTTTCCCCGCCTCGATGTCGAAGATCGAATCGCCGACGAAGGCCGCGGTGCCGCCGCCGCAGCGCGCGAGCATCTCGTAGATCGGCTTGGGGCTGGGCTTGGCGTTGCCCGGGCCCATTGTGTCGCCGCCGATGATGCAGGCGAAGCGACCGGTCAGGTCGAGTGCGCCGAGCAGCTTGCGCGCCAGCCCCTCGAGCTTGTTGGTCACCACCGCCAGCCGTGCGCCGCGGGCGGCGAGCGCATCGAGCGCGTCGAGCACGCCGGGGTAGGGCCGCGTCAGGTCGGCGATATGCGCCTCGTAATGATCGAGCAGCCGCCGGTGCAGCACGTCGAGCGTCGCCTCGTCGCAGCCGCCGGTCGCCGCCATGCCCTGCGCCAGCATGCGCCGGGCGCCGCCGCCGATCATCGGCTTGACCGCGGCGACGCTGAGCGGCGGCCGGCCGACCGAGGCGAGCGCATGGTTGACCGCGGCGGTCAGGTCGCCGCTGCTGTCGAGCAGTGTACCGTCGAGATCGAACCCGACGATGTCGAACGGCGCGTCGGGCGACGGACGGAGCGGTGAAATCGACGTCATATCCGGCGCGGGTGCCGCCTCGGTATGGAAATGGCAAGTCTTCCGTGGCAGTCGGTCGGCATGACCACAGCCATCGCCGTCATCATCCTCGCCGCGGGCAAGGGCACGCGGATGAAGTCCGACCTGCACAAGGTCCTCCATCCGATCGCCGGGCGGCCGATGCTGCTCCACCTGATCGACAGCCTCAACCGCGCCGGCGCGACGCGTCGCGTCGTCGTCGTCGGCGCATCGGGCGAACAGGTCGAATCGGCGGTGGCATCGACCGGGGTCGAGATCGCGTGGCAGCGCGAGCAGCTCGGCACCGCGCATGCCGCCTTGCAGGCCAAGGCCGCGCTCGCCGATTTCGACGGCATCGCGATCGTCTGCTTCGGCGACACGCCGCTGCTCGGCAGCGACACCGTCGCGCGGCTCGCCGCGCGGCTGGAGGCGCCGGACGCCCCGACCGTCGCGGTGCTCGGCTTCCGCCCGGCGGATGCGCGCGCTTATGGCCGGATCATCGCGGCGGGCGACGGCACGATCCGCAAGATGGTGGAATATAAGGACGCCAGCCCCGCCGAACGCGCGGTCGAGCTCTGCAATTCGGGCGTCACCGCGGTGCGCACCCGCGACCTGTGGCGGCTGCTCGAATCGGTCGGCAACGACAATGCCGCGGGCGAATATTATCTGCCCGACGTGGTCACGCTGGCGATCGCCGGCGGCGGCCGCGCGGTCTGTATCGAGACCGGCGAGGACGAGGTCGCCGGCATCAACAGCCGTGGCGAGCTCGCCGCGGTCGAGGCGGGCTGGCAGGCGGCGCGGCGCGAGCGCGCGATGGCCGATGGCGCGACGCTGATCGCGCCTGAGACGGTCTGGTTCAGCCATGACACGGTCGTCGGCCGCGACGTGGTGATCGCGCCCAATGTCGTCTTCGGCCCCGGCGTCACCGTCGCCGACGGCGTCGTCATCCACGCCTTCAGCCATATCGAGGGCGCGACGATTGGGGAAAAGGCGGAGGTGGGCCCCTATGCCCGGCTGCGCCCCGGCGCGACGCTCGGCAGCAAGGCGAAGGTCGGCAATTTCGTTGAGATCAAGAAGGCGACGCTCGGTGAGGGCGCCAAGGTCAACCACCTCTCCTATATCGGCGATGCCGAGGTCGGCGCGGCGGCGAACATCGGTGCGGGCACGATTACCTGCAATTACGACGGCTTCTTCAAGTACAAGACGCAGATCGGCGCGGGCGCGTTCATCGGCTCCAACTCGGCGCTGGTCGCCCCGGTATCGGTCGGCGACGGCGCGATCGTCGCGGCGGGATCGGTGCTGACGCAGGACGTCGAGGCCGGCGCGCTGGCGCTGGTCCGCCCGCCGCAGGTGGCGAAGCCTGGCTGGGCGACCCGCTTCCGCGAAATGATGGCGGCGCGCAAGGCTGGCAAGTGATATCGGCGTGTGATATCATCCGGGCATGACGCGCGTTCTGGCCGACCTTCCGCCCGATGACCTGCGCTGGCTCGACGAGCGTGCGGCGAAGCTCGGCCGGTCGCGCGCGTCGATGCTGCGCGAGGCCGTTGCGACGTTCCGGTCGCAGGCGCAGTCGGAGGATGATCGCGACTGGCTCGATCGTGGCTTCGGCCTGTGGAAGGATCGCACCGATATCGGCGACGCGGTCGAATGGCAGCGGCGCGAGCGGGCGAGCTGGACCCGTCCGTGGGACGATGACTATGAAGAGGTCAAAGCCGAATTTCCCGATCTGTTCGACGCGGAGGACGACCGCCAGCGCCAGATCTATGTCGACATGGTGGCCGGCAAATATCCCGACCCCATCTACCCCGACCCCGCATGACCAGTCATGCGTTCGATTCGAACATCGTCATCGATGCGCTGGCCGGCTTCGGTCCGGCGCGCGACGAGATCCGGCGTGCGCTCGACCAGGGCGGCGCATGGGTGAGCCGGATGGTCTGGGTCGAGGTCCTGTCGAAGGGCGCTTCGCGTGACGTGCAGGACACGCAGGCGTTTCTGGACGGATTCAACGTCGACGAGATCGATGCGGACATCGCCCTGCGGGCGGCTGCGCTGCGTCGCGAACGGCGCCGGCTGAAATCGCCCGATGCCATCATCCTGGCGAGCGCGACGCGGCACGGCCGCATCCTCGTCACCCGCAACATCAGGGATTTTCCGGCGGCCATGCCGGGAATCCGTGTCCCCTACCTCCTCTGAAGGCAGACCCCGATCATGTGTGGAATCGTTGGAATCGTCGGCGTGGAAGACGTCGCGGATCGCCTGCTCGACGGGCTCAAGCGCCTCGAATACCGCGGCTACGACTCGGCCGGCATCGCCACCGATCATGACGGCGGGATCGAGCGTCGCCGCGCCTCGGGCAAGCTGGTCAACCTCGCCCGCGAACTTTCCGCGCATCCGCTGCCCGGCACCACCGGCATCGCGCACACCCGCTGGGCAACCCACGGCGGCCCAACTACCAACAACGCCCACCCGCATGCGACCGAGGAGGTCGCGGTCGTCCACAACGGCATCATCGAGAATTTCAAGCCGCTGCGCGACGAGCTGATCGCGCGCGGCCGCGTCTTCACCAGCGAGACGGATACCGAGGTCGTCGCGCATCTGATCAGCGAGAAGGTCGAGGCGGGGATCGACCCCGTCGGCGCGGTGCGCGAGGTATTGCCTCGCCTGAACGGCGCCTTCGCGCTCGCCATCCTGTTCCGCAAGCATCCCGAATTGCTGATCGGCGCACGGCTCGGCTCGCCGCTGGTCGTCGGTCATGGCGACGGCGAGACCTATCTCGGCTCCGACGCGCTCGCGCTCGCGCCGCTGACCCAGCGCATCGCCTATCTCGACGAGGGCGACTGGGTCGTCTGCACCAAGGACGGCGCGCAGGTCTACGACCGCGACAACCATCCGGTCGAGCGTGCGGTCACCATCTCCGGCGTGACCGGCGAGCTGATCAGCAAGGGCAATCACCGCCATTACATGCTCAAGGAGATCTACGAGCAGCCGATCGTCGTCGCCCAGACGCTGCGCTCGTATCTCCAGCGGATGGAAGAGCGCGTCACGCTGCCGATCCCCGAGTTCGATCTGTCGAGCATCAAGCGCGTCACCATCGTCGCCTGCGGCACCAGTTTCTATGCCGGCATGGTCGCCAAATATTGGTTCGAGCAATTCGCCCGCGTCCCCGTCGACCTCGATGTCGCATCCGAATTCCGCTATCGCGCGCCGGTGATGGAGCCGGGCGGGCTCGCGCTGTTCATCAGCCAGTCGGGCGAGACCGCCGACACGCTCGCCGCGCTGCGACATGCCCGCTCCGAGGCGCAGACGATCGCGGTGGTCGTCAACGTGCCGACCAGCAGCATGGCGCGCGAGGCCGACCTGTTGCTGCCGACCCATGCCGGGCCGGAGATCGGCGTCGCCAGCACCAAGGCGTTCACCTGCCAGCTCGCGGTGCTCGCCGCGCTCGCCGCCAACCTTGCCCGCGCCAAGGGCAAGCTCAAGCCCGGCGAGGAGCGCGACATCGTCCGCCACCTCGCCGAGGCGCCGGCCGCGCTCAACGGCGCGCTTGCCTATGACGAGGCGATCCAGGCGATGGCCGGCGTCATCGCGGGCGCGCGCGACGTCCTCTATCTCGGCCGCGGCACCGATTATCCGCTGGCTTTGGAAGGGGCGCTCAAGCTCAAGGAGATCAGCTATATCCACGCCGAAGGCTATGCCGCCGGCGAGATGAAGCACGGCCCGATCGCGCTGATCGACGAGAACGTGCCGGTGATCGTCATCGCCCCCTCGGGCCCGCTGTTCGACAAGACGGTGAGCAACATGCAGGAGGTGCAGGCGCGCGGCGGCAAGGTGGTGCTGATCAGCGACTATGACGGCATCCAGGCGGCGGGCGAGAATTGCATCGCGACGATCACGATGCCGAAGGTCCATCCGCTCATCGCGCCGCTCGTCTATGCGGTGCCGGTGCAGCTGCTCGCCTATCACGTCGCTGTCGCCAAGGGCACCGACGTCGACCAGCCGCGCAACCTCGCCAAGTCGGTGACGGTGGAATAAGCGCGCCCCGCGACATCGCAGTCGCCGGCTGCGGGCCGGCGGGGCTCGCCGCGGCGCTGCTGCTGGCGCGCGACGGCCATCGCGTCACCGTCTTCGAGCGCTTCGAGGCGCCGGCGCCGATCGGATCGGGTCTGATGATCCAGCCAACCGGCCTCGCTGTCTTGCGAGGCCTCGGGCTTGCCGAAGCGCTGATCGCCCGAAGTGCACGGATCGCGCGGCTGTTCGGCACAGCGAACGGCCGCATCGTGCTCGACGTCGGCTATGATACGCTCGCGCAGCCGGGTCTGTGTGGCTTCGGCGTGCATCGTGCGACGCTGTTCGCTATCCTGCACGAGGCAGTGGTTGCCGCTGGCATCCCGCTCGAAACCGGACGCGTGATCGTTGGCAGCGAACTCGTGAGCGGCGATCGCCGCCGTCTGACCTTTGCCGATGGCCGCAGCTCGGAAAGGTTCGACCTGATCGTCGATGCGCTCGGCACGCGGACGCCGCTCGCCCCGCCGTGTGGCCGCACGCTCCATTATGGCGCGCTCTGGGCGAGCCTGCGCCGGGTTGAGGGGTTCGCACCCGATGCGCTCGAACAGCGGTATCGCCGCGCCAGCACGATGGCGGGCGTCCTGCCGATCGGTCGCCCGCCCGGTGCCGAGCTGGAGCAAGCCGCGTTTTTCTGGTCGATCCGCGCCGACCGGATCGCGCATTGGCGCGCGGCCGGGCTGGATGCGTGGAAGGACGGCGTGCGGGAGTTATGGCCTGCGACGGCCCCGCTTCTCGACCAGATCGATGATCCCGGGCAGCTCACCTTTGCCCGATATGCGCACCGCACGCTCCCGCGTCCGGCGGAAACGGCGTTGATTCACATCGGTGACGCCTGGCATTCGGCGAGTCCGCAATTGGGTCAGGGCGCCAATATGGCGCTGCTCGATGCGCATGCACTTGCTATCGGGCTACGTGCGGCGGATGTCGGCGCGGCACTGGCGGCGGCGGTGGCGCTGCGGCGGCGCCATGTCCGCCTCTACCAATCGCTGACCGCTCTGTTCACCCCGGTCTACCAGTCTGACAGCCGCGTCCTGCCGTTCGTGCGCGATCGGCTGGTCGGGCCTTTATCAGGTCACTGGCCGGCGAATCGCATCCAGGCGGCGATGGTCAGCGGTCTGATCGGACGGCCCCTTGCGCCACTTGCGCTGACTCTCGCCTAACCCGCCGTTCTCGGCTAACGCCCGCGCCCTAAGGAGAAACGATCGTGGTCAGCGTCCCCCCTCTGGTTGCCGGAATCGAATTGGGTGGGACCAAGATCGTCTGCCTGCTGGCGCGCGGGCCCGATGCGATCGAGGACCGCGTGCAGCTCCCCACCACGCGCCCCGAAGAGACGCTCGCCGCGATCGAGCACGTCCTCGATGGCTGGGGCAAGTTCGATGCGCTCGGCATCGCCAGCTTCGGGCCGATCTCGATCGACCGGCATGCCGCCGATTACGGCCATGTCACCTCGACCCCCAAGCCGCATTGGGCGGGCACCGACGTCGCCAAGCGGCTCGCTGCGCGCTATGAGGTGCCGACCGGATTCCATACCGACGTCGTCGGCGCGGCGCTCGCCGAAGCGCGCTGGGGCGCGGCCGAGGGGCTGCGCGACATCGCCTATGTCACCGTCGGCACCGGCATCGGTGTCGGCCTGGTCGCCGGCGGCGTGCCCGTCGACGGCCTCACCCATAGCGAGTTCGGCCATATCCGCCCCGACCGGCTGCCGGGCGACGACTGGATCGGCATCTGTCCGTTCCACGGCGGCTGCCTCGAGGGCCTCGCCGCCGGCCCGGCGATCGGCGCCCGCGCGGGCAGGAAGGGCGAGGATATCGCCGCCGACGATCCGGTCTGGGAGCCGGTCGCCTATGTCCTGGCCCAGCTCTGCCATACGCTGGTGCTCACCGGCGTGCCGCGGCGGATCGTCATGGGCGGCGGCGTGATGGTCGGCAACGATCATCTCTTCCCGCGGATCCGTGCCGCGATGGTCAAGAGCCTCGCCGGCTATATCGCGCTGCCGGAGATCGGCGAGCCGGCGTTCGTCGTCCCGCCCGCGCTCGGCGGCAATGCCGGCCCGCTCGGCGCGATCGTGCTCGGTGGCCAGGCGCTCGAAAGCCAGCTAAAGTCGTTTACAAGCTTTTAACCGCATTTGGTTACCTCTCCACCGACTGCGAGAGAGGATGTCCGTGCCGATGACTGCCGCACCCGAGCACCTGCCGCGCAAGCGCCTGCTCATCGTCGACGACGAGCCCGCGATGCACGACAGCTATGTGCGCAGCTTCGCCCGCCAGCGCGGTGCGGAGGAGGCGGCGCTCGGCGCGATGGCGGTCGACCTGTTCGGTGCCGATGCCGCGCGCACCGCGGAGGGGGGCGAACCGTTTGACCTCACCCTCTGCCACCAGGGGCAGGACGCCGTCGCCGCGGTGGAGGCGGCGCGGGTGGACGGCACGCCCTATGCGGTCGCGTTCATCGACGTGCGCATGCCGCCGGGGATCGACGGTCGCGAGACCGCGCGGCGCATCCGCGCGATCGATCCCGAGATCAACCTGTGCATCGTCACCGGTTTCTCCGATTTCTCGCCGGTCGAGATCAGCAAGGTCGCCGGCCCCGCCGACAAGATCTTCTATATCGCCAAGCCGTTCGAGGTGGCCGAGATCATCCAGACCGCGACCGCGCTGGCGCATCGGTGGGAGGTCGACCGTGAACTCGCCGCCGCCCGTGCGCAGCTTGCGCAGCAGGTCGTCCAGCTCGAGGAACAGGCCGCCGAACTCGCCGCCAACGAAAGCCGCGCGCTGCATATGGCGACGCACGATTCGCTGACCGATGCGCCCAACCGGCTCGCCTTCCTCCGGGCGCTCGGCGATCGCGCCCGCCGCCCGGGGCTGTTCGCGACCGCGATGTTCGATCTCGACCGGTTCAAGATCGTCAACGACACGCTCGGGCATCTCGCCGGCGATGCGCTGATCCGCGAGGTCTATGCCATCCTCCACGCCCACGCGCCCGATGGCGCGGTCGTCGCGCGGCTCGGCGGCGACGAATTCGGCGTGCTGTTCGATGCGCCCGGCGAGGCGGCGGCGGTCATGGCCTGCGACCGCATCGTCGCCGCCTGCGCCGGCACGCATCAGGTGTTCGGCAATTCGGTGCAGAGCGGCGCCTCCGCCGGCGTCGTCGTGGTCGAGGGCAGCGGCTGCGACCCGATCGACGCGCTGCGCCGCGCCGACCTCGCGCTCAACGATGCCAAGCGCGCCGGCCGCGGCGTCACCCGTCTGTTCGACGAGAGCATGGACGAGGGCATCCGCTTCCGCCGCCGCGTCGAACAGGGGCTGGCCGCCGCGATCGGGCGCGGCGAGCTGAGTCTCGCCTATCAGCCGATCGTCGGCCGCAGTGACCTGGAGGTGATCGGCTTCGAGGCGCTGGTACGCTGGAACACCGAGGAATATGGCCCGATCAGCCCGGCGGTCTTCATCCCGATCGCCGAGGAATCAAACGTCATCCACGACCTTGGCGACTGGATCCTCGACGAGGCGCTGAAGACGGTGCAGCGCTTTCCCGGCCAATATGTCTCGGTCAATTTCTCGCCGCGCCAGTTCCGCCGGCACAATTTCGTCGGCCATGTCATGGAAAGCGTGCAGCGCGCCGGCGTATCGCCTGGCCGGGTCCAGATCGAGATCACCGAGACCGCGATCTTCGACGATGCCGAACGCGCCGCCGACACCCTCTATCGCCTGCGCCAGATGGGCTTCCGCATCGCGCTCGACGATTTCGGCACCGGCTATTCCTCGCTCTACAACATCCGCAAGTTCGCGCTCGACAGCCTCAAGATCGATCGCAGCTTCATCGACGGCATGGGCCGCGAGCGCGAGAGCGCCGCGATCGTCCATTCGATCATCCATCTCGGCCGCGCGCTCGGGCTGGAGGTGATCGCAGAGGGGGTCGAGACCGCGGCACAGGTGCAGGCGTTGCGCCTCGCCGGCACCAGTCATCTGCAGGGTTTCTTCTTCTCGCCGCCGGTCGCCGCGGATGACGCCGTCGATCTGGCCGCGCGGCGGTTCGTCAGCGGCGTAGCGGGCGACCAGACGGGCACCGGGACGCACGGCTGATGCGCGCCCGCGGGCCCGCGCGGCGGCGGTGGCGCGCGCGACCGCGCCGGCCGATGTCGCTCGGCGCCAAGCTGGTGCTGATCCTCACCCTCGTCGGCGTCGTCGGCGCGCTCGGCATCACCGTGCTGCTCGCCGGCATCATCACCCCCAGTTTCGATGCGCTGGAGGCGAAGGCGGTGCGCGGCCATGTCGAGCGGACCCGCGCCGCGCTCGCCGATTATGCCGCCAAGGTCGAGACCGCGGTCCGCGACTATGGCGACTGGACGCAGAGCTACGCCTATATGGCGACGCCGGCTCCCGCGAGGCGCGCGATGGCCGCGTTCGAGCGGGACGGCGTGTCGCCACTGGCGTTGCGCGACCTCGGCGTGGACGGGATCGCTTATGTCGACCTCGCCGGTCAGGTCCGCGTCGCGCGCTGGCGTGATCGCGAGACGGGCCGGCCGCGCGGCGTCATGCAGCGCGCGCTGGCGCAGTTCGCCAACCGCACCGATCTGGCGCGGATCGTCGGCCGCCGCAGTTCCGGCCATGTCTATGCGCGGCTCGGCGCCAGCGTCGCCGCGGTCGGCGTCGCGCAGGTGCGCCGCTCCGACGGCACCGGCATCCCGCGCGGCTATGTGCTGATGGCGCGCACTCTGACCTCGCGTCAGTTGTCCGATCTGGTGCGGCTCGATGCCCGGATCGATCCGGCGCCGATCGGCACCCGCGAGCGCGTCGAGCCGGGCCGCAGCCGGATCGCGATCGCCGTGCCGATCCGCGGCGCCGACGGGGAGGGGATTGCAGCGGCTCGCTTCGCCATCACCCGCGATGCGACGCTGCTCGGCCGGCGCATGCTGCTGTTCGCTGTCGCCGGATCGACGATGCTGTTGCTGATCCTCCTCGTCGTCCTGCGCCGCGTCATCGCGCGGCTGGTGCTGGCGCCGTTGCAGCGGATCGAGCGCCATATGCAGCGGATCCGCGCCTCCGGCACGATCGCCTTGTTCGACGGCGACGGCCGCCGCGACGAATTCGGCTCGCTCGGCCGCAGCCTCAACGCGATGCTGTCACAGCTCAAGGATTTGCGCGAGCAGATCGAGGTGCAGAGCTTCGCGCTCGGCCGCAGCGAGAGCGCGGTCGCGGTGATGCACAACGTCCGCAATGCGCTGACCCCGATCAGCACGATCCTGACCCAGGGCATCGCCCAGCCGCCGCCGATCGACCGCGCCACCATCGACCGCGCCCTCGCCGAGCTGGCGCTCGATTCGCTGCCGCCCGGCCGCCGCGCCAGGCTCGCCGCCTTCGTGTCCGCGGCGCTCGCCGCCGAGATCGCCGGCCGCGAGATGATACGCGGCGAGCTGCGCGTCGGGCGCGAGGCGATGGCGCATGTGCTGGAGATCATCGGCCAGCAGCAGCAGCAGGCGCACGAGCGCCTCCACCTCGAACGCTGCGACCTCAGCGATATCGTCGCGCGCAACGCCGCGATCGCGCGCTATGCCGACGCCGTATCGATCGCCTTCAGCTTCCCCGCCGAGCCGCATTATGCCTTGGCCAATCGCGTGATCCTCAGCCAGGTGATCGGCAACCTCATCGGCAACGCCGCCGAGGCGGTCGCGGCGACCGGCAGCGACAGCGGCAGCATCGGCGTCTCGATCCATCAGGCCGGGGATATCGTCACGGTCCACATCCGTGACGATGGCGAGGGGTTCGATGCCGCCACCGGCGCGACGCTGTTCCAGCGCGGCTTTTCGACCCGTGCACACAAATCGGGCGGGCTCGGCCTGCACTGGTGCGCCAATTCGATGACCGCGATGGGCGGCGCGCTCCGCCTCGAGAGCGAAGGCCGCGGTCGCGGCGCAGTCGCCATCCTGACGCTCCCCGCCGCCACCCGCGACGACATCGCCCACGCGGCATAGACCGCAGGAGACATTTTCTGTTGCACGGCGGCAACGTAACAGAACGGTTACCTCGCTGCCGCGGCTCTGTCATTCGGCCTGCCTAGCCCGCCCGCTCGGGCGCTCCCCGGGAGCGCGAGGGGGATGGGTGATGGAGATTGTTGCACTGATGGCGAGCGCGTCGGCGCTTGCCCTGTTCGCCGTGCCGGCGGCGGCGCAGAACGCCGATGCGGCGGGGGCCACCGCCCCGGCCGAGGTGCAGAGCGACGCGGACATCGTCGTCGTCGGCACCGCGCAGGGCGAGAAGAAGGCAATCGAGACCAAGCGTCGCGCCGACAATTTCGTCGAGGCGCTCTATGCCAATGACGTCGGCAAATTGCCCGACCAGAATGTCGCCGAGGCGGTGCGCCGCCTGCCCGGCCTGTCGGTGGCCAACGACCAGGGCGAGGGCCGCTATGTCATCATCCGCGGCATCAACCCCAATCTCGTCAATGTCGTGCTCAACGGCCTGACGCTGCCAGCGCCCGAACCCGATGGCCGCCAGGTCAAGCTCGACGATATCCCCTCGGCGCTGATCAACTCGATCGTCGTCACCAAGTCGCTGACCGCCGATCACGACGCCAATGCGATCGGCGGCGAGGTCGACATCCGCACGCTGACCGCGTTCGACCGCAACAAGCCGCTCTTCGCCGACGCGCGCCTCCAATATGGTGCCTATCACCTCAATGGCGGCCATCCGTGGGAGGGAGACGCGCAGGTCGGCGGCCTCTTCGGCCCCGATGGCCAGTTCGGCGCGGTGCTCTCGGTCAATTATTCCAAACGACCGATCGAATCGGAGAATTTCCAGGGCTCGACCAAATGGGTCGCCGGCCTGCCCGACCAGCAGGGCCTGCGCGACTATAACCTGACCCGCATCCGCAAGGGCGTGGTGCTCAATCTCGACTGGCGGCCGAGCGATGCGGTGAAGCTGTTCCTGCGCGGCACGCTGTCGCGGTTCGACGACAATGAGACGCGCGACCAGTTCATCATCGACAACCAATCCGCCTTCACCAATCAGACCGCGACCACCGGCACCTTCCGCGGCCGCGGCAGCGTCCGCGTCCGCCGCCGGCAGGAGGTCGACAATACAAAGTCGGTGCAGGGCGGCGGCAGCTTCCTGCTGGGCGGCGCGACGCTCGACCTCGCCGGCGGCTGGACCCGCGCGCAGAAGCGCGATCCGCTGCGCTCGGAGTATAATTTCCGCACCGGCGGCAGCGCGCTGACCGTCAATTACGACGTGTCCGATACGCCCTATATCTTCACGCCCACCGTCCAGCCCAACGCCAACCAGAGCGCCTACGGCCTCAACAGCGTCAATTACGACTATCGCAACGCAGTCGAGACCTTGTGGCAGGGGCGTGCCGACGTCACCGTGCCGCTCGCCTTCGGTAGCGACAGCAGCGTCAAGCTCGGCGCCAAATATCTCGACCGGCACAAGACCAACGCGCGCGACTATCTGACCTACGACCTGACGAAGGGCCGCAGCTTCACACTGGCGAACGTCTCCTATCTCGGCGACACCAGTTTCTACGACGGCGCCTATCCCTATCCGGTGCGCGTCGGCTACGACAGGGCGCAGGCGTTCCTCGCCGCCAATCCCGGCACGCTCACCGCCGATACCGGGAAGAGCCTCGCGAACAGCCTCTCCAACGACTATGACGTGCGCGAGAGCATCGCCGCGGGCTATGCGATGGCGACGCTGCATTTCGGCACGCTGACGCTGGTGCCCGGCGTCCGCGTCGAGAACACCCGCGACCACACCAAGGGCAAGCTGGTCACCGCGGCCTCGGCGCTCAATCAGGATTACAACGCCTTCGGCCGCAAGAGCTATACGGATGTCTTCCCCGGCCTCAACGCCAAATGGGAGGCGGCGGACGGCCTGATCGTCCGCGGCGCGGCGACCACTGCAATCGGCCGCCCCAATTATCCCGACCTGTCGCCCTATGTCGCGGTCGATGAGACGGCCTCGCCGAAGACGGTGACGCTCGGCAACCCCGACCTGAAACCGTATAAGGCGGTCAATCTCGACGGTGCGGTCGAATATTACCTGCCGGGGCAGGGGCTGCTTTCGCTCGGCTATTTCTACAAACATATCGACGCCCCGATCTATACCGGTACGCGCGTCAGCCAGTCGGGCACCTATGCCGGGCAGGCGCTGACCGGGGTCAACGTCGTCCAGCCGCTCAACCTTGATTCGGCGGAGGTGCAGGGTATCGAGGCGAATGCGCAGGTCCGCTTCACCTTCCTCCCCGGCGCGCTCGACGGCTTCGGCTTTGCGGTCAATTACGCGCACATCACCGGTCACGGCCGCGGCACCCTCCCCGGCAAGCCGGCGCGCAGCGGCGACCTGCCGCTGTTCCTGCAATCGAAGGACGTCGGCACCGCGCAGCTCTTCTACGAGAAATACGGCGTCGCGGTCCGTGCCGCCTATTCCTATCGCTCGCCCTATCTCGATACGATCGGCTCCAGCGCGGAGGCCGACCAATATACCGACAAGAACGGCCAGCTCGATCTCAACCTCAGCTACGAGGTGACGCCGCAACTCACCTTCTTCGGTCAGGCGTTAAACCTCACCGACGCGCCGTGGCGCCGCTATATCGGCAGCAAGCCGCAATTGGTCGAGCGCGAACGCTATGGCTACAGCTTCCGCTGGGGGGCGCAGCTGCACTTCTAGGTCAAGCCTCATTCCTCCCCTTGGCGGGGGAGGGGTTTCTCCGAAGCTGGAATGTCGATCCGGCCTGGGATTGGGGAGGTGGTGCGGTTCGGCCCGTTTGGCCCGGCATCAACGGCGGGGGCATAAGCGCCCATACGAGAGGATATCGATGAAACGCCTGCTCATCGCCGCGCTGGTCGCCGGCACCGCCGCACCTGCTGCCGCGCGCGAACCGGCGATCCCCGCCGGGCTGAGGCTCGACCGTATCGTGCTGCTGATGCGCCACGGCGTCCGGCCGCCGACCAAGTCGCCGCCGATGCCCGTCGGCACCGCCACCCAGCCGTGGCCGCAATGGCCGGTCGCGCCCGGTTATCTCACGCCGCACGGTCGCGCCGCGCTCGCGCGTGTCGCCGCTTATGATCGCGCGACCTGGACCGCGGCGGCGCTGCTGCCGCGCACGGGCTGCGCGCGGCTACGCATCGTCGCCGACAGCGACCAGCGCACGATCGAAACCGGGCGTAGCTATGCCGCCGCGCTCGCCCCCGGCTGCCCGGTGACGCTCGAACACAAGCCGCAGGATGTCGCCGATCCGCTGTTCTCGCCGATCGACGAGGGCGCGGTGCCGTTCGATGCCGAACAGGCGCGTGCCGCGGTACGCGCTGCCGCCGGTCCCGACGGTATCGCCGCCGAGGAGCGGCGCCTTGCGCCGTTGCTGGCACGGCTCGACACCATCCTGTGCGGCCGGCCCGTCCCCGGCTGCGGCGTCGCCGGCACGCCGACCGATCTGGCGCCCGCCCGTCCCGGCAAGCGGCCCAAGCTCGTCGGCGCGCTCGACCGCGCGTCGACCGCGGCGCAGATCCTGCTGCTCGAATATGCCGACGGCAAGCCGATGGCCGAAGTCGGCTGGGGGCGCGCCACCGCGGCGGACATCGCGCGCCTGTCCGAACTGCACAGCGTCGAATTCCGCCTGCTCGCGCGCCCGCGCTATGTCGCCAAGGCCAATCTCACCCTGCTCGCGCCGGTGATCGCCGATTCGCTCGACGCGGCGGATGCTGCGGCGGTGACGATGATCTCGGGCCACGACACCAATATCGCGAGTCTCGGCGGACTGCTCGACCTGCACTGGCGCGTCCCCGGACTCGCTGCGGACGATCCCTCGCCGGGCGGCGCGATCGTCTTCGAACGGCTGCGCGATGCGGCCGGTCGCCACTATGTCCGCGCGCTCTATCGCTCGCAGAGCCTCGACCAGATCCGCAGCGCTGCGCCGCTCACCCGGCCCTATGTGGCGGTGCTGCCGATCCCCGGTTGCACGGCACGCGGCGTCGTGGGTCTGTGCACCGCGGCCGATTTCCGTGCGCGGCTGCTGCGTTGACGTTGCAGGCTCGAATGTTCGGAACGTGATCCCGGCCGCGCGCAGGGACATGTCCCGCGCGATACACCCCCGCGTCCTCCCATACCTCTTCGCATCTGAGGCGCGTGAAACGCCGCTGGTTCAGTGCGGCAGCGTGGCGAGAAAGCGCCTCAGCAGCCCGGTTGCGCGCAGCGCCGGCAGATAGGCCGCCGACTCGCACGACGCCCGGCTCCGCTCGATGCGATCGCAGCGCGCGATGCCGCCGCCGGCCGAGCGCGGCAGCGCCCGGTCTAGCCGGCGCCGCTCGGCGGCGGGCAAAGCGTCGCGGAAGGCGTCGAGCCGCTGCAATCGATCGTCGGGCGGCAACGCGGCGAAGCGGGTGGGAAGCGCCGGCACCGCCGACGTCGCAAGCAACAGGGACCACAGAACAGCCATGCCAGCCTCCATGTTCGCTCCCGGACGGTCATCCTAGCACGATCCGGGGCGGCGAACAGGTCAGCCGCCGGCGCCGCCCGCCGGGGCGGTCGCGATCAGCCCCGGCGCAGCGGCGATGAACCGGTCGAGCACGCCGTCGGCGATCTTGATCGGCCCGTCGAAGCGCGTCGCGCCGGGAATCGACGGGATCGCCGCCGCCTCTGCCGCCAGCCGCCGGGCGTCGGCGAAATAGCGCGTCGCCGCACCGCTGCCGCGATTCGCGGCGTCGAGCCCCGCGGCGGTCAGTTGCAGCGCGCGGCCCCAGCGGTGCAGCGCGTCGAGCCACGGCCGCGCCTGTGCGGCGAAGGCGGGATCGACCGTGCCCGAGCGGATGATGTCGGCGGCACCGGCCAGCGCGTCGGCACGCTGCGCCAGATCGGCGATTGCCGTCTGCCGCGCCGCGGTGTCGCCATCGGCGAGCGCCTCGCGGACTCCGTCGAGCAGCGCCTTGAGCTGCGGCGCCTGCGGTTGCCAGGGCTGGCTGCCGAAAGTCGGCGCCATATGCTGCGTGTCGAAGAACAGCAGCAGCGCGGCGGTCGCCTGCGCGTCGCCGCCGGCCAGTTCGCGCGCGGCGGCATGCCAGGTCAGCGTGGCGTCATAGTCCTTGTCGTTCCACGCGAAGGCGGCGACGCCGGTCACCGCGACGCGGCTCGGCGCCTCCTGGTTCATCGGGTTGGACAGGATGCCGGTCAGTTCGGACGACAGCCCCGCCTCCCGCCGGTCATAGGGGGCGAGCAGCAGCCGGCCGGTCGTCTGGGCATAATCGTTGACCGGATAATTGTCCCACAGCAGCGTCTTGCGGCCGAACGCCTTGGTCGCCGCCTTGGCGTCGGGGATCGAGATCGCGGGCGGCACCACGTCGGTGCCGGTCCATTGCACGACGATGCGCGGGTCGAGGTGCTGGCGCAGCGCCGCCTTGTACGGCGTCTCCTTGGCGTCGTAATATTCGGTCGGCACCATGATCAGCGGCCGCGCCTTGGGGTCCTTGGCGGTCAGGTCCTTCTGCACGATGTTGAGCAGTTGCGACTGGGCGACCCCCGCCGCCTGCGCACCCGATGGACCGAAGGCGGCGGTGTCGCGCGCGCAATTCCACTTGGTATATTCGATGTCGTCGAGCGCGACGTAGAAGCTGTCGATGCCGATCGCGCGCAACGCGTCGAACTTGCGCTCCAGCGCCGCGGCGTCGGCGGGATCGGAGAAGCAGACCGTCGGCCCCGGCGAGATCGCATAGACGAAGTCGACGTGGTTGCGCCGCGCCGTCGCCGCCAGCGTACCGAGCGCGGTCAGCGTCTCCGCCGGATAAGGCTCGCGCCAGCGCGCCCGTGCGAACGGATCGTCCTTGGGGCTGTAGACATAGGTGTTCGCCTTGACGCTGGCGAGGAAGGCGAGATGCTTGGTGCGCTCGGCCATCGACCAGGGGGCGCCGTAGAAGCCCTCGATCGTGCCGCGGATCGGCATCGCCGGGTGATCCTGGATGACCAGCGCCGGCAGGATCGGCCGCTGCGCGAGCTGGCGGAAGGTCTGCGCGGCGTGGAACAGGCCGTCGGCGTCATGGCCGGCCAGCGTGATCAGGCTGCCCTTGCCGCGGGCGAGGCTGGCGATGGTATAGCCCTCGGCATGGTCGTCGAGCGTCGTGCCGCTGCGCGCCAGTGCATCGCGGATGACGCCGGCCTCGCCGGTGCCGATCACGACATGGGGGCGGTCCGGCGTCGCCGGCACGGAGCGGGCGCTGGTGATCGTCGTGACGCCGGCGGCACTCAGGCTGCTGCGCACCAGCGCGACCGTCTCGTCCTGCGTCCCGGGGGCGACGACCAGCACCACCGAATCGCCCAGCGGCACCGCGCCGCTGCCGAGCGCGACGGAGGCCGGCGTGGGGAAGATCGCGGGCAGCGTCACCGGCTCGGCCATCGCCGCGGTGCCGAGCCCGGCCAGTGTCGCCGCGGCGAACATGCCGATCGTGCCCCTGCGTCGCGTCATCCTGTGTCTCCGGTATCCAATTGGTATTACGCAGGCTTAGGCAGATGTCCGGACGACGGCAAGCCGCGCGCCGGGGTGTCGTGCCGCGCGCAAGGGTTCGTCACCCTCTTGATCGTATACGCAAGCGCCGCTAAGCGCGGCGCAGCATCAAGAGTCGGGACGACGCCCGACACCAACCTGCTCCCGAGCAAGGTGGTGCCTCCATGACAGTGGAGGGATGTGGCCGGACCGGCAACCAACGGGATCACGCCACATGTCGTTCTGTCTCTGGTGCAGGGAACCGGAACAAGGACAGTGACGTGACTGACGCCCAGCAATTCGCCAGCGACAATTATGCCGGGATCTGCCCCGAAGCGTGGCAGGCGATGGACCTTGCGAATCGCGGATCGGCCAGCGCCTATGGCGACGACGACTGGACGCAGCGCGCGTCCGACGCCTTCCGCGATCTGTTCGAGACCGAATGCGAGGTCTATTTCGCCTTCAACGGCACCGCCGCCAATTCGCTGGCGCTCGCCTCGCTCTGCCAATCCTATCACAGCGTGATCTGCTCGGCGCAGGCGCATGTCGAAACCGACGAATGCGGCGCGCCCGAATTCTTCTCCAACGGCTCGAAGCTGCTCGTCGCGCCGACCGAAAGCGGCAAGCTCGACCCGCAGGCGATCCGCAAGCTGGCGACCGGGCGCGCCGATATCCATTTCCCCAAGCCGCGCGTCGTGACGATCACCCAGCCGACCGAGACGGGGCAGGTCTATACGATCGCCGAGGTCGAGGCGCTGTCCGCGGTCTGCCGCGAACTGGGGCTGCGGTTGCACATGGACGGGGCGCGCTTCGCCCATGCCTGCGCCACGCTCGGCTGCAGCCCGGCGGACATCACCTGGCGCGCCGGCGTCGATGTCTTGTGCTTCGGCGGCACCAAGAACGGCATGGCGGTGGGCGAGGCGGTGCTGTTCTTCTACCCCGCGCTCGCCGAGGATTTCGACTATCGCTGCAAGCAGGCGGGGCAGCTCGCCTCGAAGATGCGCTTCCTGTCGGCGCCCTGGGTGGGCCTGCTGGAGAGCGGCGCCTGGCTCAGCAACGCCCGGCACGGCAACGCCTGCGCCACCCGGCTGGCGGCGGCGGTGGAGGCGCTGCCCGGCGTCGAGCTGATGTTCCCCGTCGAGGCCAATGCCGTCTTCCTGACCGCGCCCGAGACGGTGCTCGACGGCCTGCGCGCGCGCGGCTGGCGCTTCTATACGTTCATCGGCGGCGGCGCGCGGTTCATGTTCGCGTGGGACGCCGATCCGGCGCGCGTCGACCAGCTGATCAGCGATCTGCGCGCCGTGGCGGGAGCATCCGCGGGCACCTATGCCTGCGCGGCGGCTTAGGGGGGATCGATATGCAGGCAAATCCCTCCCCCTGGCGGGCAGGGCTATCGCATATGGCTGCGGTGATGAGGTTCGCTCGGTTTCCTCATGAGATTCGTCACCCCGGACTCAGTCCGGGGTCCACGGGGCCGCAGGAGAACGGTGTCGACTCAAGCCTTTCTCCGCGCCGCAGGGTGGACCCCGGAACACGTCCGGGGTGACGGGGTAAGCTTGGAACACGGCAGGCTGAAATGAACGTCCATATGCGATAGCCCTACCCTGGCGGGGGAGGAATTTGGTTTGTCGCTCCGTCCTCTGACGCACATACGACAAGGGCCGGAGCGTCGCCGCTCCGGCCCTTGCTGTCCCGACGCGGGTCGGCGTTACTTCGAGCGTTCGACCTGCTCGAAGTCGAGCTCGACCGGGGTGGCGCGACCGAAGATCGACACCGACACCTTGACCTTCGACTTGTCGAAATCGAGTTCCTCGACGATGCCGTTGAAGCTCGCGAACGGACCTTCGAGCACCTTGACCGCGTCGCCGATCTCGTAATCGACCTTGACCTTGGTCTTCGGCGCCGCGGCGGCCTCTTCCTTGCTGTTGAGCATGCGCGCGGCCTCGGCCTCGCTGATCGCCTGCGGCTTGCCCATGCTGCCCAGGAAGCCGGTCACCTTGGGCGTGTTCTTGACGAGGTGGTAGACGTCGTCGTTCATGTTGAGCTTGGCTAGGACGTAGCCGGGCATGAACTTGCGCTCGACCGCGATCTTCTTGCCGCGGCGAGCCTCGGTCACCGTCTCGGTCGGCACCTCGATCTGCTCGACGAGCTGCTCTAGGCCGAGCCGCGTCGCCTCCGCCATGATCGCATCGCGGACCTTGCCCTCGAAGCCCGAATAGGCGTGAATGATGTACCAGCGCGCCATTGGAAAACCTTTACTTCGCGAGCTTGAGCAGCGCCTGGACGACCGCGTTGAAGAACGTGTCGACGCCCAGGAAGAACAGCGCGAGGATCGTGGTCATGATGACCACCATCACGCCCGTCATGATCGTCTCGCGCCGGGTCGGCCAGACGACCTTCTTGGTCTCGGCCTGCACCTGACGGATGAATTCGATGGGGGTCGTCTTCGCCACTGTTTTTTCTCAAAACCCGCTGGAATCACGAAAGTCCGTGTCGCTGAAGGCATAAGGCCGCTGCCGCTTCCCTCATGTGGGGAACCGGCGTGGCCCGTCCTCAGCTGTCGGATGGCCTGCGCAGATAGCCGCGCGACCGGATAAAGGCAAGTCCGCGGGGGAGGGCGCCGAAAGGAGGCCCGAAACGCCGATCAATGACCGTAGGTCTTGATCCCGCGCCGGCGCAATTTCTCGCGCTTGCGACGCCGCAAATACACGACCAGTGTCGGTATGCCGATCAATAGCAGAACGCCAATGATGGCATAAACAATCGTCAGTCGTGTAGCCTCATCCATACCTAACTTTATAGCAGGTTAGGCGTCGGCGTCACCGGTATTATGACAAAAAATTCATTGCGCTGGGTCAAGGTCCGGCCGGCGATTCGCGGACAGGACTGGCAGGAGTGCACGGACTCGAACCGTGGGCCCTCGGTTTTGGAGACCGATGCTCTACCAACTGAGCTACACTCCTGCAGTGCGGCGCCCTCTACCGCCTTGCGAAAAAAAGGGCAAGACGATCCTGCACGGCGTCGACCGGCCGAGTGACGGATGGCGACGATCCCCTTATGGGACAGGCGAAAGCAGCGTGGGGAGAGTGAGCGTGGTGAAGATGATGGCAGCGGTGGCGGTACTGGCGCTCGCCGCTGCGCCGGGTGGCGCGATCGCAGCCGATGCGGTGGCCGTGCCCGAGTTGGGGGCGAATCTGGAACGCTTCACCTATCCGTGGCCGGTGCAGACGATGACCTTCGACGTGGTCGGCCAGCCCGCAACGATGGCGTTCATGGATATCGCGCCGCCCCGTCCGAACGGGCGCAGCGTCGTGCTGCTGCACGGCAAGAACTTCTGTGGTGCGACCTGGGAAAGCAGTGCGCGCGCGCTGAGCAATGCGGGCTACCGCGTCCTCATCCCCGACCAGATCGGCTTCTGCAAATCGGCCAAGCCGCGCAGCGCGCAATATAGTTTCGAGATGCTGGCGTCGTTCACGCGCCGGTTGATGGAGTCGCGCGGCATCACGCGCGCCGCGATCGTCGGCCATTCGTTCGGCGGCATGCTCGCGATGCGCCTGGCGATCCTCTACCCCGATTCGGTCGAGCGGCTGGTGCTGGTTAACCCGCTCGGCCTCAAGGACCGGTCGGAAGAGGGGCTGCCCTATGTCGATGTCGACACGCTCTGGGCCGGCGAGCGCAAGGCGAGCTACGCGTCGATCAAGGCCTATCAGCAGCAGAATTACTACCACGGCACGTGGAAGCCGGCCTACGACCGCTGGGTATGGATGCTCGCCGGCATGTATCAGGGGGCGGGACGCGACGCGGTGGCGCTCGCCCAGGCGAAGACCAGCGAGATGATCAAGACGCAGCCGGTCGCGCACGAACTGTACCGCGTGAAGCCGCCGACGACGCTGCTGATCGGCACGCTCGACCGCACCGCCTTCGGCCGCGCGCAGACGCCGCCCAATCTGCGCCAGTTCCTCGAGGCGATCCCCGTCGTCGCCCGGAAGGCGGTGACGCAGATGCCGAACGCCACGTTGGTCCCGCTCGACGGTCTTGGCCATTCGCCGCAGGTCGAGGACCCGGCCCGATTCGAGAAGGCGTTGCTGGGGGCGCTCACCGCAAGGCGCTAGGCGGGTGGCGCGGCGTCGGCGGCGAGGGGCGGGGGCGAGGGCGCCCCGTTGACCCGCGCCCCGACTCTGCGTATAGGCCCGCCCCGTCTGTCGGAGCGATCCGGCGGACATGCTTGAACATTGCTGGATGCAAAGTTGTGGGGCCGGGGTGGTGCATGCGCCGCCATCCGTCCCTTTTTGTATTCCGAAGTGCTGTGATGGCTCCAGCAAAGTAACCCACATACGAGGTGAAGGCTTCATGCCGACGATCAACCAGCTGGTCCGCAAGGGCCGCGACCCGCAGAAGGCCAAGTCGAAGGTCCCTGCGATGGAGCAGAACCCGCAGAAGCGCGGCGTCTGCACCCGCGTCTACACGACGACCCCGAAGAAGCCGAACTCGGCGCTGCGCAAGGTGGCCAAGGTCCGCCTGACCAACAGCCGCGAAGTCATCAGCTACATTCCGGGCGAAGGCCACAACCTTCAGGAGCACTCGGTGGTCCTGATCCGCGGCGGCCGTGTGCGCGATCTTCCCGGCGTTCGCTACCACGTCCTGCGCGGCGTGCTCGATACGCAGGGCGTCAAGGATCGCCGTCAGTCCCGCTCCAAGTACGGCGCCAAGCGTCCGAAGTAAGCCGGTTGGCCCCGTTGCTCGGGGCTCGACCACCAGGCTGAAGTTAGAAAGGTTTTTGAAATGGCACGTCGTCGTCGTCCCGAAAAGCGGGTCATCCTGCCTGATCCCAAGTTCGGGGATGAGGTTCTCTCGAAGTTCATGAATTCGGTCATGCTCGACGGCAAGAAGTCCGTCGCCGAACTGATCGTCTACGGTGCGCTCGAAACCGTCGAAAGCCGCGCCAAGCGCGAGCCGATCGGCGTGTTCCACGACGCGCTCAACAACATCAAGCCGGGCATCGAAGTGCGCTCGCGCCGCGTCGGTGGTGCGACCTACCAGGTTCCCGTCGAGGTCCGTCCGGAGCGCGCCCAGGCGCTGGCCATCCGCTGGCTGATCGCCGCCGCCCGCGCGCGCAGCGAGAACACCATGTCGGCACGCCTGTCGGGCGAGCTGATGGATGCCGCCAACAACCGCGGCAACGCGGTCAAGAAGCGCGAAGACACGCACCGTATGGCCGAAGCCAACCGCGCCTTCAGCCACTACCGCTGGTAAGGCTTGGAAGCCTCGACCTTCTAACCTATATCGTGGGGAGCCGGCGGAAGCTGCGCTCCCCACATCGCTAAGGAAACCACGATCATGGCCCGCAGCCATCCGCTCGATCGCTATCGCAACATCGGCATCATGGCGCACATCGACGCCGGCAAGACGACCACGACCGAGCGCATCCTCTATTACACCGGCAAGTCCTACAAGATCGGCGAAGTGCACGAAGGCACCGCGACGATGGACTGGATGGAGCAGGAGCAGGAGCGCGGGATCACGATCACGTCCGCCGCGACCACGTGCTTCTGGTCGGCCGACGAGGGCAAGGGCGCCGAGCACCGCATCAACATCATCGACACCCCCGGCCACGTCGACTTCACGATCGAAGTCGAGCGTTCGCTGCGCGTGCTCGACGGTGCGGTCGCATGCTTCGACGGCGTCGCCGGCGTCGAGCCGCAGTCGGAAACCGTGTGGCGTCAGGCCGACAAGTACGGCGTGCCGCGCATGTGCTTCGTCAACAAGCTCGACCGCACCGGCGCCGACTTCTATTTCTGCGTGAACTCGATCATCGAGCGTCTCGGCGCGCGTCCGGCCGTCCTGTACCTGCCGATCGGCATGGAAGGCGGCTTCAAGGGCCTCGTCGACCTGGTCAACAACCGCGCGATCATCTGGCTCGAAGAGAGCCTGGGCGCGAAGTTCGAATATCAGGACATCCCTGAGGACATGGCGGAAAAGGCCGCCAAGTACCGCAGCGAGCTGATCGAGATGGCCGTCGAGCAGGACGACGAGCTGATGGAGGCGTATCTCGAGGGCAACGAGCCGTCGGTCGCCGACCTCAAGAAGCTGATCCGCAAGGGTACGCTCAGCATGGCGTTCGTGCCGGTCGTCTGCGGCTCGGCGTTCAAGAACAAGGGCGTGCAGCCGCTGCTCGACGCGGTCGTCGACTATCTGCCGTCGCCGCTCGACGTTCCGGCGATCAAGGGCGTGAAGCTCGACGGCGAGACGCCGGACGAGCGTCCGTCGGACGACACCGCGCCGTTCTCGGCGCTGGCGTTCAAGATCATGAACGATCCGTTCGTCGGCACGCTGACCTTCGCGCGCATCTATTCGGGCAAGCTCGAAGCCGCGTCGCAGGTGACCAACTCGGTCAAGGACAAGAAGGAAAAGGTTGGCCGCATGCTGCTGATGCATGCGAACGACCGCGAGGACATCCAGGTGGCCTATGCCGGCGACATCGTCGCGCTGGCGGGTCTCAAGGATACCACGACCGGTGACACGCTCTGCGCGATCAACGCTCCGATCATCCTTGAGCGGATGGAATTCCCCGAGCCCGTGATCGAGCTGTCGGTGGAGCCGAAGACCAAGGCCGACCAGGAGAAGATGGGCGTCGCGCTCAATCGTCTCGCCCGCGAGGACCCCTCGTTCCGCGTCTCGTCGGACGCCGAATCGGGTCAGACCATCATCAAGGGGATGGGCGAGCTCCACCTCGAGATCCTGGTCGACCGCATGAAGCGCGAGTTCAAGGTCGAGGCGAACGTCGGTGCCCCGCAGGTCGCCTATCGCGAATATCTCGCGAAGAAGGTCGACATCGACTACACCCACAAGAAGCAGTCGGGTGGTTCGGGTCAGTTCGGTCGCGTCAAGCTGACGGTCGTCCCCGGCGAGCGTGGCTCGGGCTTCCAGTTCTTCGACGAGGTCAAGGGCGGCAACATCCCGAAGGAGTATATCCCCTCCGTCGAGAAGGGCATGCGCGAGACCGCCGAGACGGGTTCGCTGATCGGCTTCCCGATCATCGACTTCGAAGTGCATCTGTACGACGGCGCCTACCATGACGTCGACTCGTCGGCGCTGGCGTTCGAAATCTGCGCGCGTGGCGCGATGCGTGAAGCGGCCCAGAAAGCCGGCATCAAGCTGCTCGAGCCGATCATGAAGGTCGAGGTCGTCACCCCCGAGGAATATCTCGGCGACGTCATCGGCGACATGAACAGCCGTCGTGGCCAGATCCAGGGTACCGACAGCCGCGGCAATGCGCAGACGGTCGAGGCGATGGTGCCGCTGGCGAACATGTTCGGCTACGTGAACCAGCTCCGCTCGTTCACCCAGGGCCGCGCGCAGTACAGCATGCAGTTCTCGCACTACGACGAGGTTCCGACCAACGTCGCCGACGAGATCAAGGCGAAGATGGCCTAAGGCGCGCGGGGCCGGGGCAACCTGGTCCCAAGCTGCCGAAAGGCCTGGCACCCGCGCGTAACTCCGGCGAGAGCCGGACTTAGGCTGCGGGCAGGGGCTGGCGTTACCAATCATCTACCGCTAAAGGGCCGCGTTCGCGTGGCCCCGGCGGCACCGAATTCGAATCAGAAGGTAGGAAAATGGCTAAGGCAAAATTCGAGCGGAACAAGCCGCACCTCAACATCGGCACCATCGGCCACGTCGACCATGGCAAGACGTCGCTGACCGCTGCGATCACCAAGGTGCTGGCAGAGACGACCGGCGGCACCGCAGTCGACTTCGCGAACATCGACAAGGCTCCGGAAGAGCGCGAGCGCGGCATCACCATCTCGACCGCGCACGTCGAGTATGAGACGACCAACCGCCACTATGCGCACGTCGATTGCCCGGGCCACGCCGACTATGTGAAGAACATGATCACCGGCGCCGCGCAGATGGACGGCGCGATCCTGGTCGTGTCGGCCACCGACGGCCCGATGCCGCAGACCCGCGAGCACATCCTGCTCGCCCGTCAGGTCGGCGTGCCGGCGATGGTCGTGTTCATGAACAAGGTCGATCTGGTCGACGACGAGGAGATCCTCGAGCTGGTCGAGCTGGAAATCCGCGAGCTGCTCAGCTCGTACGAATTCCCGGGCGACGATATCCCCATCATCAAGGGTTCGGCGACCTGCGCGCTCTCGGGTTCGAACGACAAGTTCGGCAAGGAAGCCGTGCTCGAGCTGATGAAGGCGGTCGACGACTACATCCCGCAGCCGGAGCGTCCGCTCGACAAGCCGTTCATGATGCCGATCGAGGACGTGTTCTCGATCTCGGGTCGTGGTACGGTCGTCACGGGCCGCGTCGAGACCGGCATCGTCAAGGTCGGTGAGGAAGTCGAGATCGTCGGTATCCACCCGACCGTCCGCAAGACCACCGTCACCGGCGTCGAGATGTTCCGCAAGCTGCTCGACCAGGGCCAGGCCGGCGACAACGTCGGTGCGCTGATCCGCGGTGTTGCGCGCGACGAAGTCGAGCGTGGCCAGGTGCTCTGCAAGCCCGGCTCGATCAAGCCGCACACCGACTTCCAGTCGGAAGTGTACGTGCTGTCGAAGGAAGAGGGTGGCCGTCACACGCCGTTCTTCGCCAACTATCGTCCGCAGTTCTACTTCCGCACGACCGACGTGACCGGCACCGTCGAGCTGCCCGAGGGCACCGAGATGGTGATGCCGGGCGACAACATCGCCCTCGGCATCAAGCTGATCGCGCCGATCGCCATGGACGTCGGCCAGCGCTTCACCATCCGTGAGGGCGGTCGTACCGTCGGCGCGGGCGTCGTGAGCGGCATCGACAAGTAAGAGACGGATCGGCGCTGCGGCGCCGGCCCGATCGAGACACAGCGGCCCGGCTCTCCAAAAAAGGAGAGTCGGGCCGTTGCTATTTTATGAGGGCTCCTTTAAGGGCGCTCCTCCAAGTTTTACTGAGTTACGGCTCTTTCTCGTCGTCGCGCTGCACCCGTCAATCGGGCAGGGCGATCTCATCCCGCCGGTCCAGCACCAGCGGCACGAGTCCTCCGCCATCGGGCGGTGGAGACGGCCGGGGTCGTGCTCCTTCGCATCGGTAGGGATCATGGACAGCAATATCCGCATTCGCCTCAAGGCGTTCGATCATCGTGTGCTCGACCAGGCGACCGGCGACATCGCCGACACCGCGCGCCGCACCGGCGCGCTTATCCGCGGCCCGATTCCGCTGCCGACCCGCATCGAGAAGTTCACCGTCAACCGCGGTCCGCACATCGACAAGAAGTCGCGCGAGCAGTTCGAGGTCCGCACCTACAAGCGCATGCTCGACATCGTGCAGCCGACCCCGCAGACGGTGGACGCGCTCATGAAGCTCGACCTCGCTGCAGGCGTTGACGTCGAGATCAAGTTGGCGTAATGGGCCGCATCCCGCGGTCGACGTGAGTCCCGCGGGTTTGCTGTTTTCCGCTCAGGCGGAACGGCCAGTTTGGGACCTCCGCTGTGCGGAGTACCTGACAGACACGAGATACCGCCGGCCGCTTCGGTTGCCGGGCCAGCGTCTCCCGTCATGTTCCCGGCAACGGGGGCGACCAGCCCGGGACGGGGCGACGTACATCTTTCGGGCTGAACCGGACTCTCGACACGGCGAATCGGCCGGGGCGAGGGGCCACACGCACGTACGGGAATGGTCCCGGGCGTGCCTCTGTAAGGAGTGACGGATCATGCGCACTGGCGTGATCGCGAAGAAAATGGGTATGACCCGCCTGTTCCAGGATGACGGCCGCCACGTGCCGGTCACCGTCCTGCAACTCGAAGGCCTCCAGGTCATTGCCCGTCGCGAACAAGATCGTGATGGCTATACCGCCGTCCAGCTCGGTGCTGGCGTCGCCAAAGCCAAGAATGTCGCCAAGCCGCAGCGCGGCCACTTCGGCAAGGCCGAAGTCGAGCCCAAGGCGGTCGTCGCGGAATTCCGCGTCAGCGAGGACAACCTCCTCGACGTCGGTGCGGAAATCTCGGCCGAGCATTTCGTCGCTGGCCAGCTGGTCGATATCCAGGGTCGTACCCAGGGTAAGGGCTTCGCCGGCGGCATGAAGCGCTGGAACTTCGCCGGTCTGCGTGCGACCCACGGCGTGTCGGTCTCGCACCGCTCGCTCGGTTCGACCGGTCAGCGCCAGGATCCGGGCAAGGTCTTCAAGAACAAGAAGATGGCCGGCCACATGGGCGACCGCAACCGCACCCAGCAGAACCTCGAGATCGTCGGCACCGACGCCGAGCGCGGCCTCATCTTCGTCAAGGGCTCGGTCCCTGGCTCGAAGGGCGGCTGGCTGTTCGTCAAGGACGCGGTCAAGGTCAAGGCGCATGCCGACGCTCCCTATCCCGCCAGCCTGAAGCAGGCTGCCAACAGCAACACCGCAGCCGACACGCCCGCAGAGACGAGCGCGCCGGAAGCTACCGACGGCCAGGAGGGCTGAACGTGAAGGTCAAGGTTCAATCCTTCGCCGGCACCGCTGCGGCGGACGTCGAGCTCAACGACGAGGTCTTCGGCCTCGATCCGCGCGCCGACATCCTGCACCGCGTGGTCACCTGGCAGCTCGAGAAGCGTCGCGAGACGGCTCGTGGCACCCGCGAGCGTGCGGACGTCGCCCGTTCGGGCAAGAAGTTCGGTCGCCAGAAGGGCGGCGGTACCGCCCGTCACGGCGATCGCCGCGCGCCCGTCTTCATCGGCGGTGGTAAGGCTCACGGCGCCCGCGTCCGTGACTTCAACCCGTCGCTGAACAAGAAGATTCGCGCCCTCGGTCTGAAGATGGCCCTCTCGAGCCACGCCAAGGCCGGCTCGCTGATCGTCATGGACAGCATCGCGGTCGAGAACAACAAGACCAAGACGCTGGTCGGCGATCTCGCCAAGCTCGGCTTTGGCAAGTCGGCGCTGGTCATCGACGGCGACGCCGTCGAGACGAGCTTCGCGCTGGCCGCAGGCAACCTGCACGGCATCAACGTGCTGCCGTCGGCCGGTGCCAACGTCTATGACATCCTGAAGGCTGACACGCTGGTGCTGACCCGCGCGGCGGTCGAGAAGCTGGAGGCTCGCTTCAATGGCTAAGCAGCAGAAGGCCGTCGACAACCGTCACTATGACGTGATCGTCGCGCCGCACATCACCGAAAAGGCAACCCTGCTCTCCGAGCAGAACGCCGTTGTGTTCAAGGTCGCGAACGACGCGACCAAGCCCGAGATCAAGGCTGCCGTCGAGGCTCTCTTCGACGTCACCGTGACCGGCGTGAACACGATCGTCCAGAAGGGCAAGACCAAGAAGTGGAAGGGTGCTCCGTACCAGCGCTCGGACATGAAGAAGGCCATTGTCACCCTGAAGGACGGCCAGTCCATCGACGTGACGACGGGGATCTAAGGGGTCATGGCACTCAAGCATTACAACCCGACGAGCCCGGCCCGCCGCGGCCTGATCCTCGTCGACAAATCCGCGCTCTACAAGGGCAAGCCGGTCAAGGCGCTTACCGAAGGCAAGCGCAAGACCGGTGGTCGCAACAACAAGGGTCATGTGACCTCGCGCGGCATCGCCGGCGGTCACAAGCAGAAGTATCGCTACGTCGACTTCAAGCGTCGCAAGTGGGACGTCGAAGGCACCGTCGAGCGTCTGGAATATGACCCCAACCGCACCGCGTTCATCGCGCTGGTGAAGTATGCCGACGAAGAGCTGGCCTACATCATCGCGCCGCAGCGGCTGGCGCCGGGCGACAAGGTCCTCGCGGCCAAGAAGACCGACACCAAGCCGGGCAACGCCATGGAGCTGGGCCAGGTGCCCGTCGGCACCATCGTCCACAACGTGGAGATGAAGCCGGGCAAGGGTGGTCAGATCGCCCGTTCGGCCGGCACCTATGTGCAGGTCGTCGGTCGTGACCGCGGCATGGTCATCGTCCGCCTCAACTCGGGCGAGCAGCGCTACATCCGTGGCGAGTGCATGGCGACGGTCGGTGCGGTGTCGAACCCGGACAACCAGAACCAGAACCTCGGCAAGGCCGGGCGTTCGCGCTGGATGGGCAAGCGTCCGCTGACCCGCGGCGTCGCCAAGAACCCGGTCGACCATCCGCACGGCGGTGGTGAAGGCCGGACCTCGGGCGGCCGTCATCCGGTTACGCCTTGGGGCAAGCCGACCAAGGGTGCTCGCACCCGTCACAATAAGTCGACCGACAAGATGATCATCCGGTCGCGTCATTCGACTAAGAGGAAGGGCTAACCATGGCTCGTTCAGTCTGGAAGGGCCCGTTCGTCGAACTGAGCCTTCTGAAGAAGGCGGAAACCGCGCAGGATGCCGGTGGCCGCGCGCCGATCAAGACCTGGTCGCGTCGTTCCACCATCCTGCCGTCGTTCGTCGGCCTCACGTTCAACGTCTACAACGGCCGCAAGTTCGTGCCGGTGTCGGTCAATGAAGAGATGGTCGGCATGAAGCTGGGTGAGTTTGCGCCGACGCGCTACTTCCCGGGTCACGCCGCTGACAAGAAGGGCAAGCGCTGATGAGCAAGCCTGTATCCCCCCGTAAGGTCGGCGAGAAGGAAGCGCTTGCCGTCGCCACGCAGATCCGTGGTTCGGCACAGAAGCTGAACCTGGTCGCGGCGCTGATCCGCAACAAGCCGGTCGGCGATGCGATGAGCATCCTTCAGTTCTCGACCAAGGCGATGGCGGTCGACGCGCGCAAGGTGCTGGCCTCGGCCATCGCCAATGCCGAGAACAACCACAACCTCGACGTCGACGCGCTCGTCGTCGCCGAGGCGTCGGTCGGCAAGTCGATCACCATGAAGCGCTTCGCGACCCGCGGCCGTGGCAAGTCCACCCGCATCCTGAAGCCGTTCAGCCGTCTGCGCATCGTCGTGCGCGAGCAGGAAGAAGCATAATGGGTCACAAGAGCAACCCCATCGGCATGCGGCTCCAGATCAACCGGACCTGGGACAGCCGCTGGTTCGCCGAAGGCCATGATTATGGCCAGCTGCTGCTGGAGGATCTGAAGATTCGCGCCTTCATCATGAAGACGCTGCCGCAGGCCGCCATCTCCAAGGTCGTCATCGAGCGTCCGGCCAAGCTGTGCCGCATCTCGATCTTCGCTGCCCGCCCCGGTGTGATCATCGGCAAGAAGGGCTCGGACATCGAGAAGCTGCGCAAGACGATCGGCGCGATGACCAAGTCCGACGTGTCGCTGAACATCGTCGAGATCCGCAAGCCGGAGATCGATGCCAAGCTCGTCGCGCAGGGCATTGCCGACCAGCTCGAGCGTCGTATCGCCTTCCGCCGCGCCATGAAGCGTGCGGTGCAGTCGGCGATGCGCCTGGGTGCCGACGGCATCCGCGTCGCCTGCGGTGGCCGTCTCGGCGGCGCCGAGATCGCCCGTTCGGAGAGCTATCGCGAAGGTCGGGTTCCGCTGCACACGCTGCGCGCGAACATCGATTATGCCGAGGCCCAGGCCCACACGTCCTATGGCGTGTGCGGCGTGAAGGTCTGGGTCTTCAAGGGCGAGATCCTCGGCCATGACCCGATGGCGCAGGACCGGTTGATGATGGAGGCTCAGACCTCCGGCGTCCGCCCGGCCCGCGACGACCGTCGTTAAGGACTGACACGACATGTTGCAGCCAAAGCGCACCAAATTCCGCAAGGCCTTCAAGGGCCGCATCCACGGCGACGCCAAGGGCGGCACCAGCCTCAACTTCGGGTCGTACGGCCTGAAGGCGATGGAGCCGGACCGGATCACCGCACGCCAGATCGAGGCGGCCCGCCGCGCGATCACGCGTCACATCAAGCGCCAGGGGCGTTTGTGGATCCGTATCTTCCCGGACGTGCCGGTCTCGTCGAAGCCGGCCGAAGTCCGCATGGGCTCGGGCAAGGGTTCGCCTGAGTTCTGGGCCGCCCGCGTCAAGCCGGGCCGGATCCTGTTCGAGCTCGACGGTGTCGAGGGCAAGATCGCCGCTGAGGCGTTCGAGCGCGCCGCCATGAAGCTCCCGATCAAAGTCAAGGTCGTCGCCCGTCTGGGTGACACCAGCCACCTCGGAGGCGAGTGATAGATGGCCAAGTCTGATTTTCAGAGCCAGAGCGACGATCAGCTGTCCGAGAGCCTCGGCCAGCTGAAGCGCGAGCAGTTCAACCTCCGCTTCCAGGCGGCGACGAACCAGCTCGAAAAGCCGAGCCGCGTCAAGGAAGTCCGTCGCGACATCGCGCGGATCAAGACCCTCCAGGCGCAGCGCACCAGCGCCGCGGCTGCCAAGTAAGGAACATCAGATGCCGAAGCGCGTGCTGACCGGACTGATCGTGTCCGACAAGGGCGACAAGACGGTGGTCGTGAACGTGGAGCGCAAGGTCAAGCACCCGCTCTACGGCAAGATCATCCGTCGCTCGAAGAAGTACCACGCCCATGACGAGGCGAACGAGTACAAGGCCGGCGAGACCGTGCGGATCGAAGAGACCGCACCGATCTCCAAGCTGAAGACCTGGAAGGTCGTCGATCGGGTGAACACCCATGCGACGCCCGAGCGGGTCGACGTCGACGCATAATCATCCGCCGGCTCCGGCCGGTGGATGAATCAGGGCAGGGGGCTTGCGTCCTGCCAGCGGAGTGGCTAATGGGCCGCTCCCCCTGGTGCGGCTCGCCCGCGCCGGGGGTCATTATTTTAGGCGGGGCTGGGTCGGTATCCACCCCATAGAGAGAAGGAAGTTGGATCAATGATCCAGATGCAATCCAATCTCGACGTCGCTGACAACAGCGGCGCGAAGCGGGTGCAGTGCATCAAGGTGCTGGGCGGCTCGAAGCGTCGTACCGCCACCGTCGGCGACATCATCGTCGTCAGCATCAAGGAAGCACAGCCCCGGGGCAAGGTGAAGAAGGGTGACGTGCATCGCGCCGTCATCGTCCGCACCGCCAAGGACATCCACCGTGCCGATGGCTCGACCATCCGCTTCGACGGCAACGCCGCCGTCCTGGTCAACAAGAACGAGGAGCCGATCGGCACCCGTATCTTCGGCCCGGTCGTGCGCGAGCTGCGTGGCAAGAAGCACATGAAGATCATCTCTCTCGCTCCCGAGGTGCTGTAATGGCCGCCGCGAAGATCAAGAAGGGTGACCAGGTCGTCGTCCTGTCCGGCAAGGACAAGGGCAAGACGGGCACCGTCACCCAGGCGATGCCGAAGGACGGCAAGGTGATCGTGGGCGGCGTCAACGTCGCGACCCGTCACCGCAAGCCGACCCAGGCGAACCCGCAGGGCGGTCTCGAGAAGATCGAGGCGCCGCTGCACATCTCGAAGGTCGCGCACGTGACCGCCGACGGCAAGCCGACCCGCGTCCGTTTCGAGACGCAGGACGGCAAGAAGGTCCGCGTGGCCGTGAAGACGGGGGACAAGATCGATGGCTGATGCCGCCTATAAGCCCCGCATGAAGGGCATGTACGAGGACACGATCATCAAGGCGATGGTCGAGAAGTTCGGGTACAAGAACGTCAACGAGATCCCGCGCATCGAGAAGATCGTCCTGAACATGGGCGTCGGCGAGGCGACCCAGGACAAGAAGCGCGTCGACCAGGCCGCTTCCGAAATGGAACTGATCGCAGGCCAGAAGCCGGTGATCACCAAGGCGAAGAAGTCGATCGCGCAGTTCAAGCTGCGTGAGGGCATGCCGATCGGCGTGAAGGTCACCCTTCGCCGCGAGCGCATGTACGAATTCCTCGACCGTTTCATCACGATCGCTCTTCCCCGCGTCCGCGACTTCCGCGGCCTCAACCCGAAGAGCTTCGACGGCCGTGGCAATTATGCCTGCGGCATCAAGGAGCAGATCGTGTTCCCCGAGATCAACTATGACCGCATCGACAAGGTGCGCGGCATGGACGTGATCGTCACCACCACGGCGAAGACCGACGACGAGGCGCGCGAGCTGCTCCGTCTCTTCGGTTTCCCGTTCCCTCAGCCCGAGGCTGAGCAGCAGAAGCAGGCTGCGTGAGCAGCCTCGCTTTCCTGAAGTAAGGAAGAGAGCTTAAGTCCATGGCGAAACTGAGTTCGATCAACAAGAATGAGCGTCGCAAGAAGCTTGTGAAGCAATATGCTCCCAAGCTGGCGAAGCTGAAGGCGATGGCGAATGACCAGAGCCTCGACGAGAGCGAGCGTCTGATCGCTCGCCTCAAGATGGCGGAACTGCCGCGCAACGCGAACCCGACCCGCATCCGTAACCGGTGCGAGATCACGGGCCGCCCGCGCGCTTATTACCGCAAGTTCCGTCTCGCACGCGTGATGCTCCGTGATCTGGCCAATAAGGGCATGATCCCCGGTCTCACCAAGTCGAGCTGGTAAGGATTCATCATGGCAGTGACCGATCCCCTGGGTGATTTGCTCACCCGTATCCGCAACGGCCAGCGCGCGAAGAAGGACTCCGTCCTCTCGCCGGCGTCGAAGCTGCGCATCCGCGTGCTCGACGTGCTGCAGCGCGAAGGCTACATCCGTGGCTACAGCGACGAGCAGATGGGCCCCGCCGCCGGTGTCCGCATCGAGCTGAAGTATTTCGAGGGTCAGCCGGCGATCAAGCATGTCGCCCGCGTCTCGAAGCCCGGCCGCCGCGTCTATTCCGGTTCGCAGGATCTTCCCCGCGTCCGCAACGGCCTCGGCATCACCATCGTCTCGACGCCTCGTGGCGTTCTGTCCGACGCGGAAGCGCGCGAGCAGAATGTCGGCGGCGAAGTGCTTGCGGAGGTCTTCTGATGAGCCGCATCGGTAAGAAGCCGGTTCCCGTACCGGCCGGCGTGACGCCGACGATCAACGACGGCATCATCAGCGTGAAGGGCCCCAAGGGCACCCTCACCATGCCGCTCCGCGAAGAGATCAGCTACACGCTCGAGGACGGCGGCATTTCGGTGCAGCCGGCCAATGAGACCAAGCGCGCTCGCGCGTTCTGGGGCATGCAGCGCACGATGGTGCAGAACCTGATCACCGGCGTGACCGACGGCTTCACCAAGAAGCTGCTGATCACCGGCGTCGGCTATCGTGCCGCCGCGCAGGGCCGCAACCTCAAGCTGCAGCTCGGCTACAGCCATGACGTCAACATCGACGTGCCGGAAGGCATCGAGGTGAAGACGCCGGACGCCACCACCGTCGAGATCAGCGGTTCGGACAAGCAGAAGGTCGGCCAGCTGGCCGCCGAGATCCGCCGCTGGCGCAAGCCCGAGCCGTACAAGGGCAAGGGCATCAAGTACGACGGCGAGTTCATCTTCCGCAAGGAAGGGAAGAAGAAGTAATGACCAAGGGTCTCTCTCTTTTCGCGAAGCGCCGTCGGCGCAATCGTACCGCGCTGAAGGCGCGTGCCGGCACTCGTCCGCGGCTGTCGGTGCATCGTTCGGGCAAGCACATCTACGCCCAGGTGATCGACGACGTCGCCGGCAAGACCGTCGCGTCGGCCTCCACCCTGGAGAAGGACGTGCGCGACCAGTCGGGCGCGAACATCGCGGCGGCGACTGCGGTCGGCACCCGCGTGGCGGAGGCGGCGAAGGCCGCCGGCGTGACGCAGGTCGTGTTCGATCGTGGCGGCTTCCTGTTCCACGGCCGCGTCAAGGCGCTGGCTGAAGCGGCGCGTGCCGCCGGATTGGAGTTCTAATATGGCTGACGAGAACAACGTGCAGCCCGCAGCGGCTGAAGGCGCTCCCCAGGACGCCGGTGCGCCCCAGGGCGGCCAGCAGGGCGGCTTCGCCGGCCGTGGCGGTCCGCGTGGCGGTCGTGGTGGTGGCGGCGGTGGCCGTGGCCCCGGTGGCCCGGGCGGCAATCGCGGTGGCCGTGACGGCGGCCGTGGCGGTCGTCGCGACGATCGCCGTGGCGGTCAGGACGATGGCGGCGAAGAGCTGATCGAGAAGCTGGTCCACATCAACCGCGTCTCGAAGACGGTGAAGGGCGGCAAGCGCTTCGGCTTCGCGGCGCTGGTCGTCGTCGGCGACGGCAAGGGCCGGGTCGGCTTCGGTCACGGGAAGGCGCGCGAAGTGCCGGAAGCCATCTCCAAGGCCACTGCGGCTGCGAAGAAGGCCATGGTCCGCGTGCCGCTGAAGGACGGTCGTACGCTGCATCACGACGGCAACGGCCACTTCGGTGCCGGTCGCGTGACGCTCCGTTCGGCGCCGCAGGGCACCGGCATCATCGCGGGTGGCCCGATGCGCGCCATCTTCGAGAGCCTCGGCGTTGCCGACGTGGTGACCAAGTCGGTCGGCACGTCCAACCCCTACAACATGATCCGCGCCACGTTCGAGGCACTGGGTGAGCAGACTTCGCCGAAGTCGGTCGCGCAGCGCCGTGGCAAGAAGATCGCCGACCTGCTCGGCCGCGGTGGTTCGCAGACCGCCGAGGCGGATGCAGCGGCCGTCGTGGAGTAACTGACATGGCGACGATCAAGATCAAGCAGACCGGTTCGCCGATCCGCCGCACCAAGGATCAGCGCGCGACGCTGATCGGCCTCGGCCTCAACAAGATGCACAAGGTCTCGGAGCTGGAGGACAGCCCCGAGGTCCGCGGGATGATCCGCAAGGTGCAGCACATGGTCGAGGTCCAGGGCTAACCCACGACCCGTTCGCCCCGAGCCAGTCGAAGGGCATCCCTCCACGAGGGGGACGGGCATGGGCTTGGACAAGCTCGGCCCGGACGGGATTGGGGATCGGTTCCCGACCTAGTGACAAATACGGGGAAGGGGGCTAAGCGGCCCCCTTCCTTTTTCCATCAGCGCGACAAAAGCGAAAGCGAGTGCATATCATGAAGCTCAACGAACTCCGCGACAACCAGGGTGCCCGCAAGTCCAAGATCCGCGTCGGACGCGGCATCGGTTCGGGCAAGGGTAAGACCGCCGGCCGCGGCCAGAAGGGTCAGAAGAGCCGCGAGGGCGTCAGCATCGCCGGCTTCGAAGGCGGCCAGATGCCGCTCCACATGCGTCTGCCGAAGCGCGGCTTCAACAACATTTTCGCCAAGGATTATGCCGAGGTGAACACCGGCGCGATCCAGAAGGCGATCGATTCGGGCAAGCTGTCCGCCGAAGGCACGATCGACCAGGCGGCGCTGAAGGCGGCCGGCCTCGTCCGTGGCGGCAAGGACGGCGTCCGTCTGCTCGCCAAGGGTGAGCTGACCACCAAGCTCGCCTTCCACGTCGCCGGTGCATCGGCGGGTGCGCGCGCGCAGGTCGAGAAGACCGGCGGTTCGCTCGACATCCCGACGATCGTCCCGGCCGCCGAGAAGGCCGCCGCCAAGAAGGGCGTGCAGTACAAGGCGCGCCAGGAGAAGAAGGCGTCGTTCAAGGCGTAACATCATGTGTCCCCGCGGCCTCGCGGGGACACAAAGCGCCGGACCGATTAGACAAGGCGCACCCAGCGCCTATATGAGCGGCGGGGCGGGTCAAAACGCATCCCGCCGCTTTTGTTTCCAGGACACCGACACGCATGGCATCCGCAGCCGACCAGATGGCGCAAAGCATCAGCCTCGCCAAATTCGCGCAGGCGACCGACCTCAAGAAAAGGTTGTGGTTCACGATCGGCGCGCTGATCGTCTTCCGGCTGCTGAGCTATGTGCCGCTGCCGGGCATCGACCCGACGGCCCTCGGCCTGCTGAGCCAGCGCACCACGGGCGGCGTGCTCGATTTCTTCAACACCTTCTCGGGCGGTTCGCTCAGCCGCATGTCGCTGATCGCGCTCGGCGTGATGCCCTATATCACCGCCTCGATCGTCGTGCAGCTGTCGACCTCGCTGTCGCCGCAGCTCGCCGCGATCAAGAAGGAAGGCGAGTCGGGACGCAAGAAGCTCAACCAATACACCCGCTACGGCACCGTCGCGCTGACCGCGATCCAGGGCTATTTCATCGCCGTCGGGCTCGAGGCGCTCAGTGCGAGCAACGGCCTCGCCGCGGTGATCGAACCGGGCATGACCTTCCGCATCGCCGCGGTCATCTCGCTGATCGGCGGTACGATGTTCCTGATGTGGCTGGGTGAGCAGATCACCAGCCGCGGTATCGGCAACGGCGTCAGCCTCATCATCATGGCCGGCATCGTCGCGCATCTGCCGACGACGCTCGTCAACCTGCTCGAAGGCGGCCGGTCGGGCTCGATCGACGCGGTGCGGCTGATCGGCATCATCATCGCGGTCGTCGCGCTGATCCTGTTCATCTGCTTCATGGAGCGCGCGCAGCGCCGCATCCTGATCCAATATCCCAAGCGCCAGACGCAGCGCGGCATGCAGGCCGACCGCAGCCACCTGCCGCTCAAGATCAACACCGCGGGCGTGATCCCGCCGATCTTCGCCTCGTCGCTGCTGCTGATGCCGCTGACGATCAGCCAGTTCGCGGGCCAGCGTGTCGCCGGCCAGTCGAAATGGGGTGATTTCATCATCACGCTCAACCAGTATCTGGCGCACGGCCAGCCGGTGTACATGGCGCTCTACGCCGCCGGCATCATCTTCTTCTCGTTCTTCTACACCGCCGTCGTCTTCAACCCGGAGGAGACCGCGGACAACCTCAAGCGCTATGGCGGGTTCATCCCCGGCATCCGCCCCGGCAAGAACACCGAGACCTATTTCGATTACGTGCTAACCCGCATCACCGTGATCGGCGCGGCCTATCTGACGATCATCTGTCTGTTGCCCGAATATCTGGTGTCGGCGCTGTCGATCCCCTTCTATCTCGGCGGCACCAGCCTGCTGATCGTCGTCAACGTGACGATGGACACGGTGACGCAGATCCAGAGCCATCTGCTCGCCCATCAATATGGCGACCTCATCAAGAAGGCGAAGCTGAAGGGCGGGCGTCTCCGCTAAGCCCTTCGGCCGACGACAACGAGCCAAACAGGGAGAGCTCGCGTGAACATCATCCTTCTCGGGCCGCCAGGGGCGGGCAAGGGCACCCAGGCGCAGCGGCTGATGGCCACGCGCGGGATGCAGCAGCTGTCGACCGGCGACATGCTGCGCGCCGCGGTCAAGGCGGGCACGCCCGTCGGCCTGCAGGCGAAGGCGGTGATGGAGGCGGGTGAACTCGTCTCGGACGCCATCGTCTCGGCGCTGATCGGCGAGCGGCTCGACCAGGGCGTCGGTGGCGGCGCGATCTTCGACGGCTATCCCCGCACCGCGGCGCAGGCCGTGGCGCTCGACGGATTGCTCGAGGCGCGCGGGCTGACGCTCGACCATGTCATCGAGCTCGAAGTGGACGAGGCGGCGCTGATCGAGCGCGTCGAGGGCCGCTATACCTGCGCCAAATGCGGCGCGGGCTATCACGACCGGTTCAAGCTGCCCAAGGTCGCCGGCGTCTGCGACGTCTGCGGGTCGACCGAGTTCAAGCGCCGCCCCGACGACAATGCCGAGACCGTGCAGACGCGCATGGCCGAATATCGCGCCAAGACCGCACCGATCCTGCCGATCTACGAGGCGCGCGGCTTGGTCGAGCGCGTCAACGGCATGGCCGACATCGACCATGTCTCGCAGGCGATCGCGGCGATCCTCGACGGGTGAGGGGGCGTTCGGGCGAAGCGCGCTTCTCCCGCAAACACCACCCTGTCGTCATCCCGGCGAAAGCCGGGACCCATGGTCACGTGCGGCTGACGGCAACGCGCACCCCGATGGTCATCGCAACCATGGGTCCCGGCCTTCGCCGGGATGACGAAGGTTGGGGCCAGCCTGTCCTGGCATAACCCGTTACAACCATGACGCTTTTGTCATCTGACGGTCACCGCTCCGCTACCCTGTTGCGCCTAGACGATAGCCCACGGTCGCAACGACGGTCGGCAGGTTAGACGAGATCGGTGCCCGTCACTCCCGGGGGTGCCGTAGGGGCCGGCGGAAGGGATGCTTTCCGCCGGCCTTTCCTGTAGTGAGGAAGCGTGAGCAAGACACCGTGAGCCGCAAGATCCTGATCGTCGAGGATGACAGCTCGACCGCCGCCTATCTCGCCAAGGGCCTGTCCGAGGCCGGCTATTCCGTCGAATCGGCCCGCGACGGCCGCGACGGCCTGTTCCTCGCCAGCGAGGGCATCTTCGACCTCATCATCGCCGACCGCATGCTGCCGGGGCTGGACGGCCTCTCGATGGTCAGCGCGATCCGTGCCGCGGGCATCGCCACGCCGGTGCTCGTCCTTTCCGCGCTGGCGGCGGTCGACGATCGCGTCGACGGGCTCAAGGCCGGCGCCGACGATTATCTGTGCAAGCCCTTCTCGTTCGCCGAACTGTCGGCGCGGATCGAGGCGCTCGTGCGCCGCTCCGACCGGGTCGCGACCGAGCCCACCAAGACCAAGCTTGCGGTCGGCGATCTCGAGATCGACCTGCTCGCCCGCCACGTCACCCGTGCAGGCCGCAACATCCCGCTCGGCGCGCGCGAGTTCAACCTGCTCGAATTCCTCGCCCGCCATGCCGGACAGGTCGTCACGCGGACGATGATGCTCGAAAAGATCTGGAACTATCATTTCGATCCGGGCTCCAACGTCGTCGACGTCCATATCGGCCGCCTGCGCCGCAAGCTCGAGGACGGCTTCGCCTCGCCGATCCTCCACACCGTCCGGGGCGCGGGTTACCGACTTGCGGCCGATCCCGTCTGATCCAGGTTCGCGTTTCGGGAGTCGTTGGGTAGGACGGGCCATGCGCCTGTCCGTCACCGCCCGTATTGCCCTGCTGTCGATCGCGCTGGCGCTGATCTCCAACCTCGTGCTGGTCGGCTTCGTCTGGAAGCAGACCGACGCCGCGGTGGTCGGCACCGTCCGGCGCGAGACGATCGAGCAATCCGACGCGATGCGCGCCATCTATCGCGCCGACGGCCTGCCCGCGGTGATCGAGGCGATCGAACATGCCCGCGTCGCCGGCGACACCGCGCTGCTGCTCGCGGTGCTCGACCGGAACGGCAACCGCGTCGCCGGCTATGCCCCCGCGCAGGTCAGGATCCCGCTCGTCTCCAGCCAGTTCCGCATCGCCGATTTCGACACCAGCGAGGCGACCAACGACATCGGCTATACGCTGCGGCCGATCGGCGACCACTGGCTGCTGACCGGCCGCCGGCTCGATCTGGTCGAGGCGGAGCGCAACGCGATCGAGGGCGCGCTCGCGGTCGCGGTGCTGCTGTCGCTGGTGCTCGGCATCGGCGCGGGGCTGGTGCTGGCGCGCTACGTCGGCTTGCGCCTCAACCGCATCGCCGCGGTCATCGAGGCGGCGGGGGAGGGCGACCTGTCGCGGCGCGTGCCCGTCGCCCCGGCGCGGCGCGACGCCTTCGACCGACTCGGCCAGCAGCTCAACCTGATGCTCGGCAAGCTCGAACGGCTGATGGTCGAATTGCGCGTCGTCACCGACAGCATGGCGCACGACCTGCGCTCGCCGCTCACCCGGCTGCGCACCAAGACCGAACAGGCGGTGCTGATCGCCGATCCCGCCGCGCGCGAGGCGGCGCTCGGCGGGCTGCTCGTCGAGACCGATCTCGTCATGCGCATGCTGACGATGGTCATCGAGATCAGCCGCTCCGAATCGGTCTCGCGCGAACGCTTCATCCTCGTCGAGCCGGCCGAACTGGTCGAGGAGATCGCCGAACTCTACGAGCCCGTCGCCGAGGAGGCCGGGCTCGACTTCACCGTGGCGATCGACGCGTCGGCGCCGGCGATGCTGCTCCATCGCGAATTGCTGAGCCAGGCGATCACCAATCTGATCGACAATGCGCTGAAGCATGCGGCAAGCGGCGGGGTGCTGACGCTGCGCCTTGTCGCGCAGCCGCGCGAGATCGCCATCCAGGTCGAGGATCGCGGCAGCGGCATTGCCGAAGCCGACCGCGCGCAGGCGCTCAAGCGCTTCGGCCGGCTCGATGCCGCGCGCACCACGCCCGGCGCGGGCCTCGGCATGGCGCTGATCGAGGCGGTCGCCCGCCTGCACAATGGCCGGTTCGAACTCGCCGACAACGTGCCCGGCCTTGTCGCGCGGATCGTGCTGCCGGTCCATTGAGCCGGCATTGCGCCCGGCGTCGCCGCTGGCCATCCGCGGGACGCCGGACGCTCGTCGTATTTCCTGCCCGGCCGGCGGTTAACCCCTTGTCAGGCCGCGGCCGATAAGGTGACGGAACAGGCGCAGCCGGGGGGCTGCGTTCAACGGGCGGCGTGTCGCCGCGGGGGCTTTGCGCCGGAAACGGCAAGAAGGAGCATTATGCTGGGGGCGATCGTCTTTACCTATGGGATGCTGATGAGCTTCGTGTTGCAGGGCGCGACCCGCAACGCCAAGCTGGCGCGGCCCAATCCGCCGATGCTGCAATATATCGGCTATCTTCTCTGCGGCCTGTCCGCCGGCCTGTCGATCATGCTGCTGATCATGGCGTTCACCGCGAAAGCGCCCTTCCCGCTGATGTGACGCGCTCCTCTGGAAGGGGGTGCGGCCGAGGGCAGGGAGTCTCGTTACCGACCCCCGGTCCCCGTCCGGGGCGCTCGCATAGAGCGGCAACAATGAGGTTCGAATCGCCTCCTCATCAGATTCGTCACCCCGGACTTGTTCCGGGGTCCACCGGGCAGCAGGAGGACGGCATCCTCTCCAGCCGTTCTCCTCGCCGCGGAGTGGACCCCGGAACAAGTCCGGGGTGACGGCGCGGGTTTGGAAAGAGCAGGTCCAACAGAACGGCCTATGCCACAGCCCCGTCGCTCCCCGCGCAAGCGCCTCACCCCACCGCCCACCAACCCCCGGCTTACCGCCGGGGAACCAGTCGCTTGACACGGCGTTTGCGCGCGCCTACCTGCACTCCTCTCCGAAATACCGGCTTCCGGCGACGCTCGTTTGCGCTCGTCGCGCTTTGCGTAGATGCAAGGTCGTGGAAAATGGTGTTGGGTCGGAGGATGCGACGAGATGGGGGGCGTGCGGCCATGCCGTTCCCCGTGGAGCTAGGAGAAACATTTCATGGCACGTATCGCGGGTGTCAATATCCCGACCAACAAGCGCGTGGTGATCGCGCTGACCTACATCCATGGCATTGGCCTGACCAAGTCCAAGGAAATCATCGCCAAGCTGAACATCGCTCCCGAGCGTCGCGTTCAGGACCTGACCGATCAGGAAGTGCTGCAGATCCGTGAGACGATCGACGCCGACCACACGGTCGAGGGCGATCTGCGTCGCGAAACCGCGATGAACATCAAGCGTCTGATGGATCTCGCCTGCTATCGTGGCCTGCGCCACCGTAAGGGCCTCCCGGTCCGCGGCCAGCGCACGCACACCAACGCCCGCACCCGCAAGGGCAAGGCGAAGCCGATCGCAGGCAAGAAGAAGTAATTCGTCCGGGGGACGAATTACTCCGTCGGAGACAGGTTCGAGGCCGATCGCCTCCCCGTCTCCGCACCACGACTAGGGTCAGGATTTTCAGTCAATGGCACGTGAACCGCAGCGTATTCGCCGTCGCGAACGCAAGAACATCACCGCCGGCGTCGCGCATGTGAACGCCAGCTTCAACAACACCATGATCACCATCACCGACGCGCAGGGCAACGCCATCTCGTGGTCGTCGGCCGGTGCGATGGGCTTCAAGGGCAGCCGCAAGTCGACCCCGTACGCCGCTCAGGTGGCCGCGGAAGACGCCGGCAAGAAGGCCGCCGAGCACGGCGTGCGTACCCTCGAAGTCGAGGTCAAGGGTCCGGGTTCGGGCCGCGAATCGGCGCTGCGCGCGCTGCAGGCGGTCGGGTTCCAGATCACTTCGATCCGCGACGTCACCTCGATCCCGCACAACGGTGTGCGTCCGTCGAAGCGTCGCCGCGTCTGATCTTCCACGCGCCGGCTGACGAGTCGGCGCGTTTTTCTCCCGGCTGGAGCTGCCCCCGTTCCGGCCCAAATTAGGGGACACCTGTGTCTGTCAATGCAAAGAACTGGCAGGAACTGAAGAAGCCCAACGGCCTTGAGAAAAAGGGCGGCGACGGCAAGCGGAAGGCGACCTTCGTGGCCGAGCCGCTGGAGCGTGGCTTTGGCCTGACGCTTGGCAACGCGCTGCGCCGCGTGTTGCTCTCCTCGCTGCAGGGCGCGGCCGTGACCTCGATCAAGATCGAGAACGTGCTGCACGAATTCTCCAGCCTGGCGGGCGTCCGCGAGGACGTCACCGACATCGTTCTGAACGTCAAGCAGATCGCCATCCGCATGCAGGGCGAGGGGCCCAAGCGCCTCCAGCTCTCCGCGACCGGTCCCGGTGAAGTCAAGGCCGGCGACATCGCCGTGTCCGGCGACATCGAGGTGATGAACCCCGAGCTGGTGCTGTGCCATCTCGACGAAGGTGCGACGCTCAACATGGAGCTGACCGCCGACATCGGTAAGGGCTATGTCCCCGCGACCGCCAACCGTCCGGCCGATGCGCCGATCGGCCTGATCCCGGTCGACGCGCTCTATTCGCCGGTACGTCAGGTTTCGTACAAGGTCGACCCGACCCGCGTCGGTCAGGACCTCGATTACGACAAGCTGACGCTGACGATCGAGACCGACGGCACCGTGACGCCCGAGGATGCGGTGGCCTATGCCGGCCGTATCCTGCAGGACCAGCTGGCGCTGTTCGTCCACTTCGACGATTCGGCGATCACCCGTTCGTCCGCGCCGATCGGCCAGGCGGCCGCTCCTGCGGCTGGCGGCGACGCGGCCGGCGATACGCAGCAGATCAATCGTTACCTCCTCAAGAAGGTCGACGAGCTCGAACTGTCGGTGCGTTCGGCCAACTGCCTCAAGAACGACAACATCATCTATATCGGTGACCTCGTCGGCAAGACCGAGGCCGAGATGCTCCGGACCCCGAACTTCGGCCGCAAGTCGTTGAACGAGATCAAGGAAGTCCTCTCGTCCATGGGCCTGCGCCTCGGCATGGAAATCCCGGGCTGGCCGCCCGAGAACATCGAAGAGATGGCGAAGAAGCTCGAGCAGGAAATCATGGGCTAAGCCGCACCGGGATAGCCTGCTATCCCGGAGACGGCGACAGCCCGGCCGACGGGCGGGGAAGCGACGCAGTCGCGACACCGTCCCGTTCGACGTGACCGGTGCGGCTCCGCCGCACCGCCACCCGGCCGCCCAAGGACACGTATCTCTGCGTGACCTTTGCGACTTTACAGGGCCCGAATGGCGGTGGCCCGTTACGAACCGCCTGGTCTGGGGATCTCCGTAAGACGGCCCCTTAACGAACGAAGGAAGTTACCATGCGTCATCGCGTCGGCGGCCGTAAGCTGCAGCGTACCTCGGCCCATCGTATTGCGCTGTTCCGCAACATGTCGGCCGCGCTCATCAAGCATGAGCAGATCACCACCACCGTCGCCAAGGCGAAGGAACTGCGTCCCTACGTCGAGAAGCTGATCACGCTGGCCAAGAAGGGCGGCCTGTCGAACCGTCGTCTCGCCCATGCGCGCCTGCTCGACGATGCGCAGCTCGTGAAGCTGTTCGACGTCCTCGCCGAGCGCTACGCGAACCGCAACGGCGGCTACACCCGCATCATCAAGGCCGGCATCCGCGCGTCGGACGCCTCGCCGATGGCGATCATCGAGTTCGTCGACCGCGACGTCTCGGCCAAGGGCCAGGATTCGGGTCCGGTCCAGTCGGACGAGGATTTCGACGAAGCCGCCTGATCGGCCTCGCCACCAACGGATCAAGGGGCGTACCGGCAACGGTGCGCCCCTTTTTCGTAGGTTCAGAATACTGTCAGCATCGGACGTGTATACCGGGCTCTGCAATATGGCTCCGAAGAGGAGGCGATCATGCGCGGCGTCTGGATCATCGCGATATTGGCTCTGGCCGCACCGGCAACGGCGCGGGAGCGGCATCCGCAGCATACCGCCATCTCGACCCCGACCTCGGAAGCACTGGAGTCGGAGCGTCGTCGCGCGCGGCTCAATCCTGTGGGCGGAGCCTTGCTGGCTGGCGCAGCCGGAGCGATGGCATTGGGCTGGCGACCCGCTCCGTCGCGTCCGAAACGTGAGGAGACGCTGTTTATCCGCCCCGGCGCATATGAAGATGTACGCCGGACGGACGACAGCGCGGTCCCGCTGACCCCGCATAGGCCTTCCCCTCCGGCGACGGCCTATCAACCGGCCCCGCCGGTTCCGCTCGAAGTCAAGCTGCCCGCCCGCTGATAGGCACGGCGGTCGCGCGGAAATCGACTGGCATGGCGCGCCGGCTTTGCTATGCGGGCGGCCATGCAGCATACCGACACCATCCTGATCGTCGACTTCGGCAGCCAGGTGACCCAGCTCATCGCCCGCCGGGTCCGCGAAGCCGGCGTCTATAGCGAGGTCGCCCCCTTCCAGTCCGCCGAGGCGGCGTTCGACCGGCTCAAGCCCGCCGGCATCATCCTGTCGGGCGGCCCTGCCTCGGTGACGCTCGCCACCAGCCCGCGGGCGCCGCAGCGCTTCTTCGAGGCGGGCGTGCCGATCCTCGGCATCTGCTACGGCCAGCAGCTGATGAGCGCGCAGCTCGGCGGCAACGTCATCGTCTCGGGCGACGGCGGCGAGTTCGGCAAGGCCTATGTCGAGGTGAAGGCCAATTGCGCGTTGTTCGACGGCCTGTGGGCCGAGGGCGAGCGGCATCAGGTGTGGATGAGCCACGGCGACAAGGTCGATGCGATCCCGCCCGGCTTCACGCCCGTCGCGACCTCGGAAGGCGCGCCTTATGCGATCGTCGCGGACGAGTCGCGCCGCTTCTACGGCGTCCAGTTCCACCCCGAGGTCGTTCACACCCCCGACGGCGGCAAGCTGATCGCCAATTTCGCGCGCCACGTCTGCGGCCTCGCCGGCGACTGGACGATGGCCGAGTTCCGCGAAGCCAAGATCGCCGAGATCCGGGCGCAGGTCGGCAAGGGGCGGGTGATCTGCGGCCTGTCGGGCGGCGTCGATTCGTCGGTCGCCGCACTGCTGATCCACGAGGCGATCGGCGATCAGCTCACCTGCGTGTTCGTTGACGGCGGCATCCTGCGCGCTGGCGAGGCCGAGCAGGTCGTCGGCCTGTTCCGCGGCCATTACAACATCCCGCTCGTCCATGTGGAGGCGCAGGACCTGTTCATGGACGGCCTCGCCGGGGTCACCGATCCCGAGGCGAAGCGCAAGTTCATCGGCAAGACCTTCATCGACGTGTTCGGGGCGGAAGCCAAGAAGATCGGCGGGGCCGAATTCCTGGCGCAGGGCACGCTCTATCCCGACGTGATCGAGAGCGTCAGCTTCACCGGCGGCCCCTCGGTGACGATCAAGAGCCACCACAATGTCGGCGGCCTGCCCGAGCGGATGAACATGAAGCTCGTCGAGCCGCTGCGCGAATTGTTCAAGGACGAGGTGCGCGCGCTCGGCCGTGAGCTCGGCCTGCCCGACGTGTTCGTCGGCCGTCATCCCTTCCCGGGGCCGGGTCTTGCGATCCGCATCCCCGGCGAGGTGACGCGCGAGCGCTGTGACATCCTGCGCAAGGCGGATGCGGTCTATCTCGAGGAGATCCGCAACGCCGGACTCTACGATGCGATCTGGCAGGCGTTCGCGGTGCTGCTGCCGGTGCGCACCGTCGGTGTCATGGGCGATGGTCGCACCTATGACCATGTACTCGCGCTGCGGGCGGTGACCTCGACCGACGGCATGACCGCCGAGGTGTTCGACTTCCCCAGCGACTTCCTGCCGCGGGTGGCCACCCGGATCGTCAACGAGGTCAAGGGCGTCAACCGCGTGGTCTACGACTATACGTCGAAGCCGCCCGGCACGATCGAGTGGGAGTGATCGGGCGCTAGCAGACGGCGCGGGCAGCGATGCCCGCGCCGTTTGCATTCAGAGGGCGACCCGCAGCGACAGCGAGGTGGTGCGGCCGTTGATCGAGCGCGCGCGGACGATGCCGTTGGCCGGGATCGATCCGTCCTCCGACTCGGTGAAGCCGCGTACGTCGAACAGGTTGTTGGCGTTCAGCGAGAGTAGCAACCGGTCGGTCCAGCGCCATTGCGCGAAACCGTTGACCTGGGTGAAGCCGGGCAGCTTCAGGTCGCCGACGTCCTGGGCATAGCTGCTCGTCGTGCCGACGACATTGGCGCCGATGCTGAACCGGTCGACGGTCACCTCGGGCGTCGCCTGGAACATCAGGGCTGCCTGCCGCCGCGGGGTGCGGCCGACGCTCTGGGGGCTCAGCGCGTCCTGCGTGATCTTGGCGTCGGTATAGGTCGCGCCGACGGTGAGGTCGAACGGTCCGGTGCCATAGCTGCCGTCGAATTCCAGGCCGAAGGCGCGGTATTTGCGGTCGATGAAGGTCTGACGGGTCGCCTCGAAATTCTGCTCCTCGGTGCCGGCCCAGAAGCCGGTGAGGTTGGCCTTCATACCGTTGCGGCGATACTTCAGCCCCGCTTCGGCCTGGCGCACGTAATCCACGCCGGCATCGTGGTTGACGAGCGAGCCGTCCGTCACGCTCACGGCCGGCCCGAACAGCAGGCGGTCGGCATTGGCGCGGGCGCCGCGGCTGTAGCGCACGAACACCGCGAACGGCTCGGACACGCGGAAGTTGATCCCGGTCGAATAGGACAGATAGTGCCAGGAATAGTCGACCGGCGCGGGGCTGGTCAGTGGTATCACCGCCACCCGCCGCTCGGCGTCCGCGAAGCGGTTGTCGCGATTCATGTCGACGATCGCCGTACCGTTGCGGTTGCCGCCGAGGTCGGCACCGAAGATCGCGCCGCGCGCACGGCCGAAATCGTAGCGGATGCTGGCGCCGAGCGCGACGCGGCCGATCTTGTAGTTGAGCGATCCGAACGGCGCGTTGACGCCATAATCGACGCGATAGCTGCGACGGCAGCAGCCCGCCGCGTCGGGCTTGCCATAGCCATGGTCGGCGAACCAGGTCGCGCCATAGCCGTAATAGCCGTCCTGCGTCATCGCCTGGCCGGCGCCGTCGAACACGTCCACCAGCGCGGCGCGTCCGTCGCCGCGGACGTCCATCAGCGGCGACGTCCACAGCCAGTCGGTGTCCACCGTCTGACGTGAGGCATAGAAGCCGGCAGTGGTGGTCAGGTCGCCCTGGCCGACGCGGAACACGCGGCTGACCCTCAGGTCGTTGGTGGCATTGTTCAGGCTGTTGAGCTTGACGTCGAACACCACCATGCGCGCGAGCAGGCCGTTGCCGTTGAGCCCGGCGAGATCGGTGATCGCCTGGCCGCCATTCGGCCCGGTGGCGTAGCGCAGCGTCGCGCCCGCCCCGCCGAGATCGGTCGCGGTGGTCGCGGCGCTGGCGATGGCAGCCGGGAAGTTGGAGATGAACCGGCCCGAGATGTAGGCATACCGGAAGCGCTCGGTCACCGTCCAACCCGAAAGGTCGGTCTGGCTTTCGAAGCCGATCGCCTTGACGACCGGGTGCTGGCCGTCGCGCAGATCGTCGACGACGCGATTGTTGTTGCCATCGAGCGTGACGTTGCTGGTGAAGTAACGCGACAGCAGCGCGTCATGCGCGATGGAGAAGCCGGGAACGTCTTCGTACTGCGGGTTGGCGGCGGTACCGGTCACGCGCACCGGGTTGGGCAGATAGGCCGCCGACCGGTCGTTGAGCAGCTTGCCGTAGAGGCGCACGTAGCCGTTGGCGAACTCCTTGGTGACGTTGAGCTTGATCTGGCCGCCCTTGGTGCCGTCATAGCCGAGGTGGCGGGGGCCTTCGCCCTGATGGTAGAAGCCGCCGATCTGGAAGCGCAGGCCGTCGGCGACCTTGCCGCCATAGGTGATGTCGAGCCGGTGCTCGTTATAGTCGAGGCCGGTGCTGGCCTGGATCGTGCCGCCAGGAACCTCCCCGGTCTTGGAGATCAGGTTGATGACGCCGCCGGGCGAATTCGACGAGAAAGTCGAGGCCGAACCGCCGCGGATCGCATCGACCGAGGCGAGAGTGAGGTCGGCGCGCAGGAAGATGTCGGCGTTGCCGAAGGTGATGTCGCCGAATTCGAGGATGGGCAGGCCGTCTTCCTGCAATTGCAGGAATTTGGCACCGCCGGTCGCGATCGGCAGCCCCCGGATCGAGATATTGGCATTGCCGTCGCCGCCCGAGCTTTCCGAGCGGATGCCGGGGATGTTGCGGAAGATCTCGGCGGTCGAGCGCGGCGCGATCTTCAGGATCTCCGTCTCGGGCAGCGAGCTGGTCGAGATCGCACTGTCGAGCCGGTCGCGGCTGCGGGCAACGGCGGTGACGATGATGTCCGTGTTCCGATTGCGCGGTTCGGTCGCGCCGGTGGCCTCTGTCTTGGCGTCGGCCGGACGATCCTGCGCGCCTGCTGCCTGCGGCAGAAAATTCGCTAGCGAAATCATAGTCAAGCTTAGTCGGGCAAGAAACACAATGGCCTCCGGTGGGGTGGGGGTAACGGAGCCATTTTAGAAGGTAATTAGCGCTACCATTGCGAGGTTAGGAAAAAACACAAACGATTGCATATGGGTGATTTACGGGAAGAGGCTTCCGATGAAGTAAGGTCTGTACTTACAGGAAGAATAGAGGCAACGATTAGAATTGAAAGCATAAAGATAAAAACTAGGTAAATAGTTATTATGTTTGATGGGGGATGTGACTATCGCATAACGCCGGGCGCTCATGCGCTGAAATGCTGATTCGAAACGGATGCGAAACGAAATCTGTGATGCGCTTCTGGTGGGCGTAGCGAGGGGCATAAGCCCCCGATGCCGGTACACAGCTTTTAATAAAATTGAGACGTAACCATAGAAGATACGTGATCTCCGGGGAAGTGGTGGCGATTACACGTTGTGCAGCGGATGCGCAGATTTGATCGACAGGCTGATCAAGTATTAAAGCGCGGGATAAGGCGAAGACTAACTGATAACTTATGCGTTGGTGCAGGATAGCCGGTTGAACAAGAGGTTGATAATGTAGCCCGGCCGTTTGCCGCCTTATGAACTTCTCAGGGATTAGGTGTCTACCGGTGGTCGCCTGGTTGCGCGGGCCTAGCCTCATGCGCAGCGGCGCGCCGGCTCGTGTCGCTACACCGCAAAGTGCATCGCCGAACGGGAACAGGTCGATATTTCAGTCAAGGTGAACCCATGATCTTCACCGGGCGACGTGAAGAGTGCAAAAAGGCAGGCGTTGGCGATGTTGCCGCGCTACCGTCTAAGCGGTTGACCGCTGCCCTAAAGTGCCGTTGGCCCGCCCGAGGGGAAAGCGGTGGGCGCTCGGATCATCTGGAAACCGTAGTGCGAAGAAAACCGTGACGTCAGTTCGTGACGGATCGCGCTGCCTCAACCATCCGAACGAACCAGCTTGATATCGCGATCAGCGGCCCAGCCATGGACGTCCTCGCGCCGGAGGGCGGTCGCCATCAGGTCGGGAAACTGGTCGGGCGTGCAGGCGAACACCGGAATGCCCAGCGATGCCACTCGCGCCGAGAGATGCGGATCATAGGATGGCCGCCCCGTGTCGGAGAGCGCGAGTAGCACGATGACGTTGACGCCCGACACCGCCAATCGCGCCAGCCGGTCGACCAGCGCTTCGGCATCGCCGCCTTCGTAAAGATCGGTGATGAGTATCAGATGTGCTTTGCCAGGTCGCTCGATCCGGTCTTCGCAATAGGCGACTGCCCGGTTGATGTCGGTGCCACCGCCCAGTTGCACCCCGAACAGCACCTCGACCGGATCGGCCAGTTCCTCGGTCAGGTCGACGATCGCGGTGTCGAAGCAGACGAGCTTGGTCGCCACCACGGGCAGCGACGCCATGACGGCTGCAAAGATCGAAGCGTAGACCACCGAACTGGCCATTGATCCCGACTGGTCGACGCACAGGATCACCTCGTCCAGATCGACGATGCGCCGCTGCTGGCGCATGAAGCCGATGAGGCGTTCGGGGACCACCGTGCGATACTCAGGCTGATAATTGCCGAGATTGGCGCGGATGGTGCGCGGCCAGTCGATATCGGCGAACCGTGGCCGGCTGGTCCGCCGCGAACGATCGAGCGCGCCGCGGATCGCGTCCGCCGTGCGCGCCTCCAGCCGGGCGAGCAGCGCCGCGACCACCTTCGCGATCACGACGCGCGCCGTCTCCTTCGTCTTTTCCGGCATCACCCCGCGCAAGGCGATTAGATCGGCGACCAGGTTCACATCGGCCTCGACCGCCGCCAGGAACTCCGGCTCCAGCAGCATCTGGCGCAGGCCCTTGCGATGGAAGGCATCCTGCTGGATCACCTGGACGACCGGCGCGGGGAAGAAGTCGCGAATATCGCCCAGCCATTTGGCGACGCGCGGTGCCGATCCACCAAGGCCGCCGCGCCCCTTCTTCTCTTCCTCACCATCGCCGTAGAGCGCGGACAGCGCGCTCGACATGCGGCGATCGCTTTCCGATAGCGCCACGCCGCCTTCGTCAGCCCCATCGACGCCGAGTGCGAGCGTCCAGCGGCGTCCGCGTTGGTCCTCCGTCATGGTCGCACCCCCGTCATCAGCGCGATCACGCGCGCTTCGTGTGCGGGCCAGATCGCGACGGCGTCCGGCAGCAGCCGATAGCCGCGCGCGCCGCTGCCCGATCGGCCGAGAGCCGCGTCCATCAACCGGCGCCGCTCATTACGGTCGAGGGCGGAGAACACCCGCCGGAACAGCGGCAGATTGGCGACGAACGCCTCCTCCTCCAAGGTCGAGAGCCAGCTATCGACCACCTCGCGCAACGCCGTGTCGTGGATCAGCCGTTGTCCCGCGCCCTCCAGAAAACCTTCGAAATAGCCTGCGGCCGCGGCTGCCGGGGTGCCCGGCGACAGCATCCGGGCGAGCAGTATGGCGGCTTGGTCCGCGGACAGCGCCTCCGCCTCGTAAAGCAGGCGTGCTGCGGAGCCGGCAATCAGGCGTGTCGTCTGCGCGTCGTCGAACAGCTTGCGCAACGCCTCGTGCCAGGTCGCGACCACGTCCGGTGCCAGCTCGGCCAGCTGGATCGCCCCGTCCGCCGCCAGGATTGCACCGCGCAACGCCCCCGCGGCGTCGGCATCCAGGTTGCGCGCGGCATAGGGGAAGGCCAGCGCCGCCTGCACCACGATGCGCGGCATCAGCCCGGCGAGATGCCCGACCGTTCCGCTCCGTGCTTCGCCATAGCGCAGGATGTCGGCCATGGGCGGCAGCGCGGCGAGCAGCGCCTGACAGTCGCTGGTCAGCGCGGCCCGGTCTTCGAGCAGGGCGATACCTTCCTGCGTCGCGCGCGGCAGGTCGGCAATCATGGCCCGGCGCACCAGCTCCGCCAGCGCGCCGAGGTCGGTTTCCGCCCGCATCGCCTCGGTCAGCCGTCCGCCGGCGGCTTCGGCGATGGTCGAGCCATGGATCAGGTTCTCTATCAATCGAACGGCATATTCGGGCTGCCAGGCCAAGACCCAATTCTCGCGGAACGTGCCGCGGCTGCGCCCGGCATCGGCCAAACGGCCCCACGGCACGTCGAGCGCGTTCAGCCGATGCAGCAGCGTCGAGCGTGCCAGCCCGCTGTCGCTGCGCAGGTCGAGCGTCAGCGCCCGTTCCAGCGCTTCGGGTTTCAGCCGCATGGCCTTTTGCTGGCGTTGCAGATCCTCCAGCAGCGGGGCCAGCGGCGTGTCGGCGGGGATCACCCCGACCGCAGACCCGATCAGCAATTCGGCGGCGATGTCGTCCCATATCGCGCGTTCGCCCTGGCAAAGGCAGGCGATCGCCGCCTCGCGCAGTTCCGCGAAGCCGGGATGGGGGCGGGCGCGCAAGGCGGCCAGCGCATGGCCCAGCCGCTGCGCTTCGATCACCGATGCGGTGGACACGAAGTGGCCGTGTTCGCGCAGCACCCGCGCGATACGGGCGAGCCAGATTGCGTCGCGATCCTGGGCGTGGCGCGTGTCCCAGAGATGCGCACACCATCCCGGCGCAACGACCCCGGCACCATAGCCGCTCGCACGGGCGAGACGGGGGGCGGTCCAGGGTGCCCAGGTCGCCTTCGTCTTTGTCTTGGATCGCCCCTTGAGCACGGCGCGATCGGCGGACAGGCTGATCTTGGCGGCCAACGCGGGAACGTGCCATGCGCCGCACACCACGGCGACCGGACCCTCGCTCGCCTTGGCGCCGCGCGCAATTTCGATACGCATATGCGCTTCCCGCGCCGCCTCGCGCCCGGATGGCGGGGCGGCTTCGCTGCGCAGCGCCGTCATAGCATCGGCCACCGCCGCGAATACCGATGTCGAGGCGGGATTCTCCTCGATGACGTCGGCCCACCAGGATTCGCCATCGTCATACCCCGCCGCCATGGCCAGCGTGCCGATCGGATCGCTGGCGACCGGATCGTCGTCGGCGCTGACCTCTGGTTCCTGGTCGATGCCGATGCTCTGCTCGCCCTGCCGCTCGTCCGGCCAATCCCCAAGTCTGTCCGAGGCGGGAAGGTCGATGAAGCGCACCTCTGCACCATGCGCCACCGCCCAGCGCGCCGCCTGATATTCGGGAGAATAGTCCGCGAAGGGGAAGAAACTGGCGCGGGCCGGATCGTCCTCGACATAGGTGAGCAGCGCGACCGGCGTCGCCATCCCCGGATCGGCGAGCATCGGCAGCAGGTGCGAGGCATCCGCCGGCCCCTCGATCAGCACCGCCGCTGGCCGGAGCGCGTCAAGCGCCTCCACCAGACGACGTGCCGAACCGGGGCCGTGATGACGGACACCGAACAGCGATACCTCGGCCGCCATCGCGTCAGATCAGCTCGGTCAGCGAGGCGTAATAACCCTCGAACCCGCGACGCTTCTTGAGCACGGTCTTGAGATATTCGCCCAGCACCGCCTTGTCCTGCACCGGGTCCTTCACCACCGCGCCGATCATGTTGGCGGCCAGCATGTCGGGCGTAAGTCGCCCGTCGTTGAAGAAGGTCGCCTGGCTGATCCCGCCGACCATCACGCCGATCGCCTCGGCGGTGGACAGCCCGCCACTGGGGGATTTGAGCGCGACCTTGCCGTCCTCGGTCGATCCGGAGCGCAGTTCGCGGAAGATCGCGACGACCCGCGCCACTTCCTCGGCGACGTTCTTCGGGGCGGGCAGGTCGAGACTGCGCGCCATCTCAGCCACCCGCTTGACGATGATCGCCACTTCCTCGTCGGCATTGTCCGGCAGTGGCAGGACGACGACGTTGAAGCGCCGCTTGAGTGCCGAGCTCAACTCGTTGACGCCCTTGTCGCGGTTGTTGGCGGTGGCAATGATATTGAACCCGCGTCGCGCATAAACCGCGCCGTTCAGCTCGGGGATCGGCATCATCTTTTCGGACAGCACGGTAATCAGCGTGTCCTGCACGTCCGATCCCATACGGGTCAGCTCTTCCATGCGACAGAGCTTGCCCGTCTCCATCGCCCGCATCAGCGGGGTCGGGACCAGTGCGTCCCGGCTGGGGCCATGGGCCAGCAGCTGTGCACAATTCCATCCATAGCGGACCTGGTTTTCATCGGTCCCCGCCGTGCATTGGATCACCATCGTCGAATCGCCGGTGATGGCGGCCGACAGATGCTCCGACACCCATGACTTGGCGGTTCCCGGCACCCCGAGCAGCAGCAGCGCGCGGTCGGTTGCGAGCGTCGCTACCGCCGTTTCGATCAGCCGCCGGTCGCCGACATATTTGGGCGTGATCGCAGCGCCGCCGGGTGCAACGCCGCCCATCAGATAGGTAACGACGCGCCTGGGCGACAGCGCCCAGCCGGCTGGGCGACGGTCGGCATCGTCCGCCGCGAGCGCCGCAAGCTCACCGGCATGGATGTCCTCGGCGGGCAGGCGCAGCTTCTCGCTCATTCGGTCGGTCTCCTGTTATCGAGCGCGGCGTTGAGCCGCAGCATGTCGAGCCGCGGATCGGAGGCGATCAGCCCCGCCGCCGCCAATTGGTCAAGCGCCTGCCGCGCCGCGCTGCCCGAGGCGATCAGGCCGAGCGCCAGTAACGCGTCGGCCTGATCGACGGACCTCGCATTCTCCGACGACAGCGCGTCGAGCAGCGCCTTGCCTGCGGGCGTGCGGATCGCATCATCGATCCCGCCATCGCCACCAGCGATCGTCAGTACCATCGCGAAGCTGGCGTCCGGCACGCCCAACAGTCGCGTTGCGATCTGACGACGTCGGGACGGAGACAATCGGGGTAGCAGTTCGGCCAGCGCATGCGGGTCCATCGCATTGCCAGCGTCCGACAGGTTGGCGATCGCTTCGACGATCGCATCGCTGGCCGAGCGTGCCGCCATGGCCGCCAGTTGCTGATCGCCGGGCAAATCCCGACCCCAGGGCCAAGCGGCGACCAATTCCGTCGAAGACAGGCCCAGTGCTTGCGCGAAGCCATCAAAGGAAAGCGTCTGGATCAAGGTGTCGCGACGGTGCCGCTGGGCGGCGGTCTTCATCGTTTTCGCCACGATCGCGCGGGTGCGGCGTAGCAGCCCCCTGGTCTCGACGGTAAAGAAGGCGGCGAGTTCCGTGCTCTCCGCGTCGCTGCCCCCGGGGTGACCCAGACGCGCCAGCAGCGCGGCGGCCAGTGCCTTGACGCGGGGCGCCCGATCGCCGGTCAGCCGTTCCAATAGTGGCCGATCGGCGTCGCACAGTCCCATGGCCAACATGTCGAGCAGACGCACACGCCGGTCCGCAGGTTCATCGGCGATCCGTTCCGCCAGCAACAGGCTTGCCTGTGCGGGATCCTGCTGCCGTAACGCGGCAAACGCGACGTGGCGCGCAGCGGGTGCGAAGTCGGTCCAGTTTTCGGCGCTCAGCGCCTCGGGAGCGGCCGATGATGCGCCCGACGCGGCGGCCCAGTCCTGCCAAGCCGCATAAACCGCGGGCACTTCCTCATCGGGACGGGGCATCCAGTCGCCCGGATGCAGCGTCCAGCCGCGCGCATCGATAAAATCGAGCAGGTGACGGCGCGTCTGGGCATCGCGCATCTGCTGGAGCAGGCGTCGTACGCGAGGGCGAAGTCGGTCGGGAAGCGGCGGCTGGGCCAGCGCCGGAATGTCGTCACGTGGACGCACCTCCCCCACAGGCTGCGTGATCGCGAGCGTGCCGAGCAAATGGCCGGACAGCGCCAGCAGCCGCAGTTCCGCCTCACGCGCATCGGTGCCCAGCGTATCGCGCCAGGCGGCGGGGGCGTGAGCGGTCGCGCTGCCGCCCATGGTCCAGCGCGTCAACACCGGGCCTAGCGCATCGAATATCGCCTCAGCCATGGCCGATCCGCCCCCACCGCGTCTGCATCGCCAGCATCTCCAGCCGGTTGCCCGACCATAAGGCGGCTGTGCGTCTCAACTCGGTTCCAGCGGCCAGCCCCTCGACATCACCCGCCAGCGGCAGGGGTGAGGCGCCCTCTTGCGGTTGCCACCACGATGCGCCCGCCCGATCGAAGCCGATGCGCCCCGACGGAAGCAGGACCGGTCGTTCGGCAGCCCATGGCTCGGCGAGCAGCGGCGCGGTCAGCGCCTCCGCCAGTGGTCCGTCCGGCGGTGGCCAGTCGAGTGGAGGCCCGTCGACCAGCGCCGCTTCGCGCTGGATCAGCAGCGCGCGCAGGGGCATGCGCGCCGGATAGAACAGCAGTTCGCCAACGAATTGCTCGCCCGGCGTGAACGCTGAATGCCGTCGCCCGGCGCTGGCCGGAAAGAAATCGAGCAGCATCGCGAAGCGCGGCCCGGCGGCCAGATTGAGCAGCCAGGTCGTTTGCGATACCAGCCCATCGCGGCGGGTGCGAATCCGCTCCGCGAGCACTTCCCAGGCGGACGTCACACGTGTGGGCGCCGGATCGGCCAGCAGCGTTTCGCGAGTCTCGGCCGCGGCCACGGTGCGGCGCAGTTCCGCATTGCGCGGATCGGCGCGAAACGCACGGGCGAGCAGTACCAGTCGCGCCAGTTCCACCGTCGCGCCGCGCACCCGGTCGCCATTGGGCAGAGCGAGCAGTCGCGCGGGCATATCATCGACATGGCCCGCCAGGGCGGCGGCCTTGCCGTCGACCAGCCGCGCCGCGATCCGGCGACAGCGCGCGGTCACATCATCGACGAGGCCGCCAAGCCCCAGGCGAAGCTGATCGCTGATCCACTGTTCCAGCGCGTCCAGCCCATCCAGGATCATACGCTCGGTGTCTTCGGTTCGTTTGGCGCTGGTCGCCTCGCGTCGCGCCGCGGCCTTGGCATCATCGACGGGCTCGCGTTCGGCGGACCGGGCGGCGTCCAGATCCTTATCCGCTGCCGGTCTTGCCGACTTGGGTGCGCCGCTGGTCGAACGCCGACGCGCCAGCCACTCGCTCACCCATTCCGGTGTTTCCGCCACGGCGAACGCGACGATTGCCTCCGCCCTCAGCCAGAACAGGGCAAGAGCATGTTTGCACGGGAACTTGCGCGAAGGGCAGGTACACTTGCTTCCCCTGTCGCGAAGGTCTGCCATAACCCGATAGGGATTGGCCCCCGATCCGGCACATTCGCCCCAGATCAGCGCCTCGTCTTCGCTGATGCCGACTCCCGACCATTTTCCCGGCTTCGCAAGTCCGGCGGCGGCGTTGAGCGATGCTTGGTCGGTGGCAAGCTGTTGCACCGCCATCAAATCGATCGCCACACTGCCCCCGATCCCCAATCCCTACCTCGAATGATAAGGCAGAATGGCAAAATCCCAAAATCGGTTTGCCTGCTTCGAGGCAGCTAAAGGCTGGCGTTTCCGATAATCGCTAGAGGTTTAAAGAACCCAGCTTCGTTTCCTCCCTCAATCCGGTAAAATTATCTGCAAGCGCCTAAGAAGACGCGAGTATGTGGCGCGGTAGGCATTGCGGGCATGAGGGTAGTGCCCGTGGCTGTTCGAATCAAGACTTATGGAACATTCAAAAACCAGGTGCTTACAGGAAATGGCGCGCCCGGCTGGATTCGAACCAGCGGCCACAAGCTTAGAAGGCTCGTGCTCTATCCATCTGAGCTACGGGCGCGCGCGGCAGTCCGATTAGCGCGGTTTGCGCGGAACGGGAACCGCCATATAACGCGTCGCCATGGGCGAGCGGACGGAACGGGCGGTCGACGCCGCGGCGATGCGCGGGCAGGCGTTCCGCTATTACGACTTCGTCATGGCGGCGTTCGTCGCCATCCTGTTGCTTTCAAACGTGATCGGTGCGGGCAAAGTCGCCCAGATCGTGCTGCCCGGCATCGGCCCGTGGCCGTTCGGCGCGGGTATCCTGTTCTTCCCGGTCAGCTATGTCATCGGCGACGTGCTGACCGAGGTCTATGGCTATGCGCGGGCGCGGCGGGTGATCTGGGCGGGCACCGCCGCGGTGGTGTTCATGGCGTTCATGAGCTGGGTGGTCGTCGCGCTGCCGCCGGCGCCGAGCTGGGGCAACCAGGCCGCCTATGCCACCATCTTCGGCCAGGTGCCGCGGATCGTGCTGGCGAGCGTCTGCGCCTTCTGGGCGGGCGAGTTCGTCAATTCCTACGTCATGGCGCGGATGAAGCTGTGGAGCGAGGGCCGCCATCTATGGATGCGGACGATCGGCTCGACGGTGCTGGGGGAGGGGGTGGACAGCCTGATCTTCTATCCGCTCGCCTTCCTGGGCGCGGCGGGGTTCACGCCGGCGCTCGTCGTCACGGTGATGCTGACGCAATGGGCGCTCAAGGTGGCGTGGGAGGTGATCCTGACGCCGGTCACCTATGGCGTGGTGGGCGCGCTGAAGCGCGCCGAAGGCGTCGACGTGTTCGATCGTGCGACCGATTTCACGCCGTTCCGGACCAGGGTGTGAGCGCTGCCGTGTCGGACGACATGGACACGGTGATGGAAACGATCGGGGCCTGATCGTTTCCGCTTTTGGGGGGTGGATCGACCACGTGAGAGAGCGGATGCTCGGCGGTAGCAGGGCGGCGGGGGTGTAGGACAGCGTGACGCGGCGGTAGCAGCGGTGCGCAGTACCGGCCCGATCTCCCCTCTGGTCCTCGCCCACCCCGTCACCCCGGACTTGTTCCGGGGTCCACTCTGCGAGGAGGGGAAGGGCTTGATCCGACACCCTTCTCTTGCGGCTGGGTGGACCCCGGAACGAGTCCGGGGTGACGGATATGATGAGGAAGCCGATCGAACCTCATCCTCGCCGCGATGTGCGACTGCCCTGTCCGCCAGGGTGAACCGGAACTCCCAAATGGCGCACGCCTCCGCGAGGGGCGGTTCGCCGGCCGATCTTACGCGCCGATGGTTTCCAGCACGCCTTCGAACAGACGGCGGCCGTCGGTGCCGCCGTGGGCGGTTTCGATCTTGCGTTCGGGGTGCGGCATCATGCCGAGCACGTTGCCGGCGGCGTTGAGCACGCCGGCGATGTCACGTGCCGAGCCGTTGACCGGTTCGCCATAGCGGAAGGCGATGCGGCCTTCGCCTTCGAGTCGGTCGAGCGTGTCGGCATCGGCGAAGTAATTGCCGTCATGATGGGCGACGGGGACGCGGATCGTCTCGTCGGCGTCATAGCGGCTGGTGAAGGCGGTCTGGGCGTTGGCGACGGTCAGCGCGACGTCGCGGCAGACGAAGTCGAGGCCCGCGTTGCGCATCAGCGCGCCCGGCAGCAGACCCGCCTCGGTCAGCACCTGGAAGCCGTTGCACACGCCGAGCACGGGCAGGCCGCGACCGGCCTGCTCGACGATCGCGCGCATGATCGGCGATCGCGCCGCGATCGCGCCCGAGCGCAGATAGTCGCCGTAGGAGAAGCCGCCCGGCACCGCGACGAGGCCGACGCCCTTGGGCAGTTCGCTGTCGCCGTGCCAGACCATCGCCGGCTTGCTGCCGGTCACCCGTTCCAGCGCCACCGCGAGATCGCGATCGCAATTGGAGCCCGGAAAGACGACGACCGCGGTTTTCATGTCAGACGCGCTCCACGCGGAAGTTCTCGATCACCGTGTTGGCGAGCAACTGGCGGCACATGCCGTCGATCGATTCGTCGCTGGTCGAATCGGCGACCTCGAGCTCGAACATCTTGCCGGCGCGGACGTCCTCGACGCCCTCGAAGCCGAGGCTGCCGAGGGCGTGATGGATGGCGCGGCCCTGCGGGTCGAGCACGCCGGGCTTGAGCGTCACGAAGATACGCAGCTTCATCTTACTTACCCCCAGCCTTCACTTGCCACGCCGCTTGCGGTGGCTGTCGAGATCGAGCACGGCGCCGTCCTCGCCCTCGGGCATCAGGCCGAGGCGACGCGCCACCTCCTGATAGGCCTCCGCCTCGCCGCCGAGATCGCGGCGGAAGCGGTCCTTGTCCATCTTCTCGTTGGTGTCCATGTCCCACAGGCGGCAGCCGTCGGGGCTGATCTCGTCGGCGAGGATGATCCGGCCGAAGTCATTGTCCCAGATGCGGCCGAACTCGAGCTTGAAGTCGACCAGCCGGATGCCGACGCCGGCGAACAGGCCGCTGAGGAAGTCGTTCACGCGGATCGCAAGGTCGGCGATGTCGTGCATCTCCTCCTGGCTCGCCCAGCCGAAGGCGGCGATATGCTCGTCGGTGATCATCGGATCGCCGAGCGCATCGTCCTTGTAATAATATTCGATGATCGTGCGCGGGAGCTTGACGCCCTCCTCGATCCCGAGCCGCTTCGACAGCGAGCCGGCGGCGACGTTGCGCACGACGACCTCGATCGGCACGATCTCGACCTGGCGGATCAGCTGCTCGCGCATGTTGAGGCGGCGGATGAAGTGCGTCGGCACGCCGATCGCGTCGAGCATCGTGAAGATATGCTCGCTGATCCGGTTGTTGAGCACGCCCTTGCCGTTGATCGTGCCCTTCTTCTGGGCGTTGAACGCGGTGGCGTCGTCCTTGAAATACTGGATCAGCGTGCCGGGCTCGGGCCCCTCGTACAGGATCTTGGCCTTGCCTTCGTAGATCTGGCGGCGCCGAGCCATGCGCGTGTCCCCTGAAATAGAGCAGCCCCGGCGGCGCGATGGATCGCGGGCCGGGGCCGGAATGGTCGCGCCTATAGGGGAAGGGGGGCGGGGGTGCAATCGGAAGGCGCGGATCGCGACAGGGCCGGTTTGCTTTCCACCGGACCGCGTCTACATTGCGTCCATGGCTACCGGACGCATCAATTCCCCGGCTTCGATCCGCACCGCCTCCGATGTCGTCCGCGCCTTCGGGGGGAGCTGGGAAGCGGTGGAGCGGGCGTCCGCGGTGAATGCCGATGGCGTTCACGTCATCCGCCGCAGCGATATTGAGCGTGCGCGGCGCGGCGAGACGGTCGTCCGCCGTTGATCGGGTAAGGCCGCGATGGGCCTGACGCTGATTGCGGTGCTGGTGACGGCGTTGCTGCTGCCAGGGATCGTCGCGACAAAGGCTTTTTATCAGGTTGCGCAGACTAAGGAGGTGGAACCCGCCATCCCGTCGCTGACCAGCGCTGACGGCATCGCGCAGATCGGGCTGCTCAGCGTTTTCGTCCACCTGACGTACGTCATAGGTCTCGGGATCGTGGCGACGGCTCACGGACCGCAATGGTTGGCTGGTATCCCGCTGGCCAATCCCTACGTCGCGATGCTCGTCCCGCCTGCCACCATCGAGTCGGTCTATGCCTTGATCTCGGGCCTCTTTTTCCTCTGCCTGCTTGCGACCGTGTTGGGGACGCTTGCCGGTCGGCTGGTCATGTGGGGCGGTGACTCGTCGATCTTCTATGGTCCGATGGCGGAGGTGTTCGCCAAGACCGGCAGCGACCAGGACTTTATCATCGCCTAAGTCCTCACGACGATTGAGCAGGAAGGGGCGTTGATCGGCTATCAGGGAACGGTCGTCAGTCTGTTGCGCGACGCTGATCGCTTTCCGGCGAAAGTCGTGCTCAAGGACGCATCGGTGTTCCGGCTGGTCATGGCGGAGGGCCGCCCAATGCGGCGCGAGGCGGGCGAGACGATCGACTGGATCGCACTTTCCGCCGAGCAATGGCACAATATCGCATTCAAGGTCTTCAAGGTCGTCGATGAAGAGGGGAATATGGGGGATGGCGAAGCCAACGAAGCGGGGCAGGCGGACTGAGCCGTACGCGGCGCTGAGTCTGCTGCCACTGCTCTTCGCCACGCCCGCGGCCGCGCAGCAGCAGGATGCGCAGCTATGGACGCAGATCAACACCAACGTGCCGCTGACCGACGAGGTGCGCGTCACGCTGGAGCAGATCGCGCGGTTCAGCGATCGGCAGGACGGATTGTACCAGACCGAATTCGGTGCGCTGGTCGGGGTGAAGGCGACCAAGGGCGTCGAACTCGGCTTCGGTTATCGCAAGGTCGGCGCGCATAACGCCAACACCGGCGCCGACGAGGATCGCATCCGCCAGCAGGTGGTGGGGACGTTCGGCGGCTTCACGACGCGCTTTCGCGTCGACGAACGGTTCAATCCGCGCGGGTCCGAGATCGGTTTCCGGGTGCGGCCGCTGCTGCGCTACAACCAGCGGCTGGGAGCGAGCAAATGGGCGTTGTTCGTCAGCCACGAGAGCTTCTTCCTGCCCAACAGCACGCGCTGGGGACAGCGCAGCGGCTATGAGCGGATGCGCAACATCGTCGGCTTCGTCGTGCCGATCGGCAAGCTGATGACGGCGGACGTCGGCTATCTCAACCAGTTCCGCCCCGGGCGCAGCGAGGCGCGGGCGCAGATGGATCATGCGCTCAACCTGCAGCTGACGATCAACCTGCAGGGGCAGGTGTTCCCGCATCTCAACGACTGACGGCGTAAGTGGGGCGGCCGGTCAGGTCACCGCATTGCGGTCGGCATAGGCAGGGTTGCGCCATGCCTCGGTCGCGATCACGGCGCGGAGGTGTTCGCCGGCCTGCCAGACGTCTTCATGGCTGAGATAGAGCGGCGTCAGGCCGAGGCGCAGCACGTCGGGCGCGCGGAAATCGCCGATGACGCCGCGTGCGATCAGCGCCTGCGTGACCTCATAGGCATGGGGATGGCGGAAGCTGATATGGCTGCCGCGCTGCGCCGGATCGGCGGGGCTGACGCAGGGCAGGCCGGCGGCGGCGCCCGCCGTGGCGAGGATCGCGAACAGCGCGGCGCTCTTGGCGGCGACCTGGGTCAGGTCGACTTCCGCCCAGATCGCGAGCGCGGCCTCGAGGCTCGCCATCGCGAGGATCGAGGGGGTGCCGACCAGCCAGCGTTTCATCCCCGCGGCGGGACGATAGGCGTCGGTGAAGGCGAAGGGCTCGGCATGGCCCATCCAGCCGCTCACCGGATTGGCGAGCGCGTCGTGCAGCCGGCGCGCGACATAGAGGAAGGCGGGCGCGCCGGGGCCGCCGTTGAGATATTTGTAGGTGCAGCCGACCGCGAGATCGACGCCTGCGGCGGTGACGTCGATCGGCACCGCGCCGACGCTGTGGCTGAAGTCCCAGAGGATCAGCGCGCCGGCCTCATGCGCGCGGGCGGTCCAGCCGGCGAGGTCGAAGCGTTCGGCGGTCTTGTAATGCACTTGGGTGAGCAGCAGCACCGCGGTATCGTCGTCGAGCGCGGCGGCGAGGTCGGCGCGCGCGACGACCTTCAGCGCCGCGCCCTCCACGCAGGCGACCGCGCCCTCGGCGATATGCAGATCGGTGGGGAAATTGCCCGCCTCGCTGACGATGGTGCGGCGGGCGGGATCGTGGCGCAGCGCGGCGACCAGCGCCTTGAACAGATGCGTCGACGTGGTGTCGCCGACGATCACCTCGTCGGCGGCGGCGCCGATCAGCGGCGCGATCTTCGCACCGAGGCGCTGCGGGGCGTCGATCCAGCCTTCGTTCCAGCTGCGGATGAGGCGCTCGCCCCATTGCCGCTGCACCGTGTCGGCGAGCGCCGGGGCGACGGCGCGCGGCAGGACGCCGAGCGAATTGCCGTCGAGGTAGAGCAGGCCGTCGGGCAGCGCGAACCGGTCGCGCAAGCGCGCGAGCGGGTCGGTGCGGTCGAGGGCGCGGGCGTCGTCGCGGGTCATGCGGCGTCTTTCGTCAGGGCGGCGTGCAGGAGGGCGCGGGTGTGCGCCCAGGCGGGGGTGCCGGGGGCGATCAGCTCGACATGACCGGTGTCGGCGACCGTGTGGAGGCGCGCCGTATCGCCGGCGGCCTGCGCGCGCGCGACATAATCCTCGGCGAGGCGATAGGGGACGATGCGATCCTCGCGGCCGTTGACGAGATCCTGCGTCGCGCCGAGCGGGAGGAGCGGCGGGATCGACGTGTCCGCATAGGGCGCGGCGCGGCTTTGGTCGGTGAGCTGCGCGATCACCCCGGTACCGCAGCCGTTGTCGGGGCTGGCGGCGACCGCGGCGAGATCGGGCAGGCCGCCGAGGCTGACGACGTGATCGAGGCGCAGCGGATCGGGATGGTGGAGCGGGCTGTCGGCCGCGATCCGGTGGCGCGCGGCGAGCCACAGCGCGAGATGGCCACCGGCGGAATGACCGAGCGCGACGCGGCGGGCGAGGTCGAGCCCATACGCGGCGGCGTCGCTGCGCAGCCGGTCGGCGGCGGCGGCGACATCGCGGAAGGTGCCGGGATAGCCGCCGCCGGCGCGGTCGACGCCGCGATAGTCGATGTTCCACACCGCGATGCGGGCGGCGCGCAGGTCCGCGGCGGCCCAATCCATCAACCGGCGGTCGGCGACGCTCGTCTGCCAGCAGCCGCCGTGGACCATCAGCACCACCGGATGCGGCCCGGCACCGGCGGGGCGCCAGAGGTCGATCACCTGCAGCGGGTCGGGGCCGTAGGCGATGGTCGCGTCGGGCGTGCCGCGCGGGCGGCTGGTGAGGTCGGGCCAGGTGAGCATGCGGGGGTAACGCTAGCGGACGGCGGACGGGCGCGCGATCCCTTCAAAGCCGCGCCCGTTGCCGTTTGCGCCCCTGCGGCCTAGGGTGTTCCCGATATGGCCACCGACTTTCAGGAACCCCCGATCGGCATCCTCGATGCGCCGTTCGATACCGCGCTGTCCGACCGCTATCTGGTCTATGCGCTGTCGACGATCACCGCGCGGTCGCTGCCCGACGTGCGCGACGGGCTCAAGCCCGTCCACCGGCGGCTGCTGTGGGCGATGCGGCTGCTGAAACTCGATCCGAGCCAGGGCTATAAGAAATGCGCGCGCGTCGTCGGCGACGTCATCGGCAAATACCATCCGCACGGCGACCAGTCGGTCTATGACGCGATGGTCCGCCTCGCGCAGACCTTTTCGCTGCGTTACCCGCTCGTCGACGGGCAGGGCAATTTCGGCAATATCGACGGCGATAACGCCGCCGCCTATCGCTACACCGAGGCGCGGCTGACGCAGGTCGCGATCGACCTGATGGACGGGCTCGACGAGGATGCCGTCGCCTATCGCCCGACCTATAATGGCGAGGAGCAGGAGCCCGAGCTGTTCCCCGGCCTGTTCCCCAATCTGCTCGCCAATGGCGCGAGCGGCATCGCGGTCGGCATGGCGACGAGCATCCCGCCGCACAATGCCGCCGAGCTGCTCGACGCGGCGATGATGCTGGTCGACAAGCCGGATGCGCCCGACACCGCAGTGCTCGATTATGTGAAGGGCCCCGACCTGCCGACCGGTGGGCTGATCGTCGATCCGGCGGCGGTGATCGCGGAAAGCTATGCGACGGGGCGCGGCAGCTTCCGCGTCCGCGCGCGCTGGGACATCGAGCGCGAGAAGGGCGGCGGCTGGCAGGTCGTGGTCAGCGAGATCCCCTATGGCGTGCAGAAGGGCAAGCTGATCGAGCAGATCGCCGGCCTCATCAACGACAAGAAATTCCCGATCCTCGCCGACGTGCGCGACGAATCGGATGCCGAGGTGCGGATCGTGCTCGAACCGCGCAGCCGCACCGTCGATCCGCAGGTGCTGATGGACGGCCTGTTCCGCTTCTCCGATCTCGAGACGCGGATCAGCCTCAACCTCAACGTGCTCGACAAGGATCGCACGCCGCGGGTGATGTCGCTTGGCGGTGCGCTCAAGGCATGGGTCGAGCATCAGTTCGTCGTGCTCGAACGGCGCACGCGCCACCGGCTCGGCAAGATCGCCGACCGGATCGAGCTGCTCGACGGCTATCTCATCGCCTATCTCAACCTCGACCGGGTGATCGAGATCATCCGCACCGAGGACGAGCCCAAGGCGGTGATGATGGAGGAATTCCGCCTGACCGACCGGCAGGCGGAGGCGATCCTCAACATGCGGCTGCGCAGTCTGCGCCGGCTGGAGGAGTTCGAGATCCGCGGCGAGCGCGACAAGCTCGACAAGGAACAGGCCGAACTCGAAGGGCTGCTCGCCGATCCCGCCAAGCAGAAGCGGCGGATGAAGCGCGACATGAAGAAGGTGCGCGACCGCTACGGCCCCGAGACCGCGCTCGGCGCGCGGCGCACGACGATCGAGGAAGCGGCGCCGACCCGCGACATTCCGCTCGAGGCGATGATCGAGCGCGAGCCGATCACGGTGATCCTGTCGCAGCGCGGCTGGATCCGCGCGATGAAGGGCCATAACGACCTCGCCTCGGCGGAGACGCTGAAGTTCAAGGAAGGCGACGGCCCCGCCTTCGCCTTCCACGCGCAGACCACCGACAAATTGCTGCTCGCGGCGGAGAACGGGCGGTTCTTCACGCTGGCGGCGGACAAATTGCCCGGCGGGCGCGGTTTCGGCGAGCCGGTGCGCGCGATGATCGACCTCGACGGATCGATCGGCGTCGTCGCCTTCCTCAACGCGCGCGCGCAGGAGCAATTGCTGATCGCCGCCACCGACGGCCGCGGTTTCCGCGTGCCCGTCGCCGAGGTGATCGCCGAAACGCGCAAGGGCAAGACGGTGATGACGCCGCGGCCCGGCGCCAAGCTGCTCGTCGTCCGTCCGGTCGCGCCCAATGCCGATTACGTCGCGGCGATCGGCGACAACCGCAAGTTCCTGGTCTTCCCGATCGCCGAGCTGCCGGTGATGACTCGCGGCCAGGGCGTGCAATTGCAGCGCTTCCGTGAGGGGCGACTGTCCGACGCCACCACCTTCGTCTTCGCCGAGGGCATGAGCTGGACGATGGGCGGCGAATCGGGACGGACGCGCACCGAAAGCGACCTGTCGCTGTGGCGCGCGGCGCGCGGCGCGGCGGGACGGACGCCGCCGACCGGCTTTCCGCGCGACAATCGGTTCGGAGGGTAAGGAGCAGAGCGCCCGGGTCGCGGCGATCCAAGATGGGCGGTTGCTCGCACGCCCGACAGGTGGATACATTCGACCGTTCGTGATCCCGGAGTCGACGCAAGCACAAAAGGTCAGCGGCGTGACATTTCAGTCACGCTGCCGCCCGCGGGATGAATCACAACTATAACAACTATTTGTTTGCTCGATGCGAGAAGGTGCGTGGCTGCTGTCCGCATGACAGAGTAACATGAACGAAATTTAATTTGAGACTTATTGCAGCTGCATGACACTCCGAGGCAATCCAAAACAATCATGGGGTCATCGCGTGTCCAACAAGATGTTGCTTGCCACTACGAGCCTTGCAGCAACGCTGATCGCCGCGGCGCTGGCGGTTACGCCGGCGACGGCGCAGGCTGTTTCGGATGCTGCCGCTGACCAAGCAAACGGACAGGTCACGCAAAGCGCAACCGCCGCGGACAAGGGCGCACGGTCCGGCAATGAGATCGTGGTCACGGGATCGCGTATCCGCCGCCCGGCAATCGACAACGCTCAACCGACCAATACCATCGACGCCAAGTTGCTCGACGAGCGGGGCTATGCCAACGTCGCCGACGCGTTGAACCAGCTGCCCGGATTTGGCCTTGCCGACAGTTCGTCGATCGGCAACCAGGGTAATGGTTTTGGCGTGGGCCAGAGCTTCGTCAATCTTTATGGCCTCGGCTCGCAGCGCACGTTGACGCTGGTGAATGGCCGCCGCTTCGTCGGTGCCAATGCCTCGACCGTCTTCTCCTCGGCCGGCGGCGGTGGTCAGGTCGACCTCAATACGATCCCGACCAAGCTGATTGAACGCGTCGACACTGTGTCGATCGGCGGCGCACCGATCTACGGTTCCGATGCGATCGCCGGCACCGTGAACATCATCCTCAAGCATGACTATGAAGGCCTCGACCTGGACGGGCAGTCAGGCATCAGTCAGCGCGGCGACCTCGGCAATCGCCGAATCCGCGCGCTCGGCGGGAAGAATTTCGCCGGTGGCCGCGGCAATATCACGCTCAATGCCGAGTATAATCAGGATGACGGCCTGATCGGCAACCAGCGTGATGTCATCCGTCGGCAATATGGTTTCATCGCGCCGCTCGATCCCAATTCGCCGTACAAGAAAGTACTGGTGCAGAACGTCAGGACCTTCCTCGGCCAGCCGGGCGGAAATCCCTATATCGTCGACGGGGGGGCGCTGCGACCGAACCGCAGCGTCACCGATGCTAACGGCAATTTGCTGCGCTTCGCACCCGATGGCACGCTGATCCCGTTCAACACGGGCACGGCGACATCCGATCCCACCACCTTCCTCGGCGGTGACGCGCTGAACATGGCCGACACGACCAACCTGCGCGTCGATGACAATCGGTTCAACGCCACCGTACTGCTCAACTACCAGTTGAGCGACGGCATCCACTTCTTCGGCGAAGGCTGGTATTCGCGCAGCAACGCCACCAACGTGGCAGGCCAGCCCGTCTACAATACCGGATTTTTCCGCCAAGCGGAGCCGGGTGCGTTCGACGTCAACGGCAATTACATCGTCAAGCTGGGCAATCCCTTCCTCAATCCCCAGGCCAAGGCGACGATCGTGCGCAACTTGGTCGCGAACGGCTTGCCGGCAACCGATAACGACGTCTTCTATCTTGGCCGGGCGAACACCGATCTGATCAGTGGCGTCGCGCGGCTGAAACAGAACCTCTATCGGTTCGTCGGGGGCTTCACCGGTGACTTTCAGGCGCTTGGCCACACGTTCACCTGGGAAATCTCAGGCAATTACGGGCGGTCGAGCGGAACGTCGCTGACCCCCTCGCTGGTCGAACCCAACCTGCGCCGTGCGCTCAACGCCGGTACCGATGCCAACGGCAACATCGTCTGCGCACCGTTCAACCCGGATCCAAACGATCCGGCGGCGCCGCCCAACGTCGCGGCATATGCGGGCACGATCTCGCAGACCTGTGCCCCGCTCAACCTGTTCGGCAATGGAGCGCCGAGCCAGGCGGCGCGTAACTATGTGACGACGATCGCACGCACCCGGTCGATTACGACGCAGCGCGACGTGCTCGCAACGCTGACCGGCGCGCTAGCCAAGCTGCCTGGCGGCGATCTCGGCATATCGATCGGCTACGAGAACCGGCGCGAATATTCGCGCTTCACGCCCGATGCCTATTATACCCAAGCGCTTGGCCGTTCGATCCCGATCCTGGGGGTGGAGGGCAGCTACGTCACCAACGAGGTCTTCGGCGAGATGCGCGCGCCGCTGATCAGGCCGGAGCAGCACATCCCGTTGGTGCGCGAATTCGAGGTCAACGCAGCGGGACGCTACGTCCACAATTCTGCCAATGGCGGCGCCTTCACGTGGACGGCGGGTGGCCGCTGGTCGCTATTCCCGGGGTTCGCGATCCGCGGCAACTACACCCGTGCCATTCGTGCGCCGTCGATTACCGAGCTCTACGCGGCCAATCAGCCCGCCTATGATGGCGGCTACGATCCCTGCGATCAACAGAACCTGACCAGCGGCCCTAACCCCGCAGTGCGTCAGGCAAATTGCCGTGCGGCCGGCCTTCCAGCCAACTTCAGCTCGCTAATCAACTCGGCAACGGTGCCGGTGACGATCATCGGCAACCGCAATCTGGCAAATGAGAAGGCAAGCTCGTGGACGATCGGATCGGTGTTTGAGCCCCGGTTCCTGCGTGGACTGTCGCTGTCGGCTGATTACGTCAGCATTGACCTCACCGATACGATCGTTGCCTCCTCGTCCAGCGCGGTGCTGAAAGGCTGCTACGATTCGACGACCTATCCGGACAACTTCTACTGCAATCTGGTAAGTCGGGACACTTCGGTGGACAATTTCGGGCAGATCACCGCTTTGGAGGAGCCCTATGTCAATCAGGGTGGCCAGGTCTTCCGGGCGGTCGAGGCGACGCTCGCCTATCAATTCGCGCTGCCGCACGACATCGGGCGGCTGACGCTCGGAGCGAGCTATCAGCACGTCATCAAGCAATATGCGATAATCAGCGCAGACACGGGTATCCAAAGCAGTCGTGGCCAGGTCGGCGCGGGCTACGGTAATTTCATCGACCGCGGTAATTTGAACGCGACGCTCGACAGCGGCCCGGTGTCCTGGTTCAACCAGATCCTGTACACCGGTCCGGCGGTCTTCGACGCAACCGAGCCGGCCGGAACGCGCGACGTGCCGGGTGTCAGCAGCTATGTGATGTGGAACACCGGGATCACGCTGCACGCCACCAAGCGGTTCGATCTGCGGATCAACGTCAACAATGTCACCGACCGTGGCATCCCGTATCCGGCAAGCGGATCGCCGGCGCAGAACGCCTATTACGATGCGCTGGCCGGGCGTGCGTTCCTGATCGGTGCCGCGATGCACCTCTAACGGCAAAGCGCTGTGACCGCCGCCAGAACGGCGGTCGCGGCATCCTAACTTTCGTCGTTTATGAACGTATACTTTCAGGGCGCTTTAACGAACGGCGGCTAGACGGGGGGCATGGCCACCGCTTCGCCTGACCTGTCCTCCGTGCCGCTTGCCGCGCTGGAGCTGTTCGAGCGCGATCTCGAGATGATCCCGATTCCGACGGTGCAGGTGGTGCGCGAGGGCGGCGGGTTCGCCTTTCTGGCGGTCAATCGCGCCTATCGGCTCGCCGGTCTCGGCGTGATCGCCGACCGGTCGCCGATGCTGGCGCTGCTCGGCAGCCGGATCGATGCCTTCCTGCGCTCGGCCGACCTGCGCATCGATTTCGACTGGTCGATCGGCCAGGTGATCGATTCGCGTTATTATCGCGTCACCATCGCCCGGCCGACGCCGACGCTGCGCGACCGTTGCCAGATCGCGTTCATCGACCTCACCGCGCAGGTCCATACCGAACGCTCGCTGCGCCGCGAGATGACAACCGACAGCCTGACCGGTCTGCCCAACCGCGAAGGCTTCAGCGACATGATCGAGGCGGTGCAGGCGGAGCGGAGCTGTCATGCGGTGCTGGTCATCGACATCGACCGGTTCGGCCGGCTCAACGCCTGCCTGGGCGGGCTGGCCGGCGACGAACTGCTGATCACCGTCGCGCGGCGGATCAAGGGCGTGTTGCGCGCGCGCGATTCACTGGCGCGGATCGGCGGCGACGAATTCGGTATCCTGATGGCGGTCGACGACGATCCCGCCGAGGCCAACCGCCTCGCCGAGCGGATCCGGCTGGCGCTGTCGGCGCCGTTCCGGCTGAGCGATTATGAGATCGGCGTCGAATGTTCGATCGGCATCGCCTATGGCGACGACGCGATCGACGACGTCGAGGAGTTGATCCGCAACGCGCAATTCGCGGTCAAGCGCGCGAAGACGGGGCGGCAGGTGGAGAGTTACCAGACACAGGCGTTCACGCTGGCACGCGAGCAGTTCGCGATGGAGACGGCGCTGCGCCGGGCGATCGACGACCGGCAATTGCGGCTCGCCTTCCAGCCGATCTGCGACCTCGCGACCGGCGCGATCGTGTCGTTCGAGGCGCTGGCGCGCTGGCGCGATCCGCGCGGCGTCGAGCACCAGCCGAGCGACTTCATCCCGGTTGCCGAGGAATCGGGCTTGATCGTGCCGCTCGGCCGCTGGGCGATGGACGAGGCGGCGCGCACCTTGCGCGCGTGGGACGACGAATGTGGCGGCGATTGCGGGATGCGCGTCGCGGTCAACCTGTCGGCGATCCAGATGCAGCGCGACGACATCACCGCGGTGGTCGAGGCGGCGCTGATCCAGCACGGCCTCGCGGGCGAGCGGCTGGTGCTCGAACTGACCGAAAGCGCGATCGTCACCGATCCCGACCGGATCGCCGGGATCATGCACGGGCTGAAGGCGCTCGGCACGACGCTGGCGATGGACGATTTCGGCACCGGTTATTCCAACCTCGCCTATCTCCAGAAGCTGCCGATCGACATCCTGAAGATCGACCGCAGCTTCGTGTCGGGCATGCTCGCCGACCGCGACAAGATCGCGATCGTGCGCGCGGTGCTCAGCCTCGCCCAGGCGCTGGGGATGCGGACGACGGCGGAGGGGATCGAGAGCAACGACCTGGCGCAGACGCTGGCGGCGCTCGGCTGCACCTATGGCCAGGGCTATCTCTATGCGCGGCCGCTGGAAGCCGACGATGCGCTGGCGATGGTCGTCGCGGCGCGCACCGCCGCATCGGCGAGCTGAGCGACGCGGGCACCGTCGGGGAAGTCCTCGGCGATCCATTGCGTCTCGATCCGGCGCAGCACCGCCGCCACCTCCGGCCCCTTGCGCAGGCCGCGCGCGACCAGCGCGCCGCCGCCGATCGGCAGCGCCGGCGGCGTCCAGTCGCGGATGGCGGCGACATCCTCGCCGGCGAGCAGCAGCCGGTCGATCGCGCTGGTCGTGCCGACGCGATAGGCGAGCGCGCGCGGGCCTTCGTCGCCGGGCCCCTGGCGGGCGGCGACCAGCCGCTTGCGATCGGCGTTCGATAGCTTGAGGCGCGCGCCGACGCCCTCCGCCGCGTCCGGCGGGAGCAGGGCGGCGAGGCGGCGGATCGCATCGGGGGCGACGCCGGCGGCGGCCTCGCGCTCGGCGAGCGCGGCGAACAGCGTCGCATCGGTGATCTCGGGCAGCACCGCGCGGAAGATGCCGCGGTCGATCATCAGCGCGATCACCGGCACCGCATGGCGGGCGACGAGCAGCTTGAGCAATTCGGCGGCGATCCGCTCGCGCGACAGCGCCATCAGGTCGTTGGCACGCGCGGTGCAGGCATCCAGCCCCTCGGCGTCGATCGCCGCCTGATCCTCGGCGCCGAAGCGCGCATGGAAGCGGAAGAAGCGCAGGATGCGCAGATGATCCTCGGCGATGCGGCGATAGGCGTCGCCGATGAAGCGGACGCGGCCGGCGTCGAGATCGGCAAGCCCGCCGAAATAGTCGATCACCTCGCCGCTCGCCGGATCGGCGTAGAGCGCGTTCATCGTGAAGTCGCGACGCGCGGCATCGTCCTGCCAGACGTCGGTGAAGGCGACGACGGCATGGCGGCCGTCGGTCGAGACGTCGCGGCGCAGCGTCGTCACCTCGATCGGGCCATCGGGCAGCACCGCGGTAATGGTGCCGTGTGCGAGGCCGGTCGGGACGGCGCGGATATCCGCCGCCTTGAGCCGTGCGAGCACCTCCTCGGGCAGCAGCCGGGTGGCGAGGTCGATATCGGCGGGATCGAGGCCGAGCAGCGTATCGCGCACGACGCCGCCGACCAGCCGCGTCTGCTCCGGCCCGCCGAGCACGTCGATCAGCGCAGGGAAGCCGGCGCGCGCGGCGATCCGGTCGAGCGGCAGCGTCACCATGCCAGCCGCCGCGACAGATTGACGATCATCGCCGCCGTCGCGCCCCAGATACGGCGGTCCTGCCAGTGGATCTCGTAATAATGGCGGGTGCGGCCGCGCCACTCGGCGCTCGCCGCGGCCTGGTTGGCGGGATCGAGCAGGAAGTCGAGCGGCACTTCGAACACGCTGGCGACCTCCGCCTCGCTGGCGACGAACGGCAAATCGGCAGGGACGGCGGCGAGCACCGGGGTGACGGTATAGCCGGTGACGGTGCGGTAGCGGTCGACCGGGCCGATCACCTGCACCTGCGAGGGGGGCAGGGCGATCTCCTCCTGTGCCTCGCGCAGCGCGGCGGCAACCGCATCCTCGCCCGCATCGAGCCGGCCGCCGGGAAAGGCGATCTGGCCGGCGTGGTGGCGCAACGTATCGGTCCGCTGGGTGAGCAGGACGCCGGGGCGGGCGCGGTCGGTCACCGCGACCAGCACCGCGGCGGGCGTCAGGTCGGCCTCGTCGCGGCCCTCCAACTCGCCGTCGTCGCCGGTCAGCAGGACGGGGGTGGTGCGGTTGCCGTCCTGCCATGCGCGCACCAGCCGTTCGGCCAGGCTCATGCGGCGGGTTCCAGCGGGAAGAAGGCGCCGCCGCTCCACACGCCGGGCCGCTCGGCGTCGTCGGCAAGCGCGCGCTCGGCCAGCTCGTAATAGACCGGACGCGCGACCAGCGCCTCCAGCCCGCCGCGGACGTGGAGATAGGGGCGGGGCCCGTCCGCCCCTTCGGTGAAGCGCAGCGGATGGTCGGGCCCGGCGGTGACGAGGTCGCCGGTGTTGAGCCGGAAGGCGAGGCGGGCGTCGGCGCCGTCCCCCTCCGCCTTCATCTCGACCGCGACGAAGGGCGCATCCTCGACCGCGATGTCGAGCTTTTCCACCGGCGTGACGAGGACATAGCGGCCATCGGGCTCGCGGCGCAGGATCGTCGAGAACAGCTGCACCATCGCCGGGCGGCCGATCGGCGCGCCCTGATGATACCAGGTGCCGTCGCGGGCGATACGCATCTCGCTGTCGCCGTAATGCGACGGGTTCCATTGCTCGACCGGCGGCAGCCGCCGCTGTTCGACCAGCGTGGCGATCTCGGCAAGGCTGAGACTGGCGAGATCGGGGAGCTCCTCCATCGGCATCGCCGCGAGGTAGGCGCTCCGCGTGGCTGCGTAAAGGCGGTCAGGCCGTCGCCGGCACCGCCGGGCCGAGCAGGCCGGCGATCGCCGGCACCCGCGCGCCGCGCGACAGCAGGCGGTGGCGCTCGACCGGGCCGGGCAGGCGCCAGTCCGCGGTGCGGCCCGCGTCGAAGCCGAAGAAGCGCGCGTAATATTCGGGATCGCCGATCAGCATCAGCACGTCATCGAGCCCTTCGGCGCCGGCGGCGTCGAGCGCGCGGGTCATCAGCTGGCGGCCGATGCCGTCGCGCTGGCGGCCGGGCTCGACCGCGACCGGGCCGATCATCACCAGCGGATAGGCGACGCCATCGTCACCATGGAGCAGGACCGGCCAGCATTGGATCGTGCCGATCAGCGCGCCATCCTCGACCGCGGCGATGCTGAGCGCGGCGATCGGGGCGACGCCGCCGCGTACCTTATAGGCGGTGCGGGTGTGGCGGTCGGGCCCGAACGCGCGGTCGAGCAACGCCTCGACGGCGGCACCTGCGACAGTGGCGAGCGGCACGAAAGCGATCACGGGCGGGGTCCTTCGCGTCCGGAACGGACGGGCGCGGCGCATGCGGCGGCGCGCGGCGGAACGCAAGCGGCAATGCGGTTGGCGCTCGGCGGTCCGGCTTGCTAGAGGCCGGTGCCATGCAAGACAGTCTTCAGCTGGAGGTCCACGACCTCGAGGTTCAGGTGCTCACCGGTATCTATTCGGAGGAGACGCACCTGCCGCAGCCGCTCCGCATCGACCTGACGGTGGACCTCGCCTGTCCCGACCATTTCGCCCCCGACACGCCGCTGTCGGCGTCGAAGAACTATCTCGACCTGAAGCATGCCGCGACCGGTGCGTTGCCCGAGGGGCTGCACTTCACGCTGATCGAGGCGGTGGCCGATCATATCTGCGAGACGCTGTTCCTCACCGACCCGCGGGTGCTGCGCGTCAAGGTGAAGATCGTGAAGCTGGCGATCGCCGAAGCGGGGGAGTCGATCGGCATCACCCTGGTGCGCAACCGGCGCTGAGGCGCGGCGCAGAGGAGAGGCATGGCCTCATCGGGGCATATCGGTACCGCCGCGTAAATCCGCCCTTCCTCTCAGGACCATCGCGACGGCAGACGCGTTAGCGGACCGTCCGCGTCCGTCGGCACGGGCCGAGCTGTTGCAGCACATAGGCATAATCCTCGCGCGCCAGCGCCGCGTCGGCTTCGGCAAGCGATGCGGTGCTGCGCTCCGGCAGGTCGGCGGGCAGCGCGCAGGCGAGGCGGTACCATAGCAGCGTGTCGCGCGCCGGCGGGGCGGCGGCCTCGTCGACGATCTCCGACAGCGCCACCGCCCAGCGCGGCTGTTCGCCCGGACGGCGCAGGACGGTGAGCGATACCGGCGCGCCATTGGCGGTGGTCAGGAAGACCTGCGTCTCGCCCTCGCCGGGCAGAGCGCCGGGGACGTGGAACGCGTTACCGATACCAGTGATCACCGGCGGCGCGTCGGCGGCGAGCAAGGCGCGCGCGATGTCCCGCACCCGCGCGTCCTGCGCCGGCGTCCAGACAATCTGCGCGTCCGGCGCGGCCAGTTGTATCTGATCGGGACGACCGGCGACCGGACGGCCGAACAGCAACACCCTCATTTTCTTCAATTTCGGCAGTCGGCCTGAAGAATCCGGAGCAATATCCAGCAGATAGCCGATTCGCGGCGGCAGCCCGCCGCTGCCGCGCACCAGCGCGCCGAGGTTGGCCTCGACATAATAACGGGTGAATCCGGGGGCGACGCCCGCGGCCTCGGCGCCCTTCAGGCGGATTGCGGACCGGATCGTCGCGTCGGCGATCACCGGCGAGGCGATCACCAGATCGGCGAGATCGGCGTAGCTGATACCGCTCTCATCGTGGCCGGAAACCGCCATATCCGAGGCACTTTGGCCCGGAAATGCGGCGAAGGCGGGGCATGCGGCGAGTGCGGCGGCGGCGAGCAGGGCAGGGCGGAATCGCGGGATCATGCCGATTTCGGTAGCCGACTGCACCTGAACGATACAGAAATAAAAGTGTCGCTAAACGATTGTACGTTTGTTGCGTCCGACAAAGCGTTTGCGCGGCGGGAAACGGGGCGATAGGGTTTGCGGACTGCCACACACGGCACCAGCCGGGGCAGGGGCCTACGCGCGCTCTTCCCCCGGGCGCTGCGAGGACCGAGAGATTAGGGAGTGTCGTTGCTGAATGGCCTATGCTGACCAGAAGATGTCCGGTGGCAGGGTGGTCGCGATCGTCATCGTCGTGCTCATCCATGCGGCGCTGGGCTACGCCTTCGTCACCGGGCTCGCGTACCAATACGTGAAAAAGGCCCAAGAAAAACTTAACACGTTCGACGTGGAGGAGCCGCCTCCCCCGCCGCCGGACGAGCCGCCGCCCCCGCCTCCGCCCGACACGCCGATGACGCCGCCCCCCGTGGTGTCGCCGCCGCCGATCGTGCAGAATCCGAATCCGCCGCCCGTGGTGATCCAGACGGTCACGACGCCGCCGCCGGCCGTCAACATGACGCCGATCGCTGCGCCGCCCGCACCGCCGGCCCCGCCCGCACCGCCCGCCGTCTCGACGGTCAGCAAGGCGGCCGGTGCCAAGGGTAATCCCGCGGACTGGATCACGAACGACGATTACCCGCCGAGCTCGCTGCGCAACAACGAGGAAGGCACCAGCGTAATCGCCTGGACGATCAACGCGCAGGGGCGCGTCGAAAACTGCCATACCACCCAGTCGAGCGGTTCGACCGCGCTGGACCGGGCGGCATGTGCCGCGATCACGCGGCGGGGTCGCTACACCCCGGCGACGGATGCGGCCGGCAACCCGCTCGCGACCACCCAGTCGCGGCGCGTGGTCTGGAAGATCCCGAAGGAATGATGCGGTCTCCGCCCGCCGCGACGGCGGGCGGATCCTCCCCGAACTTCTACACCGTTTGATAAGGACGAATTTCCAATGCTCACCACCATTCTCGCGGCCGGCGGCACCGCGGCAGCCGAAAACCAGTTCGGCCTCCAGGCCGCTCTGAAGGAAGGCGGCCTGATCTCGCAGTCGGTGTTCACGATCCTCGTGATCATGTCGATCGTCTCGTTCTACATCCTCTTCTCGAAGCTGTTCGAGCAGCAGAAGATCATCAACCAGGCGAAGCGCGTTCGCCAGGGCTTCTGGACCTCGCCGAACCTGCGCGAAGGCGCTGCCAAGCTCGAGAAGAACTCGGCCTACAAGCAGCTCGTCGACGACGGCCTGCAGGCGCAGGACCAGCACGCCAAGCTGACCGATCCGGTCGAGGCGCACGACTGGCTGCACGGTTCGCTCGCCCGCTCGGAAGCGGCGATCAACTCGAAGCTGGGCGGCGGTCTCGCCTTCCTCGCGACGGTCGGCGCGACCGCACCGTTCATCGGTCTGTTCGGTACCGTGGTCGGCATCTACCGCGCGCTGATCAAGATCGGTGCGTCGGGCGATCCCTCGATCGACAAGGTCGCCGGCCCGGTCGGTGAGGCGCTCATCATGACCGCGCTCGGCCTCGTCGTCGCCGTTCCGGCCGTGCTTGCCTACAACTGGCTGCAGCGTCGCAACAAGTCGATCGCGGAAGACCTGTCGGCCTTCTCGAACGACGTGCTGGGCTTCCTCGCCTCGAACGGCGCGGTCCGTCCGACGATCGCCGGTGCGCCTGCGTCGAAGGCTCCGGTGAAGCCGGCTGCGGCGACCACGACTGCCGGCCAGGCCGGTGGCGTGCAGACCCGCCCGTAACACGATAAGGCTGCGGGGCCGCCGAGGCGGCGGTCCCGCGACCGGCCGGCGACGATCGGTCGCCGGCAAGATTGCATGGATAGGATAGCTCGCACATGGCGATGAGCGTTGGCGGAGGAGGTTCCTCCGAGAAACCATTGTCGGACATCAACACCACGCCCCTCGTGGACGTGATGCTGGTGCTTCTGATCATCTTCCTGATCGCCGTTCCGGTGGCGATCCAGACGGTCAAGGGCATCGTCCTGCCCAAGGTCCGTTTCGATCCGACGACGACCAAGCCCGAGAACGTCCTGCTGTCGGTGACGACCAAGCCGGACGGCAGCTGCCTGGTCTATTGGGGCACGTCGCCGATCACCAGCAAGGACCTGCTGACCCGCGCGGTCGACAAGCTCAAGCTGGAGATCGATCGTCAGGGTGGCGCAGGCAACCCGGATCTCGAACTGCCGGAAGTGCATATCCGCGGTGACGTGAACACCCCCTACAAGTGCATCGGCGGCACGGTCTACACGATGCAGCAGGCCGGCTTTGCCAAGGTCGGCTTCATCTCGCAGCCGCCGCCCGCGGGTGGCTAATCCGCCCCGCCCGACCCAGGAGTATCTGACATGGCAATGAGTGGTGGCTCGGAAGATGGCGAGCCGATGATGGAAATGAACACGACGCCGTTGATCGACGTCATGCTCGTGCTCCTCATCATGTTCATCATCACGCTTCCCATCCCGACGCACGCGGTCAAGGTCGATCTGCCGGTCAATGACCCGCGGAACGTCAAGCCGCCGGTGGATCCGCAGAAGAACAAGATCATCATCGATGCCGCCGGCACGGTGTCGTGGAACGGCGTTCCCGTCGACGAGGTGACGCTGCGCACCTATCTCGACGCCGCCGCGGCGATCAACCCGGAGCCGGAGCTGCACTTCCAGCCCGATCCGGCGGCGAAGTACGACAAGGTCGATCAGACCTTGGCGGTGATCAAGCGGTCCGCGGTGACCAAGCTCGGCTTCATCGGCAACGAGCAGTATCGCAACGACTTCTGATCGCGATCGGATGACGGACAGAGGGGCGGTTCCGCAAGGAGCCGCCCTTTTTGCGTGTTGGAGCAGGACGATACGGGCCGGGCTCGCGCCACTCGCGAACGGTCGGCTCATCGCGGCGACCACAATCGGCCGGAACGGAATTGGGAAGCACCGCGATGACCGCATCGCGAGTCTGACGGATCGGGCGGTCACGGGGGGTATCGGCCGGGGGAATGAGGTTGCCGCCACCCTGATCCGCCGGGCTTATGACGAGGCCCGACATGGAGACTTCTCCTCCAGCCCGATGCGGCTCCGGTCCGCACAGGCCCGCCATTCTCGCATGACCGCCGCGATGCGCGGTGGGTCAATCAGGCGCGAACGCCAGTATCCGCTCGAGCAATCCCGGAAATCGCGCCTCGACATCGTCCCAGCGCAACGTGTTGATGTTCTCGACGCCGCGCTTCGTCGTGCAGATCAGGCCACTTTCGCGCAGCACGCGGAAATGGCCGCTCAGCGTCGATTTCGGCACCTGCTGGAACGGCGCGGTTGCCGCGGTGCAATTGAGGCCGGTCTGCGCCGCGCGCAACGCCTTGACGATCCGTAGCCGGGTCGGATCGGCCAGCGCGGACAGGATGTGGTGCAATGCCATTGCATCGGCAGGGGGATGGACGAACCCGATCATCATCGCCCCATAGCAGACGCTCGCTTCCAAGCCCATTGTTCGATATAACCGAAATACCGAATCATCGAACAAGGAGGATCATCATGGTACAGAATGCCTTGGTCACTGGTGGAACCGCTGGCATCGGCCTTGCTACGGCGAAGGCGCTACGCGGTGCTGGCGGACGGGTCTATGTCACGGGACGATCGCGTGAACGGCTCGATGCCGCGATCGCTGGACACGAGCTGATCGGGCTGGCTGCCGATATGGCGAAGCCGGAGGATATCCGGGCCGTCGCCGATCGCCTCGCTGCGGATGACGTGAAGCTCGACATATTGGTCGCCAACGCCGGCACCGCCGAAATCACCAAATTCGGATCGGTCAGCGAGGCGGATTTCGACCGGACGTTCGACCTCAACGTTCGCGGCGTTTTCTGCACGGTGCAGACGCTGTTGCCCTACCTCGCCGAGGGCGCGTCGGTGGTCCTGATCGGTTCGATCTGCTCGATCAAGGGCATGGCCGATCTCAGCGTCTACAATGCGTCGAAGGCGGCGCTGCATGCCTTTACCCGCTCCTGGGCGAACGACCTGCGGGGACGCCGGATCCGCGTCAACACGGTGAGTCCGGGGCCGATCCGCACGCCGCTGGCGTACCGACTGCAGGGTGATGCGGATGGCGCGATCACGGCGTTCGAGGATTGGGCGGCGCAGGCATCGCCCGCGGGGCGGATCGGCGAGCCCGAGGACGTCGCTGCGGTCGTGCGCTTCCTGGCGAGCGCGGAGTCCCGGCACATCAACGGCGTCGAACTGTTCGTGGATGGCGGGCTGGCGCAAATCTGACGGCGGCTCAGGGCTCCGTATGACGTAAGCCGGTTTGCCCACGACAGGTACGGACCGGGTCGTATCCCGGTCCGTCGATCGCGCCACACCGCACAGGTGGTCCCACGTGCCGGCCGGGTGCGCTGATCGCTGGGAAACTATCCGGTCTTTCCATCCCCTTGCCTCAACCGGATTGCCAATGTCGTTGCTGCGGCGCAACATTGGCGTACCTCCGGGAGAATATCTGCCGTGCTCCATCTCCGCAGCCCGTTCCGGTTCCTGCTGCACTATATCCGTATCCGCCCGTGGACCTTCCTCCTGCTCGGCCTGCTCGTCGCCGGGTCGTCGGTCAGCTCGATCGGCGTGCAATATGCGCTGAAGCTGCTCATCGACGCGATGACCGGCTCCGACCGCGTCCGTGCCGCGGTCTATACCTTCCTCGGCGTCTTCCTGGCGCTGGTGGTGCTGGAAAGCGCGATGCAGCGTGCCGCGGCGCTCACCCTCGGCCATGCCACCGTCGTCTCGGGTGTCGATATCCGGCTCGACATGGTCGATTACCTCACCGGCCATCAGATGCCCTTCTTCCAGAACCAGCGCGCCGGCTCGCTCGGCCATCGCGTGTCGGGACTGGCGGGGATTTTCGGCGCGATCGTCCACCGGCTGTTGCAGGAGGTGACGCCGCCGCTGATCGCCTTCGTCGGCGCGATGATCATCTTCGTCAGCATCGATCCCGGCATGGCGCTGGTGCTCGGCGTGATCTTCGTCATCGTCACCGTCGTGCTGGTGGTGCTCGGCTTGCAGGGCCATGTCCACCACAAGGCGTTCGCCGAGCGCGCGGGCACCGTCGGTGGCGAATTGGTCGACCTGATCGGCAATATCTGGGTGGTGAAGGCCTTCGCCGCGCACCAGCGCGAATTGTCGCGGCTGCAAGGCTTTCTTGACGACGAGGCGAGCGCGCAGCGGCGCGGCTGGTTCTTCGTCGAGCGGATGCGCGGCCTGCACGATCTCGCGCTGGCTGTACTGGTCGGCGGCACGCTGATCTGGGCGATCGGACGCTGGTCGGCGCATGCGATCTCGACCGGCGACGTCGTCGTGATCAGCACGATGACCTTCCGCATTCTGCACGGCTCGCGCGATCTCGCGATGGCGCTGATCGATACCAGCCAGCAGTTCAGCTATCTGCGCGAGACGCTCGACATCATCGGCGTGCCACAGACGCTGAGCGATTCGCCGCGCGCCACCAAGCTGCGGGTCGGCGAGGGCCGGGTGGAATTGTCGCACGTCACCTTCGGCTATGATCCGTCGCATCCGGTGCTGCACGATCTGTCGCTGGTGATCCCGGCGGGGCAAAAGGTCGGCATCGTCGGCCCTTCGGGCGCGGGCAAATCGTCGCTGCTCCAGCTCATCCAGCGCTTCCACGATCCGCAGGGCGGCCATGTCGCGATCGACGGCCAGGATATCCGCGAGGTGACGCAGGAGAGCCTGCGCGACGCGCTCGCGGTGGTGCCGCAGGAGGTGATGCTGTTCCACCGCTCGGTGATGGAGAATATCCGCTTCGCCAAGCCCGACGCCTCGGACGAGGAGGTCTATCGCGCCGCGCAGACCGCGGGCTGCGACGATTTCATCCGCCGCCTGCCGCACGGCTATGACAGCATCGTCGGCGAGCGCGGCACCAATCTCTCGGGCGGCCAGCGCCAGCGGATCGGCATCGCCCGCGCCTTCCTCAAGAATGCGCGCGTCGTGCTGCTCGATGAGGCGACCTCGGCGCTCGATTCCGAGTCGGAGCTCGAGGTCCAGAACGGGCTGGAGGCCCTGATCGAGAACCGGACGGTGATCGCGGTGGCGCACCGGCTGTCGACGATCGCCGGCTTCGACCGGGTCGTCGTGCTCGTCGACGGCCGCATCGTCGAGGACGGTCCGCCGCAGCAGCTGCTACGCCAGAAGGGCGGCGCGTTCCGTCAATTGTGGGTGATGCAGGTCGAGGGGCTCGACCGCAGCACGGGCATCTCCGCGGCGGGCGAACGGCTGCGGCACATCTCCTACAAGAGCCGCGAACACCTCCAGCGGATGGTCCGCAACGCGTGGCAGGGGGTGAAGGACCGGAACTGACCCGACGCTTGCATCATTGTCTCTGAAGTGACACAACAGTGTCACAAAAATGAAACCTGCCGATCAGGCGGGAGAAGGAGACGATGCAATGCGTATGATTGTCGCGACGATGCTGGCGGGTGCGTGCCTGACGACGCCAGCACTGGCCACGGACCGGACGGGCTATCAGGCGATCGCTGCGGGCGATTTCACCGCGGCGGCGAAGCGACTCGAAGCGGAGCGGCGGATCTTTCCGGATCGCCCCGAACTGATGCTGAACCTGGCCGTCGCTTATGCGCGGATCGGCCGCGCTGCCGAGGCGCGCACGCTCTATGATGATGTGCTCCAGCGCCCGGCGGTGGCGATGGACATGCCCGACGGCGCGGTGGTGTCGTCGCACGATGTCGCGACGCGCGGGCTGACGCGGCTGCAGACGCGGATCGCGATCCGCTGACCGCGCGCGGCGCGTTCCGTCAGGGGCGCGCCGATCGTTCCAAACGCTGGGTCACCCCGCACGGGTTGCGGGGTCCACCGGGCCACAAGGGCGCGGGCGGGGGTACGTCATTCTCCCCGCAGCAGAATGGACTCCGGAACACGTCCGGGGGTGACGGCGTCGGTGGCGGCGGTCGTCACGCCCCCCCTCAAAGCCGCGGCAGGGTGACGCCGCGCTGCCCCATATATTTGCCGGCACGGTCGGCGTAGCTCACCTCGCAGGGCTCGTTGCCGCGCAGGAACAGGAACTGGCAGGCGCCCTCGTTGGCGTAGATCTTCGCCGGGAGCGGCGTGGTGTTCGAGAATTCCAGCGTGACATGCCCCTCCCAGCCGGGTTCGAGCGGCGTCACGTTGACGATGATCCCGCAGCGCGCATAGGTCGACTTGCCGAGGCAGATGACCAGCACGTCGCGCGGCACCCGGAAATATTCGACCGTGCGGGCGAGCGCGAAGCTGTTCGGCGGGATGATGCAGACATCGGTCTTGCGATCGACGAAGCTGTTCGACGCGAAATCCTTGGGATCGACCAGGGCATTGTCGACATTGGTGAAGATCTTGAATTCGTCGGCGACGCGCGCGTCATAGCCGTAGGAGGACAGGCCGTAGCTGATGCAGCCCTCGCGCCGCTGGCTCTCGACGAACGGTTCGATCATCTGCTGGTTCAGCGCGGCTTCGCGAATCCAGCGGTCGGACAGGACGGACATGCATGGCTCCCCTTTGCCGCGCCTCTTCGCCGGTTCGGGCCGGGGTGGCAAGCTGGTCAGCGCGACCGCGGCGGCTTAGGGCGAAGCGATGCGCCCGCTGATCGATCTTGCCTATCACCTGCGCCGCCGGGCGATGGCGCTGGTCGGCTGGCGGACGCGGGGCGTGAAGGTCATGGCGTTCGATCCCGAAGGGCGGCTGTTGCTGGTGCGGCATCGGTACGGGCGTTCCGATCTGTGGATGCTGCCGGGCGGCGGGATCGGCCGGCGCGAGCCGCCCGCCGCCGCCGCGATCCGCGAACTGGCGGAGGAGACCGGCTGTGCGCTCGCCGACGTGACCGACATCGGGTGTTACGCCGCGCGCACCGAGGGGCGGCGCGATACCGTCTTCCTGTTCCGCGGCACGACCGGCGATACGCCGGTGGCGGATGCGGTGGAACTGGCCGAGGCACGGTTCTTCGCGCTCGATGACCTGCCCGACACGGCGTCGCCGGCGACGCTGCGGCGGATCGCGGAATATCGTGGCGCTGCGGCACCGGATGGCCGCTGGTAGGCTTGTCGCGGCGGGGGATCGCCCCCACGGTAAAGGCTTGCAGCACAGGATAATCGATATGGCAGTCAAGGTGATCGCATTCGTCACGGTCAAGCCGGGGCAGGACGAGGCGTTCGTCGCCGCGGCGAGGGTGTGCGTCGCCGCCTCGCGCGCCGAACCGGGGACGCTGCACTATGAGCTGTGGCGCGAGACCGAGGGCGCGCGGCGGTTCGTGTTCAACGAGCTCTATGCCGACCAGGCGGCGGTGGACGCCCATATGCAGTCCGACCATTTCAAGGCGTTCGGCCTCGCCGCGCGCGATCTCGCCGCGGCGCGGCCGGAAATCATCGTCACCGAGGCGGTGGACGTGGCGGGGTAGGGCGATCCAGTCACCCCACGCCCGCCGTCCCCCCGGACGTGGTCCGGGGTCCATTCCGCGGCGAGGAGACGGGCGGGAGTGGCGAACGCACCCTTGCGACCCGGTGGACCCCGGAACGAGTCCGGGGTGGCGGTTCGCATAATGAAGCCGGGCGAGCCTCATCATGGCGGCCGTATGTCAGTGCCTTGCCAGTGCAAGGCGAACACCCGCCCCCGACCGCGCTGGCCGCATCCGCCGAAATCCGCTATCACGCGCCATGCTCCGCATCACCGAATTGAAGCTGCCCCTCAACCATCCCGAGGAGGCGCTGGCTGCCGCGATCCGCAACCGGCTGCGCATCACGCCGCGCGATCTCGTCCGCTATACCGTGGCGCGGCGCGCGCATGACGCGCGCGACAAGATGGACATCCATTTCGTCTATTCGATCGACGTCACCGTCAAGAACGAGGCGCCGCTGCTCGCCCGGTTCAAGCGCGACCGCCACGTCAATCCGACGCCGGACACCGGCTATCGGTTCGTCGCCAAGGCGCCCGCCGGCTATGCCGGGCCGCGGCCGATCGTGGTCGGGGCGGGGCCGTGCGGCCTATTCGCCGGGCTGATCCTCGCGCAGATGGGTTTCCGGCCGATCATCCTCGATCGCGGCAAGGTGGTGCGCGAGCGGACCAAGGACACCTGGGGCCTGTGGCGGCGCAGCGAGCTCAACCCCGAATCGAACGTCCAGTTCGGCGAGGGCGGTGCCGGCACCTTCTCCGATGGCAAATTATGGAGCCAGATCAAGGATCCGCGCCATCTCGGCCGCAAGGTGCTGACGGAGTTCGTCAAGGCCGGCGCGCCGCCCGAGATCCTCACCGAGGCGCATCCGCATATCGGCACCTTCCGCCTCGTCACCATGGTCGAGAGCATGCGCGCCACCGTCGAGGCGCTGGGCGGCGAATATCGCTTCCAGCATCGCGTCGACGATCTCGAGATCGACACCGATGCCGCGGGCAACCGCCGCGTCACCGGACTGCGCTTGCAGACCGGCGAGCGGCTGGCGGCCGAAGGGCCGGTGGTGCTCGCGCTCGGCCATAGCGCGCGCGACACCTTCCATATGCTGCACCAACGCGGCGTGTTCCTGGAGGCCAAGCCGTTCTCGATCGGCGTGCGCATCGAGCATCCGCAAAGCTGGATCGACGAGGCGCGGTTCGGGCCGTGCGCGGGCCATCCCGATCTCGGCGCGGCGGCGTACAGCCTGTCGCACCACTGCAAGAACGGGCGGACGGTCTACAGCTTCTGCATGTGTCCAGGCGGCACGGTGGTCGCCGCGACCTCCGAACCGGGGCGCGTCGCAACCAACGGCATGAGCCAATATTCGCGCAACGAGCGCAACGCCAATTCGGGGATCGTCGTCGGCATCGATCCGGCGCGCGACTATCCCGGCGATCCGCTCGCCGGCATCGCATTGCAGCGGCATTGGGAGACGCGCGCGTTCGAGGTCGGCGGCGGGGCGTACATGGCGCCGGCGCAGCGGCTCGGCGATTTCCTCGCCGGGCGGCCGTCGACGAAATTGGGCAGCGTCATCCCGTCGTACCGGCCGGGCGTGCACCTCACCGATCTCGCCGCCTGCCTGCCCGATTTCGCGGTGACCGCGATGCGCGAGGCGCTGGTCGCGTTCGGCCAGCAGATCCCGGGCTACGACCATCCCGATGCGGTGATGACCGGGGTCGAGACGCGCACCTCGTCGCCGGTACGGATCACGCGCGGCGACGATTTCCAGAGCGTCAACACCGCCGGCCTGTATCCGGCGGGCGAGGGGGCGGGCTATGCCGGCGGCATTCTGTCGGCGGCGGTCGACGGCATCAAGATCGCCGAGGCGGTGGCGCGCGATCTGATGGGAATGCGCCCAGCACTGGCCGACGCGGCCTAGGTTCGCGCGAAGACGCGAAGACGCGAAGACGCGAGGACGAGCGCGCAGAGGCGCGAGAGGTGCGGAGGAGGCAGGTCCGCCGCTTGCCCCACCTTACCCGTCACCCCGGACTTGTTCCGGGGTCCACCTCGCGGCGAGGAGAGAGGCTGGAAGGAATTCGCACGCCCGCGGCCCAGTGGACCCCGGAACGAGTCCGGGGTGACAGGGTGGATGCGGAACACGGGGGTGCGCACGGCACCGCCCCCCTGCGGTCCGCCGGGCTCGAGATGCGATCGCACGCCTTGCGGCCCCCCGCAACGATCCCGCATGGCGGGCTGCGTCAGCCGTTCACGATTGCCCAACCGATCCAAACGGCACGGCACCGACCCGCCCCCTGGCGCGTACTGTCGGCATGGCACGATTGGGCGACTGGCTGGAACCGCATCCGCACGGCATCTATGTGGAGCCGGCGGACGCCTGGATCGACCCTTCCGAACCCGAGCCCAGGGCGCTGGTGACGCATGGCCATGCCGACCATGCGCGCGGCGGCCACGGCGCGGTATGGGCGACGCCCGAGACGCTGGCGATCATGGACGCGCGCTACGGCGAACAGGCGGGCCATCCGGTCGCGTATGGCGAGAGCATCCGCATGGGCGAGGTCGACATCGGCTTCGTGCCCGCCGGCCACGTCCTCGGCTCGGCGCAGATCGTGCTCGACTATCGCGGTGAGCGGGTCGTCGTGTCGGGCGACTACAAGCGCCGGCCCGATCCGACCTGCACGCCCTTCCAGCCGGTGCCCTGCGACGTCTTCGTCACCGAGGCGACTTTTGCGCTGCCGGTGTTCCGTCATCCCGACACCGGCGACGAGATCGACAAGTTGATCGCGCGGCTGCACGCCAATCCCGACCGCTGCGTGCTGGTCGGCGCCTATGCGCTCGGCAAGACGCAGCGGGTGATCGCCGAACTGCGCGCGCGGGGCCATGAGGCACCGATCTACATCCACGGCGCGTTGCAGCGGCTGTGCGACCTGTATCAGGAGCATGGCGTGCGGCTCGGCGCCTTGCTGCCGGTCGCCGACGCGAAGAAGGCCGATATGGCGGGCCATGTCGTGATGTGCCCGCCCGGCGCGCTCAACGACCGCTGGTCGCGGCGGCTGCCCGACCCGATCACCGCGATGGCGAGCGGCTGGATGCGCGTGCGCCAGCGCGCCCGGCAGAAGAACGTCGAACTGCCGCTGATCCTCTCCGATCATGCCGATTGGGACGAACTAACCGACACTTTATCCGAAATCGCCCCGAAGGAGGTGTGGGTGACGCACGGCCGCGAGGAAGCGTTGGTCCATTGGTGCATGACCCGCCAGATCAAGGCCCGCGCGCTGGCGTTGGTCGGGTTCGAGGATGAGGACGATTGAGGGCCATGCGTCATGTCGGAGGTGATCCGGGTTTCGCATGACAACGGTCTGACCTTGTCGACGCTCTGGCTTGTCTAGGGAGAGAACGGCGAGACCATCGTAGACTGTATTGCGGATGAGGCGCGGCTGAAACGCTGGCGTCTGCGACGGGCAATCATGTGGCGACGCGCGTCTCCGGCTCAGAGACCGCGGTCGGGAAGGGACGTCACCCCGCCCCCTCCAGCGTCCGCGCGCGGCGGCGTTGTACGCTGCTGCCGATGCCCATCGCCTCGCGATATTTCGCCACGGTACGGCGGGCGATGTCGAAGCCCTTGGCCTGCAACGATTCCACCAGCGTGTCGTCGGACAGGATCTTGGCGCCTTCGCTGGCGATCAGGCCGCGGATCGCGCTCTTCACCGCTTCCGCCGACACCGCGTCGCCGCCGTCGGCGGCCTGGATCGCCGAGGTGAAGAAGTATTTCAGCTCGAACACGCCGCGCGCGCAGCTGAGATATTTGTTGCTGGTGACGCGGCTGACCGTCGATTCATGCATCTCGATCGCCTCGGCGACCTTGGCGAGCGTCATCGGTCTGAGGTGGGCGACGCCTTTGAGGAAGAACGCCTCCTGTTGCTTGACGATCTCGGCGGCGACCTTGATGATCGTGCGCTGGCGCTGGTCGAGCGCCTTGATCAGCCAGTTGGCGCTGGCGAGCGCGTCAGACAGCCACGCCTTGGCCGCCTTGTCCTGCGGGCCATGGCTGAGTTCGTGGTAATAGCGGCGGTTGACGAGCACGCGCGGCAGCGTCGCACTGTTGAGCTCGATGCCCCAGCCCGACTTGGTCCGGACGACGAACAGGTCGGGCGTCACCGCCAGCGCGGGTTCACCGCCATAGCGGCAGCCGGGCTTGGGATCGTAGCCGCGCAATTCGCGGATCATGTCCGCCATGTCCTCGTCGTCGACGCCGCACATCCGCTTGAGCCGGACCAGGTCGCCACGCGCGAGCAGGTCGAGATTGTCGATCAGCCGCGCCATGCACGGGTCGTAGCGGTCGGCTTCGCGCGCCTGGAGCGCGATACATTCGGCAAGGTCGCGGGCGCCGACGCCGGTCGGCTCGAGCGTCTGGATCTGATGCAGCACGTGCTCGACGCGCGCGAGCGAGGTGCCGAGCCGGCTGGCGATATCGAGCAGCGGGACGGTGAGATAGCCGGCCTCGTCGATCTGATCGATGAGATGCTGTGCGATGAACCAGTCGGCGCCGTCGATCACCGCGCCGGCCTGCGCAAGGAGATGGTCGGCGAGCGTATGGTCGCGTTGCGCCAGCGAATCGAAGTCGAGCCCGTCCTCACCACCCGCGGCCCCGCCGCTGCCGCCGCCGGTCATCGACAGTGCGCCGTCGAAGCCGCCGCCACCATCGGCGACGCTGTCCTGCTGATGGCTTTCGGTGGCATAATCGAGATCGAGCGGGTCGGCGGCTGCGGCGCCGCTGACCAGTTCGTCGGTGCCGGCGGGCTCCTCGCGCTCGGGGCGTTCGGGGCGGACGACTTCGTCGGTCTGTGCCGCTTCGAGCAGCGGGTTCTTCTCGACCTCCTCGGCGATGAAGCCTTCGATCTCAAGGTTGGACAGCGCGAGCAGCTTGATCGCCTGCTGCAATTGCGGCGTCATCACCAGCGACTGCGACTGACGCAGGTCGAGGCGCGGTGCGAGGCTCACGACGCCGTTCCGTCCCGCGCCGGGGAGGATCGAGGCATGACCCCCGCCATGGCCTAGAGCGAGAAGCCCTCGCCGAGGTACAGGCGGCGGACGTTGGCGTCGGCGACCAGTTCCTCGGGACTGCCGGCGAACAGCACGCGGCCATCGTAGATGATATAGGCGCGATCGACGATATCGAGCGTCTCGCGGACGTTATGGTCGGTGATCAGCACGCCGATGTCGCGGCGCTTGAGGTCCTTCACCAGATCGCGGATGTCGGCGATCGAGATCGGGTCGATGCCGGCGAACGGTTCGTCGAGCAGCATGATCGACGGGTCGGCGGCGAGCGCGCGGGCGATCTCGGCGCGGCGACGCTCACCGCCCGACAGCGCCATGGCGGGGCTGGCGCGCAGCCGGGTGAGACCGAATTCGTCGAGCAGTTTGTCGAGCTTGGCGGGACGCGCGGCGGGATCGGGCTCGGACAGTTCGAGCACCGCACCGATGTTCTTCTCGATCGACAGGCCGCGGAAGATGCTCGTTTCCTGTGGCAGATAGCCAAGGCCGAGGATCGCGCGCCGATACATCGGCAGCTTGGTGATGTCCTCGCCGTCGAGCATGATCCGGCCCGAATCGGGCTTCACCAGGCCCATCACCGAATAGAAGCAGGTCGTCTTGCCCGCGCCGTTCGGGCCGAGCAGGCCGACCACCTCGCCGCGATCGACCGAGACCGAGACGTCGGTAAGCACGACGCGCTTGTCGTAGGATTTGGCGATCGAGATCGCCTGCAACCCACGGTTGGCGGGCGGCTCGTGGATCGGCTCGGCGGTCTGGAGGTCGGAAACGGCGGCGTCCATGGACTCGATGCCTCGCATCAAAGGGTTACCGAAGCCTTGGCAGGCTTCGTGCATGCCGTCGTGTCATGGCGCGCGCCGACGCGCGAGGGAAGACCCTTTAGGAGCGAAGGGCGCTGACGGGAGGGGGTTCCAAGACGGCAGGACAGGCCCCGCCGTCCTGTCGCCGGCGAAAGCGGGGCTGGGACCAGCTCGCACGCAAGCCGCCCGTTCCCGCCTGTACCGGACGCGTCAGTTCCGCTTGGGCACCGAGAAGGTGCCGGTCACCCGGCCGCTCGGCGCGGTGGACGTGGTGCTGCCGGGGGCGGCGCCGCTCGATCCGCGTACCGAATTGCCGTCGACGACGGCGCGGCCGGTATCCAGGTTGATCGTCAGTCGGCCGCCATTGACCGTGTTGCCGCCCTGCGTCAGCGTCACCGCGCCGAGCATGGTGATCACGCGCCGGTTGAGGTCGTAGATCGCATATTGGCTCTTCGCGGTCTGATCCGGGCGACGGACCGTGACGCCGCCGCTCGCGTCGATCCGCGACACCTGCGGGCTGCCACCGACGACCTGACCGGTATAGCTGACCGTCATCCGCGCCGCGTTGAGCGTCATCTCGGCCTGGCGCACCGAGACGTTGCCCGACAGCACGCCGCGATTCGCCTTGTCCTGCAACTCGATATGGTCGGCCCCGAAGTCGATCGGGGCATTCGAGTTGTGCGCCGTCTGCGCCGCCAGCGGGGCGGCGACGAACAGGGCGACGGCGAGAAGGGGGGTGCGCATGGCGGGCTATTTCGCCCGTCGCGGCGCGATCCGCAAGCGGGCATTGCCGCTTAACCGCACCGTGCGCTGCTCCAGATCGGCGGTGAGCGCATTGGCGCTGAAATTCCCCTGCGGCAGCGTGCCGGTCACCTTGCCGCCGCTGCGCATCGTCTTGGTTTTCAAGTCGATCGTCGCGTTGCTGGTGTCGAGTCGATATCCGTTGGCGGCGCGGAAGGCGATCGGGCCATCGACCTTCATCTGCTCGGTCTGAAGGTCGTAGCGACCCTTGTCGGCCCGCAGCGTCGCCGGCCCGTCCTCAAGCTCCAGATCGGCGGCCATGCCCTTGATCTGGACGATCGGCACGCTGCTGCTCTGCTGCACCGCGGTGCCGGCGTTGAGCGCGAACGCCTGGCCCTTGTCGTCCTGGCCGCGATAGGTGGCGGCCTGCAGCTTCAGCCGCTCCTTGGCGACCTCCACCTTGTTCTTGTCGAGGACGAACGAAACCTCGTTGGCGGCGGTCAGCGGCGCCAGCACCAGAAAGGCGGCGAGCACGCCGATGCCGATCGGCAAGCCGGTGTTGAGCAAGGTGACGATCCGGTCCTGCCGGCCGCCGGGTGCGGCCCAGCGCTGCCGCGCCGAGCGCGCCGGGCGTGCGGTCATGGCGCTCACCGGTCGGCCTCAGGCATGGGCGAAGATGTCGATCTCGGGCCAGCCGGCAAGATCCAGCGCGGCGCGCGTCGGCAGGAAATCGAAACAGGCCTGCGCCATCTCCATCCGGCCTTCACGGACCAGCCGCCGGTTGAGCTCGGCCTGCAAGCGGTGGAGGAAGCGGACGTCGCTCGCCGCATAGTCCTTCTGCGCTTCGGACAGTTCGGGCGCGCCCCAATCGGAGGATTGCTGCTGCTTGCTCAGTTCCTGGCCGAGCAGTTCACGCACCAGTTCCTTCAGGCCGTGACGGTCGGTATAGGTGCGGATCAGGCGTGAGGCGATCTTGGTGTCGTAGGCGGGTGCCGCGACGATGCCGAGATAATGCTGAAGCGCGGCGATATCGAAGCGCCCGTAATGATAGAGCTTCACCCGCGCGGGGTCGCTGAGCACCGCCTTGAGGTTGGGCGCAGCATAGTCGCTGGTCGGACCAAAACGGACAAGATGTTCGTCGGGTCCGCCGTCGGACAATTGTACGACGCACAGCCGGTCGCGGGGCGTGATGAGGCCCATCGTCTCGGTATCGACGGCGATCGAGGCGCCGGGAGCGAAGACGTCGGCGGGGAGGTCTTCCTCGTGGAAGTGAACGGTCATGCCGGTGCCCTACGCTGCAACGCCGCCGTGCTCAACGATTAAGCGTCATTGCCTTAAATCCTGCGCAACTTCTTTGCAATGCCACGCGAGCGGCCGCTAACGACCGATATTCCGCATGGAATGGCGGACGATTGCGACGAATTCATTCGCGGGCACTTGTTTTCTGCGCTATGACGAGTCCCAAGGCGCAATAGGTTTCGCGCCCGGGGGCTCGCGTTCGTCGTCCGGCGCACGGGTTCTTGTTACGGATTGGATGCGGGCGAACCGGGAAGACGAATAGGGTTATGGGTTACGACAAAGGTGGCCGCGGCAATCGTGGCGGACGTGGTCGCGACAAGCGCGACGATTTCGGTGGCGGCAGCAGCGATTTCGGCGGCGGCGGCTTCGGTGGCGGCGGCTTCGGCGGTGGCGGCTTCGGCGGCGGTGATCGCGGCGGCTTCGGCGGCGGCAACAGCTTCGGCGGCGGCGACCGTGGTGGCTTCGGCGGCGGCGGCGGTGGTGGTTTCCGTGGCGGCGGCGGTGGCGGCTTCGGCGGCGGCGGTGGCGGCGGGTTCAGCGGCGGTGGCCGCGGCATGCCCCCGCAGGTCGTCGGCGAGGGCACCGGCGTGGTCAAGTTCTTCAACGCGCAGAAGGGCTTTGGCTTCGTAGTCCGTGATGACGGCGGCGAGGACGTGTTCGTGCACATCTCGGCCGTCGAACAGGCCGGCATGAGCGCGCTTGCCGAGGGTCAGCCGCTCGGCTTCACCCTCGTCGATCGCGGCGGCCGTATCTCGGCGACTGAGCTGAAGATCGACGGCGAGCCGATGGCGGTGACCGAGCGTGCGCCGCGTGAGCCGCGCGAAGGTGGCTTCGGCGACCGTGGTCCCCGTGCCGGCGGCGCCGGTGGCGCACCGCAGCGTCAGCTGACCGGTGAGAAGGCGACGGGCACCGTCAAGTTCTTCAACGCGATGAAGGGTTTCGGCTTCATTCAGCGCGATGATGGCCAGCCCGATGCCTTCGTGCACATCTCGGCGGTCGAGCGTGCCGGCATGTCGACCCTCAACGAGGGCGACAAGCTGGAATTCGAACTCGAAGTCGACCGTCGCGGTAAGTATGCCGCGGTGAACCTCTCGGCCGCGTCGTAACGGTCCAGACCCAGTAGCGAAAAGCCCGGTCCCGCAGATGCGGTGCCGGGCTTTTTGCTGTCTGGAGCGGGCGAGGGGCGGCGGCGTTGCATGAAGTGCCGCCCGTGGCAGCCTCCTGCCGGCGGCGTTGACGCCTTCCGCTCCTAAAGGTGTGATCGATTGGCGCGCTGGCGAGCAGCGGCTGGTGAGATTGGTGCCCGACGCGCTGCGATATTCGCCGATGCCGCTCTTCGCAGCGGCGTTCAGGCTGCTCCCACGCCCGCCGCGAAGCGCCCTGCGATCCAGTCCGCTGCGTCGCGCCAATCATCGATTCGCGCGTGCGCGTCCGGGGCCGGGGGGACATTCGGTGCCAGCGTCGGTTCGGACACCATGTGCAGCCGGTGGACGTCTGGCGCATGACGCGCGACCGATTCGTGGTGGACCGCCAGGTCATCGACGAACACCGTGACCGGATCGCCATATTCCGCCCGCAGCCGCGCCACCGGCTCGCCCTTGCCGCCCTGGTTGCATTCCACGCGATGTGCGATGCCGAATCGGGCGAGTTGCTCGATCCGCGCCGTCTTGCAGGCATCGGTGATGTTGGTCAGCACGACGATATCCGCCTGCTCCGCAAGCCGGGCCAGCGCCTCGGCCGCATGCGGCACGAGCGTCTGCCGGTGCATCTCGCCGGGAAAGAAGCCGCCGAGCATCGCCCACATTTCGTCGCGGGTCGGTGCCGGGCCGCCGTTGCGGCGCCGCATGCTGTTGGCGAAGTCGGCGCCGTCGGGGGTGAAGTCGATATCGTGCGCCTCGCCGACCCAGACGCCGAAATGTTTGACCATGTGCAGCAGGACTTCGTCGCAATCGGTGATCAGCAGCGGCTTCATCGGGCCTCCAGAGCCTGGCGGGCGCCGACCAGCGCCTCGGGGGGAACGCCCAGCGCGCGTGCGCAGGCGACGAGATCGGGTTCGTAGGATTCGAGATATTCGATCACCGCGCCCAGCACCGCCGGCTCGGCGGCACGGGCGCGCAGGTCGTCGGGGAACAGGCCGGTGACCGCGATCAGCCGGTCGGCGCGGTCGGGTTCGCCGATCGTCCACACGAGAGCCTGCAGAGCGAGCACCTCGGGATCAGGGATGTTTGTATCGCGCGCGCGCATTGCCTATCGTCCCATTATCGGAAGGGTTGGTGACGCACGTGGCGAAACGGGTACTCGTTGTCGAGGACAACGAACTCAATCTGAAACTGTTCTGCGACCTGCTGCGCGCGCACGGCATGGAAGCCGAGCCGGTGCGCGACGGGCGCGAGGCGGTGGCGCGGGCGCGCGCCTTTGCGCCGGACCTGATCATCATGGATATCCAGATGCCGCACGTCACCGGCTATGAGCTGATCCTCGAGCTGATGGCGGACGAGCATTTGCGCGATATCCCGGTGATGGCGGTGACGGCCTATGCCGGCCGCGACGATGAGGACCGCATCCGGGCCGCGGGCGCCCGCTCCTACGTGTCGAAGCCGATCAGCCTCGCCCGCTTCATGGATGCGGTGAACGCGCTGCTGTGATCGCCGGTCGCGGACAGGAAGACGCCCTGCCGAGCCGGCGAGGCATCGACAGGGCGCCGCGCGCTTCCAGACCCTTGCCCCCCGAAAAGGGCCAGATGCTGCAAGCCTCATAAAAACGAGAGACCGGCGATCGGGTTCCCCGCGACGCGCGATCGGGCCGGCGGCGGGCAGGCGTCGAGCGCCTTCGCCACATAAACCAAGAGCGGCATCCTCATATGAGAACACCGCCCTTGGCCCGTAGTGACGCGATACAGGGCAGCCGGAAAATCCGGCTGCCGGTGACTGCTATGCCGAAAGAAGATGAACGCAATGTGTCCGAAGCGAGCCCGGATCAAGGCGTTATGCACGGGCGCGGCGCAAGCGAAAAGCCGCCGATGCGCATGCACCGGCGGCTTTCGGCAAATCAGGTAACGGCAGCGGCGTCGTGCGCCGCCCGGCCGCTTACTTGATCTTGGCTTCCTTGAACTCGACGTGCTTGCGCACGACGGGATCATACTTGCTGAAGCTCAGCTTCTCGGTCTTCGTCCGCGGGTTCTTCTTGGTGACGTAGAAGAAGCCGGTATCGGCGGTGCTGACGAGCTTGATCTTGACGGTAGTCGGCTTGGCCATGAGCCCTAATCCTGAAAACAAGGAGAGCGGCAGCACCAACGCCGCCGCTCGATCAGTCGCGGCGCATGGCGGATGGCGGCGACAAAGTCAACCATCGACGGCCGCGCCTTGCGGTCTTAACCAGCCTATTACCTTTGTGCGCGCACCATCGCGACGGAAAAAGAGGGGGAGAGGATGATGCCACAGGCACGTGATGGCGAGCCGCTTATGCTGGAGGCGGTGCGCGCCGACCTCGCCGCGCGAATCGCGGCGATCGATGTTCGCGCCCCCTACAGCCAGGCCCGCGACCTGCAGCCCGAGATCAACCAGATCCGGCTGATCGCGCATCGCAACGGTCTCAACCCGGTGGTCACCGTCGCGCATTTCGTCGATTCGGCGCTGTCGCGCGGCGATCGCGGGGTGCTGCTGCACGGTTGGCTGTCGGTGCTCGGCGATGCGGTCGCCAGCGAGCGACAGGACGTGCGCGCCTGCGAGGCCTTCGCTGCGGCCTGTTCGGTGCGGCTGGCGGGCTGAGGCGCGGATGGGGCTGAGGCGCGGATGGACGCATTGATGGCGGCGCTGGTCGCCGCTGCCTTGGCGCAGGTCGGTGATCGGCCCGCGTGGCTCGCGTCCATCCTGGCGGATCGGTACCGCAAACCGGGGCTGGTGATCGCTGCGGCGGCGGCGGCGGTGCTGGTCGCCGGGCTGCTCGCCGCGGCGGCCGGCGCGGCTCTCGCACCCCGGCTGACGCCGGAAGCGAAGCAACTTTTCCTCGCGCTCGCGCTGCTGTTCCAGGGCGGCGGGGTGCTGTTTCCGGTCAAGCCGCCCGATCGACTCGCCGGCTGGCGACTCGGCGCGGCCCTGACCAGCCTGCTCGGCCTGTTCATCCTCGCGTTCGGCGATGGCGTGCAGTTCATCGTGCTGGCGCTGGCGGCGCGCGCCGAACTGCCCTGGCTGGCGGCGGTCGGCGCGATGCTCGGCTCGCTCGCGGTAATTGCGCCCGCCGCGATCTTGGGGGAAGCCGGCTGGACGGCGCTGCCGCTGGCGATGCTGCGCCGGGTCGTCGGCATCCTGTTCGTGATCGCCGCGGTGGCGCTGGGACTCGCCGCGCTGCGACTGATCTGATCGCTCGATCATCGACATGCGCGAAATGCACGCCGGGGCGGGAGCGTTTCGGCTATCGGATCGTTTCCGCAACGATCCCATTTCACGGAGGTTTCCATGGCCGACATCAACCCGGCGCTGAACACGCCGACCGACCTCAGCAACACCCGCTCGGTGGCGGATGCGCTCAATGCGTCGCTCGCCGATTGCTATGCGCTGTATCTCAAGACCAAGAACTTTCACTGGCACGTCTCCGGGCCGCATTTCCGCGACTATCACCTGCTGCTCGACGATCAGGCGGCGCAGATCCTTGGCGTCACCGATGCGATCGCCGAGCGGGTCCGCAAGACCGGCAACACGACGCTGCGCTCGATCGGCGACATCAGCCGCCGCCAGACGATCACCGACAACGACCTCGACTTCGTCGATGCCGGGTCGATGCTGGCGGAGCTGCGTGAGGACAATCTGAAGCTCGTCGAGAGCTTCCGCACCGTCAAGGAGGCCGCCGAAGAGGCGAAGGACAATGCCACCAGCGGCATCGTCGACGAATGGACCGATCAGGCCGAGGAGCGCGCCTGGTTCCTGTTCGAGGCGAGCCGCAAGGGCTGATCCGCCGCCCGGCTCCGTCCGCGCCCGGCCAATCAGGGCGGGGGCGCGGACGGGCCGCTATCGCTCCCCGCTGACGGTCACCAGCCAGAAGTCTGGCGGCGCGCCGACGCGTAGCGGCACGCTGCTGGTGCCGAGCCCGGCACTCACGATGGTGATGGTGCCGCCACGCCGGACGACGCCGCAGCGCAGGCCCGGCTTCCAGAAGACGCGCGGCGGCCCGACGATCGGCAACACGCCTTGGCCGCAATGGGTGTGGCCCGCCAGCACCAGCCCGACCGTCGGCGGCACGTGCATCGTCAGGTCTGGCGAATGGGTCAGGACGATCTTCGCGCCCGACTTGCCCGCCATGGCGCGCAGCGTGCCGGGCAGATCGTCGTGATGGCTGAATGCGTCGCCGGCCCCGCCGATGACCAGGGGGCCGCGAACCACCGCCGCATTGTCCAGGACCGTCACGCCGGCACGGCGGAGTGCCGCGGCGATCAGCGCCGGCACCGATTGGTCGTGGTTGCCGAGCACCGCGACGACGCCGAGCGGCGCGCGCAATCGGGCGATCGGCGCGACCAGCGCCGCGGCTCCGGCGCGGGCGACCGCCACGTCATGCTCCGCGACATAGTCGCCGGCGAGCAGCACCAGATCGGGGCGGGCCGCGTTGACGATCGCGACGATGCGGGTGAGCCGCGCCGCATCCATCGTGCTGTTGCCGATATGGATGTCGCTCAGCAAGGCGATCCGGATCGGCCGCGCGCGCGCCGGCCAGTCGGGCAGGGCAAGGCGCAACCGCCGTTCGACGGGATCGGCAAGCGCGTTCTGGTGCCACCAGACCGCCGTCGCGACCGCGATGGCGAGCAGCAGCACGCCCACGGTCGCAACGATCCGGACGATCCTTCGCATCCGCGCGCCATACCGGGAGCGGATCGCCCTCGCCAGACGTTCCCCCATCATGCACGCCTTCGCCGCGCTCCTCGACTCGCTGATCTACACCCGCGGTCGCAACGCCAAGCTCAAGCTCATCGTCGATTATCTGCTTGCCACGCCCGATCCGGATCGCGGCTGGGCGATGGCGGCGCTGACCGGTGACCTCGACCTGCCTGGGGTCAAGCCGGCGCAGATCCGCGCGCTGATCGAGGCGCGCGTCGATCCGGTGCTGTTCCGGATGAGCCGCGAATATGTCGGTGACACCGCCGAGACGGTCGCCCTGCTCTGGCCCGCGCCGGTGCCGGCCCCGGCCGGCGCGCCGCTGTCGATCAGCGCGGCGGTCGATGCGCTGCGTCATCTCTCGCGATCGGATGCGCCGGCGGTGCTCGCCGCTATGCTCGACCGGCTCGACGCCGAGGAGCGGTTCGCGCTGCTCAAGATGGCGACGGGTGCGTTGCGCATCGGCGTGTCCGCGCGCCTTGCCAAGACCGCGCTCGCGCAGGCGTTCGGGCTCGACGTCGATGCGGTCGAGGAGGTGTGGCATGGCCTCACCCCGCCCTACGCCAGCCTGTTCGCCTGGGCCGAGGGAAGCGGGTCGCAGCCGACCGCCGCCGACGTGCCGGTGTTTCGCCCGTTCATGCTGGCGCACGGGCTGGAGGATGCGCAGGTCGATCTCGCCGATTATGCCGCCGAGTGGAAATGGGACGGCATCCGCGTCCAGATCGTCCATGTCGCCGGCCAGACGCGGCTCTACAGCCGCACCGGCGACGACGTCACCGGCAGCTTTCCCGACGTCGCCGCGGCCTTCTCGACCCCGGGTACGGTCGACGGCGAACTGCTGGTCAAGGGCGACGCGCAGGGCGGGGAGGCGGCGAGCTTCAACGCGCTGCAACAGCGACTCGGCCGCAAGACCGTCTCGGCGAAGATGCTGAACGACTATCCGGCCTTCGTCCGCCTCTACGATCTGCTGTTCGATGGTCCCGAGGATCTGCGGGCGCTGTCCTGGACCGAACGGCGCGCGCGGCTGGAGGCGTTCGTTCCCCGCCTCGATCCCGACCGGTTCGACCTCAGCCAGGTGATCGATGCGGCGAGCTTCACCGAACTGGAGGCGATCCGCGCCGGCGCGCGCGATGCGGCGATCGAGGGCGTGATGCTGAAGCGCCGTGATTCGCCCTATGTCGGCGGCCGTCGTGCCGGCCTGTGGTACAAATGGAAGCGCGATCCGCTGACCGCCGATTGCGTGATGATGTATGCGCAGCGCGGCAGCGGCCGGCGCTCGTCCTATTACAGCGACTATACCTTCGGCTGCTGGACCGAGGAGGGTGAGCTGCTGCCGGTCGGCAAGGCCTATTCGGGCATCACCGACGAGGAGCTGAAGATGCTCGACAGCTTCGTGCGCCGGAACACGCTCGCGCGCTTCGGCCCGGTGCGCGAGGTCGAGAAGACGATGGTGCTCGAGATCGCGTTCGATTCGATCCACGGTTCGACGCGGCACAAATCGGGCGTCGCGATGCGCTTCCCGCGCATCGCCCGCATCCGCACCGACAAGCCCGCCGCGGAAGCCGACCGGGTCGAGACGCTGCGCCGCCTCGTGACGTGAGCCGCGGCGGCCGGCGTCAGTTCGCCCGGCCGACCTCTTCGCCGATGCGGATCTCGAACAGCGTCGGCCAGTATTTGCCCGTCACGAACAACCGGTCGTGCGCGGCGTCATAGGCGATGCCGTTGGCGACCGCGTCGGGATCGGGATTGTTGATCTCGGCAAGCAGGGGGCGCAGGTCGATCAGGCCGTCGACCTTCCCCGTCGCCGGATCGATCCGCGCGATGAAGCCGGTCATCCACACGTTGGCGAGGATGCGGCCTTTGACATATTCGAGCTCGTTGAGCTTGGTCAGCGGCCGGTCGTTGAGCGTCACCGCGATACGGCTCCGCTCGGTGAAGGTCGTCGGGTCCATGCGGCGCAGCGTCGAGGTGCCATCGGACAGGAACAGCGCGCTGCCGTCGCCCGTCAGTGCCCAGCCTTCGCCGGCGTAATGGAAGGGCTGGCCGATGCGCTTGAGCGCGGGCAGCGACCAGCGGAAGCCGATCCCGGTCTTCCACGTCAGGCTGAGCAGGCTGTTCTTCCAGCAGCCGATGCCCTCGCCGAACAGCTCCGGGCTCAAGCGGGCGCGCGCGACGACCTTGCCATCGGCGAGCGTGACGCGGCGGACGTCGGATGCGCCCTCCTTGCCGGTGCTCTCGTAAAGCTCGCCGCCGCAGAACAGCAGCCCCTCGGTGAAGGCGTGCGGGTCGTGCGGCAGGCGCGCGACGACCTCGGCGGCATAGACCGGCACGCCGGTTTCGGCGGGAGCGGGGGCGGGAGCGGAAGCTGGCGCGGGTGCGGCTGGGGTCTGCGCGGCGGGCGCGCCGGCGGGGGGCGACGCCTGCCACGCCGACGCCGCGATTGCGCCGAGCAGCCCGAGCGCCAATGTCACCTTCACCACACGCATATCCTCATCTCTCCGCCGCAGCGGCGCTGCCGACCCGCGGCATACCCCGCGTGGCGAGGGCCGTCATCCCGCCTGATGCCGAAGGGACGCAAACGACGGGCGGCGTGGCGGAGCGTGGCTTTCCACCCGCCGTCCGGATGGTCTAGACGCGCGTCATCACAGTCGAAGGACCCCACCATGACCACCCACGTCGATCGCAAGCTCGAAGACCTCGGCCTGTCGCTGCCCGAGGCGGCGGCGCCCGTCGCCGCTTACGTGCCGGTGGTCGAGGCGGGCGGACTGCTCCACCTGTCGGGGCAGCTGCCGTTCAAGGAAGGGCAGCTCGTCACCGGCCGGCTCGGCGACGGCGTGTCGCTGGAGGATGGGCAGGAGGCCGCGAAACTGTGCGGGCTGATGATCGTCGCGCAGGTCAAGAAGCACCTCGGCGGTGATCTGTCGCGGGTGAAGCGGATCGTGAAGCTCGGCGTGTTCGTCAATTCGGCGGCCGATTTCACCGATCAGCCCAAGGTCGCCAATGGCGCGTCCGAGCTGATGGTCGCGCTGTTCGGCGACGCCGGCAAACATGCGCGCAGCGCGGTCGGCGTGCCGGTGCTGCCGCTCGGCGCCGCGGTCGAGGTGGATGCGATCATCGAACTGGCCTGATGTGGGGCGGGGCGCGTGTCGCCCCGCGTTACATCCGCAGGTGACGGGTTTCGCGGGGTGAGCGGATCGTGCCGCACGCCCCCTCCGCAAGACGGGGCCGAGCGCCTATATCGGTCGCGATGAGCTTTACGATCCTCGCCGCATGACCCAGGTCGCCGCCCGCCTCGTCGATGGCGTCCGCGCGATCCCGGCCGACCAATGGGATGCCTGTGCCGGCACCGGCAATCCCTTCGTCCGCCACGCCTTCCTCGCCGCGCTCGAAGACTCGGCCAGCACCGGCGGGCGGTCGGGCTGGCAGCCGATCCCGATCGTCGTCGATGGCGCCGACGGTGCGCCTGTCGCGATCGCGCCGGCCTATGCCAAGGGCCATAGCCAGGGCGAATATGTCTTCGACCATGCCTGGGCCGACGCCTGGGAGCGGGCAGGGGGGCAATATTATCCCAAGCTCCAGATCGCCGCGCCGTTCAGCCCGGTGCCGGGGCCGCGGCTGCTGCTGCGCGACGCCGGCGCCGCGCCGGCGCTGATCGCCGCGCTGGAGGCGGTGACCGAACAGCATGGCCTGTCGTCGGCGCATGCGACGTTCGTCAGTCCCGAACAGGTGCCGCTATTCGAACAGGCGGGCTGGCTGATCCGCGAGGGGACGCAGTTCCACTGGGCCAATCAGGGCTATGGCAGTTTCGACGACTTCCTAGCCGCGCTCGCCAGCCGCAAGCGCAAGGCGATCCGCAAGGAGCGCGAGGCGGCGGTGCAGGGGCTGACGATCCGCCACCTCAGCGGTGCCGACATCCGGCCCGAGCATTGGGACGCCTTCTGGACCTTCTATCAGGATACCGGCAGCCGCAAATGGGGGCAGCCCTATCTCAAGCGCAGCTTCTTCCCGCTGCTGGGGGAGCGGATGGGCGACGACGTGCTGCTGATCCTTGCGGAGCGCGACGGCCGGCCGATCGCGGGGGCGCTCAACCTGATCGGCGCGGACACGCTGTACGGCCGCTATTGGGGCTGTACCGAGGACGTGCCGTTCCTGCATTTCGAGCTGTGCTATTATCAGGCGATCGATGCGGCGATCGCGCGCGGGCTCAAGACGGTCGAGGCGGGCGCGCAGGGCGAGCACAAGCTGGCGCGCGGCTATGTGCCGGTGCCGACCTGGTCGGCGCATTACATCCCCGATGCGGGCTTCCGTCGCGCCATCGCCGACTTCCTGGTCCGCGAGCGCGCCGCGGTGGCCGACGAGCAGAGCTACCTTGCCGAGCTGGCGCCGTTCAGGAAGGGAGAGGGCTGACCGGCCGCCGCTGCGGTGGCAGCAGGTCGGGGTCGAGCACCACGTCCGGGCGGCGGCGATCGTCGATGCGGTACAGCACGTCGCGACCGCTGCGCCAGATCGGTGTCAGCCCGGTCAGGAAAGCGGGCTCGACCGGCGGCGGGTTGATCAGCCAGACATAGTCGAACGCCTCGCGCGGCAGATAGGCGAGCGAGACGCGCAGCGGCCGCCACCATTCGCCGCGACAGCGCCGGTCGGTGACGAGCTGCGACGGGTCGTGCGCGAAGCGGCCGGCGGGCGTGTAGCGGACGGTGAGCAACTGGCCGCCGGCCATCGACCATTGGTCGTTGGCATAAGCGATGCGCCGTTCGAGCGCGATGCCGGCGGCATGTTCGAGCCGCGAATAGAGCCATTCGTCGCGGCAGGTGCGCCCGACCATCGTCAGCAGCCGTGCGCCCTTCGGCACGTGATCGAGTGCCGCGAGCGTCCGGTCGTACTCGCGGTCGAACTGGATGTAGCTGATCGTCGTACCGACGAATCGCGCGCCGCAGAACAGCAGGCCGAGCGCCGCCAGCGTCGAGGCGCCGCGGAACGACAGGCCGTGGCGCGGGCGCAGGGCGATCAGCGCGATGGCGATCACGAACGGTGCAAGGCGCATGTCGGCATAGGCCGAACCGAAGACGATGCGCGGCAGCAGGACGAAGATCGCGGTCAGGAACAGCGTCGAGAGCAGCAGATTGCGCGAATATTCGACGCGATGGTCGCGGACGCCCTTCAGCAGGATGACGAACAGCACGGTGGCGGAGGCGAGATCGAACGCCATCCAGCGGTCGCGCAGCACCATGATCACCCAGCCGACCTTCGCCCGCCAGTTGAACCAGTCCATCGTCTTGCCGGTAACGTGATCGCCCGAGCGCCACAGCACCATCATCAGGAAGGGCAGGGCGAGCGGCAGGCAGCCGATCGCGGCGCGCGTCCAGCTTTCCAGCCAATGGCCGCCGCGGCCGTCCTTGCGCAGGTCGTGCTGGCGGATCATCTCGGCGGAGAAGGCGAGGATGCCGAGCACGCCCCAGCCGAAGGTATGGCAGACCCACAAGGCGCAGGAGAGCGGCACAAAGACGATCGCGCGCAGCTTGAGATTGCCGAGCCGGCCCATCCGCAGCCACAGCGCGAACAGGTTGAGCGCCAGCGCCATCGACAGCGCGAAGTTCACGAAGCCGAACTGGAAGGGATAGCTGTAGGCGAGCGGCAGCGCGAAGAGCGCGGTCGCGGGGATGCGGCCATGCACCTCCCGCGCGATCCACAGCAGCCCCGAAACGGTCAGCGCCGGGATCGCCATGATGATCAGCTTGACGGCGAGTTCGAGCCCGAAGATCGGCGCGAGCGGCTCGATCAGCAGATCGACCCCCAGATTGCCAATCAGCGCCCAGCGGAAATCATACCATTCCGCCAGCCACGGATAGGCCGCGCCATCGAGCTGGACGCGATAGCGTCCCATATGGCCGGGCAGATCGACCAGCGGCGGAATATCGGGCCAAAACAAAGGGATCATCGCGACGATCACCATCGCCACGACGAACCACCGCGTTTGCCACCAGTGCAGCTTATGCCCCTGCATCATCCTGCCTTAGGGGGTGGAGGCGGCGTCCGACAAGCATTGTCGTGTCGGCTGCGCCGAATGGAGGGGGCGGGGTTCGTGACCGGGCCGCCTCCACCCGTCACCCTCGACTCGTTCCGGGGGCTACGCCGCGGGGAGGCGCGGGGCTGAAGCCTCCGGCCGTGCCCTTGCGGATGGGTGGGCCCCGGACCGAGTCCGGGGTGACGGTTTGCTTCGGGCAGGCGTCTTAACCACGCCATGGCGCGCCGCGAGTCAGGCGTCGCGGCGTCCCAGCAGGCGCAGGCGCAGCGCGTTGAGCTTGATGAAGCCCGCGGCGTCGCGCTGGTCGTAGGCGCCCTGATCGTCCTCGAAGGTCACGACCTTCTCGGAATAGAGCGAGTTGGGCGACTTGCGGCCGACGATATAGACGCCGCCCTTGTAGAGCTTGAGACGGACGGTGCCGCTGACCTTCGCCTGGCTGTGGTCGATCGCCGCCTGCAGCATCTCGCGCTCCGGCGAGAACCAGAAGCCGTTGTAGACCAGCTCGGCATAGCGCGGCGCGAGTTCGTCCTTGAGGTGCGCGGCGCCGCGGTCGAGCGTGATCTGCTCGATGCCGCGATGGGCGAGATGATAGATGGTGCCGCCCGGCGTCTCGTACATGCCGCGGCTCTTCATGCCGACGAAGCGGTTCTCGACGAGGTCGAGCCGGCCGATGCCGTGACGGCGGCCGAGCTCGTTGAGCTTGGTCAGCAGCGTCGCCGGGCTGGTCGCCTCGCCGTTCAGCGCGACGCCGTCGCCGCGCTCGAAGTCGATGGTGATATATTCAGGCGCGTCGGGCGCGTCCTCGGGGTTCACCGTGCGCGAATAGACGTAATCCGGCACCTCCTGCCACGGATCCTCGAGCACCTTGCCCTCCGACGAGGTGTGCAGGAGATTCGCGTCGGTCGAGAAGGGCGATTCGCCGCGCTTGTCCTTGGCGACCGGAATCTGATGCTGTTCGGCGAATTCGATCAGCCGGGTGCGGCTGGTCAGGTCCCATTCGCGCCACGGCGCGATCACCTTGATATCGGGCGCCAGCGCATAATAGCCGAGCTCGAAGCGGACCTGGTCGTTGCCCTTGCCGGTCGCGCCGTGGCTGACCGCATCGGCGCCGACCTGGCGCGCGATCTCGATCTGGCGCTTGGCGATCAGCGGCCGCGCGATCGAGGTCCCGAGCAGATACAGCCCTTCATACAAGGCGTTGGAACGCATCATCGGAAAGACGTAATCCGCCACGAATTCCTCGCGCAGATCGTCGATGAAGATATGCTCGGGCTTGACGCCGGCCATCTGCGCCTTCTGGCGCGCGGGCTCCAGCTCCTCGCCCTGGCCGAGGTCGGCGGTGAACGTCACCACCTCGCAATTGTACGTCTGTTGCAGCCATTTCAGGATCACGCTCGTATCCAGCCCACCCGAATAGGCGAGAACGACACGGTTGATCTGATCGGTCACGGCAGCATCCTTGGCTATGGTCGGGTCGCCGCGCCCCTAGGCCCCTGCGCGCCCCCGCGCAACGGTTGCGTTCACTGTGGGTTTAAACGACGGCCGCTACTGCCGCGGCCGATCCCATTTTCTCCGGAGACATCATGATCCGTCCGTTGCTCGCTGCCCTGCCCGTCCTGCTGCTCGCCACGCCTGCGCTGGCGGCTGAGAAGATCGATCCGAAGTTGCAGGCCGAGTTCGACCGCTCCGATGCCAATCATGACGGCGTGCTGACCCGCGCCGAGATCGACGCGCGTGTCGCGCGGATGGACGTTGGCAAGAACAAGATGCCGCCGGGCAAGGCGAAGGCGATCAGCACCGCGTGGTTCAACACCGCCGACGCGAACCACGACGGCAAGGTGACGCCGGCCGAGATGCAGGGCCTGTTCCGCGCACTGGCGTCGCGGTACGATACGAACCACGACGGCGTGGTGAGCCTGGAAGAGCGGACCGCGGCGCGCGCGGCGATCATCGCGCCGGCACCGGCCGTGCCGGCGCCCAAGGGGCGGTAGGGCTCAACGCGACTCCCACCCTCTGTCGTCATCCCGGCGAAAGCCGGGACCCATGGTTGCGAGCGACTGATGGTGCGCGCCCTACCGATGACACCGTGTCCATGGGTCCCGGCATACGCCGGGATGACGATCGGGAGGTGCCTCAATATCCCCGCAGCTTGCGTTCGCCCTCGAACATATAATCGCGGGTGATCGGCAGCGCGGTGCGGCTGCGGCTGAACTGGATCTGGAAGTTGACCAGCCCGCCATTCTCGAACGCATTGGCCGCGCCGGCGAGGTAGAAGGTCCACATCCGGTAGAAGCGCTCGTCGTACAGCGCGATGATCGCATCGCGCGCCGCCACCGTGCGGCGATACCATTCGTGCAGCGTATAGGCGTAATGGAGGCGCAGCACCTCGACGTCGGTGAGGAACAGCTTCAGCCCCTCGAACGCCGCGATCGTCTCCGACAGCGCCGGATTATAGCCGCCGGGGAAGATGTATTTCGTCGTCCAGTCGTCGGTGACGCTCGGCGGCCCCAATCGGCCGATCGTGTGGATCAGCGCGACACCGTCGGTGGTAAGCAGGTCGCGGCATTTGCGGAAATAGGCGCGATATTGCGGCGGCCCGACATGTTCGAACATGCCGACCGAGACGATGCGGTCGAACTGGCCCTCGACCCGGCGATAGTCGATCAGCTCGAACTTCACCTGCTCGGCGACGCCGGCGGCGGCGGCGCGTTCGCGCGCGATCTTGAGCTGCTCTTCCGACAGCGTCACGCCGAGCACGTCGACGCCGAAATGCTTGTTGAGATACAGCGCCATGCCGCCCCAGCCGCAGCCGATGTCGAGCACGCGCATGCCCGGCCGCAGCGCCAGCTTGGCGGCGATATGCGCGAGCTTGTCGCTCTGCGCCTGTTCGAGGCTGTTGTCGGGGTCGGTGTAGTAAGCGCAGCTGTATTGTTTGTCTGCGTCGAGGAAGAGGTCGTAGAGCCGCGCCGACAGATCGTAATGATGCGCGACGTTCTTCTTCGAGCGGCGCTCCATGTTGATGCGGTCGAGCCGGTGCTTCACCGCGCCGAAGCCGCGCACGAAGGCGGAGGGTTGCAGCGCGTTCTGGCCGTCCTCCCACGCGCTGTTGCGCTTCATCAGCTGGACGAGGCCCATGATGTCGTCGCCGTCGACGGTCATCCGGCCGTCCATATACATTTCGCCCGCGGCGAGCGCCGGGTTGCGGACGATCCGCCCGGCGACACCATTATCCTGGAAGCGCAGCTGGATATGGCCGAGCTCGGGATCGGGCGTACCGAAGGTGGTGGGCGGTTTGCCGGGACGATGGAGGGTGAGTTGGCCACGCTTGACGGCGCGGCTGAGGAACATATCGATCAGCGCCATGCGCGCTGCCTTAATCCGCTAGATGCCCGCATACCAATCGTAATCGACATTATCCTCCCAATAGCCGCCCTTACCCTTACCTATGTTGGCAAGGCTGGCGACCGCCTGGATGCCGGTGACGTATTTGGCGTGCTTGTAGCCGAGCTGGCGCTCGACGCGCAGCCGTACCGGTGCGCCGTGCGGCACGGTGAGGCGCGCGCCGTTCATCTTGAGCGCGAGGATCGTCTGCGGGTGGAAGGCGTCGATCGTGTCGATCGATTCGTAATAAGGCTGGCCATTGTAGAGGTCGGCGCAGGTGAAGACGACGTAGCGCGCGGTGCTGCGCATCCCCGCCGCCTTCAGCACGGTGCCGAGCATCGGCCCCTGCCATTGACCGATCGCGCTCCAGCCCTCGACGCAATCGTGGCGGGTGATCTGGCTGCGGGACGGCATCGACGCGAGCTGGTCGAGCGACAGCGCCAGCGGCCGGTCGACGAGGCCGCCGACGCGGAGGCGGTAGCCGGCGAATTGGTCGGCGACCATCGCGGCGTAATCGGGGGTGCCGGGATCACGCGTGCCGTTGGCGCGGAAGATCGGCGACATCTGTTCACGGGTGAATTCAGGCGCGAGCGCGCCGCGGTCGAGCAGCGCGCGTTGCAGGCCGCGGTGCATGTCCTCGCCGGCGAACAGGATCTTGCGCGCCTGCGGGATCGCGGCGACCTTGTCGCAGCCGGCGAGGAGCAGCCCGGCACCGCCGGCGATGAGGGTGCGGCGGGGAAGGATCATGACCGGTCACCCTCCGGCGGCACCGTCCATCGGCCGGTGATCATCGAGCGCAGTTCGTTGCCCGCGCCGGCGAGGATGACGAGCGTCAGATGGATGACGACGAAGCCGCCGATCAGCGCCGATGTGACGAAATGAAGCGAGCGCGCCGACTGGCGGCCGCCGAACAGGTCGAGCAGCCACGGCCAGGCCGCGTCCATTCCCGGCGACAGCGCGAGGCCGGTGAGGATCATCAGCGGCAGCGCGAGGAAGAGGACGAGGATGTAGCTCCATTTCTGCAGGCTGTTGTAGGCGCCGGGATCGTCGGCGTCGTGAAAGCGCAGATTGAGGTGATCGCGGACGTCCTCGGCGAGATGCGCGGCGCTGAGATCGGCGCGCTTCAACCGCAGATGGCGTGCGAAATGGCGGTTGATCAGGCTGGCGATCATGAAGGCGAGCAGGCCGAAGGCGAGCACCAGCGCGAACAGCAGGTGCCAGCGCCGCGAGATGGCGAGGTTGTAATTGGCCGGGATCGTGATCCAGGCGGGAAAACGCGGCAATTGCGCCCAGGCGTGGTCGAAGTTCGCGCCGTAGCGCCCCCAGTAGAGCCGCGGGTGCGCGTTGGAGATGCCGAGGCCGCTGCCGAGCAGGATGAAGACGGCGATCGCATTGATCCAATGCCAGACGCGCGTCGCCAATGCGTGGCGGAAGATCGTGGTGCCGGGCGCGCTTGGGTCCATATCCGCGACATAGCAGTTAAGCAGCGATGATCGAATGGCATTTCTACGAACCGCGCGATGGCCACCGGCTGCCGCACGATCCGCTCAACGCGATGGTCGCGCCGCGGCCGATCGGCTGGATCAGCAGCGTCTCCGCCGAGGGCGTGCGCAACATCGCGCCCTACAGCTTCTTCAACGTCATCAACTATACGCCGCCGCTGATCGCCTTCTCGTCGGTGGGGTGGAAGGATAGCGTCGCCAACATCGCCGCCACCGGCGAGTTCGTCTGGAACCTCGCGACGCGCGACCTCGCCGAGGCGATGAACGCCACCGCGGCGCAGGTGCCTCCGCACGTCGACGAATTCGGGCTGGCAGAGCTGGAAACCTTGCCGTCGCGGCTGGTGGCACCGGTGCGGGTCGCGGCAAGCCCGGTGGCGTTCGAATGCACGCTGACGCAGATCGTCCGCCTGACCGACCGTCATGGCGCGGAGCTCGACCAATATCTGGTGATCGGCGAGGCGATCGGCATCCATATCGACACGGCGATGCTGGAGGACGGCATCTACCAGACCGCCCGCGCCCGCCCGATCCTGCGCGGCGGCGGCCCGGCGGATTATTTCGAGGTGACGCCCGAGACGCGGTTCGAGATGCGCCGGCCGGGCTGACGGAGGCTCGCCCGCTTCAGCCGTAGGCGCGCCAGAAGAACACAGCGGTCGTCACCGTCGTGACCAGCAGCGTCCAGCCGCGGATCACGCCGGGCGGCAGGCTGCGGCCGACGAGGGCGCCGAGATAGCCGCCGGCGATCGAGCCGACCATCATCGGCAGGCACAGCGTCCAGGCGACCATGCCGCTGGCGACGAAGACGATCGTCGCCGCGGTATTGGCCACCGCGAGCATCAGCGTGCGCGGCGCGGCGAGCGCGGCCGGCGTCGCGCCGGTCAGCAGGCCCCACATCGCGGTCAGCATCATGCCGACGCCGCCCCCGAAATAGCCGCCGTAGATGCCGAGCAGCGCCTGTCCCGCGGCAAGGCTGCGCGGTCCGGCGGCGAAGCGCGCGCTCAGCCACTCCGAGGCGTGGCGACCGAGCGCGATCGCGATCGTCGCGGCGAGCAGCAGCCACGGTACGATGACGTCGAACGCACGCGCCGGCGTCCAGGCGAGCAACAGGCTGCCGGCAAGGCCGCCGGTGAAGGTGATCGCGGACAAGGTCCGCACCCCGACGCCGCCGAGCGGCGCCAGTCCGCCGCGATAGGCCCAGGCGCTCGCGACCGCGCCGGGCTGGACCGCGACGTTGCTGGTCGCATTGGCGACGGTGGAGGGCAGGCCGAGCGCGATCAGCGTCGGCATCGTCGCGAACGACCCGCCGCCGGCAAGCGCGTTCATCGCCCCGCCGAGCAGACCCGCGCCCGCCGCAAGGGCGAGCGTGAGCGGATCAGCCAAGCGCGGCCATCTTTTGCTCGGCCTCGCGGTCCATCTGCGCGCGGCTCTTCTTTTCGGCGGCGGTCTTGAGCTGGCCGCAGGCGGCGTCGATGTCGCGGCCGCGCGGGGTGCGCACCGGCGCCGAGATGCCGCCCTCGAAGATGATGTCGCTGAACCGGCGCACGCGCTCGGGCGTCGAGGTGTCGTAGGCGGCGCCTGGCCAGGGGTTGAACGGGATCAGGTTCACCTTGGCCGGCAGGTCGTATTTGCGCAGCAGGCGGACGAGTTCGTGCGCCTCGGCATCCGAATCGTTTTTGTCCTTGAGCATCACATATTCGAACGTGATGCGGCGCGCATTGTTGGCGCCGGGATAATCGGCGCAGGCCTGCAACAGCTCCTCGATGCCGTATTTCTTGTTGAGCGGCACGAGTTCGTCGCGCACCTCCTTGGTCACCGCATGCAGCGACACTGCGAGGTTGACGCCGATCTCCTCGCCGGCGCGCGCCATCATCGGCACGACGCCGCTGGTGCTGAGCGTGATGCGGCGCTTCGACAGCGCGAGGCCGTCGCCGTCCATCACCAGCTTGAGCGCATCGCGCACCGCATCGAAATTGTAGAGCGGCTCGCCCATGCCCATCATCACGATATTGGTGAGCATGCGCCCCTCGGGCTGGCTCGGCCATTCGCCGAGCGCGTCGCGCGCCAGCATCACCTGGCCGACGATCTCGCCCGCGGTCAGGTTGCGGACGAGGCGCATCGTGCCGGTGTGGCAGAAGCGGCAGTTGAGCGTGCAGCCGACCTGGCTCGACACGCAGAGCGTGCCGCGATCGGCGTCGGGAATGAACACCGCCTCGTAATCCTGCCCGTCGGGCGAACGCAGCAGCCATTTGCGCGTGCCGTCGGTCGAAACCTGCGCCTCGACCACCTCCGGCCGGCCGATGACGAACCGCTGTTCGAGCCACGGATGCATCGTCTTGGAAATGTCGGTCATCGCCGAAAATTCGGTGGCGCCGCGATTGTACAGCCAGTGCCAGATCTGCTTGCCGCGCAGCTTCGCCTGTCGCGCATCCATGCCGGCGTCGAGCAGCGTCTGGCGCAATTCGTCCTTGCCGAGGCCGATCAGGTCGATCCGCCCGTCCTCGCGAAAGGTCTTGGCGCGCGGCACGGGCACGGGATCGATATGGCCCGGGATGGGCATGGGGGGAGCAACGCTGTCGAGCATCGCCGGCATATAGGCGAAAATGGCGCCATTTGCCATGCCTTCGGCACCGCGTCGGGTGGCCGGCTAGCGGACGCACCCCAAGGCGGCGGCATCGATCGCGGTCGCGGCGCCGGCGAGCAGGTAGACATCGGCGAACGGCCGCCCGCCCGCACCGACCGCCTCGACGCTCATGCTGCGGCCGGAGCGGATCGCGGTGACGATCGCATGATCGCTCGGCCCGTCGGTGGCCCAGGCGTCGAGGCCATTGGCGGCAAGATTGAAGCGCCGCTCACCGACGGTGAGCGTCACCGGCGCGGACAGGTCGCGCGGGCGCGACAGGCGGACGTGGAGCGAGGCGCGCAGGCCGCGACCCGGCCAAGTCGCGACGCTCGCCCAGCCGGTGGTGCGACCGCCGGCGGTCACCGGGCGCGCGATCGCATAGCAGCGCGCTGGAACGGCGTCACGGAACGCGCCCCAGCTGCGATAGACGCCGAGCGTCTCGCGGGCCTGCGCCGGCGCGGCGATCAGCAGCATGGCGAGCCACGCGCTCACGCCGGCGCGTGTCCCGTGCCGCGATGCACTACCGATTCGCGCCCCTGCTCGACCAGCACCAGCGACCCCTGCGGCAGGCCGGGTGCGATCGGCGCCCCCCAGTCGGGATGCGGGGCGAGGCCGGTCATCACGCCGCGCAGCACCCGGCTGGAGATGCCGTGCATGATGACCAGCCGGTCGCCGGCATCCTCCTGCGTGTCGGCCAGCCAGCCCGAAACGCGCGCGGCGATCTGCCGGTAGTCCTCGCCGTCCGGTGCGGGGCGCAGCAGCCCGTCGGCGGTCATCACCGCGCCGACTTCGCCGATCACCTCGGCATAATAGCGGCCGCCCCAGGCGCCCATGCCGATCTCGACGAGCCGCGGGTCGGTGCGCGCGGCGTGCCAGTCGAGTTCGAGATGTTCGGCGATGACGCTCAGCGTCTGCAACGCGCGTCCGGTCGGCGACGCCCAGAGCGTCAGCGCCGGCCTGACGCCGAGCTGGTCGCGCAACGCCCGCCCGATCTCCTCCGCCTGCGCGAAACCGGCGCGGGTGAGCGGCGTGTGCGGATGGTCGCCTTGCAGGCGCCGGGCCGCGTTGAACACGGTTTCGCCGTGCCTGGCGATGAAGTCGCGGCCCTGGCGGGCGGGGGCAGGAGGCGTCATGGCGACCGTGTCGGATCGCCGCCGACCAAAAGCAACGGCTTTCCGATCGCGGGCGTGCGCCGCGGGCGTCGGGGGTGCATCGGGCGCTAACCATGCGTTAACCGGAATCGCCCGAGGGGTCGGCGCGCTTGCTCCAACCCCTTTTTCGTGGGTAGGACAGGGGGAAACTTGCCCCGGACTCGGGGGACGGGGATTTAGATCATGAAAGCGACGATCGAACGTGCAACGCTCCTCAAGGGGCTGAGCCATGTCCAGTCCGTGGTGGAGCGGCGCAACACCATTCCGATTCTGTCGAACGTGCTGCTCGAAGCGACCGCCGAAGGCCAGCTGCGGCTGATGGCGACCGACCTGGACCTGCAGATCAACGAATCGATCCTGGCGGCGGTCGACCAGCCGGGTTCGACGACGGTGTCGGCACACACCTTGTTCGACATCGCGCGCAAGCTGCCCGACGGCAGCCAAGTGCAGCTGTCGGCGTCGGAAGGGCGGATGTCGATCGTCGCCGGGCGTGCGCGGTTCAGCCTCGGCACGCTGCCGCGCGACGATTTCCCGGTGATCGCCGAGGGCGAACTGCCGACGCAGTTCGAGATTCCGGCCGAGACGCTGAAGCAGATCATCGACAAGACCCGCTTCGCCATCTCCACCGAAGAGACGCGCTATTACCTCAACGGCATTTTCCTGCATGTCCAGGATGACGCCGCCGAACCGACGCTGAAGGCGGCGGCGACCGACGGCCACCGGCTGGCGCGCGTGACGCTGCCGCGACCCGAGGGCGCGGCGGGGATGCCGGACGTGATCGTGCCGCGCAAATGCGTCGCCGAGCTGCGCAAGCTGCTCGACGAGGTCGACGGTTCGGTCGGCGTGTCGCTGTCGGGGACGAAGATCCGCTTCGACCTGGGCCAGGCGGTGCTCACCTCGAAGCTGATCGACGGCACCTTCCCCGATTATTCGCGCGTCATCCCGACCGCGAACGACAAGATCCTCAAGCTCGATCCGCGCAGCTTCGAAGAGGGCGTCGACCGCGTCTCGACGATCGCGACGGAGAAGACGCGCGCGGTGAAGATGGCGCTCGATCGCGACAAGATCACGCTGTCGGTGACCAGCCCGGAGAACGGCACCGCGGCGGAGGAAGTGCCCGGCGAATATGTCTCGCTGCCGTTCGAGATCGGTTTCAACAGCCGCTACCTGCTCGACATCCTCGGCCAGATCGATGGCGACGTGGTCGAGGTGCATCTCAACGATGCCGCCGCGCCGACGCTGATCCGCGAGAACGACAAGGCGCCGGCGCTCTACGTGCTGATGCCGATGCGGGTCTGATCCGCTGGGCGATGATCGGTTCGCGCTCGACCGGCGGTCGCTGATCGCCGGGCTGGGCATCAGCCTCGCCGTGCCTGCCAGCGCCCGTGATATGGCCGGCGAGGGCGTCGCGGCGTCATCGGACGGAGGCGCCTTCGGGCTGACGGCCGATGGCGGGGTGCGGCCGCTGCCGATCGGCGACGGGCTGGAATGGGTGGTGCCGGATCATGCGGGCGGTCGGCTCGCGGTGTTCCGGCGCAGGGATGGCGGGCGGCTGATCGGCTTCGACCGTGCGTGGCATGCGCGCGGGGAGGCGGCGACCGGCGGCGGCGAGCCGGTGCATCTGGCGATCGCGCCCGACGGCTCGGTCGCGGCGGTGGCGGATTACAGCGGCGGGATCGTCTCGCTCCATCGGCTGCGCGGCGGAGTGCCGGGCGCGGCGACGGTGATCCGGCACACGGGGTCCGGACCCGTCGTGTCGCGGCAGGCGGGACCGCATGCGCATTGGGTGGGCTTCGGCGCCGATGGACGCTGGCTCTATGCGGTCGATCTCGGCGCCGATGCGGTGTTCGCGCATCGCATCGAACGGGGGCGGTCGGTCGAGACGCGGATCGCCTGGCAGGCGCCGGCGGGATCGGGGCCGCGGCACCTCGCCTGGCATCCGACCAGGCGGCTCGCCTATGTGGTCAGCGAGCTGGTCAGTACGCTCACCACGCTGCGGATCGGCGAGGACGGCATGCTGACCGCGCTCGACGTGCAGCCGACGCTGCCGGCCGGCACCACGGGCTATGTCGGCCATATCGCGGTCGATCCGCACGGGCGACGGCTGTACGCCTCGAACCGTGGGCCGAATACGATCGCAGTGTTCGCGCTCGACGATCCGCTGCGGCCGCGGCTGATCGAGCAGGCGCCGTGCGGCGGAGATTGGCCGCGCTTCTTCCTGTTGCGCCCCGACGCGGGCGAGATGCTCGTCGCCAACGAGCGCAGCCCGGCGATGGCGGTGCTGCCGCTCGGCCGGGACGGCCGGTTGGGCCCGCCGCGCGCCGGGCCGGCGGTGCCGAAGGGGCGTTTCGCCGCCTGGTGAGGCTCAGCCCTGGAGCAATTGCTCACGGGCGATGAGTTGCAGCGACGCGGCGAGATCCGGCGACAGGCCGAGCTCGTCGGCGGCGCGTTCCTTGCGGCCGAGGGTGCGCGGATCGACCCCGGTAATGCGCCCGAACACCACCAGGGCTTCGAGATAATAGCCGGCGATGCTCGCGTGATATTGGTCGTACGACCAAAGGTTGGTCTGGCCGTAGCTGACCCCGTCATAGGGGTTGGGGTCCGCCACGCGCGCGGCGAAGGCGCGGTTCCACGCCTGTCCCACCGGGATCACCGCCGATACCGTCGGATTGGCGCGGCGGGCGTGTTCGGCGGCGAGGCGCAGATCCTCGGCCATCGCGGTGATGCCGCGGCCGTACCAATGCCCCTTGGGCAGATAGGTCTGGTCGGCGCGGCTCCACGTCGCCATCAGATTGACGCGCACCGCCGGATTGCGGGCGCGGAACAGCGCCGCCATCTCGCCGACGCTGCGGATATAGCGGGCGGGATCGCCGGGGCGGTCGCGGTCGAGCGTGCTGAATTCCTGAAGCACGACAACGTCCCAGGCGCGGTCGAACAGGTGGCGGCGCTGGTCGTAATGGAAGGCTAGGCTCTGGCCGCCCTGCGTCTCCAGGCTCACTGCGTAGCGGAGGCCCGCCTCCTCGGTGAATTCCTTGAACAGCGCGGGCACGCCGCCATAGCCGTCGCCGTTGAGGTCGGTGACCGTGGCGGCGTGCCAGTTGCGCACCGCGGAATGCGCGCCTTGGGTGAAGCTGTTGCCGATGAACAGCACGGTGCGCGGCAGCACGACCGGGGCGGGGCCGCGCTGGGCGGCGGCCGCGGTCGGCAGCACCAGGGCCAGCAGGGCCGTGAGGATCGGCCTCGGCATCATATCAGTCCTCCATCGCACACATCGGTCGTCCTGCCGTCCCGTATCGGATGCGGCGGGGTGATGGCCAGCGCTGGATGATGGCGCCGCGCGGCGGTTTCGCTAAGGAGCGGCGATGCTCCAGTTTTATCGCGACGATCTTGCCCGCCTGGCGGGCGCGGACCGGCTGAGGCGGCTGGTGCCGCGCGCCGGTGCCGATTTCACCTCGAACGATTATCTCGGCCTCGGCACGTCGGCGCGGCTGCGCGACGCGGTGGCGGCGGCGCTCGACCGCGGCGTCGGCATCGGCTCGGGCGGATCGCGGCTGCTGCGCGGCAACGATCCCGAGCATGAGGCGCTGGAGGCGGAGGCGGCGGCACATTTCGGCGCGCAGGCGGCGCTGTTTTTCGCAAACGGCTATGCCGCAAATGTCGCCGCGTTTGCGACGCTGCCGCAGCCGGCCGATCTGGTCGTCTACGATGCGCTGATCCACGCCAGCGCGCATGACGGGATGCGGCTGGGCCGCGCGCCGCGGGTGGCGGTGGCGCACAACGATCCGGCGGCGGTCGAGGCGGCGATCCGCGACTGGCGCCGCGAGGGCGGTACGGGCACGCCGTGGATCGCGGTCGAGAGCCTCTACGGCATGGACGGCGATCGCGCGCCGCTCGCCGATCTGGCTGCGATCGCCGACCGGCATGGGGCGATGCTGCTGATCGACGAGGCGCATGCGACGGGGGTGTTCGGTGCCGCCGGCCGGGGCTTCGCCGCGGGGCTCCACGATCGCGAGACTGTCGTCACCTTGCATACCTGCGGCAAGGCGCTGGGCGCGGAAGGGGGGCTGTTGTGCCTGCCGCGGGTGCTGCGCGACATGCTGGTCAACCGGGCGCGGGCGTTCATCTTTTCGACCGCGCCCTCGCCGCTGATGGCGGCGGCGGTGCGCGAGGGCCTGCGCATCCTCGCCGACGAGCCGGAGCGGCAGACGCGGCTGTGGGCGCTGATCGCCGCGGCGGAGGCGGCGCTGGGCCGGGCGACGGGATCGCAGATCCTGCCGGTGATCGTCGGGGCCGATGGCGACGCGGTGGCGCTCGCCGCGCGGTGCCAGGCGGCGGGCTATGACGTGCGGGCGATCCGGCCGCCGACGGTGCCGGCGGGGACGGCACGGCTGCGCGTGTCGATCACGTGCAATGTCGATGCCGCGGCGATCGCGGGGCTGGGGGAGGTGCTGCGATGACGCGGACGATCGTGGTGACGGGGACCGATACCGATATCGGCAAGACGGTGTTCGCGGCGGGCCTCGCCGCGGCGTTGGGCGCGACCTATTGGAAGCCTGTGCAGGCCGGACTGGACGAGGGCGGCGACGGCCAGACCGTCGCGCGGCTCGGCGTCGCAAAGGTGCTGCCAGAAGCGTATCGGCTGGCGACGCCCTGTTCGCCGCATCTCGCGGCGGCGATCGACGGGGTGACGATCGACCCCGAGCGGCTGGCGCTGCCGGTGGTCGACGGGCCGCTGGTGGTCGAGGGCGCTGGCGGGGTGCTGGTGCCGCTCTCGGGCGACCTGCTCTACGCCGACATGTTCGCGCGCTGGCGCGCGCCGGTGGTGCTGGTGGCGCGGACCGCGCTGGGGACGATCAACCACAGTCTGCTCAGTATCGAGGCATTGCGCAGCCGCGGCGTGCCGATCCTCGGCATCGCCTTCGTCGGCGACGCGCAAGAGGATAGCGAGGCGACGATCGCGCGGATCGGCGGGGTGGCGCGGCTCGGGCGGCTGGGGCGGGTGGCGCCGCTCGACGGGCCAACGCTGGCGCAGGCCTTCGCGGCGGCGTTCCGGATGGAGGATTTCGCGTGACGTCGCCGATCTGGCATCCGTTCACCCAGCACGGCCTCGGCGAGCCGATCCCCACCGTCGTGCGCAGCGAGGGCGCCGCATTGTTCACCAGCGACGGGCGGCGGATCGTCGATGCCATCTCGAGCTGGTGGGTGACGACGCACGGCCATCGCGAGCCCCGCATCATGGCGGCGATCGCGGCGCAGGCGGAGCGGCTCGACCAGATCATCTTCGCCGGCTGGAGCCACGAACCGGCGGAGGCGGTCGCGGCGGGACTGTTGCGGCTGATGCCGGCGGCGCTGACGCGGGTGTTCTTCTCCGATTCGGGATCAACCGCGGTCGAGGTCGCGCTCAAGATGGCGCTGGGCTATTGGCTCAACCGCGGCGCGCCGCGGCATCGCATCCTCGTGCTCGAACACGGCTATCACGGCGACACGATCGGGACGATGTCGGTCGGCGCGCGCGGCGCTTTCAACCGCGCTTATGCGCCGCTGCTGTTCGACGTCGCGACGATCCCGTTTCCCACAGCAGGGGCGGAGCAGGTGACGCTCGACGCGCTGGAGGCGGCGTGCCGGCAGGCGCCGGCGGCGCTGATCGTCGAGCCGCTGATCGTCGGGGCGGGCGGGATGCTGACCTATCCGCCGCGGGTGCTCGCCGAGATGCGGGCGATCTGCGCGCGCTACGATGTGCTGTTCATCGCCGACGAAGTGATGACCGGATGGGGGCGGACCGGCACGCTGCTGGCCTGCGAACAGGCGGATGTGGTGCCCGATATCCTGTGCCTGTCCAAGGGGCTGACGGGTGGGGCGGTGCCGCTGGCGGTGACGATGGCGACCGAGCCGATCTATCAGGCGCATTACAGCGACGACCGGGCGCGGATGTTCTTCCACTCGTCGAGCTATACCGCCAATCCGATCGCCTGCGCGGCGGCGGCGGCCAATATCGCGATCTGGGAGGAGGAGCCGGTGCTGGCGCGGATCGCCGATCTCGCCACGCGGCAGCGGGCGCGGCTCACGGCGCTGTCGGGCGTGCGCAATCCGCGCGCGCTGGGGACGATCGCGGCGGCCGATCTGGGGCCCGACGGGGCGGATTATCTGTCGGCGCTCGGGCCGCGTCTGCTCGCCTTCTTCCGCGAGCGCGACCTGTTGCTGCGGCCTTTGGGCAATACGGTTTACGTCATGCCGCCTTATTGTATCGACGATGCCGATCTCGATGTGATCTATGCGGCGATCGGGGAAGCGGCCGCGAATCCTGGCTGAGAGGCGGCAACATGGACGCTCTGACGGAAACGCCCCCCTCCCGATCGTTTCTGTTTCTGCACGAGTAAGAAAGAGCGTTGCCGGGTTATTGGTGGCAGATCGGCGGTATGTGGGACAAGCGGGTGCGTTTTCCGCGACCGGGGTCGCCATATGTTGCAGTGATCCGGGACGCCGGCGTCGACGATTTTCACGCGAAGGCGCGAAGGCGCGAAGGCTGTTGCGCCGGTTTGGTTTGAATCGTTCACAAGCTGCCGTTTGCCCTGAGCTTGTCGAAGGGCTCGGGTCTCACCGTGCTTCGACAAGCTCAGCACTAACGGCTGGGGGCGTGTCGCCGTTTCTATCGCGTTGGCGAGGGGCGTTGGGGCAGGGCGGTCCGTCCCCGCGCCCTCCGCGCCTCCCCGTGAACCTTCTTCTCTTCGCGCCTTCGCGCCTTCGCGTGAGAATCTTCTTTCGCGATGCCGCGTGCTTATCGGTCGGTGGCTTCGGTTCGCGACGTGGGCGTCGACTTTATTCACGCGAAGACGCGAAGCCGCGAAGAGAAGGAAGAAGGTTTGTTCGCGCAGAGGCGCAGAGGCGCAGAGGCGCAGAGGCGCGGAGGTGTGACACCCCGGCGCGAAGCGCCCTCTGCACGGATGACGGGGAGGCGCATGGGCCGCTGACGCGTTCCGTCCCCTTCTTCTGCGTCTCTGCGCCTCTGCGCGAACAAACCTTCCTCGCGGGTTACTCGACGAACGGCTCGACCGTGATCCGGCGGCCGCGGAGGAAGGCGTCGGCGACGTGGCGCAGCGGGGCGATGTCGACGTCGCTGGTGCCGGCGCGGACGATCTCCGCAAAGCGGTGGTAGAGGCCGGCATATTCGCCGTGCAGCGCCACCTTGCGCGACGGCTCGCTGCCGTCGGGCAGGACGAGCCGGGCGCCGCCGTCATGCAGCATCAGCGTGCCGCGATCGGTTTCAACCGCGATGTCCCAGCTCTGCGGACCCTCCTGGCGGAAGTCGAAATCCGCCTCGATCGGCAGGCCGGCGTCGTCGGAGAAGCGGATGCGCGCGGCGATCGGCGCGTCGCAATTGGCAGGGAAATCCAGCTCGGCGTCTTCGATGAAGAACGGCCGCGGCAGGATGCGGGTGACGATCGACAGCGCGTTGATGCCGGGATCGAACACGCCGAAGCCGCCGGCCTCGAGGATCCAGGCCTGGCCGGGATGCCAGACGCGGATGTCCTCGCGCCACGTCACCGTGACCTTGCGGATCGCGGTGTCGGCGAGGAAGGCGCGGGCCGGCTCGACGCCCGGCGCGTAGCGCGAATGCCAGCTGGCGAAGAGGCTGATCCCCGCCGCATCGGCGGCGGCGCGGAGCTGCGCGACCTCGGCGAGCGTCGCGCCGGGCGGCTTTTCGAGGAAGACGTGCCAGCCCTGTGCGATCGCGCGCGCGGCGATCGCGCGGCGGACCTGCGGCGGGGTGCACAGCGACACCGCGTCGATCGCCAGGCCGCTGGCGATCAGATCGTCGATGTCCCTGAAATGGGGGACGCTCGGCACGCCCTCGCCATGCCGGCTGACGGTTGCGGCGAGGACGATATGCGCATTGGCGGCGATCGCCGGGACATGCTGGTCGTGGGCGATCTTGCCCATGCCGACGAGCGCGAGACGGATCGGATGGCTCACAATACGGTCACCTGAACGGGCGCCGCCTCGGCGAGCGCAAGGGGGTTGCGGAGTGGCAGCGTGAAGGGCGCGGCCTGGATCGAGAAGACGTCACCGGGCTGCGTCTGCACGCCGTCGGCGCACGACAGCGTCGCGGTGCCGAAGAAATGGACGTGGATGTCGCCGGGCCGATGGAAGGCGGCATATTTGAAATGATGATGTTCGAGATTGGCGAGCGTGTGCGACATGTTCGCCTCCCCGGTGAGGAAAGGCTTTTCCCACAAGGTCTTGCCGTCGCGCTCGATGCGGCTGGTGCCCTGGATGTCGGCGGGCGGTTCGCCGAGCAGCAGTTCGGCGCCGAGCGACGCCTGGCGCAGCTTGGAATGCGCGAGCCACAGGTAATTGTGCCGCTCGGTGACGTGGTCGCTGAACTCGTTGGCGAGCGCGATGCCGAGGCGGAAGGGGGTGCCGTCGTCGCCGATCAGATAGATGCCGGCGAGCTCGGGCTCCTCGCCGCCGTCCTGCGCGAACGACGGGGACACCAACGGCGCCTCGGGCGCGACGAGCGACTGGCCATCGCCCTTGTAGAACCATTCGGGCTGCGCGCCGATCGCGCCGGGGGCGGGGCGGCCGCCCTCCATGCCTTCGAGGAACAGGCGCATCGAATCGGTCTGCGTGCCGGCGGCGGCGGCCTTGTGCATCGCGTCGCGGCCGGCGGCCGAGCCGAGATGGGTGAGGCCGGTGCCGGCGAGCATCAGCCGCGCCGTATCGGGATGGTCGATCGCGGGCAGCAAGGTGCCGGCGGCGAGCGCCGCGGCGAGATCGACCGTCTCGTCCGAGCGGCGCGCGCGGGCGGCGTCGGCGAGCGAGGTGCCGTCCGCGATCGCCAGCGCCGCGAGCTCGCGCGTGGTGGTGACGCCGGTGAGGACGCGGGCGTCGTCCTCGGCGAGGATGACGCGGCGGGTGCCGTCGGGCAGACGTTGCTGGATAAGGCGGGAAAAGGTCATGCGAGATCCTTGGCGGCGGTGACGAACGCCGCGGCATCGCGCGCGACGTCGGCGACGGACTTGCCGGCGCGATAGAGGTTGGAGCCGAGGCCGAAGCCGTCCGCCCCCGCGGCGCGCCACGGCGCCATAGTGTCGGGCGAGATGCCGCCGACCGCGAGCACGCGAATGGTCTTAGGCAGCACGGCGCGCTGCGCCTTGAGGAAGCCGGGGCTGGCGCCATCCGCGGGGAAGAGTTTCAGCGCATGCGCGCCGGCGGCGAGCGCGGCGAAGCCCTCGCTGGGGGTGTAATAGCCGGGCAGCGAGACGAGGCCGCGCGCGACCGAGGCGCGGATGACGTCGGTATTGGTGTTGGGCGAGATGATCAGCTCGCCGCCCGCCGCGGCGACCTGCTCGACGGCCTCGGGGGTGAGTACCGTGCCCGCGCCGACCATCGCGCGGCCGGCATAGCGTTTCGCCATTGCCGAGATGCTGGTCAGCGGATCGGGCGAGTTGAGCGGCACTTCGAGCAGGGTGAAGCCGGCGTCGACCAGGGCATCGCCGACGCCCTCGGCCTCGGCGGGGGTGAGGCCGCGCAGGATCGCGACCAGCGGGCAGGCGGCGAAGGCCTCGGCGAACCGGGCAGCGGGATCGGTCATGCGCGCTTACTCCGAAAGGTGATGGCGAAGGTGATGGACGCCGCCGAGGAAGGCGGCGGTCGCATCGACCGGGACGGTGATGCCGCCGCGCGCCTCGATCGCGACCTTGTACAGGTCGGCAAGAGCGCCCTCGGCGAGCAGGTGGACGGTGCGGCCGTCGAGCGCGCGCGCGCCGACGTCGGACCCGATCAGAACGCCGCTGGCATAAGCGGCGGCATCGTCGAGCGTGCGGCGGCCGAGCAGGACGCTGGCGCGGACCTCGAACAGGGCGGTGCCGAGGTCGCAGGCGCCGGCGGCACGGGCGATGCCCTCGCGGAAGGGGGCGCCGTCGGCGACCGGGCCATCGAGCATGCCGGCGAGGATGCCATGGCCCTTGAGCAGCGCGAACAGTTCGCCGGTCATCACCGTGGCGACGTCGACGATCCGCGCGCCGTCGGTGGCGATCCATTTGTTGTGCGTGCCAGGCTGGCAGAACAGGGCATCGGCGGGGGCGAGGCCGGCGGCGATCGCGCCGAGCACCTGCAATTCCTCGCCGCGCATCACGTCGGCGCGGGTGTCGGTGAGCAGCGACACGCCGGGGACGATGGTCAGCCCCGCCGCGTCGATGCGCAGCGCCGCCACCGCGAGCGCGTGCAGGTCTGCGGGGGCGGGGACGTACGGTGCCTCATACCAGCCGCGGGTCGAGCCGATCATGCCCGCGGCGATCACCGGCAGTTCGCCGAGCCGGTCGCGCAGCGCGGCGAGGGCGGGCGGATAATCCGCCGCCGTCATCGCCAGCACGCCGCGATCGTCGCGCAGCTGGTCGCCGATGCTGCCGTCCGCCTCGATGCGATAGGCGCGGCGGTTGGTCGTTCCCCAGTCGACGGCGATGATCGCGCCGTCGCGGGGGCTGGGTCCGCTGGTCACGGGAAGGTCCTCAGCCGGCGCTATGGTCGTCGAGGTTGACCGTCGTCTTCGATCCCCACAGCGCATAGAACAGCACGTAGAGTTCGCACGCCGCGGTCAGCAGGAACGACGGCTGAAGGCCGTAGATGTCGGCCAGCTTGCCCTGGACGAACACCAGCGCACCGCCGGCGATCGCCATGATCAGCAGGCCCGATCCCTCTTCGGTGAGCGGCCCGAGGCCCTTGATGCCGAGCGTAAAGATCGTCGGGAACATGATCGAATGGAACAGGCCGACGCTGATCAGCGCCCACATCGCGGTATGGCCGGTGGTGAACACGGTGATCAGCATCACGATGAACGCGCCGATCGAGAACACCGCGAGCACGGTCTCTGCCGGGATCTTCTGCATGATCGCCGAGCCGACGAAGCGACCGACCATCATGCCGCCCCACAGCAGGGTGAGGTAGCGGCCCGCCTGTTCGGGGGTCAGGTTGGCGATCTGCGGCTGGCTGATGAAATTGACGAACAGGTTGCCCACGCCGATCTCTGCGATCAGGTAGATGAAGATCGCGGGGATGCCGAACACCAGGTTGCGGTGCTTCCACAGCGAATGCTGCTTGCGCTCTTCCTTGGCGGCGCGGCTGGTGGCGTTGCCCATCGCCGGAAGCGGGAAGCGCGCGATGACGACGGCGAGCACGACCAGCACGACCGCGACAATGACATAGGGGAGCATCACCGACTGCGCGTCGGCAAGCCGCTCGGCCTGGGTCAGCACGGTGCCGGCCTGCGAGGTGCCGCCCTTGGACCGGCCGAGGATCAGATAGGCGCCGAACATCGGTGCGAGCATCGTGCCGGCGGAGTTGAGTGCCTGCACCAGGTTGAGTCGCGACGAGGCGGTCTGCGGCGGGCCGACGACCGCGACATAGGGATTCGCGGCGACCTGAAGCAGGGTGATGCCGCTGGCGATGACGAACAGCATGGCCAGCGTCACCCCGTAGGAGGGGATGCTGGCGGCGAGCACCATGCCGAGCGCGCCGGCGGCCATGATCAGCAGGCCGACGACGAGCGACTTCTGGTAGCCGATTCGCTCGATCAGCTTCGCGGACGGGATCGACGCGAAGAAATAGGCGATAAACCAGACGCTTTCGATCAACGTCGACTGGAAATAGCTGAGTTCGAACACGCTGCGCAGGTGCGGCAGCAGCGTTCCGTTGATGACGGTGATGAAGCCCCACATGAAGAACAGGCTGGCCAGCAAAGTCAGTGCCTTGCCATAGGAACCCCCGCCGCCGGCGGCGGGCGCCGCACCGTTCGTCGTTACCCCAATCGGTCCTGCCATAATCTCATCCTCTCCGCCTGTCGCGCCGCTTCGCTGCCTTGCGCGCCGGGTATTTGTCAGACTATATAGCCCCGACACGCCGGGTCAATGCCGGGGATGCATCCAAGGAGGGGGCAATGAAGCTTCGAAAGGCACTCATCATCGCAGGCGCCGGACTCATGGCAATGGTTGCGGCGCAGGCGGATGCCGCGACCGCGCGGCGCGAGTCGGCGGGAACGCTCGCCGACGGTACCGCGGTCGAGGCGGTGACGCTATCCGCGGCCAATGGCGTGTCGGCGCGGGTGCTGACCTATGGCGCAACGTTGCAGGCCTTCTCCGGCCCGGACCGCAACGGCAAGGTCGCCGACGTCCTGCTCGGCTATGACGATGCCAAGGATTATGCCGAACATCCCAATTATTTCGGCGTAACCGTCGGCCGCTTCGCCAACCGCATCGGCGGCGGCAAGTTCACCCTCGACGGCAACAGCTACCAGCTGCCGCTCAACGACAAGGTCAATTCGCTGCACGGCGGCAAGGTCGGCTTCGACAAGCAGCCGTGGCGGATCGTCGCGATCAAGGACGGGTCGGTGACGATGGCGCTGACCAGCCCCGACGGCGACCAGGGTTATCCCGGCAAGCTCGACGTGACGATCACCTACACGCTGGGCGACGATGGCGCGCTGACGATCGCGTTCGGCGCGAAGACTGACAAGCCGACGGTGGTCAACATGACCAACCATGCGATCTTCAACCTGGCCGGCGAGGGCTCGCCGATGGGCGCGCTCGGCCACAGGCTGACCATCCCGGCCAAGGCGATCACCCCGGTCGACGCCAATCTGGTCCCCACCGGCGAGCTGCGTCCGGTCGCCGGCACCGTGTTCGACTTCCGCAACGGCCGCATCCTCGCCGACGGCGTGCGCGACGGCCGCGATCCGCAGATCGTGATGGGCCACGGCTACGATCACAATTTCGCGCTCGACAAGGGCGTGACGGCGACGCCGGGCCTCGCCGCGCGGCTCGAAGACCCTGCCTCGGGCCGGGTGCTCGAAGTGTCGAGCACCGAGCCGGGCGTGCAGATGTACACCGGCAACTTCCTCGACGGCAGCTATATCGGCAAGAGCCGCCACGTGTACCGGATGGGCGACGGCGTCGCGCTGGAACCGCAGAAGTTTCCGGATGCGCCCAACCATCCCAATTTCGCCTCGGCGCGGGTCGACCCCGGCAAGCCGTATCGTCACGTCATGATCTACAAACTCTCGGTGGCCAAATAAGATGACGCAATTGCGCAGCCGCGCCTGGTTTAACAATCCGGCCAATATCGACATGACCGCGCTCTATCTGGAGCGCTATCTGAACTTCGGGCTCAGCCTCGAGGAGCTGCAATCGGGCAAGCCGATCATCGGCATCGCCCAGACCGGCAGCGACCTGTCCCCCTGCAATCGCCACCATCTGGTGCTCGCGGAGCGCGTGCGCGAGGGCGTCCGCGAGATGGGCGGCATCGTGCTCGAATTCCCCGTCCATCCGATCCAGGAGACGGGCAAGCGGCCGACCGCCGGCCTGGACCGCAACCTCGCCTATCTCGGCCTCGTCGAGACGCTGTACGGCTATCCGCTCGACGCCGTCGTGCTGACGATCGGCTGCGACAAGACGACGCCGGCCTGCCTGATGGCGGCGGCGACGGTCAACATCCCGGCGATCGCGCTGTCGGTCGGGCCGATGCTCAACGGCTGGCACAAGGGCGAGCGCACCGGCTCGGGCACGATCGTGTGGAAGGCGCGGCAGATGCTCGCCGCGGGCGAGATCGACGATGCCGAGTTCATCCGCCTCGTCGCCTCGTCGGCGCCGTCGACCGGCTATTGCAACACGATGGGCACCGCGACGACGATGAACAGCCTCGCCGAGGCGCTCGGCATGTCGCTGCCCGGCTCGGCGGCGATTCCGGCGCCGTATCGCGACCGGCAGGAGGTCGCCTATCTCACCGGCAAGCGCATCGTCGAGATGGTGCACGAGGATCTCAAGCCCTCCGACGTGCTGACCAAGGAGGCGTTCCACAACGCGATCCGCGTCAATTCGGCGATCGGCGGCTCGACGAACGCGCCGATCCATCTCGCCGCGATCGCGCGCCATATCGGCGTCGACCTGCCGATCAAGGATTGGGAGACCGAGGGGCACAAGGTGCCGCTGCTGGTCAATCTGCAGCCGGCGGGCGAATATCTCGGCGAGGATTATTATCGCGCCGGCGGCGTTCCCGCAGTGGTCAACCAGCTCATCGAACAGGGGCTGATCCACGAGGGCGCGATGACCGTCAACGGCAAGACGATGGGCGAGAATTGCCGCGGCGTCGCGATCGAGGACGAGAAGGTGATCCGTCCGTTCGACCAGCCGCTGGTCGAGGATGCGGGCTTCATCGTGCTGTCGGGCAATCTGTTCGACGCGGCGGTGATGAAGACCAGCGTGATCTCGCCCGAGTTCCGTGACCGCTATCTGTCGAACCCCAACGACCCCAATGCGTTCGAGGGGCCGGCGGTCGTGTTCGACGGGCCGGAGGATTATCATCACCGGATCGACGATCCGGCGACCGGGATCACGCCCGAGACGCTGCTGTTCATGCGCGGCGCCGGGCCGATCGGCTATCCCGGCGCGGCGGAGGTGGTGAACATGCGGCCGCCGGCGTATCTCATCACCGAGGGTGTCCATGCGCTGCCGTGCATCGGCGACGGCCGCCAGTCGGGGACGAGCGGTTCGCCATCGATCCTCAACGCCTCGCCCGAGGCGGCGGCGATGGGCGGCCTCGCGCTGCTCAAGACCGGCGACCGGGTGCGCGTCGACCTCAACACGGGGACGGCGAACGTGCTGATCTCCGACGCCGAGCTGATGGAGCGCCGCCGCGCGCTCGAGGCGGCGGGCGGCTATGCCTATCCGGCATCGCAGACGCCGTGGCAGGAGATCCAGCGCGCGGTCGTCGGCCAGATGAACACCGGTGCGATCCTGGAAGGCGCCGAGAAGTACCAGCGTATCGCGCAGACGATGGGCCTGCCGCGCGACAACCATTGATGCGGGTGGGGCGGCGGGGCGCTGGTACCGCGCCGCGCCGCCGCCCCGCCGCCCCATCGTCATCCCGGCGAACGCCGGGACCCATGGTTTCGGTAGGTGGGCAGTAGCGCGATGCCATCGGTCGCCCGCGTCCATGGGTCCCGGCTTGCGCCGGGATGACGTGGTTTTTACCTTCTTCCCAACGCCAACATCCGTCATCCCCGCGTAGGCGGGGATCCATAAACGCCGACGTTGCGGTTCTACCGCGGAGGTCCGCGCGTTTGGATCCCCGCCTCCGCGGGGATGACGGATTTTCTTGTACGGCTCCTTATAAGACATGCGTCTTATAATTATGCGTCATCTCTGCGGTGGCCGGGACGCATGGATGCGGTTTGGCCGCTGGTGGTGCGCTGTCGATACGTCGCCGTTTCCATGGGTCCCGGCTTGCGCCGGGATGACGTGGCTTTTTACGTTCTTCCCTACGCCACATCCGTCATCCCCGCGTAGGCGGGGATCCATAGACGCTGACGTTGCGGCTCTACCCGCGGAGGCTCGCGCGTCTGGATCCCCGCCTGCGCGGGGATGACTGTGTTGGGTGCGGGGTGGGGAGTGCCCGCCTGTCGCGCCCATTTGTCGCACCTCCCTGTCGCGCCCATTTGTCGCACCTCCCTGTCGCGCCCATCCGTCGCACCCGCCTGCCGCGCCCGCCCCTCGCGCCCGCTAGCCGCACGCCCGCTTCAAGCGCGCAGCAGGCGTTCGGTGTCCTCGTGCGCCTGTTGGAGCAGGACGATGGTGGCGTCGCGGGCGGCGGGGGCGTCGCGGGCGGCGATGGCGTCGAACAGGCGGCGGTGCTGCGGCATCGAATCGCGCGGGCGGCGGCGGTCGCGGAACTTGAAGATCGTCGTCCAGCGCACCGCCGAGCCGATGCTGCCCGAAAGGCTGACGAGCAGCTCGTTCTCGGTCGCCTCGAGGATCGCATTGTGGAAGGTCTGGTCCGCCGCCTGTCCTTCGGGCGTGTCGAGGCCGTGCGCCGCCATCTGGCGCAACGCCTCGTCCATCCGCGCGAGCTGTTCGGCGGTGCGGAAGGTCGCCGCCATCTCGGCGGCGGACGGCTCGACTATCATGCGCAACTGGAACAGGCTGCGCACAAAGGTGGCGGGCGGCTCGCCCTCGAACATCCAGGCGAGCACGTCGGGATCGAGCAGGTTCCACAGCGCGCGCTCGCGGACCCGCGTGCCGGATTTCGGCCGGCTCTCGACCAGCCCCTTGGCGGAGAGCATGCGCAGCGATTCGCGCACCACGCTGCGCGAGACGCCGCGCTGGCCGGCGATGTCGATCTCGCCGGGGATGACGCTGCCGGGCGGGTGCTGGCCGGTGACGATGGCGATGCCGAGATCGCGCGCGATCAACGTATGCGCGGGCTCGCGCCGTTCACCTTTGGCCATCCGCTCTCCCCTTGTTGTCAGACAAGCGTAGGCGGGGCGCCTGCACTTGGGAAGCCTTGGCGCTCCGTGCCATCCGGGCTAGCGCTTCGCGCATGGCCTTCACCGACATCGCGACGCGCACCTGGGATCACAATTGGCGGCTCGACCCGATCGTGCGCAGCCTGCTCGACACCGATTTCTACAAGTTGCTGATGTTGCAGATGATCCGTCATCTGCACGGCGATGTCGACGCGACCTTCCGGCTGATCAACCGCAGCACGTCGGTGCGACTCGCCGACGTGATCGACGAGGCGGAGCTGCGCGCGCAGCTCGACCATGCGCGCAGCGTGCGCTTCGCCAAGAAGGAGCTGATCTGGCTGGCGGGCAACAGCTTCTACGGCAAGCAGCGGATGTTCGCGCCCGACTTCATCCAGTGGCTGAGCGAATTCCAGCTGCCGCCCTATGAGCTGCACCGCGTCGACGGCCAGTTCGAGCTGACCTTCGACGGGCCGTGGACGCATACGACGATGTGGGAGATCCCGGCGCTCGCCATCGTCAACGAGCTGCGCGCGCGCGCGGCGCTGCGCGACAAGGGGCGGTTCGCGCTCGACGTGCTCTACGCGCGCGCCAAGGCGAAACTCTGGGACAAGGTCGAGCGGCTGCGTGCGCTGCCCGATCTGGTGATCTCCGATTTTGGCACGCGGCGGCGCCACGGCTTCCTGTGGCAGCGCTGGTGCGTCGAGGCGCTGAAGGAAGGACTGGGCAGCCGCTTCATCGGCTCGTCCAACGTGCTGCTGGCGATGGACAACGACCTGGAGGCGATCGGCACCAATGCGCACGAGCTGCCGATGGTGCTCGCCGCGCTCGCCGGGGACGACGCCGGCGTGGCGAGCGCGCCGTATCGGGTGCTGGAGGAATGGCAGGCGCATTACGACGGCAATCTGCGCGTCGTGCTGCCCGATGCGTTCGGGACGGCGGCGTTCCTGCGCGATGCGCCCGACTGGGTGGCGGGCTGGACCGGCTTCCGTCCGGACAGCGCGCCGCCGATCGAGGGCGGCGAGCAGATCATCGCCTGGTGGCAGGCGCACGGGCAGGACCCGCGCGAGAAACTGCTGATCTTCTCCGACGGCATGGACGTCGATTCGATCGAGCGCGTCTACCGGCATTTCCACGGCCGGGTGCGGATGAGCTTCGGCTGGGGGACGAACCTGACCAACGACTTCCGCGGCTGCGACCCCGATGGCGCGGCGGGGCTCGAGCCGATCTCGCTGGTCGCCAAGGTGACGCGGGCGAACGGCCGCCCGGCAGTGAAGCTGTCGGATAATCCTGCCAAGGCGACCGGCGAGCCGGCGGAGATCGCGCGTTATCTGCACATCTTTGGCGCGGACGGGCGGCAGGAGAGTGCGGTCAGCGTGTGAGGGGGCGTTCCCGGTTCGTCATCCCGGCGGACGCCGGGACCTATTTGCGGACAGAATTGATTTACGCGAAGGCGCGAAGGCGCGAAGACGCGAAGATGGCCCGCTTGGGGCGGCGTGGTCCCATGATTGCGAAGGCATAACGGGACACGCCGACGGTGCAGCGCGCGCGACACCTTCGCGTCTTCGCGCCTTCGCGTGAATCAATCTCGCCTCGGCCCGCCGCCGCATCGTCGGTTTGAGGGGGAAGCGTTTCCCAAGTACGGGCGTTCGGCGGCGGTGCGTATCAGCAGCGGCACCGCAATCATGGGTCCCGGCGTTCGCCGGGATGACGAAAGCGGGCTGACGACAGGGGACAGATCGGCATCGGATGCGTTGAGGTCGCCATGATCGACATCCTCGCGCTTTCGCCGCTCCCCGATACGCTCGCGCCATCGCTGAGCGAGCATTTCACCGTCCATGTCGGCCTCGACGCCGCGCCGCTCGACCGCGTTCGTGCGCTGGTCGGCGGTGGCGCGATGCGGGTCGACGCGGACCTGATCGCGCGGCTGCCGAAGCTCGAGATCGTCGCGGTGCACGGCGTCGGGCACGACGGGATCGACAAGGCGGCGCTCGCCGCGCGCGGCGTCGCGCTCGCGATTACCGCGGGGACGCTGACCGAGGACGTCGCCGATCTCGCGATCGGGCTGTGGCTGGCGGTCGAGCGGCGGATCGCGGTCAACGATCGCGCGGTGCGCAGCGGCGGCTGGGACGTGCCGCTCGCGCGGCGGGCGACCGGGCGGCGGATCGGCGTCTTCGGTCTCGGCGCGATCGGGCAGGCGATCGCCGCGCGCGCGGCGCCGTTCGCGGCCGAACTGCTCTATACCGCGCGCAGCGAAAAGGACGTGCCCTGGCGGTTCGTGCCCGACCTGACCGCGCTGGCGGGGGAAAGCGACGTGCTGTTCCTCGCCGCCGCGGCGGGGCCGGAGACCGATGGCGCGGTCGACGCGGGCGTGCTGGCAGCGCTCGGGCTGCAGGGCGTGCTGGTCAATGTCGCGCGTGGTTCGCTGGTCGATCAGGCGGCGCTGATCGCGGCGCTCGACGCGGGCGGGATCGCCGGCGCGGGGCTCGACGTCTTCGCCGACGAACCCGCGGTGCCGACGGCGCTGCACCGCGATACCGTCGTCCTGTCGCCGCACCAGGGATCGGCGACGCACGAGGCGCGTGCGGCGATGGCGGCGATGGTCGTCGCCAATCTCGACGCGCAGTTCGCCGGCCGGGAGCCGCCGGGGCTAGTGCGTTGATTTGGCTGTCGCGGCGGGCCGCGCTACAGGCGCCACGATGCAAGCTGTGATCCTCAGCGCGGGCGTCGGCTCGCGGTTGCTGCCGCTGACGCGCGAAATCCCCAAATGCCTCGTCGAGGTCGGCGGGCGCAGCATCCTCGACCATCAGCTTGAGGCGCTGCACGCGGCGGGCGTCACCCGGGCGGTGATCGTCGGCGGCTATCGCTATCGCCAGATCGGCGCGCATCTGACGCGCGCGGCGCCGCCGCTGCCGGTGCGGCTGCTGTTCAACCCCTTCTGGTCGGTGGCGAGCAGCATCGGCAGCGTGTGGATGGCGCGCGACCTGCTCGGCGATCCGTTCGTGCTGATGAACGGCGACACGGTGTTCGCGGCCGACCTGATCGGCGCGGCGGTGGCGGCGCCGGGCGCAGGCGTCGGCCTGCTGGTCGAGCCGCTGCGCGCGGCGGTGACCGACGACATGCTGGTCACCGTCGCCAACCGGCAGGTGTGCGCGGTCGCCAAGGACCTGCCGCTCGATGTCGCGACGCATCGCTCGCTCGGCGTCATCGTGTCGCAGGGTGGCGACGCCTATGCGCAGGCGTTGGAGAGCGTGATCGCCCGACCCGAAGGCCTCCATGCCTTCCACCATGCGGTGATCGCCGAGCTGGCGGGCTATGCGCCGGTGCGCGCGATCGTCGCGGGCGAGGGGGCGTGGCAGGAGATCGACCAGCCCGAGGATATCGCCGCCTGGACCGGCCAGCATAAGTGAGGACCGACGTCGCCTTCCTGTTCCTCGGCGAGACGTTGCTGATCCCGCATCTCTATCCGGTGCTGGAGGCGCTGGTCGAGCGCACACCCGGGCTGCGCGTCGACGTGTGGGTGGCGACGTCGATGCACGAGGCGCTGGTTGCGGGCTGGCTGGGGGCGCGGCCGGGGGTGCGCATCCGCCGCGCGCCGGGCTATCGCGATCTCGGCGCGTGGGAGGCGGGGCGCAATCCGCCGCTGCCCGCCAAGCTGCCGCTGCTCGCTCGGCTCGCGCCGCTGCTGTGGGGCACGCGCGTGGTGGTGTCGGCGGAACAGACCAGCCTGTGGATCCCGGCGCTGCTGCCGACGCGCAGCCGGTACGTGAACATCCTCCACGGCGCGGGATCGATGATGAATCGCGACGACCGGCGTCGCAAGGCGGCGACGCTGACCATCGTCGCGGCCGAGCGCGAGCGCGCGGCGCTGGCCGCGCATGGCGTCGATCCCGTGGCCATTGCCGTGACCGGCTATATCAAGGCGGGGTTCCGGCAGCGCAGCCGCGCGGACCTGCGGTTCGCGCAGGAGCGGCCGGTGCTGCTGTATGCGCCGCATTGGCAGCGGCATCGCTCGTCGTGGTGGGACTGGGGCGAGGCGGCGGTGGCGCGGATCGTCGGATCGGGGCGCTACAATCTGATCTTCGCGCCGCACCAGCGGCTGGCCGAGAAGGCGCCCGAGCTGCGCGCCTTCGCCGAAACCCTGACCGGGCGGGGGGACGTGCATGTCGATCTCGACAGCTTCGCGACGGTCGATGGCAGCTATACCGCAGCGGCCGACCTCTATCTGGGCGACACCTCCAGTCAGGTGGTTGAATTCCTGATGCGGCCGCGCCCGTGCGTGTTCCTCGATCCGCGGCGCGTCGATTGGGCGGGCGACCCGAGCTACGACATGTGGCGGGCGGGGGAGGTGGTCACCGACCTCGACGCGCTGCTGCCGGCGCTGGAGCGGGCCGCCGAGCGGCATCCAGGCTTCGTCGAGGCGCAGCGGCGCTTCGCCGGGGAGTCGCTGGGGGATGTCGGCGGTACCGCGCCGATGCGCGCGGCGGAGGCGGTGCTGGCGGTCTTGCAGTAGCGCTCGCGAAGGCGCGAAGAGAGGTTGTTTCGCGCGGAGTTGCTGAGGGTCGGAAAAGCTGCGTTGAGGCCCTGACATCCGTGAGGCTTGCAACGACCACTCCACATTGCCAGCCACTCCGGACGTGATCTGGGGTAACGGACCGTTCGGGGGGCGCGGCGACCTTTCGCGTGCGCTGGGCTTCAGCATTTACCGCCCCCTCGCGTCTTCGCGCGAACCCTTCGAAACCCGGCAAAAAGAGTTTCAGTCCGCAACTGCCTTGTTTGTCGGTGCCGCGAGTTCTATACTGAGCGATATGGAAAGCATGACCCTCTCGCACGCCGATCCGGCACCGCTGCCCCCCAAGGGGCGGCCGCGCGAGTTCTGCACCGATACCGCGCTCGCCGCGGCGCTGCGTGTGTTCTGGAGCAAGGGTTATGAAGGCGCCTCGCTCGCCGATCTGACCGAGGCCATGGGGATCACCCGGCCGAGCCTCTATGCCGCGTTCGGCAACAAGGAGGCGCTGTTCCACAAGGCGCTCGACCTCTACGAGGCGGAGAAGCTCGCTTATACCCGTCAAGCGCTCGAACAGCCGACTGCGCGCGGCGTCGCCGAATGCTTCATGCGCGGGGCGCTGGCGATGCAGACCAGCCAGTGTGGCGATCCCAAGGGGTGCCTGGGCGTGATCAGCGCGATGCCGTGCGGGGCGGAGGCGGATTCGATCAAGGCCGACGTGATCGCGCGCCGTGCCTCTTCGCAGGCGGCGCTGGTCGAGCGGTTCGAACGCGCCAAGGATGAGGGCGATCTGCCCGCGCATGTCGATGTCACCGGCCTGACCTGCTATCTCTATGCGCTGTTGCAGGGGATGGCGGTGCAGGCGGGATCGGGCGCCAGCCGCGCCGACCTGGAGCGGCTGGTCGAGACGAGCCTGGCGATCTGGCCTACGCGTTAGGCCGCCTGCCACGGCGGCTGGCGTGGCTGTTGCTCGCCGCCGGCCTGATCGCATGCGTCGTCGTTGCCGGCGCCCGCTGGGCCGATGCCGTCGCACGGCGCAGCGCCGATCGCGATGCGGCGACGGTGGCGCGGACGCATGCCGGGCTGCTCGCCAGCGAGTTGCAGACCTTCCGGCTGCTGCCGCTGGTGCTGGCCGAATATCCCGACGTGCCGCGCGCGCTCGCCGGGGGCGATGCGGCGGCGGTGCGCGGGCTCGACGCGACGCTCGAACTGCTCGCCGCGCGTACCGATGCCGCGGCCCTCTATGCGATCGACGCGCGCGGCCGCGCGGTGGCGGCGAGCAACTGGCGGTTGCCGACCAGCTTCGTCGGCCAGGATTATACCTTCCGTCGCTATTTCGCCGAGGCGATGGCACGCGGCACCTCCGAATTGTTCGCGCTGGGCACGGTGAGCGGCCGGCCGGGCCTGTATCTCGCGCGCCGGATCGATCGCGGCGGCCGCAAGCTGGGCGTGATCGTCGTCAAGGTCGAGTTCGACCGGCTGGAACGCGAATGGGCGCAGTCGCCCGGCGCGACGATCCTGGCCGATGCGCGCGGCGTGATCCTGATCACCAGCGTGCCCGGCTGGCGGTTCCACCCGACCCGGCCGATCGACGCCGCCACCCGCGAGGCGCTGCGCCGCTCGCGCCAGTTCGGCGCGTCGCCACCGGTCACCCCCGCTTTCGTGCTCGCCGGGCGCGACGCGCGGGTGCGGCAGGACGGGCGGATGGTCCGCTATCGCATCGCCGCGGTCGCGGCGCCGCTTGCCGGCAGCCGGCTGTTGCATCTCACGCCGCTGCGGCCGTCGCTCACCGCGGCCCGGGCAGAGGCGGCGCTGTGGGGGCTGGGCTCGATCCTGCTGCTCGGTTTCGCCGGCGGCATGGGGCTGCGTGCCGCGGATCGGCGGCGTTCGCAGGTGCGCGCGCGCGAATCGCTGGAGCGTGAGGTGGTGCGGCGCACCGCCGAGTTGCGCGACGCCAATGCCCGGCTGATCGTCGAATCGCAGGAGCGCGGCGAGGCGGACCGCCGCTTCCGCGCCGCGCGCGAGGAACTGGCACAGGCCAACCGCCTGGGGTCGCTCGGCCAGATCACCGCCGGCGTCGCGCATGAGATCAACCAGCCGCTCGCCGCGATCCGCACCTTCGCCGAGAACGGCGCGATCCTGCTCGACCGCGGCGCGCCGGAGCGGGTGCGCGAGAATCTCGTCCGCATCGTCGACCTCACCGCGCGGATCGCGACGATCACCGGTGAGCTGCGCGCCTTCGCCCGGCGGCGGACGCCGTCGCGCGGCGCGCCGACGCTGGGGGCGGCGATCGAGGGGACGATGCTGCTGATCGGCGAACGCGCCCGCGGGGTGGTGGTGGATGCCGTCCCCGACGACCTGCGCGCGCGGCGGGTCGTCGCCGACCGCATCCGGCTGGAGCAGATCCTGGTCAACGTCATCGGCAATGCGCTCGACGCGGTGACCGGGCGCGAGGATCGCCGTGTGCTGATCGACGCGGTGGAGGCGGGCGGGCAGTTGATCGTCCGCATCGCCGACAATGGCCCGGGGATCGACCCGAGCCTTGACGACACGCTGTTCACCCCCTTCGCCTCCGCCAAGCCCGAGGGGCTGGGGCTGGGCCTCGCCATCGCCCGCGACATCGCGCGCGAATTCGGCGGCGAGCTGGCGCTGGCGCCCGACGGAGTCGGCGCGACCTTCCTGCTGACGTTGCGGCTCGCATGAGCGGACAGACCGTCCTGTTCGTCGAGGATGACGAGGCGCTGCGCTTCGCGACGGTGCAGGCGCTCGAACTCGCCGGCCTGTCGGTGCGGCCCTTTGCCGGGGCGGAGGCGGCGCTCGCCGCGCTGCCCGCGGATTTCGACGGCGTGATCGTGTCCGACATCCGCATGCCGCGGATCGACGGGCTGCAATTGCTTGCCCGCGTGCGGGCGCTCGACAAGGATTTGCCGGTGATCCTCGTCACCGGCCATGGCGACGTGCCGATGGCGGTGTCGGCGCTGCGCGACGGCGCGTTCGACTTCCTGCCCAAGCCGTTCGCCACCGATCATCTCGTCGCCACTATCGCCCGCGCGCTGGAGCGGCGCGCGCTGGTGATCGAGAACCGCCGGCTGCGCGCCGCGGTCGAGGCGGGCGAGGCGGACAGTCCGCTGGTCGGCGAGAGTGCGGCGATGGTGCGGGTGCGCGCCACGATCGGCCGCCTCGCCGCCGCCGATCTCGACGTGCTGGTCGAGGGCGAAACCGGGACCGGCAAGGAACTGGCGGCGCTGATGCTGCACCGGCTGGGCCCCCGCCGCGGCAAGCCGTTTGTCGCGGTCGATTGCACCGCATTGACCGGCGAGGGGGGCGCCGCCGATCTGTTCGGCCATGCCGCCGACAGCGTCGCGCACACCCGGCTGTCGCGGGTCGGTGCGATCGCCGCCTCCAGCGGCGGCACGCTGCTGCTCGATGCGGTCGACGACCTCTCGCCGGCGATCCAGGCCGCGCTGTCGCGCGTCATCGAGGAGCGCGAGGTGCAGCCGATCGGCGCCGAGCGGGCCGAGTCGGTCAACCTGCGGGTGGTCGCCACCAGTCGCGGCGATCTGGCGGCGGCGGTATCCGCGGGCCGGTTCCGCGCCGATCTGTATCACCGGCTGGCGATGACCCGGCTCCACCTGCCGCCGCTGCGCGAGCGCGAGCATGACCGGATGCTGCTGTTCGTCGCCTTCGTCGATCAGGCGCGCGAGGCGCTGGCGCGACCGGATTATGCGATCGGCGAGGCGGAGCGGCATCATGTGCTGGCGCATGGCTGGCCGGGCAACGTCCGCGAACTGCGCAATTATGCCTTCGCCTGCGTGCTGTCGGCGGACGACGCCCCGGCCGAGGGGCCGCAGGACCTGCCGAGCCGGGTCGCCGAATTCGAGACGCGGGTGATCGTCGACGCGCTGCGCGCCAGCGCCGGCAACGTGGTCAAGGCGGTCGAGCTGCTCGGCATCCCCCGCAAGACGCTCTATTACAAGCTCGGGCGCTACGGCATCGATCCCGATGCCTTCCGCAACGCCCGCTCCTGATCGCTAGCCGGCGACGGTCTCCGCTTCGGCGGCCGCCCGGCGCAGCCAGTCGATGTCGCGATCGATCGTCGCGGTCAGCACGTCGACCAGCGGCTGATCGTCCTCATTGGGGTGCATCATGCCGTGGTGCAGCATGCCTAACGACATGATAAGGATGACGTCGGCGAGCGCCGAGCGACGCTCCGCCAGCGCCTCGCCGGGGGCGAGCATCTCGAGCGCCGCCAGCATCAACTGGTGGACGTCGTACCGGGTGGCGTTGAAGATCGACGCGATCCGCGGATTGCGTGCCGACTCGGCGAGGATCTCGGCGAACAGCCGGGCATCGCCGCCGTCCTTGTCGGGCATGACGAGCGTGTGGATCCAGCTTCGTACCTGTGCGGCGTCGCCGGTCTGGATGGCGAGGCGCAGCGTTTCCGCGGCGAGGAACGACCGGCAGTCGGACTTGACGATCGCGGCGACGATATCCTCCTTGGCGGAGAAATCGCGATACAGCTGGCCGACCGCGACGCCCGATTCGCGGGCGATCTGGGCGATGCCGGTGGCGTGGAACCCGTTTTCGATGAACAGCTTGCGTGCGGCCTCGATCACGCGATAACGTCGCATTTCCGCATTGTTTCTTTGTGCACTGCAACAAATATTCGAGTCGATCATTCCATCCTCGTCGGCGAGCCTTGACGCCTGTTCATGACTGGTTGTAGCAGGGCGTGAGTGATCGTTCACTCACATTCTTATCAGCGGACAATTTGCATGGCGAATATGCGACACGGGGTGGCGGTGCTTGCGTTGGCACTGGCTCTGGCGGCGTGCGGCGGCGGCAACCAGCAACAGCAACAGCAGGCCCCGCAAGGCCCGCCGCAGGTCGGGTACCTCGTGGTACGTGAACAGCCGGTGACGCTGACCACGGAACTGCCGGGCCGCACCACGGCCTATGAGACGTCGGACGTGCGGCCGCAGGTCAACGGCCTGATCCGCAAGCGCCTGTTCACCGAGGGCGACATGGTCCGCGCCGGGCAGCCGCTCTACAGCATCGACTCGGCACCGTACGAGGCGCAGGTCGCCAGCGCGCGTGCCGCCCTGGCGCGTGCGCGGGCGAACATCGCCTCCACCGCCGCGCTCGCGCGCCGCTACGGCGAACTGGTCAAGATCAACGCGATCGCCCGCCAGGAATTCGAGAATGCGCAGACCAGCGCGCAGCAGGCGCAGGCCGATGTCGCCGCGCAGCAGGCCGCGTTGCGCACTGCGCAGATCGATCTCGCTCGGACCACGATCCGCGCGCCGATCTCCGGCCGTATCGGCCGCTCGGTGTTCACCACCGGCGCGCTGGTCTCCGCCTCGCAGACCGATGCGCTGGCGACGATCCAGCGTCTCGACCCGATCTACGTCGACATCCAGCAGTCGAGCGCCGGCCTGCTCAAGCTGCGCCAGCAGATAATGAGCGGCCAGCTGACCCGCGACGGCAACGCCCGCGTCAAGCTGACGTTGGAGGACGGCACGCCCTACGGTCCGCAGGGCACGCTGCGCTTCGCCGACGTCACCGTCGATCCGACCACCGGGTCACAGACGATCCGCGCGCTCTTCCCCAATCCCAACGGTCTGCTTCTGCCGGGCATGTTCGTCCGCGCCGCGCTGGTCGAGGGGACGCAGGCCAAGGCGTTGCTGGTGCCGCAGCGCGCGGTCAGCCGCGACGAGAAAGGGCAGGCGACGACGATGGTCATCGGCAACGATGGCAAGGTCCAGCCGCGCACGCTCCAGACCAGCCGCACGATCGGCGACAATTGGCTCGTCACCGGCGGCATCAAGCCGGGCGACAAGGTCATCGTCGAAGGCGGCATGATGCTGCGTCCCGGCATGCCCGTCCAGGGCAAGCCCTGGGACCCCAATGCCAAACCGGCCGCCGCACCCCAGGGTGCCGGCGCGCCCGCAGCTCAGGCGAAGTAACCCCTCATGGCCCGCTATTTCATCGACCGGCCGATCTTCGCCTGGGTGATCGCGATCATCCTGATGCTCGCCGGCGTCCTCGCGATCCGCTCGCTGCCGATCGCGCAGTTCCCGGCGATCGCGCCATCCGCGGTGTCGATCACCGCCACTTATCCCGGCGCCGACGCGACCACGCTCGAAAACACGACGACGCAGATCATCGAGCAGCAGATGAAGGGGATCGACAACCTTCGCTACTTCTCGTCCTCGTCGTCCTCGGCCGGCACCGTCACCGTCACGCTGACCTTCGAACAGGGCACCGACCCCGACGTCGCGCAGGTGCAGGTCCAGAACAAGCTGCAGGCGGCAACGCCGCTGTTGCCGCAGGAGGTGCAGCGCCAGGGTCTGGTTGTCGCCAAGGCGACGCAGAACTTCCTGATGTTCGTCGGCCTCTATTCGGCGGACGGCAGCCATAGCGACGTCGATCTGTCGGACTATGTCGCGTCCAAATTGCAGGACCCGCTCGCCCGCGTGAACGGCGTCGGCGATACGCAGGTGTTCGGATCGCAATATGCGATGCGGATCTGGGTCGATCCGATCAAGCTCAACAATTACGCGCTGACGATGACCGACGTCACGTCGGCGATCACCGCGCAGAATGCGCAGGTCTCCGCCGGCCAGATCGGCGCGCAGCCCGCGCCCAAGGAACAGATGCTCAACGCCACCGTCTCGGTGGAATCGCGCCTGACCTCGCCCGAACAGTTTGCGGCGATCCGGCTGAAGAGCAACACCGACGGGTCTGTGGTGCGGCTGGCGGATGTCGCGCGGGTCGCGATCGGCGCGGAGAATTACGGCTTCTCGGCGCAGTGGAACGGCAAGCCCGCCTCGGGCATCGGCATCAAGCTGGCGCCGGGCGCCAACGCGCTCGACACGGTCGAGGCGGTGAAGACGCGCGTCAACGCCATCGCCAAGCAGTTCCCGCCCGACGTCAAGGTCATCTACCCCTATGATACGTCGCCGTTCGTGCGGCTGTCGGTGGAGCAGGTCGTTCACACGCTGATCGAGGCGGTGATCCTCGTCTTCCTCGTGATGTTCCTGTTCCTCCAGAACTTCCGCGCGACGCTGATCCCGACGATCGCGGTGCCGGTGGTGCTGCTCGGTACCTTCGCCATCCTCGGCGTCGCCGGCTTCTCGATCAACACGCTGACCCTGTTCGGCATGGTGCTCGCCATCGGCCTGCTCGTCGACGACGCGATCGTCGTCGTCGAGAACGTCGAGCGCCTGATCCAGACCGAGGGGCTGAGCCCCAAGGAGGCGGCGCGCAAGTCGATGGACGAGATCACCGGCGCGCTGATCGGCATCGCGCTGGTGCTGTCGGCGGTGTTCCTGCCGATGGCGTTCTTCGGCGGTTCGACCGGCGTCATCTATCGCCAGTTCTCGATCACGATCGTCTCGGCGATGGTGCTGTCGGTGACGGTCGCGCTGATCCTCACCCCGGCGCTCTGCGCGACGATCCTCAAGCCGCACGATCCCGGCAAGGCAGAAGGCAACGGGCCGCTCGCCCGCTTCTTCCGCTGGTTCAACGACAAGTTCGAGCGCGGCCAGAACCGCTACGAGAAGGGCGTGCGCAGCACCGCGCGCAGCTGGAAGCGGTCGATGCTCGTCTACCTGCTGATCGTGATCGGCATGGCGGTGATGTTCGTCCGCCTGCCCACCGGCTTCCTGCCCGAAGAGGACCAGGGGATCATGATCGCGCTGGTGCAGGGGCCTCCGGGCGCCACGACCGCGCGCACCCAGAAGGGCCTCGACGCGATCAAGGACCATTTCCTCAAGAACGAGGGCAAGAATGTCCAGGGCGTCTACACGATCAACGGCTTCAGCTTCGCTGGCCAGGGCCAGAACAGCGGCATCGCGTTCATCCCGTTGCAGGAATGGTCGCATCGCGAAGGCGGCGCCAACAAGGCGCAGGCGATCGCCGGTCGTGCGATGGGGGCGCTGTCGCAGTTCAAGGACGCGCTGATCTTCGCGGTGATCCCGCCGGCAGTGCAGGAACTGGGCAATGCCAGCGGCTTCGACCTGCAATTGGTCGACGAGGCCGGCATCGGTCACGAAAAGCTGCTCGCGGCGCGCAACATGCTGCTCGGCATGGCGTCGCAGGACAAGTCGCTGGTCGGCGTGCGCCCCAACGCGCTCGACGACGCGCCGCAGCTCAAGATCGAGGTCGATCAGGATAAGGCGCGTGCCCTCGGGCTCGACCTGACCGCGGTCAACACCACGATCTCGACCGCCTGGGGTGGTGCCTATGTCAACGACTTCATCGATCGTGGCCGCGTCAAGCGCGTCTACATCCAGGCGGACACGGCCTATCGTCTGAAGCCCGAGGATCTCGGCAACTTCTACGTACGCAGTGCGACGGGCACGATGGCGCCGTTCACGGCCTTCTCGACGATCGCCTGGGCGCAGGCCCCGGCGCAGCTGACCCGCTATAACGGGCTGCCGTCGATGGAAATCCTCGGCCAGCCGGCACCGGGCGTGTCGTCGGGCGCGGCGATGAAGGCGATCGAGGCGATGCATGCCAAGCTGCCGCCGGGCACCGGGCTCGAATGGACGGGCCTCAGTTACGAGGAGCGGCTGTCGGGTGGCCAGGCACCGGCGCTGTACGGCCTGTCGCTGCTGATCGTGTTCCTCTGCCTTGCCGCGCTGTACGAAAGCTGGTCGGTGCCGATCTCGGTCATGCTGGTGGTGCCGCTGGGGATCATCGGCGCGCTGCTCGCGGCGACGCTGACCGGGCTCAACAGCGACATCTATCTGCAGGTGGGCCTGATCACGACGATCGGCGTCTCGGCGAAGAATGCGATCCTGATCGTCGAATTCGCGGAGGAGCGGATCAACGAGGGGATGAAACCCTTCGATGCCGCGGTGGAGGCGGCCAAATTGCGCCTCCGCCCGATCCTGATGACGTCGCTGGCGTTCATCTTCGGCGTGCTGCCGCTGGCGATCTCGACCGGCGCCGGCGCGGGCGGGCAGAATGCAATCGGCCGCGCGGTGGTCGGCGGCATGCTGTCGGCGACGATCCTGGCGATCTTCTTCGTGCCGATGTTCTTCATCGTCGTGCTCCGCCTGTTCGGGCACGGCGAGGACGGCAAGCGCGGTGACAAGGGCGCGGGCCATGACGATCGCGGCGATGACGACCGGCCGCATGATGACGGCGCACACGGGCCGACGCCCGCGCCGCAGGGAGCCTGAGTGGTGATGACGAGCAAGATCCTCCTCGGCCTGTTGGGCGCGACCGCGCTCGCCGGCTGTAACCTGGCGCCGCATTACGTGCGGCCGGTGGGCGAAGTGCCGGCGGCGCTGCCGCAGGGCGGCGTCTATCCGACCGCGGCGACCGACGCGCCCGACGTTACCAAGATCGGCTGGCGCGACTTCTTCACCGACGAGCGCCTGCGCAACACGATCGAACTGGGGCTGGAGAACAACCGCGACCTGCGCGTCGCGGCGGCCAACGTGCTCCAGGCGCGCGCGCAATATCGCATCCAGCGTGCCGATCTGGTGCCGTCGACCAGCCTGTCCGCGTCGGGTACCTACACCAACAACATCCAGGGCGCGGCGAGCACCCTGGGTGGCGCGGCGGGCGGCGCCGGCGGTGCGGGCACGGGCGCGGGGACCGGCAGCGGTGTCGGCACGGGCACGGGAACGGGCGTGGGCACCGGCACCGGATCGAACGCGGGCGGTGGCACCGCCGGGACGATCGGGTCGGGATCGTCGAACTTCGAATTCTATTCGGTCAATGCCGGCTTCTCGGCGTTCGAGCTCGATCTGTTCGGCCGGGTGCGTAACCTCAACCGCGCCGCGCTCGAACAATATTTCGCGACCGAGGAAGCGCAGCGTGCGACGCGGATCAGCCTGATCGCCGAGATCGCCACCGCCTGGCTGACGCTGGCGTCGGACCAGGACCAGCTTGCCATCTCGCAGCGCTCGCTCGCCTCGTTCGAGCAGTCGCTCGAACTGACCCGCGCGCAGTTCCGCATCGGTGTCGCCTCCGAACTGGAAGCCCGTCAGGCCGAGACGACCTATCAGGGCGCGCGCAACGACATCGCCGTGCTCAAGACGCGGGTGGCGCAGGACAAGAACGCGCTCGACCTGCTGGTCGGCGCCCCCGTCACCGGACCGTTGCTGCCGCAGGGCCTCGGCAACGGCGACGCCGCCTTGCAGGTGCTGCCGGCGGGGATCACCTCGGACGTGCTGCTGCGCCGTCCCGACGTGTTGCAGGCCGAGCATCAGCTGATCGCGCAGAACGCCAATATCGGCGCGGCGCGGGCGGCGCTGTTCCCGCGCATCTCCCTGACCGCGACGCTGGGCACGATCAGCACCGCGCTCAGCGGCCTGTTCGCCGGTGGCAGCTTTACCTACACCGGGGCGCCCTCGGTATCGCTGCCGCTGTTCGACGGCGGTCGCCTGCGCGGCAACGTCGATCTTGCCCGGGCGCAGCAGCAATCGGCGGTGTCGACCTACGAGAAGACGGTGCAGACCGCCTTCCGCGAGGTCGCCGATGCGCTGGCGCAGCGCGGGACGATCGACGAACAGGTCGCCGCGCAGACCGCCCGCGTCGAGGCGGCGAATGTCGCGCTGCGGATTTCGGACGCGCGCTATCGTGCGGGCGTGGAGTCGTTCCTGACGACGCTCGATTCGCAGCGCACCGCTTATGCCGCGCAGCAGCAGCTGGTGACGACGCGGCTCGGCCGGGGCAGCAATCTGGTGGAATTGTACCGGTCGCTGGGCGGCGGACTGGACGTCGACGATCCGCAGGTGCGTCCGGTCGCCGCAAGCAAATGAGCGTGGCGTCCCGGCGATGGGTTGCCGGGACGCTGGTGTGCGAATGCGACGATAGGGATGTCTGGCGAGGGGCGGAGGCGCGCGGAGGGCTCACGGCGCGGGGAGAGCCGAGTGCGGCAGCGTTAGCACGCGCTCTGCACGGACGCCTTGGCAGCGCCGTTGATCGTTGCCCGCCACGACGACAGCCTGCCATCGCGCAGCAGAAATCCTGCCGGGCGATCAACGGGGTGCGACCACGACCAGCGAAGCCCCGCTCCCTGCAAAGGAGGAACTGTCGCATACCCTGAGGTGGTAAGCCTCTATCGCGATCCTCAACCGATTCGTCACCCCGGACTTGTTCCGGGGTCCACCGCGCCGCAGGAGAACGGTGTGGTCTCAAGCCGTTCCCTCGCCGCGAAGTGCACCCCGTAAATCGTCCGGGTGACGGGCTGAGTCGGGTAGTGCACGACCAACACAAACGGCCATACGCAATTACCCACCGGCAGGCGGCGGTTCTCCGATGAAGCGCCGTGAAGCTCAAAACCCACACCGGCCTCGGGCACCGGCGACGCAGCAACCGTTCCTGCTGTTCCACCTCGACCCGAACCACGCCGGCTTCGGATCGAGCCCGCACGCGTCGCTGTCCAAGCCGATCATCGAAGGTGCGCGAACGCGGACGCAAAAGGAGCCTCCGGCTTCCCTTTAACCGCCCACCCAAGCCTAAGCAGAGCAGCACCGCAGTCATCGTGACTGGTTAGCCGCCGCTCCGGTCTGAGCAGATCGAAAGGAAATCTCGATCCACGCTCATCGCGAAGCATAAGTCGGGAGGCGCACAGGCGCAGGGAGCGCTGCCGCGTCGCGCTGGCGGCCGACAGATTGTCCACCGAGGCCGTGAGACGATCCGGACAGGTTCTAAGGGCTACCCGCAACCGTCCGGGGCTGGGCGGCCCCATATGGCCGTGCACGTGCGGCCATCGCCCTCCCAGCATATTCCTCAACCCGAGGCTTTGACGGGAGGCACAATCGCGGCGAGGAGCAAGGCTTGCTTCGACACCGTTCTCTTGCGGCCCGGTAGACCCCAGAACACGTCCGGGGTGACCCATGTGCCAAGGAACCGATCGAGCCTCATCAATGGACCCGCGTAAGTTCGCGGTGACGGGTCTCCCGGGTAAACGTATCGAGCCCCGTCGCCGCGCCGTCATATGCTATGGCCCTGCCTCTGCGGAGAGGTGCGGTTGACGTGTCCAGCCCGCGGCGCGGCGCTTGTCGATAAAGGTGGAATCCAACACCGGTATCCAAGCCGCCAAGCCTCAGATCGGCCGGCTCCCCGCATCTCGCAAATCCCCGCCGTCCTCCGCCGCCGCGGAACGCAGTTGCGGCAACGGCGACCCGCCAACCTCAAGGCAATCGCAACGGCCATTCGACGTGACGTCCTACGCAGGGGCGAGCCCTCAGACGCCCCTCAAGACGTGTGCGATCAAAACGTGGCCCCCGCACGCGACCTCAACTCACGCCGTTCCATGCGGTCGCCTCGCGGCGAGCGATCGACATGGCCGAGCAGCACCCGGCCTCGCTACCACCCGCACTGCGACCCGCGGCCCGGCCCCGGAACGCTTACGCCGCGCACGCCTCCGCCACCCGGATCGGCGCGAGGTTGTCGAGGAACTGGCGGGCGCTCGCCTCCCAGGTGAAGCGCGAGGCATAAGCGACGCAGGCGCCGCGGTCGCGGGTCAGCGCCGCGACGATCGCCGTCTCCAGATCGCCGTCGATCGCACCCCCGCTGGCGTCGAGGACATCCACCGGCCCCGGTGCCGGCAGCGCCGCGACCGGGGTGCCGCAGGCGAGCGCCTCGATCATCACCAGCCCGAACGTGTCGGTGCGGCTGGGGAAGACCAGCACATCGGCGCTGCGATAGGCGGCGGCGAGCGCCTCGCCGAAGCGCGGCCCGAGGAAATGCGCCGCCGGATAGCGAGTGGCGAGCGCGGCCCGCGCCGGACCGTCCCCGACCACCACCTTGGTGCCCGGCACCTGCGTCTCGAGGAACGCCTCGATATTCTTCTCGACCGCGACGCGGCCGACATACAGCTGGATCGGCCCCGGCAGCGCCGCGATCATCGGATCGGTCGCGCCCTCCGCCGAGAAGACGGCGAGGTCGACACCGCGCCCCCACCGGCGCAGCCGGGTGAGGCCGTGCGCGCGCAATGCGGCATCGACCGATGGCGTCGACGTCAGGATCGTATCGGCGGGCGCGTGAAACCAGCGGATGTAGCGCCAGATCCATTCCGCGCTGACCCCGGTCCGTGCCGCGACATAATCCGGGAATTGCGTGTGATAGGCGGTGGTGAAGCGCAGGCCCTTGGCGAGGCACCAGCGCCGCGCCGCGACGCCGAGCGGCCCTTCGGTGGCGATATGGATCGCGTCGGCATCGAAGGTGCGGATCAGCCGGCCGATGCTGCGTCCGCCGGTCAGCGCGAGGCGGATTTCTGGATAGCTGGGGCAGGGGAGGCTGGCGAACCGGTCGGGCGAGACGACGAGCAGTTCATGCCCCTGCGCCTCCACCTCGCGCTTCATCGCGGTGAGGGTGCGGACGACGCCATTGACTTGTGGTTGCCAGGCGTCGGTGACCAGCGCGACCCGCATCAGGCGGCGATCGTCCCGGCGCGCTGCGCGGCGCGGTCCGCCGCGACCCGCGCCGCGATCTCGTCGCCCCACAGGAGCAATTCCATCCGGCCGTCGAAATGCTCGACCAGTGCGGTGCACCCCTCGACCCAGTCGCCGTCGTTGTAATAGGCGACATCGCCGATCTGACGGATTTCGGCGGTGTGGATATGGCCGCAGACGACACCATCGACGCCGCGCGACCCCGCCGCATGCGCCACCACCTCCTCGAAACGCGAGATGAACGCGACGGCATTCTTGACCTTGGCCTTGGCATGTTTCGACAGCGACCAATAGGGCATGCCGAACCGCCGCCGCGCCTCGTTGACCCAGCGGTTGAGGACCATCAGCGCGGTATAGGCGCTGTCGCCGACCAGCGAGAGCCAGCGGTGGGCAAGGGTGATCGCGTCGAATTCGTCGCCGTGCAGCACCAGCAGGCGGCGGCCATCGGCGGTGGTGTGGATCGCCTTGCGGCGAATCTTGACGCCGCCGAAGTCCATGCCGGCGAACTGGCGGAAGACCTCGTCATGGTTGCCGGGGATATAGGTGACGCGGGTGCCGCGCTTGGCGCGCTTCATCAGCCGCCAGACCACGTCGTTATGCGCCGCCGGCCAGTAGAATTTCTTCTTGAGCCGCCAGCCGTCGATCATGTCGCCGACCAGATAGAGCTGCTCGCTGTCGACATGGTCGAGGAAGTCGATCAGCATGTCGGCATTGCAGCCGCGCGTGCCGAGATGGACGTCGGAAATCCAGATCGTGCGGAAGCGCCGCCGGGTAATGTCCGCGCGCTCGGCGACGACCGGCCGCTGCGGCAGAAAGGCAAGAACGTCGGCGCTGCTTACGTCTTTGGTGGTCATGATCGGCCCCCGGGGGCCCCGCTGCCCCGACACCGTCATGCCAGATGGATGTGACGCTGCGATCACGGCAGCGTGACGATCATGTTGCGATCGGAACGGACCCAAGCGCGCCGGCGACACCGCAGAACAAATCAACGGACGGGCGGGCGGCAGCCCCTGCCGCGCCCGTCGGGCGATTATGCCAGCGGGTTCAGGCCGCCATCGTCGTGCGCAGCACGGTGAGCAGGCCCCAATAGAGGCCGCCCGCGAGCAGCATCGCCGCCGGCAGCGTCATCACCCAGGCCAGCGCCATGTTGCGGATCGTCCGCCATTGCAGCCCGGCGCCATTGGCCACCGAGGCGCCGGCGACGCCCGAGGACAGGATATGCGTGGTCGACACCGGCATGCCGCCGAACTTGTCGGCGAGCAGGATGGTCGCCGCGGTCACCAGCTCCGCCGACATGCCCATGCCATAGGTCAGGTGCGTCTTGCCGATGCGCTCGCCCACGGTGACGACGATCCGCCGCCAGCCGACCATCGTGCCGAGCCCCAGCGCGATCGCGACGGTCACCTTGACCCAGAAGGGGATGAAGCGCGTGCCCTTCTCCAGCGCGCCGCTGTAGCTTTTGATGCCTTCGATATCCTGCGCGGTGAAGCGGCTCTGCGCGCCTTCGTCGGTGATCACCATCTTGCTCGCGTCGAGCACGAGATACATGTCGCCGCGCAGGTTCGGCGTCGCCGCCGCGGGCACCTTGTCGAGCGAGCCATAGCTTGCCAGCCGGTCGCCGACGTCGCGCGACAGCGACGACAGCGCGCCGTAGACCGCGGGCGTATCGACATGGCGGGTGGCGAGACCCTGCGTCACGGTCGCGCGGGCGGCGTCGATCGAGCGCGGCTCCGGTCCCGGCTGGCGCGCGAAGATCGCTTCGGCGGAGCGGGCCTGTGCGACGAAGGCCGGCATCGCGCTCTGCGGCACGGTGCGGTTGAGTGCATAAGCGGTGGGCGCGCAGCCGATCAGGATCAGCATGATGAGCCCCATGCCCTTCTGACCGTCGTTGCTGCCATGCGCGAAGCTGACCGCGGTGCAGGTGAGGATCAGCGTGGCGCGGATGCCGCGCGGCGGCGGCGCATCGGTCTGCGGGGCGGTGTAGAGCTTCGGGTCGCGCAGGAAGCGCTTCATCACCAGCAGCAGGATGAGCGCCCCGCCGAAACCGACCAGCGGGCTGAACAACAGGCCGCTCAGCACCTTTTCCGCCTGGCTCCAGTCGACGCCCGAGGTGCCGTTGAGCCCGCGCGACATCAGCTGATTGGCCAGGCCGACGCCGAGGATCGAGCCGATCAGCGCATGGCTCGACGAATTGGGCAGGCCGACATACCAGGTGGCGAGGTTCCACAGCACCGCGGCGAGCAGCAGCGCGAAGATCATCGCGAACCCGCCGACCGAGCCGATGTGGAGGATCAGTTCGATCGGCAGCAGCGTGACGATCGAATAGGCGACGGCCCCGGACGACAGCAACACGCCGAGGAAGTTGAAGAACCCCGACCAGACGACGGCGAGATGGGCCGGCATCGAATGGGTGTAGATGACGGTCGCGACCGCATTGGCGGTGTCGTGGAAGCCGTTGACAAATTCGAAGCCGAGCGCGATCAGCAGCGCCAGCGCGAGGAACAGGAAGACGCCGGTGGCCAGCGTCTCCCCAACTTCCGCGGTGTCCGAGATGACGCTGGCGCCGGCATACCCCAGCGCGCCGACCAGCACGGCAAGGAAGATCCAGCGCCCGGCTGGATGCAGATGCGCGTCGAGACGCGGACCGTGCGTGGAAGTCGATGCGGACGCGGCAGAAACCGTGGTAGCCATGCTGGCGCGGTGCACTGGAGATGTGACGGGTTCGTGACAATTAGGGACGCGAAGTCACCCCATCGGCGCGGTCGAGCGGCCGGTGAAACGAGCCGGCGCGCGCCGCCGCCGCCCGCGCGCGGCATTACTCGATGATATGACAATGGAAAGCGTGTGACAGCCCGGCGCGGCTCGCTCGCGATACGGTCAGACGCCGTCTGGAAAAATTTGACGCGCGCCGGCGTGGCCGCGGGCGAAGTCACGGCAGGCGGGCGATGTCAGCCGCTCATCCCGCCTGCGGCGTGGCGAGCGTTGCGGCATTCTCGCGCTTTTCGGGTCGGATGTAGATCGACGACAGCGTCGGGACCGCCGCGCGCAACTGGTCTTCCATCTCCTCGATGATGGTCTCGCCGTCGCCCATCGTGATGCTGTCGATGAAGTCGGCGCTGACCGCGACGAAGATCGCATCGGGTGCGGTGTGGATGGTGCGGACGTGGTTGACGCTGCTGATCGCCGGATGCGCGGCGACGATGCCGCGGACCGTTTCCACCACGTGCGGATTGGCGCGCTCGCCGATCAGCAGCCCCTTCGCCTCGCGCGCCAGCAGCATCGCGACCAGCCCGAGGATCAGGCCGATCAGGATCGAGGCGACGCCATCGATGCGCGGATCGGCGAAGGCATGGCTCGCCCAGACGCCGACGCCCGCGATCACCAGCCCGGCGAGCGCGGCCGAATCCTCGAACAGCACGATGAACCCCGCCGGATCCTTGCTCTGGCGGATCGAGCGCCACCAGCCGCTGTCGCCCTTCGCCTTGGCGAATTCGCGCATCGCGATGAACCAGGACGATCCCTCCAGCGCAAAGGCGATCGCGAGCACGATGTAGTTGACCAGCGGATCGCGCAGCGGCTCGGGCTCGAGGATGTGCAGATAGCCTTCGTAGACCGACACGCCGGCGCCGACCGCGAAGATCAGGATGGCGACGACGAACGCCCAGAAATACAGTTCGCGGCCATAGCCGAACGGGTGGACCGCATCCGGCTTCCGCTTGGCGCGATGCTGCCCGTACAGGAGCAGGATCTGGTTGCCGCTGTCGACGCAGCTATGCACGCCTTCGGTCAGCATCGACGACGAGCCGGTGATCCCGGCCGCGACGAACTTGGCGACGCCGATCCCCAGATTGGCGGCGAGCGCGCCGTACAGAACGATATTCTCGCGTATCCGCGCGGTCAGCCCCTGAGTCATGCCGTCTCCCTGTCGGCCCATGCCGCAGGGGAGGGTACGCGCGAACCGGCGATGTGGCTCCCGTGACAAGCGTGACCGCCAGAACGGGAATGGCCGCCGGTGTACGAAACACCGGCGGCCACCTTTCCTCCCCAGGAAACTCTCGACAATTCCAGTAGCTTCAGTCGTCCGGCGGGGGCAGGCGCGGCGCGGCCGATGCAGGGTCATCTTGTCCACCGGACGGACAGGGCGTTGTGTATAGCTGTAAGGAATTGACAAGTTGGCCGCCGTACCCGATCCTCGATCGGGTGGAGGAGCGATGATGGCGGAGCGTAAATTGTTTGCCGGCCATGCGGTGCGCCGGCTCCGCCGGCAGGCGGGGCTGACGCAGGCGGCGATGGCCGAGGCGCTCGCCATTTCATCCAGCTATCTCAACCTCGTCGAGCGGAATCAACGGCCCTTGTCGGCGACGTTGCTGGTCAAGCTGGCCGAATCCTACGACTTCGATCCGCGCGCGCTGACCGCCGGCGAGCCGGGCGGCGGTGAGGCGGCGATGCGGCGGCGGCTGGCAGACCCGATGTTCGCCGACCTGGAGATCGACCGCAACGAGGTCGGCGAATGGCTTGCCGGTGCGCCCGGCGGGGCGGAGGCATTCGCGCGCGCCTACGACCGACTCGGTGCCGGCGGCGGCAGCGGCGTGTCCGGCGGCGTCGATCCGGTCGCCGAGGTGCGTCGCGCGATCGAGCGCTGGCGCGGCCATTTCGCCGACCTCGACAGCCTTGCCGAGGCGCTGGCCGACGAGCTGCGGCTGGGAGCGGGCGATCTGTACGGCGCGATCGCCGAACGGCTGCGCGTCAAGCATCAGCTCACCATCCGTATCCTGCCGATGGACGTCATGCCCGACCTGTTGCGCCGCCTCGATCTCCACGCGCGCCAGTTGCAGCTCAGCGAGGTGCTCGACTCGGCGTCGCGGACCTTCGCCGCCGCCTATCAGCTCGCGCAGATCGAGGCGCGGGCGGAGATCGATGCGCTGGCCAAGGGCGCCGATTTCGCCGACCGTTCGGCGGAGCGGCTGTTCCGCCGCCACCTCGCCAGCTATTTCGCGGCGGCGGTGATGATGCCCTACGCGCGCTTCCTGCGGGCGTGCGAATCGACCGGCTATGATCTCGAACTGCTCCAGCGCCGGTTCGGGGCGGGGTTCGAGCAGGTCGCGCACCGGCTGACCACCTTGCACCGCGTCGGCGCGCGCGGTCTGCCGTTCTTCCTGATCCGCATCGATCGCGCCGGCCAGTGTTCCAAGCGCTTTTCCGGGGCGAGCGCCTCGCCGCTCGCCGAGGCGGAGGGGCGGTGCCCGTTGTGGCGGCTCCATCATGCCTTCGACCGGCCGGGCAGCCTTGCGGTGCAACTGGTCGAGCTGGAGGACGGCGCGCGCTGGCTGACGATCGCGCGCACCGTCACGCCGCAGCGCCGCCGCTATGGCGGGGTGCTGGCGGAGTTCGCCGTGGGGATCGGCGTCGCGGCCGAACTCGGCGGCGCGCTGGCGGTGGCGCGTGGCGTCGATCTCAAGGGCGACGCCACGCCGATCGGTCTCGGCTGCCGCGCCTGCCATCGCACCGATTGCCCGCAGCGGTCGGCGCCGCCGGCAGGACGGGCACTGCTGATCAACGAGCGGGATCGTGGCGTGTCGGGCTTCACCTTCGCCGGCGACTGATGAAAACATCCGTACAATAGGACAGCATTTTCCCTGCCGATGTGACACGGCGACGCAAAAATGACCGCAGGATCGGCGGATTGCCGTGTCACTTTCAGTACACATGCTTGCATCACGCCCAAGCGAGGATGCGCCTATGACCTACCAGCAGCAGATCGGTACCGCGGACCAACTCATCGGCGCGCGAGCGACGTGGGACGGCATCCAGGCCGAAGCGGTCGCGCGGATGCGCCTTCAGAACCGCTTCCGCACCGGGCTCGACATCGCCCGCTACACCGCGGCGATCATGCGCCGCGACATGGCCGCCTACGGTGCCAACCCGGCCGCCTACACCCAGTCGCTCGGTTGCTGGCACGGCTTCATCGGCCAGCAGACGGTGATCAGCATCAAGAAGCATTTCGGCACCACCGACCGTCGCTATCTCTATCTGTCGGGCTGGATGGTCGCCGCGTTGCGCAGCGGGTTCGGGCCCTTGCCCGACCAGTCGATGCACGAGAAGACCAGCGTGCCGGCGCTGATCGAGGAACTCTACACCTTCCTTCGCCAGGCCGATGCGCGCGAACTCAGCCAGTTGTTCCGCGATCTCGATCGCGCCCGCGCCGCCGGCAATGCCGTCGACGCGCAGCGGCTGACGCAGGCGATCGACGGCTATCAGACGCATGTCGTGCCGATCATCGCCGATATCGACGCCGGCTTCGGCAATGCCGAGGCGACCTATCTGCTCGCCAAGAAGATGATCGAGGCGGGGGCCTGCGCGCTCCAGATCGAGAATCAGGTCAGCGACGAGAAGCAATGCGGCCATCAGGACGGCAAGGTCACCGTGCCGCACGAGGACTTCCTCGCGAAGATCCGCGCCTGCCGGTACGCCTTCCTCGAACTGGGCGTCGACGACGGGATCATCGTGGCGCGGACCGATTCGCTCGGTGCCGGGCTGACCAAGCAGATCGCCTATTCGACCGCGCCGGGCGATCTCGGCGATCAGTATAACGGCTTCCTCGACTGCGAGGCGATCGACGTCGGCGATGTCGGCAACGGCGATGTCGTCATCAGCCGCGACGGCACGCTGCTGCGGCCGAAGCGGCTGCCGTCGAACCTGTTCCAGTTCCGTGAGGGCACGGGGGCGGACCGCTGCGTGCTCGACTGTATCACCGCGCTCCGCAACGGCGCCGACCTGCTGTGGATCGAGACCGAGAAGCCGCATATCGAGCAGATCGCGTCGATGGTCGATCGCATCCGCGCGGTCGTGCCCGACGCCAAGCTCGTCTACAACAACAGCCCGAGCTTCAACTGGACGCTCAACGTCCGCCAGCAGGTGTATGACGGCTGGGCGGAGGCGGGACGGGATATGGCCGGCTATGATCGTGCGCGGCTGATGTCGGTGGAGTACGACGCGACCGAACTGGGCGCCGAGGCGGACGAACGCATCCGTACTTTCCAGAAGGATGCGGCGGCGCGGGCGGGAATCTTCCACCATCTCATCACGCTGCCGACCTATCATACCGCGGCGCTGTCGACCGATACGCTGGCGCGGGCGTATTTCGGCGAAGCGGGGATGCTCGGCTATGTCGAGGGCGTGCAGCGCCGCGAAATCCGCGAAGGCATCGCCTGCGTTAAGCACCAGACCATGTCCGGCTCCGACATCGGCGACGATCATAAGGAGTATTTTGCGGGGGAGGCCGCGCTCAAGGCGGGCGGGGCGCACAATACGATGAACCAGTTCGCGGCGTGACGACCGGGGGGCGGGATCGAGTTGCCCGCCCCTGCTCCCGTCACCCCGGACTTGTTCCGGGGGCTACCCTGCGGCGGGGAGAGCGGCTCACGCTTTCGGGGGCGATCTGCATAGAGGAGAAGCATCGGTTCACGCGAAGACGCGAAGACGCGAAGGTGTTGCGCCGGCCGCAGTTGCGACCCGCTATATCAGGCTTTTGTAACCGGGCCCCGCTTATCCCAAGCGCGACACCTTCGCGCCTTCGCGCGAGCAAGCCCTTTCAGAAAAGGCGTCGCGAAGCATCAGGTTGCGATCCACGCCGACCATTCCCCCGGGCGCAGAGTGGACCCTGGAACACGTCCGGAGTGATGGGTAGGGCGGGGTGACCGCCGCCTGCATCACGCGCCTGCGTTGGTCAGGCGTTCAAGCTGGTCCTTGCTCAATTCGAGTTCCATCGCCGGCAGCAACTCCTCGAGCTGCGCCACCTTCGTCGCGCTCGCGATCGGGGCGGTGACGCCGGGCTGCGCCATCAGCCAGGCGAGCGCGATCTGGGCGTGGCTGGCGCCGGTCTCCTCGGCGACGCCGTCCATCGCGGCGAGCACGTCGGCGCCCTTGCCCTCGAGCAGTTCGGTCATCCGTCCACCGCGCACGCTTTGGCCGAGATCGGCCTTGCTGCGATACTTGCCGGTGAGGAAGCCGGAGGCGAGGCCGTAATAGGGCAGCACGCCGATGTTCTCGGTGACGCAATAATCCTGCAACTCGCCTTCGAACTTGTGGCGGCTCACCAGATTATATTCTGGCTGGAGGACGTGATAGCGCGGCAGGCCGTGTGCGTTCGCCACGTCGATCGCCGACTTGAAGCGCGCCGCGTGGAAGTTGGACGCGCCGATCACGCGGACCTTGCCGGCGTCGATCAATTTGCCGAACGCCTCCAGCACCGCGTCCTGCGGCACGCTGTCGTCGTCCTGGTGCGCGTAATACAGGTCGATCCGGTCGGTGCCGAGCCGCTTGAGCGACGCTTCCGCCGCCGCGGCGATGCGGGCGGGGGCGAGCTTTTCGCCGCCCTCGCCGGGGAGCATGCCGACCTTGGTCGCGATCAGCACCGCATCGCGCTTGCCGCTCGCCTTCAGCCATTCGCCGATCATCGTCTCGGATTCGCCGCCCTGATGGCCGTCGACCCAGGCGGAATAGACGTCGGCGGTGTCGATCATCGTGCCGCCGCCGGCCACGAACGCGTCGAGCACGGCGAAGCTCGCCGCGCGATCGGCGGTCCAGCCGAAGACGTTGCCGCCGAGCACGAGCGGGGCGATGCGGAGGTCGGTGGAGCCTAAGCGGCGCGTGTCGGTCATGGCTGGGCGTCCGTATCGTTCGAGGTGACGGCGTCGAGATCGATGCTGTTGGCGTCGAGCATCGCGGCGGCGTCGTTGAGCTGGGCGGCTTCGTCGGCGGTTACCGCGCCGGGATCGTCGCTGCCGCCGCGCGCGCAGGCGGCGAGCAGCGCGAGGGGAAGGGCGGCCGCAGCAAGCAGGCGCATCCCGCGGCCGTCCCCCGGGATCATCAGTTCTTCAGCGAACGGCCGGCCCGCTCCAGTGCGTTGCCGGTCGCGTTGGCGGCGCGGTCGGCGCCGTTGCTGATCGCATCGCCCGCACGGTCGAGGCTGTCGTCGGTCCGGTCGGCGGCATTGTCGAGGTGGTCGCCGGCATTGTCGATGTGGCGCTCGGCCGAGCCGAAGGCCTGATCGGTGGCGGCATCGACATCGCGGACCGCATTACGGGTCGTCGCCTCGGTGTCGGCGGCGATCGAGTTGGCGGCTTCCGCGGTCTCGTTCTGCGTGTTCTGGCTGCACGCGGCGAGGCCGATCGCGAGCGGCGCGGCGAGGATCAGCAGGCGCTTCATGATAATCTCCGAAAAGGTCACTAACCTCGCGCAAACGCGGTGCGGCCGGTTCGGGTCCGCGTTGACCTCATATAAAGATATCTTTATATGTTGATGCGACATGACCCTCGCGCTCGATATCTTCCGTGCCCTAGCCGACGCCACGCGGCTGCGCATCTTCTCGCTGCTGCGCACGATGGAGCTGTCGGTGGGCGAGCTGGCGCAGGTGCTCGGCCAGAGCCAGCCGCGGGTCAGCCGCCATGTGAAGATCCTCTGCGACGCCGGCCTCGCCGAACGGCGCAAGGAGGGCAGCTGGGTGTTCGTCGCGCTCGGGCGGGCGGCGGCGACCGGGCCGGTCGCGACCGCGATCGACCAGTGGCACAAGAGCGAGCCCGATCATTGGGCGGTCGCCGATGCGGCACGGCTCGCCGCGGTGCGCGCCGATCGCGCGGCCAGCGCGGCGCAATGGTTCGAGGGCCATGCCGACGAATGGGATGCGATCCGCTCGCTCCATGTCGCCGAGAGCGAGGTCGAGGCGGCGATGGCGCAGGTGCTCGGCGACGGCCCGCTCGGCAGCCTGATCGACATCGGCACCGGCACCGGCCGGATGCTCGAACTGTTCGGCGACCAGGCGGAAACCGCGCTGGGGATCGATCGTTCGTCCGAGATGCTGCGGCTGGCGCGCGCCAAGCTGCACGACCGCGCGAATACGGAGTTGCGGCAGGCGGACCTGTACGCGCTGCCGATGGCGGACGGGGCGGCGGATGTCGCGATCCTGCACCACGTGCTGCACTTCGCGCAGCAGCCCGGCGCGGCGATCGCCGAGGCGGCGCGGGTGCTGGGGCCGGGCGGGCGGCTGCTGATCGTCGATTTCGCCCCGCACGACCGCGAGGACCTGCGGACGCGCGACGCGCATACCCGGCTGGGCTTTGCGGACGATCAGATCGCGGGCTGGTTCGGCAATGCCGGGCTCGCCCTCGCACGGACCGAAACGCTCAAGGGCGGTGAATTGACGGTGACATTGTGGCTCGGACGCAAATCGGGCGCGAGCCTGCGTGAAGTGCCTTTAAAACAGGTTGGGGTGGCATGACGATTTCGGTGAACCAGCTCGAAGAGGCGCAGATCGCGCTCAAGGCGCCGCTCTATGCGGACGTCGCGGGGGATATCGACGTTTCGTTCGAATTCTTCCCGCCCAAGAACGAGAAGATGGAGGAGCAGCTCTGGGATGCGGTGCGCACGCTCGAACCGCTCGCCCCCAGCTTCGTCTCGGTGACCTATGGCGCGGGCGGATCGACGCGCGAGCGGACGCATGCGACGGTGGCGCGCATCCAGCGCGAGACGAGCCTCGCGGCGGCGGCGCATCTGACCTGCGTCGAGGCGACGCGCGAGGAGATCGATCAGGTCGCCGAGGAATATTGGGCGGCCGGCGTACGCCATATCGTCGCGCTGCGCGGCGATCCGCCCGCGGCGGGCGCGAAGTTCGCCAGCCATCCGGGTGGCTATGAGAATGCGGCGGCCCTGGTCGCCGGGCTCAAGCGGCTGCACCCGTTCGAGATTTCGGTGGCGGCCTATCCCGAATGCCATCCCGATTCGCCGGACATGGCGGCGGATATCGATAATCTGAAGCGCAAGTTCGACGCCGGCGCGACGCGCGCGATCACGCAATTCTTCCACGAGCCGGAGACGTTCTTCCGCTATCGGGATCAGGTGGCGGCAGCGGGGATCGATGCCGAGATCGTGCCGGGGATCATGCCGGTGACCAATTTCGCCAGCGTCGTGCGGATGAGCAAGATGTGCGGCACGGAGGTGCCGGCGTGGATGGCGCGGCTGTTCGACGGGCTGGAGGATCATCCCGCCTCGCGGCAGCTGGTCGCGGCGACGCTGGCGGCGGAATTGAGCCGCAAGCTCTATGCGGGCGGGGTGAAGTCGCTGCATTTCTATACGCTCAACCGGGCGGAGCTGGCGTTCGCGATCTGCCACCTGCTGGGGGTGCGATCGAAGCCGGTGGCGAACGTCGCGGCGGCGTAAATAATTTCTCCCCCGCCAGGGGGAGGGGGACCGCTCGGCGCCAGCCGAGTGGTGGAAGGGGAGGAAAGGGCGGAAGACCTATTATGACGCTCTACCCTTTCCTCCCCCTCCGTCACCGCTTCGCGGCGCCACCTCCCCCTTGCGGGGGAGGATTTAAGTTGAGATCGGACGTAGCATGACCATACGCGACACATTCCTGGCCGAAGCCGCCAAGCGCATCCTGATCACCGACGGCGCGTTCGGGACCGAGATCCAGAACTGGAAGCTGTCGGAGGCGGACTATGCCGGTACGCTCGAGCTGAGCCATGACCAGAAGGGCAACAACGACATCCTCGCGCTGACCAAGCCCGAGGTGCCGGAGTCGATCCACCGCGCCTATTTCGAGGCGGGCGCCGATATCGCCGAGACCAACACCTTCTCCGCTAACCGGATCAGCCAGGCCGATTACGGCGCCGAGCATCTGGTCCGCGAGATCAACGTCGAGAGCGCGAAGATGGCGCGCCGCGTCGCGGACGAGTTCCAGGCGAAGGACGGGCGGCCGCGCTTCGTCGCCGGCGCGATCGGGCCGACCAACAAGACGCTGTCGCTGTCGCCCGACGTCAACGATCCCGGCTATCGCGAGATCGACTTCGACTATCTCAAGGACGTGTACCGCGAGCAGATCGACGCTTTGGTCGAGGGCGGCGCCGACTTCGTCCTGATCGAGACGGTGTTCGACACGCTCAACGCCAAGGCGGGGATCATGGCGGCGCTGGAGGCGGGGGACGCGTTGGGTCGCGACTTGCCGATCATGATGTCGATGACGCTGACCGACCTGTCGGGGCGCAACCTGTCGGGCCATACCGTCGAGGCGTTCTGGCATGCGGTGCGCCATGCCAAGCCGCTGACGATCGGACTCAATTGCTCGTTCGGCGCGGAGCAGTTGCGGCCGCATGTGAAGACGCTGAGCGAGATCTGCGACACGCTGATCATGATCTATCCCAACGCCGGCCTGCCCAACGAGCTCGGCGCCTATGACGAGGCGCCGGCGACCACTGCGGGGCTGGTCGGTGAATGGGCGCAGGCGGGGCAGGTCAACGTGCTCGGCGGCTGCTGCGGTTCGACCCCGGCGCATATCAAGGCGATCGCCGAGATGGCGCAGGGCGTGGCGCCGCGGCCGGTGCCGGTCGCGCCGGTGCGGACGCGGCTCGCCGGGTTGGAGCCGTTCACGATGGCAGCCTAGGAAAATCCTCCCCGGAACGGGGAGGGGAACCGCCCGGCGCAGCCGGGTGGTGGAGGGGGCTCTCCACCAGAGGTATCGTTTGCGGAGAGCCCCCTCCACCAGCTGCGCTGGTCCCCCTCCCCGTGCCGGGGAGGAATTGAGAGAAACCGATGACCATTTCCTCCGCCCAGTTCGTCAATATCGGCGAGCGCACCAATGTCACCGGCTCGGCGCGCTTCAAGAAGCTGGTGATGGCCGGCGACTATCCCGCCGCGGTCGCGGTGGCACTGCAGCAGGTCGAGGCGGGCGCGCAGGTGCTCGACGTCAATATGGACGAGGGCCTGCTCGACGCGCACGAGGCGATGACGACCTTCCTCAAGCTGATCCAGGCCGAGCCCGATATCGCGCGCATCCCGGTGATGGTCGATTCGTCCAAGTGGGACGTGATCGAGGCGGGGCTGAAATGCGTGTCCGGCAAGCCGATCGTCAATTCGATCAGCATGAAGGAAGGCGAGGAGGCGTTCCTCCATTATGCGCGCAAGTGCATGGCCTATGGCGCGGCGGTGGTCGTCATGGCGTTCGACGAGGTCGGCCAGGCCGACACCAAGGAGCGCAAGGTCGAGATCTGCTCGCGCGCCTATGAGCTGCTGATGGGCATCGGCTTTCCGCCCGAGGACATCATCTTCGATCCCAACGTCTTCGCGGTCGCGACGGGGATCGAGGAGCATAACAATTACGGCGTCGACTTCATCGAGGCGTGCCGCGAGATCAAGGCGCGCTGCCCGCATGTCCATATCTCGGGCGGCCTGTCGAACCTGTCGTTCAGCTTCCGCGGCAACGAGCCGGTGCGCCGCGCGATGCATTCGGTGTTCCTCTACCACGCCATTCCGGCGGGCATGGACATGGCGATCGTCAACGCCGGCCAGCTCGACGTCTACGACACGATCGATCCCGAGTTGCGCACCGCCTGCGAGGACGTGATCCTCAACCGCGATCCCGAGGCGGGCGACCGGCTCGTCGCGTTGGCGGAGAAGTATCGCGGCACCGATGCGGTGGCGGAGAAGGCGGCGGCGGAATGGCGCAGCCTGCCGGTGGTCAAGCGGCTCGAATATGCCCTGGTCAAGGGCATCGACGCGCATGTCGTCGACGATACCGAGGAATGCCGCCAGCAGTTCGCACGGCCGATCGAGGTGATCGAAGGGCCGCTGATGGACGGGATGAACGTCGTCGGCGACCTGTTCGGATCGGGCAAGATGTTCCTGCCGCAGGTGGTGAAGAGCGCGCGCGTGATGAAGAAGGCGGTGGCGCACCTGCTGCCGTTCATCGAGGCCGCCAAGGAGCCCGGCGCCAAGGGCAAGGGCAAGATCGTCATGGCGACGGTGAAGGGGGACGTCCACGATATCGGCAAGAACATCGTCGGCGTCGTGCTCCAGTGCAACGGCTTCGACGTGGTCGACCTCGGCGTGATGGTGCCGTGGTCGAAGATCATCGAGGCGGCGAACGAGAATGATGCCGACATGATCGGCCTGTCGGGCCTCATCACCCCGAGCCTCGACGAGATGGTGACCGTCGCCGAGGAGATGAAGCGCGCCGGCATGACGATGCCGCTGCTGATCGGCGGCGCGACGACGTCGAAGGTGCATACCGCGCTGCGCATCTCGCCCGCCTATGACGGGCCGATCGTTCATGTGCTCGACGCCAGCCGCGCGGTCGGCGTCGCGACGACGCTCGTGTCGGACACGCAGCGCGACGCCTATGTCGCCAGCGTCGCCGAGGATTACGAGAAGGTGCGGCTCGCGCGCGCCAACAAGGGGCAGAACGACCTGCTGCCGCTCGCCGAGGCGCGCAAGCGCGGCTTCGTCGCCGACATGGCGCTGAAGGCACCGCCGGTCGCCAAGCCGGGCGTGCACGTGTTCGACGATTGGGACCTTGCCGACCTGCGCCAGTATATCGACTGGACGCCGTTCTTCCGCGCCTGGGAGCTTGCCGGCAATTTCCCGGCGATCCTTACCGACGAGGTGGTCGGGACCAGTGCGACCGGCCTGTACGAGGATGCGCAGGCGATGCTCGATACGATCATCGCCGAGAAATGGCTGACCGCGCGCGGCGTCGCCGGGCTGTGGGCGTGCCATCGGCATGACGACGACGTCTGGGTCTATACCGAGCATCGCGAAGCGCATCGCAGCCCCGATGGCGCGAGCATTCCCGAAGGCTTCCACATCCCCAATCTCGACCGCACGCAGGAGGCGAGCGTGCGGCTGCCGTTCCTGCGCCAGCAGATCGCCAAGCGGGAGGGGCGGGCGAACATGTGCCTCGCCGATTTCATCGATCCGGCGGGCGACTGGATGGGCGGCTTTGCGGTCGGCATCCACGGCATCGACGCGCATATCGCGCGGTTCAAGGCGGACAACGACGATTACAACGACATCCTGCTGAAGGCGCTGGCGGATCGCCTGGCGGAGGCGTTCGCCGAGGCGCTGCACGCGCATGTCCGTCGCGACCTGTGGGGCTATGCGCCCGACGAGCAACTCACCAACGAGGCGCTGGTGCGCGAACAATATCGCGGCATCCGGCCGGCGCCGGGCTATCCCGCCTGTCCCGAGCACAGCCTCAAGCGGATGCTGTTCGACATGCTCGACGTCGAGGGCAATGCCGGGCTGGAACTGACCGAGAGCTTCGCGATGCTGCCGACCGCGGCGGTCAGCGGCTTCTACTTCGGCCATGCGCAGGCGGAATATTTCGGCGTGGCGCGGATCGGGCAGGATCAGGTGGTCGATTATGCCGCGCGGCGCGGGGTGGACGTCGCGCAGGCGGAACGCTGGCTGCGGCCGAACCTCGACTGAAGGGCGGCGCCCGGTTCGAGCGCCGGCGCTGCCCCATCCACGCCGTCACCCCGGAACACGTCCGGGGTGACGGATGAGAGGAGGAAGCCGGTCGAGCCTCATCCTTGCAGCCATAGGCGATGGCCCTTCCCCTGGCGGGGAGGATCGGGCTGCGTGTCGATCTGGCCTAGAACCCCCGCTTCTTCAGCGCAGGGTCGCGTTTGAGCATCGGGGCGACGATGGGGATCGTCATCATCGTGCTTGCCACCGCCATCAGCAGCAGCGCGGTGAACGTCTCGTTGGTGATGATCTTCTTGTCCAACAGGATGTTGACGAAGATGATCATGATCAGCGCCTTGGTCTGGAGCAGCCAGCCGATCGCGCGGGCATCGCCCTTGGGCCATTTGAGGATACGGCCGGCGAGATGGATGCCGGCAAGCTTGCCGCCGACCGAGGCGGCGAGCAGCAGCGCCGCCGCGGCGAACACCGTCGCCCCGCCGACGCCCCATTGCGTCTTCAGGCCGGTCGAGAGGAAATAGACCGGCATCACCGCGAGCAGGATGGTCTGGCGGAAGCGATCCATCCGCGCCTCGCCGAACCAATGCGCGTCGAGCACCGCGCCCGCCAGGAACGCGCCGACCATGAAGTGCAGCCCGGCCCAGTCCGCCGCAAAGCCGCACAGCGCCAGCCAGATCAGCCCGACATACCAGCGGTCGTTCTCGGCGAGCCTGAGCAGCAGCTTGCGGATCGCCCAGGTGGCGATCGCGAAGCCGATCAGGAAGCCGCCCTGCCGACCGACCCGCTCCCAGTCGAGCAGGATCAGCGCGAGCACGCCCCAGATCGCGATATCGTCGAGGCTGGCATAGCGCAGCACGCGCTGGCCGAGCGGTTCGCGCAGGATGTCGAGCTTTTCCATCAGCAGCACGAGGATCGGCAGCGCGGTGACCGCGCAGGCCATGCCGATGCCGAGCACCACCTGCCATTCCGCCCCCGCCACGCCGCGCCAGCCGGGGAAGCGGAGCATGATCAGCGCCGCGACGCTGCCCGCGACGAGCGGCACGCCCAGCGCCAGGCCGGCGGTGACCCCGGTCTCGCGGCGCCGGCGCCACGCCTCGCCCAGGTCGAGTTCGAGCCCCGCCACCCAGACGAACAGCATCACCGACCACCAGGCGATGCCGTTGAGCGCGCTCATCGTCGGCGCGGTGAAGACGAAGGCGTAATAGTCCGGGAAGATCGCGCCGAGCACGCCCGGCCCGAGCAGGATGCCGCCGATGATCTGGACGACGACCAGGGGCGCCCAATAATCGGTGCGGCCGACGCGCCACACCAGCCATGGCAAGGTGAAGATGATGAGGATCGCGAGGAGGAAGACCTCCGTCGGTGACATGCCGTGCATTCTGCCCTCCCGTAGCGGCCCCCCGGCCGCCTTATCGTTACGGCCGCGATAGCCGATCGCCGGCGGCGCGCGCAATCACCCCATGGTCGCGGTTCATTCCGGGACACATTCGCCCCCGATCGCAGCGGCGGCCGCCGCCGGCAGGCGATAGGATGCGGGCATGACCCGTATGATCCTCGCGCTCGCGCTGCTCGCCGCCCCGGCCTTCGCGCAGAGCGGCAAGCCGTTCACCATCGCCGAGACCGGGCAGGGCTTCGACGATCTGCAGGCGGCGGTGTCGTCGGTGCGGATGGGAACCGCGACGATCCGCATCGCCCCCGGCGTCTACCGCCAATGCGCGGTGCAGCAGGGCGGGCGGATCACCTTCCAGGCGGTGACGCCGGGCACTGCGATCTTCGAGCAGCGGACCTGCGAGGACAAGGCGGCGCTGGTGTTGCGCGGGCAGGGATCGGTGGTCGATGGGCTGGTGTTCCGCGGCTATCGCGTCGCCGACGGCAATGGCGCGGGCATCCGCACCGAAATGGGCGACCTGACCGTCACCAACGCGATGTTCCTCGACAGCCAGGAGGGCATCCTTGGCGGCGAGCCGACCGGGCAGCGGATCACGATCGACCGTTCGACCTTCGCCGGGCTCGGCCAGTGCGACGAGTCGCCCGGTTGCGCGCATGCCATCTATCTCGCCAACCGGGGCCAGGTGACGATCACCCGCTCGCGCTTCGAGCGCGGCACCGGCGGCCATTACGTCAAGCTGCGCGTGCCCGAGGTGACGATCACCGACAACAGCTTCGACGATAGCGCCGGGGCCAAGACCAATTACATGATCGACCTGCCCGACGGCGCGCGCGGGCTGATCGCGCGCAACACCTTCGTCCAGGGGCGCGGCAAGGAGAATCGCAGCGGCCTGATCGTCGTCGCGGCGGAATCGAGGACCTATCGGTCGGCGGGCCTGCGCATCGCCGACAATGACGCGCGGCTGGCGCCGGGCGCGCCCGGCAACCCGGCGTTCGTCGCGGACCTGAGCCACGAGCGGCTGGCGGTTGGCGCGAACCGGCTGGGGGCGGGGATCAGGATGTTCGAGACGCGGTAAGCGAAGAGGTCTGCCGTCGTGTTATGCCGACGCGCCACGCCTGATCGTCTCGTAGATTTGCATGTTCGCAAAGCAGACGCGTAGCACGGGAGCAGATACACTGGCGGATTGAGCCCGAGCGAGCATGTCGCCGATGATATGGTCGTGTTCGGTGCGGCCGTTGTTCGTCATGTCGCGAAACATCGACGCCGTCCCCCGCGACTTGCGGTCGGTCAGCGCGGTGAGCATCCGCGCGATCGCATCCGGACGCGGCGGAAACCCCTGAGAGGTTGCGGTGGCGATGCATTCCGCCAACACCTCATGCATGAGCGATTCGCCGTCTGTTGCGGTTAGAATGGCGCCGACGGGCGCTCGCATCAACGTCGTCATACTGGCGTAGGTCGTGAGAAATGTGAACTTTTCCCACATCTCCTGCATGATGTTATCGCTGCATACCGGGGCGAAACCGCCGCGCTCCAAGAGGTGCGCCAGTGCTGTCAAGGTTCCGGCAGGCGGCTCGGATCGTGCGCCGAAGACGAAGCGTTGCAACGTATCGAGATGGACGATCGTCCCGTCGCCGTTCAGGCTCACGCCGATTTGGCACAAACCGCCGAGAACGCGGTCTCGCCCGAAATGCTCATCGAGTTGATCGAGGTGCCGCAAGCCGTTCAGCAGGGGTAGGATCAGCGTCGACGGGCCAACCGCCGGTGCGATCGCGGTGATCGCGTCGTCAAGATCATAGGCCTTGCAGCTCAACAGTACCGCGTCGAACGGCGCATCCACCATCGTCCGTGTCGTGACCGGAATATGCAGGTCGCCCAGCGGGCTGGTGATGACCAGACCATCACGGGCCAATGTTTCGGCCCGCGTCGGGCGGACGAGAAAGTGAACATCAACCCCGGCGCCAGCGAGCCGACCGCCGAAATAACCGCCGACCCCGCCCGCGCCCAAGACGAGCAACCGCATATTGCCTCCCTATCGCAATGCCGCGCCAATCGATGACCTCGGCCGTACGGCGACGGCTTCCCTTCGCCTCACCGCGCGCAGGTGTCGCCCGCGCCGGGATCGAGATCGAGACACCGCCCGTCGAGCCCCTTGACCGGCAGGCCGATCGTCGCCGCCAGCGTCGGGGCGATGTCGACCGTCTCCACCGAGAGCGGCTGTTCGAAGCCCGCCATGCCCTTGCGCCAGAACAGGATCGGCACGCGGCGGTCGTAATCCCAGGGCGAGCCGTGCGTCTCGACATAGCCGTTGCCCGGATTCTCGATCGTCGTCACCCGCGGCTTGAGCAGGACGAGCAGGTCGCCCGAGACGTCGGGATGGAACGAGGCGCGGGCCCGTTCGAGCAGCGTCCACGTCTCGGGCGGGGTCGTCGCGAGCGGCTGCGCGGCGATCTGCGCCTTGGTGAAGGCGGCGGCGACCTGCGGCTGTGCGGCGAAGCGCTTCTGCGCCTCGGCAAGGACGCGCGCGCGGTTCGCCGGCGACAGGCCCTTGGCGAGATAGACGTCGCCCTCGGCGCCGATCAGCACCGGCCCCTTGAGGCCGAGCGCGGCCGACACCGCCGCGTCGACCGCCTTGATCGAGGCGTCGGCGGAGACGTGTTCCTCCATCGGCATCGCATGCTGCTGCTGCCGCTCGGTCATGTCGTGCGCGCCATGGTCGGCGGTCAGCACCACCTCGTAATCGAGGCCCCAGTTGTCGAGCGTATCGAAGAAGCTGCCGATCGCCCGGTCGAGCTGGTCCATCTGGATGCACATCTCGGTGCCCTGGGTGCCGTAGGTATGGCCGATATAGTCGGTCGCCGAGGCGCCGATGTCGATGATGTCGGTGGTCGGACCCTGGCCGAGCTTCATGTCCTGGATCAGCCCGGCGGCGATCGCGAAGACCGCGGCGTCGCTCGCCGGCGAGACGCGGAACGCCTTGGCGTCGCCCGCGGCGCGCTGGAAGCGGCCCTGGCCGTAGACGGTGCCGGCGACGGTGATCGGCCGGTCGAGCGGCTGGCAGAAGCCGGGCAGCGGCAGCGGCTCCTGCGGGCGGGCGATCAGCGCGGCGACCGCGTCGCGCCCGCGCTGCACCGCGCGCGGCACGGCGCGGCCGGCATAGCTGCTGTAGGTCTTGCCGTCCCACCACCAGAGTTCGTCGACCTTGTGGCCGCCCATCATCACCGCGGCGCGGTCCTTGCCGGCGACCGAGACGACGCGGGTCGCGGGCCGCGCCGCCTTCATCATCTCGCCGAGCGTCGGCACCTTGAGGTGCTTGTCGCTGACCACGTACGTGTTGTGGTCGGTGCCGGGGACGGTCTCGTCCTCGCTGCAATAGACGGTCTTGTCGGGGCGGGCGATCGACTGGTCGATCCAGTTGTTGGCGACGATGCCGGTGTGCGTCGGGCGCATGCCGGTGAGGATCGTCGAATGGCCCGGACACGTCTCGGTCGCGGCATGGCTCTGATAGCCCGAGGGGAAGACGGCGCCGGTCAGCAGCCGCGCAAAGCCGCCGGTGAAATGGTTGCGATATTGCTGGAACAGATCGGCGGAGAATTGATCGACCGAGATCGCGACGATCAGGCGCGGCGGGGTGGTCGGTGCCTGCGCCGGGGTGGGCGCGGGCGCCGCCGCCGCGGGCGCGGCAGGGGCGGGCGCCTGCTGGGCGGCGGCGGGGAGGGCTGCGGCGGAGGCGAGCAGGGCGGCGGCGATCAGCGCTTTCATCGGGAACACTCGTTTTACGGGGCCGGCGCCGCTATGGCGGCGGGCGATGGATCGGGCAACTAGGGTCGGGCGGCACGCCGCCGATGGAGCGATGCGCGTACTGTGTTGCGTGCTGATGACGCTGGCGCTGCTGTGGGCGGGGACGGCGCATGCCGACCTCGCGCCCGCGGACGGGCCGAAGCACCTCGGCATGCGGCTGGTGGCGGAGAGCGAGAGCCCCCGCGCCGGCGCGCCGGTGACGCTGGCGATCGACACGCGGCCGGCGCCGGGCTGGCATGGCTATTGGCGCAATCCGGGTGACGCGGGCTTCGCGCCGTCCCTCGCCTGGACGCTGCCGAAGGGCACGGCGGTCGTCGGCGAGCCGCAATGGCCGGTGCCGACGACGCTGCTGATCGCCGGTCTGATGAACTATGTCTATGAGGCGCCCTATGCGCCGCTGGTGACGGTGCAGGTGCCCGCGGGGCTGGCGAAGGGCACGCGGCTGCCGGTCAAACTGGCGATCAACTATCTCGTCTGCACCAATGCGATCTGCGTGCCCGAGCAGCAGGATCTCAGCCTGGAGCTGACGGTCGGCGATGGCGCGCCGTCGCACCGCGCCGATTTCGACCGCTGGCGCAGTGCGATCCCCAAGCCGCTCGACGCGGCGGGGACGTATCAGGTCAAGCATGGCAAGCTCGTCATCGCCGTGCCGCTGCCCGCCGCGGCGAAGGTGGAAAATCCCGCCTTCTTCCCGTTCGGGCCGGACATGGTGAACTATGCCGCGCCGCAGACGGTGACGCGCGACGGCGACCGGCTGCTGATCGCGACCGAGGGCGCGCCCAAGGGGCGAATCGCCGGCGTGCTGCGCATCGGCCCGGACCTCGGCCTCAGCATCCACGCCGATGCCGGGACGGTGACGCAGGCGAGCGACCGCAGCGGCTGGGCGGCGGCGCTGCTCGCCTTTGCCGGCGCGGTGCTCGGCGGGCTGATCCTCAACGTCATGCCCTGCGTCTTCCCGATCCTCAGCCTCAAGGCGCTGCACCTCGCCCGCGGCGGCGAGGACGAGCGCGCGGCGCGGATCGATGCGCTCGGCTATATGCTCGGCGCGGTGTTGATGTGCGTCGCGCTCGGCGGGCTGATCCTGGCCTTGCGCGCGGGCGGGTCGGTGGTCGGCTGGGCGTTCCAGTTGCAGGACCCGCGGATCGTCGTGCTGCTGATCGCGCTGACCTTTGCGATCACGCTCAACCTTGCCGGGCGGTTCGAGGTGCCGGTGCCGCAATTCGCCTCGCATGGCGGCGCGGCGGGATCGGTGGCGACCGGCGCGCTGGCGGCATTCGTCGCGACGCCGTGTTCGGGTCCGTTCATGGGCGCGGCGCTCGGCGCGGCGCTGGTGCTGCCGTGGCCGGCGGCGCTGGCGGTGTTCGCGGGGCTCGGGCTCGGGCTGGCGCTGCCGTTCCTCGCGATCGGCTTCGTGCCGGCGCTGCGGCGGCGGCTGCCCAAGCCGGGCCTGTGGATGGAGCGGTTCCGCCGCGTGCTCGCGGTGCCGATGGCGCTGACCGTGCTGGCGCTGCTGTGGCTGGCGTGGCGGCAGGCGGGCGCGACGGGGCTGGCGATCGGCGTGGCCACGATCGTCGTCACCGGCGTCGTGCTGAGCCTCGGCGGGCGGCGGCAGACGCGCGGGGAGGGCTTCGGCTGGGCGCTCGCGCTGGCCGCGCTGGTGGTGCCGGCGGCGCTGGCGGCGGCGCTGACCGGCGGGGCGGCCAAGCCGGCGGCGGTCGGCGGCGACGCGTTCAGCGAGGCGCGGCTGGCGGCGTTGCGCAAGGAAGGGCGGCCGGTGTTCGCTTATTTCACCGCCGACTGGTGCCTGTCGTGCAAGGTCAACGAGGCGTCGTCGATCGACACCGCCGCGACGCGGGCGGCGTTCGCGAAGAACAAGGTCGCCGTGCTGGTCGGCGACTGGACCGATGGCGATCCCGCGCTGGGACGGTTTATCCAGGCGCACAACCGCGCCGGCGTGCCACTGTACCTCTATTACGCGCCGGGCGCCGCCGAGCCGCGCGTGCTGCCGCAGGTGCTGACGCCGGGGATGCTGGGGGGGCTGCACTGAGCGAGGTCTTCCCCGCGAGGGTGGGGGCTATCGCCTATGAATGGGCGTGAGGCGGTCGCCTTGCATCCCGATCCCGTCACCCCGGACGTGTTCCGGGGTCCACTCTGCGGCGAGGAGAAAGGATTGAGTCGGCACCATCCCCTCGCGGCGCGGTGGACCCCGGAACGAGTCCGGGGTGACGGATCTCATGAGGATGGCGATCGAACCTCATCATCGTAGCCATACACGACGACTCTCGCCCTGCCGGGCGGCGCACCCGCATAGTAAATTCGGTTTAAACGCCTCTTGTGCGGCGCAATGTTTCCCCGCAGCATGGAACTTGCATCACGTGGGGGGCTTTACCGTTCCGATGGGGAAACGACCGGCGTTCGACGAGATCATGGGGATGGACGGCGATACGCCGCCGCGTCCGGCACTGGCCGCCCTCGGGCGCTGGCTGGAGCAGACGCCCGACGACGAACTGCGCCGGCGGCAGGAGGCGGCGGAGAACACCTTCCGCCAGCTCGGCATCACCTTCGCGGTCTATGGCGACACCGACACGCGCGAACGGATCATCCCGTTCGACATCGTCCCGCGTGTCTTCCTCGCCGACGAATGGGCGCGCCTGTCCGAAGGGCTGGTGCAGCGGGTCGATGCGATCAACGCCTTCCTCGACGATATCTATGGCGAGCGCCGCATCCTCAAGGAGGGCGTGCTGCCCGAAGACCTCATCCTGGGCAATCCGCAGTTCCGCCCGGAGATCGCCGGCATGCGCCCGCCGCACGGCATCTGGGCGCATATCTGCGGCATCGACCTGGTGCGGACCGGGCCGGACGAATTCTTCGTGCTCGAGGACAATGCGCGCACGCCCTCGGGGGTGAGCTACATGCTCGAAAACCGCGAGGCGATGGTGCGGCTTTGCCCCGAACTGTTCCGCGAATATCGCGTCGAGCCGGTCGACAGCTATCCCGACCGCTTGCTCGAGACGATGAAGTCGGTCGCGCCGCGCGGCGCCGCGTCGGGGCCGGTGTGCGTGGTGCTGACGCCGGGCCATTTCAATTCGGCCTATTACGAGCATAGCTTCCTTGCCGATTCTATGGGCGTCGAACTCGTCGAGGCGGCCGATCTGGTCGTCGACGACGATCAGGTCTGGATGCGGACGATCGCCGGGCGGGTGCGCGTCGACGTGATCTATCGCCGGATCGACGACGAATATCTCGATCCGCTGGTGTTCCGCCCCGATTCGATGCTTGGCGTGCCCGGGCTGATCGCCGCTTATGCCGCGGGCAATGTCGCGATCATCAACGCGCCCGGCAACGGCATCGCCGACGACAAAGCGATCTACAGCTATATGCCGGAGATCGTGCGTTTCTATTCGGGTGGCGAGGCGAAGCTGCCCAATGTCGAGACGTTTCGCTGCCGCGAGCCGCAGGCGCTGCGCTACGTCCTCGACCATCTCGACGAACTGGTCGTGAAGCTGGTCGACGGCTCGGGTGGCTATGGCATGCTGGTCGGGCCGACCGCGTCGCGTGCCGAGATCGAGGCGTTCCGCGCCGCGCTCATCGCCGAGCCGCACCGCTATATCGCGCAACCGACGCTGGCGCTGTCGACCGTACCGACGCTGGCGGACGGCGGCCTCAGCCCGCGCCACGTCGACTTCCGCCCGTTCGTGCTGAGCGGGTCGAAGGGCGTGCAGGTGGTGCCGGGCGGGCTGACGCGGGTGGCGCTCAAGGAAGGCTCGCTGGTGGTCAATTCGAGCCAGGGCGGCGGAACCAAGGACAGTTTCGTGCTGATGGCCGACAGCCCGTTCCAGCGCCAGTCGATGGGCGGGATGACGCAGTCGCAGGGGTTCGGGGCATGAACGCGGCGAAAATCCTCCCCGGCACGGGGAGGGGGACCGCGACGCGCAGCGGCGTGGTGGAGGGGGGCTTCCCCATAGGACGGCGCTTGTGGAGCCCCCCCTCCACCAGCTTCGCTGGTCCCCCTCCCCGTGCCGGGGAGGAATGGGCATGATGCTCTCGCGCACCGCCTCGTCGCTCTACTGGCTCGGCCGGTACATCGAGCGCGCCGATTTCTACGCGCGGCTGATCGAGGCGACGGTGCGGCTCGACGTGATGTCGTCGCGGCCGGCGGGTGAGGTGGCGTGGTCGTCGGCGCTCGCGGTCACCGATACCGAGGCGGACTTCGCCGCTTATGGCGGCGAGCTGACGCAGAGCGACGTGGTGCGCTTCCTGACGCTCGACACCAGTCACGGCGGCTCGGTGATCCGTTGCCTCGACCGCGCGCGCAACAATGCCAAGGCGGTGCGCACCGCGCTCAGCCGCGAGGCATGGACCGCGATCAACCGCGCCTGGCTGGTGTTCGAGAATCGCCAGCGGATCGGCGAGACGCAGGCGACGCTGAGCCTGGTCGAGGCGGTCAAGAACGAGACGCGCGGCTTCGAGGGCGCGGTGCACCAGATGCTGCGCAACCAGTCGCACTGGTTCATCCGCCTCGGGCAGGCGGTGGAGCGCGCCGACAACAGCGCGCGGCTGCTCGACGTCAAATATCATATCCTGCTGCCCGAGGGCGAGACGGTCGGCGGCGTCGTCGATCGCGACCAGTGGACGACGATCCTCCAGACGGTGTCGGCGGTGACCGCCTATCGCTGGCTCTATTCGGACGGCCTGACGCCCGCCAACGTCATCGACCTGCTGATCGCCAGCCGCGAACTGCCGCGCAGCCTCGTCGCCTCGTCCGAGATCACCGTCGACATCCTCGGCCTGCTCGCCGAGCGTACCGGCAGCCACGGCGAGGCGGACCGGATGGCGCGGATGCGCGCCGCGCGGCTCGGCAAGACGCGCTCGGGCGAGGTGATCGCCAGCGGCCTGCACCAATATCTGCAAGCCTTCATCCGCGAGAACGGCCAGCTGCACGAGGCGATCGGCCGCCAGTTCCGGTTCGTCTGATGCGCCTGTCGATCGATCACCGCACCGTCTACCGCTTCAGCGAGCCGCAGAGCCGGCTGGTGCAGATGCTGCGCATGACGCCCGAGAACAGCCACGACCAGACCGTCGCGCGCTGGCGGATCGACGTCGACTGCGACGCCAAGATGCGGCGCGGTCGTGACGGTTTCGGCAACGCGGTCACCATGCTCTACGCCGAGGGGCCGATCGCCGATATCGAGATTGCGGTGCGCGGCGAGGTGCTGACCAGCCATTCCGACGGCGTCGTGCGCGGCGTGGCCGAGGCGCTGCCGCCGGCGGTGTTCCTGCGCGCGACCGACGCGACGCCGCGCGATCCGGCGATCGCCGCCTTTGCGGGGGAGGTGACGGGTGCGGCGGATGGCGCGGTCGGCAAGCTGCACGGCCTCAACCGCGCGCTGCACGCGCGCTTCGCGCACGATCGCGCCCGCCCCGAGCCGGGATTGAGCGCGGCGGCGGCGTTCGCGCGTCCGACGGCGACGTCGCGCGACCTGGCGCAGATGTTCGCGGTCGCGGCGCGGTCGCTCGGCATCCCGGCGCGCTATGTATCGGGGTACAGCCTCGTCGAGGGATCGCTGCGACCGACGCCGCACGGCTGGGCGGAGGCGCATGTCGACGGGCTCGGCTGGGTCGGCTTCGACCCGTTCACCGGCCGCTCGCCGCAGGAGGAAAGCGTGCGCGTCGCCGCGGCGCTCGATGCCTCGGGCGCGGCGCCGGTGGCGGGCTCGCGCCTCGGCGAGGGCGAGGAGGAGCTGGACGTCGCGGTAACCGTGTCGGCGGCGCAATAGTCGGGCGCCAACGGCACCGTATCAGCTGCTGTACGTCCTCCCTCGCGCAGCGGGGGAGGGGGACCAGCGAAGCTGGTGGAGGGGGCGTCCCCGCATATACGAGGTTCGCCGCATCCTCCCCTCGGTCGATGCTTCGCATTGCCCCCGGCGGGGAGGGCTATCGCATATGGCTGCAAGGATGAGGCTCGATCGGCGTCCTCCTCTCGTCCGTCACCCCGGAACACGTCCGGGGTGACGGGGCGGGATTGGAAGGTAGCGGACTCAAGCGAATGTTCATGTGCGATAGCCCTCCCTCCAGCGGGGGAGGCATTGCGGACCGCGTTATTCGCCGCCCCGCCCGAAAGTTTGCTGCGCGAAGGCACTGACCCAGATCAGCTTCGTTGAGCGACCGCAAGCCTCCACGATGCGAGATACCTTCATGACCGATACCCTGGCCCTGAACCCCGGCAACGGCGGTGAGACGCATCAGCGCACCGATGCCGATCATCCGGTGCTGACCACCAACCACGGCACGCCGATCGCCGACAACCAGAACCAGCTCAAGGCGGGCGCGCGCGGCCCGGTGCTGCTCGAAGACGAAATCTATCGCGAGAAGATCAACCACTTCGATCACGAGCGCATCCCCGAGCGGATCGTCCACGCCCGCGGCTCGGCGGCGCATGGCTATTTCGAATGCACCGAGAGCCTTGCCGACATCACCGTCGCCGACCTGTTCCAGAAGAAGGGGCAGCGCACCGAGGTGTTCACCCGCTTCTCGACCGTCGCCGGCGGCGCGGGCTCGGTCGACACGCCGCGCGACGTGCGCGGTTTCGCGGTGAAGTTCTACACGCGCGAGGGCAATTGGGACCTCGTCGGCAACAACATCCCGGTGTTCTTCATCCAGGACGCGATCAAATTCCCCGACCTGATCCACGCCGCCAAGATGGAGGCCGATCGCGGCTATCCGCAGGCGGCGACCGCGCACGACACCTTCTGGGATTTCATCAGCCTGATGCCCGAATCGACGCACATGATCATGTGGGCGATGTCGGACCGCACGCTGCCGCGCACCTTCGCCAATATGGAGGGGTTCGGCGTCCACACCTTCCGCTTCATCAACAAGGAGGGGAAGAGCACCTTCGTCAAGTTCCACTGGAAGCCGAAGGCGGGGCTCGCCTCGACGATCTGGGACGAGACGGTGAAGATCGCCGGGGCCGATCCCGATTTCCAGCGCCGCGACCTGTTCGAGCGGATCGACCGCGGTGATTTCCCCGAGTGGGAGCTCGGCGTGCAGCTGTTCGACGAGGACTTCGCCAACAGCCAGCCCTATGACGTGCTCGACGCGACCAAGATCATTCCCGAGGAGGTGCTGCCGGTGCGCATCGTCGGCAAGATGGTGCTCGACCGCTATCCCGACAATTTCTTCGCCGAGACCGAACAGGCGGCGTTCGTGCCGAGCCATGTCGTCCCCGGCATCGGTTTCTCCAACGATCCGCTACTCCAGGGGCGGCTGTTCAGCTATACCGACACGCAATTGTCGCGGCTGGGCTCGGTCAATTTCCACCAATTGCCGATCAATTCGGCCAAGGGTCGCGCTGCGGTGGCGGGCTGCCCGTTCATGAACCAGCAGCGCGATGGCCATATGCAGATGGCGGTGCCCAAGGGCCGCGCCAATTACGAGCCGAACAGCCTCGCCAAGGTCGGTGAGGAAGGCGGCGCGCGCGAGGACGCGGAGAAGGGCTACAAGACCTTCCCGTCGGAGGAGCAGGGCCAGAAGCTGCGTATCCGGCCGGAGAGTTTCGCCGATCATTACAGCCAGGCGCGACTGTTCTTCCGCTCGATGGACCCGGCGGAACAGGCGCATATCGCCTCCGCCTTCGTGTTCGAACTGTCGAAGGTCGGGCTGGAGCATGTCCGCACCGCGATGATGGCCAATCTGCGCAACGTCGACGAGGATCTCGCCGCGCGGGTCGCCGACGGGCTGGCGATGGACCTGCCCGCAGCGTCGCCGACCGCGGCGCCGGTGCTCGACATGGACCCGTCGCCCGCGCTGCGGATCATCCGCGGGCCGCTCGAGAAGCACACGCTGGAAGGGCGGTCGGTCGGTATCCTCATTGCCGACGGTAGCGATGCGGCGGCGCTCGCGTCGCTCAAGGATGCGGTGAAGGCCGCCGGCGGCCGGGCGGTGCTGGTCGCGCCCAAGGTCGGCAAGGTGCCGCTGTCGGACGGCTCGTCGGTCGCGGCCGATTCGCAATTGTTCGGCCAGCCGTCGGCGACGCTCGACGCCTGTGCGGTGCTGCTGTCGGAGGCGGCGACTGCCAAGCTCGTCAAGGAAGCCGCGGCGGTGCAGTGGGTGATGGACGCCTTCGGCCACCTCAAGGCGATCGGCTTCAACGCCGAGGCCAAGCCGCTGCTCGACAAGGCCGGCGTCGAGGCGGACGCGGGGGTGACCGACCTCAGCGGCTTCGTCGAGGCGGCGAAGCAGCGCTATTGGGATCGCGAACCCAAGGTGCGTACGCTGGCGTAAACTCCGGCTGGGGCGGGCGCTCGTCCTGAGCCGCCCGCCCCGATCTGGCTCCGGTTAACCGGATCATAAGCCACGTCTTTTACGGCCGGCCGGGTGAGGCCAGCGCGCATCTCGATGATCGGACGGGGGGTCCTGGGGCTGGCATTGCTCGCGGGATCGTCATGCGTGCCGCCGCGCCATGCCGCGACGACCGGCGCCCAGGCGGAACCCGCCGCGAGCCCGCGCCAGTTGCTGCACGCGCTGGCGCTCGATACGCCGGGGCTCGAAGGCTTGCCCGCGACCTTGCGCGCCTCGCTCGCCGACGATGCGGCGCCGGCGTTCGTCGCGGCAGCGCCCGCCTTCCTCGCCCAGGCGCAGACGCAGGACGATGCGGCCCGCGCCGCCGACTGCCTGACCGCCGCGGTCTATTACGAGGCGCGGTCGGAGCCGCTCGACGGCCAGCGCGCCGTCGCGCAGGTGGTGCTCAATCGCGTGCGCGACCGCGCCTTTCCGCACAGCGTCTGCGGCGTGGTGTTCCAGGGCTCGCAGCGGCGCACCGGATGCCAATTCTCGTTCACCTGCGACGGATCGATGGCCTATCGGCGCGATCCCGCCGCCTGGCAGCGCGCCCGCGACGTCGCCGAGGCGGCGCTGGCGGGCAGCGTCTACGCCCCGGTCGGCGCCGCGACCTTCTATCACACCAATGCGATCCTGCCGTGGTGGGCGTCGAGCCTCGCCCGGATCGGCGCGGTCGGCGCGCATATCTTCTATCGCTGGCGCGGGGCGATGGAGGGCGCGCTGAGCTTCCGCGCCGCTTATGCCGGCGTCGAGCCGATGCCGCTGCAACCCGATGTGGCGATGACCGGCGAGCAGGACGCAACGCTCTATCGCGACAGCGGCGAGGATGGCGGCGTGACCGTCCATCGCGGGCAGGTCGCGGCGATCGTCCGCCCCGATCCGCCGGCCGGCGTGTCCGTGCCGGCGGCCGCGCCGCGGATCGCGGTGACCGCGGGCGTCCGCGTCCATCTCGGCAGCGTCGCACCGCAGCGCTTCGTCACCGACGGCGCGACGATCGGCGAGGAAACCGATCCGGGCTGATCGGCCTGACCTGTGTGGCGGTCAGGCGGCGTCGAGCGCGGGTTCGCGCGCCGGCGCGGGAGCGACATCCTCGTCGGTGATCAGCCGCCAGCCATTCGGCCCGAGCAGTTCGAGCGGACGATAGCGCGTCTTGTACGCCATCCGCGCCGACCCCTTCACCCAATAGCCGAGATAGACATAGGGCAGGCCCGAATCGCGGGCGCGCGAGATATGGTCCATGATGATGACGTTGCCGAGCCCCGGCCGCGCCGCCGCACCCTCTTCGTCGGCGGCGAAGAAGCTGTAGATCATCGACAGGCCGTCGACCTGGCGATCGGTCAGGCAGGCGCCGACCAGCTCGCCGCGCGAGCCGTCGGTGGTGCGGGTGCGATATTCGATGATCACCGAATTGACCGGCGAATGCTCGATCATGTCGGCATAATCATCCTCGTCCATGCCCGCCATGCCGCCACCGGGGTGACGGGCGGCGAGATAGCGGCGCAGCAACTGGAACTGCTCGTCGGTCGCCCACGGGCGGCACACGGCGATCTCGAGATCGCTGTTCCGGCGCAGCAGCTTGCGCTGGCTGGCGTTCGGCGCGAAATCCTGCGTGACGATGCGCACCGACACGCAGGCGGTGCAGCCGGCGCAGGACGGGCGGTAGGCGACGCCCTGCGACCGGCGGAAGCCGATCCGGCTGAGCGCGTCGTTGAGCTCGCTCGCATGCGGGCCGCTCAGTTCGGTAAACACCTTGCGCTCCTGCCGCCCCGGCAGATAAGGGCAGGGCGCAGGGGTCGTGACGAAAAAGCGCGGAAAACGAAAAGGCGCAGTCACCGCCGGCAATCCCCTGGAACGTGCCACGCGCGATGCGGTGCGGCTGATCTATGAATGCATGGCGGCGCCCTGCAAAGTGCCATTCGCCTCCAAAAAGGTTAATTTCCGGGTAATTGTATTGACGCAACCATAGTTCGCATCAAAACAGGACGATGTTGCGTTGCGGGAACAAAGTGGGTAACCGGTCGTTCCCGGTATCCATTCCGCTTGGAGTTCTGTTTATGTCGAAGACTTTCGCTGGTTCGCTCGCCGCCTTGGCGATGATTGCCGCTCCGGTTGCTGCTAGCGCCGCTCCTGCCAACCCGGCGGCGTCGCTGTCGGTTGCCAAGTCGGTCCGCGCCAGCGCGCCGTCGGCGAAGAAGAGCGAGCTGGCCGGTGGCGGTCTCCTCGCCGCGCTGATCGTCGCGGGCGTGGTTGCGATCGGCGTCGTCGCCGTCGTGCAGGACGGCGATTCCGACAGCAACTAAGCTGACGGCTTGACGTAACGAGACGGGGGCTGCGCCATGGCGCGGCCCCCGTTTTCGTGTGGTCGGTGATCTTTTCCCGTCCGGGTACAGCCACGTCTATGGCTGGAGCGATCCCGCTACCCATAGCGTGCCGTCACCCCGGACTCGTTCCGGGGTCCACTTTGCGGCGAGGCGAATGGCTGGAGGGGAGAGCGTTGCCGTGTGGCCCGGTGGACCCCGGAACGAGTCCGGGGTGACGGATCGTTTGGGGCCAGGTGATCCTGCTCCCATTGGCGGTGGAGGATCGACGCCTTTACGCCTGCTCCACCATGCTGGTCTCGTAGCCGCCGTCGCGCAGGGCGGCGATCAGGCGGTTGAGGTGGTCACGGTCGCGGGCTTCGCATTCGATCTCGGTGAACAGGCCCTTGGCCGGCAGCGAGGTGAAGATGCGCTGGTGATAGACTTCGATGATGTTGACGCGCTGTGCGTCGAAGATGCGCGCGACATTGAACAGGGCCCCGGGCTGGTCCTGCAACCGCACGCGCAGCCGCGCCAGCCGGCCCGAGCGGGCGAGGTCGCGCAGCAGCACGTTGGCGAGCAGGCGCGTGTCGATATTGCCGCCGCACAGGATGATGCCGACGGTCCGGCCCTTGAAGCGCTCGGGCGCCGCCATCAGCGCGGCGAGGCCGGCGGCGCCGGCGCCCTCGACCACCGTCTTCTCGATCTGGAGCAGCAGGCTGACGGCCTCTTCGAGGTTGCGTTCGCCGACCAGCACGATGTCGTCGACCAGCTCGGCGACCATCCGTGCGGTGATGCCGCCCGGCTCCTTGACCGCGATGCCCTCGGCGAGCGTGTCGCCGGCGCAGGGCAGGTCGGTGCCGCGGATGCGGTTGTACATCGACGGGAACAGTTCGGCCTGAACGCCGATCACCTCGATCGGGTGATCCGCGGCGCGCGCGACGATCGACGTGCCCGAGATCAGGCCGCCACCGCCGATCGGGATCAGCAGCGTGTCGAGCCCCGGTACGTCCTCCAGCATCTCGACGGCCGCGGTGCCTTGTCCCGCGATCACGCGCGGGTCGTCGAACGGATGGACGAAGGTGAAGTCGCACTGCGCCTCGAGCACGCGGGCATGCGCATAGGCGGCGTCAAACGTCTCGCCCTCCAGCACGACATTGGCCTTGTGGCCCTCGGTCTGCATCACCTTCACGGTCGGGGTGGTGCGCGGCATGACGATCGTCGCGGGGATGCCGAGCCGGTTGGCGTGATAGGCGAGACCCTGCGCGTGATTGCCCGCCGAGGCGGCGATGACGCCCTTGGCGCGCGCCTCCGGCGACAATTGCAGCAGCGTGTTGAGCGCACCCCGCTCCTTGTAGGCGGCGGTGAACTGGAGGTTCTCGAACTTGAGATAGACTTTCGCGCCGGTCATCTCGCTCAGCGTCTTGCTGATCAGCGTCGGCGTGCGGACGATCGCGTCGCGGATACGGGCATGGGCGGCGCGGACGTCATCGATGCTGACGGGCAGCGCGGTTGCGGCAGGGTTCGAAGCCATATCGGTCCCGCTAGACCATCTGGTGCGGCGGGGGAACACCGCTTATGCGGGAGGTTATGGCACGATGGGTAATCAACGGGGGCGCCCGCGGCGCGGTCAGGGCGATGATGTGGGCGACGGCCGCGATCCTGCCCGCCGCGGCGGCGCAGGCGGACGGGATCGTCGATAACGTCAACGGACTGACGCTCGACAAGGACGGCAAGGTCGTCCGCTTCCAGGCGTTGCTGGTCACGCCGGAGGGGCGCGTCGGCAAATTGCTCGGCGCCAAGGACAAGCGGCCCGAGAAGCTCGACTGGCGTGTCGACTTCAAGGGCAAGACGCTGCTGCCCGGCATGATCGACGCGCACGGCCATGTCATGGAACTGGGCTTCCGCGCGCTCGAACTCGACCTGTCGGACACCAAGAGCCTGGCCGAGGCGCAGGCGAAGATCGCCGCCTATGCGCGCGCCAACCCCGACAAGGCATGGATCATCGGCGGCGGCTGGAACCAGGAGGCCTGGGGACTGGGCCGCTTCCCGACCGCGGCCGAGCTCGATGCCGCGGTAGGCGACCGGCCGGTATGGCTGGCGCGGGCCGACGGCCATGCCAGCTGGGGCAACAGCGCCGCGCTCAAGGCGGCGGGGGTCACGGCCAAGAGCGTCTCGCCCGCCGGTGGGCGGATCGAGAAGGGGGCGGGGGGCCAGCCGGCGGGCGTGTTCGTCGATGCCGCGCAGGGCCTCGTCGCCAAGGTGGTGCCGCAGCCGCTCGGCAAGGACCGCAACGCCGCCTTCATCAAGGCGCAGACCATCCTGCTCAGCTATGGCGTCACCGCTACCGCCGATATGGGAACCAGCATCGAGGATTGGCTGACCTATCGCCGTATCGGCGATCTCGGCGGCCTGCGCGTGCGGATCATGAGCTATGGCATGGGCGTCGATACGACGGTGCAGATCGGCGGTACCGGGCCAACGCCGTGGCTGTACGACGACAAGCTCAAGCTGGTCGGCGTCAAATTGTATGCCGATGGCGCGCTGGGGTCGCGCGGCGCGTGGCTCAAGGCGCCCTATGCCGATGCGCCCGGCCAGTCGGGTGCGGGCTTCATGAGCGACACGGTGCTGCGCAATCTGATGAGCCGCGCGGCGATGGACGGCTATCAGGTCGCGGTGCATGCGATCGGCGACCGCGCCAATGCCGAGGTGCTCGATGCGATCGACGAGATGGCGCAGACCTACAAGGGCGACCGGCGCTGGCGCGTCGAGCATGCGCAGATCGTCGACCCCATCGACCTGCCACGGTTCGGCAAATACGGGACGATCGCCTCAATGCAGCCGACGCATGAGACCGGTGACCGGGTGATGGCAGAGGCGCGGCTGGGCGCGCAGCGGCTGACCGGCGCCTATGCCTGGGCGTCGATGCTCAAGAACGGATCGAAGCTGGCATTCGGGTCGGATTATCCGGTCGAACGTCCCGATCCCTGGGCGGGCTGGGCGGCCGCCTTCACCCGTCAGGACGCCGACGGGCAGCCGTTCGGCGGCTGGCGCCCCGAGGAGGCGGTGACCCGCGAACAGGCGTGGTGGGGCTTTACCGGCGGCGCGGCCTATGCCGGCTTTGCCGAGGATCGCATCGGCCGGCTTGCGCCGGGGCTGCGCGCCGACTTCATCATCGTCGATCGCGACCCGCTGCTTGCCACGCCGACCGACCTGCGCGCCACCAAGGTCCAGGAAACCTGGGTCGGCGGCGTCAAGGCGTGGGAGCGCAAATAGGCGCTCGCCGGGGCGGTCGCGTCAGCCGTCGATCAGAGTGCGGCGCCGCCGGCGTCGATCATCTCCAGCGCGTGGGCGAGATGCACCGCGGCGATCTGCGCCGAAAAGGACTGCAGGCCATCGAGCAGTTCGAGGGCGTCGAGGATCATGTACTTGGCGGTGATCGTGGCTTCGTTGGTCGCGGTATCGATGGCGGTCGGCATTGGCTGTCCCCTCTGGAAACGTTTGATTATTATACGATTCTCTAAAGGGGCGTTAACGTTTGGGCAGCCAGGCTTTCTAATCTCGATCAAGGTTGAGGCCGAACACGGCACCCGCCGGCGGACGCAGCGGCTGGCGTCACGCAACAAATAAGCTGCGGCATCGGGGATGCCGCAGCTCTTGTACGCGGAGAGGGCAGGCCCGTTTCAGATCAGGCGACTGCACCAATTTCTTCTGGTTCGCGAAGCACATAGCCGCGGCCCCAGACCGTCTCGATATAATTTTCACCTTCGCAGGCGAGGCTGAGCTTTTTGCGCAGCTTGCAGATGAAGACGTCGATGATCTTCAGCTCGGGCTCGTCCATGCCGCCGTACAGATGGTTAAGGAACATCTCCTTGGTCAGCGTCGTGCCCTTGCGCAGCGACAGCAGCTCCAGCATCGCATATTCCTTGCCGGTCAGGTGGACGCGGCTGCCGTCGACCTCGACCGTCTTGGCGTCGAGATTGACCGCGAGCTTGCCGGTGCGGATGACCGACTGGCTGTGCCCCTTCGACCGGCGGACGACGGCGTGGATGCGCGCGATCAGCTCTTCGCGGTGGAAGGGCTTGGTGACGTAATCGTCGGCGCCGAAGCCGAAGCTGCGCACCTTCGAATCCATTTCGTTGATGCCCGACAGGATCAGCACCGGCGTCGCGACCCGTGCGACCCGCAGCTTCTTGAGCACGTCATAGCCGTGCATGTCCGGCAGGTTCAGATCGAGCAGGATGATGTCGTAATCGTACAGCTTGCCGAGATCGAGGCCCTCTTCGCCCAGATCGGTCGTGTAGACGTTGAAGCCTTCGGTCCCGAGCATCAGCTCGATTGCCTTGGCGGTGGTCGGCTCGTCCTCGATCAACAGCACTCGCATCGCGTCGTCCCCTGCTGGCCATACCCTGAGCACCCCTGCTGCACGGCTCGACCCGATTCATTAACCAAAGAACATCTGAAGGCAAAAGGTTAATTAGGGCTTAATCCCGACGCGATTCGAAAACATGGATTAATCTTTGTTTGCACCCTCATCCGGGTCGGTCGGCGTAAGGTCCGGACCAAGCAGGGTTTGATGCCGACTGCGCGGAATATCCTCGCCCAACACCTCGCGCAGATAGAGGCTGCGCACCAGCGTAAAGATTACCACGAGCAGCGCCGCGGAGAAGAACAGGCCGAAGATGCCGAAGATCACGCCGATGCCGATGATCGCGAAAACCGTGATCGCCGGCGGGATCGAGATGACGCGCGCCTGGACATAAGGCGTGATGAAGTTGGTCTGGATCAGCCGCACCAGCGCATAGGTGACGAGCGTGCCGATCAGCGGCCCGGTCCCCTGAGTCGCGGCAAGTCCCAGCGCCGGGATCATCGCCGCGGTGGGGCCGATATAGGGGATGAACTCCGACAGGCCGGCAAGCAGGCCGAGCGCTGCGGCGGAGGGGACGCCGGAGATCCACAGGCCGATGCCGATCAGCACCCCCATGCTGGTCATGAGGATCAGCGACGACCGCAGCCACAGCCGCAGCGTCGAGCCGACGTCGAACAGCGCATCCTCGATCGCCGGGCGCTTGGTCGGCGGGATCAGGAACAGGAAGCCGCGCTGGTAGATGCCGGGATCGGCGGCGAAGAAGGCCGCGCCGACGAGCAGCAGCAGGCTGTTGAGCAGCAGCTCGCCGCCGCCCTGGACGAGCCCGCTGACGTCCTGCGCCGCGCGCGAGCCGGCATAGGCCTGGCGCACCGCGTCGACGATCTTGGCGCCCACCGGGCTCTGCGACGCCCAGGCGGCGAGCTGATCGAGCAGGCTCGGCAATTGCGTGACGAGCACGTTGACCTGTTCGCGGAATTGCACCGCGAACAGCCAGACGAGGAAGGCGACGATGCCGAAGGCGGTGGCGATGCCGAGGCCGAGCGACGGCTTCTCGGGCACGCGCAGATGGTCGCGGTAGAGGTCGGCGATGGCGTGGATCGCGATCGCGCCGAGCATCGACCCGAAGGCGAGGATGAGCAAATTGCCCGCCTTGAACAAGGCCGCGGCGACCGCGGCGATGATGAGGATGTAGAAGATGCGGCGGATGAAGCGGGCATCGTCCGTATCGGGCGCCAGACGGTTCACGCGGCGCTCCGTTCGAGGGATCGCTCGCTGGCGGCGATGGTCACGTACCCGGTCTCCCCTGCGCCGCGAATCGGCACGTCGGCAGCGATAACGTACGATTCGGCAAAACGGCAGCAGCGCGCCGGTCAGGCCAGCCGGATCACGTGCAGGAAGCGCGGGCCGTGCGCGCCGCGGACATAGCTGCCCTCGATGTCGGTGGTGCCGGATACGCCGGTGACCCAGTAATGCGCACGCGGATAGGCGCCGTCGAGCAGCGCGTCCTCGAGATGCGCCACCACCTTCGGCACCAGCACGATATGATGGAGCGCGAGGAAATTGGGCAGCATCGGCGCAGCGGGGCCGGTCTCGAACACGAGGCTGCCCGTCTCGGCGACGCCGACGCGGGCGATGGCGAGCGCGATCGCCTCGTCGGGTGCCGCCGTGTCGTGGCGGGTGAAGCCGGTCCAGTCGCACGCCGACAGCCGCGGGTCGGGCGGGACGCAGAACGTGCGGGGCAGGGCGTGTTCGGCGCAATAGCCGGCGATCGCCGCAGGCAGATCGGCGATGTCGGCGATGCGGTCGATCGTCGCGGCAACGCTCGGCAGCGCCAGGCGGGCGAGGAACGTGTCCTCCAGCGCCGCCGGATCGACCGGCGGTCGTTCGGGCGCGACGAGCAGCGCGGCGGCCTCCGCGGCGATCGCGGCGGGGGTGGCGGTGCCGGTCAGGCGCGCAAGAATATTGGCGCGCGCGCTCATCTGCGGCGGCCCCTGCGATATTGCGCCATGAAGCTGTCCTCGGTCGGGCGCGGCATGTCGCGATAGCGCGTCCAGCCCTGGGCGAGCGGCAGGCGGCTCAACCAGCCGCTGCGCCCCATCAGCCGCATCGTGCGCAGCGCCGCGGCGGTGGCGGCGCGATACAGGCGCGGGCGACGCGCGATCCATGCCCAGGTGCCGAGCCCCGACCGCAGGCTCGCCGGCTCCAGCCCCTCGCGCCAGCTCTTCTCGCGCCAGCCGCGCAGCAGCGTCGGCAGGGGGATGCGCACCGGGCACACTTCCTGGCATTTGCCGTTGAGCGTGCAGGCGTTGGGCAGGTCGCGGCTCTGCTTCAGCCCGTCGAAGGCAGGGGTCAGTACCGCGCCCATCGGCCCCGGATAGGTGCCGCCATAGGCATGGCCGCCGATCTGCCGGAAGACGACGCAATGGTTCATGCACGCGCCGCAGCGGATGCAGCGGAGCATCTCGGCCAGCCCCTCCTCGCGCATCGTCGTACGGCCGTTGTCGACCAGGACGATGTGCATCTCCTCCGGCCCGTCGCGATCGGGCGCGCGCTTGGGCCCGGTGTAGAAGGTGGTGTATTGGCTCAAAGGCGCGCCGGTCGCCGAGCGCGACAGCAGGCGCAGCAGGTGCACCGCATGACCGGTGGAGGGGACGATCTTCTCGATCCCCGCGGTCACGATGTGCATCCGCGGCGGCACCAGCGACAATTCGGCATTGCCCTCGTTGGTGACGGTGCACACCGCGCCGGTATCGGCGACGAGGAAATTGGCGCCGGAGATGCCGACATCGGCGGCGAGCATGCCTTCGCGCAGGTGACGGCGCGCGCTTTCCGCCATCGCCGCGATCGTCTCTTCCGCATGCGGTGCGCGATGGCTCGCCTTGAACAGCGCGGAGACCTGTTCGCGCGTCTTGTGCATCGCCGGCCAGATGATGTGCGACGGCCGCTCGCCGCTGAGCTGGATGATATGTTCGGCGAGGTCGGTCTCGATCCGGCCGATGCCCGCCTCGGCGAGTGCATGCGGCAGGCCGATCTCCTCGCCGAGCATCGATTTCGAGCGCGCGACGCTCTTCGCGCCCGCCGCCTTGCACAGGCCGACGACGATGTCGCACGCCTCCTGCGCGGTGCGCGCCCAATGGACCTGCGCGCCGGCGGCGGTGGCGTTCGCCTCGAACGCTTCGAGATAATGGCCGAGGTTGGCGACGACGTGATCCTTGATCGCGGCGGCGCGATCCCGCGCGGCGTCGAAGTCCGGGAAGGCGTCGACCGCGAGGCTGCGCTTGGCCTCGGCGGTGCCGGCGGTGCGCTCGACCGCGAGCTTGAGGGTGCGGTCGGCGAGCGCCGCGTCGACGCGGGACTCGAAACTCATGCCTCTTCGCCGATCGCCGGGCCGTCGCCCATGCCGGCGATCAGCTCGATCGCGTGGAAGGCGCGCACCGGCGCGCCGTCGCGGTGCAGCTTGCCCGCCATGTTCATCAGGCAGCCGAGATCGCCGGCGAGCAGCAGCTCGGCGCCGGTCGCCGCGATCGCCGTCGCCTTTTCGGCGACGATCGCGTTGGAGATGGCGGGATATTTGACGCAGAAGGTGCCGCCGAAGCCGCAGCACGTCTCCTCGCCGGAGAGCGGCGCGAGCGCGAGGCCGTCGACCGCGGCAAGCAGCCGGCGCGGCTGGCGCTTGATGCCGAGCTCGCGCAGGCCCGAGCAGCTGTCATGATAGGTGGCGGTGGCGGGCAGGGCGACCCCCTCGGGTGTCCAGCCGCGGACCTCGTCGAGATAGGCCATGATCTCGTAGGTCTTCGCTGCCAGCGCGCGGGCGCGCGGCGCCCAGACGGGATCGTGGTCGAGGATCTCGGGATAATGGACGCGCACCGTCGCGGCGCAGGAGCCCGACGGGATGACGACATGGTCATAGGGTTCGAGCGCGGCGATGGCGCGGCGGGCGAGATCCTCCGCGGTGCTGCGGTCGCCCGAATTGAGCGCGGGCTGGCCGCAGCAGGTCTGCGCCTCCGGCACGATCACCTCGCATCCCGCCGCCTCCAGCGCGGCGATCGCGGCAAAGCCGATCCGCGGCCGGATCAGGTCGACCAGACAGGTGACGAACAGCGCGACGCGCGGGGCAGTCATCGAAACACCTTTCCTGTCGCCGGACGGGCGGGGGCCCCGTTCCGGCGTCTTGGGCTTCCGCCTCCGCGGCCGCCCATGTACGGTAACGGCCGCCAAAGCCATGGCAAATTCGTTTGATCCGGCTTCGGCACGCCTTCAGCCGCGCCCCGGCGCGGGGTACCTCTGATCGAAAGAACCGCTCTCATGAAACTCTGCCGTTTCGGCCAGCCTGGCCAGGAAAAGCCCGGCCTCGTCGACGACCAGGGTCGCATCCGCGACCTGTCCGGCGTCGTCGCCGACCTCACCGTCGATGCGATCCCCGCGGTGCGTGCCGCCGATCCCGCGACGCTGCCGGTGGTCGAGGGGACGCCGCGCTACGGCGTGCCGGTCAAGGGCATCGGCAAGATCGTCGCGGTCGGCCTCAACTATCGCGATCACGCGATCGAATCGAACCTGCCGATCCCGACCGAGCCGATGATGTTCATGAAGGCGCTGTCCAGCCTGTCCGGGCCGAACGACGACGTCATGCTGCCGAAGGACTCGACCCACAGCGACTGGGAAGTCGAGCTGGGCGTGATCATCGGCAAGACCTGTCGCTACGTGTCGGAGGACGAGGCGCTCGATCGCATCGCCGGCTATGTGCTCGCCAACGACGTGTCGGAGCGGTTCAACCAGAAGCAGCGCGGCACGCAATGGTCGAAGGGCAAGGGCCACGACACCTTCTGCCCGGTCGGCCCGTGGCTGGTCACCCCCGACGAGATCGGCGATCCGCAGGCCCTCGCGATGCACCTCGACGTCAACGGCGAGCGGATGCAGACCGGCAACACCAGCACGATGATCTTCGATCTCAAGCAGCTGATCAGCTACGTCAGCCAATATGTCACGCTGATGCCGGGCGACCTGCTGATCACCGGCACCCCGCCGGGCGTCGGCGAGGGCAAGAAGCCGCAGTCGATCTACCTCAAGGCCGGCGACGTGATGGAGCTGGCGATCGACAAGCTCGGCACGCAGCGCCAGCAGGTCGTCGCCTGGCGCCATTTGGGCGACGCCGTGCTCGCCTGAGGGCGGCGGACCGGGTGGGGCGCGGTGCGCCGCGCCCGGTCACGCGTGGTCGGGGCTCGCCGTCGCCGTCGCACCGCCCGAGTCGGCGATCAGTTGCGCATAGCAACGTGCGAGTTCGAGATGGACGCGGCGTCCATCGGTATCCCGCGCCCGGTCGGCGAGCTGCCGTTCCTGGCGTTCCCGGCGAATATAGAATTCCATATCGGCTGACATCTGCATGGTGCGCCTCCCGTTCGAAGCTGTCCCCTGCTGTCCAGTGCCTCCGCAGCAGAGGACTGTTCTGTAACGCTTTTTTAAAGGCGCTTGATTCAATTGGATCAAGCCGGCGGGACAATCATCCGCCGTCGAGCGGCAGGACGATCGCGCAGCGCATGCCGTGATCGGCGAAGTCGAGCGTCACCTCGGCATCCACCTCGTACCGCAGGCTGCGGGTGAGCAGTTCGAGGCCGAAGCCCTCGCCATCGGGGGCGACGACGCCGCCGTCGGGCAGCTCTTCGTGCCAGTCGATGTGCAGCTGGCGGGCGCCCGCCGCGCCGGCGGTCCACCAGCGCACGTCGAGCCGGCCCTCGTCGCGGCTCAGTGCGCCGTGCTGGACCGCATTGTCGGTCAGTTCGTGGAAGGCGATGCCGAGCTGGTCGGCGAGGCGCGGCGGCAATCCCACCTCCGGCCCGCTATAGGCGACGCGCCCACCGACCTGATGCGCGAGCAGCGCGTCGGCGAGCAATCCTTCCAGATCGACGCCCTGTTCGCCGGCGCGCATGATATGGCTCTGCGTCCGCGCGAAGGCGGCGAGGCGCCCGTCGAAATGGCTGCGGTAATCCTCGACCGTGTCGCTGTTCTCGGCGGTGCGGCGGGCGATCGAGCGGATGACCGCCAGCGTGTTGCGGATGCGGTGATGCAAGGCCGCGCGCAGCCGCTGCTCGCCGATCAGCCGCTGGTGCAGGTCGGACACGTCGATCGCGGTGCCGCGCCAGCCGGCCGTGTCGTCGCTGGCGGGGACGCCCTGCATGCGCAGCCAGCGATAGTCGCCGGTGCCCGCGGTGCGGACGCGCAGGTCGGCGCTGAACAGCCGCGTCGCCCGTGCGCGCTGCCAGCCGGCGAGCAGAGCGGCATGATCTTCGGGATGGACGCAGGCGAGCCAGCCGCCATCGGCGCATTCGGCGTCATTCTGGCCGGTCAGCACCGACCAGGCGGCGGCGAAGGCGAGGCCGACGCCCTCGGCGGTCGCGTGCCAGTCGATCGGTCCGCCGGGAGCAAGCGGGTCGGGAGTGGCGGCGGCGATGGCGGTAGGATTACCCGTTGGCATCCAGATGCCGTCCTTCGTGATCGAGGTGGAGATAAGCGGGGTTGAACATCGCCACATCGCACAGCCCGTCAAGATCAAGCGCCTCGAACTCGCGCCCCTTCCAGCGGATCAGATTGCGCGAGCGCAGCTCCTGCACCATCCGGTTGACGTGTACCGGCGTCATCCCCGTCGCTTCGGCGAGATCGGTCTGGGTCAGCGGGATTTCGCAGCGGGTGCCGTCGACCATGCCGACGGTGCGCAGGCGGAAGATCAGCTCGCAGAACAGGTGCGACAAGCGTTCGAGCGCGTCGCGCTGGCCGAGGTTGACCGTCCACTCGCGCTGGATCGCCGCGGAGGTGAGGGCGTCCCACCACAACGCCTGGGCGACGCGGGGGCCGAGCGTGGCCAGCCCCTCGATCTGGTCGCGGGCGATCTCGACATAGCGGACCGGGGTGAGCGCACCGACCGAATGATCCATCTCGCGCAGGATATAGCCGTGCACGTCGCACAGGTCGCCGGGCAGGTGGAAGGCGATGATCTGCCGCCGGCCGTCCTCCAGCGTCTTGTAGCGGAACGCCCAGCCGTCGACGATCAGGTGCACGCCGCGCGGCCGGTCGCCCTCGCGGATCAGGTCGCGGCGCTGGCGCACGACCAGGGGCGGGGTTGCGCAGGCGGCCTCGATCGCCGCGCGTTCGTCGTCGTCGAACAGCACATAATGCTGCAGCCGGGTGATCAGGCGGTTGGCGGGCGACGCGGAGGACATGGACAAACCTGACAGCATTTGTCGATCCGCCTCGCTTACCCATGTTAACGCCAACCGCGACTGATTCATTATCCCTTGTTTTCACAGGGAGTAAATGAATGACATTAGCAGCATCACCGCTGGCAGGCCGGTCCGTGCTCGTGGTCGAGGACGAATATATGATCGCCGACGATCTCGCGTCCGAACTGCGCGGCGCCGGTGCCCGGGTCGTCGGCCCGGTTGCCTCCCTGCCGCAGGCGATGCGGCTGCTCGCCACGACGGGGCCGCTCGACGTCGCGATCCTCGACATCAACCTGCGCGAGACGCTGGTCTATCCGCTGATTGACCAGCTCCTCGCCGCGGACGTGCGGGTGCTGATCACCAGCGGGTATGACGAAGCGATCATCCCCGATTCCTATCGCGCCCTGCCGCGCTGCGAAAAGCCGGTGTCGACCGAACGCCTGCGCGAAGCGGCGGAGCGCTTGTGCGCGGCGACCGAGGTCTGAGCGCATTTATCGCGCCGGTGTGTGGCCGCTTCGTGCCCGCATCCCGGCGCAAGTGACGTGGGGGGGGGGAGGCCGACGGCGGCATCCATCACCAGCCAAGCGGCGCGGCTTGCTCCGCCATAACGAAAAAGGGGCCCGGCATCGCTGCCGAACCCCTCTTCCCTGGCGTGATCCGAAGGATCAGTCGCGCGTCTCGGTCAGGAACGCCGGGGCGAACTCGGGCGCGGGGCCGTCATCGTTGCCGCCGCCGTTGCGCGGGCCGCGATCGCCGCCCTCGCCGCGGGGACCACGGTCGCCGCCGTCGCGACGCGGACCACGGCCACCGCCGTCACGCCCGCCGCCGTCACGGCGCGGACCACGGCCACCACCGTCACGGCCACCGCCGTCACGATCGCCGCCGCCGCTGCGCGGACCGCGCGGACCACGGTCGCCGCCTTCACGCGGCTCGCGTGCCGGACGGGTGTCCTCCAGCTCGGCGCCGGTGTCCTGGTCGACGACGCGCATCGACAGGCGGACCTTGCCGCGCGGATCGATCTCGAGGACCTTGACCTTGACGGCCTGGCCTTCGCTGAGGACGTCGGAGACCTTCTCGACGCGCTCGTTCTTGATCTCGCTGACGTGGACGAGGCCGTCCTTGCCACCCATGAAGTTCACGAAGGCGCCGAAATCGACCAGGTTGACGACCTTGCCGTCATAGACCTTGCCGACTTCCGCTTCCTCGACGAGGCCCTTGATCCACTTGATCGCGGCTTCGATCTGCGCCGGGTCGGACGAGGAGACCTTGATGACGCCCTCGTCGTCGATGTCGACCTTGGCGCCGGTCTGCGCGACGATCTCGCGGATCACCTTGCCGCCGGTGCCGATGACTTCGCGGATCTTCGACTTGTCGATCGTGAAGGTCTCGATGCGCGGCGCGTGCGCCGACAGCTCCGAGCGGGTCTCGCCCAGCGCCTTGGCCATTTCGCCGAGGATGTGCGCGCGGCCCTCATGCGCCTGTGCCAACGCGACCTTCATGATCTCTTCGGTGATGCCGGCGATCTTGATGTCCATCTGCAGCGAGGTGATGCCCTCGCTGGTGCCGGCCACCTTGAAGTCCATGTCGCCGAGGTGATCCTCGTCGCCGAGGATGTCCGACAGGACGGCGAAGTCCTTGCCCTCGAGGATCAGGCCCATCGCGATGCCCGACACCGGGCGCTTCAGCGGCACGCCGGCATCCATCATCGACAGCGAACCGCCGCACACCGTCGCCATCGACGACGAGCCATTCGACTCGGTGATGTCGCTGGTGACGCGGATCGTGTAGGGGAATTCCTCCTTGGTCGGCAGCACCGGGCGCAGCGCGCGCCACGCCAGCTTGCCGTGACCGACTTCACGACGACCCGGCGCGCCGAAGCGGCCGACTTCACCGACCGAATAGGGCGGGAAGTTATAGTGGAGCATGAAGTTCTGATAGGTCAGGCCGCCGAGCCCGTCGATCATCTGCTCCGCGTCGCGGGTGCCGAGCGTGGTGGTCGCGATCGTCTGCGTCTCGCCACGCGTGAACAGCGCCGAACCGTGCGCGCGCGGCAGGAAGTGGACTTCCGCCTCGATCGGACGGACCGTCTTGGTGTCGCGGCCGTCGATGCGGCGGCCGGTCTTGAGGATCGCGGTGCGGACGATGTCCGCCTCCAGCTTCTTCACCAGCTTGAGGCTGGCGAGATAGGCCTGGGGATCGCTGTCCTTGAGGTCGGCCATGCCGTCGCGGGCCTTGGCGCGCGCCTCGTTGATCGCGGTCTGGCGGGCCTGCTTGTCGGTCAGCTTGTACGCCGCCTCCAGGTCCTTGCCGATCAGCTTTTTGAGCTTGGCCTTTACGCCTGCGCTGTCGTCCTGGACCTTGAGTTCCCAGGGCTCCTTGGCGGCCTGTTCGGCGAGCTTGATGATCGCCTTGATGACGTCCTGCGACGCGCGGTGCGCGAACATCACGGCGCCGAGCATGACGTCTTCCGACAGCTCGTTGGCTTCCGATTCGACCATCATCACCGCGTCGTGCGTTGCGGCGACCATCAGGTCGAGGTCGCCGGTGGCGACTTCGGCGTCCGACGGGTTGAGCTGATACTCGCCGTCCTTGTAGCCGACGCGTGCCGCGCCGATCGGGCCCATGAAGGGCACGCCCGACAAGGTCATGGCCGCGGACGCGGCGATCATCGCCAGCAGATCGGGCTCGTTCTCGCCGTCATAGCTGAGCACCTGCGCGATGCAGTTGATCTCGTTGTAGAAGCCCTCGGGGAACAGCGGGCGGATCGGACGATCGATCAGGCGGCTGACCAGCGTCTCACGCTCGGTGGCGCCGCGCTCGCGCTTGAAGAAGCCGCCGGGGATGCGGCCGCTGGCGGAGAACTTCTCCTGATAATGGACGGTCAGCGGGAAGAAATCCTGGCCTTCCTTCACCGACTTCGCCGCGGTGACGGCGCACAGCACGACCGTCTCGCCGAGCGTCGCGATCACCGCGCCGTCGGCCTGGCGGGCAACCTTGCCCGTTTCGAGGGTCAGCGTCTGGCCGCCCCACTCGATCGATACCTTCTTGGCATTGAACATGTATTTTCCTTCACTCCCCGAGCCAGATGCTGCGGGGGGCCTGTCTCGCGGGCTAGCCGGCCCGCGTCGGTATGGAGCGTCTTGTCGCTCCCGTGGATCGGGGCCGAATTGCCCGTCTCCGCTACCCGGCTCATGCCGGTATTCGTGAAACTCTGATGTCCGCCTGTAGCACGGACATATGAAAAGGGCGACCCGAAGGCCGCCCTCATCGTTACTTGCGAAGGCCGAGCTTCGCGATCAGGTCGAGGTACCGCTGACCATCGGTCTTGCGGAGATAGTCGAGCAGCGAGCGCCGCTTGTTGACCATCATCAGCAGCCCGCGGCGCGAATGGTTGTCCTTCTTGTGACCCTTGAAATGCTCGGTCAGGTTCTTGATGCGCTCCGACAGGATCGCGACCTGGACTTCCGGCGAGCCGGTGTCGCCCTCGGCGCGCGCATGTTCCTTGACGACTTCGGCCTTGCGCTCTGCGGTAATGGTCATGTGTCAGTCCTCGACATCGTTACAAGTTGAAGCCGCGGACGACACGGGCCTCATGGGCCTCGACCGATACCAGCGCGACCGGGATATCCCCGTCACACGCGAAATATGGGCCATCGTCCTTGGCGATCCCGGTCAGCACACGCCCCTGACGGAGCGCTCCTGCCTGATCGGGGGAGAGGGAGAGAGCCGGGATGTCGTCCAGCCCCGCCCTCAACGGCAGGAGTAACTGTTCAAGGGTGCGCCCCATACCGGCTTGCGCCAATTTGTCCAGCGATATCGCGGGGGCGAGGGTGAACGGCCCCGCCTTGGTGCGGCGGAGCTTGGTGACGTGCCCTACCGTGCCGAGCGCCAGCGCGATGTCGCGCGCGAGGCTGCGGATATAGGTGCCCTTCGAGACGTGCGCGGTGAGGGTGAGTTCCGCCAATTCCTCCCCCGCTTCAGCGGGGGAGGGGGACCGCTCGCCGCCGGCGGGTGGTGGAGGGGGCGTCTCCCCGGACGCTGCCTTTGCCGTATCCTCCCCCTCCGTCAGTGCTTCGCACTCCCTGGCACGGGAGGAATGCAGGGTGTGGATTGTCACCTGCCGCCCGGCGAGCACCACCTCTCCCCCGGCTCGCGCAAGATCATAGGCCCGCTCGCCGTCGACCTTGAGCGCCGAATAGGCGGGCGGCACCTGCGTGATCGGCCCGGTGAACCGCGGCAGCACCGCCTCGACCTGCGCCGCGGTCGGCCGCACGTCGGAGGTCGCGATCACCGCGCCTTCGGCATCCAGCGTATCGGTCTGCTCGCCGAAGCGGATCGTGAAGTCGTAGATCTTGTCGCTGTCGAGCATCCGCCCGGCGAGCTTGGTCGCTTCGCCCACCGCGACCGGCAGCACGCCGGTCGCGAGCGGATCGAGCGTGCCGCCATGGCCGACCTTGAACTTGCCATAGCCGCCCTGCCGCAGCGCGCGCTTGACCGCGGAGACGACCTGCGTGCTGCCAAGCCCCAGGGGTTTGTCGATGATGAGCCAACCGTGCATCGCGCCGCCGTTAGGCGATTGCCGACGCCAACGCCAGGAACCAGCCGATCACCGCCTGCGCCGGCGGCCCGACGACACGCCCGACCAGATCGGCGCCGGGGAAGACCATCGGCAGCACGACCAGCACGAGGATCAGCAGCAGGAAGCCGAACCGCCCGATCTTGGCATAGTGCGCGGCGAGCGGCCGCGGCAGCAGCCCCTCGACGACATGGCCGCCATCGAACGGCGGCATCGGCAGCAGGTTGAAGATCGCGAGGAAGACGTTGACCAGCAGGAAGTTGATCAGATTGGCGAGGACGAAGCCGGCGACGCCGACCGGCGCGGTGCCGCCCGTCGTCGCGGCGATCACCCCGATCGCGATCGCGGCCAGCGTCGCCAGCGCGAAGTTCATCCCCGGCCCGGCGAGCGCCACCGCGACCATCCCCCAGCGCGGGTTGCGCAGCCGCTGTGCGATCACAGGCACCGGCTTGGCCCAGCCGAACACCGGTGCGCCGGCGATGGCGAGGCCGAGCGGCAGGATCACCGTCCCGACCGGATCGACATGGCGGATCGGGTTGAAGCTCAGCCGCCGCTGCTCCTGCGCGGTGGGATCGCCGAGCCATTTCGCCATCCAGCCATGCGCGACCTCGTGGAAGACGATCGCGATCACCAGCGGGATGATCCAGACGGCCGTGCGGTAGACAATATTCTCGGGGTTCATCAGCAGGATATGGCGTGGGGCAGGGCGCTGCGCCAGAGTGCAGCGGATCGCCTTCCCCACCGTTCGTGCCGAGTTCGTCGAAGCACGCTGGGACTCACTGCCCCCTTCGACAGGCTCAGGGCAAACGGGAGGGCCGGGCGCCTCGCTGACATGCGGGCGACGCAGCGCGACATGCCGCGGCTCGCCTATTCCACCGCGCGTGCTGAGCCTGTCGAAGCACGGCGAGACTCACTGCCCTTCGACAGGCTCAGGGCGACCGGGAGGGGCGAGCGCCTCGGTGAAATGCCGCCGGCACAGCGCGACGTAGCGGTCGTTGCCGCCGATTTCGGTCTGCGCGCCCTCGGCGATCGCGCGACCTTGCGCGTCGACGCGCAGGTTCATGATCGCCTTGCGCCCACACACGCACACCGATTTGATCTCGATCAGCGCATCCGCGATCGCGAGCAGTCGCGCCGACCCTTCGAACAACCGCCCCTGGAAATCGGTGCGTAACCCGTAGGCGAGCACCGGCACGTCGAGCACGTCGCAGACGCGCGCCAGCTGCGCGACCTGCCTGGCGGAGAGGAACTGCGCCTCGTCGACGAGGACGCAGGCGAGCGGCTCATGCGCCTGGCGCTCGGCGACGCAGGCGGCGAGATCGGTGGCGGCATCGAACGGCGTCGCCGGCGCTTCGAGCCCGATGCGGCTGGTGATCGTTCCCGCGGCGAAGCGATCGTCCACCGCCGCGGTGAACAGCATCGTGTTCATCCCCCGCTCGCGATAGTTGAAGTCCGCCTGCAACAGGTTGGTCGACTTCCCCGCGTTCATCGAGGCGTAGTAGAAATAGAGCTTGGCCATCAGCGCCTCAGACCGCAGGACGATCCGTATGTCTAGCGACGTGCCGCCCGAGTTATACCCGATTATGGTCGTCGAGGACCGCTATCAGGGCGTTTATTCGCAAGGGCGCTGGTGGGCGGTCGCGAGAGCCGATGCGCCGCTGGATGGTACGACACGGATAACGTGGCTGATGGAGACCGGTCCGTCCGGTGACGACGTTACGGCCAGCGTATTCTGGCGATATGCGCCACCATGGATCGCCGCCGACGCGACGGCCGATGCTGCCATCGCCAAGTTGATGACCCAGACCGACGCCGACCGCGACGATTGATCACCGCCGCCGCTGGAAGCGGATCCCCGGTGGAAGGAGCGATTTCGCCCAGCGCCACCAGCCAACCAATCGCCGGTGTGAACGAGCGCTTGGCGGTGCTCCGGCCGCGCGAGCGAGCGGGGCGCCACCAAAGACAGTGTTGACGAAGGTCTTTACCGGCATCTCCAAAAGCGCCGCGGGCAAAGCGATCGTCCGGCTGCCGGTATCTTGTTCGACCCCGTCGATGGCCACGATCAAAGTACCGGCGGCCGTCGCCCAGACGACGAGCCTGTCATCGATGACTTCAATGTCGGGAAAGCCGTCGCGAGGCCCTTCTCCAACCGCGAGCGACAACACCGATCGGGAGGGCAGCGTCAGCTCGTCACACCATGGCTCGATCCATATCGTCAGCGGAAGCGGAGAGGCGTTGCTGATCTGGATCGTCATGGCGCAAAGCGTCAATCCTCGCCCAGATCGCGCGCCACCTCGGGCTTGCGGAGCAGCGCGTCGATATGGCTGCCCTCGTCGAAGCTCTCGTCGCTCAGGAACTTGAGCTTGGCGGCATATTTGGTCTGGATGCGATGCGCGACCTCGCGCTGGAGATAGGCGGTGTTGGTGCGCAGCGCTTTGAGCACCTTCTCCTCGTCGCGGCCGAGCAGCGGCTTCACGAACACGGTCGCGTGGCGCAGGTCGGGGGACATGCGCACCTCGGTGATCGAAACCATATGCTTGGCCAGCGTCTCGTCATGCACGTCGCCGCGCTGGAGGATCTCCGACAGCACGTGGCGCACCTGTTCGCCGACGCGCAGCGTGCGGACCGATTTTTCCTGGGGGTCTTTGTTCATCTTTTCCCTATCCCGACGGAGCATCAGGTCGTCCATGCTCCCAGCATGGACTGAACAGCACGGGGCGCTGTTCCCCTGATGCTGGAGGGCCCCGCTCGGCGCAGCCGAGCGGGAGGGTGAGGGCAGCATCTACCACATCACCTGCCCTCACCCTTCCGCCGGCTTTGCCGGCTCCCTCCCTCTCCCGCCGGGGAGAGGGAGAGTGGATCACAACGTCCGTTCGCGCATCTCGACTTCGAACGTCTCGAGGAAGTCGCCCGGCTTGATGTCGACGAAGTTCTGCGTGAACGTCACGCCGCATTCCAGACCGGCGCGCACTTCGGCGACATCGTCCTTGAAGCGACGCAGCGACGCGATTTCACCCTGGTAGATGATGACGTCGTTGCGCGTGATGCGCGCCTTGAGCGCCTTGCGGATGACGCCATCGACCACGAGCAGACCGGCGGCCTTGCCGTGCTTGCCCGCCGAGAAGACATCGCGAATTTCCGCGCGGCCGACCACGGTCTCGAACGCTTCCGGCCCGAGCTCGCCGGCCATGCCCGCCCGGATCTCGTCGATCAGGTCGTAGATGACGTCGTAATATTTCAACGCCACCTTCTGCCGATCGGCGATCTCGCGCGCCTTGGCATTGGCGCGAACGTTGAAGCCGATGATCGGCGCACCGCTCGCACCCGCCAGCGTCACGTCGCTCTCGGTGATGCCACCGACGCCCGAATGCAGCACGCGCGCCTTGATGAGATCGGTCGAGATCTTGTTGATCGACGCGACGATCGCCTCGACCGTACCCTGGGTATCGGCCTTGACCACCAGCGGATATTCGATCGCGGCATTCGCCTTGAGCGCCGAGAACATGCTCTCGAGGCTCGCCGGCGCCGTCGTGGTGCGCTTCTGCGTCAGCACGCTCTGGCGATATTCGGCGACCTCGCGGGCACGCGCCTCGTTCTCGACCACCTGCAGCGGATCGCCCGCCGACGGCACGCCCGAGATGCCGAGCACCTCGACCGGCATCGCCGGACCCGCTTCCTTGACCTGACGACCCTTGTCGTCGACCAGCGCACGGACCTTGCCGCTCTCCGCGCCGATGACGAAGACGTCGCCGACCCGCAGCGTGCCGCGGTTGACGAGGATCGTCGCGACCGGGCCGCGGCCCTTGTCGAGCTTCGCCTCGATTACCGTGCCCTCGGCGGGACGGTCGGGGTTGGCGCGCAGTTCGAGCAGTTCCGCCTGAAGCTGGATCTTCTCGATCAGCGTGTCGAGCCCGGTCTTCTTGAGCGCCGAGACCTCGACGTCCTGGACGTCGCCGCCCATTTCCTCGACCACCACCTCATGTTCGAGCAGACGCTCGCGCACGCGCTGGGCATTGGCCTCGTACTTGTCGATCTTGTTGATCGCCACGATCATCGGCACGCCGGCCGCCTTGGTGTGGTTGATCGCCTCGATCGTCTGCGGCATCAGCCCGTCGTCGGCCGCGACCACCAGCACCACGATGTCGGTGACGTCCGCGCCACGCGCACGCATCTGCGTGAACGCCTCGTGGCCCGGCGTGTCGAGGAAGGTGACCTTCGACTTGTCCTTCAGCGTGACCTGATAGGCGCCGATATGCTGGGTGATGCCACCGGCCTCGCCGCGCACCACGTCGGTGCCGCGCAGGGCATCGAGCAGGCTCGTCTTGCCGTGGTCGACGTGACCCATGATCGTGACGACCGGGGGACGCGGCTTGAGCGACTCCGGCGCATCCTCGACCGTGTCGAGCGCCAGATCGATGTCGCTGTCGCTGACGCGGACGATGTTGTGGCCGAACTCGGTCACCAGCAGCTCGGCGGTGTCCTGATCGATCGTCTGCGTCATCGTGACGGGCATGCCCATCTTGAACAGCGTCTTGACTAGATCCGCGCCCTTTTCCGCCATACGGTTGGCGAGTTCCTGGACGGTGATCGCCTCGGGAACCTGCACGTCGCGGATCTGCTTGGCCTGCTGCTCGCGCGGGCCGCCGAAGTGACGCTTTTCCTTCTCACGCGCCCGCTTGAGCGCGGCGAGGCTGCGCGAGCGCGCACCATCGTCGCCGAGCGCGCGGTTGACGGTCAGCTTGCCGCCGCGACGCTCGTCGCCCTTGCGATCGCGCTGCGTCGGCCGGCTCGGCGGCGCGTTGCGCGGCGTCGCCTGACCCGAAGGCAGGTTGCGCGAGGCGGCGCCACCGGCATTGCCTGCACCCGACGCGGTCGCTGCGGCAGGAGCCGGAGCGGGCGCGGGGGCCGGCGCCGGCTTGGGCTGCGGCTTGGGGATTTCGGGACGCGCGACCGGCGAGAAGCGGCGCGGCGCAGGCAGCGACGGATCGCGGGTGAACCCGACGATCGGCGCGGGCGCCGGCGCAGGGGCCGAAGCGGGCGTCGGGGCCGGAGCCGGAGCGGCCACGACCGGAGCGGGCGCAGGCGCCGGCGTCGGTGCCGCGACCGGGGCGGGCGCTTCGACCGGAGCCGGAGCCGGCGCGGCTGCCGGCGGCACGACGCGCTCGACCGGGCGGAAGCCGCGGCCGGCGGGAGTCGGCACGACGGGCGGCGCCACCGGCGCTGCGACCGGCGCAGGCGCAGGTGCAGGCGCCGGTTCCGGCGTCGGCTCGGGGGCCGGAGCGGGCGCGGGTGCCGGAGCGGCCGCCGCAGCCGCCTTTTCGGCGGCGCGGGCGCGCTCGTCCTCGGCGGCCTGGGCACGCGCCGCTTCCTCGCGGCGACGCGCCTCTTCCAGCGCCTGCATGCGCTGGTCCTCGGCTTCGCGCAGCATCCGGGCCTGACGCTCCTGCGGCGTCTCGTTCGACGGCGCCGGGCGCGGGGCAGGGGCCGGTGCCGGGGTCGGCACCGGGGCAGGCGCGGCGACGGGCGCCTCGACCTGCGGTTCGGGTGCGGCCTGTGCCTCACCCGGACGGCCGAGAACGCGCCGCTTCTTCGTTTCCACGATCACCGTATTGGACCGGCCGTGGCTGAAGCTTTGCTTCACCTGGCCGGTCTCGACCGTGCGCTTCAGCCCCAGGGGCGCGCGCATGCCAAGTTTCGGCTTATCGTTGTCGGTGTCGCTCACTCAAATTCCTCGTTCACGTCTACGGCCGGTCGCAGCCCGTCGGATGCATCCCCTGGAAGTACAGGGGAAAGTCCGGGCGCCGATGCGCCTTGCGAGGCCGTTTCGCAAGGCACGGAAGTGGGTTCAGGTCCGATAAAATGCAGCCAGCGGTCGAGCGCATCGCTCACCCGCGCGGCGGCAGCGCGGTCGGTCAGGCCGATGTGTACCACATTCTCGCGGCCCAGCGCCAACGACAATATGGGGCGGGGCATCGGCAAAACCAAGCCCCTCAACGGCGATCCCTCGCGGTCCGAGCCGATCCGCCACGCCTGGTCGAGCTTGCGGTTGCCGTCGGCGCCGGCATCCGCCGCATGATATAGCGCATGAAGCTGGCCCGCGCGCGCCGCGGCCTCGATCTTCTCCGAGCCGGTCAGCAAGGTGCCCGAACGCGATTCGAGGCCGAGCCGGTCGAGCGCATTGCGTTCGAGCGCGGTGGCGATCCGCGCGGGCAGATCGTCGGGGATGACCAGGTCGGCGCCCTTGAAGGCACGGGCGAGTGCGCCGCGCAGCTTCTTCCTGGCGATCGCCTCTTCGAGTTCCGCGCGAGTGACGCCGATCCACGCACCGCGACCCGGCGCCTTGGCGCGAACGTCGGGCAATACCTGCCCGTCGGGCGCGATCGCCAGCCGGATCAGATGATCGCGATTGTCGCGGTCCTGGGTGAGGATGCACTTGCGGACAGGATCGGTCATGCACCGCCTCCCGCGGAGGTGGGATTGGAAACGGCAGTCCGACACGCTCCGTCACCCCGGACTAGTTCCGGGGTCCACTGGGCGGCGTGCTTCTCGGCGTGGGGAAGGCGCGACCGCAAGTCCCTAGGCTGAATGATGGCGTCGGCAAGACGCGGGCTCTGAGCGCCCGCGCCGGTCGCACACCGCTCTCCCCGCCGCGGAGTGGACCCCGGAACGAGTCCGGGGTGACGGCGGATATGTGGCACCCGCTTCGTCTCCACCGAATCGTCACCCCGGACTTGTTCCGGGGTCCACGGCGCGGCAAATTCCCGGGCATGAGGGACCGGCAACCCTGCGTCTACATACTGGCGAGCGGCTTCAACGGCACGCTCTACACCGGAGTGACGTCGAACCTGATCGGTCGCATCATGCAGCATCGCGACGGCACGTACGCAGGCTTCACCAGTCGCTACGGCATCGTGCGGCTGGTGTGGTTCGACACCACCGAGACCATGGCCGACGCGATCGCCAGCGAGAAACGCATCAAGGCGTGGCGGCGCGACTGGAAGAAGAACCTGATCGAGCGCGACAATCCGGATTGGCACGATCTGGCGGTCGCCCTCGGGCTGCCGCCGCTGGACTGACCCCGGCTGCTCCCCCCGCCGCGGGGTGGACCCCGGAACGAGTCCGGGGTGACGGATCGCGAGGGGCGAAACGGGTGCCACGCCGCTACCATTAAGAAACAGCCGCACAGCCGCACGCGTGCCCGCGGTCGCCCGCGAGTCGCATCGCTGATCGCGAACCTGCTGGAGCGCTAGCGCCTCATTGTGAGGGAACCGCATGCGCGTCCTCCCTCGATGGTGCCGGCGCCGCCGGCGCGGCGTCGCGGTCGGCGATCAGCTGGCCGCCGGCGCCGTAATTCTCCGTCGAGACCTCCTCGATCACGACCTGGACCGCGGCCGGGTTCTTGCCCAGCCGCGTGACCAGCGAGGCCGTCACGTCGGCGACGATCCCCGCTTTCTGGTCGCGGGTCGCGCTGCCCGCCAGTCGGATCGAGACGAACGGCATCAGGCTTCCTCCGCCTCGCTTTTGGTCGTCTCGGTCGCGTCTGCGGCGTCCGCATCGTCATCGGCAGCCTCGGTCGCGGCCGGAGCCTCGTCGTCGGCGAACCAATGCTGGCGCGCGGCCATGATGATCTCGTTGCCCTGTTCGTCGCTCAGGCCATATTCTGCGAGGATGCCGCCCTTCGGCTCGGGGCGCTTGGGGGCGTCCTCGTTGCGGCGGCGCGGCTCGACGCGCTTCTTCTCGACCAATTCGTCGGTGGCGAGATCGGCGAGATCGTCGAGCGTCTTGATCCCCGCCTTGCCGAGCGTGACCAGCATCGCCTCGGTCAGATACGGCATGTCGATCAGCGCGTCCTCGACGCCCAGCGCGATCCGCTCCTCGCGGTTGGCGGCCTCGCGGCGGTCGAGCGCTTCCTGCGCACGGCTCTGCAGCTCCTGGCCGAGGTCCTCATCGAAGCCCTCGATGCCGGCGATCTCGTCGAGCTCGACATAGGCGACCTCTTCCAGCGCGCCGAAGCCCTCGGCGACCAGCAGCTGCGCCAGCGTCTCGTCGACGTCCAGCTCGTTCTGGAACATCTCGGTCCGCTCGGTGAACTCCTTCTGGCGCTTCTCGCTGGCATCCTGCTCGGTGAGGATGTCGATCGCCTTGCCGGTGAGCTGGCTGGCGAGGCGCACGTTCTGGCCGCGGCGGCCGATCGCGAGGGAGAGCTGATCGTCGGGAACGACGACCTCGATCCGCTCCTCTTCCTCGTCGATCACGACGCGGCTCACCGAAGCGGGCTGCAACGCGTTGACGACGAAGGTGGCGATATCGGGCGACCAGGGGATGATGTCGATCTTCTCGCCCTGCATCTCCTGCACGACGGCCTGCACGCGGCTGCCCTTCATGCCGACGCAGGCGCCGACCGGATCGATGCTGCTGTCACGGCTGATGACGCCGATCTTGGCGCGGCTGCCCGGGTCGCGCGCGGCGGCCTGGATGGTGATGATGCCGTCGTAGATCTCGGGCACTTCCTGCGCGAACAGCTTCTTCATGAAGTCGGGGTGCGCGCGGCTGAGGAAGATCTGCGGCCCGCGGTTTTCGCGGCGGACGTTGAGGATCAGCGAGCGGATACGGTCGTTGACGCGCACCACTTCGCGCGGGATCTGCTGGTCGCGGCGGATAACGCCCTCGGCGCGGCCGAGGTCGACGACGACATGGCCGAACTCGACGCGCTTGACGACGCCGGTGATGATCTCGCCCTGGCGGTCCTTGAACTCTTCATACTGGCGCTCGCGCTCGGCGTCGCGGACCTTCTGGAAGATGATCTGCTTCGACGCCTGCGCCTGGATGCGGCCGAATTCGATCGGCGGCAGCGGATCGACGATATAGTCGCCGACGACCGCGCCCTTCTGCAGCTTCTGCGCCTGGGCGACGTCAACCTGCTTGAAATAATCGTCGACTGCCTCGACCACCTCGACGACGCGCCACAGGCGCAGGTCGCCGGTGTTCGGGTCGAGCTTGGCGCGGATGTCGTTCTCGATGCCGTAGCGGGTCTTGGCGGCGCGCTGGATCGCTTCCTCGAGCGCCTCGATGACGATGCTCTTGTCGATCATCTTCTCGGTGGCGACCGAGTTGGCGATTGCGATCAGTTCCGCGCGGTTGGCGGTGGCGACGGTGGCCATCTTACTTCTGTCCTTCGCTAAGGGCATGATTGTCGTTGGAGTCGGTGTCGTCGGACACCTCTTCGAATTCGTCGGCGCCTTCGCTCGACAGCGGCGCGGTGGCCGCGAGCAGGCGGTCGGTGATCGTCAGCTTGGCGTCGTGGATCTGGTCGAGCGCGACCGTCATCGGCTGATAGCCGCGCACGTCGATCGTGACCTTGTCGCCGTCGATGCCGACGAGGTCGCCGGTCAGGATCTTGCGATTGTCGATCTTCTCGACGAGCGTGATCTTCGCCTCGTGACCCGCCCAATTGGTATAATCCTGCGGCCGGGTGAGCGGCCGGTCGATGCCGGGCGACGACACTTCGAGGCGATAGGCGTCTTCGATCGGGTCCTTGCCCTCGGCTTCCAGCGCGTCGAGCACGTCCGAGATGCGGCGCGACAGATCGGCGCAATCGTCGATCGTCAGCTGGCCGGTGTCGGGCCGCTCGGCCATCACCTGCAACGTGGGGTCGGACTTGCCGCCGAACATCTTCACGCGCACGAGGTCGAAACCCAGCGCGCGGGCTTCCGGTTCGATCAGTTGCGTGAGGTGGGCGATGTCCGCCATGCAGGCTCCAGATATGCGTGTCCGCCGCCGCGGAGGGGGTCCCCCGCAGCCTCTTTCACCTGACGATGTAAGAGAAGGCAGTCGTCATATACGCTTGCAGCCGCGTGGAAGCAAGCATCCTCGTCGACCATCGTGCGTATAAGACGGCAACCGGGAGAATATCATGCGTCTTGCTCTGTTTGCCGCCTTGCCGATCACGCTCATTGCCTGCTCGGGGAACGCCCCCGCGACCGAGGGGGACGCGCAGGCGGGCGAGACGCCGCCCTCGGCCAAGCCGTTCCGCGCGACGGTGGTCGCCAATTTCGTCTCGCCCTGGGCGCTCGCCTTCCTTCCCGACGACCGGATCGTGGTGACCGAGAAGGCGGGGCAGATGATCCTGCTGTCGCCCGACGGCAAGCGCCGCCAGACGATCGCGACGCTTCCCGTCGATGCGGCGGGGCAGGGCGGGCTGATGGACGTCGTCCCCGCGCCCGATTTCGCGGCGAGCAAGCGGATCTATTTCAGCTATTCGACCAAGGGCGCGGGCGGCAAGGGCGTCGTGCTGGCACGCGGCCGGCTGCGCGACGACGGCCGGGGCGGCGACCGGCTCGGCGAGATCGAGGCGCTGTTCCAGGCGCGACCGTTCGTCGAGGGCGACGGCCATTACTCGGGCCGTATCGCTTTCGCGCCCGACGGCGAATCGCTGTTCTTCACCAACGGCGAGCGGCAGAAATTCACCCCCGCGCAGGACCCGCAGGCGACGCTCGGCAAGGTGCTGCGGCTGACGCTCGACGGCAAGCCGGCGCCGGGCAACCCGCTCGCCGCCAAGGGTTTCGCGCCCGAGGTGTGGAGCTATGGCCATCGCAACCTGCTCGGCATCGCCTTCGACAGCGAGGGGCGTTTGTGGGAGCAGGAGATGGGGCCGAAGGGTGGCGACGAGGTCAATCTCATCATGCCCGGGCGCAATTACGGCTGGCCCAACGTGTCGAACGGCAGCCATTACGACGGCCGCGACATCCCCGATCATGCGCCGGGTGACGGCTACGAACCGCCCAAGGTGTGGTGGAATCCGGTGATCTCGCCGGGCGGGCTGATGATCTATTCGGGCAAGATGTTCCCGCAATGGCGGGGGGATGCGTTCATCGGGGGATTGTCGTCGCAGTCGCTGGTCCGCGTCGACCTAGACGGGCAGGATGCGAGGAAGGGCGATCAATGGCCGATGGGCGCGCGTATCCGCGACGTCGATCAGGGGCCGGACGGTGCGATCTGGCTGATCGAGGATGGCGGCAAGTCGCAGGGGCGGTTGATCCGGCTGACGGCGAATTAAATCCTCCCCCGCCAGGGGGAGGTGGCACGGCGAAGCCGTGACGGAGGGGGAGGATACGGTAGACATGCCGTATGCGGAAACGCCCCCTCCACCACCCGCTGACGCGGGCGGTTCCAGTGCAGGGTTGGATTGCCCCCGGCAATCCAAGATCATGCCGGGGGCATGATCGACCCTGCACTCCCGCTAAAGCGGGGGAGGAATTGAGAAGGAACGACCATGACCAAACCCCTGATCGGCCGTGACACGCGGCTGTGCATGTCGCTGTCGGCGCGGCCGAGCAATTTCGGGACGCGCTTCCACAACCGGCTCTACGAGCTGCTCGGGCTCGATTATGTCTACAAGGCGTTCACCACCACCGATCTGCCCGCCGCGATCGGCGGCATCCGCGCGCTCGGCATCCGCGGCTGCGCGATCTCGATGCCGTTCAAGGAGGCGGTGATCCCGCTGCTCGACGAACTGGAAGGCTCGGCGGCAGCGATCGACAGCGTCAACACGATCGTCAACGACGACGGCCGGCTGACTGGCCACAATACCGATTATTCGGCGGTGCGCACGCTGGTCGAACAGGCTGGAGTGGCGGCGGGTACGACGGCGATGCTGCGCGGTTCGGGCGGCATGGGCAAGGCGGTGGCGACCGCTTTGCGCGACGCCGGACTGACCCGTGGCACGATCGTCGCGCGCAACGAGGCCGCGGGCCGCGCGCTCGCCGCCTCGGTCGGCTGGGATTGGGCAGCGGAGGTCGACGGGCGCACTGCCGGCCTGATCGCCAACGTCACGCCGCTCGGCATGGAAGGGCCGGACGCGGATGCGCTGGCGTTTGACCGCGACACGATCGCGGCGGCGGAGCTGGTGCTCGACGCAGTGGCGCTGCCGCCCGATACGCCGCTGCTCCGCGCCGCGCGTGACGCCGGCAAGCGGGTGATCACCGGCGCGGCGATCGGCACGCTCCAGGCGCTGGAGCAGTTCGTGCTCTACACCGGCGTCACGCCGACGCCCGAGCAGGTCGCCGACGCGGAGCGGGTGGCGCGGGGGTAAGCGCCGCCCTCGATCCCTGCGTCATCCCAGCGGAAGCCGGGACCCCGACATCGTGTCCATGGGTCCCGGCTTTCGCCGGGGTGACGAAGAAGCGGATCAATCCCGCACGATCAGATAGTTCATCCGCGCGCTTGCGATCGGTTTGGCGCGGTCGTCCTGCCACGCCACCGCCTCGACATTGGCGATGCGCGTGCCGAGCCGGGTCACGATCCCCTCGGCCTGCGTCGGCTTGTCGCGACCGCCGCGCATGAAGTCGACGGTGACGTTGACCGGCTTGATCCGGCCGCCGCCCTCCTCGGCAAGCGCATGTTGCAGCGAGACGATCGCCGCCACCTCGAGCAGGCCCGCGATCGCGCCGCCGTGCAGGAAGCCGGGCCGCCCCAGCACGTCATCCGCGAACGGCAGCGACAGGATCGGCGCCGCGCCGTCGCGCGGGGTCAGCGTGATGCCGAGCAATTTGGCATAAGGCGGCAGGCTGGCCTGTGGCGTCATGCCATCGCATCCATCAGCATGAACGTCCCCGCGACATGCGCGAGCGGATCGTCGGGAGTCTCGTCATAGGCGATGCCGCGCACGAAGGCGATCGAGCGGGTAAGGCGCAGGCACTCGCCGCGGCCAATCACCGTCCGCCCCGGCACCGCCGGGCGCAGATAGTCGACGCGGAGGTCGAGCGTCGCCTGGGGCGCGAACTTGTTGCGCTTGACCCACACTGCGATGCTCGTCGCCATGTCCATCAGCGCGATGATCGGTCCCGAGGCGAGCACGCCGCTCGCCGGATCGCCGACCAGCGCGTCGGTATAGGGCAGGGCCAGCTCGACCCAGCCGTCGCCGCGGCCGTGATAGCCGATGCCCAGCGCCCCGGCATGACCACCGAACCGGTGCGCCATGAAGGCGTCGATGTTGAAGCCGCTCATGCCTTTGTCTCTACACGCCATCGGCGGTAGCGCAACGCGCGGGGTGGCGGTAGCGTGGCGATACGGACGCCCCACCCGTCCCGTTTGCCCTGAGCTTGTCGAAGGGCGTGAGTCCCACGGTGCTTCTACAGGCTCGGCACGAACGGGTTGGAGCGGGCAATGGGAGAGAGCCATGAACGATCGCGTCACCCTCAACGTCACCGACGGGATCGCCGACGTCCGGCTTGCGCGCGCGGACAAGATGAATGCGATCGACCCGGCGATGTTCACCGCGATCGGCGCGACGATCGACGAACTCGCCGGGCGGCGCGACGTGCGCTGCGTCGTGCTGTCGGGCGAGGGCAGGGGGTTTTGCGCCGGCCTCGACATGGCGAGCATGGCGCAGGGCGGATCGGGGATGTCGACCGAGCGCAATGCGCAGGGCGCGATCCCGCCTCAGCACGTTACCTGGGGATGGCGGCAATTGGCGATGCCGGTCATTGCCGCGGTGCACGGCGTCGCCTTCGGCGGCGGCTTTCAGATCATGTCGGGCGCGGATATCCGCATCGCCGCGCCGGACACGCGCTTCGCGATCCGCGAGGCGCATTGGGGGCTGGTACCCGATATGGCGGGCTTTCCGATCTGGCGCGGGCTGGTGCGCGACGACGTGCTGCGCGAACTCGTCTATACCGCGCGCGAATTCGATGCGGCGGAGGCGCTGGCGCATGGTTTCGTGACGCGGCTGGCGGCGGACCCGCTCGCCGAGGCGCTGGCGCTGGCGCGGACGATCGCCGGGCGTAGCCCGCATGCGATCCGCGGCGCGAAGCGGCTGCTCAACATGGCGCACGATGCCGATCCGCGCGATATGCTCAAGGCGGAAACCGAAGAGCAGATGAAGGTGATCGGCAAGCGCAACATGATGGAGGCGGTCGCCGCCAATATGGCCAAGCGCGCGCCGGTGTTCGAGGATTGATCGGCAGCGTTCCGCGCCTACCCTCTGCCTGTCGCCGGCTTCGCCGTCTCTTCCCCCCCCGGCGGGAGAGGGAAAAGGCGCGCAGCGCCGCAGGGTGAGGGCAGGCGGAACGTGCGTCAGGCTCGCTTACAGCACGACGGTTTCGGGCTTCGACTCCTCGATCGCCGCGAGCACCATCCGTTCCCACACCGCCGGATCGCCTGCCGCCGCCATCTTGCGGTCCGGCTCGCGCAGCGTCCGCAGCACTGCGCGCGCGTCCGCCAGATAGTCGCGCCACGCCAGATCGACCTGTTCGCCGGCGCTCTCGGCGTCGCCGCCGGCGTTGGCGCTGATCCGTTGCCCGGCGAGCACGCGGGCGATCCGTTCAGGCAGCGGGGTGGTCGATATGTCCATGGCATCATCTCCTCTGCCGGAACAATGCCTCACATTGCAGCAGGTTGCCATGAATACGGAACGGCCCCGCGGGATCGCTCCCGCGGGGCCGATCGATGTCAGCACTTACTCCACCCGTTCGCCCTGAGCCTGTCGAAGGGCCTGAGACCCAATGCCCTTCGACAGGCTCAGGGCAAACGGTGTGGGTAGAAAGCTGGCTAGCGCTTAACGTGCCGCACCCGAGCCCTGGCCGCGACCACCGCCGCCGCCCGAACGGCCGCCGCGGCCACCGCCGCCGCTGCCACCACCGGCGCCGCCGCGCTGGCCGCCACGGCTGGCGTTGGCATAGTTGCGCGTCGCGGTCGGCGCATGCGTGGCGCGCGGACGCGCCGGCTGACGCTGGCCGCGCGGCAGGTCGGCGCGCGGCGCGGGATCGGCACCGATCGCCTTGACGCGGGTCGCCTTGATCTCGTTCGACAGCGCGGTGAAATTGTCGGGCAGCGGCCGCACCGCGACCTTCTGACGCGTCAGCTTCTCGATGTCCTTGAGGTACGGACGCTCGTCGTCCGCGCAGAAGGCGACGGCGATGCCGCTCGCCCCGGCGCGCGCGGTGCGGCCGATGCGGTGGACATATTGCTCCGCCACGTTCGGCAGTTCGAAGTTGATGACGTGGCTGACGCCCGAGACGTCGATGCCGCGCGCCGCGATATCGGTCGCGACCAGCACCTTGGTCTTGCCGTCCTTGAACTCGCCGAGCGCGCGCTCGCGCTGGCCCTGGCTCTTGTTGCCGTGGATCGCGTTCGCGGCGATGCCGTTGCCGGCGAGCAGCTTCACGACGCGGTCCGCACCATGCTTGGTGCGGGTGAAGACGAGCGCGCGATTGATCGTCGGATCCTGCAGCACGATCGTCAGCAGCGCCTGCTTCTCCGCCTGATTGACGAAGGTGACGTACTGGTCGACGCGCTCGGCGGTGGTCGAGGCGGGGACGACCGACACCGTCTTCGGCTCGTGCAGGAACTGGTTGGCGAGTTCGCGGATCGCCACCGGCATCGTCGCCGAGAAGAAGAGCGTCTGGCGCTTGCGCGGGATCATCCGCACGATCTTCTTGAGCGCGTGGATGAATCCGAGATCCATCATCTGGTCGGCTTCGTCGAGGACGAGGATCTCGATCATCGACAGGTTGCACATGCCCTGTTCGACGAGGTCGATCAGGCGACCCGGCGTGGCGACGAGGATGTCGACGCCGCGGCTGAGGTCCTGGCGGTTCTTGTTGATGCTGGTGCCGCCGAACACGGTCGCGACCGACAGCTTGCTGAACTGGCCATAGCCGCGCGCATTGTCGGCGATCTGGCTGGCGAGCTCACGCGTCGGCGCGAGGACGAGCATGCGGCAATGCGTCGGCAGCACGCGCTTCTGGTTCTCGGTGAGGCGCTGGATCGAGGGCAGCACGAATGCGGCGGTCTTGCCGGTGCCGGTCTGCGCGATGCCGAGCAGGTCGCCGCCTTCGAGCAGGATCGGGATCGACTGCGCCTGGATCGGGGTGGGGGTGGTATAGCCTTTGGCTTCGAGCGCGCGGACGAGCGGCTCGGCGAGGCCGAGAGTGGCGAATGACATGGAAACAACTTTCAAATCGGGCCTTACCCGCGCGCCGGCATCCATTGGGACACGGCTCGCAGGGGGCGGGGAAAACTGACACCCCGCGTGAATAGGGAAGCCCTGAGCGTATCGACCGAGGCGGAGCCGGGGGTGGCAGAGCCAACCCGTTCACGCTGCATGACGCCTCGATGGGCTGCCATGTGCGCTGCAACGCGGCAAAAGTCAAGGCCGGCCGGAATCGGTTGCAAGTGTGTCCTCAAGCCAACCCTTCCGGCATCTTCGCGTTTATAATAGAAGTTTGCCTATCATCTTGCCTTGACTTGCTTCCGCCGCCCCATAGGCTCCCCGTCATTCGAGACCGCGAAGAGTGGCCGAATATCAGGGGATTAAAACATTATGCTGCATTCTGCATTGCGTCGCACGACGCGCCGCGTCCTGCTCGCATCGTCGGCGTTGATCGCGCTGCCGGGGGCCGCCCAGGCCCAGACGGCGATTTCCGATGTGTCGATGAGCCTGAAGGGCATCCTGCCGATTGCCGAGATGCAGGGCGGGGCGGCAACGCAGACGCTGCCGCAGGCCGATCCGAGCGTCGTCATCTCCAATCCCGGCACGCCGGGCACGATCCTCGATCAGGGCGTCAACGGCGTCGGCCAGATGATCATCGATCAGAAGAACGGCTTCGTCGGCCTGTGCACCGGCACGCTGATCAACCCGCGAACCGTGTTGTTCGCGGCGCATTGCGTCAACGAGAGCCCGACCGGCACGGCGATGAACCCGTGGAACTACGGCAAGGGCGCCGGGCAGTTGCCGATGGGCTTCGGTTTCGAGGCGGACACGATCGCCGGACAGCGCGCCTGGTTCCGCAGCAACTACAGCACCAGCACCGCCAACCATTTCTACAACGTCAATCAGGTCGTCTACAATGCGGACTCGCTGAACCTCGGCCTCGCCAACAACTTCCTGCAGGCCGATGTCGCGCTGGCGACCTTCGATACGCCGGCGGCCGACGTGCCGACCTGGACGATGCTGTTCTCGCCGCTGCCCGCGCCCGCGTCGATCGACGACACGACCGGCACCGGCTATCACGTCACCATCACCGGTTACGGCACCAACGGCACCGGCCTGACCGGCGCCAGCGGCGCGATCGATTACCGTCGCCGCGTCGCGGAGAATTACGTCGGGCTGCTCGGGTCGATCGACGATTTCTACTTCGGCCTGTTCGGCGGCAACGCCGGCCTGCCCGCCAATTTGTACCAGACCGACTTCGACGATCCGACCCGCCGCTATCCCGGCGACTATAATCTGTTCAAGGACGAGGCGCTGCCCCGCGAGGGAACGACGGGACCGGGCGATTCGGGCGGCCCGCTGATCCTTGACCGGACGTTCAACAAGGCGACCGTTATCGGCGTGCTGTCGGGCAGCTATACGTTCAGCGGCCAGGTCCGCGGCGGCTATGGCACGACCGCTTTCTATCAGCCGCTCTATCTCTATTGGGACTATATCCTCGCCAACAATCCGTATCGCTACGCCAATACGGTCGCCGGTGACGGCAAGTGGAGCGATGCCAGCCATTGGGTCACGGCGCTCGATCCCGCCTATCAGGTGATTGTCAACGGCCAGCTCGCCAACGGCGTGCCGACTGCGCCCGGCCTCGGCATCGCGCCCGATGCGGAGAACAAGTTCGGCCAGGTCTGCGATCAGGAGCCGGCGTTCAACTACGACCAATGCTATGACGTGAAAACCAAGATCACCTATGTCGACGGCCAGCCGGTCGCGACGGCGCAACCGGGCGTGCAGGGCGGCACCGCGAGCAGCGGCAACGATCAGGCGACCGTGCGCAAGATCGATGTGGACGCCGCTGCTGCCACCGCGGCGGCCGGCGAGGCGGCGGCTGCGGCGCTGCCGGCCGCGACGCTCGCCAACGGCCTGCCGGGCGCGACCAACTTCGTGCCCAACAACATCGATCCCGATGCGGCGACGCGGCGCAGCGCGCGCTATTACGACGTGACGCTGAGCGCGGCGGGCACGACGACGCTCGACACCGCGGTGACCATCGACCGGTTCAGCGTCGCGGGCACCAATGCCAAGCTCGCGATCACCTCGGCGGGATCGCTGACCAGCCTGATGGCGGTCAACCAATATACCGGCGCGGTGCAGGTCGACGGCACGCTGTCGACGCGTGGCGATTATTTCCTGATGAGCGGCCTGCTCACCGGCAGCGGCCGGATCAACACACCGTTCCTCACCAGCGCGACCGGCATCATCGCGCCGGGCACGATGGGGACGATCGGCACGCTGACCGTCGGCGGCAACCTCATCCTCGCCTCGGGCAGCACCTTGCTCGTCGACGTCGGCCCCAACGGCACGTCGGACCGCGTCGCAGTGGTGCGCAACGGCACCACCGACGGCATCGCCAGCATCGGCGGCCGTGTCGGCTTCGCCCCGGTCGCCGGGCATCTGATCCGCTACAACGACGTCTATACGATCGTCACCGCGGCGGGCGGCGTCGCCGGCACCTTCCAGTCGCCCGCGGCGCTGTCGGCGATCCTGACGCCGCAGTTCGTCTATTCGGCCAATGCGGTGCAGGCGCGGATCATCGCCGGCAGCTATGCCAGCGTCGTCGCCGCGACGCCGATCCAGACCGCCTTCGCCGGGCTGCTCGATCGCAACCGCGCGAGCAACTACAACGCTTTGTCCGGCCTGTACGGCGTGCTCGATCTGCAGGATGCGGGGACGATCCGCTCCACGCTGGAAGGGCTCGCACCGCGGACCACGCCGCTGAAATACGGCATGGGCACGGTCGCGACCGAGAATATGTCGCGCTTCTACCGCCAGCATCTCGGTGCGCTCGACGCCAGTGAACCGCTGTCGGGGACGCTGACGATGACCGGCCAGCCGCTGCAATTCGCCGCGCTGATGGCGAGCGACCTGCCGATGACGCAGGCGACGGCGAGCGACACGACCTCGACGACGGTACGCGAGGGCGTGCTGCCCGAAAACGTCAACGTGTTCATCGCCGGCGGCTATGTCGACGGCGACAGCCGCAGCCTGCGTGACGCCAACCCGGCGGGCGGCCGCGACGATTTCGACGGCTTCTACGTCGTCAGCGGCATCGAGGCGAAGGTCAGCGACACCGGCGTGCTCGGCTTCGGCTTCGGCTATAGCAAGCTCGACGGCACCACCGGCGGCGTCGGCCAGTCGGCGCGCGGCGAGCTGTTCCAGGGCACGCTGTTCGGCAAGCTGCAGGGGCCGAGCGGGCAGGTGCTCGACGCGCAGGTCAGCGGCGGCGTGTTCCAGGCGTATACGCGGCGTACCGTGGCGATCGCCACGCTCGCCTCGACGCTGCGCAGCCGCGACAATGCGCTGGCGGTGTCGGCGGAGGTTGGCGTCGCGCAGATGTTCGACCTCGGCGGGGTGCAGGTCGGGCCGCGGATCGCGGCGCGGGTCAACCATATCGGCTTCACGCCGACGGTGGAGACCGGCGGCGACGGCGCGCTGCGCTTCGACCGGTACAATCTGAACAGCGCACAGGGGCGTGCCGGCGTGCAGGTCGCCGGCGGCGACGTGATCAAGCCGTTCGCCTCGGCCTATTACGTCCACGACTTCAAGGACCAGCCGGGCGTGTTCACCGCCAATTTCATCGGCGGCACCGCACCGGCGGGCTTCCGCCTGTCGAGCCAGGATCAGGATTGGGCCGAACTGGCGGCCGGCCTGTCCTATGCCACCGAGCGGGTCGAGCTGTCGGTCAGCGCCGACACGACGGTCGCGCGCAAGGACGTGCGCAACCAGGCCTATCGCGGCGCGATCAAGTTCAAGTTCTGATCTGTCGTTGAAGCAGGGCCGGGGCCGCTCTCCCGCAGGGGAGGGCGGCCCTTGTCGTTTGCCCCATTCGTCATCTCCACAATTCGTCATCCCGGCGAAAGCCGGGACCCATGGTCGCGGTGAACGCGCGTAGCCGCGCATCATCGGCCGCGGCGCATCCATGGGTTCCGACTTTCGCCGGGATGACGATTGGGATGGAGGCGCATGTCGTATCGGGCGATACTTTTCCGTCGCAACCCGGTCCGCCAGCCGATACACCGGCAGGCCAACGACATAGAGGATGCGCCCGGATGAAACTCGCCAGTCTCAAGAAGGGCCGTGACGGCCGGCTCGTCGTCGTCTCGACCGATCTCGCCTGGTGCGCCGATGCGACGCATATCGCGCCGACGCTGCAGGCGGCGCTCGACGACTGGGACCGGTTGCTGCCGGACCTCCGGAATCTTGCCACCGACCTCGACCACGAGGTGATCCCGCGCGCGCGCTTCCACGAACATGACGCCGCCTCGCCGTTGCCGCGGGCGTATCAATGGGCGGACGGCTCGGCCTATGTGAACCATGTCGCACTCGTCCGGCAGGCGCGCGGCGCCGAAATGCCCGAGACCTTCTGGCACGATCCGCTGATGTATCAGGGCGGCTCGGACGGCTTCCTCGGCCCGCGCGACCCGATCCCGCTTGCCGACGAGGCGTGGGGCTGCGACCTCGAGGCGGAGGTGGTCGTCGTCACCGGCGACGTGCCGCTCGGTGCGAGTCGCGAGGAGGCGCTTGCCGGCATCCGGCTGGTCGGGCTGACCAACGACGTCAGCCTGCGCAACCTCATCCCCGGCGAACTCGCCAAGGGCTTCGGCTTCTTCCAGTCCAAGCCGGCGAGCGCCTTCTCGCCGGTGTTCGTCACGCCGGAGGCGCTCGGCGACTGGTGGCGGGACGGCAAGCTGCACCGCAAGCTGCATGTCGATCTCAACGGCCAGCCGTTCGGCCGCGCCGAGGCGGGTGAGGACATGACCTTCGACTTCGGTACGCTGGTCGCGCATGCCGCCAAGACGCGCCGGCTGGGGGCGGGGACGATCGTCGGTTCGGGTACGGTGTCGAACCGCGGCCCCGACGGCGGTCCGGGGCAGACGATCGCGGCGGGCGGCGTCGGCTATTCCTGCCTCGCCGAACTGCGCACGGTCGAGACGATCGCCACCGGCAAGGCGACGACGCCGTTCCTGCACAAGGGCGATACGGTGCGCATCTGGGCCGAGGACGACCGCCACCACCCGATCTTCGGCGTGATCGAACAGACGGTGGAGTGACGGCTGGTTCTCTGCCCGTAAGGGGGAGGGGTGTCGCCTATGGCTGGAGTGAGGAGGTTCGATCGGCGTCCTCTTCGCGTCCGTCACCCCGGACTTGTTCCGGGGTCCACCGGGCCGCGGGGGAACGCTGTGTTCTCAAGCCATTCTCCTCGCCGCGGGGTGGACCCCGGAACAAGTCCGGGGTGACGGGGGAGTTTGGCAAGCGTGGGGGCAAAAAGGATGCTCATGGCCAATCCCTCTGGCGCTGAGGGATCTCACCGCGCTGCTGGCGCAGCATGGCGCTCGTTCGATGCATCCGAATGGCTCGATCCACCGAAAAGCCGCTTGAAATTTAATTACAGGCGCGCAACACGATCCAACAACAGCGCCGGCGACCCTCGTCGGACGTGAAGGAGAGAGATGGTGGCCAGCGAGCATCCTCGCGCCGATGGGCAGCCGCCCCGGAACCTGCCCGGGCTGACGCTGCACGTGCCCGAGCCCAAGTTCCGGCCCGGCGATGCGGTCGACTTCGTCGGCGTCGACGTGCCGCCCGCCGGCGCCGCGCGACGCCCTGACACCGCGGCCTCGGCGCACGACTTCACCGACCTCGCCTATACGATGGTCCGCGTCCTCGATGAGGACGGCCGCGCGGTCGGCCCGTGGGACCCGAAGCTGTCGCCGGACATGCTCCGCCGGATGCTGCGCAACATGGCGCTGCTGCGCGCCTTCGACGAGCGGATGTTCCGCGCGCAGCGGCAGGGCAAGACCAGCTTCTACATGAAGGCGACCGGCGAGGAGGCGGTGGCGATCGCCGCCGCGCAGGCGCTCGACTTCGAGGACATGTGCTTTCCGTCGTATCGCCAGCAGGGGCTGCTCATCGCGCGCGGCTATCCGCTGGTCGAGATGATGAACCAGATCTACTCGAACCGCGGAGACAAGCTCCAGGGCAAGCAGCTGCCGATCATGTATTCGGCGCGCGACCACGGCTTCTTCTCGATCTCGGGCAATCTCACCACGCAATATCCGCAGGCGGTCGGCTGGGCGATGGCCTCGGCCGCCAAGGGCGACACGCGCATCGCCGCCGCCTGGTGCGGCGAGGGATCGACGGCGGAGGGCGACTTCCATTCCGCCTGCACCTTCGCCGCGGTCTATCGTGCGCCGGTGATCTTCAACGTCGTCAACAACCAGTGGGCGATCAGCAGCTTCTCGGGGTTCGCCGGGGCGGAGGCGACGACCTTCGCCGCGCGTGCGATCGGGTACGGCATCGCCGGGCTGCGCGTCGACGGCAATGACGCGCTGGCGGTCTATGCCGCGACGCTCTGGGCGGCGGAGCGCGCGCGCACCAATGCCGGGCCGACGCTGATCGAGCATTTCACCTATCGCGCCGAGGGCCATTCGACCTCCGACGATCCGACGCAATATCGCAGCGCGGGCGAACCCACCGCCTGGCCGCTCGGCGATCCCATCGCGCGACTGAAGCAGCATCTGATCGTGATCGGCGAATGGGACGAGGCGCGCCACGCCGCGCAGGACCGCGAACTCGCCGAATATGTCCGCGCCGAGCAGAAGGAGGCCGAGAAGAACGGTATCCTCGGCCATGGCCTGCACCAGCCGCTCGATACGCTCTTCGACGGCGTGTTCGAGGAAATGCCGTGGCATTTGCGCGAACAGCAGGCGCAGATGATGGCGGAAGAAGAGGCGAGCGGCCGGCCATGGGCGCGCAAGTCGTGAGTCCGCCCCGCCGATCCGTCATCCCCGCGCGGGCGGGCCTCCATGGCCGCGACCTCTGCGGCTCTCACTTCCACCTGCGCGTCTGGATCCCCGCCTCCGCGGGGATGACGGAGGGCTTTGTATGACCGACACCGCGATCCAGGGCGAACCCGTCGCCGACACCGCCGACACCGGCACCGCCCGCATGAACATGATCCAGGCGATCAATTCCGCGCTCGACATCTGCATGGCGCGCGATCCCGACGTGCTGGTGATGGGCGAGGACGTCGGTTATTTCGGCGGCGTCTTCCGCGCCACCGCCGGCCTGCAGGCGAAATACGGCAAGACCCGCGTGTTCGACACGCCGATCACCGAGACCGGCATCATCGGCGTCGCGATCGGCATGGGCGCCTATGGCCTGCGCCCGGTCCCCGAAATCCAGTTTGCCGATTACATCTATCCCGCGCTCGACCAGCTCGTCTCCGAGGCGGCGCGGCTGCGCTATCGCTCGGCGGGTGAGTTCATCAGCCCGATGACCGTGCGCTCGCCGTTCGGCGGCGGCATCTTCGGCGGCCAGACGCATTCGCAGTCGCCCGAGGGCATCTTCACCCACGTGTCCGGCATCAAGACGGTGATCCCGGCAACGCCCTATGACGCCAAGGGCCTGCTGATCTCGGCGATCGAGGACAATGACCCCGTCCTCTTCTTCGAGCCCAAGCGCATCTACAACGGCCCATTCAACGGCTATTGGGACAAGCCGTCGGAAAACTGGTCGAAGCATCCCGCCGGCGAGGTGCCGACCGGCTATTACAAAGTGCCGCTCGGCAAGGCGGCGGTGGTGCGCGAGGGCGAGGCGCTGACCATCCTGTGCTACGGCACGATGGTCCATGTCTGCGCCGCGGTGATCGCGGAGCACGATATCGATGCCGAGATCGTCGATCTGCGCACGCTGGTGCCGCTCGACATCGAGACGATCGAGGAGTCGGTGAAGAAGACCGGCCGCTGCATGATCGTCCATGAGGCGACGCGGACCAGCGGTTTCGGCGCCGAACTGTCGGCGCTGGTGCAGGAGCGCTGCTTCTACCATCTCGAAGCGCCTATCGAGCGCGTCACCGGCTATGACACGCCGTATCCGCACAGCCTCGAATGGGCGTATTTCCCGGGGCCGGTGCGCATCGGCCAGGCCCTCAAGAAGATCATGAAGGACGCATAGGATGGCCCGCTTCACCTTCAAGCTGCCGGACATCGGCGAGGGCATCGCCGAGGCCGAGATCGTCGCCTGGCATGTCGCGGTCGGCGACCGGGTCGAGGAAGACCAGAATATCGCCGACATGATGACCGACAAGGCGACCGTCGAGATGGAATCGCCGGTGTCGGGCGTCGTCGTCGAACTGGCGGGCGAGGTCGGCGATCAGGTCGCGATCGGCGCCGCGCTGGTGGTGATCGAGACCGAGGATGCGGGTGAGGGCGAGGGCGCGGGCGAGGTGATCGCGGCGCCGCCGTCGGCCGAGCAGGCCGAGGTCGCCGAGCAATATGAGGCGGAGAATCCGGGGGTGGAGGACATCGCCACCGCTCCCCTCCCGCTTGCGGGAGGGGCTGGGGGTGGGCCCGAGTCGGAGCCTGCACCCGATCCTGATCGAACCCCCGCTGCGGCTCCGCCGGGCCCACCCCCGGCCCCTCCCGCAAGCGGGAGGGGAGAGCATGTCCTCGCATCGCCCGCGGTGCGTGCGCGTGCGCGCGATCTCGGTATCGACCTCGCGCAGGTGAAGACCGACGCCGATCGCGTCCGGCATGCCGATCTCGACACCTTCCTGCGCTACAACGCCGGCCAGGGCTATCAATCCCCCGGCGCATCGCGCGCCCGTGCCGACGAGCAGGTCCGCGTCATCGGTATGCGCCGCCGCATCGCCGAGAATATGGCGGCGTCGAAGCGCAATATCCCGCACTTCACCTATGTCGACGAGATCGACGTCACCGCGCTGGAGGCGATGCGCGCCGACCTCAACGACCATCGCGGCGCGCGGCCCAAGCTGACGTTGTTGCCGCTGCTGATCGTCGCGATCTGCCGCACGCTGCCGCACTTCCCGATGCTCAACGCGCGCTATGACGACGAGGCGGGCGTGGTGACGCGCTCGGGCCGTGTCCATCTCGGCATGGCGGCGCAGACCGACGCCGGCCTTACCGTGCCGGTGATCCGCGACGCGCAGGACCGCAACGTCTGGCAGCTCGCCACCGAGATCGCCCGCCTCGCCGAGGCGGCGCGCGCCAACAAGCTGAAGCCCGAGGAGCTGGGCAACGGCACGATCACCGTCACCTCGCTGGGGCCGCTCGGCGGCATCGCGACGACGCCGGTGATCAACCGGCCGGAAGTGGCGATCATCGGCCCCAACAAGATCGTCGAACGCCCGGTGTTCACGGGGCGCGGCGACGAGATTCGCCGCGCCAAGCTGATGAACCTGTCGATCAGCTGCGACCATCGCGTCGTCGACGGCTGGGATGCGGCGAGCTACGTCCAGGCGCTCAAGACGCAGCTCGAAACGCCGGTGTTATTGTTCGCCGACTGACCGGCTGGCAAGGCGGGGACCGGCGGCGTGCCGCGTCTCCGCCCGCGCCAGCCGTTCCTCCACCCGGCGCAGCATCGCGCAGAAACTCTCCCGCTCTTCAGGGGTGAGCGCGGCACCGCGCTGGACATAGCGGTCGACGCCGTTCCATACCCGCTCCAGATCCTGGCGCATGAACGCCGCGGGTCCCGGCGCGATCAGGCCGGCACGCTGGCGTTGGTCGAGTCGCTGACTGGCCACGGTCAGCCGCCGGGCGAAATAGGCCTGCTGCTCCAGCGCCCGGGTCGTCACTAGGCGGCGATGCGTTGCATAAGAGGGAATCGACGTCGCCGACGGGATCGGCATGCCGGCCGCCGCAACGGCGCCGGATAGCGCGAGGACGAAGATCTTATGGGGCATGGTCGGTTCATATCGGACAAAGGTAAAGAAGCCGGCAAAGCCGGTGCGGCGGTCGCGCTCTGGCTGGCGGCCGCGGCGATGCTGTCGGGCTGTTCGAAGGACGATCGCGAGGCCCGGCGCGCGGCGGCGGGGCCGTCGCCCGACCGCGCCGCCTTGCTGCGGGTCGCCAGCGTCTCCGCCGGCGAGCGCCAGTTCGCGCGCTGCGCCGCGTGCCACGCGATCCGTCGCGGCGCACCCGATCGCAACGGCCCGACGCTGTTCGGCGTGATGGGGGCGCCGGTGGCGCAGGTCAGCCCGCGCTTCGGCTATACCGCGGCGCTGCAACGCGTCGGCGGCCGCTGGACGCCGGAGCGGATGGACGCCTGGCTCACCAATCCCCAGGCCTTTGCGCCCGGCACGTCGATGGGCTTCGCCGGCCTCGCCGATCCGCTCGACCGTGCGGATGTGATCGCCTACCTCCAGGCGCAGCACTAGGCATTGGCGCTTGTGCGCGCCGGATCGCCTCTACGGATAGCGGGTCGTGCCGATCGTCATACGATCTCGAACAAGCCCGCCGCGCCCATCCCGCCGGCGGTGCACATCGTCACCACGACATACCGCACACCGCGCTTGCGCCCTTCGATCAGTGCATGGCCGATCAGCCGGCTGCCGGTCATCCCGAACGGATGCCCGACCGCGATCGCGCCGCCATTGACGTTGCAGCGGGCCGGATCAATCCCCAGCGTGTCGCGGCAATAGAGGCATTGCGACGCGAAGGCCTCGTTGATCTCCCACAGACCGATATGACCGACCGACAGACCGGCGCGGGCGAGCAGCTTGGGCACCGCGAAGACCGGGCCGATCCCCATCTCGTCCGGCCGGCACCCCACCGCCTGGAAGCCGCGATAGACGCCGAGGATGTCCTTGCCCTCCGCCTGCGCGGTCGCGCGGTCCATCAGCAATTGCGCCGAGGCGCCGTCCGACAATTGGCTCGCGTTGCCGGCGGTGACGTGGCGACCCGGCCCGGTAAAGGCGCCGCCGGCCCACACCGTCCTCAGCCCGGCCAGTACCTCGACGGTGGTGCCGGGGCGGATACCCTCGTCCTGCGTCACGGTGACCGTTTCGCTGCCGGTCCGCGCCCCGGCGGCATCGAACAGCGCCCGCTCGACCGTGATCGGCACGATCTCCTCGGCGAAGGCGCCGCGCGCAAGACCCTCGGCGGCGCGCTGCTGGCTCATCGCGGCATAATCGTCCTGCGCGGCGCGGCTGATGCCATAGCGTTCGGCGACGATCTCGGCAGTCTCGATCATCGGGACATAGGCCGCCGGCTGGCGCGCGACGACGCTTTGATTGACGGAGCGGGGCGCATCCTTGCCGACGGTGTGGCTGATCGACTCCATCCCGCCGGCCAGCGCTACGTCGGCTTCGCCGCAGATGATCGTCCGCGCCGCCAGCGCCACCGCGCTCAGCCCGGACCCGCATTTGCGATCGAGCGTCACCGCCGGCACGCTCTCGGGCAGCCCCGCGGCGAAGACCGCCATGCGGCCGGCATTGCCGCCCGTCGTGCCCCATTGGTTGCCGACGCCCCAGAAGACGTCGTCGATCCGCGCCGGGTCGATGTCGGCGCGCGCCACGGCGGCGTTCATGACGTGTGCGGCAAGCACCGGCGCCTCGGTCGCGTTGAACGCGCCGCGATAGGCCTTGCCGATGCCGGTACGGGCGGTGGAGACGATCGCAGCTTCACGCATCGGGCAGTCCTTTAGAGGATCGGGTATGGCACCTGTCTAGGCTGTTCCCGTCGCCGTTGGAAGGGCTGCCCTGTTGCCGCAGGGGGCTGGCGCAGCGGTCGCGATCTCGGCAAGACGGTGTCATGACCAACCCTCAAGCGCCCGTCACCATCATCCACGATGGCCATGTCGCGATCGTCACCTTCGCGCGGCCGCCGCACAATTTCGCGGACCTTGCGCTGATCGAGGCGATCGGCGCGGCGTTCGCCACCGCCGATGCCGATCCGCACGTGAGGGCGATCGTCCTGCAATCGGACGGCCGCATCTTCTGCGCCGGCGCCGATCTGGCGCGCGACAATCCGGTCGAACGGGAGCAGCCGGAGGGGACGCGGAATCCCTTCTATGTCGCCGCCGCGCGGCTGTTCGCGGTCCGCAAGCCGGTGGTCGCGGCGGTGCAGGGATCGGCGGTCGGCGCGGGGCTCGGGCTGGCGCTCGTCGCCGATTTCCGCGTTGCGGCGCCCGAGGCGCGCTTCGTCGCCAATTTCGTACATCTGGGCTTCCACCCCGGCTTCGGCATCTCGGCGGTGCTCGAGCGCGTCGTCGGCCGCCAGCGCGCGCTGCTGATGAACCTCACCGGCCGCCGCATCAAGGCGGAGCAGGCGGCGGAATGGGGCCTCGTCGACCTGCTCGTTCCCGCCGACCGGCTCCGCGCCGAAGCGCTCGCGCTGGCACAGGAGATCGCCGCCGGGGCGCCGCTCGCGGTGCAATCGACCCGCGCGACGCTCCGCGGCGACCTGTTCGACCTCGTCCAGCGGCAGACGGACCACGAACTTGCCGAACAGGCGTGGCTGCAAAAGACCGCAGACTTCGCCGAGGGCGTGAGAGCCGTCAACGAACGCCGCCCCGGCAACTTCACCGGCCGCTGAGTCCCCCCGGGCGGGAGGGGACTCAGGCGTCGGTCACTTCATCAGCACCAGCTCTTCCGCCATCGTCGGGTGCAGCGCGACCGTCTCGTCGAACTGCGCCTTGGTCAGCCCGGCCTTCACCGCGATCGCCGCGGCCTGCAGGATTTCGGGCACGTCGGGGCCGATCATGTGCAGCCCGACGATCCGCCCGGTCTCGCCGTCGCACACCATCTTGTACAGCGCGCGCTCGTTGCGCCCGGCGAGCACGTTCTTCATCGGACGGAAGTCCGACGAATAGACGCGGATGGAGCCAAGCTTCTGCTTCGCCTCGCTTTCGGTCATGCCGACGCCGGCCATCGGCGGGTGGCTGAACACCGCTGCGGGGATGTTGGCATAATCGACGGTCGTCGGCTTGTCGCCGTAGAAGGTGTCGGCGAACGCCTGCCCCTCGCGGATCGCCACCGGGGTCAGCTGGACGCGGTTGGTAACGTCGCCGACCGCGAAGATGCTGTCGACGCTCGACCGGTTTTGTTCGTCGACGACGATCGCGCCCTTCTCCAACTGCACGCCGGCTTCTTCCAGGCCAAGCCCGGCCGTGTTGGGGATACGGCCGGTCGCGAACATCACCATATCGACCGTCACCGGATCGTGGTTCGACATGCGCACGGTCAGGCAGCCGTCCTCCGTCTTCTCGATGCCTTCGAAATTGGCGTCGAACTTGAACTCCAGCCCCTTCATCATGCTGATCTGCAACAGCCGGTCGCGGATCGACAGATCGTAGCCGCGCAGGATGTCCTGCGTGCGGTTCATGATCGTGACATGGGCGCCGAACTGATGGAAGATGCCGGCGAATTCGTTGGCGATATAGCCGGCGCCGGCGATCAGGATACGCTTCGGGATGGCGTCGAGATGGAAGGCGTCGTTGCTGGTGATGCCATGTTCGGCGCCCGGACAATCGGGCACGGCCGGATGCGCCCCGACCGCGACGAGGATGCGCCCGGCGGTCTTCTCGGTCCCGTCGGCGAGGCGGACGCTGTGCGGTCCGGTGACGACGGCGCGCTGGTGGATGATCTCGACGCCATGCGTCTCCAGCGTCTGCGTATAGGCGCCGTTGATCCGGTCGACCTCTTCCAGCACGTTGTCGCGCAGCGTCTTCCAGTCGAACGCGCATTCGTCGGGCACCTGCCAGCCGAAGCGCTTGGCGTCCTTCAGATCCTCGGCGAAATGCGCGCCGTAGATCAGCAGCTTCTTGGGTACGCAGCCGCGGATGACGCAGGTGCCGCCGACGCGATACTCCTCCGCCACCGCCACCTTGGCGCCATGCGCCGCGGCGACGCGGCTCGCGCGCGTGCCGCCGGACCCTGCGCCGATGACGAACAGGTCATAGTCATAGTCGGACATCAATTCACTCCGGGAGCGTCGAGCGCCGACCGGAGGCCGAGATGCTGGACGAAAGGGTCGAAATCACGATCGCTGTACAACAGCGGAAGGCGATCAAGGATGCAGCGGGTGGCGATCAGCGTATCGATCGTCTTGCGGATCGTAATGCCGAGGCCGCGGAGATGGCGATAGTGGCGGGCGGCTTCAACGGCGACGCGGTGGTCGGCGATCGCCAGTCGATCGAAGCGGGCGAAGAAGCGCATCGCCTCATCCGCGCGCGCCTCGCTTCGTGCGCCTTGCAGCACTTCCATGAGGACGAGGTCGCCGATAGCCAAAAGATCGCCCCTATCGAGATATCCCGTCAATGCTCGCGTCTGGATCGTATCCCGATTGCTGAGCAGGTCGATCCACACGCTGGAGTCGACGACGATCAGCCCCATTCGCGCACCGGATCGTCGGTACGCATAGCCTCAAGATCGCCGTCCCAACCGAGCCCGCGCAGTCCCTCCAGGGCCTCGCGCTGGCGCTCGAGCTTGACGTAACGGCTCAGCACGAAATGGACGACATCGCGCTTGGTCTTCAAGCCGCTCAACTGCGTGGCTTCCGCCATCAACGCGTCGTCGATATCGATATTGGTCCGCATGTGTATGGCTCCGCACAACCGTACACATAGAGGGCGTGCTCTCGCTCCGCAACGCTACCGCCCACCGGCACGGCGCATCGGCATCGCGTCGATCGTCCCGGCGAGCACCTCGGGCAGGATCGGTTTCGCCGAGCGGAGCTTCTCGCCGCCATCCTTGCCGATCAGGATCGCGACGAACCCGCCCGCCGGGAGCCGATAGCGCTTGCGCAACGCTGCGGCGCCATCATCCGCGCCGCTCACCCGGTCGCCGACGATCGTCACACCGCCAGATCGCGCTCGCGCGCGCCGGCGTCCCAGCCGGCCAGCGCCCGCCGTTGCGCCAACAGAGCCGGATCATCCCCGCGCGGCGCCGCGAGCAGCAACACGCGCCGTTCCCAGCGCATCGCCGCAACCGTGGCGGGAGCCGGCGCGAGCGCCGCGGCGAGCAGAAGCGGGATCATCGTGCCACAACGCACGACGATCCCATCGGTGGCGTTACTCCAGCCCGGCGCGCCGGATCAGATCCTCGGTCGACGGATCGAACGACTGGCCGCCCTGATCGGCCGCCTTGGCCATTTCCTTGCCCAGCTCGACGCCGAACTGGTCGAACGAATTGATGCCGAGCAGCACGCCGTTCACGAACACGCGATGCTCGTAGAAGGCGATCATCGCCCCCAGCGTTCGCGGATCGAGCACCTCGAGCAGCAACGTCGACGACGGCCGGTCGCCGCTGTACGAGCGCGCGGGGTCCTCGACCTGCTTGCCCTTCATCAGCGCCGCGCCCTGTGCGAAGGCGTTGAGCAGCAACTGGCGATGATGGTCCTCGGCGAGCGTATCGCCCGGCTCGATCACCGCGATGAACTCGACCGGCACCAGATGCGTGCCCTGGTGAAGCAGCTGGAACACCGCATGCTGCGCATCGGTGCCGACGCCGCCCCAGGTGATCGCCGCGGTCGGCCGACCCACGGGCGTGCCGTCGGTCTTCACGCCCTTGCCGTTCGATTCCATCTCGAGCTGCTGGAGATAGCTCGGCAGCAGCCGCAGCCGCTCGTCATAGGCGAAGGGCGCGCGCGTCTCGGCGTGGCGGACCTGCGTGTAATAGAGGTCGGCGAAGGCGGCGAGCGCCGGCGCATTCTCATGCAATGCGGTCAGCCGGAAATGGCGATCCATCGCCGCCGCGCCTTCGAGCAGTTCCTCGAACGCGCTCCAGCCGAGCGCGATCGCCGCCGGAAAGCCGATCGACGACCAGAGCGAATAGCGCCCGCCGACGCCTTCGCCGAACGGCAGGATGCGCGTCTCGTCGACGCCCCATTCCATCGCCTTGTCGGGCGCCGCGGTCAGTGCGATCACCTTGCCGTAGGGGTCCTCGACGCCATGTTCGGTCATCCATTGCAGCGCCGATTCGGCGTTGAGCATGGTTTCCTTGGTGGTGAAGGTCTTCGACGCCACGACCAGCAGCGTCGCCGCCGGATCGAAGTCCTTGATCGCGTCCTCCAGAGCGACGCCGTCGACGTTGGAGACGATCGCGACGTCATAGCGCGCATCCTCACGGCCCAGTGCGTCGACCAGCAGGTGCGGCCCGAGCGCCGACCCGCCGATGCCGATGTGGAGCACGTGGCGGATGTCGCCGAGCGCGCCGCCCTCGATCGCGTCGATCAGCGAGCGCATCCGCTCGTGGAACTTGCGCGCCAGCGCGACGCTCTCCGGATCGCCTTCGCCGCGCTCGGCGGTGTGACCCACCGGCCGGTCCTCGGTGACGTTGACGTGCTCGCCGCCGAACATCGCGTCGCGCTTGCCGGCGAGGTCCTGCGCCTGCGCCAGCGCGACGAAGGCGTCGACCGCCTCCGTCGTCAGGTGCGTCTTAGACCAGTCGAAATGGATCCCCGCCACGTCGAGGCTGAACTTGGACAGCCGCTCGCCGTCTTTCTCGAACAAATCGACCAGCTTGGGGGAGGGGAGGGCTTCGATCGCAGACCAGTCGCTCATGTCGTTTTCCGTCCTTCGGGGAAGGGATGTTCGTGTCTGCTCCGTATCGATCCTGCGCGGGCGGGCAAGCCCCGGTCGGTCGGAACGACTACTCAGGACGCTCGGGGGACGCTAAGGCTCCCGCTCTATGGACCAGACTCCCACGACGGCCGCGGCGGCGGCCCCCGCGCAGGCGAAGCCACCGCGCTCCGAACTCAACGAGACGCTGCGCTTCCTCGTCAAGCTGGCGATCGCGGTGCTGATCCTCAGGAGCTTCCTGTTCGCGCCTTTCTCGATCCCCTCGGAATCGATGCTGCCGCGGCTGCTGATCGGCGACTATCTGTTCGTCACCAAGTGGAACTACGGCTATTCGCGCTGGTCGCTGCCGGGGGGGCTGCCGCTCATCCCCGGGCGCATCTTCGGCCGCGATCCCGCGCGCGGCGATGTCGTCGTCTTCCGCTCGCCCGCGCCTGCTCCCGGCGATACCGATCCAGAGCACGCGGACCATGACGTCATCAAGCGCGTCATCGGCCTGCCCGGCGACACGATCCAGGTCCGCCACGGCCAGGTGATCCTCAACGGCAAGCCGATTCCCAAGCAGCGCGTCGGCGACTTCGTGCTGCCGCTCACCCCCAATTTCGATGCGCAGAAGTGCGGCGCCAAGTTCCAGGACGTCGATGCCGCCGGCGTCGCCATCTGCCGCTATCCGCGCTTTCGCGAGACGCTGCCCAACGGCAAGAGCTATATGGTGCTCGACCAGGCGGATATCCCGCAGGCGGACGATACCGGCCTCTACACCGTGCCGGCCGGCGACGTCTTCCTGATGGGCGACAACCGCGACGACAGCGCCGACAGCCGCTTTCCCGCGCCGATCGGCATGGGCTATATCCCGATGGAGCGGATCGAGGGCAAGGCGATGGTCACCTTCTTCTCGACCGACGGCAGCGCCTCGTTGATCAATCCGATCAGCTGGTTCACCGCCGCCCGCTGGCAGCGGATCGGAGAGGGCTTCTGAGCACCGCACTGCCCGAATGGCTGGCCGACACCTTCGGCCGCCGCCCCGCCGATATCGCGCCGTATCAACGCGCCCTGACCCACGGCAGCCAGGCGGCCGAGAATTACGAGCGGCTCGAATTCCTCGGCGACCGCGTCCTCGGCCTCGTGATGGCGGAATGGCTGTGGGAGCTGTTCCCCAAGGAGCCCGAGGGGCAATTGTCGAAGCGGCTCAACGCGCTGGTTACCGGCGCTGTCTGTGCGGACGTGGCGCGCGAACTCGGCGTGCGCGCGCATCTGCGCCTCGGCAAGCAGGCGCGCGACGACGGCGCCTATGAGAGCGACAATATCCTCGGCGATGTGATGGAGGCGCTGATCGGCGCCTGGTATCGCGAGGCGGGCCTCGACGCCGCGCGCGCCTTCGTACGCAAGGCATGGGGCAATCGCGTCCAGCACGGCGACAAGGCGCCGCAGCACCCCAAGTCGGCGTTGCAGGAATGGGCGGCGGCGGCGGGGCGGCGCACGCCCGAATATGTCGTCGTCGACCGCTCGGGCCCGCACCACGCGCCGCGCTTCACCGTACAGGTCAAGATCGGCAGCTTCGCCGACGCGACCGCGACCGGCGCGAACAAGCAGGAGGCGGAAACCGCGGCGGCGAAGGCGTTGTTGGAGAAGCTGAGCCCCTGACAGATGGTCGCGTTTGGGGGGGGGCTACTACTTATGGACCTAGGTCCGTCCGCTACACACCCACCAGAACTTGGTCCGGGGCCATTCTGCGGCGAGGAGAATGCTGGAGGTATAAGCGCGCGCCGGTGGACCGATGGCGCTTGGAACACGTCGGGGGTGACGGCGTAGTCAGCGCGGGGTTGGCCTCGCCGCCGTCGGTCCCCTTGGCGGGGCCGGGGTCAGGCGTCCTTCACGACCAGCGGCAGGATCGCGTCGAGCAGGAGCGTGCCTGCCTCCGTCACGCGCAAGCGGCCGGGTTCCTGCGCGACCAGTCCCTGCGCTGCCAGCCGTTCCACCGCGGTCCAGTCGATCGGGGCGATACCGCCCGCCAGCGCCGCGACATGCGTCAGGTCGACGCCCTCGCGCAGGCGCAGGCCCATCACCAGCGCCTCGCTGGCACGGTCGTGCGGCACGAGCGGGTCCTCGATCTGCAGGCCGTGGCCGTTGCGGGCGACGCCGGACAGCCAGTTCTCCGGCTTCTTGTGGCGCTGCGTCGCCAGCCCGCCGCGGCGGCCGTGCGCGCCGGGGCCGATGCCGGCATAATCGCGATAGCGCCAATAGGTGAGATTGTGGCGACTCTCCGCGCCGGGGCGGGCGTGGTTGGAGGTTTCATAAGCGGGGATGCCGGCGGCATTGGTCAGCGCGCGCGTCGCCTCGAACAGGTCGGCGGCGGCATCGCCGTCGGGGATGGTGAGCCGGCCCCTGGCCGCCTCGGTGGCGAAGCGCGTGCCCGGTTCGATGGTCAGCTGGTAGAGCGAGAGGTGTTCGGTGCCGAACGACAGCGCGCGGGCGAGTTCCGCCTCCCACGCCGCCAGGCTCTGGTCGGGCAACGCGTAGATCAGGTCGAAGCTGACGCGGCCGAAATGCCGCTGGGCGGTGGCGAGCGCCGCCAGCCCCTCGTCGACGCCGTGCGCGCGATCGAGGAAGCGCAGCGCCGCGTCGTCGAGCGATTGCAGCCCGAGCGAGACGCGGTTGACGCCGGCCGCGGCGATATCGGCGAAGCGGGCCGCCTCGACCGAGGAGGGATTGGCCTCCAGCGTGATCTCGATATCGGCGGTCGGCCGCCAGTGGGTCTGTGCGGCGTCGAGGATCGCGGCGACGGTGGCGGGCGGCATCAGCGACGGCGTGCCGCCGCCGAAGAAGATCGAGCCGAGCGTACGGCCGGGCAGCGCCCGCGCCTCATGGGCCAGATCGGCGAGCAGCGCGTCACGCCACGCGTCCTGATCGACCGTGTCGCGGACATGGCTGTTGAAGTCGCAATAGGGACATTTCGAGACGCAGAACGGCCAATGGACGTAGAGCGCGAGCGGCGTCTTGTCGGGAGTCATGATGGTGCCGATATGGCGGGAATGACATGGAAACGCCACTCATGGCTTGCCGCCGCCCTCGTGTTCGTCGCCGGCTGTACGCAAGCGCCCGAGCGTGTCGTCGAGCCGCGGGCGAGCGTGGAGCCGGCGCCGCGCGGGTCGGTGCTGTTGCGCCAGGCGATGCTGGCCGGGCAGAACCGGGCGCGCGCCGACGTCGGCGTGGCGCCGTTGACGTGGAGCGAACCGCTCGCCGCATCGGCGCTGGCCTATGCGCAGACGATGGCGCGCACCGGACGGTTCGAACATGCGCCGCAGTCGCTCGGCATGGACCGGGAAGGTGAAAACCTGTGGACCGGCACGCGCGGCGCCTATCGGTTCGACGAGATGGTCGGCCATTGGGTGGCGGAGAAGAAGGATTTCGTGAACCTGCCGGTGCCGCAGTCGAGCAAGACCGGGCGCTGGGAGGATGTCGGCCATTACACCCAGATCGTCTGGCGCGGCACGACGCAGGTCGGCTGCGCGATCGCCAGCAACGCGAAGGATGATTTCGTGGTGTGCCGGTACGCGCCGCCGGGCAATGTGTGGGGCTCGGTGGCATATTGAGGGCGGAACACCCATTCCTCCCGCTTGCGGGCGGGGCCATGGCATATGGACGTTCGTGCGAGCCCGTCGTTGTCCACGCCCACCCCGTCACCCCGGACGTGTTCCGGGGTCCACTCTGCGGCGGGGAGTAAGGCTTGGGACGCTCCGTCCCCTTGCGGCCCGGTGGACCCCGGAACACGTCCGGGGTGACGAATCTGATGAGAAGGCCGATCGAGCCTCATCACCGCAGCCACAGGCGATAGCGCTCTCCCTTGCGGGGAGGGATCAGGGGATCGTCGCCGTCGTGTAGGGTGCGTACACCCGCCAGCCGAGCGTGGCATAGAGCGCGGCGCCCATCGCGGTCGCGGTCAGCACCTGGCGCGACGCTGGCGCGCACGTCTCGCCCAGCGCCATCATCAGCGCTCGTCCCAGCCCGCGGCGGCGGTGCGGTTCCTCGACGACGATGCGGTCGTAGACGAAGACGCCGTCCAGTTCCGCCGCATAGCCGCTCGCCGCAAGGCCGCCGTCGGGCGCGGCGATCGTCACCTGCGTGACGCCGCCGTCGCGCGCGGTCGCCAGCCGATAGCCCGGCGGCACCACCGGCGGAGCGCGGACGGGGCGGTCCGGCACCATCATGCAATTGGCGTCGGTGATCGTCCAACGCGGCGGCAGCAGCGCGCCGAAGCTGTCGGCATCGGCGCAGAGCTTCACGAAGATGCCGGGCTCGGCGATCGTCGCGAGCAAGGCGGTGAGGCCGGGGCCGGCCGCCGCGAAGACGTGGCGGCGGCGTTCGACCTCGCCGCCGGTGTCGACGCGCCAGCCGCCGTGGTCGGCGACCGGCGCCGGCAGCCCGCGCGACAGCGAGCGGGCGGCGAGCCAGCCCCGGACGAGGACCGGATCGACGCCCGTCATGGCTCAGAGCACCGCGGCAACCAATTGGCGGAAGGCATCGGCGCGGTGGCTGATCGCGTGCTTGGCGGCGGCGTCCATCTCGCCGAACGTCTCGGTGCCGCCGTCGGGCAGGAACATCGCATCATAGCCGAAGCCGTTGCCGCCGCGCGGCGGCCAGACCAGCGTGCCGTCCACCCGTCCCTCGAACCATTCGACATGGCCGTCCGGCCAGGCGAGCGCGAGCGCGCAGACGAAATGCGCGCTGCGCGGCATGTCCGGTTCCTCGTGCAGCCGGTCCTCGACCAGTCGCATCGCGAGGTCGAAGTCTTTCGATTCGCCTGCCCAGCGTGCCGAGAAGATGCCGGGGTCGCCGCCCAGCGCATCGACGCACAGGCCGCTGTCGTCGGCGAGCGCGGGCAGGCCGGACAGGTCCGCCGCCTGCAACGCCTTCAGCTCGGCGTTGGCGACGAAGGTGGTGCCGGTCTCCTCGGGCTCGGGCAGGTCGAGTTCGCCCGCCGAGACGGGCTCGATGCCGTAGGGCCCGAGCAGCTCGGCGATCTCGCGGACCTTGCCGGCATTGTGGCTGGCGATGACCAGCCGGCCGGGCGCGAGCTTGCGGATCGCCTGCGGGGTTTCGCCTTCGCCGCTCATCGGACGGCGCGGTCCTGCGCGGCGAAGATCTCGGTACAGCCGATCCGTGCGAGGCGGAGCAGGCGGAGCAGCGCCTCCTCGTCATAGGTGGCGTGTTCGGCGGTGGCCTGCGCCTCGGCGATGTTGCCGTTCTCGAGCAGGACGAAATTGCCGTCTGCATCCGCCGCCGAATCCTCGAGATAGTCGAGGTCGAGCACCGGCGTGCCCTGATAGATGCCGCAGCTGACCGCAGCGACCTTCTGCAGGATCGGATCGACGGTCAGCTTGCCGCTGCTCAGCAAAGTGTTGACCGCGAGCCGCAGCGCGACCCAGGCGCCCGAGATGGCGGCGGTGCGGGTGCCGCCGTCGGCCTGGATGACGTCGCAGTCGAGCGTGATCTGGCGCTCGCCGAGCAGCTTCATGTCGACCACCGAGCGCAGCGACCGGCCGATCAGGCGCTGGATCTCCTGGGTGCGGCCCGACTGCTTGCCCTTGGCGGCCTCGCGGTTGCCGCGGGTGTGGGTGGCGCGGGGCAGCATGCCATATTCCGCGGTCACCCAGCCTTCGCCCTTGCCGCGCAGGAACGGCGGCACGCGCTCTTCCAGGCTGGCGGTGACGAGGACCTTGGTGTCGCCGAAGCCGACCAGCACCGATCCTTCGGCGTGGCGGGTGAAGTTCGGCTCGATCGTGATGCTGCGCATCTGATCCGGGGCGCGGCCGCTGGGGCGCATTCAACTCTCCTCAAGGTTCGATGGCGCAGCCCTAGACGGCACCGCAGGCACACGCCAGTGGTGAGCAGAGGGGAGACAGACATGCGCAAGGAGATCGTGGGTGTGATGCTGGCCGCCGTCGGCTTGGCGGGGTGCGTGGTGGTCGATGCGTCGCGCGACGGCGGCAAGCCGGTCGCGGCGGAGAGCGAGACGATCCGCTACGAGACCGGGGCGTGCTTCGGCGCCTGCCCGGTCTATACGGTGACGATCGCGCCCGACGGCAAGGGCACGTTCGAGGGGCAGCGGTTCACCGCCGTGACCGGCACGCGCAGCTTCCAGGCGTCGCCCGAAGCCTATCATCTGTTCGCGGCCAAGCTGGCGCCGTATCGGCCGCAGGGCGAGCGGCAGCTGCGGGCGGGCCAGCCCGGCTGCGCCCGCCTGGCGACCGACCAGCCGTCGGTCGACGTGCGCTGGACGGGCAGTGGCGCGGCGCCGTCGCACCTCAACGCCTATTTCGGCTGCGACATGGAGCAGAATGCCGCGATGTTCCGCGCCTTGGCCGATGCGCCGCGGGCGCTGCCGATCGGTGGCTTTATCGGCGGCGGCGCGCGTCCTACATAAGGATCATGGCACCACCGGTCACCGAGCTCACCGATCGCGCCCGCGACATCTTCCGCGCCGTCGTCGACGGCTATGTCGAAAGCGGCATGCCGGTGGGGTCGAAGACGATCGCGGTCGCGTCGGGGATCAACCTGTCGCCGGCGTCGATCCGCGGCGTGATGCAGGAGCTGGAGGAACTGGGGCTGCTCGCCAGCCCGCACACCAGCGCCGGCCGCATCCCGACCGAGCGTGGGCTGCGGTTGTTCGTCGACGGCATGATGCAGGCGCTCGAGCCTTCGGCCGAGGAACGCGCCGCGATCGAGGCGCGGGCGGGACACCGCGGGCCGGTAGAGGAGGCGCTGGCGGCGACCACGGCGGCACTGTCCGGCCTGTCCGCCTGCGCGGGGCTGGTGATGGTGCCCAAGCGCGAACTGGCACTGCGCTCGATCGGGTTCGTCGCGCTGTCGCCCGATCAGGCGATGGCGGTGCTGGTCAGCGAGGACGGCTCGGTCGAGAACCGGGTGATCCAATTGCCCGCCGGGATGACCCCCTCGGCGCTGGTCGAGGCGGGCAATTACATGACCGCGACCCTGTCCGGCCTGACGCTCGCCGAGGCGCGGGCGCGGGTCGGGCGGCAGATGGCCGAGGGCGAGGCGGCGCTCGACGGCGCGGCGCGGACGCTGGTCGAGGCGGGGCTCGCGGTATGGAGCGAGGATGGCGCGCGGCGGCCGGTGCTGATCGTGCGCGGGCAGGGGCGGCTGATCGACGCCGCCGCTGCCGCCGATCTCGACCGGGTGCGCGACCTGCTCGACGATCTCGAGGGCAAGCAGGAGATCGCGCAATTGCTCGACAGCGCCAGCGCCGGCGATGCGACCCGGATCTTCATCGGCGCGGAGAACAAATTGTTCGCGCTGTCGGGGTCGTCGGTGATCGCGCGGCCGTTCCGCGGCCCCGGCGGCCGGGTGGTCGGCGTGGTCGGGGTGATCGGGCCGACGCGGTTGAACTATGCGCGCGTCGTGCCCATGGTGGATTTCACGGCGGCAACGCTCGCCCGTTTGATGGGCTGACACTACAGGGACCTACATGACCGAAGAGACGATGACGAACCCCACGACCGATGCCGAGGCGCTGCGCCAGGAGACGGCCGAGGCCGCGCCCGAGGTCGCGGAGCACGATCGCTCGGCGGAGCGGATCGCCGAATTGGAGAACCAGCTCGCCGATGCGAAGCAGCAGACGCTGTATGCGCAGGCCGAGATCCAGAACGTGCGTCGCCGCACCGAGAAGGAAGTGGCCGATGCGCGCAATTATGCGACGACCTCGTTCGCGCGCGACATCCTGTCGGTCGCCGACAATCTGGCGCGCGGCCTGTCGGCGATCCCCGCCGACCTGCGCAGCGACGAGCGGCTGAAGGGCCTGGTCACCGGGCTGGAAGCGACGGCGCGCGAGCTGGAAAGCGTCTTCACCCGCAACGGCATCACCAAGGTCGAGGCGATGGGCGCGATGCTCGACCCCAACAAGCATCAGGCGATGATGGAAGTGCCCAGCGACGCCGAGCCCGGCACCATCGTGCAGGAGATGCAGGCGGGCTATATGCTCAAGGATCGCCTGCTGCGCCCGGCGCTGGTCGGCGTGGCGAAGAAGCCGGATTGAGGTGGATGGCGGCGCGGGTCAGACCTGCGCCGCCTTCAACGCCGCGTTGATCCGCGCCTGCCAGCCCGGGCCAGTGGCGCGGAACTTGTCGATGACGTCGGGATCGAGGCGAAGCGTCACCTGCTTCTTGGTCGGTGCCGCCTGTGCGCCACGGCGGCGCAGGCGTTCGCGCCGTTCCGCCAGCGCCTGCTGCAGCGCCTCTTCGGTGACGTCGAAATCCTCCGGATCATCAGGATCTGCCGGAATGGCGATGATATCCGCGAGCTTCTGCATCGTTGCTTTTCCTTACCGATATGAACCGGGTCGTCTGGTCGCGTTCGACATACACTGCCGTCCATAGACGGTCGCCGACCATACCAACCGCTTTCCAACGCTCTTCGCCGTCTTCCGGCCGCGCCGACGGGATCAGCAGCACATTGTCGTCAGCGAAGATCCGTTCGCCAAAGGCCAGCGGCACGCCATGTTTGGCGCGGTTGATCACGTCCTTCGCCGGATCGAAGGTGATCTCCATGGCTAATTGTAGCTACGATCCGCCTTTCATTCAAGTGGACGCTATGCCACTGGCAAGGCTAGTATCGTTGCCATGAACCCCAATCTCACCGCCGATCGCCCGTCCTTCGTCACGCATCTCGAATGCTCGCTGACCGGCGAGCGGTACGAGGCGGACCGGTTGCACGGCCTGTCGCGCGCCGGGCGGCCGTTGCTGGTGCGCTACGACCTCGCCGCGGTGCAGGCGACCCTGTCCCGCGACACGCTGGCGGCGCGGCCGACCGACATGTGGCGGTGGCGCGAGCTGCTGCCGGTGCGGCGCACCGAGGATGTCGTCAGCCTCGGCGAGATCGAGACGCCGCTGATCCCGATCCCGAAGAGCGCGGGCAGCGCCAACGTCTGGGTCAAGGACGAAGGGCGCCTGCCGACCGGCAGCTTCAAGGCGCGCGGGCTGGTGATGGCGGTGGCGATGGCCAAGGAACTGGGTGTCACCCGCATCGCGATGCCGACCAACGGCAATGCCGGCGCGGCGCTGGCGGCCTATGCGACGCGGGTGGGGATCGAGACGATCGTCTTCTGCCCGGAGGACACGCCCGAGGTGAACGTCCGCGAGATCGCGATGCAGGGCGCGCGGGTGTGGCGGGTCAATGGCCTGATCGACGATTGCGGTGCGATCGTCGGCAAGGGCGCCGCCGAGGGGCGCTGGTTCGACTTCTCGACGCTCAAGGAGCCCTATCGGATCGAGGGCAAGAAGACGATGGGGCTGGAGCTCGCCGCGCAATTCGGCTGGGCGCTGCCCGATGCGATCTTCTACCCGACCGGCGGCGGCACCGGCCTGATCGGCATGTGGAAGGCGTTCGACGAGCTGGAGGCGCTCGGCTGGATCGGGTCGAAGCGACCGCGCATGTATGCGGTGCAGGCGTCGGGATGCGCGCCGATCGTCCGCGCTTTCGAGGAGGGCGTCGAACATGCCGAGCGCTGGGAGGATGCGCATACCGTCGCCGCAGGCATCCGCGTGCCCAAGGCGGTCGGCGATTTCCTGATCCTGCGCGCGGTGCGCGCGAGCGGCGGCAAGGCGCTGGGGGTCGGCGATCCCGCGATCCTCAAGGCGGTGGACGAGGCGGCGCGCAAGGACGGGCTGTTGCTGTGTCCCGAGGGCGGCGCGACGCTGGCCGCCTATCGCGAGGCGCTGCGCACCGGCGAGGTCGACGAGGATGAGCGGGTGGTGCTGTTCAACTGCGCGACCGGGCTGAAATATCCGATGCCGGAAGCGCCACGGACGCTCGACCGGCACGGCCCGATCGATTTCGACGCGCTGTAGAGCGGGCGCTTAGCCGAACGGCAGCAGCGTCTCATATTGCGCGAGGCTCGGGGCACCGGGCACGCGCGCGCCGTGGCGGAGCAGGAAGGCGTGGCGGACGATCTCGCCCTGCTGCTCGATGCCGTAGCGGTGGAGCGGCTGGCCGGGCTTGATGGCGTAATCGTAGCGGCACCACGGATGGCGTGCGAGCGGCAGGAAGATGCCACGCTGGTGCTGCCAGATGTGCACCATCTCGTGGATGAACAATCCCTGGTCGGTGAGCGCGGCAACGGCGAAATCGTCGCGCCAGCTCTGCCCCTTCGGGTGGAAGTGGATGCAGCCGCGCGGCGCCATCACCGTGTCGCGCGGCTGGAAGAAGGCCCATTTGCTGCGTGACAGGCGGACCGCTTCATAGTCGATCGTGTCGCGGAAGACCGACGCCGCGAGCGCGCGTTCGCCTTCGGTGAGGGGACGGGTGGTTGCGGACGTCATCCTGTCCTCCCCTCCGTCATCCCGCCGAACGCCGTGACCCAAGGATGCGATGGCCGTGCGGTCGTTCGCGTCATCGGCCACATCGACACCATGGGGCCGGGCATTCGCCGGGATGACGCTGTCGGGGCGTGGTCAGCCCTCATCAGAAATCCGGAGCCGGCGCCGCCGCGCCGACGGTCGTCGCGCCGACGTACAGCCGGCCGCCGTTGGCGAAGTTGAGCGTCAGATTGTAGATCTTGCCCGCCTTCGCCTTCGGGTTGATGTCGAACAGCATGACGTGGCGGCCGCCGGGGGTGAAGGCGACCTTGGTCTTGGCCGGCACCGGAACGCTGGCGAGCGGCTTCATCGCCGTCATGCCGCCCTGGCCGGTCATGCTCTCGTGCATTTCGGCGCGGATCGCGATGTCGGCGGTCACGTCGATCAGCGTCGCATCGGAGCGGCCGCCGTGGAGGGTGAAATAAGCGGCGCCCGGCCGGCCCGGCACCGCCGGCAGGCGAATCCACGCATCGTCCACCTCCACCCGGTTGGGGCCGCCGCAGCCGCCCAGCGCGGCGGCGAGCACCAGCACCAGTCCCACTCCTGTCCGACGCATCGTCGCTCCTCTTCCCGCAACCGCGATCATTCCCTTCGCAGCCCTATGGTCGCGACCGTCTTGCGGCAAGCGGAACCCCACCTATATCGCCGCCATACCTTGGAGCCTTCGCTGCCATAACGGGGCAAAGGTTCCATGGATTTGCATTGATTTCGTATGTGAGGGGCTCAGTAAGCACACATGGCTAAAGTAATCGGTATCGACCTCGGCACGACCAACAGCTGCGTTGCGGTGATGGAGGGCGGCAAGCCCAAGGTGATCGAGAATGCGGAAGGCGCGCGCACCACGCCGTCGATCGTCGCCTTCGCCAAGGACGGCGAGCGGCTGGTCGGCCAGCCGGCGAAGCGCCAGGCCGTCACCAACGGCGACAACACGATCTTCGCCGTGAAGCGTCTGATCGGCCGCCGGTTCGACGATCCGATCACCAAGAAGGACACCGAGCTGGTCCCGTACCACATCGTGCGCGGTCCGAACGGCGACGCCTGGGTGCAGGCCGGCGGCAAGGAATATTCGCCGTCGCAGATCAGCGCCTTCACGCTGCAGAAGATGAAGGAAACCGCCGAGAGCTATCTGGGCGAGACGGTGACCCAGGCGGTCATCACGGTTCCTGCCTATTTCAACGACGCCCAGCGTCAGGCGACCAAGGACGCCGGCCAGATCGCCGGCCTCGAAGTGCTGCGCATCATCAACGAGCCGACCGCGGCGGCGCTGGCCTATGGCCTGGACAAGCAGGACGGCAAGACGATCGCGGTCTATGACCTCGGCGGCGGCACGTTCGACGTCTCGATCCTCGAGATCGGCGACGGCGTGTTCGAGGTGAAGGCGACCAACGGCGACACCTTCCTGGGCGGCGAGGATTTCGACAACAAGCTGGTCGATTATCTCGCCGAGGGCTTCAAGAAGGATGAGGGCATCGACCTCACCAAGGACAAGCTCGCGCTGCAGCGCCTGAAGGAAGCCGCCGAGAAGGCGAAGATCGAGCTGTCGTCGGCCGCGTCGACCGAGGTGAACCTGCCGTTCATCACCGCCGACCAGAACGGGCCGAAGCATCTCGTCAAGACGATCAGCCGCGCCGATCTGGAGCGTCTCGTCGACGACCTGATCAAGCGCACGATCGAGCCGATGAAGAAGGCGCTCGCCGATGCCGGCGTGAAGACCGACGACATCAGCGAGGTCGTCCTCGTCGGCGGCATGACGCGCATGCCCAAGGTCCGCGAAGCGGTGAAGGCGTTCTTCGGCAAGGAGCCGCACACCGGCGTCAACCCGGACGAGGTCGTCGCGATGGGCGCCGCGATCCAGGCGGGCGTGCTGCAGGGCGACGTCAAGGACGTGCTGCTGCTCGACGTGACGCCGCTGAGCCTCGGCATCGAGACGCTGGGTGGCGTGTTCACCCGGATGATCGACCGCAACACGACGATCCCGACCAAGAAGTCGCAGACCTATTCGACCGCGGACGACAACCAGGGCGCGGTGACGATCCGCGTGTTCCAGGGCGAGCGCGAGATGGCGGCGGACAACAAGCTGCTCGGCCAGTTCGACCTGGTCGGCATCCCGCCGGCGCCGCGTGGCGTGCCGCAGATCGAGGTCACGTTCGACATCGACGCCAACGGCATCGTCAACGTCTCGGCCAAGGACAAGGGCACCGGCAAGGAGCAGCAGATCCGCATCCAGGCCTCGGGCGGCCTCTCGGACAGCGACATCGAGCAGATGGTTCGCGATGCCGAGAAGTTTGCCGAAGAGGACAAGAAGCGTCGTGCCGGCGCCGAGGCGAAGAACAACGCCGAATCGTTGATCCACACCACCGAGCGGCAGCTTGCCGACAATGGTGACAAGGTGGACGAGGCGCTGAAGGGCGAGATCCAGTCGGCGATCGACGCCGCCAAGGCGGCGGTCGAGACCGGCGATGCCGATCAGATGACCGAAAAGAGCCAGGCGCTCGCGCAGGTCGCGATGAAGCTCGGCCAGGCGATCTACGAGAAGCAGGCCCAGGCCGATGCCTCGCCCGAAGGTGGTGCGGGTGGCGACACGCCGAAGGACGACGTGGTCGACGCCGAATTCTCGGAAGTCGACGACCACAAGGCGTAACATCCATGATCTCCACCGTCATGCCAGCGGCGGTCCCGGCGAAGCGAGGCTTCGCCGGTGATCCGCCCGCCGGCATCTCCCGTCATCGGGGAGGCCCCGGCATGCGCCGGGGTGACGGCCGGGGGGCGGCGAGGCGATCATGAGCACCACAGTCGATTATTACGAACTGCTCGAATGCGAGCGCGGCGCGGACGCGGCGACGATCAAATCGTCGTATCGCAAGCTCGCGATGAAATACCATCCGGACAAGAATGCCGGGTGCAAGGACAGCGAAGCCAAGTTCAAGGCGGTCAGCGAAGCCTATGAGGTTCTGAAGGATCCCCAGAAGCGCGCGGCCTATGATCGCTACGGCCATGCCGCGTTCCAGAACGGCGGCGGCGGTGGCGGCGCACAGGACTTCGGCGGCTTCTCCGATATCTTCGAATCGGTCTTCGGCGAATTCATGGGTGGCGCGCGCGGCGGTGGCCGGGCGCAGCAGCGGCGTGGCGCCGATCTGCGCTACGACATGGAAGTGACGCTGGAAGAGGCGTTCCACGGCAAGGCGACCGAGATCACGATCGACGTGTCTGCGCAATGCGACACCTGCCAGGGCTCGGGTGCCAAGCCGGGGACGCATGCCTCGACCTGCCGCCAGTGCAACGGGCACGGCAAGGTCCGCGCGCAACAGGGCTTCTTCGTCGTCGAGCGCGCCTGCCCGGTGTGCCAGGGCGCCGGCGAGATCATCGCCGATCCGTGCCCCGATTGCCGCGGCGAGGGGCGCGTCGAGAAGACCAAGACGCTCAGCGTCAACGTGCCGCCCGGTGTCGACGAAGGCACGCGCATCCGCCTGTCCGGCGAGGGCGAGGCCGGACCGCGCGGCGCGCCGGCGGGCGACCTGTATATCTTCCTCCACGTCAAACGGCATCCGATCTTCGAGCGCGAGGGCACGACGCTGTTCGCGCGTGCGCCGATCAGCTTCACCACCGCGGCGCTGGGTGGCGCGTTGTCGATCCCCGGGCTCGACGGCCGCACGCACGAGATCAAGATCCCGGCGGGTATCCAGTCGGGCAAGCAGCTCCGCCAGCGCGGTGCCGGCATGCCGGTGCTGCAGGGCCGCGGGCAGGGCGATCTCGTCATCCAGATCGAGGTGGAGACGCCGACCAAGCTCACCGTGCGCCAGCGCGAATTGCTCGAACTGTTCCGCGAGACCGAGACCGGCGACGAATGCCCGGACAGCCAGGGATTCTTCGCCAAGCTGAAGGGCGTGTTCGTCGCGGAGTGAGGGTGTCGGCAATCCCGTGATCCCTGAGTGGGGGCGGGGGGATGGCTCTTGCCGGGAACCTTGATCTAAGCCCGTCCGTCACCCCGGACTGGTTCCGGGGTCCACCCGGCCGCAAGAGCACGGTGTCGACCCAAGCCCCTCTCCTCGCCGCAGAGTGGACCCCGGAACAAGTCCGGGGTGACGGATCTGATCAGGACGCAGATCGAGCCTCATTCCCGTAGCCATAGGCGATAGCCCTGTGATGACGGAGATGGGCACGTCGCAGCCTCGCGCCATCTTGCGCCCGCGTCGCGGATGCGGATGATGCGCGTTCGATCAATCGGGGGACGGCATGCGCGGACAGGTATTGGGGGTGGATCAGCGCACCGGCGAGGGGCTGGTCGCGGGGGACGACGGCCGGCGCTATCGCTTCACGCCCGAGGATTGGGCGCAGCGCGGCGAACCGGCGATCGGCCTGTACGTCGATTTCGAGGCGGAAGGCGACCGTGCGCTGAGCGTCTTCCCGATGCCCGCGGCAGGCGGCGTCGCCGCGGCGCTGGCGCGGCCCGCACCCCGCGAGCCGGTGACCGATCGCAACAAGATCGTCGCGGCGGTGCTCGCCTTCTTCCTCGGCATGCTCGGCATCCACCGTTTCTACCTGGGGCGAACGGGATCGGGGATCGTGATGCTGGTGATGACGATCACCGTCGTCGGCATGCTCGTCACCGGACCATGGTCGCTGATCGACATGATCCGCTATCTCCTCATGTCCGATCGGGAGTTTGCCGCGCGCTACGCACGGCATTGAATATCGCGGCCCCAAGCCGCGCCCTCTCGGCCCGGTCGGGCAAGGGGGCGGGCGGGCCGATGGGTCACAGGGTGGAAATGATCACCCCGACCACCAGCGCCTGAGCCGCGATCGCCAGCACGCTGCTGGCTGCGGTTTCGAACATACGCATGGAAGGTCTCCGATGCCGGAGGAATATCCGGCAAGCGCGAGATGGCTATAATTGCTTGATATCGCAATATTGTTGCTTGCACGTAGCCGTGCGTTTCACGCAACTGTAACAAAGCGTCGGTACGCCCCGGCGGCGCGCGGGGTGCTTGCGAAATGGCCACGGCACGTCAGACTGCGCCTTTTACCGTTCCGGAGATGCCGATGCCCAACCTGCCGTTCGCCGCGCTGCTCGCCGTTGCGTCGTTGACGCTGCCCGTTGCTGCCGATGCGCGGGTGGCGGCTCCGCGCGTCGGGGCGACGAGCTTCGAGCAATTGTCGCAGCCGCTGCCCTTGCCCTATGACGGCAACGCCGATGCCAAGGCGGCGGTCGCCGCGGCGAAGGCGCGCGCCCTCAAGGGCCACAGGAAGCTGCTGATCGATCTCGGCGGCAATTGGTGCCTCGACTGCCGCTTGCTCGCCGGGGTGATGGAGCTGCCGACGATGCGCGGCTTCGTTGCAAGCCACTATGAGGTGGTGACGGTGGATATCGGGCGGTTCGACAAGAACCTCGACATTCCCGCCCGCTACGGGATCAAGGGACGGCTGGCCGGCGTGCCGGCGCTGCTGATCGTCGATCCGAAGACGGACAAATTGGTCAATGCCGGGCGCGAGACGGCGCTGGCGGATGCGCGCTCGCTGTCGCCGCAGGGCCTCGCCGACTGGCTGGCGCAATGGGTGTGAGCTGATCCATTCCTCTCCGACAGGGGAGGGCGAGTGCCGATGGCTGGGGTGGTGAGGTTCGATCGGTATGCACTTCATAGCCGTCACCCCGGACTCGTTCCGGGGTCCACCCAGCCGCAAGAACATGGTGTCGGATCACGCCGCTCTCCCCGCCGCAGAGTGGACCCCGGAACAAGTCCGGGGTGACGGAATGGGGAAGGCGACCGGCTCGAACCAACGTTCCTATGCGATCGCCCTGCCGCCAAGGGGGGCACCGCGAAGCGGTGACGGAGGGGAGGACGTGTCGTTACCCGAACACGCGCGCGAAGATCGTGTCGACGTGCTTGAGGTGATAGCCGAGGTCGAACTTCTCCTCGAGCTGCTCGGGCGACAAGGCGGCGGTGACCTCGGCATCGGCCTTGAGCAGGTCGAGCAGCGAGAGCTGGCCGTCCGATTCCCAGACCTTCATCGCGTTGCGCTGGACGAGGCGATAGGCGTCCTCGCGGCTGACACCCGCCTGGGTGAGCGCGAGCAGCACCCGCTGCGAATGGACGAGCCCGCCCATCTTGTTGAGGTTTTTCTCCATCCGCTCGGGGTAGACGAGCAGTTTGTCGATCACCCCGGTGAGGCGGGCGAGCGCGAAGTCGAGCGTGATCGTCGCGTCGGGGCCGATATAGCGCTCGACCGACGAGTGCGAGATGTCGCGCTCATGCCACAGCGCGACATTCTCCAGCGCCGGCGTGACATAGCCGCGCACCATGCGGGCGAGGCCGGTGAGGTTCTCGGTCAGCACGGGGTTGCGCTTGTGCGGCATCGCCGACGAGCCCTTCTGGCCGGGCGAGAAATATTCCTCCGCCTCGAGCACTTCGGTGCGCTGGAGGTGACGGACCTCGGTGGCGAGCCGCTCGATCGACGAGGCGATGACGCCCAGCGTCGCGAAGAACATCGCGTGGCGGTCGCGCGGGATGACCTGCGTCGAGACGGGCTCGACCGAGAGGCCGAGCTTGGCGGCGACATGCTCTTCCACCGAGGGGTCGATGTTGGCGAACGTGCCGACCGCGCCCGATATCGCGCAGGTGGCGATATCGGCGCGCGCCGCGATCAGCCGGGTCTTGCAACGGTCGAACTCGGCATAGGCCTGCGCCAGCTTGAGGCCGAAGGTGACCGGCTCGGCATGGATGCCGTGGCTACGGCCGATCGTCGGCGTCATCTTGTGCTCGACCGCGCGGCGCTTGAGCACCGCGAGCAGCGCATCGAGATCGGCGAGCAGGATGTCGGCGGCGCGGGCGAGCTGCACCGCGAGGCAGGTGTCGAGCACGTCGGACGAGGTCATGCCCTGATGCATGAAGCGCGCCTGGTCGCCGACATTGTCCGCCACCCAGGTGAGGAAGGCGATGACGTCATGCTTGGTGACGGCTTCGATCGCGTCGATCGCGGGAACGTCGATGTCGGGGTTGGTGCGCCACCACGCCCACAGCGCCTCGGCGGCTTCCTTCGGCACGACGCCGAGGTCGGCGAGCGCGTCGGTGGCATGCGCCTCGATCTCGAACCAGATGCGGAAACGCGCCTCCGGCGTCCAGATCGCGGTCATCTCGGGGCGGGAATAACGGGGGACCATGGTGTTCCTTCGTCCTGACGGGAGCACGGCTCATCGCGGCCATTTTGGCCCGACTCGCGGATTTCTGCGGCGGAGTAGCAGCGTGGGCGCCCGGCCACAAACCTCCCGTTCCGGAACCATTGCAAACGCCGACGCATTTTCCATATCAAGTATGCGATCCGGTCGGCACAGTCGATCGACGCATGCTTTGTGTAGAACGATGGGAGACAAGCAATGCTGAAATATGCTCTTCTCGCCGGAGTAGTGACGCTGTCTGCGCCAGCTCTGGCGCAAACCCAAGCCAATACTGTGCCAAGTCAGTCGGCACCGGTGCAAACTACGCCGGATGCGGCTGGTGCCGATACGCAGCCGCAACCGCAGTCGACGACGCCGGCCGATTCGACCGCCGCCACCGACCCGAGCGGCGCCACCCAGACCGCCGCGACGCAGCCCGCATCGGGCGCCGATCAGGTAGCGAGCGTGGTGCAGACCGAATTCCCGACCTATGACGCCAACCAGGACGGCAAGCTCGAAAAGGCCGAATTCGCCAGCTGGATGGTCAAGCTGAAACAGGCGAGCGACCCCAAGGCGAGCCCCGAAAGCGCCTCGACCAAGAAATGGGTGAACGCCGCCTTCGCGCAGGCCGACACGGACAAGAGCCAGTCGGTGTCGCAGCCGGAGCTGATCGGCTTCCTGAGCAAGGGTCAGTCCTAACGGGCGACCGATGACGGACGAAGGGCCGCCGGAGCGATCCGGCGGCCTTTTTCGTGCCCTGCGCCGCGCGGTGGCGGCCGGGATCAGATCAGGCCCTGTGCCTTCAGGCTGACATGGCCGTTGAGACCGATGATGATATGGTCGTGGAGGACGATGCCCATCGCGGCGCCGGCATCGGCGATGGTGCGGGTGATCGCGATGTCGGCACGGCTGGGGGAGGGATCGCCCGAGGGGTGGTTGTGGACGAGGATGATCGCCGCCGAGCCGAGGTCCATCGCCCGCCGGATCACCTCGCGGACATGGACCGCGGCCTGATCGATCGAGCCCTCGCTCATCACCTCGTCGCGGATCAGCATGTTGCGGGTGTTGAGGTGGAGGACCCGGAAGCGCTCGATCGCGTGATGCGCCATGTCGGCGCGCAGATAGTCGAGCAGCGCCTGCCAGTTGCTCAGGATCGGCCGCTCGGCCACCTCGGCCTTGAGCAGGCGGATGGCGATGGCGTGCGCGATCTTGATCGCCGCGGCGGCGGAGGCGCCGACGCCCTTCACCCGGGTCAGCGCCTCGGCATCGGCGGTCAGCAGCCCGCCGATGCCGCCGAATTCGCGCAGCAGCGCCTTGGCGATCGGCTTGGTGTCGATCCGCGGCAGGGCGAGCGTCAGCAGATATTCGATCAATTCGTGGTCGAGCAACGCGTCGCCGCCGCCGGCGAGCAAGCGCCCGCGCAGCCGTTCGCGGTGGCCGGCGGTGTCGTCCGGCGGGGAGGAGGGCGCGGCCATCGCCGCCGAGGCTATCGCCGCGCCGCGACGGGCGCAATTGCGCGGATGTGCCGGCCCCGCCTATGAGGGGCGACGATGGGCGAGGGCGCGGACGAGTTGAACGATACGCCCGCGCGGCCACGCCGCCTCGCGTCGTGGAGCCGGCGGCGGCGGATCGCGCTCGGGGTCGCGCTGGCGGTGCTGATCGTGCTTATCGGCCTGTGGGTCGAGCGCAAGCCGATCGCCAGCCGCGTCATCGATGCCGAACTCGCCAAGCGCGGCGTCGTCGCGCGATATGACGTGCGCGATCTCGGCTTCGGGCGGCAGCGGCTGAGCAATGTGGTGATCGGCGACCCCGCCGATCCCGATCTGGTCGCCGACTGGCTGGAGACGCGCACCCGGATCGGCTTCGGCGGCGCGACCCTCAGCCGGGTGCGGGCCGGCCATGTCCGCCTGCGCGGGCGGATGATCCAGGGCCGCCTGTCGCTGGGCGAGATCGACAAGCTGATCCCGCCATCCTCGGGCAAGGCGTTCGCGCTGCCGGCGCTGGACGTGGATGTCGCGGATGCGCGGCTGCGGATCGAGACGCCGTTGGGCGTCGCCGGGCTGCGCATCGCCGGACGCGGGCGGCTGGATGGCGGCTTTGCCGGCACGGTTGCGGTGGTGAGCGACCGGCTGGTGCAGGGGGCGTGCGGCGCGGAGGGGCTGCGCGCCGCGATGAAGGTGACGGTGACCTCCGGTGCGCCGCGGTTGCACGGGCCGGTGCAGCTCGCCGCCGGGCGCTGTGCTGGCGTTGCGGTGCAGCGGGCCGGCGCGGATCTCGACGTGCGGCTGACCCCGGCGCTCGACGGCTGGCGCGGCAATGCACGGCTCGCGAGCGGCCCGGTGCGGGGCGCCGGCGCGCGTCTTGCCGGACTGAACGGCGACGTGACCTTCGACGGCGCGGCGACGGGCACCAGCGGCACGATCGATCTGGCGGCGCGCGGGGCGGCGGCGGCGTTCGGCAGCGCCGGCACCGTCGCCGCCAAGGGGCGCTACCGGATCGCGGCGGAGCAGGTGTTCGCCGGCACCGTCCGCGTCGCCGATGCCCGCGTCGCGCCGCAGCAGTTGCCGGCGATCGGCGCGACCGCGGGCGCGGGCACGCCGCTCGCGCCATTGGTGTCGGCGATGGCGCGCGCGCTGCGCAACGCGGCGGCCCGGTTCGACGGATCGGCGGAGCTGGCAGTGCGGCAGGCCGGCGGCACGGGGCAGGCGCGGGTGACCGCTGCCGGGCTCCACGCGGCGAGCGGCGCGCAATTGCGGGTCGGTGGCGGTTCCGGGTTGACCCTCGGCTGGCCCGACAACCGGCTGCGGATCGACACGCGGCTTGCCATGACGGGCGGCGGCCTGCCCGATGCGCAGGTGACGCTGGCGCAGACGCGCGCGGGCGGCGCGATCGCGGGGCGGGCGACGATCGCGCCTTATGCGGCGGGTGGAGCACGGCTGGCGCTGGCGCCGGTCAGCTTCACCGCGGGGCCGGGAGGCGCAACCCGGATCGCGACGCGGGTGGAGCTGTCCGGGCCGCTCGGCGACGGGCGTGTCGATGGACTGACGCTGCCGGTCGATCTGCGCTGGAACGGGCGCGGGACGCTGGTCGCCAATCCCGCCTGTACCCCGGTGGCGATCCGGCGGCTGGGGGTGGCCGGGCTGGTGCTCGATCCGCTGCGCACCACGCTCTGCCCGATCGCCGGCGCGATGATGACCCTGACCGAGGGAAGGCTGGCGGGCGGCGCGCGCATCCCGGCGGCGGTGCTGGCCGGGCGGCTCGGACAGACGCCGCTGACCGTCGCGGCGAGCGGCGCCCAGTTGCGGCTCGGCGATGGCGGCTTCGTGCTCGACGGCGTCGCGGCGCGGCTGGGCAGCCCGGAGCGCGTCACGCGGATCGACCTGGCGCAGCTGACCGGCCGGATCGCAGGCGGCGCGGTGGCGGGCACGTTCAGCGGCGGCGCGGGGCAGATCGCCAACGTGCCGCTGCTGCTGGGGGCAGCGGCGGGCGACTGGTCGCTGCGGGGCGGCGCGCTGCGGCTGGCGGCGACGATGACGGTCGACGATGCCGCGCCCGATCCGCGCTTCAGGACGCTGGCGGCGCGCGACGTCACGCTTGACCTCGTCGGCGGCACGATCACCACGCACGGCACGCTGTACGAGCCGAGCAAGAGCGTGAAGGTCGCCGATGTCGCGATCGCCCACAGGCTGGCGACCGGCCGCGGCACGGCCGACCTGACCGTGCCGGGGATCGCCTTCACCGAACATTTCCAGCCCGACCTGCTCACCCGCCTGACCTTCGGCGTCGTCGCCGACGTGCGCGGCAGCGTGACCGGGGCGGGCCATATCGCGTGGAGCCCCGAAGGCGTCACCTCGACGGGCCGGTTTGCGACCAGGGATACCGATCTTGCCGCCGCCTTCGGCCCGGTCACCGGGATCAGCACGACGCTGACCTTCACCGACCTGCTCGGGCTGGCGAGCGCGCCGGCGCAGGTCGCGACGATCAAGACGGTCAATCCGGGCATCGCGGTCACCGACGGCACGATCGTCTATCAATTGTTGCCCGACATGCGCGTGAAGATCGACAGCGGCCATTGGCCGTTCGCCGGCGGGACGATGACGCTGCTGCCGACGACGCTCGACTTCACCGAATCCGCCGCCCGCCGGATGACCTTCCGCATCGACGGAGCCGCCGCGGACCAGTTCCTCGAACAGTTCGACTTCAAGAACCTGACCGCGACCGGCGTGTTCGACGGCGAGCTGCCGATGATCTTCGACGTGCAGGGCGGCCGGATCGAGGGCGGCCGGCTGGCGGTGCGCGAGGGCGGCGGCAGCCTCGCCTATGTCGGCGATCTCTCGCAGAAGGATCTGGGGCTGTGGGGCAATATCGCCTTCCAGGCGCTCAAGTCGCTGCGCTATCGCAACCTGACGATCGGCATGAACGGGCCGCTCGCCGGCGAGATGGTCACGGAGGTGCGCTTCGCCGGGGTGACGCAGGGGCAGGGGGCGAAGAGCAACTTCCTCGTCCGCCGGCTGCAGCGCCTGCCGTTCGTGTTCAACATCCGGATCAAGGCGCCCTTCCGCGGATTGCTCGATTCGGCGCAGTCCTTCTACGACCCCAGCCGGCTGATCCAGCGCAACCTGCCCGCCCTGCTCGAACGCCAGCAGCAACAGCAGCGCACCCCCATTCAGCCCTCCGCAAGCGGACCCATGCCATGACCGACACAGGATTGAAGATGGAGCAGCGAATCACGACCTTGGCACGCATGACGGGATTGGCCGCGATCGGTCTGACGGCGACGACGCTTGGTGGCTGCATCAACGTCTCGGCGCCGGACAAGCCGATCGAGATCAACCTCAACATCAGCGTGACGCAGGAGGTCGTCTATCGTCTCGATGGCGAGGCGAAGTCGCTGATCCAGCAGAATCCGGGGATTTTCTGATATGAAGACGAAGCTTTTGATCGTTGCCGGTGCGGTGGCCCTGCTGGGCATCTCGACCATGGCGATGGCGCAGCGCGATCCGGCCTATGCCGCCGCGCGTGAGGCGAAACAGGTCGGCGAACAGCCCGACGGCTATCTCGGCGTGGTGAGCGGCGGGCCGGCGGTGCAGGCGCTGGTCCGCGACATCAATATCAAGCGCAAGGCGGCCTATACCGCCAGCGCGCAGGCGAGCGGCGCGACGGTGGAGCAATTCGCCTTCACCAGCGGCTGCAACCTGGTGGCCAAGGTCGGCAAGGGGGAGATGTACAAGACCCCGTCCGGCCAGTGGAAGGAGAATACCGGCACGCCGGAACTCGACCCGCGGTGCAAGTAAAATACAGTCCTCCCCCGCCAGGGGGAGGGGGACTATCCGGCGCATGCCGGATGGTGGAGGGGGAGGAAAGGACGGGAGCCGAACGATGGCTCCCACCCTTTCCTCCCCCTCCGTCAGCGCCGCGCGCTGCCACCTCCCCCTGGCGGGGGAGGACTTATGCCTTCACCAATCCCATCGGGGAACCAGACGGTTGACACCCCGGCACCCCCCACCTAAACGGACCGGGCCTTGGCGGGATCGCTCGCCCCGCGCGTTTTCTCCCCCGGCTGAACGAAACAGGCGAGGGATGGCGCGTGGCGGACGAGGAACCTGGACGAGACTTCACCAGCGCGGACGATCCGCGGCTTTCCGCGCTCGATGAGCGGCTGAAGGAAGCCCGGCATGCCGAAGCGTTGCGGACGGGGCAGGGGGCGCCGACGGCCGATGCGGGATATTCGCTCGGCAATCGTGTGCTCGCCGCGCTGATCGGAAGCCTTGTCGGCAGCGCGCTGATCGGCTGGTGTATCGACCACTGGTTCGGCACGAGCCCATGGGCGCTGATCGTGATGCTGTTCCTCGGAATTGCCGTCGCGTTCAGGCAGATCATTCGGATTGCAGGCGAACGCCCGGAATAACCGGGCGTTTGTCGTATTAGGGAGCGAACGGGCCACGTGGCGGCAGAATCGGGCAGCAAGATCGATCCGATGCACCAGTTCCTGATCGAACCTTTGTTCGGTCGGCATTGGGTGGTCGCGGGATACGACATCTCGTTCACCAACTCGGCACTGTGGATGGTGATCACGCTCGCCAGCCTGTGGCTGTTCATGCTGGGCGGGATGAAGCGCGAGCTCGTCCCCGGCCGCTGGCAGGCCGCGGTCGAGGGCTTCACCGGCTTCGTCTCCAACATGCTGACGTCGAACATCGGGCCGCAGGGCAAGCGCTTCGTCCCCTATGTCTTCTCGCTGTTCATGTTCATCCTGTTCGCCAACATCTGGGGCCTGACCCCGGTCGGCATCGTGCCGGGTTGGCATCCGTTCACCATCACCAGCCACCTGACCGTCACCGGCGTGCTGGCGATCATCAGCTTCGCCATCGTGCTGATCGTCGGCTTCGGCAAGCACGGCTTCCACTTCTTCAGCCTGTTCGTGCCGCACGGCACGCCCAAGCTGATGATTCCGCTGATCTTCGTCGTCGAGCTGATGAGCTTCCTGGTGCGCCCTTTCTCGCTGGGTCTGCGACTGTTCGTCGCGATGACCGCGGGGCACATCCTGCTCAAGGTGCTGGCGGCGTTCGTGATCAGCGGCATCAACCTCGGCGCCGGCTATGGTCTGCTGATCTCGCTGCCCAGCTTCCTGCTGATGATCGGCATCACCCTGCTCGAGCTGCTGGTGGCCGCCATCCAGGCCTATGTCTTTGCGCTGCTGACGAGCGTCTATCTGAACGACGCCGTCAACCTGCACTGAGTTTTTCGTTCCAACCTACTGATTTTGATACGGGAGTTTTGACATGGACGCAGAAGCCGCCAAGATGATCGGTGCCGGTCTGGCCGCGATCGGCATGGGCCTCGCCTCGCTCGGCGTGGGCAACGTGTTCGCCAAGTTCCTCGAAGGCGCGCTGCGCAATCCGGGTGCTGCCGACAGCCAGCAGGGCCGTCTGTTCATCGGTTTCGCGGGTGCCGAGCTGCTCGGCCTGCTCGCCTTCGTGACGATGATCATCCTGCTGTTCGTCGCCTAACCATCGCCGTCCGGCCGGGCGCCCCGCCCGGCCGACAGCTTTGAGGTCGCGCTAAAGGTCTTCAATGCCACAGATTTCCCAGATCGCCGCCACCTACGCCTCGCAGATCTTCTGGCTGCTCATCACCTTTGGCATCCTGTATTTCGGGATCGGCAAGATGATGGTGCCGCGGGTCATCGCGACTGTGGACGCGCGTGAAGGCCAGATCGCGGCCGACCTTGCCGCGGCCGAACAGGCCCGTCTCGCCGCCGACCAGGTCGAAGCGGCATGGCGCCTGAAGATGGACGAGGCGCGCGCCGCGGCGCTCGCCGAGACCACCGCCGCCAAGGCCCAGGCCGCCAAGGCCGCCGAAAGCCAGATCCGGTCCGCCGACGCGGAGCTCGCCGAGCGGCTCGCCCATCACGATCTCGCGGTGGGCAATGCCAAGGCGCAGGCGATGCTCAACCTCCAGTCGGTCGCGGCGGATGTCGCGCAGGAGCTGGTCGCCAAGGTGTCGGGCCTGACCGTCAGCATCGATGCCGCCGCGGATGCGGTGCGCCGGAGCAATGCGCATGGCTAATCCCGCCAGCAATCCCAATGCCATGGTCGCCGCCAACCTCGCCGATGCGGCGTCGTCGGAGTCGATGCAGCCGCAGAACGTGCGCGACGGCAGCCAGCTGACCGCCAACGTCTCCGAGCCGGGCGCCGAACATGCCGTCGAGGAGACGGCATTGGGCTTCAACACCACCGGCTGGGTCGGCATCGCCGCCCTCGTCGTGCTGATCGGCATGCTGATCGTCAAGGTGCCGGCCAAGATCGCCGCGACCCTCGACAAGCAGATCGCCGCCGTCCGCCAGCAGCTGGACGAAGCCAAGAAGCTGCGTGCCGAGGCCGAGGTGCTGCGCAACGAATATGAAGCCAAGGCCAAGGCGGCCGAGGCGGATGCTGCGACGATGCGCCATCATGCCCAGCAGGAGGCGCATCAGATCATCGCCAAGGCGAAGCACGATGCGGAGGAGCTGATGGCCCGCCGCACCAAGCGCGCCGAGGACAAGATCGCCGCCGCCGAGCGGACCGCGATCGCCGAGGTTCGCGCTCTCGCTGCCGAGACCGCGGCGAAGGCCGCGGCGGTGCTGATCGCCGAGCAGCTCGACGCGCAGGCCGACCGTGCGATGATCGACCGCTCGATCGCCGGCCTGAGCCGGGTGAATTGATCCTCTAATTCCTCCCCGCTCGCGGGGAGGGGGACCGCCCGCGCAGCGGGTGGTGGAGGGGGTTCTCCACGCACGCAGCGTCTGTGGAAGCCCCCCTCCGTCAGCGCTGACGCGCTGCCACCTCCCCGTGCCGGGGAGGAGTTACACTTTCGACGCGCGTCTCTTCCCGGGTTTCCGGCGCCGTCCTGCATCACCGAGCCCGTACAGGAGTAACATCCATGTCGTGGCTCATCCTGGGCATCGCCGTGTTCACCGAAATCTGCTGGGCGCTCAGCCTGAAATGGGCGGCGACGCTCGCGACGTGGCAGGCGTCGAGCGTCCCGATCATCCTGTCCTTCGTCAACATGGGGCTGCTCGCGCTGGCGATGCGGGGGCTGCCCGCCGGCACCGCTTATGCGGTGTGGACCGGCTGCGGCGCGGTCGGCGTGATCATCGGCGGCGTGCTGCTGTTCGGCGACAAGGTCAGCATGGTGCAGGCCTGTTTCATGGCGCTGACCGTGGTCGGCATCGTCGGCACCAAGATGTTCGCGCAGGCCTGACCCTTTCGCCCCCGTCCGGGGCTGCTACAAGACGGCACGGCGCGCGCCTCGCGTGACCGTGTCGAGGTGGCCCGATGTCGATCCTTTTCGCTGCGCTGATGCTGGTACAATCCTCGCAGGCCGCGCAGGCGGCGGACAAATTCGCGCTCGACCTGCCGACGGACACTGCCTCGGCGTCGGCGGAGCGGCCTGCGGAACGTGTGCCCGCCGCGCCGGCGGGGGGCTTTTCGCTCGACACGCCGATCGCGGATCTGATCGCCGACCCGCGCGCCAAGGCGATCCTCGATCGCGACGTGCCGGGGATGAGCGACGATCCCAATCTGCCGAAGTTCCAGACGCTGTCGCTCCGCAAGCTCGCGCCGCTGAGCGGCGGGCAGATGACGCCGGCCTTGCTGGCGAAGATCGGCACGGATCTGGCGGCGATCGACGGCGCGCCGACGCCGGTGAAGAAGGTCGAGAGCCGCCGGTCACTGCCATCGGGACGGTAACTCCAAATCCTCCCCCGCGACGTGAAAGCCGTCGCATAGGGCAGCGATGCTGAGGCTCGACCGGTGGGCTCATGAGGTCCGTCACCCCGGACGTGTTCCGGGGTCCACCGGACCGCAGGAGAAGGGGGCGAAGGGAGCCTTTCCCCTCGCCGCAGGGTGGACCCCGGAACAAGTCCGGGGTGACGGCGTAAAAGGGGTGGGGCGTTTGGCATCAGCAGACTGGTGGAAGGGCCCGGAATGACCCACACCGTCGCAACCCACTAGCCCCGCACCGTCGCGACTCCTACATGACCCCAATGTCCGGTTACGGTCCTCCCGATCGATTCAACGAAGAGCGCGCCACCTTTACCGTCCGGGGGTCCGATACGCCGGATCTCGAGGCGGGGGTCGCCGCGATCCGCAACGTTCTCGCCACCTTGCCGAGCCGCTCCGGCGTCTATCGGATGCAGGATGCCAAGGGCGACGTGCTCTATGTCGGCAAGGCGCGCTCGCTCAAACAGCGGGTCGCCAATTACACCCAGGTCAAGGGGCTGACCAAGCGGCTGCAGCGGATGATCGCGCAGACCCGGTCGATGACGATCGTCACCACCAACAACGAGGCGGAGGCGCTGCTGCTCGAGGCGCAGCTGATCAAACGCTATCGCCCCGCCTACAACGTGCTGCTGCGCGACGATAAGTCGTTCCCGTTCATCCTGTTGCGCGGCGACCATGATTTCCCCCGCGTCCAGAAGCATCGCGGTGCCCGCCGCGCGCCCGGCAATTACTACGGGCCCTTCGCCAGCGCCGGCAGCGTCAACAACACGCTCAACGCGTTGCAGAAGCTGTTCCTGCTGCGCTCGTGCACCGACGGCTTCTTCAAGACGCGTGACCGGCCCTGCCTGCTCTACCAGATCAAGCGCTGCTCGGCGCCGTGCGTCGGCCGCGTCAGCAAGGAGGCGTACAAGGAACTGGTCGACGATTGCCGCGACTTCCTCGCCGGCAAGTCGACCAAGGTCCAGGCCAAGCTCGGCGCGCAGATGCAGGCGGCGGCGGAGAACATGGATTTCGAACTGGCCGCGCTGATCCGCGACCGGCTCAAGGCGCTCACCTTCGTCCAGGGCTCGCAGGCGATCAATGCCGAGGGGGTCGGCGACGCCGACGTCTTCGCGCTCGCGTGCAAGGACGGGACGATGGGCATCCAGGCGTTCTTCATCCGCGGCGGCCAGAATTGGGGGCATCGCAGCTTCTTCCCGCAGCATACCAACGAAGTGCCCGAGGACGAGGTGCTGGCGAGCTTCCTCACCCAATTCTACGAGGAGGTGCCGCCGCCCAAGACGATCCTGCTCGATCGCGAACTGGGCGAGGGCGCGCTGCTCGGCGAGGCGCTGGGCGAACGTGCCGGCTACAAGGTCGCGCTGTCGGTGCCGCAGCGCGGCGACCGCCGGCGGCTGATGGATCAGGCGAAGCGCAATGCGATCGAGGCGCTCGAACGGCGGCTGGCGGAGAGCACGACGCAGGCGCGGCTGCTGCGCGAGGTCGCCGACCTGTTCGACCTGGCCGAGCCGCCCGACCGGATCGAAGTCTATGACAACAGCCATATCCAGGGGACGAACGCGCTCGGCGCGATGATCGTCGCCGGGCCGGAGGGCTTCCGCAAGGGCCAGTATCGCAAGTTCAACATCAAGGGCAACGAGGCGGCGACCGACAGCGACGTCGGCATGATGCGCGAGGTGTTCCGCCGCCGCTTCGCGCGCCAGCTCGACGAGGCACCCGATCGCGACGACGGCACCTGGCCCGACCTCGTGCTGATCGACGGCGGCAAGCCGCAGCTCAATGCGGCCAAGGCGGTGCTCGAGGATCTCGGCATCGAGGACGTGTGCATGGTCGGCGTCGCCAAGGGGCCGCATCACGGCCGCGACGGGCGCGAGGTGTTCCACATGCTCGACGGGCGCGAGTTCCAGTTGCCGGTCAACGCGCCGGTGCTGTTCTACCTGCAACGGCTGCGCGACGAGGTGCACCGGTTCGCGATCGGCGCGCATCGCGACAAGCGGTCCAAGGCGATCGGCGCGAGCCCGCTCGACGAGGTGCCGGGCATCGGCCCGGCGCGCAAGAAGGCGCTGCTGATGCATTTCGGCACCGGCCGCGCGGTGCGCAACGCGAGCCTTGAAGATCTCAAGAAGGCGCCGGGCGTGTCTGCGGGCGTCGCCCAGCAGGTGTACGACTTCTACCACGCGCGGTGAGGCGCATTCGCCACGCCCGGCGCGCCGCGCGCCGCCGCCCCGGCCGGCGGCCGTTCGGGACATGCCGCGTAAAACACGGATGTGCCTACCAATTGTTCACGTGCGTGCCGTAAGGCCGGGCAATGACGTGCGTCTTCCTGACGATCGATACCGAATTCGCCTGGCGGCACCATGCCGCGGGGCTGGATGTCGAGACGATCTATGCGCGCTCGATCGAGCCCGCCGGCGTCGGGCTGAGCTATCAGCTCGATCTGCTCGCCGAACATGGGCTCAAGGCGTGTTTCTTCGTCGATCCGATGCCGGCGCTGGTCTTCGGCCTCGCGCCGGTCAAGCGGATGGTCGATACGATCCTGGCCGCCGGTCAGGAGGTGCAGCTGCATCTCCATCCGAGCTGGACCGGCGCGCGGGTCGGTGATCGCGGCGCCTGCTATGGGCGGTTCCAGCTGCATGAATATACGCTCGCCGAGCAGCGGGACCTGATCCGCGGCGCGGCCGAGCTGCTGGTCGCGGCCGGTGCGCCGCCGCCGGTCGCCTTCCGCGCGGGCAGCTTCGCGGCCAATGACGATACGATGGTCGCGCTGGCGGCGCTCGGCTTCACCTATGACAGCAGCCACAATGGCGGCGAGGCGGCGGCAAGCCGGATCGCGCTGCCGCCGGCCCAGATCGCCCCAGTCGCGCATCATCTGGTCGAGGTGCCGGTCACGGTGATCGAGGACGCACCGGGGCTGTGGCGCACCTTTCAATTGTGCGCGCTGTCGGGGGCGGAGAGTGCCGCCGCGCTCGACCATGCGGCGGCCGAGGATCATGCCGCGGTGACGATCGTCAGTCATGGCTTCGAGCTCGCCAACCGGCTCGGGACGCGCGCCAATGCCGTGCATGTCCGCCGCTTCGACACGCTGTGCCGGCTGCTGGCGCTGCGCAAGGCGGCGTTGCCGACGGTCCACTTCGCCGACCGGCCGCCGCTGGCGACCGGGCAGGACGATCGTCCGCTTGGCGCCAACGCGCTGCGCCGGCGGCTGCGACAGGCGGAACAGCTCTGGTCGAACTGGGTGGCAGAACGCGGCGTGTGACGCCGGTGGCGCTCCCGTTGCGGATCGGCGCGCGGACGCTCGCCACGATCCGACGGCGCCTGATCCGCGTGGCCTTGTCGCTCGACGACGTGCTGGAGGGGCGGGTGCCGACCCTGCCGGACGCAGCGGGAGACGGCTGGCTCGTCACGTCCTTGCCCGCGGCGCGCGTCGCGCAGGTCGAGACCGAGGGTCGCATCGTGATGGTGCGTCAGCATTATACCCGCTTCTACACCGATCTGACGATCGGCCATGACGCGTGGCTGGCGGCCCTCTCGTCTTCGGCCCGTGCGACGCTCCGCCGCAAGACGAGGAAGGCGGCTGCGGCGGGGCTGACGATCCGCGCCTATCGTACGCCGGAGGCGTTCGCGGCCTTCCACCCGCTGGCCCGCACGGTGTCCGCGAAGACGTATCAGGAGACGCTGCTGGATGCCGGCCTGCCCGAAGATGCCGCGGCGGTGGCCGACCTGATGGCGCGGGCGGCGGCGGACGACCTGCGCGCGTGGCTGCTGCTGCACGAGGGCACGCCGGTGGCCTATCTGTGCTGCACGGCGCAGGGCTCCGCACTGCGCTACGATCATGTCGGCCATGATCCCGCCTGGGGTGCGTCGTCGCCGGGCACGGTGTTGCAGGCGGCGGCGATGCGCGACCTGTTCGACGATCGGTTCGCGCGCTTCGACTTCACCGAGGGCGAGGGGCGGCACAAGCGGCAGTTCGCCACCGGCGGGGTGGCGTGCGTCGATCTGCTGGTGCTGCGGCCGACGCTGGCGAACCGCGCGACGGTGCTGGCGCTGGCGGCATTCGATCGTGCGGTGGCATCGGCCAAGCGCAGCGCCCGGCATCCGCGGCTGGCGACGCTGGCGAAGCGGCTGCGGCGATAGCGGGCTCGGCGTCTCCCCTCTGGCGGGGGAGGCGTTGGGGGCTATATCCCTGCGATGCACCTGCGCGCCGAAGCCATTGTCCTCGCGATCCGTGCGCATGGCGAGCATGGCGCGGTGGTGCGGGCGCTGACCCGTGCCGACGGCGTGCAGCCGGGCTATGTGCGCGGCGGACGATCGCGGCAGCTGCGGCCGGTGCTTCAGCCCGCCAATGCCATCGCCGGGGAATGGCGCGCACGCACCGGGGAGCAGCTCGCGGCGCTGACCGTCGAGCCCGTGCACAGTCGCGCCGCGCTGCATGGCGAGCCGCTGCCAGCCGCGGCGCTCGCCTGGGTCACCGCGCTCACTGCTGCGGCGCTGCCGGAGGCGCAGCCCTATCCGCGGCTCTACGATGCGCTCGGGGCGGTGCTCGATGCGGTCGAGGCGGCGCCGGCGGCACGTGGCTGGGCGACCGCCCTGGTGCGCTACGAACTGCTCGTGCTCGCCGAACTCGGCTTCGGCCTGGATCTGACCGCCTGCGTGGTGACCGGCGGCGCGGACGATCTGGCGTTCGTCAGCCCGCGCAGCGGCGGTGCGGTGAGCCGCGGCGCCGCTTATGGCTACGAGGCGCGGCTGTTCGCCTTGCCGGCGTTTCTTACGGAAGGCGGCGCGGCGGACTGGCCCGATATCATCGCGGGGCTGGCGATCACCGGCCATTTCCTCGCGCGCGACCTGCTCACCGATCGCCGCGCCGATCCGCTCGTGGCACGGGAACGGCTGGTCGCGATGCTGAAAAGGGCAATTGCCTAAGCGGCGGCGGCGCGGCTAGGCAGCGGCCATGGCAATGATCGCACTCCTGCCGGGCGACGGCATCGGCCCCGAAGTCATCACCCAGGCGCGCCGCGTGCTCGACGCGCTCGATCTCGATCTCGTCTATGAGGAGGCGCTGGTCGGCGGCGTCGCCTATCACAGCGTCGGCCATCCGCTGCCCGAGGCGACGCTCGACGTCGCACGGCGGGCCGATGCGCTGCTGTTCGGCGCGGTCGGCGATCCCAGCTGCGACTCGCTGGAACGCGCGCTCCGCCCGGAACAGGCGATCCTCGGCCTGCGCAAGCATCTCGCGCTCTTCTCCAACCTGCGCCCCGCGACCCTGTTCGAGGGGCTGGAGGATGCCTCGGCGCTCAAGCCGGAGGTCGCCCGGCAGATCGATCTCCTCATCGTCCGCGAGCTCAACGGCGACGTCTATTTCGGCGAGAAGGGCCGCCGCACCACCGCCGCGGGTCAGCGCGAGGGCTATGACATCATGAGCTATGACGAGAGCGAGGTGCGGCGCATCGCCCGCGTCGGGTTCGAGGCGGCGCGCAAGCGGCGCGGCCAGCTCTGCTCGGTCGACAAGGCGAACGTGCTCGAAACCTCGCAATTGTGGCGCGACGTGGTGATCGAGGTCGCCGCCGACTATCCCGACGTGACGCTGACCCATATGTACGTCGACAATGCCGCGATGCAGCTGGTGCGCCATCCCGGCCAGTTCGACGTCATCGTCACCGGCAATCTGTTCGGCGACATCCTGTCGGATCAGGCGTCGATGTGCGTCGGCTCGATCGGCATGCTGCCTTCCGCCAGCCTCGATGCCGCGGGCAAGGGGCTGTACGAGCCGATCCACGGGTCCGCGCCGGACATCGCCGGGCAGGGCAAGGCCAATCCCTGTGCCGCGATCCTGTCGGCGGCGATGATGCTGCGCCATTCGCTCGGCAACGGTGCGGCGGCCGACCGGATCGAGGCGGCGGTGGCGCAGGCGATCCGTGGCGGCGCACGCACTGCCGATCTCGGCGGGACGATGACGACCGGCGCCATGGGGGATGCGGTGCTCGCCGCCTTGTGAGCAAGCCGCTGTGAGTCCATTGCTCGAGATTGCGGTCGTCATCCCGACGTTCAACGAGCGCGCCAACGTCGCGACGCTGATCGCCAGGATCGAGGCCGCGCTGGCGGGGCGGCGCTGGGAAGCGATCTTCGTCGACGACGACAGCCCCGACGGCACCGCCGAGGCGGCGCGCGAACTCGGCCGCCTCGACACGCGGGTGCGGGTGATCCATCGCATCGGCCGGCGCGGTCTGTCCTCGGCCTGTATCGAGGGGATGTGCGCGACCGCCGCGCCGGTGGTGGCGGTGATCGACGGCGACCTGCAGCACGACGAGACGCTGCTGCCCAGGATGCTCGACCTGTTGCAGGCGGATGCCGACCTCGACGTGGTGGTCGGTTCGCGGTTCGTCGATGGCGGCGGGACGGGCGATTGGGACCGCGACCGCGTCGCCAAATCGGCCTTCGCCACCAGGCTGTCGCGCAAGGTGCTGAAAGGCGACCTGAGCGACCCGATGAGCGGCTTCTTCGCGATCCGCACCGCGCAGGCGCGCCGGCTCGCGCCGGACCTGTCGGCGATCGGCTTCAAGATCCTGCTCGACCTGATGACCGCGAGCGTCGAGCCGCTCCGCTTCGTCGAACTGCCCTATACCTTCCGGGTGCGGACCGAGGGCGAGTCGAAGCTCGATCACGTCGTCGCGATGGAATATCTGATCGCGCTCTACGACCGGATGTTCGGCCGGTTCGTGCCGGTGCGCTTCGCGATGTTCTCGTGCATCGGCGTGCTCGGCGTCGGTGTCCATATGGGGGTGCTCGGGGTGGCGATGCTGCTCGGCGCGGCGTTCCTGTGGGCGCAGATCCTCGGCGCGCTGGCGGCGATGACGTTCAACTTCGCGCTCAACAACGCGCTGACCTATCGCGACCGGCGGCTGAGGGGTTTTCGGGCGCTGCTCGACGGCTGGCTGTCGTTCTGCGTGGTCTGCTCGGTCGGGTTGGTCGCCAACGTCGGCGTCGCGGCGTTCGTGCACGACTTCCACAACGAAGGCGCCGCCGCGTCGGCCCTGCTCGGCATCCTGGTCGGCGCGGTGTGGAATTACGCGCTGTCGTCCAAGTTCGTCTGGGGACGGTATTGAACGACGGCTTTGTCCCTCGCGGGGAACGCTATCGCCTGGAAACGGTCGTTTGAGCCTGACGGGTAAGAGGAGGCAACCGACCGAGCCTCGTCACCGCAGCCATATGCGAGAGTCCCCCCCGCGGAAGAATCAGATCCAGCTCGTCAGCCACATCCACCGGTGGAACGACCCCGGCCCGCGCAGCGCGGCGGCGGACAGGATCGGGTAGAAGTGGATGAACAGCACCGCGCTCGCGGCAAGGAACGCCTCGTCCCAATAGCGCAGCCGTATCCGCCAGTGATCGAAGGCCGCGGCGATGACCAACGCCAGCCAGATGCTGGACAGATAGTAATAATAATAGAAACCCAAAGACTTGGGGATCAGCGCCCACATCGCGACGCTGGCGATCCAGAGCAAAGCGACGCCGCCGGTGCGCGCGTCGCCGTCGCGCACCCACGCCGCCAGCCCGGCGACCGCCGCGACCAGCCCGCCCCACATCACCACCGGATTGCCGAGCAGCAGGATGCCGCGCTGCGCGCCATCCGCCGGCTCGTAGAAATACCAGATCGGCCGCCAGTCGAACGGCCACGTCCACCAGCGCGACTGATAGGTGTGCGGCGGCAGCACCTGCGTCTGTTGGCGATACATATCGAGCTGGAACGGGAGCAGCCGCGCGACCGTCAGCGGCTGGTCGGCGTAGAGGAAGGCGGGCCAGAAGGTCGCGCAATAGGCGAGCATCGCCACCCCGCCGAGCAGGACGAGGGCAACGACCGGATGCAGGCCCGGCCAGAGGTCCGGCCGCCGCCAGCGCACGACCAGATAGGTCGCGCCGGCAAAGCCGAGATACGGCAGCGCCGTCCATTTCGTCCCCACCGCGAGGCCGAGCAGCAACGCGCCGAGCAGCCACCGCCACCATAGCGCCGCGCCGCGCGCGCGCATCGCCCACAACAGGGCGGCCAGTCCGGTGACAACGAACGCCGCCATGAACCCGTCGAGCATCGCGATCCGCGCCTGCACGAAGACGGTGAAGTTGAGCAGCGTCAGCACCGCGCCGATGCTCGCCGTGCGCACCCGGCCGAAAAGCAGCCAGAGGATCGCGAACACCCCCATCACGACAGCGCTCGCCGCCACCGTCGACAGCGCGCGCCAGCCGAGCGGGCCGTCGCCGAAGATCATCATCCCGAGCGCGATCAGCGTCTTGCCGAGCAACGGATGCTCGATGTTCACCGGCCCGACCAGTCCGCGCAGCATCCGCGCCGCGGGGACGTAATGGACCTCGTCGAAGACGAGCACGTGCGGCGTGGTCAGCCGCCAGCAGAACAGCAACTGCGCGACGAGGCCGATGGCGAGCGCGGCGGGCAGGGGGCGGGAGGGGAGGCGCACCGCGGCCTTGTCTCCGGCGGGAGGCGGCTTGGCAAGACCAACGCCTCCCCCGCAAGGGCGGGGCTGTCGCATACCGAGCGCGCCGCGCTCCCGCCCACCCCGTCACCCCGCCCACCCGTCACCCCGCCCCCCCCGTCACCCCGGAACGAGTCCGGGGTGACGGATCTGATGAGGAAGCCGATCGAACCCCATTCCCGCAGCGATCTGCGATTGCTCAGTACGCAAGGGAAAGGGGACCGCCCGGCGCCAGCCCAGGGAACGGGTGGAGCTCCATAGCGCCACGCGCGCGCCGCGTTCCCCGCCCACCCCGTCACCCCGGACTTGTTCCGGGGTCCACTCCGCGGCGAGGAGAAGGGCGTGTTTCGACGCCATGCTCTTGCGGCTGGGTGGACCCCGGAACGAGTCCGGGGTGACGGATCTGATGAGGAAGCCGATCGAACCCCATCCCCGCAGCGATCTGCGATTGCTCCATGCGCAAGGGAAAGGGGCCGTTCGGTGCCAGCCGAAGGAAAGGGTGAAGCTCCATAGCGCAACGCCCGCGCCGCGTTCCCCGCCCACCCCGTTACCCCGCCCACCCCGTCACCCCGGACTTGTTCCGGGGTCCACTCCGCGGCGAGGAGGAGGGCATGTTTCGACGCCATGCTCTTGCGGCTGGGTGGACCCCGGAACGAGTCCGGGTGACGAGTCTGATGAGGAAGCCGTTCGATCCTCATTCCCGCTCCCATACGCGATTGCTCGGTACGCAAGGGGGCGGCGCCAGCCCAATGGTGGAGGGGAGGAGAGGATGGAGCCCCATAGCGCAACCCCTGCTCCCGCCCCCCGTCACGGCTTCGCCGCGCCACCGCGCCGCGCCAGTCATGCCCCCATCACCACCCCGAACGATCGACGCCATCCGACCCGCCACGCCGCTCCCAGGAAGGCGCAGGACGCCCGCAACGCTTGCACCGCCTGCACCCGTGCGGCTAAGCGCATCGCATGAAGCGCAAGGCAGGACAGGACCGCTCGATCACCGCCAACTGGCGTCCGGCGACGCTCGCCATCCGCGGCGGCACCGCACGCAGCGAATATGGCGAGACCAGCGAGGCGCTGTTCCTCACCTCGGGCTATACCTACGACAAGGCGGCCGATGCCGCGGCGCGCTTCGCGGGCGAGCAGGAGGGGATGACCTATTCCCGCCTGCAGAACCCGACCGTCGAGATGCTGGAGCACCGCATCGCGCTGCTCGAAGGCGCCGAGGCGTGCCGCACGATGGCGAGCGGCATGGCGGCGATGACCGCGGTGCTGCTCTGCCAGTTGCAGGCGGGCGATCACCTCGTCGGCGGCCGCGCCGCCTTCGGCTCGTGCCGCTGGCTGACCGATACGTTGCTGCCCAAGTTCGGCATCGCGACGACCATCGTCGATGCGCGCGATCCGCAGCAGTTCCTCGACGCGGTGCGGCCCGAGACCAAGGTCTTCTTCTTCGAGACCCCCGCCAATCCGACGATGGACGTCGTCGATCTGCGCGCGGTCTGCGGCATCGCGCGCGAACGCGGCATCATCAGCGTCGTCGACAATGCCTTCGCCACCGCGGCGTTGCAGCGGCCGATGGACTTCGGCGCGGATGTGACCGCCTATTCGGCGACCAAGATGATGGACGGGCAGGGCCGCGTGCTCGCCGGCGCGGTCTGCGGCAGCAAGGATTTCATCGACAACACCCTGCTGCCCTTCACCCGCAACACCGGCCCGACGCTGTCGCCGTTCAATGCCTGGGTGGTGCTCAAGGGGCTGGAGACGCTCGACCTGCGCATCCAGCGCCAGTCGCAGAGCGCGATCACCGTCGGCCGCTTCCTCGAAGGCCGCGTGCCGCGCATCCTCCACCCCGGCCTGCCCAGCCATCCGCAGCACGATCTGGCGATGAGCCAGATGTCGGCGACCGGCCCGATCTTCGCCTTCGAGGTCGCCGATCGGGCGCAGGCGCATGGCCTGCTCGACGCGCTGGCGCTGATCGATATCTCCAACAACATCGGCGATTCGCGCTCGCTGATGACGCACCCCGCCTCGACCACCCATGCCGGGGTCGCCGAGGACAAGCGGATCGAGATGGGGATCAGCGAGGGCATGCTGCGCCTCAACGTCGGGCTCGAGGATCCGCAGGATCTGATCGACGATCTCGACCAGGCGCTGCGACAGGTCGGCCTATGAAGCAATTCTTCCCGCATGCCGCGACCACCGATGGGGTGACCGTGCGCGTCGCGGTGAGCTATCTGCCCGAACAGTCCGAACCGCGCCGCGGCCGTTGGTTCTGGGCCTATCATATCCGGATCGAGAACGACTCGGCGCGGTCGGTGCAATTGCTGACCCGCCACTGGGTGATCATCGACGGCCGCGGCGCGCGCCACTCGGTCGAGGGCGAGGGCGTCGTCGGCGAGCAGCCGCTGATCGCGCCGGGCGCGAGCTTCGACTATGTCTCGGGCTGCCCGTTGCAGACGCCGAGCGGCGCGATGCAGGGCAGCTATCGCATGATCGACGAGGACGGCGCCTGTTTCGACGCGACGATCCCCAAGTTCGCGCTGTTCGCCTCGGCGGTCGATTCGTGAAGCGCACGCACCTGCCGCTCAACGGGCTGCGCGTGCTCGATGCCGCGGCGCGCCATCTCAGTTTCACCCGCGCGGCCGACGAGCTGGCGGTGACGCCTGCCGCCGTGGGCCAGCAGATCCGCGCGCTGGAGGATACGCTGGGCGTCGTGCTGTTCCGGCGCACCACGCGCGGGCTGGAATTGACGCCAGAGGCGGAGGCGGGGCTCGGCGCGCTGCGCGACGGCTTCCTCCAGTTCGAGGAGGCGGTCCGCGCGATGCAGGCGGGCCAGTCGTCCAAGTCGCTGACCATCGCCGCGCCGCGCGACCTCACGGAGAAATGGCTGATGCCGCGGCTTGCCGAGGTGGCGCAGCGCGACGGCGAACTGCGGTTCGTGTTGATCGCCGCGGATGACGCGGTCGATTTCACCGAGGCGAATCTGGACCTCGCGATCCGCTGGGGCGAGGGGCCGGGCGAGCACGAGGGCGAGGCGCTCGAGTCCGAAGGCATGGTGACGATCGCGGCACCGGGTGCGGCCGAGACGCTGATATCGTGGCCGGGATGCCCCGGCGGCGAGGGGCATGCGCTGGTCCGCGTCGCCGATGCCGGGCTGGCGATCGACGCGGCGGTCGCCGGGCTTGGGCGGGCGACCGTGTCGGAACTGCTCGCGGCGCGCGATATCGCCAGTGGCAAGGTCGCGGTGGTCGGCGATCCGCAGCCGTCGCGCTTCGGCTATTGGCTGGTCGCGCCGCTGCCGCAATGGCGGCAGGCGAAGGTGCGGGCGCTGGTCGACGCGCTGACCGGGTGAGCGGCACGCCGACGCCGACGCCGACGCTGACGACGGAGCGGCTGACGTTGCGGCCGTTGACGCCGGACGACGCCGACGCGCTGTTCCCGTCGATGGCGGACCCGGTGGTGATGCGCTGGTGGTCGCGCGGCCCGTTCGGCTCGGTCGAGGAATTGCGCGCGCATTTCGCCGACATGGGGCCGGGCGACCGGGTCTGGGCGGCGGTATTGCGCGGCGAGGCGGCGGCGGTCGGCTTCGTCTATGTCGGCGAGAAGCGACCGCGCGTCAGCGAGATCGGGTATCTCTTCGCGCAGCGGCTATGGGGCAGCGGCATCGCACGCGAGGCGGTGCGCGCGGTGATCGCGCAGGTGTTCGGCGAGGGAACGCGCCGCATCTTCGCCGATATCGATCCCGAGGCGGTGGCCTCGGCGCGGCTGCTCGAACGGATCGGCTTCACCTGCGAAGGCCGGCTGCGCGAGGAATGGGAGACGCATATCGGCGTGCGCGACACGCTGATCTACGCGATGCTGCGCCGCGAGTGGCGCGCCTGAGCCTGTGCTAGCGACGGCCGGCGGGATCAGGCCCGGGCGATCAGCCCCAATGCGCGTGTTACCAGGGCGGCGAGGCGCGGTTCGTCGACCGCGCCATCCGCACGGTGCCAGCTCGCGCAGATTGCATACCAGCGGCCGTTCCTGGCCTGTGCCAGCACGTTGAGCGCGATGACGCCCGGTTCGGAGCCGCCCTTGAAGCCGACATAGGCGAAGCGGGCGGTGGTGGCCGGATCGACGCCGTGGTTGATCGACAGGATGTCGCGCACCACCGGTCCCGCGTCGCGGAGATGGGCGAGCAGCCGGGCGGTGTCGCGCGGCGCGGCGAACCATTCGACCGTCTCGCTGGCGAGCGGGCCGGAGGAGAACATCAGCGGGTCGAGCCGCGCGGCGGCGATCCGGCCGTCCTCGGCGGCGAGCAATGCACGGCGGCCGGCGGCGTCGGCCTTCCCCCAGGCGGCGGTGAGCGCGGGATCGGCCTTGATCGCAAAGGCTTCGCGGGTGGTCAGCACCGGGCCGGCGGCGCCGAACCGCGCCGCCATCGCATCCACCTCGCGGCGGCCGAGCAGGCGGAGCAGCGTGTCGGTGGCGGTGTTGTCGCTGATCGAGATCATCAGCGTCGCCAGCGTCTGGAGCGTCACCGGTGATGCCGCGGGCCAGGTCTGGAGGATGCCCGAGGGCAGCGACGGCGGTCCGATCGGGACGACATCGGTCCAGTGCCGCGTGCCGGCCGCGACCTGCCGCGCCGCCTCGGCCAGGATCCACAGCTTGAACGCCGAGCCGAGCGGGGCGGGTGCATCGCCGCGGGCCTCGATCTGCGCCACCGGCTGCGCCCCGTCGAGCGCATAGACGCCGAAATGGACGATCCCGGGCAGCGCACCGAGGTCGTCCTGCACCCTCCCCAACGTATCACCCCGCACTTCCGCACCGGTGATGCGTAGGCCGGCGATGGCGTGCGGCGCGGCGGGATCGACCGCGAGGTGCAGCGTCGCGGTGCCGCGGTCATAGGCGATCACCGCCGTCGCCGCCCAGCGACCGACGGGATCGAGGCTGGCGATCCGCCGCGGCTCGCCGAGCGTTATGCGCAGCTGGGCGCTGAGCGCGGTCCATTGCGCGGCGGGCACCGCCTGGCGGAAAGCGGAAGTGAACAATGTGGCATAGCCAGGCTGGCCGGCGAGCACTGGGACCAGCGCACTGACGGCAGCGCGTACGGCGGGATCGGCAGTCGCGGCAGCCGCGGAAGCGGGCGGGGTTTGGGCGTGGGCTGAAAGCGGCGTGAACGCGAGCAGCGCCGAGACCGCCAGCGCGATCAGTTCTTGAGCTTCCAGCCTCGCTTGAGCAGCTGATAGCATAACACCCCCAGGACGATGTCCACCGCGAGAATCGCGATGCTGCCGACCATGATGGGCGAATCGGCGGTGCCGAGGAAGCCGTAACGGAAGCCCGAAATGATGTAGAAGAACGGATTGGCGTGGCTGAAGGCGCGGAAGGCGGGGGCGAGCCGGTCGACCGAGTAGAAGGTGCCCGACAGCAGCGACAGCGGCGCGATGACGAAATTGGTCACCGCCGCGGCGTGATCGAATTTCTCTGCCCAGATCGAGGTCAGCACGCCGAGGAACGACAGGAAGGCGGCACCGAGCAAACCGAACCACAGGATCGCCAGCGGATGCGATGGCGTGACGTGGACGCCGGGATAGAGTGCCATCGCGCACCAGCAGATGAAGCCGACGATAAACGCCCGCGTCATCGCCCCGCCGACCAGCGCGGCGAGCAATTCCGCCGTCGACAGAGGCGGTTGCAGGTAATCGACGATCGTCCCCTGGATCTTGCCGACGAGCAGCGAGAAGCTGGCGTTGGCGAAGGCGGGCCCCATCATCCCCTGGCTGATGATCAGCCCCGGCGCGATGAAATCGGCGAACGGAACGGTGACGCCGCCGACCTGGACCGGACTTTTCGCGCCGGTCGCGATCGTGAAGACGATCAGGAACAGCAAGGTGGTGATCGACGGTGCCCACACGGTCTGGAGGTGGACCTTGAAGAACCGGCGCACCTCCTTCACATAGAGGGTCTTCAGGCCGCCCCAGTTTACGTTCCGGATGACCGGGACACCGGGTGCGGACCGGATTGCCGATTGGATCTCGCCGATTGGGGGCTGGCTGCTCATGGCCCAAGCGGGTAACCGCAGCGGCAGCCGCCCGCAACCCGGCGCAAGAGTAAGGAACGTGATAATGTCCTGGACCGACGAGCGGATCGACACGCTCAAGACGATGTGGGAGGCGGGGCAGACCGCCAGCCAGATCGCCGAGGCGCTGGGCGGCGTCAGCCGCAACGCGGTGATCGGCAAGGCGCATCGCCTTGGCCTGCAGTCGCGCCCGTCGCCGGTGAAGCCGAATGAGCCGGCCGCTGCCGCTGCCGCCCCCGCGCCGGCACCCGTGGTGCCGCTGCCCGAGCCCGAGCCGGAACTCGCACCGGTGGTCGCCGCGCCGCCCGCTCCGCCGCGCCCCGCGCCCGAGCCCGCGCCGGTCGTCGCCGCCGAGTCGGACGACGATGAGGACGAGGAGATCGAGGACGAGGCCGACGAGGAGGATGAGGTCGTCGCCGCGCCGAAGCGCGAGCCGCAGCCGATCCTGCGCTCGGTGGGGCCGGGCGGCTTCGTCCGCCAGTCGCCCGGCGAGCAGCAGCCGCCCTCGACGCCCGCGCCGCCGCGCCGGCTGGTGCCCGCCAAGCCCTCGCCCGAGATCGCGGGCAAGACGACCTTGCTCGATCTCAACGACCGGATCTGCAAATGGCCGCTCGGCCATCCGGGCGAGCCCGACTTCCACTTCTGCGGCGAGAAGGTGAACCCCGGTTTCCCGTATTGCGTCGCGCATTGCGGTCACGCCTATCAGGCGCAGCTGCCGCGCCGCGACCGCCGTCCGCCGCCGCCGCTGCCGTTCGGCGGCCCGCGCGTACGCTGATCGTGCGATCCGATGTGATGGAGGTCGCTCCCCGCGAGGGGGCGGCCTTTTTCATTGATGGCAGGCCTTGTGGCCAGCGGGGCGCTGCCGGGTCCGAGGTGATGAGCTCCGCGAAGGACCGTCACACCGGGCCGCAAGGGCAGGCTTCCCCCGGGTCGGTTTCGGTCGGCGCGGCGCGCACCCCGGAACAGGTCCGAGAGCTCTGCGGAGGTCCGCGTCGCCGGTAAAGCAAGACAGTGCTCCTGCGAATGCAGGAGCCCAGAGACAAGCAAGACAACGTCTTATAGCGCTCGGGACTTCTGGGCTCCTGCTTTCGCAGGAGCACTGGGGCAGGTGCGCAGCGGTCTCGAACAGGTCCGGGGATCACGCGTGGCGGGGCGATGAGTTTCCCGGCCCTTGGGGCGCGGCTGCGCAACGCGTTTTCCGCTGCCGACCGTTCGGCCGGGTTTTCGCGTGAGTCCGAGGGACATTCATCCTGTCGGGCGACATGGACAACAGGGACACCATACCGGCAACGATCCACTTCGATCGTTTCCGAAACGGTGACGATCGCGGTGCGCCGATGAGAAAGAGCCTCGCCGCGGGGATATGTGCGCACCATAGGACAGCCGCCGAACGATCGCGTTCCACCTCGCTCACAGACAAAAGGGGCCGGCTTCCTGCGAAGCTGGCCCCTTCGCCCATCCGGCGTAAGCGCTGCGCCTAGAAGCGGAAGGCCGCGGTGGCGCGCAGCGAGTGCCAGCGGAACTTCTCGTCCGAGCGGCGGAAGTCGGTCGTCGTGCCGCCGACGACGAACGGATTGCCCAGCGGCGCGCTGCCCTGCGACACGCGGACGCGGGCGTCGTCGTCGTTATACTGGTGGAAGGTGTATTCCATGCCGACCGAGACATGCTCGCCAATCTTCTGTTCGATGCCGCCACCGCCGACGATGCCGAACTGCTTGCGCTTGCCGAACTGGGCGAAGGCATTCTGCGCGTTGGTCGTGGTGAAGCTGCGGTCGATATTGGCATAGCCGGGGCCGAAGGTGCCGTAGAACAGGGTTGTGCCGGGCGCATAGCCGACGCGGCCGCGGATGCTCGCCTCCCACTTCACGTCGCGGGTCATCACGTAATTCGCCGGCGTGGTGGAGAAGCCGCTGACGCTGTCGCTGATCTCGGTCTTGCCGAATTCGCCGAGCGCGCCGACGACGATGTTGCCGACCTGCGAATCCATGCCGATGCGACCGTAATAGGACCAGCCGTCCTTGTCGTTGGCACAGCCGCCGGGCAGCGGCGTGCGGCCGCGGGCACGGCCGTTGCAGAAGCCCTGCGAGAAGGCGTTGCTGCCGTTCGCGATCACCGTGTCGCCGAAGCTGCCGTTCGACCCGCGGTCGAACAGGATCGTCGATCCGGTATCGTTGGGCTGGACATCATAGCCGCCCGCGGCGGCGACATAGACGCCCGTGAACGGCGCGGGATCGCCGGTTTCCTGTGCCTGGGCGGCGGTGGCGAGGGTGACGGCGGCGAAAGCGCCGAGCAGCAGGGTGGTACGCATGATCTCTCCCAAAGTGTTGCGCTCGCAGGAACGTACTGGATGCCACTGATATGCATCAGTTTTTCGATTCACATTCACTGTGGCTTTGATGCATCGGTCGAGCAATCGAGGAGCAACAATCGGCACGGCCGCCGCCGCGGTCCGGCGCTGGCATCGGCGGCGATGTTCCCTTATGGTTCCCGGCAATGGCCCAAGACCTTTTCGCGTCCTCCGCGACGCCCGATACGAGTTACGACGCCTCTTCGATCGAGGTACTGGAGGGGCTCGAACCCGTCCGCCGCCGCCCCGGCATGTATGTCGGCGGCACCGACGAGCGCGCGCTGCACCATCTCGCCGCCGAAGTGCTCGACAATGCGATGGACGAGGCGGTCGCCGGCCATGCGACGCGGATCGAGGTGACGCTGGAGCCGGGCAACCGGCTGACGATCACCGACAACGGCCGCGGCATTCCGGTCGACCCGCACCCCAAGTTCCCCGACAAGAGCGCGCTGGAAGTAATCCTGTCGACGCTCCATTCGGGCGGCAAGTTCGCCGGCAAGGCCTATGCGACCAGTGGCGGCCTGCACGGCGTCGGCGTGTCGGTGGTCAATGCGCTCTCGTCGGACACGTTGGTCGAGGTGGCGCGCGAACGGCAGCTCTACCGCCAGCGGTTCAGCCGCGGCGTGACGCAGGGGCCGCTGGAGCATGTCGGCGCGGCGCCCAACCGGCGCGGCACCTCGGTCGCCTTCACCCCCGATACCGAGATCTTCGGGCCGGAACTGGCGTTCAAGCCCAAGCGGCTCTACCAGCTCGCCCGGTCGAAGGCGTATCTGTTCGCCGGCGTCGAGATCCGCTGGCATTGCGCGCCCGAGCTGGTCGAGGGGACCGACACGCCCGCCGAGGCGGTGTTCCAGTTTCCCGGCGGCCTTGCCGATCACCTCAAGGAACAGGTCGGCAGCCGCGAGTGCGCGACGACCGACTTCTTCGCGGGCAATCAGGACTTTCCCAACGCGCAGGGGCGCGTCGAATGGGCGGTCGCCTGGCCGCTGTGGAGCGACGGCAGCTATAGCTGGTATTGCAACACGATCCCGACGCCTGATGGCGGTACGCACGAACAGGGGCTGCGCCAGGCGCTGGTGCGTGGCTTGCGCGCGTTCGGCGAGCTGGTCCACCAGAAGAAGGCCAAGGAGATCACCGCAGACGACGTGATGGTCGGCAGCGAGCTGATGCTCAGCGTCTTCATCCGCGATCCGCAGTTCCAGAGCCAGACCAAGGACCGCCTCACCAGTCCGGAGGCGGCGGGGCTGGTCGAAAAGGCGGTGCGCGACCATTTCGACCATTGGCTCGGCCACAATATGGACCGCGGCAAGGCGCTGCTCGGCTATGTCCTCGAACGGATGGACGAGCGGCTGCGCCGCAAGCAGGAGCGCGAGGTCAAGCGCAAGACCGCGACCAGCGCGCGCAAGCTGCGCCTGCCCGGCAAGCTGACCGATTGCGCCAGTGACGGCAACGAGGGCACCGAACTGTTCATCGTCGAGGGCGATTCGGCAGGCGGCTCGGCGAAACAGGCGCGCGATCGCAAGACGCAGGCGATCCTGCCGATCCGCGGCAAGATCCTCAACGTCGCGAGCGCGACCAGCGCCAAGATCGTCGCCAATCAGGAAATCGCCGACCTGGTCCAGGCGCTGGGCTGCGGCACGCGCAAGGAGTGCGACGCGAGCCAGCTCCGCTACGAACGCGTCGTCATCATGACCGACGCCGACGTCGACGGCGCGCATATCGCGACCTTGCTGATGACCTTCTTCTTTCAGGAGATGCCCGACCTGGTGCGGCGCGGCCATTTGTATCTGGCGCAGCCGCCGCTCTACCGGCTGACGGTCGGCGCGAAGTCGCTGTATGCGCGCGACGATGCGCATCGCGCCGAGCTGGAGAAGACCGCGTTCAAGGGCAAGAAGGTCGAGGTGGCGCGGTTCAAGGGACTGGGCGAGATGAACCCCGGCCAGCTTCGCGAGACGACGATGGATCCGAAGACGCGTGGCATGATCCGCATCACCCTGCCGCAGGAATATGAGGAGCGCGCCGGGGTGAAGGATCTGGTCGACCGGCTGATGGGCAACAATCCGGCGCATCGCTTCGCCTTCATCCAGGAGAATGCGGCGCGGCTGGACGAAGAGGCGATCGACGCCTGATCGCCGCCACCTCGCTCAGCGCGCGTCGCGGTCGTCGGCGTCGCGGTCGTCGAGGCAGGTGCCGGGCGTGGTGCTGAGCAGGTGGATCGTCTCGTCCTCCTCGAGGACGATGAAGCCGATGTCTTCGAGGGCCAGCTTGAGGTGGATGCGGGTGAGGTGATCCCCTTCCTCGAAGGCGAAGACGGCGTCGGCGGGATCAATCATCCGCGTCCAACTCCATCCGATTATGCCCGTTCCACCCGGTAAGCGCTTAAATAGGTTAAATAAGACGAACCGTTACACTCAGAGTGGCGGCCATTGCGGCGGGGCCGGGAGCTGCCGCGCCTGCATGCGTCCGTGCAAGAAGCCGGCATGCCAGGCGGCGCGGACCAGCACCGCGCGAAAGTCGAACGGGCAGTCGCGCGCGGTGCCGTCGACGCCGGACAGCCGCCCATCCTCGAACGCGACCTCCAGTGCGGCGGGATCGTCGGGATGGGGCGCGTGCGGGATCGCTCAGCCGCGCGTCGCGCCGGGGTGGAAGGTGCGCGGATCGGCCGCCGCTTCGGCGGTGTCGGGCGTGTCGAACAGATGTTCAAGCATCGCCGCCATCGCCGCATAGCCCTTGCCGGTCAGGCGCACGCGGACGCGGCGATGATCGGTCGGATCGGGGCGGCGGGAGAGCAGCCCGGCCTCCTGCAACCGGTCGATGCGGCGCATCGCGCTGGTCGTGCTCTCGCCCGACATCAAGGTGAGATCCTTGATATAGAGGCGTTCGCCGGTGCCGGCGGCGATGAACAGGTCGATCATCATGTCCCAGGCGGGATCGACGAGCAGGTCGCGCGGCAGGAAGTGGCTCATCCGGGACCGCAGCTGGCGCGCCTGGCGGGCGCGGGCGAGCAGCGTCGGCGTGAACGGCGTGGCATCGGCGCCGTCGACCGGGGTGGCGCCGGCGAAGGCGGCGTGGTCGAGGGGCGGGCTCATCGTTCGCGCAGTGCCTCCTGCGCACGGTTGAGGGGTTTGAGCAGATATTGCAGCACGGTCTTGCTGCCGGTGTGGATGTCGACCGTGGCGACCATGCCGGGGGTGATCGGGAAGCGACGCCCGGCCGCGTTGGTCAGCGAGTCCGACCTGGTGCGCACGAAAACACGGTAATAGAGCACGTCGGGCTTCACCTCGTCGCGGATCGTATCGGGGGAGATGGTGGTGACGACGCCGTCGAGGCCGCCGTAGATCGAGTAATCATAAGCGGTGACCTTGACCTTGGCGGCCTGACCGGGGCGGATGAAGGCGATGTCGCGCGGCTGGATGCGTGCCTCGATCAGCAGGCGGTCGTCGAGCGGGACGATCTCCATGACCTTGCCGTTGGGCGGGATGACGCCGCCGATCGTCGAAACCTCGATATTCTTGACGACGCCGCGCACCGGCGAGCGCAGCGTGAGGCGACTCAGCGTGTCGGAGCGGCCGCGGATCACCGGGCCGAGCGTGTCGACCTGTTCCATCACCTTGGCGAGATCCTGCCGCGCCTCGACCATATATTGCGAGCGCAGGTCGGCCTTCTTGAGTTCGAGGTCGGCGCGCTGGCGTTGCAGGCGCAGCACCTCGACGTTGCTCGCCGCGCCGACGGTGATCAGCGACTGGCCGATCGAGACCTCGCGGCCGATCAGCGCGAGGCTCTGGTCGATCAGCGCGACCGAGGATTGCAGGCTGCGGCGGCGGGTCTCGTAGAGGCTGGTCTCGGCGGCCTTGAGGTCGGGGAAACGGTCGAGCTCGGGCGAGAAGCGCAAGGGGGTGCCGTTCGCCTCGGCCTGCAGCCGGCCGGCGCTGGCGAGCGCGGCGCGATATTTGGCGGCGCTCTCCTCGACGGTCGAGCCGGCCTGGGTGGGATCGAGTTGCGCGAGCAACTGGCCCGGCTTGACGATATCGTCCTGCCGGACGAGCATCCTGGCGAGGATGCCGCCCTCCAGCGATTGCAGCACTTGTTCGCGGCTGGTCGGCACGACGCGCGCCTCGCCGGTCGCGACCTCGTCGAGGCTGGCGAACCACGCCCAGCCGAGCGCGGCGACGAACAGCGCGGCGAGCAGCCAGATCAGCCGGGTCGCGGTGATGCGCGCGGCCTCGCCGTCGTCGCCGAACAGATGGTCGTCGTCGGCGGTGATGCTGGTCATGCCGCTGCACTCCGGGTGCCACGCATCGTGGCGAGGATCTGGTCGCGCGGGCCGTCGAGGATGACGCTGCCCTGATCGATGACGATGATGCGGTCGACGATGTCGAGCATCCGCATCCGGTGGGTAGCGACGATGATGGTGCGGTCCCGGCTCCACGCGCCGAGCTGCTGGATGAAATGGCGTTCGGTCGCCTCGTCCATCGCCGCGGTGGGTTCGTCGAGCAGCGCGACCATCGGCTGGCGGAGCAGCAGTCGCGCGAGCAGCAGCGCCTGCACCTGTCCGCCGGACAGGCCGCGCCCGCCCTCCTGCACGACATGGCCAAGGCCGTCGCGCAGCCGGCGCAGCATCGCGTCGGCGCCGACCATGGCGAGCGCGGCCATGATCTCGCTATCCGAGGCGGCGGGCGCGCCGAGCGTCAGGTTCTCGCGCAGCGTGCCGTGGAACAGGCGGCTCGACTGGGTGAGCAGCGCGACGTCGCGGCGGACGTCGGCGGGGTCGATCTGGTGCAGCGCGAGGCCGTCGAGCAGCACCTCTCCCGACACCGGTTGCAACATGCCCGACAGGCCCTGGAGCAGCGTCGACTTGCCGGCGCCGTTGCGGCCGAGCAGCGCGATCCGGTCGCCCGCGGCGATCTCCAGATTGGCGATGCTGAGCGCGGGCGGCGCGTTGGGATCGGCATAGGTGAACACCGCCGAGCGCAAGGCGAAGGCGCCGGTGACCGCGGGCAGCGGGATGCGGTGGTCGGCGTCGGCGCTGTCGACGGGCAGCGCCATGATCTGGTTGAGGCTGCCCATCGCGACCTTCGCGTGCTGCCAGCGGCCGAGCAATTGCGTCACCTGCGCCATCGGCGCCATCATCCGCGAGCCGAGGATCGAGGTGGCGACGAGCACGCCGGTGGTGATGCTGCCCGCAATGACGAGCGGCGCGCCGACGAAGATGATCGCGGCATAGACGCCGTTCTGCACGCTCTGCGTCCACACCGACAGGCCGTTGGTGAGGCCGCGCAGCCGCAATTGCGCCTCGCCGGCGACGGCATTGTAGTGGTTCCACTGCTGGTGGAAGCGCTCCTCGGCCTGGAGCGCCTTGATGTCCTCGATGCCCTGCACCGCCTCGACCAGCATCGCGTTGCGCAGCGAGGATTCGCGCATCGATTCCGTCGCGAGCATGCGCAGCCGGCGCTGGGCGAGCAGGCCGGGCAGCAGCAGCAGCACGAGCGCGACGAGCGGCACCAGCGCGAGCAGGCCGCCGATATACCAGAGCAGGCCGAGGAACATCAGGAAGAAGGGCAGGTCGGCGACGGTGGCGATCGTCGTCGAGGTGAGCATGTCGCGGACCTGGTCGAGGTCGCGGAGCTGGGCGATGAAGGTGCCGGTCGAGGGCGGGCGCGACTGGTTGCGGACGCGCAGCGCATGGCCGAAGACGCGGTCGGAGATGCGCAGGTCGGCGCGCTTGCCGAGCACGTCGACGATGTTGGTGCGCAGCCGCCGCAGCGCGAAGTCGAAGCCGATCGCGACCAGCACGCCGACGAACAGGATGGTCAGCGTCGGGATCGACGCCGCCGGCACGACGCGGTCGTAGACCTGCATCGAGAACAGCACGCCGGCGAGGCCGAGCAGGTTGGTGACCACCGAGGCGACCATGACATGGCCGTAGGCGGGCGCGTCGCGCATCAGGATCTGGCGCAGCCAGTGATCCTCGAACGGGCGGATATAGGTGTCGACCCGCGCATCCGGCGAGGAGCGCACCGGCCGCGGCACGACGAAGCCGGTGGCGGCGGCGCGCAGCTCGGCGAGCGGCAGGCGGGTCTGGCCGCCGCGATCGCCGGGCAGCACCAGCCGGGCGTGATCGTCCCCGTCGATGCCGTCGATCAGCGCGATCTCGCCATCGGCGAGGCGGACGATCATCGGCAGCCGCCAGCCGCTGAGCGTGACCGCCTGCGGGGTCGCGAAACGGACGGTGAGGCCGGTGGCGCGGGCGAGCGCCAGGATGCGCGCGTCCTCGTCGCCGCCGAGATCCCATTGCGCGGCGAGGCGAGCGCGCTGTTCGGAGACGGGCAGGCGATAGTGGCGGGCGACGCGGCCGAGCAGTTCGAGCCATCCGTCGACGGTTCCCGGCGGCGCCGGAGCGCGCGCGGCGGTCACAGCGTCACCCCGCGCACCGACGTGCCCGACAGGCCGAAGGCGTCGCGCATCCTGCCCGACACGTAGAGGCAGTCGATCTGCAACCGGCGCAAGTTCTGCGTGGTATTGACCGCGTCGAAGCGCACCTGTTGCAGTTCCTGTTCTGCATTGAGCAGATCGACCAAGGTGCGGGTTCCCATTTCGAGATATTGGATGCGGTAGAGCCGGCCGGTCTCGCGCATATTGTCCTCGCGCGAGGCGAGCGTGGTGACGAGGCGCGAGAGGCTGTCGATCTGCTGCTGCGCCTCGGCGAGCTGCTGGCTGCTCTCGTTGCGGACGCGGCGCGCGCTCGCCTCGGCGGCGTCGAGCCGGTAGGCGGCGCTGCGCACGCGCGCCTTGGTGAGGCCGCCGGCGAAGATGTTGCTCGTGACGCGCAGGCCGAAATTGTAGATGCTGCGGTCGCCGAACGGCGAGCCGATGTCGGTCGAGGCGTCGCCGCCGAGCGAGAGGGTCGGCAGGCGGTCGGCGCGGCTGCGGCGCAGATTGGCGGCGGCGCGCTCCGCCTCGGCATCGGCGGCGGCGACCGCGGGAACGGCCCGCCACGCCGGGGCGGGGCCGGCGCAGCCGCGCATCAGCCAGTCGGGCACGTCGGCGGAGACGCCGGCGGGCGCCGGGCGGCCGAGCAGGAAGGCGAGGTTGCTGGTCCAGCGCCGCTCCTCCGCCTCGACCTGGGTCAGGCTGGCCTGCGCCGCCTCGACCCGCGCCTGCGCCTGCAGCGCGTCGGAGCGGGTGGCGGCGCCCATCGTCGCGCGCTGGCCGACGAGTTCGCTGATCTGGCGGATGCGCTCGGCCTGGTCGCGGGCGATGGCGCGCTGCGCGGTGGCGCGTTGCAGCTCGATCACCGCATAAGCCGTGTCGCGGATCAGCGTGTCGACGGCGAGCAGCATCTCGGCGCGGCTGGCGCGGGTGCCGGCGCGGGCGGCGGCGACATCGCTCGACACCTTGCCGAAATCGTAGAGCATCTGCGACGCGCCGAACTGCGGCCGCGGCCGCCACGTGCCCGACACGCGGCTGTCATAGCCGCTGCCGATGCCGGCGCTGACCGTCGGCAGATAGCCGGCGCGCGCCGCCGCGACGTCTTCGCCCGCCGCGGCGAGCGTGCCCGCCGCCTCGATCACCGACGGATGCCAGGCGACGGCATCGCGCGCGGCGGTTTCGAGCGTGACGGGACCAGGCGCGTCGGCGGCCATGCCGCTGCCGCACAGCGTGGCGGTCATCACCACGCCCGTCGCGACCAACATCCTGGGTAACCGTCGTCGAAAACGCATTGCAATCGGGTCCTCTCTTGCCGCGCAAAAGAGGCCCGGTTGCTTAACAAAGAGTAGATTTCACCCTTTTGCCATCAATACTTTAGATGCAGTTTGCGGTGCTTATACAACATGATTGATGGTAGTTTGGTGATGCGTTTGATCATCCACCGTCGCAAGATAGTCGAGCGGGTCGGCGACGATCTGCGGCGCGACCGGGACGACCGCGGCATTGTGGTCCACGAACGACGCCTCGGGCTGGAGGCTGCCGGGATGGCTGGCGAGATAATGCGAGAGCACATCCTCCAGCTCGCCGCGGCCTTCGAACAGGTCGTAGGTGGCGAGGCCGATCGCAGTGCCGTCGGCGTCGCCGGTGACGGTGGTCGCCGCAGCCGTGGCGAGATGGCCGTCGGATACACCCGCATGCATATCGAGTGAAACCACATCGGGTTCGATACTATAGACCGGCGCAATGGCGTAATGGACCATCGCCGAGGCGTTATCGCCCGGCACGTCGATCGTGACGGTCAGAGTCGTGCTGACCGCGACGCCGTTGGGCTGGACGAGTTCGTAGGTGAAGGTGTCGCGCAGGTCGGTGGTCGAATAGACCAGGTTCTGGTTCGGCTGGTAGACGTAATGGCCGACCTCATCGACGGTCAGCGTGCCATGCGTGCCGTTGACGACGACCGGGGTATTGCCGACCTCGGTGAGCGCGGTGCCGGTGCCGACGCGGACCGCCAGGAAGTCCGAATGGCCGTTGTCGTTGGCGAGCAGGCTGCCCTCGACCGGCGCGGGGCTGACCACGATATGACGGTCGAGCAGCGTCGACACGCGGTCCAGCGTCACGTTGGTGTCGAAGCGGGTGGCGAGCAGCGTGTCCGCGGCCAGCGTGTAGCGATAGTTGCCCGGCGGCAGGTCGTTCAGCGCGAAGGAGGCGCTGGCGATCCCGCCGGTGAGGTTGAGCACCGCCAGGTTCTGGATCGACTGGGTGGCGCCGGTGGTGAGGTTGGTCAGCGTCAGCGTGTAATTGGGGGCGACGCTGAGCCCGCCCGAGGTCGCCGCGCGGAAGGTGACGTCGGTGTCCGTATTGGGGGCGAGCAGGAACGTGCCCGTCGTCTCGCCATGCGACCCGACCGGCAACAGCCCCCCTCGCACCGGCACGGCGGCGAAGCTGAACGCGGTCGTGGGCGCCGCTTCAACGACATTGGCATAGGTGACCGGCGCCAGCGCGACATCGGCTACCGCGACCGGCGCGCCGGTGATCGCGCCGCTGCCGACGGTGATCGACAGGGTGGCGCTCTCGCGTTCGCCGTCGCTCGGATCGAGCAGCGTATAGGAGAAGACGTCGGTCCGGCCGATCGCCGCGGCATTTGCGTCGGGCGTGTAGGTGTAGCTGCCGTCGGGGTTGATCAGCAGCGTGCCCCATTCGCCGTCGACGCTGGTGGCGCCGGTGACGGCGAGCGTCGTGACCGCGCCGGTGACGGTGTTGGTGACGCTGACCACCTGCGTCCCCGGTGAGACCACGTCGACGGCGGCGTTGGCGCCGGCATCGGTTATGACGTTGCCGGTGGCGGCGACCGGCCGGATCGTCCCGACATCGGTATAATCGATATCGGTGCCGCTGACCGCGAGGCTGCCGAGCAGACCGACGCCGACGCCGAGGCCGCTCTGATAGGTCAGGAAGGCGCGATAGTCGCCCGGCGTGAGCGTCTGCGCAGCGGTGAGATCGCCGTTCAGCAGCCCGAGTTCGAGCAACGATCCGCCCGGCGTGCCGTTGACCGCGACCCATCGTGTGCCGTCGAAGCGCTGGACGACGACGCTATAGCCGCTGGTCGCGCCGATGGTCAGCGTCGCGTCGTAGGTGAAGCTCGCGGCGAGGTTGTGGCCGTCCTGCACGGTGAAGCGGACGCTGGGGGTGCCCAGCACTTCGGCCTGCAGGTTGAGCGCGCCGGCCGAGACCAGCGCGCCATAGGCGGTGCTGCCGACCGCGGTCGGGGCCGCGGCGACGACGGGGAGGAGGTCGATCGTCGCGGTGGCGGTGTTGCCGAACGCCTGGATGTCGAACGGCGCGACGACCGTCGCGGCGCCCGAGACGTTGCCGGCCCGGTCCGCCTGCGTGACCGCGAGCGTCGCCCCTGCGACCTGCGGAATGGTCAGCGTGATGCTGAAGTTGCCGCCGGCATCGACCGTGCCGGTGCCGAGCAGGGTGCCGCCGCTGCGCACCTCGACCCGCGCGCCGATCTCGCCGGTGCCGATCAGCGTGGTGCCCGTCGGGTTGACCAGCAGCGCGGCGGGCGGCGGCGGGGCGGTGATGTCGGGGGCGGTGGCGGTGGCCGGGGCCGAGATGTTGCCGGCGGTGTCGGCCTGGATCGCGGTCAGCGTCTCGCCGTTGCGCTGCGGCGTGCTGAGCGGGACGAGATATTCGCCGGTGCCGGTCACCACCGCGGTGCCGAGGACGGTGAGGTCGGCGGCGCGGATCGTCACCGTCGCACCGGGCTCGCCCGTGCCGATCACCGAGCTGCCGGTGCCGCCGACCTCCAGAGTCGGGGCGGCGGGGGCGGTGGTGTCGGGCGCAAGCGCGAGCACCGATGCGGCCGGGACGTTGGTACCGGCCTGCGTGACGGTGAGCGTCTCGCCATTGTGCTGCGCCGTGGTCAAGGTGATCGAATAGCTGCCATTCGCGTCGGCAGTGGTCGTGCCGAGCGTGGTGCCGCCGAGCGTGACGGTGACCGTCGCACCCGCGGCCGCGGTGCCGGCAACGGTCGTGCCGTCGAGCAACACGGCGGCGGTGAGCGGCGCGGGCCCGACCACCGTCGGGGCGGTGGCCTCGGCCGGCTGCGAGCCGTTGCCGGCGGCGTCGCTCTGCGTGACGGTGAGCCGCTGGCCGCCGGTCTGCGGCTGGGCGAGCTGAACGGTATAGGTGCGGTCCGCATCGACCACCGTGGTGCCGAGCGTGGCGCCGTTGCCGTCGACCACCGTGACCCGGGCGCCGGGCTCGCCGGTGCCGGTGACGAAGACGCCGTCCGAGGTCACCGTCGCGACGGGCATATCGGGCGCCGTTGAGTCGGGTGCGATCGCCGGGGTCACGGGCGAGGTGCCGGCGCCGTCGCGCTGCGTCGCGCCGAGCAGCTCGCCATTGCGCTGCGGCGTGTCGAGCGGGGCGATATAGGTGCCGTTGGCGGCGACGAGGCCGGTGCCGATCACCGTGCCGTCGAGCGCGGTGATGGTGACCAGCGCGCCGGGCTGGCCGTTGCCGATGACGCTGGTGCCGTCGGGGGTGACGCTGGCGGTCGGCGCGCCCGGCAGCACGAGGTCAGGCGCGGTGACCGTCGTGGTGGGCGAGGGATTGCCGCGCGCGTCGGCCTGCGCGAGCGTCAGCGTCTCGGCATTGATCTGCGCCGGCGACAGCGCGATCGTGAAGCTGCCGTTGGCATCGACGACGGCGCTGCCGAGCGGGCCGCCGACGCCGCGGACGGTGACCGTCGCGCCGGCCTCTCCGGTGCCGGTGATGCTGGCGCCGTCGCCCGCCACGGTGCCGGTCGGTGCGGCAGGCGCGGTGATGTCGGGTGCGGTGGCGGTGGCGGCGGCGGAGACGTTGCCGATGGCGTCGGCCTGGGTCGCGGTGACGCCCTCGCCGTTCAATCGTGCCGGGGCGAGCGGGACGCTGTACTTGCCATCGGAATCGGCGGTGACGGTGACGGTGAAGCCATCGGGGCCGGCGACGGTGACGGTGACGCGGGCATTGGCCTCGCCGATGCCGCCCGCGGTCGTGCCGTCGGCGGCGACGACCAGCGTCGGCGCGGCCGGCGCGGTGATGTCGGGGGCGGGCGCCTGGACCGGGGGCGAGACGTTGCCGCCGCCGTCGGTCTGGGTGACGGTGAGCGTCTCCCCGTTCGCCTGCGGCGTGCTGAGGGTGACGGCGTAGCTGTTGTTGGCGGCGACGATCGTCACGCCGATCGGAGCGCCGGTGGGGTCGGTCACGACGATCCGGGCGCCCGCCTCGCCAATGCCGCTGACGGTGGTGCCGTCGGGGGAAACGGTGGCGGTCGGCGCGACCGGATTGATCAGGTCGGGCGCGGTGGCCGTCGCGGGGGCGGAGACGTTGTTGTCGGCGTCCGCCTGGACCGCGGTAAGCGTGCCGCCGTTGTTCTGCTGCGGGACGAGGGGCACGGTGAAGCTGCCGCCGGCCGCGACGATCGCGCTGCCGAGCACGGTGCCCGCGGCGTTGGTGATCGTCACCCGCGCGCCCGCTTCGCCGGTGCCGGTCACCGCCGTGCCGTCGCCGTTGACGCTGAGCGTCGGCGCGGCGGGAGCGGTGAAATCGGGTGCGGTGAGGGTGACGGCGGGCGAGGTGTTGCCGGTCGCGTCGGTCAGCGTCACCCGGACGCTCTCGCCGTCGACCTGCGCCGGGGTCAGCGGCACGGTGAAGCCGCCGGTGGTGTCGACCGTCGCGGTGCCGAGCACGGCGCCGGCGGCATCGCGCACCGTGGCGATCGTGCCGGGCTCGCCGGTGCCCGAGACGAAGCCGCCGTCGGTGCTGACCGTCGCCAGCGGTGCGGGCGGCGCGGTATAGTCCGGCGCGACCAGCGGGATCGCGGGCGAGACGTTGATGCCGTCCGACTGGGTGACGGCGAGCAGCTGGCCGTCGACCTGCGGCGTCGACAGGGTGACCGCATAGCTGCCCGCGGTGTTGACGGTGGCGGTGCCGAGCGACCCGCCGTTGACGTCGCGCACCTCGATCGTGGCACCGGGCTCGCCGATGCCGGTGACGACGCTGCCGGTCGAATCGAGCGCTGCGGTCGGTGCGGCGGGCGCGGTGAGGTCGGGCGCGATCGCGGTGGTCGGCGGTGAGGCGCCGATCGCGTCGCTCTGCGTGACGAAGACGGTCTCGCCATCGACGCGCGGCGGGGTCAGCGCAACGCTGTAGGTGCCGTCGGCCGCGGCGGTGCCGCTGGCGATAACGGTGCCGGCGTCGTTGTAGACGGTGATCGTCGCGGCGCCCATCGCGCGGCCGGTCACGGCGGTGCCGTCGCTCGCGATGCTGGCGGAGGGCGGCATCGGGACGACGCCGGGGGCGAGATCGGGCGCGGGGGCGTTGACGAGCGGCGACGGATTGCCGGCGGCGTCGGTCTGGCGCACGGTCAGCACCTCGCCGTCGACCTGCGGCGTCGACAGCGTCGCGGTATAGCTGCCGTCGGCGGCGACGGTTACGGTGCCGATCTCCAGCCCGACCGGATTGCGGATGCTGATGATCGCATCGGGCTCGCCGGTGCCGGTGACGCTCTGGCCGTTGGCGGCGACGGTGGCGGTGGGGGCGAGCGGCGCGGTGATGTCCGGGGCGGTCAGCGCCACGGGGGGCGAGGCGTTGCCGGCGCCGTCGGTCTGCACCACCGCAAGCGCCTGACGATCGACCTGCGGCGTGGTGAGGGTGATGGAATAACCGCCCTGCGCGGTGACGATCGCGCTGCCGAGCAACGCGCCGGCGGCGTCGCGCACGGTGACGGTCGCGCCGATCTCGCCGGTACCGGTGACGATGCTGCCGCTGGCGTCGAGCGTTGCGGCCGGTGCGGCGGGCGGGGTAGCGTCGGGCGCGATGAGCGCGAGCGACGGCGACGGGTTGCCGGTGGGGTCGGTCTGGACGACGGTCAGGGCTTCGCCATTGGCTTGCGGCGTGGTGAGCGTGACGGCGTAGCTGCCGTTGCGGCCGACGACGGCGCTGCCGAGCGGCGTGCCGTCCGCAGCGGTGACCGTGACGGTCGCACCGGGTTCGCCGGTGCCGATCAGCGTGGTGCCCGCAGACACGACGGCGCCGGTCGGCGCGCCGGGGGCGGTGAAATCGGGTGCGACGGCGTCGGTCGCGGGCGAGCCATTGCCGGTGGGATCGGTCTGCGTGACCGAGACCGTCTGGCCGTCGCCCTGCGGGCTGGTCAGCACGACGGTGTAGCTGCCGTCCTGCGCCACCACCGCCGACCCGAGCGGGGCGCCGACGGCGTCGCGGACGGTGACCGTCGCGCCGGCTTCGCCGGTGCCGCTGACCGAGACGCCATCGCTGGCGACGGTGGCGGCCGGCGCGGCGGGCGCGGTGGTGTCGGGTACGACGATGCCGGTGGCGGCGGAGACGTTGCCGGCGCCGTCCGTCTGGGTGACGGAGAGGGTGCCGCCGTTCGCCTGTGCCGCCGGCAGCGTCACGGCATAGGTGCCCGAGGTGGTGGCGGTGGCGGTCGCCAGCGCGTTGCCGGCGGCATCGCGGACGGTGACGGTGGCACCCGCCTCCGCAGTGCCGGTGACGATCTGGCCGGTGGTGTCGAGCGTCGCGCTGGGCGCACCGGCGGCGGTGGAATCGGGGGCGATCGCGGTGGCGGGGGGCGACACGGCGCCGGCCGCATCGGCCTGGGTGACGCGGATCGTCTCGCCGTCGAGGCGCGCCGGGGTCAGGGCGACGCTGTAGCTGCCGTCGGCGGCGGCGGTGCCGGTGGCAATCGCCACGCCATTGGCGTCGTAGAGGGTGATCGTCGCGCCGCCGGCGGCGACGCCGGTGACCGCCGCGCCGTCACCGCGCACGATGGCCGTAGGGGCGGCGGGCAGGACGTCGGCGATCAGGTCGGGCGCGGTGGCGGTCGCGGTGGGCGACAGGTTGCCGGCGGCATCGGCCTGGCGGACGCTGAGCAGCTCGCCGTCGATCTGCGGCGTGGCCAGCGTCGCGGTGTAATTGCCGTCGGCAGCGACAGTCGCGGTGGCGATCACCGCGCCGAGCGGATCGCGGATCGTGACGGTGGCGCCGGGCTCGCCGACGCCGCTGACGCTCGCGCCGTCTGCGGCAACGGTGATCGTCGGCGCGGCGGGGGCGGTGAGGTCGGGCGCGGTAAGCGGGGTCGCGGGCGAGGCGTTGCCGGCGGCATCGGTCTGGATGACGGCGAGGCTCTGGCTGTTCACCTGCGGGGTCGCGAGCACGATCGCGTAATTGCCCTGCGCATCGACCGTCGTCGTGCCGAGCGCGGTGCCGGCGGCATCGCGCACCACGATCGCCGCGCCGGATTCGCCGGTGCCGGTTACGATCGTGCCGGTCGCGTCGAGCGCGGCGACGGGCGCGGCCGGGGCGGTGGAATCGGGGGCGGTCAGCGCCAGCGGCGCCGCCAGATTGCCGGCGGCGTCGCTCTCCCGCACCGTCAGCGCCTCGCCATTGACCTGGGCGGGGCTCAGCGTCGCGGTGTAGCTGCCGTCGGCGCCGACGATCGTGGTGCCGAGCACGGTGCCGGCGGCATCGACGATGGTGATGCGCGCACCCGCTTCGCCGGTGCCGCTGACGCTGGCGCCGTCGCCGGCGATCGTCGCGGTCGGCTGGGCGGGAGCGGTGAGATCGGGGGCGAGGGTGCTCGCGCTGCCCGAGGCGTTGCCGGCAGCGTCGGTCTGGCGCGCGTCGAGCCGCTCGCCGTTGACCTGCGCGGTGGCGAGCGTGGCGCTGTAGCTGCCGTCGGCGGCGACGATCACCGTCGCGAGCGTGGTGCCGGCAGGATCGGTGATGGTGACGCGGGCGCCGGGTTCGCCGGTGCCGGTGACGACGGTGCCGGTGCCGTCGACCGCGACGGTGGGTGCGGCGGGGGCGGTGATGTCGGGTGCGGCGACGTCGAGCGTCGGCGAGACGTTGCCGGCGGCGTCGCTCTGGGTGACGCTGAGCGGCCCGCCATTCGCCTGCGGCGTCGCGAGCGTGACGGTGTAGCTGCCGTCGGCGGCGACCAGGGCGGTGCCGAGCACCGTGCCCGCGGCGTCGCGGACGGTGATCGTCGCGCCGGGCTCGCCGCGGCCGGCGACGGTGGCGCCGGTGGCATCGACCGCGGCGGTGGGTGCGGCGGGTGCGGTGAGGTCGGGCGCCTGGATGGTCACCGCGGGCGAGACGTTGCCGGTGGCATCGGTCTGGGTGACGGTGAGCTGCTCGTTGTCGACGCGCGCCGGCGCGATGGTCAGCGTATAGGTGCCGTCGGCACCGACCGTGGTGGTGCCGATCACGGTGCCGGCAGCGTCGCGGACGGTGATCGTCGCACCGGGCTCGCCGCGGCCGGTGATCGCGCCGCCGTCGCCACGGACGGAGGCGACCGGCACGGCCGGCGGCGTGGTGTCGGGCGTACCGCTGCCGGAGGGGGTTTCCGACACGGGCGAGCCGCCGCCCGACGCCGATTCGTCGCGGTCGCCGTCGTCGCTGCCGCCGCCGCTCGCGACCGCGACGATCCCGCCCGCCGCAGCGGCGCCGCCGAGTAGCATCGCGGGCAGGGCGAGTGACGATCCGCCCTCGCTGGCGGCGGCGGTGAGTTCGCCGAGATCCTTGATCGATGCGAACCGCGGCGTGCCGGAGGCACTGCGGGCGGCCCAGAGCTGGCCGTCGGGCTCGCGCAGGACGAGGTCGTGGGGGACGGCGGGGGCGTCGGGGTAGAAATCGGCGATGCGGACGCTCTCGCCATTGGCGAGGCGGATGACGAGATCGTGGCCCTCGCGGTCCATGGCGGCGATCTGCGCACGCGTGATGTCGAGGCGGACGATGCTGGGGGCGTCCAGATCGACGCTGTTGCCCGCGATCTGGTTCACGGCACCGGTCGCTTTCGAGATCACTTCGACGTTCATGGCCCTGTTCCTCTACTGGCACTGATTTGCACCACTAAGTCCGTAATGGACAAAAGGTGCGCATGGCATAATGCTAGTAAAGTCGACGGCCGGGGCTAGGCTGCTTCTATTCCGATTCCGGTTTTGATTACCGTTGTCGGTTCCGTGACACACTCTAGCGAGGTGAACATGGAGAAGAGGGACAGGACAGATGAATCCTGAGTTCGAATATTTGCGCCGCCGCGAATTGCATGAGCTGCACATGGCGCGGTGGGCGCGCTGCAAGCGGGCGCGGCGGGTGCATCACCATCTCGCCACCATCTATGCGACACGGCGCGCGGCGCTCGCTCCGGCGCTGCCGGCGGCTGCGCCCTGGCGCGCGTGGCGCAGCTTTTGGCGGCTTCTGTGGGACTGAGCGGAACGCCCCGCCGGTTCGTTCGTCCAATGCTGCGAACGCAGATATGGGAGCGAATCAGCAATGGCGATCTTCAACAAGGACATGATCGACCTCGCCGGCAAGAACACGCTGTGGCAGAAGGAGGTCTATCGCGACGCCAAGGTGCAGATCGTGTTGATGGCGATTCCGGCCGGCGAAGAGATCGGCATGGAGACGCACCCCGCCGATCAGACAACCTTCATCGTCGAGGGCGAGGCGCAGGTGGTGATCGACGGCCATTCGACCACGGCGACGCCCAACCACCTCGTCGTCGTGCCCAAGGGCGCGCAGCACAATATCGTCAACAAGGGCGCGGGCGCGCTCAAGCTGTTCTCGGTCTATGCGCCGCCGGCCGAGCCGGAGGGCGCCGCCTTCAAGACCAAGGCCGAAGCCGAAGAGGCCGAGAAGGGCCTGCTGGCCAAGGCGGTCGACAAGGTGAAGGACGTCGTCGGGCACTAAGTCCCGACTCGTTCTGGTCACTTCGCTCCATCGGGGGACAGGCGTCCGCCGATGGAGACGATTGTCGTTTGATTTTTAGCGGGCTTGGTTGCATCCACCACCGCGCGGCATGGGTGTCGTTCGGAGCGGAGGTATTCGCATGGCTGATGACAATGCGACCCGGCTTGACGAGGCCCGCATGCTGATCGCGCGGGCGCTTGAGCTGATCGTCGAGGCCGACGAGACGCTGGCGGCGGCCGAGCTGGAGCAGGCGCTGGACACGGTCACGCGCCGTGCCGACGAATTGCGCTTCAGTTCAGGACCGACCCCGCGGCGACCGTCTGCGACTCAATGATCGCCTGACAGGCTTCGGCAACCATCACGAAGCCGGCTTCGGTCAGCGTGATGATCCCGCCGCGTTCGGTGACGAGGTCGCGATCGACCAGCACGTCCACCCAGCGCCGCGCGACCGGCGCCGATACCGCCGTGGCGGTGATCAGCGGCGGGAGCGCCATCGTCTGCTCCTCGGCGACGAACAGCGTGTACAACAGGTCGATCGGCGGATTGTTGACGAACTCGCCCGGCATCACCGATCGCAAGGCGGTACGGGCGGCGAGAAGACCCTGCGCGACCCCGCGCAATTGTTGCAGCATCGCGGGCGACCGGGCGGCGATCGCCTTGGCCCAGAAATCGACGAGGCGTGCTTGTGGCATGGGTCCCCGATATCCTCTTATCCTATCTTACCCTAGTCCTGCCGGAGCGGTACTGATCAGACAACCAGCAAACCCCTGTTTTTGATCACGCTGCTGATAAATATCAGCCATTTCCGATGATATCATACCACGTCGATCCTTTTGCAAAGGCGTCCGAGGCGGCGATTGTGCTGCCGTCCACGAAACGGATGCTTGCGTCGGGCACGGCGGTACCGCGGACAAGCACCGCGACATGCAGCTGGCGCCCGCCTGCACTGCGGGTGAAGGCGAGGATACGGTCGCTGCCGTCGACCGTCGCGGGCCGGTATTCGCCGTCGGCGAACAGCGCGGGCTCGGCACGGCGCAGCGCGAGCAGGTCGGCGATCAGTTGCAGCTTTGCGGGTGCCGCATCGCTGCCGAGCAGCGCCTGCCGCGCCGCATAATCCACCGGGCGGCGATTGTCGGGATCGACGAGGCTGAGATCGGCAAGCTCGGTGCCCTGATAGAGGTCGGGAACGCCGGGCAGCGTGTAGCGGAGCAGCGTCTGCACGAGCGTGTTCGCGCGCGCCGCGGGCTCGATCTCGGCGACGAAGGCGGTCACCTCGGCAACGAAGCGCGGGTCGGCGAGATAGCTGTCGATCAGCGCCGCGCCGGCGGCCTCATAGGTCTCGTCGGGCGCTTCCCAGGACGAGCGCAGCTTGGCCTCGCGCAGCGCCTTCTGCTGCCACGCCTTAAGCCGGTCGGCGAAATCGCCGGCCGCGCCCTCTTCGGGCCAGGCGCCGACGATCGTCTGGAGCAGCATATAGCGGTCGCCGCCGTCGACGTCGTGATCCCAGGTCCACGCCGTCGCTTCCCACGCCTCGACGCGCGCCCGCCACGCATCGGGGATGGTGCTGAGCACCGCCAGCCGCGCGCGGACGTCTTCGCCGCGCTTGTGGTCGTGCGTCGCGGTGGTCAACATCGCAGCCGGCACGTCGCGGGCGCGATCGGCCATGATGCGGTGGAAGGCGTCGACGGGGATGCCGAGGATCGTCGCGTCGAAGCCGACATCGTTGCGCGAGAGCAGACGGCCCGAGCGGTAGAAGGCGGTATCCTCGACCGATTTGGCGGCGATCGGCGCGGAAAGCTGCTGGAAGCGGCGGACGGCGTCGGCGGCGTCGCCCGAAGAACCCTGCGGCCCCTCACCGGCGAGCCAGGCGAGGATGCGATCGACGACATGCGCCTCGCCGGGCGGGATCAGCCAGGCGACGCGTTCGCGGACGAGTCCGCGGATCGCGGCATCCTGCGGCGCGGCGGCGTCGCCGGTGCCATAGGTCCGATAGACCGGGAAGACCCACAGCAGCCGTTCGATCGCGCGGCGCAGCATCACGGGCGTGACGGCCTCGTCCTGGTTCAGCGCGACGAAGGCGGCGACGCAGGCGTCGAGCTGGGCGGAGAACTGCCAGGCCAGCAGATCCTGCCGCGCCTCGAACTCCTCCGCCTCGAACCCCTGATAGCGGCCGCTGACCTCCTGCCACACCTCCTCGAGCGGCAGCGCGCCCAGCGGATCGTGGATCAGCGTCGCGACCTGTTCCATGAAGTCGTAGCCGCTGGTGCCATCGACACCCCAGCCGAGCGGCTGCCCTTCGCCGGCGCCGAGGATCTTCTCGATGACGATCCATGCATCGGGACCGAGCCGTTCGCGCAACGTGCGGCAATAGCCGATCGGATCGGTGAGGCCGTCGACATGGTCGACGCGCACGCCGTCGATCAACCCTTCCTCGTACAGCCGGACATACAGCGCATGCGTCGCCTCGAACACCTCGGGGTCCTCGATGCGGACGCCGGCGAGGTCGTTGACGGTGAAGAAGCGGCGCCAGTTGAGCAGGTCGTTGGCGACGCGCCAGCTCGCCAGCCGGTAATGCTGGCGGTCGAGCAAGGTGGCGAGGTCGGTTTCCTCGACATCGGGGCGCAACGGGAAGCGGTGCTCGCCATAAGCGACGATCGCGTTGCCCTCGACCGCGAGGTCGCCGTTGGCGAGCGTGGCGGCCAGCGTATCGCCGAGCACCGGCAGCAGCAGCCGCTGCGACCAGTCGATGTCGAAGAACCGCGCGTAGGCGCTCGCCTGCCCGTTGGCGAGCACGTCGTTCCACCAGGCGTTGCCGCCGCCGGCGACGCCCATGTGATTGGGGACGATGTCGATGATGACGCCCATGCCGCGCGCCTTGAGCGCGGCGACGAGGCTGCGGAAGCCCTCCTCGCCGCCAAGCTCCGGGTTGATGCGGGTCGGGTCGATCACGTCATAGCCGTGCGTCGAGCCCTTGGCGGCGACGGTGATCGGCGAGGCGTAGAGATGGCTGATCCCGAGATCGTCGAGATACGGCACCAGCGCCTCGGCATCGGCGAAGGTGAAGCCGGCGTGGAACTGCATGCGATAGGTGGCGCGGGGCGTCATGCGGGGCTCTTCGATGCGAGGATGAGGGTGCGGCGGGCGACCTCCGGCCGGGCGAGCAGCGCCGCGGTCGTGTCGGGCATGCGGCGGCGCCAATTGGGATGTTCGTCGGTGGTGCCGGGCAGATTGGGCTGTTCCTCGATGCCGACGAGATCCTCGAGCGGCACGATGGTCAGCGGGCAGGGCGCCTGACGCGTGAAGGCGAGCGCCGCGTCGATCGCCGGGGCGGGATCGTTGGGCGTCGGGCCGGACGCGACGCCGGCGGCCGTGCAGGCGGTCCACAGCGCCTTCTTCTCGCCGATGCGGCGCAGGCGGTCGGCGGGTTCGTCATCGCTGCTGCGGTTCAGCTTGTGGTTCCAGGTGATGTCGCGGCCGGTCCACCAGCCCGCCAGCGTCGCGGTGTCGTGGGTGCCGGTCATCGCCACCGCCTGCGCATCCCATGTCGTCGCAGGGGTGAAGCCCTTGGCGTCGCGCTCGAAGGGGAGGACACGCATGCCGAGCATGCCCTTGTCCGCCATCGTATCGCGAAAGCCGGGCGGCACGGTGCCGAGATCCTCGCCGATCACGATCGCCCCGGCGCGGTGCGATTCGAGCGCGAGGATGCGAAGCAGGTCGGCGAAGGGCATGGCGAGATAGGCGCCGTCGCTCGCCTTGCCGCCGTCGGGGATCACCCACAGGCGCTTCAATCCGAGCGCGTGGTCGATGCGGAGGCCACCGGCGTGGCAGAGCGTGGCGCGGACGGTGCGGATGAAGCCGTCGAAGCCGGTGCGGCGCAGCGCGAACGGCGACAGCGCGGTGATGCCCCAATTCTGGCCCTGCGGCCCGAGCGGATCGGGCGGCGCGCCGATCGACAGGCCGGTGAGCAGGTCGTCGCGGCGGTTCCAGCCATGGCTGCCGCCGGCGTCCATGCCGACGGCGAGATCGGCGATCAGGCCGATCCGCATGCCGGCGTCGCGCGCCGCCACCTGCGCCTGCGCAAGGCTGGCGTCGGTGAGCCATTGCAGGAAGGCGTAGAAGGCGACGTCCTGCGCGTGGTCGGCGACGAAGCGGGCGACGGCGGGGCCGGCGGGATCGTGATAGGCGGCGGGCCAGTCCTGCCAGCCGCGTGCGCCGCTCTCGGCGAAGAAATGGCTGTGGAGGGCGTCGAAGCGGGCGTGCTCGTCCCAGTCGGGCCGCTCCGCGCGGGCGGCATCGAAGCGGGTGCGCAGAGCGGCGGGGGCGCGATCGAAGGCGGCGCGCAACTGCGCGATGCGGTCGGGCCATGCCTGCCGCCAGTCGATCAGGTCGCCCCCGGCGGGGCCGGTGTCGGACAGGCCGGCGAGCACGGGATCGGCGAGCAGCGCGTGGTGGAACAGCCGGCTCGAGGGCGCATAGGGGCTGAACCGCGTCGCATCGGCGGGGAAGAGCGCATGCGTCGGGCTGATCGCGAGCGTATCCGCACCGGCTTCGGCGAAGGCGCGCGCGGCTTTGGCGAGCGTGCCGAGGTCGCCATATGGCGCCGGGCGCGATCCGCGCAATGCGGGGATCTGCACCGCCGGCCCCCAGCTATGGCCGGGTGGCGGCGCGACGCAGCGCGGCGGGGCGATGGCGAGCGTGACCGGGCCGGTGGCGGTATCGAGGCGGTGGTAACCGGGCTCGGCGATCGCGGGGATCGTGCCGTCGGCGGCGATGGTGACGGCGCAGGTGGTGCCGTCCTCGAGCACCAGTTGCGCGGTGCCGGGCTTGGCGGGGGTCACGATCGGCTGGCCGGTATCACCGGTGACGAACGGCACGCCGTCGACGCGCGTGTCGAGCGTAGCGAGGATCGCGCGCAGCACCGCATCGTCGACGCGGTGCTGGCGACCGTCGGCATCCTCCCATTCGGCCTGTAGCCCGGCGGCGGCGGCTTCGGTGGCCAGGTCGCTCACGATGTTGCTCCGTCGCCTGCGAGAAACGAGACGCCTGTCACCTTCAGCCCGTCATGCCGGACTCGTTCCGGCCTCCACCGATCCGCTGGCGTAAACAGCGTTGCTCTCGCGGAACGGTGAACCTCGGAACACGTCCGGGGTGACGAGGTGGCCGCGAACATGGCGGTCCGCATGGTCTTGAAATCGTTTTCGCGCGCAGAGGCGCTGAGAACGCAGAGGGTGGCGCGTGGCTTGGCCAGCGTCGCGGTCCGATGATCCGTCCCGACGAAGAGGGATTCACGCGAGGGCGCGAAGCCGCGAAGAAGAAGCAGAACGGGAGCCCGCCGATGCGAGACATCTTCGCGCCTTCGCGCCTTCGCGTGAACATCATCTTGGCGCAAGAGGCTGCCGCCGGCCTCGACGGCACCCCCCCTGCGTCCTTCGCGCCGCTGCGCGCCCGTCATTTCGCGATCCACGCGCGGAAGCGTTCGCCTTCGGCGTGCAGCAACTCGCCTTCGCATTCCGGGAGCGGTGCCGGGTCGTAGGCGAGGTCGAGCGCGATCGTCAGCACGCTGCCGTCGCCGAGCCGCCAGCGCGCGGTGACCGCCGCCTCGCCGGTCGCCTCGGCACCGATCGCCCGCGTGCCCGCCAGATGCGGCACGATCGCGCTCTGGCGCAGTGCGATCAGGTCGCGGATCAGCGTGCGCCAGCCATGCGCGTCGGGGCCGGGCTCGGGGCGGGAGCGTTCGAACGTGTCCGGCGCATTGGGGTCGGGGATGCGCTCGCGCGCGGCGGGGTCGGCGAAGGCGTCGAACTTGGCGAATTCCTTGCGCCGGCCCTTGCGCACCGCATCGGCCAGCTCGTTGTGGAAGTCGGTGAAGAACAGGAACGGCGTTTCGCTGCCCTCGGTATCGCCCATGAACAGCATCGGCACCTGCGGCCCAAGCAGCAGCAGCGCGGTCGCCGCGCGCAGCCGCGCGGTGTCGGTGAGCATGGTCAGCCGCTCGCCGAGCGCGCGATTGCCGACCTGGTCGTGGTTCTGAAGGAAGGCGACGAAGCGTGTCGGCGCGAGCTGCGCGCTCGGCGTGCCGCGGGGCGCGCCGTCGTGATTGGCCGAGCCTTCGCCCTGATAGATGAACCCTTCCGCCAGGCAGCGCGCCAGCCGTTCGGCGGGCCGGTCGGCGAAATCGCTGTAATAGGCGCTGGTCTCGCCGGTGAGCAGCACGTGCAGCACGTTGTGGAAATCGTCGTTCCACTGCGCATCGTACGCGCCGTCGCGCAGCCGTTCGGCGTCGTTGCGCTCGTTTTCGAGGACGAGGTGGATCTGCCGGTCGGGGAAGGCGGCGCGGATCTCCGCCGCCATCGCGTCGAGGAAGTCGGTGTTGCCGATGGCGTGCACCGCGTCGAAGCGCAGGCCGTCGATGCGATATTCGCCGAGCCACATCAGCGCATTGTCGACGAAGAAACGATGCACCGCCGGCTGGTCCACCGCGACCGCGCCGCCCCAGGGGGTGTGAACCGCGGCGTCGAAGAAGTCGGGCGCATAGACCGACAGATAGTTTCCGTCGGGGCCGAAGTGATTGTAGACCACGTCGAGAAAGACCGAGAGGCCGAAGGCATGCGCCTCGTCCACCAAGGCCTTGAGGTCGGCGGGCGCGCCATAGGCTTCGGCGGGGGCATAGGGCAGGACGCCGTCATAGCCCCAGTTGCGCGTGCCGCCGAAGGCGTTGACCGGCATCAGCTCGATCGCGGTGATGCCGAGCGCAGCGAGCGTCGGGATCTGGTCCATGACGCCCCGGAAGCCGCCAAGCACGCCGGCGTGCAGCTCGATCAGCACCGTCTCTTCCCACGGCCGGCCGCGCCAGTCGGGCACCGTCCAGGCATAACCGGAATCGATCACGAGGCTCCAGCCATGGACGCCGCCCGATTGCGCGCGGCTCGCCGGATCGGGCACGGCGAGATCGTCGAGACGGAAGCGATAACGGGTGCCCGCGGGTGCGTCGGCAGTGGCGGTGAACCAGCCGCCCTCGGCAGCCTCCATCGCGATCGTCGCGCCGCCGTCGATCTCCAGGGCCACCGCATCGCGCGCCGGCGCCCATATCGCGAAGCGGGTGCGGCCGTCCTCCAGCAGCTGTGCGCCCCAGCGGTGGCTCATGCCTCGCCCTCCCCGAAGCTGCTCGTCCAGGTGACCAGCACCGCGCCCTGCGGCGACACCTCGTAGCTGTCCTCGATCGCCAGTTCGCCCTGATCGGGCTTGGCGCTGTCGATCAGCACGGTGCGCCCGGCATGCGGCGGCGGCAGGTGGAAGGTCACCGGATCGGCCGAGCCGTTGAGCAGCAGCGAGATCGCCTCGACCTCGCCCGCCTCGTTGCGGCTGGCGCGGCGCATCATCAGTGCGCGCCCCTCCGGGTTCTGCCAATCCTCGGGGCTCAGTCGCTCGCCGCGCTCGTCCCACCATTCGACGTCGTTGATGCCGTGGCCGGGCGAATCCTGGCCGTAGAGGAAGGTCGCCGCGCGCAGCACCGGATAGCGGCGGCGCAGCTCGGCCAGCCGCGCGACGAAGTCGATCTGCGTCTGCCCGGCCTCGCTCGCCGCCAGTTCCCAGTCGAGCCAGCTGATCTCATTGTCCTGGCAATAAGCGTTGTTGTTGCCCTGCTGCGTCCGTCCGAATTCGTCCCCGGCGACGAGCATCGGCGTGCCGAGCGAGGCGAGCAGGGTGGTCAGCATCGAGCGCTGGACGCGGCCGCGCGCGTCGTTGATCGCGGGATCGTCGGTCGGGCCTTCGTGACCCCAGTTGCGCGAATGGTTGTTGTCGTGGCCGTCGCGATTGTCCTCGCCATTGGCCTCGTTGTGGCGCTGCTCGTACATCACCGTGTCGGCGAGGGTGAAGCCGTCGTGCGCCGCGAGCATGTTGATGCTCGCCCATGGCCGGCGCGAGCGGCGGTCGAACAGGTCGCCCGACCCCGCCAGCCGCGCGGCGAGATCGGCGCGCTGGCCGGCATCGCCGCGCCAGAACTGGCGGACGGTGTCGCGGTATTTGTCGTTCCACTCGGCGAAACCGGGCGGGAAATTGCCGAGCTGATAGCCGCCGGGGCCGACGTCCCACGGCTCCGCCATCAGCTTCAGCCGGCCGAGCACCGGGTCCTGGCGGACCACGTCGAAGAAGGCGGCGCCGGGGTCGAAGCCGTCATCCTCGCGCCCAAGCGTCAGGCCGAGGTCGAAGCGGAAGCCGTCGATGCCGAAGCTCGTCGCCCAATAGCGCAGCGAGTCGGTCACCATCTGGATGACGCGCGCCTTGGTGAGGTTGAGCGTGTTGCCGGTGCCGGTGTCGTTGATCGTGTAGCGCGGCTGATCCTGGACCAGCCGGTAATAGCTCGCATTGTCGAGCCCGCGCCATGACAGCGTCGGACCCTTTTCCGAACCCTCACAGGTGTGGTTGTAGACGACGTCGAGGATCACCTCGATCCCCGCCTTGTGCAGGCGGTGGACGGCGCGGCGCAGCTCGTCCTGGCTGTCGGTCGACATATAGGCCTGTTCGGGCGCGAAGAAGCCGAGCGTGTTATAGCCCCAATAGTTCCTGAGGCCCTTTTCCTGCAGGAATCGGTCCTGCGTGAAGCTGTGGATCGGCAGCAGTTCGAGCGCGGTGACGCCGATCCGCTTGAGATGCGCGATCACCGCCGGGTGCCCGAGCGCGGCATAGCTGCCGCGTTCGCGTGGCGGCACTAGCTCCATCAGCTTGGTCAGTCCCTTGACGTGCGCCTCGTAGATCACGGTTTCGGACCAGGGCGTGTTGGGCTTGGTGTCGCGCGACCAGTCCCAATGGTCGTCAACCACCACCGCCTTGGGCATCGCCGGCGCGCTGTCGCGCTTGTCGAAGCTCAGGTCCTCGCGCGCGTGGCCGACCTTGTAGCCGTGCAGCGCGTCGGTCCATTTGATCTGGCCGTGCAGCCGCCGCGCATAGGGATCGAGCAGCAATTTGTTGGGATTGAAGCGGTGGCCGTTCTCCGGCTCGTAGCGGCCGTGCGCGCGATAGCCGTAGATCAGGCCGGGCGCGGCATCGGGCAGATAGCCGTGGAACACCTCGTCGGTACATTCGGGCAGCGTGATCCGCTGCAACTCGCGCTTGCCGGCAGAATCGAAGACGCAGAGCTCGATACGGTCGGCATTGGCGCTGAAGACCGCGAAATTGACGCCGAGACCGTCAAAGGTCGCACCCAGCGGATACGGCGAGCCCGGCTCGAGCCGGTCGGGCAAGGAATGCACGTCTTAGGAACCCCCATGATGATCGTCGCTCCGCCAAACGCAGGTGCGGCATGGAAGCTCCCCCGCTAAAACGCGGGCGGCGCGCCGGCGGTGGGGCCGGCGCGCCTGTTCGGATCAGCGCTTGGCGAGCGGGTCGAGGCCCTCGGCACGCCACTGGCTGAGCGACTTGCACTCGCGCCGCGGGATGTGCGAGCCGGTGACCTGATCGACCAGGCAGACGCGCGGATTGTACGTCGCGCCTGCGGTGGCGGCAGCCGGGGCAGCCGGGGCGGTGGGGGTGGCCGACGGGGCGGGCGCCGCGGCGGAGGCGGCGGTGACGGACAGGAGCGCGGCGGCGATGGTGGTGATGAGCATGATGTTCCTCCCAAGGACACAGCCCGATGCGGCTGCATCTGTGGTAGTGCATTATGCATGCCAAACACTGCCTACGAGGGAAGAGGGCGGATTTCGGCCGTTTGATCCTGCGTGGAACGCCAACATCTGGCGGGCGGTGCCGAAGCTTGGGATCAGCGTGCGGGCTTGCTGAGGAAGCGCGAGCCGATCGCGCAGAAGCGCCACGGCGTCTCGACCGCACGGGTGATGCCGATCCGCGCGCCGGCATGGGTCGGCAGCGCGGCAGCGGCGGCGGCGAGCGTGAAGGGCGGCCGGTCGAGCGGTACGCCGTCGAGCGCCTTGTCGACGCCGAGCGCCTGGCACAGCCGGCCCGGTCCGGCGCACAGCAGGCGCGGATCGGCGAGGCCGCGCCGCGCGACCATCGTCGCGACGCCGTCGGTTGGCTCGATCGCGCGGATCAGCACCGCGCTGCCGGGACGGCAGACGAGGTTGAGGCACCAGTGGATGCCGTAGCTGCGATAGACATAGGCGTGGCCGGCGGGGCCGAACATCGCCGCGTTGCGCGGTGTCGGCCCGCGCGCGCTGTGCGAGGCGGGGTCGTCGGCATCATAGGCCTCGGTCTCGACGATCGTGCCGCCGACGCCGTCGATCAGCAGCGCCGCGCCGATGAGGTCGCGGGCGACGGTCGCCACGTCGCGATCGAAGAAGGAGCGGGGGAGGGGCATCGGGGTGGAGTTAGGCGCGGCGGGCGTGCGGGGGCAACACCTGCCTCCCGACACAGGGCGATTGCCCATGGCCGGGGGCGAGGTTCGATCGGTTTCCTGATCATAGCCGTCACCCCGGACTTGTTCCGGGGTCCACCCAGCCGCAAGAGAATGGTGTCGCATCAAGCCCTTCTCCTCGCCGCGGAGTGGACCCCGGAACGAGTCCGGGGTGACGGGGTGGCGTTGGCGGGCGACCGGCTCAAACAGACGGTCCTATGCGATAGCCCTGCCTTGCGGCGGAGGAGGGCTAAGCGTCACCATTCGTCGAGCACTGTCTCGAGCCGTTCCAGCCGTGCCTGCGGGTCCTCGATCCGTTCGGCGAGGATCAGGCGGCCGTTCTTCTCCGTAAAGCCCTCCGGCGGCGTCACCGGCTTGCGCGGGGTCAGCGCGATCGCGCCCGGGCCGGCGTCGATCCGCGCGATGTCCGCCGCGCGCGCCGCGACGCGGATGCGCGCGACGGCGAGCAGCAGCCGCGCAGCGTCGGGCAGGTCGCCGAACCGGTCCTCCAGCTCGTCGGTCAGGGCGTCGAGCCCGTCGGCATCCTCGATCCGCGCGAGCCGCGCGTAGGTGGTGACGCGCAGCTCCTCCTCGGGCATCCAGCTGTCGGGCAGGTGCCCGTCGAGGCCGAGATGCAGTTCGGGGCTCCAGCGCTCGACCGTCTCGCCGCGCGCGGTGCGCAGCGCGCTTTCGAGCAGATGCTGGTAGAGGTCGATGCCGATGAGCTTCATATGGCCCGCCTGCGTCTCGCCGAGCAGGTCGCCGGCGCCGCGCATGTCGAGGTCGCGCGCGCTGATCGCGAAGCCGGCACCGAGCCGGTCGAACGCCTCCAGCGTCTTCAGCCGCTTGAGCGTGCGCGGCGCGATCGTCGCCTCGGGATCGGTGAGCAGCAGCACCTGGCCGCGCCGGATGCCGCGGCCGACCCGCCCGCGCAGCTGGTGCAGCTGCGACAGGCCGAAGCGGTCGGCGCGCCAGATCACCATCGTATTGGCGCGCGGCACGTCGAGCCCGGCCTCGATGATGTTGGTGGCGAGCAGCACGTCGCCGTCACCGCCGGCGAAGCGCACCATCGCCTCGTCGATCTCGGCGGCGGGCATTTTGCCGTGCGCCTGGACGATCTCCAGCTCGGGCACCGACTTGGCGAGCTTCTCGGCGAGCGGCGCCATGTCCTCGATGCGCGGCACGACAACGAAGCTCTGGCCGCCGCGGGTGCGCTCGCGCAGCAGCGCGGTGCGCACGACGGTGGCGTCGAAGGCGCCGACGACGGTGCGGATCGGCTGGCGCCGCGCCGGCGGCGTGGCGATGACCGAAAGCTGCTGGAGCCCGATCAGCGCGGTCTGCAAGGTGCGCGGGATCGGCGTCGCGCTGAGCGTCAGCACATGGCCGGCGCCGAGCTCGCGCAGCCGCGTCTTGTCGGCGGCGCCGAACCGTTGCTCCTCGTCGATGATGACCAGCGCGAGATCCTGATAGGCGATGCCCTTGGCGGCGACCGCGCCGGTGCCGACGACGACATGCACCGATCCGTCGGCGAGCCCGGCCTTGATCCGCTTGCGGTCGGCGGCGGAGGTGAGGCGCGACAGGCCGGCGACGACGATGTCGGTCCCCTCGAACCGCGCCGCGAAGCTTTCGAGATGCTGGCGGGCGAGCACCGTGGTCGGCGCCGCGATCGCGACCTGATGGCCGGCAAGCGCGGCGATCGCCGCGGCGCGCAGCGCGACCTCGGTCTTGCCGTAGCCGACATCGCCGATCACCAGCCGGTCCATCGGCCTGCCCGAGGCGAGATCGTCGCGCACCGCGGCGATGGCGCGCGCCTGATCGGGAGTCTCGGTAAAGGCGAAGCCGGCGGCGAACCGCTCGTAGGCGGCGATATCGGGGACGAGCTTGGGCGCGGCGCGCTGGCCGCGTTCGGCGGCGAGTTCGGTCAGGCCGCGGGCGCTTTCGGCGATCGCGGCATCGATCGCGCCGCGCCGCTTCTGCCAGCTCGCGCCGTCGAGCTTGTCGAGCGTCACCGCCTCGGCATCCGCGCCGTAGCGCCAGATGCGATCGGCCTCGGTGACGGGGACGAGCCGGACGCCGGCGTCGGCATAGGTCAGCGCGATGGCGTCGCCCGCCTCGTCGGGCAGGGATTGCAGGCCGGTGACGACGGCGAGGCCGTGATCCTCGTGCACGACGACGTCGCCGATGCGGATCTCGCCATAATCGAACAGGCCGGTGTCGGCGACCGGGGTGGTCGGGCCGTCGCGCTCGGCGCGGCTGCCGAGCAGGTCGGCGGCGGCGATGGCGAGCACGCCGTCGCGACGAAAGCCGCGGTCGGCGGCAAGGGGCAGCGCGTGAACGCTGCCCGGCGCGGCGCTGCGGATCGCCTGCCATGAGGAGGCCTCTGCGACCGGCAGCTTGAGCGTCTTGGCGATACGGCGTTGCAGGAAGCGCAGGTCACGCGTCCCGCCCAGGATCGCGAGCCGGTCGCCGGCGTCGATCGCCGCGCGTGCTGCCTTGGCGAAGGCGCGCATCGGCGCCTTGTGCTCGACGAAGCGGGGTGGCGGGTCGCCGGCGCGCTCCAGCGGCGGCAGGGCGCGATCGGCGAGCGCCTTGCGCCAGCGCGCATCGCTCAGCGTGTCGCTGATCGCCCGTTTCGGCCGGCGCCGGGCGGCATCGGCGGCGAGCGCGAGGAAGCGGGCGCGGCGCGCGTCGGCGGCGGGTTCGATGCCGATCCGCGCGTCCGGCAGATGGGCGGCGAGCGGCACACCGGCGTCGGCGAGCGGCGGTTCGGCGACGCGGCCGAGTTCGCGCGCCGCGATCGCGCCGGTGGTGCGCTGGTCGCCCGGGTCGAAACAGCGCAGGCCGGCGACGTGGCCGTCGACCACCTCGACACGCAGCGGCAGGCTGGCGTCGGCGGGGAAGACATCGAGCACCTGGCCGCGCAAGGCGACCTCACCGGGCTCGTCGACGCGTTCGTCGGGGGTGTAGCCGATCTCGGTCAGGCTGGCGAACAGCGCCTCGAGATCGATCGGGGCGCCGTCGTCGACGCGCGGCGGCGCGGCGGCGAAGGAGTCGGGGGCGGGATAGGCGCGGCCGAGCGCCTCGCCGGTGGTGATGCAGGCGATGCGCGGCCGCTCGCCGCTGTCGAGCAGCAGGCGGATGCGGCGCAGCGCCGAAACGCGCTGGCCGACATTGCCGGGCGAGGCGGGGGCGGCATCACCGGGCAGCGCGTCGCTGCCGGGGCAGAACAGCACCTCGGCATCGGGGACGGCGAGCGCGAGCGCATGGCTCAGTGCGATCGCGCGAGGTTCGTCGGCGACGGCATAGAGCAGGTCGCCCTCGCCGAGCCGTTCGGCCAGCGCGGCGGCGGTCTCGGCAATGCCGAGCGGGTCGGGGCCGGAGGTATCGGGTGCCAGCAGGGGAGCGTCGGCGGCAGAGCTGGCGGTGGCCGGCATAGACCTATGTTGCCTTTCGGAAGAGGGTCGTTCCGAACGGCCGGTCGGCTGCGACGTTCCTTCGGTGTCGGTGCGAAAGCTGTGGATAGCGCGTTCAAGGCCGCGCCGCGGCCCGCTTACCCGGGATATAGACCGGCTCGACATTCAAGCTTTGGAGATAGCGCCGGCCCCGGGAGGGCAAGGCTATCGTGTGGACGTTCGCTTGAGTCCGCCGCCCCCCAATCCCACCCCGTCACCCCGGACGTGGTCCGGGGTGACGGATACAAGGAGGACGTTGACACGAACCTCATCACCGGAGCCATAGGCGATAGTCCTTCCCCCTAGAGGGGAAGGAGTTGGGCTGAATGTCGATCCGGCTTAATCCGGGGTGGCGGGCCGTCTGATCCGGCGTCAGTCGACCTGCGCGAGATAGCGTTCGAGGTCGTCGCTGCCGCCGATGCGTTCGCCGTCGATGAACACCAGCGGCGTGGTGGCGACGTCATGCTCGGCCTTGAACGCGTCGACCTCATCGCGCGACCGCAGGATCTGGTCGTCGACCTCGAAGCCTTCGGATTGCAGGATCTGCTTGGCGCGGACGCCGAACGGGCAGATGTGGTCGGGCAGGACCATACGGTACAAGGTAGCGGTGCGGCTGTCGGCCATGTCGGGTCCTTTCGGGCAGTTGCGTCTATAGCGCGGCAGCGCCGCGTGCGTTCCGTCAGCCGCCGGGTTTGAGGTTGGCGGCGACCAGCGGCGTCAGCCGGTCGGCGATGCGCGCGACGCCGGCGGCATTGGGATGGACGCGATCGGCCTGCATCAGCTTGGGATCGCCGATCACCCCGTCGAGCACGAAGGGGTAGAGGCCGGCCTGATCGCGTTTCGCCAGATCGGGCCAGATGCGGTCGAAGGCGGCGACATATTCGCTGCCGAGATTGGGCGGCGCCTTCATCCCGGTCAGCACCACGGGCACGCCGCGGCGGTGCAGCACGTCGAGCATCGCCGTCATGTTGGCCCGCGTCTCGGCGGGCGGAAGCTGGCGCAGCACGTCGTTGCCGCCGAGGCCGAGCAGCACGAGGTCCGGCTTGCGCGGCAGATTGTCCAGCACGAAGCCGAGCCGCTGCCGTCCCGCCGCGCTGGTGTCGCCCGAGACGCCGGCGTTGACGATCGTCGCGTTGATCCCGCTCCGCCGCAGCCGGGCCTGCACCGCATCGGGCAGGCTCTGGCCGCGGTCGAGGCCATAGCCGGCGTACAGGCTGTCGCCGAACGCCAGCACCAGCCGTTCGGGGCCGGCGGGTCGGGGCGCCGCGCTGGCGCCGACCGCGGCGGTGGGTGTCGGCGCGGGCGCCGGAGGCGGGGCCGGGCGGTCACAGCCCGCCAGCATCAGGGCTTGGCCGAGCGCGGCCGCTGCCGCATAGCGTATCATCAGCCCCTTCAAGGCCTTGTCCTCCCGATATGACCGAACCCGCTATGGTGATCGATGCGCGCGATGTCACGCTGACGCTCGGCGAAACCGCGATCCTGCGCGGCATCGACCTGTCCGTCGCCGCCGGCGAGAGCGTCGCGCTGCTCGGCACGTCGGGGTCCGGCAAATCGTCGCTGATGGCGGTGCTTGCCGGGCTGGAGCGGGCGAGCGGCGGACGGGTGACGGTGGATGGACTCGATTTCGGCCGCCTCGACGAGGATGCGCTGGCGAAGGCGCGGCGCGGGCGGATCGGCATCGTGCTGCAGGCCTTCCACCTGCTGCCGACGATGACCGCGCGTGAGAATGTCGCGGTGCCAATGGAGCTGGCCGGGGCGGCGGATGCTTGGGCGCGGGCGGAGGCGGAACTGGCGGCGGTCGGCCTCGACCACCGGCTCGATCACTATCCCGCCCAGCTGTCGGGCGGCGAGCAGCAGCGCGTCGCGATCGCCCGCGCGCTCGGGCCGCGGCCGCCGCTCGTGTTCGCCGACGAGCCGACCGGCAATCTCGACACCGCGACCGGCAGCGCGATCATGGACCTGCTGTTCGCGCGGCGGGCGGCGATTGGCGCGACGCTGGTGGTGATCACGCACGACCGCCGCCTCGCCGAACGCTGCGACCGGGTGGTGACGCTCGCCGACGGGCGAATCGTGTGAGCGGCTGGGCGCTGTCGTGGCGGCTGGCGCGGCGCGAGCTCGACTGGCGCTTCCGCGGCCTGCGGCTGCTCGTCGTCTGCCTGCTGCTCGGCGTCGCGGCGCTTGCGGCCATCGGTGGGCTCGCCGACGCGGTGGGGCGCGAATTGGCGGCGCGGGGGGCGGTGATCCTCGGCGGCGACGTCGAACTGGCGGTGTCGCAGCGGTCGGCGAGCGATGCCGAGGGCGCGGCGATGGCGCGCGTGGGTGCAGTGTCCGAGACCGTGCGGATGCAGGCCAATGCGGTGGCGGGCGGCAATGCGGCGCCAATCCAGCTGAAGGCCGTCGATACCGCTTATCCGCTCTACGGCCGGGTGACGCTGGCCGGCGGGCGCCGGGTCGGCGCGCCGCCGCCGGGGCAGGCATGGATCGCGCCGGCGCTCGCCGAGCGGCTGCGGCTGACGCCCGGCGGCCGCGTCATGATCGGGGCGGCGCGCCTGACCGTCGGCGGGATCATCGCCGACGAGCCCGATCGGCTCGGCGAGGGCTTCACGCTCGGCCCGGTGGCGATCGTCGCGCTGGCGAGCCTGCCGGCGACGCAGTTGGTGCAGCCGGGCAGCCTGTACGAGACGCGCTATCGCCTGCGCCTGCCGTCCGGCAGCGATCCGGCGCGCGTCGCCAAGGCCTATGAGGCGCGCTTTCCCACCGCGGGCTGGGAGAGCAAGACGCGCGAGCGCGCCTCGCCGGGGGCGTCACGCTTCGTCGACCGGATGGGCGAGTTCCTGACGCTGGTCGGGCTTGCCGCGCTGGCGATCGCAGGGATCGGCGTCGGCAACGGCGTGGCCTCGTTCCTCGCCAGCCGGCGCGGTGGAATCGCAACGCTCAAGGTGCTCGGCGCCACCACCGGCGACGTCGCACGCATCTATGCGATCGAGATCGGCGCGGCGGCGCTTGCCGGGATCGCCGGCGGGCTGGCGATTGGCATCGCCGCGGTGCCGCTGCTCGGCAAGGCGCTCGCCGGTGCGCTGCCGGTGGTGCCGGACCTCACGCTGGAGCCCTGGCCGCTGCTGCGGGCGGCGGCCTACGGGCTGCTGATCGCGATCGCCTTTGCCGCGCCGCCGCTCGCGGCGGCGGGGGCGACGCCGGCGGCGGGGCTGCTGCGCGGGGCATTGGCTCCGATGCGCGCCGCGTCGTGGCGCGGGCGCGGCGTGGCGCTCCTCGCGGGCAGTGCGGCGGTGGCACTGGCGATCGCCACCTCGGCGCAGCCGGCGATGGCCGCGACCTTCCTGGCGGCGGTGGCGGGAGCGCTGCTGCTGCTCGCCGGGCTCGGGCGGCTAGTGCGCGCCGCCGCGGGGCGGCTGCCGCGGTCGCGCCGGCCGCTGCTGCGGCTCGCCATCGCCGCGCTGCACCGGCCGGGCGCTCGGACCGAGGCGCTGGTGGTGGCGCTGGGGCTCGGCCTCACATTGTTCGTGCTGCTCGCCGCGATCCGCACCAGCATCGATGCCAATATCGCCACCACCGTGCCCGCCCGCGCGCCGGCGCTGTTCGCGCTCGACGTGCCGCGGCCGCGCGAGGCCGAGTTCCGGCGCATTGTCACGGCGGCAGTGCCGGGCGCGGTGATCAAGACGGTGCCGATCCTGCGCGGGACGATCACCGGCTATCGCGACGTGCGCGTCGCCGATCTCAAGACGCTGCCCGAGGGCGCCTGGGCGCTGCGCGGCGAGCGCGGGCTGACCTATGCCGCGACCGTGCCCGAGGGCAGCAGGCTTGCCGCCGGCCGTTGGTGGCCGAAGGACTATGCCGGGCCGCCGCTGGTCTCGGTCGACGAGCGGCTGGCCAAGGTGCTCGACCTGCGGATCGGCGATCCGCTGACCGTCAGCCTGCTCGGTGTCGAACGCACCGCCCGCGTCGCCTCGCTGCGGACGATCCAGTGGGATACGCTCGGCTTCAACTTCGTGCTGGTCTTCTCGCCCGACACGCTGGCGGACGCGCCGCACAATCTCGCCGCGACGATCGACCTGCCGCGGGGCAGCGAGGGGCGGGTGACGCGGGCGCTGCTCGCCCCCTTTCCGTCGGTGTCGGTGATCGAGGTGCGCGGCGTGTTGGCGCAGGTGCGTGATCTCGTCGGGCAGGTCGCGGCGGCGATCGCCGCGGCGGCGGGGGTGGCGGTCGCGGCGGGCATCGCGGTGCTGATCGGCGCGATCGCCGCCGCGCGCGAGGCGCGCACCTATGACGCGGTCATCCTGCGCACGCTCGGAGCGACGCGCGTGCAGTTGCTGGCGGCGCAGGCGCTCGAATATCTGCTGCTCGGCGCGGTGGTGACGCTGGTGGCGCTGGCGCTCGGGCTGGGTGGCGCGTGGTATGTCGTGGTGCGGATGTTCGACTTCGCCTGGGCGCCCGATCCGCTGGTGGTGGCGGTAACGCTGCTCGCCGGGCTGGGCGTGACGCTGGGCATCGGGTTGGCGGGGGCGTGGCCGATCCTGAGCGTGCGGCCGGCGCGGGCACTGCGGGAGGTATGACCGACAATTCCTGCCCCGCGAGAGGGGCGTGACGGGGGCAGGGCGGACGCGCCTCGTCGGGTGGCCCGTGTCCTCCCCCTCCACCATCCGGCTTGCGCCGGACGGTCCCCCTCCCCCTGGCCGGGGAGGATTTGGTGCGGGTCGGCATTCGGACGTTAGGGAAAACTCCTCCCTGCAAGGGGGAGGTGGCATGCCGAAGGCATGATGGAGGGGGAGGACAGGGCGGACGCGCCTTGTCGGGCGGCTCGTGTCCTCCCCCTCCACCATCCGGCTTGCGCCGGACGGTCCCCCTCCCCCTTGCGGGGGAGGATTTGGTGCGCATCGGCATTCGGACTTTAGGGAAAGCTCCTCCCCTGCCAGGGGGAGGTGGCATGCCGAAGGCATGACGGAGGGGGAGGACAGGGCGGACGCGCCTTGTCAGGTGGCCTGTGTCCTCCCCCCTCCACCATCCGGCTTGCGCCGGACGGTTCCCCACCCTGGCGGGGGAGGATTTGGTGCGGGTCGGCATTCGGACTTCAGGGGAAAGCTCCTCCCCTTGGCGGGGGATGAAGTGGCTTTAGGTCCAGTAGAGGATCCGCGCGTGCGGCAGGTGCCTTGCCACCTCCGCCTGGAAGAACCGCTTCAGCCCGCCCATCGTCTCGGCATCGTAGACGTATTTGAGCGACCCGAACTTGGTCCGCTTCTGCGTCCGGTTCTCGGCGCCCATGTCGAGCTTCGATGCGGGATACCAGCTGTCGAGCACCGCCTTCGACCCCGGCGTGTAGCGGTGTGTGATCAGCTCGATCGTGCAGTCCGTCGTCACGTCGGCAAGCGCCGCCCCGGCCTGCGCGAGCAACTCGCCATAGGCCTGTTCCCAGCCCTCGGCGGCGATGATCGGCGCGATCGTCAGGCCGATGGGATAGCCGGCGCGGCCCATCCGCGCGAGCGCCGCCAGCCGCGCGGCGACCGGACTCGTCCCACCCTCGAAGCGGGCGAAGCGCGCCGGGTTGATCGATGCGCGCATCCGAGTGCGGCCCTGATGGTCGAGGGCGAGCAACGGCTCGACCGAGTCGAACTTGGTGGTGAAGCGCAGCTGCACCGGCGCCTGCCATTGGCCGAATGCCGCGATCAGCGCCGACAGCGAGCCGGTGAGATGTTCGAGCCCGAGCGGATCGGTGTAGCAGCTCGCCTCATAGGTCGTGCCCTCGTCCGCGCGCGCCGCCGAGCGCGAGGTCACGGTGCCTTCGCCGAGATAGTGCGGCAGCGCTGCGACGATCGCCGGCAAATTGGCATAGGCGCGGGTGATCGGCGGCCCCTTGAGCGAGCCCGCCAGATAGCAATAGCTGCAATGCGCCGGGCAGCCCTCGGCAAGGTCGACGCGCCAGTCGGCCGAAGGCGCGATCGGTTGCAGCCGCAGCTTGCCCGGCGGCGCGACGACCACCGCCAGCGTCTTCTTCGCGGCTGCATAGGCGGCGGCGGGATCGTCGGGCAGGCCGAGCGCCAGCCGGTCGGAGGCGAGCCGCTCGACCGGAATGCCGCGCGCCTCGGCGCGCGCGGCGATCGCGCGGCCATGCTCCCAGGCGAGCGCCGAGCGGGTGACCAGCACGCGCTTGGGCAGCCACGGCCGCGTGGCGCGCGGTTCGCTCATGCCAGCGTCTCGAACCAGTCAGCATAGGGCGTGTTCGCCGCCATGTGCCGGTTGAGGTCGGGTGCCCCATCGTCCCACCAGACCGGGCCGCGCTCGCCGAGCGCCTGTTTGGCGGCGTCGACACGCGCGCGGGCATCGCGTTCGGCGGCGGCGTCCCTGCCACGCAAGGCGGTGCCGACGTCGCGGCGCGCCTGCATCAGTTCGTGGACCAACGCCGCGCGGCGATCCTCGCCGAGGGCGGGATTGGCGCGACGCCACAGCCGTCCGCGCACCACGATATAGCGGCCATCGGGCGTCATCGGAGGGGCGGCGTCACGCATCCCGGACCAACGCACCAGCCGGCCATGCGTCGCAAGCCGTTGGCTCGCAGTGGAAAGATCGTCCGGCCACCCTACATGCCGTCTCACCCCCCAACGGAGATTCCATGACGTATTCGCCGGTTCACGCCGATCCCCTGCTGCTGGCCTATGGCGACAGTCTGATCGCCGGTTACGGCCTTGCCGCCGCCGACGCCTTTCCCGCCCGGCTGGAACAGGCGCTGCGCCGCGACCGGCCCGGCACCGCGGTGATCGCGGCGGGCAGATCGGGCGATACGACGCAGGACGCGCTGCTGCGGCTGCCACGGACGCTCGCCGGCCTGTCGCGCCGGCCGGACCTCGCCGTGGTGCAGATCGGCGCCAATGACGTGCTGCGCGGCATCGCGCCGGAACGGATGCGCGCCAACCTCGATGCGATGCTGACCGAGTTCGGCCGTTGCGCGATCCCGGTGCTGCTGACCACGATCGAGCCGCCGGCGATCTTCGCCGACCATATTCGCGGCTATGCCGGCATCCATGCCGCGGTGGCGCGGCAGCATGGCGCGGCGACCTGCGCCTTCTTTCCCGCCGGTGTGCTCGGTCACCCGGCGATGGCGCTGGCGGATCGTATCCACCCCAATGCCCGCGCGATCGGGCAGGTGGTGGATCAGGTCGCGCCGGCGGTCATGGCGGCGCTGCGCGCTGCCACGCGGGCGGCGGCCTGACGCTTGCCTTGGCGGCGCGGGGCGGCGAGACGGTGACGATGGATCGCATGACGCTGCACTTCGACGGAGGGTCGCGGCCAGACCCCGAGCGGATGGAGATCGCGGTGGTGACCGGCGGCGTCACCTACGTTCGCGACGACCTTGGCCCCGGCGACAATTGCACCGCGGAATGGCTGGCGCTGCTCTACGCGGTCGAGATCGCGACGGCGGCGGGGGCGCGGGATGCGGTGTTCATCGGCGATGCGCGGACGATCGTCGAACAGGCGCTCGGCCGCTGGAAGTGCCGCAGTCCGCATTTGCAGCCGCATCTCGCCGCCTATCGCGCCGCGACGGCTGCCTTCGCGCGCGTCCACGTCCGCCACGTCGGCCGGTCGAAGAACCTTGCCGGGATCGCGCTCGCCCGCCGTCACCCCCGCTAGCCGGGCGATCATTTCGCAGGTGCGGAAACAGCAGCGGAAACACTGGGGGGGCTGCGCGTTGGTCGGTGTCATCATTGAACAGGAGCGACCGTAATGAACCAGGATCAGATCGAAGGTACCGCAGGCGATCTCACCGGCAAGCTCAAGGAAGGCCTGGGAAAGGCGACGGGCGACACCGAGACGCAGAATGCCGGCGTGGTCGATCAGATCAGCGGCAAGGTGCAGAAGACCTTCGGTGACACCAAGGAAACCGTCGCCAAGAACGCCGCACCGCTTGCCGACAAGGCGCGCAAGTTCGCCAGCGATCGTCCGTTCGCCGCCGCCGCGCTCGCCGGCGTGGTTGGTCTGGCGATCCTGAACACGCTGCGCGGCAAGACGTCGGCCTAAGCGCCGGCGCAAGCGCGTACGAAAAGGGGCGTCGGCAGGATCTGCCGGCGCCCCCCTTTTAATGTCCGTCCGACTGGCGTGGCCGGGATCACCCGGCCACGTCCGCGTTCGATCAGGACTTGAGGCCCTTGGCCATGTTGAGATGCGCGGCGACGGTCGGGACGAGACCCGATGCGAAGGTCTTGAGCGCCGGCACGTCGCCGGTCGCCGCATAGCCGCGGAGCAGGTCGAGCGTCTGCTGATGGCCGGACTGCTGCGCCGCGATATAGGCGGCGTCGAAGTCCGCGCCCTTCTTGGTCTTCAGCGTGTCGACCAGCGTCTGCTGCTCGGGGTTCAGCTTGGGATCGGGGGTCAGCGCCGGGGTCAGGCCCGCGGTCGTCGCCTTCAGCTTGTCGGTCGAGGCGGTGTGCGCCGCGATCATCTGGTTGGCGAACTTCTTCACTGCTGCCGAGCTGCTGTTGTCGAGCGCAAGCTTCGACGTGGCGATCTCGAAGGCATCGCTGGCCGCCGCCGAATTGACGAACGCCTGGCTGCCCGTCGCCGGCGCAGTCGCGTTGGCATCCGCGGTGCCGGCGGTGTTCGCGTCGAACGCCGTGGTGTCGTTGGTGGCGAGCGTGGTGTCGTTCGCGGTCGTCTCGGTCTTCTGACCGCAGGCGGCCAGCGCCAGCGCCGATGCCGACAGGATCACCATGGATTTCTTGAGCATCTGTATCTCCCTTGCTGCGCGCCCTGAACGTCCGGGCGTCGCGACGCGTTCCGTTTGGCATGGGAGCGATCCGGGCGGCCCGACGTTGCACGTCTGATCCCAATCCTCAGGAGACACGCGTTGAGCATTTTCGGCAACATCATGGGCAAGATCTTCCACCACAAGAAGGACGCGCCCGCTGCCCCCGCCGCGCCGCAGACGACGCAGGCGGCTCCCACCCCGACGCCTGCTCCGGCCGCCGCGCCCGCCGCTGCCGCACCGGCCGCCCCGGCGCAGCCGGTCGATGTCGGCGCCGTCCTGTCGGAGATGGCGACGATGAAGAACGGCGGCGGCAATTATCAGTCGTCGATCGTCGACCTGCTCAAGCTGCTCGACCTCGATTCGAGCCTCGCGGCGCGCAAGGAGCTGGCGCAGGAACTCGGCGTGCATGCCGGCGACGACGGCAGCGCCGAACAGAATATCGCGCTGCACCGCGCGGTGATGGCGAAGCTCGCCGAGAACGGCGGCATCGTCCCCGACAGCCTGCGCGGCTGACGCTGCGCGACCCCTCTCCCGCTGGGGGAGGGGTCGCTCCTACCCGAGCGCCGTCCGGGTGATCGCGTGGCGGCGGCGCAGCATCGCCGGCACATCCTCGCGCGGCATGCTGTGACCAAACCAGAAGCCCTGACCGACGTCACAGCCCTGGGCGAGCAGATAGCGCGCCTGTTCCTCGGTCTCGACGCCTTCCGCGACCACGGTCATGCCGAGCCGGTGGCCGAGGGCCACCACCGCATCGACGATCGCGGCATCGCCGGCATCGCAGTCGAGATGGCTGATGAAGCTGCGGTCAATCTTGATCGTATGGACCGGGAACGCCTTTAGGTGGGTCAGCGAAGCGTAGCCGGTGCCGAAATCGTCGAGCGCGATATGCACGCCGGCGCGGTTGAACGTCTCCAGCATCGATGCAACGCATTCCGCGCCGCGCCCGACGAACACCGTTTCGGTGACCTCGAGCTCGAGCCGGTCGAACGGCACGCCGGCACGGCCGAGCCGGCCGAGGATGCGATCGGTCAGATCATCGCGGCGGAACTCCGCGGGTGACAGGTTGAACGCGATCCGGCCGAAGTCGAGCCCCCCGTCGAGCCAGCGCCGCATGTCGTCGACGATGGCGCCGAGCATCCGCTCGCTCAGCCCCAGCGCCAGCTCGAAATCCTCGAACGCGGCGCAGATCGTCGCGGGCGCCTGTGGCCCGAAGGTCGGATGCTGCCAGCGCAGCAGCGCCTCGAAGCCGCACACCTGCCCGGATTCGAGCGCCACCTTGGGCTGGTAGAAGGGCATGATCCGGTCGTCGCGGATCACGTCGCGGGCGATGCTGAGCATCGACGAGCGGCGTTGCAGATCGGCGCGCATCGGCGGCTCGAACATCAGCAGCCCGCCGCGGTAGTTCGCCTTGGCGGCGTACAGTGCGATGTCGGCGGCCTTGAGCAGCTCGGCCGCGGTCGCGCCATGGGTGGGGAACAGCGAGCCGCCGGCGGTCGCCTGGCAATCGAGGATGCGTCCGTCATGCGACAACGGCTCGCTCACCGCATGGAGCGCGGCGCGGACGCGTTCGGTCACCTGCTGCGCGTCACCGGCACTTTCGATCAGCGCGGCGAACTCGTCACCGCCCAGCCGCGCCAGCGTGCAGCCGGTGCCGAGCGCGCGGTGCAGGCGCGTGCCGAGCGTGCGCAGCACGATGTCGCCGGCGTCATGGCCGATCGTGTCGTTGGTCTCCTTGAGATCGTCGACGTCGAACAGCACCAGCGCCAGATTGCTGTCCGCCTGCTGTGCCTGAGCGATCGCCGCTTCCAGCCGCTCGCCGAAGCTGGCGCGATTGGGCAGGCCGGTGAGCGCATCGTGATGCGCGGCAAAGCGGATGCGATCCTCGGCGGTGCGCTCCTCGGTGACGTCGCGGGTGGTGACGAGCACGCGGCTGAGCTTGCCCGACGGCGCCTCGATCCGCCACCCGCCGGTCTTGATCCAGCGTTCCTCGCCGGTGTCGGCGCGGTGGATGCGCAGGATCGTGTCGAAGCGATGGCTGCCGTCGCCGGCATCGACCGCGGCGATCAGCGCCTGCAGGCGGTGGCGATCCTCCGGCACCACGAGGGCGAGCGCCGTGGCCACCGTCGGGGGGGTGTCGGCCGGCAGGCCAAGCATCGCCTTCAGCTCGTCCGACCATTCGCGCTGGCCGGTGCTCGCGCTGTAATCCCAGATGCCGAGCCCTGCGGCATGCGCGGCGAGGCGGAAGCGCTTCTCGCTGTCGCGCAGCGCATGTTCGGCGAGCTTGCGGTCGTGGATGTCCTCCAGCGTGCCGTACCAGCAGATCGTCGCGCCGGCGGCATCGCGTCGCGCCGTCGCGCGCGAGCGGAACCAGCGATAGTCGCCGTCGGGCGAGCGCAGCCGGTATTCGATATCGATGGTCCGGCCGGTCACTACCGCGGTCCGCCATGCCGCCATGGTCGGTGCGCGATCCTCGGGGTGGAGCGCGCTGAGCCAGCGCATTCCCATCGCCTCGCCGGGGGTGCCGCCGGTCACCGTCTCCCAGCGCGAGCTGACCGTCCGGACCAGCCCGTCGGCATCCGCCGTCCAGGTGATCTGCGGGTTGAGTTCGACGGTATGGCGGTAATGTTCCTCGCTCTCGCGCAGGCGCGCCTCGGCGGCGCGGCGTGCGGAAATGTCCTGCACGATGGTGATCGTCGAGAGTGCGACCCCCGCGGCATCGCAGACGAAGGAGACGTTGACGTCGCACCACACGGTCGTGCCGTCGGGGCGGACGAAGCGCGCCTCGACCTGGAACGGGGTCGAGTGCGGCTGATGGCGATTGTACGCGGCGACGACGCCGGCCAGGTCGTCGGGGTGCAGGAAGGCGTCGATTGACAGGCCGGACAGCGCGGCCTGATCGCGGCCGACGAGCGCGCAGAACCGGTCGTTGACGGTCAGCACGCGGCGGCGGCGGTCGCGGTGCAACAGGCCGATCCCGGCGCGGCTCAGCACGGTGTTAAGCGGCAGGCCGGTGTCCAGCCCGGCGACGGCGCGGGCCACCGCGGCGCGGATCGCGGCCGTGTCGGCGACCGGCACGGTGTCGCCGCCTGCCGATTCGGCATCGGCTAAGTCATGGCGATCAAAGCCGCTATCCTCCCAACGATCCAATGTTCTTCCTTCGCGCGATCAATCGCCCGTCCGGCTTGGGTGGCCGGCGCTTAACGAAGGGTAACAAAACCGATTTGAGTAGGTCTCAGCCGGCGAGCGGCAATTGCTGCGCCAGCGCCGCATTCTGGCGACGCATGTGGCGCAGCGCCTCGGCGACCCGGTCGGCGTCGAGCGCATCGACCACCGGGTCGTAGCCCGACGGCACGATCCCCTGGCCGAGCAGCACCGCGACCCAGCTCGGCACGGTGAACAGCTCGTCGTCGTAGCGGAAGATGCGGCCCTTCTCGCGGAACAGCGCGATCTTGTGCGCGAGCGTGTCGGGCAGCGCCATCGTCCGCACGTGCCGCCAGAACGGCGTGTCGTCGCGGCGGGTGGCGGCATAATGGAGGATGATGAAGTCGCGAATCGCGGCATAATGATCGCCCATCAGCCGGTTGTATTCGTCGCGCTCGATCGGGCTGAACCGGTTGTCCGGGAACAGCGCGAACAGCTTCGATATCCCCTCCTGGATCAGATGGATGCTGGTCGATTCGAGCGGTTCGAGGAAGCCGCCGGCAAGGCCGAGCGCAACGACGTTGCCCGCCCAGCTCTGCCGACGTCGCCCGGCGGTGAACGACAGCCGGCGCGGCGCCGCGGTCGGGACGGCGTCGAGGTTGGCCATCAGCACGCGTTCGGCCTCGGCATCGTCGGTGAAGCCGCTGGCGTAGACGTAGCCGTTGCCGGTGCGGTGTTGCAGCGGGATGCGCCACTGCCAGCCCGCCGCATGCGCGGTGGCGCGGGTATAGGGAAGCAGCGGCTGCGTCCGCTCGGTCGGCACCGCGATCGCGCGGTCGCAGGGCAGCCAGTGCGACCAGTCCTCGAACCCGACGCCCATCGTCTCGCCGAGCAGCAGGCTGCGAAAGCCCGAGCAGTCGAGGAACAGGTCGCCCGCGATTTGCCGGTCGCCCTCCAGCCGCACCGCGCCGACATGGCCGCGCTCGTCCTGCTCGACGCCGATGATCCGCCCCTCGACGCGCACCGTCCCCTGGTCCTCGGCGCGTCGGCGCAGGAAGGCGGCGTAGAGGCCGGCGTCGAAATGATAGGCGTAGTCGACCCCGGACAGCGGCGAACGCGGGTCGGGGGCGGGGGGCGCGAAGCGGCCGGCGCGCGCGGCGACCGCCGCCATCGCATAGCCTTCGAAATCGCCGATCCCCGGCCGGTCGCGCAGCTTGAGCCAGAGCTGGTGGAAGTTGAGCCCCTCGATATCGCGACCCGGCGTGCCGAACGGGTGCATGTAGCGTTCGCCTACCGCACCCCAGTCGACGAATTCGATGCCGAGCTTAGGCGTGCCGCCGGTCGCGCGCAGGAAGTCCGCCTCGTCGATCCCCAACCGTGCGTTGAAGCTGCGGATCGGCGGGATCGTCGCCTCTCCGACGCCGACGGTGCCGATCGCGTCGGATTCGATCAGGGTGATCGTCCGCTGCCCGTCGTTGAGGAAGCGCGAGGCGGCCGCCGCTGCCATCCAGCCGGCGGTTCCCCCGCCGACGATCACCACCCGGCCGATCGGTGTTCCGCTCATCGCCTGCCTCGCTGCGCTGCCGCCAGATACTCGGGATAGGCGGGCAGGCCGGCGGGCAGCGCCGCGACCGCCTGGCGCAACCCGGCCAGCGCCGCGACCGCACCGGCGCGTGGCGCCGACAGCGCCAGCGGATCACGCCGCACCGGCCGCACGCCGAGTCCGATCAGCGCCTGCTGCCACGTCGCCTGCGGCACCATCTCCTCCTCCAGCGGCGGCAGCGTGCCGCGCTGGCCGAATTGCGCGAGCGCCGTCGCCAGTTCGGCGGGGTGCTGCCGGGCGCGCTGCGCATGCCAGATGTCGCCGCGCCGGTGCCCGACGCCATAGAAGGCCGCCGCATATGCGTGGAGCCGGTCGGCGCGCAGCGTCGCGCGGCGGTTGTATTCCGCGACCAGCAGCGGCTCGGGCGTGCGGACGGGCATCAGCGCCAGCGCGAGGTCGAGGTTGGCGAGCGCCAGGGTGAACCCCGGCCAGCCCAGCGGCCCCAGCGCCGCGGCGGCATCGCCGAGCGCCAGCACGTTGCCGGTCAAGGGCATGACCTGCCGCCGCGGCCGGATCGCGATCCGCTCGCCGGGGCTGGTCATCTGCCTGGCGGCGCGCGCGTCGCTGGTCGTCGCTGCGGCATAGGCCACGGCGGCGAGCGTACGCCCCGCGAGCGGCCAGCGCGCCGTCCAGCCGCTCGTCGTCGCCTCATAGCGGTCGAGCGGCGACGGTCGCGGCGGTGCGGCGCCGAGCAGCAGCCGGTCGACGGGCAGCGTCGCGCTCCAGTCGATCCATGCCGCGTCCTGCGCGGCAAGCAGCGCGGCGGGGCCGCTCGCGTCGACGAACAGGTCGGCGGTCAGCGACAGTCCGTCGCTCGTCGTCAGCGCCGTGACCCGGTCGCCTTCGCGATCGATGCGGACGCTCTCCGGTGCAACGACGCGCACCCGCGCGGCACGCAGCGCGTCGAGGAAGGCGGGCGTCGCCGCATCGGCATCGAGCCGCAGCGTGTAGGTGACCTGCGACAGCAGCGAGCGGGGATCGTCGACCGGCGGCGCGAACCGCTCCGCCGTCGCCAGCGCGGCAGCAGGAACCAGCGCGTCGAACGGTCCGTCGCCATGCGCCAGCCACAGCTGATGCAGCGCCGCGCCGGCGATCGTGGGCATGGTTTCGGACTCGCCGATCGTGAACGGTGCCTCGCCCCAGGTGAAACGCTCGCCGATCCGGTGCGTCGCCGCGCCCGCCGCGACCAGCGCCGCTTCGTCGATCCCGAGCGCCTCGAACGCCTCGGCCGCCTGCGGCGTCACCGCGGGCAGGCGGTCGGCAAGCGCCGCCGGATCGGGTGCGGTGGCGACGAAGGTCACCGTGGCGCGCGGCAGGGCGCGTGCGAACCCGATCGCCGCGCTCAGCGCGACGAGGCCGCCGCCGACCACGACAACGCTTTGCAGGCTCTCGCGCCGGTTCACGCCGTCGCCTGCAGATACGCGGCATGGTCAGGCATCGCGTCGACCGCGTCAGCGATCCCGCCGCGCAACGCGGCGAGCGCACGGTCAAGCGCCGCGGCATCGGGCAGGTCGGCGCGCGGGTCCCAGCCGTCGGGCACCACGTTCTGACCGAGATACACCGCCACCCAGCTCGGTTCGAGGAACAGGCCGTGGCTGTAGCGCGATACCTGTGCGGTCTGCCGCCATAGCGCCATCTTCTCGGCAAGGCTGTCGGGGATCGCCATCGTGCGGACGTGGTCCCAGAACGGCGAATCGTCGCGCGTCGTCGCGTGATAATGGAGGATCAGGAAGTCGCGCAGCCGGTCGTATTCGGCATCGACCAGCGCGTTGAACCCGTCGCGGTCGGCATCGGTGACGCGCTTGCCCGGGAAATGCTCGACCAATTGCGTGATCGCCATCTGCACCAGGTAGATGCTGGTCGATTCCAGCGGTTCGAGGAAGCCCGAGGCAAGGCCGATCGACAGCACGTTGCCGGCCCAGCTGCGTCGTCGCCGCCCGGCGCGGAAGCGCAGGTGGCGCGGCTCGGCGAGCGGCGGGTTCTCCATCGCCGCGACCAGCGCATCGGTGGCGGCGCCTTCCGACAGATGCGCGCTCGAATAGACATAGCCGTTGCCGACGCGGTGGGTGAGGGGGATGCGCCAGCGCCATCCCGCCGCCATCGCGGTGGCGCGGGTGAACGGTTCGATGCCGCCGTCGGGCGAGGCGCAGGGTGCGGCGACGGCGCGGTCGCAGGGCAGCCAGTGCGACCAATCCTCCCAGGCCTCGTCCATCGCGCCGCCGATCAGCAGCGCGCGAAAGCCCGAACAGTCGATGAACAGGTCGCCCGCGATCCGCCGCCCGTCGGCGAGCACGATCGCGGTGACGTCGCCATGCTCGGGATCGCGCTCGACCGTCGTCACCAGTCCCTCGGTGCGCCCCGCGCCCCGCGCCTCGGCATGCGCGCGCAGGAAGGGGGCGAAGCGCGTCGCATCGAACTGATAGGCATAGCCGAAGGCGCTGGCGAGATCGTGGGGGTCGCTGCCGGGGCGGGTGAAGCGCTGCGCGACGGCGGCGACAACCGCGGTCGAATAGTCGCCGATCGGTGCCGCCGCCCCGGCCTGGTGGCGCCGCAGCCAGTAATGATGGAAGCCGACGCCCGATAGCGGCCGGCCATAGCCGCCGAACGGATGGATGTAGCGGTCGCCGATCGCGCCGAAGTCGCGGAACTCGATGCCCAGCTTGAAGGTCGCGTGGGTCGCGGCCATGAACGCCGCCTCGTCGATGCCCAGCCGGGTGACGAACGCGCGCAGGTGCGGCAGCGTCGCTTCGCCGACCCCGACGATGCCGATCTCCTGCGATTCCACCAGTTCGACCTCGGCGGCGCCGGGTGCCAGCGTCGCCAGCGCCGCCGCGGTCATCCAGCCGGCGGTGCCGCCGCCGACGATCACCACCTTGATCCGCTGATCCGCCTGCACCCACCCTCTCCCACATGTGTCGTTCTACGGCGCAACCCGTTCGGAACGCGTCGCTTCCCCGTGTCCCTATGCTGATCTCTACAGGGAATGTGTATCGTTGACAGCGGCTTCGTGGCACGGCTTGGTGGCGCTACCACGATGTAGATGGTTCCCAGGGAGAGGATGATGATTTTGAGGTTCGGTACGGCTTGCGCAGCGCTCGCGCTGATGGTGGGCGCGTCGCCCGCAACGGCGCAGCAGCAGGCGGCCAGCGCCGCCGTTCCC
>NZ_JACCBY010000002.1 GCF_013409985.1 Sphingomonas melonis
CGCCCAGGCGTCCCCACCCGGCCGGGCAGATGCCCTTCGATCCGCTCCCACTGCTCGTCCGTCAATGTTCGTCTGCTCAAAGCCTGGCTCCCTTGGCCAGCCTTGAATCAGATCTTCAACTCAAACGGAATCCTATGAATGCAGACAGCGCCTAGGCCGGATCGATATTCAGCCCAATTCCTCCTCCGCTCAGGGCGGCGCGCTATCGCATGTGGCTGCGGTGATGAGGTTCGAGTCGGCGTCCTCCTCTATCCGTCACCCCGGATCCGTTCCGGGGTCCACCGGGCCACAAGAGAAGGGTGCCCAATCAAGCCTTTCTCCTCGCCGCAGGGTGGACCCCGGAACACGTCCGGGGTGACGGGTGGGATTGGAAGGCGGCGGAGTCAAACGGACCTCCGTATGCGACAGACGTCTTTGGGGAGGCGTTTTCTCCAAGGCTAGAATGTCGATCAGGCCTGAAGCGGTTAGCGCGTGCCCGAGCCTCCCCCGCGCAGCGCCGCACCCGCCGCATTGCCGTTGTCGGCGTCGATCTGCGCCCATTCCGCCGCGGTGTGGCAGATGCGCGTCTTGAAGCGGCTGCCGGTTTCCGCCTGTTCCCGGCACAGTTTCTTGGCGGGATCGGCGGCTTTCTGCTCCTTGGGGGGCGCAGCGTCCTGTGCGTGCGCGGCGACGGGCAGGGCGGTCGCGATCAACGCTGCGGCAATGATCAACCTCATGTCTCGTACCTCCGTGATGGTGGCGGAGCGTAACAGCATCGCGATCGACTGGGGAAGGCACCGATTGGGAAAGGCATCGTACCGGTTCCTGTCTCTCCCCGCCGCCGATCAGGCGAAGACGTCGGCGACATAGCGCACCGCCTCGCGCTCGATCGTCTCGACCCAGGCTTCCGCGTCCTCGCGCGTCACCTGCCGGCTGTCCTGGTAGATGCGGATCAGCGTGTCGCGGACTGCCGGCGCCATATGCTCGCCATCGCCGCAGACGAAGATATGGCCGCCCGCCTGGAAGAGCGCCGCGATCTCCGAGCGGTCGCGCCACATCGCATCCTGGACGTAGGCGACGCCGTCCACCGGCCGCGCCGAAGACGCGATGCGGAGCGAGACGACGCCTTCGGCCTGCCATTGCTCCAGCTCCTCGCGATGGAGGAAGTCGGCGTCGGGATCGCGAATGCCGAAGAACAGCAACGCCGGGCCGACCCCGTCGCCCGCCGCCTTGCGGAGGCTGCGCTCCTGGATGAAGCCACGGAATGGCGCGATCCCGCTCCCCGCGCAGATCATGATGATCGGCACGGCGGGATCGTCGGGCAGGTGGAAGCCCGCCTGGCTCGGCCGCACCGCCACGGCGACCTGATCGCCGATCTCCAGCCGGGCGAGGAAGGTGGAGGCGACGCCGCGATAGCAGCCATGCCCGGCCAGCGCCGGCGCCTCCAGCACGGTGAAGGTAAGCGCCGCCACGGCGGGGTCGGCGAGCGGCGAGGAGGCGATCGAATATTGCCGCGGCCGCATCGGCGGCAGTGCGGCAAGGAAGGCGCCGAGCGCCATGTCCGCCGACCCGAAGCGTTCGAGCAGGTCGAGCAGGCTGACCCGCTTGGCCAGCACCTCCTCGGCATAGGGACCGTCCGTCGCCAGCCGCGCTGCCTCGGCGCGTTCGGGCGGGCAGCCGATCGTCTCGGCCAGCGCGGCGACCTGTCGCTGGGTGACGGGCTGTTGCAGCTCGACGTAATCGGCGAGCAACGTTCCGGCCGCGACCGGCAGGTCGATCGGCAAGGACGACGGCGTGCCGGGTGCGGCATGGATCACGACCTGCGTATCGGTCGCCAGCGCAAAGCGGCGCAGCGCGCGCGCGACCACCTCGGGCGGGTTGCTCGGCAGGACCGACAGATAGTCGCCGGTGCGATAGGTCATGCCCTCCGGCAGGCGGATCGTGACATGCCGCCGCGACCGCGCGCCCGGCTGCGATACGTCGACCAGTTCGCGATTGCCGATCACGGTGCCGCGTCGCAGCTCATCGAGCTGGAGCGCGCGTTCGCGCTCGCCGCGCAGCACCTCGACCGTCAGCGCCGTCGCCGCAGTGGCGGTCTGCGACTCGCGACCCTCGCTGGCGGCGAGCGCCGGCCACAGGTCGGCGAACCAGCCGTCGAACGCGCCGAACAGGTCGCCGCTGGCATCGCCTTCGCCACGCGGCAGCAGCGGCTCGGCACCGGCGGCGGCCAGCGCCTCATCGACCCGCTTGGGGATCGCCTGATAGGTGCGCGCCCATTGCCAATTGCCGCAGCCGAAGACCGCATAGCGCCGTCCCGCCAGCGCATCGCCGGGCAGATCCTCGATTGCGGCGAGGAAGCGGCGGGCATTGTCGGGTGGCTGCCCTTCATAGGACGCGGTGACGACGGCCATCGGCGTATCGCCGGGCAGGCCGCTGGCATAATCGTCCATCGCCGCGACCGTCGCGGCATATCCCTGCGCCTGTGCCTCCGCCCCGATCCGCTGCGCAAAGGCCTCCGAGGTGCCGGTGTTGCTGCCGTAGAGAACCAGCAGCGGCCTGGATGGAGCCGTGGTGGTCTTCGCCTCGGGTGCGGCGAGCGGCCGGGTCGGCGCGCTCGGCGCACGGCTGCGCGGCGTGCCGGCGGGCAGGTCGCGGCGGCGCGCGTGGACGTGCAGGCCGGCGGGCTTCAGCGTCAGCGTCTCGCTGATCGCCAGCGTATAGTCCGGGTCGGCGAGGCTGAGGTCGAAGCGCTGGAGCATCATCGCGAGCACCAGCGTCGCCTCCTGCATCGCGAAGCCGCGGCCGATACAGGCGCGCTGGCCGTTGCCGAACGGCTTCCACGCATGCGGCGGCAGCGCGGCGAGCGCCTCCGCGGTGAACCGCTCGGGACGGAAGGCTTCGGGCTCATCCCATACCGCGGGGTCGCGATGCAGCACTGGCGTCAGGACCAGCAGGATATCCTCGGGCGTCACCCGGTAGCGGCCGCCGATCGTCGTCGGTGCCAGGGGATGGACGGCAAAGGCGGGCGCGGTCGGCCACAGCCGCAGCGTCTCGTCGAGAACCTGTTCGAGATAGCCGAGCCGCCCGAGGTCGTCGACATCGGGCGTCGCGCCGGCCAGCACCGTGTCGACCTCGGCGCGCGCGCGCGCCAGTGCCTCGGGGTGGCGGAGCAGCAGCAGCGTCGCGAAGCTCAGCAACCCGCTCGTCGTCTCATGGCCGGCGATCAGGAATGTCACCATCTGATAGCCGATGTTCTCGCGACTCAGCGTCTCGCCGGTTTCGGGGTCGGCGGCGGTCAGCATGCGGTCGAGCAGGTCGCCGCGCGTGCCGAGCCGCGGGTCGCGCGCCCGCTCGTCGATCAGCCGGTCGGCGACGGTGCGCAGCGTCTCCAGATCGGCGGCGAAACGCCGGTTGTGCAGGAGCATCAACCGGTTGGCCGCGCCGGGCCGTCGCGCGCGCCGGCCCGCCTCGTCGAGCGCGCCGACCATGGCGGCGACGAACGGGTGCATTTCGTTCTGGTAGAAGCTGTTGAACCGATAACCGAAGGCGCACAATGCGATCGTGTCGAGCGTCAGCCGGGTCATATTGTCGGCGACGTCGATCGTCGCGCCCTCGCCGAACCGTTCCCAGCGCAGCATCATCTGTTCGGCGATGTCGAGCATCTGCGGGACCATCGCGCGCAGGCCGATCGGGCCGAAGGCGGGCATCAGCAGCCGGTGCGCCTTGCCCCAATTCGGCTCCTCATTGTACGCGGTGAACAGGCCGTCACCGCCGATCGCGCGCAGCTCCTGCAACGGCCGGTGCAAGGCCTTGGCGAAGCGGCTCTCGTCGCAGAGTTCCTCGACCAGAGCCTGGCCGCCGACGATCACCATGCTGCGGCCGAACGCCTCCATGCGGAACAGCGGACCGTGCAGCGCAGCCAGCCGCATCAGGCTCTGGACCGGCGCGTTCGGGTCGATATCGGCGATATTGCCGATTAGCGGCAGGCCCTTGGGTTGGGGGATCGTGGTCATGATGTCATGCTCCGTCGCCGGGGTGCCGCCATCGCAACGTCCGTCCGGTTGCCGCCGCGACACCCGTCGCCGCCGTCGCCCGTCGGACCGTCTAGTCGGCATTGTGTAAATAGGAGAACGCGCCTGGAAACCCATTGGTTTCCAGTCTATCGCGACAAGCGAACTACGTTAGACGCCATCCATGACGACGCCGCCTCCACCGATCGCCCGAATACCGGCGCAACTCCTTGATAGTGCACGTGATGAATTCCTCGCCCACGGCTTCGCCGAGGCGAACGTCGGCCGGATCGCGACCGCGGCCGGCATGTCGAAGAAAACGATCTACAAATATGTGCCGTCGAAGGAGGCGTTGTTCCTCGGCGTCGTCCACGCGGTGGTGAGCGGGCCAGGCATGGTCTTCGACGTCATTCCGGCCGATGCGGCGCCGTCGCTGCGGCTCGGCGCCTATCTGCGCGCGTTCGCGGCGATCGCCTTCTCGCCCGACGGCGTCACCTCCTATCGGTTGATGATGCGCGAGGGGACGCGGTTTCCGGATGTGGCGCGCATCTATATCGACACCGTCAAGCAGTTCGGGGTGCAGCCGCTTGCCGACGCGCTCACCGGCTATGCGGCGGCGGGGCAGCTGGCGATCCGCGACGCGACGCTTGCTGCGACGATGCTGCTGGCGATGATCATCGCCGATCCGCTCCGCGAGGCGGCGCTCGGTCTCGCCCTGCCGCCGCAAGGCGAGGCGCTGGACCGGCGCGTTGATGAGGCGGTGCGAGTGTTCCTGTACGGGGTGGCGCTGTAGCCGGAGCGCGCGGCGCCGGTCAGTCGAACATGCGGTGGTGGAGGATCAGCGCGGCGGCGCCGAGCGGCGCGGCAAGCTCCGGGTCGAGGTGCGCCACCGCCAGCCTTGCCGCCGGCGCCCGGACGCCGCGCCGGTCGGGCAGCGTGTGTTCGGGCCATGCCGCCTCATCGACGATCCGCCGCGCCAGATCGCGCGGCAGTCGGCCACCGAGCACGATCGCCTGACAGTCGAAGGCATAGCGTAGCGTCTGGAACAGCCAGTCGAAGGACTCCTGCCGGGCGGCGCGCCATTCCTCCACCCCCGGCCATTGCGGATCGAACCGCGCGACGAGATCGCCGATGCTGTCACACACGGTGCCGTGCTGCGCGAGCGTCGCCCGCAGGTCGTTCAGGTTCGGTGTGGTGCGCCCGGCGAAGTGGAACAGGCCGGCGATCTCGCCCGCATTGCCATTGTGACCGCGGAACACTTGGCCGTCGATCACGGTCGCGGCGCGGAAGCCCGCGGCGACGTTGATGTAGCAGAAGCTCGCCAGATCGGCACCGACGCCGAGCAGCCGCTCGCCGATCGCGGTGGCGGCCGCGATATTCTCGACCATCGCGGGCAGGCCGAGGCGGCGGCCGACGATCGCCTCGAGGTCGACCAGCGCCCAGTCGTCGAGTTCGGGCGAGGGATTGACGGTGCGCGGCGCGGTGAAGAAGCCGGCGATCGCCACGCCGATGCCGACGATCGCCTCGCGCATCGGCTGTTCGTCGCGGAAGCGCGCCACCGCATCGAGCAACGCGTCGCGCGGCATACCGGGCAGGCTGATCTCCCGCCGGGCACGCACCGCGCCGGCCAGATCGAGCAGCAGCACGTCGGCGCGGTCGGTCATCACCGACAGGCCGAGGCTGAAGGCGGCATCGGGGACGATGTGGATCGTCACGCTGGGCTGGCCGCGGCCTTGCGCGATCGCCTCGCCGGCGCGGACCAGTCCTGCCGCCTCCAGTTCCTCGGTCGCGCGGAAGACCGCGGTGCCGGACAGGCCGGTGTCGCGGATCAGCGCCGATCGCGTGAGGCTGCCGTGCCGCCTGACCAGGGTCAGCACCCGGCGCGCACGTGGAGTCAGGGGAGGGTGGGTCATCTGCACTAACTTCACGCAAAGGTTGGCGGCGCGTCTGGTTAGCCGCGACGTCTTCATACTGTCAAATATATATCGTACGGAGTGAAATGTATTCGATGAATGAGGGGGATTATGACGTATCTGACGAGACGATCGACGCTGCTGGCGCTGGCAGCGGGCACGATGCTGGCCGGGATGCCCGCACCCGCACAGACTCAGGCGCAGACGCAGGAAGGCGCGCCGGCTGCGGCGGCCGATGCCGCTGCGACGGAGGGCGACCAGCCCGATATCGTCGTCACCGGCTTCCGCGCTTCGCAGCGGTCGGCGACCAAGGCGAAGCGCGAGTCCGCGGTGATCCTCGACGCGGTGTCGCAGGACGATGTCGGCCGGCTGCCCGACCTCAACATCGTCGAGGCGAGCCGCAGGATCACCGGCGTGTCGGTGGTCGGCGGGGCGGACGCGACCAAGAACCGCGACATCTACCAGCGCGCGACGATCCGCGGGCTCGATCCGCGCTACAATCTGGTCACCATCGATGGCGTTCCGCTTGCCTCGCCCGACTGGGTCTATCGCGGTGCGCGGCTGGAGATGCTGCCCGCGTCGCTCGTCTCGCGGATCGAGGCGATCAAGAGCGTCACCGCGCAATATGACCCGCACGCGCTCGGCGGCCAGATCAACATCGTCTCGAAGAGCGCCTTCGACGGCCGCGACGCGGGATCGTTCGTGATCAACGCCTATGCCGGCGACAACGACACCGCCGGCAAGCTGGTCCGCCGCGCCGGCGCGACGATCCGGACCGATGCCACCGCGGCGCTGCGCTTCGGCGCCAACCAGGAATTCGGCGTCGTCGCCTCGGCGGAATATCAGCGCCTGCCGTCGACCGCGCGCGCCGAGCTGCCGGGCGACAGCAACGGCGCGGGCTGGACCTATTTCACCGCCACGGCCAAGAGCACACCGTTCGCCAGCGAGTCGAACGGCTATGCCGTGCCGGTGCGCAACCAGGATTATTTCTTCGAGAACCTGCGCACCCGGCTCAGCGGCAATCTGAAGCTGGAATGGCGGCCCGACGATGCGACCTCGCTCGCGCTGTTCGGCGGCTATTATCACGATACCGACACCGAGACCCGGTACGAGATGCTGACCGTCCCGACCGGCGCGCCGACCGACGTCACGCCGACCAGCGGCCGCTTCGCGCGCGGCGACCTGCAACAGGGGCTGACCTATCAGCCGGTCACCCGCGACACCTGGCTGATCGACGTGAAGGGGCATCACGATTTCGGCGGTGGCGTGGTGCTCGACGCGACGCTCGCGCGCTCGAAGGCGGAATATCGCGAGCTGCGCGAGATGATCAAATATGACATCAACCCCCAGCCGGGCAAGGCGACGGCCGGCAATCTGCCCGCGTTCGGCTATGCCTATCGGATCGTCGACGGCCGGCCGCGGCTGACGCTCAACGATACCGCCGCGGCCAACAACCCCGACAGCTATCGCGCGCTCTACTATCGCAGCATCGATCGCGATCTCGACTCGACCGTGGATTTCGCCAAGGTCAATCTCGGCATCAACGCCGCGGCGGCCGACCGCGGCTTCGGCGCCAACATCGGCGTCGCGGCGACGCGCACCGATCTTGCCTACGATCAGCGCTACGCCGAATATGTCCCGGCCGATGCCGCCGGGCAGAAGACGATCGGGACGATGCGGGGCCTGCTCTACGACCAGCGCCCCGGCGCCTATATGACGCCGGACGTGCCCTATCTGCTGATCGACCGGCAGGCGGCGTGGCAGCGGTTCGCGGCGACGCGCAGCGCCTTCGTCGCGACCAACCAGGTCGCCAACAATGCCGCTGACGATTTCCGCGATCTGGAGACGACCAAGGCGGCCTATGCGCAGGCGCTGTTCCGGACCGATCGCTTCGATGTGCAGGCCGGGGTGCGCTACGACGATACGCGCCTCGTCGTCGACACCAACCAGCCGACCAGCGCCGCGGCGACCGCCTATCGCGCGGTGCGGCGTGCGACGGGTTATGCCTATTGGCTGCCCTCCGCGCTCGCCACCTATCAGCTCGGCGATGGCATGCGGTTGCGCGCCGGCGTGTCGAAGACGATCGGCCGGCCCGATTACAGCCAATATGCCGTTCGCAACACGTTCGGCATCGGCACCGACGGCACGCTGACGATCAGCACCGGCAACCCCGACCTGAAACCGCGCGAGGCGTGGAATTACGACCTGTCCTACGAATGGTATCTCGGCGCGGGCATGATCTCGGTCGCCGCCTTCACCAAGGATATCCGCAACGAAATCTTCACCAGCAGCCAGCAGGGGCCGGCGACGCTGTTCCAGGGCGTCACCTACCAGAATGTCTTCGTCACCACGCCGCGCAACGCCGCGTCGGCGCGGGTGAAGGGGCTGGAGATCGGCTATACCATCGACCGGATCGCCACGGTGCCGGGCCTCGGCTTCAACGCCAACGTCACGCTGCTCGACGGATCGTATCGCCAGCCGGCGAGCAACGCGGCGATCAAGCTGGGGCTGCCCGCGACGCGGCGGACCAGCGGATTGATCCAGCAGCCCGACTATATCACCAACCTCACCGTCTTCTACGTCACCGGGCCGGTCGAGCTGCGCGCGTCGTACAATCGCATCGGCCGCGCCCTGCAATCGGCCGATGGCGATACGCCGACGCGCGACCTGTATCAGGAGCCACGCCAGCAGTTCGACGTGCAGGCGCGGTTCGCGGTGCGCAACGGGCTCGATCTCGTCGGGCAGGTGCAGAACCTGACCAAGGAGCCGTTCGTCGTCCGCCAGGGCCGCCGGCGCGAGGACGTCAATTACTTCTTCCCGGTCGGCCGCACGGTCTGGCTCGGCCTGTCGTGGAAGCCGGGCTGGTGAGGGGCTTTGCATGGGGGGTGATGGCGATCATGCTGTTCGCCATCGCCCCGGCCGCCGCCGCGCCGCTTGATGGCGCGCCGCTTGCGGCCGCCGACGGCACGCGCGCGACGGTCCGCGTCGTTCTCAAGTTCGTCAAACGCGGCGCGGGGGCGGGGCTGCGCCTCGACCCGAAGACCTGCGCCGCCTGCACGCTGGTCAGCGACGCCAACTGGAACGCCGACAATGCGCGCGAGACGGTCATCGCGATCGAGGTTCCGCGGATGCGGTCGCTGGAACTCGGCTTTACCGGCGGTGTCGCGGGCATCCGGCGCGTCATCCTGGAGAGCGACGACGTAGCGTTCCGGCGCGACGGCGACCGGCTCGTCGTCGCGCTGCCGCCGCTGCCCGCGGATGCGATCACGGCGGCCGAGGTGGCGACCCATATCGTCGAGCCGGGCATGGTGCTGCGGTTCGAACACGCCGACCCCGCGCGCCGCGCGGGCGATTACGCCACCGGGCCGTTTCCCGTCATCGCCCGCCGCGCCGCCGACACGCTGGAATTCGCGCAGCGGGAGGTGGTGCGCGAACTCGGCCTCGGCGACCATGTCGAGCGGGCCGGGCTCGGGCGCATCCAGATCATGGGGTTCGACACCAACGCGCCGCACGATCACCGCGACTCGCCGCCGCATATGCACATGCATCTGCGCTGGCCGGACAATACGGGCACGCAGATCGGCCATTATTATATCGGCAGCGACGGACTGCTGTCCCACAATGTCGTCGGCATCAAGGGCATCGCCGCCCCCATTCGCCGCTTCGCGCGCGGGGAGGCGTTCACGACGATCGGGGTCGACGGATCGCCCGTCTACACGCATCGGATCACGCCGGAAGGTTGGCTCGACCTCGGCTGGGCGGGCCGGCCTTTGTGCCAGATCCGGCCGGCGGGGGCGGACGGCTTCGCCTCGGGGGCGATCGTGACGTGTCCGGAACATGCGCCGCGCCGGATCACGGTCCGCGACGATATCGCCGCCGGATTGCTGACGGTCGATACCGACGATGTCCACGAGGTCTTCCGCTACGATCCCGATACCGGGCGGATGACGTCGCCGACTGAGGTTCCGCGCCCCGGCCCGTCGGTCTTCGCCGGCGAGGGTTGAGCGTGACGCCGGCCCCCTCCCGCCGGCGGGAGGGGGTCAGCCGCCGCCGTCCGCCGCGGCGGCGGCGGGCGATGCGGCCGCGGCGTCCGACTGCCGTGCGACCAGCGCGTGCGCCATCTTGACCTGCCGGCTCGTGCGTTTGCCGTTGTTATAGAGCTGGACCAGCTCGGCGAGCAGCAGCACGCCGCGGATCGCCATCGCCCCGATCGGCTGGTGGATGGTGGTCAGCTCCGGGTAGGTGGTCGTCGCGATCCAGCTGTCGTCGAAGCCGCAGACGGTCAATTGGGAAGGGACGTCGAGGCCCATCCGATGCGCGCTGGTGACGGCGCCGGCCGCCATATCGTCGTTGCTCGCGAAGATCGCGGTCGGCGGCGCATCCAGTGCGAGCAGCCGTTCCGCCGCGAGCAGGCCGGAGCGATAGGTGAAATGCCCCTGCGCGATCAGCGCCGGGTCGACGGACAGGCCCGCTGCCTGCAACGCGGCGCAGAAACCGGCCTGACGGACATGGCTCGCCGCCAGCGCCGGCTCGCCGGCGATGAAGCCGATGCGGCGGTGGCCGAGCGCGAGCATATGCTCCGTCATCTCGCGCGCCGCGGCATGTTCGTCGATGAAGATCGACGACAGGCCGGGCACATTGCTGTCGGTCGAGACCAGCAGCACGGGGATGTCGAGGTCGGCCGCGGCGGCGAGCAGGCGCGGCGAATCGCACAGCGGCGGCGTCAGGATGATCGCATCGATGCCGCTCGACACCAGGGTCTGGAACACCGCCGCGTCGGTGTCGTCGAGCAGGCATCCGCGCGCGATCAGCTGCACATCCATCGCCGACGCCTGGTCGATCGCACTCATCAGGAAGTCGACGATGTAGGAGCTTCTGGGGAAATTGTAGACCAGCCCGAACCGCAACTGGCGGGCGCCGGAGAGCATCCGGGCGGCGCGGCTCGGGGTGTAATGGAGATCGGCGATGATCTGCGTGACGCGCTCGCGGGTCTCCTCCTTGACGCTCCACGGCGCGCTGAGCACGCGCGATACCGTCATCTTCGACACGCCGGCCGCGGCGGCGACATCGGCGATCGTCGCAGCCCCGCGCTGTTGGGCGCTGCTGCTCTTTGGTCGTCGCGAATTGCCCGTCATCGCGGGGACATCGCGCATAACCTATTGTCCCGTCAACTTTATGGCCAAGGTGCCGAATCACGCAGCGCGCTTGTCACCCGACACCGGCCGTGTTACCGGTAACCAAGGCGGTGAGACAGCTGTCTGATCAGGGAGGAACTGAGGGGATGCGCACGTGCGTGGGGAAGGCGCCGGCCTGCTCGACTTCGATGATCGCGGGCGTGTCCGGCATGACGCGCGCCGGACGGCGTGCGGCTGCGACGTCCAGCTCACCGATCAGGCCTGCGCTGAGCCGAGGCGCAGGCGCGACATCGTGATCCTCCACCGGCAGGCGACCGAGGGCGCGCCCAAGCGAATGGCGGTGCCGGATCGGCTCGCGCCGCGGATGGCCGCACCGCTCCCAAGTCAGGATCTCTCGACCGCTCTCGTGCCCGCGGCGTCACCGTGGCGCTAGCATCCCGGATTATGTTCGAACCACAAGGAAACCAGATCATGCCGTCGATTGGCCAATTCCCGCGCGCGCGCCACGCCCTGTTGCTCGGCACGGCCCTGCTGGCGCCGCTGTCGGCCACCGCGCAGGTCTACAAGAACCCCGATGCGCCGGTCGAGCAGCGCGCCGAGGATCTGGTCGCGCGCATGACGCTCGACGAGAAGGCGCGGCAGATGCAGAATGCCGCACCGGCGATCCCGCGGCTCGACCTGCCGGCGTACGACTGGTGGAACGAGGGGCTGCACGGCCTCGCCCGCGCCGGCGAGGCAACCGTGTTCCCGCAGGCGATCGGCATGGCCGCGACCTGGGACAAGGACCTGCTCAAGGCGGAAGGGCGGGTGATCGGCACCGAGGCGCGCGCGCGCTACAACCAGGCGCAGCGCGAGGGCAATGTCGACCGCTATTTCGGGCTGACGATCTGGTCGCCCAATATCAACATCTTCCGCGATCCGCGCTGGGGCCGGGGGCAGGAGACGCTGGGCGAGGACCCGTATCTGACCGGGACGCTCGGCACCGCCTTCGTCGAGGGGATGCAGGGCGACGATCCGCGGTATTACCTCGCGATCGCGACGCCCAAGCACCTCGCCGTGCATTCCGGTCCCGAGCCGCTGCGCCACGGCTTCAACGTCGATGTCGCGCCGCAGGACCTCACCGAAACCTATCTGCCCGCGTTCCGCCGCACGATCACCCAGGGCAAGGCTGCGTCGCTGATGTGCGCCTATAACGCCATCAACGGCAGCCCGGCCTGCGGCAGCACGCTGCTGCTCAAGGACTATCTGCGCGGCGCCTGGGGCTTCAAGGGCTTCGTCACCTCCGATTGCGGCGCGATCGACGACATGGTCAGCGGCCACAAGACGCAGAAGAACTGGGAAGAGGCGTCGGCGGTGTCGATCAAGGCGGGCACCGACACCGGCTGCAACTTCAAGGACGAATATCTCGCCATCCCCAACGCCGTCCGGCAGGGGCTGCTCGCCGAGCGCGATGTCGATACCGCGGTGAAGCGGCTGATGACCGCGCGGATCCGCCTCGGCATGCTCGATCCGGCCGAGCGCAACCCCTACGCCTCCGTCCCTTATGCAGAGAACCACAGCGCGGCGCATCGCGATGTCGCGTTGCGCGCGGCGCGCGAGTCGATCGTGCTGCTCAAGAATGACGGCATGCTGCCGGTCGCCGCCACCGCGCGCCGCGTGCTGGTGGTCGGCCCCGCCGCCGCCAGCCGCGAGGCGCTCAACGGCAATTACAAGGGCACGCCGGTCGGACAGGCGCTGCCGGTCGACGGCATCGCCGGCGCGCTCGGCGCGGAGCGGGTGCGCTTCGTACAGGGCGCCCCCTTCGTCGAGCCGGTCGCGCTCACCGTGCCGCGCACCGTCTTCGGTCCGCAGGGCGTCACCGCGCGCTTCTGGAACGGCATCGGCTTTGCCGGCCCGGTGATCGCGACGCGCACCGAGAAGGAGATCGACAACGACTGGAACGGCGTGTCGCCGGCGCCGGGCGTCGACAAGACCGCCTTCTCCGCCGAATATAGCGGCACGCTGACCGTCCCCGCCACCGGCGACTATGTGTTCGAGATCGGCGACCGCCGCTGCGACTGGTCGGAGGACCAGCAGACCTATGTGCTGAGCATCGAGGGGCAGCCGGACGTGCGCGCGACCTCGAAATGCTTCACCGGCGTACCGCTGGCGACGCCGCCGATCCGCATGGAGGCGGGCAAGCCGCGCGCCTTCCGCCTCGCCTTCACCCATCATTCGCCGCGGCTCGGCGCCGGGCTGACGCTGACGTGGAAGCCGCGCCCCGACGCGCTGTTGCAGGAAGCGGTCAAGGCGGCGGACGACGCCGACATGATCGTCGCGATGGTCGGCCTCACCGCCGGCCTCGAAGGCGAGGAGATGAAGGTGAACGCGCCCGGCTTCAACGGCGGCGACCGCACCACGATCGCGCTGCCCGCGGTGCAGCAGCGGCTGCTCGACGCGCTGGTCGCGACCGGCAAGCCGGTGGCGATCGTCGGCGTGTCGGGCTCGGCGCTGACCTATGGCGCGGCGGGGACGCAGGCCAAGGCGGTGCTCCAGGCCTGGTATGGCGGCGAGGCGGCGGGGCAGGCGATCGGCGAGGTGCTCGCCGGCACGGTCAATCCGTCCGGCCGCCTGCCGGTGACCTTCTACGCCTCGGCGGACCAGCTGCCGCCGTTCGGCGATTATTCGATGAAGAACCGGACCTACCGTTATTTCGCGGGACAGCCGGCGTATGCGTTCGGGCACGGGCTGAGCTATACCAAGTTCGGCTATTCCGGGCTGGCGGTGCGGCCGACGATCCGGGCCGGGCAGGGGGCGAGCGTCGCGGTCACCGTGCGCAACGACGGCAGCGTCGCGGGCGACGAGGTGGCGCAGCTCTATGTCGCGCCGGTCGATCGCGCCGACCTGCCGCGCCGGTCGCTGAAGGGGTATGAGCGGGTCCGGTTGGCGCCGGGTGAGAGCCGCACGGTGCAGTTCACGCTCGACCCGCGCGACCTCGCCTTTGCCGACGCCAAGGGCGACATGCGCGTGACCGCGGGCCGTTACCACCTGTGGGTCGGCGGCGGGCAGGAGGGCACCGGCGCCCCCGGCGCCGCTGCCGATGTCCGCATCAACGGCAGCAAGCTGCTGCCTCGGTAAGCAGGGCGGCGGCCGCCGCGGGACGCCGTGACCATGGGTGCCAGCGCGACGCTGGCGCCTGTGGTCGGCTCGGGCTCGTGCGGATCGACATTTAGGGTTGGGAGGAAAGTCCTCTCTGCGCTAGGGCCGGGCAATCGCATAGGACGCGCGCCGAATTCCACGCGGGGTCCACCCCGCCGCGAGAGAATCGTGTCGACTCAAGCCCTTCTCCTCGCCGCAGAGTGGACCCCGGAACAGGTCCGGGGTGACGGGTGGAGGGAGAGACCGATCGAACCCCTTTCGTGCAGCCATATGCGGTTGCCCTTCTCTGGCGGGGAGGCATTTGACCGAACCTCAATCGGCCTAGCCGAGCAGTCGCCTGCCTCGAACGGCGTGCGCCTCCGGCACCTCAGAATGCATCGCTGATCGAGCAGGCCGCCGGGCCGAGGATGACGATGAACAGCGTCGGCAGGATGAAGAGGATCAGCGGGATCGTCATGATCGCCGGCAGCCGCGCGGCCTTTTCCTCGGCGCGCATCATCCGCTCGTTGCGGAATTCCGCCGACAGCACGCGCAGCGCCGAGGCGAGCGGCGTGCCGTATTTCTCGGTCTGGATCATCGTGGTGACGACGCCCCGGATCGCGTCGAGGTCAACCCGCGTGGCGAGGTTCTCGAAGGCCTGCCGCCGCTCGGTGAGGAAGCCGAGTTCGATCGCGGTCAGCGTGAATTCGTCGCCAAGCTCGGGATAGGCGCGACCCAGTTCCTTGGCGACGCGGTGGAAGGCGGCGTCGACGGTCAGGCCCGCCTCGGCGCAGATCACCAGCAGGTCGAGCGCGTCGGGCAGGCCCTTGCGGATCGCATCGCTGCGCTTGGTGATCTTGTTCTTCAGGTAGATATCGGGCGCCTTGTAGGCGAGGATGAACGATCCCGCGACCAGCGCATATTGTTTGAAGGCCGACCAGTCGGGGAAATAGTCGAGCCCGTAGACGAGGATCGCCATCAGGCCGCCGAACACGATCGGCAGCGCCAGCCGGGCGAAGATCACGCCGACCGCCCATTCCTTCGAGCGGATGCCGGCGCGCATCAGCTTGAGCTGCGCGTCCTTAACCTGGCTGTCCTGCAACACCTGCAACGACGACAGCAGGCTGCGCATCCGGTCGGTGGTGTCGCTGCGCTGGACCAGCTTGGCGCGGCGCTTGGTCGAGGCGGTGATGCCCGCCTTCAGCTGTTCGCGACGCTCGTTGAGCGCCTTGACCCGCTTGGTCATCGGGTCGGTGACGGTGCGCATCACCGTATAGATGGCGAGCATCACGGCAAAGGCGGCGACCCCCGACAGGATGGTCGCGACCCAGAGCACGTCGATGCCCATCAGCGTCGGTCCGGAAGCCTGCATGTCTGGTTACCTGCCCCTGGCCATCAGATTTCGAAGCTGACCATCTTGGCCATGATGAAGACGCCGATGCCCATCCACAGCAGCCCGCCGATGCCGGCGATCATCAGCCGCGGCTCGGCGAAGAAGCCCTGCAGATAGCCGGCGTTGATGACCCAGATCATCGTGAAGACGATGAACGGCAGCGACCCGACGATATAGGCGGACGCCTTGGATTCGGACGACATCGCCTTGATCTTGAGCTTCATCTGGCCGCGCTGGCGCAGCACGGTGGCGAGATTGGCGAGCGTTTCGGCAAGGTTGCCGCCGGTCTCGCGCTGGATCGCGATGGTGATGACGAAGAACTGGAATTCGGGCGTGCCGAGCCGGTCGGCGGTATCCTGCAACGCCGCGTCCATCGACATGCCGATCTTCATCTTGTCCGACACCATGCGGAATTCCTCGCCGACCGGCCCTTCGACCTCGTTGCCGACGACGCCGATCGTCTCGGTGACCGGCAGGCCCGAGCGCAGGCCGCGGACCAGCAGCTCGATCGCGTCGGGAAACTTGGCGGTGAAGCGGGCGACGCGGCGGCGGATGAAATAGCCGATGAGCCAGTGCGGCAGGCCGGCACCGACGGCGACGCCGAAGAGCAACGCCAGCAGGAACGGCGCGCCCTTGATGACCAGCACGCCGGCGACGACGACGATCAGCCCCGCGCTGACCATGCCATATTGCCCGACGCTCCAGTCCTTGCCGGTCATCGCGAGGCGCTGGGCAAGCTGCGCCGGATTGGGCAGCAGCCGGCCGACGGCGATGTCGGTGCGGGTCTTGGGTCGCCCGGCGGCGATGCCGCGCAGCTGTGCGTCCGCCACCGCCGCGGCAGCGCCATGCCGGTCGCGCAGCGCCGCGAGCCGCCGCGTCTGCGCGCGCTGCGGCGACGGGCCGGCCAGCGCGAACACGACCAGCCCGATCGTCAGGCCGCCGCCGAGCAGCACCATCAGCAGGGGAAACAGGTCCATCGCGCTGCCGCTATTTCTTGGCGCGCTTCGGCAGCAGCGCGGAGAAGCCGCCGATCAGCGACTTGCCCTTCGCCTTCCGGGCGCCGTCGCCACTGCTCGCGACCAGCTCCTCGCCGACGTTGAGCACATGGCGGGTGAGGTCGAGCAGCGGCGCGACCGTCTTGGTGTTCTTGCCGGCCTCGGCGAGCGGCTTGCCGAGCTTGGCCGATTGCGCCGCCAGTTTCTGGTCGAAGGGGACGAGGAAGTCGATCTTGCGCTCGATCGAGCTTTCGAAATCCTTGCGGCTGATCTCCATCTGATTGGCCGGATGGACGCGGTTGGCGACGACGGTGAGGTGCGTCTGCGGCGCATGGGTCTTGAGCCACGACAGGATGCGGATCGTGTCACGCGCCGAGGCGAGCGTGAATTCGGTGACGAGCACCGCCGCCTGGATGTCGCTGATCAGATGCGGATGCTGGACCAGCATCGCGCGCGGCAGGTCGACCACGGTCGCTTCGAACGCGGCGCGCATCTCCTCCTGCAACTGGTAGAAGGCCGCGCCGTCGGTCACCAGGGGCGCGTTGATCGGTGCCTCGGCGGAAAGCACCGCGAGCTTCTCGGTCGCCTTGACCATGGCGCGCTCGATGAACAGGCCATCGATGCGGCTCGGATTCTCGATCGCGTCGGTCAGGCCGCGGCCGGGTTCGAGGTCGAGCGTCAGCGCCCCCGTACCGAAATGGACGTCGAGGTCGAGCAGCGCGGTGGTGCGCTTCTCGCGCTCGGCGAGCAGCCAGGCGGTCGAGGTCGCGACGGTCGACGCGCCGACGCCGCCGCGCGTGCCGATCACCGCGATCCCGCAATGCGGCCGGTCGACGCTCGCCTCGACCAGTTTGGGCGCGTTGAGCATCGCCTGCGCGTGACCGAAGGCCTCGCGCATCGCGTCGGGATGGAGCGGCTTGAGCAGATAGTCCTGGATGCCGCTGGCGATCAGGTCGCGATAGAGGCGCACGTCATTGACCTGGCCGGCGGCGATCACGACCGTGCCGGGCTCGCACACTTCGGCGAGGCCGTTGATGTCGCTGAGCGGATCGCCCGACTCCGCGAGGTCGACGAGCAGGATCTGCGGGCTGGCCGAGACCGACAGCGACTGGACGGCGTTGCGCAGGCCGCCCTTGTGGACCTTGTCGACCGACCAGCCGAGTTCGGCGGCGATCGGCCGCAGCGTCTCGGCGGTGGTCTCGTCGCAGACATAGGCGGCGAAGGGTTCGCGCGCGGTGAGGCCGGCGGGTTTCCAAGGCGCGTTCATCGACGCGCTCCCGCCGGGCCGGTCGCTTCGAGCGCGGCCGTGCCGGTCGGCACCCTCTTGCGATAGGCGTCGATCGCCTTGCTGTTGACCGCCGTGTCGGCAAGCGCCGGCGGCTGGGTGCCGGCGACCAGGTCGCTCGGCCGGGCGATCATCGCGGCGAGGTTGGTGTTGATCGCGCAGCCGTAATTGGACGAGGTGTTGGCGTCGAACTCGTTGCTGGAGTTGCGGCTCCAGTCCGGGCAGCCGGGAACGGCGGCGTGCATGCGGCTGATGACGACGCGCAACGTGCCGGGGGCGACCGGTGCGGCGCTGACCGGCCGCTCGTCGGAGAGCAGCAGGCCGTAGCTGGCGACGACGGCGGCGATCTCCTCGCGCGCTCCGGCGGCGCCATAGGCCGATTCGTCGATCGCGACCTTGTCGCCGAAGCCGAGGTGCATCGCGTCCATCCAGCCGGCGAGGCGGCGGCCCTCGCCGCCGGCGAGGCCGGCGCCGCCGGTGGCGAGGTCGAGCGCGTAATCGTCGCGCGCGACGACGGGCTGATGCACCGACTCAAGGCCGCGGTTGGTCGTGCCCATACAGCCGCCGAGCAGCAGCGCGGGCAGGGTGGCGAGGAGGAGCGAACGTTTGGTCATCGAGGCCATGTCCTTGATCGGGGCCGGCACGGGCAGCATCAATTGGAAAATCCGGGGGCGGGGGCGGTGCCCTTCTTCTTGCCCGGCGCACGTGGTTCCGCATTCGGTGCGGGGTCCGGCTGGCGCTGCGGAACGGGCGGCACCGTCGCCGCCGCGCCGATCGTCGGCACCGGCGGCTGACCGCCCGGCGTCATCGTCGGCACCGGCCGCGGTCCATTGCCGCCGCCGCCGACCTCGCCGAGCAGGATGCGCGCAGCGTCGCTCGGCGCGCGATAGCCGTCGTGCGGCAGCGCGATCTGCGCCGGGTTGTTCACCGGCTTCACGAGATAGGGCGTGATGATGATGACCAGCTCGGTTTCGTTGCGCTGGAAATTGGTCGAGCGGAACAGCGAGCCGATGATCGGCAGGTCGCCGAGGAACGGCGTCTTGTCGATGTTGTTGCCGTGGCTGTTGGAGAGCAGGCCACCGATCATCATGCTCTGGCCCGAGCCGAGTTCGAGCGTCGTTTCGGCGCGGCGGGTGGTGACCCCGGGCACGCGCGTGCCACCGACGGTGATCGCATTGGCATTGTCGATCTGCGACACTTCCGGACGGACGCGCAGCGAGATGCGGCCATCCGACAGGACGGTCGGCGTGTAGGCGAGGCTGACGCCATATTGCTTGTAGTCGACCGACACCGTGCCGAGCCCGCCGGCCAGCGGGATGGGGATTTCGCCGCCGACCAGGAAGGTCGCGGTTTCGCCCGACAGTGCGGTGAGATTGGGATTGGCGAGCGTCGTCACCTGTCCCAGCGTCTCGCCGAGGTCGATCGCGGCGAGCAGATCGACACCGAGCAGCTTGCCGGCGAGGCCTAGGGTCGAGCCGGAGCTGCCGTTCGTGACCAGGCTGTAACCGGTGCCCGTGTTGAAGCCGGTGGCCAGCGGGCCGGTGGGAACGAACTGCGTGCTGACGCCGCCGCGGCCGATGCCGAACTTGAAGCCGCCGGTTCCGTCCACCGAGCCGAGATTGACCCCGACGTTCTTGATGAACGTGCGGCTGACCTCGGCGATGCGGACCTGCAGGTTGACCTGCAGCGGCGTCGCGGTCTTGAGGCGCGAGAGCACCTTGGTGGCGTCGCCGACATAGGCCTGCACCAGCCGTTCCGCCTCGGCCGCATCACCGGGACTCGCGACCGTACCGGTGAGCAGCACCAGCCCGTTCATCGGCGTCGCGACGAGCTGCGCGTCGGGCATCGCGAGCTGCAGCATCGTCGCGATCGAATCGAGGTTGTTGCCGACGCGGACGGTGGTCGCATAGACGACCGCGCCGCCGCGCGTGGTGGCGGAGATCGTCGTCTCCCCGGTCTTCTTGCCGAAGATATAGAGCTGGGTCGGCGAGCGGACCTGGACGTCGGCGATGCTGTCATCGGCGACGAAGACATCGCTCATCGGCCGCGACAGCGTCACCAGCCGGCCGCGGCCGGTGTTGACCTGCACCACCGACGACGTGCCGGCTTCCGCGGGGCGTGCGTCGGCGAGCGCGAGCGGTACCGCGACGGTGGTGGCAAGCGCCAGCGCGACGGCGGCGACGCGTCCATGACGGGTGCGGAGGGGCTGAAAAAGCGGCATGTCAGTTCTTCCCTCTGACCGGAACGACGGTCACGGCGTTGCCGCGCGCGACGCGCACGACGGGACCCAGGAACACGGCGCCACCGGGTGCGCCGGGGGCGGACGGGATGGCGTTGATCGACGGCCCGCCGCCGGTCGTCGACGACCGCGCCGGTACGGTGCTGCGCTGGAAGCGCGATACGTCGGCGCCGGTGGCATAGGTGGCGCCGCCAGTCTGCGGCTGGGAGGCGAGGCGCAGCATCATCGCCTTTTCGGCACGCGGATCGCCGTCGGGCATCCGCACCGCGCCGCTGGCGATCGCTTCCTCGAGCTCGGGCGAATTGTCGGCGAGCGCGCGCAGCGACAGCGAGAGCTCGCCGATCGTGCGGGCGACCGCGACCTGTTCGGCCATCTTCGGCGTCGCCTCCAGCGTGACGCTGGAATAAGGGATGATCTTCGCCTTGCCGTCCTCGCCGACGTCATTGTCGGTGCGCTGATCGGTGGCGAGCACGCGGACGTTGCGCATGATCGTCTCGGACACCTTGAGCGGCTGTCCGTCGCCGCCGCCATTCACCGTCTGGGTGAGGACGAGGTCGATCCGGTCGCCCGGGAAGACGAATCCGGCGACCGCCGCCTGGTTGGACACGTTGACGGTGACCGCGCGCATCCCCGGCCCGAGCGCCGCGGCGAGGAAGCCGCGATCGCCCGGCGAGACCAGCGCGCCGCGGGTGACCGGCTGGCCGGCGGTGATCGCGTTGCGCACGACCGTGCCGACGAGCTTCGACATGTCGGTCCCTGCGCGCAGGTAATAGGCATTGTCGACGAGCTGCTGCGGCCACGGCTGGAATTTGAGCGCCGTCGCGTCGAGAATCGTGCCGACCGGCAGCGCGCGGGTCGCGACCAGCACTTCGGGGCCCGCGACGACCGTCGGCGCCATCGGGCCGATCGGCTGCGACGCCGGCATGCCCGCGATCATCGTGCGGGCGAAGAATGCCGTAATGCCGGCGACGAGCAACGCGCCCACCAGCAAAACGATCTTGCGACTGTCCATGTTGTCAACGGGCCTTTCAGCGCACCGGTGGTTGGTTGGCCGGATATGGCCGCGGACTGGTTAAAATCCGGTTCGCTTTCAAATACCTGGCAGGGTTGCGGGCAGTGCGAGCAGCGCCGCGGCGGCGATCGCGACGCCATAGGGGACCTCGACCGCGCCGATCCGCCGCTGCCAGCGGCGCTCGATCACCATCACCAGCGTGATCGCGCCGCCGAGCACCGACATCAGCATCAGCATGTCGAGCAGGCTGCCGAGCGGCAGCCACAGCGCGAGCGCGGCGATCATCTTGACGTCGCCGCCGCCCATCCACCCGCAGGCGAAGGCGCCGACGAACACCGCGAACACGATCGCGGCGACGAGCAGCTGCACGCCGACCCCGGCCCAGCCGAGTCCCATCGCCCACCACCACAAGGGGGCGAGCAGGGCGATCGCGGCGTTCTTGGCATTGGCGATCTCGCGGGTACGGGCATCCTCGATTCCCGCAGCGACCAGCAGGCCGCCGAGCATGACGGCAAGCGCCGCGATCAGTAGATTATCCGAACCCATCGGACGCGACAGGTAGACGGCATGGCTTGCGAAAACGTAACCAAAACAACGATGATCGACCAAGCCGAGCTGCGCCGCGACCTGCCCGCCGATTCGCGCCTGTCGGAATGGCGGGCGCCGGACGGCTGGCGCCACCGCCGGTTCGACTGGCCGCATCCCGAGCCCCGCGGTCGCATCCTGGTGCAGGGCGGGCGCGCGGACATCGTCGAGAAGTTCCTCGAGACGATCCGCCACCTCCACGACCGGCGCTGGTCGGTGACCGCGTTCGACTGGCGCGGGCAGGGCGGCTCGGGGCGGCTCGCCGCCGATCCCCGCGTCGGCCATGCCGCCAGCTTCGATACCTGGGTGAGCGACCTGACCGCCTTCTGGACCGACTGGCGGGCGGAGGGGCAGGGACCGGCGGCGCTGCTGGCGCATTCCATGGGCGGGCATCTCGCGCTGCGGGCGATGCTCGACGGTGGGATCGCGCCGGATGCGGCGGTGCTGGTCGCGCCGATGATCGGGGTCCGCTCGCCGCTCGGCGCGCGCGGCGGCCGCGCGGTCGCCTGGGCGATGACGCGGATCGGCGACCCCGCGCGACCGGCCTGGACGGTGCGGCCGGGCAAGGCCTCTGCCGGGCACCGCCAACAGCGGCTCACCCATTCGCTCGAACGTTATGGAGACGAGGCCCATTGGTATGGCCGCGACCCGTCGCTGCTGCTCGGGCCGCCGAGCTGGGCCTGGGTGCTGGAGGCGTTCGTCTCGGGCGCGCGATTGCAGGCCGACCCGCGGCTCGCCACGCTCGACGTGCCGATCCTGATGCTCGTTGCCGACGCCGACCGGCTGGTCGACAGCCGCGCCGCGGTGCGGCTCGCGTCGCGCTTGCCGCGCGTCGAGCTGGTGCGCTTCGGTGCCGAATCGGCGCATGAGATCCTGCGCGAGGACGACGCGGTGCGGCTGCGCGCCTTCGGCCTGATCGATACGTTTCTGGACCGCCACACATGACCTACGACATCGCGATCATCGGCGCGGGGATCGCCGGCGCCAGCCTCGCCGCGGCGCTGGCGCCGCATGCGCGCGTGCTGCTGCTCGAGGCGGAGGATCAGCCGGGCTATCACAGCACCGGTCGCTCGGCAGCCTTCTGGTCGGAGACCTATGGGGGTCCCGGCATCCAGCCGCTGACCAGCGCGTCGGAGGCGGCGCTGCGCGGCGGCGGCTTCCTCGCGCCGCTCGGCTCGCTGCATATCGGCCGGGCGGAGGATGCGGCGCAGGTCGACGCCTTCCTCGCCGCGTTCGACGGGACGGCGGTGGCGCTGCACCGCGTCGATCCCGCCGGCTTCGTGCCCGGGCTGCGGCGCGACTGGACGCTCGGCGTGCACGAGCCGAGCTGCGCCTATATCGACGTGGCGGCGCTGCATGCGGCCTATCTCGCCGAGATGCGCCGCGCCGGCGGGGTGATCGCGACGCGCGCCGGGCTGACCGCCGCGCATCGCCACGGCGGCGCGTGGACGATCGTGACGCCGTCAGGCACCTATCGCGCGGACGTGCTGGTCAACGCCGCCGGCGCCTGGGCGGATCCGGTCGCGGTGCGGCTCGGCGCGGCGCCGCTCGGCATCCAGCCCTATCGCCGGACGATGGCGCAACTGCGCACCGAGCCGCCCGCCCCGGCAGAGCTGCCGCATGTCGCGGATATCCGCGGCCGCTTCTACTTCAAGCCGGAGGCGGGCAAGCTATGGCTGAGCCCGCATGACGAGACGCCGGTCGACCCGCATGACGTTGCGCCCGAGGAGATCGACGTCGCGCGCGCGATCGACCGGTTCGAGGGCGTGGTCGACTGGCGCGTCGCCGCGGTCGAGCGGCGCTGGGCAGGGCTGCGCAGCTTCGCGCCGGACCGGCTGCCGGTGTACGGGTTCGATTCGCGCGTGCCGGGGCTGTTCTGGTGCGCAGGGCAGGGCGGCTTCGGCATCCAGACCGCACCGGCCGGCGCGGCGGTGGCGGCGAGCCTGTTGCTGGGGACGGGCTTGCCGGAGGGATTCGCGGGGATCGACGTCGGGCGCTACGCGGCGGCGCGGTTCGGCTGATCGGCGTCCCGTGCGAGGAGACTGACCCGGCGTCAGGCTGCCGGGCGGCTCGCCGCGACGGCGGCGTCGCTCGCCAGCTTGTCGACGCGTTCGTTGTCGGCGTTGCCGTTGTGGCCCTTGACCCAGACCCATTCGATCTCGTGCTTCTGCGTCTCGGCGAACAGCGCCTGCCACAGTTCGGCGTTCTTCACCGGCTTCTTGTCGGCGGTGCGCCAGCCGTTCTTGCGCCAGCCGTGGATCCAGCGGGTGAGGCCGTCCATCACATATTTGCTATCGGTGCTGAGCTTGATCCGGCACGGGCGGGTGAGCACGCGCAGCGCCTCGATCGCCGCGGTCAGCTCCATGCGGTTGTTGGTGGTCAGCGTTTCGCCGCCCGACAGCTCCTTCTCATGGCCGCCGAAGCGCAGCAGCGCGCCCCAGCCGCCGGGGCCGGGGTTGCCCTTGCACGCGCCGTCGGTGGCGATCTCGACGAGGGGCGGGGCGGTGTCGGTCATGCAAAGGCCTCCGGATGGGCGTCGTACCAGTCGAGCCGGCGTAGATAGGCGAGCGGGTCCTTGCGAGTCACCAGCGCATCGGCGGGGGTGTTGAGCCAGTCCCACGCGCGGGTGAGAAGGAAGCGGATGCACGCGCCCCTGGCGAGCACCGGCAAGGCCGCGCGCTCGGCGGCGGACAGGCCGAACGTGTCGGCATAGCCGGCGAGCAGCGCCGGTCCGACCCCGTCGAGCGGTGCGCCGAGCGGATCGAAAGCCCAGGAGGTGTGCATCACGGCGACGTCATAGGCCCGTATGTCACGGCAGGCGAAGTAGAAATCGATGAGGCCGGTGACCCGCGCACCCAGCATCAGCACGTTGTCCGGGAACAGGTCCGCATGGATGACGCTGTGCGGCAGGTCGTGCGGCCAGTCCGCCTCTACGGCAGCGAGCGCGGCGTCGACGCGCGCGAACAGCCCCGGCGTGATTGCATCGAGATCGCCGCCGCAGCGGGTCAGCAGCGCCCGCCAGTCGCCGATGCCGAGGCTGTTGGGACGCCAGCCGGCGAAGTCGGCGACCGCCGCGTGCAGCGCGCCGAGCGCGGCGCCGGCGGTGGCGGCCTGGTCTGGCGTCGGGCGCGTCACCGACACGCCGTTGAGGAAGCGGATCAGGCAGGCGGGGCGCCCCTCCAGCGTCTGGATGGCGACGCCGTCGCGATCCCGGATCGCCGGTGGCACCGGCAGCCCACGCGCCGCGCAATGATCGAGCAGGTCGAGGAAGAAGGGCAGGTCGCCCACCTCGACCCGCTTCTCATACAGCGTCAGGATGAACCGCGCGGTGCTGGTGTCGACGAGATAGTTGCTGTTCTCGACCCCTTCGGCGATGCCCTTGGCCGAGACGAGCTCGCCGACATCGTCGTAGCGGCGCAGGAACGCGGACAGCGCCTCTGCCGAGACGTGCGTGTAGACGGCCATCCAATCCTCCCCATTCCCACGCCACCCGGACGTGAGCCGGGGTGGCGGTCGGACTATGCCGCCGCGTCGAGCCCGCGCGGCAGCTTGAACGCGATCGTCTCGCGCGTCGTCTCTTCCTCGCGCTCGGTCACCGCGAAGCGGGTGGAGAGCAGGTCGACCAATTCGCGCACGAGCAATTCGGGCGCGGAGGCGCCGGCGGTGATGCCGAGCGTGCCGACGCCGTCGAGGAACGACCAGTCGAGATCGCCCGCCCGCTGGATCAGTCGTGCCGGAATGCCCTCGCGCTCCGCCACTTCCACCAGCCGCACCGAGTTGGACGAATTGGGCGCGCCGATCACCAGCATCGCGTCGCACGCCGCGGCGATCGCCTTGACCGCCGCCTGGCGGTTCGAGGTGGCGTAGCAGATGTCCTCGCCGCGCGGCGGCAGCATGTTCGGGAAGCGGCGTTGCAGCACCGCGACCACCGCGGCGGTGTCGTCGACCGACAGCGTCGTCTGGGTGAGGAAGGCGAGATTGTCGGGATCGGCGGGCGCGAAGACCTCGGCATCGGCGGCGGTCTCGATCAGCGACATCGCGCCGGCGGGTACCTGACCGAAGGTGCCGACGACCTCGGGATGGCCGGCATGGCCGATGAAGACGATATGGCGGCCGGCGGCGACGAGCCGTTCGGCCTGGCGATGGACCTTCGACACCAGCGGGCAGGTCGCGTCGAGATAGTCGAGGCCGCGGTTCTGCGCGTCGGCCGGCACCGATTTGGGGACGCCATGCGCCGAAAAGACCACGGGCGCGCCGTCGGGCACCTGGTCGAGTTCCTCGACGAACACCGCGCCCTGCGCCTTCAGCGTGTCGACGACGAATTTGTTGTGGACGATCTCGTGACGGACATAGACGGGCGCGCCGTGCTTCTCGATCGCGAGTTCGACGATGCGGATCGCGCGGTCGACGCCGGCGCAGAAGCCGCGCGGTGCGGCGATCAGCAGTTCGAGGACGGGCTTGCCGCCGTCCGCGGGTATTTCAGAGGCCATGCGGGCGGTTCTACGCGATTGGCTCGGCGCGCGGAAGTACGCGATTGCTTGCGCGCATTAAAGCCGGTTCCTATGGTGCGCCGCGCATCGTCCGGGTTCTCCGGCGGCGCATCACTGTCCGTTCGACAAAGGTACGCGTCCTCGTGAAAACCCCGGCTTTAGGCCTGTCCGCCCTCGCGCTGATCCTCTCGGGCTGCGCCAGCAAGGGCGAGATCGTCGAAGGCGGCATCTCCGCCGTACGCTCCGCCTGCCCGACGGTCGGCGTCGCCGCCGGCACCGGCGACATCACCCTGTTCGATCCCGCGACCAGCCGCGAAGCGAGCGCGATCGACGTCGTCGCCAACATGACCAACGTGCGCGGCACGTGCAGCGATGCCGGCGACCAGATCGCCACCAGCGTCACCTTCGACGTGCTCGCACGGCGGACGCGCGTGGACGGTCCGCGCGACGTGGTGCTGCCTTATTATATCGCGATCGTTCGCGGCGGCTCGGCGGTGACCGCCAAGCGCAAGGGCCAGATCGCGATTCACTTCGATGCCGGTCAGGCGCGCGCGCAGGCGAGCGGCACCGCCTCGACGCAGATCGCGCGTTCGGCGGCGACGCTGCCCGACGAGGTCCGCGAGCAGCTCACCCGCAAGCGCAAGGCGGGCGACGAGGACGCCGCGACCGATCCGCTGTCGCGGCCCGAGGTGCGCTCGGCGGTGCTGCGCGCCAGCTTCGAGGCGCTGGTCGGATTCCAGCTGACCGACGAGCAGTTGAAGTACAACGCGCAACGCTGAGTCTCTTCTCTCCCTTTGAGGGAGGGCAAGCGCAGATGGGCGTCTGCGTTGGTCCGTTGGTCCCTCCGCCCACGCCGTCACCCCGGACTTGTTCCGGGGTCCACTCCGCGGCGAGGAGCGCGGCTTGAGGGGAAACCGTTCCTGTGCGGCCCGGTGGACCCCGGAACGAGTCCGGGGTGACGGATCTTGCCGGGAGGCCGATCGAGCCTCATCATCACCGCGCCCATCCGATACCAGCTCCTTGGCATCAGGGGGCAATCGACAGCTTTCCGCATTGACTAAGCCCCCGTCGCCCGCCAGAGCACGGGACGTCGATGCCGGGCAACCGGCATGGGCGGGCGCGGGAGAGAGCCTCTGCACAAGGAGGCCGCCGAAGGAGCAACCACCCCGGAATCTCTCAGGCAAACGGGACCGCGCGCTGCCTCATCGACACTCTGGAAAGCGTTCCTTTGAGGAGCCACCGAAGGGGTAAGCCCGCCGCGCCAGGCGCCGGGTCAAAGCTCTCAGGTCACCGTGACAGAGGGGGTATGACGGATCGATTGCGGCCCCGTGCCGTCGTTGGTCCCGTGCCTTTCTTGGAGACGGTTGATGAGCGATTCGCTGCCAGAGACTTTGCCCGACCCGCTCGACGACCTCGACGGCGACGAGCCCGCAATCCAGCTTCTGCCGCTCGACGGCTGGCACCGCGGCCGCGGTGGCCGCATGGTGCCGTTCGCCGGTTACGAGATGCCGGTCCAATATGAGGGCATCATGGCCGAGCATCTGTGGACGCGCGAATCCGCCGGCCTGTTCGACGTCAGCCATATGGGACAGGTCGGCTTCACCGGCGACGGCCTCGATGCCGCCAGCGTCGCCAAGGCGCTCGAGGCGGTGCTGCCGGGCGATATCGCCGGGCTCGCCGCCACCAAGATCCGTTATTCGCTGCTGCTCAACGACGAGGGCGGCATCCTCGACGACCTGATGGTCACGACGCTGCCCGCAGAGGGCGCGCATCCGTTCGGCGCGGCGAGCCATTACGTCGTCGTCAACGGCGCGACCAAATATGACGATCTCGCCTATCTGCTCGACGTGCTGCCCGACGACCTGACGATGAACTTGATGGAAGATCAGGCCTTGCTCGCGGTGCAGGGGCCCAAGGCGGTCGCTGCGGTGTCGCGCCTGATCCCCGGCGTCAAGGACCTCGTGTTCATGACCGCGGGTGCGTTCGACTGGAACGGCCATGCTTTGTGGATCAGCCGTTCGGGCTATACCGGCGAGGACGGCGTCGAGATTTCGATCCCCGCCGAGGCCGCCGCGGATTTCGCCGATGCGATCTGTGCCGAGCCCGAGGTCAAGCCGATCGGCCTCGGCGCGCGCGATTCGCTGCGGCTCGAGGCAGGGCTGCCGCTCTACGGTCACGATCTCGATCCCGAGACGACGCCGGTGATGGCAGACCTCGGTTTCGCGCTGTCCAAGCGCCGCCGCGAGGCCGCCGATTTCGCCGGCGCCGCGCGCATCCTTGCCGAGCGTGCCGATGGCCCCGCGGTCAAGCGCGTCGGCCTGTCGGTCGCCGGGCGCCAGCCGGTGCGCGAGGGCGCCAGCGTCGTCGACGCCGAGGGTGCGGTGATCGGCCGCGTCACCAGCGGCGGCTTCGCGCCGAGCGTCGGTGCGCCGATCGCCATGGCCTATGTTCCCGCCGCGCTCGCGGAGGCCGGCACGCCGCTGCGCCTCGTCCAGCGCGGCAAGATCCACGAGGCGACGGTCGCACCGATGCCGTTCGTTCCCCACCGCTATGTCCGCGCAGGAGGCAAGTGATGAGCCGTTATTTCACCGAAGATCATGAGTGGGTCGATGTCGATGGCGACACCGGCACCGTCGGCATCTCCGATTATGCGCAGGGTCAGCTCGGCGACATCGTGTTCGTCGACGTGCCCGAGGCGGGCAAGCAGCTCGGCAAGGGTGACGAGGCCGCGGTGGTCGAATCGGTCAAGGCCGCGTCGGACGTCTATTCGCCGGTGTCGGGCACGGTGACCGAGGGCAATGCCGCGCTCGCCGACGACCCCAGCCTGGTCAATTCCGATCCGGAAGCCGGCGGCTGGTTCTTCAAGATCACGCTCAGCGATCCCGCCGAGCTGGAGACGCTGATGGACGAAGCCGCCTACGCGGATTTCGTCGCCAAGCTTTAACGATCAGCAAGCCCCTCCTCTTCAGGGGAGGGGTTGGGGTGGGGCCTGTCCGCAGGCGTGGGTCTCGGTGAGACGTCCCCCACCCCTTGCCCCTCCCCTGAAGGGGAGGGGATGGGAGATATGATGCGCTACCTGCCGCTTACCCAGCCCGACCGCGACGCGATGCTCTCGGTCATCGGCGCGGGATCGATCGACGATCTGTTCGTCGACGTGCCCGAGGCCGCCCGCCTGTCCGGCCCGATCCACGGCCTGCCCAACCACGCCTCCGAACTGGCGGTCGAGCGGCACATGACCGCGCTCGCCCGCAAGAACACGGTCGCGGGCGAGGTGCCGTTCTTCCTCGGCGCGGGCGCCTATCGCCATCACGTGCCGGCGAGCGTCGATCACCTGATCCAGCGTGGCGAGTTCCTCACCGCCTATACGCCGTATCAGCCCGAGATCGCGCAGGGCACGCTGCAGATGCTGTTCGAGTTCCAGACGCAGGTCGCGCGGCTGCTCGGCACCGACGTGGCGAATGCGTCGATGTACGACGGCTCGACCGCCTGCTGGGAAGCGATCGGCATGGCGCGGCGCATCACCCGCAAGGGCAAGGCGATCCTGTCGGGCGGGCTCCACCCGCATTATGTCAGCGTCGCCAGGACGATGGCGAAATACACCGGCGATCATCTCGAAACCGCGACCCCGGCGCTGACCGCCGAGACCGATATCGAGGCGCTGATCGCCTCGATCGACGGCGATACGTCGTGCGTCGTCGTGCAATATCCCGACATCCTCGGCCGGATCGCCGACCTGACGCCGCTCGCCGACGCCTGCCACGCCAACAAGGCGTTGCTGATCGCGGTCGTCACCGAGCCGGTGGCGCTCGGCGCGATCACCTCGCCGGGTGAGATGGACGCCGATATCGTCGTCGGCGAGGGCCAGTCGCTCGGCGTCGGCCTCCAGTTCGGCGGCCCCTATGTCGGGCTGATGGGCTGCAAGGAGAAGTATATCCGCCAGATGCCGGGTCGCTTCTGCGGCGAGACGGTGGATGCGGAGGGACGCCGCGGCTTCGTGCTGACGCTGTCGACCCGCGAACAGCATATCCGTCGCGAAAAGGCGACGAGCAACATCTGCACCAACTCCGGCCTCTGCGCGCTCGCCTTCTCGATCCACATGACCTTGCTCGGCGAGGCGGGTCTGCGCCGCCTGGCGGGGATCAACCACGCCGCGGCGTGCCGCGCCGCGGATCGCCTGGCGAAGGTGCCGGGCGTCGAGCTGGTCACCGAGACCTTCTTCAACGAATTTACGCTGAAGCTGCCGGTCGAGGCGCGTCCCGTGGTGCGGACGCTGGCCGATCGCGGCATTTTGGCGGGCGTGTCGCTCGGCCGGCTCTATCCGGGCGAGGATGCGCTGGCCAACGGCCTGATCGTCGCGGTCACCGAGACGACGACCGCGGAGGACGTCGAAACCCTTGCCGCCGCACTCGAGGAGGTTCTGGCATGAGCATCAATCAGAGCGGCTGGCGTCCCGAGATGACCGCCGGCGGCGGCAATGGCGCCGCACCGACCTTCACCGGCAACAAGGCGCTGATGCTGGAAGAGGCGTTGATCTTCGAGATCGGCGACACGCAGACCACCGGTGTCGACTTCGCCGAGGGTGACGTCGCCGGTTCGCGGCTGGGCAATCTGAGCCGCAAGGCGCCGATCGGCCTGCCGGGGCTCGCCGAGCCCGAGGCGGTGCGCCACTACACCCGCCTGTCGCGCCAGAATTATGCGATCGACCTCGGCCTGTTCCCGCTCGGTTCGTGCACGATGAAGCACAATCCGCGGCTCAACGAGAAGATGGCGCGCCTCCCCGGTTTCGCGGACGTGCATCCGTTGCAGCCGGTCGATACCGTGCAGGGCGCGCTGGAGGTGATCCACCAGCTCGCGCACTGGCTGGTGACGCTGACCGGCATGACCAGCGTCGCGATGAGCCCCAAGGCGGGCGCGCATGGCGAATTGTGCGGCATCCTCGCGATCAAGGCGGCGCTCGAAGCGCGGGGCGAGGGGCATCGCAAGGTCGTGCTCGTCCCCGAATCGGCGCACGGCACCAACCCCGCCACCGCCGCCTTCGCCGGCTTCACAGTCGAGGACATCCCCGCGACCGCCGACGGCCGCGTCGATACCGCGGCGCTGATCGCGCGGCTCGGGCCGGACGTCGCGGGCGTGATGATCACCAACCCCAACACCTGCGGCCTGTTCGAGCGCGATCTCAAGACGATCTCGGACGCGGTCCATGGCGCGGGCGGCTACGTCTATTGCGACGGCGCCAATTTCAACGCGATCGTCGGCCGGGTGCGGCCGGGTGACCTCGGCGTCGATGCGATGCACATCAACCTGCACAAGACCTTCTCGACCCCGCATGGCGGCGGCGGGCCGGGCTCAGGGCCGGTGGTGTTCTCGGAAGCGCTGACCCCGTTCGCGCCGCTGCCGTTCGTAGAGAAGACGGCGGACGGTTTCGCGCTCGTCGAGGAAGAGACCGCCGGCGAACATCATGCCGGCAGCTTCGGCCGCATGGTCGCCTTCCACGGCCAGATGGGCATGTTCACCCGCGCGCTCACCTATATCCTCAGCCACGGCGCCGACGGCCTTAAGCAGGTTGCCGAGGATGCGGTGCTCAACGCCAATTACGTGCTGCGCTCGTTGGAAGGGACGCTCGACGCGCCCTTTGCCAAGGCGGGGCCGTGCATGCACGAGGCGATCTTCTCCGATGCCAATCTTGCCGAGGGCTTCTCGACGCTCGACGTCGCCAAGGGTCTGATCGACGAGGGCTTCCACCCGATGACGGTCTATTTCCCGCTCGTCGTCCATGGCGCGATGCTGGTCGAGCCGACCGAGACCGAGTCGAAGGCGGCGCTCGATCAGTTCATCGGCGCACTGCGCGCGGTGGCGGAGCGGGCCAAGGCCGGCGACGCCAGCCTCAAGACCGCGCCGCATTTCGCGCCGCGTGCGCGGCTCGACGAGACACAGGCGGCACGCAAGCCGGTGCTCGTGTGGAAGGAACAGCCGCTGGCGCAGGCGGCGGAGTGACGCTAGCCTCCGCGCGTTAGACACGGGCGGGGGCAGGGCATGCAGGGACAGCAACCGGGCGGGTGGATCAGCTATGCGGTTCCACTCGTCATCGTCGCGGTGGTGATGGCGATCCGCTGGAAGCGGATGAGCCGCGTGCGTCCGTTGAAGCTCGAACATCTGTGGATCCTGCCGGCTTTCTATGCGGTGGTGATCGGCTTCACCTTCTCGCGCTTTCCGCCGCGGGGCTGGGGCTGGGCGTTCTGCCTCATTGCGGTCGGGCTTGGCGCGGCACTCGGCTGGCAGCGCGGCAAGATGATGCGGATCACGCTCGATCCCGAGACGCATACGCTGGGGCAGACCTCGTCGCCCGCGGCGTTGCTGTTCATCGTGCTGCTGATCGTCGTTCGCAGCGGCGCGCGCGGCGCACTGAGCTATGCCGGTCCGACGGGGCTCGATCCGATGGCGATCACCGACGTGCTCATGGCCTTGGCACTCGGCCTGTTCAGTGCGCAGCGGCTGGAGATGTACCTGCGCGGCAAGCGGATGCTGGCGGCGGTGCGAACGGTCTGATCGGCTAAGCCAGTTCGCCGGCCGCGGCGGTCAGCGTCTCTTGACGGTGGCGCACTGCCTCGCGCCATACGATGATGAGGCCGCTGGCGATGATCACCGGCGCGCCGAGCCATGTCGCTGCGGCCGGCAAGGTGCCGAACACCATCCAGCCGAATAGGGTCGCCCACAGGAGGCTCGAATAGTCCATCGGCACCACCACGGACACCGGACCTAGCCGCAGTGACGTCGTCATCGCAATCTGCGCGCAACCGCCAAGGATGCCGACCGCGGCCAGGGCACCCCAGCCGGCCCCGCCATGTGCTTGTGCGATCGGAACATAGAGCAGCGAGAGCGGCACCAGCGAGAGGACCGAAAACCAGAAGACGGTGGTCAGTGCCGCCTCGGTCTTGCCGATCTGGCGCAGCAGGATCGTCACGCAGGCGGTGCCGAACGCTCCCGCCAGCGCGAAGCCGGCGCCACGCAAGGGGAAATGATCGGTGCCCGGCTGTGCGACGATCAACACGCCGAGAAAGCCGATGACGACCGCCGTCCAGCGCCAGCGGCCGGTCGGCTCGCGGAGCGCCAAGGCACCAAGGATCGTGGCGAACGCCGGCACGGTGAAGCCGATCGTCGTCGCCTCGGCAAGCGGCAGCGCGACGATGCCGTTGAACGTCATCGCCATTGCCGAGAGGCCGACGATCGCACGGACGACATGGGCGGGCAGTTGCCGCGTCGCGACCGACGACAGGCCCGGTCCGGCGAGGATGACCGCGGATACGAGCAGCGCCGCGCCGAACTGGCGAAAGAAGAGGATCTCGACGACGCGCGCGCCGCTTTGTTCGGCGAGCTTTATGCTCGCGTTCATCAGCACGAAGAAGACGACCGACAGCAAGCGCAGGCCGATCGCGGGCAGGATGCGGTCGTTCACGCCGGAGAGCCTAGCGGCAAACGGGACAGGTGCGCACCAGATTCCATCCTGCGCGGCGCGACGTGTAGGGGGTGACGGATATATCCCGCGCGGATAAAGCCGCCCCATGAAGCACGCTCTTTCCGTCACCCGCGACGCCGACTTCGCCGCCTGGTATCAATCCGTCATTGCCGAGGCCGATCTCGCCGAGGAATCCGGCGTGCGCGGCTGTATGGTCATCCGGCCGTGGGGCTATGGCATCTGGGAGCGGATCCAGCGCCTGCTCGACGACCGGATCAAGGCGACCGGCCATGAGAATTGCTATTTCCCGCTGTTCATCCCGCTCTCCTATTTCGAGAAGGAGGCGGAGCACGTCGAGGGCTTTGCCAAGGAGATGGCGGTCGTCACCCACCATCGGCTGGTCCCCGATGGCAAGGGCGGGCTGATCCCCGATCCCGCCGCCAAGCTCGAGGAGCCGCTGGTCGTGCGGCCGACGTCGGAGACGGTGATCGGCACCGCCTTCGCGCGCTGGATCCAGTCGTGGCGCGATCTGCCGGTGCTGATCAACCAATGGGCCAATGTCGTGCGCTGGGAGATGCGCACCCGCATGTTCCTGCGGACGAGCGAGTTCCTCTGGCAGGAGGGCCATACCGCCCACGCCACCGCCGACGAGGCGCGTGACGAGACGCGCAAGATGCTCGAAGTCTATCGCAGCTTTGCCGAGGACTGCCTCGCGCTGCCGGTGGTCGCGGGCGAGAAGCCCGAGAACGAACGTTTTCCCGGCGCGGTTGCGACCTACAGCATCGAGGCGATGATGCAGGACGGCAAGGCGTTGCAGGCCGGCACCAGCCACTTCCTCGGCACCAATTTCGCGGCGGCGCAGAATATCCGCTTCCAGAACGCGAGCGGCGAGCTGGAGCTGGCGCATACGACGAGCTGGGGGGTCAGCACGCGGATGATCGGCGGCGTCATCATGGTGCATGGCGACGACGACGGGCTGCGCGTGCCGCCGCGGATTGCGCCGTGGCAGATCGTCATCGTGCCGATGCTGCGCGACCAGCCCGAGGATGAGGCGCTGATCGCCTATGCCAAGGACATCCAGTCGACCCTCGCCGGTCTGTCGGCGCTGGGCGAGCCGGTGCGTGCGCTGCTCGACCTCAAGCCCGCCAAGGCGGCGACCAAGCGCTGGGGCTGGGTCAAGAAGGGCGCGCCGATCGTCATCGAGATCGGCGGCCGCGACATGGCCGGCGGCAACGTCTCGGTCATCCGCCGCGACCGGCTGTATCGCGCCGACGGCAAGCTCGACGCGCAGGTGATGCCGCGCGGCGACTTCGAGGCTGAGGCCCCCGCGCTGCTCGCGGCGATCCAGCAGGCGCTGCACGACGAGGCGCGGGCGCGGCTCAAGGCGGCGATCGTGCCGGCGGCGGATTTCGCCGCGGTCGAGGCCCATTTTGCGGAAGGCGTGAAGAATCCCGGCTGGGTCGAGGTGCAATGGGCGCGCCCCACGGGCGCCGCGCTGGACGCGGTGGTCGAGCGGCTGAAGGCACTCAAGCTGACGATCCGCAACGCACCCGCAGATGCGGCTGCGGCGGATGGCGTGTGCGTCTTCACCGGCGAACCCGCGGTCGAGCGCGTGCTGCTGGCGCGGAGCTACTGAGCCTTATCCCCTCCCTTTGGGGCAGGCGTCGGGGAGCTGCCGCCAGCCGGGCGCGGGTTGGTGAAGTACAATGAACACGCGGCCTGCCCCGCTCCCGCCCCGCCCCGTCAGGGAGGGCTATCGTCGATGATCGTACGTGTGAGCCCGTCGTCTTCCAAGCCCGCCCCGTCACCCCGGACTCGTTCCGGGGTCCACTCTGCGGCGGGGCGAAGGGTTTGATCTAACACCATTCTCTTGCGGAGCGGTGGACCCCGGAACAAGTCCGGGGTGACGAATTCGATCAGGAGACCAGTCAGGCCTCATGAGCGCGACGATATGCGATCGCCCTGTTCTTTCAGGAAGGGGAGGCGTCCGCGTCGTACCGCCGGCCGACATGCGCCTCGCCCCGCGCTTCGGCGAGCAGCGCCTGGCGGTGGCGTTCGGCGTAGCGCGCGCGATCCGCTGCGGTCCGCTCGGCGTGGCAGCGCGGGCAGCTCACGCCGTCCTCGAACAGCGGCGAGGTCCGGTCCGCTTCCGACACCGGCATGCGGCAGGCGCGGCACAGGCCGTGCGTGCCCGGCGCCAGGCCGTGGCCGACCGCGACGCGCTCGTCGAAGACGAAGCATTCGCCTTGCCAGCGGCTCTCCTCGGCCGGCACCTCTTCGAGATATTTCAGGATGCCGCCCTTGAGGTGGAAGACGTCTGCGATGCCCTCCGCCTTCAGGAAGGCAGTGGCCTTCTCGCAGCGGATGCCGCCGGTGCAGAACATCGCGACCTGCTTGGCGCCGGAGAGCAGGTCGTCGCGATGCTCCCGGAACCATGTCGGGAATTCGCGGAACGTCCGCGTGTGTGGATCGACCGCGCCGGCGAAGGTGCCGACCGCGACCTCATAATCGTTGCGGGTATCGATCACCACCGTGGCGGGGTCGGCGATCAGCGCGTTCCACTCGGCAGGATCGACATAATGGCCGGCGTCGAGCGGATCGATCGAGGGTTCGCCCATCGTCACGATCTCGCGCTTGAGCCGCACCTTGGTGCGATGGAACGGCATCGTGTCCGCGCGCGCCTCCTTGACGTCGAGCGCCGCGCAGCCGGGCAGGGCGCGGATATGCGCCAGCACCGCCTCCATGCCGGCGTCGGGGCCGGCAATGGTGCCGTTGATCCCCTCCGGCGCGAGCAGCAACGTGCCGCGCACGCCGGCCGCCTCGCAGGCGGCGAGCAGCGGCGCCTGCAACGCGGCGGGGTCCGGGAAGGGAGTGAAGCGGTAGAGCGCACATACGCGGATCGGCGGCATGGTCGCGCCTGTACCCGGTCGTGCGCGCTCGCGCAAAGTTGGGGCATGACGACGGCCGGCGCAGTCCCTATCTTCCTCATGTGAAAAACAAGAACAGACCCGGCCTGCCGACGCAGGCGCAGATCCTCCACTTCATCGAGACATCGGAGGTGCCCGCCGGCAAGCGCGAGATCGCCAAGGCATTCGGCCTTACCGCGCAGGAGAAGATCGCGCTCAAGGCGCTGCTCAAGGACATGGCCGACGAAGGGCTGATCGACAGCGCTCCCGGGCGCGCCTTCCACAAGATGGGCGGGCTGCCCAAGGTGACCGTGCTGCGCATCGCCGATGTCGACGACGGCGGCAACGTCTGGGCGGTGCCGGACCGCTGGGAGGCGGACGCGCCGCTGCCGCGACTCCGCGTCCGCGAGCGCAAGCGCGGGGCGCTCGGCATCGGCGAGCGGATCCTGGCGCGGACCGAGGAAGCGGGGCAGGGCTGGATCGCCCACCCGATGAAGGTGCTCGCGCGCGCCTCCGAACAGGTGCTCGGCGTGCTGCGGCGCGAGGGGCAGGGCGAGGGTCGCTATTGGCTGACCGGCGTCGAGAAGAAGGACCGGCGCGAGTTCCCCGTCTCCGACACCGGCGGGGCCGAGGCGGGCGATCTGGTGATGGCGGAGATGACCGGCCGCCCGCCGAGGATCAGCGTGCGCGTCGTCCAGCGGCTCGGCGATCCCTTCGCGCCGCGCAGCTTTTCGCTGATCGCGATCCACAAGCTCGGCATCCCGGACGTGTTCACCGGCGATACGCTCGATGAGGCGGCGCGCGTGTCGGAACAGCCGCTCGGCGACGATCGCGAGGATCTGACGCACCTGCCGATCGTCGCGATCGATCCCGCCGATGCCCGCGACCATGACGATGCGGTCTGGGCCGCGCCCGATGACGATCCCGCCAATGCCGGCGGCTGGCGCGCCGTGGTGGCGATCGCCGACGTCAGTTTCTACGTGCGGCCCGGCTCCGAGCTTGACCGTGAGGCGCGGCGGCGCGGCAATTCGGTCTATTTTCCCGATCGCGTCGTGCCGATGCTGCCGGAGATCCTGTCCGCCGAAGTGTGCTCGCTCAAGGAAGGCGAGGATCGCGCCGCGCTCGTCTGCCATCTCCAGATCGGCAAATCCGGCGCGCTCAAGAGCTGGCGCTTTACGCGCGCGCGGGTGCGGATCGCCGCCAACCTGGCGTATGAGGATGCGCAGGCGATGATCGACGACAAGCCCCTCCCTTTCACGGGAGGGGTCGGCGTCGGGGATATCGAGGCGTCCGTTCGTGAGACATCCCCCACCCACGACCGCTCTCCTGAAGGGGTGGGGTCAGATGTGTTGGAACCCCTTCGCCATCTCTGGGCGTGCTGGCGCGCGCTCGCCAAGGCGCGTGATGCGCGCGAGCCGCTCGATCTCGACCTGCCCGAACGGCGGGTGGTGCTCGACGAGATGGGCCGCATCATGTCGGTGGCGCCGCGCGAGCGGCTCGACGCGCACCGGCTGATCGAGGATTATATGATCGCCGCCAACGTCGCTGCCGCCAAGGCGCTGGAGGCGAAGAAGGCGCCGGTGATGTACCGCGTCCACGAACCGCCCAGCCGCGAGAAGCTCGTCGCGCTCAAGGAGTATCTCGAGACGTTCGGCGTGCCGCTGGCGCTGGGACAGGTGATCCGCCCGGCGACGTTCAACCACGTCCTCGATCGCGTCGGTGATGCCGATTTCCGGCCGCAGGTGATGGAACAGGTGCTGCGCACCCAGACGCAGGCCTATTACGCGCCCGCCAACCAGGGGCATTTCGGCCTGTCGCTCGGCTCCTACGCGCATTTCACCTCGCCGATCCGGCGCTATGCCGATCTTGTCGTCCATCGCTCGCTGGTGTCGGCGTACAGGCTCGGGGCGGGCGGGCTCGCGCAGGCGGATGCCGAGGCGATGGACGTGATCGGCGAGACGATCAGCGGCCTCGAACGCCGCGCGATGGAGGCAGAGCGCGACACGATCGACCGCTATGTCGCCGCCTATCTGGCCGAGAAGGTCGGCGAGACGCTGCCGGCGCGGATCACCGGGGTGCAGAATTACGGCTTTTTCGCCACCGTCGAGGGGATCGGCGGTGACGGGCTGATGCCCGTCCGTGACTTGGGCGGCGAATATTTCCGCTTCGACGAGGCGGCACGCAAGTTGATCGGCGAGCAGAGCGGCGAGGAATATACGCTCGGCCAGCGCATCGACCTGCGGCTGGCGGAGGCGAACCCGGTGTCGGGGGCGCTGCGCTTCGAACTGCCCGGCGGCAAGGGCGCGGCGCCGGGGCCGCGGCATGTCGGATCGGGGCGCAAGGATCGCATCATCAAGCATCGCGGCCGTCCGGCGAACATCCGCCATCAGGGCAAGCGGCGGTGAGCGGCCGGCTGACCCGCGTCGCGCCGCGCGAGACGGTGCGCGACCGCTATCTGGTCCACGGCACGATCGCACCGCGCTTCGTCGAGGCGCATGCCGTCACCCCGGCCGATGCGATCGCCTTCGCGCCAGCAGGGCCACGCGAGGCGAGGGCGTTCGCGGGGATGATCGCCGACGGATCGATCCGGATGGCGGCGGCGGGCCGCTATTATTTCGACATGGCCGCCTACGAGGCTGCGGCGGCGGCCCGCCGCGCGCGCCGCGTACCGGTGCTGCTGCTCCTAGCGCTGCTGATCGCCGCGGTAGCGATGGTGTTCTACCGCGGCTGATCGAGCATCGGTCGTCAGGTCGCCTGACGCGCCAGCCGAACGACACGGCTAGTGCCGAGGGCAGGGTCGTCGTTGGCACCGTCCGGCAGGCGGTGGAGCGTGTTCCGCGTGGGCGCTCCCTGTTCGGCCATCGTGCCCTCCAGCTTGAAGCGGGCGACTTCGCGGGCCAGCGTTGCGGCTTCGCTGGACAGGCTGCGCGCGGCGGCGGTCGCCTGTTCGACCATCGCGGCATTCTGCTGCGTGACGCTGTCCATCTCCGACACGGCGGTGTTGACCTGTTGCAGGCCGGACGCCTGCTGCTCCGCCGAGGCGGCGATCTGCGAGACGAGGCCATTGATCTCGACGATCCGCTCGATGATCCGCTGGAGCGCGTGGCCGGTCTCGTTGACCAGCGTGACGCCGGCCTGCACCTGCGTCGAGGAGGCGGTGATCCGCGTCTTGACGTCGCGCGCGGCGTCGGCAGCGCGCTGGGCGAGCGCGCGCACTTCGGAGGCGACGACCGCGAAGCCGCGGCCGGCGTCGCCCGCACGTGCCGCCTCGACCCCGGCGTTGAGCGCGAGCAGATTGGTCTGGAACGAGATGCCGTCGATGACAGTGATGATCTCCGAAATCTCGGCGGACGAGCGTTCGATCTGATCCATCGCGATGACGGCGCGGCGCACGACGTCGCCGGACTGCTCCGCCTCGCCCCGCGTTTCGCTGACGATCCGGTTGGCACGCGCCGCGCCGTCCGCGGTCGAGCGGACGGTGGCGGTGATCTCGTCCATCGCCGCGGCGGTCTCCTCGAGCGAGGCGGCCTGCTGCTCGGTACGCATCGACAGGTCGTCGGATGCCTGGCGGATGTCCTGCGATCCCGAATTGATCTGGTGGCCCGAGCGGGTGACCTCGTTGAGCGTGGCGCACATGCGCTGCCGCATTGCCTCGAAGCTGTCGGCGAGCGCCTGATATTCGCGCGGCAGGCCTTCGAGCGACGCGGTCAGGTCGCCCTCCGCCATCCGGTTGAACACCGCGCCGCAGCGGTCGAGCACGGCGCGGCGGCCGGCCTGTTCCGCCTCGAAATAGGCGGAAAGGGCGATGTCCATGTCGAACAGCGAGGCCTTGACCAGCGCTGCGCCGGCGCGCGCGCGGCGGCCGCTGGTGAAGGGCAGCGCGACCCGCGGCGCTACCACCTTGGGGAGGACGTGTTCGAGCATGCGTGCATAACCGCTGATGTACCAGGTCGGCGCGAGGCCGATTCGCGCGTGGATGTTGCCGATGTTGATCGCGCTGTCGGCATAGCCGCGGTCCAGCGGGCCCTGGAACAGGCGGCTCCAATGGGCGAGCTGCTTGTCGCGCGCGTGATCCATGCGCGCGGGCGAGGCGAACAGGTCGCGGATCTGCGGAGTCTGGCTGATGAAGCGATAGAGTTCGACCAACGCCGCCGGGGCGTGGCGGGCGATCAGTCGCCGGATGCGCGGAAAGGCACGGTAGCTGTCGGCACGATAGCCGAATGCGGCGAGCCGCTGGTCGAAATCGATATGGTTCTGGTCGTTCATCTAGTCCCCCGTTGCCAAAGCAGGTGGACGAAAAAATTTAACAATATCTTGACGAAAACGGACGCAACCGTCGCGCGCGACGGGTTCGCGACAGATTTCGGACGCTTGATTTCCGATCTGAGGCGCGGGCGCGTATGCATTCGAGGAGCACGGCTTCAGACATGATCGTCAGCAAATGGTAGCGAGCCACGGGATGAGTGGTCTTGGATTGGCCTTGCTGCCGCTGTCCTGATTTTATTTCGTCATATGTTCGCCCGATCATCAATTGTGCTCTCTATTGTATTTGCCAACGTCGCAGCCGTGTCATAGCTTCGCGCGAGTTGGCCGGGGGCGGGACGACGATGGTATTCGGGCGGTGGTATTGGCTGGCGGGCGGTGCGGTGCTTGCGACCGCCGGAAGCGCGGCGGCGCAGGAGGCGCGGCCCGCGGAGCCGCAGGATATCGTCGTGACCGGCGAGCGGCTGCGTGGATCGGTGATCGGCGACGCCGCGCCGGTCGCGGTGCTGGACGCGCAGGCGCTCAAGGCGCTGGGGGCGACCAAGATCGACGACATGCTCAAGCTGCTGAAGCCGCTGACCACCTCGAACAGCGGCGCCGACCCGGTGTTCCTGCTCAACGGCCGCCGCATTTCGGGCTATGGCGAGTTGCGGACGCTGCCGCCTGAGGCGATCGAGCGGACCGAGATCCTGCCCGAACAGGAGTCGGCGCGGCTCGGCTTTCCGCCGACGGTGCGCGTCACCAACTTCATCACCAGGAAGCATTTCCGCTCGCTCGCGGTCGAGGAGAGCGCCAGCACCACCACCGAGGGCGGCGCGAGTGCCGCCGCGCTCGAACTCGGCTCGACGCAGCTCGATGATCTGCGGCGCACCTCGGTGACGATCAACTACGACCGGCAGGACCCGCTTACCGCGGCGCGTCGATCGACGGCCCCCGACACGACCACGCTGTTCGACCGGATCGGCAACGTCACCGGCATCGGCGGCGGATCGATCGACCCGGCGCTGGACGCGCAGGTCGGGCGGCCCGTGACGGTGGCGGCGGTGCCGGAGGATGTTGCGGCGCGCGGCACGCTCGCCGGCTATGCGGCGGGGGCGGGCGCGCCGCGCATCACCGACCTCGCACCCTTTCAGTCGATCGCCAGCCGCGACCAATTGCGCGTCGACGCCACCCGGTCGATGCCGATCGGCACGACGATGAGCGGATCGCTCAACCTGACGATGGAGGCGCAACGCGGCCTCGGGCTGGCCGGCCTGCCCAGCGCGACGCTGCGGGTGCCGGCGAGTAATCCGGCGTCGCCGTTCGCCGGCGACGTGCTGCTCTACCGTTACCTGCCCGAAGCGGGACTGCTGCGGCAGCGCACGCAAGCGCTGTCGCTGCATGCGGGCGGCACCGTGCAGGGCAGCCTCAAACGCTGGATCTGGACGATGACCGGCAGCTACGATCGGCTGCGCGCCTCCGCCGCGGTCGATCGCGGCATCGCGCTGGATGCGGCGCAGGCGGCGATCGACGGCGGCGCCGATCCGTTCCGTCCGCTGAGCGGCGCCGCGCTTGCGGAGCGGCTGGTCAGCCGCAGCCGCTCGGTGGTGCAGACCGTCGTCGGCAAGGCGACGGCGGTCGGGCCGTTGGTCGCGCTGCCGGCCGGCGACGTGCAGATGACGCTGAATGCCGATATCGCGCGCTCGTCGAGCAGCGGGATGGCGGCGCAAGCGCTCGATGCGCTGCTCGACGTGCGACGGGTGACCAAGACCGCCAGCGTCGCGCTCGACCTGCCGATCGCCTCGGCCGGCCGCGGCGTGCTCGATGCTATCGGCTCGCTCTCCGCCAATGCCGGGCTGGGCGTGACCGCGGTGTCCGATTACGGCAGCCTGGCGAGCCGCAACCTCGCGCTGACCTGGACGCCGGTGCGGCCGGTGCAGATCACCGCCTCGACCGCGGTCAGCCGCACCGCCCCGGATATCGCGCTGCTGACCAATCCCGTGGTGACCGTGCCGAACGTGCCCCTCTTCGACTTCGTCACCGGCAGCAGCCGCCTCGTCAGCGTGACCGCGGGCGGCAACGGCGCGCTCGGCCCCGAGCGGCGCCAGGTGGATAGCGCGGGCGTGGCGTGGCAGCCGATCAAGGGCAAGGAGCTGCGCTTCAACCTCGACTATGTCGCGACGCGGATCGACGGGCAGATCGGCAATCTCTCCGCCGTCACGCCGGGATTGCAGGCGACCTTCCCCGACCGCTTCCTGCGCGACGCCGCCGGGCAATTGGTCTCCGTTGACCTGCGCCCGATCAATCTGGCACGCGAGCGCGAGCGCAAGATCCAGGGCAAGGTCTCGCTATGGACGATGATCGGCCCCGAGCCGAAGCCGCCCGCCGCCCCGCCGGCGAAGGACGCGCCGCCGCCGCCGCCACCCAAGCCGCGGCCGATGCTCTATGCGTTCGTCACCGGGACGGCGCGGATCGACGACCGGCTGCTCGTGCAGCCGGGGCAGCCGACCGTCGACCTGCTCAACGGCCAGTCGATCACCGGCCAGGGCGGCCGCGCGCGCTACGAGGCGCAGGGGACGCTCGGCGGGTCCTACGGCCCGATCCAGGGCGGCATCTTCGGCATGTGGCAGGCGCCGACGCGCATCCGCAGCGACATCGCCGCATCCGACCTGCGCTTCTCGGCGCGGACCTTCCTGGCGCTCTACAGCACGATCGATGCGGAGAAGCTGGCGGCGCGGGCGGCATGGGCGAAGCGCCTCACCTTCCAGCTCAACGTCAACAATATCCTCAACGATCGGATCGCGGTGCGCGACCGCAATGGGACGACGCCCTACCGGTTCCAGCGGGCGTTCCTCGACCCTTATGGCCGGATCGTGAAGCTGTCGGTGCGCAAGCTGTTCTGAATGCGACGACGCGCACGAAAAAGGGCGGCCCGTTGCCGGACCGCCCCTTTCGGAACCGCAATCTGCGAAACGCTTAGCGCTTCGAGAACTGGAAGCTGCGGCGTGCCTTGGCGCGGCCGTACTTCTTACGCTCGACGGTACGGCTGTCGCGGGTCAGGAAGCCTGCCGCCTTCACCGGGGCGCGCAGCACCGGCTCGAAGCGGGTCAGCGCCTGGCTGATGCCGTGCTTGACCGCGCCGGCCTGGCCCGAGAGGCCGCCGCCCTTGACGGTGCAGACCACGTCATACTGACCTTCGCGCTCGGTGATGCCGAACACCTGGTTGATGACGAGGCGCAGCGTCGGACGCGCGAAATAGACTTCCTGATCGCGACCGTTGATCGTGATCTTGCCCGAACCCGGCTTCAGCCAGACGCGTGCGACGGCGTCCTTGCGGCGGCCGGTCGCATAGGCGCGGCCGTACTTGTCGAGGACCTGCTCACGCAGCGGCGTGACCGGGAGCACCTGCGTCGGCGCGGCGGGAGCCTCGCCATCGGCAGTGGCAGCGGCGGGCGCGCCGGCGGTCGCCGGAGCGGCCTGGGTCAGCGACGCGAGATCGGAAAGGGACTGGCGATTGTCGGTCATTACGCGCCCACCTTGTTCTTGCGGTTCATGCCCGCGATATCGAGAACGTCCGGGTTCTGAGCTTCGTGCGGATGCTCGCTGCCCTTGAAGATGCGCAGGTTGCGCATCTGCTCGCGACCGAGCGGACCACGCGGGATCATGCGCTCGACGGCCTTTTCGAGGACGCGCTCCGGAAAGCGGCCGTCGAGGACCTTGGCGGCGGTGACGCCCTTGATGCCGCCGGCATAGCCGGTGTGCTTGTAATAGACCTTCTTCGCGGCCTTGTTGCCGGTGAAGCGGATCTTGTCGGCGTTGATGACGATGACATTGTCACCGCAATCGACGTGCGGGGTGAACGACGTCTTGTGCTTGCCGCGCAGGACGTTGGCGATGATCGTCGCGGCGCGACCGACCACCAGGCCGTCGGCATCGACGATATGCCACTTCTTCTCCACCTCGTGCGGCTTGGCCGACTTGGTGGTCTTCATGAGCGCCTTCATGGCGTGGACCTTTCGGTTTGAAACGATGCACGCCGCCTGTCTCCAGGCGGCGTGGTTGATGGCGCTACTGCTGGAAGCGCCCCCTAAAGTCAAGCAAAGCGCGGCTTTGCTGACGGGTAAAATAATACCATGAGGCCGGTCAGGCGATCTGACGGCCCACCGCATGGGCTGCGTAGACCGTTGCGATCAGCAGCAGCGCGGCATTGGCCTGATGCGCGACGGCAAGATCGATCTGCACGCCGCTGAGCAGCGTCGCGATGCCGAGCACGATCTGGAGCGCGACCAGGACGATCACCCACACGCCCGCCCTGGCGCCCGTCCGCGTCGCGCGCACCGCCAGCCAGACCAGCCCGGCCGCCGTGAGGAACGCCCACCAGCGGTGGATGAATTGCACGACGACCGGATTGTCGACCGCGTTGCGCCAGCCCGGCTCGACCATCGGCACGCCGGCGGGGAACACGGCGTCGCCCATCAGCGGCCAGCTCGCAAAGGCATAGCCCGCATCAAGGCCGGCGGTGAATGCGCCATAGACGAGCTGCACGAACAGCAGCGCCAGCGCGGCGATGGCGACGCCGGTCAGCCGCGCCGGATGGGCGAGGGGGTTGCGGTGCAGCGCCAGCAGGTCGAGCGCCGTCCAGACGATCCCGGCGAGGATGGTCAGCGCGGTCAGCAGATGGACGGCGAGGCGCACGTGGCTGACGTCGGTCCGCACCGACAGGCCCGATGCGACCATCCACCAGCCGATCGCGCCCTGCAGGCCGCCGAGCGCGAGCAGCGCGACCAGCCGCCAGCCATAGCCGGCCGGAATCTGCTTGCGGATGGCGAACCACAGCAACGGCAGCGCGAAGACGAGGCCGATGATCCGGCCGAGCAGCCGGTGCGCATATTCCCAGAAGAAGATGTGCTTGAAGCCGGTGAGCGTCATGCCCTGGTTGAACGCGGCATATTCGGGGATGCGGCGATAGCCGGCGAACTCGGCCTGCCATTGCGCCTCGGTCAGCGGCGGGATGATGCCGCTGATCGGCTTCCATTGCGTGATCGACAGCCCCGATTCGGTCAGCCGGGTGATCCCGCCGACGACGACCATCGCGACGATGAGTGCGGCGACGGCGAGCAGCCACCGCGCGACGCTGCGTGGCCGGGCACGCGAGAGGAAGGCGGCACTGGGCTGAAGCATGAGCCTGCCATACGCGCTTTGCGGCGGGCTCGCCAGCGGAGTTGAGGATCGACGGCGGACCGGCGCACGCCGCTCGCTGCGCGCGCCGCGATGCCGGCCGTCATCCGGCGTCCGGCTCGTCGTCCCGGCGCTGCACCGCGCCGTCATCCCGGCGGATGAAGCTGATCTTGCCGCGGGTTTCGAGGATCGCCCATGCCACGTCGCTCATCCGGGCGATGCCGGCCAGCCGCATCTCCGCCTCGACCTCGGCGCGCGTGATCCGGTCGCGGCGCAGGTTCGCCTCGATCAGCTCTCCCGCGCGGATGATCACCTGCGGTCGGCCGTCGAGCAGGGTCTCCAGCCGCGGCGACAGATAGGTCGCCCAGCTCATCACCAGCGCCCAGAAGGCGAAGGTCGCGATCGCCAGGATCGAACCGGTGAGGCTGAAGTCGTTGTGGGTCACCCCCTGCTGCACCAGATCGCCCATCACGACGATGACGACCAGCTCGAACGGGGTCAGCTGCCCGATCTCGCGCTTGCCGAGCAGACGGAGCAGCAGATACAGCGCGGCGAAGGTGGCGCTGGCGCGCAGCACGATGTCCATCAGGGCAAGACCGGCACGGCCACGTGCGTCTCGGCGAGTCGGCGCTCATCGTCGAGCAGGGTGATCGCCCCTGCGACCGCGCCGACGAGCGGCGGATTGGTCTGCCCGTCGATCTTGATCTCCAGCGTCTCGCCCGCCTTCAGCGCCGGATAGCTGAACCGATATTGGCCGTCCGCGAAGCGCTCGTCGGCCGCCGCCGGGATCTGGCTGTTGATCGTCAGGTCGCGCCACAGCGACGCATCGATGCCGATCACCGGTTTGCCGATCGCGCGACGTGCGGTGACGCGAAGGCGGGTCTCGAAGAACAGCCCGCTGCGCAGGGGACTGGCCAGCTTCACCTCCAGCGACGCCGCGGGGGCGGTGACGGCGGTCACGGCGGCCGGCCTGCCGCCGAGGATGCCGGTCATCGCCGCGGCGACGAGGCTGCCCAGGATGACGAACGCGAGCGGACTGGCATGCGCCCGCAGGCGGCCGAGCGGCGCGGCATGGCTCGCGTCGATCCCGTCGGGGAAGGGGGCGGTGGTGCGCTCGGCCATAGCCTTATCGTGGCGTCACACGGCGCATTGGGCAATCCCCGCGCGGCCGGCAGCCTCGGCGATCGGGCGTGGTGCTCTTGGCTATGACGCCGATTGACAGCGGGTAGCGATCGTGGCTGATTGGCGCCATGGGGACGGCGATCTCCCCACGAGGCGTCAGCCGAAGCATCGCGTCCAGCCCGATACGCCAGGGACGCGCCATGCCTGCTCATACCGCCATCACCGCCGATAAACTTGCCCGCCTCGTCGCTTTGCCCGGCGCGCCATCCATCCTCGACCTCCGCGTCGATTCCACGCACGCCATTCCGGGGTCGCGGTTCGCCGGCACGAGACAGTCCGCCGCTCTCGCGCACCCGCCGGGCAGGGCGGTCGTCGTCGTCGATGCCGACGGCGGCACCGCGGCGGTCGCCGCGGCCGCGATCCTGCGCAGCGACGGCGTCGCGGCAGAGGTGCTGGAGGGGGGCTTTGCCGGCTGGAGGGCCGGGGGATGGCCGACGATCGCGCTCGCGCAGCTGCCGGCGCGGCATGACGACGGCCGGACCTGGTGGGTGACGCGGGCGCGGCCGAAGGTCGACCGGATCGCCTGCCCCTGGTTCATCCGCCGCTTCGTCGATCCCGATGCCCGCTTCCTGTTCGTGCCCCCTGCCGAGGTGCTGGCGGTCGCCGGGCAGCAGCAGGCGGAGCCGTTCGACATCGCCGGTGAGGGCGTGGTCTGGAGCCATCGCGGCGACCTCTGCACCTTCGACATCATGGTCGCGGCGTTCGGGCTCGGGGACTTCGCCCCGCTGCAACGGCTCGCCGCCATCGTCCGCGGGGCGGATACCGACCGGCTCGACGTGGCGCCGGAGGCGGCGGGGCTGCTCGCGATCTCGCTCGGCCTGTCGCGGCTGCACGGCGACGATCAGGGTCAGCTCGACGCGGGCATGACGATCTACGACGCGCTCTACCGCTGGTGCCGCGACGCGCAGGGCGAGACCCACGATTGGACGTCGCACCAGCCGCCGCGCGGCACGGTGCAAGCATGACCGCGCCGTATCCGCCCCCCGCGGCGCCGGCGCGCCCGGCACCGGTCACCCTCGCCCAGGCCTCCTGGGTATGGCTGCGCATCGCCCTGCTGTCGTTCGGCGGACCGGCCGGGCAGATTGCGGTCATGCACCGCATCCTCGTCGACGAAAAACGGTGGATCGGCGAGCAGCGGTTCCTCCACGCCCTGAACTATTGCATGCTGCTGCCCGGCCCCGAAGCCCAGCAACTCGCCACCTATATCGGCTGGCTGATGCATCGCACGCGGGGCGGCGTCGTCGCCGGCGTGCTGTTCATCATTCCCGGCGCGGTCGCGATCATGGCCTTGAGCTGGGTCTATGTCCTGTACGGGCGGGTCGGCATCGTCGCGGCGCTGTTCTTCGGCCTGAAAGCCGCCGTGCTCGCGGTCGTTCTGCAGGCGGTGGTGCGGATCGGCCGCCGCGCGCTGCAGAGCATGGCCGCGCGGCTGCTCGCCGCCACCGCCTTCGTCCTCATCTTCTTTCTCGGCGCGCCGTTTCCGCTGATCGTGCTCGGCGCCGGGCTGATCGGCTGGTGGTCGGCCCGGCAGGGGCATGGCGCGTTCCGCGGCGGCGGCCATGGCGCGTCCACGCAGGCCGGCGTGGCGGATGCCGACACGTTGCTCGGCGCGGACCTGCCGGCGCATGCGCGACCGACCTGGCGCGAGACGCTGCGCACCGCGTCGCTCTGGCTGGCATTGTGGTTGCTGCCGGTCGCCGCCGTGCTGATCGCGCGCGGCCCGGATGACGTGTTCAGCCGTATCGCCACCTTCTTCTCGACGATGGCGATGGTGACGTTCGGCGGCGCCTATGCGGTGCTCGCCTATGTCGCGCAGCAGGCGGTCGAAAGCTACGGCTGGTTGAGCGCGCGCGACATGCTCGACGGTCTCGGCATGGCGGAAACCACGCCGGGGCCGCTGATCATGGTGCTCCAGTTCGTCGGCTTCCTCGCCGCCTATCGCGATGCCGGCGCGCTGTCGCCGCTGCTGGCGGGTACGCTCGGTGGCCTGCTGGCGACGTGGGTGACGTTCGTGCCCTGCTTCCTGTGGATCTTCCTGGGCGCGCCGTTCATCGAGCGGCTGCGCGGCAACGCCGCGGTCGCCGGCGCGCTGTCGGCGATCACCGCGGCGGTCGTCGGCGTCATCCTCAACCTGGCGATCTGGTTCGCGCTCCACACGCTGTTCCGCCGCACCGTGCTGCTGGCGGCGGGGCCGATCCGCTTCGATGCGCCGGTGCTTGCCAGCATCGATCCCTGGGCGACGCTGCTGGCGGCCGGTGCGATGGGCGCGGTGTTCCTGCTGCGCGCCAACATCATCGTCACGCTGCTTGGCGCCTCCGCCGCGGGCGTCGTGCTGCACCTGTTCGGGCTGGTCGGCTGATCCCTGCCGACCCCGCCCTCAGCGCAGGCGGGTGGCGCTCTGGATTACCCCATCGACGGGTACGTCGTGCAGCCGGCGGTAGCGCGCCTCGACGAGGCTGAACAAGCCGAAGCCGAACAGGCCGGCGCCGACGATGAGGTCGAACGGGTTGGTCAGCCACGACAGCGCATGCGCCATGCCGCCGGCATCGCGCGCCTGCTCCTCGATCCCCGCCCGGACGAGCAGATAGCCGCTGATCAGGAACACCAGGCCGCGTGCGGCATAGCCGGCGCGGCCGCTCCACTGCACCCAGGCGCGCTGCGCGATCCCGGGTTCGAGGTAGCGCAGGAAGCTGCCCTTCACCGCCTTGACGAGCTGCACCGCGCCCAGCGCGAACAGCACTGCCGCGCCGACGAAGACCAGCGCCCAGCCGCCGGGCAGTTGCAAGGCCGCCTGCGTGCCTTGCTGCGTGCCGTCGCCCGACAGCGCCGCACCGCGCATCAGCCGCACCGCCTGCCAGGCGAGGACCAGATGCACGATACCGCTGACGCCGGCGCCCACGCGCTCCATCGCGCCCTTGCGATCGGACCCGTGCCGCTCGATGTCGAAGGCGGCGTCGGCCACCCGCCAGATGCCATAAGCGGTCAACCCGGCCGCCATGATCCCGAGCAACCACTGCCCGCCGCCGCGGCCGAGATAGGCCAGCGCCCCGCTCGGATCCTCCGCGCGTCCGGTTTGCAGGATGAGGATCGCGATGACGATGTAGAGCAATCCGCGCGTGGCAAAGCCGATCCGCGTCAGGGATGTCAGGCGCGCGCTGGCTGTCATGGGATCTCCTTCATTGCGTTGGAGAAACAACGACCGGGCCAGCTTCGTTCCGCGGATGAAACGGTGATCGCGGATGACGGCGACTGCGTTAGGGACGCGGTCGGTCGGCGGCAGGGAGAAGCGGCTGGGGAATGGAGCGGGTAACGGGAATCGAACCCGTGTATTCAGCTTGGAAGGCTGCTGCACTACCATTGTGCTATACCCGCACGACCTGAGAACCCGGAGGCCGTCGATCGAGGCGCGGCATATCGTCGCGCGAGGTTCGGGGTCAAGACCCAAGATCATCCGTGACATGGTTCATGGCTTGCTTACCGCTATCGCGCTACGTCGCGGGGATGGAGCATGATCCCGCACAGGCCGGCCGCGCAACGGTCGACGCGCGGCCGCCGTCGGCGGTCAGCCATGGCGTCGGGCTGTGCGGGCTTGCCGGCCTGTTCGCCTGGGTCGCGGCGGCGCTCGCGATCGGCATGGACGGGCCCTATGCGGCGCTCGTCGCGCTCGTCGCCTGCGCGGGGCCGATGATCCTGTGGTCGCTGCTCGTCGACAAGGTCCATCGTCGCGCCAGCACCGGGATCGAATGGCGCCACCCCCGGCCGTTCGCCGCATGCCGCGATGTCAGCCTGACCAAGCTCGCCGGCCTGTATCTGACCTGGGGTGGGATCGCCTGCGTCTATGCCATCGGCCGCTTCTACTGGGACGGCAATTTCGCCTTTGCGATGTGGTGCCTGGGCTGGATGATGCCGGTCGTGGCGATCCTCGCGGTGCCCTATGTCCTGTGGCTCGACCGCTATCTGGTCGAGCCGCGCGACGGCGCCTGGCATCTCGGCGCCTGGCTGACCGGCCAGCCAGGCGTCTCGCCCGATGCGATCGCCGGGCATCTGCGCGCCTGGGCGGTGAAGGCCTTCTTCCTCGCCTTCATGCTCGCCGTCGTCCCGGGCAATTGGTCGGGCTTCATCCGCACCGACGCGGCGCTGCTGCGCGATCCGGTGGCGCTGGCGCAATGGCTGATCGCGCTGATGTTCGTCATCGACGTCGCCTTCGCCACCGTCGGCTATATCCTGACTTTGCGCCCGCTCGATGCGCACATCCGCAGCGCCAATCCGTTCGCCGCCGCGTGGACCGCGGCGCTGATATGCTACCCGCCGTTCCTGCTGATGGAGGCGGGCGGGCCGCTCGACTATCATCCGGGGACGCAGGACTGGACGATCTGGTTCGCCGGGCGGCCGACGCTGCTGGCGCTGTGGGGCGCGGTCCTCGTGCTGCTCACCGCGCTATACGCCTGGGCGACGGTGGCCTTCGGGTTGCGCTTCTCGAACCTGACCCATCGCGGCATCGTGACGCACGGCCCCTATGGCTGGTCGCGCCACCCGGCCTATCTGTCGAAGAACCTGTTCTGGTGGCTGTCGACGCTGCCCGTCCTCACCACCGGCAGCCTGGTCGATGCGGTGCGCGCGACGGCGCTGATGGGCGTGGTCAGCGGCATCTATTACTGGCGCGCGCGCACCGAGGAGCGGCATCTCGGCCTCGATCCGGTCTATCGCGCCTATAGCGACTGGATGACGCGCCATGGCGCGGTGCCGCGCTTCGGGCGATGGCTGCTCGGCAAGGACGCGTGACGGCACGCCGCGTGTCAGACCTTCGGCTGTTCCTTCGCCCAGAGCGCGTCGATCCGCTTCTGGTTGCCGCCGACCTCGCGCAGCCGCAGGTCGAGCAGTTCGACCTTGCGCCCCTGGAACCGCTGCGGCCTGGTATGCCAGACGATGTCGTAGATCGCCTGCCGCGTCGTCGGCTGGTCGTCGGTGAAATAGGTGTAGCGGATCAGCACCGGCAGCCGGCCGGTGATATCGTCGGCGCCGCCGTCGGTCGCCTTGCGCAGCGCCTTGTCGAACCAGTCGGCCTGGATCGTCTGCGTCACCGAATCCTGCGCCGGCACGCCGAGCGCGGTGGGGAAGGTGACGCGGATGTCGCCGAGCGGATGCGCCTCGTCGCGCGCCAGCACGATGGTGCGCTTGTCCGCATCGGGAACGCCGCGCAGCACGAAGCGCGTCTTGTCGCGGATCGCGCTGGCCTGTTCGATCGCCTTGTCGGCGGCGGCCTGCCGGCGTTCCTGCCAGTTGCTGTAGAGCGTCAGCGCCGCGATGATGACGCCGGCGACCGCGACCACCTCGGCGAGCGTGATCCAGCGCCGGCGGGTCTGCGCCTGGTCGGGCGTCTCGCTCATCGCCCGCCCGCTTCGAGCAGGTCGCGCGGCGCGGCGAGTTCCCAGCTGTGCGCGATGCGATCCTCGACCAGCGTCCAGTCGGTGTCGTCGGTAACGGTGATGTCGGCCCAGCGCGAGTCGTCGTCGAGCAACTGGACGACCACCGTACCGTCGGCGCCGTCGCGCACCCGCACGAAGGCGGCATCGCCGACGACGAAGCTGTGGCCGTCCTGCGTGCGCTCCTCGGCTTCGGGGAGCAGCAGGGCGACGGCGCGGACCCGCGCCAGGACAGGAGACACGTCGATCATCGGTTCACGAACTCCCTGAGGACTTGAGGATACAAACGATGTTCGGCCGCCAGCACGCGCGCGGCGAGCGTGTCCGGCGTGTCGCCGGCGATCACCGGCACCTCGGCCTGGCCGAGCAGCGCGCCGCCGTCGAGCTCTTCGGTGACGATATGCACCGAACAGCCCGCGACCGCGTCGCCCCCGGCGATCGCGCGCGCATGCGTGTCGAGGCCCTTGTACTTGGGCAGCAGCGAGGGGTGGATGTTGACGATCCGGTCGCGCCAGCGGGCGACGAAATCGTCCGACAGCAGCCGCATGTAGCCGGCGAGCGCGATCACCTCGCACCCCGCCTCGCGCAGCGCCGCGTCGAGCTGCGCCTCATAGGCGGCCTTGCCGATCCCCTTGGGCGACAGGGCGAAGGTCGCGATGCCACGCGCCCGTGCCCAGGCGAGGCCGGGCGCGTCGGGCTTGTCGGAGGCGACCAGCGCCACCGGGATGCCGGCCTCGACCAGCGCCATCATGTTCGAGCCGCGGCCCGAGATCAGGATGCCGACCGTCTTCATGCGCGGTCAGCCATGATCGTGCGTCGCGGTCCAGTCGCCGCGCGCGCTCCACGTCTCGGTCGCGCCGCGCACGGTGCAGCCGCGCGTGCCCGCCTCGACCAGGCCGATCCGGTGCACCGTCTCGCCCGCCGCGGTCAGCGCCTCGGCCACCGTCTCCGCGCGATCGGCCGCGACGACCACCGCCATGCCGATCCCGCAGTTGAAGGTGCGCGCCATTTCCTCGGGCTCGATCGCGCCCTGCGCCTGCAGGAAGGCCATCAGCCGCGACTGTTCCCAGGCATCGGCGTCGATCACCGCATGCGCGCCATCGGGCAGCACGCGCGGGATATTCTCGAGCAGGCCACCGCCGGTGATATGCGCCAGCCCCTTGATCGCGCCCTCGCGCAGCAGCGGCAGCAGGCTGGCGACATAGATGCGCGTCGGCGCCATCAGGATGTCGATCAGCAGCCGGTCGGCATCGAACAGGGCGGGGCGGTCGAGCTTCCAGCCGCGATCCGCGGCGAGCCGCCGGACGAGCGAGAAGCCGTTGGAATGGACGCCCGAGGAGGCGAGGCCGAGGATCACGTCGCCCGCGGCAATGTCGCGCCCGGTCAGCACGCGATCGCGCTCGACCGCGCCGACGCAGAAGCCGGCGAGGTCGTAATCGCCCGGCGCGTACATGCCCGGCATCTCGGCGGTCTCGCCGCCGATCAGCGCGCAGCCCGCCTGACGGCAGCCTTCGGCGATCGACGCGACGACACGCTCGGCGATGCCGTTGTCGAGCTTGGCGGTGGCGTAATAATCGAGGAAGAACAATGGCTCGGCGCCCTGGACGATCAGGTCGTTGGCGCACATCGCGACGAGGTCGACGCCGACGCCCTCGTGCCGGTCCCATTCGATCGCGAGCTTGAGCTTGGTGCCGACGCCGTCGTTGGCGGCGACGAGCAACGGATCGGTGAACCCGGCCGCCTTCAGGTCGAACGTGCCGCCGAAGCCGCCGAGTTCGGCATCGGCGCCGGGGCGGCGCGTCGCCTTGGCAAGCGGCCCGATCGCGCGGACCAGCGCGTTCCCCGCGGCGATCGACACGCCGGCATCGGCATAGGTGTAGGACTGGTCGGACGGGGAGGGCGGGTTGCTCATCCGGCCAGCCTGCTACGATTTGCGACCGATGCTGGCAATGCTTCTCATACCCGCCGGCTCCGACGGGGAAGCCGGCATGCGCACATCCCGCTTGGCATCCCCGGTCCGCTTCGCCAAAAGGCCCGCGACATGCGCATCCGATCCCTGTTTCCCTCCGTCGCCGGTGTGGCCCTGCTGCTTGCCGCCGGCGCCTATGCGCAGATCGAGGGCGGGCGCGGCGTCGCGCCGGTCGACAGTTCGGGCGATTTCGAGGTGAGCGGCGTCGGCGTCGATGTCGCCGCCAAGACCGCGCAGGCGGCGCGGCTCGGTGGCTGGCGGCTGGCGCAGCGCAAGGCGTGGGTACAGCTTTCGCGCCGGCTCGGCGGCGACGGCGGTCTCGTCTCCGACGGTACGCTCGATCAGCTCGTCTCCGGCATCGTCGTCGAGAACGAACAGATCGGGCCGACGCGGTACATCGCCAAGCTCGGCGTGCTGTTCAACCGCAGCCGCGCCGCCGCGGTGCTCGGCATCAGCGCCTATGCCGACCGGTCGCGGCCGATGCTGCTCGTCCCGCTCCAGGTGTCGGGCGGCGTCGGCACGGTGTTCGAACAGCGGACCGACTGGCAGGAGGCGTGGGCGCGCTTCCGTACCGGCAACAGCGCGATCGACTATGTCCGTCCCTCGGGCAACGGCGCCGATTCGCTGCTGCTCAACGCCGGACAGATCGCCCGCCCGGGCCGCGGCTGGTGGCGGACGGTGATCGACCAATATGGCGCCGCCGACATCCTGATCCCGGTCGTCCGCCTCTATCGCAGCTATCCCGGCGGCCCGATCATCGGCGTCTTCCAGGCGCGGCACGGCCCGGACAACGCATTGATCGGCAGCTTCACGCTGCGCGTCGGCAGCGCTGCCGGCCTGCCGCGGTTGCTCGACACCGGCGTCAGCCGGATGGACGGCCTGTTCCAGCAGGCGCTGCGCGGCGGCGGTCTGGGCGTCGACCCGACGCTGTCGCCGCCGCCCGCGCCCGCGCCGGTGATCGATCCCGACGCGATCGACGACGCGGCGAGCGGCGAGACGCTGGCCGAGATCGTCGGCGACACCGGTGGCGCTGCCGGCATCCCGCTCACGCTCCAGTTCGATACGCCGAGCGCCAGCGCGGTCGCCAATACCGAGGGTCTGGTGCGCAGCATCCCCGGCGTCCGCGGCGCCAGCACCACCAGCCTCGCGCTCGGCGGCCTGTCGCTGATGCGCGTCACCTATGACGGCGATCCCGAATCGCTGCGGGCCGCGCTCGAAGTCCGCGGTTATCAGGTCAGCGGCTCCGGCCAGACGCTGCGCATCCGCCGCAGCGCGCCGACGCCGGCGCCCTCCGCCTCCGCCAACCCGACCGGCTGACGCATGAGCAACCAATTGGCGCTACCTTTGGGGTGGCCGGCCGATCCGAAGGACGATGCCTTCCTCGTCACCCCGTCCAATCTGCGCGCCGCGCAGGTGCTGGAGCAATGGGCGAGCTGGCCGGTGATGGCCGCGGTGCTCACCGGCCCGCGCAAATCGGGACGCAGCCTGCTCGCGCGCATCTTCGCCGCAAAGAGCCAGGGGCGGATCATCGACGATGCCGAGACGGTGCCGGAGGCGCAGATCTTCCACGCGTGGAACCAGGCGCAGGCCGAACGCCGCCCGCTGGTGATCGTCGCCGACGCGCTGCCGCCGAGCTGGACGGTCAAGCTGCCCGATCTGCGCTCGCGCCTTGCCGCCAGCCCGCATGCCGCGATCGGCGCGCCCGATGACGCATTGATCGCCGCCCTGCTCGAACATCTCTTCCAGCGCCGTGGGCTCGACGCCCGGCCCGATCTGGTGACCTGGCTCAGCACCCGGATCGAACGCAGCCACATCATCGTCCAGCGCGTCGTCGATGCGCTCGACCAGGAGGTGCTGGAGAGCCGCCGCCGCCTGTCGATCCCGCTCGCGCGAACAGTTTTGACCGCGGCCGGGATCGTCACGCAACCGCAACCGTTGCTACCTATGACCGAATCATGACACGCCCAATCCACCTTTCGCATTTGGCTGCTCCGGACGACGATCCCTTCGTCCCCGAGGTCAATGATCGCTATTTCAACCGCGAATTGTCGTGGCTCGCCTTCAACCGGCGCGTGCTGGAAGAAGCGTGCAACCCGGCGCATCCCTTGCTCGAACGCCTGCGGTTTCTGTCGATCTCGGGCAACAACCTCGACGAATTCTTCATGGTCCGCGTCGCTGGACTAAAAGGCCAGCAACTCAAGGACGTGGACCGTCGCTCGTCGGACGGGCTGACGCCGGGTCAGCAGCTCGCGGCGATCACGCGCGAGGCGGATGCGCTGATGGCCAGCCAACAGGCGGTCTGGGGCGACCTGCGCACCCTGCTCGACGAGGCCGGCCTGCACGTGCTGCGGCGCGACGAGGTCGATGCCGAGGCGGCGGAATGGCTGGAAAGCCATTTCCGCGAACAGATTTTCCCCATCCTGACGCCCCAGGCGCTCGATCCCGCCCATCCGTTCCCGTTCATCCCCAACAAGGGGCTGTCGGTGATGTTCGACGTCGTCCGCGATTCGGACGGCGAGCCCGTGCGCGAGCTGGTGATGATCCCGGCGAGCGCGCCGCGCTTCGTCCGCCTGCCGGGCGAGCCCGCCCGCTACGTGTCGATCGAGGCGCTGCTCAAGCGGTTCGCGCCGGTGCTCTTCCCCGGCTACACGCTGGTCGGCGCCGCCGCCTTCCGCGTGCTGCGCGACAGCGATATCGAGATCGACGAAGAGGCGGAGGATCTGGTCCGCTATTTCGCCAATGCGATCAAACGCCGCCGTCGCGGCCGCGTGATCCGGCTCGAACTCGAAACCGGCATGCCCGACGCGCTCGCCAAGGTGCTGCGCCACGAACTGGGCGGACAGGATGCGACGATCACTGAGAGCGGCAACCTGCTCAGCATCGGCGATCTCGACGCGGTGATCGACGAGGATCGCCCCGACCTCAAGTTCCTGCCGTTCGTGCCGCGCTTCCCGGAGCGTATCCGTGAATTCGGCGGCGATTGCTTCGCCGCGATCCGGGCGAAGGACATCATCGTCCACCACCCCTACGAGACGTTCGACGTCGTCCTCGCCTTCCTCAAGCAGGCGGCGCAGGACCCGGACGTCATCGCGATCAAGCAGACGCTGTATCGCGCCGGCAAGCAGCCCGCCGTCATCAACGCGCTGATCGCCGCCGCCGAGTCGGGCAAGTCGGTCACCGCGGTGGTCGAGCTGCGTGCCCGCTTCGACGAGGAGCAGAATATCCTGTGGGCGAGCGCGCTGGAGCGCGCCGGCGTCCAGGTCGTCTATGGCTTCCTCGAATGGAAGACGCACGCCAAGGTATCGATGGTCGTGCGGCGCGAGGGCGGTCAGTTCCGCACCTATTGCCACTTCGGCACCGGCAATTATCACCCGGTCACCGCGCGCATCTACACCGATCTCAGCTTCTTCACCGCCGACCCGCGGATAGGGCGTGATGCGGCGCAGATGTTCAACTACGTCACCGGCTATGTCGAGCCGACCGACATCACCAAGCTCAGCCTCAGCCCGCGCGACCTGCGCCAGAAGCTGCTCGACCTGATCGACGCCGAGATCGCCAATGCCCGCGCGGGCAAGACCGGGGCGGTCTGGGCGAAGATGAACAGCCTCGTCGATCCGGCGATCATCGACAAATTGTACGAAGCGAGCGGCGCCGGGGTCGAGATCGACCTGATCATCCGCGGCATCTGCTGCCTGCGGCCCGGCGTGCCGGGTATGTCGGAGCATATCCGCGTCAAGTCGATCGTCGGCCGCTTCCTCGAACACAGCCGCATCTTCTGCTTCGGCAACGGCGCGGCCTTGCCCAACGATGGCGCCAAGGTGTTCATCTCCTCGGCCGACTGGATGCCGCGCAACTTCGACCGGCGTGTCGAATATATGCTGCCGATCGAGAACCCGACCGTGCACGATCAGGTGCTCGATCAGGTCATGGTCGCCAACCTCATCGACAGCGAACAAAGCTGGGAATTGCAGTCGGACGGCCGCTACGTCCGCGATGCGCCCGGTGAGAAGCCGTTCAACCTCCACCGCTATTTCATGACCAATCCGTCGCTGTCCGGTCGTGGCGCGGCGCTGACCGGCAGCAATGCGGTGCCGACGCTGGCGCTGCGGCGGCGGCGATGACGGCGGCGGGGGGCGGGGGTTCGGGTCTGACGATTGATCGGCGGCAGGCGCCGTCCGTCCGTTCGTCTCGGGCATCGGACCCCCGTTCCGGCTCACGCCGTCATGCCGGGCGGGTTCCGGCATCCACGGTTCTGCAGGGGCAAGGGGCTTTGCTCCCGCCGCACCTTGGACCCCGGAACATGTCCGGGGTGACGGTCGGTTCGAGCCAGTCCGGAGCACGGGCCCCGAGCCGGCAGGTCGCCCGCTGATGGTCCGTCTCCCGTTCATCACCGCGCTGCGCGATCGCCCGCCATCTGAACACCAGCCGGCGCCGACCGTTGAGCCGGCAATGACAGGCACCTATCCCCGCACCGGCATCATCGACATCGGCTCCAACTCGGTGCGGCTCGTCGTGTATCAGGGCCATCCGCGCATCCCGGCGACGCTGTTCAACGAGAAGGTCATGGCCGGCCTCGGCCGCAGCCTCGCCGCGACAGGCGCGATCGACGCCGAGAGCATGACGCTGGCGATCGGTGCGCTGCGCCGCTTCGCGATGGTCGCCCGGGAGATGGACGCACCCGTCCGCACCGTCGCCACCGCCGCGGTGCGCGATGCCAGCAACGGCGCCGACTTCATCGCCGCCGCCGGGGATCTCGGCCTCACCGTCGAACTCCTCTCCGGCGAGCAGGAGGCGACGGCGGCGGGCATGGGCGTGCTGTCGGCGATCCCCGATGCGGACGGCATCGTCGGCGACCTCGGCGGCGGCAGCCTCGAACTCGTCCGCGTCGTCGCCGGTACCGTCACCGATCGTATCTCCTTCCCGCTCGGCGTGCTGCGCATCGCCGCGCTGCGCGCGAGCCGCGGCCCGGCGTTCGATCGCCATGTCACCCGGCTGATCGCCGATGCGGGCTGGACCGGGCGGGGCAGGGGGCTGCCGCTCTACATGGTCGGCGGGTCGTGGCGCGCGCTGGCGCGGCTCGACATGAGCCTCACCCATTATCCGCTGCCGATCATCCACGGCTACACGCTCGCTCCCGAAACCGTCGGCCGGCTCGGCCGCAGCATCGCGCATCTGTCGCGGCCGCGGCTGCGCAGCGTGCCCGGCATGTCGTCGGTGCGCGCCGCCCAGCTCGGCGACGCCACCGCGCTCTTGTCGGTGGTGATGCGCGAACTCGGCTCGGGCAGCGCGATGGCCTCGACCTTCGGCCTGCGCGAGGGGCTGCTCTACGCGACGCTGGACCCGCAGACGCGCGCGCTCGACCCGCTGATCGTCGCCGCGCGCGAAGAGGGCAAGCTGCTCGGCCGGTTCGCCGAACATGGCGATCTGCTCGCCGGCTGGATCGCGCCGCTCTTCCCCGCCGATCCGCCCGAGCTCGCCCGCATCCGCCACGCCGCCTGCCTGCTCGCCGACAGCGGTTGGCGCGCCAACCCCGAATTCCGCGACGAACGCGGCTTCGAGGTGGCATTGCACGGCAATTGGGTGGCGATCGACGCACCGGAGCGCGCGATGCTCGCACAGGCGCTGCACACCAGCCTCGGCGGCAGCACGACGCCGCATCCGCTGCTCGCGGGCCTGGCAAGCGCCGGGCAAATCGCGCTGGCGATCGAATGGGGGCTGGCGATCCGGCTGGGCCAGCGGTTCAGCGCCGGACTCGCCGGCCCGCTGCAACGCGCCGCGCTGGCGCTGGAGCCTGGCCATATCGCGCTGTCGCTGGGCGAGGCGGACCGCCCGCTCTATGCCGAGACGGTCGAGCGCCGCCATGCCGCGCTGGCGACCGCGCTCAAGCGCAAGCCACGCCTCGCGGTCCGCTAACCGGCCCGGCGGCGCGGGGGCCTGCCGGGCGCGTGGCGCTTATCCGCAGCGCAGATTGTCGATCAACCCGCCATCGTCGAGCATGATGTTTAGCCGGTCGACGCGATAGTCCTTGGTCGTCATGTCGCCCGGACGCACCACCCGCGAGGTGGCGGAGTGCGTCAGATGCTCGATCTCGGGCCGCATCCGCTCGCGGAACTTGACGCCCGCGAAGCGGATCTTCGCCGCTTCGTCGACCACGCAGGGGCCGCGCTCCGGTGCGGGTGCGGGTACCGTCGCGCATCCCGCCGCGAGCACCGGCAGTAGAAAGGCCATCCGAATCATGCTGCTTCCTCCGTTCGCGTCATCTTGAGCTTGCCGCCACGCACCGCAAAGCCGAGCCGCCCCTCGACCAGATCGAGCGCATCGCGCCCGAATTGATCGAACCGCCAGCCCTCCAGCATCGGCAGGCCGGTGCGTACCCCTGCCGCGAGTGCCTCCAACTCCTCCGATCGCGCCAGCAGCCGCGACGCGACGTCGATATCACGCGAGCGGATCTTGAGCAGCAGCTTGAGCAGATCGGCGACCAAAGCGCCCTCCTTGCCAAGCCCCGGCTTGCGATCGTCGCGTGGCGGCAGTTCGTCCGGCCCCAGCGGCTGCGCCGACTCGATCGCCGCCATCAGCCGCCCGCCGATGTCATTCGACGCCCAGGTTGCCGACAGGCCGCGCACCTTGGCGAGGTCCGCCTGCTTGCGCGGCGGATGGCCGGCGAGGTCGCCCAGCGTCTCGTCCTTGACGATGCGGCCGCGCGGCAGATCCTTCGACTGCGCCTCCAGCTCGCGCCAGCGCGCCAGCGCCTTCAACCGGCCGAGCACGTCGGGCTTGCGGCCGGAGATGCGCACGCGCTTCCACGCCTGATCGGGATCGTTGGCGTAATTGGCCGGGTCGGCGAGCCGCTCCATTTCCTGGTCGAGCCACACGCCGCGGCCGGTCTTGCGCAGCCGTTCCAGCATCTTGGGGAAGATCGCGGCGAGATGCGTGACGTCGCCGATCGCATATTCGATCTGCCGCGCGTCGAGCGGCCGCCGCGCCCAGTCGGTGAAGCGCGCGCCCTTGTCGACGGCGATGCCGAGCCAGCTGTCGACGAGGTTGGAATAGCCGATCTGCTCGCCCTGGCCGAGCGCCATCGCCGCCACCTGCGTGTCGAACAGCGGGTGGGGAGTCTTGCCGGTCAGGTTGTAGATGATCTCGATATCCTGCCCGCCCGCGTGGACGACCTTCAGCACGTCCTCATTGTCGGTGAGCAGCTCCAGCAGCGGCGTCATGTCGAGCCCCGACGCCATCGGGTCGATGGCCGCCGCCTCGTTCACGTCGGCGATCTGGATGAGGCACAATTCGGGGTAATAGGTGCTCTCGCGCATGAACTCGGTGTCGACGGTCACGAAGTCGGCATTGGCGAGGCGGGCACACAGATTGGCGAGGGTCGCGCTGTCTGTAATCAACGGGTGGATATGCATGGCACTCGCCATAGCCACACGCGGCCGGGTTGACAAAGCCAAGTGAGACGGGGAAGCGCGACCCTTCGCACAACGCCATTATCCGGCCGGAAGAAACGATCATGCACGCCTATCGCTCCCACACCTGCGCCGCGCTCACCGCGAGCAACGTCGGTGAGACCGTCCGCCTGTCCGGCTGGGTCCATCGCAAGCGCGACCACGGCGGCGTGCTCTTCGTCGACCTGCGCGACCATTACGGCATCACCCAGATCGTCGCCGACAGCGATTCGCCGGCGCTGCCGACGCTCGAATCGCTGCGCGTCGAGTCGGTCGTCACGATCGACGGTATCGTGAAGGCGCGGTCCGAAGCGACGCAGAACCCCAATCTCGCCACCGGCGCGATCGAGGTGTTCGCGCGCGGCGTGACCGTGCAGAGCCACGCGCAGGAGCTGCCGATGCCGGTGGCGGGCGATGCCGAATATCCCGAGGATATCCGCCTGCGCTATCGCTTCCTCGATCTGCGCCGCGAGCGGCTCCACCAGAACATCATGCTGCGTTCGAAGGTGATCTCGTCGATCCGCCAGCGGATGATCGGGCAGGGCTTCACCGAATTCCAGACGCCGATCCTCACCGCGTCGAGCCCCGAGGGCGCGCGCGACTATCTCGTCCCCAGCCGCGTCCATCCGGGCAAGTTCTACGCGCTGCCGCAGGCGCCGCAGATGTTCAAGCAGCTGCTGATGGTCGCCGGCTTCGACCGCTACTTCCAGATCGCGCCCTGCTTCCGCGACGAGGACGCGCGCGCCGACCGTTCGCCCGGCGAATTCTACCAGCTCGATTTCGAGATGAGCTACGTCACGCAGGAAGACGTCTTCCAGGCGATCGAGCCCGTCCTCCACGGCGTGTTCGAGGAGTTCGCCGACTGGCAGGGCAAGGGCCGCACGGTCAGCGCGCTGCCGTTCAAGCGCATCCCCTATCGCGAATCGATGCTGAAATACGGCAACGACAAGCCCGACCTGCGCAACCCGATCCTGATCAGCGACGTCTCCGACCAGTTCGTCGGTTCGGGCTTCGGCCGCTTTGCCTCGATCGTCGAGGCCGGCGACGTCGTCCGCGCGATCCCCGCGCCCGGCACCGCCGACAAGAGCCGCAAGTTCTTCGACGACATGAATGCCTGGGCGCAAGGCGAGGGCTTCGCCGGTCTCGGCTATGCCACGCGCAAGGGCGGCGAATGGGGCGGCCCGATCGCCAAGAACCATGGCGAGGACAAGATGACCGCGATGGCCGACGCGCTCGGCCTGGGGCCGGACGACGGCCTGTTCTTCGCCGCGGGCAAGGAAGGCCAGGCGGCCAAGCTCGCCGGCCTCGCCCGCACCCGCGTCGCCGAGAGCCTCGGCCTGATCGACCAGAGCCGGTTCGAATTCTGCTGGATCGTCGATTTCCCGATGTTCGAATATGACGAGGACAACAAGAAGGTCGATTTCAGCCACAACCCCTTCTCGATGCCGCAGGGCGAGATGGAGGCGCTGGAGACTAAGGACCCGCTCGACATCCTCGCCTATCAGTACGACATCGTCTGCAACGGCGTGGAGCTGTCGTCGGGCGCGATCCGGAACCACCGTCCGGAGATCATGTACAAGGCGTTCGAGATCGCCGGCTATTCGCAGGCCGAGGTCGACACCAACTTCGCCGGCATGATCAACGCGTTCAAGTTCGGCGCACCGCCGCACGGCGGCTCGGCGCCGGGCATTGACCGGATCGTCATGCTGCTCGCCGACGAGCCCAACATCCGCGAGGTCATCGTCTTCCCGATGACGCAGAAGGCGGAAGACCTGATGATGGGCGCGCCAAATTTCGCGACGCCCAAGCAGCTCAAGGAGCTCAACCTGCGCGTCGCGCCGCAGGCCGGCGCCGCGACCACCGACGTCGACAAGGCGGTCGCGCCCAAGGCGGGCTGACCCCCGGGCCGGCGGGCGCCAGCGTGGTGCCCGTCGGCCCGGTGCCGCGTCAGAACGCGCCGTGCACCCGCGCCGCGAGGACGTTCGCGGGGCCGCGATCGCGATTGTAGCCGGGGTTGTCGATCCATTGATAGTCGAGCGTCAGCTCGAAACCCCTGGCCGCCGCCAGCTTGTAGAAGGCCTCGCCGATATATTCGGCACCGGGATGCGGCAGCCGGCCGTCGCCGACCAGCACGCCGAGGCCGCCGGCATCGAGATAGCGCTGGTGCGCGGTGCTGATCCCGTTGACGATCACCGCCGCGCCGATTGTGTCGGTGGCGCGGTGCCAGCCCGAGCCCTTGAGCGACAGGCCGAGCTGCGCGGTCCGATCGATATCGGTGAAGTCATAGGGCTCGATCGCGCCATCGGCGAGGCCGGCGCGCGCGAATACGCCGAGCGTATCGGTCACCGCCTGCTCGCCGTTGACGCTCGCGCCGATCCGCGTCCGCCGCTGCCGCACGAAGGCGGTGTCGGCATCGCCGCCGGTCACCGCCGCCAGCGCCAGCGCATCGTCGAACCGGCCGAACTGCCCGCGGTTGCGGAAGACGGTGAACCGCACCGCGCCGTCGCGGCCGGCGATATGATGGCGGTGCTCGATCTCGCCATCGACCTGATATTGCTGGAAGCGCGTCTCCAGCGTCTCGCCGTTGGGCACCTTCGAGAGGTTGAACAGGCCGAGCCGCAGCGTCCAGTCGCCGCGATAGAGCTCGCCGGCGACCCCGGTCGTATAGCCCCAGGCATCCGCGGCATAATCGAAGCTGCCCGCGTCCACGGCCGACCAGTTGAGGAAGTCGCTGCGCGGATCGTGCGCATAGCTGTTGGTGTCGAACACGTCGCCGACGCCGAACTTGCCCGCGGTCAGCACCAGCCGGTCCGTGTCGCGCGTCGTCGCCAGCTGGTTCATCGCGCCTGCCACCGTCTCGCTGCCGCCGCCCAGGCCGATCGTCTGGCGGACGAACAGGCGCTGGAGGCGCAGATACGGGCGCTTGCGCCCGACCTTATAGGCCTCCGCGCTCGGGAAGCCGGCCGCGCCCAGCGTGTTCGACAGGCCGAAGCCCTGATCGATCTCGGGATTGATCCAGAGCTCGCCGCCGCGCCACGGCCGCACGCCGGCGTAGAGCGTGACGTCGACCGTCTCCTTGATCTGCCGCGGCGTCAGGCTGTTCGGTCCGGCATAGGGCGAGGTGAAGGCGGGCGTGCCCTGCAGCACGCCGGTCGCCTGACCGTGGATCGCCCAGTCCTGATCGGCCACCGCGGGTTCGGCGATCGTCTGCGCCCGCGCCGGGATGTGCAGGGTCAGGCCGGCGAGCGCACAGGCGCCCGCCAGCAGGGTTGCGATACGAGTCATGTTGGTCCCCCTAGGAGCGCTTGATTACAGTTGGTGGGTCAGCGCGAGCTGGCCGATGCGGATCAGCACCAGTCCACCGGCGACGACGAGGTAGAGGCGCAGCACCGTCAACCACAGTTTCTCGCCCCGCCGCAGCGTCGCCGGAGCCAGCGTGCCGAGCGGCGGCATCCGCCAGTCGTCGCGACCGGTGCGATCGATCGGCACGGCACGAACCGGTGCGATCAGCTGCTGCGCGATCCAGCCGAGCAGTGCGATGCCGAGGCCCCCGCCGAGGATCCACAGCATCGCGGTGGCGCCGAGGTCCGGGATCAGCACCGACGCGGTCAGGATCACCGACAGCAGCACCAGCACTGCGATCACCGCCCCGGTGAAGAGGTTGAGCCAGCGGCCGTTGCGCCACGGCCCCAGCACCGCTTTGTCGTTGCACAGCAGCAGCAGGAACACCGTCGCGCTCGGCAGCAGCACGCCCGCCAGCGACTGCACCGCATTGGTCAGCAGCCCCAGCGGCGTACCGGGGATGAGGACCAGCGCCGCCGCCACCGCGATCAGCCCGGCGAAGACGAGATAAAAGGCGATCGACTCGCGCGGGGAGCGGTGCAGCGAATGGCGGATGCCGAACGTGTCGCCGATCGCATAAGCGGTACTCAGCGAGACCGCCGACGCACCGATGATCGAGGCGTCGATGAGCGCGACTGCGAACAATACGCCCATCAGCCGCCCGCCATGCGCAGCGATCCCGCGCGCCACCGCCCCGGCATCGGCGAAATGACCCGCCTCGGCCGTGCCCGCGAAGGCGGCGGCGGTGAACGCCATCATGGCGACGCCGCCGACGATCACCACCACGATGCCGACCCACAGGTCGATCCGGCTATAGGCCATGAAGCGCGGCCCGATGCGCTTGTCGATCAGATAGCTCTGCTGGAAGAAGAGCTGCCACGGCGCCACCGTCGTGCCGACGATCGCGATGATCAGCAGCATCACCTCCGACAATTGCGCGTGCGCGGGCAGGCCGGGGACCAGCACGTCGTGCAGGATCCGGCCGACCGGCGGATGGATGGTGAGCGCGACCGGGATCAGCAGCAGCGAGCCGAACACCAGCACCATCATGAATCGCTCGAACCGGCGGAAGCTGCCGGTGCTCGCCGCCGCGATGATCAGCACCGCCGCGACCGCGACCCCGGCGACCTTGGGTACGCCGAGATGGTCGAGGCCGAGGGTGATGCCGATGAATTCGGTGACGATGGTCAACGCGTTGAGCAGGAACAGATCGATGACGCTGAACGCGCCCCAGAAGCGGCCGAACCGCTGGAAGATCAGCCGCGCGTGGCCGACGCCGGTGACCGCGCCCAGGCGCAGCACCATCTCCTGATTGACGTACAGCACCGGGACGAGCAGCAGCAGCGTCCAGAGCAGGCTGGTGCCGTAATTCTGCCCGGCCTGCGTATAGGTGCCGAACGCGCCCGCGTCATTGTCGCCGACCATCACGATCAGGCCGGGGCCGATGATGGCCGCGAGCGTCAGCAGCTTGCGCCGCCAGTCGCGGCGGGCGCCAATATCGTCCTGCGCGATGGTGCCGAAGGCACCGATGATGTCGCCGCGATGGGCGTCGTCGAGATGGGCGGTGGCGCGCGTCGTCGCCCCGTCCAGAACAAGATGGGTCATGGCACGAACTCCGCGTGCGTTGTTGGGATAGCAGCGAGGGGGTGCGGCGGCGGTCAGGCCGCCGCGGTTCGGCGCTCGCGCAGGTCGCGGCGGTGCTGCAGGCGGCACGCGGCCAGCCGGATGCGGCGGTTGAGCGGCTCGGTGCGGCCGGCGTCGGCGCGCGGACGGGCGCGTCGTATCGACAGGATCATGGCGACCTCCTTGGTCCGGATAGTGGGTCCGGCCGGGAGGTACGCAGCCGCACTCAGGCGGTGGGCGTGCACTCCCCGACCGGGGCATGTCCGGCGACGTGGATCAGGGGAGCGACGCTCCTACTGTCCCCTTCGCTGGACACGGGCGTAGATCGGGTTTTCATCATCGTCCTTCGTCAGGCGAGCGGGCGATCCGCTCTGTCGACTCGCGTCTGCCGCGATGCCGATGGACGCCACATACCCATCCGGGGTATAGGATCAAGTCCAAAATGGAGCAGGCATGGCGCACGTCGAGAAAGAGAAGAAGAAGCTGCTGAACCGACTGGCGCGGATGCGCGGGCAGATCGAGGCGATCGAGCGTGCCGTGACCGAGGACCGCGAATGCGCCCGCGTGCTGCAACAGGCGACCGCCTGTCGCGGCGCGCTCGACGGCTTCATCGCCGAGGTGATCGAGGATCACATCCGCGAGCATCTCGTCGATCCCGATGCCGCCACCGACAGCCGCCAGCGACTCGCCGCCGACGAACTGATCGAGATCGTCCACGCCTATCTGACCTGACGGGGCACCGGCGGGTGGTGCCTCCGTCCACTGGTGCGCTCAGGACCTGATAATCCGGATCATTCGCGGCTCCGATACGGTTCCTATAAGATAGAAGGGGTTGAACCGGGATTAGTACCGCTGATCCTATATTTGTGGCATTTTGGTGATCTTGAATTTAAGACATCGTTATTGATTGTGACGGCAACGCCCCCTGAAGACATCAAGAACCGGGGGCGGTCAAAATGCGTAAATGGGTATACCTGCTCGCTGCGGCGAGTTGTGCAGGCGTGGTCGGGCAGGCGGATGCGCAGGGCCTGCGCGGGCTCGCACCGACGGCCAATCAGGGCGAGAAGGACAAGGCGCAGCCGACGGTTGCCGAGAACACCTCCGACATCGTCGTCACCGCGACGCGGCGTTCGCAGCGTCTGTCGAGCGTGCCGATCGCGGTCAGCGCTTATGGCACCAGCGCACTGCGCCACTCCGGCGCGACCGATATCCGGCAGATGGCGCAGCTCGCACCGTCGCTGCTCGTCACTTCGACCGGCTCGGAGGCCAACGCCACCGCCCGCCTGCGCGGCATCGGTACGGTCGGGGACAATCCCGGCCTCGAAAGCTCGGTCGCAGTGTTCATCGACGGCGTCTATCGCAGCCGCACCGGCTCGGGCCTCAACGATCTCGGCGAGGTCGAGCGGATCGAGGTGCTGCGCGGGCCGCAGGGCACCTTGTCCGGCCGCAACTCCTCGGCGGGCGCGATCAGCATCTACACCAAATATCCCGAATTCACCTTCGGCGGCTATGGCGAGGCGAGCTACGGCAATTACAATGCGATCCGTCTCGCCGGCGCGCTGACCGGCCCGGTGATCAAGGATACGCTGGCGTTCCGCATCGACGGTGTCGTCGGCAAGCGCGACGGCTTCTATCACGATGTCGTCAACAAGACCGATTATAACGATCGCAACCGCTATTTCGTCCGCGGCCAGTTGTTCTTCAAGCCGAGCTCGAACCTCTCGCTGCGGCTGATCGGCGACTATACGTATCGTAACGAGAAATGCTGCGGTGCGGTCTATGTCGACACGCGCGAGAAGATCGATCCGACCCCCAACGTTCCCGGCGACTTCACCGTCTCGCCGCAAAACCCCATCGTCTCGATCATGCAGACCCTCGGCGGGGTGTTGCCGAGCGCGGGCGATCCGTACAATCGGCAGATCGCGAATTCGCCCGGCCGGGCCTATGCCAATGTCGTCAAGGACTACGGCCTGTCGTCCCGCATCGGCTGGACGATCGGCAACGTCCAGCTGATCTCGATCAGCGCCTATCGCGAGTATCAGGCCGGCGATGCCGCGGATGTCGATTACGGCAGCCTCGACCTCGCCTATCGCGGCGACGACGGCAATGCCTATCGCCGCTTCCGCACCTACACGCACGAGACGCGGCTGAGCGGCGGCCTGTTCGACAACCGGCTCGACTGGCTGGTCGGCGGCTATTTCGCGCATGAGACCCTCGAAGTCGCCGACAATCTCAAATTCGGCACGCAATTCGGTACCTTCGCCGCATGCAGCGTCGTTGCACGGTTCAACCCCAGCGCCGCGCTGCGCGACCCGACGCGCCCCGGCTGCCTCAGCCCCGTCGCGCGCGCCTTCGCGACCGCCAAGATGGGGCAGACGATCGTCGACGGCCTCGATCGCCTCGATCAGGCGCGTGACATCGGGACGGTGCGCGACCAGTTCGACCAGACCAGCACGAACTACGCCTTCTTCACCCACAACATCTTCCGCATCACCGATACGCTCAGCTTCACCGCGGGCCTGCGCTACACCCATGAGCACAAGGCGCTGAACGCCGCGCTCAACAGCAACAATGCGGTGTGCCCGGCGCAACAGGCGGCGCTCGGCGGATTGCTGAGCGACGCCGATGATAAGCGTCGCGGGCTGGCGGCCGGCCTGATCGCGCTCGTCTGCGCGGGCAATTCGACCCAGGCGCTCAACGGCGTACCGTTGAAGGACTCGATCAGCGAGGGGCAGTTCACCGGCACGACGGTCCTGTCGTGGCAGGCGACGCCGAGCACGCTGCTTTACGGGTCCTACGCCCGCGGCTACAAGGCGGGTGGCTACAATCTGGCCCGCTCGGGCCTGGCGCTCGGCAGCTCGCGCGCGAGCGACCTGCGCTTCGATCCGGAAACCGTTCAGGCGTTCGAACTCGGCGTGAAATACAGCACCGAGAAGTTCAGTGCCAATCTCGCCGGGTTCCGCTCGTCCTTCCGCGACTTCCAGCTGAACACATTCAACGGCTCGGCCTATGTCGTGCAGAATATCGGAGCGTGCGACGAGTCGCTGAACGGCGAAGACCGCGATACCTATTCCACCACGGGTGCATGCAAGGGCAAGGTCGGGTCGGGCGTCGTCACCCAAGGCTTCGAGCTGGAGGCCGGCGCCTATCCGACGCGCGACGTCACCTTCACGCTGGGCTATACCTATGCCCATACGCAGTATCGGGACAATCTGGTCGGCAGCGCCGCGGGCGCCCCGCTCAGCGCCAGCCTGTTCATGCTGCCGGGCAGCCAGATGTCGAACGCACCGCGGCACGTCGTCACCAGCGCGGCGACCTGGACTCCGGCGATCGGCAGCCATGGCCTGACCGGCCTGTTCTACGTCGATAGCCGGATGACCAGCGACTATAACACCGGTTCCGACCTGTTCGCCGAAAAGCGTCAGGACGGCTATGTCCTGGTCAACGCCCGCATCGGCATCCGCGGTCGCAATCAGCATTGGGCGGTCGAAGTCTGGGGCCAGAACGTCTTCGACACCCAGTATATGCAGATCGCGGCCACCGGCTATGTCCAGGGAACCGGCAGCCAGTCGCAGGTCCAGCGGTTCGGCGGGAGGGGCAATGCGCTGACCACCGCCTTCCTCGCGGAGCCGCGCACCTACGGCCTGACGCTGCGGTCGCGCTTCTGACCCGACCGATGCCGTGGCAGGATCCGGCTCCTGCCACGGCATCGTCGCCTCGCCATGCTCCGCGTGACGCCCGTTCGTGTGGTCCGCCGCACCGCCCCGATCCCCGGCCGGCACCGTCAACGACATGGCCGACGGGGAGAAACATTGTGGCACCCGTGCCTCATGGCCCGTGCCAGCGACTACAATATGGAAATGACCCTGTCGCAGCGACGCACCGGCCATGCCGCTCCGGCCTGTCCCAGCACCGGCCCGGCCTGTTCCAGCACCGGCATTGCCGGCGATCCCGGCGGCGCCGTGGCCGCAAGGCGTCACGGTCGATGCTGAACGCACCGGCCCCATTCTGTTTCCCCCTGATCTCCGGGCGCGAACAGCCTGTCGGAGATGCAGCGTCTCGACGCCAAGGTACGCCATCCGCCCGCCATCCCGCTGCCGCGGGATCCGGGCGTCCGTGGCGTCATCCTTCGCGCGCGCTTCAGATCTCTCATCCTGCCCCCGAAGGAACCGACGACCATGAAGATACCGCGTAAATTGGGCCTGTCCTTTCTGGCCATCATCGCGTCCGCTGCCGTGGTGATGCTGGTGTTCTTCGCCAACATCATGCTGATCGAACGGTCGACCGAACGGAACAACGTCAGCCAGACCATCTTCGCCAAGGCCCTGACGCTGGAGACGTCGATGCTGCGGCAGAACAGCCAGTTGCGCGGGTTCCTGGTCACGGGGGATACCAGCTACCTCAAATCCTATGAGGAGGGGCGCAAGGAGTTCGACGACACCGCCGTCGAGTTGCAGCAGATGCTCACCGATCCGATCAAGCTCGCGCAGGTCCGGATCGCCAACCGCGAGGCGCTCGCCTGGCGGCGCGACTGGGGCGACCGGCTGATCGCCTGGGTCAAGGCGGGGCATCGCGAGGAGGCGGAGGCCGCCGTGCGCGCCGCCGGTGACAAGGTGCTGGTCAGCAAGGTCGCACTGCCGCTGCGCGACCTGCGCAACGCCGAGACCAAGGAGATGGAGCGCAACGCGGCGCGACAGGACAGCGCGATCAGCACCGCCCTCATCACGCTCGTGATCGGCGCCGTCGCGCTGATCGGCATCGCCATCACCCTCTCGATGGTGCTGAGCCGCTCGATCGCGCGGCCGATCAGCGCGCTGACCGCCGCGATGGCGGACCTCGCCAGGGGCCAGCACGATGTCGCGATCACCGCGACCGACCGCAGCGACGAACTCGGCGACATGGCGCGCGCGGTCACTGTCTTGCGTGACGCTGCCGCGGCCAAGCTTGCCGCCGATCGCGACCGCGACGCCGCCGGCGCGACGATCGGCGACGCGCTGCATCGCCTGTCGGAAGCCGATCTCACCGTCCGGATCACCGACGTGCCCGAGGCGTTCAAGAGCCTGTCGCGCGACTTCAACGACGCCACCGAAAGCCTGTCGCGCGTGCTCGGCGAGGTGCGCGACAGCGTGCAGGCGATCACGCACAATTCGGAAGAGATCAACCGCGCGACGCTCGACCTGTCGCAGCGGACCGAACAGCAGGCGGCGGCGATCGAGCAATCGGCGGCGGCGCTGGACGAGGTGACCAAATCGATCCGCGAGGGCGCCGGCGCGGCGATCGGCGCGAGCGGCTCGATGGTCGAGACGCGCGGCGAGGCCGAGCGCGGCGGCGCCGTCGTACGCGAGGCGATCGGCGCGATGAACGGCATCGAAAAGGCGAGCAAGGAAATCGCCGAGATCATCAGCCTGATCGACGGCATCGCCTTCCAGACCAACCTGCTCGCCCTCAATGCGGGCGTCGAGGCGGCGCGTGCCGGCGATGCCGGCCGCGGCTTCGCCGTCGTCGCGCAGGAAGTGCGCGCGCTCGCCCAGCGGTCTGCCAACGCCGCCACCGAGGTGAAGAACAAGGTGACCTCCGCCTCCGCGCATATCCGGACCGGTGTCGATCTGGTCGGCCAGACCGGCCAGGCGCTGTCGCGGATCATCGACCGCGTCGGTGCGGTCAGCGTCGCGATCGAGGCGATCGCCCAATCCTCGGATCAGCAGGCCAAGAGCCTTGGCCAGATCAACGTCGCGATCAGCGAGATGGACACGATGACGCAGGAGAATGCGGCGATGGTCGAGGAAACCTCGGCGGCGGCGCGGCGGCTCGCGGGCGAGGCGGAGGAGCTCAGCCATTCGGTGGGCGCCTTCGCCATCGACCACGCCCCGGCGCTGCCGGCGCCACCGCCAGCTCCGGTGCGGGTTCTAACAGCCGCCAAGCGCAAGATGACCAAACTTCCCAAGACCGCCCCACGCCCCCGCCTGGTCGCCAACGGTGATTGGGACTCGTTTTGAATAGCGTGACCCGAATGACCAGACCGATCGCCGATGCCCTGCCGACGCGCGGACCGTTGCGTCGCCAGGCAGAGGCGGTGCGGGCGATGGGGTCGACCTTCGTCGCCGCGGTGCTGGAGGCGGGTGAGCGCCAGTTGCACCGCGCGCCGCGCACCGCCGCGCTCATCGCCGCCTGGCCGCGCGACGTCGCCGCCGATGCGCTCGCGATGCGCTTCAACGCGGCGCTGCATGCGGTCGCGCGGGGCGGCACCATCGCCGCGCTGACTGAGCTGTACCGCGATCAGGCGGGCGATTTCGACCGCGTCATCGGCGAGACGCTGGAGATCGCCGATGACGTGATCGTCGAATGGATGCGCGACCCGCCGCAGACCAACGAGGTCGGCCGCACCGCTGCGATCATGGCGGCGCTGATGGTGGCGCGCGCGCACCACGACATGCCCTGCGAACTGCGTGAACTCGGTGCCAGCGCCGGGCTCAACCTCAACCTCGACCGGTACGCCTATGATCTCGGCGGCCGGGTGGTCGGCACCGCCGGCTCGCCGGTACGCGTCGCGCCGGAATGGCGTGGGCCGCCGCCGTGCGTGCATCCGGTGGAGATCGTCTCGGCGCGCGGGGTCGACCTGCGCCCGCTCGACGTCACCGACGCGGCCGCCTGCGCGCGGCTGATGGCCTATATCTGGGCCGACCAGCACGACCGGTCCGAGCGGCTGGCCGAGGCGCTGGCGATCGCCCATGCACGGCCGCCTCAGGTCGACACCGGCGATATCGCCGTCTGGCTGCCCGAACAGCTCGCCGCGGCGCAGCCGGACGGCCGCTGCCGGGTGGTCGTCCACTCGATGGCGCTTCAATATCTCGACCCCGCCCGCCGTCAGACGGTCGAGACGGCGTTCCGCGATGCCGGCGCGCGCGCCACGGCGACCCGCCCGCTCGCCCGCGTCGCCTTCGAATGGACCCCGGCGCGCGACGCGGTACATCTGTCGCTGACCGTCTGGCCCGACGGCCGCACCCATCATCTCGCCACCTGCCACGCTTATGGAGCGTGGATCGACTGGCACGGACCGACCGACTGATCCCACCGCTGTCCGAATTTCGCGCCACCTGCACCGACGCGGCGGCTGGTGCGTTCGTCTGTGCCATGCAGACGAGGATGACGCGCGTGATCGATCTTGCCGACTATGAGAAGACCAAGCCGTACAAGGGCCATTACAAGCGCGATCTCGCCGCGTTGCAGGACCGGCTCGAGCGGATCCTCGTTGCCTATATCGTCCATCGCCGCCGCGCGGTCGTAATGTTCGAGGGCTGGGACGCAGCGGGGAAGGGCGGCATCATCCAGCGCCTGACCGCAATGTGGGACCCGCGCCATTTCGACGTCCACCCGATCGCCGCCCCGACGCAGGAGGAGAAGGCGCACGACTTCCTCTGGCGGTTCCGCCGCGTCCTGCCGGAGCCGGGCGACATCGCGATCTTCGACCGCAGCTGGTACGGCCGCGTCCTCGTTGAGCGGGTCGAGGGCTATGCGAGCGAGGCGGAGTGGCAGCGCGCCTATGAGGAGATCAACGCTTTCGAAGCGGAGCTGATCGCAGGCGGCACGACCTTCATCAAGCTGTTCGTCCACGTCTCTCAGGCCGAGCAGGATCGGCGGCTGGCGGATCGGCTGGAGGACCCGTGGAAGCGGTGGAAAACTGGCCTCGACGATTACCGCAATCGCGCGCGCCGCGCCGAGTATCTCGATGCGATGCACGACATGTTCGCCCGCACCGACACGGGCGGCGCACCGTGGACGGTGATCAACGGCAACGACAAGAAGGCGGCGCGCATCCACGCGCTCACCGCGATCGCCGATCACCTTGAAGCGAACGTCGACATGACCCCGCCGCCCCTCGACCCCGAGGTGGAACGCGTCGCCCGCGCCGCGCTGCGCCTCGACTGACGCCGCATCCTACGAAGTGTGCCGAGCCCGTCTGACCAGGGTGAGCCTCACCATGGGGTGGGGGGCTCGGCACGAACGCCCGACAAATGCGCCGGGCGTCGTCCTCAGAAGCTTGCCTCGGCATAGACGCGCGACAGGTCGCCCTGCCATTCGCCGTGGTAGCGGTCGAGCAGCACCTGTGCCGGCACCTTGCCCGATCGCACCACCTCGCGCAGCGGATCGAGGAAGCCGGTCTCGTTGTCGCCCATCGCGTTGCCGCGGGCGCGCGCCGCCAGGCCGGCATGCGCTATGTCGAGCACATGGCCCGCGATGTCGCCGAGCCGTCCGCCACCGGGCAGCGGCGCATCGAGCGCCAGCTTCGGCACCGCCGAGCGCAGCGCCTCGCGATCCTCCATCGACCAGTCCTTGACGAGGTCCCAGGCCGCGTCGAGCGCCTGGCCGTCGTAGAGCAGCCCGACCCAGAAGGCGGGCAGGGCGCAGATCTTGTTCCACGGCCCGCCATCGGCGCCGCGCATCTCGAGGAAGGTCTTGAGCCGCACCTCGGGGAAAGCGGTCGACAAATGGTCGTTCCAGTCGTCGAGCGTCGGCTTCTCGCCGGGCAGGACGCTGAGTTCGCCCTTGAGGAAGTCGCGGAACGACAGGCCCGCCGCGTCGATATAGCGCCCGTCGCGGTAGACGAAGTACATCGGCACATCGAGCATATAGTCGGCGTAGCGCTCGTAGCCGAAGCCGTCCTCGAACACGAAGGGCAGCATGCCGGTGCGCGCCGGATCGGTGTCCGACCAGATATGGCTGCGATACGACAGGAAGCCGTTCGGCTTGCCTTCCGTGAACGGCGAATTCGCGAATAGGGCGGTCGCCAGCGGCTGTAACGCCAGCCCGACGCGGAATTTCTTCACCATATCGGCTTCGGACGCGTAATCGAGGTTCACCTGGATCGTGCAGGTGCGCAGCATCATGTCGAGCCCCATGCTGCCGACCCGCGGCATGTGGCGCAGCATGATCGCATAGCGGCCCTTGGGCATGATCGGCAGTTCGTCGCGGCGCTTGTCCGGCCACATGCCGAGCCCGAGGAAGCCGATGCCGAGCTTGTCGCCCGCGGCCTTCACCTGTTCGAGATGGCGTCCCGTTTCGGCGCAGGTTTGGTGCAGATTGTCGAGGGGGGCGCCCGACAATTCGAACTGTCCGGCCGGTTCCAGGCTGACGCTGCCGTCGGCGCCGTTCAGCGCGATGATCTTGCCGCCCTCCTCGACCGGCTGCCAGCCATAGTGCTGCAGCGCCTGGAGCAGGTCGCGGATGCCGCCCGGCTCGTCCCAGCTCGGCGCGGCATGGTCGCTCAGGCGATAGACGAACTTCTCATGTTCGGTGCCGATCCGCCAGCGTTCGCTCGGCTTTTCGCCGCGGGCGAAGCTCGCGATCAACTGGTCGCGCGATTCGATGATCGGCGAGGTCTCGGCGCTCTCGGTCTTGGTCGTCATGATCGCGCCCTTACGCGCGGATGAACGGCGGCGCCAGTCAGCTTTCCTGCCAGTCCCCGGCCGCCGCCATCCACAGCGAAACCGCCGCGGCCGCCGCGGTGTCGGCGCGCAGGATGCGCGGTCCCAGCCCGACCCCGACCGCCTGCGGCAGCGCGCGGATCGCGCCGCGTTCCTCCTCGGTGAAGCCGCCCTCCGGCCCGATCAGGATCGCCGCCGGTCCGCGCCGCGCCCGCATCGCCTCATAGGCCGGCGCGCCGCCGGTCTCGTCCGCGAAGAACAGCACGCGGTCCGCCGGCCAGTCGCGCAGCAGCGCCGCCAGCTTCACCGATTCGGCGAGCACCGGCAGGGCGGTCCGCGCGCATTGCTCCGCCGCCTCGATCATATGGCTGCGCAGCCGGTCGAGCTTGGGGCGATCGACGATCGTGCGCTGCGTCACCACCGGCACGAGCCGGTCGACGCCCAGTTCGCACGCTTTCTCGACCAGCCAGTCGATCCGCCCCTTCTTGAGCGGCGCGGCGCACAGCCACAGGTCGGGCACCGGCTCGCGCGGACGCAAGCGTGTCGACACGTCGACGATCAGCTCGCGCCTGCCGACGCTGGCGGCGGTGGCGAGCCATTCGCCGGTGATATCGTCGAACACCTTCACCGGATCGCCCGGTGCCATCCGCATCACCGACACGAGATAATGCGCCGCCGGCCCCTCGATGCGCAGCGGACCGGGCGCGAGTTCGGTCTCGACGAACAGCCGCGGCGTCGATCGCGGCGGCCAGGCGGGGGTGGCGGTCATGATCCTCCCTTGCGGCGCTGCTGTCGCGCCCACAGCTTGCGTGCGACGATCCAGGCGAGCAACGCCGCCGCCGCCACCGCGACGACCGCGACCGCGACGACCCCGGCGACGCGCAGAATCGCCCAGAAGAGCGCCTCCACGAACCGTCCCACCGCTACCGACAACCCGATCATCGCCGGCGATTGCCGGACTTTCCCCGGCTTGGCGAGGCAAAAGCGGTCTCGTGCCCTTGCCCGCGGCGGCGATTGCGCGGCAAAGGCACGCCATGTCAGCCGAGATCGTCCCCGACAGCGAACACCGCGGCCTCGTCGGCCGCCTTCCGCCGACCGCACGCGGCCTCGCGCTGCTCGCCCGGCTCGACCGGCCGATCGGCTGGTGGCTGCTGTTCTGGCCGGGGGCGTGGGCAGTGGCGCTCGCCGGCGGCACGCTGACGCGCTGGCCGCTGATCCTGTGGATACTCGCCGGCAGCATTGCGATGCGCGGGGCGGGCTGCGTCTACAACGACATCGTCGATCGCGACCTCGATGCGCAGGTCGCGCGCACCCGCGCCCGCCCGATCCCGAGCGGGCTCGTCTCGCTGCGGCTCGCCTGGGCCTGGCTGCTCGTCCTCTGCCTGATCGGCCTCGTCGTGCTGGTGCAGCTCCGCCCGCTCGCCGCCGGCGTCGCGCTGGCCAGCCTCGCGCCGGTCGCCGCTTACCCCTTCATGAAGCGGATCACCTGGTGGCCGCAGGCGTGGCTCGGCCTCGTCTTCTCCTGGGCGGCGCTGGTCGGCTGGAGCGAGGTCGCCGGCGACCTGTCGCTGCCGATGTGGCTGCTCTACGCGGGCTGCATCGCCTGGACGATCGGTTATGACACGATCTACGCCCTGCAGGACCGTGAGGACGACGCATTGATCGGCGTGCGCTCGTCGGCGCTGCGCATGGGCGCGCACGTCAAGGGTGGCACCGCGCTCTTCTACGCGCTGGCGCTGGCCGGCTGGGCGGGCGCGATCTGGTGCGTCCGCCCCGATCCGATCGCGCTGCTCGCGCTGGTGCCGGTCGCCGCGCATCTCGTCTGGCAGGTCGCGACGCTCCGCCCCGACGACGGCGGCAACGCGCTCGCCCGCTTCCGCAGCAATCGCTTCGCCGGCCTGCTGATGTTCCTCGCCTGCGTGGTGGTGGGAACGGCGGGGTGAGGGCGTCGCCGATCGTCAGGGGCGAAGCGATTAGAGGCGGACGACGCCCATGATCAGGACATAGGCGCCCGGCCATGTCGAACGCGGCGACGACGGCGCGCAGTCATCGCCGCTCGGCATCACCACCGCCTCCGCGCCCTGCGCTTTCAAGGCGTCGGCTACCTTTTTCAAGGCGACGAGATCGGTCGGATCGCGATGGTCCTTTCGCGACTGATAGCAGATTTCGAACGCCTGGAGCGGCGGACCGCGCCAGTTTGCGACGGCGTTGGCGATGACGCCATATTGGTCGTCGTCGATCTCCTCACGTCTGGTCAGCCGCACGACGAACGGTCCGGCCGTTGGATCATAGATCGTTCCCGGCTCCGGTGGGGGCGGCATGAGCGGGCTGACTTGGCGAGGCGAGGACGGAGTCTGCGGCATGGTGGCGCACACGCCTCCGGCCGGCAGCAGCGCCAATACGGCAGTCCAGATTGCCCATGATTTCACTCCGCGATCTTGGAACCTCGTCAACTTAAGTCAAGTGAAACATCATATTGTATAACCTCATGCGTGCGCACAATAGATAATAGAAGTACATTGAGTTGCACGATTTTTGGCCTGTTATCCCTGAAAATAATTTCAAATTTCTGGAGATTACGATCACCCTAATTCTCCCTCCGTCAGAGGGAGGTGGCACGCCGAAGGCATGACAGAGGGGAGAACACGCCACTAAGGACGTCGCTTACCTCCCCCTCCGTCACGGCTGCGCCGCGCCACCTCCCCCTGGCGGGGGAGGAGTCTTTGCCAAACTTGAAGGTCGATCCGGCGTAGAACCGCAAGATCGGTCGAGCGCCTCATATATGAGAGCGCCTAGCTGGCGTCGCCACGGAGGATAGAACGATGAAGGCGGCGCTTCCCAACTACCAAGCCCGGATGGAGCGGGTGCTGGATCACATCGACCGGCACTTGGATTGCGATCTGGACTTGGAGGCGGTGAGCGGGGTCGCTGCCTTCTCAAAATACCATTTCCACCGGCAGTTCACGGCGACCTTCGGGCTGTCCGTGCATCGCTATATCCAGCTCGCCCGCATGAAGCGGGCATCCCACCTACTGGCCTACCGGGACGCGCAGAGCGTCACCGACATAGCGATGGACGCCGGTTACGATGCCCCAGACGCCTTCGCCCGCGCCTTTCGGCAACGGTTCGGGCAGTCGCCGTCGTCGTTCAGGAAAGCTCCCGATTGGGAGCCGTGGCTTGCGGCCTTCGGGCCTCTCGACAACGCGAGGAATAAGCGCATGCAGACCACCTATACCCCTGACGACGTGACGATCCGCGACGTGGCTCCGACGCCCGTAGCGATCATGGAACATCGCGGCGACCCGGCGACGATTGGCGCGACCATCCAGCGGTTCATCGCTTGGCGGAAGGCAATCGGGCTGTCGCCGAAGGTCAGCCCGACCTTCAACGTGTTCCACTCCGATCCACGCACGACGCCCCCGGTCGACTACCGCATGGACCTGTGCGTCGGCACCGATCGCCCGATTGAGACGCATGGTGAGCGGATCGAGGCCGGCACCATTCCCGGCGGACGCTGTGCGGTGCTTCGCGTTATCGGCAACACCGACAATCTGGAGCCTGCCGCCCTATACCTCTATCGCGAGTGGCTACCGGCCAGCGGCGAGGAAGCGCGGGACTTCCCGCTCTACTGCCAGCGCGTCACCTTCTTCCCGGACGTGCCGGAACATGAAGCGGTCGCGGAACTGTTCCTGCCGCTGAAGTAGATTGGCGTAGGGGTGGCATGGCTCCGTAGCGAACAGGCCGCCCTTTCCCAAAATCGATCCTTGTAGGAACGAGCGCAGCCCCGGCCCGCCATATGGCGCGATCAGAATGCCGCCACATACCGTGAGCGGTTACAGGTAAAGGCGTATCGTTTCGTCAAACCGTCCATCCTGTCGGTGGTGACACGCGTTGCCACCATTCGGAGGCCTAGCATCCCGCCAGCGCTGCCCCTAAGTCGTGACGATGCTCACACCTGATCAGGCGCGCGATCGCGCCGCCGATATCGTCGCCCGCGCCATCCGTGCCGGAGCCGACACCGCCGATGCCGTCTTCGCCGCCGATGCCTCGCTCGATCTCTCCGTCCGCCTCGGCGCGCTCGAAGACGTCGGCCGGTCGGAGAGCGAGGAACTGGGCCTGCGCGTCTTCGTCGGTCAGCGATCGGCCAGCGTCTCGACCTCGGACCTGTCGACCGAGGCGACCAGCGCGCTGGTCGAACGCGCGGTCGCGATGGCGCGCGAGGCGCCCGAGGATCGCTGGGCGGGGCTCGCCCCGCAGGAGCGGCTGCTGCACGGCGCGCCGCCGCTGCTCGATCTCGTCGACACCGATGATCCGTCGCCCGCCGCGCTGCGCGAATGGGCGCTGGCGGCCGAAGACGCCGCGCGCGCGGTTCCCGGCGTCACCAATAGCGAAGGCGGCGGCGCCAGTGCCTCCCGGTCGGTCTGGGCGCTGGCAACCAGCCACGGCTTTGCCGGCGCCTATGCCGCCACCGCCTACAGCCTGTCGGCCAGCGTGCTCGCCGGCGATGCCGCGACCGGCATGGAGCGCGACTATGCGCACCACGCCGCCCGCAAGCGCGCGCATCTCGACACCGCCGAATCGATCGGCCGCCTCGCCGGCGAACGTGCGGTGGCGCGGCGCAATCCGGGCCGCGTCGCGAGCGGGCCGATGCCGGTGGTGTTCGATCCGCGGGTAGGCTCGTCGCTGCTCAGCCACCTCACCGGGGCGATTTCCGGGCAGTCGATCGCGCGCAAGACCAGCTTCCTGCTCGACGCGCTCGGTACGCAGGTATTCGCCAGCGGCGTATCGATCTGCGACGACCCGCATCGGCCGCACGGGCTGCGCTCGCGCCCCTTCGATGGCGAGGGGCTGCCGGTGTCGCCGGTCGCGATCGTCGAAAATGGGATGCTGGAGACCTGGCTGCTCGACAGCGGCTCGGCGCGGCAACTGGGGCTGGAGCCGACCGGCCATGCCGCGCGCGGCGTCGGCGGCGGCCCCGGCGTGTCGCCGAGCAACCTCTATATGGCGGCGGGCATCGTGCCGGTCGAAACGCTGATCGCCGACATCGCCGATGGCGTGTACGTCACCGAGCTGATCGGGCAGGGGATCAACGGCGTCACCGGCGATTACAGCCGCGGCGCGGCGGGCTTCCGCATCGTCGGCGGGGAGATCGCCGGCCCGGTCGCCGAATTCACCATCGCGGGCAATCTCAAGGACATGTTCCTGGCGCTGACCCCCGCCAACGATCTCGCCTTCCGCTATGGCATCAACGTGCCGACGCTGCGGGTCGACGGTATGACGGTCGCGAGTGGCTGAGGCCCTCGGCCAGCTGACCGCCGCGGTGGCGGAGGTGACGCGGGAAGCCGCGGCCATGGCGCTCGACCGCTGGCAGACCGACTTCGCCCGCTGGGAAAAGACGCCGGGCAGTCCGGTGTGCGAGGTCGATCTCGATGTCGACCGGATGTTGCGATCACGGCTGACGGCGCTGCTCCCGGAGGCGGGATGGCTGTCGGAGGAAACCGTGGACAGCCCCGAACGGCTGGGCCGCACGCGCGTCTGGGTGGTCGACCCGATCGACGGCACCCGCGATTATATCCGGGGCCGGCCGGGCTGGGCGGTGTCGGTCGCGCTCGTCGATGCGGGCGAGGTGGTGCTCGGCGTGCTCGAGGCGCCGGCGCGCGACGAGCGCTGGCGGGCGACGCTGGGGCAGGGGGCATGGCGCAACGATCTAGCGCTGCGCGCCGGCGACCGCAGCGTGCTGGCCGGGGCACGGGTGCCGACCGATGCACTGCCGAAGATCGATCGCCACCTGACCGCGGTGCACAAGCCCAATTCGATCGCGCTGCGCATGGCGATGGTCGCCGCCGACGAGGCCGATCTGTTGACGACGCTGCGTTGGGGCAATGAATGGGACATCGCCGCTGCCGCGCTGATCGCGGCGGAGGCGGGCGCGACGGTAAGCGACGCGCTCGGTGCCCCGCTGCGCTACAACAAGCCCGACCCGACCGCCTTCGGCGTGATGGTCGCGGCGCCCGCCATCCACGCCGAAGCCCTCGCCTGGCTCGACCCGCGGGCGCGCGCGGCGTTTGCCGGCTAAGGTCGTTCTTTCAAATGCCTGATCCGACAGCGGAACATGCACCGCCTGCGTAACGTTTTATGTCTGACGACGGCCTGGTGGTCTGTCGCGTTGCAAGGGATGCCGAACGATGTTGTGGACGATTGCCGTAATCCTGCTGATCCTGTGGCTGCTGGGCTTCTCGCTCCACGTCGCTGGTGGCCTGATCCACATCCTGCTGGTCGTTGCGATCATCGTCGGCCTGATCCAGCTCTTCACCGGGCGCCGCGCGATATAAGGGCGGACGGGTGGCGGCGCCGGCCGGCGTGCCACCCGTCACCGTCGCTCAGTGGACGAAGCGCGCGACCACGTCGCGGTAGCTGCGGCTGACCTTCACACTGGCGCCCGAGTTGAGCACCAGGAAGCATTCGCCATTGGTGTGCGGCTTGACCTGCTTGACCAGGTCGAGATTGACGATCGTCGACCGGTGCACCCGCTGGAAGCGGCGGGGATCGAGCCGCTTCTCCAGATCCTTCATCGTCTCGCGCAGGATCAGCGTGTTGTCGCCGGTGTAGATGCACATGTAATCGCCGGCCGCGTCGATCCGCTCGATCGTATCGACATCGACGCGGAAGATCTGCCCGCGATCCTTGATGTTGATGAGCTTCTCGAACCGATTGGCGCTGACCGCGTCGCCGCCGTCGACCATATCGGCCGCCGCTTCGGGGGCGTGTTCGGCGAGCACCTCCTTGAGCTTCTCGACCTCCTCGACCCCGCGCTTCTCGCTGAGCCGTTGCCGGACGCGCTCGATCGTGTCGGCGAGCCGCGCCTCCTCGACCGGCTTCATCAGATAATCGACCGCCTGCGCCTCGAACGCGCGCAGCGCATGGTCGGAATAGGCCGTCACGAAGACGAACAGCGGCGGCTCGACCTCCATCAATCCCTGGACCACCGAAAAGCCGTCGAAACCCGGCATCTGGATATCGAGGAAGACGAGGTCGGGCTTGTGCGTCTTGATCGCCCGGATCGCCTCGCGGCCGTTGGAGCATTTCTCGATGATCTCGATATCATCGTGCGCCTGGAGCCGGAGCTCCAATCCCTGGATCGCGAGCGGTTCGTCGTCCACCAGGATGGTTCTGATCGTCATGCGGCCTCTCTACTCAGATCGTCGAGCTGGAAGGGAATTTCGATCTCCACCGAAAAGCCTCCAGCCGGCGCGGTACGCGTCTCGAAGCGGTGATCCGGGCCATAGGCCTGGATCAGCCGCTCCCTAATATTGGGGAGACCCACGCCGGTTGAAAGGCTTGGCATCACCCGGCCTTCGAGCAAACCCGGTCCGGTGTCGGATACGCCGATCTGCACGCGATCCCCGGCGAGCCGCACGCGGACGCAGATTTCGGCGCCTTCCTCCTGCGTGCTGACCGCATATTTGATCGCATTCTCGACCAGCGGCTGGAGCAGCAGCGAGGGCAGCCGCGCGCGCTCGGCGGCCTGATCGATATCGAAGACGGGCCGCAGCCGCTCCTCGAACCGCATCTTCTCGATTTCGAGATAGAGCTTCAGCGTCTCCACCTCCTGCGCCACGGTGACATGCGCGGTCGGCTCGTTGGCGAGCGTATAGCGCAGGAAGGCCGACAGGCGGCTCAGCATCGCATTCGCCCGCTCGGTCTGCTTGAGCAGCACCAGCGTCGAGATCGAATTGAGCGTGTTGAACAGGAAGTGCGGGTTGAGCTGATAGCGCAGCATCGCGAGCTGCGCCGACGACGCCTGGTTCTCGAGATGCTGCATCTGGTCGATCTGATCCTCGACGATCAGGTAGAAGTTGATGCCGAAATAGAGCGCCGACCAGCCGAACAGCGCGGTGAAGGTGACGTAGAAGGACACCAGCATGCGCGGCAACGTCACGCCGGGCTGGCCGTTCTGGATCAGCGACCAGGTGAATGCGTCGAGAAAGGCGGAGAACAACGTCGCCAGCGCGAAGGCGAGGATCGTCAGGATGAGGCCGGGCGCGCGCGGCAGGCTGCGGAAATAGCCGTACAGCGTCGAGAGCAGCAGCGTCACGCAATAGCCGACGATCGCTTCGAAGATCACCGGGATGATGACGTCGAGCGACAGGTTGGTCAGCGTCGAGGCGCCGCGGAGCAGCAGGTAGCCGGTCCAGCCGACGGCCTGCAACGTCCAGAAGGCGCGGCTTTTGTTCTCGAAGAACGGACGCACGTTGAGCGCCGGGCGGGATGGGGCGGGTAGGGTCGCCATGTTGGGGCGTCTCTACACGGCGGAGGCCGGTCGTGCAAAAAAGAAGGGCCGCCGCTCCCTGGGAGCGGCGGCCCGTCAGTAAGTGACGTGCTCCTGTGTTAGAAGCCGACCACCAGCGTACCGCTGATCGTACGTGGCGCGCCGATGAAGGCATTGCGTACGCTCGAATTGGAAACGTTGCCGGTGAAGCCACCCACGTACAGTTCGTCGAACACATTGGTGACGTTGAACTGCAGATAGGTACGGTCGTTGAGGCCAGCCCAATTGAGTGCCAGCCGGGCATCGAGATCGACCGTCGTATACGCGGGGACCTTGGCGCCATACACCTGATAAGGGGTGACTACGCCATTGAGCGTATAGGTTTGCACCACGTTGAGGTTCTGGTCGTTGACGTAGCGAGGACCAGTCCGCTTGGCCTGAGCTCCAAACTGGACCCAGCCGAGATCGAACGCCGCGCGACCACCGAAGGTATACACCGGAGCACCTGCCTCGCGCTTGCCGGCCGTCAGCGCAAAAACCTGCTGTCCGACGGTCGTGCATGTTCCTACGCCTGCCGATGCACCCGCAGCAACGTTGGCGGCGGAGCATTCACCCGTCGCTACGTTATCCAGGATCTTCGACTTCAGGTACGACCCGAAGACATAGAGCAGTACTGGACGAACCGGTGCGTAGGCGATGCTGCCGTCAACGCCATATTTATGCACCGTCCCGAGGTTGCGGTAGATGGTAACGTCAAGCTCGGGATCGTAGGCCGAAGCGAGACGGTTGGTGTAGAAGGTGTACCAGCCCGCCAACGACGCCTGGATCTTACCGGACTGGTAGCGAACACCGGCATCGATGTTATCGGTCGTTTCCGGCAAAGGCCGTGCACGTGCGTTGGTGATTGGGAACGCAAAGGAGTTGTACAGGTTGTCCGTACCGGGAACCTGTAAACCCTTTGAGTAGTTGGCGTAGATGTTGAAAGATGGCGCGACTTGGAAGGTGAAGCCGGCACTCGGCAATACCTTGCTGTAGTTGAACTCGCGCTTTTGCGGTGCCGCGTAGGTCGGGTTCGCCGTCAGGAAGGCCGCCTGCGCCGTCAGATCGTTGAAGCAATCGACGAAGCCGATGTTGCTGCCAGCCTCGCTTACGCAGAAATTGTTCAGCTTTCGCTTGAAGAACGGCGCGCGGATGCCTGCGTTGATGGTCAGCTTGTCGTCGATAAAACGACCGCGATATTCGCCGGACACCTGGTGCAGGATGGCCAGTGATTTGCGATTGCGCTTCTCGATCGGCTTGCCACTCGCATCCAGAATGGGATTGTCGATCGGGAAGACATTCGCCGCATAGCCGTTAGGCAGCAGGTAGCCGACCTCGCCCGTCTGGCGATGGCGACCATAATCGAACGTGTAATTGATGCGGGCAGTCTGTGTATCAGCGAAGTCGTAGCGCAGATTGGCCACAGCGACGAAGCGGTTCGTCTCGGTGTGGCTAGGCGCGTAGAGCTCGACGCCTTGGGTGGTGTTGGTCAGCGCGCCCGTGGCGGCGTTGCGACCCGGCGTGTCGAGCGTATCGCCGTCGTGGTTCAGATCTCGGCCGCCGAAGTAAGGTTGACCACCGATATATCCATAGATCGGGGTGGTGATGCCAGCCAAAGCGGCCGTCGCTGCGCGCGAGAAGAAGCCTTCGTTGCCCTTGACGGCACTCGAACCGCCATTTGCCTTGGTATAGCTGTAGCTTGGATCGACCGTCAGCACCAGGCCGTCGGCCAGCGTGAACCGCGAGTTCATCCGGACATTCGCGGTATTCGACGGGTTGTAGCTGTAGTCATACGCCGTGCCGCACGTGTTCGGCACGTCCGCTACGCCAGCCGTAGGCGTGTCGGTCTGGCAGAGTCCCTGATCATAGTCGCGCTCGCCGCGGGTGAGCGGAAAGCGATTGTTCGATGCCGTACCGACAACGCGGGGCGTCGTCGTCAGCGACTGGTTGGGCGCGGTTCCGGTGACGCTGATGACCGTAGGATCGGTGCGCAGGACGGCCGAGCTGAAGTTGTTGTTCCGGTTACGGTTGTAGTGGCCGGCGAGCGAAACAAAGTCGCCACTGCTGCCAATCGGTTGATACAGCTTTGCGTTATACTGCTGCTTATCAACGCCACTGCGGGGATTGTACGGGTTGTTGTAGGTCTGGGTGCTGGCCGCGACCCATGCCCGGGTACCTATCGACGTAAAGTTGCCGGTGTCAACGACGCCAAAGATGCGGAACATGTCGTAGGAGCCATACGACCCCTGCATCCTGGCATGGAATTCTTCGGTGGGATTACGGCTGCGATAATTGACCGTCGAACCCGTTGCCGATGCGGTCGGGCTGTCGACGTCCGTCGAACCGAGGCTGACGCTGACCTGGTCGATCAGTTCAGGGTCGAGCTGCTGGTTGGAGTAGATAGCATAGTTTCCGGTATCGTTAACCGGAATGCCGTCGAATGTCTGAGAGACGCGGCTGCCGTCAAAGCCGCGGATCGACAATGTGCCGCCCGACCCGCCGTAGCCATCGTTGTTCTGAAAGCTCACGCCGGGAAGCATGTTGATCGTGTCGTTGATCGTCTGGCCAGGGGTCTGATGTGCGATGAATTCCTGGCTTAGGACCGCGCGAGTCTTGGAGGTGTTTGGCGTGGAGATGCCCGCTACAGTGCCGTCACCGACGCGGCCGGTGACCACGATCTCGTCGGCTTCCGCGTCGACAGTACCAGTCGACTGAGCGAAGGCCGCGCCTGGAATCATGAGCGCGGCAAAGGCCACGCCACAAGCGAATGTCATACGCATTTGATCTAGTCCCCTTTGAGCGATGAGCTCTGGAATCGCGGCTCGTCTTTGACCGTTGCCGCTGCCCATGTCGGGTGATTATTGCGAGTTTGTGACATTGACGAGCGCCCCCGCGTACCGGTCGCGCTTCTGATTTTGTGCGTTGCAAAAACGCCACGCTTTTATGATGTTAGTCTCGATACGGAACGATTGTCGATCCCGGCGATCATCCGGTTTCCGCCACGATTTCAGCCCATTGCGCCTCACTGATGACCGTGATGCCCAGCTCGCTCGCCTTCTTCAGCTTGGACCCCGCGTCGGCGCCCGCGACGACCAGATCGGTCTTCGCCGACACCGATCCCGACACGCGCGCGCCGAGTGCTTCCGCTTGGGCCTTGGCCTCGTCGCGGGACAGGGTTTCGAGCTTGCCGGTGAAGACGACGGTCTTGCCGCTCACCTGCGAGGCGCGGGTTTCCCACACCACGTCGGTGGGTCGGACCTCGCGCAGCAGGTCGAACACCACATCGCGATTGTGACGCTCGGCGCAGAAGCCGATCAGCGCGCCGGCGACCTCCGGCCCGATGCCAGGCGTCTCGATCGCCGCCACCAGCAGCCGGTCGCGGCGCAGCACGAATTTGCGGTCGCTTTCGCCGAGTACCGGCTGGATCTGGTGGTGGAGGAACACCGCGTGGCGCAGCATGGCGCCGAGCGCGCGGATCGAGCGATAGCGCCGCGCAAGGTCGCGGGCGGTGATCTCGCCGACGTGGCGGATGCCGAGCGCGAACAGGAAGCGGTCGAGCGCGATCTCGCGCCGCGCCTCGATCGCCGCGACCAGATTGGCGGCCCAGGTGCGGCCGTCCTTCTTGCGCGCGGCGAGCTGGTCCTCGGTCAGGCGGAAGATGTCGGCCGGCGACTGGATCAGGCCGTCGGTGAAGAATGCCTCGATCAGCGTCGCGCCGAGGCCGGTGATGTCGAACGCGTGGCGCGAAACGAAGTGGATCAGCCGCTCGACGCGTTGCGCGGGGCAGATCAACCCGCCGGTGCAACGGTAGACGACCTCGCCTTCGTCGCGCTCCACGGTCGATCCGCAATCGGGGCAGAGGCGCGGGAAGGGCCAGGCGGGCCGGTCGGCGTCGGGGGTCAGGTTGCGGACGATCTGCGGGATGACGTCGCCGGCGCGCTGGACGACGACGCGGTCGCCTTCACGCACGCCGAGCCGCTCGATCTCGTCGGCATTGTGGAGCGTGGCATTGGTGACGACCACCCCGCCGACGGTCACCGGGGCGAGCCGCGCGACCGGGGTCAGCGCGCCGGTACGGCCGACCTGGATATCGATCCGCTCGAGTGTGGTCTGCGCCTGTTCGGCGGGAAATTTGTGTGCGATCGCCCAGCGCGGAACCCGGCCGACGACGCCCAGCCGCTCCTGCCAGTCGAGCCGGTCGAGTTTGTAGACGACGCCGTCGATGTCGAACGGCAGATCGGCGCGCTGCGCCTCGATGCCGGCATAGGTGCGGAGCACCGCGGTGGCATCGCCTGCGCTCGCGATATTGGGCGTGAGTGGCGTGATCAGATCGTCGTCGGCGACGCGGAAGCCCCAGCGCCGGATGTGCTGCATCATCGCCGATTGCGTCGCCTCCGGCAGCGCCTCGTGATCGCCCCAGCCCCAGGCGAAGAAGCGCAGCGGGCGGGTGGCGGTGACCCGCGCATCCTTCTGGCGCAGCGATCCCGCCGCGGCGTTGCGGGGATTGGCGAACTGGCGCGCCTTGGCCGGGTCTTCCGCCTCGTCGAGCAGCCGCTGGTTGAGCGCTGCGAAATCGGCCTTGGCCATATAGATTTCGCCCCGGACCTCGAACACCGCGGGCGCGTCAGCGGGCAGATGCTGGGGAATGTCGGCGATGTGGCGGACGTTGGCGGTCACATCCTCGCCGATCCGGCCGTCGCCACGGGTCAGCGCCTGTTCGAGCACGCCATTCACGTAGCGCAGCGAGCAGGAGAGGCCGTCGATCTTGGGTTCGGCGGTGAGCAGCACCGGCTCCGCGTCGTCGAGCCGCAGGAAGCGGCGGATGCGCGCGACGAATTCGACGACATCCTCGTCGCTGAACGCGTTGTCGAGGCTGGTCATCGGGCGCGCATGCGGCGCCTTGGCGAGATGCGCGGCGGGAGCGGCGCCAACCTGCTGATTGGGCGAATCGGCGCGGACCAGCTCCGGAAAGGCCGCCTCGATCGCGGCATTGCGCCGGACCAAAGCGTCATAGTCGGCATCGGAAATCTCCGGCGCATCCTCGCTGTGGTAGCGCCGGTTATGGTGGGCGATCTCGGCAGCGAGCGCTTCCAGCTCTGCGGCGGCGTCCGGCGCGGTTTTGGGCAGGTCGGTCATGGCAGCGGGGTAGGGGACCGGGGGGTGATCGGGCAAGCCGTGCTGCGTCCGCTCCGCCGCATCTGTCATCATCCTATTGTAAAAAGACAAAATCTTTGCGCGGCGATGAACCAACCGCGACGGCGGGCGATTGCGACGGATACATCCCGGAGTTTTGCCATGACCGACCAGACCAACCGTCGCGACCTGTTCAAAGGCGCCGCCGTCGCGGGCGCCGCTGCCGTTGCCGCTCCCGCCTTCGCCCAGGCCGCTCCGGCGGCGGCGCCGGCCGATCCGCGCACCAAGTTCACCAATCAGCCGTTTCCCGAACAGAAGCAGAAGTGGCCGGCGTTGCAGCGCGAGATGAAGCCCGTCCCCGACTGCGGCGAGGCGAGCTATCGCGGGTCCGGCCGGCTTGCGGGGCGCAAGGCGCTGGTCACCGGCGGCGATTCAGGGATCGGCCGTGCCGCGGTGATCGCCTTTTCACGCGAGGGGGCCGATGTCGCGATCAACTATTTTCCGACCGAAGAACCCGATGCGCAGGATGTCGCGCGGCTGTTGCGGGCGGAGGGTCGCAAGGTGGTCCTCATCCCGGGCGATCTGACCGACGAGAAATTCTGCCGCGACCTGATCGCCCGCGCCAACCGCGAACTCGGCGGGCTCGATATCCTCGTCAACAACGCCGCCTATCAGCAGTCGAAGGAGTCGATCGCCGAGATCACCGCCGAGCAATTCGACCGGACGATGAAGACCAACGTCTATGCGATGTTCCACCTGTGCAAGGCGGCGATCCCGCTGATGAAGCCGGGTGCGGCGATCATCAACACCGGCTCGGTCAATTCGGTCGCGCCGGAAAAGGAACTGCTCGATTATGCCTCGACCAAGGGCGCGATCCTGATCTTCACCAAGGCGCTGGCCAAGCAGCTCGGCAAGCAGGGCATTCGCGTCAACATGGTGGCGCCCGGGCCGATCTGGACGCCGCTGCAGGTCGCCGGCGGGCAGCTGCCGGGCAAGATGCACGAATTCGGCCAGGACACGCCGCTGGGGCGGGCAGGACAACCGGCGGAGCTCGCCGGCCTCTACGTGGCGCTCGCCGACGGCGGCAACAGCTTCACGACGGGCAGTGCGTTCGGCGCCAACGGCGGGACCGGCGCGATCTGATCGCGTCGCGCGGGATCGGCCCATGCCGGTCCCGCGATCCCCGCATCACGCGGTTTCGAGCAGCCGCTCCGCCTGTGCGCGCGCCTCGTCGGTCACGGTCGCGCCGGAGAGCATCCGTGCGATCTCCTCGCGCCGCTCCGCCTCGTCGAGGATGCGGACGCCGGTTCGCGTCACCGTGCCGTCGTGGCTCTTGGCGATCAGCAGATGCTCCGCGCCCCGCGCCGCGACCTGCGGCGAGTGGGTGACGACCAGCAGCTGCGTATGTTCGGCAAGTCGCGCCAGCCGCTCCCCGATCGCGCTCGCCACCGCGCCCCCGACCCCGCGATCGATCTCGTCGAAGATCATCGTCGCCGCGCCTCCTTCTTCCGCCAGTGCGACCTTGAGCGCGAGGATGAAGCGCGACAGTTCGCCGCCCGAGGCGATCTTGGCGAGCGGCGCGAACGGCGCGCCGGGGTTGGTTGCGATCTCGAACTCGACGCGATCCTTGCCATGCGAGGACCAGCCGTCGGGTGCGTGGGTGACGACGACGGTGCGGAAGCGTGCCGCGTCGAGCTTCAACGGAGCGAGTTCGCCTGCCACCGCGGCATCGAGCCGCTCGGCGGCCGCGTGACGCCGCTTCGACAGGATGTCGGCCGCCGCGTCGTAATCGGCACGGGCCGCGGCGACGGCACTCTCCAGCACCGCGATGCCGCCCTCGCCGGCGTCGAGCCGTTCCAATTTGGTGCGCAGCTCCTCGGTAAGCGCGGCCAGCTCGTCGGGCTGGACGCGATGCTTGCGCGCCATGCCGCGCAGCTCGAACAGCCGCGCCTCGTCCTCTTCGAGCGCGCGCGGATCGAAGGCGAGGTCGCGGCGCGCCTCGGTGAGCTGCTCCTCGGCCACCGTCGCCTCGATCACGGCGCGGTCGATCGCCGCCAGCGCTTCCCCGAGCGCGACGTGATCCTCGGCGATCCGTTCCAGCACGCGCGCCGCCTGGCGCAGCTGTGCGAGGCCGCCGTTCGACCCCTCCAGATAGTCGTCGATCGCGGCGAGCTCGTCGGCGATCTTCTCGGCACGCTGCATGTCGCGCCGCTTGTCGGCCAGCGCCTCTTCCTCGCCGGGCTCGGCGGCAAGCTTGGTGAGCTCGCCGACCGCATGCTCCAGCCATTCGCGATCGCGGGCGGCGGTCTCGATCTCCGCACGGGCAGCGGCGAGCTTGGTCTCGGCGGCGCGCAGCGTCGTCCAGGCGCGGGCCGTGTCGCCCGGATCGACCCGTCCGAACGCATCGAGCAGCGCGCGGTGGCCGCGTGGGTTGAGCAGGCCACGGTCGTCATGCTGGCCGTGGATTTCGACCAGCATCGGCGCCATCTCGCGCAGCAGCGCCGCGCCGGCGGGCTGGTTGTTGACGAAGCCCCGGCTTCCGCCATCGGCCTTGACGATCCGGCGGATCAGCAAGGGCTCGCCCGGCTCGACCTCGACGCCATTGTCGTCGAGCAGCGCGGCGAGCGGGCCGCTCGGCGGATCGAAGGTCGCGGTGACGACCGCCTGCGTGGCGCCGTGGCGGACGAGTCCGGTTTCCCCGCGCCCGCCGAGCGCGAGCCCGAGCGCGTCGAGGAGGATCGACTTGCCCGCGCCGGTTTCCCCGGTCAGCACGTCGAGCCCCGCCCCGAATTCCAGGTCGAGCGCCTCGATCAGCACCACATCGCGAATGGACAGCGCGGTCAGCATTGCGGCGGATATAGCGCGGCGTTAGCGGGATGTTGATCCCTAAACGTTCTGCTGTCGTACGAAAGGCGGCTCACCCGGCGGCGGGCCGTCAGCTCGTCGGCGTCTCGGTGCTGGGTGCCGGGCCGCCGGTGGTGCCGCCGGTCGTCCCGATCGGCGTCGGTGCGCCGGGCGCCTCCGCCTTCGGTACCGCCGTGCCCGATTCGCCGGGGAGCGAGGGCGTCTTCGCCCCGGGCGTGCCGGCCGGGATGATCGGCTGGCCCGGCGGGATCGGTGCGACCGGCTTGACCGGATGCTTCTGCATCAGCTCGTAAGCGTGATTGTACCAGTCGGTACCGGGATAATTGGCGCCGAGCACCGCGGTGGCCTTCTGCGCTTCCTCGGGCAGGCCGACGGCGAGGTAGCTTTCGGTCAGGCGCATCAGCGCCTCGGGCGTGTGCGTCGTTGTCTGGAACTTGTCGATCACGGTACGGAAGCGGAGCGTCGCCGCCAGCCACTGGCCGCGCGTCTCGTAGAACCGCCCGATCTCCATCTCCTTGCCGGCGAGGTGATCGTTGACCAGATCGATCTTCAGCCGCGCGTCGGAGGCGTAGCGCGTGTTCGGATAACGGCGGGTCAGTTCGCCGAGTGCGTCGAGCGCCTGGCGCGTGATCTTCTGGTCGCGGGTGACGTCGCGGATCTGCTCGTAATAGCTCAGCGCGACGAGATAATAAGCATAGGGCGCGTCGCGGTTGCCGGGATGGACCGACAGGAAGCGCTGCGCCGACTGGATGCTCTGGGTATAATCCTTGTTCAGGTAATAGCTGAACGCGCTCATCAACTGCGCGCGGCGTGCCCAGATCGAATAGGGATGCTGGCGCTCGACCTCGTCGAACAGCACCGCCGCCTCCTTGTAGCGGCCCTGATCGAGCCGCTTGCGCGCCGTCGAATACAGCGTGCCGACGTCGCGGGCGACATAGGGCAGGTCGGACTTCGCACGATTGCGGGCGCAGCCCGCGACGGGAAGCGCGAGGACGGCGATCAGCGCTGCGGCAAGCGCCTTGGACTGGGGGATACGCATCGGCTAAGGCTCTTAGCGTAAGGCCGCCCGTGCGAACAATCCCCCCCGTCGCACGTTGGCGCCAAGTTGATACGATCACGAAAGGACCCGCATGCCTGCTACCCTGCTCCACACCCATCGCGTCGAAAAGCCATGGGGTCGGCATGATCTGGGCTTCGGGTTCGAGGATGCGCCGGCCGATGGCGAGCCGATCGGCGAGATCTGGTTTCAGGAGCCGGGCGACACCTCCCCGGACCTGCTGATCAAATATCTGTTCACCGGCCAGAAACTGTCCGTGCAGGTCCATCCCGACGACGAGCAGGCGCATGCGCGCGGCCTGCCGCGCGGCAAGGACGAATGCTGGACGATCCTCGCCGCCCGCCCCGATTCGACGATCGCACTCGGCCCCAAGGCGCCGATCACCGCCGACAAGCTGCGCGCCGATGCGCAGGACGGCTCGATCGAGGACGATCTCGACTGGGTGCCGGTCAAGGCCGGCGATTTCTATTATGCGCCCTCGGGGACGATCCACGCGATCGGCGGCGGGCTGACGTTGATCGAGGTGCAGCAGAACAGCGAGACGACCTACCGTCTCTACGATTACGGCAGCGATCGCGAGTTGCACCTCGACGACGGCGTCGCGGTCTCGCACCTCACGCCCTATCAGCCGATCACCTCGCCGGGCGCTGCGGGCGAGGGGCGCACCATCCTGGTCGAGGGGCCGAAGTTCGTGCTGGAACGCTGGTCGGCGGGCGAGCGGCAGGTGGCCTTGCCGGAAGGCCGCACCGGCTGGCTCGTGCCGATCAGCGGCTCGGGCGAGATCGCGGGGGTGGCGTTTAACGCCGGTGAGTGCCTGACGGTGACGGGCAGCGAGACGGTCACCACCAGCGGTGATGCCGATATCCTGTTTGCCTACCCCGGCACGCAGCGGATCTGACGATCCGATTGGGGAAAGCCTTAACGTCATGTGGTTAGTACGCGGATCATGGTCCGCGTACTGACGCTCTCGACGCTCTTCCCCGATGCCACCCGGCCCAATTTCGGGGTGTTCGTCGAGCGGCAGACGCGGGGCCTCGCCGCTGCCGACGGTGTCGAGGTCCGTGTCGTTGCACCCATCGGTCTGCCGCCGGGGCCGCTCGCGCGTATCCAGCATGCCGACAAGCTGACCCTGCCGCAGCGCGAGCAATGGAAGGGGCTCGACGTTTATCGTCCTCGCTTCGCGTCGATCCCCGCGGTTCGCGGCCGCTGGCACGTCGACCGGTTGGTCCGCGCGCTGACGCCGCTACTCGATCAGATCCGGGCCGACTTCCCCTTCGACGTCATCGATGCATCCTTCTTCTTCCCTGACGGACCAGCAGCGGTGGTGCTCGGCAAGCGCTACGGCGTCCCCGTCTCGATCAAGGCGCGTGGTGCCGATATCCATCATTGGGGCAGGCAGCGTCCGACCGCGACACAGGTCATCGCCGCCGCGCAGGCGGCCGACGGCCTGCTGGCGGTGAGCGCGTCGATGCGGGACGACATGGCGGCGCTCGGCATGCCCGCCGACCGCATCCGCGTCCATCATACCGGCGTCGACCTCGATCGTTTCCGGCCTGTAGAAGACCGTAGCGTGGCGAAGGCAGCGCTTGGGCTCGCGGGACCGTTGGTGCTGTCGCTCGGCGCGCTGATCCCGCGCAAGGGGCATGATCTGGTGATCGAAGCCGTCGCCGCCTTGCCGGATGTTTCGCTGGCGATCGCCGGGAACGGACCGGAGCGGGATCGGCTGATCGCACGCGGGGCGGAGCTGGGCCTGGGCGATCGGTTGCATATGCTCGGCAGCGTCCCGCATGGCGACCTGCCCGCAATCTGCGCCGCGGCGGATGTGATGGCGCTGGCCTCCGCGTCGGAGGGATTGGCGAATGCGTGGATCGAGGCGCTCGCCTGCGGCACGCCGATCGTGATCTCGGACGCGGGCGGTGCGCGGGAGCTGGTGACATCCCGTGCTGCCGGACGGATCGTGCCGAGAGACGCGGGGGCCTTCGCGACGGCAATTGCCGAGCTGCTCGCCGCGCCGCCGGAGCCTAAAGCCGTGCGCGCCAGTGCACTGCCGTTCACCTGGGAGGCGAATACGGCGGCCCTTGTCGACCATCTATGTGGCTTGGTCGCCCGCTATAGGCGCGACGCGGTTCCGATGCCTCAGGCGTCGAGGGGGTAGAGCGCGGCGCCGATGACGCGGCCCTCGCCGCGCAACACGCCCCAGGCGCGGGCGGCGGCGCGGCTGTCCATTGCCTCGACCCCGATCCCGCGATCCTCCAGCGCGGCGACCAGAGTCACCGGCGGCCGCACCAGCGTGGCGCCCGTGCCGATCAGGATGAATTCGGGACTGGCGTCGATCAGCATCTGCAATGCCGCCTCGCCGAGATCGGCAAGCGGCGGCGGTGTCCATTCCGCCGCCTCTTCATGCGTCATCAGCAACGCGCGGACGACGTGCTCCTCGTCGATACGGAAGCCGCTGCCGACGAAGCCGCGTACGATCGGACCGCCGCTCTGGGCATCGGGCTGCATGCGCATCGGCTCAGCGCTCGCGCGGGGCGACGCGCTCCGCATTGTCCGTCACGCCGCGCGCCGGCTTCTCGCCGCCGGTCGGCTCGGCGCGCAGGCCGAGCGTGATGAGCAGCGACGACGACACGTAGATCGACGAATAAGTGCCGACGACAATACCGAGGATCATCGCTGCGGTGAAGCCGCGCAGCACGTGGCCGCCGAGCAGCAGCATCGCAATCAGCGCGAGCAGGATCGTCACCGAGGTCATGACGGTACGCGGCAGCGTCTCGTTGACCGACAGGTTGATGATCTCGCGCATATCCATCTTGCGATAGCGGCGCATGTTCTCGCGGATGCGATCGTCGATGACGATCTTGTCGTTGATCGAATAGCCGATGATGGTAAGCACCGCCGCGATGATGTTCAGATCGAACTCGAACTGAGTCAGCGCGAAGAAGCCCACGGTCATCAGCAGATCGTGGACGATGGCGACGATCGTGGAGACGCCGAACTGCCATTCGAAGCGCAGGATCGCGAACAGGCCGATGCCGAGCACCGCGAGCACCACGGCAAGGACGCCGTGCTGGATCAGCTCGCCCGACACCTTGCCCGACACGGTCGAGTAACGGCTGAAGGTGGCGCCGGGAAACGCCTGCGCCAGCGCGGTCTCGACCTTCTTGACGACGGCGTTGGTCGCTCCCTCATCGGCGCCTTCCTGGACGGGGAGGCGGATCGTCAAGGTCTTCGGGTCGCCAAATTGCTGCAGCGACGCATCGCCGACGCCGAGGCGATCGATGACCGTCCGCACCTTGTCCTGATCGGGCTGGCTCGGGAATTTCTCCTCGATCATCAGGCCGCCGACGAAATCGACGCCGAAGTTCAGCCCCTTGAGGCCGGTGATGCCGATCGCGATCACGCTGAGCAGCAGCGTCAGTCCGAACGCCCAGCCGCGCAGGCGGACGAAGTCGATGTTCGTATTGTCGGGTACGATTTTCAGGAGGCGCATGTTCTGGCCTTTCGCCTCAAATGTTGATCGTCTTGGGCTTCTCGCGCCGAATCCACTGCGCGACGAGCATGCGCGTGAAGGTGACGGCGGTGAAGACCGAGGTGGCGATACCGATCAGCAGCACGACCGCGAAGCCCTTGACCGGGCCGGAGCCCAGCGCGAACATGATGATGCCGGAAATGGCATGCGTCATATTGGCCTCGAAGATGGTGCGGCTCGCTTCCTTGTAACCGAGTTCGACAGCCTGGACGACCGTGCGTCCGCGCCGGCGCTCTTCGCGAATACGCTCGTTGATCAGCACGTTGGCATCGACCGCGGTACCGATCGTCAGCACGAAGCCGGCAATGCCGGGAAGCGTCAGCGTACCGTTGAGCAGCGCGAGCACGCCGAGGATGACGAACACGTTGATGACGACAGCGATGTTCGCATAGAGCCCGAACCGGCCGTAGGTCAGGAACATGAAGGCGACGACCAGCGCCACCGCGACCGAACAGGCGAGAATGCCGGCTCGGATGGAGTCTGCGCCGAGATCGGGGCCGACGGTCGATTCCTCGATGACCTTGAGAGCGACCGGCAGCTTGCCCGAGCGCAGCGCGATCGCGAGCTGGTTGGCGCTCTCGACGGTGAAGCCACCGTTGATGACAGCGTTGCCGCCGAGGATCGGTTCGTTGATGTTGGGGGCCGAGATCACCTTGTTGTCGATGATCATCGCGAACGGCTTGCCGGTGTTCTGCTGCGTGACGCGAGCGAAACGGTTGCCGCCGGCCGCATTGAACGTGATCTGCACGTTGGGCTGGTTGGTCTGCTGATCGAACGCCTGACGCGAATCCGCCAATTGGTCGCCCGAGATGATGACCGACCGCTTCACCGCGATGAACGGAATGCCGGAGGGATTGCCGGGGTACGGCAGCACCTGGCTGCCGACCGGGGCGATGCCCTTGAGCAGATCGGCCGGATTGGCGGTGGTATCGACCAGCTTGAACTCGAGCCGGGCCGTCTTGCCGAGCAGATCCTTGAGCGCCTGCGGGTTCTGCAAGCCCGGAACCTGCACGAGGATGCGATTGTCGCCCTGCCGGACGATCGTCGGCTCACGCGTACCGAGTTCGTCGATACGCTTGCGGACGACGTTGGTGGCGTCCTCCATGGCCGTCTTGATCGCCTGCTGCAGGCCGGCCTGCGTCGGGGACAGTACGAAGCGGCTCGAATCGACGACCTGGATGTCCCATTCGCGCTGGCCGGTCATGCCGGCACCGCCGCCGGTGATGCCGAGCAGCCGCTCGCGCGCCGCGTCGACCTGGCTGGGATCGCGCAGCATGAAGCTGATCTGGTTGTTGCGCGTCGAGATTTCACCGATCTCGATCCGCGGCGTGCCGTTGCGCATCGTGCCCTGGATCTGCTCGCGCAGAGCTTCGATCCGCGTGTTCGCCAGGTCCTGCGTATCCGCCTCGAGCATCAGATAGCTGCCGCCGGCGAGGTCGAGCCCCTTGTTGACGCGCGGGTGGAACGGCCAGTTCGCCGTTGTCGATTCGGGCAGGAACGTCGGGATGGCCAGCGCGCAGAGCAGCGCGAGCACTGCCCAGATCGAGACTACCTTCCAGCGCGGGAAGTCGAGCATCAGTCGTTCGCCGGCTTCGTGTTGAGGCCGGTCACCTCGGCCAGCGTCGCCTTGACCACGCGGATGCGGGTGTTGGGTGCGATCTCGACCTCGACGAAATTGTCCTCGACCCGCGTGACCTTGCCGACGACGCCGCCGGCCGTGACGACGCTGTCGCCCTTCTTCACCGCGGCGACCGCCTGTTGCAGCGCCTTCATCCGCGCCTGCTGCGGGCGAATCATCAGGAAGTAGAAGACGATGAAGATGAGCAGCAGCGGCGCGAAGCTGATAAGCTGGGCGTAGCCGCCGGATTCAGCGGCGCCGCCGGCGGTCTGTGCATAGGCTGGAGAGATGAACATCGGATCCGTGCATGGCTGATCGGCGGGGGAAATCCTCCGCACAAGATATCCGCGCGCTAGCATCGGTCAGGGCAGCGCGCAATGTTGCGCCGCTGCAACGGCTCTTCCCGGCGCGGCAACGATAAAGGCCGCTTGCATCCCCCGGCGGACCCGCCTACAGGCCCCGCTCCGGGATCGAAGGCCTTGCGCCGACGGTCCCTCGGTCGGGGCGTAGCGCAGCCTGGTAGCGCATCACACTGGGGGTGTGGGGGTCGCAGGTTCGAATCCTGTCGCCCCGACCATTTCATCCGCTCGGAGCGAGCGGCCGGATCGATCCTAAGCGGATCTCCATTCCATGACAGCTTTATAGGACCAGCGGCGCGCGCGGCGACCGCCGCGCCGCCTTCATGCGTTGCGCAGATGCTGCAATTCGGCGTCGAGATCGGCGCGGGTCAGCTCGAGATGCTGGATCATCAACTGTTCGACCGTCGCACCGTCGCCGTCCAGCCACGCCGTCAGCAGGTCGCGATGTTCGCGATCGGCGCGGGCGAACCGGCCGGCGGGTTCCAGATGCGCGATGACATAGCGTTCGGCCAGCATCGCCAGCCGCTCGATCAACTGCGTCGTCAGCATCCGGTCGCCCGGCCGGACCAAAGCGACGTGGAAACGGCGGTGACGCACCGCGACCTCGGTCGGCGCGGCATCGCGCGCCTCTTCGAGCGCGACGAGAGACTTGGTGGCATGGCTCCGGTCGTCATCGTCGGCCTCCGCGGCGCCGATCGCCGCGGCACGTGGCTCGATCGCCAGGCGGAGCGCATAGATTTCGTCGGCCTGCTCCGCCGACAGCGCGCGGACCGCATAGCCGCGGTTCGCCTGGCTGTGGATCAGCCCCTCATGTTCGAGCCGCACGAGCGCCTCGCGCAGCGGGATCTTGCTGACCCCCAGTTCGGCAGCCAGCGCGTCCTGGCGGATCGGCGCCTCGGCGCGGATTGACCCGTCGACGATCCGCTCGCGGACGATTTCGAAAACTTGGTCGGACAGGGTCCGTACGACGATGCTCATCGGCTCATTTCCCAGCGCAAGGAACGCGGCGCGTATACGGTCCTCTTCCAGAATGTGGCTGTAAGATCAACATATTGCGCAGTCGATTACGCCGCGGGCGGCACCGCGCCCCAGCCGAGCCCGAGCGCTTTCTGAAGGGCGATGAAGTCGCCGGTCAGCCCGGCGGTGCCGGCCGACAGGTTCTGCTCCGCGGAGACGCGCTGCCGTTCGGCATCGAGCGTGTCGATCAGCGTCGCGGTGCCGGCGCGGAAGCGCTGCTGCATCAGGTCGGCGGCGCGGTCGGCGCTGGCCTTGCTGCGCAGCAGGCTGGCGACCGTTTCGCGGCGATGCCCGAAGCGCGAGAGCGCGTCCTCGGCATCCTTCAGCGCGCTCAGCACGGCGCCGCGATATTGCGCCGCCGCCTCGTCGCGCAGCCCCTCGGCCTGGTTGATCCGCGCGCGGTTGCGGCCGAAATCGAGGAAATTCCATTGCAGCATCGGCGCGGCGAGCCCGACCAGCTTGTCCGGGCTGATGTCGGACAGCTTGGTCCCACCGAGCCCGATCAGTCCAAGGATGTTGAGCCGCGGGAAGCGTGCCGCGTCCGCGACCCCGATCTGGGCGGTACGCTGCGCCAGCTGACGCTCGGCGGCGCGGATGTCAGGCCGGCGCTGGAGCAGCGCGGCGGGATCGCCGACGGCGACCAGCGCGGGCGGCAACGGCACCGGGGCGGCCGGGGTGAGGCGGGCGTCGAGCGCACCCGGCTCCTGGCCGGTCAGTACGGCGAGCGCGTTGAGGTAGCTTTCCAGCTCCGCCTGCAGCGGCAGGATCTGGCCGTTCGTCGCCTCCACCTGACCGCGGAGCCGCTCGACATCGAGGTCGGATGCTGCGCCGCGCGTGAAGCGCTGTTGCGTCAGCTCGAGCATCTGCTGCTGCATCTGCACCGCGTCCCGCGACAGCGCGATGCGGCGCTGGACATCGCGCAAGTTGACATAGGCCTGGGCGACATCGGCGGTGAGGCTGACCTGCGCATCGGCGACATTCGCCTCGGCGGCCTGTTCCTGCGCACGCGACGCCTCGACCGAGCGGCGGCGACCGCCGAACAGATCGACCTCCCAGCTCGCGTCGAAGCCGACGTTGTAGACGTCGACCGCGCTGGCCCCCGTGTCACCGCCATTGCCGTTGCCGCCGAAGTCGAACCCGGGAATGCGCGCGTGCAGATAGGTGGCAGAGGCATTGGCGCTCGGCGCCTGGTTGGCCCGCTCCAGCCGCAGCGCGGCGCGCGCCTGCCGCAGCCGCGCCGTTGCCACCGCGATATTGGGATTGGCAGCGAGTGCCTGTGATTCCAGTTCGGTGAGCAGCGGATCGTTGAGCTGTGTCCACCAGGCGGCAACGCCCGGCGCCGTCGGCGAGGCAAGTGCGCCGCCACGCTTGAAGGTCGCCGGCCCTGCGCTGTCGGCCAGGGTCCTGGGCGGTCCGGCATAGTTCGGGCCGACCGTGCAGGCGCCGAGCGCGAGCAGCGGCAGCAGCAGCAGGGAAGGGGAGCGGAGAAGGTGCATCATCGCCTCAATGCATCGCCACGGGGCCGCCCTGCGGCAGCGGGCGGAGGAACAGGACGAGCGGCACGACACAACAGATGCCGACCGACAGGAGCCAGAACAAATCGTTATAGGTCATCACCAGCGCCTCGCGCTGGATCGTGCCGCCGAGCGACTGGATCGCGGTGGCGCTATCGCCCAATGCGCGCGCCGTGCCCGCGAGATAGTCCTGCAACGCGACCGAATTGGCGTTGAGCACCTCGTCGATGCGCCGGCTGTGCAGATAGCTGCGCTGATCCTGCAACGTCGCAATTCCGGCGAGCGCGAATGAGCCGCCGATGTTGCGGGCGGCGCTGAACAGCCCGGCCGCGTCGCCGGCCTCCTCGGGCCGGACCGAGGCGATCGCCGCCTGATTGAGGAAGACGAAGCCCAGGATCGTCCCGACGCCGCGCAACAGCTGCGAATCGGTGAAGGCGCTGCCAACCGACTCTGCGGTCAGCGTCGTGTCGAGATGGCAACTGAGCGCCATCAGCAGCAGGCCGGAGGCGACCGCGATGCGGATATCGAGATGACGGATCATCAGCGGCACCAGCGGCATCATCAACAGGCTGGGGATGCCGCTGAGCAGCACGACCTTGCCCGATTGCAGCGCATTGTAATCGGCGATGGCGGCGAGGAACTGCGGGATGACGTAACTGCTGCCGTACAGCACCATGCCGAGCACGAGGCCCATGATCGCGACGCTGCCGAACTGGCGGTCGATCAGCAGGCGCAGCTTGACCACCGGCTTTTCGGCGATGAACTGGCCGGCGAACAGCATCGCCAGACCGAAGACGGTGAGCGCGGTCAGCTTGATGATCAGCGCCGACTGGAACCATTGCTCGCGCTGCCCCTCCTCGAGCACGACGGTCAGCCCGCCGAGCCCGAGCGCCAGCCCGGCGATGCCGAGCCAGTCGGCCTTGAGCAGTTCCTTGAGGTGCGGCTTCTGGTGGGGCAGGCCGACGAGCAGCAATACGAGCAGCACCGCGCCCACCGGCACGTTGAGGAAGAAGGCGTAATGCCAGCTGACGTTCTCGGTCAGATAACCGCCGATCAGCGGTCCGAGCACGGGGCCGAGGATCGCGGTGACGCCGAACAGGGCGGTACCGATCGGCTGCTGCGAACGCGGCAGGCGCGTCGCGATGATCGTCATCGCCGTGGGGATCAGCGCGCCGCCGGTAATGCCCTGGCCGGCGCGGCCGATGATCATCATCGTCAGCGTCGTCGACAGGCCGCAGACTACCGAAAACGCGGTGAACAGCATCGAGGCGATCAGCAGGAAAGTGCGCAGGCCGAGCACCCTTTCCAGCCATGCGGACAGCGGGATGATGATGATCTCGGCGACGAGATACGAGGTGGCGATCCAAGTGCCCTCGGTGCCGCTCGCGCCGATCTCGCCCTGGATCACCGGCAGCGCCGAGTTGACGATCGAGATGTCGAGCGTCGCCATCAGCGCGCCGAGGCTGCCCGCGGCGACCGCCAGCCAGGCGGCAAGGTCGGCGCGCTCGGGCGTTCCGGTCCGCGCCCGCCCAGCCGCGGCCGAAGGGGCGGCAGCGGCGCTCATCGGCCGCGCCGCTCGTTGTGCTGATCCTGCTCGTCGCGGATGCGCTTGACGCTGCCCTTGGCCGAGCGGGTGTCGACCGTCACATCGACCGACATGCCGGCGACGAGCAGCTTGCGGGTCTCCGGGCCGGCATCGAGCGCGATGCGAACCGGCACGCGCTGGACGATCTTGGTGAAGTTGCCGGTCGCATTCTGCGGCGGCAGCAGCGAGAATTGCGCGCCGGTACCGGGGGACACGCTCTCGACACGGCCGTGGATTTCCACACCGGGCAGTGCGTCGACTTCCAGCGTGACCGGCTGACCGACCCGCATCAGGCCGAGCTGCGTCTCCTTGAAATTGGCCTCGACGTAGAGCTGCTGGACCGGAACGATCGACATCAGCCGCGTGCCCGCCTGGGCGAACTGGCCGATGCGCACGGTCTTGTCGCCGACCCGACCGTCGATGCTCGCGCGCAGGATGGTCGCCCCGACATTCACCTGGGCGGCAGCGAGCTGGGCGCGGCTCGCCTCGCCCTGTGCCTGCGCCTGCTGCACCTGCGCCTGGAGCGTGCCGACGCGGCGCGTCGCGCTGGTCAGCGCCGCCTGCGCGGCGGCGACCTGCGCATCCGCCTGACGCGCCTGGTTCTGCAGCTGCGAGAGCTTCTCGCGCGTTTCTGCGCCCGAGGCGGCGAGCGGCTGATAGCGGACGACCTCGGCATGCGCGAAGGCGGCATCGCTGCGGGCGGCGGCAAGGTCGGACCGCGCCTTGTCGATCGCCGCCTGCTGCTCGTGGATCTGCGCGCGCACGCCCTCGGCATTGGCGCGCGCCACATCGATCTGCGCCTCGACCTGCGCGGCTTGCGCGCGATAGTCGCGGGCATCGATCTGGACGAGCGGAGTGCCGGCCTTCACATATTGGTTGTCGGCGACAAACACCTTGTCGACATAGCCGGAAACCTTGGGCGAGATCGTCACCGCGTCGGCCTGGATATAGGCGTCGTCGGTGCCCTGCATGTATTTGCCGACGCTCTGGTAGCGCACGTACCAGAGGACGCCGCCGATCACCGCCACCGCGAGCACGATCAACAGGATGATGCGCACCCGCGGGTTCTTCAGCGGTGAGGGCTTGCCCGGCGCCTGATCCGATTCGCCCTGCGATTCGGCGCTATCATCCCGATTTTGCTCGTTTTCGGTCATCAGCTTCATCTTCTTGCTTTGATCGGCGCTGTGATGCTCGCACTTGCAGCATTGTGCAAGACCATTTAATGAGGGTCCTCACATATGACTGATTGCGAACCCCTTGCCGCCGACCTGTTTCGGCTTTTCCTGCGGATGCAGCGGCTGATGAACCAGCGCATGGCGGAGCAGGGCGCATCGCTGGCACGTACCAAGCTGCTGCTGTTCCTCAACAAGCGGGGGCCGGCGCGGGCGGCGGACATCGCCGACTTCTTCGATTATGCGCCGCGCACGGTGACCGAGGCGATCGATGGGCTGGAGCGGGACGGACTGGTGCTGCGTACGCCGGACGAGCGTGACCGACGGGTCAAACAGGTGTCGATCACCGAGGAGGGGCGCCGGGTGATCGGCGAGACCGAACCACTGCGCCAGGAGCTGATCCGCGGGGTGTTCGGCGCACTCACGGCAGAGGAGCGCGCGACGCTTTCCGGCATGTTAGCAACCTTGTCGGCGGCGCTCGACGCGGAAGAGGCGCGCCCGCGCCGCTGAGGCCTATTGCATCCGGATCGGCCTGTGTTAGCCTCTCCACGTCGCCGGAAGAGCGACGGATAGGAGAGGTGCTATGGACCGGTATCAACCGACCTTGTGCCAATGCGGATTTGGCATTCTATGCTGCGCGAGCGGTGCGGCCTTGTCGATCTGCGCGGTGACGTTCGCCCTGCTGGGCTGAGCCGCCCGGCGGTCGTGACGCGGGCGACTGCGTCAGCAGCAACGGCCGCCGTTGCGTCCGCCATACCGCGCGTCCTGCCGGTTGCGGAAGAAGGCGGCCTCGCTCATCACCGGCTGATCGGGATGGGCTGCCGTCATATGGTCGACATAGGTGCGGTAGCACGGCACCCCGACCATCAGCCGCCCCGTGTCGGCAAGCCCGCGCAGGATCGCCTTGATGGTCATTCCGCCGCTACCGCGCATGCGGGAAGCTCGCTGGTGCTCGGGTGGTCGAGGCGCCGCGCGAGCAGGCACGTGCGGATGCCGTAGCCGATGATCGATACAACCACCGCGAGGAACAGCGCACAGAGCAGCGCGTCGATCCGGTCGTTCATCACGATCCGACCCATCTCAGCGACCGACTTGGCCGGGGCGAGTGTCTCGCCGCGTGCCGCCGCGTCGGCGAAGCGGCGGGCGTGCGCGAGGAAGCCGACCTTGGGATCCGCCGAGAACAGCTTGAGCAGGCTCGCGGTTACCGTGCACAGCACCAGCCACGCCGCAGGCAGCACCGTCACCCAGGCATAACGTTCGCGCTTCATCCGGAACAGCACGACGGTGGCGAGCACCAGCGCGACCGCGGCGAGCATCTGGTTGGAAATGCCGAACAGCGGCCAGAGGGTGTTCACCCCGCCGAGCGGGTCGGTGACCCCCTGGTAGAGGAAGAAGCCCCAGGTGGCGACGCACAGCGCAGTCCCGATCAGCCCGGGAATGAGCGATGTCGAGTTGCGGAACCGTGGTATCGCGAGGCCGATCAGGTCCTGCAACATGAAGCGCCCGGCGCGGGTGCCGGCGTCGACGGCGGTCAGGATGAAAAGCGCCTCGAAGAGAATCGCGAAATGGTACCAAAAGGCCATCATCGCGCGGCCGCCGACGAGGTGGCTGAAGATCTGCGCCATGCCGACCGCCAGCGTCGGCGCGCCGCCGGCGCGGCTGATGATCGTCGTCTCGCCGACGTCGCTGGCGGTGGCGGCGATCGCCGCGGGCGTGATCGGGAAGCCCATCGCGGTCACCGCCGCCGCCGCGCTGGCCGGATCGGTGCCGACGATCGCCGCGGGGCTGTTCATCGCGAAATATACGCCGGGATCGATGATCGACGCGCCGACCAGCGCCATGATCGCGACGAAGCTTTCCATCAGCATCGCGCCATAGCCGATGAAGCGGGCATCGCCCTCGCTGGCGATCAGCTTGGGCGTGGTGCCGCTGGCGATCAGCGCGTGGAAGCCCGACACGGCGCCGCAGGCGATGGTGATGAACAGGAAGGGGAAGAGCGAGCCCGACCAGACCGGGCCGCTGCCGTCGACGAACCGGGTCAGCGCCGGCATGCGCATCGGTGGCGCGACGACGACGATGCCGATCGCCAGCGCGGCGATCGCGCCGATCTTGAGGAAGGTCGAGAGGTAATCACGCGGCGCGAGCAGCAGCCACACCGGCAGCAGCGCCGCGACCGCGCCATAGCCGATCAGGATCCAGCACAGCTGCACCGGCGTATAGGTGAACCACGGCGCGAGGCTGGCGGAGGCGGCGACATCCTGTCCGTAGACGATCGCGAGGATCAGCCCGACGAGGCCGAGCAGCGACACCTCGCCGATCCGGCCCGGCCGCACCCAGCGGGTGTAGATGCCCATGAGGATCGCGAGCGGGATCGTCGCCGCGACGGTGAAGAGGCCCCAGGGGCTGCCCGCCAGCGCCCGCACGACGATCAGCGCGAGCACCGCCAGGATGATGACCATGATCATGAACGCCCCGAACAGGGCGATCGTCCCCGGCACCGCGCCCATCTCCATGCGGATCAGCTCGCCGAGCGAGCGACCGTCGCGGCGCATCGACAGGAACAGCACCATGAAGTCCTGCACCGCACCGGCGAGCACCACCCCGGCGAGGATCCACAGCATGCCGGGCAGATACCCCATCTGCGCGGCGAGCACCGGCCCGACCAGCGGCCCGGCACCGGCGATGGCGGCGAAATGGTGGCCGAACAGCACGCGCCGGTCGGTCGGGACGAAGTCGAGCCCGTCGGGATGGCGCTGCGCCGGAGTGGGGCGCGCGGGATCGATGCCGACGACGACCTTGGCGAGGTAGAGCGAGTAGAAGCGGTAGGCGATGAGATAGACCGAGACCGCCGCAACGACGATCCACACCGCGTTAACCGCCTCGCCGCGTGCGGTGGCGATCACCGCCAGGGCACCGGCGCCGATCAGCGCCACGACGATCCAGCCGATCCTGCTCGCGATGGTCATTGCTCGGGGCTCCCTTCAGGCGGGGTGCCTAATGGGGGTGGCGGGCGAGGGCAACCCGCTCCGCCCCGCGGGCGGGCGGCGGGGTGACGGCCTGTTTGAAAGGATGGGGCGCTGGGCGGGTGGCGGCTGGGGCGTGCGGGTGGCTTGCGGTGGTCGGTCCGGTTGGCCCGGCCAGGCAGGGTTGGAGCAATTCCTCCCCCGCCAGGGGGAGGTGGCGCGCCCGAAGGGCGTGACGGAGGGGGCGGTAAGCGACGTCTTCGGATGCGTGTCCTCCCCCTCCGTCATGCCTTCGGCATGCCACCTCCCCCTGGCGGGGGAGGAATTGGGCTGGATGTCTATTCCGCCTGAGCTGCTGCTCTCTCAGGAGCATTGGCGTAGTTTTGTGGTGGTTTCGACCCGTGCCGGGATCCGCCCGGCCGCAGGGGAACGGCTCCAATCGCGCCTTTCTCCTCGCCGCGGGGTGGACCCCGGAACGAGTCCGGGGTGACGGGGTGGGCTTGGGTGGGGGTGGGGCCGATAAGACCGCTTGGTTGTGAGCGTCCTTTACCGTCAGGACGGAGGGTCAGGGGACGCGGTTGATGATCAGGTCGTCGACGACCGCCGGGTCGGCGAGGGTCGAGGTGTCGCCGAGCGCGGTGATGTCGCCCTCGGCGATCTTGCGCAGGATGCGGCGCATGATCTTGCCCGAGCGCGTCTTGGGCAGCGCCGGGGCGAACTGGAGCTTGTCGGGCGTGGCGATCGGCCCGATCTCCTGCCGTACCCACGCCACCAGCGCGCTGCGCAGCGCCTCGTCGCCGTCGCGGCCGGCGTTGAGCGTGACATAGGCGTAGATGCCCTGGCCCTTGACCTCGTGCGGCATGCCGACGACCGCCGCCTCGGCGACCGCCTCGTGCAGCACCAGCGCGCTCTCGACCTCGGCGGTGCCCATGCGGTGACCCGAGACGTTGATGACGTCGTCGACCCGGCCGGTGATCCAGTAATAGCCGTCCGCATCCCGGCGGCAGCCGTCACCGGTGAAATACTTGCCTTCGTAGGTGGTGAAATAGGTCTGGAAGAAGCGCTCGTCGTCGCCCCAGACGCCGCGCATCTGGCCGGGCCAGCTCTGCGTGATGCACAGATTGCCCTGCGCCGGGCCGGTCAGCACCGTGCCCTTGTCGTCGACCAGCTGCGGCACGACGCCGGGCAGCGGCTTCGACGCCGAACCCGGCTTCATCGGCACCGCGCCGGGCAAAGGGGCGATCATGATGCCGCCGGTCTCGGTCTGCCACCAGGCGTCGACGATCGGCGCGCGGCCCTCGCCGACGACATCATGGTACCAGCGCCACGCCTCCGGATTGATCGGCTCGCCGACCGAACCGAGCAGCTTGAGCGACGACCGGTCGGTCTGGCGGACGAAGGCGTCGCCCTCCTTCATCAGCGCGCGCAGCGCGGTCGGGGCGGTGAACAGCGTATGGACCTTGTGACGATCGACCACCTGCCAGATGCGGCTTGCGTCGGGCCAGGTCGGCAGCCCCTCGTACATCAGCGTCGTGCCGCCGTTCGAGAGCGGCCCGTAGAGCAGATAGGTATGGCCGGTGACCCAGCCGATGTCGGCGGCGCACCAGAAGACCTGCCCCGGCTTGTAGTCGAAGGCGATCTTGAAGGTGAAATCCGCCCACAGCAGATAGCCGCCGGAGGTGTGCAGCACGCCCTTCGGCTTGCCGGTCGACCCGCTGGTGTAGAGGATGAACAACGGGTCCTCAGCCGCCATCGGTTCCGCCGGACAGTCGGTGCCGACGTTCGCGGCAGCCTCGTGATACCAGACGTCGCGCGCGCTCATCGCCACCTCGGCCCCGGTCGCCTTGACGACGATGACCCTCTCCAGCGTCGGCGCGCGGGCCGCCGCCTCGTCGACGCACGCCTTCAGCTTGATCCGCTTGCCGCCGCGGCGGCCTTCGTCGGCGGTGATCACGATCTTCGACCCGCAATCCTCGATTCGGCCGGCGAGCGCATCGGCGGAGAAACCGCCGAACACCACCGAATGGATCGCGCCGATCCGGGCGCAGGCGAGCGCGGCATAGGCCGCCTCGGGGATCATCGGCATGTAGAGGGTGACGCGGTCGCCCTTGGCCACGCCCTGCGCCTTGAGCACGTTGGCGAAGCGGCCGACCTCGTCGTGCAACTGGCGATAGGTGATATGGCGCGGCTCTTCGGAGGGCTCGTCCGGTTCCCAGATGATCGCGACCGTGTCGCCGCGCCTGGCGAGATGCCGGTCGATGCAATTGGTCGCGACGTTGAGCTGGCCGTCGGCGAACCATTTGATGTGGAAGTCGGCCTTGGCGAACGACCAGTCGCCGCCGATCGTCGGCGTCCGGATCCATTCGAGGCGCTTGGTCGCCTGATCCAGCCAGAAGCTGCCGGGGCTGCTCGCCGCCGCCTCGTAGAGATCCTCATACGTCTTGGCGTTCAGGCTGGCGTTGGTCCAATCGCCGGTGATCGGATAGATTTCAGGATCGGTCACGCAACGCATCCCCGCCAAGGTTATATATCGCGGACGCCGGGCGGCGCCCGCTGGGTTCGATACTGGAGCGGCGGGCAGGATGCCAGCCGCGAGAGGCCGTTCGGCCGTCGATCCGGTCCGTTCGCCCCGCGCCTGCCGCGGCGCATCGTTGCGCACGATGCCGCGACAGGCGGAGGCGACCGGCGGACGCGGCGTTACCGCCCGAGGAACGTCAGCAGATCGTTGGTCAGTCGATCGCCGTGCGTCGCGAACAAGCCATGCGGCGCGCCGTCATATTCGACGAGCTGGCTGTTCGCGATTCCCACCGCGGCGGCACGGCCGGCGGCATCGATCGGCACCGTCTGGTCCGACGTGCCATGGATGATCAGCGTCGGGACGTTGAACGCGGCGAGGTCGGGGCGGAAATCGGTGTGGCCGAACGCCTCCGCGCAGGCGAGCGTCGGCTTCAGCCCGGCCTGCAACGCGGTCGTCGTCGCCCAGTCGAGCAGATCGTCGCTGACCGGATGGCTGATCACGCCGACGCCGAAGAACTGTTTGAAGAAGGTGTCGCGGAAGAAATGCGCGCGATCCTTCTGGATGTTGGCGCCGATCTCGGCGAGCTTTTCCTCGGGCGTGCCGTGCGGATTGTCCTCGGTCTTCAGCATATAGGGCACGACCGAGGCGACCAGCGCCGCGGCGATCACGCCCTTGCCGCCGTGGCGGCTCATGTAGCGCGCGACTTCGCCACCGCCCATCGAGAAGCCGACCAGCGTCGCCTCGCTGTCGGCGCCCGTCGCCGCCATCACGTCGGCGAGATCGTCGGCGAGCGTGTCATAGTCATAGCCGCTCCACGGCTGGCCGGAACGGCCGAAGCCGCGGCGGTCATAGGCGATGGCGCGGAAGCCGGCATCGGCGAGCGCCATCATCTGCGGGTCCCAGCTGTCCGCCGACAGCGGCCAGCCGTGCAGCAGGATGACGGGGCGGCCCGATCCCCAGTCCTTGACGTAAATGTCGGTGCCGTCGCGCGTCTTGACGTAGGGCATGAAACCGTCCTCTCGTAATGTCAGCGCGGTCAACGTGGCGGACCGCCGGCCGTTCCTCGCCATCGCGGGCTGGCGTTCGCGGCGCGCCGCTGCCAGCATCGCGCGCGAAACACGAAGCGAAACACGGATCAGGGGATCAGGTTATGCGTATCTTCGCGGCGGCATCGCTGCTCGCGCTCGCGGTGGCGGGCTGTTCGGGCGGCGCGCCCTCGGCAACCAACGACAGCGCGGCGGCGCGTCCGGCGCCGACGAACGGCTTCGCGCAATTCCGTGACGGCTTCGTCGAAAGCTGGTTCAAGCTCGATCCGGCCAATGCGGTCTATCAGGGGCGGCATGATTTCGACGGCCAGCTGCCCGACTGGAGCGCCGCCGGCCTGCAACGCCAGTCCGCCTTCCTCCACCACGCGATCGATCGTGCGCGCGCGTTCGGCGATGCCGATCTCAGCCCCGACGAGCGGTTCGAGCGCGACTATCTGATCCGCGTCGCGGAGGGGAAGCTGTTCTGGCTCGAGGATGCCGACCAGCCGCATACCAACCCGGCCTATTATGTCGGCGGCGGGCTCGACCCCAACGTCTATATCGCGCGGCCCTATGCCGATGCGCCGACTCGGCTGAAGGCGCTGATCGCCTTCTTCGGGCGGGTGCCGGCGGCGGCGCAGGCGATCCGCGCCAACCTGAAGACGCCGATGCCGCGCTCGTTCATCGATTACGGCGTCGCCGGGTTCAACGGCTTTGCGGATTATTATGTCGGCGACGCGAAGACCGCCTTCGCCGACGTGCGCGATCCCACGTTGCAGGCGCAGCTCGCCACGTCGGCGGCGGCGGCGAGCAAGGCGATGCGCGAGCTCGGCAGCTGGCTCAATGCGCAGCGCGGCACCGCGACCGGCAGCTTCGCGCTCGGCGCCGATCGGTTCCAGCGGATGGTGCGCGCGACCGAGGGCGTCGACACTTCGCTCGCGACGCTGGAGGCGGCGGGTCGCGCCGACCTCAAGCGCAACCAGGACGCGCTCGCCGCCGCCTGCAAGCAGTTCGCGCCGGGGCAGACGATCCCCGCCTGTATCGACAAGATGAATGCGAACAAATCGGCCGACGGCCCGGTCGCGGAGGCACGGCGCCAGATCCCGACGCTGCGCGCGTTCGTGATTGCCAAGGACCTGGTCACCATCCCCGGCACCGAGGAGGCGAAGGTTGAGGAGAGCCCGCCGTACAACCGGCAGAACTCGGCCTATATCGACCCCGCCGGGCCGTATGAGAAGAACGTGCCGTCGGTCTATTATATCTCGCCGCCCGATCCGGCGTGGGACAAGAAGACGCGCGACGCCTTCGTCCCGGGCAAGAAGGATCTGCTGTTCACCTCGGTGCACGAGGTGATGCCGGGCCATTTCCTCCAGTTCCTGCACGCCAATCGCTCCAAGTCGATGTTCGGGCGGATCTTCGTCGGCTATGCCTTTGCCGAGGGCTGGGCGCATTATGCCGAGGAGATGATGTGGGAAGCGGGGCTCGGCGACGGCGATCCCGAGACGCACGTCGGCCAGATCAGCAATGCGCTACTACGCGACTGCCGCTTCCTGTCGGCGATCGGCCTGCATGCGCGCGGCATGACGCAGGAGCAGAGCCTCCAGATGTTCCGCGAGCAATGCTATCAGGACGAAGGCAATTCGCGCCAGCAGGCGGCGCGCGGCACCTATGACCCGGCGTATCTCAACTACACGCTCGGCAAGCTGATGATCCGCAAGCTGCGCGACGACTGGACCGCAACGCGCGGCGGCCGCAAGGCGTGGAAGGCGTTCCACGACCAGTTCCTGAGCTATGGCGGCCCGGCGATCCCGCTCGTCCGCCAGCGGATGATGGGCGAGGAGACCGCGCGGGCGGTGTTCTGAGGTCGCATGCCCTCCCTCGCTCCGGCGGGGGAGGGTGGACTGCCGGCGACCGGCGTGCCTCCGGCGGCGAGGTCACGGACGGATTGCGCGGCGGCGCTTTGCCCGGCAAGACCGGTCCACCACAGGGAGAAACCGCGCCGATGATCCTTCGTACGCTGCTGATCGCCTCCACGATCCTTGCCGCCGCGCCCGCGCTCGCGCAGAACGCCCCGATGACGCGCACGCCGACCACCGACACCGATCCCTATATCTGGCTCGAGGACAAGGACGGCGCCAAGCCGCTGGCCTGGGTCGAGGCGGAGAACGCCAGGACGCTGCCGCGCCTACAGGGCGACCCGCGCTACCGGACCTTTTATGCCGAGGCGCTGGCGATCGCCTCCGCCAAGGACCGTATCCCGATGCCGAGCCAGCTGTTCGGCCGCATCTACAATTTCTGGCGCGACGCCGATCATCCGCAGGGCATCTGGCGCTGGACGACCGAGGCGGACTATGCCCAGCCGCAGCCGCACTGGACGACTGTGCTCGACCTCGATGCGCTGTCCAAGGCCGAGGGCAAGAAATGGGTGTGGAAGGGCGCCTCGTGCCTCCAGCCCGAGGAGCGCCTGTGCCTCGTCGCGCTGTCGGAGGGCGGCGAGGATGCGATCAGCTATCGCGAATTCGACCTTGCCGCCGGCCGCTTCGTCGACGGCGGTTTCGCGCTGCCCAAGTCCAAGCAGGGCGCGAGCTGGCTCGACAAGGACACTTTGCTGGTCAGCCGCGACTGGGGCGAGGGGACGATGACCGCGTCCAGCTATCCGTTCGTGGTCAAGATGGTGAAGCGCGGCCAGCCGCTCGCCGCGGCCCGCGAGATCTTCCGCGGCCAGCCGACCGACCAGCTCGGCACCTATGCCGGCGTGATCACCGACGGTCAGGGCAACCGGCTGGTCGCGATCGAGCGCCGCGTCACCTTCTTCGGCGGCGAGACGCACGTCTGGACCCCGGCGGGCACCAAGAAGCTCGATATCCCCGCGCGGACCAGCCCGGTCGGCATGGTGGCGGGACAGGTGCTGTTCCAGACCAGCGATCCCTGGGGCGCGGTGACCGCCGGCTCGGTCGCCTCCGCGCCGCTCGCCGACGTGCAGGCCAATGCGATCAAGCCCATCGTGCTGTTCGCGCCGACGCCGCGCCAGTCGGTCGACGAGGTGGTGACGACGAGGGACCATGTCGTCCTGATCTACAACGACAATGTCCGGGGCCGCGCGGCGGTCTACACGCCCGGCAAGGCGGGCTGGACGGCGCGGCCGATCGCGCTGCCCGACAATGTCTCGCTCGGCGTCGCCAGCGCCGACGACAAGAGCAACCACGGCTATCTCACCGTCACCGGCTTCCTGACCCCGACCACGCTGCTGCCGCTCGACGCGGCGACGGCGAGCGCCGCCAAGCCGGTCAAGACGCTGCCGGCCAAGTTCGACGCGAGCAACCTCGTCGTCGAACAGCATGAGGCGACCTCGACCGACGGCACCAAGGTGCCCTATTTCATCGTCCACAAGAAGGGCATCGCGCTCGACGGCACGACGCCGACGATCATGACCGCTTATGGCGGGTTCGAGGTGCCGATGCTGCCGGGCTATTCGGCGATCACCGGCAAATTGTGGCTGGAGCGCGGCGGCAGCTACGTGCTCGCCAACATCCGCGGCGGCGGCGAGTTCGGCCCCAAATGGCACGACGCCGGCCGCAAGACCAAGCGGCAGGTGATCTACGACGATTTCGCGAGCGTTGCGAAGGACCTGATCGCGCGGAAGCTGACCAGTCCGCAGAAACTCGGCATCTATGGCGGGTCGAACGGCGGGCTGCTGATGGGCGTCGAGTTCAACCAGCACCCCGACCTGTGGAAGGCGGTGACCATCCAGGTGCCGCTGCTCGACATGCTGCGCTACGAACAGATTGCGGCGGGCGCATCCTGGGTCGACGAATATGGCTCGGTGACGGTGCCCGAGGAGAAGGCGTTCCTCGCGACGATCTCGCCCTATCACAACATCAAGAAGGGCGTGGCCTATCCCGAGCCGTATATCTGGACGACGACCAAGGACGATCGCGTCGGGCCGCAGCACGCCCGCAAGTTCGCCGCGCGGTTGAAGGACTACGGCCTGCCGTACCTGTTCTACGAGGACACCGCCGGCGGCCATTCGGGCGACGCGGACATCGAACAGGGGGCCCGGCTCCAGGCGCTGCAGATGACCTATTTCGCCCAGAAGCTGATCGGCCCGGCGCAATAGCCCGCCCGTGTCCCCGGCCGGTCCGGCCGGGGGCGTAGCGGCGGCGCGGGGGGGGGGGCGGCGGGTGGTGCCGCGAATGGCGCAGTCGGCCTGCAAGCGGGGATCGTCCGCCGCCAGCCCGAGGGCTGCCCGTGCCGCCGGATTGCCGATCGAAATGGTGGCACCGGTGTCGATCCGCGCATCGATGACGACGCCGTTGATCCTGACCGGCACCTGCACCAGCCCGTCCGCCCGCCGCCCCGCCAGAGTGGCAAATCCGGCCGGCGCGGGGCCCGAGGGCGGTATGACAAACAGTGGACGGTTGATGCGGTACGCACTGTCGCTGTTTGATTCGCCGAGCGGCGGCATCTCGGGCGTCTTGCGCTAAATCGACATCACGTCGCCCGCGTCGCGCAGCATTGGCGTCACGCCATCCCACGGGCCTGTCGTAGTCTGAGCTGTGCGGCTTGCGACAGGACCCCGACGTAGAAGACGACCGATGGGTACAGTCCTCGTGATGAGCGTCGCTCAAAGCATGAGGCACATGCTTGCTGCGCAGCCTTTCAGATCGTCCTCCACAATGGATCGGCATGTACCAGCCACGGATAGGGCGCCGGTTCGGTCCGCTCATGTGTGCTGCGCCAGCGGCGATCTTCCGTGAAGCGGCTTCAGGCCGCACCGACGACGGCCGCTTACGGGCGGCGCTTGGTCACGGAATTTGCCGAGCGAGTCCGTTCCCGTCGTTTCGTTCCTAAGATGGGGACGGGAGAGCAGGGGGGTAGACGTGTCAGCGCACCCCGCTGCTGCAAGACAAGGGGTGAGCTTGGTGACTTTGGTGAAATCTGCATGTTCGACCCTGCGCTATGGCGTTTCGGCCGCGGCGTTGCTGACCGCGATGGCGGTCCAGGCCCAAGCGCAGGACGCGACGCCGGCGGCGGTGGCGGAGGCAGCCCGCGCGGATGAGACCGCAGCGCCGCAGGCGCCGGCAGCGGCGGCCGTCCAGGATCAGCAGGCGAGCAAGCCCGCCGCGCAGGCCGATCCCGGCCAGGGCAACGAGATCGTCGTCACCGGCACGCTGTTCCGCGATTCCAACGCGACCTCGATCTCGCCGGTGACCATGCTGACCGCGGAGACGCTGGAACGCGCGAACATCACGACCGCGCAGGCCGCGATCCGCTCGGTGTCGGCCGACAGCGCCGGGTCGATTTCCACCGGCTTCCGTAACGGCTTCTCGGCGGGCGGCGCCGCGGTGTCGCTGCGCGGCCTGGGGGTCTCGTCGACCGTGGTGCTGATCGACGGGCTGCGTTCGGCGAACTTCCCGCTCAACGACGACGGCCACAACGCCTATGTCGATCTCAACTCGATCCCGTTCAGCATCGTCGACCGTATCGAAGTGTTGAAGGACGGCGCATCGTCGACCTACGGCGCGGACGCGATCGGCGGCGTGGTCAACCTGATCAGCAAGAAGCATTTCGAGGGCATCGAAGGGTCGGCCGAAGGCGGTACGACCGAGCAGGGCGATGGCTCGCATTATCGTGCGACGCTGACCGCCGGCTATGGCAATTACGAGGAGAAGGGCTGGAACTTCTACCTGAACGGTGAATACACCTATGATGGGTACATCAAGAACCACTCACGCGGCTATCCGTTCAACACGCTCGACCTGCGGCCCAGCGGCTTGGCCGACCGCAACCGCAACGACGACTCGCTGGTGGTGTCGAACCCGCAGGCGGTCGTCACCCGCGTGACGCAGACCGATCTCAACAATCCGCTCTCCGGCCAGGACGGTGCGCCACCCACCAATGAATATCAGTTGCTCAACCCGAACGCCTGCCCGCGCGGCACCTTCACGGTGAACACAAACGAGGCCCAGGGAACCGGCTGTGCCCACAACATCCCCGATGAGTATTTCATCGTCCAGCCCCGCCAGCAGCGGTATTCGACCACCGGTCGGCTTACCATGCGCCTCAGCGACAATCTGGAAGCCTTCGCGAGTGCCAGCTACTCCCATTCCGACGTCGGCATCGTGGACGTGCCTTCGTCCATCCTTCAGAACCAGCCGTTTGGCGGTTCACCCGCATTGTCTTCTAAGAACCCCGGCATCGTCCTGCCCGTCTATGTCTGCTCGGCGGGTGTGAACTGCGCCAACGCGGCCGACAAAAGGCTGAACCCAAACAACCCCTATGCGGCCGCCTTTGCCGAACACCCCGGCGATGGTGCCGCGCGCATCTATTATCTGTTCGGCGACATCCCCACTGGCAGCGAACGCTATGTCGACGTGTTCCGCGCCACGGGGGGCATTTCGGGCAATCTCGGCAATGGCTTCAGGTTCCGCCTGAATGGCGTCTACGCCCGCGACGATTTCAGCATCACGCAATATGGCGCCATCAACGTCCAGGGCCTGTTGAACGCGATCAACACGGGCGCGTACAATTTCGTCAATCCCGAACTCAACACTGCGGCCGTGCGCAGCCAGATATCGCCGAACCGCACCACGCCCTCCTACTCGACGATCGCGACGATCGGCGGCTCGATCATCAAGGCCGTGATGGCGCTGCCCGGCGGGGATCTCAACATGGGCGCGGGCTTCCAGGTGCGTCGCGAGACGCTGATGAACCGCAACCAGAACGCCGACCTCAGCTATTATGGGATGACCACGTCGTCCGCCCAGGGACGTCAGACCGTGACGGCCGGCTTCTTCGAGATCGACGCGCCGTTCGCCAACGAAGTCGACCTCAACGTGTCGGGTCGATACGATCATTATTCGCAGGGCTACAGCCACTTCTCGCCCAAGGTCGGTGTCAAGTTCACGCCGGTCGAGCAGATCGCGCTTCGCGCCACCTATTCGCAAGGGTTCCGCGCGCCGACCTTCGCGGAGTACAACCCGGCGAGCAGCTACGCCGGCTTCTCGCCCTTCACGCCGCCTAAAAGCTTCATCGAAGCGCACAAAAGCAATCCGGCCTATACGAGCACCTATATCCTGGGTACCGCGGCGCAGGGCGCACCCGAGATTCTCCCGGAAGTGTCGCGGAGCATTACGCTCGGTACGATCATCAAGCCGACGCGCTGGTTCAACCTGACCGTCGACTATTACAACATCAAGAAATCAAACCTCATCGTCAGTGGGCCTAAGGGAGCCGCCGCGATCGACGCTTATTATGGCCAGACCAACAAGGCGGACGCCTGCGCTGCGCTTGCTCGCGTGGGTGAAGGCTATAGATGCGATGTCGTCGATGCGCCCGATCCCTATAACCCGGGCGCCTTACCGCGACTGCTGGTGTTCAAGGCACCCTATGCCAACGCCAATTATCAGATCAGCTCGGGCATCGACATGCAGGCCAGCGCCAATGTTCCGCTGTCGGATGGCGTGCGCCTGATCAGTCGCCTCGACGTCACCCGCGTGCTTCGCCTCGATCTGGTGACCCCCGAGGGCGTGGTGCAGAAGTACGCAGGAACGCTGGGGCCGTACAGGCTGTCGTCAGGCGGCGGTACGCCAAGCATCCGCGGCAACTGGCAGAACGCGCTGGAGGTGGGCAAATTCTCGCTTACCACGACGGCCTATTATGTTGGGAGGATCAAACAGGTCGCGGCTGACCGGATCAAGCCCAACGACAGCGACGGGGTGATCGATCTGTCGTGCAAGAATACGTTGGCGCCGGTGCCGGACGGTGGCGACAAGAACAACCAATGCTATGTGCGCCCGTTCATCTACGTCGACCTGAACGCGGCTGTGGAGGTGAATGACCAGCTGCGGTTCTTCGTCAACGTACAGAACCTGACCAACGCCCGCGCGCCGCTGGCCTCGGGCGCCTATACGACCAACCCGAACTATCTCAACAGCTGGCACTATACAGGGGTCGTCGGCCGCAACTTCAGTGCCGGCGCGAAGTTCAACTTCTAACCCCGCGATGCGGACCGGTGCGCATCTGGCCGGTGCGTGCGGCGTCCTTGAGAATGGGTGGGCGGTCAGCGAGCTTGCCAATGGTGCGTGGATCGCATGGGGCGTCCGAGCCCTATCGGGCGGTCCCGCATCAGGACAAGTGCCGTTCGCAAGCGTCCTGGGGCGGTAGTCCCGATCGAGCTGCTGCTGACCGTTTCTACCAAGCTGGCAGCACCTATCGCTTGCGTTGGCGTTGCGATCTGCTGCCGACTGCAATCTTAGGGTGGGTATCGCCTGCCGCACGCCAGTCGCGATCGGACAACTGATTACGCTGGACGGCACCCTGCTTTGAGGAAGGGCTCCGTTGCTCGATCTCTCGCTCAAACCGCTGCGTGTCGGATCTGGGATTCGAACGGCGCTGGACCACTAATCCTGTTCGTCACCAGCCGCAGTTGCCGCCCGTGCAAGTCTATGGCGCCCACGGCCGCGCCGACCTGTTGCTCCTCGAGCGGCGCGTCTCCGAGGGACCGGGCTAACGACTGTGGACACCATTCGGTCACGCGTTTGGATTGACTTAGCGCAGGTCAAGGTGGAATTCGACCGGGATCGTCAATTCGAGCTGGTCCGGCCTATCCGGCGGGATCGCCGGCAACGGCTGCGCCCGCCGAAATGTTTCGAGCGCCGCCTGGTCGAGCGAGACGGACCCTGATCCGCGCACCACCTGCGCATCGAGTACCATGCCGGCACGGTTCATCCGGAACCGGACATGGACAATGCCCTGCTGCCGGGCGGCACGGGCGCGTGGGGGATAGCGGCGAAATCGCTCGAGATGCGCGAGCAGGATGCCTTCCCAATCTGGTCTGGCAGCGTCGGACAGGCGATCCATCACGGGCGCGGCGATCGTGCGCGGAGCGGTCGTCTGGACAACCGGCGGCGCTGGATCGGTCGGCGGCGTGGCCTCCGCAGGCCGGGTCGGGGCCGCGGGCGGCGCCGGAAGCGGGATGACAGGGACTGGCGCAGCCACTGTGCGGGTATCGGGCTTGGCCGCCTGCCGCTCGACCTGCTGCGGGCCGGGCGCGACATCGCGCACAGGCTCCGGAGGTGAGGCGAGCGGCATCAGGTTCACCACCATCGGCCGCGTGATCGGTGGCGCGGGTCGCACGATCGTCCAGGTGACGAGGGCACCGGCCAGCACCAGCGCGGCGATCAGCAGGGTGCCGCCGACACCGAACAGCCGGCTCGACCAGTCACTGTGCCGGTCGCAATAGCGCGCGTCACGCCGCCGGTCGTGTCCATCCATGATCGTCACGCCTCCATGCTCGGGCTAGGCCGGGTGACGATCCAGGCCGCGCTGCCGATCATCGCGGCTGCGACCGACATCGCAGCGATCTGACCCGGTCGCGCGGCAAGGCAGAAGATCGCGTAATCGTCCGTCATCTCGACACAGGCTGCGATGTTCGCGCGGCGGGGAATCGCCCGCTCCGCTCGCCAGGCGCATAGCGGCGGCTCACCTCGCGGATGATCGAATAACCAGCGTTCCCGCCGCACCGATGAGCGCGCGAAACAGGGCAGCGCAAGGATCAGGCTATCGGTCGTTGGCAGCAGCGGCACGAACAGGCCGACAAAGCTGATCCCGACCAAGAAGAGGCCGAGCGCCATCCGCAGAGTCCGGGTCGTGCGGCCCCGCGCGTGCCGAACCGACGCGGGTGCAGGGCGGTCAGCCGAGCCGTTGGTCGACATGGGCTTGTACCTGCGCAAAGGCAGCGGTGGCGCCGGTGATCACCCGCGCTTCATCTTCTGGGGCAAGATCGACCGCGTCGAGCGCCCGGACGAAGGCGCGCCAATGCGCGGCAGGGCCTTCCGGCGCAGGCGCGAGATGGCGCGCCCCGAAGCCGTCGGACAGGCCGAGCTTGGCGGCCTCCCTGCGCAGCAGCGCGGCACCCATCCGCGATCCCTCGGCGACGTACAGCCAGCCGAGCGCGGTCGGTAGGTCGATCGGCTTGTCGGCAGCGAAGATCGGCGGCGACTCCCCCGGCGGAACGGGCGCCCCGAGATCCGCCAAATCGAGCGCGAGCAGCGGTAATTGCCGCCGCAGCGCCAAGTTTGACAGCACGGCGCGCAGGGCGGGATCGGCATAGAGCGCGTCGATGTCCCGGTGGAACAGATACTGGGACGCAGCGAAGCGCGCATAGCCGTCGCGGGTGGCGAAGGAGGCGGCATTCATCACCGTATGATCGAGCCGTTCATGTGTCTCGCGGGTCATCGCGCGGAGGCGGAGAGCGCGGCTATCCGCGGGGATAGCAAGGTCGGGCAGCGGGCTCATGACGAAGTCTCCAGGGCGAGGGGAAGGAGGGCGTAGGTCAGAAAACATGGCTCAGCCTCAGGCTGGCGGTGGTGCGGTGCCAGGAGTAAAGCCAGTCGATATTGCTGGTGACCCGAGTGTGTTGGACGAGCAGTTCGGGAACGAGCCCGCGCAATTCCAGCGATGGGAAGCGGGCGATGCCGGTATAGACCTGTTCGCGATCGCTGCGTTTTGCCTCGAACGTTTCGCTATAGCCACCGTAGGCGCGCCAGCGCGTGGCGCCGATCAGGAGCACGGTCGCTGCGTGGCCGAGCGATTTGCTGACGCCCAACCGCGCGCCCCATTGCCGATAGGCGTTCTCAGCATTGGCGGCACGCTTGTCGACCATATCGCCGCCGCCGAGCAGCAGCCAGTCGCCGGGCAGCCCATACCAGCCGGTCAGGAACAGGTCGGCCTGATCGCCGTCCTGCGCGCGATACGCGCGCAATGGATAGGCGTAACGGCGATAATTGCCTTCCAGCTTGACCAGCGCTCTCGGCGATATGCCGTGCGTCCATTCGGCGTTAACGCCGGCGGCGTGGTACAGCAGCGAGGAGCCGAGCGTGCCGAGATCGACGGTCGGCGACACGGCGAGCGTATCGTGCGCAGTCTGATGCTCATAGCCGATCCGGGTGATGAGCGTTCCCTGCGAATAGCCATGCTGACCCGGGTAGACGTCGCCGAACAGCAGCGTGCGGGCACGCAGGCCGCCATGGCCGGCCAGGGCGAAACGGCGCGATAGGGCCGCCTCGATCGTGATCCCTGGCGCGCCGATCGGATCGGGGACCGTGCGCTCGAACAGGCAATTGCCGTCGGTCGTGGTGAACAGGCAGGTATAGCTCGCCGAGGACTGGTTGAGATTGCTGCTGTAGCCGGGGCCGATCGCGATACTGCCCTGCCAGCCGCTGCGCCGGCGCAGCGCGGCGAGGAACAGGTCGACCGAGCGGAGCACACCGCTGCTCTGGTCCGAGCCGGCGGCCAGCCGCGCGCGGACCGCCTCGAATGCGGCGCGTGCCTCCCGGTCCTTGTGGTCCTCGAACAGCAGCCGGGCGAGTTCGAGCTGGCCGGGCAGGAAATCGGGCCGTGCGGCGAGCAGCCGGCGATAGGCGCGTTCGGCATCGGCGAAATGCCCGTCCTGCCGGGCGAGCGCGCCACGGGCATAATCGACCAGCAAGGGGTCGGGTTCGGCGAGCTTTTCATAGGCTGCGAGGAAGCGGCGGACGTCCGCCCATTGCCGGTGCGACAGCGCGGCGTAGAGCGCGCGGCCGATATCGTCGGGCGTGGTGCCGACCGCATAGGTCTCGCCGTCCAGCGTGATCGACGCGGGCGCGCCGTCGAGCGCCGCGGCCTGTTCGCGGGTATCGGCGTCCTGTTTCTTGCTTTGCCGGTCGAGTTGCTGGTCGAGGCGAAGGCGCGTGTCCTGCCCCGGTTCGGTCTGGGCGAGCGCGGGCGTGGCGGCGCAGAGCAGCAGCGCGGGCAGAGGGCGGGGGAGACGGGGTCGCAAGTGCGGGGAGGCCTGTCGGGAGGGGAAAAAACGAAGGCCGGGCTTCGTCGAATACCCGGCCTTCGCCACGATCGGGCGATCAGTTCTTGGTGCCGCCGAAGGCGGTGTCGTACTGACGCGCCCCCGCGAACGCGGCGGTGCCGGCCAGCGCACTGCCGTTGGTGCCGAAGAACTGACCGTTCACCGTGCCGCCACTGGCCAGCGTGCTGCTGCCCTGCGAGGCGACGGCGCCCGAGCCGCTGATCGTCGTCCCGCGAATATCGGCAGTGCCGATGTCGACCTTGTAGCCGCCCGACGACTGGATCGAGCCGGTCAGTTCCTTGTTGGCGAAGTCGGCGGTGAAGGTGCCGGTCAGGATGCTGCGATTCTGATAGTCGCTGATCCCCTTCACCGCATAGGTCGCGGTCCCCGCCGTCGGCAGCGACGACGATGCGCCGGTGCCGCCATAATAGACGGTGTGATCGCCCGCCGTGGCGCTGCCGGTCTGCGACCATTCGCCGAAATAGACGTCGTGCGAGCTGACCTGCGCGAAGTCGAAGCGGCCGTACGCATTGTGGCGGGGCGTGGTCGTGGTCGTGTCGGTATAGGTGACCACGCCGTTCAGGTCAGCGGGAATGACGTTCTGTAATCCGCGGAAGTCGACATATTTACCGTTGTCGAGGTTCGGCACATGAATGCCGACCTTGCCCGACGTGTGAGGGCCGCCATTGACCGTGCTTTCGCCGATCTTCACCTTGTCGGTATCGCTGGACCCGCCAACGATCTGCGCCTGTGCCGTACCGGCTAGGACGGCCGAGCCGAGCAATGCGAGGCCGAGGGCTTTGAGATGAGCGTACTTCATTCTACGTCTCCTGCGGTTGGAGCGCCTGACCATTCAGGCGCATTCATCCAGGGTCGTCTTCGTCATCCCGTGTCTTGCAAGGATAGAGGGATGCGGCGGCGGCCCTGAATTGCGGATCAGAACCGTCCCGTCAGACTGACTCGCACGGTGCGGCCGGGGGCCGGCATCATCGAGCGCGAAAGGGGGTCCAGATAATATCGGTCGTTGAGATTGGTCCCAACCAGTTCGGCGGCGAACCGGTCGTTGAACCGGTACCGGGCATAGGCATCCACGGTTAGCGTCTCACCCCAGACATAGGGAATGTTGAGCGCGCAGCCTCCTCCGGCACAAACGGCGCGGCTGGTGAATTCGTAGAGTTGCGGATTGTGGTACTGGTTATACCATGACATCCGGCCGCCCAGTTCGAGCCGTCTTTCAAAAAAGCGACCACCGAGTGACCAGTTGATGCTGTCCTTCGGTGTTGCCTGCGTCAGCAGGTAGCTGACGACGAACCCATAGTTAACGCAATCGGGAACACGCCCTTTGTCAGGGTCGGTAAGTATGGCGACTTCGGCATCGCAAACCTTATTGACAGTCATATGACCGGCGCTGATCTCGGTGAAGAAGCCACCGTTGTCGTAACGTGCCTGTAGTTCAAGACCGCCGATCAACTGGCGATCGATATTGCTGAACATCAGGCTGCTGTCGCGATCGATCACGTCGTGCGTGAGGTTGCTGTACCAGGTCAACTTGAGGTCGGCATGCTGATCGTCGCCGGTCAGGCTGAACAGCGGTCGCAGATCCTGAATGGCTGCGGCTTCCCAGCTATACATATGCTCGGGCTTCAGCTCGCGTCTCAGGTTGACCGAGGCGGAGAAGCCGACCGTGCTTTCGAACATGCTGGGAAAGCGCCACGCCTCGGCATAGCGGACATAGACGCGTGTGCTGGCGGTCGGATTAAGGGTGGCCGATAAATTGGGCGCCCAGCCATCGCCTCGTCTGCGTTTCGCTTCGGTTGTAAAAACCCGGCCCTGAACTAAGCCTGACCGGCAGCTATCCGAAAGGTAGTTGGCGATCTGGTTGACGTCGCCATTCAGACAGATATTGGTGTACCTCGAGTATTTCCCGTTCGCATCAGCATCCCATGGAGCCTTGCGTTCGATGTCGATCGGAAAGGGCTTGGCTCTGTATTCGTTTAGTTTGCGCTGAATCGCCCTTTCGGTATAATCCTGCGAACGAAGAAAGGCTTCATATACATCAATCCCGAATTGCCTCGTCTTATAGGTTATGTACCTGGACACGGGGACGACATCGAAAATCGACCCACCCTTACGCCGGATATATTCCGGCAGGAAATCGTCCTGCGCCCAGAATTTGGCATAGGTCAGTCCGCCGTTGACCTTGAGGAAGTCGGTCGGCCGCCATTCGCTTTTCAGATCGATACGCCATTCCTCGCGCCGCCCGGCGCGCGGGAAGGCGCGCCAACCGTTGGCGATCGCGGTCGAATAGCTATCGTTGGAGGCAAGTTTCTCATGCTGCCAATTGCCCTCAAGCAGCAGGTCGAGGCGCGAGGCGAGCCTGAACTGGTTGCTGCCCGAAAAGCCGGTGCGGGTGTTGATCGCATTGGCGACCGCATTGTTGACGATGATCGGGTCCTCGTAGGACGCCGCATTGGGAAAGCCGCCCGAAGTATAGGTGTCGCTGACCGTATGCGTTCGCCAGCCGGACAGTTTCAGGTCGATCCAGCGGCTGTCCGGCTGCCATTTATAGTCGGCGTTCCACGCCTGCGCGTGCACCTTGCTCAACGGCCATTGTGCGTCGCCGAAATAGCCGTTCCCGGCGTAGAAGATACGCGATGGCATGATCTCGCCGAACCGCGACTTGCTGTCGCGGAAGCCGATCTGCAACGCGGCATCGGGCGCGACGTGCCAGCCTGCCTTGAACAGCCAAGATTCGGATTCGGTCGAGGTATTGGGGATTTCGTTGCCGGGTTCGTAATTGAGACCCAGTTTGCGGACATAGGTGGCGGCCTCCAGCTGGCCGTCACGCTGCTGGTAATAGCCCGGTTCGGTCTTGCCCGAAAAGTAATTGCCGCGCTCGCGATAGGCATAGGCGCCGAACAGGTCGACATCGCCCGTGCGCCCTGCGACGGCAATACGGAAGGCGCGGTCGCCCAGCGACAGCAGGTGATTGTCATCGTCGTGGCGTAGCGCGACGCGCAGCGATTTGTCGCAATAGGGGTAGGTCGGCGAGGGGAAATTGCCGGGGCAGACGAAATCCGGAACCGTGCGGTAATCCTTGCCGGTCAGCAGCGTCGGCAGGCGCGGGTCGGTGGAATTGTTGCCACCCTCCAGCTTCAGCTCGACGCCGATAGGCTGGCCGGGCTTCAGGATGTCACTGGCGTCCAGCGTGTTGACGACCACCGCGCCGCCGGTTGAGCCATGTACGCCGCGCGTCGAGCCCGGTCCTTTGAGCACCTGCACGCCCGCGATCAGGCTGGGGTCGATATAGCTGCGATTGCCCGCGCCGTTATAGCCGCGCCACACGACCAGCGCCTGTTCGGTGCCGTCGATGATGACCGGCACGCGGCCCGGACCCTGCACGCCGCGGATGCTGGGATCGAGAGCGCCGCCGTTGCGCGCGTCGCCGCTGAACACGTTGACCATGCCTTTGAGCACGTCGGCGGCGTTGACGCCCTTGTATCGCTCGACCTCCTCGCGTCCCGCGAAGACGCTCGACTGGTCCAGGTCATAGACCGCGTCGTGGCCGCGTGCGTCGCGTTCGGTGCCGGTCTCGCGCAATGCCGCGTCCGGCGTGGCGTCCTGCACCCGCAGCGGATCGAGCGCGATGGCACCAGCAGCCGGGGCCGGCGCGCGGACCAGCGTGACGATGCGACCTTCGACGCTGTAGGTGAAGCCGCTGCCCGCCAGCAGGCGGCTGAGCGCCTCAGTCGCAGTCATCGTGCCGGTGACCGCTGGCGCGGACAGGCCGCGCACATCCTCCGCGCTGACGCTGACCTGAAGCCCCGCCTGTCGGCCGAACTCGACCAAAGCATCGGCCATGGTCGCTGCGTGAATGTCGAACGCTTGCGCCGCCGCAACGGCTTGTGCATGCACCGCTTGCGGCAACAATCCCGCCGCCGACACTGATGTCAGCAATAGGCAGATCACCGAGCCTAACGACCTGCAATGTCCGAATGTTTTCCCCGACGTCACGCGTCATGTCCCCCGCTAGAGCCTCATACGCCCACAATGCTACTGCGATGCGTTCGCATTTATAGGACGAACAATGCCGGGACTTTTCCACGGAAAAATGCGCGGGTCGGTAGATTCCGCCGCCCGCAGCGCCAAGATACTGAGGCATAGGAATAATCAGCGACGGATCAGTCCGCCGTCACGATCCTTAGCCGGGATGTGATCCGGTCGATGCGGATCGGCCGGGCGCGGGCAAGCGCCGCCAGCGCGTCATCCGGGTGGCGCAGATCATACACGCCGGTCACCCGGTCGCGGGCAAGTCCGGCGCCACGCGCAACGATGTAACCGGGATACCAGGGTCGGATCGCGGCGATGACCTCTCCGACTGGGCGGTCGTTGACGATCAATTGGCCGACCCGCCAAGTGGCGATCCGGTCGATCTGGATGGATCGCCGCTCGGGCTTGATCGCCGCGCCGAACGCGATCACCTCGCCTGCTCTGAGCCGACCGAGTTCATGCTGCTGTCGATCCGCGACGCTGACCAGCCCCCGCGCGACTGCGACATGGGTCGGCTCGCCGGCACTGACCTCGAACGCGGTTCCCCGCACGCTGACCAGCGCCCGGTCGGTTTCGACGCGAAAGGGACGGGCCGGGTCATGCGCGACGTCGAGAAAAGCGGTGCCGCGCAGCAAGGTCAGGCGGCGCTCGTTCGGGCGGGTGGTGAAGGTGATCGCCGTACCGGGCGCAAGCCAGGCGTGGCTGCCGTCGCGTAGCGCGATCACCTGAACCTGTCCGGCCGGCGCAATGGCTTGCGCCGTCACCCGGATGCGGAGGTCCGGTCCGGTCGCCCATGCGACGCAGGCGGTGATCCCAATGGCGATCGCCATGCGCGACCTGATCCGGAATGGGCGGGTCCGTGCTGAACCGAGGACAGCATCCTGTCGAGCCGTTCCGACGCGGCTCCGGTCGGCACCCGCGACGCCCACCGATGCGTCGAGGGCGCGCATTTCGTCCCACGCCGCGCGATGCAGCGGCCCGGTGGTGAGCCAGAGGGCGAATTGCGCGCGCAGGGGGGCGTCCTCCGGATCGTCGGCAAGGCGCACGAACCAGATCGCCGCCTCCCGGTCGATTCGTTTCCGATCCTCTCTCGGGGTCATGACGCCAGCGGCTTTCCTTGCTGATGAGCACCGTCCAGCACTCTGACCGATAGGACGGATGACGCCTGCCTATTTCCAGCGCAATCGTGCGGGACTATCCGGTCCGTCTACGTGCCTCCCGGCATCGCTCAAGGCCTTCGACGACCAGTTGCTGCGCCAGACTTTTGGAAATTTCCAGCCGCTCGGCGATGTCCACCAGCTTCATGCCATGGACCCGATGCATCAGTAACGCCTCGCGCGTTCGCCGGGGTAGTCGTTCGATCGCGGCTCCAATTGCGAAAAGCTCGCTGGTCGCCTCAACCCGTGCGTGGGCCGAGGGTTCGTCGCTTGGCACGGATGCGGCCGCGTCGCCCCCGTCAGAAGCAAACAGCCGCTGCTCAATCCGGCGACGGCGGTAGCCATCCATGACGAGGTTGCGCACGATCCGGAACAGGAAGCCGCGCGGCTCCGCCGAACGCTGGGTCGGGCCGGCTCGATTGAAGCGGAGCCATGTCTCCTGGATGATATCCTCGATATCGGCGACATCGGCGGCGATCGCGCGACCGTAGCGGAGCAAGTCTGGGCGCAGCGCCAGGAACAGACTGTCACGATCGATGTCCCCGAGCGTCGCGCTGCCTACCTTTCCCGCCATGCCGCGCATATAGCAGATGCCTTATTGCGACCCAATCGCAGAAATCGTCGACGAGGCAGTGCATAGGAAAGAAGCAACGGCTTCAGGGGCAGCGTGAGGTGAAACGAAGCTGTTTATGCCAACGGCGGGTCGGGCCGGAATGCACGCTCCAACCAGGCAGGCGTTCCTCGACATGCTATGTCTGCCGAGTTCGAGACGAACCCGCGGCGAAAAGCTGCAGCCGGGAGCGCCGAGACGACGCGGCGTCTACTGGCCAGGATCGATCCGAGTCCGGTGCACGCTTTTCGCTGCGCACAAGTATGTGAGGCATGACGAAAATCTTGGTGGGCCCGGCAGGACTCGAACCCGCAACCTAGCCGTTATGAGCGGCCAGCTCTAACCATTGAGCTACAGGCCCCACCTCGGGGATCGCTAGCGCAACCCGCGGCAAAGAAAAAGACGGTGCGTCGCGTCGTGCGCAACGAAAAGGGCGCCTCCCATGCGGGAAGCGCCCTTCGAGATCGTGCAACAGCATGATCGGCGCGCCGGGCGGACCCGACGCAGCGCGATTACATGTTGTCGGCCTTGGCCTCGGCTGCGTCACGGACGTTGTCCGCTGCGGCGTTGGTGTTGTCGGCAACGTTCTCGAGCGCGGCAGCGGCCGAAGCGTTCGAGGTGTTGTCGGCCAGCGCGTCAATGTTGTCGGCCTGCGCCTCCATGTTGTCGGCCAGCATGTCACCGTTGTTCTCAACGGCAGCAGCTTCAGGCGACTTGTTGCAGGCAGCGACGGACATCAGGCCGGCGGCAGCGAGAACGAAAGCGATCTTCTTCATTCGGTTGCTCCCAAGCAAAGCAAAGCAAAATCGCGGCCGGCCCGATCGCCGTCGCGAGACAGCCCAAATACCGCACGACTTCCCCCGGTCAATCAGGAAATTCACCTAGGGGAAAGGTTCCGGCATTCGTCGGCGGTCAGCGCCGCGGCGTGACGGGCCCGATATCCTCCGGTGCGTTGGCCACCACGGCGAGCATCGTCGTCCACGCGGCGACGTTCTGGCGGAGCTGTTCCGGGTCGATCCGTTCGAGCGTATCGTCGGGCGTGTGATGCGTTTCGAAGTAGCGCGTGCCGTCCTGGTTGAGGTCGATCGCCGCGACGCCGAGCGCCAGGGTCGGGCCGACATCGGTGCCGTCGCCGCCCACCGCCGTGCCGCGGCTGATGCCGAGCGGTGCCAGCGCGGTCTGCAGCCGGTCGGCGATCGGCTTGGCGCTGTCGGGCAAATTGACCTCGTAGCGCCAGATGCGGTCGGCGCCGAAATCGCTTTCGCCCGCGGTCGCGTGACGCTCGCTGCCGTGCACGCGTGCATAGTCCTTGCCGCCATAGCCGCCCGGCTCCTCGGCCCCGAACCAGACGACGCGGATCGTCCGCTTCGGCCGCGGCCCGTCGAGCAGGCGCTTGGCGGCGGCGGTCGTGATCGCGATGCCCGAGGCGTCGTCGATCGCGCCGGTGCCGAGGTCCCAGCTATCGAGATGGCCGCCGACCAGCACGATTCCCGCCTTGGGGTCGCTGCCCGGCACCTCGGCGATGACGTTGCCCGACGTGCCGGTGCCGGCGAAGCGGGGCGTGAGCACCAGCTTGAGCGTGATCGTCTGGTTGCGATCGGCGATCCGTTCGAGCAGGTCGGCGTCGCTGACCGACAGCGCCGCCGCGGGTATCGGCGTCACGCCGTCGGGGAAGTTGGTGACGCCCGTGTGCGGGTTGCGATGATGATCGGTGCCGATCGACTTGATGATGATCGCCGCCGCACCCAGCCGCGCCGCCAGCGCCGGGCCGACGAAGCGCGCGGGGCCATAGGCACCATAGCTCGATCCGTCCTGCGTCGGCACCATCGCGTTGCCGACATAGACGATCTTGCCGCGCACCGCCGCGGCCGGCGCGTTGGCGAGGTCGCCATAGCTGCGGAAGATCGCGACCGGCGCGGTGAGGCCCGCCGCCGGCGTCGCGCCGGAATTGCCGAGTGCGACCAGCTTGAGCTTTTGCGGGAAGGGGGCGAGCACCTCGGCGCTCTCCTCGCCGCGCAGCCAGACCGGCATCTGATAGGTTTCGACGTGCACGTTCTTGAAGCCCAGCGCCTTGAGCTTGGCGACGCCCCAAGTGCGCGCGCGTGCTTCCGCTTCGGTGGCGGCGAGGCGCTGGCCGACCTCGGTGGTCAGCCCCTCGACGATGTCGTAGGCCAACTCGTCCTTCAGCGCGGCGTCGCGCAGCGTCGCGACCCTGGGGTCGACCGGCGCCGGCTGGGGCGGTGCGGTACGCTGCGCCGACAGCGTGGTGGACGAGGCAAGGGCCAGCAAGGCCAAAGCGATACGCGTCATTCGGTGGTTCCCCTGTGTCGTGTCGGCGAAGGTGTGAGCGATGGCCCCGCCGGACACAAGCCACCGCGCCGCCCGGCGGCGGCATTTGCACGGGGGGCATCGGATCGCTACATGCCGCTTCAAGATTTCCCGTCCTTATCGATCAGGAGCCGTCGGCATATGGCCGTCCAGTATACTTACGTCATGAAAGGTCTGACCAAGACCTTCCCGGGCGCGAACAAGCCCGTTCTGAACAATATCCACCTGCAGTTCATCCCGTCGGCGAAGATCGCGATCATCGGCCCCAACGGTGCCGGCAAGTCGACGCTGATGAAGATCATGGCGGGCATGGACCCGGACTTCACGGGCGAGGCCTGGGCGGCGGAAGGCGTGCGCGTCGGCTACCTTGCGCAGGAGCCGCAGCTCGATCCGACCAAGGACGTGATGGGCAATGTCAAGGACGGCGTCCGCCCCGTCGCGGACCTCGTCGATCGCTTCAACGCCATCTCGGCGGAGATGGGCGATCCCAAGGACGACACCGACTTCGACGCGCTGATGGAGGAGATGGGCGAGCTGCAGGCCAAGATCGACGCGGTCGACGGCTGGACGCTCGACAGCCAGCTCGAACAGGCAATGGAGGCATTGCGCTGCCCGCCCGGCGATGCCGACGTCACCCGCCTGTCGGGCGGTGAGAAGCGCCGCGTCGCGCTGTGCAAGCTGCTGCTCGAAAAGCCCGACATCCTGCTGCTCGACGAACCGACCAACCACCTCGACGCGGAGAGCGTGTCGTGGCTGGAAAACTACCTCAAGGAATATACCGGCAACGTCATCCTCGTGACGCACGACCGTTACTTCCTCGACAATGTCGTCAACTGGGTGCTCGAGCTCGATCGCGGCCGCTATTACACCTACGAGAGCAACTATTCGGGCTATCTCGAGAAGAAGGCGAAGCGGCTCGAGCAGGAGGAGCGCGAGGAGGCCGGCAAGCAGAAGGCGATCGCCGACGAACTCGCCTGGATGCGCCAGACGCCGAAGGCCCGCCAGACCAAGTCGAAGGCGCGTATCCGCGCGTTCGACGAGCTGATGGCGAAGCAGGAGAATCGCGTCGCCGGCAAGGCGCAGATCCTCATCCAGCTGCCCGAGCGGCTCGGCGGCAAGGTGATCGAGGCGAAGGGCCTCACCAAGTCGTACGGCGACAAATTGCTGTTCGAGAACCTGGACTTCACGCTGCCGCCGGGCGGCATCGTCGGCGTGATCGGCCCGAACGGCGCCGGCAAGTCGACTTTGTTCAAGCTCATCACCGGGCAGGAACAGCCGGATGCGGGAACGATCGAGGTCGGCTCGACGGTGAAGCTCGGCTATGTCGACCAGAGCCGCGACGATCTCGATCCGAACAAGAACGTCTGGCAGGAAATCTCGGACGAGCTCGAGGTGTTCCGCTTCGGCAAGCAGGAGCTGGGCACGCGCGCCTATGTCGGCGCGTTCAACTTCCGCGGCCCCGACCAGCAGAAGAAGGTCGGCCAGCTCTCGGGCGGTGAACGCAACCGCGTCCATATGGCCAAGATGCTCAAGGAGGGCGGCAACGTCCTGCTGCTCGACGAGCCGACCAACGACCTCGACGTCGAGACGCTGCGCGCGCTCGAAGAGGCGCTGGAGACGTTCGCGGGCTGCGCGGTGGTGATCAGCCACGATCGCTTCTTCCTCGATCGCCTCTGCACGCATATCCTCGCGTTCGAGGGCGACAGCCACGTCGAATGGTTCGAGGGCAATTACGAAAGCTACGAGGAGGACAAGCGCCGTCGCCTCGGCGATGCCGCGGACCGGCCGACCCGGCTGGCGTACAAGAAGCTCACGCGCTGAACGGGCAGGGGGCGGCTTCGGCGACGGAGCCGCCCCCTCCTCCCACATGCCGTTGCCGTTTGCTTCAGGCGATCGCAGCCTCGCGGCGTTACGCGTCCTGCCCTGACAGACGATCGGTCGACACCGTCAGGCCGGGGATCGTCAGGGCGGTGATCGGCTCGCCGAACGACATGCGCCGCGCCGTGGCGAAGCCCGCGCCCTTCGGATGGGCCATCTGGTGGATCACGCCGTCCTTCACGTCGACCACCCAATATTCGGGGACGCCTTCCCGTGCGTAGATCTTCCGCTTGCGGCCGAGGTCGTTGCGCAGCGTCGTATCCGCCACCTCGATGACCAGCGCGAGTGAGGCAAGCGGGATCAGCCCGTCGCCCTCCGGCTCGGTGGTGATCGCAATGTCGGGTTCGGGAACGTTATGCGGCGGCATCGCGATCGAGCCCTCGACCAGCGCCTCCAGCCGTCCATCGATCCGGTCGAGCGCATCTGCCAGCATTCGGAACAGGCGTGACTTGATCCGTGCGTGCGGTCGATGCTGCGCGTTCATATGAACGATCTCGCCATCGATCAATTCCGTCTTGCCATAGGCGTCGAACGCCCCTGCCGCATCGAGCGCCAGATAGTCCTCGACCCGCAGCTTGACCCGCCGGGGGGTGGTGATGAGCGGCGCCAGTCCAGTCATGACGCCGTTTTACCACTGCGGCGGCGGCGACGCTACCGCACCCGCTTGACGAAGATGCGCCCGTCCTCGCGCCGCTCGGTCTGGAAGTTCGGCACGGCCTGGATGAGGTCGGACAATCGCTGATAGCCGTAGTTGCGCGCGTCGAAGCTCGATCGGTTGCCGGCGAGCTGGCCCATCGCCGACAGGCTGACATAGCCCTTCTCGTCGCGCTTGACCGATTGATAGGCGTCGATGAGGAGCGCGATCAGCTCGGGATCGATCGGCTTCTTCGCCTTGGGCGCGGCTATCGAGGGGGGCAGCGATTCGCCGATCGGCACGTCGACGTTTGCCGGCTTGGCCGCGACGATCGCCTCGGCCTTCGCCTCGCTGACCAGCGCGCCGACATCGATGAAGCGCGTGCACGCCTGTTTGAACGCCTCGGGCGTCTTGAGATTGCCGAAGCCATAGACGGGAATGCCGTCCTGGCGGATGCGCATCGCCAGCGGCATGAAGTCGCTGTCCGACGACATGATGCCGAAGCCGCCGATCCGCCCGCGGAACAGCAGGTCCATCGCGTCGATCGTCATCTTCATGTCGGTCGCGTTCTTGCCCTTGGTCAGGTCGAACTGCTGCTGCGGCTCGATGCCGTGCTTCAGCGTCATGTCGCGCCAGCCCTTCAGCGCCGGCTTCGACCAATTGCCATAGACCCGGCGGATGTTGACCGTGCCGAGCTCGGCCAGCACGGTCAGGACGGGGTCGATCGCGTGCCAGGAGGCGTTGTCGGCGTCGATCAGCAGGGCGATATTGCGATTGTTGTCGTCGGGCATCCGCCCGGCCTATCAGAGCCGGGTCACGCCTGCCAGCGCATCGCATCGATGCTCCAGCGCCCGCCGCCGGCGGCGGCAAGGTACAGGAACGCAAAGCAATACAGGATCGCCGCCTCGCCGCCGTTGGCCAGCGGCAGCAGGCCCTGCGGCGCATGCGCCAGGAAATAGGCGACCGCCATCTGGCCGGACAGCAGGAAGGCGACCCGGCGCGTCGCCAATCCCAGCGCGATCAGCGCCCCGCCGACCAGTTCGAGCACCCCCGCGACGGTGAGCAAGGGGTTGAGCGGCATCGGAAAGGGCGGCAGCGCGAAGAACTTCGACACGCCATGGCTGAAGAACAGCAGGCCGAAGACGAAGCGAAATACGCTGAGCAGCTGGGGCGACCAGCGGGCGGGGAAGGGCATGACGGGGGACCTTTCGTTGTCGGCCCGAAACATCGGCCATCCCGCCAGTGGCGACAATGCGAAGGGCCGAAACGGTCCGTTGCGGATCACGCCTCGGGATAGCGAACCGCGATCACCTCATACTCCTTCTCGCCCGCCGGCAGCAGCACGCGGCGCAGGTCGCCGGCGGTCGCACCGCGCAGCGCGCGCGCGATCGGCGCGTTCCAGCCGATCCGGCCAGCGCCCGCCTCGGCCTCGTCGTCGCCGACCAGCGTCAATATGCGTTCGTTGTCGTCCTCGTCGGCGATCGTCACCGTCGCGCCGAACCAGACGCGGGTCCGGTCCTCGGCCCGCGCCGGATCGACGACCTTGGCCGCCTTCATCCGCTTCGACAGCCAGCCGAGCCGCCGGTCGATCTCGCGCAGCCGCTTGCGACCGTAGATATAATCGCCGTTCTCCGACCGGTCGCCATTGCCCGCCGCCCAGGCGATCGTCTCGACCAGCGCCGGCCGCTCGGTGCCGAACAGACGCTCATATTCCGCGCGCAGCACCGCATAGCCCGCGGGGGTGATGTAATTCGGCCGTTGCTCCATCGCCATGGCTCAGCCCGGACGGCCCTTGCCGAGGTACCAGCTCGTATTCGCCGGCCCGCGGCTCTTCGCGCGCGCCGGATTGATGAGGTCGTAGACGACCGCATTCTCGATCACGCGCTGCACGTAGTTGCGCGTTTCCTGATAGGGGATCGCCTCGATCCAATCGACCATGTCGACCGCGCCGGTGCGGGGGTCGCCGTTGGCCCGCAGCCATTTGTTCACGTTGCCGCCACCCGCGTTATACGCCGCGATGGCGAGCGGATAGCTGCCGTAGATGTTGAAGATGCGCTGGAAATAGCTCGATCCCAGCATGATCGACAGCTTCGGGTCGGTGGTCAGCGACGCGGGGTCGTAGGCGATGCCGATCTTGCCCGATTGCTCGCGCGCGGTGGCGGGCATCAGCTGCATCAGGCCGCGCGCGCCGGCATGGCTGACCGCGGTCTTGTCGAACTGGCTTTCCTGCCGTGCGATCGCGTGGATCAGCGTCCAATTGTCTTCATAGCCGGCCGGCACCGCCACGGTCGGGAAGCCCGCCGCGGAATAGTCGCTCAGCCCGTTCTGCATCGCGCTGCGCCCGACCAGCACGCCGAGGTCGGGGCGCCCGATCTGCGTCGACAGCTCGGCGGCGAGCAGGTGATCGGTTGGCGTGGTCGCATCCGCGGCGATCTGGCGGATGAAGGCGGTCTGGTCCTGCCACTGGCCGATCTGACCCAGGAAGCGCGCCGCGCGCACCGTCTCGCGATTGGCGAACGCCTGCCGGACCTCGGGCGCGATCGCCGGGGTGCCGATCGCCGGCGGCGCGACCAGCGGTCGGCCGGTCCGCTCCAGCGCCAATTGCCCGTAGAACTGGTCGCGATAGGTGGCGGCCTGGGCATAATAAGCCGCAGCCTCGGCCGACTTGCCGGCGGCCTCGGCGGCGCGACCGGCCCAATAAAAGCCCTTGGCGCGCGTCTGCGGCGCCTGCGATCCGCGACCGTAGCGCTCGAACATCACCATCGCATCCGCCGGCCGCCCGAGCTGCTTGAGCGCGGTCTGCCCGGCAAGCCAGACGAGGCTCGTATAATCGTCGCGCTCGCCATAAGGCTTGGTGGAGACGTCGGTGCCGGCGGGATAGGCATCGTCGACCTGCCGCGCGATGTCATAGGCGAGCTGATACTGGCCGTCCGCCGCCGCACCGCGCGCATTGGTCAGCAGCACCTCGTACCACGCCTCGACCGCGCCGGGCCGCGAGGCGAGGCTGCGCGGCCGCGCCAGCCAGTTGCGCGCGGTCGGCGAGGCGCCCGAATTGCGCAGCCACACCGCGCGATCCGCGACATAGCCCGGATCGCTGGCGAACTGGTCCTGCGTCCGCATCGCGAGGTCGGCGGCATTGGCGGCGTTGGTGCGGAAGGCGAGCCGCGCCTCGAACACCGGCCGTCGTGCCGGGCTGGTATAGACGATCTGCCGCGCGGCGACGCCGGTCGCATTCTGCCACAGCAGCGCGTCCATCCGCGCGTCGTGATCGTCCGGCGTCAGCGCGCTGGCGAAGCCGGTCAGGATCGTCGCTTCGTCGTTCGCGGACAGCCCGCCCTTGCGCCAGGCGGCGCGCGCCGCGGCCTGTGCCTCGGCGACGCGACCGATCGCCTGATAGGCGCGTGCCTGCGCGACGAGCCCCGCCGCCGACTGCGGCGGGAAGCGGGTGAAGAAGGCGAGCACGCTGTTGGGCGAGGCATTGGCCGCCTGCCGTTCCGCGGCGCGGCGGTTGGCGGTCTGGCTGGGCCAGCCGGGATGCGCCATCAGGAAGCCGGCATAGCTGTCGAACGGCAGCGCGTCGGTCTGCTGGATCGTCTTCCACTGCGCGATCGCGGCGGCGATCGCCCCGTCGGCGGGCGATTGCGGCGCCTGCGGCGACATGTTCGCCATCTGGGTGCGATAGCGTTCGAGCGCGTCGGGGCTGCTCGCCTGATTGCCGGGCAGGAGCTGCTGCTGTACGGGCGCCGCGGTCACTCCGGCGAAGGCGGCTATGAGGATCGAGATCGGCAGGCTGGTCGGGTGCATGTGGACATCATACGGTCTCGACCCGTATCTGTCCTGAACGAAAATCCCGACCCGGCGCAGCAGGAGCCCGAAAAGTCCCATGTTCTCTGGTTCCATCCCCGCCCTGGTCACCCCCTTCGCCGACGGCGGGGCCTTCGACGAAACGGCCTATCGTGATCTTATAGACTGGCAGATCGCGGAGGGATCGTCGGCGCTGGTCCCCTGCGGCACCACGGGAGAGGCGGCGACGCTGACCGCCGACGAGCATTTCGGCATCGTCCGCATCTGCGTCGAGCAGGCGGCCGGCCGCGTGCCGGTGATCGCCGGCGCGGGCTCGAACGACACGCAGGTCGCCGCTGCCAACATCGCCCGCGCCAAGGATGCCGGCGCCGACGCCGCGCTGATGGTCCCGCCCTATTACAACCGCCCGAGCCAGGACGGCATCTATCAGCATTTCGCGCATCTCGCCGAACGGTCCGAGCTGCCGATCGTGCTCTACAACGTGCCCGGCCGCACCGTCACCGACATCCAGCCGGCGACGCTGGTGCGGATCGTCACCGCCTTTCCCGAGATCTTCGTCGCGGTGAAAGACGCGAGCGGGGCGATCGCCCGCGTCTCGGCACATCGCGCCGGCTGCGGCCCGGACTTCGTCCAGCTGTCCGGCAACGACGATATGGCGTTGGCGTTCAACGCGATGGGGGGCGTGGGGTGTATCTCCGTCTCGGCCAACGTCGCCCCGCGTCTGTGCGCCGCCTTCCAGGCGGCGTGTCAGGCCGGCGATTATGCCGCCGCGCTGGCGTTGCAGGACCGGCTCTACCCGCTGCACGACGCGTTGTTCTCGGATGCGTCGCCGGGGCCGGTGAAATATGCGATGACCCGCGTCCGGCCGGGCTTCCCGCAGGGCCTGCGCCTGCCGATGACCTGGCCGTCGGAGGCGTCGCGGGCGGCGGTCGATGCCGCTCTCGCGCATGCGGGGCTCATCTAATCCGCCCTTGCGCTGGGAACCGCCCGGCGCAGCCGGGTGGTAGAGGGGGCGTTGCCGCATACGGCCAAACTTACCGTATCCTCCGTCACCGCTTTGCGGCGCCACCTCCGCCTGGCGGGCATATGGATGCGGTAATGAGGCTCCATCGGCTTCCTCCTCTTACCCGTCACCCCGGACTCGCTCCGGGGTCCACCGTGCCGCAAGGCAACAGTGTCGGCTCAAGCCTTTCTCCCCGCCGCAGAGTGGACCCCGGACCAAGTCCGGGGTGACGGAGCGGGGTTGGTAGACGGCGGGCTCACGCGGACGCCCACATGCCATCCCCCTGCCAAGGCGGGGCAAGGATCGGAGCGTCCAAACGATATAACCCGCGCCCGCTTCCCCTTGCCCGCAACACCTCCTACATCGCGCTCACATGTCGCGTCCCAAACCCGCCACCTTCGACAAGAAGAAGATCGTCGCCGAGAACCGCAAGGCCCGGTTCGAATATACCATCGACACCGTCTACGAGGCGGGCATCGCGCTCACCGGGACCGAGGTGAAGTCGCTGCGCTTCGGCGAGGGCAGCATCGCCGAAAGCTATGCCGAGGTGCGCGACGGATCGGTCTGGCTCGTCAACGCCAACGTCCCCGAGTTCAGCCACGGCAACCGCTTCAACCATGAGGCGAAGCGTCCGCGCAAACTGTTGCTGCACGAGCGTGAGATCAACAAGCTGCACGGCGCGGTCGCGCGTGAGGGCATGACGCTCGTGCCGTTGAGCGTCTATTTCAACGGTCGCGGCCGTGCGAAGGTCGAGCTGGCACTGGCGAAGGGCCGCAAGGACCACGACAAGCGCGCCGCGATCAAGGAGCGCGAATGGAAGCGCGAAGCCGGTCGCATTATGCGCGACCGCGGCTGAGCGGAGCGAAACGCGCACCGCATGTTCCAGAAAAGCGTCGCCTGGTGTCGTCGCAACATGCCGACCCGCGAATCGATGGAATCGAACCGGTTGCTCCGGCCGGTCGCGCATCGCGTCATGGAGCCGGGGCTGTGGCGCTTCAATCGCCGCTCGGTGCCGCGCGGCGTCGCGCTCGGCATAGTCGCCGGCTTCCTCTTCCCGGTCGCGCAGATCGCGATCGCCGCGCTATTCGCGTTGCCGTTCCGCGCCAACGTGCCGGTCGCCGCACTCACCACCTTCATCACCAACCCGCTGACCACGCCCTTCCTGTGGTTCGTCGCCTACCGGATCGGCGCCTGGATGCTGCACAGCGATGCGCCCGCGATCGTCCAGCCGGTGGCGGAGGCGACCGACTGGCTGCATCGCGTCACCGGCGCGCTCGGCTGGCTGTGGGACAAGGGGCCGGCCTTCGCACTCGGCCTCGTGATCCTCACCAGCATCTGCGCCGCGCTCGGTTATGCGTTGAGCGCGCTCGGTTGGCGCCTGTGGATCGCACGCAAATGGCGTCACCGCCATGCGCCGAACCGCATTTGACGCGCCGCGGCAAGCCGGTACAACATCCGAGATACCATATCATGAGACAGGGGGAAAATATGCGTAAACAGGTACTTGCTGCGATACTGCTCGCCTCGGCGGCATCCGGCGCGGTCTATGCGCAGAGTGCGTCGCGCACGACGACCTCCACCGCGACGGCGCCGGCCGCTCCCGGCAAGCCGAAGCTCGGCGATTTCGGGGTCGACCTCACCGCCATGGACCGCAAGGTCGCGCCCGGCGACGACTTCTACAATTACGTCAACGGCGCCTGGATGGCGCGCACCGAGATCCCCGCCGACAAGGCGAGCTGGGGCGGCTTCGGCATCCTGCGCGACCTGTCGGACCAGCGCACCCGCGCGGTGATCGAAGGCGCGGCGGCAAGCCCGAGCAGCGACCCCGTCGCCGCCAAGATCGGCGACACCTATGCCGGCTTCATGGACGCCGCCGCGATCGAAGCCGCCGGTGCCGCACCGCTCAAGCCCTATCTCGCCAAGATCGCCACGATCCGCTCGCAGGCCGATCTCGCCAAGGCGTTCGGCGAGGCGACGATGCACGGCATCGACGTGCCGATCGGCGCCGGCGTGCAGCAGGACCTGAAGGACAATACGGTCTATGCCGTCTACCTCGGCCAGGGCGGCCTGGGCCTGCCCGACCGCGACTATTACCTGAAGGACGACGCCAAGTTCGCCGAGGCGCGGACCAAATACGTCACCTACATCGCCGACATGCTGCGCATGGCCGGCCAGCCCGATCCGCAGGGCTCGGCGCAGCGCATCTACGATCTCGAAAAGCAGATCGCGCAGGCGCATTGGGATCGCGCCGAGCTGCGCCAGGTCGAGAAGGGCTATAACCCCGCGCAGGTCGCCGATCTCGCCACCAGCATGCCGGGCTTCGACTGGAAGGCGATGCTCGCCGCGCAGGGCCTCGGTGCGCAGACCCGCGTAATCGTCGGCCAGCCCTCCGCGCTGACCGGCATCGCCAAGATCGTCGCCGCGACGCCGCTGCCGGTGTGGCGCGAATATATGGCGTTCCACACCATCTCGAACGCCGCGCCTCTGCTGTCGTCGAACTTCGTCAACACGCAATTCGCCTTCTACGGCACGACGCTCAACGGTACCCCGCAGCTCAAGGAGCGCTGGAAGCGCGGCGTCGATCTGGTCAACGGCAGCCTCGGCGAGGCGGTCGGCCAGATCTACGTCCAGAAGTATTTCCCGCCCGAGGCGAAGGCCAAGGCGGACGAGCTGGTCCACAACCTCATCGTCGCGATGGACGCGCGTCTCGCCAAGCTCGAATGGATGGCGCCCGAGACCAAGGTGAAGGCGCGCGCCAAGCTCGCCGCCTTCACGCCGAAGATCGGCTATCCCGACAAGTTCCGCGACTATACCGCGCTGCGCGTCGTCAAGGGTGACGTGCTGGGCAACGCCGACCGCGTCGCCGAGTTCGAATACAACCGCCAGCTCAACAAGATCGGCAAGCCGGTCGACCGCAGTGAATGGTTCATGACGCCGCAGACGGTCAACGCCTACGCCAATCCGCTGATGAACGAGGTCGTCTTCCCGGCCGCGATCCTCCAGCCGCCGTTCTTCGACCCCAATGCCGACCCGGCGGTGAATTACGGCGCGATCGGCGCGGTGATCGGCCACGAGCTGAGCCACCATTTCGACGATCAGGGCCGCAAGTTCGACCCCAAGGGCAATTTCGCCGATTGGTGGACCCCCGCCGACGTCCAGCGCTTCACCGCGCTGACCGACAAGGTCGTCGCGCAATATGGCGCCTACGAGCCGATCCCCGGCAGCCACGTCAACGGCAAGCTGACGCTGGGCGAGAACATGGCCGATCTTGCCGGCATCAACGTCGCCTATGACGCCTACAAGCTGTCGCTGAAGGGCAAGAAGGCGCCGGTGCTCGACGGCTTCACCGGCGACCAGCGCTTCTTCATGGGTTTCGGTCAGGTCTGGCAGACCAAGGCGCGCGAGGCGTCGATCAAGAACCAGCTCACCACCGATCCGCACACCCCGGGCCAGTGGCGTGCCTATGTGGTCCGCAACCTCGACGCCTGGTATCCGGCGTTCGACGTGAAGCCGGGGCAGAAATATTATCTGGCCCCCGCAGACCGCATCAAGATCTGGTAATCACGCGCTTTTCCGCCGCCCGCTCCACCCGGAGCGGGCGGCGTTTTCGTTTTTGGGAGATGCTATGAAGTCCTTCCTCCTCGCCGGTCTGCTCGGCGCCTCGGCGCTTGCCAGCATCGTCCATGCGCAGAGCACCCCCGCGCCGGCCGCCGCCGTGATCGGCAAGCCGGAACTTGGCACCTATGGCTTCGACACCGCCGGCATGAACACCGCGGTCGCGCCGGGCGACGATTTCTACGACTATGCCAACGGCACCTGGGCGAAGACCACCGCCATCCCCGCCGACAAGTCGAGCTTCGGCGCGTTCGACGTGCTTGCCGATCGCTCGCGCGACCGCACCCGCGGCATCCTCGAATCGGCGGCCAGGACCAAGGGGTCGAAGATCGGCACCGCTTATGCGACCTATCTCGACACCGCGGCGATCGAGAAGAAGGGTCTCGCCCCGATCATGCCATGGCTCGCCGAGATCAAGGCGGTGACCAAGGCGGGCTATCCGACGCTGATCGCCAGGGCGGCGAAGCAGGGCGTCGGCACGCCATTCGGCACCGGCGTGGGTCAGGACGCCAAGAACCCCGAAGTCTATATCGTCGGGGTCCGCCAGTCGGGCCTCGGCCTGCCCGATCGCGATTATTATCTCGACGCCAAGAACGCGAAGGAAAAGGCGGGCTACGAGGCGCATATCGCCAAGATGTTCACCCTCGCCGGCGAACCCGATGCCGCGGCGCGGGCGAAGGCGCTGGTCGATTTCGAGACGCAGATCGCGCAGGTCAGCTGGACGCGGATCGACAGCCGCGACGCCAACAAGACCTATAACAAGACCGGCATGGCCGACCTGACCCGCAGCGCGCCGGGCTTCGACTTCGTCACCTATCTGAAAGCGCTCGGCACGCCGGTCGACAGCCTCAATGTCAGCCAGCCCTCGGCGATCACCGGCATCGCCAAACTGATCGCGGCCGCACCGATCGCGGTGTTGCAGGACCAGCTCCTCATCCGCAGCCTCGACAACTACGCCGACGTGCTGCCCGCCGCCTTCGATGCCGAGCAATTCGCCTTCTACGGCACGTTGCTCTCGGGCACGCCGCAGCAGGAGGAGCGCTGGAAGCGCGCGGTCGGCTTCACCAGCGGCGCCCTGTCCGACGAGGTCAGCAAGGTCTATGTCGCGCAATATTTCCCGCCCGCGACCAAGGCGGCGGCGGACAGCCTCGTCAAGAACGTGCTGGCGGCGATGGGCACCCGCATCGACAAGCTCGACTGGATGGCGCCGGAGACCAAGGTCAAGGCGCATGCCAAGCTTGCCGCCTTTACTCCGAAGATCGGCTATCCCGATCGCTGGCGCGACTATTCCGCACTGAAGATCGTCGCCGGCGACGCGTTCGGCAACGAACGGCGTGCGGCGGAATGGCGCTATGCCTATAACATCGGCCATCTCGGCAAGCCGTTGCAGCGCTGGGAATGGGGCATGACGCCGATGACGGTCAACGCTTATGCCAATTTCGGCATGGTCGAGATCGTTTTCCCCGCCGCGATCCTGCAGCCGCCGTTCTTCGATCCCAACGCCGATCCGGCGGTCAATTACGGCGGCATCGGTGCGGTGATCGGCCACGAGCTGAGCCACCATTTCGACGATCAGGGCTCGAAATACGATGCCAGGGGCCAACTCACCGACTGGTGGACGCCACAGGACGTCGAACGGTTCAAGGCGCTCACCGGCAAGCTCGTCGTGCAATATGATGCGTACGAGCCGCTGCCCGGCCTGCACGTGAAGGGTGCGCTGACGCTCGGCGAGAACACCGCCGATCTCGCCGGCCTGTCGGTCGCCTATGACGCGTACAAGACGTCGCTGAATGGCCGCGAGGCACCGGTGATCGACGGCATGACCGGCGACCAGCGTTTCTATCTCGGCTGGGCGCAGGTGTGGCGCCGCAACTATCGCGAGGCCAACCTCAAGCAGCGGCTGATGACCGATCCGCACAGCCCGTCGCAGCAGCGCACCTGGGTCGTCCGCAACCTCGACCCCTGGTATGCGGCGTACAAACCCGCCCCGACCGGCAAGATCGTCCTGCCGCCGGAACAGCGCGTGCGGATCTGGTAGCGGGTTTCTCCCCGACCCGTGGGCAGGGGGGCATTGCCGATCAGCACCCCTTCTGCCCCGCGCCTGCCAAACTTCCCCCGTCACCCCGGACTTGTTCCGGGGTCCACCCTGCGGCGAGGAGAGTGGGTTGAGAACACAGCAAACCCCCGCGGCCCGGTGGACTCCGGAACGAGTCCGGGGTGACGGGTAGGAGGAGGATGCGGAACGAACCTAACCTCGCCACCTCGACCGTATGTGCTTGTCCTGCCCGACTCACGGGGGAGATATTCGCGCCCGCCAGAGGGAACCGATACGCCCCAACGACTTGCTCGTGCGCCAGGCCCCCACCAATCGCTTGACCTGACCCGTCCGATCCCGCGATGACGGCGCGGCCATGGCGTCGCCTCCGATCTTCGATCATCCCACCCGCACTGCCGCGCTGATCGCCGGCGTGATCACGCTCGCCGCCGCGGTCCTGGTCCTCGCCGTCGTCGGCAGCCTTGTTGCCGCCGCCGGGTTCCTAGCGGTCGGCATCATCGCCGCCGGCATGGTCTTCGCCTGGCATCTGCTCACCCCGCAGCACGCCACCGAACCCCGCACGATCGACTGGGAATTCACCCGTGCCGTCGCCCAGGCGAGCAGCGACGCGGTCGCGATCACCGATCGTGCCGGCCGCCTCGTCTGCGCCAACGACGCCTATGAGGCGCTGTTCGCCGGCTTCCCGACGCCGCCCGGCCTGCCGCTCGACAATGACGGCGTCGCGCTGCTTGGCAACGCCGGGCGCATCGCCTGGCGCGAGGGCAATGGCGTCGTCCGCAACCTCCAGGTCGGCGTCCACCGTATCTGCGCGCGTATCACCCGCGCTGGCGATGCGGGCGACATGCTCGTCTGGCGCTTCTCGGTGCTCGAGGAGCAGGACGTCGCCGCCTCCACCGAGGCGCTGATCGAGGGCGCGACCGGGGACCGGCTCGGCGGCGCCGGCGTGATGGCGGCGCTGATCTGCCCCGACGGCCGCGTCCGCGCCGCCAATCGCGTGCTCGCCCAGCGCGCGCTCGGCAGCGGCGAGCGCCTCGAAGGGCGCGATTTCGCCCGGCTGCTGATCACCGACAGCCGCGGCCTCGTCCGGTTCGAGCGCGAGGGCCTCGACGGCACGCCGCTGCGCGTCGTCCAGATCCCCTTCATGGATTCGGAGGATGCGCCGGTGCTCGTCGCGCTGCTCGACGACGAGGACAGCGCGCCCGCGATCGGCGCCTCCGCCTCGGCGCACGTGCGCAGCCTGGTCAGCCTGATGCCGTTCGGCATGGCGCTCGTGGATCGCGAGGGCAAGTTCCTCCAGATGAACGACGCCTTCATCCGCGCCGCGGGGGTCGAATCGCGCACCCCGCCGCTCTATCCCGGCGATCTCGTCGTGCGCGAGGACAAGGCCGCGGTCGCCGATGCGATTCGCCGCTTCGCCGGCGGCGCGACGCATTCGTCCGACATGGCGGTGCGCCTCAAGAGCCATCCCGAGGAGCCGGTCGCGCTCACCATCGCTGGCGCCCGCGGGCTCGGCGATGCCGCGGTGCTGCTCAGCCTCAAGGACAATAGCGAGGAAAGCCGTCTGAAGCGCGAGGTCGCACAGGCGACCAAGATGCAGGCGGTCGGCCAGCTCGCCGGCGGTGTCGCACATGATTTCAACAACATCCTGACCGCGATCATCGGCCATTGCGACCTGATGATGATGCGGCACTCGCCCGGCGACAGCGATTACGACGACATCCAGCAGATCCGCACCAATTCGAACCGCGCCGCCAGCCTGACCCGCCAGTTGCTCGCGTTCAGCCGCCAGCAGACGCTGCGCCCGCAGACGCTGCAACTGCCCGATGTCGTCGCCGAAGTGTCCAACCTGCTCAAGCGCCTGATGGGCGAACAGATCCGCCTCGACGTCACCCATGGCCGCAACCTCGGTGCGGTGCGCGCCGATCCGGGGCAGCTCGAACAGGTCGTCGTCAACCTCGCGGTCAATGCGCGCGACGCGATGCTCGCGCACAATCCGGGCGGCGGCGGCACGCTGACCATTCAGACCAAGTCGGTGACCGCCACCGAGGTGCGCGCGATGGCCTCCGACATCCTGCCCGTCGCCGATTACACCGCGCTGGTGGTGAGCGACGAGGGCGGCGGCATCCCTCCGGAGATCCTGCCCAAGATTTTCGAACCCTTCTTCACCACCAAGGAAGTCGGCAAGGGCACCGGCCTCGGCCTGTCGACTGTCTATGGCATCGTCAAACAGTCGGGTGGCTGGATCTTCGCCGAATCGAAACCGGGGCAGGGCGCCACCTTCACCATGTACCTGCCGGTCCATGCGGCCGGCACCGTCACCCGCGTCCCCGCCTCGCGCCCCAGCCCCAAGCCGGTCGAGATGTGGGGCACCGGCACCATCCTGCTCGTCGAGGACGAGGGCATGGTCCGCGCCGTCGCCGAGCGCGCGCTGACGCGGCAGGGCTATACGGTCATGACCGCGGAGAACGGCGAGGCGGCGCTCGAGCTGCTCGAACGCAACGGCCGCCCCGACCTGTTGATCAGCGACGTGGTGATGCCGACGATGGACGGCCCGACGATGGTCCGCCACGCCCGCGACCGCTATCCCGACCTGCCGATCATCTTCATGTCCGGCTATGCGGAGGAGCAATTGCGCCGCTCGATCGACCTCGACAACGTCGCCTTCCTGCCGAAGCCGTTCAGCGTCCAGCAGCTCGCCGAGGCGGCGCGGGACGTGCTGGTCGGACGGTAGACACGCCGCGGGCAGGGGGCGGGGGCGATGCGGTGGCTCGGGATCACACGGACGGCGATTTCCCACATCCAGCGCGCTGGATGGTGCGCAATTCGAACGCGCACGCCTCGCCACAGCGCAGCGCGACAAAATCATCTGTTGGCATTGCGCAATGACCGCGGGTAAGGGCGCGGCATGGCTTCTCCTACGCAGATCCTCATCGTCGAGGATGAACCGCTCATCGCGATGATGCTCGAGGATTTTCTCGAGGTCCTGGACAAGACGTCCGCCGGTACCGTCGACACGGTCGCCGGCGCGCTCGCGCGGGTCGAGGACGGCGGCATCGACGCCGCGATCCTCGACGTCAACCTGCGCGGCGGTGAAAAGAGCACGCCGATCGCCGAAGCGTTGGCGGCCCGCGACATCCCCTTCATCTTCGCCACCGGCGGCAGCGACGACAGCGTCGATGCGCAGTTCCGCGACCGGCCGGTATTGCAGAAGCCGTTCACCATGGACGGTGTCGCCAAGGCGCTCGACGCGCTCTGAACCCGATGGGCGAACGCCGCACGGCGTGTCGACGGACGTTCGTAGCTGAAAATACGATTATCCGCGTAACAAGCTTGCGTTGACGGGGGCTCTCGCGACATAGGGCGTCGCCATGACCCAGTTTGACAAGTCCCGCCTGCCGAGCCGCCACGTCTCGGTCGGCCCCGAACGCGCTCCGCACCGCAGCTATTATTACGCCATGGGCATCGGCGAGGAGGATATCGCCAAGCCGTTCGTCGCGCTCGCCAGCGCCGGCAACAATTCCGCACCGTGCAATACCACGCTCGACGGCCAGGCCGATGCCGCGCAGGCCGGCGTGATCCAGGGCGGCGGCATGCCGCGCCGCTTCAACACGATCACCGTCACCGACGGCATCGCGATGGGCCATCAGGGGATGAAGGCCTCGCTGGTCAGCCGCGAGGTCATCGCCGATTCGGTCGAACTCTCGGTCCGCGGTCATTGCTACGACGCGCTCGTCGGCTTCGCCGGCTGCGACAAGTCGCTGCCCGGCATGATGATGGCGATGCTGCGCCTCAACATCCCGTCGATCTTCGTCTACGGAGGCTCGATCCTGCCCGGCCGCTTCCATGATCGCGACGTCACCGTCGTCGACGTGTTCGAGGTGGTCGGCAAATATGCCGCCGGCGGCTGCCCGCTGTCGGAAGTGCACGAACTCGAAAAGGTCGCCTGTCCCGGCCACGGTGCCTGTGGCGGCCAGTTCACCGCCAACACCATGGCCTGCGTCGGCGAGGCGATCGGCCTCAGCCTGCCCAACAGCAACATGGTGCCCGCGCCATATTCGACCCGCGAACAGATCGCCGTCGCCGCCGGCGCGCAGGTGATGGAGCTGGTCGCAAAGCAGCTGCGTCCGCGCGACATCTGCACCCGCGCCGCCTTCATCAACGCCGCCCGCGTCGTCGCCGCGACCGGCGGTTCGACCAACGCCGCGCTGCATCTGCCGGCTATGGCGAGCGAGGCGGGCATCGACTTCGACCTGTTCGACGTTGCCGAAGCTTTCAAATCAACGCCGTACATCGCGGACCTCAAGCCCGGCGGGAAGTATGTGGCGAAGGACATGTACGAGGCGGGCGGCGTCTACATGCTGATGAAGACGATGCTTGCCGGTGGCCTGCTCGACGGCGATTGCATCACCGTCACCGGCAAGACGCTCGCCGAGAACATCGATCAGGTGACGTGGAACCCCGACCAGAAGGTCATCTACGACGTCAGGACGCCGCTGAGCCCGACCGGCGGCGTCGTCGGCCTGCGCGGCAGCCTCGCGCCCGATGGCGCGATTGTGAAGGTCGCCGGCATGCACCGCCTCCAGTTCGAGGGGCCGGCGCGCGTCTTCGACTGCGAGGAGGATTGCTTCGCCGCAGTCGAAGCCCGCTCGATCAACGAGGGCGAGGTGCTGATCATCCGCTACGAAGGGCCCAAGGGCGGCCCCGGCATGCGCGAGATGCTGTCGACCACCGCCGCGCTCTACGGGCTCGGCATGGGCGAGAAGGTCGCGCTGATCACCGACGGCCGGTTCTCCGGCGCGACGCGCGGGTTCTGCATCGGCCATGTCGGTCCCGAGGCGGCCGAGGGCGGCCCGATCGCCCTGGTCGAGGATGGCGACACGATCCGCATCGATGCCGAGGCCGGCACGATCGACCTCGTCGTCGACGAGGCGGTGCTGGCGGCGCGGCGGGCGGCATGGCGCCCGCGGGTGAACGATTACGGCTCGGGCGCATTGTGGCGCTATGCCCAGAACGTCGGTCCCGCTTGGCAGGGCGCTGTCACCCATCCCGGCGCCAAGGCCGAAACGCACGTCTATGCCGATATCTGATCGCGCGGCGGCGGGAGCGGCGTTGCTGCTTCTCGCCGCCTGCAGCGATCCGCGCACCGGCGGCAACGCCGTGGCGCAGGCGGTGGCCGAGCATGACGGCGACATCCTCTGCGCGCGCGGTGGCGCTGCGATGGCGCGCGACTGTACCGTGAACCGGACACCGGGCACGCGTGGCCTGATCCTCACCCTGCGCCACCCCGATGGCGGCTTCCGCCGCCTGCTCGTCACCCGCGATGGGCGCGGCGTCGTCGCGGCGGATGGGGCGGAGCCCGCGATGGTGAGCATCGTGGAGAAGGGCACGATCGACGTCGCGGTCGGCGGTGACCGCTATCGCCTGCCGGCCACGATCGGAGCGGCGCGATGATCGCCATCGATGGCCGGCCGATCCTCACCGCCGCGCAGATGCGCGCCGCCGAAGATGCTGCCGTCGCCGGCGGCGTTTCGGTCACTGCGCTGATGCAGCGGGCGGGGGAGGGCATCGCCCATGCCGCGCGCCGCCTTGCCGCCGGTGGCGAGATCCTGATCCTTTGCGGGCCGGGCAACAATGGCGGTGACGGCTATGTCGCCGCGGTCACGCTCGCGGGGCTCGGCCACGCCGTCCGCGTCGCCGCCAGCGTACCGCCGAAGACCGACGCGGCGACCGCCGCCCGTGCCGCCTGGACCGGTGCGATCGAGCCGCTGGCCGAGGCCGGCCCCGCGCCGATCCTGCTCGACTGTCTGTTCGGCACCGGCGTCACCCGCCCGCTTGCCCCGGAGATCGATACAGCGCTGGCCCGCCTGTCCGCGACGGCGCGCGTCGTCATCGCCGCGGACCTGCCGAGCGGCACCAACGCCGACACCGCCACCGCAGCCGATTGGGCGCGCAACCATCCCGTCACCGTCACGCTCGCGCTGGGTGCGCTCAAGCCCGCGCATGTCCTTCATCCGGCCGCCGCGACATGCGGCAGCGTGCGCCTGATCGATCTCGGCATCGACTGCGCGGGTCCGGTCAGCGTGGTGCGGGCGCCGACCCTGCCGCAGCCGGGCCCCGACTCGCACAAATACACCCGCGGCATGGTGGCGGTCGTCGCCGGACGGATGGAGGGTGCCGCCCGGCTCGCCGCCGTCGCCGCGCTGCGCAGTGGCGCCGGCTATGTCGCGCTCTATGGCGGCAGCGGCCAGGGCGGTCCCGACGCGCTCGTCCACCGCTCCTACGATCCCGAGGCGCTCGCCGACGAGCGGATCGGCGCGATCCTCATCGGTCCCGGTCTCGGCCGCGACGACGACGCGCGCCACCGCCTGCACGAACTCATCGACGCCGACGCGCATCCCCTCGTCATCGACGGTGACGCGCTCCACCTCCTGGACCCCGAGGCTTTGCACGACCGCCGCCACCCCGTCGTGCTGACGCCGCACGCTGGCGAGTTCCGCGCGCTGTTCGGCACACCCGACGGCTCGCTGATCGATCAGGCACGCGCCGCCGCGACCCGTGCGAACGCCATCGTCGTCCTCAAAGGCCCCACCACGATCGTGGCGAGCGCCACCCATGCCCGCATCCACCCGGCCGGCAATCCCTGGCTGTCCACCGCCGGCACCGGTGACGTGCTCGCCGGCACGATCGCCGCGCAACTCGCGCACGCGCATGTCGATCCGCTCGCCGCCGCCGATGCCGGCGTCTGGTTGCACGCCCGCGCCGCGCGTATCGCCGGGAAAAGCTTCATCGCCGACGACTTGGCAAATGCGCTCACCCCGGCCAGAGCCGGCGCATGACCTCCCCCGATACGATTCTGCGCGTCGCGGCGCGCGGCGATGGCGTTACCGCCGATGGCCGCCACGCCGCCTTCGCCGCGCCCGGCGACCTGCTGAACGACGACGGCACGCTGACCCATGGGCCGCACCACCAGCAGCCGCCCTGCCGCCATTTCCCCGAATGCGGCGGCTGCCAGCTCCAGCATCTCGACGACGACGCCTATGCCGCCTTCGTGACCGACCGCGTCGCCAGCGCGCTCGACGGCCAGGACCTCACCGCCACGCTGCGCCCGCCGCTGGTGTCACCGCCCAACACCCGCCGCCGCGCGACGCTGCACGCGGAAGGGAAGGGCGGCCGCGTCACGCTCGGTTTCACTGCCGAGAAAAGCCATGCGATCGTCGACATGCGCGAATGCCATATCCTCGCGCCCGCGCTGTTCGCGATCGTCGCACCGCTGCGGACCTTGCTCCAGAAGCTCGGCTTCAAGCGGCGCGGCGACGTCCATCTGACGCTGTCCGATCAGGGGCCGGACGTGATGGTGACCAACCTCACCGCCGACGGCCTCGCCGCCGCCGAGGCGATCACGAGCTTCTGCGAACGCCATGGCATCGCCCGCTTCACGCTCGACAGCGGCATCGGTGCGGAGACGCGCTGGGAGCCACAGCCGGTGACGATCACGCTCGGCGGCCATCCGGTGCCGCTGCCCCCCGCTGCCTTCCTGCAGGCCACGCAGGAGGGCGAGGACGCGCTCGTCGCCGCGATGCGGGAGGCGACCAGCGGCGCGGCCACCGTCGCCGACCTGTTCGCCGGGCTTGGCACCTTCACGCTGGCGTTGGCCGCCCGTGTCTACGCGGCGGAGGGCGCCCGCGATGCGCTCTTCTCGCTCAAGGCCGCGGCGGGCAGGGGGCAATTGCCGGTCTTCACCGAACATCGCGATCTCTACCGTCGTCCGCTGACCGTGACCGAACTCGACCGCTTCGACGCGATCGTCATCGACCCGCCGCGCGCCGGCGCCCGCGACCAGGTCGAGGCGCTCGCCGCTTGCCAGTCGAAGGTGATCGGCTACGTCTCGTGCAACCCGTCGAGCTTCGCCCGCGACGCGCGTCTGCTGGTCGACGGCGGCTGGCGGATCGACTGGGTCCAGCCCGTCGGCCAGTTCCGCTGGTCCACCCACGTCGAACTGGCAGCGCGCTTCTTCCGGTAATTGGTTCGCGCGAAGGCGCGAAGGCGCGAAGAGGTTTCGCCAAGGGCGAACCTATCGACCGGAAGACCCGCCACCGCATGGGGAACGTGCTGCGGATGTTCCGGTCGCACCACCTTCGCGCCTTCGCGCCTTCGCGTGAATCAATATACCGCCGACACGAAGAACAGCCCATCGGGCGGAGCGTTAAGCCCTAGCCGGGCCCGATCCCGCGCCTCCAGCGCCACCCGCACGTCCTCCACCGACCATCGCCCCATCCCGACCAGGGCGAGACACCCCACCATCGAGCGCACCTGATGGTGGAGGAACGACCGCGCCGCCGCCCGCACCGCGATCCGCTCGCCCGCCCGCGCCACCGACAGCACGTCGAGCGTCCGCACCGGGCTATCCGCCTGGCAATGCGCCGAGCGGAACGTCGTGAAATCGTGCCGCCCGACCAGCACCGCCGCCGCCGCGGCCATCGCATCGGCATCGAGCACCTGCGGCACCTGCCACGCGAGCCCCGCCTCCCAGGTCAGCGGCGCCCGTCGGTTGACGATGCGATAGTCATACGCCCGCCCCAGACACGAAAACCGCGCATGCCAGTCGTCCGCCACCACGACGCAGTCGAGCACCGCCACCGGCGCCGGCCGCACCCGCGCGTTGAGCGCCTCCATCAACCGGAACGGCGCGATATCCTTGGCAATATCGACATGCGCGCGCATCCCCAGCCCGTGCACCCCGGCATCGGTCCGCCCCGCCGCATGCACCGCGGCACGCTCGCCGGTGACGGCGAACACCGCTTCCTCCAGCGCCTGCTGGACGCTGGGCCCGTGCTTCTGCCGCTGCCAGCCCATGAACGGCCGGCCGTCATATTCCACCGTCAGCGCGAACCGCGTCAAAGCTGCGTGCCCGATCGCACCGGAAAGCCGCGCAGCAACTCGGCCGTGCTGGTCACGCCGCGCCCGGCGCGCTGCACCAACGTCGGCCGGATCGCGCCGTCGCCGCAAGCGATCGTCAGCGCATCGTCCACCGTCGTCCCCTCGCCGCCGGGGAAGCTGAATGGCAGCACGTCCGCGCCGAGCACCTTCACCCGCTCGCCGGCGATCTCGAACCACGCGCCCGGCGCCGGGTTCATCGCGCGCACCAGCCGCTCGACCTCGACCGCGCTGCGCGTGAAGTCGATCCGCGCCTCCGCCTTGTCGATCTTGCTCGCATACGTGACGCCCTCCTCGGGTTGCGCCACCGGCGGATGCGCGTCGAGGTCGCCGAGCACCTCCACCATCAGCCGCGCGCCCAGCGCCGCCAGCTCCGCGGTCAAGTCGCCCGCCGTCTTGCGATCGACCGGCACGCGTCCCTCCAGCCGCACCGGCCCGGTATCGAGCCCCGCCTCCATCTGCATGATCCCGACGCCCGTCTCGGCATCCCCGGCGAGGATCGCGCGCTGCACCGGCGCCGCCCCGCGCCAGCGCGGCAGCAGGGAGCCATGGACGTTGAGGCACCCGAAGCGCGGCGCCGCCAGCACCGCCTTGGGCAGGATCAGCCCATAGGCCGCGACCACCGCGATATCGGCATCGAGCGCCGCGAACGCCGCCTGCTCCTCCGCGTCCTTCAGGCTGACCGGATGCCGCACCGCGATCCCCAAAGCCTCGGCACGCTGCTGCACCGGCGAGGCGACCGTCTCGCGCCCGCGCCGGCCGCCCGGCCGCGGCGGCTGGCTATAGGCCGCGACGACGTCATGCCCGGCCGCGACCAGCGCCTCCAGCGTCGGTACGGCGAAGTCGGGAGTTCCCATGAAGATGATCCGCATGGGGGCCTTCAACGCGCTGGCGGGCGGCGGCGCAACCCCCTATCTGTTCCGTCATGGCGTCTCCCGAAATCGAAGCCCTGACCCAGGCGCTGGCGCGTCTCCCCGGCCTTGGCCCGCGATCGGCGCGGCGCGCGGTCCTGCACCTGCTCAAGAAGCGTGAAGCCGCGCTCGGCCCGTTGCGCGCCGCGCTGGAGGCGGTCGACGAGCGGCTGGAGACCTGCGCCACCTGCGGCAACGTCGATACCGCCAATCCCTGCGCGATCTGCGCCGACCCGCGCCGCGACCAGCGCGCGCTCTGCGTGGTGGAGGAGGTGGCGGACCTCTGGGCGCTCGAACGCTCGCGCCTGTTCCCCGGCCGCTTCCACGTCCTCGGCGGGCGGCTTTCGGCGCTCGAAGGCATCCGCCCCGAGGATCTCGCGATCGAGGCGCTGGTCACCCGTATCGAGGCGGGCGGCATCGACGAGGTCGTCCTTGCGATGAACGCGACGCTGGAAGGGCAGACGACAGCGCATTATCTCGCCGACCGGATCGAGCGATTCCCGGTGCGCGTGACCCAGCTCGCCCACGGCCTGCCGGTCGGCGGCGAACTGGATTACCTCGACGAGGGGACGCTCGCGCAGGCGCTGCGCGCGCGGCGGCCGGTATAACTTCTTCCCTGCACCGGGAGGAATACGCCCGAACTTGACGCCAAACTCCTCGCCACCTAGCTCACGCCGCATGGCAGTCCTCCCCATCGTCGAAGTCCCCGATCCGCGCCTGCGCCTGATCTCCAAGCCCGTCGAGCACGTTACTGACGAGACCCGCGCGTTCGTGCAGGACATGATCGATACGATGTACGACGCCAACGGCATCGGCCTCGCCGCGATCCAGGTCGGCGTCGACAGCCGCATCCTCGTCATCGACCTTCAGGACGAAAAGGACGAGGAGGACAAGCCGATCAAGGCGCCGCACGCCTATATCAACCCCGAGATCCTGTCGGTCAGCGAAGAGATGAGCAGCTATAACGAAGGCTGCCTGTCGATCCCCGAACAATATGCCGACGTCGCCCGCCCGGCGAGTTGCCGCGTCCGCTGGCTCGACGAACAGGGCGAAACGCATGAGGAAGAGCTGACCGGCCTGCTCTCGACCTGCATGCAGCATGAGATCGACCATCTCAACGGTGTGCTCTTCATCGACCATATCAGCCGCCTAAAGCGCGATATGGTGATGAAGAAGCTGGCCAAGATGCGCCGCTGACGCACGGACGCGGGGCGGCTCGGTCGGCTCGGTCGGCTTCCTCGCCGCGTCCGTCACCCCGGACTTGTTCCGGGGTCCACCGCGCCGCACGGGAATGGTGTCGGCTCAAGCCGTGCTCCTCGTCGCAGAGTGGACCCCGGAACAAGTCCGGGGTGACGGTATCGGCGGGGAGTTCGGCAAGGGCTCACATAAGCGTGGCTGTGCGACAGCCCTGCCCGTGAACGGGATGGCCCGAACTCGGCAGCGTCGAGCGACCCACATGCCTTATTTAGGGACTGTCTTCCCCCCGACGTTCGATCTATGTTCCTCACCGCGAAAAGACCGCCGCTGACATCCATCGTGACGTCCGCCGGCCGCCAAAGGGAATGAACGTGGACCTGTCGACCGTCATCATCGCCATCCTCGCGCTCGCCGCGGGTCTGCTCATCGGCTGGCTGCTCGCCAGTCGCAAGGCCGGCAGCCTCGCTGCCGATCTCGCCGTCGCGCAGAGCAAGGCTGCCGACGCCGAACTGGTCGCTCGCGCACGCGACGCGGTCGAACGCGAACGCAACGAGGCGATGCGCGACCTCGCCGCTTTGCGCGCCCAGACCGACGATCGCGCCGCCGCGCTCGACGCGCTACGCGACGAACTCGCGACGATCCGCGCCGACCGCGACGCCGCGCGTACCGCGCTCGCCACCACCAGCGCGCAGATCGAGGCGTTCGAGGCGCGGCTTGCCGACATGCGCGATGCCAAGGAGCTGATGGCGGCGCAGTTCAACGACCTCGCCAACAAGGCGCTGACCGACGCGCAGAAGGCGTTCCTCGACCGCGCCGATGCGCGCTTCCGCCAGTCGGAGGAGCTTGCCGGCAACAACCTCAAATCGCTGCTCCAGCCGGTCAACGAGCGGCTCGCGCGCTACGAGGAGGGCGTCGCCAAGGTCGAGGCGGAGCGCCGCGACGCGTTCGGCGACCTCAAGGGCCAGATCGAACAGATGCGCCTCGGCCAGGAGCGTGTCTCGGGCGAGGCGGCGAAACTGGTCAATGCGCTGCGCAACGCGCCCAAGGCACGCGGTCGCTGGGGCGAGCAGCAGCTGCGCAACGTGCTCGAAACCTGCGGTCTTGCCGAACACACCGACTTCGCGATGGAGGTCAGCGTCGCGGACGGCGAGGGGGGGCGGCTGCGTCCCGACGCGATCGTCCGGGTCCCCGGCGGCAAGTCGCTGATCATCGACGCCAAGGTCTCGCTCAACGCCTATCAGGATGCGTTCGGCGCCGTCGACGAGGGCGAGCGCCACATCGGCCTGACCGCGCATGCCGCCTCGATGCGCGCCCACATCAACGGCTTGTCCGCCAAGGCCTATTGGTCGCAGTTCGACGACACGCCCGAATATGTCGTGATGTTCGTTCCCGGCGAGCATTTCCTGTCTGCCGCGCTGGAGCATGATGCCGGCCTGTGGGACTATGCCTTCGACAAGAAGGTGCTGCTGGCGACGCCGACCAACCTGATCGCGATCGCGCGCACCGTCGCGGCGGTGTGGCGGCAGGAGAACTTAGCGAATCAAGCGCGTGAAATTGCCGCCTTGGGCAAAGAGCTTTATCAGCGGCTCTCGGTGATGGGGGGGCACGTAACAAGGCTCGGCAAGAACTTGGATACAGCGGTGACTGCCTACAATTCATTTGTTGGTAGCATCGAGTCACAGGTCCTGACGAGTGCGCGCCGATTTGAGACACTTAATGTCGAAACGAGCAACAGAACCATTGATTCGCCCCCGATGATCGATCAAGCTACCCGTCCGCTCTCGAAGTTGCGCAGCGATGCGTGGCCCGATGATCGGTCCTTGGGAAAGTCTCCCTCGGAGAATGAAGCGTCTGAAACTGCCATGTAGGCTTGGTTTCTAGGAAGTGGAGAAGAGCCTCAAAGAGGCCCCGATCACCTCGGACCACCGGAGCTAAACAGCAGAAGGCGCGAGGCCTGGAGAAGGAAGATGAGCAACTTGCTCTTCGACCTGCATCTAGACCGCCACGGCTTTTGGCACTGGCTTGGGTTCATGCCCGGGTCGGACAAGATCGTGGTATCGCGGCGTGGTTGGACCAATAGGGCGGAGGCATCGCTTGCGATGACTCGCTTTATCGAGCTTTTGGCTCGGAACGCCGTTTAGGTGCAGCAGGGGCGCGACTGCGTTTGCAGTCGCGCCTTTGCCCCTTACCTCCGTTGCTGCGCCAGCACCTCATAGGCCATCACCGCCGTCGCCACCGCGGCGTTGAGGCTGTCCGCCTTGCCCAGCATCGGGATCTTGACCAGCAGGTCGCACGCCGCGGCATAGTCCGCCGGCATCCCCTGCGCCTCGTTGCCGGTCAGCAGGAAGGTCGGCGCCGCGTAGCGCGCCGCGCGATAATCATGCTCGGTGTCGAGGCTCAGCCCGACGAGCTGCCCCGGCTCCTCGCGCAGCCAGCCGAGGAACTCGGCCCATTCGCTGCGCACGACGGGGATGGTGAACAGCGCGCCCATGCTCGCCCGCACCGCCTCGACCGAGAAGGGATCGACGCATTCGCCGATCAGGATCAGCCCGCCCGCGCCGACCGCATCGGCGGTGCGCAGGATCGTGCCGAGATTGCCGGGATCGCGCAGCCGCTCGGCGACCAGCCAGATGCCCGACGATCCCCGGTCGAGATCGGCGAGCGTCCGGTCGAACTCGTCGAACACGCCGACGACCGCCTGCGGATTGTCCTTGCCCGACAGTTTGGACAGGATGTCGGGCGTCGTCTGGATCGACTCGCCGCCCGCCATCTCGACGTCGATCGACAGCGCGTGGACGAGCGGATGATCGGCATTGGCCGCGGCGTAGAAGAGGATGCGCGGCAGGCGCCCGGTCTCGCGCGCCTCGGTGAGGATGCGCAGCCCCTCGGCCATGAACTGGCGCGCGCCACGCCGGTGCTTCTTGTCGCGCAGCTCGCGGGCATATTTGACGAGCGGGTTGGAAAAGGCGGTGATCTCACGGGGCATGGCTTCCCCCTCCGGCACAGCGGCCGGTCAGTGCAAGCTCAATCTTCGCCGAACTTGGCTTCGACCAGCTCGCACAGTGCGCCGACCGCCGCTTCGGCGCCATCGCCGCTCGCGCTGATCGTGATCGAATCGCCCTTGGCCGCGCCGAGCATCATCAGTCCCATGATCGACGTGCCGGTGACCGCGCCATCGTCCTTGCTCACCCGGATCTCGACCGGCTGGGTCGAGGCGAGCGTGACGAACTTGGCGCTCGCCCGCGCGTGGAGCCCACGCTTGTTGGTGATGAGGACGGTACGCGTGACCGCGTCGCTCACGCTGCCGCCTCGCCGAGCACTTCGGAGGCGACCGAGATATATTTGCGTCCCGCCTCGCGCGCCGCGGCGACCGCCTCCACGACCTTCATCGACTTGCGCGCCGAACCCAGCCGGATCAGCATCGGCAGGTTCATGCCCGCGATCACCTCGACCCGCCCGCGCTCCATCAGCGAGATGGCGAGGTTGGACGGGGTGCCGCCGAACAGATCGGTCAGCACGATCACGCCGCGCCCCGATTCGACCGTGGCGATCGCCGCGGCGATATCCGCGCGGCGCTCCTCCATGTCGTCGTCGGGACCGATCGAGATCGTCGCGATGCGATCCTGCGGACCGACGACGTGGATCATCGCGGTCACGAATTCTTCGGCGAGCCGCCCGTGCGTCACCAGAACGAGGCCAATCATCTCAGATACGTTACTCATTTGCTGGCCGGCGGCCCCTCGAGCGAGTCCTGCGGTGCGGCCCCGAGGTCGCGATGCGTAATGGTGGGCGAAAATCCCGCTTTGCGCAACCGGTCAGCGAGATACTCGGTGACATGCACCGATCTGTGTCTCCCTCCGGTACATCCGATGGCGATGCTGACATAGGATTTCCCCTCGGCGCGATAGCGCGGGATGAGCAATTCGAGCAGGCTGCCGATCTGCTCCATCGCCTGCGGATAGGCCGGGTCGGCGGCGACATAGGCGGCGACGTCGGCATCGAGCCCGGTGCCGGGACGCAGCACCGGGTCCCAGTGCGGATTGCGCAGGAAGCGCATGTCGAAGACCAGATCGGCGTTGCGCGGCAGGCCGCGGGCGAAGCCGAACGACTGGATCGACAGGACCGGCGCGTCGCGGCCGTGGCCGGCGAAGGTGGTGCGCACCTGCTGGGCGAGTGCGTTGGCGGTGAGGTCGGTGGTGTCGATCAGCCGGTTGGCCCAGTCGCGCAACGGGCGCAGCAGCTCGCGTTCGCGGGCGATGCCGTCGCCCGCCGGCCGGTCGGGGGCGAGCGGGTGGCGCCGCCGCGTTTCCGAATAGCGTCGCTCCAGCTCGGCACCGGAACAGTCGAGGAACAGCATGCCGACGTCGAGGCCGTGGTCGTCACGCAGCGCGCGGATGCGCTCGACGATCCGCGCCGGGTCGAAGTCGCGCGTGCGCGCACCGATGCCGATCGCCAGCGGCTGGCTATGGTCGGCCGCCGCCGCGGCGAGCGGCGCGTCGAGCAACCGGTCGAGCAGCACCAGCGGCAGGTTGTCGACCACCTCCCAGCCGAGGTCCTCCAGCGTCTTGAGCACCGTCGACTTGCCGGCCCCGGACAGGCCGGTGACGAGCAATATGTCCTTGGTCATCGCACGATCCTCATTCCGGCCTCATTCCAGCCCCTTATTCCGGCCCGTCATTCCGGCGTCGCCTCGGGCTGGCGCAACGCCCATTCGATCTTGAGCGGCGTCGCGGCATGAAAGGCATCGAGCGCGATCTCGCGCACCTCGATTCCCGCCAGCCGCCGCCGCTGCCGCTCTGGCATGCGCAGGGGTTCGCCGTCGAGCCGGACGATGAGCGCGACCGGCACATCGTCGATCGACGCCATGCTGACGATGCCGAGCCCGCGCACCTCGATCTGCCCGCGGATCGTCGCCGGCGCGCGCGCCAGCACCATCGCGCCGTCGCGCACCAGCAAGGTCTGATCGTCGCTGACCAGTATCGCACCGCGATCGATCAGCCGCAGTGCGAGATCGGACTTGCCCGCGCCCGGCGGCCCTTCGAGCAGCACCGCATGGCCGTGGATCGCGACGCAGGTGGCGTGGCAGCGTTCGGACAGGAACATGGCGGGGTCCCCCCGGGTCATCGCTCGGCAAGCGGCAGGCGGACGACGAACCGCGCGCCGCTCAGCCGATCCTCACGCGATTCGACGGCGATGCTGCCCTGATGCGCCTCGACGATCGTGCGGGCGATGGCCAACCCCAGGCCGGAATGCTGGCCGAACGCCTCGGCCTCGGGGCGGATCGACTGGAAGCGGCGGAAGATCGCCTCGCGCGCTTCCTCCGGCACGCCGGGCCCTTCGTCCTCGACGCGGACGACGAGGTCGTCGCCCTCGCGCGTCACCGCGATCGCGATCAGCGCGCCGTCGGGCGAGAAGGAAAGCGCATTGTCGATGAGATTGTCGAACACGCGTTCGAGCCGCGCGCCCTCGCCGAGCGTCACCAGCGGCGCGCCGGCATGGTCGAAGCGCAGGCGCACGCCGCGTTCCACCTCGCGGGCGATGCGCTGATCGACCAAGGCGCGGATCATCGCGGCAACGTCGATCGCCTCGAACTTGGCGCGGCTGAGCTGCGCGTCGAGGCGCGAGGCTTCGGAAATGTCGGTGATCAGCCGGTCGAGCCGGTGCACGTCGTCGCGGACGATCGACAGCAGGCGTTCGCGCAGCGCCGGGTCCTTCACCGCATCGAGTCCTTCGACCGCGGAGCGGAGCGAGGCGAGCGGGTTCTTCATCTCATGCGTCACGTCGGCCGCGAACGCCTCCGTCGCATCGATCCGGGCACGCAAGGCGAGGCTCATGTCCGACAGCGCGCGGGCGAGGCTGCCGATCTCGTCGCGGCGCGAGGGCAGGCGGGGGACGACCACCTCTCGCGCCCGCCCCAGCCGCACGCGCACAGCGGCCCGCGCCAGCCGGCGCAGCGGCCGCACGATCGTCCGCGCGAGGAACAGCGACAGCAGCACCGACACGATCGTCACCAGCAGCAGCACGAGGCTGAGCCGGAACCGCTCGATCCGCACCGTCTGGGTAATGTCGCGCGCGTTGATCGTGGTCATCACGACGCGGCCGTCGGGCAGCGGCGCCGCGGCGGTGATCACCGGCGTTCGGTCGGGCGCCCGCCACACGCTGGCGGAGGTCCGGCCGGACTGGGCGCCGCGCACGTCGGGCCACTGCCGCCCGTCGCGGCGCTCGCGATAGAGGGGAGGGCGTGCGGCGCCGACGACGATGTCGATCCCCGCATCCAGCCAGCGCGCCACCGCCTGGTCCCACGCCTGCTTGTCGGGATCGAGCAGCACCGCGTTGCGCGAACCGAGCGCGCGGCTGTCGACGATCGTCCGCCCCGTCGCATCGAACACCCGCAGACGCGCACCGGTATCGCGCGCCAGCCGCCGGAGCAGGTCGTCGCGCTGATCGGGAGCGACCATCGCCAGCGCCTCGCCGATCAGCCGCGCCTCGCGTCCCGCCTGCGCGACGCGGCTGTCGACGATCCGGCTGCGATACGAATCGAGATAGAAGAAGCCGCCGGCGAGCAGCAGCAGCGCGATGATGTTGACCGCCAGGATACGCCGGGTGAGCGAAATCTGCCCCGACCAGCGCAGCGCGAGATCGCCACCCTCGGGCCGCGGCTCACTCCTCGGAGAATCGATAACCGGCGCCATACAGGGTCTCGATCGCGTCGAAGGTGGGATCGACGCCGCGGAACTTGCGGCGCAAGCGCTTGATATGGCTGTCGATGGTCCGGTCGTCGACGTAGATGTCGTCCTGATAGGCGGCATCCATCAGCTGGTTGCGCGTCTTCACGATGCCGGGCCGCTGCGCCAGCGTCTCGAGGATCAGGAATTCGGTCACGGTCAGCGTCACCGGCTCACCGCCCCACGTGGTGCGATGCCGTGCCGGGTCCATCGACAGGCGGCCGCGCACCAGCGGGCCCGCGCCGGCGGTCTCATTGTCCTCGGCCGGGGTGGCGGCAAGGTCGGTGCGTCGCAGGATCGCACGGATGCGCGCGATCAGCAGGCGCTGGCTGAACGGCTTGGCGATATAATCGTCCGCGCCCATCGCCAAGCCGAGCGCCTCGTCCAGTTCGTCGTCCTTGCTGGTCAGGAAGATCACCGGGATCTGGCTCTTCTCGCGCAACCGGCGCAGCAGTTCGAGCCCGTCCATCCGCGGCATCTTGATGTCGAAGATGGCGAGGTCGGGCGGGTTATCGGTCAGCGCCTTCAGCGCGGTCTCGCCGTCCGAATAGACGCGGGTCAAAAACCCCTCGGTCTGCAAGGCGATCGAAACCGACGTGAGGATGTTGCGGTCGTCGTCGACCAGCGCGATCGTCGCCGTCATGCGTGGGGAACCCTCGGCATCATCGGCATGCGGTAGGGCAAAGCGGCGCAAGGCTCAACCGGGGCGATCGGGGGTGGGGCGCACGGCGGGTCCGCCACGCGGCGCGACCCCCCGACAGCCGACATACGGCCGCAAAAGCAACATCGTCCCGTCCCACAACGATCCACCATCCGTCGCGTCCCGGTTTGACGCTACGGCGGTGCCGCCCTATGCCGCCTTCCGTCACCGGCGTGCGTGCAGACCCTCCCCAGGATGCGCGCGCCGGGTTGAAAGCATTGGGAGGATGTACGTGAACGAGCGCATTCCGCACGCGGATCTCGCGAGCCAGACAATCGAGACGCGAGCCGATCTTCACTGGAACCTGGTCACCGCACGGCTCGTCGAGGCCGCGGTCGCCCGCGGGGAGGGCAAGCTCAGCGCCGATGGCCCACTGGTCGTCGAGACCGGCGCGCACACCGGCCGTTCGGCGCAGGACAAGTTCATCGTCCGCGATGCCGAGACCGAGCAGAGCGTGTGGTGGGGCAAGTCCAACAAGGGCATGGACCCGGCCCATTTCGCCGCGCTCAAGGCCGACTTCCTCGCCGCGCTGCGCGACAAGGAGCATCTCTTCGTCCAGGATCTGTACGGCGGTTCGCAGCCGGAAAATCGCGTCCGCGTGCGCGTCATCAACGAACTCGCCTGGCACAATCTGTTCATCCGCACGATGCTGGTCCGGCCGCAAGAGCATGAGCTGCGCGATTTCGTCCCCGAATATACGATCATCGATCTGCCGAGCTTCCGCGCCGATCCCGCGCGCCACGGCACCCGCAGCGAGACGGTGATCGCGGTCAACTTCACCGAGAAGCTGATCCTGATCGGCGGCACGCGCTACGCGGGCGAGATGAAGAAGTCGGTGTTCGGCCTGCTCAACTATCTGCTGCCGACGACGGGTGTCATGCCGATGCACTGTTCGGCCAATATGGGCGCGGACGGTTCGACCGCGGTGTTCTTCGGCCTGTCCGGCACCGGCAAGACGACGCTCAGCGCCGACGCGAGCCGCACGCTGATCGGCGACGACGAACATGGCTGGTCCGATACCGCGGTCTTCAACTTCGAAGGCGGCTGCTACGCCAAGATGATCCGCCTCTCGCCCGATGCCGAGCCGGAGATTTTCGCGACCACGAAGCGATTCGGCACCGTCCTCGAAAACGTCGTGATGGACCCGGTCACCCGTCAGCTCGATCTCGACGACAACAGCCTCGCCGAGAACAGCCGCGGCGCCTATCCGATCGACTTCATCCCCAATGCCTCGCGCGACAATATGGGCGGGGTGCCGAAGAACATCGTGATGCTGACGGCGGATGCGTATGGCGTGCTGCCGCCGATCGCCAAGCTGACGCCCGATCAGGCGATGTACCATTTCCTGTCGGGCTATACCGCCCGCGTCGCCGGTACCGAGATCGGCGTCACCGAACCCGACGCCACCTTCTCCACCTGTTTCGGCGCACCGTTCATGCCGCGTCACCCGTCGGTCTATGGCAATCTGCTCAAGGAGCGGATCGCACGTGGCGGAGTGGATTGCTGGCTGGTCAACACCGGCTGGACCGGCGGCAAATATGGCGTCGGCCATCGCATGCCGATCAGGGCCACCCGCGCGCTGCTCAACGCGGCGCTCGACGGTAGCCTGAACGACGCGGAATTCCGGACCGACCCCAATTTCGGCTTCCAGGTCCCGGTCGCGGTGCCCGGCGTCGACAGTGCGATCCTCGACCCGCGCAGCACCTGGGCGGACCCGGCCGCATATGACGCGACCGCGGCGAAACTCGTCGACCTGTTCGTCGAGAATTTTGCGCAATTTGCCGATCACGTCGACGCTGGCGTGCGCCAGTCGGCACCGCAGGTGAACACGGCGACCGCCGCCGCCTGACGCTGTCACGATAGTATCGCGCAACAGACCATGCGCCGTCACATTGGCGGCGCATGGGCCCGCCCAGGACCATGTAGGGGCGGATGATGACCGGAACGCAAAAGGCAGTGGCAGCCGCGATGCAGCGCCATGGCCACCTTTCCAAACAGGGTCTGCTGGAACGTGCCTTCACCTGGGCGTTCCGCGGCCTCGTCTATGCGCAGATCTGGGAAGATCCGGTGGTCGACATGGCGGCGCTGGCGATCGAGCCGGACAGCCATGTCGTCACCATCGCGTCGGGCGGCTGCAACATGCTGTCCTACCTGACCGCCAATCCCAAAGCGATCGACGCGGTCGACCTCAACACCGCGCATATCGCGCTCGGCACGCTCAAGCTCGCCGCGGCGCGTCATCTGCCCGATCATGCGAGCTTCCACCGCTTCTTCGGCAACGCCGCGAGCCGCGAGAACCTCGCCGCCTATCAACGCTACATCCGCCCGCATATCGACGAACCAACCCGCCGTTACTGGGAGGGGCGCGATCTCAGCGGCCGCCGCCGCATCGCCGGGTTCGCCAGCGGCGTCCACAAGCGCGGCCTGCTCGGCCGGTTCATCGGCGCGGCGCATCTGCTCGCCAAGCTCAACGGCGTCGATCCGCGGCTGCTGCTCGAAGCCGAGACGATCGAGGAACAGCGCGCCATCTTCGAACGCGACTTCGCGCCGGTGTTCGATCGCGGCTTCGTCAAATGGCTGACCGATCAGCCCGCTTCCCTGTTCGGCCTCGGCATCCCTCCGGCGCAGTTCGAGGCGCTTGCCGGTGACGGCCGCATGGCGGCGGTGCTCCGCCAGCGGCTCGAAAAGCTCGCCTGCGGCTTCGACCTGCGCGACAATTACTTCGCGTGGCAGGCTTTCGGGCGCCGCTATGCCGATGGCCCTGCGGCGCCGCTGCCGCCCTATCTGCAGGCGGACAATTACGACGCCATCGTCTCGCGCGTCGACCGCGTCACGCTGCGCCACGCCAATATGACCGAGCATCTCGCCGCGCTGCCCGCCGCGTCGCGCGATCGCTACATCCTGCTCGATGCGCAGGACTGGATGACGGACGAGCAGCTCGGCGCGCTGTGGACGGAGATCACCCGTACCGCCCGGCCGGGGGCGCGCATCCTGTTCCGTACCGCGGGCGAGGCGAACATCATCCCCGGGCGCGTCCCCGACGCGATCGTCGCCCGCTGGCAATACCGTGCCGAGGAATCGCGTCGCTTCACCACGCAGGATCGTTCGGCGATCTATGGCGGCGTGCATCTCTACGTGCTCGCCGATGGCTGAGGGCGATCACGCCTCCCGCATGGATCGGATCTACGGCGGGCAGCGGCATATCTATGATCTCACCCGCAAATATTATCTGTTCGGCCGTGACCGGCTGATTGCGGGGCTCGATCTCCAGCCTGGCGGCACGCTGGTGGAGATCGGTTGCGGCACCGGACGCAACCTGATCCGTGCCGCGCGCGCCTGGCCGGAGGCGCGACTGTACGGCATCGACATTTCCGAGGCGATGCTGACCACCGCACGTGCCAACGTCGCCGCCGCCCGGCTGTCCGATCGCATCACGCTGGCGCAAGGCGATGCCGCCGCCTGCGATCCGCAGGCGCTGTTCGGGGTGGCGCAGTTCGACCGCGTCATGTTCAGCTACACCTTGTCGATGATCCCGCCATGGCGCGAGGCGCTCGCGCAGGGGCTGGCGATGACCAAGGCGGGCGGGCGGCTCGCGGTCGTGGATTTCGGGATGCAATCGGGCTGGCCGGCGCTGTGGCGCAAGCCGTTCCTGGCCTGGCTCGGCCATTTCGACGTGACCCCACGCGAGGATCTGGCCGCGGAGGTCACGCGTCTCGCGTCGCGCCACGGCCGGAGCGGTGAGACGCGGGCGTTATGGCGGGACTATTCGCAGATGGCGTTCATCGCTTAGGCATAGCGGGGGATTGCCGGCTGCGCGGCAGGCTTGTTCAGAGCAGGCCGTCCCGGGACCCAAAGCAGGGGAAGCCACGGCAACCTACGAGCGCAAGGTCACGTTTCGGCTAAAGCATCCGCTCAGCAAGACGCCCGTGGCGACGTTCAGATCCGTCAGACCCAGGCCGGATCGACATTCAGCCCAATTCCCCTCCCGCAGGGGGAGGGCTATCGCCTATGGCTCCGGTGATGAGGTTCGATCGGCGTCCTCCTCGCATCCGTCACCCCGGACTCGTTCCGGGGTCCACCGGGCCACAGGAGAACGGTGTCCCATCGAGTCCCTCTCCTTGCAGCAGAGTGGACCCCGGAACAAGTCCGGGGTGACGGGGTGGGATGACAGGGCGGCGGACTCAAGCGAACGTCCACACGATAGCTTGGCCCTGCCAAGGCAGGTGTTGTCCCCAAAGCTCGAATGTCGATCCAGCCTAGCGCGACCAACCCTCAAGCAGCGCGATCACGCCCTAGACTGTCCGCCCCCGCCTATGCGCGGCACACCGTCCCTCGGCCAAATCCAAGAACCAATCGTCAGCGGCGCTCCACCAGCCCCGTCGCCGGCATCGGCGCGTCGCCCCGCTGGAAGAACTGCTCAACGATATCCCGTGCCAGCCGCGCCGGCTTGAGCGTCTCGGCATCAAGGCAGCACCAGCTCGACTTCACCTCGGCCAGCACCTCTTCGCCACGCCGGATCACCGTCGCGTAAAACGCGCGCGCGCCCTGTACCTTCTCGAGCAGCACCGTCGCGATCACGTCGTCGCCCAGGAAGGTCGGCTTGCGATAGGTGATCTCATGTTTCAGCGCGACCCAAAGGTGCGAGGCGACCGCCTCGGCCGGGGCCAGCTTCTGCCAGTGGCTGACCACCGCATCCTGTACCCACTTCAGATAGCTCGCGTTGTTGACGTGGCCCATGAAGTCGATGTCGGCCGGATCGATACCGATCGGAAAGGCGTGGGGGATGCTCTGTGTCACATTTGACATATAGCAGATCGCGGCCTCGCTTACACCCGCCAACGGCGCGCCGGTGCGAATTAAGAGCCGGCCGGTTCGACGATCGCGATACCGTCCCGAATCGCGACGATCCGCACCCGCGCGCCGGCTTCGGCCACCACGCCCCGCGCCGGCCAGGAGCCGTCGCCGATCGCCACGCGGCCACCCTCCGGACCGATCGCCACCTGCACCACCGCGGTGGTGCCGATCAGCCGTGCGACGCGATCGTTGAGCTGCGGGTCGCTGCTCGGCACGGGAAAGTCGACGTACCAGCGCTTGCCGATCAGCACGGTGACGATGCTCCACAGCGCGAAGGCGCCGATCTGCGCGGCGAGCGGCAGGCCGGGCATCACCAGCACCGCAACGCCGACCACGGCGGCGGCGATGGCGAGGAACACCGCGAATACCCCGGGGATCACCAACTCGGCGATGCCGAGCAGCAGCGCGGCGATCAGCCATGCACCGCCCGCGCCGCCGATCGAATCGAGTGTCACGCCTGGGGCAGTTCGAACGGCCCGCGCTTTGCCTGCGGCTCGGCAGGTGTGGGGGCGGGGGCAGGGGCCTTGCCGAACGCGTCCTTGGCGAGTTCGCCGATCCCGCCCAGCGTCCCCATCAACTGCGTCGCCTCGACCGGGAACAGGATCGTCTTGGCGTTGGGGCTCGTCGCGAACTTGCCGATCGCCTCGACATATTTCTGCGCGATGAAATAGTTGATCGCCTGCGTGCCGCCGGTCTCGATCGCCTCCGACACGACCTGCGTCGCCTTGGCCTCGGCCTCCGCCGCACGCTCGCGCGCTTCGGCATCGCGATAGGCCGATTCGCGGCGGCCTTCAGCCTCGAGGATGCGCGCCTGTTTCTGCCCTTCTGCGCGCAGGATCTCGGACGCGCGCGTGCCCTCCGCCTCGAGGATGTTGGCGCGCTTCTCGCGCTCCGCCTTCATCTGCCGGCCCATTGCGGTGACGATATCGGCAGGCGGGCGGATGTCCTTGATCTCGACGCGGGTGATCTTGACGCCCCACGGCACCGTCGCATGATCGACCACCGAGAGCAGCCGGGCATTGATCTCGTCACGCTTCGACAGCGTCTCGTCGAGGTCCATCGAACCCATGACGGTGCGCAGGTTGGTCGTCGTCAGTTGCAGCAGCGCGACATACAGATCCGATACCTCATAGGCCGCCTTGGGTGCGTCGAGCACCTGGAAGAACACGACGCCGTCGGTCGAGACGATCGCATTGTCCTTGGTGATGATCTCCTGACCGGGAATTTCGATCACCTGCTCCATCATGTTCACCTTCCGCCCCACCCGGTAGAAGAACGCAGGGTAGAAGTTGAAGCCGGGGCTGGCGGTGGCGGTGTAGCGACCGAAATGCTCGATCGTATATTTATACCCCTGGCGGACGATCTTGATGCTGGTGAACAGGTAGAACAACACCAACAGCAGTGCGAATGCGGCAATCGTGATACCCATGATCCCTCCCGCCGGCGTGATTCTTGGCGCCGTTGCCTGATACTAGCACAGCCCGACGTCCGACAAAGGTCACCATGCAGCGCATTCTCTTCGGCAACCATTCCACGCAGATGCCCGCAATCGCGCGCTACATCGACCATCATCGCTATGAAGCGAGCTTTGCGCCGTTCGATGCGGTCGATTTGTCGCGGTTCGACCTGGTCGTGCCGCTGCGCGTCGAGCAGATCGACGGCGCCCGCGCCGGCCGCACGGTGCTGCCGACCCGCGAACTCGTCACCCTGTGCGATGACAAGCTGGCGCTCAACCTCTGGCTGATCGATCACGGCTTCGGCGCGACGGTGCCCGACCTGCTCGGCCCCCGGCCGACCGTTTATCCCTATATCCGCAAGACGCGGCGCGGCGATTTCGGCCTCGGCTGTGCGATGATCCGCGGCCCCGGCGAGGATGACGGCCGCGAGTCCCCCGATGTCTTCCGGCAGCGCGCGATCGCCGGTGCCGACGAATATGTCCTCCACCTCCTGCGCATCGGCGGCACGATCCGTTTCCATGTCGCCTATCGCTACGACATGGGCCAACCGCTCGGCATTCGCGGCGCGGTCGATCGCCCTGCGAGCATCGCACCCGCCGACCCCGGCCCGGCGCTCGCCACCTGCACCGCGATCCTGGAAGCGCTGGGCTATGAAGGCACCTGCTGCTTCAACTACAAATGGGAGGGCGAGCAGCTTCGCATCCTCGAACTCAACCCGCGGTTCGGCGGCTCGCTCGTCGGCGTGGTGACCGAATACGTCGCAGCACATCTCGCCGCCCTCTAGCGCAGATGCTGCGCTGCGGTTACATGGCCCGCCACTTACTCCCTCCCGCGAGGAAACGGCACCTTGGACATCCGGCTCGGCCTCACCTTCGACGACGTACTGCTCGTACCCGGCGAGTCGGACATCCTGCCGAGCACCGCCGACACGCGCACGCAGCTGACACGCGGCATCGCGCTCAACATCCCGATCCTCTCCTCGGCGATGGATACGGTGACCGAGGCGGACATGGCGATTGTCATGGCGCAATTGGGCGGCATCGGCGTGCTCCATCGCAACCTGTCGATCGAGGAACAGGTCGCCGCGGTGCGCCAGGTCAAGCGTTTCGAATCGGGCATGGTCGTCAACCCGATCACGATCGCGCCCACCGCCACGCTCGGCGAGGCGCAGGCGCTGATGGCGCATCACAAGATCAGCGGCATCCCGGTCGTGGAGAGCGACGGCAAGCTCGTCGGCATCCTCACCAACCGTGACGTCCGCTTTGCCGGCGATCCCAAACAGCCCGTCGCCGAGCTGATGACCCACGACAATCTCGCCACCGTCTCGACCGATGTCGGGCAGGAGGAGGCGCGCGTCCTGCTTCACCAGCGCCGTATCGAGAAGCTGCTCGTCGTCGACGATGCCTATCGCTGCGTCGGCCTCATCACGGTGAAGGACATCGAAAAGGCGGTGACCTATCCCACCGCGACCAAGGACGCTTCAGGCCGGCTGCGCGTCGCCTCGGCGACCACCGTCGGCGACAAGGGTTTCGAGCGCACCGAGGCGCTGGTCGACGCCGAATGCGACCTGATCGTCATCGACACCGCGCACGGTCACAATCGCGACGTGGCGCGCGCGGTCGAGCGGGTCAAGAAGCTGTCCAATTCGGTCCAGGTCGTCGCCGGCAACGTCGCGACGGGAGAGGCGACCCGCGCGCTGATCGACGCGGGCGCGGACGGCATCAAGGTCGGCATCGGTCCGGGCTCGATCTGCACCACCCGCGTCGTCGCCGGCGTCGGCGTGCCGCAGCTCACGGCGGTGATGGATTGCGCCGAAGCCGCTGCCAAGCACGGCGTTCCGGTGATTGCCGATGGCGGCCTGCGCACCTCGGGCGACCTTGCCAAGGCACTGGCGGCCGGTGCCTCGACGTGCATGGTCGGCTCGCTGCTCGCCGGCACCGAAGAGGCACCGGGCGAGACGTTCTTGTACCAGGGCCGCGCCTACAAGAGCTATCGCGGCATGGGTTCGGTCGGCGCGATGGGCCGCGGCTCGGCGGACCGCTATTTCCAGGGCGATATCAAGGACCAGATGAAGCTGGTGCCGGAAGGCATCGAGGGGCAGGTGGCCTATAAGGGCCCGGCACGCGACGTCATCCACCAGCTCGTCGGCGGCATCAAGGCGGCGATGGGCTATACCGGTTCGGCGACGATCCCCGATCTCCAGAAGCGCGCGCAATTCGTGCAGATCACCGGCGCCGGCCTGAAGGAAAGCCACGTCCACGACGTCACCATCACCCGCGAAGCACCCAATTACCCGACCCGGTGATGAGGGCGGCACGTCAGTGCATCGCCGCGCGCCGGCCGTCCGGCAGGATATGACCGACTCCATGACCTTCTACCCACGGTGACGCCCGCCGCCCGCACGCAGGCCGCGATCGAACTCCTCGATGACGTGATCGCCGCCGCGCGTGGCGGCGGCGCGGCCGCGGACACGCTGATCGCGCGCTATTTCGCCACCCGCCGCTACGCCGGGTCGAAGGACCGCCGCGCGGTGCGCGACCTCGTCTATGCCGCGATCCGTCGCGCCGGCGAGGTTCCTGCCTCGGGCCGTGCCGCGATGCTCGCCGTCGCGGCGGATGACGCGGCGGTCGCGGCGACCTTCGACGGCTCGACCCACGGGCCGGCACCGATCGGGGCGGGCGAGGCGGCGGCGGCCGGCGGCGTCATGCCCGCCTGGCTCGCCGACGCGCTCGCGGCGTCGGGGATCACCGCGGAGCAACAGGCGGCGCTGATCGCCCGTGCGCCGCTCGACATCCGCGTCAATCGCCTGCTGGCGGACCCCGCCACCCTCGCCGCCCAACTCGGCGGCGCGCCGATCCCCGGATTGCCGGATGCGCTGCGTCTGCCGGCGGGCACCAACGTCGATACCTTCGCCGGTCAGGCCGAGGTGCAGGACGCCGGCAGCCAGATCGTCAGCCTTGCCGCCCAGGCACAGCCCGGCCAGCGCATCGTGGACCTGTGCGCGGGCGGCGGCGGCAAGACGCTCGCGCTCGCCGCGATGATGCGCAACGAGGGTCATATCCTTGCCGCCGACATCGATCGCGGGCGTTTGTCGCGGCTCGCCCCCCGCGCCGCAAAGGCAGGCGTCACCATCGTCGAGACGCGCCTGCTCGATCCCCGGCGCGAGGCGGAAGCCCTTGCTGATTGGGCGGCAGATGCCGACACCGTGCTGATCGACGCGCCCTGTTCGGGCACCGGCACCTGGCGCCGCAATCCGGAGGCGCGCTGGCGGCTGACGCCGGACCGCCTCGCCGGGTTCGTCGCGCAGCAGCGGCACGTGCTGGCGGTGGGCGCGGCCCTGGTCCGTCCCGGCGGCGCGCTCGTCTACATCACCTGCTCGCTGCTCGACGCCGAGGGGGCGGCGCAGGTCGACGCCTTCCTCGCCGATCATCCCGGCTGGACCGCCGCACCGCTCGATCTGCCTGCCGGATCACCGCGCGGAAAGGGCCTCCGCCTCGACCCGGCGAGCGATGACACCGATGGCTTTTTTGTCGCGCGGCTCACCCGCCCCTGCTAATCCTGCTGTCGTGCCCCCAGTGGAGACCTTCATGCGCGTTACGTCCGTCGCTCTTGCCGCTGCGCTGACCCTCGTTTGCGTTTCGACCTCGCTCAGCGGCCAGCGACCCGACGACCAGATCGACGCGCGCTCGCTGCAATTGCTGGCGCAGGGCCGCGCGGCCAAGGCTGCCGGCAACCTCGACGGCGCCACCGATCTGCTCGAAACCGCGGTGGCGGTCGACCCGCGCAACCGGCAGGCGTTCGTGACGCTCGCCGAGGTGGCCGAGGCACGCGGCCTGCCCGGCAAGGCGATCCGCCTGTATCGCGAGGCGCTGACGCTCGAACCCAATGACGTCGCCGCGCTACGCGGGCAGGGCGAGGCCCTGGTCGCCAAGGGCGCGGTGGCCATCGCCAAGACCAATCTCGCCAAGATCCGCACGCTCTGCAAGACGACCTGCCCCGAGGCCAACCAGCTCGCGGCGGTGATCGCCAAGGGCCCGCCGGTGACCACCGCGCAGGCCGAGACGAAGCCGGCGGCACCCAAGGAATAAACTCCTCCTCGGCCTGGGGAGGGGAGCCGCGCTGCACCGCGGCGTGGTGGAGGGGCTTCCTCAAGCGCAAGATCTGGGAAGGCCCGCTCCGTCACCGCTACGCGGTGCCGCCCGCCCCGTGCCGGGCAGGGCAATCGCATATGGGCACAATGTGAGCCGTTCGTGTCCCAAACCCACCCCGTCACCCCGGACTTGTTCCGGGGTCCACTCTGCGGCGAGGGGATCGGCTCGATGGGACACCGCTCTCTTGTGGCCCGGTGTACCCCGGAACGACTCCGGGGTGACGGATCTTACTAGGAAACCGATCAAGCCTCATTACCGCAGCCAAAGAGGAACAGACTGCCGAACCGCCTCGTCTTTAGACAAAGCATCAGGCCTCTAAGAACAGCCCTCGCCGCCCACCACCCGCGCCAAAGCGACGAATGCGTCGACGCTCACCGTTTCCGCCCGTCGCGTCGGATCGATCCCGATCTGCTCCAGCCCCGCCAAGGCACCCGGCACGCCCTTCAGGCTCTGCCGCAGCATCTTGCGCCGCTGGCCAAAGGCGGCGGCGGTGATCCGCTCCAGCACGCGGACCTCGACGCCTTCCGGCACCGCGCCCGGCACGATATGCACGACCGCCGACATCACCTTCGGCGGCGGGGTGAAGGCCGATCGATGCACGGGCATCGCGATCCGCGCCTGCGACCGCCACTGGCTCAGCACCGCCAGCCGGCCATAGGCATCGTCGCCGGCGGAGGCGACGATCCGCTCGGCGACTTCCTTCTGGAACATCAGCGTCAGCGACTGCCACCACGGTTGCCAGTCTGCCGTTAGCCAGCCGACCAGCAGCGCCGTGCCGACGTTATAGGGCAGGTTGGAGACGATATGCGGCCGACCGGCGAACAGCGAGGGGGCGTCCACCTCGAGCGCATCGCCCTCGATCACCCGCAGCTTGCCCGGAAAGGCCTCGCCCAGCTCGGCCAGCGCCGGGATGCAGCGCCGGTCGCGCTCGATCGCGGTGACGCTCGCCCCCGCCGCGAGCAGGGCACGCGTCAGGCCACCGGGTCCCGGCCCGACCTCAAGCACCTCCGCGCCGTTCAGATCGCCCGGAACCGCCGCGATCCGCGCCAGCAACTGACCGTCGAACAGGAAATTCTGGCCCAGCGCCTTGCTGGCGTTGAGCCCGTAACGCGCGATCACCTCGCGCAGGGGCGGCAGCTTGCCGCCCGCGGGTTGATCGGTCATGCTCGCGCGCGGCGGTCGGCCGCCTGGCCCGCCAGGGCGATCGCGGCGATCATCGCACCGGGGTGCGCCTGGTCCCGACCGGCGATGCCGAACGCGGTGCCGTGATCGGGCGACGTCCGCACCACCGGCAGGCCCAGCGTCATGTTGACGCCCTCGTCGAAATGCAGCGTCTTGATCGGCACCAGCGCCTGATCGTGATAGCAACACAGCACCGCATCATAGCCGGCGCGGGCACGGGCGTGGAACATCGTGTCGGCCGGGAAGGGACCGCTGGCGTTGATCCCCTCGGCGCGCAGCTGCGCGATCGCAGGTTCGAGGATGTCGATCTCCTCGCGCCCGATCGCGCCGCCTTCGCCCGCATGCGGATTGAGCCCGGCAAACGCCAGCCGCGGCGAGGCGATGCCGAAATCGCGGATCAGGCCGGAGGCGGTCGCACGGCCCTTGGCGACGATCAGCTCGACCGACAGCAGCGACGGCACCTGCGCCAGCGGCACATGCGCGGTCATCGGCACGACGCGCAGGCTCGGCCCGGCGAGCATCATCACCGCATCCTCGGCGGCAACCCCGCAGCGTTCGGCCACGAACTCGGTCTGGCCGGGATGGTTGAAGCCGATGCCGTACAATTGCGCCTTCGAGACGGGGCCGGTGACCAGCGCCCGCGCCGCGCCGCTGCGCACCAGCGCGATCGACTGTTCCAGCGCCTGCAAGGCAGCGCGGGCGCCACCGACCTCGGGCGTGCCGGGCGTCACCGGCCCGGCATCGCCGACCGCGAGAACGGGCAAGGCGCGCTCGAACACCGCCGCCGCCTCGCCGATGTCGTTGATCGCCTCGACGGGGCCGCTCCATACCCGGCGCGCCACCGCGGGATCGCCGACCAGCGCAAAGTGCGGCAGGCTGCGCAGCGCACGCACCGCCCAGCTTTTGGCGATGATCTCCGGCCCGATCCCGGCGGGATCACCCATCGAGATCGCGAGCGGCGCCTGCGTCATGTCAGCGATACTCGATGACCGCGTCGCGCCGCAGATCGCGCAGCTTGCTCTGCGCGCGCAGGTTGACGCGCTGCTGTTCGAGCTGCCCCTGGATCTGCGCCGCGCCGGGGACCGACGATTGCTGCGGATCGTCGCGACCGCACAGCACCAGCGCGCGGACGCCCTCGGTCGGTGAGCCGAACGGCGGGGTGGCCTGGCCGACCTGCAGCTTCAGCAGGATCTCCTGCAACTGCGGCGGCAGGTCGCGGATGCGGACCGAATCATTGTCGACCACCTCGGCGCCGATCGTCGCGGCGACCTTCTCGACCGTACCGCAACCCTGGATCGACTGGACCGTCTTGGCGAAGGTCGCGGCGCGCACCTGCGCCTGTGCCTGCGTCGTGCCGGCGGGGAAGGCGACGGTGAGCTGCTTCAGGCTGAGCCGCGCATCGCGCGGGTCGGCCGCACCAATCGTGCGCTTGTCGGTGAGATACAGGATCGAGAAGCCGCCCGGCGTCTCGATCGGGCCGGCGACCTGGCCGACCTGCATCTGCTGCGCCGCATCGGCGAGCGGCTGCGGCAGGGTCACGAGCCGGATCCAGCCGAGATCACCGCCGACGCCGCGCGTCGAGGCTTCGGAATAGTTGCGTGCGAACAGTTCGAACGGCTGCTGCGCCTTCTGGATCTCGGCGATGATCTGCTTGGCCTTGGCGAACACCTCGGCGCGGTTGCCGTCGTTGGCACTCAGGTAGATCTCGCGGAGGTTGTATTCCTCGGTCCCGCGCGACGCCTCGATCCGCTTCTGGATCGCGCTCACCTCTTCGTCGCCGACGTTGACGAACGGCTCGATCTTGCGGCGCAGATAGCGGCTCCAGGCGAGTTCGCCCTCGATCGCGCGGCGCAACGTGCGCTCGGACGAGCCCGCCTTGCGCAGCGCGACGCGCAGCTGCGGCACGGTCATGTTGAACCGCTTGGCGAGGCCCGCCTCGCTCTGGTCGAGCTCCGCTGCGGTGACAGTGATCTCGGCGCTCTTGGCCTCCTGGATCTCCAGCGTCTCGTCGATCAGCTGGCGCAGGATCTGAAGCTTGAACTCGTCCATCTGCTCGGGCGCCGGCCCGCGGCCGCCGTTGTTGAAGACGGTCAGCGCCAGCCGCTGGTCGACGTCGGTGCCGGTGATGACCGTGTCGTTGACGATCGCCGTCGGCTTGCGGACATTGGGATCGAGCTTGCCGAAGATCTGGAGGTTGGCCGGGATGTTCAGGTTCGTTTCGGGCACCTGCTGGTCGGGCACCGTCTGCGCGACCGCGCCGGTGGCGATCGCCGCCAGCGCGAGCCAGCTCATGGTGCGACCGATGCGGGCGCTGCGTCGATGGTTATGCGTCACGTTCTTCCGTTACCCCAAAGCTCAGGCCGCGCGTCGGACGCGATACCTGTTCCGGTCATGCCTCGATCCAGCTGAACTGCGGCTTAGCGCCCGAGGTTGGTCAAGGCCAGCGTCAACAGGAAGCTGTTGCCCGACCGCGCGTCGCCCGTATCCTGGTAATCGCGCCGCCACGTCATGCCCAGTCGCAGGCAATCGTCCTCATATTGGACGCCGAGCCGGTGGCGGATCGGGTCGAACCCGTCGGACAGCGACTGCGGGTCTTCACTCCGGTCGGTCAGGTCGATGACGGTCGAGCCGAACACCGACCAGAAGCGGGCGAACTGCACCCGCCCGGCGAGCCGCACCTCCTCGCGATCCTGCAAATCCTCGATCGCGGGGAAGATGTTGCGGTTGAGGCGCAGATAGCCGGCGAGGATATAGGTCGAGCGCGATCCGACCGTCGCATCCACCTCGTTGCGGCGCACCGCGAACCCGTCCTTGTCGAGTCGATATCGGTGGGTGATCGACACGAAGTCGCGGATGCGCAGCGTCGTACGCCCGACGAAATCCGAGAAGCGGTCGCTGAGCCCGGTGCCGTTCGGCAGGATCGTCGGCCGCTCCGACAGGCGATAGCTCTGGCCGATGACCGTGTCGAAGGTCACGCCTGGCAGCGCCACCGCCCATTCCGCGCCATAGGTCGCGCGGCTGCTGTCCTCGAACCGGTCGTAGCCGGCGAAGCGGTTGAGCGCGAACAGGTTCGAATCCTCCAGATCGACCGCGCGCGCATCTTCGTTGGGGACATCAAGATTGGCGACCTTGGGGCTGGCGACGATCTGCAGGCGCGGCGTCAGCCGCTGCGTGCCGCCCATGAACGCGCCGACGAACGGCCATTTGATATCCGCCGCCAGCGCGCCGATCGCGCGCGCCTGAAAGCCGTCGATCCCGCGATAGCTCGCGACCGTCGTCAGCAGCGAGTTGCGCGTGTTGTACGCATCGGCGCGGGCATAAGCGGTGAAGGTCACCTCCTGACCCCAGTTCGTCAGGCGCCGCAGGTCCCATTGTCCGGCGACGAAGGCGCGCTGCGTATCCTGCCCCTCGGTCCGGGTGATCGCCAGCGTATTGGCCTGCAATTGCAGCTTGCCGCCGACCAGATCCATCCGCTTGCGGAAGTCCATCTCGGGCAGCGCGATCGGCTGGTTGCCCTGCGGATCGTTGACGCGCAGGCTCTGCACGTACCAGCCGGTCAGCGCGAAATAGGTGTTGGGATCGATCCGCTCGAGCGAGGCGGTCGTGCGCAGCCGATCGTCGCGCGAGATGTCGTAGCGGCGCAGGAAGGTACGATCGCTGGCGAGCCGTACCGAACCGCTGACGCTCCAATTGGGCGAGAGCTGGTAGCGCGCGATACCGTCGATATAGCCGCGGAAGGCGCGCTCGGTATCGGTCGGCGTCACCGTGTTGAGGTCGTCGCTGCGCCGGCTCTCGGTCGCATAGCCGGTGACCTGGAAGGCGCCATGCGTGCCCAGCGCCTCGTAGCGCGCCTCCATCATCGGCAGCACTTCGGAGAAGACGTGCGGCGTGAGCGTCAGCCCCTTGTTGGGCGCCAGCCGGAAGTAATAGGGGGTGACCAGTTCGAGCCCGTTGACCCGGTCGAGCTGCAGATCGGGCGCGAGCAGGCCGCTCTCCGACCCGCCGCCGACGGGCATCGAGAAGGCGGGCAGCGGCAGCGCCGGCAGTCCGAACAGGTGGAACTGGCCGCCGCCGAAATAGACGCGCTCGCGATCGGGTCGATAGGTGATGCGCACCGCGGTGATCTGCCACGACGGGGTCTTGGGACAGCCCTCCGACGTCTGGACCGCGCACGGCGTATAGGCCGCCTTGTCGAGCTGCATCGAGCCGTCGGTCCGCCGCGTGCCGCGCTCCGCCGCCATGCGACCACCCTGTTCGAGCACGACCAGCATGTTCTGGACGACCCCGTCCTTCAGCGAATCGGTCAGCTCGATCGAATCGCCGAAGGCGACATCGCCTTCCGGGTTGGTCACCGCGATATTGCCGGTCGCGACGACCTTGCCGGTCTTGCGGTTCCAGACGACCTTGTCGGCGCGCAGCCGGTCGCCCTGACGGAACATCCGCACCTCGTCGAGCGCGGTCACCGTATCGGCGTTGCTGTCATAGTCGAGGCTGCCGGCGCTGAACTGCACCTGATCGTTGCCGGCGGGAGTCGCCAGTGCAGGATCGTTCGCCGGCGGCGGAGCGACCGGGCGGTTCTGCAGGTCCTGCGCCGCCGCCGGGGCGACGAGAAGGGCCGCGGCGAGCGCACAGCCGGCCATAAGGTCGAAACGCAACACGATTATCCGAATACCCTTTCGGCGTGGCCGGCGTCGCCCTGAACGGCGCCGCACCCGCGCCTGCCTATCGCATCACCGGCGCGGCGCTGCAATCGTTGTGCTTGCCGCCCGGCGACCTTAGATCACGCGTCTGTTTCAGTGCCAGGAAGTCACCCTACATGCAGATCGCCTTCTCGTCCGCCGCCGCCACCGCCCCCGCGATCCTCGCGCTGCCGATCGAGAAGGATCTCGCCGGCCGTGCCAGCTGGGCGGGTCTCGGCGACGCGCATCAGGCGCTCGCCACCGCCGCGGCGCGCGCCGCGCGCTTCGACGGCGAGGCCGGTTCGCTCGTCGAGCTGTTCGTCGCGGAAGGCGACACCACCCGCCAGGTGCTGCTGCTCGGTGTCGGCGCCAATGGCGAAGCCGATTGGGAAAAGGCGGGCGGCGCGCTCGTCGCCAAGCTGCTCACCTCCGGCGCGACCGACGTGACGGCGGACCTGTCCGCCGCCAGCCCGACACCGAAGGCCGCCGCGCGCTTCGCCGCCGCCGCGGCGCAGCGCGCGTGGCGCTATGATCAATATCGCACCAAATTGCCCGAAAAGCAGAAGCCGACGCTCGCCACGCTGACGATCGTCGGGGCGCCCGCCGAGACCGACGCCGCCTGGGCCGCGCAGCATGCGGTGACGCAGGGCCTCGAACTCACCCGCAACCTCGTCGCCGCACCGCCGAACATCCTCTATCCCGAAAGCTTCGTCGAGCAGGTCCGCGCCAGCGTCGAGGGGCTCGGCCTTGAAATCATCGTCGTCGACGAGGCGGAGATGGCCGAACACGGCATGGGCGCATTGCTCGGCGTCAGCCAGGGTTCGGTGCGCGAGGCACGCATCCTCGCGCTCAAGTGGAACGGCGCGGGCGAGGGCGATCCGGCGCTGGCGCTGGTCGGCAAGGGCGTCACCTTCGACACCGGCGGCATCTCGCTCAAGCCGGGTGCCGGCATGGAAGACATGAAGTGGGACATGGGTGGCGCCGGCGCGGTCGCGGGCACGATGAAGGCGCTCGCCGCGCGTAAGGCGAAGCTCAACGTCGTCGGCGTGATGGGCCTTGTCGAGAACATGCCCGATGGCAACGCGCAGCGCCCGGGCGACGTCGTCACGTCGATGTCCGGCCAGACGATCGAGATCCTCAACACCGATGCCGAGGGCCGGCTGGTGCTCGCCGATGCGATCACCTGGACGCAGAAGACGTTCCGCCCGAAGACGATCATCGACCTCGCGACCCTCACCGGCGCGATGATCGTCAGCCTCGGGAACGAATATGGCGGTCTGTTCTCCAACGACGACGGGCTTGCCGACACGCTCCTCGCCGCCGGCCTCGCGACGGGCGACAAATTGTGGCGCTTCCCGCTGTCCGACACCTACAACAAGCTGATCGACTCGCCGATCGCCGACATGAAGAACGTCGGCCCGCGCGGCGCCGGCTCGATCACCGCGGCGCAGTTCATCCAGCGCTTCGTCGATGAGGGCGTCGCCTGGGCGCATCTCGACATCGCCGGGATGGTCTGGAGCGACAAGGCCGGCGCCACCTACGACAAGGGCGCGACGGGCTATGGCGTCCGCCTGCTCGACCGCGCGATCGCGGACCATTTCGAGGGCTGAGCCGATCGCCCTCCTCGTAGGGGAGGGCGAGGTGGGGGGGGCCGTGCCATTGGTGCTGGTCCCACCTCACGGCCGCCCCCTCCCACGGGGGCGGCTGCCTCGTCGCACGCCGATGATCGGCAGGGGTGACGCCGCCCTGCCGGCACGCTAACCCGTGCCGCGATGCAGGTCGACTTCTACCATCTCACCGCGACGCCGCTCGACCGTGCGCTCCCGCAGATCGCCGCCAAGGTCGTGGAAACCGGCAACCGCCTGCTCATCGTCAGCGCGCGCGACGAGCAGCGCGCCGAGATCGATCGTCTGCTCTGGGTCTATCGCGCCGACAGCTTCCTGCCGCATGCCCAACTCGGAGCGGGTGACGACGCGCTCCAGCCGATCCTGATCGCGCCGGAGGTGCGGCCGGCGAACAGTGCCCGCTACGTCGCGCTGGTCGACGGCGAGTGGCGGGACGCAGCGCTCGACTTCGACCGCGCCTTCCACTTCTTCGAAGACGAATTCATCCGCCCCGCGCGCGATGCCTGGCGCGCGTTGGGCGCGCGCGACGGGGTCGAGCGCCGCTATTGGAAACAGAACGACGCCGGGCGCTGGGAGCAGGCGGCTTGAGGTGATCGCGCCCGCCGCACAGGCGTGCACAGCGACATCACTGCCGGCCGTGGTCACATGGTCGCCCCACCCGAAGCGGTTGCAAACGCAGCGGCCCCCGACTAGGGCGGCGCCACTTCAAAAACGTCCCAGAACCACAGGAGCCCGTGACCATCATGGCCGCGAACCGTACCTTTTCGATCATCAAGCCCGACGCCACCCGCCGCAACCTGACCGGTGCGGTTACCAAGATGCTCGAAGAGGCCGGCCTGCGCGTCGTCGCTTCGAAGCGCATCCAGATGACCCGCGAACAGGCCGAGGGCTTCTATGCGGTCCATCGCGAGCGTCCGTTCTTCAACGACCTCGTCAGCTTCATGATCTCGGGTCCGGTCGTCGTGCAGGTGCTCGAAGGCGAGAATGCGATGCAGCGCAACCGCGACATCATGGGCGCGACCAACCCCAAGGATGCCGCACCTGGCACGATCCGCAAGGAGCTCGCCGAGTCGATCGAGGCGAACACCGTCCACGGTTCGGATTCGGACGAGAATGCCGAGATCGAGATCGCCTATTTCTTCAAGCCCGAAGAAATCGTCGGCTGATGACCTGGCGGCTGCGGCGCGCGTCCGCTGAGGACGCGCCCGCGGTCGCTCTGGTGGCGGCCGCGAGTTTCCTCACCACCTTCGCCGGCATCCTCGACGGTGCCGACATCATCGCCCATGTCGCGAAGAACAGCTCGGTCGAGCGTTTCGCCGCATGGACCGCCGATCCCGACAGCATCGTCACCCTCGCCGAGCATCCCGATGGTGCCGCGCCGGTCGGCTATACGCTGCTGACGCTGCCGGACCTGCCGTTGGCGACGGGGCAGGGCGATATCGAGCTTCGCCGCATCTACACGCTGCCCGCCACTTATGGCACCGGCCTCGGTCAAGCGCTGATGGAGCGTGCGATGACGGACGCCCGTGCAATGGGAAAGAGCCGCATGCTGCTGGGTGTTTACGGCGGCAATGATCGCGCCCGCGCCTTCTACGACCGCCAGGGCTTCGCCATTGCCGGCCAGCGCCAATTCCAAGTCGGCGCAAAGCTCCACGACGACGTCATCTACGCGCGCCCCCTCTAAATCCTCCCCCGCCAGGGGGAGGTGGCACGCCGACGGCGTGACGGAGGGGGAGGACACGGCGAAGCGCTATGATCGCGCTCCCACCCCGTCCTCCCGCCTCCGTCAGCGCGGTGCGGTGCCATCTTCCCCTTGCGGAGGAAGGGATCGGATCACGCGGCCGCGAAGACGCCGTCGTCGTCCATGACGTGCAGCTGTCCGTCGGCGATCGCGAAATAGGCGCCGCGCAGCTTCAGCGTGCCCGCCGCCTCGCGTTCGGTGACGAACGGGAAGGTGCGCAGGTTCTCGATGCTGACGCGGACCGCTTCATGCTCCAGCTCGCGCTTGGCATCGAGACCGTCGCCGAACTTCGCCTTCACCTTGTCGCGCGCGCCGTCGAGCAGGCCGACCCAGTCGGAGATGAAGCCGCCTTCACCCGGCTTGCTGTCCTTGAACCCGCCCGACAGCGCCGCGGCACAGCCACCGCACGAGGCGTGTCCCATCACCACCACTTCGGGCACCTCGAGCTGCGTCACCGCGAACTCGACCGCGGCCGACACGCCGTGATAGCCCTTGCTGGTCTCGAACGGCGGGACGAGGTTGGCGACGTTGCGAACCGTGAAGATTTCGCCGGGCGCGACGTCGAAAATCTGCATCGGATCGACGCGGCTGTCGGAACAGGCGATCACCATGACCTTGGGGTCCTGGCCCTGGCTCAGCTGGCTCCAGCGCTCGCGCTGCTCGGTCCAGCCCTTGGCGCGAAACCGGCGATAGCCTTCGACCATGTCGGCGAAATCGGTCATTGTACCTCCGTTATGTGTCCGTTTCGGCTGCTATAACGCATAGTTGTGCGGAGTGTCCCGGCTTCGTCGCGCGGGCAAAGCTTCTTCACAAATCGCATGATGGTTGTTCACAATCGACTTGATCGCTATCTCGCGGATCATGAACGAGATGACACCGCTCGCCCGTCCGGAACGCCTGCGCAAGCCGGACTGGATCCGCGTCAAAGCGCCGACCTCGGCGGGGTTCGCCGCGACGCGCGAACTGATGCGCTCCAAGAGCCTGACGACCGTCTGCGAAGAGGCGGCGTGCCCGAACATCGGCGAATGCTGGTCGAAGAAGCATGCGACGGTGATGATCCTCGGTGACACCTGCACGCGTGCCTGCGCCTTCTGCAACGTCAAGACCGGCATGCCCCGCGCCGTCGACCCGATGGAGCCCAACAATGTCGCCGACGCCGCGGCGCAGATGGGGCTGGAGCATATCGTCGTCACCTCGGTCGATCGCGACGATTTGCCCGATGGTGGTGCCAAGCAGTTCGTGAAGGTGATCGAGGCGATCCGCCGCTCGAATCCCCGGACCACGATCGAAATCCTCACGCCGGATTTCCGCAACAAGCATGAGGCGGCGGTCGAGGCGATCGTCGCGGCGCGCCCGGACGTGTACAACCACAATCTCGAGACGGTGCCGCGGCTCTATCCGACGATCCGCCCCGGCGCGCGCTATTATGCGTCGATCCGCCTGCTGGAGAGCGTGAAGAAGCTCGACCCGTCGATCTTCACCAAGTCGGGCGTGATGCTCGGCCTGGGTGAGCAGCGGCTCGAAGTGCACCAGGTGATGGACGACATGCGCTCGGCCGACATCGATTTCCTGACGATGGGCCAGTATCTCCAGCCGACGCCGCGGCATGCGAAGGTCGCCGAATTCGTGACGCCCAAGGCGTTCGACAGCTATGCTGCCATCGCCCGCGCCAAGGGGTTCCTGCTGGTCGCGTCGTCGCCGCTGACCCGGTCGAGCTATCACGCCGGTGACGATTTCGCGAAGATGCGCGACGCCCGCGCGGCGAAGCTCGCCCAGAGCCAGACGGCGCAGACCGCGAGCGTTCGTGCCTAAGCATTCCGAAACACGCCATCTGCCCTACACCCCCGAGCAGATGTTCGACATGGTCGCCGACGTGAAGCGCTACCCGGAGTTCCTGCCCTGGGTCAGCGCGATGCGCGTGCGCCAGGACAGCGACACCGCGACGCTCGCCGACATGATCGTCGGCTTCAAGGGCCTGCGCGAGACCTTCACCTCGAAGGTCGAGAAGGTGCGGCCCGAAAGCGTCCATGTCGAATATATCGACGGTCCGCTGAAGTATCTGCACAACGACTGGCGCTTCCGCGCGGAGGAGGGCGGCTGCGCGGTCGACTTTACGGTCGACTTCCAGTTCAAGAACCGGATGTTCGAGATGCTGGCGGGGCAGGTCTTCGGCGTCGCGCTGCGCCGGATGATCGGCGCCTTTGAAGACCGCGCCAAGGTGCTTTACGGCAGCAGCAGTTCCAGCGCGACCAGCGCGGCCTGAAGCCGAATCCCACCGCGGCCGAGATCGCCGAACGCCTTGCGATCCGCGTGGACGTCGGACGGATCGCCGCCTTTCTCCGCCCTTGCGAAAACGACGGTGCCGACCGGCTTCTTGATCGAGCCGCCGCCGGGACCCGCGACGCCGGTGATCGCCACCGCGACATCGGCGCCGCTGTTCTCCAGCGCGCCCTGCGCCATGCTCCATGCCACCGCGATCGATACCGCACCGAACGTCTCCAGCACGTCGCTGTTGACCTTGAGCAGCTTCATCTTGGCATCGTTGGAATAGGTCACGAAGCTGGCGCCGAACACGTCGGACGATCCCGGCACTTCGGTGATCGCCGCCGCAACGAGGCCGCCGGTGCAGCTTTCCGCGACCGCGATCGTGCGGCCGGCGGCACGGTTCGCCTCGACGACCCTGGTCGCGGCCTCGATCAGCTCGCGGGGAAGCAGCGTGTCCATCAGCGTTGGCCCTCCGGGCACAGCGGCAGGTCGGGCACCGCGATCGCCTTGCCCTTTGCCTTCTCGCCCTTGAAATAGCGCAGCGTGGTGACGATCACGCCGGCGGTGTTCTGCGGCGGCAGCGGCGCCAGTTGCGTCACGAAGCGGTCGATCGTCCCGCAATCAGCCGGATTGATCCGTCCGACCAGCAGCGGCGCCAGCGCCGCGGTGAGCAACGGGCGCGCGAATTCCGACTGGAGCAGCGAATCGATCATCGGGTCGGACAGTTTGACGATCGCCGCGCGCGCGTTCGGCCATGCCCGATCCGCCGCCGCCTGATAGCGGCCGAGGAACTCGCTGTCGGTCCGTCGGACGAGGCTGGAAGGGGACAGCCGCGTCGCGCAGATGATGCCGGTCTGCTGGATGATATCGGGCAGCGCCACCAGCGTCATCGCCTCCGCCTCGGGCGTGGTGATGCAGCGCGTCTGCGCCTCGGCCGACGATGCGGCGAGCAGCGCGACGATCGCGATCAGCGCCCTCATCGCGGCAGGCTCACGGTCGCCACCGCCTGTGCGGCGATCCCCTCGCCGCGGCCGGTGAAGCCGAGCCGTTCGGTCGTCGTCGCCTTGATGCTCACCCGGTCCTCGGACAGACCCAGCAGCGCGCCGATCCGCGCCCGCATCGCCGCGCGGTGCGGGCCGATCTTGGGCGCCTCGCAGATCAGGGTCAGGTCGACGAAATCGATCCGGCCGCCCTTGTCGGCGATCAGCCGTGCGGCATGTTGCAGGAACTGGGCCGAATCCGCGCCCTTCCACTGCGGGTCAGACGGCGGGAAGTGCGTCCCGATATCGCCCGCCGCGATCGTACCGAGCAAGGCGTCGGTGAGCGCGTGCAGGCCGACATCGGCGTCGCTATGCCCCGACAACCCCTTGTCGTGCGGGATCAGTACCCCGCCAAGCCACAATTCCTCGCCCGCCTCGAGGCGATGCACGTCGAACCCCGACGCGCTGCGCGTCTCCCAGGTCACACGGGCCTCTGCGGCGGCGAAATCCTCTGGATGCGTTACCTTATCGAGCATCGCATCGCCCTGCACCAAAGCGACGCTCCCGCCAAGCCGGCGCACCATCTGGGCATCGTCGGTCGCCTCGTCATCCTCCGGCCAGGCGGCATGCGCCGCCCGCAGCGACGCGACGCGGAACCCCTGCGGCGTCTGGACGCGCGACAGTCCGTCGCGCGGCACCACCGCCCCGTCGCGCACCAACGTGTCCGCCACCGCCAGCACCGGCATCGCCGCGTCCGCCGCGTCGAGCGCCGCCAGCACGCGGTCGATCACCGCCGCCGGCACGAACGGCCGTGCCGCGTCATGGACCAGCACGCGGTCGCCGCCGACTACGGCAAGCCCACGCGCCACCGACTCGCGCCGCGTCGTACCGCCGACCACCGTACGCACGTCGCCCAGCGCCGTCGCGACCAGAGGCTCGGCACCGGCCGCGATGACCACGACCACCTCGTCGATCGCCGGATGCCCCGCGAACGCGCCATAGGCATGCGCGATCAGCGGCTTGCCCGCGACCTGCACATATTGTTTGGGGAGCGCGCCGCCCGCGCGCGAGCCGCTGCCCGCCGCCACGATCAGCGCCGTCGTCCGAGGTCGATCCGTCATCGCGCCCCTGTAGCCGCCCGCCCGCAACCTTGCCAGCGCCGCTGCAAGCCGCTAAACGGATGCCCAATTTTCAGGCAGATCATGGCAGCTCTCACGCCCATCCAGATCGGTCCCGTGCGGATCGACCATCCCGTCGTCCTGGCGCCGATGACTGGCGTCACCGACATGCCGTTCCGCACGCTCGTGCGGCGCTATGGCTCCGGCCTCAACGTCACCGAGATGATCGCGAGCCAGGCGGCGATCCGTGAGACCCGCCAGTCGATCCAGAAGGCGGCCTGGCACCTCTCCGAAGAGCCGGTATCGATGCAGCTCGTCGGCTGCACCCCCTATGAGATGGCCGAGGCTGCCAAGCTCGCCGAGGATCGCGGCGCGGCGATCATCGACATCAACATGGGCTGCCCGGTGCGCAAGGTGACCAATGGCGACGCCGGCTCGGCGTTGATGCGCGATCTCAAGCTTGCCGCGCAACTCGTTGATGCAGTGGTGAAAGCGGTCAAGGCGCCGGTCACGCTCAAGATGCGCATGGGGTGGGATCTCGACACTCTCAACGCGCCCGAACTGTCGCGCATCGCGCAGGATCTTGGCGTCCAGCTGATCACCGTCCACGGCCGGACCCGCAACCAGATGTACAAGGGCAGTGCCGACTGGCGCTTCATCCGTACGGTCAAGGACGCGGTGACCATTCCGGTGATCGCCAACGGCGACATCTGCACGATCGACGACGCCGTCACCGCGCTCGAACACTCGAGTGCCGATGGCATCATGATCGGCCGTGGCGCCTACGGCCGGCCTTGGCTGCTCGGTCAGGTGATGGACTATCTGGCGACCGGCAACCGCCGCCCCGACCCGTCGCTCGACGAACAATATCGCGTGATTACGGAGCATTATGACGCGATGCTCGACCATTATGGCACGGTCACCGGCGTCAACATGGCGCGCAAGCACATCGGCTGGTACACCAAGGGGCTGACCGGCTCGGCCGAGTTCCGCAACGCGGTCAACCAGCAGCCGGACGCCGCGGTTGTCAAGCGGATGCTCGCCGACTTCTACGCCCCGCATCGCGACCAGCCCGTCCAGCAGGCTGCCTGACGCGGGGATGGCGCAGCACACCGGCGTCACCTCCGGCCGGCCCGGCTTTGCCGAGCTGTTCGCAGCGCTGCCGGTCGCCGTCGTCGTGGTCGACCCGGACGATCGCATCGCCCATGCCAATGGCCTGGCGGAACAGTTGCTCAACCTGTCCGAACGGGTGATGCGCGGCCAGCCGCTCGCCGCGATCCTGCCGCCGCCGGCAACCGATGAGCGGCGCGAAGGGCAGGGCTTCGCCTTCTACGATACCGAGATCGCGACGCCGCATGGCCCGAAGATCCGCGTCGACTTCGTCGAGGCGGCGGTGCCCGATCATCCCGGCTGGCGCGCGATCACCCTCCACACCGCCGCGAGCAACCGCGGCCTCGCTAAGTCCGGGCGCAGCGCCGGCGCCCGTGCGGCGAGCGGTGCCGCGGCGATGCTCGCGCATGAGATCAAGAATCCGCTCTCCGGCATCCGTGGCGCTGCGCAGCTGCTCGGCACCGGCGAGCTCACCACGCTGATCGTCACCGAGGTCGACCGGATCGCCGCGCTGATCGACCGGATGCAGGATTTCAGCGACACCCGCCCGCTGCCGATCGTGCCGGAGAACATCTATCCGCTGATCGGCCACGCCCGCCGGCTCGCGCTCGCCGGCTTCGCGCGCGGCGTCGCGATCGAGGAGCGGTTCGATCCATCGCTGCCGCCTGCGGCGATCAACCGCGACGCGCTGTTGCAGATCCTCATCAACCTTCTCAAGAATGCGGTGGAAGCCAATCGATCGGTGCGCGATCCCCGTATCGTGATCACCACCGCCTATCGCCACGGCATGTCGGTCGCCGCCGCGCCGGGCAAGCCGCGCACGCCGCTCCCCATCGAGATCTGCGTGATCGACAATGGCCCTGGCGCGCCCGCCGACATCGTCGATCATCTGTTCGACGCCTTCGTCTCGGGCCGGCCGGAGGGGCAGGGGCTCGGCCTCGCCCTGGTCGACAAGCTGGTGCGAGACATGGGCGGCATCGTCCAATATGCCCGCGAAGGAACTCCGGAAATGACGACGCTCCGCCTCCTGCTGCCGCGTGCCGCCGCATGACCCGCGTCCTCGTCGTCGACGACGATGCCGCGATCCGCACCGTTGTCGCACAGGCACTGCGCCGCGCCGGCCATGACGTGCAGACCGCCGAGACGCTGGCGCAGCTCGACCGGATGCTCGCCACGCGCGTGCCGGACGTGCTCATCACCGACGTCGTGCTGCCCGACGGGGACGGCATCGCCCGTGCCAAGGAGGTGGGCGAGCGGCTGCCACAGCTGCCGATCATCATCCTCTCGGCGCAGAACACGCTGACCACCGCGGTGCGCGCGGCCGAGGTCGGCGCATACGAATACCTCCCCAAGCCGTTCGATCTCGACGATCTCACCCGTGCCGTGACCGGCGCGCTCGCCCGCGGTGCGGTGATGCCGCAGCCCGAGGCGAGCGAGGACCCGGCGTTGCCGCTGATCGGCCGCTCGCCGGCGATGCAGGACGTCTATCGCGTCATCGCGCGCGTCCTCTCCAACGACCTTACCGTGCTGATCTCGGGTGAGTCCGGCACCGGCAAGGAGCTCGTGGCACGGGCGATCCACGACCTCGGCCCGCGCCGCGCCGCGCCCTTCGTCGCGATCAACATGGCCGCGATCCCGCGCGAGCTGATCGAGGCCGAGCTCTTCGGCCATGAGCGCGGCGCCTTCACCGGCGCGGCGATGCGCAACGCGGGGCGGTTCGAACAGGCGGCGGGCGGCACCTTGTTCCTCGACGAGATCGGCGACATGCCGATGGAGGCGCAGACCCGGCTGCTGCGCGTGCTGCAATCGGGCGAGTTCACCACGGTCGGCGGCGCCCGCACGATGCGCGCCGACGTCCGCGTCGTCGCCGCCACCAACCGCGACCTGACCCAGCAGGTCGCCTCAGGCCAGTTCCGCGAGGATTTGTTCTACCGGCTCAACGTCGTGCCGATCGCCTTGCCGGCGCTGCGCGAACGGCGGCAGGATATCCCCCTGCTTGCCCGCCACTTCCTCGAAATGGCGGTGGCGCAGGGGCTTCCGCGTCGTCAGTTGAGCGATGCCGCGCAGGCATCGCTCACCGCCCACGACTGGCCAGGCAACGTGCGCGAGCTCGAGAATCTGATGCGCCGCCTCGCGGTGCTCGCCCGCGACGAACTGATCGACGCGGCGACGATCCGCGACCTGCTCGGCGCGCCCGGCACGCCATCCGAAGGCTCGGACCCGGGCATCGCCGAGGCGGTCCGCCACCTTGTCGAACGCATCGCCCGCGAGCGCCCCGGCGCCCTTGACGACGGCACGCTCTACGACCGCGTCATCGGCGAAGTCGAACGCCCGCTGATCGAGGCCATGCTGGCCCGCCACGGCGGCAACCAGCTCCGCGCCGCGCGCGCGCTCGGCCTCAACCGCAACACCTTGCGCAAGCGGCTGGATACGTTGGGCATCAGCGCACGCTCCGACGACTGAGCTGCACGCTTCGATCCGCCGCGCCCGAATGCCTCCCAGCGCAGCCGGGAGTGACGCAGGCCGGATCAAGATCAAGTCCAGCTTCTCCCCCTGGCGGGGAGGAGTTGCTCCAAAACTTGGGTCGCGATCCGCCTAAAGCCAATCGGCCAACTTCCCATATCGGCGGCGCCGCTCCTCTTCGCACTGCATCGGCCGACCGGGGGGGCAGTAAGTGCCTCCATTACGCCGCATGACGCCAGCCTGACAGTCACCGCTGCCGATACCCCGCTCACCCCACTGTCACCACAAACCATCGCTCCAGCTAAATTATGTGGTTTCCGTGCAACAATCCACGTTGTACGAGGGGTGGAATGAACGCGGCCCCGACGCCCGATCTGATGACCCCCGCCCCGGACCGCCGGCTGCGCATCACGCCTGCCGTCGAGGCGCTGGTGCTCGTCGTCGCGATCGGCATCGGCGTGGTCACCTATCTGATCCTCGCCGGCGAGGCGGGCAGCTCCAAGGTCATATCGCCGCCGCTGGTTGCCCTGCTGCTCGTCGCCAATCTCGTCTCCGGCGTCACGCTGATGATGCTGATCGGCCGGCGGATCGCCCAGCGCCGCGCCCAGCGCTCGCAGGTCGGCGGCAACGGCCAGCTGCACGTGCGCCTCGTGTCGCTGTTCTCCGTCGTCGCCGCCGTGCCGCTGGTGCTGGTCAACATCTTCGCGTCGCTGCTGTTTCAATATGGCGTCGAATTCTGGTATTCAGACCGCGCGCGCGGGATGCTGGAGAATTCGACGGCGCTGCTCCAGATCAACTACAATCAGGAACTGGCGCGGATCGGGGTCGAGGCCAAGACGATGAGCGCCGATCTCATCGGCTACCTGCGCGAATATCCGATGGACAGCGAGACCTTCGGTCAGGGCTTCGGCTATCAGTTGCTACGCCGCAACCTGTCGGAAGCGGCGATTTACGTGAAGGGCGATCCGCTGCCGGTCGCCTATGTCAATCCTTATGGCCGCAAGCTCGATCGTGTCGTGGCGCCGGGCATGCTCGCGAAGATCGATGCCGGCGCCGGGCGGGTGGTGATCCAGGCGAAGGATCGCGCCGCGCTGCTGATGCCGTTTCCCTATGGCAAGAACGCCTACCTCTATGTGGCGCGAGTCTTCGACCCCGAAGTCGCCGCACAATGGCGCCGTGGCGAACAATTGGTCGCGGATTACCGCGCGATGGAAACCCGATCCCGCGCCCTGCAATTGCGGTTCAACGCCGCGCTGCTGCTCATCTCGCTGCTGATCGTCGCGCTGGTGGTGTGGATTGCCCTGACCGTGGCGGATCGTCTCGTCCGGCCGGTGGGGGAACTCGTCGATGCGGCACGGCGCGTCGCGGCCGGCGATCTGTCGGCGCGTGTGCCCGATCCGCGGACCCGCGACGAAGTCGGCACGCTCGCCAACGCCTTCAACCAGATGACCGGCCGCTTGCAGGAGCAGAACAGCGCCCTCGTCACTGCCAACGATCAGCTCGAGAACCGCCGCGCGCTGATCGAGGCGGTGATGGCCGGGGTGTCCGCCGGGGTCGTCGCGACCGCCGAGGACGGCACCATCCGCATCGCCAACCGCTCGGCAACCGAGCTGATCGGGGCAGGGGAGGACGGCCTGATCGGCCGGCCGCTCACGACGATCGCGCCCGAACTCGCCGATCTCGTCCATGGCCGCGAACGCGAGGCGATCGTGCAGGTGATCCGCAACGGCGAGACCCGCACGCTGGCGGTGCGCATCGCGCGCACCGATGCCGGGCCGATCCTCACCTTCGACGACATCACCCAGCAGCTGCTCGACCAGCGCCGTGCCGCCTGGTCCGACGTCGCGCGCCGCATCGCGCACGAGATCAAGAACCCGCTGACCCCGATCCAGCTCGCCGCCGAGCGGCTCCAGCGCCGCTATGGCAGCAAGATCGATCCGGAGGACACCACCTTCGCGCGGCTGACCGACACGATCGTCCGCCAGGTCGGCGATCTGCGTCGCATGGTCGACGAATTCTCGTCCTTCGCGCGCATGCCCAAGCCGGTGTTCCGCGAGGAATCTCTGGTCGACATCGCGCGCCAGGCGCTCTTCCTGCACGAGGTCGCCCATCCCGGCATCCGCTTCGAGCTCGACCACAGCATCCCCGCGCCGGCCCTTGTGTGTGACCGCAGGCAGCTCGGCCAGGCGTTCACCAACATTGTGAAGAACGCAGTGGAAGCCATTGAAAGCAAAGGGGAAGAAGGCGGAACGGTGCACATGACAGTGCGCGAAGATAGTGGCGTTACGATCGTGGAGGTGGCCGACACCGGCGTCGGCCTGCCACCCGACCGCGACCGTATCGTCGAGCCTTATATGACGACCCGCGCCCGTGGCACCGGCCTCGGCCTCGCCATCGTCAAGAAGATCGTCGAGGAGCATCACGGCACCATGACCTTCGCCGACCGCGACGGCGGGGGGACCGTCGTCCGCATGACCTTCGACGCCGCGGCGCTTGCCGCCCTCGACCAGGGGGCCGCCGCGCCCGAGCCGGCTGGCGAAAGCCAGCTTGCCGCCCTCACACGCAATCGGAATTAGACATGCCGCTCGACATCCTCGTCGTCGATGACGAACACGACATCCGCGAACTGGTCGCCGGCGTCCTCGAAGATGAGGGCTATGAGACCCGCTCCGCCGCCAACAGCGACGCGACGCTGGAAGCGATCGCCACGCGTCGCCCGTCGCTGGTGCTGCTCGATGTCTGGCTGCAGGGCTCGCGGCTCGACGGGCTCGAGCTGCTCGACGAGATCAAGCGCCGCGATCCGTCGATCCCGGTGCTGGTCATCTCGGGCCACGGCAACCTCGACACGGCCGTCGCGGCGATCCGCCGCGGCGCCAGCGACTTCATCGAGAAGCCGTTCGAGGCCGAACGCCTGCTGCTCCTCGTCGCGCGGGCGACCGAGACCGAACGGTTGCGGCGCGAGGTCGCCAGCCTGCGGGTGTCCGCCGGGCGCGAGAGCGACCTCACCGGCAGCTCGGGCGCGATCAATGGCGTCCGCGCCACGCTCAAGCGCGTCGCCGCTACCGGCAGCCGCGTGCTGATCATGGGGCCGGCTGGCGTCGGCAAGGAGGTCGCCGCGCGCCTGCTCCACGGCTGGAGCAATCGCGCGCAGGCGCCCTTCGTCATCGTCAGCGCGGCGCGCATGACCCCCGAACGCGTCGAGGAGGAGCTGTTCGGCGTCGAGGAAAGCGGCGATCTCGTCCGCCCAGGCTTGCTGGAGCAGGCGCATGGCGGCACGCTGTTCCTCGACGAGATCGCCGACATGCCGGTCGCGACGCAGGCGCGCATCCTGCGCGTGCTGACCGATCAGAGCTTCAGCCGCATCGGCGGCACCCGCATCGTCAAGGTCGACGTCCGCGTCGTCTCCGCCACCTCGCGCGACCTGACGCACGAGATCGCCGAGGGCCGCTTCCGCGAAGACCTTTATTACCGGCTCAACGTCGTTCCCGTCGTGCTGCCGGCACTGTCCGAGCGGCGCGAGGACATCCCCGCTTTGGTCGAACATTTCATGGCGCATTACGCCGCCGAACGTCGCGTGCCGACGCCGGAGATCGCGCCGGATGCGATGGTCGCGCTGCAATCCTACGACTGGCCGGGCAACGTTCGTCAGCTGCGCAACGTCGTCGAGCGAACGATCATCCTCGCGCCCGGCGATCGCATCGGCCGCATCGACCTCGACCTGCTGCCCGCCGAAGTGCTCGGCGATCAGGGGGATCTCGGCAACGGCGGCGGGGGCGCGATCATGGGCGCGCCGCTGCGCGAGGCACGCGAGACGTTCGAGCGCGAATATCTGCGCGTCCAGATCCGTCGCTTCTCCGGCAACATCAGTCGCACCGCCAGCTTCATCGGCATGGAGCGATCGGCGCTGCACCGGAAGCTCAAACTGCTCGGCATCACCGACGTGCGGGAGGATTGATCGCTGGACGTGGCGCTCCATCGTTCATAGATGCATCGTGTCGCCCGACCCGGGCGACGATCCGACGCCGGGAAACGGCGCGATAGCGGGCAAACGGCTCGCCAAGAACCGAAAGGCTCATCATGGCCGAAAAACAAGGGTCCCTTCAGGACCTGTTCCTCAATGCCCTCCGCCGCTCCAAGACTCCGGTGACCATGTTTCTGGTTAAGGGCGTGAAGTTGCAGGGCATCGTCACCTGGTTCGACAATTTCTCGGTGCTGCTGCGCCGCGACGGTCAGTCCCAGCTCATCTACAAGCATGCCATTTCGACGATCATGCCGTCGGGTCCGATGGACATCGCCGCGCTGATCGAGTCGGTCGGCGAGGCGCAACGCAAGCAGCCGCTGTTGCAGGAGATCTTCCTCAACGCCGTGCGCAAGTCCGAGGATTCGGTGACGATGTTCCTGATCAACGGCGTCATGCTGCAGGGCCAGATCGCCGGATTCGACCTGTTCTGCATGCTGCTTCAGCGTGAGGGCATGGCGCAGCTCGTCTACAAACATGCCGTATCGACGATCCAGCCCGCGCGCGCGCTCAACCTCGCCGATGAAGGGGAGACGGAAGACTGACCGTGACCAATGGCTTCAATCGCGATCGTGACGATTTCGCCCGTGGTGGCCGCACGCTGATCGTGCTGCCCGATCAGGGCGATGCCCATCGCGATGCCGACGCCCGCCTTGATGAGACCGCAGGGCTCGCCGCCGCCATTGGACTCGTCGTGACCGAAAAGGTCGCGGTGCGGGTGAGGGCGCCCAAAGCGGCGACCCTGATCGGCAGCGGCCAGGTCGAACAGCTGGCGGTGCAGGTGCGGCAGAACGAGGCCGACCTCGTCGTCTTCGACGCCAGCCTGACGCCCGTGCAGCAGCGCAATCTGGAAACCGCGCTGGAGGCCAAGGTGATCGACCGCACCGGGCTGATCCTCGAAATCTTCGGTGAGCGTGCCGCGACTGCCGAGGGGCGGTTGCAGGTCGAACTGGCCCACCTCGATTATCAGGCTGGCCGACTGGTGCGCAGCTGGACGCACCTTGAGCGGCAGCGCGGCGGCTTCGGGTTCCTTGGCGGTCCGGGCGAGACCCAGATCGAGGCCGACCGCCGGTTGATCCGCGATCGGATGGCGCGGCTGCGGCGTGAACTGGAGCAGGTCAGCCGCACCCGCGGTCTGCATCGTGATCGACGCCAGCGCGCGCCGTGGCCGATCATCGCTCTGGTCGGCTACACCAATGCCGGCAAGTCGACGCTGTTCAACCGCCTGACCGGCGCGCATGTCATGGCCGAGGACCTGCTGTTCGCCACGCTCGACCCGACGCTGCGGCAGATCTCGCTGCCCGGTATCGACAAGGCGATCCTGTCGGACACGGTGGGATTCGTTTCGGACCTGCCGACGCAGCTCGTCGCGGCCTTCCAGGCAACGCTGGAGGAGGTGGTGTCGGCCGATCTGCTGATCCACGTCCGCGACATCGCGCATCCCGAAACGGAGGCGCAGCGCAGCGACGTCGAGGCGGTGCTGGCGGAGATCGGCGTGTCTGAACTGACGCCGCGCTTCGAGGCTTGGAACAAGCTCGATCTGCTCGATGCCGAGCGGCACGAGGACGTGCTGGTCGAGGCGAGCCATCGCGACGATGTCGTCGCCATTTCCGCGCTCGGCGGGGAGGGGATCGACGATCTGATCGAACAGGTCGCCGCCAAGCTGACCGCCGGCCACCGGCGCTACTGGATCACGCTCGACGCGGGAGACGGTGCCGGCGCCGCTTGGCTGCATGCGCATGGCGAGGTGCTCGGTCAGGTCAGCGAGGAATTGCAGACGCAATATGAGGTGCGACTCGCCGAACGGGATTACGAGCGCTTCTTGCAGCGGTAAGGGGCGGGGGCTGTCAGCCCCCGCGCTTCACCTGCTGCCAGAGCGCTTCCTTCTCATCCAGGCCGAGAGCCGCAAAGCGCTCGCCGGCAAGCGCCTCCATCGCGCGGAAGCGGCGCTCGAACTTGGCATTGCCGCGGCGTAGCGCTGCCTCCGGATCGACGCCGAGATGGCGCGCCCAATTGACCGCGGAGAAGAGAAGATCGCCGATCTCGTCTTCGATCTCGTCGCCCGTCGCGGCGGCGACCTCTTCGATTTCCTCGAGGAGCTTGGCGCGGGGACCAGTGTCGTCGGGCCAGTCGAAGCCGACCCGCGCCGCGCGCTTCTGAAGCTTTACCGCGCGCATCAATGCCGGCAGCCCGGCGGCGACGCCGGCCAGCGCACTTGCGTCGTCTTTACCACTGCGCTCGGACGCCTTGATGTCTTCCCAGCCGGGACTTGCCGTAGCGTCACTGAAGATATGCGGGTGGCGGCGTTCCATCTTGTCGCTGATCGACGCGACGACATCGGAAAGCGTGAAGGCGCCGGCTTCCTCCGCGATCCGGCTATGGAAGACGACCTGGAGCAGCAGATCGCCGAGTTCGTCCTTGAGGTCGGTGGCGTCGTCGCGTGCGATCGCATCGGCGACTTCATAGGCTTCTTCGATCGTGTACGGCGCGATCGTCGCCCAGGTCTGCGCCACGTCCCAGTCGCAGCCACGCTGCGGATCGCGCAGGCGCGCCATGATCGCCACGAGCCGTTCTATCATCTGCAGCCCCCTCCCGATTCGCCAAACGTAAAATCGATAATAGACATTATGTAAAATCTTGGTGGTGGTGCGGCTGGAGGATGAGCGTCTGCCCCTCAACCCGCCACGATTTCAGCTTGGACAGGAAGTTCATCCCAAGCACGTCGGTATCGCCAAACGCCGGCGATACGACGACGCCAAGGTCGCGCGCGGCGATGTCGCCGACCCGCAGCTCGCGGACCGTGGCGGTCTGGGCGTTGATCTGGCCGTTGGCGGTAGTGAGTATCACCGGGATGACGCTGTTGCTCACGTCGAGCGCGGCCGCCTGCGCCGTCCGGGTCGACAGCGCGGTAACGGTGGCACCACTGTCGATCAGCATGCGTCGCGGCACGCCGTCTACCGTCACCCGCGCCCAGAAATGTCCGTCTGCCGCCATGCGGATGCGCGTCTCGCGACCGACGACATTCTGGTCCTCAAGCTTCAGCAGGCTGGCGACCCGCTGTAGATACGGGCTGAACTGCTCGCGCTGGCCTACGACGACGACCAGCAGCCCGATGATGACCGCCCAGGCGGCGAGCGACATGACGACCCGCAGGATCGGCACGCGGCGCGCGATCAGTGCCGAAATCGGAAAGATGAGCAGCACCAGGTAGAAGAGCGCCGAGCCGCTCACATCCGTGTTCATGGCGTGAATTCAAGTCCGTCATAGCCGGGTTCGACGCCTGGCGGCAACGTCGCCACCAGCGTGGCGTAATCCATGCTATGATCCATATGTATGAAGGCTGACCGGCCGGGGCGCAGTTGCTCGATCCAGTCGAGGACGGCCGGAACATCGGGATGCGTGGGATGGGGCGCATAGCGCAGCGCATCGACGATCCATACGTCGAGCCCGGTGTAAAGCGCGCGCATCGCCGGGGTCAGTTCGTGGAAGTCGGTCGCATAGCCGATCACCGCGCCGCCCGCGGAGAAGCGCAGCCCGGCGGAGGTGATGCGGCCGTGCGGCTGATCGACGACATCTACGGTGATGCCGCCGATCGTCAGCCGATCGGGCAGTTCGGCCGCCTGCACCGTCGGCGGGTAGCCCTGCCGCCCGGCGAAGACATAGGTGAACTTGTCGTGCAGGGCGGCGAGCGTCTTCGGCCGGGCATAGCCCTGTACCGGCCGGCCCAGCGCGTGGAAGATCTGGCGGACGTCATCGATGCCGTGGCAGTGATCGGCGTGATCGTGCGTCCAGATGATCGCGTCGACCGCCGCGACATCGGCGGCGAGCAATTGCTCGCGCATGTCCGGCCCGGTGTCGACGAGGATGCGCGTCCCCTCATGCTCGACCAGCAGCGACGCACGGGTACGGCGGTTCCGCGGCTCGCCCGGATCGCACGTGCCCCAATCGTTGCCGATCCGTGGCACGCCCGACGACGTGCCGGAGCCGAGAATACGGACCTTCACCGCTTCGCTTTATCGAACAAGATGAAGAAGTTGTCGGCTGTTCTTGCCGCCAGTTCTTCGATCTGCTCGCCACGCAGATCGGCAAGGAACGCGGCGGTATCGGCGACGAAGGCGGGCTCGCCGGGTTTGCCGCGGTTGGGCACCGGCGCCAGGAACGGCGCGTCGGTCTCGATCAGCAGCCGCTCGATCGGCAGCCGCGCCGCGGTCTCCTGCAAGTCCCGCGCGTTCTTGAACGTCACGATGCCGGAAATCGAGATGTAGAAGCCGAGGTCGAGCGCCGCATCGGCGAAGGCACCGCTCGCGGTGAAGCAATGGATGACGCCGGTATAGGGCCCCTGCTCCCTCTCCTCACGCAGGATCGCCAGCGTGTCCTCTTCCGCGTCGCGGGTATGGACAATCAGCGGCAGGCCGGTGTCGCGACAGGCAGCGATATGCGTGCGGAAGCTCGCCTGCTGCCGTTCGCGGTCAGACCGTTCGTAATAATAATCGAGGCCGGATTCGCCGATCGCGACGACGCGTGGATGCGCCGCGCGGTCGACCAGCGTCGCCCGGCCGACATCGGGATAGGCGTCGGCCTCATTGGGATGGATGCCGATCGCTGCCCAGACGTCGGGTTCACGCTCGGCGGTCGCGACGACCGCATCCCATTCGCTCTCGCGCGTCGAGATATTGAGCATCGCGCCGACGCCCCGCGCCCGCGCGCGCGCGAGCACCTCCCCCTGCTGCTCGAACACCCCCTTGTAGTTGAGGTGGCAGTGGCTGTCGGCGAACATCATTCCGCCACCGGCAGTTCGAGCCGCGGAAAGACCGGCGCCGGCGGTGCGATCACGAAGCCGGACGCGGCCTGGCGCGCATACCAGCCGTCATCGTCGATCGCGGCATGATCGCGCTCGGTCGCGCCGATCTGGTCCAGCACCTTGGCCGCCGCATCCGGCACCACCGGCAGGATCGCGATTGCCAGCATGCGGATCGCGCGCACCAGCGTGCCGAGCACCGCATGCATCCGTTCCGGATCGGTCTTGCGCAGCGCCCAGGGGGCCTGCGCGTCGATATATTGGTTGCAGGCGAAGACACCCCGCATCCATGCCTCGATCCCCTGGCTCAGCATCAGGTCGTCGAACGCGGTCTTGAGCCCGGCACAGGCGACGACGATCTCCTCGATCAGCATCGCGTCCGCGGGATCGCTGCGTCCGGCATCCGGGAACGCCCCGCCGAGGTTCTTGGCGATGAACGACAGGGTCCGTTGGGCAAGGTTGCCGAAGCTGTTGGCGAGTTCGGCGTTGACGCGTGTTACGATCGCCTCGGCCGAATAGCTGCCGTCCTGGCCGAAGCTGACTTCGCGGAGCAGGAAATAACGTACCGCATCGACGCCGAACGCCTGCGTCAGTTCGTCCGGGCTGACGACGTTGCCCACCGATTTCGACATCTTCTCGCCGCGGTGGAGCACGAAGCCGTGCGCGAAGACCTGCTTCGGAACCGGCAGGTTCGCCGACATCAGGAACGCGGGCCAATAGACGGTGTGGAACCGGGTGATGTCCTTGCCGATCAGGTGCAGGTCCGCCGGCCAGAAGCGTGCCAGCGCCTCATTGTCATCGGGATAACCGGCGCCGGTGAGGTAATTGGTCAGCGCATCGACCCACACGTACATCACGTGACCGGGACTGTCCGGCACCGGCACGCCCCAGTCGAAGCTGGTCCGCGACACCGACAGGTCGGACAGGCCGCCCTCGACGAAGCGCATCACTTCGTTGCGCCGCGTCTCCGGCCGGATGAAATCGGGGTTGGCGGCGTAGAGATCGAGCAGCGGCTGCTGGTATTTCGACAGGCGGAAGAACCACGTCTCCTCGGCGGTCCACTCGACCGGCGTACCCTGCGGCGAAAGGCGCTGCCCCCCTTCCCCGTCGATCAATTCCTTTTCGTCGTAGAAGGCCTCGTCGCGGACCGAATACCAGCCCTCGTAACGGTCGAGGTACAGGTCTCCCTTGTCGCGCATTGAGCGCCAGATCGCCTGGCTGGCGGCATAATGCGCCGGCTCGACGGTGCGGATGAACCGATCGTAGGAGATCTTGAGCGCGTCGGCCATCTCGCTGAAGTGCGACGACATCTCATCGGCAAAGGCGCGCACCTCGACGCCGCGTGCCCGCGCGGTCTGCGCCATCTTGAGGCCGTGCTCGTCGGTGCCGGTCTGGAAGCGGACGTCGCGCCCCGCCTGGCGCTGGAAGCGCGCGATCGCATCTGCCGCGATCATTTCATAGGCGTGGCCGATATGCGGGCGCCCGTTGGGATAGTGGATCGCGGTCGTGATATAATAAGGATCGGCCATGCCGGCCTCCTAGTCGATCAACCCGGCGAGGTGAAGCGGCCTCAGCGCAGCGCCGCGACGATCGCCGCCATCTCGAACACCGTCGCCTGCGCGTCGAGCGACAGCCCTAGCGCCGCGCCGGCGAGATCGCGCGCTGCCGCCTGCGCGTCGAGCGCGGTCTTGAGCCGTGGCCCGGTGCGCGTCCGCGCCTCGCGTGCGATCATGGCGGGCACGCGGTCGAGGAACGCCTCGTAGCGTGCGGCATTGCCCTTTCCCGCCAGCGCCTTGGCGAGCGCGGCGCGGCGGGCGTTCATCGGATCGCCATCCTCGGCGATACCGGCGATCGCGCGGTCGAGCCCGTCGATGTCGAGCCCCGCATAGCGTATCGCACGCCCCGGTGCCCCTTCCCCGGTCCGCACCAGCGCCGCGATCTCGCCCTCATCCGCCTCAGGCAGCGCCTGTCGCAACGCCCCGGCCATGTCGGTATCATCCAGCGCACCGAAGCGTAGCACCCGGCAGCGCGACCGGATCGTCGGCAGCAGCCGGCCCGGCGCATGGCTGACGAGCAGGAAGATGGTGCCCGTCGGCGGCTCTTCGAGATTCTTGAGCAGCGCATTGGCGCCGTTGCGCTCTAGGTCGTCGGCCGCATCGATGATGACGACGCGGCGCGCGCCCATCGCCGGGGTGGTCGCGAAGAGCGGCTGGAGGCTGCGCACCTGTGCGATGGTGATGCTGCGCGCCAGATCCTGATCCGGCTTGTCGGGATCCTTGGGCAAACGCTGCATGATCCGCAGATCGGGATGCGAGCCGGCATCGACCAAGGCGCGGGTCGGATGACCGTCCGGCACGACCAGCCCGGGCGCCGACACGCCGGCCGCGCTCGCCTCGGCGAGCATGCGCACCGCGGCGGCATGCGCGAAGCTTGCCTTGCCCACGCCTTCGGGACCGACCAGCAGCCAGGCATGATGCAGCGCGCCGCCACGCAATGCCGCGGCGAAGGCGGCATGCGCGTCGGCGTTCCCGAACAGCTCGGTCACGGCCGCGCCATCAGCCGAAGAACGACGTCAGCCCCGCCCACGCCCGGCCGAAGAAGCCGGCCTCGCCGATGTCCTTGTCGGCGACGAGCGGCAGGCGCTGCTCGGGCAGGTCGGGCGCCTTGACGACGAGATCGGCGATATGCTGCCCCGCCTTGATCGGCGCGCGGATCGGCCCGTCATAGACGACCTTGGCGCTCATCTGCGGCACCGCGCCCGCGGGAACCGTGACGGTCAGCTGCCGCGGCGCGACGAGGCCGACGCTGCTCGAACTGCCCATCTGGACTTCCGCGGTCGACACCTGCTTGCCCTGCGCGACGATCGGCTTGGCCTGCCATGCGCGGAAGCCCCATTCCATGAAGCGCACCGATTCCTCGGCACGGGCGCCCGACGAGGTCAGTCCGGCGACGACCATCACCAGCCGCCGGCCATTCTGCTCCGCCGACCCGGTGAAGCCATAGCCGGCCTCCTCGGTATGGCCGGTCTTCAAGCCGTCGGCACCGGTGACGCGGCCGAGCAGCGGATCGCGATTGGCCTGGGTGATGTCGGCGCCCGCGCCGAGCGTCTTGCCCCAGGTGAAGCTGCGCAGCGAATAGAAGCGCTTGTAGAGATCCGGGAAGTGCTGGATCGTCGCGCTGGCGAGATGGGCGAGATCCTTGGCGCTCACATAGGTGACGCCATTGTCCGGCCAGCCGTTCGACGTGCCGAAATGGCTGTTGGTCAAACCGAGCTTCTTCGCCTGATCGTTCATCCGGTCGGTGAAGGTCTGTTCCGTTCCCGAAATGCCTTCGGCGAGCACGACGCAGGCGTCGTTGCCCGAGAGCGTGACGATGCCCTTGAGCAGGTTCTCGACGCTGACATTCTCTCCGGTCGACAGGAACATGGTCGATCCAGCCTGCGGGCCGTGCCAGCGCTTCCACGTCTCGGGACGGACCTGGAAGGTCTGGTTAAGCTTCAGCTCGCCCTTCTTGATCATGTCGAACGCGACATAGACCGTCATCATCTTCGCCATCGATGCCGGCGGCATGCGGCGGTCCGCATCGCGCTGATACAGGACTGCGCCCGACGACAGGTCTTCCATATAGGCGATCGGCGCGGTGCCCTGGAACTGGGGCGCAGCGGCGACCGACGGAACGGCGGCGGCAACGATCGCGAGGGGGGCGGCAATCAGCTTGTTCATGACGTCGACTGGGCTTTCCGGAAGATAAGCGAGAATGGCAGTGGCATAGCGACGCCGGAGCGCGCCGTCAGCCCTCTACCGCATCGGCGAGCAGGCCGACCGACAAAGCGTAGAAGTTCGAGCAATTGTAGTCGAGGATCACCCGGTAATTGCCGGTCAGCAGATAGGCGGTCGCGCCCGGCCCGTCGGGCTCGATCAGCGTCGCCTGCACGCTGTCGGCCGGCCATCCCCTGCCCTGCGGCACCAGCCCGAGCGCGCGCCATTCCGCCATGGTCCGCCAGCGGCTGTGCCGCTCGAAGACGCGCGGGCAGCGCGGCGAGATCATCCGGCTGGTGAGACTGCCGCGATCGAGGCCGGGCGGCACGGTCACCGCGACGCCCCACGGCTGACCGGGCCGCCAGCCGGCATTGGCGAAATAATTGCCGATCGACGCCAGCGTGTCCGCCGGGCTGGTCCAGATGTCGGCACGGCCGTCGCCGTCTCCGTCGCGCGCGACCCGCAGGTACACCGAGGGCAGGAACTGCGGGTTGCCGGTGGCGCCGGCCCAGCTCCCCTTCAACTGCTCGCGCGGAATGCCGCGATCGAGGATCTTGAGCCCGGCGATGAACTCGCCCGCGAACAGGCTGCGCCGTCGCCCCTCATAGGCAAGGCTGGCAAGGCTGCGGAGCAGATCGAAATTGCCCGTATAGGCACCGTAATTGGTTTCATGGCCCCAGATCGCGACCATGATCGATTCGGGCACGCCGGTCTCGCGCTCGACGCGAGCCAGCCGGGCACGCTGTGCCTGATAGGTGCTGCGCCCGCGCCCGATCCGCGCGGCGTCGACATGGCTCGCCTTATAGGGAGCGAATGGCGGGGTCGCGGTGCTGCCCGGATTACCGGGCTGGGCGCGATCGAGCTGGATGGTGCGGTCGCTCAGCGTCAGCGTGGGGAACACGGCATCGATCGTACGCTGCGTCACCCCTTCGGTCAGCGCCTGCTGCCGCAGCGTTTGCAGATAGGTCTGAAACCCCGCCTCATCCTGCGCCATCGCCGGCGTGGCACTTGCCAGCGCCAATGTCGTTGCCATGACGCCGGTAATCAGCGCGCGTTGCAGTCGTTGCCCCCACATGCCGGCTTGGTGCCACAGCCGGCGGGTGGCGTGAACCTCTTATCGTCGCAGGGGTTGCACGGGCAGCCGTGGTGCGACTATCCGGGACCGGCACGGAGGGATGGCCGAGTGGTTTAAGGCAGCGGTCTTGAAAACCGCCGTAGGTGGAAGCCTACCGTGGGTTCGAATCCCACTCCCTCCGCCAACCCGTCAGTTCCACACCAAGGCGCGATATTCTGCGCGGCGGATACGTAACCGCCGCGGGTATCTTGCCTGGCGTGTCGGACGTGGCAGCCGCCATTCCCCCCGCACCGCAGTTTCTTCTATCGATTTGATCGGGTGACGTCGGGCCTCTCCGACCCCTCACTTAGAAAGTCCAGAAGAAGGGCGGAAAATCGATCTGCTGAATCGACGTTGGAGATGTGAGCTGCACCGTCGATCTCAACATAGCAGCCCTGTGGCGCACGCTGGGCCATATGAAGGTTGGTCTCTGGCGGCGACATCGCATCGAGGTTGCCCGCGATGAAAAGCGTCGGCACGGCGAACGCCGCTAGGCGTTCGGTGACGTCGAACGCGCCGATGCCGCGGGCGACATGGGCGAGCGAGGGGCCATCGGCAGTGGCCGCTATGCCATGCCAGACTTGATAGGTCCGTAAACCGTCGGGCGTCGTCTGGAATGCGGGGGAGACAAGCGACGACCAGTTCTGCTCCAACCGCCGGACCGGACCACCGGGGCGCTCGAAAGTTCTGGCCCAGCCTTCCGTCAGCGCGTGGAAGACGGGTGTGCTCGTCTTCTCGAAACTGTTCGCGACGACCAGTCGGCCGATACGTTCCGGGTCTCGGAGCGCAAGCTCCAGCGCGATCATGCCGCCAAGTGAAAGGCCAACCACATCGACAGGCCCTATACCTAGGTGGGCGAGCAGTGCCTCGATATCGTCGGCGAGCACGGCAACGCCTATTGGCGCCGTCAGCTTGCCCGACGCGCCATGTCCCGCATGATCGGGCACGATCACCCGATAGCCAGCCCCTACCAGCGGTGCGATCTGCGGTCCCCAGGCGCGGCCCGAGTTACTTATACCGTGCAGAAGCAGGATCGGTCGGCCGGTGCCGAATTCGATGAAATAATTGGTGCGGGCAGCCACTTCATAAAAGGCCATCGCAACGCTCCTGTTGTTAGAAAGTGAGGAAGAGACGGTCGCCGGGGCGAAAGCGTCCGGCGATGAGCGCGAGCGCAAAGCATAGTCCCGTCATCAGCCACCAGGCTGGGGTGAGGTCCGCCAGATTTTGGCGCAGCAGTCCGGCGACCAGCGGCAGCACGGCGGCAAGGACATAGCCCCCGCCCTGTACGAAGCCGGCGATGGCGCTTGCCTGATCGGCATCCTCGCCATGATCCATCGCGACGATCAGCGAGAGCGGAAAAAGCGCGCCAATGCCAAGCCCCGCTAGCGCCGCCGCCGCCCATGCAAGCCGCAGCGGCGCTACGCAGAGGCAGAGCATTGCCGTGAGCAGCGCGGCTATCGCGGTGAGCAACACCGCCCGACGATCCGGCGATCGATCAACGATTAGCGAGACAGCGATTCCCGCGGCTACCTCCGCGAGCGTGACAACTCCAAGCATCGCGCCGGCCGCTTCTCCGGACCAGCCGAGCTGCGTGTAGAAGGGCGGCAGCCAGGCGAGTACGAGCGTATAGGCGCCCGTGCCGAGGCCAAAGAACAGCATCAACAACCAGGCGCGTGGCGCACGATGGACCGGATTGCGTCGAGCCAATCCTATTGCCTCTTGCTGTGCCCGTGACACCAGAAGCCATACGCCCAGACCAAGGAAGGCCGGTAATGCCCAAATGCCCAGTGCAACCGGCCAGCCCCATGCCAGCCCGATCCAGGCTCCGGCTACGCTTGAAAGCATCGCTCCACCCATGATCGCACTCGAGTAAAAGCCCATCAGGCGCCCGCTGCGCGATCCCGTGCGACGGCGGATGGCACCAGGCATCAACGCCTGAACGAGTGCGATGCCAATGCCGGCAACAACGGCGGTCGACACCAGTGCTGCCGCTTGCGGCCACAGCCAGCGGGCTAGGCAGGCAAGGAGAATGAGCAGGACACCAAAGGCGACGCCCGCCCGCTCCCCCATCCACCTGCGCAGCCATGCCGTTCCCAGCAGGCAGATACCCATCAACACTACTGGGAAGGTGGTCAGCAGACTCGCGCCCACGTCGCCGAGTCCCGTATCGCGCTGTATTGCGTCGAGCAGTGGGCCTACCGAGGCTAAGGCGGGGCGCAGGTTGATGCCGACGAGCAGGATTGCGACCGGGAACAGCATCCGACCAGATATTTCTCGCATGATGATCTCCGCGTTTTACGCCCTTGTCAGGTCCCCCACACCTGTTAGTATCTTTATATCGAGATATATATCTTTACGTCAAGATAGGAAGTTGGGATGGACAGGGCGGCGGCGGCTGCGGAACAATGGGCCCGAGAACGGCCCGAGCTCGAGACCGGGCCGATGATCCTACTGGGGCGGTTGAGTGAGGCCGCGCTGCTGATCGCGCGGGATCGGCTCAATCCGCTCTTTGCGGAGTTTGGCCTGCAACCCGGGGAGTTCGACGTGCTGGCCACGCTACGGCGTAGCGGTACGCCATACGCACTCACGCCGACCGCCCTGTATGAGGCGGCGATGATCTCATCCGGAAGCATGACCAATCGCCTCGATCGGCTTGAAAATGGCGGACTGGTCGAGCGGAGGCCCAACCCAGCAGATAAACGTGGAACATTGGTGGCGCTGACGGCTGATGGTCTGGAGCTGATCGATCGCGTGGTAGAGGCGCACATCGCAAATCAACAAGGCATCATCAGTGGTCTGGATGAGTCGGAGCGCGTTCAGCTTACTGCGCTCCTCGGTAAATTGATCCGATCGCAGCAGAGATGAGCGGCTTGAAGGTGGATATAAAACAGGCGTGATATTTGCCATTACCGGACGGGGCGCGCCACTATTCCCCACCTCGTCCTTTGATTTTGCATGCAGCGGCGACCGCCGGCGGGACCTGCCCGCAGCCGCCGTTCGCGATCAATGGTCGGCTGTGCCGGGTTCGGCCATCTTGCGATGTTGTTCGGCAAGCACGGCATTCGGGGTGACGTTGGCCACCGCCGATTGAAGCTTGTTCTTCCAGCCCGAAACGATCGCGGCCTTGCCTTCCATAAGCGCGTCCCAGCCGTCGGCGGCGACCTTGGCGGGATCGTCCTTCTTGGGGTCGCTGCCAACATCGGTGTCGAGCATGTCGCCGCGCGCGAAGAACTCGGTGTCGGTCGGCCCGGGCATCAGATTGGTCAGCGTGACGCCGTCGGCATCCTTGATCTCGTTCTGCAAAGCGGCGACGAAGCTGTCTAGGAACGCCTTGGTACCGTTGTAAACCGCCTGGAACGCGCCCGGAATATAGCCCGCAATCGAGCCGGTGACGAGCACCTTGCCGTCGTTGCGCGCGACCATGTCCTTGAGCACCTTCTGCAGCAGATAGGCGGTGCCGGTGATGTTGGTGTCGACCACCGCGCGCCAATCCTCGACCTGCTGGTCAAGGAAGGCGTGGCCCAGGCCACGGCCCGCATTGGCGCAGAGCAGGTCGATCCGCCGGCCGCCCGCCGCCGCGAGCAGCCGGTCGACGCCGTCCAGCGTGGACAGATCCGCCTCCAGCGCCTGCACGTCATGGTCATACTGGCGGAAGTCGGCCGCCGCCGCCTCGATCAGCGGCTCGTCGGCGACGACGAGGATGTCGTAGCCGTTGCGCGCCGCCAGCGAGGCAAGTTCGAAGCCGATGCCGGTCGAGGCACCGGTGATGATCGCAAATTTCTCAGCCATGTTCGGTATCCTTGCAATGACGGGACGGTCAGGCGACCATGTCGGGCTTCAGCACGATCTTGGTCGTTTCGTTCTGATGGTTCTTGAACAGGTCGTAGCCCCTGGGCGCTTCGGTCAGCGGCATGCGATGCGAGATCAGGAATTCGGTATCGATCTTGTCTTCCATGATCGCGTTGAGCAGCGCCGGCATGTAATGCTGGACGTGCGTCTGCCCCGTCTTGAGCGTCAGCCCCTTTTCCATGAACGCGCCGAGCGGAAACTTGTCGACGAAGCCGCCGTAGACCGCCGGCATCGAGACGCGGCCGCCCTTGCGGCAGGCGATGATCGCCTGACGGATCGAATGCGGCCGATCGGTGCCGAGGAAGGTCGACGCCTTGATCTGGTCGATGATGTTGTCGACGAACATGCCGTGCGCCTCCAGCCCGACCGCGTCGATCACCGCATCGGGACCGATCCCGCCGGTCATCTCCATCAGCGCCTCATAGGTCGCGCTCTCCTCGAAGTTGATCGTCTCGGCGCCGAAGCGCTTGGCGAGTTCGAGGCGGTGCGGGAAATGGTCGATCGCGATGACGCGCTCGGCACCCATCAGGAAGGCCGACTGCACCGCGAACAGCCCGACCGGACCACAGCCCCAGACCGCGACGGTGTCGCCCGGCTCGATCTGCGCATATTCCGCCGCCTGCCAGCCGGTCGGCAGGATGTCCGACAGGAACAGCACCTTGTCGTCCGACACACCGTCGGGGATGACGATCGGGCCGACGTCGCTGAATGGCACGCGGACATATTCCGCCTGACCGCCGGCATAGCCGCCGGTCATATGGCTGTAGCCGAACAGACCGGACATTTCGTGCCCGTACAATTCCTGCGCGATGTCCTGGTTGTCGGCGGGCAGACCGTTGGGACAGGCCGAATATTGATGCTTGCCGCAATGGTAGCAGCTGCCGCAGGCGATGGTGAACGGCACGACGACGCGCTGGCCCTTCTTGAGCGTCGACTTGGCGCCGACCTCGACGACCTCGCCCATGAATTCGTGGCCGAGGATGTCGCCGGCCTGCATCGTCGGGATATAGCCGTCATACAGGTGGAGGTCCGAACCGCAGATCGCGGTCGAGGTGACCTTGATGATACAGTCGCGCGGGTTGACGATCTCGGGATCGTCGACGGTGTCGATGCGGACGTCGTGCTTACCGTGCCAGGCGAGTGCTTTCACAGCCCCATCTCCTTATATTGCTTGGAATTCATCGCGGGGGTGGCGACCTCGCCGGTCTCCATCAACTGCTTGAAGCGGCGCAGATCGCGGCGCGCCTGGATGGCGGGCTCGCGCTGGAACATCTTGGCGATCACCTTGCCGATGACGCCGCCGGGCGGATCATAGGCGATCGTCGCGGTCACCACGGTGCCGCGCGCGCCGGCGTCGCGGAACTCGATCCGGCCCGAATTGGCGATGTCGGCGCCGGGCTCGGACGTCCAGGCGATCAGCCGGTCCTGTTCCTCCTGGGTGATCCGGGCGTCCCATGCCATCGTCGCGCCGGCGGGCGCCTTGACGACCCAATGCGAGACCTTGGGATCGCGCACCTCGATCGACACGACATTCTCCATGAATTGCGGGAGGTTCGTGAAGTCGCGGAAATAGGCGTAGAGCTCGCTGGCAGGACGATTGATCGTCACCGAGCGGCCGACCACCGAACTCCCCTTGCCCTCGATGAGCGAGGCGGTCGTGGCGTCGGCGGCATCGCCGTGTTTGTAGGTGGTCGAAGGCGCGTCGTCGCGGCGGTCGGTCATGCTGGTCTCCCTTCGCAAGACCGCCCTAACCGTCGGGACTCACACCCGTTCCTATCGTTACGCAGGTGACTTCAATTAGATGAGGCTGTTTTTACCACGTAGCGCGGGGATCGGCGGTGGCGGGTGAAAGGGCGACCGTCCGAGCCGCGGGCCCTCCCCGCCGAAGCGGGGAGGTGGTGGACAGGGCTGGATTCGAACCAGCGTACGCTTGCACGGGCAGATTTACAGTCTGCTGCCTTTAACCACTCGGCCACCTGTCCAGATGGGCCGCTTCGCTGAAGCGAGGCGGCCTATTGGCGAAGCGAAACGCGGCTGTCAACGCCGCGTATGACGGTTTTTTGGCATCGGCGGCGCACGCTTGCGCGAACCGCGACCGCCGCCTAGCACGATCGGCATCGTTCGCCGGGGATATCGATGCGTCACCTCTTGCTCGCCACCGCTGCGCTGTGCGCCGCCTCGCCCGCCCTCGCACGGGAGCGGACGGAGGATCGCAGCGCGCTCGCGGCGATCATCGACCAGGGCACCAATCACAGCCAGGTCGTACAGACCGTGCAATATCTGACCGACGTGATCGGTCCGCGCCTCGCCAACTCGCCGGGCGCCCGCGCCGCGGAAGCATGGACGCAGGGCAAATTCCGCGAATGGGGGCTGCGCAACGTCCGCAAGGAGGGCTTCGCCTTCGGCCGCGGCTGGTCGATCGAACGCGCCAGCGTCCGCATGGTGACGCCGCGGCCGGTGCAGCTTACCGCGATCCCCGTCGCCTGGACGCCGGGCACTAATGGCACGATCACCGCTCCGGTCGTGGTCGCGCCGATCGCGCGCGAACGCGACTTTGCCAAATATCGCGGCCAGCTTCGCGGCAAGATCGTGATGGTGTCCCTGCCCCGCGCGGCCGCGGACCCGACCGATCCCGCCTTCCGCCGCCTCTCCGGCGACGATTTCGCGCGGCTCGACCATTTCCAGCAGCCCGAATACGACCCGGCCAGCATCAACCGCCGGGCCAAGCGGCTCGACTATACCAAGAAGCTCGATGCCTTCCTGAAGGCGGAAGGCGCGGTGGCGATGGCGACCATGTCGTATCGCGACGGCAAGCTGGTCCATGGCGAAGGCTATCTGTTCGGTGCCGGCGACACCGCGACCCTGCCCGCGGTGCAGATCGCGCAGGAGGATTATCTGCGCCTCGCCCGCCTCGCCAAGATGGGCCCGGCGCCGACGCTGGAGATCACCAGCGACGTCCGTTTCGACGACAGCGACACCAACGCCTATAACGTCATCGCCGAGATCCCCGGCACCGATCCCAAGGCCGGCTATGTCATGGCCGGCGCGCATCTCGACAGCTGGGTGGCCGGCGATGGCGCGGCGGACAATGGCGCGGGTTCGGCCGAGGTGATGGAGGCGGCACGCATCCTCGCCGCCAGCGGCGTGCGACCCAGGCGCACGATCCGTTTCGTCCTGTGGGGCGCGGAGGAGGAGGGCCTGCTCGGCAGCCTCGCCTACACCAAGGCGCATCTCGCCCGCCGCGGCGCGCCATCGGACCAGCCGACCGGACCCGATTATGGTTTCGCCGATCGCTGGCCGATCACCCCGCTACCCGGCCATGGCGCGCTTGCCGCCTATTTCAACATCGACAATGGCTCGGGCAAGTTGCGCGGGCTGTATGCCGAGAACAATCCGGCGGTGGTGCCGATCTTCCGCGAATGGCTGGCGCCGCTCGCGTCGATGGGCGCCGCGAACGTCGTCGCGCGGCAGACCGGCGGCACCGACCATGTGCTGCTCCAGCAGGTCGGCATCCCCGGCTTCCAGTTCGTCCAGGACCCGCTCGATTACGGCAGCCGCGTCCATCATTCGTCAGTCGACACGTTCGACCATCTCAAGCCCGAGGATCTGCGGCAGGGATCGATCGTCCTTGCCTCGATCCTGCTCTCCGCCGCCAACGCCGATACGGCGCTGCCCCGCCCGCCGCTGCCGACGCAGCCGGTGGTCACCGACCCCTTTGCCTATAGCGATGCCAATGATGACTGAGACGATCACCCTCCCCCACGCCCGGACCCCCCGCTGATGGCGCGCCGTGGCCATCGCCCGTCGACGGGCACCGCCAACCGCCCGAAATTCTGGGGTCGGCATCCGGTGACGGCGGCGCTCGCCAACCCGAACCGGGTCGTGCGCAAGTTGTGGGGCACGCGCGAGGCGCTCGCGTCGCTCGACATCCCGCCGTCGATGCCGGTCGTCTATGCCGATGTCGCCGATCTCGGCCGGCTGGTGCCCTCCGATGCGCCGCACCAGGGGCTGGTGGCCGAGGTCGAGCCGCTGGAAGACAGCTGGCTCGCCGATCTGCTGATCGAGGGCAAGGACGACCAGCGCCCGCTGGTGGTGCTCGACCAGGTCACCGATCCGCATAACGTCGGCGCGATCCTGCGCTCGGCTGCGGCGTTCGACGCGCTCGGCATCGTCACGCAGGACCGCCACGCGCCGCCGGAGAGCGGCACGGTCGCGCGGGCGGCCTCGGGCGCCCTGGAGACGGTGCCGTGGGTGCGCGTCGTCAATCTTGCCCGCGCGCTCGAGGAGATCGCCGAGGCGGGCTTCTGGCGGATCGGCCTCACCGGCCATGCCGATCAGACGCTGGCCGAGGCGATGGGCACGCAGCGCATCTGTATCGTGCTCGGCGCCGAGGGCGAGGGCATGCGCCAGAATACGGAAGCGCATTGCGACGAACTCGCCAAACTGCCGATCAGCGACAAGGTGGAAAGCCTGAACGTGTCGAACGCCGCGGCGATCGCGCTCTACGCGGTGGCGGCGCGGTAGGCGCACTTGCCTTGATCGTCATCCCCGCCTTGGCGGGGATGACGGTAGAGGGTTGGGCCGGATCGACATTCAGCCAATCCCTTCCCCTCCAGGGGGAGGACTATCGCCTATGGCTCCGGTGATGAGGCTCGAACGGCGTCCTCCGCGTATCCGTCACCCCGGACTTGTTCCGGGGTCCACCGGGCCACGAGGGGATTGGTGGCCCATAATGCCTTTCTCCTCGCCGCAGAGTGGACCCCGGAACGAGTCCGGGGTGACGGGGTGGGATTGGGAGGCGACGAACTCAAGCGAACGTCCGCACGATAGCCTTGCCCCGCCGGGACGTTAGCCTTGCCCTGCCGGGGGCGGCGTTATCTCCGAAGCTTGAATGTCGATCCGGCCTAGACCACGGTCAGGGGTGGGATGCCGCTCAATCCTCGCCCGCGATCGTCACCTTGAGCCCGTCGAGGGCCGGCGTCATCTGGATCTGGCACGACAGGCGCGAGGTCGCGTTGCGCTCGTCGCTCGAATCGAGCAGATCGTCCTCGTCCGGACCCATCGCCGGCAATTTGTCGGCGAAGGCGGGATCGACATGGACGTGGCAGGTCGCGCAGCTGCAGCAGCCACCGCACAGCGCCAGCAGCTCGTCGATGCCCGCGTCGCGGATCACTTCCATCACCGACAGGCCGGCTTCGCCGTTGATTTCGCGTTCTTCCCCCTCGCGCGTGACGACGATAAGCTTGGGCATGACAGTCTCCGATAAAGTTGCCGCCGGCCATGCCGTGCGGTTGGTTTGGGATCAAGCCGCGGTGCAGCGACCATGGGCCTGACCGCCGAACAGATTCGCGCGGCGATGGATGCACTTGCGGCGTCCGAGCCGGCCTTTGCCGCCGGTCTTGACCGGGTCGGTTATCCGCCGCCGCGCATCCGCGAGCGCGGCTATGCGACGCTGCTGCGCACGATCCTTGGCCAGCAGGTCAGCGTCGCCTCCGCCGCCGCGGTCTATCGCAAGCTGGAGATGCTGGTCGGCGACCCCGGCGATCCGCACACCATCCTCGCGGCGAGCGACGAGACGCTGCGCGCCGCCGGCCTGTCGCGGCAGAAGGCGAGCTATGCGCGCAGCCTCGCCGAGGAGGTGACCAGCGGCCGGCTCGACCTCGACGATCTGCCCGATGACGACGAGGCGGCGATCGCGCAGCTCGTGCGGGTGAAGGGCATCGGGCGCTGGTCGGCGGAAATCTATCTGCTGTTCGCCGAGGGGCGTCAGGACGTCTGGCCGGCGGGCGACCTCGCCGTGCAGATCGAGATCGGGCGGCTGCTCGGCCACGACGAGCGGCCTTCGGAGAAACTGACGCGCGCGCTCGCCGAGGCGTGGCGGCCGCATCGCGGCGCGCTCGCCATCTTCACCTGGCACCATTATGGCGCCGGCCCCGACGTGGATGCGGCGCCGGTCTGACCCCGGCGTCAGTCGGCAAGGTATTGCCCTGCCGACTGCGCCCCGCCGCGTCGCGGCAGACGCAAGTCGCTGATCGGGCACCACTCCCTTACCCCAATGGCGCGGCCTATTGATCCAACTTGCGCTCTCGCACCTTGCCCGCGCCCGCCGCTTCCGCCACACACCGGCGCCATGACGCCACCCGCCTCTGCTCCCGCCGTCTCTCTCAGTGGTAGCCACCGCAGCGTCGCAGTCCCCGTCGGTGGCGCGGGCTGGCGGCGGCTGGCGGCGTTCATGGGGCCGGGCTTCCTCGTCGCGGTCGGCTATATGGACCCGGGCAATTGGGCGACCGACATCGCCGGGGGCTCGGCATTCGGTTACACGCTGCTGTCGGTCATCCTGCTTTCCAACCTGATGGCGATCGTCCTGCAGGCGCTGTCGGCGCGGCTCGGCATTGCGGCGGGGCTCGACCTCGCCCAGGCCTGCCGCGCCTATTATTCGAAGCCGGTGTCGATGGTGCTGTGGCTGCTCGCGGAGATCGCGATCATCGCCTGCGACCTGGCCGAGGTGCTCGGCACCGCGATCGCGCTGCAATTGCTGTTCGGCATTCCGCTGGTCTGGGGCGTGATCGTCACCGCGCTCGACGTGTTCCTGATCCTGGCCCTGCAACGCTACGGCTTCCGCAAGATCGAGGCGTTCATCGTCGCGCTGCTGCTGATCATCGCCGGCTGCTTCGCCTTCGAACTGTTCTACGCCAAGCCCGATGTCGGCGCGGTATTCGCCGGGCTGGTGCCGACGCCGGGAATCGTCACCGATCCCGCCAAACTCTACCTCGCGATCGGCATCCTTGGCGCGACGGTGATGCCGCACAACCTCTATCTCCATTCCTCGATCGTCCAGACCCGCGCCTTCGATCCGAGCGACGCCGGCAAGGCCGACGCGGCGAAATGGGCGACGATCGACAGCACGGTCGCGCTCGGCCTCGCCTTCTTCATCAACGCGGCGATCCTGATCGTCGCCGCCGCCGTGTTCCACACCGCGGGCCGTACCGAGATCGCCGAGATCGACGAAGCCTATCGCCTGCTCGCGCCGATGATGGGGGTTGGCGCGGCCAGCATCGTCTTCGGCGTCGCGCTGCTCGCCTCGGGACAGAATTCCACCGTCACCGGCACGCTCGCCGGGCAGATCGTGATGGAAGGCTTCCTCAACCTGCGCCTGCCGGTGTGGCTGCGCCGGATGGTGACGCGGCTGCTCGCGATCGTGCCGGCGGTGATCGTCGTCGGCGCCTCGGGCGACGGCGGCGCGACCAAGCTGCTGGTGCTCAGCCAGGTGGTGCTCAGCCTGCAACTGCCGTTCGCGGTGGTGCCGCTGGTGCTGTTCACCGGCCAGTCGCGGGTGATGGGCCGCTTCGTCAGCCCGCTGTGGCTGCGGACCATCGCCTGGGCGATCGCCGCGATCATCATCGGCCTCAACCTCACCTTGCTCGTCGGCATGATGTGATGCCGCATCGGCGCCGACCGCGCGTGACCTGCGGCCGCCGCCATCCTCTACTCCGCCTTCCTCTTGCTTCGGATATGCCGTGACAGACAGCCAAGCCGCCGCACCCACCGCGCTCGACCGCAGCCCCTCGCCCACCCTGGCGCTCGCCTCGGCGATCGTCGAAACGCTGGTCCACCGGATCGGCAAGGATGCCCAGGCGGCACGGCCGCACGACTGGCTGGCCGCGACGATCCTGACCCTGCGCAACGAGATCATCGAGCGCTGGATGCAGTCGACAAAGGAGGCGCATGCCGCCGGCGCCAAGCGCGTCTATTACCTCAGCCTCGAATTCCTGATCGGCCGGCTGCTGCGCGACGCCCTGTCGAACCTGCGCCATAACGACGAGGTCGCCGAGGCGCTTGCCAGCCTCGGCGTGAACCTCGCCGAGATCGAGCAGATCGAACCCGATGCAGCGCTCGGCAACGGCGGACTTGGCCGGCTCGCGGCGTGCTTCATGGAAAGCCTCGCCAGCCTCGACCTGCCCGCCTACGGCTATGGCATCCGCTATGTGAACGGCATGTTCCGCCAGCGGCTCGATGACGGCTGGCAGGTCGAACTGCCCGAGAATTGGCTGGCGCATGGCAACCCCTGGGAGTTCGAGCGCCGCGAGAGCGCCTATTTCGTCGGCTTCGGCGGCGAGGTGACCGCGACCGCCGCCGGGCAGGTCCATTGGTCCCCGGCGGAAGCCGTGGAGGCGGTCGCCTTCGACACGCCGATGGTCGGCTGGCGCGGCAAGCGGGTCAACACGCTGCGGCTGTGGAACGCACGCGCGTTCGACCCGATCAAGCTCGACCGGTTCAACGCCGGCGACTTCGAGGGCGCGCTCGCGGGACAGTTGCGGGCGGAGACGCTGACGCGCGTCCTCTATCCCAACGACAGCACGCCAGCCGGCCAGGAACTGCGGCTACGCCAGGAATATTTCTTCTCCTCCGCATCGATCCAGGACATCGTCCGCCGCCACCTGCAATATTTCGGCGATATCCGTACGCTGCCGGACAAGGCGGCGATCCAGCTCAACGACACGCATCCGGCGGTGTCGGTCGCCGAATTGATGCGGCTGCTCACCGATTTCCATGACCTGTCGTTCGACGACGCCTGGGACATCACCCGCGCGACCTTCGGCTATACCAACCACACCCTGCTGCCCGAGGCGCTGGAAAGTTGGCCGCTGCCGCTGTTCGAGCGGCTGCTGCCGCGGCACATGCAGATCGTCTATGCGATCAACGCCAAGCTGCTGCGCGAGGCGGCCAAGGTCGACGGCATCGACGGCAACGCCATCGCCGCGATCAGCCTGATCGACGAAGGCGGCGAGCGACGGGTGCGGATGGCGAACCTCGCCTTCGCCGGCAGCCACAGCGTCAACGGGGTTGCGGCGCTGCACACCGAATTGATGAAGAAGACGGTCTTCGCCGACCTCCATCGCCTCTACCCTGATCGGATCAACAACAAGACGAACGGCATCACGCCGCGACGCTGGCTGCAACAGTGCAACCCGGGACTCACCGGCCTGCTCGCCGAGGCGATCGGCGAGGAATTCCGCGACGATGCCGCCAAGCTGACCGCGCTTGCGCCGTTCGCAAATGATTCATCGTTTCGGGAGCGTTTCGCGGCCGTTAAGCGTTCCAACAAGGTGACGCTCTCGACCTACATTAAGGACAGCATGGGATTGGCCCTCGATCCCGATGCGATCTTCGATGTCCAGATCAAGCGCATCCACGAATACAAGCGCCAGTTGCTCGGCATCGTCGAGGCTGTGGCGCTCTACGACCAGATCCGCAGCCATCCCGAGCGCGACTGGGTGCCGCGGGTGAAGCTGTTCGCCGGCAAGGCCGCGTCGAGCTATCATACCGCCAAGCTCGTCATCAAACTCGCCAATGACGTCGCCAAGCGGATCAACGCCGATCCCGCGGTCGGCAATCTGCTGAAGGTGGCGTTCGTCCCCAATTACAACGTCAGCCTCGCGGAACGGATCATCCCGGCCGCCGACCTGTCCGAGCAAATCTCGACCGCGGGCATGGAGGCGTCGGGCACCGGCAACATGAAGTTCGCGCTCAATGGTGCGCTGACGATCGGCACGCTCGATGGCGCCAATATCGAAATCAAGGATCACGTCGGCGACGACAATATCTTCATCTTCGGTCTGACCGCGGACGAAGTCGCCGAGAAGCGCGCCAGCGGTTATCGCGGTCGCGACGTGATCGCCCAATCGCGCGAGCTGGCGCAGGCGGTCAATGCGATCGCATCCGGCGTCTTCTCGCCCGACGATCCCGATCGCTACAAGGGGCTGATGGACGGCCTGTACGAGCATGACTGGTTCATGCTCGCCGCCGACTTCGACGCTTACGCCGCCGCACAGCGCGATGTCGACGCGCGCTGGCGCGATAAGGACGCCTGGGGCCGCTCGGCGGTGCTCAATGTCGCCAATATGGGCTGGTTCTCGTCCGACCGGACGATCGGCGAATATGCAAAACAGATCTGGGGTGTGATGTGAGACCACCACGTGGCGCCATCGCCGCATTGCTGGAAGGGCGTCACGACGATCCGTTTTCGCTGCTCGGCACGTTCGCCGGGCCGCAGGGCACGTTCGCGCGCGCCTGGATACCCGGTGCGGAGACCATCGAGGCGCATGACCTCGCCGGTACGCCGCTCGGCACGCTGACGCGGATCGAGGACGCCGGGCTGTTCGAGGAGGCGATCTCAGGCGAGCCGCAACCGGTGAAGTACAAGGCGCAGGGCCATGGCGCCGAATGGTGGGTGACGGACCCTTACAGCTTCGGCCCGGTGCTCGGGCCGACCGACGATTATCTGATCGCCGAAGGATCGCATTTCCGGCTGTACGACAAGATGGGCGCGCATCTGATCGAGCATCAGGGCGCGAGCGGCATGCATTTTGCCGTGTGGGCGCCCAATGCCCGGCGCGTGTCGGTGGTCGGTGACTTCAACGACTGGAACGACACCCGCCACGTCATGCGTCGCCGCAGCGATATCGGCGTGTGGGAAATCTTCCTGCCCGATATCGGCGCCGGTCACAGCTACAAATTCGCGATCATCGGCCCCGACGGCACGCTCCAGCCGCTCAAGGCCGACCCCTTCGCCTTCGCCGCCGAACTGCGGCCGAAGACCGCCTCGATCACCACCGCGCCGCCCGCCCACGTCTGGGGCGACGCGGCGCATCGCGAGACCTGGGCGAAGGTCGATCCGCGGCGTGTGCCGATCAGCATCTACGAGGTGCACGCGGGCAGCTGGGACAAGGACGAGAACGGCTGGTACCTGTCGTGGGACGCGCTCGCCGACCGGCTGATCCCCTATGTCGTCGATCTCGGCTTCACGCATATCGAGTTCATGCCGATCAGCGAGCATCCCTATGATCCATCATGGGGGTATCAGACGACCGGCCTATACGCCCCATCGGCGCGGTTCGGCGATCCCGATGGCTTTGCTCGCTTCGTCGATGGCGCGCATCGCGCCGGGATCGGCGTGCTGCTCGACTGGGTGCCCGCGCATTTCCCCGTCGATCCGCATGGCCTCACCCGCTTCGACGGCACGGCGCTGTACGAGCATGAGGACCCGCGCCTGGGTTTCCACCCGGACTGGAACACGGCGATCTACAATTTCGGGCGACGCGAGGTGCGCTCATTCCTGATCAACAACGCCTTATTCTGGCCCGAACGCTATCACGTCGACGGGCTGCGCGTCGATGCAGTCGCCTCGATGCTCTATCGCGACTATAGCCGCGAGGCCGGCGAGTGGATCCCCAACGAGGAGGGCGGCCGCGAAAATTGGGAGGCGGTCAGCTTCCTGCGCGACATGAACCGCGCGGTCTATGGCAAGGAAGACGGCGTCTTCACCGTCGCCGAGGAATCGACGAGCTGGCCGGGCGTGTCGATGCCCGCGTTCGAGGAAGGGCCGCGCCAAAACCTTGGTTTTGGGTTCAAGTGGAATATGGGGTGGATGCACGACACCCTTCAGTATTTCGCGCGCGAGCCCGTCCATCGCCGCCATCACCATGGCGAGATCACCTTCGGCTTCGTCTATGCCTTCGACGAGAATTTCGTCCTGCCGCTGAGCCACGACGAGGTGGTGCACGGCAAGGGATCGCTGCTGACCAAGATGGCGGGCGACGACTGGCAACAATTTGCCAATCTGCGCGCTTATTACGCGTTCATGTGGGGCTATCCGGGCAAGAAACTGCTGTTCATGGGCCAGGAGTTCGCACAGCGGCAGGAGTGGAGCGAGGAGCGTGCGCTCGACTGGCATCTCGGCCATTCCGCCGCGCATGGCGGCGTGCGCCGACTGGTCCGCGATCTCAACCGGCTCTACCGCGACACGCCGGCGCTGCACGCGCGCGATTGCGAGCCCGAGGGGTTCGAATGGCTGATCGGCGACGATGCCGCCAATTCGGTGTTCGCCTGGCTGCGCAAGGCGCCGGGCGAGAAGCCGGTCGCGGTGATCGCCAACCTGACGCCGGTGGCGCGGGCGCCCTATCGCATCCCCCTGCCCCATGACGGGCGCTGGCGGGAGATCATCAATTCCGACGCGCATGATTACTGGGGCTCCGGCCTCGGCAACCTGGGCGGGGTCGAGGCCAAGGACGGCGCGGCCTGGGTGACGCTGCCGCCGCTGGCGACGGTGATGCTGCAATATGATGGCTGACCGCATCTCGCGGGACCGGCCGACAACGACGACGGATTAGTGGAGGGACTGGATGGTAGACAGACGAGGACAGCCCCTATCGCGCGACGCGATGGCATACGTGCTGGCGGGCGGGCGCGGCAGCCGCTTGATGGAACTCACTGACACCCGGGCCAAGCCCGCGGTGTATTTCGGCGGCAAGAGCCGGATCATCGACTTCGCGCTGTCGAATGCGATCAACTCCGGCATCCGCCGGATCGGCGTCGCGACGCAGTACAAGGCGCATTCGCTGATCCGGCATCTGCAACGCGGCTGGAACTTCCTGCGCCCGGAGCGCAACGAAAGCTTCGACATCCTGCCCGCCTCGCAGCGCGTATCCGAATTCCAATGGTATGAGGGCACCGCCGATGCGGTGTTCCAGAACATCGACATCATCGAGACATATAACGTCGAGTATATGGTGATCCTCGCCGGGGATCACATCTACAAGATGGATTACGAGATCATGCTCCAGCAGCATTGCGACAGCGGTGCGGACGTGACCGTCGCCTGTATGGAGGTGCCGCGGATGGAGGCGGTGGCGTTCGGCGTGATGCACGTCGACGAGACCGACCGGATCATCGACTTCGTCGAGAAGCCCGCCGATCCGCCGGCGATCCCCGGCCAGCCCGATATCGCGCTCGCCAGCCTCGGCATCTATGTCTTCCGCACCAAGTTCCTGATCGAGCAGCTCAAGCGCGATGCCAGCACCGAAGGCTCGGCGCGCGACTTCGGCAAGGACATCATCCCCTATCTCGTCCAGCACGGCACCGCGCAGGCGCATCGCTTCTCGAAGAGCTGCGTGCGCACCAGCGAGGAGCCGGCGGCCTATTGGCGCGACGTCGGCACGGTCGATGCCTATTGGGAGGCGAATATCGACCTTACCGATATCATCCCGCAACTCGACGTCTACGATCACGAATGGCCCCTGTGGACCTATTCGGAGATCACCCCGCCGGCCAAGTTCGTCCATGACGAGGACGGGCGGCGCGGTTCGGCGGTGTCGAGCCTCGTCTCGGGCAATTGCATCGTCTCGGGCTCGGCGATCCACCGCAGCCTGTTGTCGACGGGGGTGCGCGCGCACAGCTTCTCGTCGCTCGATGAGGCGGTGGTCCTCCCATATTGCCATATCGGCCGCAACGCGCGGCTGAGCCGCGTCGTGATCGACCGCGGCGTGGTCATCCCCGACGGGCTGGTCGTCGGCGAGGATCCGGAGCTGGATACGCGGCGGTTCCGGCGGACCGACAAGGGCATCTGCCTGATCACCCAGCCGATGATCGACCGCCTCGGGCTGTGACCCTCTCCGTCCTCTCGGTCGCCTCGGAGGCGTTCCCGCTGGTCAAGACCGGCGGGCTCGCCGACGTGGTGGGGGCGCTGCCCGATGCGCTGGCACCGCATGGCGTCGCGACGACCACGCTGATCCCCGGCTATCCCGCGGTCGGCAAGGTGATCAAGGGCGCCAAGGTGGTGCGGCGCTGGTCCAAGCTGATGGGGGTCGAGGCGCGGCTGCTCAGCGCGCGGATCGGCGCCCATCCGCTGCTGGTGCTCGACGCGCCGGCGCTGTTCGCCCGTGCCGGCGGGCTCTACGGACAGGCCGACGACTGGCGGCGCTTCGCGGCGCTGTCGCGCGCCGCGGCGGAGGTGGCGCAGGGCTTCGACGTGCTCCACGCGCACGACTGGCAGGCGGCGCTGGCCCCCGCCTATCTGCGCTATCGCAGCACCGCGGACAGCCGCGTCGCCAGCGTCATGACCGTCCACAATATCGCCTTCCAGGGACAGTTCGGTGCCGAGGTCTTCGCCGGGCTGGAACTGCCCGATGAGGCTTATGCCATCGACGGCGTCGAATATTATGGCGGGGTCGGCTTCCTCAAGGCCGGGCTGGAGGCGGCCGATGCGATCACCACCGTCAGCCCGACCTATGCCGCCGAGATCCGCGAGCCCCGCTTCGGCATGGGACTGGAAGGGTTGATCGAAAGCCGCCGTGATCGCGTCCACGGCATCGTCAACGGCATCGATCCGGCGGTGTGGAACCCCGAGAGCGACGCCGCGCTGCCCAGCCGCTTCACCGCCCGCGCGCTCGGCCGGCGCAAGGCCAACAAACGCGCGGTCGAAAAGGTCTTTGGCCTTGATCGGGACGACGGGCCGCTGTTCACCGTGATCAGCCGCCTGACCTGGCAGAAGGGCATGGACGTGCTCGTCACCTGCCTCGACGAGCTGGTGGCGAGCGGCGCGCGGCTGGCGCTGCTCGGCTCGGGCGATGCGCATCTCGAAGCGGCGCTGCTCGCCGCCGCGGCGCGCTATCCCGGGCGGATCGCGGTCACGATCGGCTATGACGAGCCGATGTCGCACCTGTTGCAAGGCGGCGCCGATGCGATCCTGATCCCGTCGCGGTTCGAACCGTGCGGGCTGACCCAGTTGTACGGCCTTGCCTATGGCTGCGTGCCGATCGTCGCGCGCACCGGCGGGCTGGCCGACACGGTGATCGACGCCAACGAGGCGGCGCTCGCCGCCGGTGTCGCCACCGGTTTCCAGCACGGCGAGGCCAGCTATCATTCGCTCGCGCACGCAATCCGCCGCGCCATTGCCGCCTATCAGCGTCCCGACTTATGGTGCGCCATCCAGCGCAACGGGATGCGCGCCGATTTCTCATGGACGGAAAGCGGCCGCCGCTATGCCGACCTCTACAAGAGCCTGACAGGAACCGCATGATCCGTACCGTCGCCAGCCAAGCCTATTCCGACCAGAAGCCCGGCACCTCCGGCCTGCGCAAGAAGGTCACCGTCTTCCAGCAGCCCAATTATGCCGAGAACTTCGTCCAGGCGGTGTTCGACGTCATCGACGGCAAGCAGGGCGCCACGCTGGTGATCGGCGGCGACGGCCGCTTCCTCAATCGCGAGGTGATCCAGAAGGCGATCCGCATCGCCGCGGCGAACGGCTTCGGCCGCGTCGTCGTCGGGCGCGGTGGCCTGCTCTCCACCCCTGCGGCGAGCAACATGATCCGCATCCGCCAGGCGCTGGGCGGGCTGGTGCTGTCAGCGAGCCACAATCCCGGCGGACCGACCGAGGATTTCGGCATCAAGTACAATATCGCCAATGGCGGCCCGGCGCCCGAGCAGGTCACCGAAGCCCTGTACGCGCGTACCCGGACGATCGACCGCTGGCTGACGGTCGATGCCGCGGATGTCGATCTGGACACGCTCGGCGAGGTAACCGTCGGCGACATGACGGTCGAGGTGGTCGACCCGGTTGCCGATTATGCCGCGCTGATGGAGCGATTGTTCGACTTCGACGCGATCCGCGCCGCGGGGCTGACGATGGCGTTCGACGCGATGAGCGCGGTGACCGGCCCCTATGCCACCGAGATCCTGGAGAAGCGGCTCGGCTTCGCGGCCGGCACGGTGCGCAATGGCGAGCCGCTGGAGGATTTCGGCGGGCATCACCCCGATCCCAACCTCGTCCATGCGCACGAATTGTACGAGACGATGATGGCGGCGGACGCGCCGGACTTCGGTGCGGCGTCCGACGGCGATGGCGATCGCAACCTCATCATCGGCCGCGGGCGGTTCGTGACGCCGTCGGATAGCCTCGCGATGCTGGCGGCGAACGCGCATCTCGCGCCGGGCTACAAGGGCGGGCTGAAGGGCATCGCGCGGTCGATGCCGACCAGCGCGGCGGCCGACCGTGTCGCCGAAAAGCTCGGCCTGCCGATCTTCGAGACGCCGACGGGGTGGAAGTTCTTCGGCAATCTGCTCGACGCCGGCATGGCGACGATCTGCGGCGAGGAGAGCGCGGGCACCGGATCGGATCACGTCCGTGAGAAGGACGGATTGTGGGCGGTGCTGCTGTGGCTCAACATCCTCGCGGTGCGCGGCGAATCGGTCGATGCGATCGCGCGCGATCATTGGGCGACCTATGGCCGCAACTATTACGCTCGCCACGATTATGAAGGCGTCGAGAGCGCCCGCGCCGATGCGCTGATGGCGGAGTTGCGCGGCAAGCTGGTGACGCTCGCCGGGACCGAGGTCGCCGGGCTGACGATCGCGGCGGCGGACGATTTCGCGTATACCGATCCGACCGATGGCTCGGTGAGCCGCAACCAGGGCGTCCGCATCCTGTTCGAAGGCGGCAGCCGGGTGGTGTTCCGCCTTTCGGGTACCGGCACCAGCGGCGCGACGCTGCGCGTTTATCTGGAGCGGTACGAGCCGGTGGGCGGCAACCTCGATCAGGAGACCGGCGCGATGCTGGCGGATATCGTTGCCGCAGCGGATGAGATCGCGGGCATCGTGCGGCACACCGGGCGGACCGAGCCGGACGTCATCACGTGACCGACGCGCCCGCGCTGGGCGCGATCGTCTACGATGGCGGTGTGAGATTCGCGGTGCGCTCCGCGACGGCGGTGACCTTGTGCCTGTGGGATGGGGTGGCCGAACGGCGGGTGGCGATGACAGGCATCGACGGTATCTGGTCGGTGGAGGTGCCGGGGATCGGAGCAGGTCAACGCTACGGGTTCCGTGCAGCCGCCGATCCGGCAAAGCTGTTGGTCGATCCCTATGCGGTCGAGCTCGATCGGGCCTTCGTCTACGATCCCCGGTTGGGTCAGCCGGGGGTGGAGACGGGAGGGCTGGTGCCGTGGGGGGTGGTAACACGCCTTCCCCATCGTCATCCCCGCGGAGGCGGGGATCCAGACGCGCAGGGTATCGAAGGGGCCGACGGGGCTGCGAACATGGATCCCCGCTTCCGCGGGGATGACGAAGAATGGGGACGGACGGCCCTTCCCCCGCTCTTTTCTCCCGGCGGTCTGATCTACGAACTCAACGTTCGTGGCTTCACCATGCTGCATCCCGACGTGCCGGCGGCGCAGCGCGGGACGATCGCAGCCTTGGGACACCCCGCGGTCATCGCGCATCTGCAACGGCTGCGGGTCAGCGCGGTCGAGCTGATGCCGATCGTCGCCTGGATCGACGAACGCCATCTTCCGCCGCTCGGACTGCGCAACGCCTGGGGCTATAATCCGGTCGTGCCGATGGCGATCGATCCGCGGCTCGCGCCGGGCGGGGTCGCCGAGCTGCGCGACACCGTCGCCGCGCTGCGCGAAGCCGGGATCGGCGTGATCCTCGACCTCGTCTTCAACCATAGCGGCGAGAGCGACGTGGACGGGCCGACGCTGTCGCTGCGCGGGTTGGACGAGCAGCTCTATTATGCCCATGCCGCCGACGGCACGCTGATCAACGATACCGGTACCGGCAACACGCTCGACTGCTCCCGGCCCGAGGTACGCGCGCTGATCCTCGCCAGCCTGCGCCATTTCGCCGCGCTCGGCGTCGACGGCTTCCGCTTCGACCTCGCGCCGGTGCTGGCGCGTGGGCCGGGGTTCGATCCGAACGCGCCGATCTTCTCCGAAATCGTCGCCGATCCGTTGCTGTCGAGCCGCGTCATGATCGCCGAGCCCTGGGATATCGGCCCGGACGGCTATCAGCTCGGTCGCTTTCCGGCGCATTGGCTGGAGTGGAACGACCGCTATCGCGACGACGTGCGGCGCTTCTGGCGTGGCGACGGCAGCGCCGGTGCGTTGGCGACCCGACTTGCGGGATCGGCCGATGTCTTCGGCAGCGGCGACACGCGCAGCGTCAACTTCGTCGCCGCGCACGACGGCTTCACGCTCGCCGACACCGTCGCTTATGCCGAGCGGCACAATCACGCCAATGGCGAGGACAATCGCGATGGCCATGGCGACAATCACAGCTGGAACAACGGCGTGGAAGGGCCGAGCGACGATCCCGCCGTGCTCGCCCGCCGCGACGCCGACCGGCGCGCGCTGCTCGCGACGCTGTTCGCCTCGCGCGGCACGATCCTGCTGAGCGCGGGCGACGAGTTCGGGCGGACGCAACAGGGCAACAACAACGCCTATGCGCAGGACAATGCGATTGGCTGGGTCGATTGGGCCGGGCGCGACCGCGGGCTCGAGGCGTTCGCCTGCGATCTGGCGGCCTTCCGCGCCGCGGCCGGGCTGGACCGCGTCACGCCGTACGCCGCGCCGGAGTGGCGGCGGCTCGACGGCGAACCGATGCAGGACGCGGACTGGGCGGGTGCGGACGGCTTCGCGCTGCGCTTGCCCGACGGCGCGCGGCGCGTCACATTGCAATGCGATCGCCGGGCGCGGCGCGTGACGCTGGCCCATGGCACGATAGTGGAGAGCCGCGCATGATCCGTCCCCTGGTGCTGGCGCTCGCCGGCCTGCTCGTCGCGGCGACGCCGCTGTCGCCGGCGCAGCGGTTCGGGCCGCTGTTCCGCGACGTGCAGATGCGGCAGGTCTTTCCGGATTCGAAGACCTTCGCCGATGCCGAGCCGCGCCGCCCGGACGCCGCCATCCTTGCCGACTACCGCCGTTGCGCCTGCACGAGCGATGCCGCGCTGAAGGCCTTCGTGCTTGCCAATTTCACGCTGCCGGTGACCCCGGCCGCGCCGCCACCGTCGCGCCGGCTCGGCCTGGCCGCGCATATCGATGCGCTCTGGCCGCAACTCACGCGGACGCTGCCAAGCGTGCCGGCGGGGTCGTCAGCACTGCCGCTGCCGCGCCGCTTCGTCGTGCCGGGCGGACGGTTCCGCGAGATGTATTATTGGGATAGCTGGTTCACGATGCTCGGACTGCAGGTGTCGGGCCGGCAGGATCTGGTCGAGGACATGGTCACCGACTTCGGCAGCCTGATCGACCGCTATGGTCGTATCCCCAACGGCACCCGCACCTACTATCTCAGCCGCTCGCAGCCGCCGTTCTTCTACCTGATTGCGGGGCTATCGACGCGTGACGCCACGCTGGCGCAGCGGACGCGCTGGATGCGTGCCGAACATGATTTCTGGATGGCGGGTGCTGCTCGACTGCGGCCGGGGGACGAGCATGCGCGCGTGGTGCGGCTTGCCGATGGCGCGCTGCTCAACCGCTATTGGGACGATCGCGACGATCCCCGCGACGAAAGCTATCGCGAGGATGCGGCGCTGGTCGCGGCGACGCCGGGACGCGACGCCAAGGCGATGTACCGCGACCTGCGCGCCGGTGCGGAGAGCGGCTGGGACTTCAGCTCACGCTGGCTCGGGGATGGCAAGACGCTGGCGACGATCCGGACGACGCGGATCGTGCCGGTCGATCTCAACAGCCTGATGTATGGCATGGAACGGAGCATCGCCGACAATTGCCGGGTGCTCAAGGATACAGCCTGCGTCACCGCCTACGCCGCGGCCGCGGATGCGCGGGCGAAGGCGATCGCGACGCACCTGTGGAACGGCGCGGGCTATTATGCCGATTACGATCTCGACGCGCGCCGTGTTGCCGACGGCCGTACCGCGGCGATGGCCTATCCGCTGTTCGTCGGCCTTGCCTCGCCCGAGCGGGCGAAGACGACCGCGCAGGCGCTCGCGCCTTTGGTCGGCGAAGGCGGGCTTGGCACCACCGCGGTGCGGACCGGGCAGCAGTGGGACGAGCCCAATGGCTGGGCGCCGCTGCAATGGATCGCGATCCAGGGCCTGCGCCGCTATCATGAGGAGCCGCTTGCGCGGCGGATCGCGACCAACTGGCTGGCGACCGTCGACCGCGAATATGCCGCGAGCGGCAAGCTGCTCGAAAAGTACAATGTGGTCGAGCGGCTGCCCGGCGGCGGCGGCGAATATCCGTTGCAGGACGGGTTCGGCTGGACCAACGGCGTGACGCGGGCTCTGCTCGCCGCGGGCTACGCCGCGCCGCGCTAGGCGCTACATCGGCGGCATGCTTGCGGGCATCAGATTGTGGTCGAGGTGCGCCATGATCCAGATCGAGCCGATCAGCACCAGCCCGACGATCAGCACGCCGAACGCCAGCGCGAGGACGTTGTTGGTATTGTCCGGCCCGCTGGTCACGTGGAGGAAGAAGACGAGGTGGACGCCCATCTGCGCGATCGCCAGCGCGACGAGCGCGACCGGGATGCCCGGGCCGTAGATCACCCCGCTATGCACCACCGCGAAGGACGCGATGCTGAGCACCGCGGCCAGTACGAAGCCCGCGACATAGGTCATCACCTTGGCGTGGATGTCGCCGGCGTCGCTGCTGCCCTCGCCCGGCGCGCGATCGTCGTCCAATTCGGTCTGGTCGCTCATCGTGCCACTCCCAGCAGATAGACGGTGGTGAACAGCGCCACCCAGATGATGTCCAGCGCATGCCAGAACAGGCTGAAGCAGGCGATGCGGCGGACGATCTCGTCGCGGAAGCCCTTGGCCTGCACCTGCGCCATCATCGTCGTCAGCCAGATCAGCCCGAGCGTAACGTGCAGGCCGTGGCAGCCGACCAGCGCGAAGAAGGCCGACAGGAAGGCGCTGCGTTGCGGTCCGTTGCCCTCGTTGATGAGGTGCAGGAACTCATAGGCTTCGAGCCCCAGGAAGCCCGCGCCGAGCAGCGCCGTCGCGGCCATCGCGATCTGGAACCAGAAGCGGTTCTTCGCCGCGACCGCGATCCCCGCCATGCCGCAGGCGAAGCTGGAGGCGAGCAGCAGCGCCGTCTCCGCGCCGACGAGCGGCAGTTCGACGATGTCACGCGCCGCCGGACCACCGGCGGTCGCCTTGGCCAGCACCGCATAAGCGGCGAAGAAGCCGGCGAACATGATGAAGTCGGTAAGCAGGAAGATCCAGAAGCCGTAGGCCACCACGATCCGCTTGGGCGCGGGGCCACGTTCGCTTGGCGCCGTTTCGCCGCGGCCGAGTTTGTGCGGATCGCCGCTCATGCCGGCTGATCCGCAGGGATGTCGAGCAGTTCGGCCTTGGCGGTACGGCGCTCGGCATCGAGCCGTTCCGCCTCCTCGGCGCTGATCTCGATCTCATTCTCGTCGCGCCACGCGAAGATCACGAACGTCGCCCAGGCGCCGAGGAAGCCCAGCCCGAAAAGCCACCAGATATGCCATACCGCCGCGAAGCCGAGTGCCGTCGTGAAGAAGGCGGTGACGAAGCCGGTCGGCGAATTGCGCGGCATGTGGAACGCTTCATATTTGGGTCGTTCGGACAGCTCGCGGTTCTCACGTGCGGTCTCCTTGATGCCCCAATAGGCCTCTTCGCCCTTCACGTTGGGCAGCACCGCGAAGTTGAACGGCGGCGGCGGCGAGGTGGTGATCCATTCGAGGCTGCGGCCGTCCCAGGGGTCGCCGCTGGTATCGGCCAGCGCCTTGCGGTTGCGGATCGAGACGTAGAGCTGGATCACCTGGCATGCGATGCCGCCGGCGATCATCAGCGCGCCGAAGCCGGCCGCGATCAGCCACGGCTGCCAGCCGGGCACGTCGTAATGCTGCATCCGCCGCGTCATCCCCATCAGCCCGAGCACGTAGAGCGGCATGAAGGCGACGTAGAAGCCGATCACCCACAACCAGAAGGCGCGCTTGCCCCAACGTTCGTCGAGCTTGAAGCCGAACGCCTTGGGAAACCAGTAATTGTAGCCGGCGAAGGCGCCGAACAGCACGCCGCCGATGATGACGTTGTGGAAATGCGCTACGAGGAACAGCGAGTTGTGCAGCACGAAATCGGCCGGCGGCACGGCGAGCAGCACGCCGGTCATGCCGCCGATCACGAAGGTGATCATGAATGCCACCGCCCACATCATCGGCACGTGGAAGCGGATGCGGCCTCCGTACATCGTGAACAGCCAGTTGAAGACCTTCACGCCGGTCGGCACCGCGATGATCATCGTCGTCACGCCGAAGAAGCCGTTGACGTCCGCCCCCGCCCCCATCGTGAAGAAATGGTGCAGCCAGACGATGAACGACAGGATGCAGATCACCATCGTCGCGACAACCATGGAACGATAGCCGAACAGCGGCTTGCTCGAGAAGGTCGACACCACCTCGCTGAAGATGCCGAACGCCGGCAGGATCAGGATATACACCTCGGGATGGCCCCAGGCCCAGATGAGGTTGACGAACATCATCTGGTTGCCACCGGCGTCGTTGGTGAAGAAGTGGAAGCCGAGGTAGCGGTCGAGCAGCAGCATCGCGAAGGTCGCGGTGAGGATCGGGAAGGCGGCGACGATCAGCAGGTTGGAGGCAAGGCTGGTCCAGCAGAACATCGGCATCCGGGTGTAGCCCATGCCCGGCGCCCGCATCTTGAGGATCGTGGTGACGAGGTTGACGCCCGACAGCAACGTGCCGACGCCCGAGATCTGCAGCGCCCACAGGTAATAATCGACGCCGACACCGGGCGAGAAGCGCAGTTCCGACAGCGGCGGATAGGCGAGCCAGCCGGTCTTTGCGAATTCGCCGATGACGAGGCTGAGGTTGATCAGCAGCGCGCCGCTTGCGGTCAGCCAGAAGCTGACGTTGTTGAGCGTCGGGAAGGCGACATCGCGCACGCCAAGCTGCAACGGCACGACGAAGTTCATCAGGCCGATAACGAACGGCATCGCCACGAAGAAGATCATGATCGTGCCATGCGCCGAGAAGATCTGGTCGTAATGCTCGGGCGGCAGATAGCCGGGATTGCCATAAGCGATCGCCTGCTGGCTGCGCATCATCGCGGCATCGACGAAGCCGCGCATCAGCATCAGCAGCGCGAAGATGCAGTACATGAAGCCGATCCGCTTGTGATCGACCGAGGTGATCCACTCGTTCCAGAGGTACGGGATGTGGCCGGCACGCCAGGTCCAGATGAGGACGGCGAGGATGCCGCTCCCCACCACGGCGGCGGCGATCAGCGGGATCGGCTGGTCCCAGGGGATCGAATGCCAATTGAGCTTACCGAACACGCTCAACTCTCCCGCCCGCCATTGTCGGTTTCATGTACCGGTGCCCCCGCCTCGCGCACGGCGGCGGCGAAGAAGCCGGGCGGTACGCTGCCGTAGGCGAACGGCTTCAGGTTGCCGCGCTGGCGGGCCAGCGCGTGATAGCTGTCGGCGGTGAGCGCCGGCCCTTGCCCCCTGGTACGCGCCGCCCAGGCGGCGAACTGCTGCGGCGGCACCGCATCGACGGTGAAGTCCATGTCCGAAAAGCCCTCGCCGCTGTAATGCGCGGACAGGCCCCGGAAGCGTCCCGGCTTGTCGGCCATCAGGTTGAGCTTCGCCTCCATGCCCGCCATCGCATAGATCTGGCTGCCGAGCCGCGGCACGAAGAAGCTGTTCATGACCGTGGCGGAGGTGATGCGGAAATCGATCGGGGTACCGGCGGGCACGACGACGCGATTGACCGTGGCGATCCCCTGATCGGGATAGACGAACAGCCATTTCCAATCGAGCGCGACGACCTGGATCGTGACCGGCTTCTGCCGCGAGACGAGCGGGCGGCGCGGATCGAGATCATGGCTGGCGATCCAGCCCATGCCGCCGAGGAAGATGATGACGAGCAACGGCACCGACCAGACGAGCAGCTCGAGCTTGCCGGAGTAAGCGAACTCCGGCCGGTGCTTGGCGCGGCCGTTGCCGGCGCGGAACCACCAGGCGAAGACGATCGTCGCCACGATCACGGGGATGACGATGCCGAGCATCACCGCGAGCGAGTTGATGAGCAGCGTCTTCTCGCCCGCGGCGACCGGCCCCGCAGGGTCGAGCAGCGCCGGCGCGCAGCCGCCCAGGCTGAGCGCGGGCACGGCGATGGCGATCGGTTTCAACATGCGGTCAGCGGCGAGCAGATCATCGGGTCCCTTCACGGAGCCGCTATGACGGTTCTCCTTCGATGGGGCCAACGAGCGGCGATGCGGCTGGTTTCGTCGGGTGACGAACTATTGCTGGGTGTTCCCGCGCGATGGCGGCGTTGTTGCCGTGCCGGCAGCAGAGCGCGGGGGCCTTCGAGACTAGCCTGCGGGTTCCGGTCCTTCGTATGCCGCAGCACCCGTGGCAGATCGGCCTGCGTTCCGGTCTCGGGGCCATGCCAAGTCGAAACCGCGTGGGCAAACCTGCGTCACTCGCGACATCCGAACAGACGCGAGCGATGCACGCGGTGCAAGCGGCATGGCAATTTCACATCCTCCCATCACTCTTACAATTAACATTTGCATCGTATACGACATACGATAACAAGATTGTGTCCGATTAGAGACGCGAGAACAGAAGGGGACGGAATATGGGGATTTGGTGCACGCCTTCACGTAACCGTGGATCTAAGGCGAGTTGCAAGGCAAGGAGGACGTCGGATCTCAGCCGGCTCGTCCTGCTTCTCTCGGCCGCTCCGGCCGCGCTGATGTCGGTTCCAGCGTTAGGACAGTCCACGTCCGCTCCGACAGATGAAGACGCTAATGGGCAAGTCCGTACGCCGAGCCTTGACGAAGATATCATTGTCACGGGGGTACGACGCAGCCTCTCCGACGCGGCCGCCATCAAGCGTGACTCGGACGCAATTGTCGATGCTGTCGTGGCGCAGGATATTGGCAAATTGCCGGATGATACAGCCGCTGAAACGCTCGCCCGGATTGCCGGCGTCCAGGTCAATCGTTCAAATGACGAGGTTAGCAGTATCCTGATCCGTGGTCTGCCGGATGTTGCGACGTCCTATAACGGTCGGGAATTCTTCACGGCTGAGCAGCGTCGTGCCCAATTGCAGGACTTCCCCTCACAGGCGCTCGCAGGGATCGAAATCTACAAATCGGGAACCGCCGATCTGATCGAGCCGGGGCTGGCTGGACTGGTGAACGTTCGTACGCGGCGTCCATTCGATTTTACGGGATTGGAGGTCGCCGGGGGGCTGCGCGGCTCGTACAACGACCAGAGCCGGGAAATACGACCCGAGCGGCAATATCCTCGTGTCCAATCGCTGGGATACCGGGATCGGTGAAATCGGCCTGCTGGTCAACGCTACCTATGCCCAGAGCCAGTATTACAACGCAATTCGGTACAATAGCACATCGATTACCGATGCCGATCCAGCATCGGTAATCACGCCCGCCCCGGGCAATACCAAGCTGCGCTATCCCTATAGCGTCGGCCTCTACAATCCGAGCGGCAAACGCTACCGGCCGTCGGGCAATCTCTCGTTGCAGTGGCGGCCGTCGAGCGACGTCGAAGTTTTTCTCGACGGCATCTATCAGGGCTATCGCGAACAGAGCATCACCGACAATTTCGACATCGACCTGCGCGGGCAGAGCGCGAGCGGCGAAAGCGCGACCTTGTCTGATGTCGTGCTCGTCGATGGCACTGGTCAGGTGCGCAGCATGACCAAGAGCGGCGGCTGGCGTCCCCAGGCCTATCGGTCGACCTCTCGCGCTTCCACCGACACCTATCAGATCGCGCTTGGCGGCAAATGGACCACCGGGATCGCTACGCTGTCGACCGATGTCGCATACAGTCATAGCCAGTATCGTACGCGTGCGCACAGCCTCGATTCCGCCCTGACCAGCGCCCCGACGGTCAAGGTCAACTTCATGGAGGATGGCGGCGCGGCGTTCAGCCTGCCCGGTTACGATATCGCGAACCCGAACAACTATATCTGGCGCGGCTATTACGAGTCCGATTACAAGACAAGCGGTAGCGGGGTGCAATGGCGCGGCGATCTTGTGCTCGATACCGATCCATGGCCGCTCTTCCACAAGCTGCAGTTCGGTTATCGCGTGACGAGCCGGGATGCCAACTACATTCAAGGGAGTCGGTACGTTAACAGCGAGAAGCTGAATATCCCCTTCGCCAGCCTACCGATTGGCAGCCTCAGCCTTAGCGCGGATCCGTTTCGCGGCAATTCGCAGGGGTTCACCCAGTATCTGGTTCCTAGTTTCGCCGGTGTCGACGGCAACCAGGCCGCCCTACGCCAGTTGTCGCGCGAGACGCTGGTCCGGTTGATCGCGCTTGATCCGACCAACAACAGTCTCAAGGACACTCAGGTTGCGTTTGCCCCCGAAACGGTCGCATTCGACCCGGTCAGCGCCTATAGCGGCAAGGAGCAGACCTACGCGGCCTATGTGCAGGGCAAATACGGCGTGGATGTCGGATCGATCGGCATCGACGGCGTGGCTGGCTTTCGGGCCGTCATCACGCACGGGACATATTCGGGTACATCACGTATCATCAACGACGGCGTTACCACTAAGACACCGCAGGTACTGCGTCAGGATTACATCGACCTGCTGCCCAATGTCAGCATGCGGATCAAGTTCACCAATAAGGTGCAATTACGCCTGGGTTATACCTTCACCAGGACAAAGCCGGACTTCGGCCAGCTCAATCCGGCTGTTTATATTCAGCAAGTTATCCGCGACCCAAGCCGGCCGCTGGATCCCAACGATCCCATCTCCCGGGTCACCGCAAGCGGTTCGGGCGGCAATCCGGACCTGCGCCCGCTCACGTCACATAATTATGACGCGAGCCTTGAATATTATTTTTCAAAAACCGGATTCGTCAGCGCCGCGGTATCCTATCGCAGCCTGAACGGCTTCATCAATAATTATACCCGCTACATCAACGACCCGGTATACGGCTTTCTAGAACTCAGCCGTCCGGAAAACTCCGGCGACGGCAAAATCAAGGGTGCCGAAGCCAATTTCCAAACCTTCTTTGACTTTATGCCAGGCGCGTTGAAGGGTTTTGGGGTTCAGGGGAACGTCACCTATCTCGACGGGCGCAATCGCGTGCCCACGTTCGAAATCGGCACCGGCAAGTTCACCTACGGGCCGTTCGTGCCCATCACCGGCCTGTCCAAATGGACCTACAATGCGTCCATCTTCTACGAGAAGGACGGCATCACCACGCGCCTCTCGTACAACCGCCGGTCCGCTTACGTCCGATCCTACGGAACCGACATCCTTGGCCGGCAGACGACAGCACGCACCAAGGCGATCAGCCGGCTCGACTTTTCGTTCAGCTACGATGTTCTCAAGCAGCTGACGCTGAGCGTTGATGCGACCAACCTGCTGGCGAAGCCGTTCAACAACTTCAGCACGGACACTTACGGTTACGAATATGCTCAGGACGTTCGCGACGAGGGCCGATATTTCGGTCTAGGGCTTCGGTTCCGGTTTGGTAGTGACGCAGGCGGCCAGGGATAGATTTCCGGCCTGTAGCTAAGGAATGCAGCCCACCGCTCCTGAGCACTGGGCTGCATCCTATCAAGCCGGCATCATCGTGCCCGTTTCGATGAACCGCTAGTGCCAGGACAGCGCCTCGCCCGGCAGCGACGGCGCATGCAGACCATAGGAGCCGCCCCGTGCCCGCGCCGCATAATCCGCGAGCAGCGGGCGGTAATCGGGATGCGCGCAGCGTTCGACCACAAGCGCGGCGCGCTGCCGCGGCGACAGGCCGCGCAGATCGGCCAGCCCCTGTTCGGTGACGATCACCTGCACGTCCTGCATGATATGATCGACATGCGCCGCCTGCGGCACGATGGCGGAAATCTTGCCGCCCTTCGCGGTCGAGGGGGTCATGAAGATGGAGACGTAGGCGTTGCGTGCAAAATCGCCTGAGCCGCCGATGCCGTTTTGGATGCGCGAGCCCATGACCAGCGTCGAATTGACGTTGCCGTAGATATCCGCCTCGATCAGCCCGTTCATCGCGATACAGCCGAGCCGGCGGACCAGTTCGGGATGGTTGCTGATCTCCTGCGGGCGCAGGATCATGCGGTCGCGATAGCGCATCATGTCGGCGTTCAACCGCGCCGCCGCGGCCGGGCTGAGCGAGAAGGCGGTCGCCGAGGCCATGCGCAGCTTGCCGGCATCGAGCAGGTCGAGCATGCCGTCCTGGATCACCTCGGTATAAGCGGTCATCGGGTCGAACGGCGCATCGACCAGCCCCGACAGCACCGCATTGGCGATATTGCCGACGCCCGACTGGATCGGCAGCAGCGACGCCGGGAGGCGGCCGCGCGAGACCTCGTGCGTCAGGAACTCGATGATATGCCCGGCGATCGCCCGCGCCGTATCGTCTGGCGCGGCGAACGGCTGGTTGCGGTCGGGGGCGTCGGTCTCGACGATGGCGACGATCTTGTCGGGATCGCAGGCGAGATAGGGCGTACCGATCCGGTCGTCGGGCCGCACCAGCGGGATCGGCACGCGATCCGGCGGCAGGCGCGTGCCGTAATAGATATCGTGCATCCCCTCCAGCGCCGGGTCCTGCCAGCGGTTGACCTCGAGGATCACGCGCTTCGCCCGGTCCGCCCAGGTCTTGTTGTTGCCGACCGACGACGACGGGATCAACGCGCCATCGGCGCGAATGCCCGTCACCTCGAGGATCGCGGTGTCGAGCGTGCCCAGCACGCCTTCCCACGCCATCGGCGCGACCTGGCTGAGGTGCATGTCGAGATAGTCGATCTCGCCGCGGTTGATCTTCTCGCGCGCGACGGGATCGCCGCTATACGGCAGGCGCTGCGCGATGCCGTCGACCGCCGCGAGCGCGCCATCCAGTTCCGGGCCGGTTGAGGCCCCCGTCCACAGATTGACCCGGAACGGCCGCCCCGCCGCATGATCGATCGCCATGCGTCGCGCCAGCGCCTGCGGCACCATCTTCGGATAGCCGGACCCGGTGAAGCCGCTCGCGGCGACGGTCTCGCCGGGCTGGATCAGCGCCGCGGCGGTATCGGCGTCGGTGATGCGGGAGCGGAGCGCGGCGCAGGCGATGCGATCGGTCATTCGAGGCCCTTCGGATAAAGCATAACAGGGGGCGGATAGGTCGGCCCGCTCCTAGGACAATCGCGCGGCGAGATCGAGATCGATGCGGCGCCTGCCTCATCCGAGCATGGCTTGAGCACCACCCCGAGCAATATTCGCGCATGGATACGCCGGTCGTGCGCAAGTTTAGGACTTGCGTAGCATTTCCAGTGGCGACATCATCGGCTTAGACGAGGAGCGACCACGCTCCCGCTGGAGAGCGATGCATGATGATCTTCCTGGAAGTGGCGATCGGCGCCCTGGGTCTGTCGTTGCTGGCCGTGCCCGTCGTGATGGCGCTGGCCGACAGGCGCAAGATGAGCAGACCGGAATAAACGCCGCCCCGCCCCGGCGGGCTTGTCAGCGTTAATGCGCGCGGCGCGAATCAGGTCTAGGGTGGCGGGCTCAACGCTACCCTGGAACAGGACTGACTCGTGGATTCGCCGCCCTCCCCTGCCACCGCCCAGCTCGTCGCCTCGATCCACCAGCCGGTGCGGGCGTCGGTGCGCGAATGTCTCGACCGCTGGTTGCGGCTGGATGCGGCGGCGCGCGAGTCGGCCTATCTGGTGCTGGAAGGGCCCGAGCCGAACCTCCGCCGCACGCTGAACGCGTCCGAGATCGCTAAGCTCGCCTGAGCGCCGGCGAGCCGCGGCCGCGCCGTCAGTTGCCGAGCGCGTACCAGGCGAGGATCGCCAGCGCGATCGCCACGATCGCCGCGACGAACATCATCATCCGCGGCAGCGCGTCGCGCTGCGGCCGGTCGTCGAAATTGTCCTGATCGGCCATTCTGTCTCGTCCTTGCTGTCGTACCGGTAGCTGAACGCAAGTGCGCGCCGATGGTTGATGCCGCGGACCGGGAAAAGGAGCTAACATGCGGCAAGCCACGACCATCCTGCGCGTCGACACGCGACGGCAGGGCCTGCTGGAGGTGACCGGCGACGTCGTCCGCTGGGTCGCGGCCCAGGGCATCGGGACCGGGCTGCTCACCGTCTTCTGCCGCCACACTTCGGCGTCGCTGGTGATCCAGGAGAATGCCGCGCCGGCGGTCCGCCGCGACATGGAGGCCTATTTCAGCCGGCTGGCACCGGAGAGCCGCGACTATGAGCATGACGACGAGGGGCCGGACGATATGCCCGCGCATCTGCGCACCGCCTTGACCGGCGTGCAGCTGTCGATCCCGGTGATCGACGGCACGCCGGCGCTCGGCACGTGGCAGGGCATCTACCTGTTCGAACATCGCACCAGCCCGCATCATCGCAGTCTTGCCCTGCATCTGATCGGCGCGTGACGCGGCGAAGCGTTGCCGTTGGGAGCCAAGTTGTTCATCGCTCGTTCCACTCCCACGATGTATAGGCGGCACGGTTCGCCGCATCCGCGAGCGAATGGAGTATTGGAGTCATGATTCATCTGGGCCGTAAGGCCGTGGTCGCGGCGCTGGCCGCCTCCACGCTGATGGTCGCGGGCTGCGCGACCGAGACCACCTACCGCCCCGCCACCGGGCAGGGCTTCAACCGCACCGGCTACAGCGACCGCCGGATCGAGCCCGATCGTTACCTCGTCAGCTTCGCCGGCAACAGCGTCACCTCGCGCGACACGGTGGAACGCTATCTGCTGTTCCGCGCCGCAGAGCTGACGCTGCAGAACGGCTATGACTATTTCGTCATGGCGAACCGCGACACCGACCTGCAGTCGCGCACCTATAGCACGCCGGGGATCGGCGGCGGCTGGGGCTATGGCGGCTTCGGCGGCTATTGGGGCCCGTCGTGGCGCTATTACGGCCGCGGTTTCGGCTGGCGCAGCTGGGACCCGTGGTTCGGCGGCGGCTTCGGCCCGTGGGGCAACGATTTCGATATCCGCACGATCGACCGGTATGAGGCGACGGCGGAGATCGTGATGCGCAAGGGTCCGATCCCGCGTGACAATCTGCGCGCGTTCAACGCCCGCGCGGTGGTCGACAGCATCGGTCCGACGGTGGTGCTGCCGAAGTAACGTCCGGTTCGCGTCACGGCAAAAGGCCGGGCCACCCTGCGGTGGTCCGGCCTTTTTCGTGTTTGAGGCTATCGGGTTCGCCCTCCGCGGTCGGGTTATCGCATCGGGTGTGGCGATGAGGGTCGATCGGTGGCCGCATCTAGGCGGGATCGACATTCAGGCTTCCGAGATAACGCCTGCCCCGGCAAGGCTATCGTGTGGACGTTCGCTTGAGTCCGCCGCCTTCTCATCCCACCCCGTCACTCCGGACGTGTTTGCGGGGTCCACTCTGCGGCGAGGGGAAAGGCTTGAGGGGATACCATTCTCTTGTGGCCCGGTGGACCCCGGAACGAGTCCGGGGTGACGGATGCCAGGAGAACGCCGACACGAACCTCATTACCGGGCCATAGGCGATAGCCCTGCCCTTGCGGGAGAGGAATTAGCCGGAATACCGATCCGGCCGAGGAAGGATCGACATTCGGGTTTTGGAGGCAACTCCTCCCTTTCTGGGGGGCAGGACTATCACATCGGAACGTGTGTTTGAGCCGGTCCCCCTAAACCTCACCCCCGTCACCCCGGACTTGTTCCGGGGTCCACTCTGCGGCGGGGAGAAGGGCTTGATTTGATACCATCCTCTTGCGGCTGGGTGGACCCCGGAACGAGTCCGGGGTGACGGCTATGATGAGGAAAGCGATCGAACCTCACTACCCCAGCCATATGCAATCGCGCTGCCCGCTACGGGGAGGCATTGGCCTGAATGTCGATCCGGCCCGGTTCGTCACCCCGGAACACGTCCGGGGTGACGGGGGCGCGGAAACCTCAGACGGTGACCGCGCCGTGGCAGTGCTTGTACTTGCGGCCCGAGCCGCACGGGCACGGCGCGTTGCGGTTGACGCGACCCTCCCAATGTTCGGGATTGTCGCCGAGGATCGCCTCGGCGTCGGGCTGCATCATTTGCAACGGCGGGATCTGCGTCGTGATCCGGCCCAGCGTCCCGGCATCGATATCGTTCGAATCGTCCTCGCCGGTGAACGGGTCGAAATGGGTGGTGATGAAGTCGGGCAGCTCGGGAAGCTGCGGCGCTTCCTGCATTTGGAACTGCGCGTGCGCGATCGTCTTGGTCACATCCTCGCGGATTGAATCGAGCATGCGCTGGAACAGCGAGAACGCCTCCTGCTTGTATTCGTTGATCGGCGTCTTCTGCGCATAGGCGCGCAGGTGAACGACCTGACGCAAGGCGTCGAGCGTCGCGAGATGCTCCTTCCAGTGATGGTCGAGGTTCTGGAGCAGGATCGACTTTTCGACCTGCGTCCACGTCTCGGGCTCCAGCTCGGCGGCCTTGGCGGCGATCGCGGCATCGGCCGCCTCGCGCACCCGCTCCTCGACGATCTCGGGGTCGATCGCCTCTTCGGTCAGCCAATCGTCGATCGGCAGGTCGAGGTTCAGGATCTCGGCCAGATTGGCCTTCATGCCCGCGATATCCCATTGTTCGGGATAGCTGTTCGGCGGGCAGGCACCGCCGACGATGACGTTGACCGTCTCGGTGCGCATGTCGGCCACGACGTCGCCGACCGCATCGGCATCCATGATGTCGGCGCGCTGTTCGTAGATCACCTTGCGCTGGTCGTTCATCACGTCGTCATATTCGACGACCTGCTTGCGGATATCGTAGTTGCGCGCCTCGACCTTCTTCTGCGCGGTCTCGATCGCCTTCGACAACCACTTGCTGCCGATCGCCTCGCCGTCCTCGATATTGTTGCGCATCATCTTGGCGAACAAGGTGTCCGGGCCGAAGATGCGGAGCAGATCGTCGTCGAGGCTGAGGTAGAAGCGCGACAGGCCGGGATCGCCCTGACGGCCCGAGCGGCCGCGCAGCTGGTTGTCGATGCGGCGGCTCTCGTGGCGCTCGGTGCCGAGCACGAACAGCCCGCCGGCGGCGAGCACCTCCTGCTTCTCGACCTCGATCTCGGCACGGATGCGCGTCGCCTCCGCCTCATATTCGGGCGTGCCCTCGACCAGGTCGGGATGCTCGTCGAGCATGCGGAATTCGAGGTTGCCGCCGAGTTTGATGTCGGTGCCGCGGCCCGCCATGTTGGTGGCGATCGTCACCGCCGACTTGCGGCCGGCCTGGGCGACGATATGCGCCTCCATCTCGTGGTAGCGCGCGTTGAGCACCTTGTGCGCGACGCCCTCCTGCTGGAGGAATTCGCTGAGCAGCTCGGACTTCTCGATCGAGACGGTGCCGACCAGCACCGGCTGGCCGAGCGCGGCATGTTCGCGGATCTTCTTGGCGATCGCGCGGAACTTGTCGTTGGTGTCCTTGTAGAATTCGTCCTCCTCGTCGACGCGGCGGACGCCGACGTTGGTCGGGATGGTGACGACGTTCATCTTGTAGATGTCGTAGAATTCCGCCGCCTCGGTCGCCGCGGTGCCGGTCATGCCGGCGAGCTTGGGGTACATGCGGAAATAGTTCTGGAAGGTGATCGAGGCCATCGTCTGGTTCTCGGGCTCGATCGTCACGCCCTCCTTCGCCTCGACCGCCTGGTGCAGGCCGTCCGACCAGCGGCGGCCGTCCATCATGCGGCCGGTGAATTCGTCGATGATGATGACCTTGCCATCCTTGACGATGTAATCGGTGTCCGCCTTGAACATCATGTTCGCGCGCAGCGACTGGTTGACGTGGTGAACGACCTGCGTGTTCTCGAAATCGTAGAGGTTGGCGCCTTCGAGCAGGCCCGCCGCCTCGAGCATCCGCTCGATCCGCTCGGTGCCGCTTTCGGTCAGGATGATCGACTTCTGCTTCTCGTCCTTTTCGTAATCGTCGGCGTTGAGCTGCTTCACGATCGCGTCGACGCTCATGTACAGTTCCGACTTGTCGTCGGTGGGGCCGGAGATGATCAGCGGCGTGCGCGCCTCGTCGATCAGCACCGAGTCGACCTCGTCGACGATCGCCATGCTGAAGGCGCGCTGCACCATCGAACTGCGCTCGTACTTCATGTTGTCGCGCAGGTAATCGAAGCCGAATTCGTTGTTGGTGCCGTAGGTGATGTCGCTGTTGTAGGCGGCGCGGCGCTGTTCGTCGGTGAGGTTGGGGATGATCGTGCCGACAGTCAGGCCGAGGAAGCGATAGACCTGGCCCATCCATTCGGCGTCGCGCGCGGCGAGATAGTCGTTGACGGTAATGACGTGGACGCCGTCACCGGGCAGCGCGTTGAGATAGGTCGCCAGCGTCGCGACGAGCGTCTTGCCCTCGCCGGTGCGCATCTCGGCGATCTCGCCGCGGTGGAGGACGATGCCGCCGATCATCTGCACGTCGAAATGGCGCATGCCGAGCACGCGCACCGCCGCCTCGCGCACCGTGGCGAACGCCTCGGGCAGCAGGTCGTCGAGCTTGGCGCCGTTGGCGAGCTGCTCGCGGAACTTGGCGGTCTGCGCGGCGAGCTGGTCGTCGGAGAGCGCCTGGAGCATCGGCTCGAACCCGGCGATCTTCTGGACGATCGGGTTGAGTGACTTGACGTAGCGGTCGTTGGACGAGCCGAAGAGCGATTTAGCGATGCCGCCGAACATAGGGATGGTTCCTGGATAAGGGTGCGCGCACGGCCCGGGTGCGGGGCGGCGCAGCGTCGTTGTCACGAAGATATGGGTCGCAGCCCGGGCTGCAACGGGCGCTATTCGCGCCGGCGGCGCGCGTAGAGCGGTTCGGTGGGGGCCACCGCTGGCGCGGCAGTCACGACGCCGCTCGCGACGACATCCAGCGACGGCAACGCCTGCGGAGGCCGGCTGGCAACACGCGCGGGGATCGCGCGCGCTTCCACCATGGCCGCCGCGCTCGCGACGGCATGCGCTGCTGCCGGCGTGCGCATCGCCGACGTGCCGCCGGTCAGGGCGGACAGCAGTGCAGACAGGAGAAGCAGCAGATTCACGCGTCGAGCCATAAGCGGCCACTGCCGCCGCGTCCACCGTAAGTCGCGCGGCAAACTGCCCTTCCGTCGCGATCAACGGGGAAGTTTCCAGGCGACGCGACGGGTGAAGACGCGCGGAAGGCTGCCCGACGGAGCTGCCGGATAGCGCGCGCGGCGCGTAATCGCGTCGCAGGCGGCGCGGTCCAGACTGTCGTGGCCGCTCGTGCGCAACGTCTTGCAATCAGCGACGCGTCCGTCACCATCGACGACCCAGGTGATGGTGACGGTGCCCTCCTCGTTATTGCGCAGCGCGGCCATCGGATAGTCGTCAGGGGTGATCCAGCCCGCCGGATTGGGAGAGTCGGGCGGGCGGGCAGCGCGGGCGCGGTCCTCACGCACTGCCGCTTCGACCGCCCGCCGGCGACGTGCCTGATCTTCTGCCCGGCGCGCGGCGATCTCCTGCCGCGCCGCGCCGATACCGGCATTCACCGCGAACGCGACCGCTACGACGCTCGCCGCCAGAACGACCACCAGCACAACCAGCACCGCGACCCTGAGATTGCGTCCGTCGCCCGTAAAGCGCGAGCCCGTCCCGCCGGGACGGGCGTCGGGATCAAGGACGGTAATTCGTGCCGGTGAAGGTTCGTCGATCATCCGTCTTTGCCCCGTCTTGGAAGCAGCCTATGGCAGCGGCATGTCTTCGTCCATCTCCCCGCTCGCCACCCCCTTCCCCGCCTTGCCCGCGATCGCCGGCGTCGTGCCGCATGTCGCGCGGGCGCAGTACAAGACGTGGGACCGCTGCGATCTCACCTTCGTCACGCTTGCCGAAGGGACCAGCGTCGCCGGCGTCGTCACGCAGAGCAAATGCCCGTCGCCCGAGGTGGAATGGTGCCGCAAGGCGCTCACCCTCGGCACCGCCCGTGCGCTGGTGGTCAATGCGGGCAATTCCAACGCCTTCACCGGGCATCGCGGGCGCGCCGCGGTCGAGGCGATCGCGGCGCGGACCGCGCAGCATCTCGGCTGCCAGCCGTCGGACGTGTTCGTCGCCTCGACCGGGGTGATCGGCGTGCCGCTGCCGATCGACAAGGCGGAGGCGGGCCTCGACGCCGCCTTCACGGCGACGCCCTGCGACTGGCGCGCCGCGGCAGAGACGATCGGCACCACCGACACCTATCCCAAGGGGGCGATGACGACCGCGATCGTCGACGGCCGCACGGTGACGCTGGTCGGCATCATCAAGGGCTCGGGGATGATCGCGCCCGACATGGCGACGATGCTCGGCTTCATCTTCACCGATGCCGCGGTAACGCCGGGCTTCCTGCAGGCGGCGCTCAACGCCGCCAACCGCAATACCTTTTCGTGCATCACCGTCGACGGCGACACCTCGACCAGCGACACGGTGCTCGCCTTCGCCACCGGCGCGGCGGGCAATGCGCCGCTCGACTCCGCCGACAGCGACGGGGCGGACGCCTTCGCCGCGGCGCTCGCCGACCTGTGCGCGCAGCTCGCGCTGCTGGTGGTGCGCGACGGCGAGGGCGCGACCAAGCTGATCGAGATCGCGGTCACCGGCGCGGAGAGCGACGCCTCGGCGCACCGCATCGCCATGTCGATCGCCAATTCGCCGCTGGTGAAGACCGCGATCGCCGGCGAGGACGCCAATTGGGGCCGCGTCGTCATGGCGGTCGGCAAGGCCGGCGAACCCGCCGAGCGTGACAAACTCTCGATCCGCTTCGGCGAGACGCAGGTCGCGCGCGAGGGACTGGCGGTCGAGGGTTATGACGAGGCGCCGGTCGCCGCGCATCTGAAGGGTCAGGAGATCGAGGTCGGCGTCGACCTCGGCCTCGGCGATGGCGCGGCGACGGTTTGGACCTGCGACCTCACGCACGGCTATATCTCGATCAACGCCGACTACAGGAGCTGACATGCACCATGTGCACCACGACGCCGTCGTCACCCTGATGCGACGGGTGGCGGCGGAGATCGTCATGCCGCGCTTCCGCAACCTCGCCGCCGACGAGATCGAGGAGAAGGCCGCCGACGACATGGTGACCGTCGCCGACCGCGAGAGCGAGGCGGCGCTGACCGCCGGGCTGGCGGCGCTCGATCCCGGCATCCGCGTCGTCGGCGAGGAAGCGGTGGCGGCGGATGCGTCGCTGGTCGACGGCATCGAACGCGGCCGGGTGTGGATCATCGACCCGATCGACGGCACCAACAATTACGCCAGCGGCATCGCCACCTTCGGCATCATGATCGCGCTGGTCGAGGATGGCGAGACGCAGGCCGGCTGGATCCTCGATCCGGTCAACGACCGGCTTTGTCATGCGGTGCTCGGCGGCGGCGCCTATGTGAACGGCGAACGCGTGACCGCGCGGGCGAGCGACGGGGAGCGGCCGTCGGTGGTGCTCGCGACCTATTTCATGACCGACGCGGAAAAGGCGTCACTCTACGCGCGTGCGGAGCGGGCGTTCAGCGTCGCGCCGATGCCGCGCTGCGCGGCGGAGCAATATCCGCGGCTGGCGCTGGGGACGAACGACGTCGCGCTGTTCCAGAAGACGCTGCCCTGGGATCATGCGCCGGGCTCGCTGTTCCTGCGCGAGGCGGGCGGCGTGGTGCGGTGGCCGGATGGCAGGGATTATCACGTCGGCGATCAGCGCCGCGGGATGCTCGCCGCCGCCTCGCCCGATTTGTGGGAGCAGGCGGCGAAGCTGCTGTTCGGGTAACGAAAGCCCCTCCTCTTCAGAGGAGGGGTTGGGGGTGGAGGACATCACCGACGGTCGTCGGTGCGACCTCCTGACGTGGCAGAGCCATCACAGAGGGCTGTTCATGCAGGCCCGGCGTTGGCCAATCCCACCACGTCACCCCGGACTCGTTCCGGGGTCCACTCTGCGGCGAGGGGATGGGGTTGAGGCGATATCGCTCTCGTGCGGCCCGGTGGACCCCGGAACGAGTCCGGGGTGACGGACCTCTTGTGGATACCGTTCGAACCCCAGCGCCGCCAGCACATGCGATGAGCCCCTCCCGGAAAGGGGAAGCCCCTCCTCTTCAGAGGAGGGGTTAGGGTGGAGGATGTCACGGACCGTTGTCGGTGCGACACTCCTGACGTGGCAGAGCTATCACAGAGGGCTGTTCATGCAGGCCCGGCGTTGGCCGGCCAATCCCACCACGTCACCCCGAACTTGTTCCGGGGTCCACTCTGCGGCGAGGGGATGGGGTTGAGACGATATCGCTCTCGTGCGGCCCGGTGGACCCCGGAACGAGTCCGGGGTGACGGACCTCTTGAGGATACCGTTCGAACCTCAGCGCCGCCAGCACATGCGGTGAGCCCCTCCCGGAAATGGGAAGCCCCTCCTCTTCAGAGGAGGGGTTGGGGTGGAGGACATCACGGACAATTGTCGGTGCGACACTCCTGACGTGGTAGAGCCATCACAGAGGGCTGTTCATGCACGCCCGGCGTTGGCCAATCCCACCACGTCACCCCGGACTCGTTCCGGGGGCCACTCTGCGGCGAGGGGATGGGGTTGAGACGATATCGCTCTCGTGCGGCCCGGTGGACCCCGGAACGAGTCCGGGGTGACGGACCTCTTGAAGATACCGTTCGAACCTCAGCGCCGCCAGCACATGCGGTGAGTCCCTCCCCGCAACGGGAAGGGGCTCACCATCACGCCTTACGCCAGCGCGCCTTCGAGCCACGCCTTGATGCGGCCCTTCGGCTCGGCGCCGACCTTGGTCGCCGCCGGTGCGCCGCCCTTGAACAGGATCATCGTCGGGATGCCACGGACGCCGTAACGACCCGGCGCATCGGGATTCTCGTCGATGTTGAGCTTGGCGATCGTCACCTGCTGGCCGAGCTCTTCCGAAAGCTCTTCAAGGCTCGGCCCGATCATCTTGCACGGGCCACACCATTCCGCCCAGAAGTCGACGAGCACGGGACCGTCGGCCTTGAGCACGTCGGTGTCGAAGCTCGCGTCGGTAATCGCCTTGGTAGCCATTTCAATCTCCTTTGCAGCCCATCTAGGATGGCGCGGACCCCGGCTCAACCGCCAGTGGCCTAGCTTTGCTCCCGCGGCCGAAAGCGCGGCTTGTGCGCGTCGAGCAATATGGGGTCGAGCACGAACAGCCGGGGGCCGCCGGTGTAGAGCAGCGCCGCCTCGATCCGCCGCTCGGGAAAGATCGTCGCCAGCGCCGCGGCATAGGCCGCCATCTGGTCGAGATGATAGGGCGGGATGTCGCCGACATCGTCCGGTACGCGCCGTCCGGTCTTGAAATCGACCACGCGGATATGGTCGGGCGCGATCAGCAACCGGTCGACCGTGCCCGAGACGACGAGGCCGTTGGCGAGCGTCGCGGCGATCGGCGCCTCGGTCAGCGCGTCGCCGCCGAACAGATCGGCGAAGCGCGCATCGTTCAACACCGCGAGCACCCCGGTCACGATCCCGGCGCGCACCGCCGGATCGGCGACGCCGCCCGCGGTCGCCAGCCAGCGCTCTGCGCTCGCCGCCCGGTCTGCGGGCGCGACCGCGGGCAGACGCTCGAACAACGCGTGGAACAGCCGGCCGCGCTCGGCAGCGGCGCGCATCGCCGGACCGGGCGGCGGATCGCTGACCTCATCCTCTCCGACTGCCGAAGGCGCGAGCGGTCGCGACGGACGGCTTTCGATCGGCGCGGGCCGCTGTGCCCAGTCGGGCAGCACCACCGCCTCGATCCGCTCCGCCTTGGCGGGGGCGCGCGGCTTGACCGGCGGCTGTGCGATCCGGCCGGTGAAGACGCGCGGCCCCTCCCCTGCGACGCCGAGCGCATCGAAGGCGCGCGAGGCGGCGGCATACCAGCTCGCTACCGGCGGCTCACCCTTGGCACGGGGGCCGAGCGCGCCGCCGATCACCAGCCGTTCCTCGGCCCGCGTCGCGGCGACGTAGAACAGCCGCCAATGTTCCTCCAGCTCGCGCCGCTCGACCTCGCCGATCGCCACGTCGAGCGGGCCGCCACGCTCGGCGGAGCGCGGGCGGAAGATCGGGATCGGCTGCGCGCCGGGCTCGGGCGACCAGCGCACCAGCGCGCGCGGTGCGGCGGTCGGATCGACCGTCGCATCGGCGAGGATCACCAGCGGCGCCTGCAACCCCTTGGCGCCGTGCGCGGTCATCACCCGCACCGCGTCGAGCGGCGCGGAGGGGTCGCGGACGATCTCGACGTCGCCACGATCGAACCAGTCGAGGAAGCGCTGCATGGACGGCGTCGAGGTCGTCTCGAAGGCCAGCGCGGCGTTGAGCAATTCCTCGATCGGATCGCGCGCCTCGGCGCCGAGCCGGCGGAGCAGCTTGCGCCGTCCGTCGAGCGGGCCGGACAACAGCTCTTCGAGGAACTGATAGGGCGTGGCGATATCGGCGCGCAGCAGCATCGAGCGCAGCGGCGCCAGCCGCTCCTCGGACTGGGTGAGCGTCAGATGCCGCCACAGGCTGCCGTGATCGCGCGGCGCGGCGTGCATCAATTCGTCCTGCGTCCAGCCGATCAGCGGTGACACCAGCAGCGACGCCAGCGACAGGTCGTCCTCCGGCTGCAGCGCGAAGCGGACCGCGGCGAGCAGATCCTGCACGGCCAGCGGCGCGTTGAGCCGCAACCGGTCGACGCCGGCGACCGGCACGCCCTCGGCATAGAGGCGCGCGACGATCAGCGAGGCGAGATCGCCGCGGCGCTTGACGAGGATCATCACATCCTCGGGCCGCAGCGGCCGGCCCTTGCTCTCCAGCATCAGGCCGCCATCGATCCAGTCGCGCACCGCGCGCGCGATCCGCACCGCCTGTTCGCGGACGGCGTCGTCGATCCACGCTTCCTCGTCCTCGTCGCTGCCACCGGCGATTACCGGCGGCCATAGCTCGACCGTGCCGGGGCCGGGCACCTCGCTGGCATGATCCTCCAGCGCGCCGATCGCGCCGAGGCCCGGCTCGCCCGCCGCCGCGACCGCGGCATCGACGAATTCGAGGATCGGCCGCGTCGAGCGGAAGGAATGGGTCAGCGACAGGCGCTGGAACGGCAGGCCGCGTTCGGATTCGGGCCAATCCTCCTTGCCCTCGACCTCGGCGGCGCGGGTGGCGAAATGGCCCTCCGCCCAGCGGAAGTTGATCGGATCGGTGCCCTGGAAGCCGAAGATCGCCTGTTTGAAGTCACCGACGGTGAACAGCGTCCGCGTCGACGGTGCATGGACGCCGCGGCCGACGAAGAACTCGCCGGCCAGCGCGGTGACGATCCGCCATTGGTTGAGGTTGGTATCCTGCGCCTCGTCGATCAGCACATGCTCGGTCGCCTGGTCGAGCTTGTAGCGCACCCATTCGCCGACGCCGGGCTGTTCGAGCAGGCGCACCGTCACGCCGATCAGATCGTCGAAATCGACCGCACCGCTGCGCCGCTTCGCCGCGGCATAGGCGCGCGCATAATCGCGCCCGATGTCGAGCGCATCGGCGAGCAGATCGGCATAGGCCGCGCGTTGCGTCAGCGACAGCAGGTCGAGGCAATGGTCACCGAGCGCGGCGGCGAGTTCGGGATAGTCGGGGTCGGCATCGACCAGCTTCTTCGACGCCTTGCGCGGCTCGTTCTTGCCGGTCAGCACGACGCCGGCCAGCTCCTGCAAGGTCGCCGCGCGTGCCTCGGGCGCCGCGGCGAGCCAGCGGTCGAGCGTCTCGGCATGGCCGAGGCCCGTCGCCGCGCCCCACGCCTTGTTCGCCGCCGCCAGCCGCTCGATGAGGTCGACGTCGATCGCGTCGCACCCCGACGCCAGCGCCTCGCCGATATCGCCCTGCGGCAGGTCGAGCGCCCGGCGCAGCCACGGCTGGATGCCGCTCGGCAGCGCCTCCAGCGCGATCAGCGCGCGCGCGCAGGCGAGCAGGAAGCTCTCCGCCCCGCCCTCGCCGAGGCGCAGCGACAGCGCGCCGATCGTCTCGATCGGACGGACGCGGCCGTCGCGCTCCGCCTCGACCAGCAGCGTCGCCAGCGTCTCGCGGGCCAGCACCGCCTCCTCGCGCGCCTCGAGCGGGCGGAAGCCGGGGGTCAGCCCGGCCTCGACCGGGAAGGCGGCGAGCAGGCTCTGGCAGAAGCCGTGGATCGTCTGGATGCGCAGGCCGCCGCCCGGCGCGTCGAGCACCCCGGCGAACAACGTGCGCGCGCGCGCCTGCAACTCGGGCGTCGCACGCTCGCCGAGCGCCTCGAGATCGGCGGCGAGCTGCGGCCCCGGCATCCGCACCCAGGCGGCGAGCCGGTTGCTGATCCGCTGCGCCATCTCCGCCGCGCCCGCCTTGGTGAAGGTCAGGCACAGGATCGCGGCAGGCTCGGTGCCCTTGAGCAGCAGCCGGAACACGCGCGCGGCGAGCACCTGCGTCTTGCCGGTGCCGGCGGAGGCGGACAGCCAGACGTGCGCGTGCGGATCGCTCGCCGCCGCCTGCGCCCCCTTCAGCCGCGGCAGGGTGGCGAGTTCAGTCCCGGCCATACCATTCGTCCCGGCGCATCAGTTGGTCATATTCGGCATAGGGTGCATATTCCGGCACCAACTTGGCGGTGAACGGCGCGCTGCCGGTCAGCCAATGGCCCGCCGCCTCGATGAAATTGCTCATCGCGATCGTGGTGAAATCGGTGGTGACGATCTTGTCGCGCTTGCCCTCGGCATCGACCGGAGTTTCGATATAGCCGAACTGGTCGCGCTTCTTGCCGAGCGACCAATATTCGAAGCCGCCCGCGCGCCCCGCAACGTCCGGGAAACCGCCGCGCTCGGCGATCGCGCCGAGCAGCCCGAGCTGCAGGCTGTAGCCGGCACGGACCGCGGCGGCCGATGGCGGCTTGCCGGTCTTGTAATCGACGATCGCGAGACTGCCGTCGGGCAGGCGATCGACGCGGTCGTAGCGGCCGGAGAGCTTCACCCCCGCCACCTCGATATGCCCCTGCCCCTCCGCCGAGGCGACCGTGCGGCCCTCGGCATCCTGTGCGGCGACGGTCCTGGCGATCCAGTCGATCGCCTCGACCAGCCGCGGCCGCCACAACGCGCGCATCATCGGGTGCGTCCGCTCGTCGTCGAGCATCGCGGTGGCGCGCGGCAGCAGCGCGTCGGGGGCGCAGCGGTCGAGCTTCCACCAATGTTCGAGGATGTCGTGCACCGCGGTGCCGCGCCACGCCGCGCTCGGATCGGCATCGACCGGGTCGAGCGGCATCAGCCCGAGCACGCGCCGCGCGTAGAAGGCGTAGGGATCGGCCTTGAGCCGGTCGATCTCGGTCACCGAGATCGCCTTGGGGCGGCGCGACGGGTCGGGCAGCGGTGCCGGCCGGTCGGCGGGCAGATGCTCGCGCGGATCGTCGAGCGCATGCGCCCAGCGTTCGAGGTCATGCGCGCGGACGAAGCGCTCGCCCGCCATCGCCTGCAAGCGCAGCCACAATCGCGACGCCAGCGCCGGCGAGGCGGCATCGCGGCGCGCCCGCGTCACGATCGCCTGCGGCGCGCCGAGCGCCTGGCCGAATTCATGCGCCGCGACGCCGACCGCGCGCTCCAGTCCGGGCAGCCCAAGCGTCGCACGGATGCGTGGGGCCAGCCACGGATCGGGAGCGGGCCGCCCCGGCCACACGCCCTCGTTGAGCCCGCCGAGCACCATCAGGTCGGCGGTCTGCAACCGCGCCTCGATCAGGCCGTAGATGGCGATACGCGGATGGCCGACGCCCGACCCCGGCCGCACCGCGACCTCATCGAGCAACCCGCGCAGCAGCGGCGCGAGCCCGTCGGGCGCGATCCGCGGCGGCCCGGCGGCCGCATCGGCTTCGAGCGCGTCGAGGAACTCGGCCGCCGCCCGCCCCGCCGGCCCCGACCAGAGATCGTCGCCGCACAACGCCTGCGCCGTCTCGCGCAGCACCGCGAGCAGCGCCGGCAGCGGCTGCATACCCTGTTCGAAGACCAGCTCGATCGGCTTGAGCAACCCGACCGGCTCGGCGAACCAAGCCGCCGCGCGATCGCGCTTGTTGCCGAGCAGATGCCCCATGATCCCGTCGAGCCCCGCCGCCGGCCGCGGCCCGCGCAGGCCCCGGTCGAGCCCGCGCACGCCATCGAGCCACGCGCCGCGGATGGCGCGGTCGCCGGGCACGTTGCGCACCAGCGGATGTTTGAGCAGCGCGAGCAGCGCCATCGGCGCGAAGCGTTGCGCCGCCGCCTCGGCGAGCGCGAGCAGCAGCGTGCCCGGCGGAAGAATGGACAAGGGCCGCCCGGCCGAATCGTTCGCCTCGATCCCCCAGCGGCGCAGATGCACCGCCACCCGCCGCGCCAGCGCACGGTCGGGCGTGACCAGGGCCGCGGTTCGCCCCTCTTCCTCCAGCGCGCCGCGCAGCGCGAGCGCGATCGTCTGCGCCTCCTCGGCCGGCGTCGCCAGCTCGGCCGCCGCGACGCCGGTCAGCCGCCGGTCCTCCGCCTTCAGCTCGGTCCATTTGCCGGTAAAGGCCGCCGGCGCGAGCGCATTGGCGATCGCCCGCCCGCGCACCGCGCCGGCATCCGGCCCCGCGGTGCCGGGCCAATTGGTTACCTCGCCGCGGCCGACACTCATCCGCTCCAGCATCAGCTTGAGATGGAATTGCGGATGCGTCTCCAGCGAGCGGCGGATGCGGCCGGTAACGGGATCGGGCTGATGCGGGCCGAGCGCGTCCCATTCCTCCTGCGGCATCGCGAGGTCGAGCCCTGCGAACACCGTCATGCCCTGTGGCGCCTCGGCGACGCAGCGCAACAGCCGCGCCACCGCCGGCGCCGGATCGGTCACGCCCGCCGCGCAGACGAAGCCCAGCGGCGGCTGCTGCCGCCAGCGTTCGGCGACGCGGTCGAGCAGCATCCGCCGCCGCGTCGCCGCATCGATCCGCCCGAGCCGCGCCAGCTCCTCCGGCCAGCGTTCGAGCACGATCGTGAAGGTCGACAGCGCGCGCTGCCAATGTTCGGTCAGTTCCGGCGCGAGATCGATGTCGCGCAGCGCGGTCGGCGGCACCTCCTCGACCAGCAACTGGTCGAGCGTATGGCAGAGCTCGCCGGCCAGCCGCACCGCCTCCGCCGCGTCGATCGCCGCACCGGCGCGGGCGCGCTCCTCGAACACCAGCCGCGCGAGGATCATCCGCCGTTGCATCGGCGCCACCGCGGGCGGCGGCGGCGCGCCCTCATCCGCCGGATCGAGCGCAGCGCCGACCGCCTCGCCGAGATCGGGACTGCCCAGCGTCACCAGCCGCGGCAGCAACAGCCCGCCGCCGCTCGCCCGGACGAAGGCGCTCGTCACCGCGCGCACCGCGCGATTGTTGGGCAGCAGCACCAGCCCGCGGGCGAGCGCCATCGCGTCGCCCCCGGTCCGCCGCATCAATCCGGCGACCAGCGTGTCGGCGAACGCCTTGTGCGACGGGATCGAATAGAGGTGCGGCGTGCGCGCCTCAGCCATTGGCGATCAGCGCTTCCGTCTTTGGGATCGCCGCCGGGGTGCCGACATCGAACCAGAGGCCCTGATGCACCTGCGCATAGGCGCGGCCCGCCTCGATCGCGCGATTCCAGAAGAGGTTGGTGGAGAACGGCCCGTCCGGCCAGTCGCGGATGATGCGCGGGTGGAGGATCTGGATGCCGGTGTAGACGAAGGGCGCGACCGTCCCCGCCTTGCGCCGCGCGATGATCCGGCCATCGGCGCCGACGCGGAAATCGCCCTGGCCCTGATGATTGTTGGCGCGCGCATAGGGCACGACCAGCAGCAGCGCGTCCATCGCCGCATCGTCCCAGCGCGACGCGAGCAGCTTCAGCGCATCAACCGGCCCGTCGAGCCACAGATTGTCGCTGTTGATCACCAGCACCGGTTCGTCGCCGAGCAGCGCGCGCGCCTGCACCAGCCCGCCGCCGGTCTCCATCAATTGCGCGCGCTCGTCGCTGATCACCACCTCGAGCCCGTCGTTGCGGTTGGTGACATGCGCCTCGAGCGTGTCGGCGAGATAGTGGACGTTGACCACCGCCCGGCGAACCCCGGCGACGATCAGGCGATCGAAGACGTGGTCGATCAGCGGCTTGCCCGCGACTTCGACCAGCGGCTTGGGCCGCGTCGCGGTGAGTGGCCGCATCCGCTTGCCGAGGCCCGCCGCCATCACCATCGCCGTTGCCGGTACGGTTGCGCCGGGGTCGGGGCGCAGGGTCCGCTGTCGCGTCATGCGCTCAGCGCCGCCGGATCGCCGCGCAGTTCGGGCGGGACGTTGTCCTCGAACCAGCGCGCCACCGGCGCGAGCACCGGCTGCGCCAGGTCGCGCTCCAGATAGCTCCAGACGCGCGGGCACAAGGCCGCATAGCGTGGCTTGCCATCGCGCTTCCAGAGCCGGGTGAAGATGCCGATGATCTTGGCGTTCCGCTGCGCGCCGAGCACGTGATAGGCCGCCATGAAATCGTCCCCCACACCCGTCGCGGCACGATAGCGCGCCAGCATCGCCGCCTCCAGCGACGGATCGACGTCGCGCCGCGCATCCTGCAACAGCGAGACGAGGTCATAGGCGGGATGGCCGGCGAGCGCGTCCTGGAAGTCGAGCAGCCCGAGCCGCCGCTCCGCGCCGACCAGCATCAGATTCTCGGCATGATAGTCGCGCAGCACGGTGACCGGCGTCTCCGTCACCGCATGATCGAACACCGCATCCCAGGCGGCGCGATACCCCGGCTCGTCGACGGTGAGGCCGACCGCGGGGCAATACCAGTCGACGAACAGCCCCGCCTCGCGATGCAGCACCGCGCGATCATAGGGCGGCAGGTCGCCGGCGGGATGCGCGCGCAAGGCCACGAGCAGGTCGATCGCCGCGGCATAATGCGGCATCGCCGCCGCCTCGCCGGCATCCGCGGTCTCGCGCAGCCGGACGTCGCCGAAATCCTCCAGCAGCACGAGGCCCTGCGTCAGGTCGGCGGCGTGGATCGCCGGCGCGGCGAAGCCGTGATCGGCCAGCCATTGCGCGATATGGATGAAGGGTCGCGGGTCCTCGTGCGGCGGCGGCGCGTCCATCAGGATCGCGCTGCGCCCGTTGCTGGCGACGCGGAAATAGCGGCGGAACGAGGCATCGCCGGCAACGGGGGAAATCTCACCGGTCCAGCCATGCGTTGCGAGGAACGCCGGCGCACCGGCGGGCGGGGTCATATCGGCCATCGCGGCTTCCAAGACGCCGGCACGTCGGCTGTCAAGATACGTCCGCCGTCCGGGGCGGGTGCCAGCGTGAGCGCCAGCGCGTGCGGCCAATAGCCCGGCGCGCGCTCGGGCCATTCGACGAGCAGCAGGGTATCGCCGAGCGCCTCGGCAAGGCCGAGCTCCTCGAGGTCCTCCGGGTCGTCGATCCGGTAGAGGTCGACATGCAGCACCGGCAGCAGGACATCGGGCGGGTCATAGGGCTGGACGATCGCGAAGCTCGGGCTCGGCGCCTCGCCGGCCAGCCCGAGCGCGGCGAGCAACCCGCGCGCGATGCTGGTCTTGCCCATGCCGAGATCGCCGGACAGCGTGATGACGTCGCCGGCGCGGACCAGCGGCGCGAGCGACGCGCCGAAGGCTTCGGTGGCGCCGGGATCGGCGAGGCGGATGCCGGTCATGCGCGCGGCCCCTGCGTGTCGTGGCCGATCATCGCCGCGGCAACTCCACCGTCACCAGCGTGCCCTCACCCGGCTGCGAGACGAGATCGATCCGCCCGCCGTGCGCCTCGACGAACTGGCGCGCGAGCGGCAGCCCGAGCCCGAGCGCCCGCTCCCCGGTCGGCTGCATGCCGGGTTCGCCGAACCGGTCGAAGGCGCGCGCGATACTCTCCGCATCCATGCCGAAGCCGTTGTCGGACACGACGATCCGTGCAGTGGTGGCGCTGCCGTCGGCGTGCAGCAGGATCCGCCCGCCCTCCGGGGTCGAGGCGACGGCGTGGCGCAACAGATGCTCGACAACTTCCTTCAGCCGCTTGGGATCGCCGCTCACCCGCCCGGTCGAGCGCGCCAGCTCCACCGCAAAGTCGAGCTTGCGCCGCTTCGCCGCCGGCCGGATCGTCTCCGCCGCCGCGCGGGCGGTCGCGGCGAGATCGACGTCGACCCGCTCGATCTCGGCTTCGTCGCCGCCCTGCGTCAGATCGAGCACGTCGTCGATCAGCAGCCCGAGCCGCTCCACCGACTGCAGGATCGCCTCGACATAGCCGTCCGCCTCGGGCGTCAGCTTGCCGGCATAGCCCGCATGCAGCATCTCGGCGAACCCGCTGATCGAGGTGAGCGGCGTGCGCAATTCGTAGCTCATGTTGGCGACGAACTGCGTCTTGACCCGGTCCGCCGCCTCCAGTGCATTGGCGCGGTCGCGCAACGCCTGCTCCGCGCGACGGCTGTCGGTGATGTCGAGCATGGTCAGCAGCGCGTTGCCGTCGGGCAGCGGCACGGCGGCGAAGGCGAAATGCCGGCCGTCGGCAAAGGCGACGCGGCCGCCGCGCTGCTGCCGGTCGGTCGTCGCCGAGCGGACCAGTTCGGGGATCAGCGCCGCGCGATTGGGCGTCGCCAGCTTCGACGCCGCCGCCGCCGCAAAGGCGTCGACGCGCGGATGGCCGGTGAGGAATTCCTCCTCGAACCCCCAGGCGGCGCGCAGCCGGTTGTTCCACAACTGCAATTTGCCGTCGGCGGCGAACACCGCCAACGCCTCGAACAGATTGTCGAAGGTCGCGGTGCGCACCCGCAGCAGCGTGTCGCGCGCACTCGCCAGCTGCACCTCCTCGGTCCGGTCCTCGAAGATCGTCAGCAGCCCGCCATCGGGGAGCGGCTGGGCGACGACGCGCAGGTGGGTGCCGCCGGGCAGATGCCAATTCTCCTCGCTCGCCGCCTCGCCGGGGACGAACCAGCCGCGCCGCTCCGCCTTCCAGCTTGGGAAATCGCGCACCTCGGGTACGCGGCTTGCCTCGCGCATCCGTTCGAGCACGCGATCGAACTCGGGCCGGTCGGCGAGCCATTCGGCGCGCATCGCGAACATGCGCCGGAACGGCTGGTTGCAGAAGACGAGGCCGCGGTCGGCGCCGAATTGCGCGACGCCTGCGGACAGGCGATCGAGCAGCGCGCGCTGCGCATCGGCGAAGCGCTTGGCGCCGGCCCGCGATTGTTCGAGATCCTCGATATCGACCGCATAGCTCGCCACGCCGCCGGTCGGCAGGGGCACGTCATGGACTTCGAGCGAGCGCCGCTCGCCGCCGATCGTCGCCGGCAGAACCTCCCGCTGCGGCGCGCCCGAGGCGCGGGCGGCATGCGCGCCCGCGCGCGGGCCGCCGCGGCCCGAGCCCTCAACCAGTTCGAGCTGGCGGCCGATCACGTCGCCGGCATCCGCCCCGTCGACCGCGCGGACATAGGCGGTATTGACCATCGCCAGCCGCATGTCGCCGCTGCGGTACCACATCGGCAGCGGCGCCGCCTCGATCAGCCCGGTCAGCGCCTCGAACGCGATCGACAATTGCTCGACCTGGTCGCGCAAATGGGTGATCTCCGCCTCGCTGTCGGTGGCGTCGAGCGTCCAGATGACGACGGCGCCGGTCGCGCCCAGTTCGCCCGGCGCGCGGCTGCCGCGGATCGTGATCGCCCGTCCCGAGCCGACCGGATGCAGCGCCCGCACGAAGCCGCGCCCCGCCCGCTGCGCCGCCTGCACATCGGCGGCGAGCGCCTCTGCCTCGTCGGCGGGCAGGCCCGCGCCCTCGGCAGCCAGTTCGGCCAGGAAGCGCGGCGCGACCGACAATCCGAGCCATTCGACCAGCCGCGGCGGCATCTCGACCCGGCCGTCGGCACGCACGAGCATCGCCATCGCCGGCGACACGCTGCGCAGCACCTCCGCCTCGCGGCTGCGCGCGATCACCGACGCCGCCTCGCCGCGCAGGCGCCAGCCGACGAACAGGGCGAAGCCGCCGCCGACGACCAGTGCCGCCAGCACCGCGCCACACAGGACCGCCGCCATCACCGAAAGCTGGATCAACGCTTACCCCTCGTCACGTCCTCCGCACGGCGTGGACGGCCCGAGTGTAGAACGCAACCTACGGTAGCGGCAATGATAGTTGATGCGCGCCCCGATCGTTGCGCAAAACCGGGCCAACACGGTGCGCCCCTCCGGCGGGGCAGGACGGCAACGAAAAAGGGCGGCGCCTCGCGGCACCGCCCTTGTCCTCACCACGATCGCGGACGATCAGTAGCGATAGTGATCCGGCTTGAACGGCCCCTCGACCGGCACGCCGATGTAGCTCGCCTGCTTCTCGGACAGCTTCGACAGCTGCACGCCGAGCTTCTCGAGGTGGAGCGCCGCGACCTTCTCGTCGAGGTGCTTCGGCAGGACGTACACTTCGTTCTTGTACTTCTCGCCCGCGGTCCACAGCTCGATCTGCGCGAGCGTCTGGTTGGTGAAGCTCGCGCTCATCACGAACGACGGGTGGCCGGTCGCGCAGCCGAGGTTGACCAGGCGGCCCTTGGCGAGGACGATGATCTGCTTGCCGTCGGGGAATTCGACCAGGTCGGTGCCCGGCTTCACTTCGCTCCACTTGTAGTTGGACAGCGCGGCGATCTGGATCTCGCTGTCGAAGTGGCCGATGTTGCAGACGATCGACATCGGCTTCATCGCCTTCATGTGATCGGCGGTGATGACGTCGGCATTGCCGGTCGCGGTGACGAAGATGTCGGCGCGCTTGACCGCCTCGTCCATCGTCACGACCTCGAAGCCCTCCATCGCCGCCTGCAGCGCGCAGATCGGATCGATCTCGGTGACCATCACGCGGGCGCCGCCGTTGCGCAGCGACTGGGCCGAGCCCTTGCCGACGTCACCGAAGCCGGCGACGCAGGCGACCTTGCCGGCGAGCATCACGTCGGTGGCGCGACGGATCGCGTCGACCAGCGATTCCTTGCATCCGTAGAGATTGTCGAACTTCGACTTGGTGACGCTGTCGTTGACGTTGATCGCCGGGAACGGCAGCTCGCCCTTCTTCGCGATCTCGTACAGGCGATGCACGCCGGTCGTGGTCTCTTCCGACACGCCCTTCAGGTTCTTGACCGTCTCGGTCAGATAGCCCGGCTTCTTGGCGATGAACGCCTTGAGCGCGCGCTGGAACTCAACTTCCTCTTCATTCTCGGGCTCGGGCAGCGTCGCGCCGGCCTCGAGCTTCGCGCCCCACAGCGCGAACATCGTCGCGTCGCCGCCGTCGTCGAGGATGATGTTGGCGGTCTGGCCCTCGACATCACGATCCCACGAGAAGATGTCGCCGACATAATCCCAATATTCGGCCAGGCTCTCGCCCTTCACCGCGAACACCGGCACGCCGGTCGCGGCGATCGCGGCGGCGGCATGGTCCTGCGTCGAGAAGATGTTGCAGGTCGCCCAGCGCACGTCGGCGCCGAGGGCGGTCAGCGTCTCGATCAGCACCGCGGTCTGAATCGTCATGTGCAGCGAACCGGTGATGCGCGCGCCCTTGAGCGGCTGGCTTGCGCCGAACTCGTCGCGCAGCGCCATCAGGCCGGGCATCTCGGTCTCGGCGATGCGAATCTCGGCGCGGCCGAAATCGGCGAGGCCGATGTCCTTGATGACGTAATCGTTGGTCGAGCCGGTCCCAGCATTGGGCGCGAGCGCAGTAGCCACGTGGCATGCTCCTGAAGAAGATGGATGCCGCATCCTTAGCGACTCCCAACCCCCGGATCAAATATAAAGATATCTTTATATGTCGTCGGCACGCTGGCGGTCAGGCAGTGCCGGCGTCGGCGACCAGCAGCCGCGGGTCGATCCCCGCTTTCTCGAACGCCGCCATCCACCGCCGCTCGGCGGGCGTGGCGAACAGCAGGTCGTCATCGCCATCGACGTGGAACCAGCCCGGTCGCGACAGCTCGCCATCCAGCTGTCCGTCGCCCCAGCCGGCATAGCCGAGCGCGACCAGATAGCGCGTCGGCCCGCTGCCCTCGGCGATGGCGCGCAAGACGTCGACGGTGCTCGACAGCGACCAGCGGCCGGCGACATCGATCGTGTCCTGCCCGCTCCAGTCGCTCGAATGCACGACGAAGCCGCGACGCGGATCGACCGGGCCGCCGAAATGGACCGGCGCATCGGGGGCGACGCCGTGCGGGATCTCGAACTGGTCGAGCAGGTCGTGCAGGCCCAGCCCGTCGATCGTCGCGCCGACGCCGATCCCGATCGCGCCGTCGGCGTCATGCGCGCACATGGCGATCACCGCATGGTCGAAGCTTGGGTCGCTCATGCCCGGCATCGCGAGCAGGAACTGGCCGGAAAGGAAGGGTCGATACTGCATCATCGCTGAACATAAGCCGTGCCGCGCGTTCCGCCATGCTTGAAATCAGTGCGGCCGGGTCCGACTTCCCGCGCTGTGGCGCCGTCCGGCGGCCATGCGCATTCCAGCTTCGGAGACCCATGATGACGATCACCGTCGGCGACAAGATACCGGCCGCCACCCTGACCAAGGTCACCTCCGATGGCCCCGACCAGATCACCACCAACGCATTGTTCGACGGCCGCACCGTCGTGCTGTTCGCGGTTCCCGGCGCGTTCACGCCGACCTGCTCCGCCAAGCACCTGCCCGGCTTCGTCGAGAAGCGTGCCGAGCTCGCGGCGAAGGGCGTCGACGAAATCGCCTGCACCTCGGTCAACGACCCCTTCGTCATGAACGCCTGGGCCAAGTCCGCCAATGCCGAGGGGATCACGATGCTCGCCGACGGCAACGGCGACTTCGCCGAGGCGGTCGGCCTGACCATGGACGGCAGCAAGTTCGGCATGGGCAAGCGCAGCCAGCGCTACACGATGCTGATCGAGGATGGCGTCGTGAAGCAGCTCCACGTCGAGGCCCCCGGCGAGTTCAAGGTGAGCAGCGCGGAATATTTGCTGGGTGAAATGTGACTCTTTGCCCTCCCCCGTGTGGGGAGGGCGATTGCACGTGGCGATTGAGGTAGGTGGGCGCTCTTCAGGTCTAACCGTCACCCCGGACTTGTTCCGGGGTCCACCCTGCGGCCAGGAGAAACGCCCGAGGCGATACCGTTCTCCTGCGGCTTGGTGGACCCCGGAACGAGTCCGGGGTGACGGGTCGGAAGGGGACGCCGATCGAACCTCACCACAGCCCTGTGCAGTCGCCCTGCCCCGAACGCGGCAGGGCGTACGCGCCGCCACTGTCTTGCCACCGTCACCCCCGCCGCGTAACCATCCGTAATGACACTCGCATCCCGGATCGTCGCCGACCTCGACCAGCTCTATCGCGCTTCCGTCGAGCGCCTGCAGGCCGCGCTCAACGCCTATCTGACCGACGGCACGCCGCCCTCGCCCGAGAGCCGGGTCGACGGCTCCTTCGCCTATCCCGTCATCCGCCTGCGCTACGCGACGGTCGGCGACCGGCCGACGCCGCTGCGCTCGTTCGGCCGACTCGTCTCGCCCGGTGACTATACGATCAGCGTCACCAAGCCGGCGCTGTTCGCCGATTACCTGACCGAACAGCTTACGCTGCTGCTGGAAGATTACGACGTAGAGGTGGAGGCGGTCCCCGGCCGTCAGGAGATCCCCTTCCCCTATGTGCTCGATCCCGGCCATGCGCTGAGCCTCGACACCGTCTCCGCGACGGAATTGTCGCGCCATTTCCCCGCCACCGAGCTTGCCCATATCGGCGACGAGATCGCCGACGGCCTGTGGATTTCGGATGGCGGCACGCGACCGCTGGCGCTGTTCGACGCGTTGCGCACCGACTTCAGCCTCGCGCGCCTGCGCCATTATATGGGCACGCCGTCCGAGCACACGCAGCGCTTCGTCTTGTTCACCAACTACCATCGCTACGTCGACGAATTCGTCCGCTGGGGCGCGTCGCAGCTTGGGCCCGAAAGCCGCTTCACCGCGCTGTCGGGCGCCGGCAATATCGTCATCGACAATCCCGGCGACGTCGACAAACTGGTCAACGACAGCGCGTGGCGGCGGCACCAGATGCCCGCCTATCACCTGATGGCGGACGACCGCACCGGCATCACCCTGGTCAACATCGGCGTCGGCCCGTCCAATGCCAAGACGATCTGCGACCATCTCGCGGTGATGCGGCCCGAGGCATGGTTGATGATCGGCCATTGCGGCGGCCTGCGCCCGTCGCAGCGGATCGGCGACTATGTCCTCGCCCATGCCTATCTGCGCGACGACCATGTCCTCGACGACGTCTTGCCGCCCGAGATCCCCGTTCCGGCGATCGCCGAGGTGCAACAGGCGCTCGCCCGCGCGTCGGAGATCGTCAGCGGCCAGTCGGGCGAGGAGCTCAAGCGCCGGCTGCGCACCGGCACGATCGTCACCACCGACGACCGCAACTGGGAGCTGCGCTATTCCGCCTCGGCGCTGCGCTTCTCGCTGTCGCGCGCGGTCGGCATCGACATGGAATCGGCGACGATCGCGGCACAGGGCTATCGCTTCCGCGTCCCCTACGGCACCTTGCTCTGCGTGTCCGACAAGCCGCTGCACGGCGAACTCAAGCTGCCCGGGCAGGCCAACCGCTTCTACGAACGCGCGATCAGCGAGCATATGCGGATCGGCATCGAGACCTGCGAACAGCTCCGGCTGGAGGGTGCGAAGCTCCACAGCCGCAAGCTGCGCGCCTTCGACGAGCCGCCGTTCCGCTGATCGCGGAGGGCGGCATGGCACGGTTTGGAAACCAACGTCGCGCAGTGCGTTACGTTTCCGAATCAATCAGGGAGTTGCTGCCGTGGCCGATGACACCGACGACACGCCGAAATCCGAGACGCCCGCGGTAACCCCGCGCCGCCGCGCGCCGCGCAAGACCAGCACCACCCGCGCCAGTGCCGCCAAGGCACCCGCGAAGCCGCGCGCGCCACGCGCGCCGCGCGCCAAGCCGGCCGAGCCGTCGACGGTGGAGAAGGTCGAGACCGCCGTGACCGACGCCGCTGCCAAGACCACGCGGCGCGCCAAGGCGGCGGTCACCAAGGCGGAAAGCGCCGTCGCCTCCGCCGCCAAGTCGGTCAAGCCGCGCTCGACCAAGCGCGCCACCCCGCGCAGCAGCGCCGCCAAGAAGCCGGCCGGCAAGAAGCGTCAGGCCGACAGCGCCAACAAATGGGGGATCGCCGCGCTCGGTGCCGGTGTCGCGACCGTGGGCGCCGTCGCCGCGGCGGCGCTCCTCTCCCTGCGCGGCAGCACGCCCAAGGATGCCAAGAAGGCCCACGCGCCCGACGGCAGCGACGCATCCAAGTCCTTCGAAGCGGGCATTGCCGACCAGAACGCGATCCCCGACGAGGCTTGATTGCTACGCCCGCCACGAGGGGCGGCGAGGCGGCAACCGGGAGGTGGAGGGAGAGGAAGGTGGATGGTCTCCAACGAGCCCGCCGCCTTTTCCTTCCCGCCCGGACGACCTGCGCGGGTGCATGGGTCCGCCGTGGTCCAAGTACACCCCGTCACCCCGGACTTGTTCCGGGGTCCACTCTGCGGCGAGGAGAAAGGCTCGATCCGACACCGTCCTCCTCGCGGCCCGGTGGACCCCGGAACAAGTCCGGGGTGACGGGTAGGACGAGGAAGCCGATCGAGCCTCATCGCCTCAGCGATATGCGACAGCCCCGTCCCGGCTGGACGGGGCAACCCGCAGCTCACCAGCCGGTCGGCTTGCCCTTGTTCTGCTGGTCGAGCCACGCCTTCAGCGGGGCGAAATATTCGACCAGCGCCTTGCCGGACATCTGCCGCGAGCCGGTCATCACCTGCAACGCATCGGGCCACGGCTTCGACTGGCCCATTGCGAGCATCGCGTTGAGCTTCGTGCCCACCGCCGTGTTGCCGTAGAACGAGCAGCGGTGCAGCGGCCCTTTCCAGCCGGCCTGATCGCACGCCGCCTTGTAGAACTGGAACTGCAGCACCCGCGCCAGGAAGTAGCGCGTGTACGGCACCGTCGCCGGGATGTGATATTTGGCGCCCGCGTCGAACTTGGTCTCGTCGCGCACCACCGGCGGCGTGATCCCCTGATATTGCAGGCGCAGCGCGTCCCAGCCCTTCTGATAGTCGCCGCTGCCGATCTTGCCCGAGAAGACGTTCCAGCGCCATTTGTCGACCAGCAGCCCGAACGGCAGGAACGCGACCTTGTCCATCGCCTGGCGCAGCAGCAGGCCGATGTCCTTGTCCGCACTCGGCACCTGTGCCGGCGCGAGCAGGCCGATCTTCACCAGATAATCGGGCGTGATCGACAGCGCGACGGTGTCGCCGATCGCCTCGTGGAACCCGTCGTTGGCGCCGTTCTTGTAGAGGTAGGGCTGGTTCTTGTACGCGCGCTGGTAATAATTGTGGCCGAGTTCGTGGTGGATGGTGACGAAATCGTCGCCGTTCACCTTGGTGCACATCTTGATCCGGATATCGTCGGCATTGTCGATGTCCCAGGCCGAGGCATGGCAGATCACCTCGCGGTCGGCCGGCTTGACGATCTGCGACCGCTCCCAGAACGTCTTGGGCAAGGGCGCGAAGCCGAGCGACGAATAGAAGGCCTCGCCCTGGCGGACCATCTTGACCGGATCATAGCCCTTGGCCTTGAGCAGCTCGCCGGTGTCATACCCGACGTCGCCGGCCCCCTTTGGCGCAACGATGTCGTAGATATTGCCCCATTCCTGCGCCCACATATTGCCGAGCAGATCGCTGCGGATCGGGCCCGTCTTCGCCTGCACCGCATCGCCGTACTTCTCGTTGAGCTTCCAGCGCACATAGGTGTGCAGCGACAGATAGAGCGGCTCGACCTCCTTCCAGATCTGGTCGGTCAGCTGCTCGAACTGTTCGGGCGTCATGTCATAGCCCGAGCGCCACATCGCGCCGACATCGGCGAAGCCCAGCTCCTTGGCGCCGGCGTTGGAGATCGCGGTCATCCGCGTATAGTCCTTGCGCATCGGCGCGCCGACCTGGTCGTTCCAGCTGACCCACATCTCCTTGAGCTTGGCGGGATCGCGCGAGGTGCCCATCGCCGCCTCGATATCGGAGCCGTTGATCGGCTTGCCGTCGAGCGTGCCCTTGCCCTTGCCGTAGTTGGACGACATGCGCGTGGTCAGCGTCGCCAGCTCGGTGGCGGCACCCGGCGTCGTCGGCGCGGGCAGGCCGACGCCGTTCTTGAGCAGGTCGAGCTTGCGCCGCGTATCGCCCGACACGCCGCCGACGCCGTTGAAGCGCGCCGCGCCCTTCGCCCATTGCACCGCCTTCTCGGTCAGCTCGGCGCCCGACCTGGCGGCGAGCGCATCGGTATCGTCGGTGATATAGGTGGCGTTGACCCAGGCGGTCTGCTGCGCCGGCACCGACAGCTCGGCGGCCTCCTTCTCGACCGCGGCGACATAGGCGTCTGCCTCCGCCGCAGTCGGCTTGGCGCCGGGCTTGGTGCCGGTCTGCGCGGCGGCGGGCATGACGAACAGGGCCGCGGCAAGCGCGGCGGTGGAAACGAGACGCATGGAAGGAAAGCCCCTGACGATCATATGATTGTCGTCACGATGGGCGAGCCACCCCCTGCGGGTCAAGCCATGGCTCAGCCGGCGAGATAATCGGCGATCGCCTGCCCCAGCTCCAGCTTGGCGACCGCGCTCATATGCCCCCCCGGGATCTCACGATACACCGCCTGCGGAATGGCATCGGCAAGCGCCGCGCCCGAGCCGTTGTCGTCGTCCTCGGCGCCGGTGATCACCGCGACGGGCACCTGGATCGCCTCGACCGCTTCGATGGGCGTATCGACGAACGTCTCCAGCACGTTGAGCAAGGCCACCGGATCGCCCTTGGTCGTCTTGAGGAAGGCCTCGGTCATCCACTCGTTGCTGCCGCGGTCGAAGCTGCCGAGGTTGGTCAGCACCTTGCGGAAATAGTCGCCACGCCCCCCGGTGCTGACGATGCCGTCGAGCCCCATGCCCGCGACCACCGCCCGGCGCGGCGTCGCACCGTTGACCAGCATCCGCATCGTCGTCCGCCCGCCGAGCGAATAGCCGCCAAGATCGTAATCGGTCAGCCCGAGATGCGCGATCAGCGCCATGCCGTCGCGCATCAGCGCGTCGGGCGGATAGGCGGCGACATCGTGCGGCCGGTCGCTCAGCCCGTGGCCGCGCAGGTCGGGCATGATCACCCGGAAGCCGCGCGCCGCCAGCTTGGCGGCGTGGCCATATTTCAGCCAGTTGACCTCGGCCGTCGAGAAATAACCGTGGATCAGCACCGCCGGCCGCCCCGCGCCCAGCTCGCGCCAAGCGATGCGGGTGCCGTCGAAGCTCTCGAAATAATGCGGTTCGGTGGGCGAGTCGGCCACGAGTCGTCGGTCCTGCTGCTGCGTTGGGAGTGCGTCCGCGTCCGTGGGTCGCCGGTGACGATATGTCCAGCCTCGATCCGCCGCGACAGCCGGTCCGCGGCAGCGGGATAATCGGGCCGAATCGTCGAAATCGGCCTTTTCAACCGACACAAAGAGGCATACTCTCCTTTCAAAGCATAAGAAGGAGAGCGATGATGGACAATGGTCTGCAATCCCGCGGCGTGCATCCGGCGGGCGACGAGAGCCTGGTGATCCTCCAGAGCCTGTTGTGCCTGTTGCGCGAGAAGAACCTGCTCAGCCGCGCCGATATCGAGGAACTGACCGATCGCGTCGCGATGCGCGCGGCGCAGGCCGAACGCGATCCGCTGCCCTGCTGCGTCGAGGCGACGCAAGGTGCGGCGCGCGAGATGGCGCGGATCGGCGAATATGTCGGCCACCGCTACGGCGGCAAGCACCGCCGGCTGGGATAGGTACGCCGCGGGCCTTCCGTTCGCACCCCAAGCCTGTATAGCCGCGATGCCGCCCCCGAGAGCGGCATCGCCCGGGAGAGGCGCCTGACCCATCATGCATGAGGTCCGATGCAGTCCCGCGACATTGCCTTCTCCCACGGCCGACCGCACAGCGTCGCCGAGGACGCCTATGCCCTGCTGATCGGGTGCATCCTGATCGTCGTCGGGCTCATTTTCCTGAAGGCCGCCGGCCTCGTCACCGGCGGCGTCGCCGGCATTGCGCTGCTGATCTCGTACAAGGTGCCGCTGCCGGCCGGCGTGCTGTTCACGCTGATCAACATCCCCTTCTTCGCCTTCGCGCACAAGGTGATGGGCGCGCGGTTCGCGGTGAAGTCGCTGCTCGTCAACATCGGCATCGCCGCCTTTTCGTCGCTGGCGCGCGTGTCGATCCGCGTGGTCGACATCCACCCCGCCTTCGCCGCGATCGTCGGCGGCACGGTGATCGGCATGGGCATCTTGGCGCTCGCCCGCCATCAGGCCGGCGTCGGCGGCACCGGCGTCCTCACCTTGTGGCTGCAACGCACCCGCGACTGGAACGCCGGCCGGTCGCAGATCGCGATCGACGTGGTGATCCTCGCGATCTCCGCGCCCGTGATCACCGCCGCGCAGCTCGGCTGGTCGGCGCTCAGCGCCGCCGCGATGAGCCTGATCCTGATCGCGTGGCACCGCCCGGGGCGCTATATCGGGCATTGACGGGCCGGCCCGTCGGCCCTTAGCCGGTCGAGACGCCTCTGCGCATCGACCGGCCCAACGCGGTCAACCGTCCTTCTTGAGGTGCCGCCGGCCGAGCAGTTCGGCGATCTGCACCGCATTGAGCGCCGCGCCCTTGCGCAGATTGTCGCTGACGCACCACAGGTTGAGGCCGTTCTCGATCGTCGGGTCCTCGCGGACGCGGCTGACATAGGTGGCGTCGTCGCCCGCCGCCTCGATCGGCGTGATATAGCCGCCGTCCTCATGCTTATCGATCAGCATGACGCCCGGCGCCTCGCGCAGGATGCGCTTGGCGTCCTCGGCAGACAGTTCGTTCTCGAACGCGATATTGACCGATTCGGAATGGCCGACGAACACCGGCACGCGCACGCAGGTGGCGGTGACCTTGATCTTCGAATCGAGGATCTTCTTGGTCTCGACCACCATCTTCCACTCTTCCTTGGTCGACCCGTCGTCCAGGAAGCTGTCGATGTGCGGGATGACGTTGAAGGCGATCTGCTTGGTGAACTTCTTCGCCTCGGCGGGATCGCCGACGAAGATGTTGCGGCTCTGCTCGAACAGCTCGTCCATGCCGATCTTGCCGGCACCCGACACCGATTGATAGGTCGAGACGACGACGCGGGTGATCGTCGCGGCGTCGTGCAGCGGCTTCAACGCCACCACCATCTGCGCGGTCGAGCAATTCGGATTGGCGATGATGTTCTTTGCCTTGTAGCCGTCGATCGCCGCGGCATTCACCTCGGGCACGATCAGCGGCACGTCGGGGTCCATGCGGTAGAGCGACGAATTGTCGATCACCGTACAGCCGGCGGCGGCGAACTTGGGCGCATAGACCTTGGTCGCCTCGCTGCCGATCGCGAACAGCGCCATGTCCCAGCCGGCGGGATCGAAATGCTCGATATTCTGCACCTTGAGCATCTTGCCGGTGTCGCCATATTCGATCTGCTCGCCCTGGCTGCGGCTCGACGCCAGCACGGCGATCTCGTCGAGCGGGAATTCGCGTTCGGCGAGGATGTTGACCATCTCGCGCCCGACATTGCCCGTCGCGCCCGCGACCACCACCCGATAACCCATGAAATCCTCCGCTGCGTTGCAGCGCCGCCTAATACGGTTGCGTGGCCACGTCCATCGGCTTTGCTAATCGTGCGTGCTGAGCTGCCAGGTGGCGTGTGCGATCCCGTGCACCCGGGCGAGGTGATCGACCAGCGCGTCGAGTTCGGTGTCGGGCACGTTGGTACTGACCAGCGTCGCCGACACTTCGACCCGATCGTCGCCGCGCGGCTCGGTCGTCAGCTCGCCGACCGGCAGCTGCGCCGATTCGAGATGCGCGACGAGCATGTCGCCCATCGGCCCCGCCCGCGCCGGATCGACGGTGATCGTCACCGTATAGGTGGCCTCGACCGAATGGCCGGCGAGCGGGATGCGGTTGATCGCGTCGACCAGCGGCCGCAGCAGCGTGTTGGCGGCGAGCACGACGACGGTGAGCAGCACCGCCTCGGCGACCATGTCCGATCCCGCGATCGCACCGACCGCCGCCGAGCACCACAGGGTCGCCGCGGTGTTGAGCCCGCGGACGTTCATCCCCTCCTTCATGATCACGCCGGCGCCGAGGAAACCGATGCCCGAGACGACATAGGCGATGATGCGGATCGACTCGACGTCGCCGCCGAGCCGCTGGCCGAGATCGACGAACGCCGCCGCGCCGATCGCGACGAGCGCATTGGTGCGCAGCCCCGCGGTCCGCTGCCGATACTGCCGCTCCGCGCCGATCACCGTGCCGAGCACGAAGGCGGTGACATAGCTGACCAACGTGTCGAGGAACGGCCAGAGATGGAACAGGGTCAGGAAACGCATCGGCGGCGTGTAGCGGGGCGAGACGACGAAATCATGTCAGCCCTGGCTTGCTCGTGTCCGCTGAGAGCCTCGGACCCTCTCCCGCGCACCCCGCCACCCGGACGTGTTCCGGGGTCTACCGTTCCACGAGAGCAACGTCAGGCGCTCCTGCGGACCGGTGGATGCAGGAACCCGTCCGGCATGACGTTGCGGATGACGTGAGGTCGCGCGGTCAGCACCGAGCGATCCTCATGCCCTCGGGTTGATCGCCCCTACTTCTTGTTCTTCACGTTCCGGTCGAGGAACTCGAGGATCGTTCCCCAGAGGTGCTGGCTCACCCCCGGTCCTGCGACGCGGTGGGTATAGCCGGGGTAGAACATCATCTCGAACGGCGTCGCGGTCGCCTGCATCCGCGCCGCGACCTTGGTCGAATTGTCGAGGAAGACGTTGTCGTCGGCCATGCCGTGGATCAGCAGCAGCGGATCGCGGATCTTCGATGCCTCCTCAACCGCCGCCGATCCGGCATAGCTCTGCGGGTCCTTGGCGGGATCGCCGAGATAGCGTTCGGTATAATGCGTGTCGTAGAGCTGCCAGTCGGTCACCGGCGCACCCGACACCGCCGCGGCATAGACGCCAGGGGTCTTCTCGAGCATCTTCAGCGACATGTAGCCGCCATACGACCAGCCATAGGTGGCGATCCTGCCGCCATCGACGAACGGCAGCGTTTTGAGATAATTGGCCCCGGCGAGCTGATCCTCGACCTCGACCGTGCCCATCGCGTGATAGATCTGGTCCTCGAACGCCTTGCCGCGATTGTACGAGCCGCGATTGTCGATCTTGAAATAGACCCAGCCCTGGCTGACCAGATATTGCGGCAGCGCCCCCTGCCAGCCGCGCGTCACCTGCTGGCCGGTGCCGGGGCCGCCATAATGTTCGAAGAACACGGGATACTTCTTCCCGGCGACGAGCGGCGGGGTGATCATTTCCCAATAGAGCGTCGTGCCGTCGGCAGCCTTGATCGTTCCAAACTTGGTCGGCTGATGCTGCGCGAGGAACGGGAAATAGGGATGGCCCGCGACCAGCGCGTTCTCGTTGATCCACGCGATCCGCTTGCCGCTGGTGTCGGCCATATAGACCTGCGTCGGCTGCGCGGCATTGGACCGCGACACGATGAAGCGGCTCGCCGCCTTGTCCATCGTCGCGCTGTTGGTCCAGCCGCGCTCGGTCAGCCGCTCGAGGACGTTCGGTTTGGCGATGTCCACCGCATAGAGATGCTGTTCGAGCACGTCGTCCTTGAGCCCGGTGAAATACAGCCGCCCCTTCTGCTCGTCGACGCCGACCAGCCCGGTGACCACCCACGGCCCCTTGGTGAGCTGCGCCCACTTGCCACCCGGCGTCCAGCGATAGAGGTGGCCGTAGCCGTCGCGCTCGGAGCGCCAGATCAGGCTGCCGTCCTTCATCGGCTGGTAATCGTCGGACAGGTTGAGCCAGCTCTTCGCACCGGCCTTTTCGGTGAACAGCACGCTCGCCTTACCCGTCTCGGGATCGACGCGCAGCATGTCGAGCGTCTTCTGGTCGCGGCTCTGCCGCTGCACCAGCAGGGTCTTGCCGTCCGGCGTCCAGTCGACCCGTGCCAGATAGATGTCGGGATCGCTGCCAAGATCGACCTTGACCTGCCCCGCGCCGTCGGGCCGCATCACATACAGTTCGACCAGCACGTTGGGCGTACCCGCCGCAGGATAGCGCTGCTCATAGGTCTTGGTCCCCGCCGCGCCGATCGACGCGCGGGTGAAGACATGGACCGGCGCCTCGTCGAATTTCTCCACCGCGATGAAGCGTTCGTCGGGCGACCACCAATAGCCAGTGGTGCGGTGCATTTCCTCCTGCGCGACGAACTCCGCCTCGCCGAAGTGGATCGTGCCGCCGCCGCCCTGCGTCACCGCGCGCGCGGCGCCACCGGCAAGCGGCTGCGCGAACACATTTTGGTCGCGCACGAAGCTGACATAGCCGCCCTTCGGCGACACGACGGGGTTGAGCTCGCCGCCCGGCGTCTGGGTCAGTCGTCGCACCTGGCCGTCGAGCGTCGCCAGATACAGGTCGCCGTCCAGCGGCACGAGGATCGTCTTGCCGTCGGGCGAGAAGTCATAGGCGACGATGCCCTTCGCACCGCTGATCCGCGCGCGCTCGCGCTGCATCTTCTCCGCCTCGCTCAGCTCGGCACCGCTGCCGACCGTCTTGCTGTCCACGAGCATCCGCTCGGCGCCGGTGCGCGTGTCGCGCGCCCACAGGTCGGTGCGCTCCTTCTCGTCGGCACGCGGGCGCAGGAAGGTGAGCAGGGTCCCGTCCGGCGACAGCCGCACGCCGCGCGGCTGCGACCCCGACAGATCGGGGCTGCCGAACACCCGCGCCAGCGTCAGCGTGCCGCTCTGCGCGGCCGGCGCCGCCCGAGTCGCGCCGTTCTGCGCGTTCGCCTCAGCGGTCATTGCCATGCTCCCCACCGACGCGAGCGCCAAGGCCACGATCCATCCCCGCATCCACCTTCTCCAAAAACAACGAGTTGGCGTTCTTACGGCACGGCCCGCCCGCGTAAAGATGGATTGAGACAGGGTTACCGCCATATAAACCCTGTCTTTACGTGCTTCGGTATAGTTAGTGAGTAGACAAGGGACCAAGTCGGACCGGCTTGGCGGCACGGCAGGAACAACGGGACAGCATCTTGGACACGGCACAGAAGGGTTGGCAATCGAGCGCTTGGGACCTGGTGACCCAGCTCGGCGAAGCCGACGGCAGCGTCGCGCATCCGCATCTGTCGTTGCTCATCTCGCCCGCGGCGGCGTCGCGCGACCTGTCGGACGCGGTGCATGCCCTCTGTTCGGTCCATGGTGATCCCCCCGGCCTCGCGGTCGCGGCGCGGACCTATTGCGTCCAGCCCGACGCCTGCGACTGGCTGACCGCGGTGGCGGACGCCTTCGTCGGCGAGCGCAGCTATATCGCGCAGCTTGCCGCCGCCGCCGGCCCCACCCCCTCGACCCCCGGCCAGGCCGAAACCGAGGCGGCGCTGATCGCCAGCCGTCATGCGCTCGAAACGCTCGCCCGTTCCGAACGGCGCGGCTGCGCCACCGGCGCGGTCGCCGCACTCGTGCAGGACTGGACGACGATCCGCTTGCTGCTCGACCATGCTGCCGAGCGCTTCGGGGTCGAGCCGGTGCCCGCGGGCTTTCCCTCGCTCGCCGAGACCGCATCGAGCGTCACCATGCTCGGCAGCACGCCCGCGACAGAACGCGCGGTCAGCTTCGGCGCGCAGCAGCTGTTCGCGCAGCACCGCGCCTTGTGGGACCTCCTCGAAGCCCGCGCCAGCGCCCGCAACGGCTGATCGGGCGCGCGCGCCAGCCGTCGCTTGCGCCGCGCGGCGCGATGCGCCAACCACACCGACAGTCCAACGTCGGGAACGGTCATGAAGCGCTTCGAAGGCACGCAAAGCTATGTCGCGACCGACGACCTCAAGGTCGCGGTCAATGCCGCGGTCACGTTACGCCGCCCGTTGCTGGTCAAGGGCGAGCCCGGCACCGGCAAGACCGTGCTCGCCTATGAGATCGCCAAGGCGACCGGCGCGGAGCTGATCGAATGGAACGTCAAGTCGACGACCAAGGCGCAGCAGGGGCTCTACGAATATGACACGGTCGCCCGGTTGCGCGACGGCCAGCTCGGCGATCCCCGCGTCCACGACATCGCCAATTACATCCGCCGCGGCAAATTGTGGGAGGCGTTCACCCGGCCCACCCCGCCGGTGCTGCTGATCGACGAGATCGACAAGGCCGACATCGAATTCCCCAACGACCTGTTGCAGGAACTCGATCGCATGGAATTCCACGTCTACGAGACGAAGGAGACGGTGCGCGCGGTCGAACGGCCGATCGTCGTCATCACCAGCAACAACGAAAAGGAGCTGCCCGACGCCTTCCTGCGCCGCTGCTTCTTCCACTATATCCGGTTCCCCGATCGCGAGACGATGCAGGCGATCGTCGACGTGCACTTCCCCGGCATCCAGAAGATGCTGGTCAGCCGCGCGATGGACATCTTCTACGAGGTGCGCGATGTCCCCGGCCTCAAGAAGAAGCCGAGCACCAGCGAGTTGCTCGACTGGCTCAAGCTGCTGCTCCACGAGGACATGCCGCTCGAGGTGCTGCAGAACCGCGATCCGACCAAGGCGATCCCGCCGCTCCACGGCGCGCTGCTCAAGAACGAGCAGGACATCATGCTGTTCGAGCGCCTCGCCTTCATGGCCAAGCGCCAGCGCTGATCCAGGGCCGCGGGCCCTTGCTGCCCGGATCGCACGGCCGGCCCGAGGGGCGACGACCGCAGCGGTCGGGATGAAGAGACAGTCTGGAATGCCCACCGGGCGGACCACGGCGCCGCCTCATTACGCTGCCGCAACGACCGGCAACATTTTGCCGGCTTTGTGACACGTTAACCATTTCTGCCAATCGACCAGTCATCCACATTGTCCTAATCCGACGATAATGCGGGGCTTTCTTCTCAGATGCGGCCTGCTGGTCGCTGCCGCTCAGGCGGCAATGCTTGCCGCTCCGGTCGGTGCGTCCGCCGGGCTGCTCGACTATGTCGGGCAGTGCGTACCGTTCGCACGCGCCGCTTCGGGTATCGAGATTTACGGCGACGCCTGGACCTGGTGGAACCAGGCCGAGGGCCGCTACGAGCGCGGCCACCGCCCGCGCGAGGGGTCGGTGATCGTCTTCGCCAAGACCGCCCGGCTGCCGCTCGGCCATGTCGCGGTGGTCAGCCGCGTCGTCGAGCGCCGCGTCCTGATGCTCACCCATGCCAATTGGTCGCGCCAGAACGGCAAACGCGGCCACGCCGAGCAGGACGTCACGCTCTACGACGTCTCGCCCGACAACGACTGGAGCGAGGTCAAGGTCTGGTATCGCGACGCCGAGGGGCTCGGCGGCGGCATCTATCCGGTCAAGGGCTTCATCTACGGCGGCCACCCGTCCCCGCAACTGACCAGTCGCAACCCCGATTATGTCGGCGCGCTGATCGACGCCTACGTTCCCGGCGCGGGCCGGTAGACAGGCGCGGCGGCACCCCTAAGATGCCGCCATGTTCCTCACCTTCCTCGACGAGGTGCGCGCCGCCGGCATCCCGGCCAGCCTCAAGGAGCATCTCGTGCTGCTCGAGGCGCTCGACGCCGAGGTGATCGACCACACGCCGGAGGCCTTCTACTATCTCGCCCGCGCCACCTATGTGAAGGACGAAGGGCTGCTCGACCGGTTCGATCAGGTCTTCGCCAAGGTCTTCCGCGGCATCGCCACCAGCTACGGCACCGAGGCGACCGATCTGCCCGAGGACTGGCTGAATGCGGTCGCCGAAAAATACCTCACGCCCGAGGAGATGGCGCGCATCGAGTCGCTTGGCTCGTGGGACGAGATCATGGCGACGCTCCGGCAACGGCTCGCCGAGCAGGAGGGACGCCACCAGGGTGGCAGCAAATGGATCGGCACCGGCGGCACCAGCCCGTTCGGCAACGGCGGCTACAATCCCGAAGGCGTCCGCATCGGCGGCGAGAGCCGCCACAGCCGCGCGATCAAGGTCTGGGACCAGCGCGCGTTCCGCAACCTCGATTCGACCCGCGAACTCGGCACCCGCAACATCAAGGTCGCGCTGCGCCGGCTGCGCCGCTTCGCCCGCGAGGGCGCGGCGGACGAACTCGACATCGACGGCACGATCGACGGCACCGCGCGGCAGGGCTGGCTCGACGTGCGGATGCGGCCCGAGCGGCGCAATGCGGTCAAATTGCTGCTGTTCCTCGACGTCGGTGGCTCGATGGACCCGTGGGTGACGCTCTGCGAGGAGCTGTTCAGCGCGGCGACGGCGGAGTTCAAGAACCTCGAATTCTTCTACTTCCACAATTGCCCCTATGAGGGCGTGTGGAAGGACAACCGCCGCCGCTTTGCCGAACGGACGCCGATGTGGGACGTGCTCCACACATTCGGCCATGACTACAAGCTGGTGTTCGTCGGCGACGCGGCGATGAGCCCCTATGAGATCAGCCATCCCGGCGGCTCGGTCGAGCATAACAACGAGGAGGCCGGCGCGGTGTGGATGCAGCGGCTGACCAACACCTATCCCGCGGCGGTGTGGCTCAATCCGCTGCCCGAACCGCAATGGGCGTACAGCCAGTCGATCCGCATGATCCGTGAGCTGATGAACGACCGCATGTACCCGCTGACGCTCACCGGCCTGGACGATGCGATGCGCGAACTCACCCGCAAGCGGTAGCGCCGGCTTCGGTCGCCATGTTACACTATCTCCGACTCAGGGAGACTGATCATGCGTCGTTTAGCCTTGCTCCTCGCACTGCTTCCCACCCTCGCCGCAGCACAGCCGACGAAGCCGAAGCCGCCGCTCGCCACATGCGAACGGCCGAGTGCCCGTCAGGTGTCGGGCGCGGCCAAGCCCGGCCTCCACAAGCTCGGCGATTTGCCGACGGCCAAGCCGATCTACACGGTGGTGCGCGAAGTCGACGGCTGCCCGACGCCGGTCAGCGTCCGCGCGCGCTGAAGTCCGGGGCGCTGCGCGCTGTCCTACGCCCCCGGACATGCGTATGTTCTGGGCCGGATCGACAGCCAAGCTTCGGAGAAAACGCCCTCCGCAAAAGAGGGCTATCGCGCATGGAGGTTCGTTTGGGTGCGCCGCCTTCCCAACCCACCCCGTCACCCCGGACCTGTGCCGGGGTCCACTCTGCGGCGAGGAGAAGGGCGTGATGGGACACCGTTCTCTTGCGGCCCGGTGGACCCCGGAACAAGTCCGGGGTGACGGATAGAGGAGGACGCCGATCGAACTTTATAACCGCAGCCATATGCGATAGGCCTCTCTGGCGGGCAGGAGTTTCCCGAAGCGTAAACGTCGATCCGCGTCAACGTCGCTGCTCTGCCTCATCGCTCCACAAATCGAAACGATGGAAGCCGATCGTTTCCGTTCAAGTGCCCGTCTCGTCCACGTCGTACGCTACGGCCGGCTCACCACCCCACCTGCCAACGGTGCCGTCACACCCGTAGTCCCCGGAAAGCTGATCGGCAGCCCGCGCAGGGTCCGCACCGCCATATAGGCGAAGCCCTCCGCCTCCATAGCATCGCCGTTCCAGCCGAGCGCATCGCTCGGCTCCGGCGTCAGTCCGGTGCGTTCGCCGATCATCCGCAGCAGCGTCGGGTTATGCCGCCCGCCGCCCGCGACGATCAGCCGCCGCGGCCGTGCCGGCAGTCGGTCGATCGCCTCATTCACGCTCGCGGCGGTGAAGGCGGTCAGCGTCGCCGCGCCGTCCGCCGCCGCCAGCCCGCGCGCCGGCTGGATGGTGAAATCGTTGCGGTCGAGGCTCTTCGGCGGCGCGAGCTCGAAGAACGGATGGTCGAGCATCCCGGTCAGCACCGCCTCGTCGACCTGCCCCGCCGCCGCCAGCGCGCCGCCCGCGTCGAAGCGCGCGCCCGTCTCCGCCTCGACCCAGCTGTCGATCAGCCCGTTGGCCGGCCCGGTATCGAAGGCGACCAGCGTGCCGTCCGCGCCGACGAAGGTGATGTTGCCGACCCCGCCGAGGTTGAGCACCGCGACCGGCTTCTCCAGTCCAGCGGTCAGCGCGGCATGATAGACCGGCAACAGCGGCGCGCCCTGCCCGCCCGCGGCGACGTCCGCGCTGCGGAAGTCACTGACCACCGCGATGCCGGTCGCCCGCGCCAGCACCGCGCCGTCGCCGATCTGCCATGTCCAGCCGCGGTCGGGGCGATGCGCCACGGTCTGGCCGTGATAGCCGATGACCGCGACATCGGCCGCCTCGACGCCGGCCTCGCGCAGCAATTTGTGGGCCGCCAAGGCATGCGTCCGGTCGATCAACTCGCCCGCCGCGACCAGATCGGGGCTCGCGCGCGGTCGGTCGAAGGTCAGCGCCAGCGCGGTCGCCGCGGCGAGCTGCGTCCGCGCCGCATCCGAATAGGCCTCGCCGCGGAACGCGAGCGGCCGCACCTGTCCCTCGCCATCGGTGTCGATCAGCGCCGCGTCGATCCCGTCCAGCGACGTTCCGGACATCAATCCTATTGCCAGCATCAGCGCCTCACTTCCCTGCCGTCGCTGTGGCGCCTGCACCCGCTGCTGTCGAGCGATGCCGCCGCCGCGATGCGACGAACGGCGCCGGCTGCGGCACCATCTGGCAAAGGCGCGCTGAAACGCCTATGTGTGCGTCTCTCATGGCAACTCGTCTCCCTTCTCCGCCGCGCGTCGGCATGGTGTCGCTCGGCTGTCCCAAGAATCTGGTCGACAGCGAACGCATCCTCACCCAGCTGCGCGCCGACGGCTATCAGATGTCGGCCGATTACGCCGGCGCGGATGTCGTGCTGGTGAACACCTGCGGCTTCCTCGACTCCGCCAAGGAAGAAAGCCTGGAGGCGATCGGCGAGGCGATCGCCGAGAACGGCCGCGTCATCGTCACCGGCTGCATGGGCAAGGAGGCCGAGGTGATCCGCGCCCGCTTCCCGCAGGTGCTCGCGGTCACCGGCGCGCATCAATATGAACAGGTCGTCGAGGCGGTGCACGAAGCGGCGCCCGCCAACCTCTCGCCCTATATCGACCTGATCCCCGACGCCGGGCTCAAGCTGACCCCGCGCCACTACAGCTATCTGAAGATCTCGGAGGGCTGCAACCACCGCTGCTCCTTCTGCATCATCCCCAGCCTGCGCGGCGATCTCGTCAGCCGCCGCCCCGACGCGATCCTGCGCGAGGCGGAGAAGCTGGTCGCCGCCGGCACCCGCGAACTGCTCGTCATCAGCCAGGATACGTCGGCCTATGGCATCGACATCCGCAAGGAGCCGCGGCTGTGGAAGGGGCAGGAGGTCGTGCCGCACATGACCGACCTCGCCCGCGAGCTCGGCAAGATCGCGCCGTGGGTGCGGCTGCATTACGTTTACCCCTACCCCCATGTCGATCAGGTCATCCCGCTGATGGCCGAGGGGCTGGTGCTCCCCTATCTCGATATCCCGTTCCAGCATGCCGCGCCGTCGGTGCTCAAGCGGATGAAGCGCCCCGGCAACGACGCCAAGGTCCTGAGCCGCATCCACCAGTGGCGCGACATCTGCCCGGATATCGCGATCCGCTCGACCTTCGTCGTCGGCTTCCCCGGCGAGACCGAGGCGGATTTCGAGTATCTGCTCGACTGGCTCGACGAGGCGCAGCTCGACCGCGTCGGCGCCTTCCGTTTCGAGCCGGTCGAGGGTGCCGCCGCCAACGACCTGCCCGATCATGTGCCGGAAGAGGTCAAGGAAGAGCGCTACCAGCGGATCATGGCGAAGACCGCCGCGATCAGCGCCGCCAAGCTCGCCGCCAAGATCGGCCGCACCCTCCCTGTCATCATCGACGAAGTGGGTGAGGAAGGCGCCACCGGCCGCAGCCAGGCCGACGCCCCGGAGATCGACGGCCAGGTCTTCCTGCGCGACGCCGCGCATCTGTCGGTCGGGGACATCGTGCCCGTCGCGATCGAGGATGCCGACGAACACGATCTGTACGGCGTGCCGGTTTAAGGACTTAGCGCCACCCGCTGGACGGGCCACGACCGCCCGCGCAGGATATGCGGATGGCACGGGAGCGGGAGCGATCGGCGATGATGACGCGGCTGGCGGTGAGCGGCTATCGCTCGATCCGCGACCTGACGCTGGCGCTCGGGCCGCTCAACATCGTCACCGGCGCCAACGGTTCGGGCAAGTCGAGTCTCTATCGCTCGCTCCGCCTGCTCGCAGAGGTTGCACAGGGCCGGCTGATCGCTTCGCTGGCGCGCGACGGTGGCCTGCCCTCGGTGCTCTGGGCCGGGCCGGAGACGATCAGCCGCGATATGCGCGCCGGCCGCGTCCCCGTTCAGGCCACGGTGCGGAAGGGGCCGGTCAGCCTCAGGCTCGGCTTCGCCGGACCCGATTTCGGCTATGCGATCGACCTCGGCCCGCCGCCGCCCGACTATGGATTCGTCGGCGATCCGGAGATCAAGGTGGAGGCGATGTGGACCGGAGAGCTGCTCCGCCGCAGTGCAGTCTTCGCCGAACGGCGGGGTCGCATCGTCAACCTCCGCGCGACCGACACCGGCGAATGGCGGCGCAGCCCGCTCGAGGTCGGCCGCTTCGACTCGATGGTGTCGCATGCCGCCGATCCGGTCAACGGGCTCGAATTGCTGCTGATGCGCGAACGGATGCGCGACTGGCGCTTTTATGACGCGTTGCGCACCGATCAAGACGCGCCGGCCCGGCGTCCGCAGGTAAAGACCTACACGCCGGTCATGGCGGCCGACGGTGCGGACCTGCTCGCGGCGATCGCGACGATCCGGCGGTTCGGCGATGGCGCCGCGCTGGCGCATGCGATCGACGACGCCTTTCCCGGCTCGACGATCACGATGACCGAAGCGGGCAGCGGTCATGCGACGCTGGCGATGGAACAGCCCGGGATGCTCCGTCCGCTGGGTGCCGCCGAACTCTCTGACGGCACGCTGCGCTATATCCTGCTCGTCGCGGCGTTGTTGTCGCCGCAGCCGCCCGAGCTGATGGTGCTTAACGAGCCCGAGGCCAATCTCCACCCCGCGCTGCTCCCCGCACTCGCCCGCCTGCTCCGCGCTGCCGCGAAGACCTGCCAGATCATCGTCGTCTCGCACAGCCAGCCGCTCGTCGATGCGCTGCGCGAGGGCGACGGGGTCCACGAGATCGCGCTGGAAAAGGACATGGGCGAAACCCGCACGGCCGGGCAGGTCGCACCAAAGTGGGAATGGCCCAAACGGTGACGATTTCACTATCGTGACGGCCGACCGATATGGCAGCTAGGCACGATGCTGTTCCGACCCTTCGCCGTCGCGCTGGCACTCGCCGCCAGCCCCCTCGCCGCCCAGACGCTCACTCCCGCCGAACAGACCGCCGTCGACAAGGTCGTCGCCGACGCGCTCGCCACCACCGGCACGCCCTCGGCACAGATCGCGATCGTCCGCGGCGGGCGGATCGTGCTGGTCAAGGCCTATGGCAAGCAATCCGACAAGGACGCGGCACGAGCCGATTCACCCTATCAGATCGCCTCGATCTCCAAGCAGTTCACCGCCGCCGCGCTGCTGCTGCTCGAGGACGACGGCAAGCTGTCGATGGACGATACAGTCGCCAAATGGCTGCCGGGGATCAGCGGCGGCGACAGGATCACCATCCGCCAGCTGCTGAGCCACACCGCCGGACTGCAGGATTACTGGCCGCAGGATTACAGCTTCCAGGCGATGGAGACGCCGACCACGCCGCAGGCGATCGTCGATCGCTGGGCGAAGAAGCCGCTCGATTTCACGCCCGGCACCCAATGGCAATATTCGAACACCGGCTATGTCGTCGCCGGCCTGATCGCCGAGAAGGCCGCCGGCGAGCCGCTGATGACCTTGCTCGAACGGCGCATCTTCACACCGCTCGGCATCAAGGCGATCGATCAGGACAAGGCGATCGGCGGGCGCTTCCCGACCGGCTACCACCGCAATGCGCTGGGACCGGTGCGCCCCGCGCCGCCGCCCGCCGATGGCTGGCTGTTCGCCGCGGGCGAATTGTCGATGAGCGCCGGCGACCTCGCCAAATGGGACGTGGCGCGGCTCAACCGCAGCCTGCTCCCCGCCGACGATTGGGCAGCGCAGGAGAAGCCGGTGCTGCTCGCCGACGGCAGCACAACCAATTACGGCCTCGGCGTCAGCCTCGGCAAGCGCGCCGGCCAGCCCTATGTCGAGCATAGTGGCGAGGCGGTCGGCTTTCTTTCCGAAAACATCGTCTATCCCGAGCAGAAGGCGGCAATCGTCGTGCTCACCAATGCCGACTTCGGCAATGCCTTCACCAGCATCGCGCAGGGGCTCGCCAAGATCGTCCTCCCCGCCGATGCCGATGCGGTCGAGGCGGCGAAGACCAAGGCGGCGCGCGCGATGTTCGATTCGCTCCGCAACGGCACGCTCGACCGGCGGCTGCTCACCGCCAATGCGGCCTATTATTTCACACCGCAGGTGATCGACGACTATCGCACCAGCCTGTCCGCGCTCGGCGAGCCGACGGCGTTCGAGAAGACGGGGCAGACGCAGCTGCGCGGCGGTTTCGTCCAGCGCCGCTACACCGTGACCTATCCCGACCGGAAGCTCTCGGTCGGCACCTTCGCCGAACCCGATGGCGCGCAGCGCTACGAGCAGTTCCTCGTGAGCCCGGTGAACTGACATGCCCGACACGTTGCTCCAGCCGGACCGCGGCCAGCCTGCCCGCGCGATCGCCCTCATCACGCCCGACGGTTACGAGCCATGGCTGACCGCGCAGCCGCAGCGCGTCCGTGCGGCGCTCGCGGCACAGCGCTTCACCGGCAAGCCCGGCGGCCACGCCATCTACGCCGACGACGACGTGCAGGCGGTCGCCATCGCCGCGACGCCCGACGTGTGGACGCTGGCGAAGCTCGCCGAATCGCTGCCCGCCGGCACCTATCGCGTCGCCGGGGCGATCGGCCCGGCCGCGCTCGGCTGGCTGCTCGGTCAGTATCGCTTCGATCGCTACCGCAAGTCGGACGACGCCGGCGCGCGCATCCTGCTGACCCAGGACGTCGTCGGCATCGACGAGACGCTGCGCCTCGCCGGGGCGACCGGCTGGGTGCGCGATCTCGTCAACACGGGTGCCAGCGACTGCGGCCCCGCCGAGCTGGAAGCCGCTGCCGAACAGCTCGTCCAGCGCTACGGCGCCACCATCGCCGTCACCCGCGGCGACGCGCTCGCCACCGGCTATCCGCTGATCCACGCGGTCGGCCAGGCCGCGGTGAAGGAACGGGCGCCGCGCCTGATCGAGGTCGAATGGGGCGATCCGGCACATCCGCGCATCGCGCTGGTCGGCAAGGGCGTGGTGTTCGACACCGGCGGCCTCGACATCAAGCCGTCGGCAGGCATGCGGCTGATGAAGAAGGACATGGGCGGCGCCGCGCACGCGCTGGCGCTCGCCGGTCTGATCATGGCGGCGCGCCTGCCGGTCCGCCTGCACCTGCTGATCCCGGCGGTGGAGAATGCCATCGCGGGCAACGCCTTCCGCCCCGGCGACGTGCTGCGCAGCCGGCTCGGCCCGACGGTCGAGAACACCAACACCGATGCGGAGGGCCGGCTGATCCTCGCCGATGCGCTCGCCCGCGCCGGCGAAGCGAAACCCGACCTCATCCTCGATTTCGCGACCCTGACCGGGGCGGCGCGCGTTGCGCTCGGCCCGGACCTGCCGCCGCTGTTCACCGACGACGAATCGCTTGCCGCGGACCTGCTCGCCGCCGGCACCGCGCTCGACGACCCGCTGTGGCGGCTGCCGCTGTGGGACGGCTATGACGAGATGCTCAAGTCAGACATCGCCGATCTGGTCAACGCCCCCGACGGCGGCTTTGCCGGCGCGATCACCGCGGCGCTGTTCCTCCGCCGCTTCGTACCGAAGGACATTGCCTGGGCGCATATGGACGTCTTCGCCTGGCGTCCCGCGGCCAAGCCGGGCCGTCCGAAAGGCGGCGACGCCTATGCCCTGCGCGCCTGCTATGCGGTGCTGAAGCAACGTTATGGCGCCGCACCGACGGGGCAGCGGGTACCGTGACCGTGATCCGCCGCGCTCCGCCGCGGCACAGCGGCATGGCGGACTGGTATGAGCGCGCCGACCTGCTCGACTGCTATGCCGCAGCGCTTCCCGCCGGGCATGACGCATCGGTTCGGGAGATCGCACAGGCGATCCTCGGCCAGCCGTCATGGTGGTTCCGATCGCTGCTGATGATCCGCGACAGGGTGGCACGCGGCATCGGCGTACACACCACCGACGAGGTCCGGCGATCGATCGCCGAGGACGACCGGATCAACTTCTTCCCGATCCAATCCATGACGGGCGATGAGATCATCCTCGGGGCGGACGACAGCCATCTCGACTTCCGCCTCTCGATATTGGTCGAGCGCCCGACTTCTGGTCCTCATCAGGTACTCGCCACCACGGCGGTCCACTGCCACAATCACACTGGGCGGCTCTATCTTGCCGCCATCTCCCCCTTTCATCACCTTGTGGTGCGATCGAGCCTACGGCGGGCGGTCGCCCGAGGTTTTTCGCCCCAATAAGGTGCGTCAGCGATCGATCGTCGGTGGGTCGATGTCCCATTGCTGGTCGCGCAACACCGTCGAGCGCACCGGCCGCCCCGCCGCATCGCGCCAGGGGTCGTAGCGGAAGCGCTTCTCGATCGCGGCACAGGTCACCTGATCCATCAGCGCGTTGCCGCTCGACCGGGCGACCGTGCAGCCGGTGACGCGGCCGTTGGTCTCGACGCGATAGCGCACCCCGACGACGCCGCGGAACCCCGTGTCCAGAATCGATTCGGGGATGTCAGAACCCTTGATCCGGCCGCTGACCAGCCGCGGCACCCGCTCCATGCCGCTGCCGTCGCCGTCACCATCACCGCCGGCGCCATGGCCATTGCCGATCCCGCCCGCTCCGGTTCCCGGCCCGGCACGGTCCGACGCCCCCGATGTCGCCTGCACGCCGGCATCCGGCAGCGGCGCGACGATGGCCGGCATTGGCGGTGGCGGGATCTGGACGATCGGCACCGGTGCGGTGACCTCGGTCGCCTTCGACCGGAGGTTGGGCGGCGAGGCCTTGCCGCTCGGCCGGTTGACCTTCTTGGGCGGCGGCACGATCCGTTCGGGCGGCGGCGGCTCCGGCGCGACGGTAAACGTCTCGAGCGACTCCGCCACCACGCTGCCGCCGCCGCGAAACGCGAGCCCGAGCAGCAGCGCATAGCCGAGTGCCGCCACGATCACCGCGGTCAGCACCGCGGCGCCGAGGCGCTCGCGAAGGGGAGCAGGAGCGATCACCATCACGAGATGATGACGCAACGCGCCTTTCGCAACGCTGACCGGAAGCACGGTCGGGCGGCAGCGGCGCCTACAGCCCCGCCGCCGCCTCGATGATCGGCACGAACTTCGCCGCGGTCAGGCTCGCTCCGCCGACCAGGGCGCCATCGACATTGTCGCAGGCGAGGATCGTCGCGGCATTGTCGCCGGTCACCGATCCGCCATAGAGGATGCGCACGGTGTCCGCCGCATCGCCGATCAGCGTCCGCAGCTTCGCCCGCGCGATCGCATGGATCGCCGCGATCTGCTCCAGCGTCGGGGTGCGCCCGGTGCCGATCGCCCAGCGCGGCTCATAGGCCAGCGTGAACCAGCTGCCATCGGCATTGTCGGGCACCGACTTCTCGATTTGTGCCTGCACCACCCGCTCGGCGCGATCGGCGTCGCGCTCCGCCTCGGTCTCGCCGCAGCAGGAGATCACGTGCAGCCCCTGCCGCCGCGCCGCCGCCGCCTTGGCCCAGGCGTCGTGGCTGGTCTCGCCCTGATCCATCCGCCGTTCGCTGTGGCCGACGATGGTGAAGCGCGCGCCGGCCTCCGCGACCATCGCCGCGGAGACGCAGCCGGTGTGCGCGCCGCTGTCGGCCTCGTGCACGTCCTCCGCGCCGATCAGCAAGCCCGGAGCCCGTTCGGCTGCCGGCGTGATCAGCGTGAACGGGACCGCGACCATGACGTCGACGTTGGGCGCCTTCGCCGCCGCCGCCGCGATGCCGTCGAGTTCGGCGAGCGCGGCACGCGATCCGTTCATCTTCCAATTGCCCGCCACCAGCTTGCGCCGCGTCATCCGACCTCCTGTTTTACATGTTCAACAAACACTGCCCGCCCGCGCGCTTGATGGCAAGCCGCTGCGCCCCTAAAGACCCTCACACTTCACGAGGGACGATCGGCCTTTTCATGCTCAGCTTCTTCCGCCGGATCATCAATTCCAAGGCCGGCGTCGTCGTCACCTTCATCATCCTCGGGGTGATCGCACTCGCCTTTGCGGCCGGTGACATCACCGGGCTGGCCGGCAACGGCACCAGCCTCTCGGGCAACGCGGTCGCCACCGTCGACGGCCAGAAGGTCACCGCCGCCGAGCTGCGCAGCCGTGTGCAGACCGAGCTGCAGGCCGCCGCGCAGGAGGCGGCGCGCCAGCAGCAGCCGGCCCCGACGATGCAGCAGCTGATCGATCAGGGCGGATTGCAGGGCACGCTCGACCGGACGATCAACGGTCTGGCCCTCGAAGCCTTCGGCCATGGCCAGCATATGGTGGTCAGCAAGCGCTCGGTGGACGGCGTGATCGCCAGCATCCCCGGCCTGCGCGGCCCCAATGGCCAGTTCGATCCGGCACGCTACCAGCAGCTGCTCGCCGACCAGAAGCTGACCGATGCGCAGGTCCGCGCCGATATCGCCCGCGACATCATCGCGCAGCAGCTGATGCTGCCGACGCAGGGGGCGACCCAGGTGCCGATGAAGGTGGCGCTGCCCTATGCGTCGCTGATGCTCGAAAAGCGCTCGGGTCAGGTCGCCTTCGTCCCGGCCAAGGCGGTCGATAGCGGCCCGGCGCCGACCGATGCCGAGCAGCAGGCCTTCTATCGTCGCAACATCCAGCGCTACACCGTGCCGGAACGGCGGGTCGTCCGCTATGCGGTGATCACGCCCGATCAGGTCAAGGCGCGCGCCGTCCCGACCGATGCGGAGGTCGCCGCCGCATACAATCAGCAGCGCAGCCGCTTCGCCGCCGCGGAGAAGCGCGACATCAGCCAGGTCGTCGTCGCGGATCAGGCCGGCGCCAATGCCCTTGCCGCCAAGGTGAAGGGCGGCGCCTCGATCGCCGATGCCGCCCGCGCCGCCGGGCTGGAACCCGCGGTGCAGACCGGCGTCACCAAGCCCGCTTATGCCGCGGCGAGCAGCGCCGGCATCGCCGACGCCGCCTTTGCCGCCCCGCGTGGCGGCGTGGTCGGTCCGATCCGCGGCCCGCTCGGCTGGGTCGTCGCGCGCGTCGACAAGGTCGAACAGGTTCCCGGCAAGACGCTGGACCAGGCGAAGCCCGAACTCGTCGCCGAACTCTCGAAGCGCAAGCTGCAACAGGCGCTCGCCGACGTGCACGATTCGCTCGACTCGGCGCTCGGCAAGAACGCGACCTTCGACGAGGCCGTCGCCGACCAAAAGCTCAGCGCGCAGACCACGCCGCCGCTGCTCGCCAATGGCACCAACCCCGATGCGCCGGCGGCACAGCCCGATCCTGCGATCGCGCCGATCGTCTCCGCCGCCTTCCAGATGAGCGAAGGCGACCCGGCGCAGCTGGTGCCGGTCGGCCAGGACGGCGGCTTCGCGCTCGTCGCGATCGGCCGGGTCGTCCATGCCGCGCCGCGCCCGCTGGAGCAGGTGAAGGCGCAGGTCGTCGCCGACGTCACTGCCGAGCGCGCGCGTACCGCCGCACGCAAGCTCGCCACAGATATCCTCGCCAGGGTCAACAAGGGGACGCCGCTGGCGCAGGCGATGGCCGCCTCGGGCCGCCCGCTGCCGCCGGTGCAGACCGCCAGCGCGAGCCGTGCGCAGCTCGCCGCAGCCCAAGGCAACGTCCAGCCGCCGCTCGCGCTGCTGTTCTCGATGGCCAAGGGCAATGCCAAGCTGCTCGAGGCGCCGAACAATGCCGGCTGGCTGATCGTCAAGCTCGACACGATCGTCCCCGGCAATGCCGCCGGCACCCCCGCGGCAGTCGCCGGCGCCCGCGGCAGCATCGCCCGCCTCGTCGGCCGTGAATATGCCGAGCAGTTTGCGCGCGCGGTGCGCAACGCGGTCGGCGTCAAGACCGATGCCGCGGCGCTTGCCCGGGTCCGCGCCGATCTCCTCGGCAATGGCGGCGGCAACTAAGGTGAGCGCGCCGATGGCTGCGGTCGATGCGCTTGCTGCCGGTCGCCCGGCGTTCGTCTGGCGGCGGCAGGTCGCCGACACCGAGACGCCGGTCGCCGCCGCGCTCAAGCTGATCGAGCCGGGCCGCGGCGACTATCTGCTCGAGTCGGTCGAGGGCGGCGCGACCCGCGGGCGACACAGCCTGATCGGCCTCGCGCCAGACCTCGTCTTCCGCGCACACGGCGACGCTGCCGAGATCAACCGGCAATGGGCGACCGACCGCGCCGCCTTCCAGCCCGCGGGCGCACCGACGCTGGCAGCGCTGCGCACGCTGGTCGCGGAATGCCAGGGCGAGGTGCCCCCCGAATTGCCCAAGGCGCTCGCCTGTCTCGTCGGCTATTTCGGCTATGAGACGATCCGGCTGGTCGAACGGCTCGACGCGCCCGCGGCCGATCCGCTCGGCCTGCCCGACATGCTGTTCGTGCGGCCGACGGTGATCTGCGTCTTCGACCGGCTCGCCGACGCGCTCTATCTCGTCGCCCCGGTCTGGCCGGATGCCGCACGATCACCGGCAGCGCTGGTCGCGGCGGCCGAGGAGCGGCTCGACGCGGTCGCCGCCCGCCTCGCCGGCACGCCGCTGCCGCCCCCGGTCCGCGCGGCGGACGACGACCTTGCCTACACGCCGGCGATCGCGCCGGAAGATTATGGCCGGATGGTCAAGCGCGCGCAGGACTATATCGCCGCCGGTGACATCTTTCAGGTGGTGCTGGCGCAGCGCTTCTCCACGCCGTTCACGCTGCCGCCGTTCGAACTCTACCGCAGCCTGCGGCGGGTCAATCCCTCGCCCTTCCTCTACCATCTCGATCTGCCCGGCTTCGCGCTGATCGGGTCGAGCCCGGAAATCCTCGTGCGGGTGCGCGACGGCGAGGTGACGATCCGCCCGATCGCCGGCACCCGCCCGCGCGGCAAGACCGCCGCCGAGGATGAGGTGAACCGCGACAGCCTGCTCGCCGATCCCAAGGAGCGCGCCGAGCATCTGATGCTGCTCGATCTCGGCCGCAACGATGTCGGCCGCTCGTCGGCGCCGGGTTCGGTGCGGGTGACGGCCAGCTACGGCATCGAATTGTACAGCCATGTCATGCACATCGTCTCGAACGTCGTTGGCGTGCTGTCGCCTGCTGCCGATGCGATCGACGCGCTGCTGGCCGGCTTCCCCGCCGGTACCGTCAGCGGCGCGCCCAAGGTGCGCGCCTGCGAGATCATCGCCGAGCTGGAGCCGGAGCGGCGTGGCGCCTATGCCGGCGGCGTCGGCTATTTCTCGCCCGACGGCTCGATGGACAGCTGTATCGTGCTGCGCACCGCCGTGGTGAAGGACGGCATGATCCACGCCCAGGCCGGCGCCGGCATCGTCGCGGACAGCGACCCCGCGTCCGAACAGCGCGAGTGCGAGGCGAAGGCCGGTGCAATCCTCGCTGCCGCCCGCGACGCGGTCAGCCGCGCCGCAGAGAGTGGCTTCGGCCAGTAAGCGCCACCGCGCCGGCGCGCGGCGGGCTTTGCTCAGGGATCAGGGAACCGCGGCGTCGGCATCCTGCTTGGCGCGGCGCTCGGCCGCCCACTGGCGGTTGGTGGCAAGCGCGCAGCCGCTCTGCCCGCCGCTGCCGACCGGCGAACAGGTGTCCGGCAGGCCGCCGGCGGCGCGTCCCACCTGGTCCATCGTCGCGGCGCGGTTGCCCCATGCCTGGTTCTTGGCCGGGATCGGGCCGCTGTCGCGGAACTGCTTGGGAATGCGATAGGGCTGATCGAGCGTCGAGCAGACGACGATCTCGTCCTCGGTGCTCTGCGGACATTTCTGACCGACACCCAGCGTCACGGCACGGACGCGCTGCGGCGGCTTGCCCGACCCTGCCGTATCCGCGACCGGCGCGCTTTGCGCACCGGCGATCGCCGGCAGGGCGATCAGGGCGGCCATCATGAATGGGCGGAACATGGCATGCGTCTCCTTTGCGGTCTTCAACGTGCAGGCGACGCAGTTTCTCCCGGCGCACGACACGCGTTGGCTATAGCGCGCGGCAGATTGCTACAGGATTGCCGGGACGCAACAGGCGTTGCACCGGCGCGGGCATCGGCTATGGCGGCGCGATGATCTTGGTCGTCGACAATTACGACAGCTTCACCTGGAACCTCGTCCACTATCTCATGGAGCTGGGCAGCGAGGTCGAGGTGGTGCGCAACGATGCCATCTCCGCCGGACAGGCGCTGTCCTCGGGTGCCGAGGCCTTCCTGATCTCGCCCGGCCCGTGCACGCCGACCGAGGCGGGCGTGAGCCTCGACCTCGTCGCCGCCGCCGCCGATGCCGGCCGGCCGCTGCTCGGTGTGTGCCTCGGCCATCAGGCGATCGGCCAGCATTTCGGTGGCCGGGTGGAGCGTGGCGGGCTGATGCATGGCAAGACCTCGCCGGTGGCGCACGACGGCAGCGGCCTGTTCGAGGGCCTGCCCTCGCCGTTCACCGCGACCCGCTACCACAGCCTGATCGTCAACGACGTACCCGCGCCGCTGGTCGTCAACGCGCGAGCCGACGACGGCAACGTGATGGGCTTCCGCCACGCGACGCTGCCGATCCACGGCGTCCAGTTCCATCCCGAAAGCATCGCCACCGAACACGGCCATGCGATGCTTGCCAATTTCCTGCGGATCGCCGGCATCACGGTGAAGGCGCCGGCGTGACCGTAATCACGCTCCTGCCCGATCCCGCGACACCTTTGTCGCGCGAGAGCGCGGCGCAGGCCTTCGCCGACATCCTCGACGCGCGCGTCTCGGAAGAGGCGATCGCGGCATTCCTGATCGCGCTGTCCGATCGCGGCGAGACCAGCATCGAGATCGCCGAGGCCGCCCGCGCGCTGCGTGCCCGCCTCATCCCGATCGCCGCGCCCGCCGGCGCAATCGACGTCTGCGGCACCGGTGGCGACGGCCATCACACGCTCAACGTCTCGACCGCGGTGGCGTTGGTCGTCGCCGCCTGCGGCGTGCCGGTCGCCAAGCATGGCAACCGCGCCGCCTCGTCCAAGGCAGGCGCCGCCGACACGCTGGAGGCGATCGGCCTCGACATGAATGTCGCGGGCGCCACCGCGGAGGGCAGCCTCGCCGAACTCGGCATCGCCTTCCTCTTCGCCGCCAACCATCATCCGGCGATGGCGCGGATCACGCCGATCCGGCGCCGCATCGGCAAGCGCACCATCTTCAATCTGATGGGGCCGCTCGCCAATCCGGCGCATGTGTCGCACCAGCTGATCGGCATCGCCCGGCCCGATTATGCCGGCCTCTATGCCGAGGCGCTCGAACAGCTCGGCACCGCAAGGGCGGCGGTGATCTCCGGCGAGGAAGGGCTCGACGAACTCTCCACCGCCGGGCCGAGCATCGCGGTGAATGTCGGCAGCGCGACGCTGCCACGCACGATCACGCCGGAAGCCGCCGGCCTGCCGCGGCATCCGCTCGCCGCGATCCGCGGTGGCGACCCCGCCTACAATGCCGCCGCCTTGCGACGCCTGCTCGCCGGCGAGACCGGTGCCTATCGCGACGCGGTGCTGCTCAACGCCGCCGCCGCGCTGGTCGTCGCCGGTCACAGCTCCCATCTCACCGCCGGCGCGCAAGCCGCCGCGGCCGCGCTCGACGACGGCCGTGCGGGCGCGCTGCTCGACCGCTGGATCGCCTACCGATGACCATTCTCTCCCGTATCATCGAAACCAAACGCGCCGAGGTGGCCGCGCGCAAGGCGACGACCAGCGTCGCCGATCTCGACGCGCGTATCGCCGCGGTGACGAAGCCGCGCGGGTTCCGGGCGGCGCTCGACGCCAAACCCGGCCATGCCCTCATCGCCGAGATCAAGAAGGCGAGCCCGTCGAAGGGGCTGATCCGCGCCGACTTCGATCCGCCGGCGCATGCCCGTGCCTATCAGGCGGGCGGTGCAGCCTGTCTGTCGGTGCTGACCGACGAACAATGGTTTCAGGGATCGGACGACTATCTGATCACCGCGCGCGCTGCTTGCGACCTGCCGGTGATCCGCAAGGACTTCATGGTCGATCCCTGGCAGGCGACCGAAAGCCGCTCGATCGGCGCAGACGCGATCCTCATCATCGTCGCCGCGCTCGACGACAATCAGATGGCGGAGATCGAGGCATCGGCGCTCGATTGCGGCATGGATGTGCTGGTCGAGGTGCATGACGCGCACGAATTCGATCGCGCGCTGAAGCTGAAGTCGCGCCTGATCGGCGTCAACAATCGCGATCTGCGCGATTTCTCCGTGGATTTCGCCCGCACGTACGAACTGGTCGACAAGGCGCCTCCGGGCTGCACCTTCGTCGCCGAAAGCGGCCTGGAAACACGCGCCGACCTCGATGCGATGGCCGAGCATGGCGTCCGCTGCTTCCTGATCGGCGAGGCGCTGATGCGTGCCGACGACGTCGAGTCCGCGACGCGCGCGATGGTCGGATGAGCGGCCTGACCCACCTCGATGCCGACGGCGCGGCGCATATGGTCGACGTCGGCAGCAAGGACGTGACCAGCCGTCACGCCGTCGCGACGGGCCATATCGCGGTCGCGGCCGATGCACTCGCCGCGATCCGCGACGGTGCGGCGAAGAAGGGCGACGTGCTCGCCGTCGCGCGGGTTGCCGGCATCATGGCGGCGAAGAAGACCGCCGAGCTGATCCCGCTCTGCCACCCCCTGCCGCTCACCCGCGTCACGCTCGACCTCGTTCTGGACGAGACCGGCGTCACCGCCACCGCGCTCGCCGCGACCGACGGCAAGACCGGCGTTGAGATGGAGGCGCTCACCGCCGTCTCCGTCGCACTGCTGACGATCTACGACATGGCCAAGGCGATGGACCGCGCCATGACCATTTCGGGCATCCGCCTGCTCGAAAAGGCTGGCGGCAAGTCCGGCGACTGGCGCGCCTGACGCCGTGGCGCTGCTGCCCATCACCGAGGCGCAGGTCCGCCTGTTCGCGTCTGCCACACCCGTCGCCGCCGAGACGGTGCCGCTGTCCCAGGCGCATGGCCGTTGGGCAGCCGCCGACGTCGTCGCGCGGCGGACGCAACCGGCTACCGATCTCTCGGCGATGGACGGCTATGCCATCCGCTTTGCCGACCTGCCCGGACCGTGGGCATTAATTGGCGAGAGCGCCGCCGGTCGCCCCTTCACCGGCGAAGTGCAACCGGGCGAGACGGTGCGCATCTTCACCGGCGCAGCGATGCCGGCGGGCACGGACACGGTGATCATCCAGGAGGAAGTCGCCGCCGATGGCGCGTCGATCCGGCTGACCGGCGAGGGCCCACCGACGCACGGCCGCAACACGCGCCGTCGCGGCCTCGACTTCAGCGCCGGCGACCGGCTGATAGCACAGGGCGAGCGGCTGACCCCGGCACGGATCGCCGTCGCGGCAACCGGCGGGGTTGCGAGCATCACGGTCCACCGCCGCGTACGCGTCGCGATCTGTGCGACCGGTGACGAGCTCGTCGAACCGGGCAGCACCGGCGATGCCGGCGCCCTGCCCGAATCGAACCGCGCGATGCTCGCCGCGATGCTCGCCGACCTGCCGATCGATCTGATCGACCTTGGCATCCTGCCCGACGATCTCGACACGCTACGCGACGCCTTCGGCCGCGTCGAAGCCGATCTGCTCGTCACGACGGGCGGTGCCTCGGTGGGCGACCATGATCTCGTCCGCCCGGCCATCGCCGCGGCAGGCGGCACGATCGACTTTTGGCGGATCGCGTTGCGGCCCGGCAAGCCGATGATGGCCGGTCGGATCGACGATACCCTACTGCTCGGGCTGCCCGGCAATCCGGTGTCCGCGTTCGTGACGGCGATCCTGTTCGTCAAACCACTCGTCGCGCATCTCGCCGGCGCCGCCGAGCCGCTGCCCCGCACGACGCTCACCATTCTCGGCGAGGATCTGCCCGCGAACGGCCCGCGCACGGACTATCTCCGCGCCGAGATCCGCAACGGTCGCGCCTATGCCTCGACGATCCAGGACAGTTCGATGCTGCTGACACTGGCGCGGTCGCATTGTCTGATCGTGCGTCCGATCGACGCACCGCCGGCCCGCGCCGGCGACTCGGCAGAAATCCTCGTCATCGCTTGACGGGCGCCATCCTGTTCCCTAGAAGTTCCGCGTCTGTTCTGACGGGGAAGGACCGCCCATGCTCACGCGCAAGCAGCACGAGCTCGTTTGTTTCATCAATGATCGGCTGGAAGAAACCGGCATCTCCCCCTCGTTCGAGGAGATGAAGGAGGCGCTCGATCTGAAATCGAAATCGGGCGTCCACCGCCTGATCAGCGCGCTCGAGGAACGGCATTTCATCCGCCGTCTGCCGAACCGGGCCCGCGCGCTCGAAGTGCTGCGGATGCCGGAACGGTCCGAGCGCAAGCCTGCGCCCGCCGCGCCCGCTCCCGCGCCGAGCAAGGCGAGCAACGTCCGCGCCGCGGCGGCTCCTGCGAACGACGTCGTCGAGATTCCGCTGCACGGCCGGATCGCCGCGGGTGTTCCGATCGAGGCCTTCGAAGGCAGCTCGACGCTTGCAGTGCCCGCCGCACTGCTCGGCTCGGGCGAACATTATGCGCTCGAAGTGTCGGGCGACTCGATGGTCGAAGCGGGTATTCTCGACGGCGATTATGCGCTGATCCGCCGCACCGAAGTCGCGCGTGACGGCGAGATCGTCGTTGCGCTGATCGACGACAGCGAGGCAACGCTGAAATATTTCCGGCGGGAGGGCGCGATGGTCCGGCTGGATCCGGCCAACCGCGCCTATGAGCCGCAGCGCTACGTGCCGTCGCACGTTCGCGTCCAGGGCAAATTGTCGGGTATCCTGCGCCGCTACGACTGAGGCGTACGGCGCTGTCGGGCGAGTTCCTCTTCGAACGCGCGACGGGCGGCGCCGACGTAGCGCGGCAGTTCACCCGGATCGACGAAGGCAAGACGATTGCCCGCCGCAAGGCTGCGCCTTTTGGCCGGCAAATCGAACTGCTCGGCATGATAGCTTAGCATTACATCGGCGTGCATCGTCGCAAGGCGCCGGAACGTCGATCGGAATTCTGCCACCGCCTTGGTTTCGCGCGGTGGAGTGCCGCGGACGAGCGGGCGACCGGCGACGCTGAGGCTCGACAGAAACAGGATTGTCATCGGCCTGCCTTTGTCCTGCGTGCGGAGCGTCCAGCTCGTTGCGCCATCGGTATGGCCGGGGGTGAGATGGGCGGTCAGGATCGTCCGGCCAACGCGGATCGTGCCGCCCTCGCCGATCGTGCGGGCGGGGCGGATCGGCGGGAAGCGATCGAGATCCTCGCGCCCGATCGTCCGGCCCGCGACAAGATCGGCTCGATCGCCGGCGCTGGACACCAGCGGTGCACCGGTTGCGGCCTGGAGTGCAGCGAGCCCGCCGGCATGATCGACATGGCTGTGATTGTTGAGAAGATAGCGAACATCACGCAGGCGGAAGCCGAGCCGACGGATGTTGGCCGCGATCTGCGGCGCGCTCTCCGGCAGGCCACCGTCGATCAGCACCAGCCCGGCCGGATCGGCGATCAGGAACGCCGAGAGGCCCGCGGTCCCGACGTAATAGACGTTGCCGATGATCCGGAACGGTGCGCTTGGCGCATTCCACAGCCGCCGCTGGGCCGCATCCTGTGCGCCCACGGGAGCGGCCAGCGACAGGGCGGCCAACGCGGTCGCAAGAGTGCGGAAGAGGGACATGGGCGTTCCGATCATGATGGCGCACCGTACCGCGACCGTGCGAACGACTCCAGCCGGGCGGTGCACCCCGGGATCAGTCTTTCCGTTGCCCGCCCGTGCCATACACGCCCTCGCCGCCGCGGCCGCGAAGCGCGATCATCCGCGTCTAAGGGGCGAAGGCGGCTTGACCCGTGCCGCCATCCGCCACGGGTGCGCATCCCCGTCGCGTCTCACGGTGATTACCCGCCCCGTCCCGAACGTGATCGCCACGCCGCCGGTTCGGCGCAGGATCGGCGCGTCGAGCTTCAACCAGCGCGGTCGACAGGCACGCGGCAGCCGTCGCTCACTGACCACGACATCGGCGCGCGCGCATGCCACGGCCAGTTCAGCCCGATCCAGCCGGTACAAACTGCGTGTCGCCAGCACACGCCAGCGCCGCCCATGTATCTCGAGGTCGACCGCGCACGCGTCGCGCGTACACCGCGCGCCCGCCTGCTCGGCGAGCAGCAAAGCGGCGTCCGCGCCGCCGTTTTCGGCCAGCATGTCGCGGGTATGATCGCCGGCGCGATCGCGCAGCAGGGCCAGCCCGCCGGCGACCCGGACCGCCATATGACGGCCGTCCCCCGTGACCAGCATGTCGGGTGGGGGCGTCAGCCACGCCCACCCTGCCCCGATGGCCAGCGGCAGTAACCCCAATCGTCGCCAGCGTGTCCGCCACAGCGCCAGCCACAGGCCGCCCGCCACCATCGATGCGAACGCGGCCGCAGGCATCGAGGGCAATGCGAGCGACGATCCCGGCGCTGCCGCGACGCCATGGGCGATGGCGAGCAACAGCCGCAGCGCCAGGTCGGTCGCCCACCAGACGGGCCCGCCCCAGCCGAACGCATCGAGCAGCAGCGCCGCCGCCTCCAATGGCATTACCACGAAGGTCGTCAGCGGGATGGCGACGATGTTGGCTGCCGCGCCGTACAGGCCGGCCTTGTGGAAATGGTAGACCGCGATCGGCATCAGGGCTGCCTCGACGACCAGTCCGGTGAGCAGCAGCGACGCCAGCCCCCGCAGCATGCCCGCCATCCGCGCTTCGTCGCGCGGCGCGAACCACGCCTCGACGCGGGGGTGTTCGTGCAACGCGACGATCGCTGCGATCGCGGTGAACGACAATTGGAAGCTCGCCCCCGTCAACGCGTCCGGCCAGGCGACCAGCACCGCCATCGCACCCGCCGCGACCAGCCGTAGCGTCACCGCCTCGCGCCCGAGCACCAGCGCGCCAAGCACGAGCAGCGACGCGACGCACGAGCGGATCGTCGGCACCTGACTGCCGGTGAGCCAGGTATAGCCGATTGCGGCCGCCGCGCCCGCCGCCGCCGCGACCAACGGCAGGCGCACCCGTATCGCCAGCCACGGCGACAAGGCGAGCAGCCGCATCACCAGCAGCATCGTCGCACCGACCGCGGCGGTGATGTGCAGCCCGCTGACCGACAACAGATGCGCAAGCCCGGCGCGGCGCATCGCGTCCGAATCGCTGCTGGTGATCGCCCCTTCATCCCCGGTGGCGAGCGCCGCAGCGATCCCGCCGCGGCTCCCCTCCAGCCGCGCGGTGATATGGTCCGTTAGTCGTGCGCGAAGGCCACCGCCTGCCGGCGCCGGGTGGATCACCGCCACCGGCGCGAACCCGCGCCCCGTCGCCCCGATGCCGGCAAACCACGCCACCCGCGCGAAGTCATAGGCGCCCGGCACCGGGGCATCGGGCGGCGGCATCAGCCGCGCGCGCAGCTGTAGCACGGCACCGGCGCCTGTGCCGCGCGGCACGTCGGCGACCGCAAGATTGATCCGCAACCGCGGCGGCAACCCCAGCCCCGCCCCCGTCCGGATCGTCAGCCGTACCAGCCCGCGCGCCACCAGCGGCTCGGCCTGCTCCACCTGTCCGCGGACCAGCGCGACGACCGGCCGCGCCAGCACCGGCGCGGCAACGCGCTCCGCCCGCCACCAGGTCAGCGCCAAGCCACCGGCAAGCGCCACCGCCCCCAGTGCAACCGCCCGCGTCGCGCGCCCGCCACCAGACACCCCACCCGCGGCGAGCGCCACCGCCGCGCATAGCCACAAGACCGCTATCCAGCCCCGCGGATCGGGGAGCACGAACCAGGCGGTGATCCCGCCGCCGAACGCCACCGGCAGCCACAGCACCAGCTGATCACGCTCGGCGTCCAGCCATTCTTCGATACCAATGCGCAACCGATCCAGGGCTCGCGGCATTTGAAGGGGCTGGAACCGCGTGCTAGGGCCCGCGGCGGCCGCTCCGGCCGTCACGTCTCGAATTCTGGGAGCAAGCGCGGTTGAGCGCCACGAACGATAATCCTGCGACCATCGTCACGCGCTTCGCGCCGTCGCCGACCGGCTATCTGCATCTCGGCGGCGCCCGTACCGCGCTGTTCAACTGGCTCTACGCCCGCCACCACGGCGGCAGGTTCCTGCTGCGGATCGAGGATACCGATCGCGCACGCTCCACCCAGCCGGCGATCGACGCGATCCTCGGCGGACTGAAGTGGCTCGGCATCGACTGGGATGGCGATGCGGTCTTCCAGTTCGCGCGCGCCGACCGTCATGCCGAGGTCGCGCACCAGATGGTGGCGAACGGTCATGCCTATCGCTGCTACATGACCGCGGAAGAGATCGCCGCGCAACGCGAAGCGGCACAGGCGGCGAAGAAGCCGCTGCGCATCCGCTCGCCGTGGCGCGACGCCGATCCGGCCACCGCGCCCGAGGGGCAGCCGTTCGTCGTCCGCCTCAAGGCGCCACGCGACGGCGCCACGACGATCGAGGATCGTGTCCAGGGGTCGGTGACCGTCCAGAATGCCGAGCTCGACGATCTGATCCTCCTGCGCTCCGACGGGACGCCGACGTACATGCTCGCCGTGGTGGTCGACGACCATGACATGGGCGTGACGCACGTGATCCGCGGCGACGACCATCTCAACAACGCCTTTCGGCAGTTGCCGATCTACAAGGCGAACGACTGGCCCGAGCCGATCTACGCGCATATCCCGCTGATCCACGGCACCGACGGTGCCAAGCTGTCGAAGCGCCACGGCGCCGTCGGCATCGAGGCTTATCGCGACGAACTCGGCATTTTGCCGGAAGCGTTCGACAATTACCTGCTCCGCCTCGGCTGGGGCCATGGCGATGACGAGATCATCAGCCGCGCACAGGCCACCGAATGGTTCGACCTCAGCGGCGTCGGCAAGAGCCCGTCACGCTTCGATATCAAGAAGCTCGAGAACCTCAACGGCCACTATATCCGCGCTGCCGACGATGCCCGGCTTGCCGCGCTGATCGCGCCGATCGGCGGCTATGACGACATCGACCTGCTCACCCGCGCGATGCCGGTGCTGAAGGCCCGTGCCGCCAATCTCAACGAGTTGAGCGAGGGCGCACGCTTCCTGTTCGCCAGTCGCCCGCTCGATCTGGATCAGGCAGCTTCGGACCTGCTCGGTGGCGGCGCGCCTGCGCTTCTCGCTGCACTGCACGCCGCGCTTGACGCGGTGCAGCAGTGGGATCAGGAGGCTCTCGAAGCAGCGGTACGGCAGGTCGCCGAGGCCCAGGGCGTCAAGCTCGGGCAGGTCGCCCAGCCGCTCCGCGCCGCTCTCACCGGGCGTAAGACGTCGCCCGGAATCTTCGATGTGCTCGCGCTTCTCGGCAAAGAGGAAAGCCTCGGCCGGATCGCGGACCGAATGGCAGTCTGATAGGAAGGACCACGACATGACCGACGCCGCCAAAGTATCCGTGGACGGTAAGGATTTCGACTACCCGGTCATGTCCGGCACGGTCGGGCCGGATGTCGTCGACATCCGGAAGTTCTACGCGCAGACCGGCGACTTCACCTACGATCCGGGCTTCACCTCGACGGCATCGTGCCAGTCGAAGCTGACCTATATCGACGGCGACGAAGGCGTGCTGCTGCACCGCGGCTATCCGATCGGCGAGCTGGCGGAAAATTCCAGCTTCATGGAAGTCGCCTATCTGCTGCTCAACGGCGAGCTGCCCGAGCAGGGCGAGCTGGCGCAGTTCGAGCATACGATCTCGCGGCACACGATGGTGCACGAGCAGCTCGCGACCTTCTTCCGCGGCTTCCGTCGCGATGCGCATCCGATGGCGATCCTGTGCGGCGTCGTCGGCGCGCTGTCCGCCTTCTACCACGATTCGACCGACATCCACGATCCGGTACAGCGCACGATCGCCAGCCACCGCCTGATCGCCAAGATGCCGACGATCGCCGCGATGGCGTACAAGTACAGCGTCGGCCAGCCGTTCCTGTATCCGGACAATTCGCTGAGCTACACCGGCAACTTCCTGCGCATGACCTTCGGCGTGCCGGCGGAGCCCTATGAGGTGAACCCGGCGGTCGAGAAGGCGATGGACCGGATTTTCATCCTCCATGCCGATCACGAGCAGAATGCCTCGACCTCGACCGTGCGTCTCGCCGGTTCGTCGGGCGCCAATCCGTTCGCCTGCATGGCGGCTGGTATTGCCTGCCTGTGGGGTCCGGCGCATGGCGGCGCCAATGAGGCGGCGCTCAACATGCTGCGCGAGATCGGCACGCCCGATCGCATCCCCGAGTTCATCGCCCGCGCCAAGGACAAGAACGATCCGTTCCGCCTGATGGGCTTCGGCCATCGCGTGTACAAGAACTACGATCCGCGCGCGACGGTGATGCAGAAGACGGTGCGCGAGGTGTTCGACGCGCTCAAGGTCAACGATCCGCTGTTCGAAACCGCCTTGCGTCTCGAGGAACTGGCGCTCAGCGACGACTATTTCATCGAGAAGAAGCTGTTCCCGAACGTCGACTTCTATTCGGGCGTGATCCTGTCGGCGATCGGCTTCCCGACGTCGATGTTCACCGTGCTGTTCGCGCTCGCCCGCACCGTGGGCTGGGTCGCGCAGTGGAACGAGATGATCACCGATCCCGACCAGAAGATCGGTCGTCCGCGCCAGCTCTACACCGGCCCGACGCAGCGTAGCTACGTTCCGGTGGACCAGCGCTGATGCGTCGCGCCCGGCCGGTCCTGCTCTCCGTCGGCGTCCTGATGGCGCTGATGGGGATGCTCTGGATCGGCCAGGGCCTGGGCTACATCCATTGGCCCGAATCGAGCTTCATGCTCGACCAGCGGCCGTGGGCCGATCGCGGCGTCGCGCTCGCGGTCGCCGGATTGTTGTTGATCCTGGTCGCCCGCCGCTTGCGGAAATAACCCGCACTTCCCGCTTTGGGACAGGTGTACGGCGCCAGATGACGGGAGAAGCAGGGGCATAGCACCGCCTCGCTTCTCGGGTTCAGACCGGTTTCAGGACGTCGCCGAGATCGGCAGCGACAGGGTGAAGCGCGCGCCCTTGCCCAGCGTGCTGTCCACCGTGAGGTCGCCGCCCATCGCCCGCGCCAGGCGGCGCGCGATATACAGGCCGAGGCCATTGCCCCCCGCCTCGCTCGGATCGACCCGCTCGAACTTCTCGAAGATGCGCGCCTGATCCTCCGCGGCGATGCCCTTGCCCTGATCGGCGACGATCGCTTCCGCCATCTCGCCACTCCGGCTCACGGTCACGCTCACCACCCCGCCCTCGGGCGAATAGCGTAGCGCATTGCCGATCAGATTGACCATGATCTGCAGCGACCGGCGGAAGTCGCCAGACGCCGGAACGCGCAGGTCCGGCAACGGCCGCGCGATCGCCACCCCGGCATTGGCGGCGCGCACCGACAGCAACCCGGCCGCGCGACGCGCGACATCGGCGAGGTCGATCGCCTCCGTCTCCAGCGTGAAATCAGGCTGTTCCACCGCCTGCAGGTCGACGAGATCGTCGACCAGACCCAGCAGATGACGACCGGCATTGGCGATGTCCGAAGCGTAATCGACATAGTCGCGCTGCACCGGCCCTTCCGCTTCGGCGTGGATCGAATCGGCATGGGCGATGATCCGCGCCAGCGGCGAGCGCAGCGCCCGGTCCAGCCCCTCGGTGAAATCGGTGGAGATGCTGGCCCCCGGCGCTGCCGGCGCCGCCTCGGCAACCCGCGCGACCCCCGTGAGACCGGCGAAATCCCCCGCAGCATCCTCCTTGACCATAGCGGTCAGCAGCATGCGCGTGTCGCCGCTACGCAGCCGCGCGCGCTGCTCTTCGAAGGGGCGTCGCCGCGCAACCGCTTCCAGGATCGGCAGCGCACCGCTTTCGGTCGCATCCAGCGTGAAGAGCGCCGTCAGCGGCTGACCGAGCAAGGCCAGCGCGTCGAGGCCCAAGCGCCGCGCTGGATCGATCGCGACGAAGGTCAGGCGCAACCCGGCGTCAGTTTCCCACGACAACGCGCCCTCCTCGATCACCGTGGCCAGCGGCCGCTCGGCGACCGCCCGCGGCCGCACCCCGCGCCAGCCGCTTACCGCCATGCGGACGCCATCGCCCTCCGGCTGCACCCGCACCCACAGTTCGAGGTCCGCGTCCTGATCCGCCACCGTCACGGATCGTGACACGAGGATGCCGAGCCGTCGGGCCAGCCGCACGACGGTCGCCAGTTGCGGGATCGCCAGCGCTGCCCCGACCGTCCCGCCAGCCTGATCGTTGAGCGCCAGCAGCGCGGGATCGGCGGCGATCAACCGGCCGTCGCCGTCGAGCGTCGCATGGCTGAGCGGCATGTCGGGAATGGTGTCGACCCTCATCGCGATCCCCGCGTCAGTGCGGCGATCGCCAGCCGCAGATCCTGATGAAGCGTCAGCGGCGCCAGCGCCGCCCGAGCCGCCTCTCCCGATACGGCGACGATCCCGTCGAGATCGTCCGCGAACGCCTCGATATCGCGCCGCGGATCGGCGTCGGCCAGCGCCAGCGCGATACGGGCGATCGCAGCCCGGCCCAGCCCCGCTGCGCGCAACGCCAGCCACAGGCGGTCACCCTCGGGCTCGAGCACGATCGTCCGCGCCCCTTCGAAATCCAGATCCACCGCCCGCGCGAGCACCGCGATGAACAGCAGCAGCCGCCGGTCGCCCAACGTCTCGACCAGCAGTTCGCCCACCTCGTGCGGGCGAGCATCGATCGCCGCCGCCAGCCGCAGCGCGGCGGCTTCGGGACGCTGCCCCTCGTCATGCGCGGCGAGATTGCGCTGCGCCGCCTCGACGATCGCCCGATCCGCGCCATCGTCCTCACCCGCCGCCGCGATCTGCGCCTCGCGGATCGATGCGGCGACCCACCAGACCAGTTGATGATGGCGCTCGGCCGGCAAAATCCCGGAAATCACCCCGCCCTGCTCCGCCGCCGCGCGCCGCCGCGTCTCCGCCGACAACAAGGCGCGCGCCGCGGCAGCGACGACGCCGTCATCGACTTCCGCCAGTCGCACCAACAGGCTTGCCTGTTCGGGCGATGCGGCGGTCGGCGACAGGCGCTCGGCGATCAGGTCGCAGCGGACCTGCGCGAGCAATTCGTCGATCAGCAGCCGATCGTGCAGCAATCCGGCGCGCGACAGCCGTCGCACCACGTCGTCCTGCCGCTTCAGCAGCGCCTCCGCCTGTGCCTCAACGCCCCGCCCGGACAGGACACGCGCCGCGTGGCGACGGATTTCCATCTCGATGCCCTGGACGACGCCGTGTAGCGTCCGGCTCAGTGTCAGCCGCGTACGCTCATCGAGCCGCGCCTCGTCGGCGAGGAAAAAGTCGGCGATCGCTCCTGTCAGGCGCGCGTCCGCCCGCGCGGCAAGCCGGCGCGCTGCATTGATACGGGTGTCGAGCACATCCCGCTCCGTCTTTTCCGGTCCGACCGCCATGGCCCGATGTTATGTCTTTATCATTAAGAGAGCGCTAAGACTTAAGCCGCAATCGTTCGATTGCGGCAGCCAAAGTCGCGCAGGCGTAGATGCTTGCCAGGCCAAGCCCGGCGAGTGGCGCCGAGACGATCGCGCTCAGCCAGACGAGCGTCAGATAGGCGGGCGCGCCCCCCCACCACATCAGCCGTGGACGGCGGCCGAGCGCGCGTTCGCCGAGCACGCCGAGCAGGACGAGGCCGATCGCCAGCACCTCCGGCGCGCCGTCGGCCTGCTGCTGCCCCGCCGCGCGGCCGTACAACAGGACCGCCAGCGCCGGAAGAACGCCCGACAGAATCTGCAGCCATCGTTGCACCGCGGGATCATCGCGTAGGTCCGCCAGCGTCGCGGCGAGCGACAGGCCCAGCGTGCCGAGCAAGGTCAGCAGCAAGCCCATGCCGGGATAGGATACGGCGATCAGCGTCAGCCCGAGCACCCCGATCGCACCGGCGCCGGCCGCCACCGCAACGGCGGGCACCGCACGCGGGACGAGCAGCGGGATGATCGCGCGCGCCAGCGGCGCGGTGACGAATCGCTCGAACCAGCCGCTGCGGCCCGAGATCATCGCCGCCAATACGGTGCGGCCGCGCGCTTCGAGCGCCACCGCCGAATGGCCGACGCCATGGCCGCCGCGGATCGCCTCCGGCGGCAGCAGCAGATGCACCGCATGCGCCTGCGACGCGAGCCGGACGAGCGTCGACTGCACGTCGTAATCGCGCGGCATCACCGCGAGTTCGGCCAGCCGTCGCGGATCAAGCCGCGCGACACCCGCCCATACCATGCCGCTGCCGACGCGCTCATAACCGAGCACCGCCTGGTCCTCGGGCATCACGAGCAAGGCGTCGCCGCCATCGCGCGCCAGCACCCTCAGCGTCTCTGCGGTGGTGGTCAGGCCGTCGGCGAGCATCAGCACGCGCGCCAGCGGATGGAGCTTCTCCGCCGCCTCCGCCGCGGTCCGGACGGTGTCGACCGCGACCCCGCGCTTGCCGATGCGGCTGATCGCCCCGAGCAATTCCGGCGTCAGCCGCGCGACAAGGATCACGATCTGCGACGCCCCCGCCGCGATCAACATCCGGGCCTGATATTCGATCAGCGTCACGCCGCCGAACGGCAGCGTTGCGGTCAGCATCGCGGGCCGATCATCCGCGTCGTGTATGGCGAAGAGAAAGCCGGCGAGCATCCGGCCGCTGTTAGGCGGTGATGCCGCTCATGCCTAGAGCCACGCGCGCTTTGTCGCGCGCGGGATCAGAGGCGGGCGATCGACCGCTGCAGCTTGGCGAGAATGGCGGTGTCGTTGGGCAATTCCGCCGCTTGCGACGCGAGCGCCATCAACCGCACCGCGCCGAAGCTCGCCGCAAGGCCCTTCAGCCGTGCCGCCGCGCCGCGCCATTCGTCGTCATCACCGGCGGCTTCCAGCGCCGCCAGCCCCCGCTGTGCGCTCTCGACGAACGCCAGCCGCAACTCGGCGATCAACGCCGGTTCGTCACCCACTGCCGCGGCCAGCGCCGCATCGATCGCACCTGGATCATAAGCCATGGACACCCTGTAACGCCGAGCTGCTTAACCAAGCGTTGCGGTTTTGCTTTATGAGAGTCGCGAAGACGGGTAGGTTCGCCATCGAAGAACGGGGGTTCCATGATCATCGACATGCGGGCAGACAGCGGCACCAACGACGCTCACGCCTCTGGCGGCTACGTGCAGTCCGCTGACTATCCGGCGGAACACGACAGCGAATGGCCCGCCGAGCCGCTCCCCTGGACGGATGCCGCCGAGCCCGAGACGCCCCGTCTCGCGTGGCTGCCGCCGGCGCTGGCGGCATTGCTGTCGCTGCTCTGGGTCGGTGGCATGCTGTGGCTGGCGCGCGATCAGATCCCGTTCCTGCTACCCGTCGACCTCGCCCAGTTCGTCGCCGCGCTGGCCGTCGTGCCGGTCCTGATCGGCATCGTCTATCTGCTCGCGCTGCGGACCAGCCGGCGTGAGGCGCGACGCTTCGGCAGCACCGCCGCGGCGATGCGCGCCGAAGCCGCCAGCCTGGAGCGGACCGTCGCGATGCTGTCGCACGCGCTCGACGGCAACCGCCGCCAGCTCGCCGAACAGGTCGCCACGCTGAAGACGATGGGCGACAATGCCAGCGAGCGGCTCACCTCGGTCAGCCGCGGCATGGCGCAGCAGATCGACCAGGCGGAGGCCCATGCCTATGCCCTGTCGCAGGCTGCGGCCGATGCGCAGCAGAGCCTCGGCGTCCTGCTCGCCTCGCTGCCCCGTGCGCAGGCCGAGGTCGCCGATGTCCAGCATCTGCTCGACGACACCGGCCTCGCCGCCAGCGAGCATGCCGCCGCGCTCGCCGCGCAGCTCGCCGCCCTGGTCGAGCGCGGCCGCGAAGCCGAAAGCGTCGCGGGCAGCGCGGCGCAGAAGCTCGCGGCACATATCGCCCGCATGGAAGCGACCAGCGAAACCGCCAGCGCCCGGCTGGAGACGGTGACCGGCAGCATGTCGGACGCGGTCGATGGTCTGCTCGATCGCACCGCCGATGCCGTCGACGAGGCGCGCAAGGGCATTGCCGTCCAGGGCGAGGCAATGCTGGCGATGCTCCGCGTCAACCAGGCCGCGCTCGACAATGCCGCGCGGGACAGCGTCGAAGCGCTGACCGATCGCGTGGCGGGCCTGGAGGACGTCATCGATCGCGTTACATTGCGCCTGCACGATCAGCGCCTGGCGAGCGAGGAACTGCTCGCCGGCCTCGACGGCAGCATCGCCCAGGTCGAAACGCGTCTCGACCAGCTGCATACGCAGGGCGTCGAACGCTCGCAGGTGCTCGCGGCATCGATCAGCGCGCTCGGCGGCTCCGCCGACGCGATGACGGAGGCGCTGCGCACGGGCGATGCGATGGCGTCACGCACGATCACCACGACCGAATCGCTCCTCATCGCGCTCGATGCCGCGGCCCGCGAGATCGACGAGACACTGCCCGAGGCGCTCGCCCGGCTCGATGCGAAGGTCGTCGCCAGCAAGCAGGTCGTCGCCAGTACCAAACCCGAACTGCTCGCCTTGGTCACCGCCGCCGAGAGCACGCACGAGGCGATCGAGGCGATCGCCGGCGTCATCTCCGAACAGAGCAGCACGCTCGACCAGCTGTCGGGCACGTTGCTCCAGACGCTGGGCGAAGGACGCGCCAAGGCGGATGCGCTCGGCATGATGGTCGACGAGACGATCGAGCGGACGCATCGCTTCGCCGAGGATGCGGCGCCGCGGCTGGTCGATGCGCTGCTGCGGGTGCGCGAGACCGCGACCGTCGCCGCCGACAAGGCGCGCGAGACGCTGACCGCCGTCATCCCCGACGCCGCGGCGCAATGGGAACAGGCCGGCGCCGAGGCGATGCGCCGTGCCACCGGCGATACGGTCGAGCGGCAGGTCCGCGCCATCGCCGACGCCACCGGCGAGGCGGTCGAGGCGGCGACGCGCGCGACCGAGCGGCTGTCGGCGCAGGTGCGGCAGATCCTCGAACAAAGTGCCTTGGTCGAGACGCGGGTCGAGGAAGCCCGCGCCGAGCGGGAGGAGGCGGAGCACGACACTTTCGCCCGTCGCGCCTCGCTGCTGATCGAATCGCTGCACTCCGCGGCGATCGACATCACCAAGGCGTTCGCGCCCGACGTGTCGGACAGCGCCTGGGCGGCGTATCTGAAGGGCGACCGCGGCGTCTTCACCCGCCGCGCGGTGCGCGTGCTGGACCCCAGCGGCGCACGCGACATCGCCCGGCTGTACGACGACGACGCGACCTTCCGCGAGGCGGTGAACCGCTACATCCACGACTTCGAAAGCATGTTGCGCAACGTCCTGACGCAGCGCGACGGCTCGCCGCTCAGCGTGACCTTGCTGTCGTCGGATATGGGCAAATTGTATGTCGCGCTGGCGCAGGCGATCGAACGGCTGCGGTGAGCGGCACGGCGGCTCCGGGATGACGGGATCGTCATCCCGGATCGCTCACATGGCGTTGTAGACCGCCTCGCGGTCGAACAGGTCGAGCATCTGCGGCGTGACCCAGCCATAGTAATAATTGGCGACGAACAGCCCGAACAGCAGCGTGGCGACGATCGTCACACGCAGCGCCAGCCGCCCGAGCCGGAACTCGTGGGGGGCGCTCTCGGCCTGGCCGGCGACATAGTCACCGCCCACCTCGCGCGTCGTGCGGACGCCCCAAGGCAGCACCAGGAACACCGAAAACGCCCAGAACAGGACGTAGATCGCAAGCATCGACGTCCAGCGCATCGCGGATCAGGCCTCGACGATCAGCACGTCGACGATCGGCTTCTTGCCCGTCCAGCGCGTCGCGACACGACGCACCGCAAGCCGGATATCCTCGCGACGCCGGTCGATCTCGCGCTTCTGGCCCTTCATCGCCTCGGCTGCGGCCTCGGCGGCATCCTCGACGAACGCCGCACGGTCCTCTTCGACCGGCACGCCCTGCACGCGGATCTGCGGCCGCCCGAGCGCGCGACCGTCGCGACCGATCGCGACCGCCACCGAAATCTGGCCGTTGATCGCCAGACGACGGCGCTCGTTGATCGTCGATCCGTCCGCCGGCAGGATCACGTCGCCGTCCAGCACCAGCCGGCCGACACCGGCATTGCCGATCTTCTCGACCTTGCCGGGCAGCAGGCGCAGGATGTCGCCGTCGCTCTGCACGATCGACTGCGGCACGCCCTCGCTCAGCGCGAAGCGCGCATGCTCCATCATGTGGCGCATCTCGCCGTGCACGGGGATCAGCACCTCCGGCCGGATCCACTTGTACATCTGCGAGAGTTCGGGGCGGCCGGGGTGGCCGGAGACGTGGACGTGCGCCTGGCGCTCGGTGATCATCACCACGCCCTTGCCGGCCAGCGTATTCTGGATCTTGCCGATCGCCACCTCGTTGCCGGGGATCTGCTTCGACGAGAAGATCACCGTGTCGCCGAGGTCGAGCTTGATCGTATGCGACCCATCGGCGACGCGGGCAAGCGCGGCGCGCGGCTCGCCCTGACCGCCGGTGGCGACGATCAGCACCTTGTTCTTCGGCAGGCGCATCGCGGTGTCGGGATCGACCGTCTCCGGGAAATCACCGAGATAGCCGGTCGCCCGCGCCACCTTGAGGATCCGGTCGAGCGACCGCCCGGTGACGCACAGCTTGCGCCCGGTCTCCTTGGCGACCTGCCCCAAGGTGTGCAGCCGTGCCGCGTTGGACGCGAAGGTGGTGACGAGCACGCGCCCCTTCGCCTTGGCGACCTGTTCGGCCAGACCGATGCGGACGGAGGCTTCGGAGCCCGATGCCTCGGCGTTGAAGACGTTGGTCGAATCGCACACCAGCACGTCGACGCCGGCGTCGCCGATGCGGCTGAGCTGTTCGGGGCTGGTCGGCTTGCCGATCACCGGGGTGGGATCGAGCTTCCAGTCGCCGGTATGGAACACGCGGCCGGCCTTGGTCTCGATGACGAGCGCATTGGGCTCGGGGATCGAGTGCGACAATTCGATGAAGCTGACCCCGAACGGGCCGATCTGCACGCCGGCGATGCCGCCGTCCTTGCCCGGCTGGATCACGCGCAGCTTGACGCGATTGGCATTGCCTTCTTCTTCCAGCTTGCCGCGGATCAAGCCGGCGGTGAACGGCGTCGCGTACAACGGCACGCCAAGATCCTCGGCCAGATAGGGCAGCGCGCCGATATGATCCTCATGCCCGTGCGTCAGCACGATCCCGACGAGATCGTTGATGCGATCCTCGATGAACGCGAGGTCGGGCAGGACGATATCGATGCCGGGATAGGCGGCGTCGGCGAAGGTCACGCCGCAATCGACCATCAGCCACTTGCCGGCGTGGCCATAGAGATTGACGTTCATGCCGATCTCGCCGGAGCCACCGAGGGCACAGAAGAGAAGTTCGTTGGTCTTGGGAGTCATTTAGGTCTTTCAAAGAAATGGAGCGCCCGGCGGGCCGATGGATGGCGCGAGCGCGTCTCAGCCAATATGGGCGTTTTGGTACATGATCGCCAGCCCTTGTATCGTCAGGTCCGGCTCGATGACGTCGAACACGTCGGTATGCTGTTCGAAGAGAGTGGCGAGGCCGCCGGTGGCGATCACCCGGACGGGGCGGCCGATCTCCGCCTTCATCCGCGCGACCAGCCCTTCGATCATGGCGATATAGCCCCAATAGATGCCGATGTTCATCTGATCGACCGTGTTGCGGCCGATCACGCTGCCGTTGCCCTGCGGCGCCTCGATCGCGATCCGCGGCAGCTTCGCCGCGGCGCTGACCAGCGCGTCGAGCGACAGGTTGATGCCGGGGGCGATGATGCCGCCCTTATAGGCGCCCGAATAGTCGCTCGCGTCGAAGGTGGTCGCGGTGCCGAAATCGATGACGATGAGGTCGCCGTCATGCAGCGCATGCGCGGCGATCGTATTCACCGCGCGATCGGCGCCGAGGCTCTGCGGCTCGTCGACGTCGAGCTCGATTCCCCATTCGACCGGCGCCCGCCCGGCGATCAGCGCCTCGCAGCGGTAATATTTCTGCGCCAGCACCTGCAGATTGTGGAGCGCCCGCGGCACGACGGTCGCGATGATGACGCCGTCGACCTGGCTGCGGTCATAGCCTTCGAGCGCGAACAATTGGCTGAGCCAGACGGCATATTCATCGGCCGTGCGGCGCGGGTCGGTCGCGATGCGCCAGCGGGCCTTGATCGTGCGCCCCTCGACCAGCGCGAAGACGACATTGGTATTGCCGGCATCCACCGCGAGCAGCATCGTCAATCCTTCAGGAGAAAAACGTCGGCAGCGTGAATGACATGCCGCTCGCCCGACGCCAAGCGCAGGATGAGCGCGCCGTCCGGATCGAGCCCGTCGAACAGCCCGTCCCATGCGCGACCATCGGGCAGGCGGACGCTCAGCGCGGTGCCGACCGGGTGCGCCGCGGCGAGCCAGGCATCGCGGATCGCGATCAGCCCCTGCCCCCGCCAGACCGCGAGCCAGCGTCCGAACGCATCCGCCAATACCTCGATAAAGGTCGCCGGATCGACCGGTGCGCCGACCGCGGCGAGGCTGGTCGTCGCGCGATCGGGCAGGTCGGGATGGTGCGCCAGATTGACGCCGATGCCGACCGCCACCGCATCCTTGCTGCGCTCGAGCAGGATACCCGACAGTTTGGCGCCGTCGAGCAACAGGTCATTGGGCCATTTCAGCCCCGCCGCGCGCCCGGCGGGCATGAAGACGCCGACCGCCTGGTGCAGCGCGACCGCGGCAACGAGCGCCAGCGTTGCCGCCGCAGGATCGGTAGGCCGGAGGCGGACCAACGTCGTCGTATAGAGGTTACCCGGCTCGGACACCCATGATCGCCCTAACCGCCCCTTGCCGGCGGTCTGCCGCTCGGCGCGAAGCCAGAGCCCCTCCCCGGCACCCTGGCGCGCGAGGAGGAGCATGTCGGCGTTGGTCGAGCCCGTCTCGGCGACGGTCCGGATCGTCAAATCGCCGGGAACAGCGCGCGGGCGGCGGCCATCGTCCAGCCGCCGAGCAGCGGGATCGCCAGATAGCCGAGCGGCGAGACGAACGCCGCGGTCAGCACGATCAGCCCGCCCTCGACCGGATTGTTGCCCTTGGGGAAGGCCGGCGCCGGCTCGTCGAAGTACATCGTCTTGACGACCCGCAGGTAATAATAGGCGCCGATCGTCGAGGCGGCGATACCGATCACCGCGAGCGGGAACAGGCCGGCGCGCACCGCGGCGTCGAACACCGCGAACTTGGCGTAGAAGCCGAACAGCGGCGGGATGCCGGCAAGGCTGAACATGAAGATCGCGAGCGCCGCGGCCAGGCCCGGGCGGGTGCGCGACATGCCGGACAGCGCCGCGATGCTCTCGACCGGCTGCCCCTCGTCATCGCGCATCTGCAGCACGATGAGGAACGAACCAAGCGTCATCGCAATGTAGATCGTCATGTAGATCATCACGCCCGACACGCCCTCGGGCGTTCCGGCGGCGAGGCCGACCAAAGCGAAGCCGACGTTGTTGATCGACGAATAGGCCAGCAGGCGCTTGATGTTCGTCTGGCCGATCGCCGCCACCGCGCCGAGGATGATCGAGGCGAGCGCCGCGAAGATCACGATCTGGCGCCACTGATCCGTCGCCGGCCCCATCGCCTCGACGGCGACGCGGATGGCCAGACCCATGGCCGCAACCTTGGGCGCCGACGCGAAGAAGGCGGTGACCGGCGTCGGTGAGCCCTCATAGACGTCGGGCGTCCACATGTGGAACGGCACCGCCGCGATCTTGAACGCGATCCCCGCGAAGACGAAGACCAGGCCGAACAGCAGACCGAGCGACTGCGGCCCGGCATAGGCCGCCGCGATGCCGCTGAACAAGGTCGTGCCCGAGAAGCCGTACACCAGGCTGATCCCGTAGAGCAGGATGCCGCTCGCCAGCGCGCCGAGCACGAAATACTTCAGGCCCGCTTCCGCCGAGCGCGTGTCGCGGCGCATGAAGCTCGCCAGCACATAGGCGGCGAGGCTCTGCAATTCGAGGCCGACGTAGAGCGTCAGCATGTCGCTCGCCGACACCATCAGGCCCATGCCCGCCGCGGACAGCAGGATCAGCACCGGATATTCCGGGCGCAGATCGTCGCCGTGGGTGCGCTGGAAGAAGTCGGGCGCGATCACGATGCTCACCGCCGCGGCGATGAAGATCAGCACCTTGGCAAACGCGGCGAACGCGTCGGCGCGATACAGGCCGTCGAATGCCGACCCGCCGTAGCTGGCCGGACCGAACAGCGCGAGACACGCGCCGGCGAGGACGGCGACGGCGGCCCACGATACGGCGCGGGTTGATGCCGATCCGCCCCAGGCGGACACCAGCATCAGGACGATGGCTCCCGCCCCGAGGATCACCTCGGGCAGGGTCATGGCGAGATTGGCGGCGTAATCCATCAGTGAGCGGTTCCGTGGGCGGCGGCATGCGCCGCTGGAAGGGGCTTGCCGGCAGTCGGCTGGGAGTCGGAGGCGGGCGTCGCACGCTCGATGCGGGCGAGCAGCACGCCGACATCCTTGCGCATCGGCGCCATGAAGCTCTCCGGGTAGACACCCATCCACAGCGTGACGGCGGCGATCGGCGCGAGCAGCCACAATTCGCGGTGCGACAGATCCTCCATCGCACGCACGTCGTCCGACTTGATCTCACCGAAGACGACGCGGCGGTAGAGGTACAGCATATAGGCCGCGCCAAGGATGATGCTGGTCGTGCAGAGCAACGCGATCCAGGTCGACACCTGATAGGTGCCCATCAGCGACAGGAACTCGGCGACGAAGCCGCTGGTCCCCGGCAGGCCGATCGACGCCATGGTGAAGAACAGGAAGAACAACGCGTAACGCGGCATGTTGATCGCCAGACCGCCGTAGCGGCTGATCTCTCGGGTGTGCAGCCGGTCGTAGATGACGCCGACGCACAGGAACAGCGCGCCCGACACCAGCCCGTGGCTGAGCATCATGATCATCGCGCCCTCGATCCCCTGCCGGTTGAAGGCGAAGAGACCGATGGTGACGATCGCCATATGCGCGACCGACGAATAGGCGATCAGCTTCTTCATGTCGGACTGCACCAGCGCGACGAGCGAGGTGTAGATCACCGCCACCGCCGACAGGCCGAAGATCAGCCAGGTGAGCTGGCCCGAGGCTTCCGGGAACATCGGCAGGCTGAAGCGCAGGAAGCCATAGCCGCCGAGCTTGAGCAGCACGCCTGCCAGGATCACCGAGCCGGCGGTCGGCGCCTGCACGTGCGCGTCGGGCAGCCAGGTATGGACCGGCCACATCGGCATCTTCACCGCGAACGAGGCGAAGAAGGCGAGCCACAGCCAGGTCTGCGCATGCGCCGGGAAGTCATAGGCCTGCAATGCGGGGATGCTCGACGTACCGGCGGTCTGCGCCATGTAGAGCATCGCGATCAGCATCAGCAGCGAGCCGAGCAGCGTGTACAGGAAGAATTTGTACGACGCGTAGATGCGGTTCACCCCGCCCCAGATGCCGATGATCAGATACATCGGGATCAGGCCTGCCTCGAAGAACAGGTAGAAGAGGAACAGATCCTGCGCCGCGAAGGTGCCGATCATCAGCGTTTCGGTGAGCAGGAACGCCGCCATATATTCGGGCACGCGGTTGGTCACCGAACGCCAGCTCGCGCCGATGCAGATCGGCATCAGGAACACGCTGAGCATGATGAGCATCAGCGCGAAACCGTCGATGCCGAGGTCCCAGCGGAAGAAGCCGAACGCCGGGCCGTGCTCGACGAACTGCCATTGCGCGCCACCGATATCGTAATTGGCCCACAGCAGGATGCCGAGCGCCAGATCGACGAAGGTGGCGGCCAGCGCCAGCATGCGGGCGGTGGCGGCGGGAACGAACAGGCAGGCGATCGCCGCGAGCGCGGGGATCAACAGCATGATCGAGAGGATGGGCAGCCCGGTCACTGTGCGATCGCCCAGGTGACGACGGCGGTCAGACCGATCAGCATGACGAAAGCATAAGTATAGACATATCCGTTCTGGAGCCTGCCCGCGAGCCGGCTGGAGAGCTGCACCACCCAGGCCGAGCCGTTCGGCCCGAACCGGTCGATCGTCTGTTCGTCACCGCGATGCCACAGCAAACGGCCGATGGCGAAGGCGGGGCGGACGAAGATCAGGTGATAGAGTTCGTCGAAATAATATTTGTGGACGAGGAAGCGGTACAGGATGCGGAACTGGTCCGCGACCTGCGCCGGGAAGCGCGGTGCCTTGATATAGGCGTACCACGCCGTGAACAGCCCGAGCAGCATCGCGATCGTCGCCGACAATTTGATCGGCACCGGCACCTCGTGCATCGCGTGCATCAGATGCTCGCGGAACGCGATATCGCCCTTCCAGAACATCTCGCCCGCATCCGGCTCGATGAAATAGCGGTGGAAGACGAAGCCCGCCGCGATCGCACCGATCGACAGGATGATCAGCGGCACCAGCATCGGCCAGGGGCTCTCATGCGGATGGTAGCCGCCGGTTCCGGCCGGCAGGTCCTGCTGCGACGCACCGTGCACCGACGGGCGATCACCGCTGTCCTCGGCCTGCGCCGGGTTGCCATGCGCCTCGTCGGGATGATGCGCGTCATGGCCGTGCGCATGCCCGTCATGGGCGTGATCGTCATGGCCGTGGCCATGGGCGTCATGCAGCGCATGCTGGATATGCTCCGACGCGGCCCAGCGTGGCGTCCCCCAGAAGGTGAGGAACATCAGGCGCCACGAATAGAAGCTGGTGATCAGCGCGACGAGCACGCCGACGAACCATACGCCGGGCTCGCCCGCCGCCCAGCCCGCCTCGATGATCGCGTCCTTCGAGTGGAAGCCCGCGAAGCCGATGCCGAGCGGATTGCCGAACACCGCCGGCAGGCCGACGCCGGTGATCGCCAGCGTCCCCATCATCATGCCCCAGAAGGTCAGCGGGATGCTCTTACGCAGGCCGCCGTAATAGCGCATGTCCTGCTCGTGGTGCATCGCGTGGATGACCGAGCCGGCGCCGAGGAACAGCAGCGCCTTGAAGAAGGCGTGCGTGAACAGGTGGAACATCGCCGCGCCATAGGCGCCGACGCCCGCAGCGAAGAACATGTAGCCGAGCTGCGAACAGGTCGAATAGGCGATGACGCGCTTGATGTCGGTCTGCACCATGCCGACCGTCGCGGCGAACAGGCAGGTCGCGGCACCGACGACCATCACGACGTGCAGCGCGGTCGGCGACATCTCGAACATCGGCGACAGGCGGCAGACCATGAAGACGCCGGCGGTGACCATCGTCGCCGCGTGGATCAGCGCCGACACCGGGGTCGGGCCTTCCATCGCGTCCGGCAGCCAGGTGTGCAGGCCGAGCTGCGCCGACTTGCCCATCGCGCCGACGAACAGCAGCAGGCAGAGCACCGTCATCGTATCGGCCCGCATGCCGAGGAAGCCGATCGTCGAGCCGGCCATGGTGGGCGCGGCGGCGAGGATCGCGGGGATCGAGACGGTGCCGAACACCAGGAAGGTGCCGAAGATGCCGAGCATGAAGCCGAGATCGCCGACGCGGTTGACGACGAACGCCTTGATCGCGGCGGCATTGGCCGACGGCTTGCGGAACCAGAAGCCGATCAGCAGGTAGGACGCGAGGCCGACGCCTTCCCAGCCGAAGAACATCTGCACCAGCGTATCCGCGGTCACCAGCATCAGCATCGCGAAGGTGAACAGCGACAGATAGGCGAAGAAGCGCGGCTGATCCGGGTCCTCGCTCATATAGCCCCAGCTATAGAGGTGGACGAGCGCCGACACGCTGGTGATCACCACCAGCATGATCGCGGTCAGCTGGTCGACGCGCAGCGACCAGTCGACCGTCATGTCGCCGCTGACAATCCACTTGAGCACCGGCACGACGGTCGCCGTGTTGGTGCCGGCGAGGAAGCCGAGGAAGATCGGCCAGCTGAGCAGGCACGAGACGAACAGCGCGCCGGTCGTGATCGCCTTGGCGGGCACGAAGCCGATCGCCTTGTTGCCGAGGCCGGCGACGAGCGCCGCCAGCAGCGGCAGGAACACGATGAAGAGGATGGAGGTCACCGGTATTTAGCCCTTCATCCGATTGACGTCGTCGACCGCGATGGTGCCGCGGCCACGGAAATAGATCACCAGGATCGCCAGCCCGATTGCCGCCTCGCCGGCGGCGACGGTCAGCACGAACATCGCGAACACCTGCCCCACCAGATCGTGGAGATAGGCCGAAAAGGCGACGAGGTTCAGGTTCACCGCGAGCAGGATCAGCTCGATCGCCATCAGGATGACGATCAGGTTCTTCCGGTTTGCGAAGATCCCGAGCACGCCCATCGTGAACAGGATCGCCGCGACGACCAGGTAATGCGTAAGACCGATCACAATTGGACCCCCTGGCCGACCGGCGGCTGGACGTTGCGCGTCGCGTCCTCGGGACGGCGCGCGTTCTGACGGCTGATGTTCTGGCCGCGGACACCGCCGCGCTGGCGATGCGTCAGCACGATCGCGCCGATCATCGCGACGAGCAGGACGAAGCCCGCCGCCTCGAACACGAAGAGATAGCGCGTGTAGAGCAGCTGCCCCATCGCCTGGATGTTCGGCACGCCCTCGTTGATCGGCGCGATACGACGCCCGATCTTCAGGCCGCCGGTGCTCCACGCACCGATGCCGATGAGGATTTCCGCCGCCAGCGCGACCGCGAGCGCGAAGCCGAGTGCGGCATAGCGCGCGACACCGGCGCGCAGCTGCGCGACCTCGATGTCCAGCATCATCACCACGAACAGGAACAGCACGGCGACAGCCCCGACGTAGACGATTACGAGGAGCATCGCGATGAACTCCGCCCCGACGAGCACCATCAGCCCCGCCGCGTTGAAGAAGGCGAGGATCAGCCACATCACCGAATGGACCGGATTGCGCGACGAGATCGTCATCGCCCCCGAACCGATCACGATGATCGCGAAGAGATAAAAGGCTATGGCCTGGATCACGAGTTGGTCGGCCCCCTAAGCCCGGAATCGAATGCGGCGCGCATTAACGGTATGGCGCATCGGCGGCAAGGTTCGCCGCAATCGCGCGTTCCCAGCGGTCACCATTGTCGAGCAGCTTGGCCTTGTCGTAGATCAGCTCCTCGCGCGTCTCGGTCGAGAATTCGTAGTTCGGCCCCTCGACGATCGCATCGACCGGGCACGCTTCCTGACACAGGCCGCAATAGATGCACTTGGTCATGTCGATGTCGTAGCGCGTCGTGCGGCGGCTGCCGTCGTCGCGCGGCTCGGCCTCGATCGTGATCGCCTGCGCCGGGCACACCGCCTCGCACAGCTTGCACGCAATGCAGCGTTCCTCGCCGTTGGGGTAGCGGCGCAACACGTGCTCGCCGCGGAACCGCGGGCTGACCGGGTTGCGCTCATACGGGTAGTTGATCGTCGCCTTGGGCTTGAAGAAATACTTCAGCGTGAGGGCGTGCGCCTTCACGAACTCCCACAAGGTGAACGACTTGATGATCTGTCCGACGCTCAAGAGCTCAATCCCATCATTCGGTCGATCAACACGACCATCAATCCGATCCCGACGCCCGCGAGCGCCCGGTCACGCAAGGCCTGCGGCCTGAGGCCGCGGGCGATCATCCATTCGCTGGCCCGGCTCATCCGCCGACGGGTACGCGCATCAGCATCAGCACGCCCGACACCAGGAACACCCAGAACAGCGACAGCGGCAGGAACACCTTCCACCCCAGCCGCATCAGCTGGTCGTAGCGGTAGCGCGGCACGGTCGCCTTGACCCAGCTGAAGACGAAGAAGAAGAACAGCATCTTCGCGAACAGCCAGATGATCCCGGGCACGTAATAGAGCGGCGCCCAGTCGATCGGCGGCAGCCAGCCACCCCAGAACAGCGTCGCGTTGAGCGCGCACATCAGCAGCACGTTGGCATATTCGCCGAGCCAGAAGAGCGCGAAGCTCATCGAGCTATATTCGGTCTGGTAACCGGCGACGAGCTCGCTCTCCGCCTCGGTCAGATCGAACGGCGCGCGCTGCGTCTCGGCGAGGCTGGAGATGAAGAACATCACCGCCATCGGAAACAGCAGCGGGTTGATGCCGAATGCGTTGATGTGAAGGTTGAGCGTGCTGGTCTGCGCCATCACGATGCCGCTGAGGTTGAACGTCCCCGCCCACATCACGACCGAGATCAGGATGAAGCCGATCGCGACTTCGTAGCTGACCATCTGCGCCGCGGCGCGCAGCGCCGAATAGAAGGGATATTTCGAGTTCGACGCCCAGCCCGACAGGATCACGCCATAGACGCCGAGCGACGAGGCGGCGAGCACGTAGAGCAGGCCGACGTTGATGTCGGCGAGCACCACGCCGGCACCGAACGGCACCACCGCCCAGACGATGAGCGCCACCGTGAAGGTGATGATCGGCGCAAGCAGGAACAGGCCGCGGTTGGCGGCCGCCGGAACGATCGTCTCCTGCAGGAAGACCTTGAGGCCGTCGGCGAACGACTGGAGCAGACCGAACGGGCCGACGACGTTGGGGCCGCGACGCAGCGCCATCGCCGCCCAGATCTTGCGATCGGCATAGATGATCATCGCCACGGCGAGCATCAGCGGCAGCGCGATGACCAGGATGCCGACGATCGTCGCGACGAACCATGCCCATCCGTAGGACATGCCGACGGTGGTGTTGAAAAACTCGGTCACTCCGCCGCCTCCGCGAACGTCTCGCCATGGACCAGTTCGGCCGAACAGCGCTGCATCGTCGGGGACGCGCGGCAGATGGCGTTGGTCAGATAGAAATCCTTGATCGGATAGCCGGTGAGGCTCCCCTGCCCGGCGCCATCGAGCGCCGGCGGGTTCCAGTCATAGCCGGCGAGCTGGCCGACGTTGCGCAGCGCAGGCACTTCGGTCGCCATCGCTTCGCGCAGCCCGGCAAGGCTGTCGAAGGGCAGCGTTACGCCGAGCACTTCGGACAGCGCGCGGAAGATCGTCCAATCCTCGCGCGCGTCGCCGGGGGCGAACACCGCGCGCTCGCCACGCTGGACGCGCCCTTCGAGATTGACCCAGGTGCCCGACTTCTCGGCATAGGTCACGCCCGGCAGGATGACGTCGGCATGATGCGCGCCGGTGTCGCCGTGATGGCCGACATAGACCTTGAAGCCGCCGAACCTGGTGTAGTCCACCTCGTCCGCGCCGAGGAAGAAGGTCACCGCCGCCTGCGAGAGATCGGCGATGCCGCCCTTCTGCGCATAGCCGAGCATCAGCCCGCCCATCCGGCTCGCCGCCATATGGACGACGTTGAAGCCGTTCCAGCCGTCGCGGACCAGGTTGAACTGCTTGGCAAACGCAAGCGCCGCGGCATGGCCGCCCTTCATCGCGCCACCGCCGACGATGACCATCGGCTTGGCCGCGTCACCGAACAGCTTGGCGACCGCCTCGGGCAGATTGCCGAGCAGCGACAGGTCGGCACCCAGCCATTCGACCTTGTAGGTCAGCTCGGTTTCCGGCCCGATCGCGAAGACCTTCGCGCCCTTTTTGATCGCCTTGCGGATGCGGGTGTTCACCAGCGGCGCTTCCCAGCGCAGATTGGTGCCGACCAGCAGGATCGCATCGGCTTCTTCGACGCCGGCGATCGTGGTGTTGAAATTGACCGCGGCGAGGCTCGACGTGTCATAGTCCATGCCCGTCTGCCGCCCTTCGAGCAGCGACGACCCGAGCTTCGCGAGCAGCGCCTTGGCGGCGTACATCGTCTCGCAGTCGACCAGATCGCCCGCCACCGCCGCGACGTTCGCGCCGGCGGCCTCGACCTTGGTCTTGATGACCGCGAACGCCTCGTCCCAGCTTACCGGGGCGAGCTTGCCCTCACGGCGCACATAGGGACGGTCGAGACGCCGACGGACGAGGCCGTCGACATGGTGACGCGTCTTGTCGTGCGCCCATTCCTCGTTGACGTCCTCGTTGATGCGCGGGACGCAGCGCAGCACCTGACGGCCGCGGCTGTCGAGGCGGATGTTGGTGCCGACCGCATCCTGCACGTCGATGGTGAGCGTCTTCTTGAGCTCCCACGGCCGCGCTTCGTACGAATAGGGCTTCGAGGTCAGCGCGCCGACCGGGCAGAGATCGACGACGTTGCCGCTCAGCTCGCTGGTGACCGCCTGCTCGAGATAGCTGGTGATCTGCATGTCCTCGCCGCGATAGATCGCGCCGATCTCCTCGACCCCGGCGACCTCTTCGGCGAAGCGGACGCAGCGGGTGCACTGGATGCAGCGGGTCATGATCGTCTTGACGATCGGACCCATGTATTTCTCGGTCACCGCCCGCTTGTTCTCGGTGTAGCGGCTATGGCCCTTGCCATAGGCGACCGACTGGTCCTGCAGATCGCATTCGCCGCCCTGATCGCAGATCGGGCAGTCGAGCGGATGGTTGATCAGCAGGAATTCCATCACGCCCTCGCGGGCGTTCTTCACCATCGGCGTGGTCGTAAACACTTCCTGATTATCCGCGGCGGGCAATGCGCACGAGGCCTGGGGCTTGGGCGGCCCCGGCTTCACCTCGACGAGGCACATGCGGCAATTGCCGGCGATCGACAGCCGCTCATGGTAGCAGAAGCGCGGGATTTCCTTGCCCGCGGCTTCGCATGCCTGGAGGACCGTCGCGCCCTGCGGCACCTCGACCTCGATCCCGTCTACTTTCAGCTTCGGCATTATTCGGCAGCTTCCTGCATCGGCGTCATGTCGCCGCCGCTACGTTCGTTGATCCGGCGCTCCAGCTCGGGGCGGAAGTGACGGATGAGACCCTGGATCGGCCATGCCGCGGCATCGCCGAGCGCGCAGATCGTGTGACCCTCGACCTGCTTGGTGACCTGGTGCAGCGTATCGATCTCGGCGACGTCGGCGTCGCCGGTACGCAGCCGCTCCATCACGCGCCACATCCAGCCGGTGCCTTCGCGGCACGGCGTGCACTGACCGCAGCTCTCGTGCTTGTAGAAGTACGAGATACGGCTGATCGCGCGGACGATGTCGGTCGACTTGTCCATGACGATCACCGCCGCGGTGCCGAGGCCCGAGCCGACCGCCTTGAGGCCGTCGAAGTCCATCGGCGCATCGATGATGTCCTTGGCCGGCACCAGCGGCACCGACGAGCCTCCCGGGATCACCGCCAGCAGATTGTCCCAGCCGCCGCGGATACCGCCGCAATGCGTCTCGATCAGTTCGCGGAACGACAGGCCCATCGCATCCTCAACCACGCAGGGTCGATTCACATGCCCGCTGATCTGGTAGAGCTTGGTGCCCTTGTTGTTCTCGCGGCCGAAGCTGGAGAACCACGACGCGCCGCGACGCAGGATCGTCGGTGCGACCGCGATCGATTCGACATTGTTGACCGTCGTCGGGCAGCCGTAGAGGCCCGCACCCGCCGGGAATGGCGGCTTGAGCCGCGGCTGGCCCTTCTTGCCCTCGAGGCTTTCGAGCATCGCGGTCTCTTCGCCGCAGATATAGGCGCCGGCGCCGCGGTGGACGAAGACGTCGAAGTCATAGCCCGAGCCGCTGGCGTTCTTGCCGATCAGGCCCTTGTCATACGCCTCGGCGACCGCCGCGAATAGCGTCTCGGCCTCGCGGATATATTCGCCGCGAATGTAGATGTAGGCGGCACGCGCGCGCATCGCATAGCCGGCGATCAGCGCGCCCTCGATCAGCTTGTGCGGATCGTGGCGGATGATCTCGCGGTCCTTGCACGAACCGGGCTCGGATTCGTCGGCGTTGATGACGAGGAAGTTCGGCCGGTCGGGCTTGGGCTCCTTGGGCATGAACGACCATTTGGTGCCGGTCGGGAAGCCCGCGCCGCCACGGCCGCGCAGCCCGCTTGCCTTGATGACGTCGATGATCGCGTCCTGGCCGAGCGCCATCAGCGCCTTGGTGTTGTCCCAGTCGCCACGCTTCAGCGCCGCGTCGAGGTTCCAAGGCTGGAACCCGTAGACGTTGGTGAAGATGCGGTCCTTGTCAGCCAGCATCAGGCCCACTCGCTCCGATAATCGTGGTTGGCGTCGACCATCGCGGTCAGCGTCGTCGGGCCGCCTTCGGGGCAGCTGGTCTGGCGACCGATCGTCGACCCGGCCTTGGGCGTCTCGCCATTGGCGAGCGCTTCGAGCACCGCGACGGTGCGGTCGTAATCGAGGTCTTCGTAATTGTCGTCGTTGATCTGGACCATCGGCGCGTTGGCGCAAGTGCCCAGGCACTCGACCTCGGTCAGCGTGAACATGCCGTCCGGCGTCGTCCCGCCCTTGACCAGCCCGCGGTTCTTGCACGCCGCCAGCACATCATCCGACCCGCGCAGCATGCACGGTGTCGTGCCGCAGACCTGGACGTGATAGCGGCCGACCGGCGCGAGGTTGAACATCGTGTAGAAGGTCGCGACCTCGAACACCCGCATGTACGGCACGCCGATCTGGCGCGCGACGAACTCGATCACCGGCACAGGCAGCCAGCCCTGCGTCTGCGTCTCCGCCCCGACCTGACGCTGCGCAAGGTCGAGGAACGGGATCGACGCGGACTGCTCACGGCCCTTGGGGTAGCGCGCGAGGATTTCGTTCGCCTTCTTCTGGTTCTCTTCGTTCCAAGCGAAGCCGCCCCAGCGGGCGCGGGTTTCGGCTTCGTCAGGGATCTGCGGTGCTTCAGCCATTATTCTCCACCCCGCAATTCCATGCGGCGCTCCACACGGGTCAGTCGCTCGTCAAAGCGATCCATGCGGGCGTTCAAACCCGACATCGACAATACCATGTTATCCAAATGCTCTTCGGTGACGGTCATGCGCAACTTGATGTCATGCATGTCGCCTTCAATATGGGCGAGACGATCGTCGATACGGCGCAGCCGCTCGAGGATCAGGTTTTCAACATTGTCGGTCACCGGTCGCACTCGCCGAACACGATATCCATCGCGCCAAGGATCGCGGTGGTGTCGGCCAGCATGTGGCCGCGGCTCATGAAGTCCATCGCCTGGAGATGGCTGAACGCGGTCGGCCGGATCTTGCAGCGATAGGGCTTGTTCGAGCCGTCGGAGACGAGGAACACGCCGAACTCGCCCTTCGGGCTCTCGGTCGCGACATACACTTCGCCGGCGGGGACGTGATAGCCCTCGGTGTACAGCTTGAAGTGATGGATCAGCGCTTCCATCGACTGTTTCATCTCGGCGCGCTTGGGCGGCACCACCTTGCGATCGGTCGAGGCGATCGGCCCCTCCGGCATGTCGCGCAGGCACTGCTTCATGATCCGCGCCGACTGGCGGACCTCCTCCACGCGCACCATGAAGCGATCGTAGCAATCACCGCGGGTGCCGACGGGGATGTCGAACTCCATCCGGTCATAAACGTCGTAAGGCTGCGACTTGCGCAAATCCCAGGGGATGCCCGCGGCGCGGATCATCGGCCCCGAGAAGCCCCATGCGATGGCATCCTCGCGGCTCACCGTCGCGATATCGACGTTGCGCTGCTTGAAGATGCGGTTGTCGGCGACGAGGCTGATCGCATCCTCGAACAGGCGCGGCAGGCGCGTGTCGAGCCAGTCGGCGATGTCGGTGAGCAGCTTGAGCGGCACGTCCTGGTGGACCCCGCCCGGCCGCATGTAATTGTGGTGCATCCGCGCGCCCGAGGCACGCTCGAGGAAGTTGTAGCAATCCTCGCGGATCTCGAACATCCACAGGTTCGGCGTCATCGCGCCGACGTCCATGACGTGCGACCCGAGGTTGAGCATGTGGTTCGAAATGCGGGTCAGTTCGGCGAAGAAGACGCGCAGATACTGGGCGCGCAGCGGCACCTCGATATCGAGCAGCTTCTCGATCGCGAGCACGAACGTGTGCTCCATGCACATCGGCGAGCAATAATCGAGGCGATCGAAATAGGGGATCGCCTGCGCGTAGGTCTTGTACTCGATCAGCTTTTCGGTGCCGCGATGCAGCAGGCCGACGTGCGGATCGATCCGCTCGATGATCTCGCCGTCCAGCTCCATCACCAGCCGCAACACGCCGTGCGCGGCGGGGTGCTGGGGACCGAAGTTGATCGTATAGTTCTGGATCGTGACGTCACCCTCGGTCGGATGCGCCGGGCTGGTGGCGTGCATCAGCTCGTCGACATAGGGATCGACCGTGGTGGTGGCGGGCGCGAGGTGCGGGTCCTGGCTCACTGATTCTGTCCTCCGCCCTTGGTCGGCACGACGTCCGAGTCCTTGGGCTTGTCCTGCCGCGCATTGCCGGGGCCGGCATCGCCAGCGCCGGTGTTGGCGGTACCGGTCGAGTCATTCTTGGCATAGGGCTCACTGCCCGCCTTCGGCGACTGCGTCGGCGAGCGCGCGGCATCGGCCTTGGCGATGTCGTCCGCCTTCAGCGGCGTCGGTGCGCCCTTGGCCTCGGGCAGCATGCCCTTCTCGTCGCCGGGCAGCACATAGGCCGCGCCCTCCCAGGGGCTCTGGAAGTCGAAGTTGCGGAAATCCTGCGCCAGCTTGACCGGCTCGTAGATCACCCGCTTGGCTTCTTCCGAATAGCGCATCTCGACGAAGCCCGAGAGCGGGAAGTCCTTGCGCTGCGGGTGGCCGCGGAAGCCGTAATCGGTCAGGATACGCCGCAGATCGGCGTTGCCGGTGAACAGCACGCCATACATGTCGTACACTTCGCGCTCGAGCCAGCCCGCGACCGGCCAGATGCCGGTCACCGACGGCACCGGCTTGACGTCGTCGGTGGCGACATGGACGTGCAGGCGGTGGTTGCGGGTCAGCGACAGCAGGCAATAGACGACCTCGAACCGCTCGGCGCGATCCGGATAGTCGACACCGGCGATCTCCATCAGCTGTTGATATTCCAGGCCGGGCGTGTCGCGCAGCTTGGTCAGCGCATCGACGATCGCGGTGCGTTCGACGTAGAGCGCGACCTCGCCGACCTGATCGACCGCATCGAGCAGCGCAGAGCCGAGCGTCGCGCGGACGATCTCGATCGTCTCGCCGTTGAGGTCGGCAGCCCAGGCAGGAGCAGGCGCCCTCACCGTTCGATGCTCCTCTGACGGCGAATCTTACGCTGCAATTGCATGATCCCGTATAGCAGCGCCTCGGCGGTCGGCGGGCATCCGGGGACATAGATGTCCACCGGCACGACGCGGTCACAGCCGCGCACCACCGAATAGCTGTAATGGTAATAGCCGCCGCCGTTGGCGCAGCTGCCCATCGAGACGACGTACTTCGGCTCCGACATCTGGTCGTAGACCTTGCGCAGCGCCGGCGCCATCTTGTTGCACAGCGTCCCCGCGACGATCATCACGTCCGACTGGCGCGGCGATGCGCGGGGCGCGGCACCGAACCGCTCGAGATCGTAGCGCGGCATGTTGACGTGGATCATCTCGACCGCGCAGCAGGCAAGGCCGAACGTCATCCACCACAGCGAGCCGGTACGCGCCCACTGAAACAGCTCCTCCGTCGAGGTGACGAGGAAACCCTTGTCGTTCAGTTCGCCGTTGAGGCTGTCGAAGAAGCCCTGATCGGGCGGCACCAGCGACGTGGCGGTCGCCGGGCGTTCGAGTTCGACAGGTCCGGACATAGGGGTCATTCCCAATCCAACGCTCCCTTTTTCCAGGCATAGACGAGGCCCAGGGCAAGCTCGCCGATGAAGATCATCATGGAGATCCATGCGGTCCAGCCGATGCTGAAAACCGATACTGCCCAAGGATATAGGAAGGCGGCTTCGAGATCGAAGATGATGAACAGGATGGCAATCAGATAAAATCGCACGTCGAACTGGCTGCGCGGGTCCTCGAAGGCGGGGAAGCCGCATTCGTATTCCGACAGCTTCTGCTCGTTGGGCTTGTTGGTGCCGGTCAGTCGGGCGACGACCATGGGCAGGAACACGAAGGTGCTCGACAGCGCCAGGGCGACACCCAGGAACAGCAGGATAGGCAGATATTGCGACAGATCGACCAATGGGGTTCTCGCAGGTGCGAAGGATGTGGGGGTCGCTTTAGGCCCGTGGACGGGCACGGGCAAGGCCGCGAAGGGTGTGAGAATCACTCTCAATTGGTGGCAGCGTTCAGCGTCAGCACGTCATTCCGCCCCCGCCTGGGCATGGCTATCGCATATGGCTGCGGTCATGAGGCTCGATCGGTTTCCCTATCGAATTCGTCACCCCGGACTTGGTGCGGGATCTACCGGGCCGCGAGAGAATGGTGACGAATCAAGCCTTTCTCCTCGCCGCAAGGTGGACCCCGGACCAAGTCCTGGGTGACGGGGTGGACTTGGAAGATGCAGGCTCGCAGGAGCGTCCATATGCGACAGCCCTGCCCGCCAGGGGAGGACGTTTCACAGTTCGCTGACGGAACGACGAGCCGGCCCTAGCGCAGCGCGCCCGCGACCAGCTTGTGCAGCTTGACGTGGAGACCGTCGTTGGCAGCAAGGAACTCGTTGCGCTCCATCGCCTTGTCGGCCCCGCGGAAATCGGTGACATAGCCGCCGGCCTCCTTGACGAGCAGCATGCCGGCCGCCGTATCCCACGGCTTGAGGCCCGATTCCCAATAGCCATCGAAGCGGCCGGCCGCGACCCAGGCGAGATCGAGCGCGGCGGCACCGAAGCGGCGGATGCCGGCGACTTCCGGTGCGATCGCACCGAAGATGCGGCTCCACTGGACGAAATCGCCGTGGCCGAGGAACGGGATGCCGGTCGCGATCAGCGCCTCCGACAGGTCGCGGCGCGCCGATACGCGCAACCGCTGGTCGGTAAGCCAGGCGCCGCGGCCTTTCTCGGCCCAGAAGCTTTCGTCGGTCAGCGGCTGATAGACGAGACCGGTCGTGATCTCGCGCTTGCCCGACGGGGTCGGCTCCTCGACCGCGATCGAGATGGCGAAATGCGGGATGCCGTGGAGGAAGTTCGAGGTGCCGTCGAGCGGATCGATGATGAAGCGCGGCTTGTCGGGATCGCCCGCGACCTCACCCCCCTCTTCCATCAGGAAGCCCCAGTCGGGACGGGCGCGGCGCAGCTCGTCGAACAGCGTCTGTTCGGCGCGCTTGTCGGCGATCGACACGAAGTCGGCCGGCCCCTTGCGGCTGACCTGCAGGTGTTGGACCTCGTTGAAGTCGCGGCGCAGCGCCGTGCCGGCCTTGCGGGCGGCACGCTCGATGACGGTGAAGAGGCCGGAATGGGAGGGCATGGCAGGCTTTCTAGCCCCTCCCCTTCAGGGGAGGGGTTGGGGTGGGGAAATCCGGGATGAGGACCTGGGCGGAATATGCCCCACTGTCCCACCCCAACCCCTCCCCTGAAGGGGAGGGGCTTTCAGCAGGTCAATCCGCGCGGCGGACGTAGGTCTGTTCGTAGACGTCGACGACAATGCGCGTGCCCGCGCCGATATGCGGCGGGACCATAACGCGCACGCCATTGTCGAGGATCGCGGGCTTGTAGCTCGACGAAGCGGTCTGCCCCTTCACGACGGCATCGGCCTCGACGATCATCGCCTCGATCGTGCTCGGCAGTTCGACCGAGATCGGCTTTTCGTCATAGAGTTCGAGCACCACGTCCATGCCGTCCTGCAGGAAGGCGGCGGCATCGCCGAGGATGCCGGCGTCGAGCGTGATCTGCTCGTAATTGTCCTTGTCCATGAACGTCAGCGCATCGCCGTCGCGGAACAGGAACTGGAAGTCCTTGGTGTCGAGGCGGACGCGCTCGACCGTCTCGGCGGAGCGGAAGCGGACGTTGTTCTTGCGCCCGTCGATCAGGTTCTTCATCTCGACCTGCATATACGCACCGCCCTTGCCGGGCTGCGTGTGCTGGATCTTGACGGCGCGCCAGATGCCGCCCTCATATTCGATGATGTTGCCGGGACGGATGTCCACGCCGCTGATCTTCATGGATCTGAACCTACTGGAAAGAGCGAGATAGGCGCGCGGCTGACGCACGCCCGGTGGCGCCCCTTTACCGCCCCCGCGCGCGGGCGGCAAGCATGGGGAAGGGATTGACGTCCTCGCCCTGGTACCAGCGCTCGCCCGGCTGCATCCGTTGCAGGCCGAAATGGAGATGGAAGTTGCCGGCCCCGGCATCGCCGGTATCGCCGACATAGCCGATCGCCTGTCCGGTCCTGATCGGCTGGCCCTCGCGCAGACCCGGCGCGTAGCCGGCGAGATGCGCATAATAATAGATCCAGCGGCGGTCGGGCGAGCGGATATAGGCAGTGGTGCCGCCGAGGTTCGACTGGAACAGCTTCTCGACGGTACCGTCGGCGGCCGCGATCACCGGCGTACCGGCGGCAGCGGGAATATCGGTACCGTGATGCCCGCGGCTGCCACCGCCGCGCGGGTCCATCCAGCTGTCGACGATCGCCTCGCGGCGGACGCCGGCGACGGGCACGGCGAGCGGCGCGTCGTCGCGCCTATCAGGCTCGCGGACCGCGATGTCGGCGCGCGGCGCGGCGGAGCGCGGGGCGGTGCCGAAACTGGTCAGCGCCGCAAAGCCAGCGCCGAGCAGGACGACGAAGGCGAGGATGATCCAGCCGAGCCGGGTCATAGGCGCGGGCTCATCGCCGGCGCGCGAAGCCACATTCCTCCCCCGCCAGGGAGTGCCGAGTTGAACGGCCCCCGGTCGTTCAAGGTCATGCCGGGAGCATGACCGGCCCGGCACTGTGGCGCGCCGAAGGCGTGCCGGAGGGGGAGGATGCGGCGAAACTGGCCGTATGCGTAGACCCTCTCTCCACCACCGGCCATCGGCCGGCAGTCCCCCTCTCCGGTTGCGCGAGCAGGGAATTGGCTTTCTTTCCCCGGCTTCACGCCTGGAACACCGCCTTGGTCCCCGGCTTCACCATCTGCGCCAGACGCGCCACGTCCCAGTTGGTCAGGCGGATGCAGCCGTGGCTCTCGGTGCGGCCGATCAGCTCGGGATGCGGCGTGCCGTGGATGCCGTAATGCTCCTTCGACAGGTCGAGCCAGACGACGCCGACCGGACCATTCGGCCCCGGCGGCAGCATCTCCTTTTGGTCGCCCTTCTTGGCGTCCCAGAACAGCGCCGGATTATAGTGGAACTTGGGATTATAGTCCGCACCATAGATCTTCCACGTGCCCAGCGGCAGCGGATCGTGTTCGGAGCCCATCGTCGCGCTGAACTGCGCGATCAGCTTGTCGTCCTTGTCGAGGACGCGGAGCACCTTCTCCGACTTGTCGACGACGATATGGTCGGCGACCGGCTGGTTGGCATCGACGTTGAGCATGTTGAGGGTCTGGCGCCAGTGATCGGGCAGCTTGGGATCATAGGCGCGGCTGGCGGGCAGTGCGTTGGGCACGATGATCGCATTGCCGACCTTGAGCCGCGTGTCGGGCGAGTTGAGCGCGATCAAGACGGCGGGCTGGGTGTGGAACATCTCCGCCAGCTTCTCCATCGGCGTCGCATAGCCGAGGCTGGGCAGCTTGGCCTGCTCGCCATAATCCTTCGGCAGCGGATTATAGTACGGCCCGGCGAGCGCCTCGCGGGTCAGCACGAAGCGCGTCGTCGGGCGCTTGGCGCGATAGGGGTACAAAGCCTGCAGCGTCGCCGCATCGGGCTTGCCGGTGCGCGGCAGCCCCTTCGCCTCCTGGAAGCCCTTGAGCGCGGCGGTGAGCGACTGGCCGCCCTTGCCGTCGAGTACGCCCGGACCGAAGCCGAGCGAATCGAGGATCACCTGTACGTGGAGGATGTTGCGGTCGACGGTCGGTGCCGCCGACTGGACCGTCGCCTGCTGCGCGATCGTCGGAGCGGCGAGCGAGGCGCCCGCGAGCAGCGCCGTTGCCAGAACCATCTTCATATCGCCGTTCCCTTTAACCGTTACGCTGGTGGATCAAACGGATCGCAGCGCATGTGGTTTCGTGGGCGGCATTTTTGTGCGGGGAATGCAGGCGGGACGAACCTGTGGACCGGCCCTGCCGTCAGTCGTCCGCCGACGCACCGGCACGCTCACCTGCCCTTCGAAAAGCTCGGGACGAACGAACGGCGCAGACGCTCCGGCGTCATCGGCGACGTCAGCCGAGCACTCCGGCGAACGCGCGCACCGCGGCCGCCTCGTCGCCGGCCCATATTGCGCCGGACACCGCGAGAAAGTCCGCGCCGGCCGCGATCAGCGGCGGCGCGTTGACCGGCGTGATGCCGCCGATCGCGACGCTCGGCAGCTCGAACATCGACGCCCACCACGACAGGATCGAGGGGTCCGGATGATGCTCGACCGCCTTGGTCGTCGTCGGGTAGAAGGCGCCGAAGGCGACATAGTCCGCGCCGCCTTCGCCCGCTTCCATCGCGAGATGCCGGCTGTCGTGGCAGGTCACGCCGATCTGCACCGTCGGACCGAGCGCGTCGCGTGCCTCGCGTGGGTCGCCGTCCTCCTGGCCCAGATGCACGCCATCGGCACCGAGCCGCTTGGCGAGCGCGATACTGTCATTGACGATGAAGGCGACCTCCCGGTCGGCGCAGATACGCTGCAACGGCTCGGCGAGCTTGGCGGCGACATGCTGGTCGACGTCCTTGACGCGAAACTGGAAGGCGGCAACCGGCCCCGCGTCGAGCGCGCGCGCCAGCCGGTCGGGAAAGCCACCGGTCACGTCGAGCGGCGAGATCAGATACAGCTGGCACGGCGGCCGGCGGTCGTTGCGCTGGAAGTTTGCAGCGAAATCGGGGTCGAGGGGGCCAAGCGGATCGTCTTCGGTCATCCGCCAGCGCCTAGCGCCTTCCACGCCGCGACGAAAGCCGCCGGATCATCGAGCCGGTGCGCGATCGTCGTGACGTTGCGCCGGCCGGGCAAGGGCGTGACGAGATCAACGACCAGATTGGGATAAGCGAGGAGCGCGAGGTTGAGCACCGAACGTTGCTTCATCGCGCTCGAGTCGATCGACGGCCGCAATCCGGCGATGTTGCGAAGCGGGATTGCGACACGCCGGATCGTGCCGACCTGCATCACCAGCCGCTCGCGGTCCAGCAACGCCGGCCGGTGCTTCATCATCAGCACCGCCCGGATCAGCCACAGCAGACCGCCGAGCGTCAACAGCGACACGAGCACCGCCGCGGCGGGATGCCACAGCGCGACCAGCAGATGCGTCACCGCCAGCTCGACCACCCCGACGGCCACGAGCGCCCATACCAGAGGCGCGACCGCCCGATGATAGGAGAAGCGGAGCGGCAGGATCGGCGGCGCGACGCCCGGTGGAACGATGTCCGGCCGCGGCGTCGCGCCGTCCATCACATCAGGCCGCTTCGCCGCGATAGATGGCGATCAGCTTGCCGAGCATGTCGAGCGCGTCCTCGCGGCTGCGCTGGAAGGTGTTGCGGCCGATGATCGAGCCGTTGCCGCCGCCCGCCAGAATGTCGCGCGCGTCCTGGTAGACCGCGTCGGCGCCCTTGGCGGCACCACCCGAGAAGACGACGATGCGGCGACCGGCGAAGCTCGCCTGGACGACGTGGCGGACGCGATCGGCCTGGTTGGACCAGTCGGTGCCCTCATAGACGCGCTTGGCCTCTTCCTGCTCGATATGCGCCGACGGCAGCTTCACCTTGATGATGTGCGCGCCGAGCAACGCCGCCATGTGCGCGGCATAGGCGCCGACGTCGAGCGCCAGCTCGCCGTCCTTGCTGAGCTTGCCGCCGCGCGGATAGCTCCAGATGACGGTGGCGATGCCGACCGACTTGGCCTCCTCGCTGAGTTCGCGGATCTCTTCCATCTGCTCGAAGATGCCGTCGGAGCCAGGATAGATGGTGAAGCCGATCGCCGCGCAGCCGAGGCGCAGCGCGTCCGAGACGCTGGCGGTCACTGCCTGGTCGATGCTGGTCGCCCAGCTGTTCGAGCTGTTTACCTTGAGGATCGTCGGGATCTGGCCGGCGAAGGTGTCCGCGCCCGCCTCGAGCGGCCCGAGCGGTGCGGCATAGGCGGACAGGCCCGCGTCGATCGCGATCTGATAATGGTAATGGGGATCGTAGGCGGGCGGGTTGACCGCGAAGGAGCGCGCCGGACCGTGCTCGAAGCCCTGGTCGACGGGCAGGATCACCAGCTTGCCGGTGCCGCCCAGCTTGCCCTGCATCAGGATGCGGGCGAGGTTCGCCTTTACCGCGGGGCTGGTCGCTTCATATTTGTCGAGGATCGCCTTGACGGCGGGCGTGACGGTGGTGGTCATGGGTCGGCTCCTTGGGTCGGATAGGGTCAGAGCATCAGCCAGCGGCGCAGCGCCTGGTCGATCTGCTCCATACGGGTGGGACTGGCATGGCCGATCACGGTGGTGATCCGCTCGCGGGCGACACTGGAGATACGGTCGATCTGCACCTCGCATTCGGCGGTCAGGCCGTTGTGCTCACGCGGCGACATCACCACCCGGAACAAGGCCTCGCCGCCAATGACGTTGGTCAGCGGGCAGACGGTGATCGTCGCATGCGTCGCATTGAACAGGTCGGACTGGACAACGACGCACGGGCGCTGCGGTTCACCGGCGGGTCCATCGACCAGCACGATGGCGCCGTGCGCTATCTCCACGCCGCGGCATCCTGCCAGAACACGCTGTCCTCGATCGAGGCGCGGGCGGAGGCGCGGGTCGACTGGCGGCGCGCCTCGCGGCGATAGGCTTCGTCGTGGAGATCGACGTAGCGGCGCACCGCCTCGCGTGCGATATCGCTCTTGCTGCGCCCCTGGGTGCGCGCGACCGCGGCGAGCCGCTCTTCCAATTCCGTGTCGAGTCGTACGCCGAGCATGCCACCTGCCTGTTAAACGCGTTAAACATAGCGGCGACAGGCCGTGCGATCAACCGCTTAGGTGGGCGATATTGACGCTCACCGGCGGGTCGTGATCAACCCGCGGCGGGGACGATCATCATGCGCCTAATCCATCTCGCCCTTGCCGCGGTGCTGTCGCTGACGCCGGCCGTCGCAGCCGACGCCGCGCGGCCGTCGAGCATCATCGGCAAGCCGGCGCCCGACTTCGAGCTGACGCTGATGGACGGCAGCAAGGTCAGGCTGGCCGATCTGCGCGGTCAGGTGGTGGTGCTCAATTTCTGGGCGACGTGGTGCGTGCCATGCCGGCGCGAATTGCCGCTGCTCGATGGTTATTACCGGCTGCAGAAACAGCATGGCCTGCGCGTCTTCGCGGTCACGACCGAGGATTCGGTGCCGCCGAGGCTCATGAAGCCGCTGTTCGCAGCGATGGCGATCACGCCGACCAAGCGGGTCAAGGGCCATTACGAATTGATCGGCAACGCCGTACCGACCAATTACGTCATCGATCGCGCGGGCATCGTCCGCTACGCCAAGGCGGCGGCGTTCGATCTCGACGACCTCAACACGATCCTGACGCCGCTGCTCAAAGAGGCGCCGCCCGCCTGAGCGGCGCCCTGTCGTATTGCCCCGCCCTTCGCCCATTCTGCCGACGGGCCTGAGCCTCTTCGTCGGTCGATAAGCCGGGCGCGGGCGGAGCCGCCTAGCGGGCGATCAGCGCGGCGACGCCGGGCAGGTCCTTGCCTTCCATCCATTCGAGGAAGGCGCCGCCGGCGGTCGAGACGAAGGTGAAGCGATCCGCGACATGCGCCTGGTTCAGCGCGGCGACGGTATCCCCGCCCCCCGCCACAGAGACGAGGCTGCCGTCCTGCGTCAGTGCCGCGGCGGTGCGCGCGAGGCTGACGGTGGCGACATCGAACGGCGGCGTCTCGAAGGCGCCGAGCGGACCGTTCCACACCAGGGTGCGGCAGTTCTTGAGCACGTCGCCCAACGCCTCGACCGCGCTCGGCCCCACATCGAGGATCATCTCGTCGGCGGCGACTTCGTGGACGTTGACCGTGCGGACCGGCGGATTGGCGCGGAATTCCTTTGCCACCACGACGTCATACGGCAGGTGAACGGTGCAGTTGGCGCGGTCCGCCGCCTCCAGGATCTCGTCCGCCGTCCCGGTGAGATCGTGCTCGCACAGCGATTTGCCGACATTGACCCCGCGCGCGGCGAGGAAGGTGTTGGCCATGCCGCCGCCTATGATCAGATGATCGACCCGGGTGACGAGATGCTTCAGCACGTCGAGCTTCGTCGAGACCTTGGCGCCGCCGACCACAGCCGCGACGGGATGCTCGGGCTTGCCGAGCGCCTTTTCGAGCGCGTCGAGTTCGGCCTCCATTGCGCGGCCGGCGAAGGCGGGCAGGACGTGCGCCAGCCCCTCGGTCGAGGCATGGGCGCGGTGCGCGGCGGAGAAGGCGTCGTTGACGTAGAGGTCGCCGAGCTTGGCGAAGCGCGCGACGACGGCGGGATCGTTCTTCTCCTCGCCGCCGAAGAAGCGGGTGTTCTCCAGGATCGCGATGTCACCGGGCTGGAGCGTCGCGACCGCCTCGTCGGCGCCCTCCCAATCGATGTAGCGGACCGGGCGGCCGAGGACGTTCCCATAGGGCCGGGCGAGCATCGCCAGCGACATGTCCGGGCTCGGCACGCCCTTGGGCCGGCCGTAATGGGCGAGGATCAGCACGATCGCGCCGCGGTCGGCGAGTTCACTGACCGTCGGCAGCGTCGCGCGCAGCCGCGTATCGTCGGTCACCGCGCCATCCGCCATCGGCACGTTCAGATCCTCGCGGACGAGCACGCGCTTGCCGCTGATCTCACCCATATCGTCGAGCGTCTTGAAGGCCTTGGTCACATCGTCTTCCTTCATCTCTTGAACTATGGACCCGTTCGTACCGAGCTTGTCGAAGTACGGTGAGTCCCAATGCCCTTTGACAAGCTCAGGGCGAACGGTGGAACAACGCGCGCTATACGATGCTGGGCGGGATCACCGTCACCGCATCGCCAATGGCGATCCGCCCGCCCACCTTGACTCGCGAACAGGCGCCGCCCCGCCAGTCGGGCGTCAGCGCGGCTTCGAGGCCGGGCGCGACCGCCTCCATCCGGAAGCAAGGATCGCATTCGACGGTGATCTCGAGCTCGACCGCGCCGATCCGGATCCGGGTTCCCGGCACCTGCGGGATGTCGATACCGCCGAGCAGCAGGTTCACCCGCCGCTCCTGCCACGGTATCGCCTGGCCGAGTTCGGCCATCGCCGCATCCCAGTCGCGCCGCTCCATCATCGTCACCTGACGCCGGCCGCGGCCATTGGGCTTGACCCGCCCGCGGCAATCGCCGTCGAGGCCGCCTTCGACGGTCACCGCGACCGCCTCCAGCAGCTCCATCGGCCCCTTGGGCCGCGCGTGCCGGGCGATCCCGACCAGCACGCCGCCCACCGTCGCCATCGGCTTAGAGGAAGCTCGCCATCACGGTCGCGGTGTCGACCATGCGATTGGAGAAGCCCCATTCATTGTCGTACCAGCTGACGACGCGTACCAGCTTGCCGTCGAGCACCGCGGTCTCGAGGCTGTCGACGGTCGACGATTGCGGCGAGTGCATCAGGTCGATCGAGACGAGCGGCTCGTCCGAATAGACCAGCACGCCCTTGAGCGGGCCGTCTTCCGACGCCGCCTTGAGGATCGCGTTGACCTCGTCCTTGGTGGTGTCGCGCTTCGGCGTGAAGGTCAGGTCAATCAGGCTGACGTCGGGCACCGGCACGCGGATCGCCGAGCCGTCGAGCTTGCCCTTGAGCTCGGGCAGCACCTCGCCGACCGCGCGGGCAGCGCCGGTGGTGGTCGGGATCATCGACATGGCGGCGGCGCGGGCGCGGCGCAGGTCGGGGTGGATCTGGTCGAGGATCTTCTGGTCGTTGGTATAGGCGTGGACCGTGGTCATCAGGCCGCGCTCGATGCCGATCGCGTCGTTGAGTACCTTGGCGACCGGCGCGAGGCAGTTGGTCGTGCACGAGGCGTTCGAGACGATCGTGTGCTCGGCGGTCAGCTTGTCATGGTTGACGCCATAGACGACGGTCAGGTCGACGCCCTTGCCGGGCGCCGAGATCAGCACCTTCTTGGCGCCGGCGTCGATATGTTTCTGGCAGGCGGCCTTGTCGGTGAAGAAGCCGGTGCATTCGAGCACCAGATCGACGCCCAATTCCTTGTGCGGCAGGTTGGCGGGATCGCGCTCGGCGGTGACGCGGATGCGCTTGCCGTCGATGACGAGGTCGTTGCCCTCGGCGGTGACGGTGCCGGGATATTTGCCGTGGACGCTGTCGCGGCTGAACAGCCAGGCGTTCGACTTGGCGTCGGCCAGGTCGTTGATCGCCACCAGTTCGAGCGCGCCGGCGTTCCGCTCGATGATCGCGCGCGCCACCAGGCGTCCGATGCGTCCGAAACCGTTGATCGCAACCTTCACCGTCATCTGGTCTCTCCTCGCGTGTGCATGAGCTGCGCGACGACATCGGGCCGCGCCGGGCGCGCCAGCCTTTGCGAGGCCACGCCCCGGTCTGTCAACCGCGCGCGGCATGCGCCCGGCCGATTGCGGGACAGGTTTTGCCGGCTTGCCGCTCGCCACGGCCGCGCCTACGTCCCCTGCCATGCCCGACACTCCCAGTGCGGTCGATCGCATCGATGCCGCGATCGCCCGAATCGAATCCGCCATCGACGCCCGCGCCCGGGCCGGGGATGCGCTCGCCCGCCGTCATGCTGCCCTGAAGGCGCGGATGGCCGAGGCGGTGGCGGCGCTGGATGACGTCATCGCGCGCGGCTCGGCGTCCTGATGGCCAACGTCACGCTGACGATCGGCACCCGGCCGTTCACCGTCGCCTGTCGCGACGGCGAGGAAGCCCGGCTGCAACAGCTCGGGCGGATGCTCGACGAACGCTGGCCGACGGCGCTGCGGGCGGCGGCGAATATCCCGGGCGAGCGCGCGATGCTGTTCGTCGCGCTGATGCTGGCGGACGACCTCGACGAGATCCAGCACCGTCCGCCCGAGGGCGCGGCGGTGAGCGAGCCGGCGCTGGCGCGCATCGCCGACCGGCTGGAAGCGCTGGCCAACGCTTTGGAGCGCGATCCGGCGGGGTGATCGCCCCTTTCATCATCCCGACGTAAGTCGGGACCCAGGGATACGATGGTGCCAGAGGTCGCGCACAACCATCAGAGACACCGTGACCATGGGTCCCGGCGTTCGCCGGGATGACGAATAAGGCAGGGATGCGAGGCCGCACCCATTGCCACCGTCCGTGCGACGCACTAAATCAGTCCGTGGCGGGTTCTGCCCGGTACGAGCCTTACTTTATCCCTGAGGCTATTCATCATCCAAGGGGGCTGTCCCTGCCCGGACCCTGGTCCGACGCACATGGTCCCCACCTGACGTTACTGGGCGTCGGTGGATATTTTGGCACACGGCCACGGCGGTCCCGCCACCCGCCCCTTCCCTCCCGATCCCGCGAACCGGAGCGATGACCGACAAGCTCGCCCTCCGCGCCCGCCTGCGTGCCGCCCGCGACGGTTTCGCGCGGGATGGCCGCATCGTGGTGGCCGACGCGTTTCGCGCTCGGCTGCACGCGGGGCCGATCGTCGCGACCTATATGCCGTTCGGCAGCGAGGCCGACCCCGCGCCGCTGGCCGCCGCCGCCAGCGAGGCGGGATGCCGCCTCGCCCTGCCCCATGTCACCAGCCGCAGCGCGCCGATGCGCTTCCTCGCCTGGGACGGGAAGGCGCCGCTCGTCGCCGGGCCCTACGGCCTGCTGCAACCCGCTGACGACGCCGCCGCGCTACGTCCGGACATCGTACTGACGCCGCTCGTCGGCTTCGACCGCGCCGGCCACCGTCTTGGGCAAGGTGCGGGCTATTACGATCGCGCCTTCGCGTCATTGCCGGACGCATGGCGCGTCGGCATCGCCTGGTCGGTGCAGGAGGTCGACGCCTGCCCTGCCGACCCGTGGGACGTGCCGCTGCACGCCATCGCTACCGAATCGGATTGGATCGTCCCATGACCCCCAGTTGGCGCAAACCGGCAGGCGTGCTGCTCATCCTCATGCTGATCGGCCTGTGGTGCGCGATCATCGTCAGCGCGTCGGGACTCGTCGGCAATTGGCCGTGGTGGCTGCAATTGCCCTTCTACCTGGTGACCGGCATCGTGTGGATCATGCCGATGAAGCCGCTGCTGCTCTGGATGGAGACCGGGCGCTGGCGATAGCCGCGCGCTGCGCCGCTCGCTTTCGGTAAGACCGAGGGGCCGGCGGGGCCGGACGTTCAAAGGGGATGCATCATCCGTATGCCGGATGGCGCGAGTGACGGGGCTCGAACCCGCGACCTCCGGCGTGACAGGCCGGCGCTCTAACCAACTGAGCTACACCCGCGTATAACGCGGTCGGAGCAGATCGTCCGCCCGATGGCGACGCGACATACTCCCGCATGTTCCGATAGACTTTCCCGCTTCCTGGAAGGGAAGTGGCGCGAGTGACGGGGCTCGAACCCGCGACCTCCGGCGTGACAGGCCGGCGCTCTAACCAACTGAGCTACACCCGCTGAAAGCGTTGAGGCGCGCCAACTAGGCGAGCCGTTCCGGGGTGTCAACGGCCTAATCGTTCGTCCGGTCGCTGTCGTCCTCATTGCGCCGGCGCCGCGCCCGTTCCTGCTGCACCAGCGTGCCATGTTCAAACAGGAATCCGGCGATGTCCGGCTTGCCCGCAGCGCCGAGGACGGTCTGGATGATGATCAGCAGCGGCACCGCGAGCAGCGCCCCCGCCGTCCCCCACACCCATCCCCAGAAGCTGATCGAGACGAGGATCATCAGCGGGCTGATCGTCAGCCGATGCCCGACGATGAGCGGCGTGATCGCATTCGCCTCGACGAGGTGGCAGCCGATCATCACCGCGGGCGGCAGCATCGCCACCCAGATGTCGGTGAAGGTCATCATCCCGCCGATCGCGAGCAGGAAGGCGGCGATGATCGGCCCGAAATAGGGAATGTAGTTGAGCAGCGCGACGATCCCGCCCCACATCAACGGCGACGGCATGCCGATGAAGTACAGCACCGCCGCGACGATACCGCCGAGCGTCAGGTTGATGAGCGTGATCGTGCCGAGATAGGCCGAGACGTCGTCGACCACATCCTGGATCACCCGCGCGGTCGCCATCGCACCGTCGAAGCTGGTGCGGCCGGTGATCGTCTTCTTGCGCATGCCCGTCCAGCCGGCGAGGAAAAAGAAGACGATCAGGATGCCGAAGAAGAACTGGACGATCACCGTCGGTGCCGAGGTGGCGGCGAGTTCGAGGATCGAGCTAGGCGGCGCGACCGCCGCGGTCTGCGGCTGGCGGACCGGGGTCGAGGCGATCTGCCGGAACATCTTGTTCACCGACTTTTCGAGCGTCGAATACAGGTCGAGCAGCGGCGACAGATTGTGCTGGATGCGGCTGATCCGACTCGGCAGCAGCTGGAAGAAATCGGTGGCCGGAACGACGATCGCCGCGATCACGACATTGGCGATGATCAGGAAGACGAGGACGCAGAACAGCGCCGCGATCGCCGACGGGATGCGCCGCCGCTCCAGCCATTCGAGCACCGGCACCAACGCGATCGCAATGACCAGCGCGACGGTCAGCGGCATGAAGAATTCCGCGCCCGATTTCAGCGCGAACGGCGTGCCCAGCGTCAGGCCGATGCCGGCGATCAGCGTCAGCGCGGCGAGCAGGCGGTCGCGACGCTGCGCGATCCGCCCGATCTCGGTGCGCGAACTGGGCAGCAGGGGGGCGCCGAGCGCGACCTGTTCCTCGGGCGTGATCGGGGTCGGGACAAGGTCAGGAGCGTCGGCCATCCGACTGCTCTAGCGCATTTTCAGCCGCCGCCATCCTGCTTCTTGCAGCGGGATTGTCGCATGGGGCCGAGGCGATGGGGCTCGGTGGATTTCCCCATCCAATTCGTCACCCCGGACCCGTTCCGGAGTCCACCGGGCCGCAAGAGAACGGTGTAGGCTCAAGCCTTTCTCCTCGCCGCAGAGTCGACCCCGGAACGAGTCCGGGGTGACGGCTGGGTTTGGGCCACGACACACCCATAAAGACGCGCACCTGCGGTCGCCTAGCGTCTATCAGGCACGTCAAGCGGCGGTTGCGACCCGCTCGGCGAACAGCGCCTTGAGGTCGCGCTTGAGGATCTTGCCATTGGCGTTGCGCGGCAGCGGATCGGGCAGGAAGCGGATCGCGACCGGCACCTTGAACCCCGCGAGTCGCGCCCGGACGAAGGCCTGCAACTCCGCCTCCGTAGCCTCGCAGCCGGGGCAGAGATGGACGACCGCGGCCGGCTCCTCGCCGAGCGTGCGGTGCGGAATGCCGACCAGGGCGGCGTCGGTGACGGATGGATGCGCGTAGAGGACGTTCTCGACCTCGATCGAATAGATGTTCTCGCCGCCGCGGATGATGATGTCCTTGGCGCGGTCGGCGATGAACAGGAAGCCCTCCTCATCGATGCGCGCGATGTCGCCGGTGCGCACCCAGCCGTCGACGAAGGTCGCCGCGCTGTCCTCGGGGCGGTTCCAATAGCGCCTCACCACCATCGGCCCGCGCGCCCACAATTCGCCGATTGTGTTCGGCGGCAGGACGGTGACGCCGTCCTCGCCGCGGATCGCGATATCGGCAGTGGCGACCGGCGCACCGGCGCTGTCGGGGCGGTTGAGGTAATCCTCGCCGCTGTGGAAGGTCAGCGTCGCGGTCGTCTCGGTCATCCCCCAGCCGTTGCCGGGCAGCGCGCCGAATTCGGCATGGATACGGCGGACCAGCTCCGGCGCGGAGGGCGCGCCGCCATAAGCGATCGTATCGAGCGACGACAAATCGTAGCGGTCGCGGTCAGGATGCTCGAGCAGCTGCCAGGCGATCGTCGGCACGCCGCCGGTCATGTTGACCTTCTCGCGCTCGATCAGTTCGAGCGCGCGCGTCGCATCCCATTTGCGCAGCAGCACCATCGCCGATCCGGTCGCGATCGTCCCCATCATCCCCGCCGAACAGCCGGTGACGTGGAACAAAGGGATCACGGTCAGCGAGACGCGCGGCGCCGGCTCGGGCGGCGTCTCGCCACGCCGCAGGCAGGTGCGCGCCGCGGCATAGCCGCTCGACATGATGTTGGTCATGAAGTTGCGATGCGTGCCGACCGCGCCCTTGGGCGAACCGGTGGTGCCGCTGGTGTAGAAGATCGCGGCGAGGTCGTCGGGCGCAATGGCAGCATCAGGCAGGTCGCGCTCCGGCAGCGCAGCCCAGTCGTGCGGCGTGCCGACCAGCGTGTCCCATCGCACCGTCGATGCGGCGAGCGGCGTCGTCGCCCGCGCGACGATGACGTGGCGCAGGTCGGGCAGCGCGTCGTAGGACGGCTCGAGCCGGGCGTGGCGCTCGCCATCGGCGATCAGCACGCTGGTGCCCGAATCGCGCAGCCCATAGGTCAGCTCGGCGCCCGTCCACCACGCGTTGAGCGGCACGATGATCGCACCGATCGATGCAGCGGCGAAGAAGGCGACCGGCCATTCCGGCAGGTTGCGCATCGCCAGCGCGACCCGGTCGCCGCGGCCGACGCCGAGCGCGACCAGATGCGCCGCCAGCGCCGCGACCGCCCGATGATGCGCGGCATAGCTGACCCGCTCGTCCTCGTGGATCACGAACAGGCGGTCGCCATGGCCGCGGCTCGCCTCGATCAGGTGGCGCATCGTCGGCGGCGCGTTCTTCCACACCCGCGTCGGTACGCCGTCGATCACGGCCTCTTCCATCTCGAAACGGGCGCCCGGCGCGGTGAGCCGCTCCCGCACCTCTGCCATCGACAGCGCCGGCCATCCCGCGGGCAGCGGCACAATGGGCGTCATCAGCGGATCACTTGCCATGGAAAGGTCCTTCCTTGATCGCCGCCACCGGCCGCCGACCTTCGGTTTCGATGAAAGGTTACTGTTGATTCCGGCGCCACTCAAGGCGATATGGAGTAGAAGTTAGAGGTTGGGGTATGGCAGAACGATGACAGGCACGACCCCAGGCACGCACGGCTTTGCCCCCGAACGGCTGGCGGCGATCGATGCCTTTGTGAAGGCGCGCTATCTCGACACCGGCCGGTTGCCGCACGCGCAATTGCTGATCGCGCGCGACGGCGACATCGTCCATTTCTCGCATCAGGGGCCGGCGCGCGAGGGCGGCGCCACGCTGGACGAAGGGTCGCTGTTCCGCATCGCCTCGATGACCAAGCCGATCACCTCGATCGCGTTCATGATGCTGGTCGAGGCCGGGCTGGTCGCCCTTGATACGCCGGTCCATCACGTGCTTCCCGAATTCGAGGGTCTCGGAGTCTATCATAGCGGCGGTGGCGGGGTGCCGTTCGTCACCCGGCCGACCGCGGCGCCGATGCGGATGCTCGACCTGCTGCGCCACACGGCCGGGCTGACCTATGGCTTTCAGAACCGCTCGAACATCGACGCCGCCTATCGCGAATCGAAGATCGAGCGCTGGCATGGCGATCGCGACCTCGACGGGTTCGTCGCGGCGCTGGCCGAGCTGCCGCTCGAATATGCGCCGGGCGAAGGCTGGATCTATTCGGTCGCCACCGACGTGCTCGGCGCGGTGATCGAGCGGGTGTCGGGCCAGCGGCTCGACGACTTCTTCACGAGCCGGATCTTCACGCCGCTCGGCATGACCGACACCCTGTTCCACGTGCCGCCGGACAGGATCGACCGGCTGACCGACTGCTACGCGCTCGACCAGGACGGGACGCGCGTGATCTATGACCGCGGCGAGGCGAGCGCGTGGAGCCGGCCGCCCAAGCTGTTGTCGGGGGGCGGCGGGCTGGTCTCGACCGCGCGCGATTATCACCGCTTCTGCCGGATGTGCGAGAATGGCGGCACGCTGGAAGGCGCGCGGATCGTCGGGCGCAAGACGATCGAGTTGATGACGATGAACCATCTGCCCGGTGGTCAGGACCTCGCCGGCCTGTCGCGATCGCTGTTCAGCGAGGCGCAGAATGCCGGCACCGGCTTCGGGCTCGGCTTTGCGGTGACGCAGGACGTAGCGAAGACGATGATCCCGGGCTCGCGCGGCGAATATTATTGGGGCGGCATGTTCTCGACCGCCTTCTTCATCGATCCCGTCGAGCGGCTGCACATGGTGTTCATGACGCAGTTCACGCCATCAAGCCTCTATCCGATCCGCCGCGAGTTGAAGACGATGATCTACGCCGCGCTCAACTGACGATTAGCGAAGGACAATCCTATGACTTCACCGATCCGCCTCGAACGCCATGGCGACGTGCTCGTCATCATCGCCGACAATCCGCCGGTCAACGCACTGGGCGCGGCGGTGCGGCAGGGGCTCGAATGGGCGATCAAGGAGGGCGTCGCCGACGACATGATCGAGGCGATGGTGATCCGTTGCGACGGTCGCACCTTCTTCGCCGGCGCCGATATCACCGAATTCGGCAAGCCGATGATCGAGCCGGGCCTGCCCGCGGTGGTCGACATGATCGAGGCATCGACCAAGCCGGTGGTCGCGGCGATCCACGGCACCGCGCTCGGCGGCGGCTGCGAGGTGGCGCTCGGCTGCCATTATCGCGTCGCGGTGCCCTCGGCCAAGATCGGCACGCCCGAGGTGAAGCTCGGCCTGCTGCCCGGGGCGGGCGGCACGCAGCGGCTGCCGCGGATCGCGGGCGTCCGTGTCGCGCTCGAACTGACCGCCAAGGGCGACCCGATCTCGGCGAAACAGGCGCACGAGGCCGGGCTGATCGACCGGATCGTCGGCGAGGACAGACTCGAAGCCGATGCGATCGCCTTCGCGCGCGAGATCAAGGCCAAGCGCCCGATCCCGCGCGCATCCGAGCGCGACGCGAAGCCCGATCCCGAGGCGGTCGCCGCGTTCCAGAAGGAGAATGCCCGCCGCTTCCGTGGCTTCGACGCGCCCGCCGCCAATATTGCCTGCGTCGTCAAGGCGACCGAAGTCCCGTTCGCCGAGGGCATCGCCTTCGAGCGGCAGGAATTCATGAAGCTTATGATGGGCAACCAGTCCGCCGCGCAACGCCATATCTTCTTCGCCGAGCGGCAGGCCGCCAAGATCGACGACGTGCCCGCCGATACGCCGCGCCGCCCGATCGCCCGCGTCGGCGTGATCGGCGCCGGCACGATGGGCGGCGGCATTGCGATGAACTTCCTGTCCGCCGGCATTCCGGTGACGATCGTTGAGATGCAGCAAGAGGCGCTCGACCGCGGCGTCGCGACGATCCGCAAAAATTACGAGGCGACCGCCGCCAAGGGCCGGATGACGCCCGAACAGGTCGAGGCGGCCATGGCCGCGCTCACCCCGACGCTCGACTTCGATGCGCTCGGGCAATGCGACCTCATCATCGAGGCGGTCTATGAGAATATGGAGGTGAAGCAGGAGATCTTCACCCGGCTCGACGGCATCGCCAAGCCCGGCGCGATCCTCGCCTCCAACACCTCCTATCTCAACATCGACGAGATCGCTGCCTGCACTGCCCGACCGCAGGACGTGCTCGGCATGCACTTCTTCTCGCCGGCCAATGTGATGAAGCTGCTCGAGGTGGTGCGCGGCGCGAAGACCGCGCCGGACGTGCTCGCGACGGTCATGGACCTCGCCAAGAAGATCAGGAAGGTCGCGGTGGTCGCCGGGGTCACCTATGGCTTCATCGGCAACCGGATGCTGATGCCGCGCCAGGTCGAGGCGAACAAATTGCTGCTCGAAGGCGCTACGCCGGAGCAGATCGACCGCGTCCATGTCGCCTTCGGCATGCCGATGGGGCCGTTTCAGATGGCCGACCTCGCCGGTGTCGATATCGGCTGGCACCGCGATCCCAGCCGGATCGAGAATATCCGCGACGCGCTCGCCGCCGAGGGGCGCTGGGGGCAGAAGAAACAGGCCGGCTTCTACGATTACGACGAGAAGCGGAACCCCACCCCCTCACCCCGCGTCGCCGAGATCATCGACGAATGGCGCGCCAAGACCAACACGCCGCAGCATGAGGTCACCGACGAGGAGATCATCGAGCGGACGCTGTACACGATGGTCAACGAGGGCGCGCTGATCCTCGAAGAGGGGATGGCGCAGCGCGCGTCCGACATCGATGTGGTCTGGGTCTATGGCTATGGCTGGCCCGTGTATCGCGGCGGGCCGATGTTCTGGGCGAAGACCGAAGGCTATGACAAGGTCGTCGCCGGACTGGAGAAGCACGGCTTCCCGGTCGCCAAAAGCCTGAAGAGCGGCAGCATCAAGTAACATTCCGTTTGCCCTGAGCCTGTCGAGGGGCCGCGTGGCTCACCCTCCTTCGACAGGCTCAGGCAGAACGGCGGAGAGGACATGACATGACCGACACCGACCTCGATACCTTCCGCTCTGAAACCCGCGCGTGGCTGGCGGAGAATTGCCCGCCCGAGATGCGCGAGCCGGTGCGGTCCGACACCGACGTCTGCTGGGGCGGGCGCAATTTCACGCCGTCGTCGCCGGCGCAGAAGGACTGGCTCGACCGGATGGCAGCGCGCGGCTGGACCGTGCCCGACTGGCCGAAGGCCTATGGCGGCGGCGGGCTGTCGGCGGCGCAGACCAAGATCCTGCGCGAGGAGATGGCGGCAATCCGCGCGCGCAATCCGCTCAATTCGTTCGGCATCTCGATGCTCGGGCCGGCGCTGCTCAAATATGGCACAGAGGAGCAGAAGCTGGAGCATCTGCCCAAGATCGCCCGCGGCGAGATCCGCTGGTGCCAGGGCTATTCCGAACCCAATGCCGGGTCCGACCTTGCCGGGCTCGCCGCCAGCGCCGAGGATGCGGGCGATCATTATATCGTCAACGGCCAGAAGGTGTGGACCAGCTATGCCGACAAGGCCGACTGGATCTTCTGCCTGGTGCGCACCAGCAAGACGTCGAAACAGGGCGGGATCAGCTTCGTGCTGTTCGACATGGCCTCGCCGGGCGTCTCGACCAAGCCGATCCTGCTGATCAGCGGCTATTCGCCGTTCTGCGAGACCTTCATGGACAATGTGAAGGTGCCCAAGGCGAACCGCATCCATGACGAGAACAAGGGCTGGGACGTTGCCAAATATCTGCTCGGCCATGAGCGGGAGATGATCTCGGGGATGGGACTGGCGACCGGCGGGCGCAATCCGCTGGTCGAGGGCGCGATCGCGACGATCGGGCTCGATCATGACGGGCGGCTTGCCGATCCGGTGCTGCGCACGCAGATCGCCCTGTTCGAAGTGCGGGCGAAGGCGTTCGCGGCAATGTCCGAACGGTTCATCGACGAGCTGAAGGCGGGGCGCGCGCATCCGGCGCAGCCGAGCATGATGAAATATGTCGGCACCGAGTTGAACAAGGATCGCTACGAATTGATGATGGCCTCGGGCGGGTCGGACGCGCTCGAATGGGAGAGCGAGCGCTCGCGCACCGGCGCGATGCCCCGCGCCTGGCTGCGCACCAAAGCCAATTCGATCGAGGGCGGGACGAGCGAGATCCAGCTCAACATCATCGCCAAGCGGATCCTGGAGCTGCCCGGCGCCTGATCCCCTTGTGCCCTGCGCAGGCAGGAGCCCAGAGCCACATAGCGGAACGCTGGGAACCCTGGGTTCCGGCTTCCGCCGGAACACGAAAGTTTCCCGATGCCCCTCTACCTCAACGACGAACAGACGATGCTCCGCGATACGGCGAAGGACTTCATCGCCGAACACGCCCCCGTCAGCCATTTGCGGTCCTTGCGCGACGGCAACGACCCGACCGGCTTCAGCCGCGACCTGTGGAAGCAGTTCGCCGAGATGGGGCTCAACGGCGTGCTGATCCCCGAGGCGCAGGGCGGCCTCGGCCTCGGCCATGTCGAGGCGGGCGTGGTGCTGGAGGAGATCGGTCGCAATTTGTCCCCCTCCCCCTTCCTCGCCACCGCCGTCGCGGCGGTCGAGGCGCTGAGGGGCTCGGCGCAGGCGGAGCGCTGGTTCCCCCGCATCATCACCGGCGATACGGTGGCGGCGCTGGCGATCGACGAGGGCGCCAAGCATCGCGACCGGATCGCGATGACCGCAGAGCGCGCGGGCAACGGCTTCCGCCTGACCGGCGCAAAGCAGTTCGTCACCCACGGCCATGTCGCCGACCTGCTGATCGTCGCGGCGCGCACCGCGGGGTCGCCCGACGATGCCGAGGGCGTCACGCTGTTCGCGGTGCCGAAGGACGCCGCCAACCTCACCGCGACTCCCGAGCGGCTCGCCGATTCGAGTCTCGCCGCGCGGATCGCGTTCGAGGGTGTCGAGGTCGACGCGGATGCGGTTATCGGTGAGGTCGATGGCGGACGCGGGCCGCTCGACCGGCTGTTGCGCGCGGGCCGGACCGGCGCCGCGGCAGAGCTGCTCGGCGTCGGTGGCGGCGCGATGGACATGACCGTCGGCTATCTCAAGGAGCGCAAGCAGTTCGGCGTGGCGATCGGCAGCTTCCAGGCGCTCCAGCATCGTGCCGCGCATCTCTATGCCGAGATGGAGGTGGCGCGCGCGGCAGTGCTCAAGGCACAGCAATTGCTCGATACCGATGCCGTGGCCGACGGGGCAGTCTCGGTCGCCAAGGCGATGACCGGCATGGCGACGACGCTTTCGGTGCAGGAAGGCATCCAGATGCACGGCGGTATCGGCATGACCGACGAATATGATATCGGGTTCTACATGAAGCGCGCGCGGGTTCTGGTGGAGATGTTCGGCGACATCGGCTTCCATGCCGATCGGCTCGCCAAGGCGGCGGGGTATTGATGCCGGAGCGGACTCCCGAACAATTGGCGGCGATGCTGGTCACGCTGCTCGATATCGAGGAGATCGACACCGATTTGTACCGCGGGCCGCGCCAGCCCGGCGGGCGCGGCCGCGTGTTCGGTGGACAGGTGATCGCGCAGGCGTTGCAGGCGGCGCAGCGCTCGGTCGAGGGCAAGGACGCGCATTCGCTCCACGCCTATTTCATGCGGCCGGGCGACGAGAATTTCCCGATCATCTATCAGGTGATGCGCGACTTCGACGGCCGCAGCTTCGCGACGCGGCGCGTGGTCGCGTTGCAGAAGGGGCAACCGATCCTGAACCTCGCCGCCTCGTTCCAGACGCCGGAGGACGGGCTGCACCATCAGGACGCGATGCCCGACGTGCCGGGGCCGGAGACGCTCAAGTCGGAACGCGAGCTGCGCCTCGCCATCGCCCATCAGGTGCCCGAACCGGTGCGCGAGGTCTTCACCCGCCGGCAGAATGCGATCGAGATGCGGCCGCTCTACCCGCGCAGCTGGTTCGCGCCGGAGAAACGCGCGCCCAACAATGCCGCCTGGTTCCGCACCGCCGCGCCGATCGGCGACGATCCGGCGATCCATCGCGCCGCGCTCGCCTACGCCTCCGACATGGCACTGCTCGCCACCTCGATGATGCCGCACGGCGTCAACTGGCTGATGCCCGAGATGCAGACCGCCAGCCTCGACCACGCCCTGTGGATTCACGAGCCGTTCCGTGCGGACGAGTGGCTGCTCTACACGACCGACAGCCCCTGGGCGGGCCACGCCCGCGGCATGAACCGCGGCAGCATCTTCACGCAGGACGGGCGGCTGGTCGCGACCACCGCACAGGAAGGGCTGATCCGCCGCCGCCCGACGGCGTAGGACGAGTCGACATTCCAATCTCGCGCCCCCCGCCAGGAGAGGACTTCGCCGAAAGTTGGTGTCGATGCGGCTAGTCCGCGTCGGCCGACCGTACCGGGTCACCGGGCTTGTGGATGCGGTAGATCACGCGTTCGATGCAGCCGGTGTAGCCGTGCGGCGAGGGTTTGAACGTGAGGTTGCCGATCATCGCGGTCGCCGCCTCACCGAAGTCGCTGGCCGGTTCCGCTGCGAGCGTGCGGATATTGCCGGTCGCCCCCCATGAGGCGACATCGAAGGCAATGATCGCCCAGCCTTCGATATGGCGGCGGTTATAGGGCTCGGGATAGCGCAGCACCGGCTTGCGGTCGAAATCATGCTCCTTCGGGCAGGTCGCGTCGGCGGGGCGAACGCTGTCCTCCTCCGGCGGCACGGGCGCGGGCAAGGTCGCGGGCGCCTTCCAATACGGATAGAAGCATCCCGTCCGCGCGCCGCGCTCGAACCGCGACCGTGCGACCGCGCGCACCGCCGCCGCATCGAAGCCGGCCGCACCGCTGTCGGCGATCATATGCGGCCTGATCGGCTTGCCGGCGCGATCGAGATCGTAGCCGACCATCGTCCAGCTGCGATAGCCCGGCTGATCGGGCAGCGCCTTGAAGTCGGGGAAGGCGCGCAGCAGCACGTCGGGCGCCGGGTCGGTGCAGGTCGAATTGTCGGGCCGGATGCGGTCCCACAGCCCACGCGGGGGCGCCGCGCCCGGCACAAGCGTATAGGCGATCAGGTCGGCACGCGATGCGGTGCCGATCGCTTCGTGCCGCGCGGTGAAGGTGACGGTGCAGCGGGTCCGCGCCGCGCCCGGTGCGAAGCGGCTCGCCGCGAATGCAGGGACGACGTCGTCGGCGAAGGGCACGTATCCCGTCACCGTACGCGTGATCGATAGCGGCCGCCCCGTCGGGTCGATGCGGAAATCGAGCGTGACCGGGCGGAAGCCGGCGACGTCTCCCCAGCCGAGCGCGCGATCCGGATCGGCGGCACGAACGACCCGCTCCGCGCGCACGGTGTCGCCTTGCCCGCGGCACAGCACCGGGCTCATCGCCCAGCTGACGAGCGCCTGCCCCGCAGGCGATGTGGGCGGTGCCGGCACACTCATGGGAGCGGACGCGGCCAGAGCGGAGACGGTGACGAGCGTGATCATGTCGTCATCCTGATACGCCAACGTGACGGCAGCAAGTCGCTTATACCGCGGTCCTGCCATAGTCCTGACGGGTGACCGGATGGCTCGACGACAGGCCGCCGTCGACCGCAATCGCCTGGCCGTTGACGTAGCTGGCATCGTCGGAGGCGAGGAACAGCGCAACCCGGGCAAGCTCCTCCGGCTGCGCGCCACGCCGCAACGGATTGAGGCGGCCGATCCGGTCCGTCTTGCCGGCGTCGCGGGCATAATCGAACACCGGCTGCGTCATGCCCGTCTCCGTCAGGCCGGGGCAGAGCGCGTTGACGCGAACGTTGCTGCCCGACAATTGCTGTGCGGCGACTGCGGCGAGATTGATCACGCCCGCCTTCGACGCGGAATAGGCGGGCGAGCCTGCGCCGGACCGCAGACCGGCGACGCTGGCGGTGAGCACGATCGCCCCGCCGCCCCGTTCGGCGATGCGCGGCGCGGCATGTTTGATCGCGAGCAACGGCCCGATCAGGTTGACGCGCAGCACCTCGGCGATCAGCGCGACATCGGTATCGAAGATATTGGCCATGCCACCCGATATGCCGGCATTGGCGAACATCACGTCGAGACCGCCGAACGCATCCCCGGCCAGCGCCACGGCGCGGACGACGTCGCCTTCGTCACCCGCATCGATGCGGATCGCGCGGGCGATACCGCCGGCCGCGGCGATGAGTGCCGCGGTTTCCTCGACGCTTTCGCTGCGGTCCGCGACGATGACGCGACCACCTTCCGCGGCGAAGAGGCGCGCGGCGGCGCGACCGATGCCGCTGCCGGCGCCGGTGACAATGATCGATCGATCGGTGAAGCGGGCCATGGCGTCTCTCCCTTGCTGGTTCAGGCTCCTGCGGCCTGCGCGAAATGCCAGCTCGCCGCGGCCAGGCGGTAGACCTGCGCCGCAGACCGTTCCGCCTGCGCGCTCGACGCAGTGCCGTCGACGATCCGTTTCTTGATGCCCTGCACGATGCCGGTCAGGCGGAAGAGATTGTAGGCGAAATACCAGTTGAGGTCGGGCACGCCGTCGCGGCCGGTGCGCGCGCAATAGCGCTCCATCATCGCCTCGATCGTCGGGATGCCGGTGTCCGGGCCCGTCATCCCCTTCACGCCGGAGCGTCCCTCGGGCTCGGTGACCCAGCTCATCAGGAAATAGGAGAAATCGGCCAGCGGATCGCCGAGCGTCGACAGCTCCCAGTCGAGCACGGCGAGGACGCGCGGCTCGGTCGCATGGAAGATCATGTTGTCGATCCGGTAATCACCATGGACGATCGACGTGCGCGTCTGATCGGGAATGGTGCGCGGCAGGAAGGCGATGAGGCGTTCGACCTCGGGCATCACCTCGGTCTCGCTGGCGCGATATTGCTTCGTCCAGCGCTCGACTTGGCGGGCGAAATAGTTGCCGGGTTTGCCGTAATCGCCGAGCCCAGCGGCGGCATAGTCGGTGTTGTGGAGATCGGCGAGCGTATCCACCATCGCCTCGTACAGACGTGTTCGCTCGACAGGGTCGAGGCCGGGCAAGGTGCCGTCCCAGAGGTTGCGGCCCTCGACCAGCGCCATGACGTAGAACATCGCGCCGATGACGCTCTCGTTGGTGCACAGGCCATAGGGCTTGGCGACGGGGAAGCCGGTCGGGTGGATGCCGGCGATCAACCGATATTCGCGGTCGACGGCGTGCGCCGACGGGAGCAACGTACCGAACGGCTTGCGGCGCAGGACATAGGCTCCCGACGGACTGTCGATCCGATAGGTCGGGTTGGACTGGCCGCCGGCGAACTTGGCATAGGTCAGCGGCCCGGTGAAACCGGCGACGTTCGCCTCCATCCAGCGGGTGAGATTGGCCTCGTCGAGGCGGTCCTTGTCGGTGACGGGGATGGTGTCGGTCATGTTATCGTCCGGTTCCCGTGGTTTGCTGGCGGTCGCGCAAGCGCCGCGAAATGTCCTCGTCCAACCCGTCGTCCCGGACCCGGTCCGGGGTCCACTCTGCGGCGAGGCCCGCCGTGCATGCCGCTCGCCATTCTCCGGTTGCCCGGTGGACCCCGGAACAGGTCCGGAGTGACGGGGAGAAGGCGGCGGGGTGGCTCACCCGAAGGTGATCACGGTGCGTGTCGCGTCGCCCTTGCGGAGCTCGGCAAAGGCATGGTTGATCCGGTCGAGCGGCAGGCGCTCGGCGATGATCGTGTCGAGGTCGAGCGCCCCGCGCAGGTAGAAATCGACCAGCCGCGGAATATCGACCGGGAAGCGGTTGCTGCCCATCAGGCCGCCCTGCAATCGCTTGCCCGACAGCAGATCGATCGCCGACAGGCCGACCGTTTCGGTCGGCGGCAGCATGCCGAGGATCGTCGCGGTGCCGCCACGGCGCAGGACCTTGACCGCGGTGGCGGCGCTCTGCGGCCGGCCGACCGCCTCGATCGCGTGATGGACGCCGCCGCGGGTGAGCTCGATCACCTCGTCCGCCGCGGTCGGCGAGCCGGCATCGAGACTATGGGTCGCGCCGAGCTTCTCGGCGAGCGCGCGCTTTTCGGGAACGGGATCGAGCGCGATGATCCGCGCGGCGCCTGCGATCTTCGCGGCATTGACCGCGGCAAGGCCGATGCCGCCGCAGCCGACGACGCACACGGTTTCGCCGGGCGTGACATCGGCCGTGTTGAACACCGCCCCCGCCCCGGTGGTCACCGCACAGCCGAGCAAAGCCGCGCGATCGAGCGGCATGTCGCGGTCGATCGCGACGCAGGCGTGCTCGTGGATCAGCATCTGTTCGGCATAGGCCGACAGGTTGAGCATCTGTGCCACGGGTCGGTCGCCGAGCATCAACCGCGGCGCGGCGCCCCTCGGTCGGCGCACCGCAGGATCGACGCACAGTGACAGGCGCCCGGTGACGCAGAATTCGCACTGGCCGCAATAGGCGGACAGGCAGGTGACGACATGATCGCCCACCTTCACCGTACGTACCTCGCTGCCGATCGCCTCGACGACGCCGGCGGCTTCGTGGCCGGGGATGGTGGGCAGCGCGTGCGGGTAGATGCCATCGACGAAATGCAGGTCGGAGCGACACACGCCGACCGCCGCGGTGCGGATGAGCACCTCGTGCGCGGCCGGAGCGGACACGGTGACGTCCTCGATGCTGAGCAGCTGTTCGGGCTCGAAGAGGATGGCGGCTTTCATGGGTTTATCCTGTGCACGTCGTCGCGGGGCGGCCTGGCCGTCCCTTGTTCGTCATCCCGGCCTCCGCCGGGATGACGAAAGGGGAAAGAGGTATCGAATGAGGGACACAGGCCGCGCCCTTCACCGCACCGGCCGCTCGGCCGCATAATCCCCATATTTGCCGAACTCCGCGCGTGCGATCGCCCGGTTGTGGACCTCGTCCGGGCCGTCGGCGAAGCGCAGCGTACGCATCGCCGCCCAGGCGTGGGCGAGGTGGAAGTCTTGGCTGACGCCGCCGCCGCCATGCGCCTGGATCGCATCGTCGAGCATTTGCAACGCCATGTTGGGCGCGGCGACCTTGATCATCGCGATCTCGAGTTGCGCCGATTTGTTGCCGGCCTTGTCCATCATGTCCGCCGCCTTGAGGCAGAGCAGCCGGGTCATCTCGATGTCGATCCGGGCCTTGGCGATCCGCTGCTCCCACACCGAATGGTCCGCGATCCGCTTGCCGAAGGCGACGCGCGACAGCAGCCGCTTGGCCATCGCCTCGATCGCCGTCTCGGCAACGCCGATGGTGCGCATGCAATGATGGATGCGCCCCGGCCCGAGCCGCCCTTGCGCGATCTCGAACCCCCTGCCCTCGCCGAGCAGCACGTTCTCGGCCGGCACGCGGACGTCCTTCATCACCACCTCGCCATGACCGTGCGGCGCATGGTCGTAGCCGTAGACGGTCAGCATCCGCTCGATCGTGACGCCCGGCGCGTCCATCGGCATCAGGATCATGCTCTGCTGCGCGTGGCGCTTGGCAGAGGTGTCGGTCTTGCCCATCACGATCGCGACCTTGCAGCGCGGATCGCCGACCCCGCTCGACCACCATTTGCGGCCGTTGATGACGTAATGATCGCCGTCGCGGACCATCGAGGTCTCGATATTGGTCGCATCGGACGAGGCGACCGCAGGCTCGGTCATCAGGAAGGCGGAGCGGATCTCGCCCTGCATCAGCGGCGCCAGCCAGCGCTCCTTCTGCTCGCGCGTGCCGTAGCGGTGGAGCACCTCCATATTGCCGGTGTCCGGTGCCGAGCAGTTGAACACCTCGGACGCCCAGCCGATCTTGCCCATCTCCTCGGCGCACAAGGCATATTCGAGGTTGGTGAGTTGCGTGCCTTCGAACGCGAAACTGTCGTCGACATGCGTCTGGCCGGATTTGGGCGGCATGAAGAAATTCCACAGCCCGGCGGCCTTCGCCTTTTCCTTACAGTCTTCGATAACCGGAATGACCTTCCAGCGCTCGCCCGCATGCTCCTGCGCATCGTGTTCGGCCTGGCGCGGGCGGATCTCTTCATCGATGAAGGCGCGCACCCGGTCGCGGAAATAGGTCTCGCGTTCGCTCAGCGTGAAGTCCATGCGCCTCTCTCCGACGTGTTTGCGCGCCGGCCTAGACCGTACCGCACATTCGGTAAAGTGCCGGCGGCGGCGTCAAAGAGAGCATTTCACGACCGACCGTTCGCGCCTGAGAAAACACTGTTTCTTCTAAAGCGGCCTTGGTAGACGGGCGGGATGGATCAGACGGAGGCGGACGCCCGCGGCGTCACGGTGGACGAAGAACAGGGCACGAAGCGTTTCCGCGCGAAACGCGACGCGATCCTTGCGGCCGCGGCCGAGGCGATCAACGAGCAGAGCGCCAAAGGGATGACCTTCGCCGACGTGGCACGCCGCGTCGGGCTGAATACCACCAGCGTGACCTATTATTTCAAGCGCAAGGAAGATCTGGCCGCCGCGGCATTTGAGCACACGCTCGATCAACTGCTGGCGATGATCGACGAAGCCGGCGCCGAACCGACTCCCCGCGAGCGCGTACGGCGCTATCTGACGCTCAACATGGAGCGGCTGGCGCGGGTGCAGCGCGGCGAGGAGCGCGCGATGGCGGTGCTGTCCGACCTGCGCGCCACGGAAGAGCCGAACCGTACCCGATTGATGAATCGCTGGCGCGAAGTGTTCCGGCGGACGCGCGGGCTGTGGGGTCCGCCGGCCAATCGCGCCGAGACCGACCTGTTCGGCGCGCGTGCGCACGTGCTGCTTGAGAATACCTTCTGGCTGCCGGTCTGGCTGGTCCGCTACGAACCCGATCAATATGCGCGGGTCGAGGCGCGGCTGATGGACGTGTTCGACCATGGCATCGCGGTGCCCGGCGCACGTTGGGCACCGCAGCCGATCGACCTGACGCACGAGGACAGCGAGCCCGGCCGCGCCGCCTTCCTGCTCGCGGCGACGCGGCTGATCAACGAACTGGGCTATCGCGGTGCCTCGGTGCAGCGGATCGCCGCGGAACTGAACGTCACCAAGGGCAGCTTCTATCATCATCTCGACGCCAAGGACGATCTGGTCATCGCCTGCTACCGGCGCAGCTTCGACACGATCTCCGATGCGCAGCGGCTGGCGGACGACGCGGGCGGCACGCACTGGCAGCGGCTGACGAGCACGATCGCGACCTTGCTCGACGTGCAGTTCGCCGAGCGCACGCCGCTGCTGCGCACGACCGCGCTCTCGGGACTGCCCGGCGTGGTGCGCACGGCGATGGTCGACCGCTCAAACCGGATCGCGCGGCGGTTCGCTGGCACGATGATGGACGGCATCGCCGAAGGATCGATCCGCGCCGTGGATGCGCTGGTCGCGGCACAGGCGCTGATGGCATTGCAGAATGCCGCGTTCGACATGCGCAAATGGGCGGCGGCGATGCCGCGCGAGCGGGCGGTGGCGATCTATGCCTCGACCCTGCTGTTCGGCCTGTTCGACGATCGGGCGCTGGCGGGCTGACCCGCAAAGCGCCGCAGCCATGGGAGGGATCGGTATGACGGCCTTGGGACAGGTGATCGCCGGGCTGGAGCCGGTCGCAGACGGCTGGCGCGGCGTGGTGCCGGAGACGTGGCTGCAGGGGCGCACTGCCTATGGCGGGCTGTCGGCGGCGCTAGCGCTGCATGCCGCGATGGGCGTGGATGCGGATTTGCCGCTCCTCCGCTCGGCCCTCGTGGCGTTCGTCGGCCCGCTCAGCGGCGCGATCACCATCCGTGCCGAGATGCTGCGACGGGGACGCAATGCCGCGTTCGTCCAGGCGGACGTGATCAGCGAGGCGGGATTGGGCCTGCGCGCGACCTTCGTGTTCATGCGTACCGTCGAGTCCGTCGTCGATCACCGCGCCGGCATCGCACCGCGCGTCGCGCCACCACAGCCGGACGATACGGTGCTGCGCGGACATCCTGCGGTCGCCTTCTCGCAACATTTCGACATGATCAACCGGCACGGGACCGACCCGGCGGCGTGGCTGCGCTGGGTGCGGCTGCGCGATCGTACCGGCGTGCATCCGCTGGTGGCGCTGATCGCCGTTGCCGACTGCCTGCCGCCGGTGGCGCTGAAGCTGCTCGGCCGGCCTGCGCCGGTAAGTTCGATGACCTGGCAGCTCAACCTGATCGATGACGCGCAGGCCACCGACGACGGCTGGTGGCTGCTGCGGTCGTCCAGCGACTATGCGCGGGCGGGGAATTCGAGCCAGTCGATGGGAATCTGGTCGACAAACGGCACGCCGATCGCCGAGCAGATGCAGAGCGTCGCGGTGTTCGCATGACGCTCCGGCCGCCTCACTGAATGCGGCACGTGGCTGGACCTGCGACAGGTTGCGACAAATTCCGCCCGTGGCGACACAGTGCCGCGACACGCGCCTACCATAAGGACACCGTAGGGCGGGGATGAGCCCCGTCGGGGTGGAGGATGGATCGATGCGGATGCGGTTGGGAATGATGGTGGCGGCAAGCGGGTTGCTCGCGGCAGGGGCCTATGCGCAGACCACGCCCCCTGCCCCGCCGCCCGGCGGCGGGATGATGCGGCTCGACGCAAACCATGACGGCGTCATCACCCGCGCCGAGATGACCGCGGAGGCGGAGGCCCGCTTCGCCGCGATGGACACCGACAAGGACGGCAAGGTCACGCCGGAGGAACGCGCCGCGGCGCGTAACGCGATGCGGGCGCAACGGAACGGCAATGGCGGGAACGGCGGCGTGCGCGGCGGCGATCAGGCGATCACCCGCGCCGAGGCGCTCGACCGGGCCGCACAACGCTTCGACCGGCTCGACGTCAATCATGACGGCCGGCTCGATGCGTCGGAACTGGCGGCGGCACGACCGATGCGCGGGCCGCGCGGCGGCGACACGCCTCCGGCAGCTACGCCGGCGCAATAACATCTTGATCGGGCGGGCAAAGACCCGCCCGGCCTTTGCAGGAGCGGTGTGCCATGGCTAATGCCGAAGAGATGGGAGACATGCCGCACCTGTTGCTCGTCGACGACGAGCGCTCGATCCGCGAACCGCTCGCGCAATATCTCACCAAACAGGGTTTCCGTGTCACCCAGGCGGCGGATGCGGAAAGCGCGCGCACGCGGCTGGCCGCTTATGCGATCGATCTCGTCATCCTCGACGTGATGATGCCGGGCGAAGACGGCCTGTCCCTGTGCCGCCACATCGCCGCGACCAGCGACACGCCGGTCATCCTGCTGACCGCCAAGGCGGAGGAGACCGACCGGATCGTCGGGCTGGAGATGGGCGCGGACGATTATGTCGTAAAACCCTTCTCGCCGCGCGAACTGGCGACGCGGGTCAAGGTCGTGCTGCGCCGGCTGACCGCGGGGGGCGCGCGCCAGCATGCCCCGGAAAGCGGATCCTATGCTTTCGCCGGCTGGGTGCTCAAGACCGGCGAGCGCGCGCTGGTCGATCGCGAGGGCGTGTCGGTGCCGCTGTCGACGGGCGAATACAATCTGCTGCTCGCTCTGGTGACGCGGCCGCGCCAGGTGCTCACCCGCGACCAGTTGCTCGACCTGACGCAGGGGCGCGAGGCGGCGGCGTTCGACCGCGCGATCGACAACCAGATCAGCCGCCTGCGTCGCAAGATCGAGACGGACGCCAAGCTGCCCGAGATCATCAAGACGGTCTGGGGCGGCGGCTATACGCTCGCGGCCGAGGTGACGCGCCTGTGAGCTCCGGCGCATGAGATTATGGCCCCGCAGCCTCGTCGGACAGATGGCGGTGCTGATCGCGCTGGCGCTGTTCGTCGCGCAGGCGGTCAATTTCGGACTGGCGCTGCGCGAGCGTGCCGCGTTCCGGCTGGCGCAGGCGACGCGTCCGGTGGCGATCCGCATCGCCGATGCGATCGAGCGCGAGGCGCAGGGCGTGCGGCCGATCCCGCGCGATCACGGCCGCATCCGCCGCGCCGATCGCGACACCATCCCGGCCGGCCTTCCGCGGTTACCCGAACTGGCCAGCGAGTTGCGCGACCAGTTGCACGAACAGGGCGTCGAGGTCGGGCGGATCGATACCGGCGTGCGCAACTGGACCGCCGCAGACGACGCGGTGCTCGGCCGCACCTTTCCGCGCAGCAACCGCGTGCGGCGCGACAGCGACCACCCCGAACAGGCGCTGCTGATCGCGATCGAGCGACCGCGCCATGGCTGGCTGGCGGTGATCGTGCCGTGGGGCGACGATGGCGGCATGCGGCTGTTCTGGCGCTTGTTCGCGCAGACCTTGATCCTCTACGGCGTCGTGCTGCTGCCGGTGCTGTGGATCGCGCGCCGCATCTCGCGGCCGCTGCGCGAACTCACCGCGGCGGCGCAGCGCTTCGGCCGCGGCGGCAGCGAGACGCCGGTCGCGGTCGAGGAACGCGGGCCCGCCGATATCGTCGGGCTGGTTCGCTCGTTCAACGCGCTGCAATGGCGCGTCACCGCGATGCTCGACGAAAAGGACCGGATGCTGGGCGCGATCGGCCATGACCTGCGCACCCCGCTCGCCGCACTGCGCGTGCGGATCGAGTCGGTCGAGGACGACAACGATCGCGCGCGGATGGCGGACACGATCGCCGAGATGAACCGCACGCTCGACGATATCCTGTCGCTGGCGCGGATGGGACGCCCCAGCGAACCGCTGACCGAGGTCGATCTGGCCGCGCTGGTCGACGCGGTAGTCGAGGACTTCCGCGACCTGGGTCAGGACGTCGCGTTCGAAGAGGCCGACCGGCTGCGCATGCGACTACGCCCCTCGCTGATCCGGCGCGCGATCCGCAATTTGATCGAGAATGCGGTCAAATACGGCGACGGTGCCGAAGTGCGGCTCGTCGCCGACCCGCTCTCGGTGCGGATCGAGGTGGCAGACAACGGCCCCGGCATTCCCGAGGAGAAAATGGCCGCCGTGTTCGAGGCGTTTACCCGGCTGGAAACGTCACGCAACCGCGACACCGGCGGCATCGGCCTCGGCCTCGCGCTGGCCCGGACGATCGTGCGCGAGGCGGGCGGCGACGTGCGACTGGCGAACCGCGCCGGCGGCGGCCTGTGCGCGACGATCGAACTGCCGCGCGGCTGACCGTTCCTCGCCCGCTGCGCCGGGCTTCGCATATGGCTGGGGCAAGGAGCTCGACCGACCTCCTCACCGGGTTCGTAACCCCGGACGTGGTCCGGGGTGACGAGGTGGGCTTGGAACTCGGCGCGCTTAAACGAAGGTCATATCCGATAGCCCTCCCCTGCCGGGCGGGGAGGAACGACGCCTCAATCCTCCGCGATCTGGCTATGCGCCTGGGTGTCGCGCATGCACCAATAGGTGATCAGCGATACCGCGATCATGGCGGTGACGTACCAGTAGAAGGCCCGCTCCATGTCGGCGTCCTTGAGCCAGAGCGCGACATATTCCGCCGTGCCGCCGAACGCCGTGTTCGCCAACGCATAGGGCAGCGCGACGCCGAGCGCGCGGATATGCGCTGGGAACAACTCCGCCTTCACCACCGCATTGATCGCGGTGTAGCCGGTCACGATCACGAGCGCGGTCATCACCAGCACGAAGGCAACGACAGGGTTCTTGACCGTCTCCAGCGCGGTGAAGATCGGCGCGGTCGCCAGCACGCCGGCGATGCCGAAGCCGATCATCAGCGGCCGGCGGCCGATCCGGTCGGACAGCGCCCCCGCCAGCGGCTGCAACGCCGCGTAGAGCGCGAGCGCGCCAGTCATCACCCAGGTCGCGGTCTCGCGGCTGAACCCGCTGGTGTTGACCAGGAACTTCTGCATGTACGTGGTATAGGCATAGAAGGCGAGCGTGCCGCCGGCAGTGAGCAGCACCACCGTCGCCGCCTGCCGCGGATGTTTCGAGAAGAGCAGCCAGCCGCTCGACTTGGGTTTGTCCTTGGCGTTGGTGAACGCCTCGGTCTCCATCAGTCCGCGGCGGATGCGGAAGACGACGATCGCGAGCAGGCCGCCGAGCGCGAACGGCAGGCGCCAGCCCCATTGCTCCAGCTGCCCCTCGCTCAGCACGCCCTGCAACAGCAGCAGCGTGAACAGCGCGAGCAACTGACCGGCGATCAGCGTGACATATTGAAACGACGAGAAGAAGCCGCGCCGGTTCTTGCCCGCCATCTCCGACAGATAGACTGCGCTCGCGCCATATTCGCCGCCGACCGACAGACCCTGCATCAGCCGCGCGAACACGAGCAACGCCGGCGCTCCCCAGCCGATCGTCTCGTAGCTCGGGCACACCGCGATCAGGAACGCGCCGGCGCACATCAGCGTCACCGACAAGGTCAGCCCCGCCTTGCGGCCGTGGCGGTCGGCGTAGATGCCCATGATCCACGCGCCGATCGGCCGCATGACGAAGCCGACCGCGAACACCGCGGCGGTGTTGAGCAATTGCGCGGTCGGATCGCCCTTCGGAAAGAAGTGCGGAGCGAAATAGAGGCCGAAGGCGGAATAGACGTACCAGTCGAACCATTCGACCAGATTGCCCGCCGAGCCGCCGAGGATCGACTTGAGCCGCCCCGCCGGCACCGCCGCCGCGCCGCTCATTTGGCGGCTCCGGTGGCGAAGCCGCGCTTGCGCAGCAATGCGTTGACGTCGGGGTCACGACCGCGGAACGCGCGATAGGCTTCGGCGCGGTCGGTCTCGTTGCCGGTCGACAGCAGGATCCTGGCGAAGCGGTCGGCGGTCGCCTTGTCCCACGGGCTGCCCGCCTCCTCGAACGCGGCGAACGTGTCGGCGTCCATCGTCTCCGACCAGAGGTAGCTGTAATAGCCCGCCGAATAACTGTCCGACGAGAAGAGGTGATTGAACTGCGGCAGGCGGTGCCGCATCACGATCTGCTTCGGCATGCCGATCTCGGCGAGCGTCTTGCGTTCGAACGCGTCCGGATCGACGATCCCGTCCGCCACCGTATGCAGCTTCATGTCGACGATTGCCGAGGACAGATATTCGGTGGTGGCGAAGCCCTGGTTGAACGTCTTCGACGCCTCGATCTTGTCGAGCAGCGCCTGCGGCATCGCGGCGCCGGTCTGGTAATGGCGCGCATATTTGTCGAGCACGTCGCGGGTGAGCAGCCAATGCTCGTTCACCTGGCTGGGATATTCGACGAAGTCGCGCGGCGTGCCGGCAAGGCCGGGATAGGTGACGTTCTGCAGCATCGCGTGGATCGCGTGGCCGAATTCGTGGAACAGCGTCTGCGCGTCGTCGAGGCTGATCAGGATCGGTTCGCCCTTGGCACCCTTCGCGAAATTGTTGTTGTTCGATGACAGCACCGTCTGCGCCGGCGCCAGGTTGCGCTGGTTCCGATAGGTGTTGGCCCAGGCGCCCGAGCGCTTGCCGGTTCGCGCGAAATCGTCGCGGTAGAACAGGCCGACTTCCTTGCCGTTGCGATCGGTGACGTGCCAGACGCGCATGTTCGGCTCGAACACCGGAACGGTGCCGGTGATCTCCTTGAAGTTGAGGCCGTACAGCCGATTGGCGGCGTAGAGCGAGCCCTGGATGATGTTGTTGAGCTCGAAATACGGCTTCAGCTGCGCCTGATCGAGGTCGTAGCGCGCCTTACGGACCTGCTCCTGATAGAAGCGGTAATCCCATGGCTCGATGGTGATCTTCGCGCCGCTCTTGTCGGCGATCGCCTGCATGTCGCGGACCTCTTCGCCGACGCGTGCCTTGGCGGCGGGCCAGACGCGCAGCATCAGGTCCATTGCCGCGGCGGGCGTCTTGGCCATCGTGTCCTGCATCCGCCAGTCGGCATGCGTCTTGAAGCCGAGCAGATGCGCACGGTCGGCACGCAATTTGACGATCTGCGCGATCACCGCATTGGTATCGTTCGCATCGCCATTGTCGCCGCGGTTGGTGAAGGCGCGCCACACCTTCTCGCGCAGGTCGCGGTTGCTGGCGAAGGTGAGGACGGGATCGACCGCGGAACGCGTGTTGACGATCGCCCAGCCGGTCTGGCCGCGTTCGGCGGCGGCAGCCTTGGCGACCGCCTTGACGCTGTCGGGGACCCCGGCGAGCTGCGCCTCGTCGGTGACGAGGATCGCGGTCCCCTCGTCGGCAAGCAGGCGCTTGGAGAAGTCGCTGAACGCGCTCGCCAGCTGCTGGTTATAGGCCGAAAGCTGCGCCTTCTGCGTGGCATTCAGCTTGGCGCCCTGACGCACGTAGCTGTCGTAGGTGCGCGTCACCAGCCGCTGCTGCTGCGCGTCGAGCTTGGCGCGCGCCGCGTAGACCGCCTCGATGCGCGCGAAGAGCTTAGGATCGAAGGTGATCGCGTCCGACGCGGCGGCGAACTTGGGCGACCATTCGCGGTCGAGCGCCTGATAGGCGGGTGTGTTCATATTGCCGGTCATCACGCCGAACAGCGTCATCACCCGACCATAGCGCTGGCCGGCAAGCTGCATCGGCACGAAGGTGTTGGCGAAGGTCGGGACAGCGGGATTGTCGGCGATCCGTCGGTAATCGGCGGCACGCTCGGCAAGCGCCGCCTCGAACGCCGCAGGGAACAGCTCGGGCTTGACCTGGTCCCAGGGCGGCACGCCGCCATAGGGGCCGGTCCATTCGGCGAGCAGCGGGTTGCTCGCGGGCGCCTGCGCCAGGGCATCGGTGGCGATCAGCGTCCCGGCGCCTGCGACGAGCGGCAGGCCGAAGGCGGTGGCGACGAGGAATTGCAGCAAGATGGTCTCCGGATCGTTCAGCGACCCACCATAACCGCTGATCCGGTCACGTCACCCCGGCTGATGCGCCTGCGCCTCATGCACCGCGGCGAGCAGGCGTCGCCCCGTCTCCGCAGCGGCGGCGGGCGTCATCGCCACGGCGACGCCACCGGGGCCGTCGAGCAGCACCTGGCCATTTTCCACCGACACCCGGCCCGCGTCGGTATTTACCGGATAGGGACGCCCGTCCCGCTCGTCGTCCGGCGTCATCCTGTTTTCCAAACGCCGAAATCCGAATAGAGGTAATCGCTGGCGAACTCCGCGGCAGCGCACAGACCGGCGTGGTTGAGGATCTCGACGCGGCCGCTCTTGAAGGTGAGCAGATTGCGCTCGCGCAACGTACGCAGCGTCCGGTTGACGTGGACGCCGGTGAGCCCGCAGGCCTCGGCGAGGTCGGGCTGGGTGAGCGGCAGGTCGAACTGGCCATCGCGCGCCAATCCGACCATCTCAAGCCGCGCATACAGTTCGCAGAAGAAATGGGCCAGCCGGCCCTCGGCGCCGAGCCGGCCGAGGCGGAAGATCCATTCGCGATGCATCGCCGCATCGATCAGGGTCGCGAACCACAGGAAGCGGGTCAGCGACGGATGACGTTCGGTGATGCCGACCAAAGTCTGGTGATCGAACAGCGCCATCTTGACCGGCCCGAGCGTCCCGACATCGTGATCGAGCCGCCCGGTCGGAAAGCCGTGCAGATCGACGAAGTCACCCGGAATGTGCACGGATACGAGCTGCCGATAGCCCTCGCGGTCGTCCATGTAACGCGTCACATAGCCCTCGATCAGCATCATGCTGGTATCGACCGGCTCGCCCCGCCGAACGAGGTGGTGACGGGCGGGGTAATGCTTCACGGACGTCGCCGAGTCCTCGAGCACCCGCCGTTCTTCTGGCGTCATCCGCAACCGGCCGCGCCCCATCAGGAACCGGCCGGTACGCGGATAGTTTGCGATATCCGAATGGGTCGGATCGCTGTCTGTTGGATCGTCTCTCATCAATGCACTCTAACACGGTTCGGTGGCGTAACGTTCCATCGCCGGCTCATTCCGCCGCGAAAGCCAGACCCGCAGGCGCGCCGATCTCGGTCGCGAACCATGCGCAGGTGCGCGCCAGCCCGTCGTCGAGCGCGACGCGCGGCGTCCAGCCGAGCACCGCCTGCGCGCGCGTGATATCGGGGCGGCGGCGCCGCGGATCATCGACGGGCAACGGACGGTGGACGATATCGGCGGTGCTGCCGGTCAGCGCCACGACCTGTCGGAGCAGCTCGTTGATCGTCATCTCGTTGGGATTGCCGAGGTTGACCGGCTCCATGCCATCGAAGTCGGCATCCATCAGCGCGATGAGCCCGGCGACGAGATCGGCGACATAGCAGAAGCTGCGCGTCTGGCTGCCGTCGCCGTAGAGCGTGATCGGTTCGCCCGACAGCGCCTGACAGATCAGGTTGGAGACGACGCGGCCATCATCGGGGTTCATGTTGGGGCCGTAGGTGTTGAAGATCCGCGCGACGCGCACGTCTGCACGCTTCATGCGCGCAAAGTCGAAGGTGAGCGCCTCGGCGGCGCGCTTGCCCTCGTCGTAACAGGCGCGCGGACCGGTGCAATTCACCGAGCCGCGATAGCTTTCCTGCTGCGGGTGATGTTCGGGATCGCCATAGACCTCGCTGGTCGAGGTCAGCAGGAACCGCGCGCCATGCGCCTCCGCCAGGCGGAGCAGCTGGCTGGTGCCGACGACGTTGGTGAGCATCGTATGTTCGGGATCGGCCTGATATTGCGGCGGCGAGGCGGCACAGGCGAGATTGTAGACGCGATCGTAGCGCCGTTCGGTCACCGCCGCGGGCAGCGTCTCGATGACATCGGCCTGGACGAAGGTGAAATGGGGATGCTCCTCGAGCGCCGCGAGGTTCGACGGGCGTGAGGTCTGGAGATTGTCGACGCAGACGACATGCTCGCCCCGGTCGAGCAGCGCCTTGCACAGGTGCGAGCCGATGAAGCCGGCCCCCCCGGCGACGAGGGTGGAGACGGGACGATCGGTCATGGCATGGCTTTCGAGAAGATGCGCTTCGAGTTGCGCGGCGCGGGTGTCGGCACCGTGTTCGGTGAGCACGCGTGTCCGTGCCGCCCGGCCGAGCGCCGCGGCATCGCGGTCGAGCGCCGCGATGACATCGGCGGTGGTGTCGGCAAGAATGATCTCGCGGCCGTCGTCGAGGATCGCGTCGAGCCCGTCCCAGCGGTCCGAGATGATCGGCGTGCCGCAGGCCGCCGCCTCGAACAATCGCACCGACGGCGACCAGCCGGCCGCGATCATGTCGGCGCGCGTGACGTTGAGCGTGAAGCGCGAGGCCGAGTAGAAAGCGGCATGGTCGGCGGGCGGCAGATGCTCGATCCGCTCGACGTTCGCAGGCCAGTCGAGGTCCGCGGGATATTGCGGGCCGGCGACGGCGAAGCGGCGCTGCGGCTGCGCCCGGGCGACATCAATCAGCAGGCGGGTGAGCGTCGGCTGACGGTCGTCGCTATAGGTACCCAGATAGCTGAGGTCCCAGCGCTGTGGCACGACGAGCGGCCGATAGGCGTCGGTGTCGACCGAGCAATAGAGCGCGCGCGCCGCGGGTGAGCCGAACTGGCGTTCGAGCCGGTCGAGCGTTGGGCCGCCGGTGAAGCTGAGATAGACGTCATAGCCAGGGATGATGTCCGGCGAGAGATATTCGAAGTCGCCGCGTTCCAGCTTGGCGAGCGTCACCGGCGTGTCGATGTCGTAGAAGGCGGTGGTGCCCCTCGCCTGCGCCTGGACGTAGCGGCCAACCGCGACACCTTCGGGAACGTAGGAGCCGACGATCACCGCATCGGCTGCCGCGATCTGCGGCTGCCAGCGGGTGAGGTCGTCGAGGTCGCGATAGTAAGCGAGCGTGCAGAAGTCGGGATCGACCAGGTCGCGGTGGTCGCCGGCATACCATGGCACCTCCCGCTCCAGGAACAGGATGTCGTGGCCGCGCGCCGCGAACGCCTTGAGCAGCGCGCGGAAGGTGGTGGCGTGGCCGTTGCCCCAGGACGAACCGAGGCTGAGGCCGAGGACGACGAGCCTCATGCCAGCTGCCTCGCACGATGGGCCTGGAACAGGGCGTCGACCTGCTCGGCGCGCAGGTCATAGGTGTGCTCGGCGAGGACACGGGCGAGCGCGGCCTGGCCGATCGCCTCGGCGCGCGCCGGGGTAAGCGCGGCGAGATGCTCGGCGACGTCCTGACCGTCGCGGGCGACGAGCACCTCGCGGTCGGGGATCAAGAACTGCTCGATCCCCTCCCAGGCATCGGTGATCAGGCAGGCGGCGGCGCCCGCCGCCTCGAACACGCGGGTCGCCGGTGAGAAACCGATGTGCGCCATGCTGTCGCGTGCGACGTTGAGCACCGCGCGCGGCGTGCAGTTGAAGGCGTTGTGCTCGGCGGTATAGACGTGGCCACGGTGGCGGACGTTCGCCGGCATCGCCTTGCTCTCCCAGCCGTTGCCGCCGATCAGGAAGCTCTGACCGGGCAATTGCGCGGCGGGTCTCAGGAAGAACTCCTCGACCCGCGCCTCACGGTCGGGCAGGCGGTTGCCGAGGAAGGCGAGGTCGCAGGCGAAGCGCTCGTCGCGCGGCACCGGATGATGCGTCTCGGGATCGAGCGCATTGTAGACCGGGATGCAGCGCGCCGCGCCGAAGCCGGTATAGGCGTCGATCACCGGCGGGCCGCCGCCATAGGTCAGCACCATGTCGAGATCAGGCAGCGCGCGCAGCACGGGGTGGGAGGCATCGGCGCGCATCTCGTCGAGCGTCGCGGCGGCATCCACATCCCAGAAGATCTTGAGCGCATCGGGCCGGGCATGGCGGAGAATGCCGTCGAGCAGTTCCGCATCGAAGACGCCGACGCCATTGGCCTTGACGACGATGTCGGCTGCCGCTGCCTCGGTGAGGACGGCGGTCATCGCCTCGATCGTAGCGGGGTAGACGACCGACCGCGCATAGGGCGGCGGTTCGATGTCGCGGTGCTGCTGGCGATCGAACGCGTCGGGCTCGTAGAAGGTGATCTCATAGCCGCGGGCGTGCAGCGCCTTCAGGATGCCGCGGTAATAGGTGGCCGCGCCGTTCCAGTAACTGGACACGAGGCTGGAACCGTAAAAGGCGATCTTCATGCCGCGTCCTCCCGGACAATCGAGCGGAGCCCGGCGACGATGGCGAGCAGCTCGTCGACCCGATGCGCGCAGGTATGGCGGGCGAGGATGGTCTCGCGGCCCGAGGCGACGAGCGCCGCCCTCAACCCGCTATCCTCTCGTATATCGCGCAGCGCGCGGGTCATCGCCTCGCCCGAGCGGACCATGAGGAAGTCCTCGCCGTCGCGGAACAGCCCCTCGCTGTCCTGCCACGGCGCGGACACCAGCGGAATGCCGCAGGCAAGCGCCTCGAACACGCGGATGGTGGGGATGCCGGGCAGGATCGTCGCATAATAGCGGCGCGGCACATGGACCGTCGCCAGCGCGCTGGCGAACAGGCCCGGTGCGGCGGCATTGGGCGCCCAGCCGTGATAGCGCACGCCGTAGCGATCAAGCGTGTCGCGCGCCGATTGCGGGTAACGCACACCGTAGATGTCGAGCGCGAGGCCGGCGGCGCGGCTCGGCTCGAACAGATAAGTTTCGAGTTCCTCGGTCCGCTCGCCGTCGCCCCAATTGCCGATCCAGACGAGGCCGTCGCGCGGCCCCTCCACCTCCGGCGGATGGAAGCGGCGGATGTCGGCGGCCTCGTGCCACGTCCAGACGCGCCCGCCCCAGCCCCAGCCGCGATAGACCTCGCTCAGCGTCTCGCCGAACGCGAGGATGCCGTCATAGCCGGACAGGTCGTAGGCGCGCATCTGTTCGGGTTCGCTGACCGCGCGATGGTGCGTGTCGTGGAACAGCAGCGTCCACGGCGCCCCCGTCTTGCGCAGGCGGCCGATCCCGGCGACGAGATCGTGATCGTTCCACTCGTGGACGAGGACGAGGTCGGCGCCGTCGACCATCGCTGCGACATCGGCACCGACGGGATAGCTGACCGAGCCCAGCTCGGGATAAGCGGCGCGATAGGCGTCGAGCCCCTCGGACCCGTGATCGGCCACGAGATTGGTCAGGCTCCACGCATTCTCGGGCGCGTAGACGCGCACGTCATGCCCGCGCGCGATCAGGTCGCTGAGCACGCCGCGCAGGAAATGCGCATTGCCGTGGTTCCAGCAGGAGACGAGGCTGTGGGTGAAATAGACGATCTTCATGCAGCGGCTTTCCGGGCATTCGGGTGCGAGGCGATCGTCGCGCGGTACAGCGCGAGCATGCGATCGGCGGTGGCATCGGGCGTGTAGCGGGCGGCGCGGGCGCGGGCGGCCTCGCCGAGCGCGGCACGGCGGGGCTGGTCGAGGACCAGCGCCTCGATCGCGCGGCACCAGCCGTCGGAGTCGAGCGGCACGAATTGCGCGGCACCGTCCCACAATTCGCGGAAGGTGGGGATATCGGCCAGGACGAGCGCGCAGCCCGCCTGCGCCGCCTCGAGCACCGCGAGGCCGAAGGGCTCGAAGCTAGCGGCGGAGACGAAGATCGGGCGGCGGGCGAGATGCGTGGCAAGCTGCTTGCCGGAGAGGTGGCCGAGTTCGCGCAGATGCTGGAGCCGGATCGTCTCGCCATGCGGTCCGCGCGCGGCACCGGCGGCAAGGAACGGGATCGGCAGGCGCGCGGCAGCGCGGTCGAGCAAGGCGGCGTTCTTGACCCCGTCCCACAGCCGGCCGACGGTCAGCGCGAGATCGGCGACCGGTGCGGCGGGATCGACCTCACCCGCCGGGGTGCGGCCATTGTGTACCGCCAGGACCGGCTTCGTCAGCCGATACTGGCGCGCCACGATCGCTGCATAAACGGCGGTCGGCGCGACGACGCGATCGACCGCGCGCAGGCCCTCCCCGGTCAGCGTGCGATGCCAGTGATAGTCCGCCGCAAGCGGCGTGGCGCGGGCCGCCTGCCACCAGGTCGACACGCAGCCATGCGCGACCGCGACGGAGGGCACCGGCAGCGCCGCCGCAGCGGCCAGCGTCGGCATATTGTAGTGGACGAGGTCGACGTCGTGGTCGGCGGCAAGCGCCGCGATCGCAGCACCGGCGGCGCACACCGGCGCCGCATCGGCGCAGGTCCAGTCGAGCGGCAGGTCGGTGGTGACGAGCGTGATCGGCGCCGGCGCGGCGTCCGGGCGGAGCATCGCGCGCTGATCCGCGCTCGGCGGCGGGCCGAGGACCGCGACGACGCTTTCGACGCCACGGGCCGCCAGGGCGTTCGCCAGTTCGGCCGTATAGTGCCAGACGCCCCCGACCGCGTCGGTGGTAAGCAGCAGCTTCATTCGGCCGCCACGGGCAGCGCTTCGGGAATGGCGACGTTGAAGCCCCGTTCGGCCGCGAGCCAGCGGGCCAGATCGGCGACGCCGTCGCGCCACGCCACCTTGGGCGACAGGCCGAGCGCGGCGTCCGCGGCGCGGGTATCGGCGACGAAATAGCGTTGATCGCCCGCCCGCCAGTCGGACGCGTGGATCGCGACCTCGCGGCCGATCAACCGACCGATATGCGCCAGCAACACCCGCAACGACACCGCATTGCCGGGACCGCCGCCGAGGTTGAACGCCCGGCCCGCAATCCGATCCATCCGCTGCCAGGCATGGATATAGGCTTCGACGGCGTTGGAAACGTCGAGGATGTCACGGACCTGATAGCCGTCACCGTACAACGTGATCGGCTGGCCTTCGAGCGCGCGGATCAGGAAATGCGCGACCCAGCCCTGATCCTCGGTGCCCATCTGCCGCTGACCGTAGATGCAGCTCATCCGCAGCACCGCCGCCGGCACCCCGTAGCTGCGGGCATAGTCGAGGACATATTGGTCGGCGGCGCCCTTCGACACGCCATAAGGCGTATGGAAGTCGAGCGGACGATCCTCACCGATGCCGTGGCTCCGCACCTGTTCGTCGATCGGCACATAGGCGTCGCCCGCGCGCGCGAAGGCGAGATCACCAAGGTCGCCATAGACCTTGTTGGTCGAGGCGAAGACCAGCGGCGTACCCGGTTTGCGACGCAGCGCCTCGAGAAGGTTGAAGGTGCCGAGGATGTTGATCTCGAGATCGTCGCGCGGATCTTCCATGCTCGTAGTGACCGCCACTTGCGCCGCCATGTGGAACACCGCCCGCGCGTCGCCGACCGCGCGGCCGAGTTCGTCGGCGTTGCGGATATCGGCATGGATCGCGGTGATGCGCGCGCCGTGGCGATCCTGCAGCCAGCGCAGATTGCGCTCGACACCCGGACGGCTGAGCGCATCGTAGACGATCACGTCATGACCATCGCGGGCAAGCCGGTCGGCGATGTTCGAACCGATGAAGCCGGCGCCGCCGGTGACTAGGATGGGGGCGTCAGCGGCGGCGGTCACGCGACCAGCCCCCGCTTCTCCAGCTCGGCGCGCGCCTTGGCGACATTGTCCTCGGCGCTTTGTTCGCCGACCCATTCGGCAAGCTCGGCGAGCCCTTCGATAAAGTCCTGTTTCGCGGTAAAGCCGAGCCGCTGCTCGGCGAGGCTGGTATCGCAGAAGCAATGGCGGATGTCGCCGATCCGGGCCTTGCCGACGATTTCCGGGCGGATGTCGTTCTTGTTCATCGCCTTGGCCAGCGCCTCGGCGACCTGGGTCACCGACCGGTCGTGACCGGAGCCGATGTTGAAGGTCTGGTCGACCGCCTCGGGCAGCACCAGCGCATCGGCGAACGCACGCGCCACGTCACTGACGTGCACGAAGTCGCGGCGCTGCTCGCCATCCTCGAAGATCATCGGCTGCTGGCCGTTGAGCAGGCGCGAGGCGAAGATCGCCAATACGCCCGTGTAGGGGTTCGATAGCGCCTGACCGGGACCGTAGACGTTGAACAGGCGCAGGCACACGCCTTCGATCCCATAAGGCTTGGCCATGATATGGGTGGTGCGCTCCTGCACGTATTTGTTGAGCGCGTAGATCGAGGCGAGGCTCGGCCGCTTCCACTCGGGCGTCGCAACGGGGGTCAGCGTGCGCCCCTGCGCATCGACCGGGTCCCAATCGGCCATGCCGTCGCGGACCGCGCCGCGTTCGGCATTCTCGACCATATTGCCATCGGCGTCGCGGTAGAGGCCCTCGCCGTAAATCGACATCGACGAAGCGGTAAGGACGCGGCGCACCGGCTGGTCGATCAGCTTCTCGAACAGCACCGCGGTGCCGACGTCGTTGGTCGAGGTATAGCGTTCGACCTCGTACATCGACTGGCCGACGCCGACTTCGGCGGCGAGATGGATGACACTATCGACCCCGGCAAGCGCACGGGCCACCGCATCGCCATCGCGCACGTCGGCGCGGATCAATTCGATCTCGTCGTTGAGGAGCGGTGGCCGTTCGACATCGCCATGGACCTGCGGGATCAGGCTGTCGAGAACACGGACGCGGTTGCCGCGGCGGAGCAGTTCGTCGCCGACGAAACGACCGATGAAGCCGGCGCCGCCGGTGATCAGGACCGTCTCGCTCACAGTAGGTTGATCCAGATCAAGGACTTTGCGACAGTGTTCGTGTCTGTTCGTGGCATCCGGCGCCTGACCCTCTCGATAAAACAATCGCTACGGGGATGGAACGAAGCTTCTTCTTCTTTGTTCCTAAAGCATTGAACCACAATCTTCTTGATCGATGTCAAGTCGCCGTTGTGGCCTGGCGGTTGCGGACACGGGGTATTCAGACGACAGCATGGCAGTGACGGCGACGTTCCTTCTGATCCGGCATGCCGCCCATGTTCACCTCGACCGACGCCTGTCCGGGCGGATGGAGAATGTGCCGCTGAGCGACGCCGGCTGCGCTCAGGCCGCCGCGCTCGGCCGTGCGCTCGCGGCACGCCAGCACGAGGAGCCGATCGACCGGATCGTGTGCAGCCCGCTTGAGCGGACGCGCGACACCGCTGCCGCGATCGCCGCCGCCTGCGCCCTGCCCCCGCCCGAACCGGTCGATGCCTTGGTCGAGATCGACATGGGCGAATGGACCGGCGCAGCGTTCACCGACCTGCACGGGCCCGAATGGGATGCCTGGAACGCCGAGCGTGGCTCTGCCCGCATCCCCGGCGGCGAGACGATGGCCGAGGCACAGGCGCGGATCGTCGGCTACCTCGAGGACGCGGCCGCGCGGCAGGACGGTGCAGTCATCGCGCTGGTCAGCCATTCCGACATGATCCGCGCCGCAATCGCCTTCGCACTCGGCCTCTCCCTCGACAATCTGCTGCGCTTCGACATCGACCCCGCCTCAGTCAGCCGGATCGTGGTGGGGGATTGGGGGGCGCGGGTGATCAGCCTCAACGAAAGAATGGCAGCATGACTCCGGAGAATTTGCGGGCCGAAGTGGATCGGCTCGCGCCCTGGTTCCATAACATCGACCTTGGGCACGGCATCCAGACCGCGCCCGACCACTTCCTCGGCGACTATCCGCGCTTCAAGTTCGCGCGCTTCGCCGACGCCCTGCCCGCCGACCTCACCGGCAAGTCGGTGCTCGACATCGGTTGCAACGCCGGCTTCTACTCGGTCGAGATGAAGCGCCGCGGCGCCGACCGCGTACTCGGCATCGACAGCGACGAACGCTATCTGGCGCAGGCGCGGCTCGCCAGCGACGCGCTGGGGCAGAGCGGCATCGAGTTCCGTAACCTGTCGGTCTACGACGTTGGCGCGCTCGGCGAGCGGTTCGACCTCGTGATCTTCATGGGCGTGCTGTACCATCTGCGTCACCCGTTGCTCGCGCTCGACCTGATCCGCGAGCATGTCGCCGGCGACCTGATGCTGTTCCAGACGATGCAGCAGGGCAGCCGCGAGGTGTATCCGGTGCCCGCCGACCATCCCTTCCACATGCCCGGCACGCACACGCCGCCGCCGGTCTTCGACGAGCCGGGCTATCCCAAGATGCACTTCATCGAGCGCGAGTTCGCGCATGACTGGACCAATTGGTGGGCACCCAATGCGGCGGCGAGCGCCGCGATGCTGCGCGCGGCGGGCTTCACGATCGAGGCGCAGCCGGAAAGCGAGGTCTATCTCTGTAGAGTCGCACCGGTGCCTTATGGCGAATACGGGCCGGCAGCGGTCTATCCGAACAGGGGGAATGGCGCATGATCGAAGCCGCGATGATCTGGAACGAGCCCAACAACAAATCGCATTGGGACCCGGAGGTCGATCCCGACTGGTCGATCTTCGCCGATACGGTGATCCGCGCCGGCAATGCGATCCACGCGATCAATCCGGCGGTGACGCGCGTGCTGGGCGGGATGAGCCCGATCGATCCCGATTGGGTCAACCGCATGCGCGCGCATGGCGCGCTCGATGCGGTCGACGTGGTCGCGGTGCACGGCTTCCCGCTCGACTGGAACCTGTGGCCGATCCACGCCTGGCCCGACAAGATCGCCGAGATCGAGGCGGTGGTGCCGGACAAGCCGATCTGGGCGACCGAGGTCGGCGTCGGCAGCTTCGGCGCCGAGGAGGTGCAGGTGTTCGGCGTCCGCAAGACCGCCGAGCTGCTGCTCGACCGGGTGCCGCGGGTGTTCTGGTATTCGCTCTACGACCTGCCGCACAGCTGGGGCGCGACGACGCGCCATCGCGAGGCGGAGGGGTCGAGCTATTACCGCCATTTCTACATGGGGCTGATCCGCGAGGACGGCACGCCCAAGCCGAGCCTCGACGATTATGCCGCCGTCGCCGACCGGATGGGCCTGATGCAGTGGTTCCACTATCAGGACCCGCGGCTCGACGAGGCGGTCGCCTGGATGAAGCGGCTCGGCACCAAGCGGCTGCGCACCGGGCTCAGCTGGGCGGACAGCTTCCGTCCCGATGCGATCGACTGGTTCGACCGGCAGATGGAGGCGCTCGCCGATTTCGAAGTCACCGTCACCTTCTGCTTCACGCCCGAGCACCTCGGCGTGCAGCCGCATCACAGCAGCGCGGCGCGCGATCCGCAGCAATTCGCCGACTTCTGCGCGTGGATGATCGACCGCTACGCGCCCGCCGCCGCGACGACCGACCTCAGGACCGCCACGGCGAGGTGATGACCATCAGCCGCGGGCCTGCATGCGCGACCAGCGCGTTGCGCAGCCGTACCGACCGGCGGCTGTGAAGCAGCCGTTGCCACGGACGGCGCAGCACGAGTTCGGGGATGATGATCGCCACCGAGCGCCCCGGCGTGTCGGCGTCGATCCGCTCGACCAGTTCGAGCACCGGCCCCTCGATCTCGCGATAGGGCGCGGGCACGCAGACGAGGCGCGGCGGGGTCAGGCCCGCCGCCTCGACCGGCGCGGCGATTTCTTCGGCGAAGGCGCGCTTGATCGCGACCAGATCCTCCTCCTGCTCGGGCCCGCCGAGCCGGACGAGGTGGACCGCGATCACGTCCGGCGACAGCGTCATCGCGAACCGCAATGCGCGATCGCTGATCCGGTTGCGCTCTTCATACGCGATCAGGACGGTCGGCGGCTGCGTCTCGTCGACATGGAAGGGCTCGGTCGCGGCGAGGCGGCGGTCGAGCCGGTCGTAATAGCGGCGCACGGCGTGCAGCAGGCCGATGGTCAGCGGGATGGCGATCACCACGATCCACGCGCCTTCGGCGAATTTGGCGGCGACGATGATGACCAGCGCGACGATCGTCGTCGTCGCTCCGAGCGCGTTGATCGCCAGCCGCGGCCAATGCCGCCGCCCCTCGCGGCGCCAATGGACGACCATGCCGATCTGGCTCATCGTGAAGGTCAGGAACGCGCCGACCGCGAACAGCGGAATGAGATGGTCGGTGATGCCGCCGAAGGCGACCAGCAACGCGCCGCCGGTGACCGTCAGGAACACGACGCCGACCGAGAAGACCAGCCGCCGGTCCGCCACCGCGAACCCGCCCGGCAGGTAGCCGTCGAGCGCGACGAGGCGGCAGATACGCGGGAAGCCGACGAAGCTGGTGTTGGCCGACAGGCACAGCACGCACAGCAGGCTGGACATCGCGATGTAATAGATGGCGCCATGGCCGACGACCGCGCCGGCGAGCTGCGACAGCACGCTCTGATAGCCCGGCCTGGTCTGGTCCATCGCGCCGATACGATAGCCGTGGGCGACCGCGGCGATGCCGGCAAGCAGCAGGCCGAGCGCGAGGCAAATGACGGTCAGCGTGCGCCGCGCCTCGCGCACCACCGGCTCGCGAAAGGCGCCGACGCCGTTGGAAACGGCCTCCACGCCGGTCATCGCGGTGCAGCCGGCGGCGAAGGCGCGCAGCAGCAGCCACAGGCCGAGCGGCTCGACCGCGGCGGGCAGCGGCGGCGGCGCGATCACCGGCTCGCCATGGCCGGTGGCGAGGCGGACCAGCCCCCAGCCGATCACGCCGAGGAAGCTGAGCAGGAACAGATAGGTCGGCGCCGCGAAGAGCCAGCCCGCCTCGCGCGTGCCGCGCAGATTGGCGAGCGCGACCACCGCGAGGATGCCGAGGCACAGTTCGAGCGTCCACGGCTGGAGCACCGGCAGCGACGAGGTCAGCGCACCGACGCCGGCCGAGATGCCGACCGCGACGTTGAGCACGTAATCGATCATCAGCGCGGCCGCGGCGAGCAGCCCGGCATTGTCGCCGAGGTTCTGGCGCGCGACGGTGTAGGCGCCACCGTTGCTGGGATAGGCCAGGATCGTCTGGCGGTAGGAAAAATAGAGGATCGCGAGCAGCGCGACGATCGGCGCAATCACCCAGCCGATCATCGCGACGCCGAGCGCGCCGAGCGGCGCGAGGATCGTCAGCGCGGCTTCGGGACCGTAGGAGGACGAGCCGAGACCGTCGAGGCCCATCGCCGGCACCCCGGCGACCCAGCCGATCTTCTGTTCGCCGCCTTCACGATTGGCGAGCCTTCGGCCCAGCAGGATATCGACCAGTTTCATGAGTCGGGTTCAACGCGTCGCGACGCGGCCGGTGTCCCGACGAACATATTGATGGAGGTTGCATGACAGCGATGGACGCGACGACGCCCGATACCGCGGCGATGCGCGCGGCGGTGCTGGCCGAGCCCGGGCGGATCGACCTGACGCGCGCGCCCCTGCCCGCTCCGGGCGCCGGCGAAGTACGGTTGCGGCTGGAGGGATGCGGCGTCTGTGCATCCAACCTCGAACCGTGGGCGGGGCTGCCGTGGATGACCTATCCGGGCGAACCCGGCGGGCTCGGCCATGAAGGCTGGGGCCGGATCGATGCGGTCGGCGACGGGGTCGAGACGCTGACGGTCGGCGATCGCGTCGCCGCCCTCTCCTATCGCTCGTTCGCCGATTACGATCTCGCCCAGGCGGACATGGTCGCCAAATTGCCCGCGGCGCTCGACGGCCAGCCGTTTCCCGGCGAGCCGCTCGGCTGCGCGTTCAACATCTTCCGCCGCAGCGACATTCGCGCCGGCCAGACGGTGGCGATCATCGGCATCGGCTTCCTCGGCGCGGTGCTGACCAAGCTGGCGAGCGACGCCGGCGCGCGCGTGATCGCGATCTCGCGGCGGCAGGAGAGCCTGGACCTCGCCACGCATTACGGGGCCGCCGAAACGATCCCGATGCACGATCACTGGCAGATCATCGAGCGGGTCAAGGCGTTGACCGGCGAGGCGATGTGCGAGCGGGTGATCGAGGCGGTCGGCAAGCAATGGCCGCTCGACCTCGCCACCGCGTTGATCGGCTTCGGCGGGCGGCTGGTGGTGGCCGGCTATCACCAGGACGGCCCGCGGCAGGTCAACATGCAGGACTGGAACTGGAAGGGCATCGACGTGGTCAACGCGCACGAGCGCGACCCCGCGGTGCAGATGCAGGGGCTGCGCGAGGCGATCGACGCGGTGGCGAGCGGGCGGCTCGATCCCGCCCCGCTGTACACGCACCGCTATCCGCTGGAGCGGCTCGGCGAGGCGCTGGACGCGACGCGGGACAAGCCGGCGGGGTTCGTAAAGGCGCTGGTGGAATTGGACTGAGGTTTCTTCGTGGTGAGGGCGCTGTGTTTGGGAAACGTCTCCTTAACCCCCATGCTTCGCGTGTCTCCCCCGCCAAGGCAGGCAATCGCATAAGGCTGCGGGGATCGGGTCCAACCGGCATTTACATCAGATCTGTCACCCCGGACTTGTTCCGGGGTCCACCCCGCCGCAAGAGAAACGTGTCGGAACAAGCCCTTTCTCCTCGCCGCAGAGTGGACGCCGGAACAAGTCCGGGGTGACGAAGTGCGTTAAAGTTGACGCGTCACAGGCGATTGCCCTGACCGCCCGGCGGGGTAGGCCGAAGGCCTGATAGATGGGGGAAAGGCGGGAGCCATCCAGCTAAAGGCTGGCTCTCTTTAAACAAAGCGCCCCAGACGGCGGCAAGACAGGACGAATGATGACCAGACCGCGCGTGGGATTTCTAGGGACCGGATGGATCGGCCGGCATCGCATGGAGGCGATGGTCGCGACCGGGGCGATCGAGGTCGCCGCGGTGTGCGATCCGTCGGACGCCTGCGTGCGCGATGCCGCGGCGCTGGCACCGGAGGCGATGGTGGTGCCGTCGCTCGACGCGATGCTGGCGCTCGGGCTCGACGGGGTGGTGATCGCGACGCCCTCGGCGCTGCATGCCGACCAGGCGATCGCCGCGCTGCGCGCCGGGGCGGCGGTGTTCTGCCAGAAGCCCCTCGGTCGCTCGGGGCCGGAGACGCAGGCGGTGATCGATGCGGCACGCGCCGCCGACCGGCTGCTCGGCGTCGATCTGTCCTATCGCCATACCGAGGCGATGCAGGCGATCGCCGGGTTGATCCGCGACGGCGCGCTCGGCGAGATCTTCGCGGTCGATCTCACCTTCCATAACGCCTACGGACCGGGCAAGCCGTGGTTCTTCGACCCGGCGCAGTCGGGCGGTGGCTGCGTCATCGACCTCGGCGTGCATCTCGTCGACCTCGCCCTGTGGGCGCTCGGCTTCCCCGCGGTCGGCGACGTCGAGGCGATGCTGCGCGCCGGCGGACGGCCGCTGCAACCCGGCGAGGTCGAGGATTTCGCCACCGCGCGCTTCGACGCCGGCGGTGCCTCGGTGCGCCTCGCCTGTTCGTGGAACCTGCATGCCGGGCGCGACGCGGTGATCGAGGCGGCCTTCTACGGCACCAGGGGCGGCGCGGCGCTGCGTAACGTTTCGGGATCGTTCTATGACTTCACGGCGCAGCATTTCACCGGTACGCACGCCGCCACGCTGACCGCGCCACCCGATGCCTGGGGCGCGCGATCGGCTGCCGTCTGGGCGGAGCAGCTTGCTGCCTCGCCCGCATTCGACCCTGCCGCGGCGCTGTTCGCGCGCAGCGCCGAGGTGCTCGACCGCATCTATGGCCGTTAGGAAGGACAGAGCGCACGCACATGGGCGATACAGCCATGGATGACTCGGGGTTGCTCGATCCGGGCCGCAACGTCTGGCGCGTCGAGCGGGCCGAGCGCCTGTCGGTGATCGTCGATGCCGATCGCTATTTCGGTGTCGCGCGCGAAGCGTTCGCACAGGCGAAGCGGCGGATCATGCTGGTCGGCTGGGATTTCGACGCGCGCATCCGGCTGGTCGGCAGCAACACCAGCACCGAGGGGCCGGAGACGGTCGGCGACTTCCTCTACTGGCTGGTCGAGCGCAATCCCGAGCTGGAGCTGTACCTGCTGCGCTGGGACGTCGGCGCGATGAAGTCGATCTTCCGCGGCAAGACCGTGTTCACCGTGCTCAAATGGGCGCGCCATCCGCGCATCCACGTCAAGCTCGACCACCATCATCCCACCGCCTCCTCGCATCACCAGAAGCTGGTCTCGATCGACGATTGCCTCGCTTTCTGCGGCGGGATCGACATGACCGCGGAGCGTTGGGACACGCGCGCGCACCGCGACGACGATCCCGGCCGCAAGCTGCCCGGCGGCAAGCCGTACAAGCCGTGGCACGACGCCACGACCGCGATCACCGGCCCGGCGGCGGGCGCGCTCGCCGAATTGTGCCGCAAGCGCTGGCAGCGCGCGACGGGGGTTATGCTGCCGGCGATCGACGTGCAGGGCAGCTGCTGGCCGGCGTCGCTCGAGCCGACCTTCGAAGGCGTCGAGCTCGGCATCGCGCGCAGCCAGCCGGAGATGCCCGACGAGGCGCCGGTGACCGAGATCGAGGCGCTGTTCCTCGACCAGATCCGCAGCGCCCGCCGCCACATCTATTGCGAAAGCCAGTATTTCGCCTCGCGCCGGATCGCCGAGGCGATCGCCGCGCGGCTCGACGAAGAAGACGGGCCGGAGATCGTCATCGTCAACCCGCTGACCGCGCAAGGCTGGCTGGAGCCGCTGGCGATGGACACGGCGCGGGCGCGGCTGGTCGAGACGCTGCGGCGGCGCGACACGCACGGGCGGCTGCGGCTCTATCACCCGTTTACCCGCGGCGGCACGGCGATCTACTGCCACGCCAAGATCACCATCGTCGACGACCGGCAGCTGCGCGTCGGGTCGGCGAACATCAACAATCGCTCGCTGCGGCTCGATACCGAATGCGACGTGGTGATCGACGCGGTGCGCCATCCCGACGATGGGCTTGAGGCGAAGATCGTCGCGGTGCGCAACGACCTCATCGCCGAGCATCTCGACGTGCCGGCGGAGCGCGTGGGCCAGTTGATCGAGCAGACCGGGTCGCTGATCGAGACGATCGAGCGGCTGCGCGGGCCGGGACGATCGCTGCGGCCCTATGCGGCGCCGGATCTCGACGGCGTCGAGAAATGGCTGGCGGACAATGAGGTGCTCGACCCCGAGGGCCCAGGCGAGATGTTCGAGGCGGTGACGCACCGCGGCCTGTTCCGCGGCCGGCTGCGGCGGGGGCGTTAGACGGAGCGGACGCGAGAGCCCGTCGATGCGGCGGGTGCCCGGGGCGGCCCCCGGACACCCGCGCGGTCAGAACCCGCCGGAGAGCGTGAAGAACGCCATGCGCGGCGGCTGCGCATAGCTGTTATAGGTTTGCGCGGGGGCTGCGACGATGATTTCGTAGATGCCCTTGCGATTGGTGACGTTGGTGATGTTGACCGACAGCCGGAGGTTGTGCAGCCCCGATACGACGGTCGGCGGCAGCGTATAAGATGCCTGCAGGTTGAGCAGGACGCGGCCGGGTACCGACTGGTCGTTGGTATAAGTGGCGAAGCGGGGGCCGACATAGTCGCCGATCACCTGCGTCTCGAAGGGGCCCGCGTTCAGCGTCAGGACGGTCTTGTTCAGCCAGCGGGCGACGTTGGGCACGTCCTTGCCGGCGGTGCGCACGAGCGCGGTGCCGCTCTTGTAATCGTCGGCGTAGCGCGAGCGGTTGTACGACAGCGCGTTGTAGAGCGACACCGACGGGCCGAAGCGCAGCGTCGCCGCCGCATCGATGCCGTTGGTACGCACCGCGCCGACGTTCTGGAGGATCGTCGCCCCGCCCAGCACCGAGCCGATGACCTGCGTCGAACTGATCGGCAGCAGCCGGTTGCTGAAGTCGACATGATAGGCGCTGATCTGCGCCTCGACACCCGTCAGCGGCCCGGCGTCGACATGGTGCCGGGTCCGCACGCCGGCCTCATAGGTCCAGGAGGTTTCGGGCTGCGTGGTCTGCTTGATCGCGTCGAACAGCTCCTGACTGCCGACGTTATAGGGCGATAGCGCCCCGGCGATGGACGCCTGAAAATGGCGGACGTTCTGCTGCACGTGGCCGAAGATCTGGTCGTCGGGCGTCACGTCCCAGGCCGCGCCGATCGCCGGCAGGAACCATTTGCGCGTGTTGATCCGGCCTTCGGGATAGCGGGTCGGCCTGCCGCCCGTATAGGCGATGGCGCCGGGCAGCGGCTGCACGGGCACGCGACCATCGGCGAACTGCAGGCTCGACTTGAAGCCGGCTTCGATCGTCAGCGATGGCGTAACGTGCCAGCGATCCTGCAGATGAAGCTGGACCACGTCATATTTGGCGACGCTGGCATATTGGGTGAGCTTGAGCAGCGCAGGGTCGGCCCATTCATAGGGCGACGGCGGCGGCGCATCGACCGGCACCGCATACCAGTTGCGGAAGATCGTGTTGCGATTGTGCTCGTACCAGCCGCCCAGGCCGATCTCGTGATCGCCCGCGGTGATCGCCAGCCTCGACAGCCACCCCTTGCGATCGATGCCATATTCGGTGGTGCGCAGCGCATAGCCGGAATTGCCGAACACCGTCTTCAGGTTCTGCCCCGGAAAATAGACCGCGAACATAGTTGGCAGGCCAGCGGCCGACACCGGGCCGACGATCTGCCCCTGCCCCTCGTCATGATGACCATAGACCTGGTTGCTGAACGTCACGGCGTCACTGAAGCGATAGTCGTATTTGACGTAGAAGAGATAATCGGTGCGCTGGGCATCGCCGTAATAGTTGGAATAATTGTTCGGATTGTCGGCCGGCGGCTTGCCGTCGGCATCGACGTAGCGCAGCGCCGCCTGCCAGTCGGGATAGAGCAGCGAGCGGTAATAGGGCTCCAGCCCGCCCGCGTTGTGCGCCACCGAATCCTGGTTCGGCTCGGCCTTATCGGACAGCGCGGCATAGCCGGTCAGCGTACCATGTTCGCCCTTGTGGACGAACTTGGCGTTGGCCTGCCAACCGCCCTGGTTGGCGCGGAATTCCCAGGCGCGCGCCTTCTGCCGGACGATCGAAAGATAGCCGCTGTTGGTGCCGCCGAACGCCTCCGCATCGCCGCTGTCGATGCGCAGATAGGTGCGTTGCGCATTGTAGCTGCCGAGCGTCTGCGCGAAGCGAAGCCCCGCCCGCGCCGAGGGCTGGCCGGTATAGGTTTCCAGCCCGCCGCCGAGGTTGCTCGCCGAGGCGGTGGCGAGGTCGGCGGCACCCGAGGTCAGGCGGACCGAGCCGACATCCTCGCTGATCACCGCGCGCTGCGGCGACAGGCCGTTGTAATTGCCATAGGATTGGTCGCCGAGCGGCACGCCGTCGAGGGTGAAGCCAAGCTGGTTCTGGTTGAAGCCGTGGACGATGAGCGAGATGTTCTGCTCGTTGTTGCCCCAGGGATCGGCGGTCTCGAACTGCACGCCGGGCAGCGTCTGGATCGCCTTGACCGGGTTCACGCCGGGCAGCACCTTCTGCATCTCGGCGCCGTCGATCGTCACCGCGGAACGCGTGGTGCGTGCGGCGGTGACGACGACCACGCCGGAGTCGTCGTTACCCTGCTGCGCCGTCGCCGGTGCGGCACCCTGCTGGGCGGCATTATCCGCGCCGGCAGCCTCCGGTGCGGCTGTCGTCTGGGCGACGGCGGTACCGGCCTGCCCCAGGGCCGCAAGCGAGACGGCGAACAACAAGGCGCCGCGGCGACGGCGCGCGGCGGTGGACGGTATTGGCATGATCTTCCCCAACTCGACCGCACCACTGCGGTCGTGCGGTCGGTTAGGGACGGGATATGACCGTTCCGGGTCTTCTTGGTTGCGCTCCGGCGTATTTTGCAAACGATTGCGACGAAGCGAACCGGGTCAGGCCATGACGTGTCGATTGCGCAACACCGTCGCGCTGTGACCGACGGACCCGCGCGGCGTGTGCGTCTTGATGCTGTCGACCATGATCCAGTCGTTGGTGACGCGATCGGCGGCGACGGTCATCGCCATATAGCCGCGCCGCGCGGTGTCGCACCATTTCAGCTCCGGATTGGCGCGGACGAGGGCGGCGGCGACCTGCGCGGGATCGGTGCTGATGCTGCTTTCGAATCCCGGCGAGGTCACGCTGTGGCCGGCGAATTCGACCGCGGCGGGGCGGCCGTCCTGCGCCAGGTCGTAAGCCCAGGCATTGTGGCTGTCGCCGGAGATCAGCACGGTGTTGCCGCCGATCTGCTGCACCGACTTGAGGAAGCGGGCGCGGGCGGCGGGGTAGCCGCCCCAATTGTCGAAGTTGAACGGCAGGCCGAGCGCCCCGGCGGCGACGCCGGCCTGGACATAGCCACGCGCCCGCGGCGAGATGGCGGCGAGCCAGGTCTGCGTCTCGGGCGGCATCACCGTCGCGCCCATGATCGTGCCGAAGCCGACGATCTGCCACGGCCGGCCGCTGCGCACCGAGGCGCGCATCGCGTGGCTCAGCCACACTTCCTGCTGGCTGCCCATCATCGTCACCGCCGGGTCCTGCCACGGGCCGTCGCGGAACGCCTTGAGCGCGGCGACCGGATCGGCAGCGCGGAACAGCGGCGCCACGTCGGGCTGGCGGGTGCGTGCGAGCAGCCGCGTCTCGGTGCGGAACAGCGTGGCGAGTCCGCCGATATCATAGGCCTTCCACGGTTCGTCGGACACCGGCATCCATTCGCGATAGGCCTGGATCGAGGCGGCACGACGGGCATTCCAGTCGCCTTCGGTCGCCGGCGTATGGTTCTCGGCGCCGCCCTCCCAACTGTCGTTGGCGCTCTCGTGATCGTCCCATTGCACGATCATCGGCATGGCGAGGTGCAGCGCCTGCAGATCGGGATCGGCGCGATAGCTGCCGTAGCGCAGGCGGTAGTCGGCGAGGTGGATGATCTCGCTCTGCGGTGCCGGGGTGCGGCCCGGCACCGCGTCGGCGGGCAGCGGATAATGCGCGGGCGCATATTCGTAGAGATAGTCGCCGAGGTGGATCGCACAGTCGAAGCCGCCCTGCGCGACCGCATGGGCATAGGCGTTGAACCAGCCGAAGCCGATGTTCGAACAGGAGAAGATCGCCGCGCGCCAGGTCTTCATGCCGTCCTCCGGCAGCGTCGCGGTGCGGCCGACCGGCGAGCGGCTGCCGTCCGGGGCGACGAAGCGATAGTGATAGCTGCGCCCCGGCTGGAGGCCGTCGACGGTGATCTTGGCGGTATGGTCGCGCCAGGGGCCGGTGATCTGCGCGCCGCCGGCGACGACGCGGGCAAAGTCCGGCGTCTCCGCGACCTCGACACGCAGTTCGACCGGGCCGCCGTCGGCGGGCACGTAGCGCGTCCAGAGCAGCATCGAATCGGGCGCCGGCTCGCCGCTCGCCACCGCATGCGTGAAGCCGCGGGCCTTGCCGATCGCCTCGATCGCGAATGCGCCGCCCGGCAGGGCGCTGGCCCCCAGGCCGATCATGGCGGTCTTCATCAGCATGCGACGGTCGAGTATCATGAGTGGTGCTCCGAAAACGATGCGACGCCCATGGAGAAGGATTGTGAAAGCCGCGCGACGCTTACCGCACTGCAACATAGCGCTTGTGATTAGTTAGGTACCTATCTATCTGGCGCATGTGACTTGTCCTACCCCTGCTCAGATGCGTGCCTTCGCGGCGCACCTCGTACCGCTCGGCCGCCGTTACCGTCGCGCGCTCGACAACGGCCTTGCCGGCCTGTCGCTGTCGCATACCCCGGCGCTGGCAGTGATGCTGATCGGCCGCGCAGCGGAGGGGCTCCGGCAGGGCGCGCTGGCCGACCAGCTCGGTGTCGAGGCGCCGTCGGTCGTGCCGCTGGTCGACCAACTCGAGCGCAGCGGCCTGGTCGAGCGGCGCGTCGACAGCACCGACAAGCGCGCGCGGCTGCTCCACCTGACCGAGGCCGGCACGTCGCTCGCCGCGCAGGTCGAAGAGCGCACCGCGGAGATTCGCCAGACGCTGCTCGCCTGTATCGAAGCGGACGAACTGATCGTCGCGACGCGCGTGCTCGACCAGCTGCACGCGACGCTGACGCTGCTCGACGAACAGGGCTGAGCGACGGCGATGCGGATCGGGCTGCGCGAGACGGTATTCTCGGTGAATTGCTTCGCGGCGGCGATGCTGGCGCTGTTCGTCTCCTTCTCGCTCGGCCTGGAACGGCCGTTCTGGGCGATGGCGACGGTCTATATCACCAGCCAGCCGCTGAGCGGCGCGGTCCGGTCGAAGGCGGTGTTCCGCCTCGCCGGTACCGCGGTGGGCGGGGCGGTCACCGTGTTGCTGGTGCCGGCGCTGGTCAACGCGCCGGTGCTGCTGTCGCTGGCGCTCGCACTGTGGGTGGCGCTGTGCCAGTTCGTGTCGCTGCTCGACCGGACGCCGCGCTCCTATCTGTTCATGCTCGCCGGCTATACCGCCGCGCTCATCGGCTTCCCCTCGGTGACGCATCCCGAGGCGATCTTCGACACCGCAGTGCTACGCGTGCAGGAGATCGGGATCGGCGTGCTCTGCGCCGCCTTCATCCACGCGGTGGTATGGCCGCGCAGCGTCAGCCAGGTGTTCGGCGCGCGCGTCGCGGCGGTGCTGGCGGAGGCGGAGACGTGGATCGCCGACGTGCTCGCCGCCGCCCCCGCGGCCAGCACCGGGCGCGAGCGGCGCAAGCTCGCCGGCGACATCACCGACCTGCACGTCACCGCCACGCACATCCCGTTCGACACCGCGCGCATCCGCCCGACGCGCGCGCTGCTGACCGGCATGCAGGACCGGCTGGTGCTGCTGATCCCGTTGGTCTCGGCGGTCGAGGACCGCTGGCGCAGCCTGATCGCGGACGGAGCCGTCGCACCGGCGGTGACCGAGGCAGTGGCGGCGGTGCGAAGCTGGGTAGCAAGTCCGGCCCGGCCCGGCCCGGCCCTGCCCGCCGAGCCGGTCGTCGCCGCGCTCCGCAGCGGGCGGGACACGATCGAGGGGGACGGCTGGCGCGACCTGATGGCGCTCAACCTGCTCGCGCGGCTCGAAGAGCTGGTGCTCGCGCTGGCCGAGGCGCGGCTGCTGGTGGCAGCCGTCGCCGATCCGGCGGCCGTCGCGCCGCCTGCGGTGAGCGCGGGCGCGGCACGGCCGTTGCATCGGGACTATGGCCTCGCGCTGCTGTCGGCGACGGCGACGGTCGTCACGGTGCTCGGCTGCTGCCTGTTCTGGATCGCGACCGGCTGGCCGGAGGGAGCGGTGGCGGCGATGATCGCGGCGGTGGTCTGCTGCTTCTTCGCGACGATCGACGATCCGGTGCCGGCGCAGCGCGGCTTCCTGATCTGGACGATCGCCTCGCTGCCGCTCGCCGCGGTCTATCTGTTCGCGATCCTGCCGGCGATCGACGGCTTCGCCATGCTGACGCTGGCGATGGCGCCGCCGCTGCTGGCGATGGGCGCGGTGATGGCGAACCCGAGCTGGTACGGGCGGATGGTGCCGATGATGCTCGGCTTTGCCGGCGGGCTGGCCCTGACCAACAGCTTCACCGTCGATGCGGCGAGCTTCTTCAACGCCAATGTCGCGCAGATCATCGGCATCGCCGCGGCGATGATGACGACGCGGCTGATCCGCAGCATCGGCGCGGGCACCGCGATCCGCCGGCTGCGCCGGGCCGGCTGGCGCGACCTCGCCACACTGGCGGAGCGGCCGGCGGGCTCGGCGATCGGCCAGATCGCCGCGTGGCGCAGCCGGATGCTCGACCGCGTCGGCCTGCTCGCCAGCCGGATCGGCGAGGTGGAGGATGAGGAGCGCGATGCCGCCGCCGCGACGCTGCGCGAGCTGCGCATGGGGCTGAGCATCGCCCAGATCGCCCCGGTCGCCGCCTATGCGCCGCTGCGCGCGGCACTGGCGCGCCACTTCCGGACGCTGGCGCGCGGCGACGAGGCACCGCCGCCGGCCGAGCTGCTCGACCGGATCGACGGCGCGATCGCCGCCGGTCGGGCGATCGCCGATCCCGAGGAGCGCCGCGGCCAGCTCGTCAACCTCGTCGGGCTGCGCCGCAACGTCTTCCCCGCCGCGCCCGACTGGCAGGACGCGAGGGCGGCGGCATGACCGGCGACATCGATATCGCCGGCGTGTTCGTCCACCCGCTGCTGCTCGCCGCGGTGCTCGCCTTCATGCTGGCGGAGGCGATCGGCTGGGCGCTGGCGCGCGCGCGGCTCTACCGTTTCATATGGCATCGCGGCCTGTTCGACGTCGCGCTGACCATCGTCCTGTGGGCCGGCATCGCCGGCCTGATCACCGGCGGCGACCCCGCCGCCGCCCTGTTCGGCTAGCAAGGTTCGGCTGGAAAGCTCATGATCCCACATCCTTCCCTGCGCGTCGTCCTGCGGATCGGCGTCACCCTCGCCGTCGTGCTGCTGGCGGTGGTCGCCGGCCGCCGCCTCTGGGCGCATTACGAGACCGAGCCGTGGACGCGCGACGGCCGCGTGCGCGCCGATATCGTTCAGGTCGCGCCCGACGTGTCCGGCCTCGTCACCGACGTGCTGGTCCGCGACAACCAGCCGGTCGCCGCCGGCACGCCGCTGTTCCGCGTCGACCGGCCGCGCTACCGACTGGCGGTGGCGCAGGCCGAGGCGGCGGTCGCGGCGCAGCGCGTGCAGCTCGCCCAGGCGCGGCGCGAGGCGCAGCGCAACCGCACGCTCGGCGATCTCGTCGCCGGCGAGGTGCGCGAACAGGGCGACGCCAGGGTGGCGCAGCTCGCCACCGCTCTTTCGCAGGCGCAGATCGCGCTGGCCACCGCCCGCCTCAACCTCGCCCGGACGGAGGTGCGCGCAAGCGTCGCCGGCACGGTCAGCAACCTCGACCTCAGGCCGGGCGACTATGCCACCGCCGGCCATCCCGAATTCGCGATCATCGACCGCGGCTCGCTGCACATCATCGGCTATTTCGAGGAGACCAAGCTGCCGCGCGTCCATGTCGGCGATCCCGTGCGCGTCCGGCTGATGGGCGACGATCGGGTCATCGCCGGCCATGTCCAGAGCATCGCCGGCGGCATCGAGGATCGCGACCGCAGCGCCGGCGCCAACCTGCTCGCCAACGTCAATCCGACCTTCAGCTGGGTGCGGCTGGCGCAGCGCATCCCGGTGCGGGTGGCGATCGACCGGCTGCCGCGCGGCGAGATGCTCGTCGTCGGCCGGACCGCCACGGTCGAGGTGCTGCCACGCACGCGGCCAGCCGCAGCGGCAGGGCGCGCATGACCCGCCGCCTCGCGCTGCTCGCCGCCGCGCTGCTCGCCGGCTGTACGACCGCCGGCCCGGAGTATCACCGGCCCGCCGCCGCGGTCAGCGAACGGCCGAGCGCCACCGCGCCCTTCGTCGGCGGCAACGAGGCCGCCTTTGCGGCGCTGGCGCCGGTGCCCGATCGCTGGTGGCAGCTCTATCGCGATCCGCTGCTCGACCGCTTGGTGGAACAGGCGCTTGCCGCCAACACCGACCTGCGCGTCGCGACCGCCAATATCGCGCGGGCGCAGGCGTCGCTCGACGTCGCCGAGGAGGGCCGCCGCGTGGCGACGCAAGTGCAGGCGGCGCCGGGCTATGCGCAGCGTTCGGCGGAGGAGGAATTGCGGCCGGGCAGCGCCCTGCCCCGCGCGTTCGTCTATGCGGCGAGCGCCGGCATCTCCTACCAGCTCGACCTCGCCGGGCAGGTGCGCCGCGCGATCGAGGCGGCGGATGCCGATGTTGCGGCGACCCGCGCCGCCTATGACAGCGTCCGCATCACCGTCGCCGCGGACACCACCCGCGCCTATCTCGACGCCTGCGCCTCGGCGCGCGAGATCGCCGTCGCGCAGCGCGCGCTCGACCTGCAGAGCCGGACGACGCGGCTGACGCAGCGGCTGGTCCGCGCCGGGCGCAGCGGCTCGCTCGATGCGACGCGCTCGACGACGCAGGAGGCGCAGGTGCGCGCGACGATGCCCGGCTTGCAGGCGGCGCAGCGACTCGCGCTCTACCGGCTGGCGACGCTGACCGGCCGTCCCCCCGCGGAGTTCGACCGTGCGGTTGCCGCCTGCACCGGCGAGCCGCATCTCGATCGACCGATCCCGATCGGCGACGGCGCGGCGCTGTTGCGGCGACGCCCCGACGTGCGCCGCGCCGAATGGGAGTTGCGCGCCGCGACCGCGCGGATCGGCGTCGCCACCGCCGATCTCTATCCGCGCATCGCGCTCGGTGCGTCGGTGGGCTCGGTCGGCCTTGCCGAGCGGGCGCTGGGCAACGACACGTTCAAATTCTCGCTCGGGCCGCTGATCAGCTGGGAATTCCCCAACCGCTCGCGGGTGCGCGCACGGATCGCCGCGGCGCAGGCGGAGAGCGACGCCGCCTACGCGCGCTTCGACGGCGCGGTGCTGACCGCGCTGCGTGAAACCGAAAGCGGCCTCACCGTCTATGCCCGCGATCTCGACCGGGTGGCGGCGCTGCGCGATGCGAGCCGGCAGGCGGGCAAGGCGGCACGCGACGCCGAGACGCTGTTCCGCGCCGGGCGCACCGGTTTCCTGCCGGTGCTCGATGCGCAGCGCACCGCGATCGGGGCCGAACAGACGCTCGCCGCGGCCGAGAGCCGGCTTGCCGCCGATCAGGTGCAGCTGTTCCTCGCGCTCGGCGGCGGCTGGCAGAGCTGATCGCGCGCCGGAGGGTTTGCGGGCACGGACCGTTCCGCGCCGTGCCTCGTTCCTGCTGCGACACCGCAGACAGGATATCGCCATGACCAACGACCCCCGCACCAGCGCACCGACCCGCTTCCCCGACGAGCCGCAGCAGTCCGCCCCCGGCCGCGAGGACAAGATGCACAACCGGCCCGATCATGGCGAGGAGAGCTATCGCGGCAAGGGGCTGCTCGACGGCAAGGTGGCACTGATCACCGGCGGCGATTCGGGCATCGGCAAGGCGGTGGCGATCGCCTATGCCCGCGAAGGCGCCGATGTCGCCATCTCCTACCTTGCCGAAGAGCAGATCGACGCCGAGGACACCAAGGCATGGGTCGAGAAAGCGGGCAAACGCTGCCTGCTGCTGCCCGGCGACATCCGCACCGTCGCGCATTGCACCGCGCTGGTCGACCAGACGGTGTCGGGACTGGGCAAGCTCGACATCCTCGTCAACAATGCCGCGGCGCAGACGGTGAACGAGGATCTCGACAGCATCGACGACGCCGAAATGGAGGGCGCCTTTGCCGCCAACGTCTTCGCGATGATCCGGCTCGCCAAGGCGGCGGCGCCGCACCTCAAGCCGGGGTCGGCGATCGTCAACACGACGAGCATCCAGGCGAAGACCGCGACCGAGAATATGATCGTCTACGCGACCACCAAGGGGGCGATCTCCAGCCTGACGATCGGCCTGTCCAACCTGCTCGCGCCCAAGGGCATCCGCGTTAATGCGGTCGCGCCGGGGCCGGTGTGGACGCCGATCCAGCCGATCGCCAAGCCGACCGACGAACTGGAGACGCTGGGCGAATCCACCCCGCTCGGCCGCGCCGGCCAGCCGGGCGAACTCGCACCCGCCTATGTACTGCTCGCCTCGGATGAGGGCAGCTACATCACCGGAGCGATTGTGCCGGTGACCGGCGGCATGCCGATGTACTGAGCCTCAGTCCGGCGCGGGCGGCTCGACCGCCCGCGCCAGCGACGCCGCCAGCCAGCCGTGGCGCAGCGCCTCGCCATCGGCATGGGCGGCGAACACCAGCCCGATGTCGCGGCTGAAATCGAAGCCGTCGAGATGCGCCAGCACGACGCCGGCTTCGCGGAACCCCTCCGGCATGACGGTGACGCCAAGGCCGGCACGGACATAGCTCAACGCCTTGTCGTCGCTGGTCGTGCGGGCGGCGAACACCGGCCGGACGCCGCGCGTGGTGAAGAAACGACTGGTCTCCGGCAGCAGCTCGCAGTGGCGGCGGACGATCATCGGGTCGTTGACCAGCTGCTCGGCGCGGATCACCGGCTCGCCGGCGAGCGGATGCGCCTGACCGAGCGCGAGCGCATAGCCTTCGCTGAGCAGCCGCAGCCGCGCCTCGGGCGGGTCGCCGTCGCGCAGCAGCGTCAGCGCAAGGTCGATGCGGCCGCGCGCGAGCCGTTCGCGCAGGTCGCGCTCCTTGCCCTCCACGATCTCGAGCCGGTCGCCGCCGGGAGCATGGCGCTGGTCGAGCAACACGTGTTCGATCCAGCGCCGCGGCGTCGTGACCAGCACGCCGAGCCGCAGCGTGCGCACCGGCGCCGCTTCCGCCACCGCGCGCTCCGCTTCCGCAAATCCCGCCTCGATCGCCCGTGCCGAAGCGACCAGCCGGGCGCCGGCGTCGGTCAGCGCGACGCGGCGGTTGGTGCGGTCGAACAGGCTGCGGCCGAGCGTCTTCTCCAGCTTGGCGATGCCGACCGACAGCGTCGGCTGCGACACGTTGCACGCAGCGGCGGCACGCGAGAAATTGCCGGTATCGACCACCGACAGGAAATAGCGGAGGTGATAGCGGTCGATCATAGACGCTTTCTATGATGTTCTTGCTCGTCTTTCAATTTTCCACGGGGCGAGCGAACGGGTAAGATGCGGCAAAAGACGGTTGGAGAGAATGATGGCTGAGCTGAACTTCGCCCTCGGCGAAATGGCCGACACGATCCGCGACACGACGCGGCGCTTCGCGCTCGACCGGATCGCGCCGATCGCTGCCGCGGTCGACGCGGAGGACCGCTTCGCGCGCGAATTGTGGCCGGCGATGGGCGAACTCGGCCTGCACGGCATCACCGTCGAAGAGGAATATGGCGGGCTCGGGCTCGGCTATCTCGAACATCTCATCGCCTGCGAGGAGATCAGCCGTTCGTCGGCCGCGATCGGGCTGAGCTATGGCGCGCATTCCAACCTGTGCGTCAACCAGATCCGCCGTTGGGCCAGTCCTGAGCAGAAGGCGAAATATCTGCCAAAGCTGATCTCGGGCGAGCATGTCGGCAGCCTCGCCATGTCGGAGGCGGGCGCGGGATCGGACGTCGTCTCGATGAAGCTGCGCGCCGACAAGGTGGAAGGCGGCTACCGGCTCAACGGCACCAAATTCTGGATCACCAACGCCGCTTATGCCGATACGTTGGTGGTCTACGCCAAGACGATCCCCGACGCGGGATCGAAGGGCATCACCGCCTTCCTGATCGAGAAGGATTTCGCCGGTTTCTCGATCGGGCAGAAGATCGACAAGGTCGGCATGCGCGGCTCGCCGACGGCGGAGCTGGTGTTCGACGATTGCTTCGTCTCGGACGATCAGGTGATGGGGCCGCTCAACGGCGGCGTGAAGGTGCTGATGTCGGGGCTCGATTACGAGCGCGTCGTGCTGTCGGGCATCCAGCTCGGCATCATGCAGGCCTGCCTCGACGTCGTCCTGCCCTATGTCCGCGAGCGCCGGCAGTTCGGCCGGCCGATCGGCGAGTTCCAGCTGATGCAGGCCAAGGTCGCCGACATGTATGTCGCGCTCAATTCGGCGCGGGCCTATGTCTATGCCGTCGCCAAGGCGTGCGACGCGGGCCAGACGACGCGGTTCGACGCCGCGGGATGCATCCTGCTTGCCTCGGAGAGCGCGGTGAAGGTCGCCGGCGAGGCGATCCAGGCGCTGGGCGGCGCCGGCTATACCAAGGACTGGCCGGTCGAACGCTATTGGCGCGACGCCAAATTGCTCGACATCGGCGCCGGCACCAACGAGGTGCGCCGCATGCTGATCGGCCGCGAGCTGATCGGCCATGACGCGCCGCGCGCGCAATGACGGTGCTGCGTACCGCGATCGACGCGGCCTCCACCGATTTCGCCGCCAACGACGCGCACAACCGCGCGCTCGCCGCAACGCTGCGCGAGACGGTCGCAACCAGCGCGCTCGGCGGCTCGGAGCAGCATCGCGCGCGCCACGTCGCGCGCGGCAAACTGCTGCCCCGCGACCGCGTCGAGCGGCTGCTCGATCCCGGCTCGCCGTTCCTCGGAGTGGGCGCGCTGGCGGCGAATGGCATGTATGGCGGCGATGCCCCCGGTGCGGGCATGATCGCCGGCATCGGCCGCGTCTCGGGACGCGAATGCCTCATCATCGCGAACGATCCGACGGTGAAGGGCGGCGCCTATTTCCCGATGACGGTGAAGAAGCACCTGCGCGCGCAGGAGATTGCGCGCGAGAACCGGTTGCCGTGCATCTATCTCGTCGATTCGGGCGGCGCCAACCTGCCGCATCAGGCGGAGGTCTTCCCCGACCGCGATCATTTCGGCCGCATCTTCTTCAATCAGGCGCAAATGTCGGCGGAGGGGATCGCGCAGATCGCCTGCGTGATGGGCAGTTGCACCGCGGGCGGCGCCTATGTCCCCGCCATGTCCGACGAGACCGTCATCGTCCGCAACCAAGGGACGATCTTCCTCGCCGGCCCGCCGCTGGTCAAGGCGGCGACCGGCGAGGTCATCTCCGCGGAGGAACTCGGCGGCGCGGACACGCATGCGCGCAAGTCGGGCGTCGTCGATCATGTCGCCGAGAATGACGAGCATGCTTTGCTGATCGTCCGCGACATCGTCGCGACGCTCAACCGGCCCAAGGCGGTCGATATCGAGATCGCCGCGCCGCGCCCGCCGAAGCTCGACCCGCAGGAGCTGTACGGCATCGTGCCGCAGGACGTGCGTGCGCCCTATGACGTGCATGAGGTGATCGGCCGGATCGTCGACGGCTCCGACTTCCACGAATTCAAGCCGCTGTACGGCACGACGCTCGTCTGCGGCTTCGCGCGGATCTGGGGCATGCCGGTGGCGATCCTCGCCAACAACGGCGTGCTGTTCTCGGAAAGCGCCTTGAAGGGCGCGCATTTCATTGAGCTCGCCTGCCAGCGGCGGGTGCCGTTGCTGTTCCTCCAGAACATCTCGGGCTTCATGGTCGGTGGGAAGTATGAGGCGGAAGGCATTGCGAAGAACGGCGCCAAGCTGGTGACCGCGGTCGCCACCGCCTCGGTGCCCAAGATCACCGTGCTGATCGGCGGCAGCTTCGGCGCGGGCAATTACGGCATGTGCGGGCGCGCCTATTCCCCGCGCTTCCTGTTCAGCTGGCCCAATGCCCGCATCTCGGTGATGGGCGGCGAACAGGCGGCGAGCGTACTCGCCACCGTGCATCGCGACGCCGACGGCTGGACGCCCGAACAGGCGGAGGCGTTCAAGGCGCCGATCCGCCAGAAATACGAGGACGAGGGCAACCCCTATTACGCCACCGCACGGCTGTGGGACGATGGCATCATCGATCCCGTCCAGACCCGCGACGTGCTCGGCCTCGCCTTCTCCGCGGCGCTCAACGCGCCGATCCCCCAGTCGCCGTCCTTCGGCGTGTTCCGGATGTGATGGCCATGATCGAGAGCCTGCTCATCGCCAATCGGGGCGAAATCGCCCGCCGTATCATCCGCACCGCGCGGCGGCTCGGCATCCGCACGATCGCGGTCCATTCCGACGTCGATTCCGCCATGCCCTTCGTCCGCGAGGCGGATGCGGCGGTGTGCATCGGCACCGCGCTCGCCGCCGACAGCTATCTGCGACAGGATCGCATCCTCACCGCCGCGCGCGAGACGGGGGCGGAGGCGATCCACCCCGGCTACGGCTTTCTGTCGGAGAACGCGGAATTCGCCGAGGCGGTGGTGGACGCCGGCCTGATCTGGGTCGGCGCGCCGCCCGCCAGCATCCGCGCGATGGGCCTCAAGGATGCCGCCAAGGAACGGATGATCGCCGCTGGCGTCCCGGTGACGCCGGGCTATCTCGGTGCCGACCAGTCGCCCGACCGCTTGCAGGCGGAGGCCGACGCGATCGGCTATCCGGTCCTCATCAAGGCGGTCGCCGGTGGCGGCGGCAAGGGCATGCGCAAGGTCGATGCGCGCGAGGATTTCGCCGAACTGCTCGCCAGTTGCCAGCGCGAGGCGGCCGCTTCGTTCGGCAACACGCAGGTGCTGATCGAGAAATACATCCTCTCGCCCCGCCATATCGAGGTGCAGGTGTTCGGCGATACGCACGGGCAGGTCGTCCATCTGTTCGAGCGCGATTGCTCGCTTCAGCGCCGCCACCAGAAAGTGATCGAGGAGGCCCCTGCCCCCGGCATGGACGCCGCGACGCGCGCCGCGGTCTGCGACGCGGCGGTGCGCGCCGCCAAGGCGGTCGACTATGTCGGTGCCGGCACGATCGAGTTCATCGCCGACGGCTCGGACGGGCTGCGCGCGAACCGCATCTGGTTCATGGAGATGAACACGCGGTTGCAGGTCGAGCATCCCGTCACCGAGGCGATCACCGGGCAGGATCTGGTCGAATGGCAGCTCCGCGTCGCCTCGGGCGAACCGCTGCCGCGCCGGCAGGACGAACTGTCGATCCACGGCTGGGCGATGGAGGCGCGGCTCTATGCGGAGAATCCCGCCAGCGGCTTCCTGCCCTCGACCGGGCCGCTCGACCGGCTGCGCTTCCCCGCCGATGTCCGCGTCGACAGCGGCGTCGAGGAAGGCGGCGCGGTGACGCCCTTCTACGACCCGATGATCGCCAAGCTGATCGTCCTTGGCGGTTCGCGGCGAGAGGCGGCGGCGAAGCTCGCCGCGGCGGCGCGCGGCACGCAGGTCTGGCCGGTGAGGACCAACGCCGCCTTCCTCGCCCGCGCGGCGGCGCATCCCGACTTCGTCGCGGGGCGCGTCGATACCGGCTTCATCGAACGCCATGCCGCCGACCTGATCCCGGCGGCGGAGCCTTCCCCCGCCATACTGGATGCGGCGGCGGCGGCATTGCTGCCGGCGGGTGACGATCCATGGGTGGCACTGCGCGGCTTCCGCGCCAATCGCGCGGCGGCGACGGCGATCGACGTCGAGGTCGGCGGCAAGCCCTATCGCGTCGAACATCCCGCCGCCGGCGGCATCGTCGCGGACGGCGTGCTGTTCCTCGACGGCGAGGCATGGCCGTTCGGCGCGCCGCGCGCCGATGCGATCGCCGGCGGTGGCGAAGGCGATGGCGCGATCCTCTCGCCGATGCCGGGTCGCGTCATCGCGGTGATGGTCGCCGCCGGGCAGCGCGTCACCCGCGGCGAGCGGCTGCTGGTGCTCGAAGCGATGAAGATGGAACAGGCGCTGATCGCGCCGTTCGACGGCGTGGTGGCGGAGCTGAAGGTCGTCGAGGGCGCGCAGGTGCCAGAGGGCACGTTGCTCGCCCGGATCGCAGCGGAGGAACTCTGATGGCAGGACGCAGCTTCGACGCATGGCAGGTCGGCGACCGCATCGTCCACGACATCCGCCGCACCGTTACCGAGACCGACAATCTGCTGTTCTCGACGATGACGCACAATCCGCAGCCGCTCCACCTCGACGCCGAAGCGGCGCGCGCGAGCGAGTTCGGTCAGATCCTCGTCAACGGCACCTTCACCTTCGCGCTGATGGTCGGCCTGTCGGTCGGCGATACGACGCTCGGCACGTTGGTCGCCAATCTCGGCTACGACAAATTGGTGATGCCCAAGCCGGTGTTCCTCGGCGATACCCTGCGCGCCGAAACCGAGGTGGTCGACCTGAAGGACAGTCGCTCGAGGCCCGATGCGGGCATCGTCACCTTCGCGCACCGGATGCTCAACCAGCGCGACGAGATCGTCTGCCAATGCCTGCGCACCGCCCTGCTCAAGCGATCGGCGGCATGAGGCTGCGCTCGCTGCTGTTCGTGCCGGGCGACCGGCCGGAGCGGTTCGACAAGGCCGCGGCGAGCGGTGCCGACGCGTTGATCCTCGACCTCGAGGATTCGGTGACGATCGCCGCCAAGCCGGCCGCGCGCGCGGCGGTGGCGGCCCGGCTGCGCGCGCCACGGGGGTCGGTGCGGCTGTTCGTGCGGGTCAATCCGCTCGACACGGCGCTATGCGCGGAGGATCTTGCCGCGCTGCATGGCTTGACGATCGATGCGATCGTACTGCCCAAGGCAGAGGGGGCGCCGAGCGTCCGCGATCTCGCGCAGCGCTTGTCCGCCGCCGCCATCGCCGCGCCGATCCTGCCGATCGCGACCGAGACGCCCGCCGCGATCTTCGCGCTCGGCAGCTATGCCGCAGCGGGCGTGCCGCTCGCCGGCCTGACCTGGGGGGCGGAGGATCTGCCGGCGGCGATCGGCGCGGCGACCAGCCGCGAGGACGATGGCCGCTACACGCCGCCATATGAGCTGACGCGGTCGCTGACGCTCTTCGCCGCGCATGCCGCCGGGGTGGCGGCGATCGATACCGTCTACCCCGCCTTCCGCGACCTCGACGGGCTTGCTGCGTATGCGCGGCGCGCCGCGCGCGACGGCTTCACCGGCATGATGGCGATCCACCCGACGCAGGTCGCCGCGATCAATGCCGCCTTCACCCCGAGCGCCGAGCAGGTCGCGGCGGCGCAGCGGATCGTCGCCGCCTTCGCCGCTTCGCCCGGTGCAGGCGCGTTGCAGGTCGACGGCCGGATGGTCGACGCCCCCCACCTCAAACAGGCGCGTCGCCTGCTCGACCGTGTCGGCGAGGACGATCAGCCGCGATAGGCGTCGTCGCTGACCGGCTCGAGCCAGGTCACCATCGCGCCGTCGACGCTTTCGGTGATCGCGATATGGCTCATGCCGGTGTCGGCGGTGGCGCCGTGCCAGTGACGCTCGCCCGCGTCGAAGACCACGGTATCGCCGGGATGGATCACCTCGCGCGGGCCGCCCTCGCGCTGCGCCCAGCCTTTACCGGCGGTGACGATGATCGTCTGTCCGGCGGGATGGGTGTGCCAGACGGTGCGGGCGCCGGGTGCGAAGGTGACCAGCGCCGTCCCGACCCGGCCGGGGGGATTGGCCGCCACCACATTGTCGAGGCGGACGTCACCGGTGAAATAGTCGGGCGTGCGGCCGGTCTGCGACGGCGCCACGGCGTTGCGGGTGATCTTCATCGTCGTATCTCCTGTCGCGTCCTAGGCTAGATCGACATTCAGCCCAATGCCTCCCCCGGCGGGCACGGCGATCACATATGGCTTGGATAGTGAGGTTCGATTACTTTCCTCATCATACCCGTCACCACGGACTTGTTCCAGGGTCCACCCAGCCGCAAGAGAATGGTGTTAAGTCAGGCGCTTCTCCCCGCCGCAGAGTGGACCCCGGAACAAGTCCGGGGTGACGGGGCGGAGTTAAAAGGCGACCAGCTCAAACACACGTTTCTATGCGATAGCCCTGCCTGCCAGCGGGAGGAGTCCCGAATGACGATCCTTCCCAACGCCCCAGCGTCATCGAAGGACCTATAGCGCTGCGTTGATCGCACGATGATCACCGCTCATCCTCACCACGCCGCAGCAAGGCCGACCCGCAGGTTGCGCGGGCGCAGCGGCGTCACCTGGTTGCGCGCCGGGAGGCCGAACGGGTTGCCGAAGGCAAAGCGGTTCGCCGCCGCATCGGTGAGATTGTCGAGGCCGAGCGTCAGGTCGAGGTTGCGCCAGCGCAGCCCCGCCGAGGCGCCGAGCGTCGCGTAATTGCCCTGGCTGACGTCGAGCAGATCGCCAGTGCCCAGCACGGATCGACCGACATAGTCGAGCGTCACCCCGATCCGTGGCGCCATTGCCCCTTGCACCCAATCATAGGCCAGCGCGGCATGGCCGGCGAAGGGCGGCGTCTCGGGCAGCCGGCGGTTGTCCTCGCGCGACTGGTCGGCGATGCGGCCGCGCACGCGATTGTAGGTGTAGAGCGCCGATCCCGCGAGGCTCAGCCCGGCGACTGGCACCCAGTCGAACGATGCCTCCAGCGTCTGGATATTGGCATTGCCGAGGTTGGTGGTGAACGGCTGCCCCCGCCGGTTGAGCAGATCGGCCTGGATGCCGCGCCAGTGCGCGGTCGAGGCGCTCATCGACACGCCGAGCCCGGTGGTGCCACTGCGCAGCCGGCGCATGCCGAACTCGCCGACATCGATCGAATCGGCCTGGTAGTTGGCGACGCGCCCGATCCCCTGCGCCACCGCGAGGCCTCCGGTGCGGAAGCCGGTCTGGTAGCGGGCGAACAGCGCAAGCCGCGGGGCGAGCCGATAGGACATCGCCAGCGTCGGATCGACCCGCTGCGTCGAGCGCCCCCTGATATAGGCGTTGGGCCGCCGCGTCGCCGAAGGCTCGCCATCGATGCGCGCGGTGGTGAAGCGGCTGCCGAGCGTGACCGACCAATCGGGTGTGAGCACCAGCGTCGTCTCCCCGAACGCCGAGGCAGCGCGGGTGAGGTTGGTGACGCCGACGATATCGACCGGGTTGCCGGTCAGGCCCAGCGTGCGCGACAGCGCCGACCGGTCGCTGACCAGCGTGAATCCCGCCAGCCAGGCATGACCCGCAGGCGTGGTGCGCGACAGTCGCATCTCATGCGACAGCAGCAGCTTGTCGTTGGTGACGCCATAGGCGAGCGGTCGCCGGATCGGAGGGGGCGTCGCGTCGAAGACCTCGCTGGTCCGGTAATCGGCTACCCCGGTCGCCGAGACGAGCCGCAGGCCGCTGTCCCAGTCCTTGGCGACGACGATCCGCCCGAACAGGAAGCGATCCGCAAACGGCTGGGCGATGCGGCTGCTGCGCCGATAGGGACCGTCGGAGATCTCGGCATATTGGCCGTCGGCCGCGCGGATATGCTGCGCGACGGCGCTGGTGTCGATCCGCCAGCCATCCCCCGGCTCGGCCCGCAGCGCGGCCCGCGCACCCGCCGTCGTGACGCGATTGACCGCGCGGCCGCGCGCGGGATCGTCGATATAGCCGCCATCGCGGACGACATAGCCGACGCCGCGCAGCGCCAGCCGGTCGTCGCGCAGCGGCGCGTTGATCATCGCCGACAGATCGTATCCCGCGGCCCCGCCCTGCGTGGCGACCAGGCCGCCGCCGATCGACGCGGCGATCCGGTCGAGCGCGGGCGCGTTGGAGGTCAGCCGCAGCACGCCCCCGATCGCGCCGGCGCCGTAGAGCGTGCCCTGCGGCCCCTCCATCACCTCGACCGCCTGCATGTCGTACAGCCGCAGGCCGGGATCGGGGCCCGAGGCGTTGAGCTGCACGTCGTCGAGATAGACGCTGGCGGTCGATTGCGTGGTGCCGTTGAAGCTGCTGTCGGCGATGCCGCGAATGAACACCTTGTTGCGCCCTGGCCCGAGCTGCGTGCTCTGGAGGATCGGTACCGAGCGGGTGAGGTCGCTGATCGCACCGGTCGCGCCATTGGGCTGCGCCGTCGTGGCGACGAGGGTGAGGCTGCCGGGATAGCGCAGCAGCGGCACGCGCTGCTTGCTCGCGGTGACGACGATATCGGCGGGCACCTCCACTGTCGGTACCGGGATGCGACGCGGCGTCGCCCCGCGCGGCTGGCGCACCGGCCGCGGCGCGGCGACGATCCGATAGGTGCCGCCCGGCCCCGCCATCGCGCGATAGCCGCTATCGGCGAGCAGCCGTTGCAGCGCCTGCCCCACCGTCATCCTGCCGCGCACCGGGCGGCTGTGGACCGCATGCAGGCCGCGCTCGGTGCTGACGATCTCCACCCCGCTGCTGCGCGCGAGCATCAGCAATGCGGCATCAAGCGTGGTCGCCGGTATGGCGACCGCGGTCAGAGGATCGCGCGCAATCGCCGTCGAGGGCAGGCAGACGGTGGCTGCGAGGGCGACGGTAACAAGCTCAAGGCGCCGCGGTACCGCGCTCCGCCAACACCCAGCCTTCGCCATTACGCCGCCATGTCGCCCCGATCAGATCGGCCAGATGCGGTACGTCGCGATCGGCAGCTCCTGTGAGATGGATCATGCCGGTAAACGGGCGACGCGACAAGTCGCCAACGATCCGCAGCTCGACGCCGAGCAAGCGGCGCAGGCTCGCCGCCACCTCGCCGACCGGGATGCCCTCGAAGCTGAGATTGCCGCTGCGCCAGCTGCCCACCGCCGCGGTCGGCAGCGTGCTGCGGACGATGCGGCGATCACGTCCCGCCATCGTCACCATCTCGCCGGCGCCGAGCCGCAGCCTGGCGCCCGCCGGCTGGAAGAGCACCGATCCGTCCGCCACCGCGACCGACAGCCGCGCGTCGGTGTGCAGTACGTCGAACGTCGTGCCGACGTCGCGGATCACCTGATCGCCCGCGCGCAGCTCGAACGGATGCGCGGCATCATGGACGACGTGGAACACCGCCTCGCCGCGATCGAGCGCCACGCGGCGCGGATCGTCGCCGCTTACGCGCAGCAGGCTGCCGCCGCTGAGCGCGATCTGTGTGCCGTCGCCGAGCCGCACGTCGCGCCGCTCGCCGTTGCGCGTCGCATAGACCTGATCGGTCGGCTGCGGCGCCAGCGTCATCGGCGCCAGCCAGACCGCCAGCGCCGCCGCGATCGCGCCGCCGCCGGCATATCGCCACCAGCGCGCGGGCGAAGGCCGATCGTCGTTCGCCGCCACCGGCACCGGCACCGGATCGGGAAAGCGGACCTCCGCAACCAGCCGATCGCGCTGCGCCACCGCATCATAGGCGCGTGCATGCGCCGGCGTTTCGAGCCAGGCGACGAAGCCTTCCCAATCCGCGGCCGCCATATGATCCTGGCGCAGATGCCAGGCGATCGCCTGGTCGATGATGTTCGGTGCGTCACGGCTCACAGGCGATGCCCCCTTCCATCATCATGACGATACGCCACCGGCATATCCGCAGCGATTTGATCGGCCCGCGCATGAATAATCCGGTAAGCACGCTGCAACAGCTTCTCGACCCCGCTGACACTGATCCCCAATTGCTCGGCAATGACGCGTTGCGGCGTGTTTTCAAGGCGATAGAGGCGCAGCGCGGTGGACATCCGCTCAGGCATGTCGGCGATCGCCGCCTCGATCGCGCGCAGTTCGTCGCGCACCGCCAGCGTCCGTTCGGCATCGGGCAGATCGTCGGCGGTCGGCTGGTCCTCCAGCCAGGCCGCCTCGCGGGCGCCGCGGCGGGCGGCGGCGATCCGCCGGTCGGTGGCGAGGTTGTTCGCGACACGGTACAGGAAGGCCGCCGGCTGCGCGATCGGCTGATCGGCGAGCTGGTCGATCCGCAGCCACATGTCCTGCAGCGCATCCTCCGCATCGTCGCGGCTGCCGAGCCGCGCGGTTAACAGCCGCGACAGCATCGGACGCTGCTCGAGGAAAATGGCGCGAAGTCCGCCGTCGGCCAATCTGCGTCCGCGCTCCCGTCAGGCTGGAAACGCCAGCCCTTCCGCCGCCGCCATGTCGGCTATCGAGCATTTCCGCAAGAGTTCCGCTTCGCGCGGCCGCGCCTCGGCGATCGCGTCGCCGGCCCGTTTGCCCGCGCCCGGATGGCACATGACGAGATGCATGCCCGCCGCCCGGCGCAGGAAGCGCGGGAACACGCGCTTATAGTCTGTCGCGAAATCATAATGACCCGCGAAGCTGTCGTTGCAACGCAGGCGATAGCGCGCCGCCGCCCGGCGCAGCCCGCGCGAATGATAGGCGCTGCCGATCGCCTTGCCGACGAACGGCCGCGCCAGCATTGCGTCGACGCGGTCGGTACAGTCGCGCACCCAGGCATCGGGCGCGCGGCGCGCCGTCTCGAACAGCACGATATCGCGGATGCCGGGCAAGGCGTGTGAATGCTGGTGGCCATCGACGAAATCGGGCGCGCGGCCCATCGCTGCGGCGAAGGCGTCGAACTGTGCCGCCACCTCGGCGGCGATCTCCTCCAGCGGCAACTGCCGGCGTGCGGCGCTGCGGGTGAGCGGATCGATCTCGGGCAGCCGCTGGTCGGGGGCGAACAGCGGCATGTCGGTGATCGGCCGTTCCTGCGTCAGCGTCAGGTGCAGGCCGATCGAGACATGCGCGGGCAGATCGCGCAGCAACGCCGCATCCTCCGCCCAGCCGGGCATCAGCGTCATGCAGCTGGTGGCGTTGAGCTTGCCGGTGGCGGCCAGCTCGGCGATCGTCTCGCTGACCGCCCGCGAATAGGCGAAATCGTCGGCACACAGGACGAGGTTACGCAAGCGCCGCACCCCCGACATCCTGATAGGCGCGCTCGCGCATCTGGACGCTGAGCAGCTTGCGACGCTGCAACCGGCGAGCGAGGAAGCGATAGAAGAACCAGCTGCCCGCCCAGGGTGCAGTGGCCGAATAGACCAGCCGTTCGAACAGCGTCCAGCGGATCGACTCGCGGTCGCGCTCGCGCGGCGAGGGCATGCACCACAGATCCTGCGAATAGAGCATCCGCCCCTGCGTCATCGTGCGGTGGATGACTTCGTGATCCTCGAGGATGTAGTTCCAGATCGTCGCATCGAAGCCGCCGACCGCGCGCAGCGCCTCGACGTCGAAACACTGGCCGGCGCCGCCGGCATGGCATTGCCGGGGCAGCAGCCGCGCCGCCGAGAGGATCTTGCGCGCCTCGGCATCCAGCGCCGCCTGATCGGCGCCGGGCGCGACGAAATAGGCGCCGGCGACGACGCAGCGGTCGCGCCGCAGCAGCCGCTCGGCCTCGGCGAGATAATGCGGCGGGTAGAGCGTATCGGCGTCGCAGGTGGCGACATAGCGGGTGCGCACCCAGCCGAGGCCGGTGCGCAGCGCCGCGACCTTGCCCGGCGTCGTCTCGGTGATGACCAGCGCGTCGAGCCCGTGCGCGCGCACCGCGGCGCGCGCGACATCGGCGCTGCCGTCGGTCGAGCCGTTGTCGACGAGGATCATGATCGCCGGCTCGCTCTGCGCGGCCAGGCTGGCGATCGTCGCGGCGAGATAGTCGCGCTCGTTGAAGAAGGGGATCAGCACCGTCCAGCGCGGCGTCGGCCGCCGATCGAGCCGCCGCGCCGCGATCGAGGACCCCGCCGCGGTACGTGACATCGATTCGTCGTCGTTGATCAGAAACATGATGCCCCCGGCAGACAGATCGGGACGGACGCGGCGGGCTGCGGCGCATGCCGACGTGGCCTGCCCCCCGGAAGGCCACGTCGGCTCCGCGCGTCAGTCGCTGCGATGCCCCGAATGACAGACGACGCCGATCCGCCGCTCCCACACCGCGGCCGCGAAAAAAATGCTGCATGACGGTGCGGATCGACGCACCTAAGGGGGCGGCATGATCAGGATGGCGCCTTTCCGGCCGGCGAGCCTCGCCGCCCACGCCCGTTCCCGCCCCTTCGCGACCGTCATGCTCCTGCTCGGCTGGGCGCTGCTGCTGCGCTGCCGCGACTTCGGCAATCCGATCATCCATGTCGACGAACAATATTATCTGCTCGTCGGCGACCGCCTGCTCCACGGCGCCCTGCCCTATGTCGATCTGTGGGACCGCAAGCCGCCGGGGCTGTTCCTGATCTTCGCGGCGATCCGGCTGCTGCCGGGCGACGGCATCCTCGCCTATCAGCTCGTCGCGACGCTGTTCGCCGCGGCGACCGCCTGGCTGGTGACGCGCGGCAGCCGGCTGCTCGGCGCGACGGCGACGGGCGGCCTGGTGGCGGGCCTCGCCTATATCCTCTGGCTGTCGCTGCTCAGCGGCCGCGGCGGCCAGTCGCCGGTCTTCTACAATCTGTTCGTCGCCGCCGCCGCGGTGCTGACGCTCCGCCTCCCCCACCTCGCCGCAACGCGGGCGACCGGCGCGATCGTCGTCAACGGCTGCGCGGCGTGCCTCCTCGCCGGGCTGGCGATCCAGACGAAATATACGCCGGTGGTGGAGGGCGCCTTCTTCGGGCTCGTCCACCTCTGGTACCTGCGTCGCGCTGGTGCGTCGCTCGCCTGCATCGCCGCGGCCGGGCTGGCCTGGGCCATGCTCGGCCTGCTGCCGACCGCGATCGTCATCGTCTTCTACCGCGCGCAGGGGCCGGCAGTGTTCGACGCCTTCTGGTTCGCCAACTTCGCCTCGGTGTCGTTGCGCAAGGGCTACCCCGCCGCCAAGATCGCCGCCCGGCTCGCCGGCACCACAGCGCAGCTCCTGCCGTTCCTGATCTTCACGGCGCTCGCGTGGCGAAGGCGGCCGCACCCGCCCGAGTTACGCATCGCGTTCGGCTGGCTCGCCGCCGCGCTGATCGCCTTCGCGATGATTGGCGCCTTCTTCGATCATTATGCGCTGCCGCTGATGGTGCCGCTGGCGATCGTCGCCGGGCCGGTGATCGGCCGCCATCGCGCCGCCGCGGTGGCGCTGCTCGGCTATGGCCTGCTCCTGTTCGTCGGGCGCGTCGCGCTGGTGCCGACCGAGGCGGCGTCGGCGCGCGCCGTCGCGCGGGTGATGGCGGCGAACGACCGCGGCAGCTGCCCCTATGTCTTCGCGGGCGACTCCATCCTCTACCATCTCGCCCGCGCCTGTATCCCGACCGCCTACGCCTTCCCGTCGACCCTCGCCTATGAAGCCGAACAGGGCGCGACCGGGATCGACGAGGCGGCGGAGGTCCGCCGGATCCTCGCCGGACGGCCGCCGGTGATCGTGACGATGGACGAGCCAATGGCGCCCTGGAACCGCGACAGCCAGGCGCTGATGCGCCGCGCGCTCGCCACCCGCTATCGCCGCGTGCTGGTGGTGCCGCGCGAGGAGGCGCACCTGCTCGTCTATCTGCGCAACGACCTGCCGTTGCGCCGCTGAGCCGACGCCCCTTGGCGCGGACGCCTCCGCCGGGCTAGAGCGCCCTCATGACGCCGCTGACGCTCTATAACAGCCTGACCCGCATGGCGGAGCTGTTCCAGCCCGCCGACCCCGCCAACGTCCGCATCTATTCGTGCGGGCCGACCGTCTATCATTACGCCCATATCGGCAATCTGCGCGCCTATCTGTTCACCGATACGCTGGGCCGGGTGCTGACGTGGAAGGGCTATGGCCTGACCCATATCATCAACATCACCGATGTCGGCCATCTGACCAGCGACGCCGACGCCGGCGACGACAAGATGGAGGCGGCGGCGCGCGCCAGCGGCCGCGACATCTGGGCGGTCGCCGTGCATTATACGCAGGCGTTCAAGGCGAACCTCAAGGACCTCAACGTCCGCGATCCCGCCCGCTTTCCGCTCGCCACCGACCATGTCGACGGCATGATCGCGTTCGGCGAGGCGATCGCCGCGAAACATTGCTACCGGCTGCCCGACGGCCTCTATTTCGACACCTCGACGGTGCCCGATTACGGCCGCCTCGCCGGCACGCGCGAGGACGGGCCGGCGGAGGGCCGGATCGAGACGGTCGAGGGCAAGCGCCACGCCGCCGACTTCGCGATCTGGCGGACCAGCGCGCCGGGCGAGAACCGCCAGATGGAATGGGACAGCCCCTGGGGCCGCGGCGCACCGGGCTGGCATCTCGAATGCTCGGTGATGAGCCGCCAGTATCTCGGGCCGCATTTCGACATCCACACCGGCGGCATCGACCATCGCGAGATCCATCATCCCAACGAGATCGCGCAGAACCAGGCGATCAGCGGCAGCGCGGACACCGGCGCGACTTTGTGGATGCACAACAACTTTCTGGTCGATCGCACCGGCAAGATGTCGAAATCCTCGGGCGCGTTCCTGACCCTCCCGACGCTCGTCGAGCGCGGCTTCCACCCCCTCGCCTATCGCCTGATGTGCCTGCAGGCGCATTATCGCAGCGAGCTGGAATTCTCGTGGGAGAACCTCGCCGCGGCGCAGACCCGGCTGAAGCGCTATGTGCAGACGGTCGCGGCGCTGCGCGCGCGCGGCGAAGGCAAGGGCGCCGCGTCCGCCGCCCCCTATCTCGAACGGCTGGATGCGGCGCTGTCCGACGATCTCAATACGCCGAAGGCGCTGCCGGTGCTCGACGAGCTGCTCGCCGACAAGACGATCAGCCCGCAGGATCGGCTCGCCGCGCTCGCCGATTTCGACGCGGTGCTCGGGCTGGGGCTGACGACGTTGTCGCGCGAGGATCTGCGCGTCCGCCCGGCGAGCGCCGGCATCGACGCGGCGACCATCGCCGCGCGGCTCGCCGAACGGCGCGACGCCCGCGCGGCCAAGGACTTCCCGCGCTCCGACGCGATCCGCGACGAGCTCGCGGCGCTCGGCGTCGAGGTGATGGACGGCGATCCGCTCGGCTGGGACTGGAAGGTCACGCCGTAACGCGCGGCCGGCGCGGCGCGCCGAGCCGCGCCGGTTATTGCAGCGGCTGATCCACCGTCGCGACGATCGGCGGCACATACGGCCTGGGCGCGTTCGCCGGGATGCGGGCGATCTCCGCTTCCAACGCCTTGGCGCGCGCCGCCGACGACGGATGCGTCCGGCTGCGGAACAGGCCGCCGTCGACGTCGCCGCCATGTTCGCGCCAGAAGCGCACCGCGATCTGCGGATCGTACCCCGCGTTGCGCAGCAGATACATGCCGAGCTGATCCGCCTGATCCTCGGTCAGCCGGAACAACCGGCCGTTGCGCCCCACCTCGGACAGCAGGCCACGCTTCACCCCCGCCGCGTCGAGCCGCCTGGCGTGGTGCAGGATATTGTGCGCCAGCTCGTGCGCCACGACCACCGCGACCTCGTCGTCGCTGTAGCGTTCGAAGAAGCGCACGCCGATCTGCACGATGCGACCGTCCGCCGAGGCGTCCATCCCCGGCCCGAGCAGGACCTCGAAGGCGCTGCGACAACCCGGCGACGCGGCGATGCTGACGCTGCGCGCGCGGCCGTCGCGCATCAGGTCGACGCGCAGCGGCCGGTCGGCCGGCAGGCTCGCGATCGTCGCGGCGGCGGCATCGCGCGTGGCGCTGCTCGCGCTCTTGCCCGGCGCGGCGGCGTCGAGCCGCTTGCCATCGACCGCGACGATCGAATCGCCGGCCTGTACCGCGGCGGCGGCGGCGGGCGAGCCGGGCACCACCGCCTCGACCGCCACCGGCGTTTCGAATCCGAAGCTCTTGCGCGCCTGGTCGCGCAGCGGCGCGTCATATTGGTCGATCGCATGGATCGCCCAGCCCGGCGTCGGCGCCAGCTCGCGACACAGGGCCGCATTCGCCGTGGTCAGCCGATAGGCGATGCCGGCCATGCGCCCGTCGACGGCGCGCAGCGCCGCAAAGGTCGCCGCGCTGTCCTGCGCAGTCGCCGCAGACGGAACCAGCCCGAGCAACACGGGCGCGACGCACAGCAAAGCCTTGATCATCCGCGCGTCCTAGAACAGCGTGCCCCCGGGCGAAACCTTTCCTGCAGCGGATTGCCGCAGCGTCATCCGCTCTCCGCCGCAACGCCCTGCCCCGGCCGCAAAACCACCACCGCCGGAACGCCAAAGCGTTCCTTCGTTGCGTCAGGGCCGTTTTGGGCGCATGTCGCGACGCGTTTAGACCCGAAGGACGACATGATCATGGCCGCGAACTGGGCCCCCGACAGCTGGACCAAGGCAGAGGCCCGCCAGCTTCCCGACTATCCCGATGCCGCGGCGCTGACCCGCGCGACCGACACGCTGGCGACCTATCCGCCGCTGGTCTTCGCCGGCGAGGCGCGGGCGCTGACCCAGCAACTCGCCGAGGTTGCGGCGGGCCGCGGCTTCCTGCTCCAGGGCGGCGATTGCGCCGAAAGCTTTGCCGAGCACAGCGCGAACAACATCCGCGACACCTTCCGCGTCATCCTGCAGATGGCGGTGGTGCTGACCTGGGCGTCGAAGCTGCCGGTGGTCAAGCTCGGCCGGATGGCGGGCCAGTTCTCCAAGCCCCGCTCGGCGCCGACCGAGGTGATCGATGGCGTCGAGCTGCCCAGCTACCGCGGCGACAATGTCAACGACATCGCCTTCACCGCCGAATCGCGCCGGCCCGATCCGCAGCGGCTGATCCAGGGCTATGCGCAGTCGGCAGCGACGCTGAACCTGCTGCGCGCCTTCGCGCAGGGTGGCTATGCGACGCTCGAACAGGTGCGCACCTGGATGCTCGACTTCATGGGCCGCAGCCCGTGGGCGCAGCGCTATACCGAGACGGCGGACCGGATCGGCGAGGCGCTCGACTTCATGGCGGCGTGCGGGCTCAACCCGGAGACGGTGCCGCAGCTCAAGGGCACCGATTTCTATACCAGCCACGAAGCGCTGATGCTGCCCTACGAACAGGCGCTGACCCGGCGCGATTCGCTGACCGGCGACTGGTACGACACCAGCGCGCACTTCCTGTGGATCGGCGACCGCACCCGGTTCGAGGGGTCGGCGCATGTCGAGTTCCTGCGTGGCATCGGCAATCCGATCGGCGTGAAGTGCGGGCCGAGCCTCGAGCCCGACGCGCTGCTGCGTATGCTCGACACGCTCAATCCGGGCCGCGTACCCGGACGGATGACGCTGATCACCCGCTATGGCTATGACAAGATCGAGGCGTCGCTGCCCAAGCTCGTCCGCGCCGTGACGCGCGAGGGCCATCCGGTGGTATGGAGCTGCGACCCGATGCACGGCAACACCGTCAAGGCGGTGACCGGCTACAAGACGCGCCCGTTCGACCGGATCCTCGCCGAGGTGCGCGGCTTCTTCGCCGTCCACCGCGCCGAGGGCACGCATGCCGGCGGCATCCATGCCGAGATGACCGGCCAGAACGTCACCGAATGCACTGGCGGCGCGATCGACGTGACCGAACAGAGCTTGGCGGACCGCTACCACACGCATTGCGACCCGCGCCTCAACGCCGGGCAGAGCCTGGAACTCGCCTTCCTGCTCGCCGAAATGCTCAACGAGGAAATGGCGGAGCGCCGCAAGGCCGCCGCCTGAACGACCGGATCCGGGGGCGTCAGCAATTGCCGCTTGACGCCCCCGGCCGCGCGGCTTAGAGGCGCTCCCTCACCGCACACGGCCCCTTCGTCTAGCGGTTAGGACGTCGCCCTCTCACGGCGAAAGCACGAGTTCGATTCTCGTAGGGGTCACCAAGCGATAACAGCCACTTAGCAACTTAAATCCGCCCCTGCCCAAGCTACTTGGGTAAGGAATGGGGAATAGACGCGCTGAAACGGCTTGAACCAAGCGGGAACAGCTAGAGACGAGGACCGGAACACGCGGGCTAACGGTTGACTCTCCCTCGGTTGTTGCAACAGCTTGCTCTCGTGCCAGGGCCGTTCCATCCACTTGTCGAACAATGGAAGCGCCTGAGCGGCCCAGTCGGCTGGTAGATACCCGATAGAGTTGATGGAGAGACAGGGTTCCTGGCGCCGCTCGACATTGATGGGATCACCGTCGTCGACTTCGCCCTGCGTGGCATCGCCTATGAGCATCGGGTCGATGCCGCGGTGACGTTCCAGCTTGAGATAGGCACGCCAGGCGTTCGGACCCGCACCCCGCTCATTCGGCTCGATTGGCGTCCGATCTCGCTGCAGCACAGGAACCCCGACCGAACGATGCTCATTGGGGACCATGTGCACCCCTTCGAACTGAATTGGCTGGAGGTCGAGCAACGGATGCGCCGACACAATCTCCCTTGGGCCGCACCCCTTCCGCATGCCGTTGAGAGCTATGGCGCGTTGCTTGACGCAGCTAAGACGGTGTTTAGAATCTCCAACATAGAGATCATTCCCCCGCCGGAATGGTCGCCGAAGCTGATCTGATATGACGACGACGGACACACGGGCAGTCGATCAAGCCGCTGCGGTAGAAGCCGCGGCGCGCTCGCTGCTGCTGGTCCGGCATGACGGCCAAACCAGCCGCGTCGCGCTCCCCATCTTCTATCCGAGCGGCGCCGCCGCCACCGTGGAAGTGACCCAGAACGGCAACCAGTTCCTGATCTCGGATGCCGGCCTTGCCTATCGCGAGGCCGAGCTGATCGGCGCAGAGAACCTGTTCAATCGAAATGCGGCCCCCGTGGCCGAGCAGTTCGGGATTGATGCTGGAAGGCGGGGCTTCACTGCGTCCGCCACAATCGACCAGCTCGCCGGCGCCATGGCGGATGTTGCCGCCGCGTCCGTTCAGGTAGCGCACCGTATCTGCGAGCGTGTGGCACAGCGCAGCGAGGCCGCTATTGCCGCCCACCTCTACGAGCGGCTTGTCGCGGTGTTCGGCGCGCAGAAGGTCGTGGCGGAGGCGGAGATCGCAGGAGCATCAAGTCACAAGTGGAGGGTGTCGGCGCTCGTCCACGTTGATGGAAAGGACATGGCATTCGAGGCAGTGTCCAACCATCATAGCTCTGTCTACTCGTCTGCAACCATGTTCCACGATCTAAGCCTTCTGGAGCGGCGCCCGGTCCCCGTGGCTGTCGTGAAGGACAAGGCGTCGTTCGGCGCCTACCTGAGCATCCTGTCGCAAGCCGCGAATGTGATCGAGGAAACGGTGCCGAACGCGGCGCTGAAACGGCTGGCAGCCTGAGCTGGCCACCAATCGGCTTGAGATCAGCAGCCGGTTTCACTGCCATCCGGTGTCTGATCGACACCGCGGGGCTTGAGTGCTACATACCCCCTCACGAGCTTCGGAGCCCTAATCGGCTCCTGGGCTGCTGTTGCGGGTGTAACTCCCGCCGGTCTCGTGCTCACCATGGCCGTTGTTCTAGCAGCCGTCGTCTTGGCGGCAGAAAAGATCAAAGGAGGTTCTATGGAAGCAAAACACACCAAGCGCTCGCGCGCAGTCAGTATGTTGGGGTCGGTCGCAACTAAGTGTAAGTCAATGTTTCGTAAGTGGTTAGGTCAATCGATCATCATCACGACGGCCATGATGGCAAGCATGACGGCGGGCGTCGCCGGGCAGCAGTCTTAGCTAACCGCAGGCTTAGCGGGTCGACCATCCGTCCGAGACGGCAACGTTAGTTCATGTACAATACGTGCGCACAAAGCAGGGTAGCGGGAGCGGGTGAACCTCGGCGAATCGCGTCCTTTCTTGCTGGAACAACGCCTCTCATAGGGGTCACCAGCGGTACCGTTTCAGACATCATGATGACCATGGCCCCTTCCGGGCCACATCGTCGCGCGCGGCGCTGACCGCGGCAGGCGTGTGGGCGACGATTATGCGCCGCCCACTGTTGCCCCCTGCTCAGAGCCCCGTCGCGTACAGCGTGTGGTGCGTCAGGATGAAGAGCGTCTTCTGGTCGGCGCCGCCGATGATCAGCTGGAGCGGGCGTTCCGGCACGTCGATGCGCCGCCGCAACGCGCCATCGGCGCCGTAGACGAACACTTGCCCGTTCGCGACATAGAGGTTGCCGGCGGCATCGCGCGCGACGCTCTCGCCGCCGCGGTCGGCGACGACCTTGAGGTCGGTGACCTGCCCGCCTTCGCCGACGAGGCCGCTATAGGTGCGGTTCTCCGAGGCGTTGGTCAGCGTCACCCGGCTGCCCGGCGCCGCCGCGACGAACCCGTAGGAATCGAGCGTGTCGGACCAGCGCCAGCCCTGGTGATCGTCCGGCCCCTGGTTCCAGACGCGGAACGCGGGCAGCGCGAGCGACCCGTCCGGCGAGACATATTCCTGCGCCTTGGCCTCGCCCATCTTGCTGGTGAAGAAGTCGGTGATCGTCGGATAGGTATAGGTCTTGGGATCGATGCGATCGGCGAATTCGCCGTTGGCCCAGACGTTGACCGGCAGCAGCGTCGCCGCCTTGCGGCCGGCGCGTACCGGGGTCGGCGCGATGACGCGGACGTCGGCGGGCTTGGCCGGATCGATGCTGTAGACGCTGCCGTCACGCCCCGCCGAGGACTGGACGAGCAACGAGCCCGACTGGTCGACCGCGAGATTGACCGCGTCGAGCGGCGCATCCGCGACGGTCGACAGCCCCTCCGCCTGCGACCAGCCGTGGATGCGCTGGAAGAAGCGATCGATGAAGTAGAGCTTGCCCGCCTTGTCGGTCGCCGCGCCGGCGATCGAGTAGAAGCCGTCCGCGAGTTTGCGCACCCCCGGCGACACCGGCACCGCCGTGGCGGTCGCCGCGGTCGCGGGCGCCGCCGGCACGTCGAGCCTGGCGAACTCGCGCTCGCGCACCTCCTGCTGGCGGGTCATGTCCTTGATCGCATTTTCGAACGGATATTTGCTGGCGCGCAGATAGGTGCCGCAGCCCTTGGTGTCGCAGCTCGCAAAGCCGCTCTCGGCGTTCACATGGACGTTGCGGAAGCGGATGTCGCCCGAATCGTACAGGCGCACCGCCGTATCCATCGGCTTGATCGATCGCGTGACGCGATAGGCATGATAGTTGGCGAACAGGATGTTGCGCGAATTGCGGAACTCGGTCGAGATGGCGTTGACGCCGTCGCGCACCTCCTGCTCGGTCTGCGGTGCGAGGAATTCCCAGTTCTCGACGCCGTCGAGGACGATCTCGTGGCGATAATGATGCTCGGCCGACAGCTGGTAGACATGGCCCGGCGTCTTGGTGTCGGAGACGTAGAAGCCCGCCGACGCCAGCGTGTTGGGCGACCAGAGCGCCGAGAAGGTACCGCCGCCGCCGTCGGTCACCCAGATGCTGGGATATTGACCGTCGAAGCGCGCGCGCGGATCGCCGAAGCCGACCGGGCTGCCCTTGGTCAGGAAGGTGCCGCCGCCGCCCTGGATCTTGACGTCGTTGACCATCGACGCCTCGCCCGCCTTCCACAGCAGCGCCGTCGCGCGCGGATTGACCCCGCCGGTCCACAGGCCGAGGCCGTGGACGATGGCGTTGCCGCCCTTCGCGCTCTCGATCAGCGCCTTGGCGCCGCCGACCCCCATGAAGGCGGGCGTCTCGTCGGGCAGATAGACGTGGGTCAGGCTCGGGTGGAGCGCGATCAGCACGCTGTCGGGGCGCAGCTTCAGCGTGTCGGTGACGCGATAGCGGCCCATCGGCAGATACAGCACGCGATGCGTGTCGATCGCGCGTTGCAGCGCGGCGGTGTCGTCGGTGGTGTCGTCGCCCTTGACGCCGAGGTCGTGGACGTTCGCCCAGGCCTTGACCGGCGGCAGCGCGGCGATCGCCGGCTTGGGCCGCGCCGGCGCGCGGCCGAGCGGCGCCATCGTCACGTCGGTGGCATAATCGCCGATCGTGCCGAGCCCGGCCAGCTTGAGGCCGTAGGAGAAGTCGCTGACGCGGTAGCGCGCGCCCTTGCCCGCGACGGTCGTGCCGCTGTCGCGGAAGCGCGCGAAGGTCGGTGTGTTGATGCCGATCGCATTGTCGAAGCCGATCTGGGTGAAGACGCTCTTCTCCTCCGAGATCAGCACCGCCGATTGCGAGACGTTCTCGAAGCGGACGTCCTTGCCCCACAGCGAGTCGGAATAGCCGCGGTCGATCTCGATGCCGACCGGCGTGTCGCGGATCGCGACGTTGACCAGCGTCAGATCGACCTCATGCTCGCGGATCGCCGCGTCGCGCTGGCCCTGGAAGTCGGAATCGATCAGCGTGAACTGCCACGCCGGCGAGGTCTTTTCCGACATGATGCCGTAGCGGCCGCCGAAGAAGCGCAGGTCCTCGAACTCGTTGCCCGCCTGATAGACGCCGGCGAGGCCGGAGCCGATGTGGAAGTCGGCATGGCGGATATAGCCGTGCTGCGCGACGCGGAAGCGCACCGCGACCGCACCGGCATTGCCCTCGCCGATACGGAAATCGACGTTGGCGAGCGCGGAATAGAAGGTGCTGGAGGTCGCGTCGAAGATGCTGGGATCGAACGGCACGCTGGTGCGCGGCGGCACCGGCGCCTTGCCGACGCGATACTGGTCCTCGCCGGTGAAGGCGAGCATCGCCGCGACACCGGCGCCGAAGCCCTCGCTATTGTCGCCGAGCACGATCTCCGGCCGCGTCACGCCGACGCCGAAGATGCGCACTGCGGAGCGCACGAAGATCGTGCGGCTGATCCGGTAGCGGCCCGACGGCAGGAAGACGACGCCGCCCTGCCCGCCCTGCGCCGCGGCGTCGATCGCCTGCTGGATCGCGGCGCTGTCGTCGGCGCGGCCGTCGCCGACGCCGCGGACGGTGATCGCCCGCGCATCCTTCGGCGCGCTGAGATAGACCGATGTGGTCGCGGCCAGAGCGGGCGCAGGCGCGACCAGCGCCGCTGCGCCGAGCAGCCAGATATGCTTCAAGGCAGTTCTCCCCGGGGGTTCGGTCGTGCCGCACGGTCCGCCGGACCGGCGGTAAAAGGCTCAGGAGGCGCGGCGGCCCAGCGTCTGTGCGGCGAGCGCGACCTGCGTGCGGTTGCGCACGTTGAGCTTGCGCATCAGCGCGGTCATATGCGCCTTCACCGTCGCCTCGGCGATGCCGAGGTCATAGGCGATCTGTTTGTTGAGCAGACCGGAATGGACGCCGCGCAGCACCTTCATCTGCGTCGGCGTCAGCTGGTCGAGCGGACAGGCCGCTGGCGCCGCATGGGCGTTGATCGCGGGCTGGCGAGCGATCGGGGAAGTCCCTTCCATCGTCATCCTCCTCTGGTGGCCATGAGCCGGCGGTCGTCCGTCTCGGACGATCCATCTTGGTCCACCGACCCGTTTCGAGACGGATTCGGTTAGACAGGTTTCCTGTATGATCTCTACAACATGCGGGGATCAAGCCTTTTTTCTTGGCGAACGGCAAAAACCTGTCCTACAGATACGCCGACGAACGGCAGACGAAGGCGTCGCCGAAGTGGAGGGAGGGTGTCGATGCGGCACAGGCAGGCCAGCATGGCGAAGGCCATGACGCCACGATCGGAACGGGATGCGCCGTCGGGCGCACGAGATCGTGGCACTCCGACGCTCTCCCACGCGCCGTCACCCCGGACGTGTTCCGGGGTCCACCGGGCCGCGGGCGCGTCGTGCCGTTTCGAGCCATTCTCCTCGCCGCGGCGTGGACCCCGGAACCAGTCCGGGGTGACGGGGTGGGCGACGCGAGCCGAACACGACAGTCCCCATGCGGCGACGCCACGATGACCGGCGCGGACATCCGCCTCGTCGTCGCCGCGCTCGCCGGCATCCTGCTCGCGGTGCTGATGATCGTGCGCGGCCGGCTGCACCCGTTCATCGGGCTGCTGTGCGGCGCCTTCGCGGTCGGGCTGTTCGCCGGCCTGCCGCTGCCCGACATCGCCAAGGCGGTGCAGAAAGGCGTCGGCGACATCATCGGCGGCACCGGACTGGTCGTCGCGCTCGGCCTATCGCTCGGCGCGATGCTGCATCTGTCGGGCGCCGCCGCCGCGCTGGCGCAGAGCGCGCTGCGGCTGACCGGCGCGCGCGCCGCCCCCTGGGCGACGCTCGGCATCGCGATCGTCATCGGCCTGCCGCTGTTCTTTGAAACCGGGCTGGTGCTGCTGCTGCCGATCGTCGTCGCCGCCGCGGAGGCGATGGCCGGCCCCGACGATGCCGACCGCGACGCCGCCAAGCTGCGCCTGATCATGCCCGCGCTCGCCGGGCTCGGCGTCGTCCATGCGCTGGTGCCGCCGCATCCCGGCCCGCTGCTCGCGGTCGAGGCGCTCGGCGCCAACCTCGGCAAGACGATGCTCTACGGCATTCTCATCGCGATCCCGACCGCGATCATCGCCGGGCCGGTGCTCGCCCGCTTCGTCACCCCCGGCATCCGGCTCGCGCCGCCGCTGCTCCACGACCATCGGCTCGACCTCGCCACGCCCGGCCGCGCCGCATCGCTCGCGATCGTGCTGCTCCCGGTCCTGCTGATCGCCACCGGCGAGCTCGGCCAGATGGCGCCGGGGCTGAAGGGCACCGGCTGGCTGGTCGCCGCGAGCAATCCGGTGATCGCGCTGCTGGTCACCAACCTGCTCGCATTGCCGCTGCTGTTCGGCCGCCGCCTGCGCGAGGCGAAGATCCAGGACGCGGTGTGGCACGAGACGATGGCCGCGGCGGGCGCGATCCTGCTCGCGATCGGCGCCGGCGGCGCGTTGAAGCAGGTGCTGGTCAGCGCCGGCCTGTCCGACCTGTTGGCGCGGCTGGTGCTGATGTATGCGGTGTCACCATTGCTGCTCGGCTGGCTGGTCGCAGTCGGCATCCGCCTTGCCGCCGGCTCGGCGACGGTGGCGACGATCACCGCGGTCGGCATCATGCCCGGCGTCGTCGCCGGATCGGGCGTGTCGCCCGAGCTGGTGGTGCTGGCGATCGGCGCGGGCTCGGTGTTCTTCAGCCACGTCAACGATCCCGGCTTCTGGCTGGTGAAGAGCTATGTCGGCACGAGCACCGCGGACACGTTCAAGACCTGGTCGCTGCTCGAAACGACGATTTCGGTCGTCGGCCTCGCGCTGGTGATCGCGCTCAGTTATGTTGTCTGACGCGCGGGAGGGGCGGCCATGAACGAAGTGCGCCTGGTCGATCGCGCCTATACCGCGATCGTCGGCATCATCAACGACGAGCAGCTTGCGATCGGCGACCGCCTGCCGTCCGAAGCGCGGCTCGCCGCATCGTTCGGCATGTCGCGGACGATCGTCCGCGAGGCGCTGGCGCGGCTCGCCTCCGACGGGATCACCGCGGCGCGGCGTGGCGCCGGCTCCTATGTCCAGCGACGGCCGTCGGAACGGCTCAGCACCCATATGCCGATGGACGCGCTCGCCAAGACGCTCGGCACCTATGAAGTCCGCTTCGTCCTGGAATCGGAGGCGGCAAGGCTGGCGGCACAGCGCCGCTCGCAGCAGCAGCTCGACACGATCGAACGCGCGCTGGCGGCGCTGCGCAGCGCGCTGCTGTCGAATGCGCCGGCGCATGACGAGGACTGGCTGCTGCATCGCGCCATCGTCGAGGCGACGGGCAATTCGGCCTTCGTGCCGGTGTTTGATCACCTCCAGCATGAGGTGATGCGCATCCTGCGCGCCGGTGTCGACATCTCACGCTCGCGCCCGCCCGAGGTGATCGGTGCGATGATGGGCGAACATGACGCGATCGTCGACGCGATCCGCGCCCGCGACGCCGACGGGGCGGCGCTGGCGATGCGCTGGCACCTGTCGCAGGGACGCAAGCGGCTGATGCCGTGAGGCGGGCATTGACTCCGTCGCGCTCGCTCCCTCCCCCGCGGTTCGCCCCGAGCCCGTCGAAGGGCGTGGGACTCACCGTCCTGCGACAGGCTCAGGTCGAGCGGCGGGATTTCCGGTCTTCCGAACCTGTCGCCTTCTGCCGCTCGTCGATCCACGCCAGCGCCTCCGCGGTCAGCGCGTCCACCGGGCGCGACGCGTCGAGCGTCACCGCCGGTTCGTCGGGCGTCGGGCGCTCGAGCGTGGCGAGCTGGCTGCCGAGCAGGCTGGGCGGCATATAATGGCCCGATCGCGTCCGCATGCGCCGCGCGATCTCGGCTTCGCCGGTATCGAGCAGCACGAACAGCAACGGCACCGCCGATGCGGCCGACAGCCGCTCGCGATAGCTGCGCTTGAGCGCCGAACAGGCGGCAACGGCGACGCCGCCGGGCGCGTCCAGCGCTGCCGCGCCCAGCGCCGCGCCGAGCCGGTCGAGCCACGGCCAGCGATCGGCGTCGGTGAGCGGATGGCCCGCCTGCATCTTCGCGACATTCTCCGCCGAGTGGAAGGCGTCGCCCTCCAGCACCGGACACCCCAGCGCCGTGCCCAGCCGGGCCGACAGCGTCGATTTGCCGCTACCGCTTACGCCCATGACGACGATCGCATAAGCGCGGTCGGTCCCTGCTTGTCCGTGCACGCGCTACCCTTGCGTTCGAGGCCGGGCGAGATGCCGGCATGAGGATAACGCCGCTATCCCGCGTCCGTGCCCGGCTGACCATTACGACCTTTGTCGCAATCGTCGCCCCGCCTGCGCGATCCTACTCCGGAGCATCTGCGGGATGCCCCAGTCTGTTGCCCGTCTTTTGCAAGGATACGCCGTGATGACAGCCACGTCCCGGGCGGTGCGCCGCCTCCCCCTCGCCGCGCTGCTGCTCGCCGGCGCCGCCACGCCGCTGATCGCCGCGACGCCGTCGGTTTCGACCTTCGCGACCGCACCCGCCGATCCGCGCGCGGTCACGGTGGCGGGCAAGGGCGACGGGCAGGCCGACGACAGCGCCGCAATCCAGCGCGCGATCGACTCGGTCGCGGCGCAGGGCGGCGGCGGACTCGTCTTCCTGCCGACCGGCCGATACCGCATCACGCGCACGCTCTACATGCGACCCGGCGTGCGCCTGTTCGGCGTCGGCAACCGGCGCCCGGTCATCCTGCTCGCGCCGCAGACCCCCGGCTTCCAGCGTGGCGTCGGCAGCATGGTGTTCTTCACCGGCACCCTGCCCGTCCGCCCGGGCGAGCCGCCACGCCCGCCGGTGCCGGTGCCGCCGCCGACCAGCGTACCGTTCGATCCCGGCATCGCCGATGCCAATTCGGGCACCTTCTATTCGGCGATGGCCAATGTCGACTTCGAGATCGGCGACGGCAATCCGGCGGCGACCGCGGTGCGCTTCCACGCCGCGCAGCACGCCTATCTCAGCCATATCGACTTCCACCTCGGCTCGGGCCTCGCCGGCATCTATCAGGTCGGCAATATCGGCCAGGATCTGCGCTTCTTCGGCGGCCGCTACGGCATCCTCACCGAAAAGCCCTCGCCCGCATGGCAATATACGCTGCTCGATGCGACCTTCGAGGGCCAGCGCGACGCCGCGATCCGCGAGCATGAGGCGGGGCTGACTCTGGTCAACACCGTGTTCCGCAACGTGCCCGTCGGCATCGAGATCGACCGCGGCTATGGCGACTGGCTGTGGGGCAAGCAGGTGCGCTTCGAGAATGTCGCCAAGGCCGGCGTCATCATCAGCAACGAGGGCAACAGCTACACGCAGATCGGCTTCGAGGACGCGACCGCGATGGGCACGCCGGTGTTCGCGCGCTTCCGCGACAGCGGCAGGACGGTGGCGGGATCGGGCACACGCTATCGCGTCCGCGCCTTCAATTACGGGCTCACCGTGCCGGCGCTCGGCGCGACCGGCCGCTTCGCGACGCGCATGGATGCCGCCCCCCTCGCCCGCGATCCGAAACGCCCCGCCCCCGCGATCCGGGCGCTGCCGCCGGTCGCCGCCTGGGCCAATGTCCGCGACTTCGGCGTCACCGGCGACGGCACCACCGACGATACCGCGGCGCTGCAACGCGCCATCGCCAGCCGGCGCGTCCTGTATTTCCCGGCCGGCTTCTACCGGGTCAGCGATACGCTGACGCTGCGCGCCGACAGCGTGCTGATCGGCCTCCACCCCAGCCTCACCCAGATCGTCCTTGCGGACGACAGCCCGGCCTTCCGCGGCGTCGGCGCACCGCGCGCGCTGCTCGCCAGCGCCAAGGGCGGCGACGCGATCGTCTCCGGCCTCGGCCTTGCGACCGGCGGCCGCAATCCGCGCGCGACGGCGTTGCTGTGGCGCGCCGGCGAACGCTCGCTGGTCGATGACGTCAAGTTCCAGGGCGGCCACGGCACCTTCCGCGCCGATGGCAGCCGCTTCGATCCCTATAATGCCGATCACAGCGGCGATCCCGACCCCAAGCAGCGCTGGGACGGGCAATATGCCAGCCTGTGGGTGACCGACGGCGGCGGCGGCACGTTCAACGGCCTGTGGACGCCGAGCACCTATGCCGCGGCCGGGCTGCTCGTCTCCGACACCGACACGCCGGGCCACGTCTACCAGATGTCCGCCGAGCACCACGGCCGCGCCGAGATCGTGCTCGACCGGGTGCGCAACTGGGAGTTCCTCGCGCCGCAGACCGAGGAGGAAGCGGGCGAAAGCCGCGACACGGTCGCGTTCGAGATTCGCAACTCGCGCGACATCCTGTTCGCCAACCTCCACGCCTATCGCGTGACCCGATCGCTACAGGGGGCGCCGGCGGCGATCACGCTGACCGGCTCGACCGGCATCCGCTTCCGCAACGTCCATGTGAACGCCGAAAGCGGTTTCGCCACCTGCGACGCCGCCGGCTGCGGCACCTATCTGCGTGCCAGCAAATATCCGTATGAGAATGCGATCCGCGACATCACCCGCGGCGCCGAGGTGCGCGAGCGCGAATTTGCGGTGCTCGACGTCACCGACGCGCCGGTCGCGCCGCCGTCGACCGCGATCCCCGTGACGCGGGTCGCCGGCGGCTTCCACGCGCTCGGCGGCGGCGCGGTCGATTCCACCGGCCGGCTCTATTTCGTCGATCGGCAGATGCAGCGCATCCACGGCTGGAGCGCGGCCGAGGGCCTGTCGGTGGTGTCCGACGCGCCGCTCGACGCGGTCAATCTCGCCGTCGACGCGTCCGACCGATTGATGGTGCTGTCGTCCGCCGGCGCCGCCGCGACCGTCTACAGCCTCGATCCCAAACGCCCCGCGGCCGTCGACGTGCTCGCCGCCAGACCCGCCGCCGCGCATCCGCGGATCGTCCTGCCGGGCAGTCTGTGGAACAACGGCGAATTCCGCGACCAATATGATCCCGCGACCGACCGTTTTACCACCCTCGCCGAAATGTTCGCCCGCGACATCGCACTCTCCAAGCCGCACAACTATCTCTCCCCCGACGGCAGTCTCGCTTTGCCCGCCTTCCGCGTCTGGCAGCAGGGGCCGGCGGATCATCGCGGCTGGCGCTTCTCCGACACGCTCGACACCTATGGCTTGGTCACCGCCAAACCCGGCGAGCGCGTCTATCTCGCCAACGGCTCCGAGAACCGCACCTACAGCGGGCGCGTCGGTGCCGGCGGCGCGGTGACCGATCTCAAGCCGTTCGCGGCGCGCGGCGGCGAAAGCGTCGTCGCCGGTCGCGACGGGCGTGTCTACGTCGCCAACGGACAGGTGTTCGTCTATGCCGCGGACGGCAGCGAAGAGGGACGCATCGACGTGCCCGACCGGCCGTTGCAACTGCTGTTCGGTGGTGCCGACGGTCGCACGCTGCTGATCCTGACCCACCACGCGCTCTACACCGCCCGCCCCTAAGGCCGGAGCGACATTCGGGGTTTTGGAGCCCCCGCCGGGGAAGGCTATCACACAGGGTTTCTCCTGATCCGTCACCCCGGACTTGTTCCGGGGTCCACCGGGCCGCAAGAGAACGGTGCCCCATCGGGCTTTCTCCTCGCCGCAGAGTGAACCCCGGAACACGTCCGGGGTGACGGAGGGGGAATGCAAAGCGGCGGACTCCAACGAATGCCCAGATGCGCTAGCCCTGCCCGTCAGGACGATTTCGACTGACCGTCATCCCGCCCAATCCCTGTCGTTGCGGCATGAATCGACTTTGGTCGTAGATGCCGCGGCGACGGTCTGCGGGTACACTCGCCGCAGGATCAGGGGATCAGACCGGTGAAGCCCGGCGTGGACCCTGCGGACGAGGGGATGGATGATGAAGATGGTCACGCGCGATCGGCGGCGGCTCACGGGCATTTCAGGTAGCGCTACCAGCGTGATGGCACTCGCGGCGATGCTGGTGTCGGTTCCGGCCTTCGCCCGGCCGCTGCCACAGCAGGATCAGTCGGCGGTGCCCGACTCGACCCGCTCGGCCGATCCCGCCGCGCCGGATCAGCTCATCCAGCCCACCACGACTACGGACGGCACCGCGGACGCGCCGCAGGCCGAAGCCCCGGCGAGCGACATCGTCGTCACCGGCACGCGCATCACCGCCAACGGCTTCAACGCGCCGACCCCGACCACGGTGATCGGCGAGGACCAGATCCTCAAGAACGCGCAGCCCAATATCTTCAACACCGTCGCGCAATTGCCGTCGTTGCAGGGCTCGACCGGTGCGTCGACGGGCACGTTCAGCACGTCGAGCGGCTCGCAGGGTCTGAGCTCCTTCTCGCTGCGCGGCCTCGGCACGATCCGCACGCTGACGCTGCTCGACGGCCAGCGTGTCGTCGGCGCCAACGTCACCGGCGTGCCCGACATCAGCCAGTTCCCGCAGCTGCTGATCAAGCGCGTCGATATCGTCACCGGCGGCGCCTCCGCATCCTACGGTTCGGACGCGGTCGGCGGCGTCATCAACTTTATCACCGACACGCGCTTCACCGGCTTCAAGGCCAATGCGCAGACCGGCGTCACCACCTATGGCGACGACGGCCAGGTGCTGTTGCAGGCGGCGGTGGGCAAGAGCCTCGCCAACGACCGGCTGCACGTCGTGCTGAGCGGCGAATATGCCAAGGATCAGGGCGTCGGCCCGGGCAATTTCGGCGAGGACCTCGCCGGCAGCCGCGACTGGTATCGCGCGACGACGCTGGTCGACACCGGCCAGCGCAGCAGCGGCACGCCGCAATTCCTCTACCGCGACCACGCCCAGGCGTATCAATACACCAAATACGGCCTGATCAGCGCCGGCCCGCTGCAGGGCACCGCGTTCGACGCGAACGGCCAGCCGTTCGCGTTTAACTACGGCTCGAACGGCGTGCCGGCGCGCAACGCGGCGGGTAACGTCATCGGCTGCTACGTCGGCTTCTGCGTCGGCGGCGATCAGTCGGGCCACGTCGGCTCGGGCACTTCGCTGCAATCGGCGTTGCAGCGGCTCAACGGCTATACCCGCATCGGCTATGACGTCGCGCCCGACATGGAGCTGTACGTCACCGCCAATGTCGCGCAGGTGAAGTCGAACAACCAGCCCAATCCGGGTGCGGCACGGACCGGCCTGACGATCCAGTGCAGCAATCCCTATCTGCCCGCGTCGATAACCGCCGCCTGCGCCGCCAACGGCATCACCAACTTCCAATACGGATTGAGCAGCGCCATCCTGCCCAACATCCGGGTGAATACGGACCGCCGCCAGTATCGCTTCGTCGGCGGGTTGAAGGGCAAGGCCGACGTGCTCGGCACGAGCTGGACCTACGATGCCTATTACGAGCACGGCATCAACATCACCGACATCAACGTCGAGAACATGTCGCTCACCCGCCGCTACGATCAGGCGATCAACGCGACGCGGATCAACGGCGAGATCGTCTGTGCCGATGCCACCGCCCGCGCCAACGGCTGCCAGCCGATCAACATCTTCGGCGGCGCGACGCCATCGGCCGGCGCGCTGTCCTATATCGTGCCGCGCAACGGCCCGTTCCAGCATACCAAGCAGACGCAGGACGCCGCCGCCGCCAGCATCTCGGGCACGCCGATCGATCTATGGGCAGGACCCCTCGCGGTCGCCGCAGGCGTCGAATACCGCCGCGAATTCTATAGCGTGAATGCCGATCCCTATGGTGCCGGCGTCTCCGACATTAGCCCCTATTCGGACGCCTATCCCGCTGATCCGGCGCTGCTGCCCGCGGGCAACAACTGGTATGCCGGCAACTACAAGAACGGTTCGGGCAAATATCACGTGCTCGAAAGCTTCCTCGAGCTCAACCTCCCGTTCCTCGACTCGAAGGCGCTCGGTAAGGCCAACGTCAACGTCGCCGGCCGCGCGACGCGCTATTCGACCTCAGGCGTCGTCTACGCCTGGAAGGTCGGCGGCACCTGGGAAACGCCGCTCGACGGCTTCCGCCTGCGCGCGGTGACCTCGCGCGACGTGCGTGCGCCCAATCTGTCGGAGCTGTTCGCCGCGCCGACGACGACCACCGTGCCGAACTTCACCGATCCGTTCCGCAACACGCAGGTGCTGATCATCCAGAACACGATCGGCAATCCCGCACTGCGTCCGGAGATCGCGCGCAGCACCGAAGCCGGCGTCGTCCTGTCGCGGCCGAGCTGGGCGCCGGGGCTCAGCCTGTCGTTCGACTATTACAAGATCAAACTGGACGACGTCGTGTCCAGCCTGTCGGCGGCGCAGATCGTCAACCTCTGCTTCCAGGGCAACACCGAGACGTGCGGTGCCTTCAACCTGCAGAATGCCGCCGGTCCCAATTTCGTCAACGTCCAGGCCTTCAACCTCGCCTCCATCAAGACCGACGGCTTCGACATCGAGGCGAGCTATTCGTGGCGCAACCCGCTCGGCATCGACGGTAACTTCACGCTGCGCGGCCTCGGCACGCACGTCATCAAGTTCGTCACCGATCCCGGCCTTCCCGGCACGATCCCGGTCGATACCGCTGGCGCCAATTCGGGCGCGACGCCCGACTGGAAGGTGCTGGCCATCCAGAGCTACGACAACGACCAGTTCAGCCTGACGCTGCAGGAGCGCTGGTTCAGCAACGGCGTGATCGGCAACCAATATGTCGTCTGCTCGACCGCCTGCCCGACCTCGACCGCCAACAATCCGACGATCGACTACAACCGGATGAAGGGCGCCTTCTACTTCGACATCGGCGGTTCGCTCAACGTCACCAAACAGGTCAGCATGTTCTTCAAGGTCGACAATCTGTTCGACCATGATCCGGAGCCGTCGCCGCAGACCAATACCGGTCTCGACGTCAATCCGGCGCTCTACGATACGCTGGGCCGCTTCTATCGCCTCGGCGTGCGCGCGCGCTTCTGACCCTACGGGGAGCCTGTGCCGCGGCGCAGGCTCCTCCTCCCCGTCGCTTCGTCCCCCAACTCCCCCGTCATGTCGGACAGCATCCGGCATGACGGGGAAATTTTGCCGCATGCGTCGCCCGCCGCGAGGAACAGGCCGCCCTCCCCGGCCATTGAGGCCGCGTGAGCACCGCCGCATCCCCCGACACCGGCGTGACCGTCTGGCACGACGGCAGCTGCCCGTTGTGCCGGCGCGAGATCGCGCTCATGCGCCGGCTCGACACCCGGGGCGCGATCACCTTCATCGACGCCACCGACACCGACGCCAGCTGCCCGATCGATCGCGGCGCGCTGCTGGACCGCTTCCATGCGCGTGAGAATGGCGAGCTGCTCTCGGGTGCCGCCGCGTTCGCGGCGATGTGGCGCGCGATCCCGCTGCTTCGCCCTATAGGCCTGATCGCCCGCCGGCCGCTGGCGCTGCGCGTGCTCGAACACGCCTATCGCCATTTCCTGCGCGTGCGGCCGCGGCTCCAGCGCCTCCTGCGCTAGGGCGAAGCTATCGCTAATGAAGGGTCGTTTGAGTCCGCCGCGCTCCAATTCAACCCCGTCACCCCGGACTCGTTCCGGGGTCCACTCTGCGGCGAGGGGAAAGGCTTGAGGGGACACCGCTCTCTAGCGGCCCGGTGGACCCCGTAACGAGTCCGGGGTGACGGGTAAGAGGAGGACGCCGATCGAACCTCACCAAGGGGAGGCATATTTGATAGCCCTCCCCTGGTGAGGAGGGATTGGCCTGCATGTCGCCCCCCTAAAACCCGTAGTCGCGACGCGATCACGCGCCCAAGGCATATTGCCGACAGTGATTGAGATAGCCGGCCTCGTGCAGCCCGGCGAGCGCGACGACGCTCTCCCACAGCCAGCCCGGCGCATCGATCGCGCCGCGGCGATCGGCATCGAGCACCTGCGTCCACTCCGCACGCTCATCGCGGCTGAGCTGTCGGGCATGCGCCTTGCCGACGACGAAGGCGAGGTAGCGCGCCGCCTTCACCGCCTGCCCGGCGCTGAATTGCTCGACCTCCAGCTTGAGGTCCTGCGGCGACAGTTCGCGCACGAACAAGGACCGATCGAGCATCCGCGCCGCGACCATGCGGCTGCCGAGATGCGGCGACAGCGCGCGGGCGGCGGTCACCACGCGCACCGCCTGATCGGCGGGCATCGCCGCCTGCTTCGCCATCGGTGCGATCGGTGCCGTCGCTTCCTTGAGATCGATCAGCGCATAGTCGGACCGGCCCTTGGCGTTCTTCAATCCGGCCAGCGCGGCGAAGCGCAGCAGCCCCAGCGAGCTGCACCCCTTCATCCAATAGGCGGCGTCGACCAGTCGCACCGTTCGGTCGCGATCCTTGTCGTCGAGCGCCAGCACCAGCGCCGTCACGTCGGGTTCGGCAAGCACGGCTGCGAGGCCGTTGCGCTCCTCGCTGTCAAGCGGCCAGAACTTGTCGCCCAGCGGGATCATCGGTTCCTCGGTGCGCAGCCGCTCCTTGGCAAGATGCCGCCAGCGGCGGCCCAAGGCGCGGCGTTTGACGCTTCGCACGACGTCGGGCTCCGGCCCGCTGTCGTCTCCACCGGGATCGCGCATCGCGCGCGCATAGCCGGTCACCATCTCCTCGATCATATGTGCGGTGGTCACCCCCGGCAGATCGGACCCGCGCGCCGCGGTCGCCAGCGACAGGCCGAGGCGGATCAGGTCATGCGCGGGATTGCCGATCACCGCCTGATCGAGATCGCGGATCTGGATCGCGATGCGGCCATCCCCGTCGTTGATCGGCCCGAGATTGCCGAGATGGCAATCACCGCAGATCCAGATCGCCGGCCCCTCGGGCACGTATCGGGAGGCGCGCGACTCCGCCAGCCACTCGTAGAATTTGACGGTATTGCCGCGGACATAGGCGTGGGTGGACCGCGCCATCTTCAAACGGCGCTTCGCCTCGAGGATGGCGCCGCGTTCGGCGGGGCGGGGTGTCGGCATCGATGTCCTTCGGCTCAGCAATACTATGTAACGCTCGCTGACCGACATGGGTTACATCGCGCCGGCAAAATCCCGCCGATGGCTCAGGCCGCGGTGCCGCCATGCCCCAGCGGCGAGGCGTCGTACGCCGCAAGCAATGCCGCCACGTCGTCGTAGATCGCGATCGCGCCGGCGCGTTCCAGCACCGCATCGGGGAACCCGCCCGAGCGGACCGCGACCGCCGCCATCCCGCAGGTCGCAGCCGCCTCGATGTCATAGGGCGTGTCGCCGACGACGATCACTTGGTCGGCGTCGATGCCGTCGAGCTTGGCGAGCGCGGTGGCGAAGATGTCGGGCGCCGGCTTGGTCTGCTCGACATCGTCGCCGCTGGTGGTCTCGTCGACCAGCGCGCGGGCATCGAGCAGATCGAGATAATGGTCCAGTTCCTCGCCCGAGGCGGACGACGCGAGCACGACCTGCTGGCCATTGTCGTGGGCGCGGGCGAGCAGATCGTGGGCGCCCGCAAACGGCCTCGCCTGGTCGAGATACTTGCCCTTGAAGGCTGTGCCATGCGCCTCGCCCAGCGCTGCGATGCCCTCGTCGTCGAGGTCGGGCAGCAGCGTCGGCACGAGCTTGTCGGTGCCCTTGCCGATCTGGTCGTGGATCGTCTGCCGGTCGAAACTGGCGCCGATGCCGGTGAACGCTTCCTCCCAGGCGAGGACGTGCAGGTCGTTGCTGTCGACCAACGTCCCGTCGATATCGAAGAGGATGGCCTTGATCTGCTTGGGCATGACGAATTTTCCGATGATGTCAGAGGCGGCGCGGCGCGGTGCGCGCCATCCGGTACGCCGGGCCAACCAGTGGCCGAGCCGTAACGTTCCTTTTCAAACGCTTGTCCCCTTTTGCTGACGTCGCGCGTTGGCCGGCTTCTGAAGAGGAGACGTTCCATGTTTCGCTATGTGATCGCGGCAACCGCCATGACCCTGTTCGGCGGTGGTGCCGTCGCGCAGACCGCCCAGACCGGCTCGCACAATCCCGCCGTCAAGAACGGCGCGCCGCACACGATCGCTGCTCCGGCGAAGGGGGCGAACTCCTTCACCGAGGATCAGGCGCGCGGTCGTCTCGCCAAGGCCGGTTACACCGGCATCACCAAGCTGACCAAGCGCGACGGCCTGTGGCAGGGCAGCGCGATGAAGGGCGGCAAGCGGGCAACGGTGATGCTCGACTACAAGGGCAACGTCACCGCCCGCTGATCGACCGACGCCTTTAGGAGAGATATCATGACCCAGACCATCACCCGCCTGTTCGACGATTATGCCGACGCTACCAATGCGATCCGCGAACTCGAAGCGATCGGCGTGCCCCACGATCATCTCAGCATCGTCGCCAGCAACGCCGACAAGCGCCACGGCGAGCATGTCGATCAGGACCATGACGGCGTCAACGACCATGGCGACGTCAGCCGTGGCGTGTCGACCGGTGCGGTGCTCGGCGGTGCTGGCGGCCTGCTCGCCGGGCTCGGCCTGCTCGCCATTCCGGGTCTCGGCCCGATCGTCGCGGCCGGCTGGCTGGCGGCGACCGCCGCGGGTGCCGGCATCGGTGCGGCAGGTGGCGCGGCGACCGGCAGCATCGTCGGCGCGCTGAAGAATGCCGGCCATGACGAGAATGACGCGCACGTCTACGCCGAGGGCGTCCGCCGCGGCGGCTCGCTGGTCAGCGCCAAGGTGCCCGATGACCTCGTACGCGAGGCGGAGGCGGTGCTCGAGCGCAACCGCTCGGTCGACGCGCAGAGCCGCGGCGCCAGCTATCGCGAGAGCGGCTGGTCGTCGTTCGACGATACCGCGCCGGCCTATACCGCCGAGCAGGTGCATGAGGAGCGCGCGCGCTACACGACCGGCTCGCGCCTCTGACGATCCCGCCGCCCCCGCCGGCCAGCCGCGGGGGCGGCACTTTTTTACATGCAATTTCCGGCCATTCGCCGCTTCTTGGTGGCTTGTTAAGTCCGGCTGTGGTTGATCACCCCGTGTCCGCCTACAATTGTCGGAAGCGGCTGATGGGGTGGTATGCTGAGCCTAGTGTTGTGGACGACGGTTTCGGCCCTTTCCTCTGCGCCCGTGCAGGAGGCCCCGATCGCCCCCGCGGCTCCTGCCTCGCTCCCCACCGATCCCGCAGCGGCACCGCCGATTGCGCCCCCGGTCGCGGCGGCCCCGGCCAATCCGGCGCAACCGCTCGCCCCGTCGCAGACGCCGGTTGAAGCTGCCCACCCACCGCAGGACGTCCGCCGCGGCGACGGGCCGATCACCGACTCCGCCGACATCGTCGTCACCGCGCGCGAGAACGCCGCCAAGATCGATCCACTGCGCGCGCTCAACGAACGCTCGTTCGAGGCGACCGAGGCGGTCGACAAGGCGCTCGTCGCGCCGATCGCCCGCGCCTACAAGAAGACCGCACCCAAGCCGTTCCGCGACGGCGTCCACAACGTGCTGTACAATCTGCGCGAGCCGGTCGTGTTCATCAACTTCCTGCTCCAGCACAAGATCGGCAAGGCGGTGGAGACGGTCGGCCGGTTCGGCATCAACACCACGATCGGGCTGCTCGGCGCCTTCGACATCGCCAAGCGCAAGCCGTTCAAGCTGCCGCGTCGCGGCAATGGCTTCGCCGACACGCTCGGCTTCTACGGCGTGCCGCCGGGGCCGTTCATGTTCCTGCCGCTGGTCGGCCCGACGACGGTGCGCGATCTGATCGGCGGCGGCGTCGACCGTCTCGTCCTGCCGATCGCCGCCGGCCGCCGCGTGACCAAGCCGGCGTTCGTCATTCCCGCCGCGGTGCTCGGCGTGCTCGATCATCGCGCCGAATTCGACGACACGTTGCACACGCTGCACGACGATGCCGCCGATCCCTACGCCAACACCCGCACCTTCTACCTGCAACGCCGCCAGGCCGAGATCGACCACCTGCGCGGCCGCGGCACCGGCAGTTCGAGCCCGATGTCCGAGGCCCCCAAGGCGCCGATCGATGCACGCGGCCGCGAGGTGAAGCCGGAGGTCAAGCCGGCCCCCTGACGTCCTGAGCCACGCTAAAGCGCGACGATGACGACGCCCCGCAGCCGCCCTTCACACGCATCGTGGAGCGCCTGCGGCGCGGCCTCCAGGCCGGTCACCATTGAAGAGGCGTAATGGAGTGCGGCATCGCGCTGCCACCCGATCCACTCGGGAAACGCATCGATGTCGTTATCGGCGCTATAACCGCGAAGCATGATGCCTTTGAGGATGAGCTGAAAAGAGTCGAGCGTGGCCGGTGCGACGATACTGGCACCCTGCCGGTCCAGCTCCGAGGTCAACGCACCCAGCAGCACGAAGCGCGCACCTTGCCGTGCGGCCGTGACGGCCGCAGAAAGTTGCTCGCCCCCGACCATGTCGATGAAGACATCGATGCCGCCCGGTGCGGCGGCGGCCAATTGTTCGGTCAGCGACCCCGCGTCGCGCAAGACCACGGCATCATAGCCGAGTTCGCTGCGCATCCAGCCGGCTTTGTCGCGACTGCCCGTGCTGCCGATCACCCGTCCGGCGCCGAGCCTGCGGGCGATTTGACCGGCCATCGAACCGATCGCACCCGCGCCACTCGATATGAAGACCGTGTCCCCTTCGCGCAGCGAGATGGCCCGGGTGAGCGCTGCATAGGCGGTCCAGCCATGGCCTAGATAGGCAGCCGGTTCGATCGGTCCGCGCCCGAGCGGGACGCATTGCTGGATCGGCACAGCGGCAAGGTCACGCCAGCCAAACGGGTGAGAGACGAAGTCGCCGATCGAAAAGGTGCTGTCGGGCGGACAGGAGAGCACCTCGCCAATCGCACCGTCAGCCAATGCATCGCCCGGCTTGAGCGCAGGGAACGGTATGCCCTCCACCGCTTGCGCATCGCGCCGCGCCATCAATCGAGTGGAGATCGAAACGCGGAACCAGCGATTACGGACAACCAGATCATTCGGCCCAGGTGCAGGCAACGGCGTGTCGACGATCGCGAGATCCGCCGGCTGGATCATGGCATCGGGATATCGTGCCAGTTGGATTCGACGGGAAATGGACAAGTTGTTCGTCATTGAAGCCTCCGCTGGGCGCGCATGTGACGGCCGTGCACCGCAGCCGTGATTAGATACTGACTGGCGGTCAGTCAATATTGAGTGTCTTTCCTCCTATTGGGATTGAGGGCACGGACGGCGTCAGCCACCACGGAACGAGCCATGCCAGCCAAAGCCAGAACCAAGCCCGCCGAAGAGCGCCGGGATGATCTGCTGAATGCCGCAGAGCATCTGTTCGTCAGGCAAGGCGTGGCAGCCACCACAATCGAACAGATCACCTCTGGCGCGGGCGTGGCGAAAGGCAGCTTCTACCTGCACTTCACCTCGAAGGAGGATGTCATCGCCGCCCTGCGCTTGCGGTTCGCCGTTCGCATCGGGAGCGAGATCAGCGTCGCAGGCGATCGCGTCGCGGCCGACGACTGGCGTGGGCGTTTGGCTGCATGGGCCACCGCCTGCGCGGACGCTTATGCCCTTTTGGCACCGCTACATGCGGTCCTATTCAGCGAAGTTCCGCCCCGCAACAGCGACGGACTTGCTGACAACCCGTTGATCGACGATTTGACGCAATTGCTCGCCGCAGGCAGCGCAGCGGAGGCATGGTCGGTCGACGATCCGCTATTCACCGCGATCTTCTTGTTCAACGCGCTTCATGGCGTGATCCTCGACGCGGCAAGATACGGCGGCCGTGACGAACTCAACCGCCGCATCGTCGATCATAGCGCCAGGCTGGTCGGGCCGCCGGTGAGCGCGTCTTCGCGCGCCTAGCCGCGCTTGATGCGGGGCAGCTGCCACCAGGGGGTCTGCGGGCTCAGGTGATGTTCGTGGTGATAGGTGCCGAAGTGGAAGCAGGTCGCCAGCGACGCGAGCGGCGACAGCGTGTTGCTGCGGGCATTGTGCGCATCAGCGAACGGCGTCTCGCCGTGACGGTGCGGCAGGTAGGTGCCGAACAGGAACAATTGCGCCAACGCGAGCAGCGCCGGCACCGCCCAGAACACCACGATGTTGAGCAATGAGGCGCCGAGCAGCATGTACAGGATCGCCGCCGCGGTGATCCGCAGGATCTGGCCGTGCGTGTAATAGCCGCGGAAGAAGTGGACGAACCACGGCAGCGCGCTGCGCGGCGCGTCGGCATGGAAATCGGGATCGTGCTCGGTTCCGGGGGCGGCGTGATGCGCATGGTGCAGCGGATAGAGCGCGCGATACGACAGGCCGGCATAGGCGCCCAGGCACAGCGTCCCGACCACGGCATTGCGCGCGCGATGCCCGGGGGCGAACGAGCCGTGCATGCAATCGTGCGCGATGATGAACAGCCCGGTGCTCAGCCACGCCTGCACGACGATCAGCAGCAGCGCGAGCGGCAGCGTCGCCGCCTGCCAGTCCCAGAAGAAGATGCCGCCGATATGGATGGCGAGCCACGCGCCGCCAATGGCCAGCGCCAGCACCAGGCTACGGCGCGCCGTGGCCGGGCCGCCGCTCATCGCCCGGCGCGATCGGCGAGCTTGCGCTTCAGCTTGGCCGGATCGGGCGCGAACAGGAAGCCGAAGCTGACGCCGCCCTCCTTGCCCTTTACCGCATGGTGCAGCCGGTGCGCCTGCAACAGCCGCTTGGAATAGCCGCGCCGCGGCACCCAGCGCATGCCGAAGCGCTGGTGCACCATCATGTCGTGCACGAAGGCATAGATGCCGCCGTACAGCGTGATGCCGAGCGCCGCCCACCACAGCGGCTCCCAGCGGAGGCCCACGACGAACAGCGTCACGACGATGACGGCGAAGCTGATCGCATAGAGGTCGTTCTTCTCGAACGCGCCGTCATGCGGCTCGTGGTGCGAGCGGTGCCAGCCCCAGCCCCAGCCGTGCATGACATATTTGTGCGTCGCCCAGGCGAAGCATTCCATGAACAGGATCATGCCGACGACCAGGGCCAGCTTCTCATACCAGGCCATCGCCAACTCCCTGCCGCGGCCGAGCCATGACTCGGGGGCGGCCTCGTCGTTATCTATGCCATAACCGCAGGCAAACAAGGCCGTAGCGGCCGATGTCTCCGCCCGCCGTCACCGCGAGGACATCGAGAAGGGCCGCGCCGCACGACCGCTGCCCCAGCGTTTGTCCGGCACCGCGGCCATCGTGAAGCGCAGTTCGCCACCGGCGCGCAGCTCGGCGTCGCGCAGATAGCTGCGGGTCAGCGGCACGCCATTCAGCGTCACCGCCGCTATGTAGCGGTTCGTCGGCGACAGTCCGTCCGCGACGACGACGAAGCGCTTGCCGTCGGGCAGGTTGAGCACCGCGCGATCCACGAATGGCCGCCCGATGACATATTCGTTCGATCCGGGCGCGACCGGATAGAAGCCGAGCGCGGTGAAGACGAGCCACGCCGACATCTGACCGAGATCGTCGTTGCCGGCGAGCCCGTCCGGCGTCGGCTTGTATTGCGAGGCGACGATCTGCGCGAGCCGCTCCTGCGTCCGCCACGGCGCGCCGGCATAATCGTAGAGATAGGCGACATGGTGGCTCGGCTCGTTGCCGTGGATATATTGGCCGATCAGCCCGGCGATATCCTCGGCATGGCTGTAGTCGAGCTTCGACGTGTCATAGTCGAACATCGCGTCGAGCTTGGCGATCGCCTTCGCGTCGCCGCCCAGCAGGCGGAACAGGCCGGCCTGATCCTGCGGCATGAACCAGCTATATTGCCACGCATTGCCCTCGGTATAATCCGACCCGTAGTTGATCGCGGTGGGGTCGAACGGGGTGCGGAACGCGCCGCTCGATAGCCGGGCGCGCAGCCAGCCGCTCTTGCCGTCGAAGCTGTTGCGCCAATTGCCGGCGCGCGTCTCGAACCGGTCGGCGATCGCGTCGCGCCCCATCGCTCGCGCCATCCGCGCGATGGTCCAGTCGTCATAGGCATATTCGACCGTCTTTGATGCCGCCTCCGGCTCCTTGTCGATCGGCACGTAGCCGCGCGCCATATAGTCGCCGAGCCCGCCGTACGGCGCATAGCTGGCGCTCGCGACCATCGCATCGAGCGCGGCAGCGGCGTCGAAGCCGCGGATGCCCTTCATATAGGCGTCGGCGATCACCGGGGCGGCGTGATAGCCGATCATCGTCCAGGTCTCGCGCCCGGCGAACTGCCACACCGGCAGGATGCCGTCGGGACTATGCTGGCGGCTGGCGACGAGCGAGCGCACCACGTCGACCGTGGTCTGTGCCGGCTGGACCAGCGTCAGCAGCGGATGCTCGGCGCGGAACGTGTCCCAGAGCGAAAAGGTCGAGCGGAAGGTGAAGCCGTCGGCGCGATGCACCTGGTCGTCCGGTCCGCGATAGCGGCCGTCGGCGTCGCTCCACACGCTCGGCGCGAGCAGGGCGTGGTAGAGCGCGGTATAGACCGTGCGGCGCATGGGTGCCGGCGCGGCGATCTCGACCGCGCCGAGCGCTTTCGTCCAGGCGGCGGCGGTCCGCGCGCGGATCGCGTCGAAGCCACCCGCCTCGGCATCCAGATTGGCGATTGCGCCGGCTTCGTCAACGCCCGACAGCGCGACCTTTACCTCGAGCGGCGCGGCAAGCGGGCCGAAGTCGAGCCGCGCCTCCAGCGCGCGGCCGAGCTTCTCGGCCAGCGCCTCGCTGCCCCGGCCCGGTCCCTGAAAGCCCTTGTAGGTCACCGCGGTATCGCGATCGACGAAGCCGTGGCCGGTCAGCGGCGCGGAGAAGCGCATCGCGAAGAACAGCTTGCGACCCGGCGCCCAGCCGCGCGTCTCGCGAAAGCCGGTCAGCGTGCCGTCGGCGCGCAGATGCAGCCCCGACCACAGCACCTTGCCGGGATAATTGTAGAGCGACGAACGCAGGTCGATGACCAGATGCGCCGGGACGCCCGCGGGGAAGGTGTAGCGATGCACGCCCGTGCGCGTTCCCGCGGTCAGCTCGGCACGGATGCTGCCATCGGCCAGCGTCACCGCATAATAGCCCGGCCGTGCGGTCTCGGCCGCATGGTCGAACCGCGAGCGGTAGCCCGATCCCGGGCGGGCGGGATCGCCGGGATCGAGCCGCGCCGTGCCCGCCTGCGGCGCGACGAGGATGTCGCCGAGGTCGGAATGGCCGGCACCCGAGAAATGGGTGTGGCTGAACCCCTGGATTGTCGGATCTTCGTAGCGGTAGCCGGCGGCATGGCCGTAGCAGGCGCGGATTTCGCAGCCGGTATCGGTGTCCGGCGACAGCTGCACCATCCCGAACGGCGCGGTCGCTCCCGGAAAGGTATGCCCCTCGCCCGCCGTTCCGATCATCGGGTCGACCGCCTCGATCGGCGCGCCCCCGGCTTGCGCGAAGGCGGGCGTGGTGGCGAGCAGGGGGAGGAGGAAAGCGTAACGCATGCAGCGAGTTAAGCAGGTGTCGCCGGGCGGCGAAAGCCCTGCCCGGCGGCTACGCCGAGGTCGTCAGCGCAGGGCGGTCGGGGGGCCGATAGCCAGCCCCCGTCCCGATTAGGCCTGCTGCGGGATGATGCTGATCATCTCGTCTTCGCCCGGCTCCTTCGCGGGCTTGAGCTTGAGTGCCTGATCGGGTGCGACGTGGCGGCTGCGCGTCATCGGCTCCAGCGTCACCGTCTCGCCGGTTTCGAGCGAGCGTTCCACCGCCGCCAGCACGCGCATGTCGAGCAGCCCTTCCTCGCCGTCGGCTTCGGGATGCGCATCGTTGAGGATGCAGCCGGAGAAATATTGCGTCTCGTTGCCGAACTGTTCGACCGGGTCGAACTTATGCTCCTTGCTGCCCTCGCTGGTCTTTTCGACATAGCGGATGCCGATCTTCGGACCGAACATGAAGCTCGGCGAGGCATGGATGCTCGCCTTGGTGCCGATCAGCTCGAAGAATTCGGACGGCGCGGTGGCATAGCTTACCGTGAACTGCGCGACGCGCTCGCCGGGGAAGCGCAGCGTCACCGCGACCGTGTCGTGGAAGTTGAAGCCGCGGTCCGGCGTCTTGGTGCCGACGGCGTGCACGGCGATCGGCTCCAGCCCGAACAGGTTGCGCACCGCGTTGAGCGGATAGGTGCCCATATCCGGCACCGGCCCGCCCCAATAGCCGTTGTGCCCGCGCGAATTGGCCTCGGCGACGTTCTGCGCGAAGGTCGATACGAAGCTGCGCAGCTCGCCGAATTCGTTGTTGCGCGCGCGGGTGATCATCTCGACCGTGCCGGGCTCGTGGTGCAGGCGATAGGCAATCATCAGCTTGGCGCCGCGGGTCTTCTGCGCCGCGAGGATCTGTTCGGCCTCGGCGACGCTCGACGCCATCGGCTTCTCGAGCAGGACGTGGATGCCCGCCTCCAGCGCGGGCACCGCATATTGCATGTGGAGGAAGTTGGGCGTCGCGATATAGACCGCATCGATCTCGCCCGACGCCAGCAGCTCGGCATATTGATCGTAGCCCCACGCCTTGATGCCATAGAGTTTGGCGAGCTTGTCGGCCTTGACGGGATCACCGGTGACCAATGCGGCCAGTTCCGAGTTGTTGGTGCGCGCGACGCCGGGCATGAACGCCTGCTGCGAGATCTGCCCGCCTGCGACGACGGCGTAGCGCACCTTCTTGGTGTGTCCGAACATGGTTTCGGCCTTTCATTCGGTGATGGTGGATGCCGGACGAACGAAGCGTCCATGCAATTGTTGCACCGCACCCACCCTCACCGGCCTACCTGCACCGGCCGTCCGCGATCACCATGCGCGCCGCCGAGCCAGAGACTTGGCCGGCGGCGGCACGTCGCATCATGTCTCTTAGCCGACCGGCGCGGTCACTTCGTCTCGGCCGCGACCGCCATCGCCGCGCGCGCCGCGAGGATGTAGGCAGAGGTGGTGCTGACGGTATATTCGTTCTCGAACCACAGGAACGGCCAGTCGACCTTCGCCTCCGGGTAATCGGGTTTGACGATCAGCACCCCCGGCACCATCCCGCCGGGGATGAAGCTATAATCGGCGCGGTTGTGGCCATAGCCGATCAGCTTCGACGCGGTGCCGACGGTCGAGACCAGCGACAGGTTGTTCGCCGGATGCCGCCCGAGCACGTAATCGATCGCGTTGAGCGTGTAGGCGGTGCCGACGATCTCCGGGAATGCCTTGTGCAGCAGGTACATGGTCGTGCCGAAGCTCACCACCTGGTTGGATCCCGCCCACGATCCGTCGGCGATCGGCACGCCGAACGGATTGTTGGTCATGCCGCCGTCCGCCTTGGCCTTCATGTCCTGCACCAACGGCACCAGGCTGGCGCGATAATCGGCGCCCATGAAGGGGATCGCCCGCACCGCCGCGCCGGCCAGCCATGGGAAGTTCTGACGGATCACCGGCTGCAACTGGCGGAGCCGGTCCACGTACACCCGCTCGCCGCGGCTGGTCAGCAGCAGCTCGACGGTGGCGACGACGTTCGCCGCCTCGGCGGAGCGCGGCGAAGAGGAATCGTCGCGCCCGTCGCCGGCCTTGACCACCACATTCTGCTGCTTGCTCCACAACGCCTTAGCCGCGGCCAGCGCCTCTGCCGCCATCTTGGGGTCGCTGGCGGCGAGCGCGCGGCTGGCGCCGGCGAGCGCACCGGCGACCGCGAGATTGTTGGCCGGCAGATCGGTGGTGAATGCCCAGCGATCGTCGGGGGTGCCCGACGCGCCACCCTTGACCTCCTCCGACCCGAGCTTGGCGTCGTAGAGGCGGTTGTCGGTCTGCGATCCCGCGTCGCCGAGATGCGCATATTGGCGTAGCGCGGGATCGACGATGCCGACGATGGCGTGGCCGAACACCTTATACTGCGCGAGCAGCTGCAACGTGCCATGGCGGATCTGCTGGATCGCATCCTCGACCCCGTCGGGCTTGCGGATCTCGACCTTGCGCGCGGCTTCGTCGATGCTGGTCTCGTCCCAGTCGAGCCCGAACAATTCGCGCGCCCAGACCAGGTCGCGGGTCACCGCCGCGTTTTCCGGCGTCTGGATGTCATAGTCGCCCGCATCCTGCCAGCCACCCACCGCCAGGCCGGGGATATGCTGCCCCGCCTTGAACGGCGAATCGAGGTTCGGCCCCATCTTGTAGCCGTCGAAATGGGTGATGTTCGGCGGCGCCTGCCGCGCGTCATCGAGGTGCGAAGGCGCCGACCACACACGATATTGTTCGCGGATGCCGACATGATCCATCTGCTCGGCGATGAAGGTGTCGAGCGAGGTCTGCCAGATCCGCTGATAGGCGTCGGCGGCGATACGGAACGGGTTGGTCGTCTGCCCCGCATAGCTGATCGCGTACAGGCCGGGCTCGCGGACCGACGAAAAGTCGAAGGCGGCATAGTCGTAGCGCGTCCAGCGGCCACGCGGCTGCAGCTTGGCGCGCAACGCCGACTGTTTGCCGCCATCCGCGGTCAGCCGTACCAGTTCGGCCTCAGCCGGTGCCTTGAAATTGGGGTCGAGCTCGATCATCGCGACCTTCGCCCGGCCGGGCGTGTAGCCGGCTTGGTTGAACGAGACGACCGGCTGACGCGTCCAATTCTTCACCACGTTCGGCCGGACGTGCCAGACGATCGCATTTTCCTTAGCACCGGTGGCGATCAGCGACCGGACGACGAACCAGCCGTTCTGCGCGCGCGCCCGTGCATCGTAGAGATCGATCGATCCGGTGTCGGAGGTGATGCTGACCCGGGTCAGCGGGTCCTCGGGCGACAGGGTGATCGATTTGGTAGCGCTCCCGAGCGGCAGCGGATCGCCCGATCCGTCCTTAGCCATGGGGCCGGTGGGATGGCGCGGGAACAGCCCGGGCGCCGCATCGACCAGATAGGTCTTGCCGAAATAGGCGGTCGGCAGGAAGTCGAGGTTGAAGCCCGCCTTGCCCGCGAGGCTTGCCGGCAGCGGCTGGTCGAGATCGACCGCGATGCGGAAACCGCCCGGCTCGGCGGTGACCTTGACGCTGTAGGACAGGTTCTGCTGCTTGTAGGCGGAACGTACCACCAGCTGGTTGGGCTCGCTGCCGCGGGTGCGGCCGACGAACGCGGGGACCGGCGCCCATTGTTCGGGCGTGCGGTCGAGCCGCACCGCGCCGTCGGTGGCGATACGCTCGCCGTGCAGCACCATCTGGATGCCTGCATTCTTCTCGTCGAAGAAGATCGGGCTGAAATGGTTCTGGTCGACGATGACGCTGAGCCCCTGCGTCTCCAGCGTCTCGGCCGGGGTGACGGTAAGCGACTGCGCATGCACCGCGCCGGCGATGACGCCGATACTCACCGAGCCGAGCAAGGCGCCCCAAATCATTCGTGCCACAAGCATCTCTCCAGTCGTCGAGCCGGTCTTGCGCCGGCGGATCGTTATGTCGGAAGTTCCGGGTCGCGGTCGCCGATCAGGCGCCGGACGTGTCCAGGTACAGCATCGCTATCGCCGCGCGGACCAAGCCATCGCACCCTCCCCATGTCGTTGTTTTCACACAGCTTATCGATAGCGCTAACATCCGGCAATCCGTCGCCCGGAAATATTACGACACGGGACTTGCTCTAGATCATACGCGGGCGGACGGCGCCCGGAGGTACGAGCGCTGCCGTCAATATGCCCCGCCCAGCGCGCGGATCGTGTCGGTGGCCGTCTGCAATTGACGGCTGCGCACGTCGAGCAAGGCGCGTTGCGCGTCGAGTGCGGCGGTCTGCGCGGTGACGACGTCGAGATAGTCGGCGGCGCCGTCGCGATAGCGGGTCAGCGCGAGGTCGCGGGTGCGTGCGGCGGCGTCGGCGGCGATATGCTGGTCCTGCTCCTGCGCGGCGAGCAGGCGCTGCGCGGACAGGTCATCCTCGACCTCGCGGAATGCATCGAGCACGGTCTGACGATAGGTGGCGACCGTCTCGCCATAGTCGGCGCGGGCGATGCGAACGCCCGCGCGCCGTCGGCCACCATCGAAGATCGCCAGCGCCGCAGACACCGGTCCCAGAGCCCAGAAGCTGTTGGACGCGCTGAACAGCGCCCCGCTCGCCGCCTGGAACCCTCCCGAAGCGCCCAGCGTCAGCGACGGGAACAGCGCTGCGCGGGCGACGCCGATCCGCGCATTGGCGGCGGCGACGCGGCGTTCGGCGGCGGCGATGTCGGGGCGCCGTTCGAGCAGGGTCGAGGGCAGCCCCGCCGGGATCTGCGGCGGCGCGAGCTGACGGTCGGCGACCGCGATCGTCACCTCGGCCGGTGGCCGCCCGATCAATACGGCGATGGCATGTTCGTCGCGCTGGCGGGCGATCGCGACCGACGACAATTCGGCACGCGCACTCGCCAGCTGATTCTGCGCGCGGCTGACGTCGATGCCCGAGGCGATGCCACCGCGATGCCGCGTATCGGTGAGGCGGAAGGCGCGCTCGAATGCCGCGACGGTCTCGCGGAGCAGGACGATGCGCGCGTCGAGCCCGCGCATGTCGAAATAGGCGGTGGCGAGTTGCGCCTGCAACCCCAGCCGCAGCCCGGCGACATCCGCCTCGCTCGCTGCCGCCGACGCGCTGCTGGCCCGCACCGCATTGCGGACGCGGCCGAACAGATCGACCTCGTAATCGAGCGACGGCCCGACGGTCGCCACCGAATAGGTCGCGGCGCTGTTGGTGGGCGAAAGGGGCCGCCCGGCCGACACACGCTGACGCCCCGCCGACGCGCCCAGCCCCACCTCCGGATACAGATCGGACCGCGCCTGCCGGACCAGCCCGCGCGCCTGTTCGTAGCGCGCCACGGCGGCGGCGAGGTCGAAATTGCCGCTCGCCACCTGCTCCTCCAGGCCGTTGAGCGTCGCGTCGCCGAACGTTTCCCACCATCTGCCCGCAGGCGGCACCGCAGTGCCGGCGACCTGCCAGCCTGCCGCCTCCTTGAACGCAGCCGGGGTCACGGCACTCGGGCGCTGGTATGCGGGTGCAGTCGAACAGGCCGTCATCGCCAGCGCCGCGACGGTGGCGAGCAGGCTCCTAGTGTTTGGCATCGGCCGGCGCCTTGGCTGTGCCCGTCACCCGCACCGCGTCGCCGTCGGCAAGCGAATCGGGCGGGTTGTCGATCACCCGATCGGCGCGGGCGAGCCCGGCGCTCACCTCGACCGTGGCGCCGCGATCCTGACCGATCGTGATCGTGCGCAGATGCGCCCTGCCATCGTTGCCGACGACCGCGACCTGCGTGCCCTTTCGGCCGATGATCAGCGCGCTCGCCGGCAGCGTCAGCGCGTTGGTGCCGCTCGCCAGCGGGAAGCTCGCCTGCGCATAGGCGCCGGGCTTGAGCGCGCGGTCCGGATTGGCGGCCTGAAGTTCGACCAGCACCGTGCCCGAGGCGGGATCGACGGCATCGGCGGTCCGCGTCAGCGCCGCGTCGAAGGTCCGACCGGGATATTCGGGCAACGCGAGCGTGACGTGCTCGCCGCGATGGACCTGCGCCGAATAGCTCTGCGGCACGCGCACATAGGCGCGGATGCGGCTGACATCGGCGACGGTGAACAGCGGCGTCGATCCCGCCGTTCCCGCCGTGACCAGCGCACCGACGTCGGTGGCGCGGCTCGTCACCACGCCGGCAAAGGGCGCGACCAGCCGCGTGAACCCCTGGGTGAAGCGCAACCGCGACACGTCGGCGCGCGCCGCCTCGGCGAGTGCGGTCTTGGCAGCGAGATCGCCGATCTTCTCGTCGGTCTCCTGCTTGGACACCGCATCCTCGGCGAGCATCGTCCGCCAGCGCGTCGCGGTCGAGGCGGCGAGCTGGCGATTGGCCTGCGCGGTCTGAAGGTTGGCGCGCGCGGCGGCGAGCTGCTGGTCGACCTCAGGCGCGTCGAGCACCGCGAGTACCTGTCCCGCCCGCACGGTGTCGCCGATATCGACGTACCAGCGCCGCACATAGCCGCTGGTCCGCGCGAAGATCGGCGCGCTGTTGAGCGCCTGCAACGCCGCCGGCAGGGTCAGCGCGCCCTGCGCCGCCGCGACGGACGGGTGGAGCACCGTCACTGCAGGCGTCGATTGCGCCGCGGTCCAGGTCGCGAGCCGATGCTCGTCGCGCGAGCGCATCGCGATTCCGGCACCCGCGACGCCGACCGCCAGCAGCGCGCCGGCGATCACGACCGTGCGCAGCGACCTGCCGTCGGCCGGAGCGGCCTCCTGCTCAGCCATGAACTTCCTCCAAACGCAGCGCCTCGGCGGGCGCGGCCGCGGCGCGGCGGCGATGCACGAGGCTGAAGATGACGGGTACGAACAACAAGGTGGCGAAGGTCGCGACGAGCAGCCCGCCGATCACGGCGCGACCGAGCGGCGCATTCTGCTCGCCGCCCTCGCCCAGCCCCAGCGCCATCGGCAGCATGCCGATGATCATCGCCAGTGCGGTCATCAGCACCGGGCGGAAGCGGGTCATCCCCGCCTCCAGCGCCGCGCGCGTCGCATCGCCCAGCTCAGCAAGCCGTTCGCGTGCGAAGCTGACGACGAGGATCGCATTGGCGGTGGCGACACCCATGCACATGATCGCCCCGGTCAGCGCCGGCACCGACAGTGTGGTGCCGGTCGCGAACAGCATCCAGACGATGCCGGCGAGCGCGCCGGGCAGCGCGGTGATGATGACGAACGGGTCGAGCCAGCTCTGGAAATTGACGACGATCAGCAGGTAGATCAGCAGCACCGCGCCGATCAGGCCGAAGCCGAGGCCGGAGAAGGCGCTGTTCATCGTCGCATATTGGCCGCGCAACGTCACCGTCGCGCCCTTCGGTGCCTGATCCTTGAGCGTGGCGAGCACGCGCTGGATGTCACCCGCGACCGCGCCGAGATCGCGGCCGTTCGGCGTCGCGAAGATGTCGACGACCGGCGCGATATTGTAGTGCGAGACCACCGCCGCGGCGGTGCTGCGCCGGATCGTGCTCAGCCCGCCGAGCACCTGCGCGCTGCCGGCAGCGCCCGAAACCGGGATGTTAGACAGATCGTCGATCGAGCCGACGCGATATTCGGGCGCCTGCGCCACCACCGGATAGGACACGCCATTGTCCGGGTTGAGGAAGAACACCGGCGCGGTCTGCGAGGTGCCGGCGAGCGAATTGGCCACGCTGGTGGTGACGTCGCGCTCGGTCAGGCCATATTGGCCGATCCGGCTGCGGTCGACCGCGACGTCGAGCTGCGGATAGCGCGCCGATTGCTGGATGCGCGCGTCGGCGACGCCCGGGATCGCCTGGATGCGCCGCAGGATCAGCCGGCCATAAGCGGCATTGGCGTCGGCATCCTTGCCGGCCACCTGGATATCGATCGGCGCGGGCGCGCCGAAGTTCAGGATCTGGCTGGTGATGTGGGCGGGCAGGAACGAGAAGGTGGCGCCGGGGAAGTCACGCGGCAGTTGCTCGCGCAGCGTGCGGACATAATCGGCCGTCGGCGCATGGTCCTTGGCGAGCTGGATCAAGATGTCGCCGTCCTGCGGCCCGACCGTACCCGAATTGTTGTAGGTCGTGTTGATCGAGCTGACCGGCAGGCCGATGTTGTCGACCACCGAGACGAGTTCGTTCGCCGGGATGATCTGGCGGATGCGGCGCGCGATCCGGTCGAACTGCGCGGACGTATCCTCGATCCGGCTGCCGACGGGCGCGCGGACGTGGAGCGCCATCTGGCCGGCGTCGACCGCGGGGAAGAAATTCTGGCCGAGGAACGGCACCAGCAGGAACGACAGCACCGTCACCGCGAGGAAGCCGAGCACGAATGGCCGCGGCGTCGCGAGCGCGCGTTCGAGCAGCGCACCATAGCGGGACCGGATCGCCTCGAACCGGTCCTCGAAGCCGCGCTGGAAGCGGACCAGCGGATTGCGCGACTGCGGCGTGCCCGCGCTGTGCTGGTCATGGTCATCGCCGCTGCCGTGCGGGCGCAGCAGGTACATCGCCATCGTCGGCACCAGCGTACGCGACAGGATGAAGCTGGCGATCATCGCGAACACCACGGCGAGCGCCAGCGGCACGAACAGGAAGCCCGCCACCCCCGGCAGAAAGAACATCGGCACGAAGACGATGCAGATGCACAGCAACGAGACGAACGCCGGGGTGACGATCTGCGCCGCGCCGTCGAGGATCGCAGTCCGCACCGGCTTGCCCTGTTCGAGGTGCCAGTTGATGTTCTCGATCGTCACCGTCGCATCGTCGACGAGGATGCCGACCGCGAGGCTGAGCCCGCCAAGCGTCATCGTGTTGAGCGTGTTGCCGGTGATCGCGAGGCAGATGATCGCGGCGAGGATCGCCAGCGGGATCGAGATCGCGATGATGACGGTGGAGCGCCACGAGCCGAGGAACAGCAGGATCATCAGGCTGGTCAGCGCCGCTGCGATCGCGCCTTCCTTGACGACGCCCTCCACCGCCGCCTTCACGAACAGCGACTGGTCGCCGATCGGCACGACCTTGAGGCCCGGCGGCAGCGTCTCCTCGATCTTGGGCAGTGCGTCCTTGATCCCCTGCACGATCGCCAGCGTCGAGGTCGCACCGTTCTTCAGCACGGTCATGATCACCGAGCGTGCGCCATCGACATGGACGACGTTGGTCTGCGGCGCCGATCCGTCGCGGACGTGCGCCACGTCGCGCATGTAGATGGTCGCGCCGTTGACCACCTTGACCGGCAGGTTGTTGAGTTCCTCGACGCTGCCCGGCGCGTTGTTGAGCCGCACCGCATATTGGAAGCCGCCGATCTTGGCGAAGCCCGCCGGATTGATCTGGTTCTGCGCGGCGATGGCATTGCCGACGTCCTGCGCCGACAGCCCCTTGGACTGCAGCGCCTGCGGGTCGAGGTCGATCTGGATCTGCCGCTGCCGCCCGCCGGAGGGATAGGGGATCGCCGCCCCCGGCACCGTCACCAGACCGGGGCGGATCTGGTTGGTGGCGAGATCGTACATCTGCCCCTCCGACATCCCCTTGCCCGACAAGGCGAGCTGGACGATCGGCACGGTCGAGGCGTTGTAGTTGAGGATCAGCGGCGGCGTGATGCCGGGCGGCAATTGCTTGAGCACCGTCTGCGACACCGACGTCACCTGCGCGGTGGCGGTGCGGATGTCGGCGCCGGGCTGGAAATAGATCTTCACCACACCGATGCCGGGCAGCGACTGGCTTTCGATATGGTCGATGCCGTTGACGGTGGTGGTCAGCACGCGCTCGAACGGCGTGATGATCCGGCCGGACATTTCGTCGGGCGACAGGCCGCTGTACTGCCAGGCGGTGGCGATCACCGGCACGCGGATGTCAGGGAAGATGTCGACCGGCGTGCGCAGCGCGGCGAGCACGCCGATGATGCCGATCAGGATCGCCATTACGACGAACGTCAGCGGCCGGGCCAGTGCGGTACGGACGAGGCCGATCATGGTCGCACCTGCCCCGGCGCGACCGGCTTACTCAACGCGGCATGGGACACGACATGCTCCAATCGGCTTCGACACGCAGCGGAACCGTTGCTGCGGCGCAACAACTGCCCGGCGGACCAAGAGCTTGTCCAATATCGGTTTACGCCGGATCGAGACGTAGTAGATATCGATCATGGAATTGCGTCACCTCCGCTACTTCATCCAGGTCGCCTCGGACCTGCATTTCGCGCGTGCAGCGACGCGGCTCGGCATCTCGCAGCCGCCGCTCAGCCAGCAGATCCGCCAGCTGGAGGATGAGATCGGCGTGCGGCTGTTCGAGCGGACCAGCCGGCGCGTGGCGCTGACCCCGGCGGGCACGCTGTTCCTCGACGCCGCGCGCGAGACGATCCGCCAGGCCGACCGTGCAGTGGAGATCGCGCGCCGTGCCGCCCGCGGCGAGCTCGGCGCGCTGACGGTCGGCTTCAATCCATCGGCACCGTTCATCCCGCAGGTCGCGTTGGCGATCAACGCCTACCGCCGCACCTATCCCGACGTACAACTGTCGCTGACCGAAATGGCCGCCCCCGATCAGATCCTCGCGGTGGAGAGCCGCGCGCTCGACATCGGTTTCGTCCGCCATTTCGGCCCGCCGGCGCTGCCCGAGGCGATCGCGTCGACGCGGCTGCTCAGCGAGGGACTGTTCGTGGCGATGCGCGCCGATCATCCGCTCGCCACGCGCACCGCGCTGCGCCTCGCTGATATCGCCGGCGAGCCGATGGTCGTCTACGGTCGCGACCGCAGCGGCTGCTTCAGCGAGCGCCTCTTCGCGATGATCCGCGAAGGCGGCCAGGAGCCGGTGATCGCGCAGCGCGTCGGCGAAGCCTCGACCTTGCTCGGGCTGGTCGCCGCCGGGGTCGGCGTGACGATCGTCGCCGCATCACTCTGCGCGCTCCAGTCGACCGGCCTCACCTACCTGCCGCTGCTCGATGCCCAGGCGCGCACCGACATGTGGCTGATCCACCACCGCCACGCCGCGACCCTGCCCTGCCGCCACTTCATCGCGATCGTCGAGGAGGCGCTCGCCGCCGATCACGTCCAGGCGGCGTGACCCGCCGCGCGGCATGCGCGTAGCTCGGCGGCGAGCGTCGCCACCAGATCCGCGGCCGGCATGCTCCGCGCGAGCGGCGCCCCCTGCCCCGCCCAGTGCGCGCCGAAGCCATGGTCGCCCCGCGCCTTCGCCGCGGCGTGGAGCGCCTTGCCCGCGTCATAGGCGATCGGATAGTCGGGCGGCCGCTGCACCGGGGTCAGCGCGGTGAAGCGATTGGCCAGCGCCCGCGCCGGCCGGCCCGAGATCTGCGCAGTCATCCGCGTATGATAGGCCCCCGGTCCCGCCAGCGCGGCGCGATAGGCCGCATCCGCCGCCGATTCGGGGCAGCCGATGAACGCGGTGCCGAGCTGCGCCGCCGCTGCGCCCAGATCGAGCGCTGCGGCGATCCCCGCACCATCCATGATCCCGCCCGCCGCGATCACCGGCAGGCGCATCTCGCGCACCAGCAGCCGCGTCAACGCCAGCATGCCCAGCGCATCATCGGCTGCATCCGGATCGAAGATGCCGCGATGGCCGCCCGCTTCGATCCCTTGCGCGACGATGCCGTCGATCCCCGCCGCCGCGATCGCGCGCGCCTCCGCCACGCTGGTCGCGGTCGCCAGCAGCACGATTCCGCGGTCACGCAGGGCGGCCACCACGTCTGCAGGCGGGAGGCCGAAGTGGAAGCTGACCACCGGCGGCGCCACCGCCAGCAGCATCGCGAGCATTTCGGGATCGTCGGCAAAACTGCGGTAGATGGTATGCAGCGTCGCCGGCGGGGCCGCATCGAACTCGGCGAACAAGGGCGCAAGGACTGCCAGCCATGCCGCCTCCCGCGCCGGGTCGGGCTGCGGCGATCGATGGACGAACAGATTGACGTTGAACGCGCGATCGGTGCCCGCGCGCACCGCCTCGATCATCGCCCGCGCGCCGGCCGCATCCGTGGCACCGACGCCGATCGATCCCATAGCACCGGCGTTGCACACCGCGGCGGCCAGTGCCGGCGTCGACACCCCCGCCATCGGCGCCTGGATCAACGGCACCGATAAATCGAATTGATCGAACACCGCCATGCCTCCGTTTACCCGATCTCGGCCATCTCCACCACGCGATGCTCGCGCGCACTGATCTCCGCGGCGGTGCCGATCCCCACCGCGCGCAGACCGTCCTCGGCGCTGACCAGCACCGGCCCCTCGCCGCGCACCGCCGCGGCAAAGGCGATATGCTGATAATAGGTCGCGCCTTCGTGCGAGCTAGCGGCGCGCGCGTTCGGATCGACCGCCACCCGCGTCCGCTCGACGCATTTGATGCCGCCGAAGCCCACCCGCGGCGAGAAGACCAACTCGCCTGTCGGTATCAGCACGTCTAGCCGGGCGGCATCGCCGGTCACGCTCATCTCCTCCTGATGCTCGGCACCGTCAGCGAACATCGACAGGTCGGGCATCGCGCGCACGCCATTGGCGAAATCCACCGCGGTAAAGCTGTTGTCGATGATGTCGGGCCGCTCGCCGGCATAGCGTTCGTCGCGATGGTTGACGTCATTGCCCCCGAACAATGGACGCGCATCGATCACGCGCCGCTGGTGCTATGACGGCGTTCCGTCAGCCGATCCGCTCGCGAACGAACCGCACCCGCTCCGCGACGGTGGCGAACGGTAGCGGGACGAGGTCGTAGCCGAGTTCCCGATAGGCCGACGCCATCGCATCGTGCGTGGCCGCGGCCTCCGCTGCCGTTTGCTGGCGCTCGGCATCCTGCGCATAGATCGTCGGCCAGTGCGGCGCGATAAACACCCGCTCGGCATAGCGACGGATCTCGGCTGCACGCACGATGCACGCCGGCACCGGCAAGCTGCATAAGCGCAGATAGCCGATCACATCGGGGATGCCGCGATCGAAGAAGACCGGCCCCGGCGCCGCCAATGCCTCGCGATACGACCGCATCTCCCACGCGAGCATCAGCGCGGCAAAGCCCTCGCGATCCGCCCACGGCAAGGCGCGACCGCCGATCGCAACCTGATCCTGGATGATCGCCCGCCCCCCTTCGGCCATATGGCTGAAGCCTTCGGCCGCAAGCGCCTCGATCAGCGTGCTCTTCCCCGACCCGGGACCACCGGTGATGATGTGGAAGCGTTCTGACATGTCGCCCTCCTTTGCACCTTACCTGATGCCCCGCCGCACACGTCGGCGACCTGCGCGTGTGCTGCCGGGAGCAGTTGATGGGCATCGTCAATCGCTACCCGACAACCGGGATCGTTCGCAGTCTCGAGCGCACAACCAAATTGGTCTGCTGAAGCCTTCGGCCGCAAGCGCCTCGATCAGCGTGCTCTTCCCCGACCCGGGACCACCGGTGATGATGTGGAAGCGTTCTGACATGTCGCCCTCCTTTGCACCTTACCTGATGCCCCGCCGCACACGTCGGCGACCTGCGCGTGTGCTGCCGGGAGCAGTTGATGGGCATCGTCAATCGCTACCCGACAACCGGGATCGTTCGCAGTCTCGAGCGCACAACCAAATTGGTCTACGGAATGATTTAGGCGATCGAATTTCACTCCAATTCCTGCCGCGGAGGGGGAGGTAAGCGACATCTTCGGTTGCGCCCCCGTCATGCCTTCGGCACTCCCCGCCAAGGGGAGGCGTTTCCCTAAAGCTCGAACGTCGATCAGCACTAAGATGCGGCAATCCACCTCGCACCGCCTAGATCAAGGACGGTTCGTCCTTCCGGCGCTCGCGTCGCCACGCCAGCGACTGCCGGTTCAACGCGACCAGATCCACCGTCCCCTCGGCCGCCCCCTGCCCGAGCGCCACCGCCCGCTCCAACAGTTCGACCGCCATATACCGGTACGCCGGACGGCGCGGAACCGCGTCATACCAGACGCCGCCCACCGCCGCGTCGAGCAGGATACGCTGGAAACAATGATCCGCGCGCACCGGCCACATGCGAAGACCCGCGAGACCGGGCAGGGTCTCGCGGGTCAGCGTCAGCCATTCGGCTTCCAGCGCGGCGCGGCGGGTGTCCGCGCCCGCCACGATCAGATGTGGATCGGCTTGCCGGTCACCGCCATCGCCGCTTCCTTGATCGCCTCGGAATGCGTCGGGTGCGCGTGGCAGGTGTAGGCGATATCCTCCGACGTCGCGCCGAATTCCATCGCCTGCGCCGCCTGCGCGATCATCGTGCCGGCGACGCTGGCGATCGCCCAGACGCCGACGACGCGGTCGGTCTTGGCATCGGCGATGATCTTCACGAAGCCGTCGGGCTCGTGATTGGTCTTGGCGCGGCTGTTCGCCATCATCGGGAACTTGCCGACCTTGATCTCGCCCTTGGCCTTCGCCGCTTCCTCGGTGAGGCCGACGCCGGCGAATTCGGGCAGGGTGTAGACGACGCTCGGGATGATGTCGTGGTTCACGATGCCGGTGAGGCCGGCGATGTTCTCGGCGACCGCGATGCCCTCATCCTCGGCCTTGTGCGCGAGCATTAGGCCGGGGGCCACATCGCCGATCGCCCAGATGCCGGGCACGCTGGTGGCGAAGTCATGGTCGATCTCCACCTGCCCGCGCGCATTGACCGACAGGCCGGCGGCTTCGAGGTTCAGGCCGTCGGTGTTCGGCCTGCGGCCGATCGCGAGCAGCACCACGTCCGCATCGATCGTCTGCGCCTCGCCGCCGGCCGCGGGCTCGACGGTCAGCGTCGTGGCATCGCCGTTCACTGCAACGCCGGTGACCTTGGTCGACAGCTTGAACTCAAAACCCTGCTTCTTGAAGATCTTCTGCGCTTCCTTGCGGACGTCGCCGTCGAAGCCGGGCAGGATCTGGTCGAGATATTCGACGACGGTCACCTTGGCGCCGAGCCGGCGCCAGACGCTGCCCAGCTCGAGCCCGATGACGCCGCCGCCGATCACGACGAGGTGCTGCGGCACCTTGGCGAGCTCGAGCGCGCCGGTGCTGTCGACGATCACCTTCTGGTCGACGGTGACGCCGGGCAGCGGCGTGACCGACGAGCCCGTCGCGATGACGATGTTCTTGGCGCGGACGGTCTTGCCGTCGATCTCGACACTATCCTTGCCGGTGAAGCTGGCGCGGCCCTTGAGCCACTCGACCTTGTTCTTCTTGAACAGATATTCGATGCCGCCGGTCAGCTGCTTGACCGCGTCGCGGCGCTGGCCGTGCATCGTGTCGAGATCGAGCTCGGCGGTGACCTTGATGCCCATCTTGGCCATCGTGCCGTTCGAGGCGGCGTCGAAGAATTCCGACGCGTGCAGCATCGCCTTCGACGGGATGCAGCCGACGTTGAGGCAGGTGCCACCCAGCGTCTCGCGGCTCTCGGCGCAGGCGGTCTTCAGCCCGAGCTGCGCCGCGCGGATCGCCGCGACATAGCCGCCGGGGCCGGCACCGATCACGAGGACGTCATAGTCGTATTGCTGTTCGTCAGCCATCTTCAGGTCTCCTCCCCGGCGCAGCCGGGGTCCAGTTGGGGGACATATGGGAAGAGCGTGGCGCTTCGTCACCGCCGCCTTCCCAACTGGGCCCCGGCCTTCGCCGGGGTGAGTGGGTATGTCGCCCTTTACAGGTCGATCAGGATGCGGGTCGGGTCCTCGATCGCGTTCTTGAGCGCAACGAGGAAGGTCACCGCCTCGCGGCCGTCGATCAGGCGGTGATCGTAGGACAGAGCGAGATACATCATCGGGCGCACCACGACCTGGCCGTCACGCACCACCGGACGCTCCTCGATGCGATGCAGGCCGAGCACCGCCGCCTGCGGCGGGTTGATGATCGGGGTCGACATCAGCGAGCCGAACACGCCGCCGTTGGAGATGGTGAAGGTGCCGCCCTTCATCTCGTCCATCTTGAGCGTGCCGTCCTTGGCGCGGCGGCCGAAGTCGCCGATCGTCTTCTCGATGCCGGCGACGGTCAGGTCCTGCGCATCGCGGATCACCGGCACGACGAGGCCATTCGGGGCGCTGACCGCAACCGAGATATCGGCGTAATCGTGGTAGACGATCTCATCGCCCTCGATCGAGGCGTTGACCGACGGGATGTCCTTCAGCGCCATCGTCGCGGCCTTCACGAAGAAGCCCATGAAGCCGAGGCGGACGCCATGCTTCTTCTCGAACAGGTCCTTGTACTTGGCGCGCGCCTCGATCACCGCGGTCATGTCGACGTCGTTGAACGTCGTCAGCATCGCGGCGGTGTTCTGCGCTTCCTTCAGGCGCTTGGCGATCGTCTGGCGCAGGCGCGTCATCTTGACGCGCTCTTCCTTGCGGCCGCCGGCCGGGGCAGCGGCAGGCGCCGGCGCGGCGGCGGGCGCCTGCGTCGCCGGCTTGGACGCGGCGGCGGCGGCGACGTCTTCCTTGGTGATACGGCCGTCCTTGCCGGTGCCGGTGATCGACGACGGGTCGAGGCCATATTCGAGCACCGCACGACGCACCGACGGTGACAGCGCCGCGGGCGAGTCGCCCGACGCTTCCGGCTGTGCGGCCGGCGCGGGGGCAGCAGCGGGTGCCGGTGCCGCAGCGGGGGCGCTGGCCGCCGGGGCGGCGGCCGGAGCCGGCGCGGCGGCAGCACCGTCACCCGATTCGATCGTCGCGAGCATCGCGCCGACCTCGACCGTGTCGCCGACCTTGACCGCATGCTGGCCCATCACGCCGGCAACCGGCGAGGGCACCTCGACCGACACCTTGTCGGTTTCGAGGCTCGCGATCGGCTCGTCGACCTTGACGGGGTCGCCGGGCTGCTTGAGCCATTCGCCGACGGTGGCTTCGGTGATCGATTCACCCAGAACGGGCACGGTAACTTCGGTTGCCATCTCTTGCATCCTTCTCCCCGCGGAGGGGTCTCAATCGGGGAACGTTGTTAGCTGCTGGGGGCCTGGGTCGGCCGGGCGGTCGTGGTCGAACTCTCGCTGCGGGTGCGGCGGATTTCCTCGCGGACGTTGTGGCCGAGCGCATCGGCAACCAGCGCACCTTGTTCGGCGGTATGGCGCTTCATCAGGCCGGTCGCCGGCGACGCGGCGGCCTGGCGGCCGGCGTAGCGCGGACGCTTGACCGCACAATCGGCGGCCTTGAGCGACTCCTCGATCAGCGGTTCGACGAAGAACCAATAGCCGTTGTTCTTCGGCTCTTCCTGCGCCCAGACCACATCCTCGAGCTTCGGCATCCGCGCGATCCGGCGCGCGAGCGCGTCGCCGGGGAACGGATAGAGCTGCTCGATCCGGACGATCTGCGTGTCGGTATCGCCTGCCGCGTTGCGCGCCTCGATCAGGTCATAGGCGACCTTGCCGGTGCACAGCACCAGCCGCTTCGTCTCGGCATCCGCCGCACCGTTGGTGTCGGACAGGATGCGCTTGAAGTGGCTGTCGCCCTGGAAGTCCGCCGCGGCCGACACCGCCAGCTTGTGGCGGAGCAGCGACTTGGGCGTCATCACAATGAGGGGCTTGCGGAAGTTGCGGTGCATCTGCCGGCGCAGCAGGTGGAAGTAATTCGCCGGCGTGGTGCAGTTCGCGACCTGGATATTATCCTGCGCGCACGACTGGAGGAAGCGCTCGGGACGCGCCGAGCTATGCTCTGGCCCCTGCCCTTCGTAGCCGTGCGGCAGCAGCATCACGAGTCCGTTGGCGCGCAGCCACTTGGACTCGCCGCTGGTGATGAACTGGTCGATCATGATCTGCGCGCCGTTGACGAAATCGCCGAACTGCGCCTCCCACATCACCAGCGTCTTCGGGTCGGCGAGCGCATAGCCATATTCGAAGCCGAGCACGCCATATTCGGACAGCGGGCTGTCGAGCACCTCGAACCGGCCGTGCTCGACGGTGGTCAGGGGGATGTACTTGTGCTCGTCGGTCTGGTCGACCCAGACCGCATGCCGCTGCGAGAAGGTGCCGCGGCCCGAATCCTGACCCGACAGGCGGACGCCATAGCCCTCCGACAGCAGCGAGCCGAAGGCCAAGGCCTCGCCGGTCGCCCAGTCGAAATTCTCGCCGGTCTTGAACATCTGGCGCTTCGCGTCGATCACGCGGGCCAGCGTCTTGTGGATCTGGATGCCCTCCGGCACCGTCGTCAGCGTGCGGCCGAGCGCATCGAACAGCTTCAGCTCGATGCCCGTCTCGACGTTGCGACGCTCGGTCCCGCCATCGGTCGGCGCCGACAGGCCCGACCAGCGGCCGGCGAACCAGTCCGCCTTGTTCGGCTTGTAGCTCGCGCCCGCCTCGAACTCGCCTTCGAGCAGGGTGGTGTATTGATGGACCTTTTCGTCCAGCCACGCCTGATCGATCACGCCCTCGGCGATCAGCCGCTTGCCGTAGATCTCACTCACACCCGGGTGCTGGCGGATCGTGTTGTACATCAGCGGCTGGGTGAAGCCCGGCTCGTCGCCCTCGTTATGACCGAAGCGGCGATAGCACCACATGTCGATGACGATGTCGCGATGGAACTTCTGGCGGAACTCGATCGCCATCTTGGTGGCGAAGGTCACCGCCTCGGGATCGTCGCCGTTGACGTGGAAGACCGGCGCCTGCACGCCCTTCGCCACGTCGGACGGATAGGGCGACGAGCGCGCGAACTGCGGCGAGGTAGTGAAGCCGACCTGGTTGTTGATGATGAAGTGGACGCAGCCGCCGGTATTGTAGCCGCGGATGCCCGAGAAGCCGAGGCATTCCCAGACGATCCCCTGCCCCGCGAACGCCGCGTCGCCATGGATCAGCACCGGCAGCGAACCGGTATGCTCGACCAGATCGTTGGCGATCGTCTGGATCGCGCGCGTCTTGCCGAGCACGACCGGATCGGCCGCCTCCAGGTGCGACGGGTTGGCGACCAGCGACATATGGACCTTGTGGCCATCGAACTCGCGATCGGTGGAGGTGCCGAGGTGATATTTGACGTCGCCCGAACCGCCGATCTCATCGGGGTTGGCCGAACCGCCGGCGAATTCGTGGAAGATCACGCGCAGCGGCTTGGCCATGACGTTGGCGAGCACGTTGAGCCGGCCGCGATGCGCCATGCCGTAGACGATCTCGCGCACGCCGGCCTGACCGCCGTACTTGATGACGCTTTCCAGCGCCGGGATCATGCTCTCACCACCGTCGAGGCCGAAGCGCTTGGTCCCGACATATTTCTTGCCGAGGAACTTCTCCCACTGCTCGGCCTCGATGACCTTGCTCAGGATGGCGCGCTTGCCGTCGGTGCTGAACTCAATCGCCTTGTCCTTGCCCTCCATGCGGTCCTGCAGGAAGCGGCGCTCCTCGACATCGACGATGTGCATATATTCGAGGCCGACATTGCCGCAGTAATTGCGGCGCAGCGTGTCGACCAGCTCGCGCACGGTCGCCCATTCGAAGCCGAGCGTCCCGCCGAGGTAGATCGGCCGGTCGAGGTCGGCGTCGGTGAAGCCGTGATATTCGGTGCGCAGATCCTCGGGCATGTCGCGGTGCGACAGGCCGAGCGGATCGAGATTGGCGGCGAGATGGCCGCGGACGCGATAGGTGCGGACCAGCATCTGCGCGCGGATCGCATCGCCCGCCGCCTTGATGATGTCCTCCTTGGACGGTGCTGCGGTCGGCGCCGCGGCGGGCTTGCCGCCCTTGGCCGGCTTGGGCGCGGGCTCCATCTGGGTGGGATCGAGGCCCGCGGTCAGGTCGTCGGTGGTCGACAAAGGCCAGCGCTTGTTGGTCCAGCTCGGACCGCCGGTGCCCGCCTCGAGACCCTCGAAGAATCCACGCCAGCCGAGATCGACCGACGACTGGTCGGCCTGATATTTGGCGTAGAGCGCTTCGATGAACGCAGGCGACACGCCGGATGCGATGTCGCCGAAATCCTGACCTTCGTAGCCCATGGTCTTCTTCCTATTCCCCTCTCCCACCGGGAGAGGGAGGGGCCCGCCGCCCGCAGGGCGGTGGGAGGGTGAGGGTCGAGGGGAAGGCATCCCGCCCTCACCCTTCCGGCGCTTCGCGCCTCCCTCCCCTCCCGCCGGGAGAGGGAATTTACTTGTTCAACACTTCGAGCAGCGTCGAACCCAGTTCCGACGGCGACGCCGCGACCTTGATGCCGGCCGCTTCCATCGCCGCGATCTTGCTCTCGGCGTCGCCCTTGCCGCCCGACACGATCGCGCCGGCATGGCCCATGCGACGGCCCGGAGGCGCGGTGCGGCCCGCGATGAAGCCGGCCATCGGCTTCTTGCGGCCACGCTTGGCCTCGTCGATCAGGAACTGCGCGGCCTGCTCCTCGGCGTCGCCGCCGATCTCGCCGATCATGATGATCGACTGCGTCGCCTCGTCGGCGAGGAACAGTTCGAGCACGTCGATGAAGTTGGTGCCGTTGACCGGATCGCCGCCGATGCCGACCGCAGTGGTCTGGCCAAGGCCGGCGTTCGAGGTCTGGAACACCGCCTCATAGGTCAGCGTGCCCGAGCGCGACACGACGCCGACAGAGCCCTGCTTGAAGATGCTGCCCGGCATGATGCCGATCTTGCACTCGCCCGGCGTCAGCACGCCCGGACAGTTCGGACCGATCAGCCGCGACTTGGAGCCCGACAGCGCCCGCTTCACCTTGACCATGTCGAGCACCGGAATACCCTCGGTGATCGCGACGATCAGCGGGATCTCGGCGTCGATCGCCTCGAGGACCGAATCGGCGGCGAAGGGGGGCGGCACGTAGATCACCGACGCGTCCGCGCCGGTCTTCGACTTGGCTTCGGCGACGGTGTTGTACACCGGCAGGCCGAGATGCTCGGTCCCGCCCTTGCCCGGCGTCACGCCGCCGACCATCTGCGTGCCATATTCCAGCGCCGCCTTGGTGTGGAAGCTGCCGGTTTCGCCGGTCATGCCCTGGGTGATGACCTTGGTGTTCTTGTTGACGAGGATGCTCATGGAGGCTCCCTGGATGTGACGCAGCCCCCGTCACATGCGGGAGCGCCATAAGACGTGCGGAGCGGCCGGTCGCCGCCCCGCACCGAAAGATTAGTTCAGCGAGCTGTCGATGCCCTTGCACGCCTCGAGCAGTTCCTTGACCGCATCGACCGAGACGGTGAGGTTCGCCTTCGCCTCGTCATCGAGCGCGATCTCGACGATCTGCTCGACGCCGCCGGCACCGATCACCACCGGCACGCCGACATAGAGGTCGTTGACGCCATATTGGCCGTCGACATAGGCCGCCGCGGGCAGGACGCGCTTCTGATCGTACAGATAGGCCTCGGCCATCGCGATGCCGCTGGTCGCCGGGGCATAATAGGCCGAGCCGGTCTTGAGCAAGCCGACGATCTCGCCGCCGCCGCCACGGGTGCGCTTGACGATCGCGTCGATCTTGTCCTGCGTCGAGCGGCCCATCTTGATGAGGTCGGGGACCGGGATGCCCGAAACGGTCGAATAGGAGATGACCGGGACCATCGTGTCGCCATGGCCGCCGAGCACGAAGCTGGTGACGTCCTTGACCGAGACCTGGAATTCCTCGGCGAGGAAGTGGCTGAAGCGCGCCGAGTCGAGCACGCCGGCCATGCCGACCACCTTGTTGTGCGGCAGGCCGGAGAATTCGCGCAGCGCCCAGACCATCGCGTCGAGCGGGTTGGTGATGCAGATCACGAACGCATCGGGCGCATTGGCCTTGATGCCCTCGCCGACCGCCTTCATCACCTTGAGGTTGATGCCGAGCAGATCGTCGCGGCTCATGCCGGGCTTGCGGGCGACACCGGCGGTGACGATGATGACGTCGGCGCCGGCGATATCGGCATAATCGTTCGAGCCGATGATCTTGGCGTCGAAGCCTTCGACCGGGCCGCACTGCGACAGGTCGAGCGCCTTGCCCTGCGGCACGCCTTCGACGACGTCGAACAGGACGATGTCGCCCAGACCCTTCAACGCCGCGAGGTGCGCGAGCGTGCCGCCGATGTTACCGGCGCCGATCAGCGCGATCTTCTTGCGAGCCATCCAATCCATCTCCGTTAAGGCAGGGCGTGATTGGTCACGCCGGTTACGCCCGTTTTGCGCGCCCGGCAACCGTTAAACGGCACCGGTTAAGACTTTATTTGATAATGGTTCGCAAATGCATTAGACCACACCGTGCCCTTGCGCGAGATAGTCTTCCGAGCGCATTTCCTCCAGACGGCTGACCGTCCGCTGGAACTCGAACCGGCCATCACCCTCGGGATAGAGGCCGTCGGGCTCGGCATCCGCCGCCGCCAGCAGCTTGACCTTATGCTCGTAGAGCGCATCGATCAGCGCGACGAAGCGGGCCGCCTCGTTCCGGTTCTCCGGCCCGAGCTTGGGGATGCCGACGAGGATCACCGTATGGTAGCGGCGCGCCACCGCGAGGTAGTCGGCAGCGCCCCGCGCCTCGCCGCACAATTTCTTGAACGAGAAGACGGCGACGCCCTTCAGCGTCTTGGGCACGTGCAGCGTGCGGCCCTGCACCGTGATGTCCTCCGACGGGATCGGCTCGGTCACCTCATGATCGGTGAGGCGGAAGAAGGCCGCGGAGAGGTCCCTGGTCGCCTCGGGGCCGTTGGGAACCAGCCAGGTATTCTGCTGCCCCAGCCGGTCGCGGCGATAGTCGATCGGCCCGTTCAGCGTCACCACGTCGAGCCGGCTCTCGATCAGCGCGATGAAGGGGAGAAAATGCTCGCGGTTGAGGCCGTTCTTGTAGAGATCGGCCGGCGCACGGTTGGACGTGGTGACCATCGTCACCCCCGCTTCGAGCAGCGCGGTGAACAGCCGGCTGAGGATCATCGCGTCGGGCGAGTTGGTGACCATCATCTCGTCGAAGGCGAGCAGCCGCGTCTCGCCGGCCAGCGCCGCCGCGACCGGCGCGATCGGATCGCCCGCCTCCTTGCGCCGCTCGATCGCAATGCGGCCGTGGACCTCGAGCATGAATTCGGAAAAATGGACGCGGCGCTTCTTCTCCACCGCGACATTGGCGAAGAACAGGTCCATCATCATCGACTTGCCACGGCCGACATCGCCGAACATGTAGACGCCGCGCGGACCGTTGCCGCCACGGCCGGTCAGCCGGCTGAGGAAACCGGTCTTCTTCGGCGTTTCGAGTGCGGCGGCGAGTGCGTCGAGGCGGACCGCGGCGGCGCGCTGTTCGGCGTCGGGGCGCAACTCGCCCGCGGCGACGAGCGCGTCATAGGCGTTGAGGACTCTGGTCATGCGATGCTCCTGCGGACGCCAGGGGCGCTCGTGGTCATAATAGGCGCTCGCCCCACCCCCACCAATCGGTCGCCGCGTGACCGCATCCCGCTATCGGCGACAGAGGCATAGACGCCGCAGGCGGCGCCGGGTGAAGATGCGCGCGGTGATGGTTACGGGCCGGCCTTGCGCAGCGTGCCGGTGAAACTGGCGATGGTCCGCGCCTCCTGCACGATCAGCCCGCGCAGGAAGAGCATGCGGCCGGTCTCGCGCAGCAATTCGATGCGCGCTTCGAGCGGCTGGCCGATCGTGCCGCCGTCGATGAACTGCGCCGACAGATCGACGGTCACCGCACCCCCTGCCCCGATCACCGCAAAGCCGCGCGCCGCGGCGAACAGCGCCACATCCATGAAGCCGAGCAGCGCCCCGCCGTGGACAGTGTCGCGCATGTTGGAATGATCGCGCCGCGGCAGCATGCGCACGCGGGCGATCCCGCCTTCGACGCGCACGTGCAGCGGCTCGATGAAGGCGTTGAACCGCGTCGCGTCCTGGAGCTGCCAGCGGCACCAGCCGGGCAGCTCCGGATCGTCCGCGTAGACGAAGGCCGGCGACTCCGTCACGCCGGCGCCCTTACAGGATGCGCTCGGCTTCCATCTTCTTGACCTCGGCGATCGCCTTGGCGGGGTTGAGCCCCTTGGGGCAGGTGTTCGCGCAGTTCATGATCGTGTGGCAGCGATACAGGCGGAACGGATCCTCGAGCTGGTCGAGCCGCTCGCCGGTCATCTCGTCGCGGCTGTCGGCCAGCCAGCGATAGGCCTGGAGCAGGATCGCCGGTCCCAGGAACTTGTCGGCGTTCCACCAATAGCTCGGGCACGAGGTCGAGCAGCAGGCGCACAGGATGCACTCGTACAGACCGTCGAGCTTGGCGCGATCCTCCGGCGACTGCAGCCGTTCCTTGCCCGAGGGCGGCGGGCTGACCGTCTGCATCCACGGCTTGATCGAGCTGTATTGCGCGTAGAAGTGCGTGAAGTCGGGAACGAGATCCTTGATGACGTCCATCGCCGGCAGCGGCGTGATCTTCACCTCGCCCTTCACGTCCTCGATCGCGGTGGTGCAGGCGAGGCCGTTGCGACCGTCGATGTTCATCGAACACGAGCCGCAGATGCCCTCGCGGCACGAGCGGCGGAATGTCAGCGACGAATCCTGCTCGGCCTTCATCTTGATCAGCGCGTCGAGCACCATCGGGCCGCATTCGTCGAGGTTGATCTCGAACGTGTCGTAGCGCGGGTTCTCGGCGGTATCGGGGTCGTAGCGATAGACCTTGAAGGTCTTGATGCGCTTCGCGTCACCGGTCGCTTTATGGACCTTGCCCTTCGCCTTGACCTTGCTGTTCTTGGGCAGGGTGAACTCGGCCATCGCCGCAACGCTCCTCTATATGCTGCGTTGCGGCTATGCCTTTCGTCCGGCGAGTGCAACCCCCGAGAGATAGGTCGCGATCAGATCACATCAAGAACGAGGCCACGCTGGCGCGCCTCCTCGGCCTCGATATACCAGTTGGACGGCGCCTTGCTGCGCAGCTCGTCGAGCGTGACCGACGAACCGCGGACGATCTCGCGAAAGCCCTCTTCCTGGATCTTGATCGATTCCTCGATCTCGTGGAGCTTCGCCTTGAGCACGGCGGGCAAGGTGGTGAGCGGGCCGGCAAGCTGGACGGTGCTGGTCATCAGCCGCTCGTGGAGCATCAGCCGGGTGCCGCGGGTCAGGAACCGCTTCTCGACCGGAAAGGCCGCCATGAACGTCGCGCCGGCGGAATAGACCGCGACCTTGCCGAGGAACAGCGTCTCACGGCCGGTATAATCGCGCAGCAGCTGGATGTCGTCGCCCATCGCCCGCCCCATCTCCGGGTCGCCGCCAAGCGTGGTGATCGACACGACGAGCGGGCCATCCTGCGGCGCCTCGGCGAGCTGCGTCTTGAAACGCGCGTACATCATGTCGTCCACGGTGCCGTGGAGCTGGACATGCGGGAAGGCGAGCAAGGGATATTTGCTGGCCACGTTGGCGCGTTCGGAGTCGGTCATGGCGCGGCGAACCGTCGTGGCTTGGCAAGGTTCCCGCCCAACCGCTCGGAACCGCCACGGTGCTGGGGCGCTTGGCGTGCGACCCAGCGAAAGATCCTGCCATGAAACCAGCACGTAAGCCCCTCGCCGACCAGGTGATCGTGATCACCGGCGCCAGTTCCGGCATCGGTCTCGTCACGGCGCGGATGGCGGCGGAGCGCGGCGCCAAGGTGGTCCTGGTCGCGCGCGACGAAACCGCGCTGCGCGACGCGGTCAGGGAGATCGTCGCGGCCGGCGGCACCGCGGATGCCTACGCCGCCGATGTCGGCGACGCCGATGCGGTGCGCGCCGCGGCGGCGCATGCCAACCAGCGGTTCGGACGGATCGACACCTGGGTCAACGATGCCGGCACCTCGATCTACGGCAAGCTCGTCGCGCTGCCCGATGACGAGCATCGCCAGCTGTTCCGCACCAATTATTTCGGCACGGTGCACGGCTGCCTCGCCGCCATTCCGTATCTGACGGAATCGCGGGGCACGCTGATCACCGTCGGCTCGATCGCGGCGGACATGCCGACGCCGATCATGGCCGCATATGCGGCGACCAAACATGCGGTCAAAGCCTATGTCGACGGGCTGCGCATGGAACTGGCGAGCGACGGCGTGCCGATACAGGTGACGCTGGTGAAGCCGTCGGGGATCGACACGCCGATCGCGCAGCATGCCGCCAATCACGAGCCCGGCGAGGCGCAGATCCCGCCGCCGGTCTACGCGCCCGAACTGGTGGCCGACGCGATCCTGTTCTGCGCGACGCATGCCAAGCGCGACATCACCGTCGGCGGCGCCGGGCGCGCCCAGGCGCTGTTCGCGGCGCACTTTCCCAAGCTGTTCGACCGGATCGCCCCGCTCGCTGCGATGTTCGTCGACCCGAAGAAGGAACAGCCCGCGCCCAGCAACCTGTTCACCAGCGCCGACACCGGCCGCGCCCATTCGGGCGAGCATCCCGCCGCGCGCAAGACCAGCCTGTACACGGCAGCGGCCAAGCATTCTGAAATGACGACGGCTCTGGCGGCGGTCGCCGCGGCGGCGATCGGAGCGTTCCTCTACGGACGAAAGGATGCGGCATGAGCGATATCGAATGGCAGATGAGCGCGGTCCTCGCCAACGTCGATCGCGGCGGCAACGAGGTTCCGGAGGTCACCAACCTCGCCGACGCGGTGCGCGCGTGGCTCGCGCTCGACAACGGGTTGCAGAACGATGCGGTGCTGCGACCGGAGCGCGCGGTCGAGGTGGATGGCGAACGCGTCGCCGTCTTCACCGGACAGGCGATCCGGGCGCTCGCCGCGCAGCTGAAGCCCGAAGGAGAAAGCGCCGCCTAGGCCCTCCCGCATGGGGCATGGCCATCGCACATGGCTACGATGATGGGATCCCGCCGGCGTCCTCGTCAGATCCGTCACCCCGGACTCGTTCCGGGGTCCACCCAGCCGCAAGAGAATGGCGCGGAAACAAGCCCTCCTCCTCGCCGCAGAGTGGACCCCGGAACACGTCTGGGGTGACGGGGCGGGCTTGGAACCCGGCGCGCTTAGATATGGGTCAGATATCCTAACTCTGCCGCACCGGCCAGCGCACCGATATGCCCCTCCCCGCCGACGCGAGGAGGGGCAACGACCATCAGGCCGCCCGGAACATCTCGGGAGGCAGCGCCATCAGGCTTTCCGCGCCGCCTTCGATCTTGCGGCGCAGCGCGCCGGCGTCGGGGGCGATCCGCTCGGCGAAGAAGCGCGCGGTGACCAGCTTGGCGTCGAGGAACGCCGCATCGCCCTCACCCGTCGCCTTCAGCTCGGCGGCGGCCTTCGCCATGCGCAGCCACATCAGGCCGGTGGCGACGATGCCCATCAGATGCATGTACGGCACCGCACCCGCGCCGACGTTTTCGGGGTTCTTCATGCCGTTGGCCATGAACCACATCGTCGCCGCCTGCAGCTCGCCCAGCGCCTTCTTGAGCGCGGTGGCGATCACCGCGGTCGCCTCGACCCCCTCGGCCGCCGCGGTCTCCTCGCCGACGATCTTGAACAACGCCTGCACCGCACGGCCGCCCTTCAGCGCCAGCTTGCGGCCGACCAGATCCATCGCCTGCACGCCGTTGGTGCCTTCGTAGATCATCGCGATCCGGGCATCACGGACATACTGTTCCATGCCCCATTCGGCGATATAGCCGTGGCCGCCATAGACCTGCTGCGCATTGGTCGCGACCTCATAGCCCTTGTCGGTGCCGACGCCCTTGATCACCGGGGTGAGCAGGCCGATCAGGTCGCCCGCCATCTCGCGCTCCTCCTCGGTGCCGGCATGATGCTCCAGGTCGACCTGCAACGCGCCCCACAGGCACAGCGCGCGCAGCCCCTCGGTCCACGCCTTGGCCTCCATCAGCATGCGGCGGATGTCGGGATGGACGAACAGCGTGTCCGCCTTCTCGTTCGGCTCCTTGGGGCCGGTGAGCGCGCGGCCCTGACGGCGATCCTCGGCATATTGGACGGCGTTCTGATAGGCGACCTCGGCGATGCCGAGCCCCTGCAACCCAACGCCGAGCCGCGCCGCATTCATCATGATGAACATCGCGGCGAGGCCTTTCATCTCCTCGCCGACCAGCCAGCCCTTGGCGCCGTCATAGTTCATCACGCAGGTCGAATTGGCGTGGATGCCCATCTTGTGCTCGATCGAGCCGCAGGTGACCGCGTTGCGCTCGCCGAGGCTGCCGTCGTCGTTGACCAGCACCTTGGGCACCACGAACAGCGAGATGCCCTTCGAACTGTCCGGCGCGCCCGGCGTCTTGGCCAGCACGAGGTGGATGATATTGTCGGTCAGGTCGTGCTCGCCGGCCGAGATGAAGATCTTGGTACCGGTGATCGCATAGGAGCCGTCCGCCTGCGGCTCCGCCTTGGTGCGGATCAGGCCGAGGTCGGTGCCGCACTGCGGCTCGGTGAGGTTCATCGTGCCGCCCCACTCGCCCGACACCATCTTGGGGACGTACATCTGCTGCTGCTCGGGGCTGCCCTTGGCGACCAGCGCGGCGATCGCGCCATGGGTCAGGCCGGGGTACATGGCAAAGGCCATGTTCGACGAGATCATATATTCCTGGAAGGCGATCGAGACGACGTGCGGCATGCCCTGCCCGCCATATTCGGGCGCATTGCCGAGCGTCGCCCAGCCGCTCTCGACATATTGGTTGTACGCCTCCTTGAAGCCGGCCGGCGTGGTGACGCTGCCGTCCTCGTGGCGGGTGCAGCCTTCGAGATCGCCCGACTGGTTGAGCGGGAACAGCACTTCGGCGACGAAGCGGCCGCCCTCCTCCAGCACCGCCTCGACCACGTCGGGGGTGGCGGCGTCGAAGCCGGGCAGGTTCGCGTAATTCTGCAGGCCGACGACGTGTTCGAGGATGAAGCGCGTGTCGCGGACGGGGGGCGTATACTGGGGCATCCGGATTATCCTTGTGTGTCGGCGATATGGACGGCCTCGACGACCGCCACGAATTCGGTGAGCTCGGCGATGGCGGCGTCGATGTCCTGCTTCTGGCGTTCGAGCAGCTCGATCCGCGCGCGGCAGCGGTCGATCGACACCTGCCGCTGGAGGCGGCGGCCGTCGTCGAGATCGTAGAGGTCGATCATCTCGCGGATCTCGCCCAGGCTGAAGCCGACGCGCTTGCCACGCAGGATCCAGGCGAGCCGCGCGCGGTCGCGATGCGAATAGATGCGCTGCGTCCCGCGTCGTTCGGGGGCGATCAGCCCCTCGTCCTCGTAGAAGCGCAACGCCCGCGCGGTGACGCCGAACTCCTCGCAAAGGTCGGATATCGTGAAATTCTCGCGATCGTGGCGATGTTCGATCACGGCATAAGCGGGTGACGAGGCCATGGCATGACCGTTAGATCACGTTTACGTCAACGTCAACCTACGCACCCGTCGCGCACAGACGTTTTCCCGACGGCGTCCGCAGCGTCGCCGCCTCCGCCACCGCGCCGCTCAGCCGGTTCACGGTGAGCGAGTCGAGCGAGGCGCGGCCGGTGCAGAAGCGGTCGCACGCCGCCGGCAGCGTCGCGGGAAAGACGATGCGGTCGCCGTCGAAGCGCGCGTCGAAGCGGCAGGCGCCGAAGGTCACCGCCACCGTCTCGCCGCGACGGCGCGCGGTGCCGGCGGCGGCGCAGCCCTGCCCCTCGCCATAGTCGATCAGCGCGCCGATCCGGAAGCTGTCGCGGTCGGCGGGAACGATGCAGAGCCGGTCGGTATCGGCCGCCCAGGAGCCGGCGATGCTCGCCTGCGCGGGATCGACGACGAGTCCGGCCCGCAAAGCGGCGCGTTCCAGCCGGCTGCCCGGCGTGTCCTGCGGCGCCGGTTGCGGCGACCCGCAGCCGGCGAGCAACAGCGCCGCCAGCAGCACCCGCCTCATTCGATCGCCTGCAACCGGTCGCCGTCGATCCGGCGATAGAAGCAGCTCGTCGCGCCGGTGTGGCAGGCCGGGCCGGCGGGATCGGCGATGACCCACACAGCATCCTGGTCGCAGTCGATCCGCATCTCGACGACGCGCAGCACGTTGCCGGAGGTTTCGCCCTTCTTCCACAACCGCCCGCGGCTGCGCGACCAAAAGGTCGCCTCGCCGCTCGCCTGCGTTGCGGCCAGCGCCTCGGCATTCATATGCGCGACCATCAGCAGCGCGCCGCCGCGGGTGGTGACGACCGCGGTGATCAGCCCGGCGGCGTCGTATTTGGGATCGAGGACGAGTTCGGTTTCGCGGGGGTCGGCCATGTCGGCCCGTATAGCGGCTGTGAAGGCGGCGTCATCCATCGGAAAGCCGTCCGGCCCGCCCGAACCGGACAACCGGCGCGCCCCCGCGCAACTGGTCTTGCGCTGCTTGGCCGCATCGGTCACCCGGCCCTCGCCGAAGCTCTTCCGAGCGAGCGTCGGGCGCGTTTGCCTCCACAAGTGGCACCCCCGCGAACCCCACACAGGTCATCCTCGCGAAGGCGGGGATCCACCCGCGAACCTCAAACAGGTCATCCCCGCGAAGGCGGGGATCCATACGCGCAGGTCGGGCTTGCGTCGCACCGTCAGCGTGTATGGGGCCCCTCCTCCGCGAAGAGGACGACCGGGTGGGCGTCGTCACCCCGTCTCGCCCCGAACTGCGTATGGCTGAGATGGTGAGGTTCGATCGACTTCCTCGTCAGCCTGGTCAACCCGGACGCGTTCCGGGGTCCACCCGGCCGCAGGGGAATGGGGTCGGACCGAGCCCTTCTCCCCGCCGCGGAGTGGATCCCGGCTGCCCCCGCTCTTCGAACCGAACCCCGATCAAGCGCAACTATGTTGCCCTTGCGTTGCGCACGCGGCAAAGCTGCGCATCAATGGCCACCCATCCCTTCCGCATCGCCAACTTCCGCAGCTACTGGCTGTCGCGCCTGTCGGGGACGATAGCGCAGACCGCGCTGGCGATCGTCATTGGCTGGCAGGTCTATGGCCTCGCCCGCGAGACGATGGACGTGCGGCAGGCCGCGTTCCTGCTCGGCATGATCGGCGCGGCGCAGTTCGTGCCGCTGTTCCTGCTGACGCCCGTCACCGGCCTCGTCGCCGACAGCGTCGACCGGCGCTGGATCGTCCGCGCGACGACCGCCCTGATCGCGCTGGTCGCGGCCTTCCTCGGCGTGCTGACCTATTTCGGCGACCTGACCCTGCCGGCGCTGTTCTTCGCCGCGGTGCTGATCGGCGTCGCACGCGCGTTCACCGGACCGGCCTATTCGGCGCTCGCCCCCAATCTGGTGCCGCGCGAGAGCCTGCCGACCGCGATCGCGATCTCGTCGATCGCCTGGCAGGTCGGTTCGATCGCCGGGCCGAGCGTCGGCGGCCTGCTCTACGCGATCCATCCGGACGTCGCTTATGCGACGGTGACCGGGCTGTTCGTGCTGGCGCTCGCGACGATGTTCCTGATCGGCCCGGTGCCGCAGCCGCCCGCGCAGACCGACAAGCGGCCGCTCGCCCGCATCCTCGACGGCTTCCATTACGTCCGCAACAACCGGCTGGTGCTGGCGACGATCACGCTCGACCTGTTCGTCGTGCTGCTCGCCGGTGCCACTGCGCTGTTGCCGATCTACGCCCGCGACATCCTGCATGTCGGCGCGCAGGGGCTGGGCGTGCTCGCTGCCGGCATGGGCATCGGCGCCGCGGTGACCGCCTTATGGTTCTCGTTCCGGCCGATGGACAGCAATGTCGGCACCAAGATGCTGATCGCGGTGGTCATCTTCGCGCTGGCCGTGCTCACCTTCGGCCTGTCGACCTCCTTCCCGCTCAGCCTTGCCGCCCTCATCGTCGCGGGCGGCGCGGACATGGTGTCGGTCTACGTCCGCCAGTCGCTGATCCAGCTCCACACACCCGATGCAATGCGCGGCCGGGTGAGCGCGGTTTCGCAGCTCACCATCTCGGCGTCGAACGAGCTTGGCGAGGCGGAAAGCGGGCTGATGGCGTCGCTGCTCGGCCCGGTCGGCGCGGTCGCCTTCGGCGGCATCGCGGCGATCGTCGTCACCGTTCTGTGGTCGCGGCTCTTCCCCGAACTGCGCGCCGCACGGACCTTCGACCCGCCCGACATGTTACAGATCGAACCGCAGCACGGAGAAGCCAAGCCATGAAGGCCAACACCATCCTGGACACGATCGGCAACACGCCGCACATCCGCGTCGCCAAGCTGTTCCCGGACTCGGAAGTCTGGATCAAGTCCGAACGCGCCAATCCCGGCGGATCGATCAAGGACCGCATCGCGCTGGCGATGGTCGAGGCGGCGGAAGCCAATGGCGACCTGAAACCCGGCGGCACGATCATCGAGCCGACCAGCGGCAACACCGGCGTCGGCCTCGCGATGGTCGCGGCGGTGAAGGGCTACAAGCTCGTCCTCGTCATGCCCGAATCGATGTCGCTCGAACGGCGGCGCCTGATGCTCGCTTACGGCGCAACCTTCGACCTCACCCCGCGCGAGAAGGGGATGAAGGGCGCGATCGAACGCGCGATCGAGCTGGTCCACCAGACGCCCGGCGCGTGGATGCCGCAGCAGTTCGAAAACGGCGCCAACATCGACGTCCACGTCCGCACGACGGCGCAGGAGATCCTCAACGACTTCCGCGATTCGCCGATCGACGTGATCATCACCGGCGTCGGCACCGGCGGCCATATCACCGGCGTCGCCGAGACGCTCAAGACGCATTGGCCCAACCTCAAGGTCTTCGCGGTCGAGCCCGCCGCCTCGCCGGTCATCGCCGGCGGCCAGCCGGGGCCGCACCCGATCCAGGGGATCGGCGCCGGCTTCATCCCGCGCAACCTGCACACCCAGGCGCTGGACGGGGTGATCGAGGTCGACGCCGCGGTCGCCAAGGACATGGCGCGCCGTTCCGCGGCCGAAGAGGGCATTCTCGTCGGCATCTCCTCGGGCGCGACGCTCGCCGCGATCCTCCAGAAGCTGCCCGACCTGCCCGACGGCGTGCGCGTGCTCGGCTTCAACTATGATACCGGCGAGCGGTATCTGTCGGTGCCGGACTTCCTGCCCGAACAGTGACCATCACGCCCGTGGCGCGCAGCCCGTTGTGGCTGCGCGCGGTGCTGGCGGCGACCGCGTTTGTCGCAGTCGCCGTCCCCGCCCTCGTCGTCACCCATCCGCCCGCGATTCCGCAGCCGCACAAGCGCGTCGTGCTGCAACGCCGGGTCGTGCCCGCCGCCGAGCTGCCGCCGGTCGAGCCGGTGGCGTTCATCGACCTGACGCCCGAGGACGCCAGGGCGTTCAACGCCAGCGTCCCCTTCTCCGATCTGCCCAACCCCGCGGCGCGGCCGTTCCGCTTCGCCGGCAGCGCCGAGGATCGCGCCCGCGCCACCGACTGTCTGGCGGCGGGCGTGCTCTACGAGGCCGGCGACGATAGCGAGGGCGAACGCGCGGTCGCGCAGGTGGTGCTCAACCGGCTGCGCCATCCCGCCTTTCCCAAGACCGTCTGCGGCGTGATCTTCGAGGGGCAGGAGCGCAGCACCGGCTGCCAGTTCAGCTTCGCCTGCGATCACGCGCTGACCCGCTGGACGCCGACCGCCGACGCCTGGCGGCGCGCGCGCGAGGTCGCGACAATGGCGCTGGGTGGCGCGGTCTATCGCCCGGTCGGCTATGCCACGCACTATCATACCGACTGGGTTGTGCCTTATTGGCAGGCGAGCCTCGACAAGGTCGTCGCGGTGCACAGCCACCTGTTCTTCCGGTGGACGGGCTGGTGGGGCACGCCCGCCGCCTTCAACCGGCAGGTGAGCTCCGGCGAACCAGTGATCGCGCAGCTCGCGCCGCTGTCCGACGCGCACAAGCTGGGCGGTGCGCTGGCCGAAGCGGACGCGGCGCTGCTCGAGGCGTCGGCAGCGCTCGGGCTGGTCGCGCCGGATGGCGTGGCGGGCGAGACCGCGCCGTTCACCGCCTCGGCCGCCGACGGCGACAGTTTCTTCGTCACTTTGCCCTGGGGCGTGCAGCCGGAATTATACCCGACGATCGCCGCCAAGGCGTGCGGCGAGCGCAAGGCGTGCCGCTTCTCGGCGTGGAGCGATGCGGCGAAGACGCCGACGAGCGCGCCGCTGACCGCGGATCAGGTCGCGGCGATGGCGTTCAGCTATATCCGCGACCGCGACGCCGGGTTGGAGCGGACGCTGTGGAATTGCAGCAAATATCCACGACCGGACCGGCGCCAGTGCATGAAGCAGCAGGTGCTGCTGACGGCCATGCCGGTCGCCACGGTGACGCCGGTGCCGACGGCGACGCCGGTGGCGGAACTGGGCGGCGTGCGGCGCAAGGGCGATACGGTGGCGCGTGGCGAGGTGCCGGACGCCCCTGCCGCGAAACGCCCGGCGTCCGCCTTCCCCTCGGCTTCGTCTGCCGCGCGCCACCTGCCGCTGGCGAGCGAGCGCTAGGTTTCGTCGACGCTCTACCCACCCACCCCGTCACCCCGGACTTGTTCCGGGATCCACTCCGCGGCGAGGAGCACGGCTTGAGGGGATACCGTTCCGCTGCGGCCCGGTGGACCCCGGAACAAGTCCGGGGTGACGGGTGGTCGAGGCGCAGTACCGCGCCACGCTGCCGGTAGCGGGACTGAGCAGCGTGCGGCGCAAGGGGATACGGTGCCGCGTGGCGAGGTGCCGGACGCCACTACCGCGAAACGGCCGGCGTCCGCCTTCCCCTTGGCTTCGTCTGCCGCGCGCCACCTGCCGCTGGCGAGCGAGCGGTATGTCTCATCGACGCTCTACCCACCCACCCCGTCACCCCGGACTCGTTCCGGGGTCCACTCCGCGGCGAGGAGCGCGGCTTGAGGGGATACCGTTCCCCTGCGGCCCGGTGGCCCCCGGAACAAGTCCGGGGTGACGGGTGGTTGCAGCACGGTTCCGCGCCACGACGCCTATCCATGCCCGCGGATCGCCTTCACCAGCGCCGCCTTGTCCATCTTCGAGCGCCCCTCGATGCCGATCTCCCGCGCCTCCTTCAGCAGGTCCGCCTTGCTGCGGTCCTCCAGTTTCCCGCCGGGATGATCGAGCGTGCCGGCCGCCTTCGCATTGGCGATCCGCGCCGCCTTCTCCTTGGAATTGCCCTGCTTGCGCAGTTCCTCGTAGAGCGCGTCGTCCTTGACCTGTGCGCCGTGATCCTTCGCCATCGCCTGTCCTTTCGCGCCCGGAACGCACCTCGCGACAATCGGTTCGATTTGCGCATTACAAATACGCGACAAACGCGGAATGCGCTCCTATATGGCCACCCGCACGATGTGAGCCCCCGCCACCATGCTGACGACCCATCCGTTTGAAGACGACAAGCTGCGCGAAGAGTGCGGCGTATTCGGTGTATCCGGCAGCGACAGCGCCGCGGCGCTCGTCGCGCTCGGCCTGCACGCGCTCCAGCACCGCGGCCAGGAGGCGGCTGGCATCAGCAGCTTCGACGGCCATCACTTCCACACCCATCGCGCCATGGGCCATGTCGCCGGCAATTTCGATCGCGACGACGTGATCCGCGCCTTGCCCGGCGACTATGCGGTCGGCCACGTCCGCTATTCGACGACCGGCGAGACTGCGCTGCGCAACGTCCAGCCGCTCTATGCCGAACTGGCCAGCGGCGGCTTCGCCGTCGCGCATAACGGCAACATTTCCAATGCGATGAAGCTGCGGCGCGAGCTGATCCGGCGCGGCTCGATCTTCCAGTCGACCAGCGATACCGAGACGATCATCCATCTCGTCGCGACGTCCAACTACCGCACCCTGCTCGACCGCTTCATCGATGCTTTGAAGCAGATCGAGGGCGCCTACAGCCTCGTCGTGATGACCCCCGAAGGCATGATCGCCTGCCGCGATCCGCTCGGTATCCGGCCGCTGGTGATGGGCAAGCTCGACGGCGCAGTGATCTTCGCCTCCGAAACGGTGGCGCTCGACGTCTGCGGCGCCACCTTCGAACGTCAGGTCGAGCCGGGCGAGCTGGTCATCGTCCAGAATGGCGAGATCCGCTCGATACGCCCGTTCGCGCCGATGGCGCCGCGGCCGTGCATCTTCGAATGGGTCTATTTCAGCCGCCCCGATTCGATCGCCGGCGACCAGTCGGTCTATTCCGTCCGCAAGGAAATCGGCGCGCAGCTCGCGATCGAGACGCCGGTCGAGGCCGACCTTGTCATCCCGGTGCCCGATTCGGGCGTGCCGGCGGCGATCGGCTATGCGCAGCAATCGGGCATTCCGTTCGAGCTCGGCATCATCCGCTCGCATTATGTCGGCCGCACCTTCATCCAGCCGGGCGACAAGGTCCGCCACCTCGGCGTCAAGCTCAAGCACAACGCCAATCGCGCGCTGATCAAGGGCAAGAGGATCATCCTCGTCGACGATTCGATCGTGCGCGGCACCACCAGCCTCAAGATCGTGCAGATGATGCGCGATGCCGGCGCGGCCGAGGTGCATATGCGCATCGCCAGCCCGCCGACGCGGCATAGCTGCTTCTACGGCGTCGACACGCCCGAGCGCGCCAAATTGCTCGCCGCCAAGCTCGACCTCGGCGGCATGACCGACTTCATCCATGCCGACAGCCTGTCGTTCGTGTCGATCGACGGCCTGTACAAGGCGCTGGGCGAGGCGAAGCGCGCCGACATCCGGCCGAAATATTGCGATGCCTGCTTCACCGGAGACTATCCGACGACGCTGACCGACCAGGACGACAGCGTCGCGGTCGACCAGTTCGCGATGCTTGCGGAGCGGGTCAACTAACGCATGGGCCAGCCGCTTGCGAACCAACTCGCGCTGGTCACCGGCGCGAGCCGCGGCATCGGCGCCGCGACCGCCATCGCGCTCGCCGCGGCCGGCGCGCATGTCGTGCTGACCGCGCGCACCGCCAGGGACCTGGAGGCGGTCGAGGAGACGATCTTCGACGCCGGCGGCTCGGCGACGATTGCGCCGCTCGACCTGACGCAGACCGACAGCATCGCGCGGCTCGCCGCGGCGGTGGGCGAGCGCTGGCAGGCGCTCGACGTGCTGGTGCTCAACGCGGCGATGCTCGGCAGCCTCGCCGCGGTGCCGGCGATCGACGCCAAGGAACTGGCGCAGGTGCTGACGCTCAACGTCAGCGCGCAGGTGGCGATGATCCAGGCGTTCGACCCGATGCTGCGCAAGGCGGCGGCGGGCAAGGTGATCGGGCTGACCTCCAGCGTCGGCCGCAACCCGCGTGCCTATTGGGGCGCCTATGGCGCGTCGAAGGCGGCGTTCGAGACGCTGCTCGGCGCCTATGGCGACGAGACCGCGGACATCAGCAAGATCCGCACCGCGATCGTTGACCCCGGCGCGACCCGGACGAAGATGCGCGCCCGCGCCTATCCGGGCGAGGCGCCCGAATCGGTCAAGCCGCCGGAGGTCGTGGCGGAGCGGATCGTCGCACTGGCGATCGCCGGCTTCGAGCCAGGCCACCGCGAACGCGTGGGGTAACTTTAATCCCTCCCCCGCCAGGGGGAGGGGGACCATTCGGCGCCAGCCGAATGGTGGAGGGGGAGGAAACGGCGGCAGCGGTTATCGAAGCTGCTCCCCTGTCCTCCCCCTCCGTCACCGCTTCGCGGCGCCACCTCCCCCTTTCGGGGGAGGACTTATGTGCGCTTCACCAGCGTCACCTGTGCGACGTCGATGCCGCGGCCGCGGAAGCCGCCCTCGCAATACATCAGGTAATAGCGCCACAGATCGCGGAAGCGCGCGTCGAGCCGTTCGGGCAGGCGCCCGGCCTTGTCGGCATTCTCGAACCGCTCGCGCCAGTGGCGCAGCGTCTGCGCATAATCGAGCCCGAAGCTGTGCGGATCGGTCCACGCCAGCCCCCGCGCCTCGCACAGCGCGCGGAACCGGCTCTCGGACAGCAGCATGCCGCCGGGAAAGATATAGCGCTGGATGAAATCGACGCTGCTCGCATAGCGCTCGAACACGTCGTCGGCGATGCTGATATATTGCAGCGCCGCGCGCCCGCCGGGCTTGAGCACCCGCGCCAGCGTATCGCAATAGGCCGGCCAGTAATCCTGCCCGACCGCCTCGACCATCTCGATACTGGCGACCGCGTCGAACCGGCCCTCGACATCGCGATAGTCGGTCAGCGCCACCGTCACGCCGGGCAGGCCGCGCGCGTCGACCGCCGCCTTCTGCTCGGTCGACAGCGTCAGCGCATGGACCCGCCGCCCGCCCGCCGCCGCAGTGGCGGCGAACGAGCCCCAGCCGCAGCCGATCTCCAGGATCGTCTCGCCCGGCGCGGTGCCGGTACGCGCCAGGATCGCAGCGAGCTTGCGCGCCTGCGCGTCCTCCAGCGTGTCGCCGCGCTCGAACATCCCGCTCGAATAGGTCAGGCTGGGGTCGAGCCATTCGCGGTAGAAATCGTTGCCGAGGTCGTAATGGTCGGCGATGTTGCGCCGCGCGCCCTGTTTGTCGTTGCGCCGCAGCCGGTGCCACCCGCGCAGCAGCAGCTTCGACCAGCCGCTCGCCCGCGCCACCCCGGCCAGTTCGACGCGGTTGCGCATGAACAGGTCGAACAGTGGCACCGGATCGGGGCTCGACCAGTCGCCGTCGCGCCACGCGCGATACCAGCCGACCGAGCCGCCCGTCGCCAGCCGGACGAGCGCCCGCCAGCGGTGGAGGGTGACGATCGGCACCGGCCCCGGCCTGCGCCCGCCGAGCAGCCGGTGGGTGCCGTCGGGCAGCCGCGCCTCGATCCCGCCGCTCGCCAGTCCGGCATCGATCCGGTCGAGGAAGCGGTGGAAGATCGGGGCGAGCGCGCGTGTCTGAAATGTGTCCGCAGCCATGTCGCGGGCGCTCATGCCGCAGCTTGGCCGATTGCGAAAGGGATCAGTGCGCCGCAACCGCCTCGCCGAGCGTCAGGATCGCCGCGACATGACGCCGGGCGATTGCGAGCGCATCGTCGCCATAGCCGCCGCCGACGGTGCTCGCGAGCGGGATGCCGCGGGTCAGGCGCGCGATCGTCCGCTCGCGCTGCGCCAGCCCGTCGAGCGTCAGCGACAACCGGCCGAGCCGGTCGCCCGCGAAGGGATCGACCCCCGCCTGGTACAGGACCAACTGCGGCCGGTGCTCGGCGAGGAACGGGGCGAGCGTCGCGGCCAGGGCGGCGAGATAGGCGTCGTCGCCGATCCCGTCGGCGAGCCCGACGTCCAGCGTCGAGCGCGCCTTGCGGGCCGGGAAGTTCTTCTCGGCGTGGATCGAATAGGTGGCGATCTCCGGCCGGCCGGCGAGCAGCGCGGCGGTGCCGTCGCCCTGATGCACGTCGCAGTCGACGACGACGAGTCGCTCCACCGTCCCCTCCTCGATCAGCCGCACCGCGGCCAGCGCGAGGTCGTTGAACACGCAATAGCCCGCACCGGTATCGGCAAGCGCGTGATGACTGCCGCCCGCGGTATTGGCCGCAAATCCGTGTTCGAGCGCGAGATGCGCCGCCAGCCACGTCCCGCCCGGCACCGCCTGCGCTCGCGCCGCGACCTCGGGCGTCACCGGAAAGCCGATCCGGCGGGTCTTCAGCGGCGGCACTTCGGCGGCCAGGACCTCGGCGACATAGCCGGGGTCGTGCACAGCCTCCAGCCAGTGCAGCGGCATCGGCTCGGGCTCGTGCCACGCCACCCGTGCGCCCTCGGCGAGCAGCAGGTCGCGGATCAGGCCGTTCTTGTTCCAGCGGTAGGTGGAGCGCGCCGGCGCGGGCGCGACATAGGCGGGATGATGGACGATCGGGATCACGATCGGTAATTGGGGATGCGGCCGCCGTTCCCCAAGCTGCCCGCGGAGAGACGCATGACCGACACGCCCCCCTACGTCCGCCCGGACGTGCGGAGTTTCCTCGACTATCTCAACGCTTTGCCGGGACCTGCTCGTCACGAGATGCCGCCGGCCGAGGCGCGCGAGGCGTTTCGCGCGACTCGCTCGGTCACCGATCTGCCGATCGGCGAACTGGCGGTGATCCGCGACCTGGCGATCCCCGGCCCGGCCGGCAGCATTCCGGCGCGGCTGTTCGACGCGCGCGCGACGCGCATGCCGGGGCCGGCGCTCGTCTATTTCCACGGCGGCGGCTTCGTCGTCGGTGACCTCGATACGCATGCCGGCATCTGCGCGGAGATCGCCCGCGTGCTCGACGTGCCGGTGATCGCCGTCGACTATCGCCTCGCGCCCGAGCATCGCTGGCCGGCCGCCCCCGACGATTGCGAGGCGGCGGCGCGCTGGGTGGCGGAAAGCCCGGCGGCGCTCGACCGCAGCGTCACCAGCCTGATCCTGTGCGGCGACAGCGCGGGCGGCGGGTTGGCGATCGTCGCCGCCATGGACCTGCGCGACGAGCCCGCGGCGGTGCCGGTGATCGTGCAGGCGCCGATCTATCCCGTCACCGATGCCGGCGGCGATGTCGCCAGCGACTATCCCTCGTTCGACCATTTCGCCAGCGGCTATCTGCTGACGCGGGACGCGATGCTCTATTACGATCAAGCCTATGGCGCCGACCCCGCCGACCCGCGCGGCGCGCCGATCCGCGCAAGGCTGGACGGACTGCCCCCGGCGGTGATCGTCACCGCCGGGCTCGACCCGTTGCGCGATCAGGGCCGCGGCTATGCCGCCGCGCTGATCCGGGCGGGCGTGCCGACCGTCTTCCGCGAGGCGACCGGGATGATCCATGCCTTCGCCGTCTTCCGAAAGGCGATCCCCTCCGCCTGCGGCGATGTCGCGGGCTATCTCGCCGCGTTGAAGGACGTGATCGTCGAGGCCGAGGGCGCGCGCGTCATGGCACAGGCGGCCGGCCGATGAGCAACGACGCCAATGCCCGCCTGCCCTACCGCCCCTGCGCCGGCGTCATGCTGGTCAACCGGGAGGGCAAGGTCTTCGTCGGCCAGCGGATCGATACGACGCTGGAAGCCTGGCAGATGCCCCAGGGGGGGATCGACCCGGGCGAGGATGCCTATGCTGCCGCGATCCGCGAACTCGGCGAGGAAACCGGCATCGCGCCCGACAAGGTCGCGCTGATCACCGAGGCGCCGGAGGAATTCTTCTACGATCTGCCCGACGATCTCGTCGGCAAGGTGTGGAAGGGCAAGTGGCGCGGCCAGCGGCAGCGCTGGTTCCTGTTCCGCTTCCTGGGCGAGGATGGCGACGTGCGGATCGACACGCCGCATCCCGAATTCCGCGCCTGGCGGTGGAGCGATCCCGACGATCTGCCGGCGATGATCGTGCCGTTCAAACGCGGCTTGTACGAGGCCGTGCTCGCCGCGTTCCGGCCTCATCTCGGCGCACGGCAAACGGACTGATCTGTTTTGGGGGTTTTCTCAACGGACTCAGCGGGTAGAGCGCGCAATGTGCGCCCTGTCCTGCTGTCTCCGATCCTGATGCTGATCCTCGCCCCGCTGCTGCTCGCCAATGCGCCGGTGGACGGCGAGCCCGACGACAGCAAGGTACCGATCCCCGCCGCGATCCGCTCGATGCTCGACGCCGCGATCGAGAGCGGCAACGACGGCGACGTGTCGGTGGTGGTCAAATATGCGCGCCTCGCCGACCCCGCGAGCGCGGACGCGGTGCTCGCGATCGCGCAGCAATGGCGCAACGACCGCGCCCAGGCCCGGCAGACGACGATCCGCCAGGCGAGCATGTTCGACCTGTGGAGCGGCCGCGCCGAGCTTGGCGGCTACATCACCACCGGCAACACCGACAGCAAGGGCGGCTCGGCGGTGCTCGACCTGACCCGCGAGGGGCTGCAATGGCGGCACAAGTTCCACATCCAGGCGGACTATCAGGAGAACGCCGGGATCACGACGCGCGAACATTATCTCGCCAGCTACGAACCGAACTACAAGATCAAGGACCGCGTCTATCTCTACGGCGCGGCGCAATATGAAGAGGATCGCTTCCTCGGCTTCTACCATCGCTATTCAGCGTCGACCGGCGTCGGCTACAGCGCGATCAAGACCTCGGCGATCCGTCTCGACATCGAACTCGGCCCGGCCTTCCGCCAGACGTCGTTCACCGACGAGACCGAGCAGAGCAATATCGCGGCCCGCGGCACGTTGGCGTTCAACTGGCGCCTGCTGCCCGGCCTGTCGGTGACGCAGAATGCCTCCGCTTATGTGCAGAGTTCGAACTCGACGCTGAGCGGCACGACCTCGGTCAACGCCAAGCTGATCGGGCCGCTCTCCGCCGCGCTGTCGTACAACGTCCAATATGAAAGCATGCCGCCGATCGGCTCGCTCTCAACCGACACGACGAGCCGGGCATCGCTGGTGTACAGCTTCTAGGCGGGATCGACTTTCACTCCCTCAGGGCACGGGCCATTGCCTATGGCTGGGGTGGTGAGGTGGTGAGGTGGTGAGGTTCGATCGCTTTCCTCATCATAGCCGTCACCCCGGACTCGTTCCGGGGTCCACCCATCCGCAAGAGAATGATGTCGGATCACACCCTTCTCCCCGCCGCAAAGTGGACCCCGGAACACGTCCGGGGTGACGGAATGGGGTTGGAAGCGACCGGCTCAGACACGTTCCTACGTGATAGCCCGCCCAGGGGGAGGAATTTCCTCCAGGCTTCGAATGTCGATCCGGCATAGGCGGGATCGACATTCAAGCTCCGGAGATGGCGCCGGCCCCGGCAGGGCAAATCTTTCGTGTGGACGTTCGCTTGGGTCCGCCGCCTCGTCATCCCACCCCGTCACCCCGGACCTGTTCCGGGGTCCACTCTGCGGCGGGGAGAACGGCTTAAGTCGACACCATTCTCTTGCGGCTGGGTGGACCCCGGAACACGTCCGGGGTGACGCATCGAACGAAAAGCCCATCGGCCCCCATCCGCCCAGCCATATACGATTGTCGTGCCCCACGGGGGGTACGGCGTGCGCCGAAGAGCATGGAACGCGGCGCACCGCCCCGATACCGCACGCGCCTCGCGCCTCACACCGGTTCCCCCCGCCCCGCCCTTGGGCTAACGTTCGGGGATGAGAGGATTGCCGGACGACGAAATGGCGCTGGTCGAGGCGATCGACCAGGCCGGGATGCTGGATCAGGTCGAACGCTGGGCGGCGGTCAACAGCGGGACGCGCAACCTCGCCGGCGTCGCGCGCATGGCCGACCTCCTCGCCGACGCCTTCGCGGTGCTGCCCGGTGAGATCGCGCTGGTCGAGCCGGAAGCCGCCGAAGCTGTCGGCGCCGACGGCCGCGTCTCGGCCATCGCGCACGGCCGCCACCTCCATCTCTGCGTCCGGCCGGCGGCGCCGGTGCAGATGCTGTTCACCGGCCATATGGATACCGTCTATCCCGCCGATCATCCCTTCCAGACGCTGACCCACCGTGCCGACGGCACGATCAACGGCCCCGGCACGGCCGACATGAAGGGCGGGCTGGCGGTGATGCTCGCCGCGCTCCGGGCTGTGGAGGCGTCCGGCGACGCGCGGCTCGGCTACGAAGTGGTCATCAATTCCGACGAGGAGACCGGGTCGCTGTCGTCCGCGGCGTTGCTCGCCCGCGCCGCGCGGGGCAAGGTGGCGGCGCTGACCTACGAACCCGCGCTGCCCGACGGCACGCTCGCCGGCGCGCGCGGCGGCACCGGCAATTTCTCGATCGTCGTGCGCGGCCGCAGCGCACATGCCGGGCGCAATCCCGACGACGGCCGCAACGCCATCGTCGCCGCCGCCGCGCTCGCGGTGCGGCTGGCGGAGGCCCGCGCGCCCGGGCTCGCCGTCAATCCGGCGCGTATCGACGGTGGCGGCCCGAACAACGTCGTCCCCGATCTTGCCGTCCTGCGCATCAACTTCCGCCCGGCCGCCGCCGCCGAGATCGCCCGCGCCCGTGCGGCGATCGACGCGGCCGTCGCCGACGTCGCGGCGGCGCACGATGTCGCCATCACCGTCCATGGCGGCTTCAACCGCCCGCCCAAGCCGGTGGATGCCGGCGCGCAGCGCCTGTTCGGCCTCGTCGCCCACGTGGGGAGCGATCTGGGCATCGCGATCGGCTGGCGCGCGACCGGCGGCGTGTGCGACGGCAACAATATCGCCGCCGCCGGCGTGCCCGTCGTCGACACGATGGGCGTGCGCGGCGGCGCGATCCATTCGGCGGACGAATTCATGATCGTCGACAGCCTTGCCGAGCGCGCGGCGCTGTCGGCGCTCACCATCCACCGCATCATGCGAAAGGGCCATGCATGACCTTCCGGATCAGGGCGGCGCGTGCCGACGACCTGCAGCATCTCTACGAAATGGCGAAGCTCACCGGCGGCGGCTTCACCAACCTGCCGCCTGATCGCAAGGCGCTGCGCGGCAAGCTGGAGCGGGCCGGCGCCGCCTTCGCCCGGACGGACGGGCCGCTCGCCGACGAACTGTTCGTGCTGATGCTGGAGAATGCCGCGACCGGCGAGGTGCGCGGCACCTGCCAGCTGTTCACCCAGGTCGGGCAGCAGCATCCCTTCTACAGCTATCGCCTCGGCACGCTGGCCCAGCACAGCAAGGAACTGGCGCGCACCTTCCGCGCCGAGATGCTGGCGCTGACCACCGATCTGGAGGGATCGTGCGAAGTCGGCGGGCTGTTCCTCCATCCCGGCGAGCGCGCCGGCGGACTCGGCCTGCTGCTCGCGCGCAGCCGCTATCTGTTCATCCGCGCGCATCGCGCCCGCTTCGCCGACCGCATCCTCGCCGAATTGCGCGGCGTGATCGACGAGGCGGGCGGCTCGCCCTTCTGGGACGGGCTGGCGGGGCGGTTCTTCGGGATGAATTTCCAGGACGCCGACCAGTTCAACGCGATCAACGGTCACCAGATGATCGCCGACCTGATGCCCAAGCATCCCATCTATACCGCGATGCTCTCCGAAGCGGCGCGCTCTGCGATCGGCCTGCCGCATCCCAGCGGCCGCGCCGCGATGCGGATGCTGGAGAACGAGGGGTTCAGCTACGAACATTATGTCGACATCTTCGACGGCGGGCCGACGATGACCGCCCGCACCGATCGGGTGAAGACGGTCGAACAGGCGCGCGAGCGGCGGATCGTCGCGATCGATGGCGATGACGGCGACGAATCGCTGGTCGCCGTCGGGCGACTGGCGGACTTCCGCTGCGCGTTCGGCATGGTCCGCCATATCGACGGCGGCATCGCCTTGTCGCGCGCCTGCGCCGAGGTGCTCGGCGTGCGCGAGGGGGACGAGGTGTTGCAGGTGCCGCGGTGGTGATCGAGATCAATTTCGACGGCATCGTCGGACCGAGCCACAATTATGCCGGCCTCTCCGTCGGCAATCTCGCCGCCACCGCGCATGCCGGTCAGGTGTCGCAGCCGCGCGCGGCGGCGTTGCAGGGGCTCGACAAGATGCGCGCCAGCCTCGCCCTCGGGCTGACGCAGGGCGTGCTGCTGCCGCACCGCCGGCCCGACCGCGCCTGGCTCGAGACGCTCTCGACCAGCTATGACGCCGCCTCGCCGCTGTTGCAGGCGCAGGCGATGTCCGCCTCGGCGATGTGGGCCGCCAATGCCGCGACGGTCTCGCCCGGCCCGGACACCGCTGACGGCCGCTGCCATCTGACCGTCGCCAACCTGATGACGATGCCGCATCGCAGCCACGAATGGCCCGAGACGCTGGCGCAGCTGCGCATCGCCTTCGCGCACGACGCGTTCGCGGTGCACGGGCCGATCCCGGCCCCGTTCGGGGACGAGGGCGCGGCCAACCATATGCGGCTCGCCGCGTCGCACGACACGCCCGGCGTGGAAGTGTTCGTCTATACCGTCGCCGGCGGTCATTTCCCGGCGCGCCAGCATCTGCAGGCGAGCGCCGCGATCGCCCGTGCCCACCGGCTCGACCCCGCACGGACCCTGTTCGTTCAACAATCGGCGGAGGCGGTCGCCGCCGGCGCCTTCCACAATGACGTCGTCGCGGTCGCCAATGAACGCGTGCTGTTCGCGCACGAACAGGCCTTCGCCGACAAGGACCGGTTCTACGCCGACCTGCGCCGCCTGCTCCCCGAGGTGGAGATCGTCGAGGTCCCGGCACACGAGGTCAGCCTCGCCGACGCGATCGCCTCCTACCTCTTCAACGCGCAGCTGGTGACGACCGCCGACGGTCCGACGCTGGTGGTCCCCAAGGAAGCGAGGGGCAACAAAGCGGTCTGGAACTGGCTCGAACGGCATCAGGCGGGCAACGGCCCGATCCGCCGCGTCGAGACGGTCGACGTCACCCAGTCGATGGCGAACGGCGGCGGCCCCGCCTGCCTGCGGCTGCGCGTCGTCGCCGATCCCGCCATGATCGATCCGCGCTTCCTGGTCGACGCGGCCAGGCTCGACGCCATCGGCGCCATCGTGCAACGCTGGTGGCCGGAGGCGATCGATCCCGGCGCGCTCGGCGAGCCCGCGCTCGTCCGCGATATCGAGGCCGCGCACGATCGCCTGTGGGAGGCGCTGGGCCTGTCGGGTTAATTGACAGTTAACCCTGTCGCGAGCCCGGGAAATGGCGGATTTCCGCCATTGGCCCGGTGCTTGCTTAAAGCAGGCGCATGTGGACCCGGATCAAACGCCTCTTCACCATCAAGACCAAGTTCGAGGCCTTCCTCGTCATCTACGGCCTTGGCCTCGGCGCGGTGGAGCGCGGCATCCACTACCTTCAGCATTATCCGGGCTACGGCGGCTGGCTGCTGTTTGCCTGCTGCCCGATCGCGGTGTTCATGGTGGGCGGCGTGCTGCTCGATTCGGTCGAGCGGCGGCAGTCGGACTAGGGCCGCCTAATAGGATAAGTTCGTCGCTTCCCGGCGCGGGATGCTTATCTCAACGCGGATGAGCGGGCTGACCCATTTACAACGGCTTGAAGCCGAAAGCATTCACATCATGCGCGAAGTCGTCGCCGAGGCCGAACGGCCGGTGATGCTCTATTCGGTCGGCAAGGATTCGGCAGTGATGCTGCACCTCGCGCGCAAGGCTTTCTTCCCGGCAAGGCCGCCCTTCCCTCTGCTTCATGTTGATACGACGTGGAAATTTCGCGCGATGTACGATCTGCGCGATCGTGCGGCGGCAGCGGCCGGGATGGAGCTGATCGTCCACACCAATCCCGACGCGCTCGCCGCCGGCATCAATCCGTTCGATCACGGCAGCCGCCATACCGATTTGTGGAAGACGGAGGGGCTAAAACAGGCGCTGAAGGCGGGCGGCTATGACGTCGCCTTCGGCGGTGCGCGGCGCGACGAGGAGAAGAGCCGCGCCAAGGAGCGGATTTTCTCCTTCCGCTCGGCCAGCCAGGGCTGGGACCCCAAGGCACAGCGCCCCGAATTGTGGAACCTGTACAACGCGCGCATCCACCGCGGTGAGAGCATCCGCGTCTTCCCGCTGTCCAACTGGACTGAACTCGATATCTGGCAATACATCCTCGATCAGGGGATCGAGATCGTCCCGCTCTATTTCGCCGCGCCGCGCCCGACCGTGGAGCGCGACGGCATGCTGCTGATGGTCGATGACGACCGCTTCCGCCTGCTGCCGGGCGAAGTGCCGGTCGAACGCTCGATCCGTTTCCGCACGCTCGGCTGCTATCCGCTGACCGGCGCGGTGGAGAGCGAGGCCGCGACGCTGCCGGCGGTGATCCAGGAGATGCTGCTCACCACCACCTCCGAACGCCAGGGCCGCGCGATCGACCACGATCAGGCCGCGAGCATGGAAAAGAAGAAGCGCGAGGGGTATTTCTGATGCGTATTGCTCACACATTCCTCCCCCGCCAGGGGGAGGTGGCGGTGCGAAGCACCGACGGAGGGGGAGGATACGGCAAGCCCGGCATTTCCGGCACCGCCCCCTCCACCCGGCTGCGCTGCGCGCGCCTCCGCCCCCGCGTCGCGAGGGAGGCAGTGATCGCATGACCGCCTACACTCCTGACGCGCTCATCGCGGCGGACATCCACGCCTATCTCGACGGCCACGCGCACAAGTCGATGCTGCGCTTCATCACCTGCGGTTCGGTGGACGACGGCAAGTCGACGCTCATCGGCCGCCTGCTCTACGATTCGAAGACGATCTTCGAAGACCAGCTCAGCCAGCTCGAAGCGGACAGCAAGCGCCTCGGTACGCAGGGGCAGAATATCGACTTCGCCTTGCTCGTCGACGGCCTCGCCGCCGAGCGCGAACAGGGCATCACGATCGACGTCGCCTATCGCTTCTTCGCGACCGACAAGCGCAAGTTCATCGTCGCCGACACGCCGGGCCACGAACAATATACCCGCAACATGGTCACCGGCGCATCGACCGCGGACCTCGCCGTGATCCTGATCGACGCGCGCAAGGGCGTGCTGACGCAGACGCGGCGGCATTCCTTTCTGGCGCATCTGATCGGCATCCGTCACATCGTACTCGCGGTGAACAAGATGGATCTCGTCGGTCACGATCGATCCCGGTTCGAGGAGATCGTCGCCGATTACAGCGCCTTCGCGCACAGCATCGGCATCACCGGCTTCACCGCCATCCCGCTTTCGGGGCTGACCGGCGCCAACATCACGACCCGCTCCGACGCAATGCCGTGGTACGACGGTCCGGCGCTGCTGCCGCATCTGGAGACGGTGCCGGTCGAGGCCGATGCGGCGGGCGGCGCGCCGTTCCGCCTGCCGGTCCAGTGGGTCAACCGCCCCGACCTCGACTTTCGCGGGTTCGCGGGGACAATCGCGGCGGGTCGCATCCATGTCGGCGATCCCGTGCGCATCGTTCCTTCGGGCAAGACGTCCCGGGTCGCGCGTATCGTCACGTTCGACGGCGACCGCGACGAAGCCGGTGCCGGCGAGGCGGTGACGCTGGTGCTCGCCGATGAGGTGGATTGCTCGCGCGGCGACGTCATCGCTGCGGCCGACGCCCCGCTGGAGGCCGCCAACCAGTTCGAGGCGACGGTCATCTGGCTCGCCGACACCGCGCTGGTGCCCGGGCGCGGCTATTGGCTCAAGCTAGGCACGCGCACGGTCGGCGCCACGGTGCAGCCGCCCGCTTATGTCGTCGACGTCAACACGCAGGCGCACCTTTCCGCCAAGACGCTCGAACTCAACGATATCGGCGTGGCGGAGGTGTTCACCGACGCACCGCTCGTCTTCGCGCCCTACGAGCATAGCCACACGCTCGGCGGCTTCATCCTGATCGATCGCGAAACCAACGCCACCGTCGCTGCCGGCCTGATCCACCATGCGCTGCGCCGGGCGCAGAACGTCCACTGGCAGTCGGTCGACATCACCCGCGAGGCGCATGCCCGTCAGAAGGGCCAGTCGCCGCGCCTCCTGTGGTTCACCGGCCTGTCGGGCTCGGGCAAGTCGACGATCGCCAATCTCGTCGAGAAGAAGCTCCACGCGCTGGGGCGCCATAGCTTCCTGCTCGATGGCGACAACGTCCGTCACGGCCTCAACAAGGACCTGGGGTTCAGCGATGCCGACCGGATCGAGAACATCCGCCGTGTCGGTGAGGTCGCCAAATTAATGACCGACGCCGGACTGATCGTGCTCACCGCCTTCATCTCGCCGTTCCGGGCCGAACGCGATCTGGTGCGCAAGCTGCTGCCCGCGGGCGAATTCGTCGAGATCTTCGTCGATACGCCGCTGGCCGAGGCGGAGGCCCGCGACCCCAAGGGCCTCTATGCCAAGGCGCGTGCCGGCGAGATCGCGCATTTCACCGGCATCTCCAGCCCCTACGAGCCGCCCGAGCGTCCCGACATCCATATCGACACGCGCCGCGAAAGCGCCGAGGCTGCCGCCGAACGGATCGTCGAACATGTGCTCGGCGTATGGAGTTTCGAATTGTGAGCGCCCCGGTCACCGATGTCGAACTGGCACGCAGCATCGCCGAGGAAGCGGGCGCGCTGCTGCTCGCGCTTCGCGACCGCGGCGACGTGTCGGGCAAGGCGCTCGGCGACATCGGTGATCGCGAAGCGAATGTGCTGATCCTCGACCGGCTCCGCGCCGCGCGGCCGGACGACTTCATCCTGTCCGAAGAGTCGATCGACGATCGGGCCCGCTGCGCCGCGGAGCGGGTGTGGATCGTCGATCCGCTCGACGGCACGCGCGATTATGCCGAGGGGCTGGACGATTGGGCGGTGCATATCGGCCTCGCGATCGGCGGTCGCCCGACGGTGGGTGCCGTCGCGGTGCCGACGACCGGCCGCGTCTACACCACTGCCGAGGCACGCTGCACGCAGCTGCGCAGCGCCGCGGCGCCGCGGATGGTGGTCAGCCGCACCCGTGCCACCGACATGGTCGAGCGCGTCGGGCGTGCGCTCGCGACGACCCGCGTCGGCATGGGCTCGGCCGGGGTCAAGGCGATGGCGGTGGTCGATGGCCGCGCCGACATCTACCTGCACGACGGCGGTCAATATGAGTGGGACAATTGCGCTCCCGCCGCGGTCGCGCTGGCGGCCGGCCTGCACGCCTCGCGCATCGACGGCAGTCCTTTGGTCTACAATTGCGAGAACCCGCTGCTGCCCGACCTGCTCATCTGCCGGCCGGAACTCGCCGACCAGGTGCTCGCTGCGGTCGCTGCCGCTACGGCGTGACCGCGGCCCCGGCTTCGGCCCCGGCCTCGGCCTTCGCCTCGGCCAGGCTCGCCGCATTCGCGTAGCGGCGGGCGATCACCGCGCAGGCGATCAGCTGGATCTGGTGGAACAGCATCACCGGCAGCAGCACCGCACCGACCTGCGCCGCCGGAAACAGCACCCCCGCCATCGGCACGCCCGAGGCAAGGCTCTTCTTCGAGCCGCAGAACAGCAGCACGATGGCATCCTCGCGGCTGAAGCCCAGCGCCCTGCCGGCGACCCAGGTGAACACGAGCACCACCGCCAGCAGCACCGAACACAGGACGCCGATCAGCAGCAGGTCGGCCGGCGACACGCGGCTCCACAGCCCCTCGACCACGGCGGCGCCGAAGGCGCTGTAGACGACGAGCAGGATCGAGCCGCGGTCGACGATCGTCAGCAGCCGCTTCTGCCGCGCGACGAGACCGCCGATCCACGGCCGCAGCAGATGCCCGGCGAGGAACGGCACGAGCAGCTGCCCGACGATCGATTCGACCGCCGACAGCGAGATGCCGCCGCCCTGCCCCTCGACGCCACTGCCGATCAGCAGGGCGACCAGCGCCGGCGTCAGCACGATGCCGATGAGGTTCGAGAAGGACGCGCTGCACACCGCCGCGGCGACATTGCCGCGTGCGATCGCGGTAAAGGCGATCGACGACTGCACCGTCGACGGCAGCAGCGTGAGGAACAGCATCCCGACCGCAACGGGTCCGGCGAGCCCCGGCACCTGTTCCAGCCCGATGCCGAGCAGCGGGAACACCAGGAACGTCGTGGCGAACACGGCGAGGTGCAACCGCCAGTTTCGCGCCCCTTCCCAGATCGCGTCGCGAGACAGTTTTGCACCATGCAAAAAGAACAACAACACAATCCCAACATCCGCAGCACCGGCGGCGACGTCCGCCCACGGGCCGCGGGCGGGCAAAACGCTGGCGAGCACCACGGTGCCGAGCAGCATCAGGATGAAGGGTTCGAACAGGGACAGGATCGCACGCAGCATCACAGGCGCTTAGGCCAGCTGCCGCGGCCCTGCCACCCCGCGATGATGGAAAGCGGATATGAAAACCCCCGCCGGACCATCGCTGGTCCGCGGGGGAGATCCTGGTGCGCCCGGAACGATTCGAACGTCCGACCCTCAGATTCGTAGTCTGATGCTCTATCCAGCTGAGCTACGGGCGCACATTGGAGGCGCGCTGATAGCAGACGTTTCGAACCGCGCAAGTGCGTTGCGCCATTTTCTGCGACCGCATAGACCGATGGCATGAAAACCGCCCCCCTGCTCGCGCTCCTGCTCCTCCCGCTTGGGGGCTGTGCGCAGGATAGGACGCGCTATCCGTCGCTGGCGCCGCGCGCGGTGGAGAAGCTGGGCTTTGCCGAACCCGAGGTGACGATCGCCGAAGCCAAGCCCGACCCAGCCCTGGATGCGCGCATCGCGACGTGGCAGGGCACGCTCGACGCGGTATCCAAGGGCTTCGGCGCCGATGCCGCAAAGGCCGAGACCGCCGCGGCGCGCGCGCGCGGCAAGGGCGTTGGCAGCGACGCGTGGCTCGACGCGCAATCGGCGCTGGCCGGGCTCGACGACTGGCGTGCGCAGACCTCTGCGTTGCTCACCGACATCGATCAGGCCGCGACGGATCGCGCCGCCGCACTGGCGCCCGCCTATCCCACGCTTGCGACGCTGCGCGCGCGCGTGGTGGCCGAGGCAGACCGGCAGAGCGGCACGATCGACCGGCTACAGGCGACCCTGCCCGCCGCCTAACGGCGCCATTTGAGCAAAGGCAGGATCGTCGAATAATCGTCGGTCCAGGCTTCGAAGCCCGCCCGCGGCACCAACGGCACCCAGCGCGGCTCCGCTGCCGCCAGCGTGCGGATCGTCGCCGGGTCCCGCGACAGCGCGATCCACTGGCTGGCCGAGGCCAACGGCGTGCGCTGCGCCGGCTGGTAATAGAGCTTCGCCGCCTGCCACCCGCCCGCCTGCGCTGCCGCCGCGACGACGGGCTCGAGGTCGAGGAAGCGGTTGGAGACGTGGACGAGCAGCAGCCCCCTGGGTTGCAGCACATGCGCGTAATCGGCGAACGCCTCGCGCGTCATCAGGTGCATCGGGATCGCGTCCGATGAAAAGGCATCGAGCGCGAGCAGGTCGAGGCTGGCCGGCCGGTCGGCCTCAAGGCTGATGCGGGCATCGCCGATGCGGATGTCCGGCCGCGGCAGGCAGTCCTTGAGGTAGGTGAACTGGCCGGTATCGCGGGCGATGCGCACCACCGCCGGGTCGATCTCGTAGAAGCGCCAGCGCTGCGCCGGCTGCGCGTAGCAGGCGAGCGTGCCGGTGCCGAGACCGACAATGCCGACGCGCGCCGTCGGACCATAGAGCCGGTCGAGCGCCGCCATGGCGCGGCCGATGCCGGAGGGCGCCGCATAATAGGTGGTCGGCAGGCGTTCGAGCACCGGGCTGCCGGTGAACTGGATGCCGTGCACCGTGGTACCGTGATCGAGTTCGCGCACGCCGCGCGTATCGCGGATCGTGTAGACGCCGAAATAGCTGCGCGTGCGCGCGCCATGCTCCAGCGACAGCTCGACCGCACGCCAGCCGCCGAAGATCACCAGCGTCACCGCCAGGATCAGCGCATAGGACAGCCGCGCGCCGACCGAGATCACGCCGATCACGGCTATGCCGATGAAGGTCAGCCCCTGATGCCCCTCGCCGAACAGCTCCGCCGGGCCGCGGAAGGTCAGCGTCGCGAGCAGCACCAGCGCCGCCACCACGCCGGCATAGGCCAGCCGTCGCTTGGCCGGCGTCGTCCACAGGCTGCGGATGCCGTGGGTCAGGAACACCTGCGGCACGAGCAGTCCCGCCGCGAAGATCAGGATCGGATATTCGTAGGTCCAGTCGAACACCACCGGTGCGACCAGCCCCGCGAAGATCCCGCCAAGCGCGCCGCCGAACGCCATCGCCAGATAGAAACCGGTCAGCCGGTCGGGCTCGGGTCGCAGCCGGTACATCTGCGTGTGCAGCGCCACCGACACCATGAACAGCAGCGTCAGCGCGATGCCGAGATTGACCAGCGGCGATTCGTTGAAGCCGCCGATCATCACGCCGCCGAACATCAGGATGGTGATCGGCGCGATCCGGGTGAGCAGGTCGGCGATCTCGCGATTGGCGGCAAAGGCGATGGTGAAGCTGAGCAGGTAGAGGCCGAGCGGCAGCACCCAGAGCAGCGGCATCGCGACGATGTCGGTGGTGATATAGGTCGAGGTCGCGAGCATCAGCCCCGACGGCACCAGCGCCAGCGCGATCCAGTGCAACACCCGCCGCGGCGTCGCCGGTTCGCTGGTCGGCCGTGCCACGTCGGCACCCGCACCGCGCGGCAGGCGAACGGCGCAGGCGATCACCAGCACGATGAGCAGCAGATAGCCGCCGCTCCACAACCAGCTCTGCTGGCGCAGCGCGAGCAGCGGCTCGACAACCAAAGGATAGGCGATCAGCCCGCCAAAACTGCCGAGGTTGGAGGCGGCGTAGAGGGCATAGGGATCGCCTTCACGGCTGGCGATGCTGAACCAGCGTTGCACCAACGGCGCCTGCGCGGAGACGGCGAAGAACAGCGGCCCGATCGAGGCGCCGAGCAGCCAGGGCACCCACAGGGCCGGCGTGACGCCGGCGTGGCTGCCGGTCAGCGCGAGTCCGATCGGCAGCCACGCCGCGCCGATCAGCAGCACCGCGACATGGATCGCCGCCTGCAACCAAGGCCGCACCCGCGCCAGCGCGTGCGCATAGGCATAACCGCCAAGCAGCAGCGTCTGGTAGACGAGCATCGCCGAATTCCACACCGCCGGCGCGCCGCCGAGCCGCGGCAGCGCCATCCGCGCGACCATCGGCTGGACGAGGAAGAGCAGGAACGATCCGGTGAGGATCGTGACGACGAAGGTGATCCGGCAGGCGCGCGTGGCGGCCGGCGATGATGCGGTCATGCGCTCCGTTCGATCACATAGACGATATGTCGGGACAGCGGATGATCCGCGGCGAATTTGGGATGCGCGAAGTCGAGGTCGGGACGCGCGCTCATGCCGAGCCGCCGCATCAGCCCCCAGGAGGCGGTGTTCGCCGGCACCGTCCACGCCGCGATCCGCGCGCGATCCGTGTTGGCGAAGCCCCAGGTGAGGCTCGCCGCCGCAGCCTCGCGCGCATAGCCCTGCCCCCATGCCGCGCGCGCGAAGCGCCAGCCGATCTCCAGTTCGTCCGCCACGCCGGTGCCGGGCGGACCGCCGACACGCAGACCGCAATAACCGAGCAACCGCGCGTCATCGCGCCGCTCAACCGCCCACAGGCAATGGCCCGAAGCCGCCTGGCCGGCGATCTGGCGGTCGATCATCGCATCGCTCGCCGCCGCGTCGATCGGGCCGTCGAGATAGCGCATGACCTCGGGATCGCGGTTGATCGCCGCGAACGCCGCGCGGTCGTCGTCACGCCATCCGCGCAGGATCAGCCGTTCGGTCTCGATCCGGAAATCAGCCATTCAGCAGTCGCGCCGCATGCGCCGCATGATAGGTGAGCACGCCCGAACAGCCGGCGCGCTTGAACGCCATCAGCGTCTCCAGCACCAACGCGTCACGCTCGCCCGCCCCCGCCGCGACCGAGGCCTCCAGCATCGCATATTCGCCCGACACCTGATAGGCGAACACCGGCACCTCGAAGCGCGTCTTCACCCGCACGATGATGTCGAGATACGGCAATCCCGGCTTGACCATCACGCTGTCCGCGCCCTCGGCGAGATCGAGCGCGACCTCGCGGAGCGCCTCCTCGGCGTTGGAGGCATCCATCTGATAGGTCTTCTTGTCGCCCTTCAGCAGCCCGCGACTGCCGACCGCGTCGCGAAACGGGCCGTAGAAGCCGCTGGCGTATTTCGCGGCATAGCTCATGATCTGGACGTTATGCGCGCCCTCGCCTTCCAGCGCGCTGCGGATCATGCCGATGCGGCCGTCCATCATGTCGGACGGCGCGATGATGTCGGCGCCGGCGCGCGCCTGGTTGAGCGCCTGCTGGATCAACAGGTCGGCGGTCGAGTCGTTGACGACATAGCCCGCCGCATCGACCAGCCCGTCGTGGCCGTGGCTGGTATAGGGATCGAGCGCGACATCGGTCAGCACGCCGACCTCCGGCACCGCATCCTTGATCGCACGAATCGCCCGGCACATCAGATTGTCGGGGTTGAGCGCCTCGCGCCCGTCGTCGGTCTTGAGGTGCGCGGGCGTGAACGGGAACAGCGCCACGCAGGGGATGCCGAGGCCGTGCGCCTCCTTCGCCCGCGCGACGATGCCATCGACCGACCAGCGCGACACGCCCGGCAAACTCTCGATCGGCTGCTCGACGTCCTCGCCCTCGACGATGAACATCGGCCAGATCAGGTCGGCCGGGGTCAACACGGTCTCGGCATGAAGACGGCGGCTCCAACCGCTTGCACGGGTACGGCGCAGACGAAGCGCGGGATAGGCAGCAGTCATGACGCATCCTGTTTGACGAGGTAAGGCGGCTTTGAGGGATCGCGGCGCGCTTGCCAAGCGTTGCGCACCCGTAACCGATCGGAACCTCATGACCCAGTTCACGTCTGCCGCGCTGATCGTCAACGCCAAGTCGCGCCGGGGCCAAGCCTTGTTCGAAAGAGCATGCAAGGCGTTGAGCGGCCTTCCCTATCCGGTGGACGCCCATGCCGTGGAGAATCCCGATGACCTGGTCGAAACGGTCCGCAACGCGCTTGCCAAGAAGCCGCAGCTCGTCATCCTGGGCGGCGGCGACGGCACGATCAGCGGCCTGGTCGACCTGCTCGTCGGCCAGAACGTCGTGCTCGGCGTGCTGCCGCTCGGCACCGCGAACAGCTTCGCGCGCACGCTCGGCCTGCCGCTCGATATCGAGGGCGCGATCGAGGCGATCCGGACCGGTGTTCCCAAGCGCATCGACCTCGGCAAGATCGACGGCGACTATTTCGCCAATTGCGCGGCGATGGGGATCAGCCCGCAGATCGCCGAGACCGTGCCGCACGGGTTGAAGAAGGTCCTGGGCCGCATCGGCTATCTCGGCTGGGCAAGCTGGCAGTTCGCGCGCTTCAAGCCGTTCATCCTGACGGTGGACGACGGCACCGAGGCCAAGACGATGCGCGTCGTCGAGGTGCGTATCTCCAACGGCCCGTATCATGGCGGCACTTGGCTGGTCGACGAAGCCTCGATCAACTCGGGCGAGATCGTCGTCCAGGCGGTGACCGGCCGCTACAAACGGACGCTGGTGAAGAATTGGGCGGCGAGCTTCTTCGGCCACGAATCGCGCCATCAGGATACGGTGACCTTCTCGGGCAAGTCGCTGCGCATCGAGACCAAGCCGTCGCTACCGATCTCGATCGACGGCGAGGTGCTGGCGTATACGCCGGTCACGGCACAGGTGGCGCCGGGCGTGATCGAGGTGATGGTGCCGGCTGCGGCGGCGGGCTGAGTTCACGCGAAGAAGCAAAAGCTTTTTACGGGCAGGCAAAAGTACGCAAAGGGATTCGCTTATCGTGCAATGGAGTTCCCCGTGGATGACCAGAATTAAACGGGGAGGCTAAAGCGAGCGATTGCTACCTAAGCCCTCCGCGTCCTCTGCGCCTCTGCGCGCAATTCCTTCCGCGTCGCGTCTTCGCGAGAATCATCCCACCGGCATCTGCTTGGCGGTCGGTTCGGTGGCAGCCTTGGCGTGCTCCTCGCCCTCGGTAACCGGCATCAACTCGCCTTTGCGCCAGTTGCCGTAGCGATAATAAGCGATCGTCATCACCATCGACGCTGCCGATCCTGCCGGGAAGCTCCACCAGATCGCATCGGCGCCCCAGCTCGGCTGCAAGGCATAGGCGAGGCCGAGCCGGATCGGGAACAGCGCCACCGCGAGGATCAGCAGCGGCCCGACCACCGCGCCGTTGGCGCGCACCGTCGCCGAGAGCACCATCGACACGCCGAACAGCAGGAAGCTCGCCGAGCCGATGATGTTGATATGCGCCGCGAGATCGATCGAGCCGGCATCGCTGCCGAGGAACAATCCCAACGCAGCGCGGTCGAGCACCGCCACCGCGACGATCAAGGCCGCCGTCATCGCGAGGTTGAGCAGCAGCCCCGATCGCGTGATCCGCGCAACGCGATCCCAACGCCCGGCACCGATATTCTGCGCGACCATCGCGCTCACCGCCGCACCGACCGACATCGCCGGCATCTGGATATAGGTCCACAACTGGCTCGCCGCGCCATAAGCGGCAGTGGTCGTGGTGCCATAGCCGTTGACCAGCCCGATCATCGCCAGCGCCGAGCCGGTCGCAACCAGCATCTGCAAACCCATCGGCACGCCCTTGGCGACGATCGGCCGCAGCAGCGCAGGATCGGGAACGAGATAGCGCCACTCGGCGCCGCGCAGTCGCACGACGAGGTCGCGCCGGTAGACATAGGCGAGCAGCCCGGCGAACGAGACCGTGTTGGCGATGAAGGTCGCGGTCGCCGAGCCGGCGATGCCGAGCGCCGGGACCGGCCCCATGCCGCGGATCAGCACCGGGTTGAGCAGCACGTCGATCACCGACCCCAGCGCCATGAACTTGAGCGGGGTCACCGAATCGCCCGCGCCGCGCAGCACCATGCTGAGCAGCACCGCCAGGAAGCTGGTCGGCATGGCGACGAAGATGACGCGCAGATAGGCAAGCGCCAACGGATAGGCGTCCGCCGGCGTACGCAGCGCGGTGAGGATCGCCGGAGCGGCCAGCCAGCCGACCGCGACGACGAGCAGCGACAGGATCGCGAACAGTCCGTGCGCGGTGCCGACGACGCGCCGGACCGCGTCGATATCGCGCCGACCCATCGCCTGGCCGATCAGGATCGTCGCCGCCATGCCGAAGCCGAACACCGCCGACACCAGCAGGAACATGACGAGGCCAGCGTTGGTCGTGGCGGCGAGCGCGCGTTCGCCAAGCAACTGGCCGATCCAGATCGCATTGATCGAGCCGTTGATCGACTGGAGCACGCTCGATCCCAGCGTGGGCAGCGCGAACAGCAGCAGCGTCTTGCCGATCGGGCCCGAGGTCAGGTCGCGTTGCGGTCTCGCCATTCGTGATGCCCCCCTGGTCTCGCGCGCCGGCGAGGGAGGCCCCTTACGCGATATCGACGCGTCCGCGAAGGTGGTGATGACGCCGACGATCGCGAGGCGCTTGAGCTTGCCGTGGGGAAGGCAGGCCTGATAGCAATCGCTGAGGGTTTTTGCCGCGCTCGGCACTGCCTTCCGATGCCGCGCGCGATGTGCGCCTTGCTCATGCTTCGTTACTATCGGCTTCGGCCTTCGCCGGGAATGGAGCCCGGCTTGGCGAGTACGACGCGGAGTAGCGGCTCGCCTCGTTCCGCGCGGCCAATCGCATGCGCCCCGCCCCTCGCTGTCACGCGAGGATACTCGCTTTGTCGGGCAACTGTCCCTAACCAGCCGGGCAGGTTCGGACGGGAGCGATGGCATGGTGGCAGCTGCGCGGCGATGGTGGGTGGTGCTGATGGTGCTGATCGCCTGCGCAATCACGGCGCCCGCCGGTGCCCAGACCTCGCCGGTAGAGGCCGCCAGCAAGCAGCTCGCCGCTGCCGAGGCGGCGCTCGATGGCGTCGACAAGGCGCTCGACGGCAAGGTCGATCGCGAGACGCGTGCCCAGCTGCGCGATCAGGCGCTCAGCGCGCAAAGCGATGCGCGCGATGCCGCCGAACAGTTGCGGTCCCAATTGGCGCTGGTCGATGCGCGGATCGCCGGCCTCGGTGCCCCCGCCCCCGGCGTGGTCGAGGCGCCCGATATCCGGGCCGAGCGCCGCGCGCTCGCCCAGGCGCGCAGCTCGCTCGATTCGAAGGTCAAGCGTGGCCAGCTCGTCGCGGTCGAGGCCGGACAGCTCGTCACCGAGATCGACGAGACCCAGGCCGAGGAGATCAACCAGCGGATCGCGGTGCGCGCGCCCTCCCCACTGTCGCCGCATTTCTGGGGCGACATCTTCGCGGCGTTGCCGCGCGACACGCGCCGCCTGTCGACCTTCCTCGGCCGCGAATGGAACCAGATCGACAGCGGGCTGCGCAGCGGCTTCCCGCTCGGTGCGCTGCTCGGCAGCCTCCTTGCGCTGGTGATGCTGATCCCGGTGCGGCAATTCCTCCGCCGTATCGGCCAGCGTTACCTGATCGCCGATGCGCCGGGGCATCGCGTGCGGCGCTCGGCCAACGCCTTGTGGCGGGTGCTGGTCGGCACGACGATGCCGATGGCCGCCGCCTTCCTGTTCGTCCAGGGATTGCGCTGGTCGTCGCTGCTCGCACCGTCGTGGAACGCGCTCGCCGATGCGCTGGTGATCGCGGCGGCGTTCAGCGGGCTCACCGCCGCGGTCGGCGCCGCCTTCCTGATGGCGCGGCAGCCGTCGTGGCGGGTGGTGACGCTGACCGATGCGGCAGCGACGGCGCTGCGGCCCGTCGCCTGGGCGTTCGCGACGCTGACCTTCGTCGTCATCCTCGTCGATTCCGTCAACCGCACCGCCGGGATGAGCCCGACCGCGCTGCTCGGCACGCAGGTGGTCGAGGTGATCGTTCATCTGGTGCTGATCGCGAGCACGCTGATCATCATCGGCCGGCTGCGCGCAGCGGAGGCCGCGGATGGCGAAAGCGAGGCGGAGGCCGCGGCGAGCGCCGGCGTCGGCGCGATCACGCTGGCGCTCTGGCTGGTGGTCGCGGGCGCAGCCCTGGCGCTGCTGATCGGCTATATCGGGCTGGCGATCACCGTTGTGCAGGCGGTGCTGTGGGCGACGCTGCTCGGCGTCAGCACCTATCTGCTGATGGTGGTGATCGACGATGTCGCGACCAGCCTGTTCCAGCGCGACAGCCGCATCGGCCTGACGCTGCGCCACGGCATGGGGATCAGCGGCAGCGCGGTCGACCAATTCGGCGTGCTGCTGTCGGCGATATTGCGGCTGGCGGTGATCGTGGTGGCGCTGGGGCTGCTGCTCTATCCGTTCGGTGCCGGCTTCGGCTCGTTCCTCGACCGGGTCAGCGGGCTCGCGCGCGGTGTCGAGGTCGGCGGCATCGCGATCTCGCCGGGAACGATCATCCGCTTCGTCGCGGTGCTCGCGCTGGGGCTGTTCCTGGTGCGGCAGTTCACCGGCTGGCTCGACCATCGCTATCTGCCGAGCACCGACCTCGACAGCAGCGTACGCAATTCGATCCGGCTGGTCGCGCGCTATCTGGCGATCGCGCTGGCGGTGGTGTGGTCGCTCGCCTCGCTCGGCATCGGGATGGAGCGGATCGCGCTGCTGCTGTCGGCGCTGTCGGTCGGCATCGGGTTCGGCCTGCAGGCGATCACGTCGAACTTCGTGTCGGGGCTGATCCTGCTCGCCGAGCGGCCGATCAAGATCGGCGACCTCATCCGCGTCGGCACCGACGAGGGCGACGTCAAGCGGATCAGCGTGCGCTCGACGGAGATCGAATTGGCGGACCATTCGACGCTGATCGTGCCGAATTCCGAGCTGATCACCAAGTCGGTGCTCAACAAGACGCTGGCCGGGCCGATGGGGCGCATCCAGATCCACTTCTCGGTGCCGATCAGCAGCGATGCCGATCGGGTGCGCGCGATCGTGCTGGAGACGTTCGCGGCCGAGGAGATGGTGCTCGACGCGCCGGCGCCGGCGGTGCTGATCGACGGCATCGGCGACGGCCGCATCCTGTTCAACTGCCTTGCGCATGTCGCCAGCCCGCGCAGCACCGGCGAGGCGCGCAGCAACGTGCTGCTGACGCTGCTGCGGCGGATGCGCGACGAGGGGATCGAGCTGGGCACCGTGCCGCAGCGGGTGGAATGGGTGACGCTGCCGCCGCAGCTCGGCGACACGCCGGCGAGCTGAGCCGCCAGCCAGCCGCGCGTGGCTTAGCCGATCATGCCGGTGCCGGCGTGCTTCCAGCGACGATAGCCCTCGCCCATTGCAGCGGGCGGCGGCGGGAGCATCGCCGGGACCGGGGTGGTGCCGGCGAGACGATCGATCACCGCGGCGCGGGCCCGGAAGACGCGGCTGCGCACCGTGCCCATCGGCACGCCGAGACGCACGGCGGCTTCCTCATAGGACAGGCCCTCCTGCGTGACGAGGACGAGCGCCTCGGCCTGGCCCGGCGTGATGCTGTCGAGCGCCGCGTCGAGGTCGGCGAGCATGACACCCGATTCCTGATCGGCGGGCGTCACCAGCCGGTCGTCGTCGATATCAGGATTCCAAGACACGCTGCGGCCGTCGCGGCGGCGGTTGGTTAGGAAGAGGTTACGCAGGATGCGGAACAGCCAGGCGCGAAAATTGGTACCGGGCTGAAATCGGGTGCGGGCGGCCCATGCGCGCGCCATCGTTTCCTGCACGAGATCGTCGCCGTCGCCCTGGTCACGGCTGAGCTGACGCGCATAGCGTCGCAGCGACGGGAGCACCGCTTCGATCGCGGCGACGAAGCCGCGTTCGGTAAGCACGTCGGACGGCAGGGCGGCGGTGGTCATCGGTTCATCACTCGACACGAGACAGACTGGACGGGCGCGGGGACGGATGGCGTCGGCGCGGGCGTCGCGAGCCCATAGAGGCAGGTATCGAACGATTACAATACTGGTCGGTTCCTTTTTATTTTGCGGTGCAGCATGTCGGCAACACCGGCGCGTACAGTCGCAGGAAGGTGTCGAACCGCGCCGCGAAGGCATGATCCTCGCACAGCCCCTCCAGCGCGACATCGGGAGCGAGGCTGTAGCGCATGCGGTTCACCGGCCCGGCGAGCAGGTCGAACAGCATGTTCGCCATCCCTTCAACATCCCCTGCCTCGAGCAGCCCCTGCGCCTGGGCAGTGGCGATCGCATTCTTCATCGGCGCCATCAGCATGACGTGCCAGTTCTGGCGGCGGCGGGCGAAGGCGGGGTCGGTAAGGGAGGCATGATCGATGAAGATCGCCAGCCCGACGTTCTCGGGCTTGAGCATCATGTCGAACATGTGGCGGGCGAAGGTGCGCAGACTCGCGATCGGTTCGGTGACGCTGTCGGCGGTATCGCGGGCGAAGGCGTGGAGCTGGTCCATCTTGTGGCGGATCGCCGCGTCGATCAGCGCGTCCTTGCTCGGGAAGCGGCGATAGATCGTCTGCTTGGTGACGCCGATATCCTGGGCGAGCGCGTCGATCGACAGCGTCGCATAGCGCGCGTCGCGCATCGCATCGATCGTACCGTCGAGGATCAGCGCCTCGATCGCCTGCGCTTCCTTGCGGCTCGGCCGGCCGGCGCGACGCTGGGCCGCGCCGCCTGCGCTCGCCGAACCCTCGTCATCCGTGGTCGCCATCCGTCCGATCCCGCTCCGTACCGCATCCGCGTGCCGCTCCACCATGGCCACCGCCCCCGCCGATGTCCACCGCTGCCCCGTTGCCCGCCGCGCGGCCAGCGATTAGGGGGCGGGCTTGCAGGAGACAGGCCAGTGACAGCGACGACCGACGCGATCCAAGCCGGCGATCATGTCGCGATCATCGGCGGCGGCTTTTCGGGGACGCTGCTGGCGATCAACCTGATGCGCCACGACGGGCCGCGCGCGACGCTGATCGAGCGGCGGCCGACACAGATGGCGCGCGGCGTCGCCTATAGCGCGGCGCACGAGGAGCATCTGCTCAACGTGCGCGCGGGCAATATGAGCGCGCTGCCCGACGATCCCGGTCATTTCGTCCGCTGGCTGGAGGCGCAGGGGCTTGGCGACGCCAAGACCTTCGTCTCGCGCCGCACCTATGGCGCCTACCTGCGCGAGATGCTCGATGCCGCGGTGGCGGCGCATCCGGGGCGGATCACCATGATCGACGGCGCCGTCGCGGCGCTGGCGAAGACCGACGGCGGCGTGACGCTGTCGCTTGCCGACGGCGGGACGATCGCGGCGGACGTGGCGGTGCTGGCGATCGGCAACCTGCCGCCGCATACGCCGCCGGGACTCGATCCGGCGGCGCTGCCGACGGGCTGCTATCGCGCCGATCCGTGGGCGGGCGACATCGCCGAAGGGCTGCGACCCGACGACACGGTGGTGCTGGTCGGCACCGGGCTGACCGCGGTCGACGCGGCGCTGCTGCTCGACGCCGCCGGCTTCGGCGGGCGGATCGCCGCGATCTCGCGGCGCGGGCTGGTGCCGCGGCCGCATGCCGACACCCCGCCGCAGCCGGGGCTGCGCGAGCGGCCGGCGGGGACGCTGTCGCGGCTGGTGCGCCACGTGCGCCAGCGCGCCGCGGCGGTCGGCTGGCGCGCCGCGGTCGACGAGTTGCGGCCGATCACGCAGATGATGTGGGGTGCGGCGGATGCGACGATGCGCGCCCGCTTCCTGCGCCATCTGCGCCCCTATTGGGACGTGCACCGGCACCGGCTCGCGCCGTCGGTGGCGGCGCGGATCGACGCGCTGTGCGCCGCGGGACGACTGTCCTTCGCCGCGGGCAAGCTGGTGTCGGCGACCGCGGACGGCAGCGGCGCGCGGCTGTGCTGGCGACCGCGCGGGTCGGAGGCACAGGTGGAGACGCGGGTGGCGCGGATCGTCAATTGCACCGGGCCGCAGGGCGATCTGATGCGCTCCGGCGAGCCGCTGTTGCGCAACCTGCTGGCCAAGGGACTGATCCGGCCCGACCCGCTGCGGATCGGCCTCGACGTCGACGCGCAGTCGCAGGTGATCGGCAGCGACGGCCGCGCCGACCCGCAGCTGTTCTGCATCGGGCCGATGACTCGCGGCGGATTGTGGGAAGTCGTCGCGGTGCCGGATATCCGCCAGCAGAACTGGACGCTCGCCCGGCGGCTGGCGCATGCGCAATGGGTCGGCGGCGAGGGACTCTAGGCGGGATCGACATTCAGGCTTCCGAGATAACGCCTGCCCCGGCAGGGCAAGGCTATCGTGTGGACGTTCGCTTGAGTCCGCCGCCTCTTATCCCACCCCGTCACCCCGGACGTGTTCCAATCTTTTGTGTCGTGGTGGACCCCGGAACGGGTCCGGGGTGACGGATACCAGGAGGATGCCGACACGAACCTCATTACCGGAGCCACAGGCGACCGCCCTCCCGCTGGCGGGAGAGGAATTGGCCTGAATGTCGATCCGGCCTAGGCCGCCTGCGCCCCCGGATGGCGAAGGGTTACGAAGCTCCCGCCACCCCCGCCTGCACGAGACCTCCGCGAAAGCCTCGATGTTGCCCGGAACGCATCGTCACCCCGGACGTGGTCCGGGGCCCGCCGCGTCGCGAGATCAACAGCTTCCGCCTCTGCGGAACGGTGGATGCCGGAACACGTCCGGCATGACGGGGGCGTTTTTCAGAGGTCGCGCCCGCACCGGGATGACGGAAGCGGGCGCGCCCGTCCCTTACCAGTTCAGGCCGGCGCGGGCGTAGAGATAGCGGCCGTTGAAGCCGAACGGCGAGTAATAGGGGAAGCCGATCACCCCCGTGGTGTTGTTCCGCGGGATGGTGCGATCGGGGTAGACGTCGAAGAGGTTGCTGACGCCCAGCGCGAATTGCGCGCCCCGCGGCGCCGAATAGCGGAATTCGAGGTCGGTGATCGCGTGGCGGCCGGTGCGCACGTCGTCGGCGGGCGTGCTGCCGGGCTGGTTGACGTCACCATAATAGGTCACGCGCGCCAGCGCGCCGAGCTGGTCGAGCGACCAGTCAATCGTGCCCGTCAGCTTCTCGCCGGGCGTCCCCTGCTCGACGGTCAGCACGCGGCTGCGCGCGAACAGCGTCGGCGCCGGGTTGAGCGTCGCGGTCGAGGTCGGCACGTCGGTGATCTCGACCTTGTTGACGTTGCCGGCGAGCGTGAAGTCGAACGCCCCTGCCCCCGCGGTGCGCAGCCGGTAATGGGCGACGGCATCGATGCCCTGCGTGTTCGAGCGCAGGCCGTTGATGAAGAAGCGCGCGGCGGTGACGCCATAGGGATCAAGCAGCGAGGCGACGGCCGGGCTGAACGCGGCGTTGATGTTCTCCGACAGCGCCAACTGGTCACGCAGCTTGATATAATAACCGTCGATCGACAGGTCGAACCCGCCGAAGCGGATCACCGTGCCCGCCGAGAAGTTGGTCGACTTCTCCGGATCGAGCGGAACGCCGCCCAGCGCACTGCCGAGGCCGCTGGTCGACGGGGTGGTGGCGGTCAGGAACGGGATGCCGTTCTGCACCACCGACGCGGTCGAGGTGAAATATTGCTGCTGGAGCGAGGGTGCGCGGAAGCCGGTCGATACCGTGCCGCGCAGCGCCAGCCACTTGGCCACGTCGTAGCGCAACGACGCCTTGCCGTTGGCAGTCGAGCCGAAGTCCGAATAATCCTCGAACCGGCCGGCGATGCCGAACAGCAATGCGTCGGTGAGCTGCGCTTCGAGGTCGAGATAGGCGCTGCCGTTGCGGCGCGAACGCTCCAGTGCGTTGGCCGACGTCAGCGCCGGGAAGCCCTGCGCACCGGCCGAGACGCGGGACACCGGCTGGCCGGCGGGCTCGCCCGCCTCGATCTTATAGCCTTCGCGCCGGCCCTCGACACCGAAGGCGACATTGAGCGACTGGAACACGTCGAACCGGCGGGTGACGTCGAGCCCGGCGACCCATTGGTCGTAGATCAGCCGGCCGTCGAAGAAGGATGTTTGAGAGGCATTGCCCGCGGCGAAATTGGCGCTGTTGCGCGTCCGGAACGCCAGCCGGTTGCGGCCATAGCTGACGTTGAAGTCGACGTTCCACCCCGCCACGTCGCCACGCAGGCCGAGCGCCGAGTTGAGGTCGACCGACTTGGTGTTGATGATCGGCAGGAAGCCGTTGGGATACAGCGTCCCCACATTGTAGCCGGTGGTGACGCCGGGCAGGCGCGGGAAGGCCGTGCCCTCGACGTTGCGGTCCTGATAGCCGACCCAGCCGTACAGGTTCCAGCTGTCGGTGAGCGAGGTGCCGGCATTGGCGAAGACGGTATATTGCTCCAGCGCCGGATCGCCGAACCGGCCGGTCACCCGCGTCGGGGTGACGCGCGGATCGAAATCGGCGCGGTTGGTCGGCTGGCGCCGGTTATATTCGCCGGTCACGGTCAGGAAGCCGTCGCTGCCGAAGCCGATGCCCTGCCACGCCGAGGCGGTGACGTTGTTCTCGCCGGTGACATGGCGGCTGCCGCGCGCGGTATCGACCTGCGTATCGTAGAAGCCGTAGGTGACCGAGGCGCCGCCGCCGCTGCGCGCCTCACGCAGCCGCAGATTGACGACGCCGGCGATCGCATCGGAGCCATATTGCGCCGACGCGCCGTCGCGCAGCACCTCGACCCGGTCGAGCGCGGCGACGGGAATCGTGTTGAGATCGACCGCCGCCGAACCGCGGCCGACCGAGCCGTTGGTGTTGAGCGAGGCGGAGGCATGACCGCGCACGCCGTTGATCAGCACCAGCGTCTGGTCAGGCGACAGGCCGCGCAGCGTCGCCGGGCGGACCGCGTCGGTGGCATCGGTCGCCGCCGCGCGCGGGAAGTTGATCGACGGCGCGACATTGGCGAGCGCCGCGGCGACCTCCGTCGTCCCCTGCCGCTGCAGGCTGGCGCCGCTCAGCACGTCGACCGGCGCGATGCTGTCGAGGCGGGTGCGGCCGGCGGTGCGGGTGCCGGTGACGATGATGTCGTCGCCCTCATTGGATTGGGTTGCGGCATCGGCGACGGGCGCGACCTGCGCCGGCTCGGTGACGGCGGGGGGCTGGTCCTGCTGCGCCGGCGCGGGCGCGGCCTGCGTCGCGAGCGCGGCGGAACTCGCCGCGAGCAGAAGTTCGCTGATAATCGTCACGGTCAACCCCTTGTATCGGTGCGCTCTGGCGCGTGCAGTGCAGCATAGCCGATCCCGTCTATGGTTACGGGCGAAGAAAAACTTTGCCGGGGGTGAGGCTGTGGCGAGGCGTGCCGCGGGACGAACGAAGCGCAAGCGCCCTTCCCGCCGCATTTTTTCACGCGGGCGCTCTGGCCGCGGGCGCGCGCACGTGGCTAGGATAGAGCGAAGGCGCGCGGGGGGCGTGGCCGAACGGGGGTGTCGGACGAACGATGCGCGCAATCTCTTTCCTGTCGCTGCTGCCGGTCGTCGCGGCGACGGCCGGGCCGGCCGCGGCACAGACGCTGACGCCGCTGGTCGAGGCGCGGCTGCGCCACGAGCATGTCGCGCAGGACGGCCTGCCCGACCGGTCCGACGCGGTCACCGCCCGCGTCCGCGCCGGGCTCCAGGCGAGCGAAGGCCATTGGACCGCGCTGGCCGAGGCGCAGGGCAATCTGGCGATCGTCGGCGATTATTATGACGGGCTCGCCGGGTCGGCGGCGCTGCGCCCGCAGATCAGCGATCCCCAGAGCATCGCGCTCTACCGTGCGCAGCTGCAATATCGCAGCAGCGCGCTGACCGTGACCGCCGGGCGCCAGCGCATCCAGCTCGACGACGAACGCTTCGTCGGCGCGGCGGCGATCCGCAACAACGGCCAGACGTTCGACGCGGTGCGCACCGAGCTGACGCCGATCAAGGGGGTCAAGGCCGACGTCACCTATGCCTGGGGGGTGCGGACGGTGTGGGGCATCGACGGCGCCGGCGCGCGGCAGCAGGCGGTCAGCGGCGACAATGTGTTTGCGACGCTGGGCGTGGCGACGCCGGTGGGGACGCTGAGCGGCTATGCCTATCTGGTCGATCAGGACGAGGCGGTCGTCCAGGGCTACCGGCTGTCGAGCCAGACCTATGGCGCGCGGCTGGCGGGGTCGCACGGCTTCGGCAAGGCGACGCTGGCGTGGACGGCGAGCCATGCGCGCCAGTCCGACTATCATCGCAATCCCAACGATTATGCCGCCGATTACTGGCTGGCGGATGTCGGGCTCGACCTGGCCGGACCGAAGCTCGGCGCGGGCTATGAGGTGCTGGGCGCCGGGACCGGGCGCAGCCGCGGCGCGACGCTGGCGAGCTTCCAGACACCGCTCGCCTCGATCTTCAAATTCCAGGGCTGGGCCGACAAGCTCACCACCACGCCGCCCGACGGCATCCGCGATCTCTACGGCAGCGCCGGCTGGGGCTGGAAGCAGCTCGGCGCGCTGAAGGCGGTGAGCCTGCAGGCGGTGTACCACCGTTTCGAGAGCGACCGGCTGGTGCGGCATTACGGCAACGAGATCGACCTGTTGGCGCAGGCGAAGATCGGGCGGACGGTCGCCAGCATCCGCTACGCCGACTACCGCGCCGACCGGTTCGCGACCGACACGCGCAAAATGTGGTTGCAGATGGACTGGACGCTGTAGGCCCACGCGCATCGGCGGGCGAGGAGACGAGCGGCATCGCCCCTCGCCTCTGCCCGCCGCCGCGGCTCAGCCGTTCAGCGTCGCATTGTCGATCACGAACCGGTATTTCACGTCGCTGCGCTGCATCCGGTCATAGGCGTCGTTGATCTGGTCGATGCGGATCATCTCGAAATCCGCGACGACGCCCTTCTCGGCGCAGAAGTCGAGCATTTCCTGCGTCTCGGCGATCCCGCCGATCAGCGAACCGGCGATCGCGCGGCGCTTGAACACCAGCGGGCCGACCGACGGCGAGGGATGCGGATGCTCTGGCACGCCGACCAGCGTCAGCGTGCCGTCGCGCTTCAGCAGATTGGTGAGCATGTCGAGATCGTGGCTCGCGGCGACGGTGTCGAGGATGAAGTCGAAGCTGTTGGCGTGCGCCGCCACCTCTTCCGCGTTGCGCGAGTTGATCACCTCGTCGGCGCCGAGCGCGCGGGCGGCCTCGCGCTTGCCCTCCGAGGTCGTGAAGGCGACGACGTGCGCGCCCATCGCATGCGCGAGCTTGACGCCCATATGGCCGAGGCCGCCGATCCCGACGATGCCGACCTTCTTGCCCGGCCCGACGTTCCAATGGCGCAGCGGCGAATAGGTGGTGATGCCGGCGCACAGCAGCGGCGCGACCGCGGCGAGCTGCTCCTCGGGATGGTTGATGCGCAGCACGAACTTGTCGTCGACGACGATCGTCTCGGCATAGCCGCCGAGCGTGTGACCGGGCGCGTCGGGGGTCGGGCCGTTATAGGTGCCGACGAAGCCGTTCTCGCAATATTGCTCGAGCCCCTCGGCGCAGGACGGGCAATGCTGGCAACTGTCGACCATGCAGCCGACGCCGACCAGATCGCCGACGGCGAACTTGCCGACCTCGGCCCCGACCGCGCTCACCCGGCCGACGATCTCGTGCCCCGGAACGCAGGGGTAGATGGTCCCGGCCCATTCCCCGCGGACCTGATGCAAATCGGAATGGCAGACGCCGCAATAGGCGATGTCGATCTGCACGTCGTGCGCGCCGGGCGTACGGCGCTCGATCGCGAGCGGTGCGAGCGGCTTGTCGCCGGCAGTGGCGCCATAGGCTTTGACGGTCATCGGTTGGTCCCCTGATCTGCAAGCGCCGCTTGGGCGCGTCGTGCGGAAGATAGGGTCCGCGCCGGGCCGACGGCACCGCCGCGCCGGTACATGGAACGATGAGCCGGCTTCATCCATGCTGCCAGTCGCCGAGCGGGCGCAGCTCGCGGATCAGGTCGACGAGCAGGCGCAGCCCGGTCGGCATCTGGCGGCGGCCGGGATGATAGAGGCAGAAGCCGGGGCCGGCGACGGCATGGTCGGTCAGCACCAGCCGCAGCGCGCCGCTCGCCAGATGGGGCGCGAAGATCGGCTCGGTGCCATAGACGAGCCCGGCGCCGTGCACCGCCATCGCGGTCATGCTCGCGGTCTCGTTGGCGATGATCTGGCTGTCGACGGTGATCGCGGTCTCGCCGTCGGGGCCGTCGAACTCCCAGCGGTAGATGCGGTCGTCGCCCAGCCGGATGCCGATGCAGCGATGCCGCACGAGATCCTCGGGCCGCTGCGGCGTGCCGAACCGGTCGAGATAGGCCGGGGACGCCGCGACCACCCAGCGCAGGTCCGGCGACAGCCGCTGCGCGATCATATCCTCCGGCACGGTGCCGCCGTAGCGGATGCCGGCGTCGAACCCCTCGGCGACGACATCGACCATGCGGTTGCTGGCGACGATATCGACGTGCACGTCGGGATAGCGGTCCATGAACACCGGCATCACCGGGCCGAGCAGCAGCGGCGCGGCATCGGCGACGACGTTCAGCCGGATGTGGCCGGCGGGTGCGTCGCGGAAGCGGTTGAGCTGTTCGACCGCCTCGCCGATCGCGGCGAACGGCGCATCGATGGCGGCGAGCAACTGGTCGCCGGCGGCGGTCGGCGTCACCGAGCGCGCGGTGCGGTTGAACAGCCGCACGCCGAGCCGCGTCTCCAGCGCCTTGAGCGCGTGGCTGAGCGCCGAGGCGCTGACGCCGAGCTCGAGTCCGGCACGGCGGAAGCTGCGATGTCGCGCGATCGCGAGGACATAGGTGAAGTCGGCCAGATCGGCCCGATTGGGCAATGCCATGGTGCAAACCCCTGTTGCCGGTAGCGCCGCGCCTAGGTCCACGGGACGGCGGCGTCCAGCCGGGCGGCCCATTGCCTCCGCCGCCGCGCCGGGGCAGAGCGGCCGCACCCGCGGCGCGGGGTCCGGACGAGGAGGATGACGTGACGCTTCATGGCTGGTGGCTGTTCGTCGGCGCGGTGTTCCTGCTGTGCGGCACGCCGGGACCGAACATGCTGCACATCCTGTCGCGCAGCGTCGAGCTGGGGCCGAAGCGCAGCGTCGCCGCGATGGCGGGTTGCCTGACCGCGCTGGTGCTGGTGCTTGCCGCCTCGGCCGCCGGGCTGACGACCTTGCTGCTCGCGCTGCCGGGCGCGTTCGAGGTGCTGCGCTATGCCGGCGTCGCCTATCTGATCTTCCTCGGCATCAAGGCCTGGCGCGCCGATGTCGCCCCGATCGACGTCGGGACGGGCGCGCTGCCGCGCACGGTGTCGCTCGCGGCGCTGTTCCGCGGCGGCTTCGCGATCGGCATCAGCAACCCCAAGCTGCTGCTGTTCGCCGCCGCCTTCCTGCCGCAATTCGTCAATCCCGCGCAGCCGCAGGCACCGCAGTTCGCGATCCTGGTCGCGACCTTCGCGGCGCTCGAGTGCTTCTGGTACGGCGTCTATGCGATGGGCGGACGGTCGCTGTCGGCGCATCTCGCCCGCCCGTCGGTGAAGCGCGCGTTCAACCGCGTCACCGGCCTCATCTTCGTCGGCTTCGGCGCGGCACTGCTCCGCGCCAAGGCCTAGGCCGGATCGCCGTTCAGCTGGTGGAGTATGACACTTCCTCTCCCCGGCTTGGGGGGGCAGCCGCCTACAATTGCGGTGGTGAGGTTCGATCGGCATCCTCCTCTAACCCGTCACCCTGGACTCGTTCCGGGGTCCACCGGGCCGCGAGAGAACGGTGTCGCACCACGCCTTTCTTCTCGCCGCAGAGTGGACCCCGGAACGAGTCCGGGGTGACGGGGTGGGATTGGAAGGCGGCGGACCCAAGCGAATGTGCCTATGCGATAGGACTGATCTGGCGAGACAGGCGTTTCCTCTTATGCTTGAATGTCCCGCCTAGCTGCGCACCGACGACAGCGAGAAACTGACCGGCACGGTCAGCTCGATCCGGTCCGGTCGTGCCGGCGGGATCGGGGGAAACGGCGCAGCGCGGGTGACGGCGGCGGTCGCGGCATGGTCGAGCATCGGCGAACCGGACGAGGCGGCGAGCGCGACGCCGAGCAGCGCGCCGTCGCGCACCACGGTGAAGCGGACCAGCACGATGCCCTCGATCCCCGCGCGGCGGGCGGCTTCGGGATAGGCCTTCACCTTGGCGAGGCGGGCGAGCACCTGCCCCTCCCAGCTCGTCGCGCTCGATCCCGCCGCAGCGGGTGCCGGCGGCGCATCGGGGACCGGCGGCGCGGCGGGTGGCGGCGCGGGTTGCGGCGACGGCGGCGTCGGCGGTGCACGCTCGATCGCGGCGGCGACCGGCACGACGGTGCGGACGACCGGCACCGGCGCGTCCAGGGACGTCGCGACCACCGGCCGCACCGGCGGGCTCGCCGGATGCGGTGGCGTCACCTGCTTGGCCTGCTTCGGCTGCACGGGCACCGGCGGAGAGGCCGGTGGCGCCGCGTCGATGTTGAACAGCATCAGCGTCGGCGGCGGCGTGCGGACGGGGTCGGGCTCGCGCAGCCGCAGCTGCACCGCGACCGCCACGCCGAGCAGCAGCATCGCGGTGCACAGCCGCCCTGCCTGGCGGCAGCGGGGGCAGCCGCCGTAGCGTGACGGTGCGGACGGGATCATGCGATCCCGCCCCTCGCCGGCCCCGCTCACAACCGCTGGGTGAGCGTCAGCCGGATCGTCCGGCCCGAAGCGGGCACCCAGGTCGTCGACATGATGTCATAGTAGAAGCGGTCGCCGATATTCTCCGCGCTGAGGTCGAGCCGCGTCGTCGCCCACGGCTGGAACTGGACGAAGGCGCCCCAGATCGTCTCGCGGTCGAACGTCCGCGCCGCCTCCGTCGTGACGCGTGCGCCGAAGACGTTGACGCGGCCACCGAGCGTCAACGCGCGGTCGAACAGGCGCACGCCGAGCGTGCCGCTGCCCGAATAGCGCGGTGGGACATAGACGCGTTGGTAGTCGGAGACGAACGGCTTCTCGTCGCACTGATCCTCCGTCATGCAATATTCGACATGATCGTAGCGGGTATAGGCGCCCTCGGCGAAGAGCCGCCCCGTGTCATAGCTGCCGCTCACCTCATAGCCACGGAAGTCGGCGTGATCGATATTGTACGGCGTGCGCCACCATTTGTAGCCGCCCTCGGTGCAGACATGCTTCTTGCACTCGGTGCGGATGACATAGTCCGTGTTGTGATTGTCGAACCGCGCCACCTTCAGCCGCAGATGGTCGTCGCTGAACAGCAGGCCGTTGCGCAGGACGTTGACGCCGATCTCGACGTTATGCGCGCGTTCGGGCCGCAGGTTCGGATTGGGGACGAGATACAGGCCTGCCATCCCCATCGTCCATTCGCGCAGGCTGACCGGGCGAAAGCCCTCGGCGTAGCTGGCATAGAGGCCGATCCCGCGGAACGGCGACAGGGTGATCGCGCCCGACAGCGTCGTGCCGTGGCCGCTGCCGATCCGGCGCACGGCGCGCATCTCGGGGGTGCCGCGGGGGTCGTCATCGGCAAGGTCGCGGCGGAGATGATAATAGAGGTAGCGGGCGCTACCATCGAGCTTCAGCCAGTCGGCGACCGCGATGCTGGTGTCGCTGAACAGGCTGGTCATCCGTCGCTCGCCGTTGGGGTTGACCAGCTCCTCGGGTTCGGTGGCATCGTCGCGCCCCCTCTCCAGCGACATCGACACGCCGTTGCTGGTGGTCAGCACCGCCTCGCCCGGCAGTTCGGCGACGGACCGGTTGACGATCGAGGCGTCGGTGTTGCGGGTGTGGAACGGTCCGTCAGAGGCGATGCTGGTCTCGATCTTGTCGACCACCGCCGCCTGCGCGGTGAGATCGATCAGCGACTGACCGGACGGCTTGAAATGGTATTTGGCGGTGTAGGTATCCGTCTTGGCCATCTGCTCCGCCTTCTGGTTCTTGCCCGAACGCCAGAAGAGTTCGCTTTCCCAGGATTCGCCGTACGTGCTGTCGTACCGGATATAGCCAAGCTCCAGGCTGTGTGCCGGCGCCAGGTGCAGCACCGTCTTGATCAGGCCAGAGGTGGTGTGCTGGCTGGTGTTGAGCACCTCCTCGCCCAGCGCATATTCGCCGGCGCGCTCTTCGCCTTGGCGCCCGGAATAGTAATTGCCCTGATCGCGCTGCGAGATCGCCACGACCATGTCGACGCGATCGGACCGCATGCCGAGCGCGATGCTGCCGAAGTGGTTGCGGAACGCCGGCCAGTCGCTGTCGCGGAAGCGCGGCAGGAACGTCTGATCCTTCTCGCCGAAGATGCCGCATGCTGCGCCGATTGGCGGCGGCGCCACGGTGTTGCTGCCGATGCTCCCGCGCAGCCGCAGCGCATAATGCTGGCCTTCCGGCACGAGATCGTCGGCGCGCAGCGTCGAGACATTGACCACGCCGCCGGTATAGCCAGCACCCATCGCGCCGCCGGTCGGCCCCTTGTCGATCTCGATACCGCCGATCAGTTCCGGGTCCACCGACAGCCGGTTGTTGCTGCCGGTATAGCCGCGATAGTCGGAGCTGGCCGATTGCGCGCCGTCGACCAGCATCGCGACGCGGCTGGCGCCCTGCAGGCCGCGGATGTTGATGTCGAGCGTGTTGCCGATGTTGGCGCCGCTGGAGATCACGCCGGGCGCGGTCTTGAGGATGTCGCCGAGCGCGGTCGGCGGGATACGCTCGATATCGTCCCGCGAGACGTACGCGGCGGAGGCGGGGGTACGGAACGGACGGTCCGCCTCCTCCCGCCGGGCCCCCGAGGTACCATGGCCGGCGGCATCGTCCGGTGCGCCGGCGACGTGGAGCGTGGCGAGCGCGACATGGTCGCCGTCAGTATCCGCCTGTGCCGTCGTGTCAGGCAGCAATGTCAGCGATCGGCCCTCGAGCCGGCCGTGCAGGCCGGTGCCCGCGAGCAGCCGCGCCAGCGCCTCCTCGCGCGGCAACGTGCCGCTCACCCCGGCGCTCTGCTTGCCGCGCGCGAGTTCGGCCGGATAGGAGAGTTGCACGTCCGCCTGCTCGGCGTACCGGCGCATCGCCTGCGCCAGCGGCCCGGCGGCGACATGAAAGGCGCGCGGCTGTTCCGCCGCCTGCTGCGCCTGCGCCACCCCTGCCGACATCGTCGCCGACGTCGCGAGCACCGCCGGCACCAACGCCCCGCGGATCACTCTACCAAATCGTGTCATACAACCCCCATAACGCTAATGATTGTCATTACCGTTACGGAAGACGAACGAGGGGCGGATCACCCGACCTTGCGGCGCGCAAAAATCAGTCGGCGTAGACGATCGTCACCGCGCCGAGGTCCAGGCGGTGCAGCGACAGCGATCCGGTGAGCAGCGCCAGCGCCGCCTGCGGATGATCGAGATCGTAGACGCCGTTGACGCGCCGCGCCGCTGCAGCCGGCGACAGCAGGATGCGTCCATGCAGATAGGGGCGCAGCGCCTCGATCACGCTGCCGAGCGGCTGATCGTCGGCGATCAGGCGGCCACGCAGCAGCGCGGCGGCGGCGTCGCGATCGAACCGCTCATCGGGCGCGAGCGTGCCGTCGGCGGCATAGCGCCCTCGCCACCCCTCGCGCAGCAACGTCCCGCCGCGACCGGTGCGCAGTTCGACGCGATGCTGGAGGACATCGACCTCGGTCGCGGCGGTGCCGCGCCGCACGATGAAGGCGGTGCCACGCGCGATGGCGCGGCCGGCGCCGCTCTCGACCGCGAAGGGACGTGCGGGATCGCGACGGACGGCGAACTCCGCGGTGCCGCGCAACAGGCGGATGTCACGGCGGTCGGCGTGCATCTGCCATGCCAGGGCGGTCTGTGGCGAGAGCCAGGCTCGGGAGCCATCGGGCAGCCGGATCACGCGCCGTTCGCCGGTCGCGGTGATTGCATCCGCCTGCATGCGCAGCCGGAGCATGTCGCCGGCGGGGATCAGCACCGCCAGCGCGGCGGCGGCGGCGCTGGCCACAAGTGCGAGACGCCGCGGCCGCCATGGCGCAGCACGGGCATTGCGGCGCGAGCGGCGTGGCGGCACCTGCCTGGCGCGCTCCGGCAGCAGGACTGCCGCGAACCGATAATAGGCCGCGGCATGCGCAGGGTCCGCGGCCAGCCATGCGGCCAAGGCGCGGGTCTCGCGGCGCGACAGCGGCCCCGCATCGACGCGGACCACCCAATGCGCGGCGGCGTCGTCGAGCGCTGCGTCGCGTGGCGTCTGGCGCGTCATGATCCCGGTCCTTCCGATCCTGCTCCCTGCAAGACCAGACGGCCGAACGCGGCAAAACCCGACCTCGTCGTGCCCGTCACGGATCAGATTCGTCGAGGTGGCGCGCGATATGGGCGAGCGCGAGGCGCAGGTGCTTCTCGACCATGCCGCGGCTGATGTTCATCCGCTGCGCGATCGTTGCCTGATCGAGATCCTCGAAACGGCGCATCAGGAACGCCTCGCGGGCGCGGGGCGGCAAGGTGTCGGCAAGCGCGCGGATGCGGGCGATCTGGTCGCGGGCCAGCGCCTGCGTTTCGGGCGAGGCGGTGCAGTCGGCGACCTCCTCCAGCCGGTCGCCGCCGTCGACCAGCAGTTGCGCGGCGCGGCGCTGCCTGGCGCTGCGGTCGATGACGACGCTGCGCACGACGCGGAACAGATAGGCGGCGGGATCGAGGACATGCCCACGGCACAGGCCCGGCAGCGCGCGCACCCACGCCTCCTGGACGATGTCGGCCGGCTCTTCGCGCGGCGCGAGCCGGCCGACGAAGCGGCGCAGGCGGCCATCAAGTTCAGCAAGGTCACGCACGATGACATGCTCGTAACGCTATTGCGAGTCATGCGCAATCAAGAAGCGTCCGAAACGGTAATGAACCGAACCACCGCCGCGGAGTTGATGCGGGTCGGCCGGCCCCGTGCGGGTGCCGGGCGCACTCGGAAGGACATCAGATGAAACTCCAGCATATCGCCGCCGCCACCGCCGCCCTCGCCCTGACCTGCGGCGTTCCGGCCATGGCGCAGACCGTGCGCGAAACGAAGGTCGATCATGACACCAAGGTGCATGACGGCGTCGCCACCACCACGACCAAGGTAACCGAGACCAGCAAGCGCAAGACGCACCGGCCGAAGAAGGTGCTCGGCGTCAAGGTCGGCCACAAGACGGTCAAGCACAAGGTCGTGCGCGAGACCTCGGTCAGCTCGAACGGCGATCGCAAGGTGGCGGTGAAGACCAACTGACCCGCGGCCGCCGACGCTCGCAAGGACCGTCGGCGGCACGAGTCCCGCGTCATCCTTGCGAGGGATGATCGAGCGGACGGCGTTGCGCCCCTCCCCCGCTGTTCCAATATGGGCGGCGAAACGGGAGATCCAGATGAGCGACGACGCGACCGCGAACCAGCCTGCCGGCTATGTCCCCCCCGAGGTGTGGAGCTGGAACCAGAGCAACGGCGGCCAGTTCGCCAGTATCAACCGTCCGGTGTCCGGTGCGACGCACGACAAGGACCTGCCGGTCGGACCGCATCCGCTGCAACTTTATTCCTTGGGCACGCCGAACGGGCAGAAGGTGACCATCCTGCTCGAGGAATTGCTCGCGGCGGGACACAAGGGCGCCGAATATGACGCCTGGCTGATCGAGATCGGCAAGGGCGACCAGTTCGGCAGCGGCTTCGTCGCGGTGAACCCCAATTCGAAGATCCCCGCGCTGGTCGATCGCTCAGTCGACCCCGCCATCCATCTGTTCGAAAGCGGCTCGATCCTCTTCTATCTCGCCGAGAAGTTCGGCGCCTTCCTGCCGACCGAGCCGCACGCGCGGGCCGAGACGATGAACTGGCTGATGTGGCAGATGGGCTCAGCGCCGTTCGTCGGCGGCGGCTTCGGCCATTTCTATGCCTATGCGCCGTTCCGCATCCAATATGCGATCGATCGCTATGCGATGGAGACCAAGCGGCAGCTGCACGTGCTCGACACGCACCTTGCCGAGCGCCGCTACATGGTCGGCGACACCTATACGATCGCCGACATGGCGATCTTCCCTTGGTATGGCGGGTTGTTCGACGGCATCTACGATGCGCGCACGTTCCTGGCGCTCGACGACTATCCCAATCTGGCCCGTTGGCACGCCGAGATCGGCGCGCGCGATGCGGTGCGGCGGGGCCGCGTCGTCAACAAAGCGACCGGCGAGCCGGGCACCGTGCTGCGCGAGCGACACTCCGCCAAGGATTTCGAGGCGATCGCCTACTGACGCGGTCAGCTCAGAGGGCGAACCGGATGGTGCCGATCGCGCGACGCGGGTCGCCGATCGCCACCCCGTAGCTGTTGACCGCCGACGTATAATAGGTGTGGTCGAAGACGTTCTTGAGGTTGAACTGGAACGACACGGTGCGTCCGGCGAGCCGCGTGTCGTAGCTGACGAAGGCGTCGGCGACGGTATAGGCCGGCAGCCAGAACGTGTTGGCACTGTCGCCCGGCCGCCGCCCGACGTGGCGACCGCCGCCGCCGATCCGGAGCCCGTCGTCGCCGGCGAGCGCACCGACGTCATAGGCGAGCGACAGCGAACCGGTGTCGCGGGCGACGTTGGCGAGCTGGCGACCGGCGAATTGCGGGTCTTCCGTGGTGCGGGCGGCGGTGTGGGCGTAGCTGCCGATCAGGCTGAGCGTGCGGGTCACCTGCCCCGCCACGTCGAGCTCAACGCCGCGCGAGGCGGCGCGGCCGGCGGTGCGATAGTCGGTGAGGCCGGTCTTCGCATCGAACTGGCGGACCAGCACGTTGCGCTTGTCGATATCGTAAAGCGCCAAGGTCGCGGTGAGTCGATCGGGCATGTCGAGCTTGGCGCCGACCTCGAACGAGCGGCCGCGCTCGGGCGGCATGGCGGAGGTGATCACCGTGCCGCCGTCGAGCGGTGCGACGGTCGAATTGGGCTTCAGCGACCGCGTGTAGCTGGCGTAGAGCGAGACGATATCCACCGCCCTCCACACCAGCCCGGCCTGCGGCACGAACGCCCAGCCGTCGAGATCGGTGTTGGTCGTGAACGGCCGCCCCTTGCCGGCGCGCTGGCGGAAGCCGATCAGGCGGCCGCCGGCGGTGACGATCCAGCGCGCGCCGAGGTGGATCGCGTCCTGTCCGAACATCGAGACATTGTGCAGCCGGTCGGTCTGGTCGCTGTCGAGCGCGGATACCGCAGTCGGGAACGGCACGCGACCATAGACCGGGCGTCGATAGTTGAAGACGGAGGCCAGCTTCTGCCGGATGAGGTCGCGGCGGTAGTAGCGGCGATATTCGCCCTCTACCCCGACGATGACGTGATGCTCGGCGCCCAGCAGGCCGAAATGGCCGTCGGCATAGGCCTGGACATAGGCGTCGGTGCTGAGCGATCCGCGCGTGGCGTCGTTGCTCCGCGCGACGATCGTCTTGACCGGGTCGATGCCGGTCACGCGTAATTGGCCGGCGTCATAATCCTCGCTGTTGAAGCTGCTCGCCAGATGCGCTGCCCAGCCGCCGCCGAGCTGATGATCGACCGCGAGCTGGACCAGATGGCTGTCGCCCCACATGCGGTTGACGGGATCGTCGAGCCGGCGGCGGCGCGGGATCGCGAGCGGCGTCAGCGTGCGCGGATCGAGGGCGGTGCCGCGGTCGAACGGATAATCGAAGCGGCGATATTCATACCACAGCACCGCCTGCGTGGTGCGGCCGTACCAGCCGAGCGATGGCGCGATCAACGTGTCGCGACGCGTGCCGAAGACGCGCCAATAATCCTCGTCCTGATGATCCAGCACGATCCTGCCGGCAAGGTTGCCGGCGATGGCGCCGGTGAGGTCGGCGGTCGCCTGCAGGCCGGCGCGCCCCGCGGCATAGCTCGAACCGGTCAGGGCGACCGACCCGCCGGCGACGAGCAGCGGCTTGCGGCTGACGATGTTGATGACGCCGCCCGGGTCCATGATGCCGTAGAGCAGCGAGCTTGGCCCCTTCAGCACCTCGACGCTCTGCGCGGCGGCGTTGACGCCCCTGCCCTGCACCAGCGGCATGCCGTTGTGCATCACCGATCCGTCGCGGTTGCCGCCGAAGCCGCGCTTCAGGACGGTATCCTGCGTCGCGGCGAGCGTATTGCCCTGCGTGATGCCGCTGACGTTGGCGAGCACGTCGTCGAGATAGCGCGGACGCTGATCGCGGATCACCTGCGCGGGGACGATGTTGACCGCCTGGGGCGTGTCGAGCGTTGCCGCCGACGAGCGCAACGTCGAGGCATCGGGGGTGGGCTTGTAGCGGTCGTCGGAAGCCTTCGGCGCGGGCGACGCGCGGCCGGTGACGACGATATCCTGCCCCATGTCGGCCGCCGCCGGACGATCGTCCGTGGGCGCGAGGCCCGCCGCCGCTCCGGCCGTTGCCGCAGTCGGCGACGCCAGCGCCAAGCCCGCGACCACCAGGCCGCCGCCCCACATGTTCATTCCTGCCATTCCCCCTGCAAACGGCGCGCCCTACTCCGATGCTAAGCATTCGCAATAGCGGACAGCGCGTCACGGCGGCGGATTGGGGGCAAGGCGCGGCGGCGACTGGAAAGTTTTTTGTACATTTAAGCGGGAATGTCACATTCCTTGACCAAGGGGGCGCTGCACGCCGCAACGGCGGCGACGATCAGCCGATCAATAGATTATCAGTGGGGATCCATGTCCAAATCCGTTCTCGCCACCAGCACGGCGCTCGCCGCGCTCTGCGTGGCTTTTGCCGCCCCGGCCCGGGCCCAGACCGAGACGCCGCAGACCACGACTCCCCAGACCAGCGATGCGGCACCGAGCGACACGTCCGCGACGACAGCGGCGAGCGAGCAGGCCGGGGCCACTACGCCGGAGCCGGCGGATCGCGACATCATCGTGACCGGATCGACCCGCGCGCAGCGCCGCTTCGACGCCTCCTATGCGATCAACACGGTCACGCAGACCGACATGGAGAAGATCGCCCCGGTCAATTTCGCCGACCTGATCGGCCAGTTGCCGGGTTTCCAGACCGAGATCACCGGCGGCGAGGTGCAGAATATCTATCGCATCCGCGGTCTGCCGAACGACGGCGGCTTCGTCAGCTTCCAGCAGGACGGCCTGCCGCTGTTCCACGAGAATGACGGCGTCTTCTTCCGCGGCGACGCGCTCCTCAAGCCCGACCTGATGACCGAGCGCGTCGAGGTGGTCCGCGGCGGCCCCGCGCCCGTCTATGCCAGCTATTCGGGCGCGATCGTCAACGCGATCGAGGTTACAGGGCGCGATACGATGCGCGGCAAGGCCCAGCTGACGCTCGGCGACACCGGCCTGTATCGCGGCGACTTCGTCCAGTCCGGCCCGCTCGGCAACCGCACCTATTATGCGCTCGGCGGGTTCGTCCGCTATCACGACGGCTACCGCGACAATGGCTTCCCCAACGACAAGGGCGGCCAGTTCCGCGCCAACATCAAGCACGACCTCGACAACGGCTCGCTGCGCGTCAGCGTCAACTACGTCAACGACCACAACGTCTTCTATCTGCCGATCCCGACCGCCGACCCGCGCAACCCGTCGGTGTCGCTCGATCGCTACATCGACTATTTCCACGGCACGCTGAACTCGCCGGCGTTGCGCAACGTCAACCTGCGCTACCGCAATGGTGCCGGCGTCGTGCAGAACGAGGCAAGCGACCTGGGCGACGGCCGCCATATGCAGATGTTCAACGTCGGCACGCAATATGACGCCGAGTTCGACGGCTGGCTGGTCTCCGCCAAGGCCGGTTTCACGATGGGCAAGCTCGATTTCACGGCCTTGTACTCGACGACCAATCCGGCCGACGCGAATGCGTTTCCGAGTTCAAACGCGCCGCGGCCGAATGATTATCTGAGCCGAGCGATTCAGGCATTCGGCCCGGTCGCGTCGTTCCGCTATTTCCTCGCCGGTACCAACACGATCTACGACCCGTACGCTGCATCCGGTCTTGTGATGCAGGCGCAATACCGTGACATCCACTCCAAATTCTACTCGAACCAGATCAATCTGTCGGTCGCCAAGAAGTTCGAAACGGGCTTCGGCAGTCACGACCTCAAGTTGGGCGTGTACGGCAGCCTGTATGGCGAAAGCAGCCGGACCATCTATCAGGACTATCTGTTCGAAGTCGCGAGCCGGCCGCGCACGCTCGACCTCGTCGTCTACAATGCCGCGCGGGAGGCGATCGGTCGCATCACCGACAATGGCGCACTCAACTATGCCGGAACGCTCTCCCAGGGGAATTCCGACGCGAAGATGATCGCGGTGTTCGCCAACGACACGTGGGAGATCGTCCCCGGCCTGCGCATCGACGCCGGCATCCGTCACGAGCGCTACGACTACAAGGGCTATGCGCTGCCGACCGCTCTCGCGAACCTTGGCGATCCGACGACGATCGCCGACGATCTCACCCGTTCGTTCACCGGCGGCATCATCAACCAGCGGCTCAAGCCCCACGCGACCAACTGGACGGTCGGTGCGAATTACGATTTCAACACGCATATCGGCGTCTATGGCCGCGCCGCGCACCTCGAAACACCGCCGAGCGTGCAGACCGTCATGAACATCACGCCGACGATCATCACGACCGTCGCCGACCAATATGAAGCGGGACTGAAGCTCGCCGCCGGCCGATCCTACCTGTACGTTACAGGTTTCTACACCAATTTCGACCCGCTAAACGCCTCTTTCCTGGCGCGGGACCCGACGACCGGGCGTAGCGACGTCAACGTCCCCTTCATCGGCGAGGCACAGGTCAAGGGCATAGAGTTCGACGGTGCACTCGCCGTGACGCCGTGGTTCACTCTCAACGGCGCGCTCACCATCAGCGATCCCAAGTACAAGAATTTCCAGAATTCGAACGGGGCCGATCCGGCAAGGGCCGAAGGCAAGCAGATCGTCCGTCAGCCGAAGATCTACGGCAATATCCGCCCGAGCTTCGACTTCGATCTGGGTGACAACGCTATCTCCGTCTACGGTCGCTATACGTATATGGGGAAACGCTATGTCGATTTTTACAATTACACGGCGCTTCCTGCATATGGCACCACCGGCGCGGGCGTGACGGTGCAGCACGGGACGTGGCAGTTGCAGGTGGTCGGCGACAATCTGTTCAACGCGCATGGCCTGACCGAAGGCAATACCCGTACCGACCAGGTGGATGGCCAGGGCAACCCCGAGGCGATCTACGGCCGCCCGATCTTCGGCCGCAACGTCCGCCTCGTCGTCGGCAAGTCGTGGTGAGGATGCGGCTGGCGGCGGCGGCGCTGATGCTGGCGAGCGTGCCGGCCGCCGCCACACCGGCTGGCGACGTGCCGGCCGGCGACCGGGTCGCCGCGGCTCTGTCGCACCGGCTGTTTCCCTTGCTCGACACGATCGGCGCCGATCCGGGGGCGATCGAACGGGTGAAGACGCAGCCGGGGGTCGCGGCGATGCTCGCCGCCCGTGCCGCACGGCGCACCGCCTGCGCGGAGGACCTCGCTTGCGCCGCGCAGGCGATGGTCTGGACCCCGGCCGAAAGCGCGACGCTCGTCGCGGCGATGCCGGCCGGTGCCACCCGGGCCGACGACGGGGCGGGTGCGCAGGCGGCGCGTGAGATCGACGGCATCAACACGATCCTGCGCACCTATGCGCTCAACCAGGTGCCACGCTATCCGCAGATCGACGGCCCCGGCGCGCTCGACCCGCTCGAATGGCGCGCGCGGGTGCAGGCGGCGGACTGGCTGGCACGCACGCCTCGCACGCGGTCGATCCAGCCGCTGGACCCCAGCGCCGAATTCGCACTGGCGCTGCTCGATGTCAGCGACCGCACCGACGCGATCGGTTTCGAGCCGATCACCGGCGGGCTCAACGCCGCCGCCGCCCGGCGCGCGCGCGGCCTCGACTGGTCGCGCTGGCGGTATAGCGCGCTGATCCTGACGGGTGTCGGCCCGGAGACGCCGGACACGGCGCTGAGCCCCTATGGCAAATATCATGTCCGCCTCGCCGCCGACCGGTTCGCGCGCGGCGACATCGCCTTCATCCTGCTCACCGGCGGCCGCGCGCATCCGCGCGCGACGCGCTTCACCGAGGCCGAACAGATGCGCAGCGCGCTGATCGACCGCTATGGCGTGCCCGCCGAGGCGATCCTGATCGAACCCTATGCGCGCCACACCACCACCAATTTGCGCAACGCGACGCGCGTGCTCGCCGCGGTCGGCGCGCCGCTCGACCGCGACACGCTTATCGTCTGCAATCCCGGCCAGAGCGAGACGATCGCCAGCCCTGCCTTCGCCCAGCGGAACCGCAGCGAGCTCGGCTACGAGCCGGGCACCGTGGGTCGCCGCCTATCGCCCACCGAACTGGAGTTCCGTCCCTCTGCCCGGTCGCTGCGGGTCGATCCGCGCGATCCGCTCGACCCGTAACCGGAACGCCGCGCGTCCGGCCGATACCCGGGTGAACAAACCGCTTGAGAGAGGCCATGTGCGACGCGGCCGATCCGAGGGAGCATCCGTGCGCGATTCGGAAACGCTGCCATTCCGCCGGCAGCCTTGCGGCATCCGCCGATCATGGCCAGCTAGCGGGCATGAAGAACATCGGCTTTCTCTCCTTCGGCCATTGGTCGGACGCCCCCGGATCGGCGACGCGCTCGGCGCAGGACGTGCTGCTCCAATCGATCGACCTTGCGGTCGCGGCAGAGGAACTGGGTGCGGACGGCGCCTATTTCCGCGTGCATCACTTCGCGCAGCAACTCGCCTCGCCCTTCCCGCTGCTCGCCGCGGTCGGCGCGCGCACCAAGCGGATCGAGATCGGCACCGGCGTGATCGACATGCGCTACGAAAACCCCTTCTACATGGTCGAGGATGCCGGCGCGGCTGATCTCATCAGTGGCGGGCGGCTGCAACTCGGGATCAGTCGCGGCTCGCCCGAACAGGTGATCGAGGGCTGGCGCCATTTCGGCTATGCGCCGGCAGAGGGCGAGAGCGATGCGGACATGGGCCGCCGCCACGGCGAATTGTTCTTCGAACTGCTCGCCGGCAAGGGCTTCGCCAAGCCCAATCCGCGCCCGATGTTCGCGAACCCGCCGGGCCTGCTGCGCCTCGAACCGCATGCGGAAGGATTGCGCGAGCGCATCTGGTGGGGCTCGGGCAACGACGCCACCGCGGTCTGGGCGGCGCGCAAGGGCATGAACCTGCAAAGCTCGACGCTCAAGGCGGACGAAAGCGGCGAACCGTTCCACGTCCAGCAGGCCAAGCAGATCCGCGCCTATCGCGCCGCCTGGGCAGAGGCAGGCCATGCCCGCACCCCGCGCGTATCGGTCTCGCGCTCGATCTTCGCAATGATGGACGATCGCGACCGCCAGTATTTCGGCCGCGGCGACAGCAGCGACCAGATCGGCGTCATCGACAATATGCGCGCGGTGTTCGGCCGCTCCTATGCCGCGGAGCCGGAGACGCTGATCGAGCAGCTCCGCGCGGACGAGGCGATCGCCGAGGCGGATACGCTGCTGCTGACGGTGCCGAACCAGCTCGGCGTCGCGTACAACGCGCATGTGATCGAGTCGGTGCTGCGGCACGTCGCCCCGGCGCTCGGCTGGCGCTGACGGTCAGTCGCTTTTGGCCGAAGCGGTGCGCCAGAAGATGACATAGCCGAACAGGCCAGACAGGACCGACGCGACGAGGATGCCGAGCGAAGCCTGTTCGGTCTGCGCGACATCGGCGAAGGCGAGTTCGGCGATGAACAGCGAGATGGTGAAGCCGATGCCGGCGACGCCCCCGATGCCGAGCACCATCGGCCAGGTCACGCCCTCGGGCAGCGTCGCGCGTCCCAGCCGCGTCGCGAGCCACGTCGCGCCGAGGAAGCCGAGCGGCTTGCCGAGGACCAGCCCGACGACGACGCCCGCGCTGAGCGGCGAGCGCAGCGCCTCTCCGACCAGATCGGCCGAGAAGTGGATGCGGACGTTCGAGATCGCGAACAGCGGCAGGACGATATAGGAGACCCAAGGGGTCAGCACCCGGACGAGGCGTTCGGCGGCCTCGTCGGTCGCGGCGGCCATTTCGTGGATATAGCCGAGGCGGCGTTGGGCGTTGTCGCGCTCCTCCTCCTCGATGGCGGGATCGTCGGTTTCCTCGGCGGCGGCATGCGCTTCCTTGAATCGGTCGACGGGCGCCTGGACGCGTTCGGCGAACAGCCCCTCGGACAGGCGTGAGCTGGTCGGCAGCAGCAGGCCGACGGCGACGCCCGCGATCGTCGGATGGACGCCCGACCCGAACACGCCGATCCATACGACGACGCCGAGCAGGACATAGGGGATGGCGGCGACCCAACGCAGCCGCAGCAGCCCGACGATGCCGAGATAGCCGACCGCCGCCACCGCCAGGAACCACCAGTCGATCGAGGCGGTGTACGCGACCGCGATGACGAGCAGGCCGAACACGTCATCGATCGCGGCGAAGGCGAGCAGCACCGCGCGCACCGCCGGCGGCAGCCGGGTGGTGAACATCGCGACGATCGCGAGGCTGAACGCGGTGTCCATCGCCGCGACGACGCCCCAGCCGTGCTGCGTCGGCGTGCCGTAGTTGAAGGCGAGGTAGAGTGCGACGGGCACCACCAGCCCGCCGATCGCGCCGGCGACCGGGAAGATCGCGGTCTGCAACGAGGCCAGCGACCCCTTGACGAACTCGCGCTTCACTTCCGTCCCGATGATCAGGAAGAACAATGGCATCAGCGCATCATTGACCCATTCGGCGGCGGGGCGGCCGAACGTCCATGCGCCATAGCTGAAACGGATCGGCCGGTCCCACAAGCGTACATAATCGGCGCCGATGGGAGAATTGACGATGATCAGCGCCAGGATCGTCGCGATCAGCAGCGGCCCACCCGAAACCTGGCCGATCGCAAAAAACGGCTCGATTTTCTGAAGGATAGCGGCCGCCGGCGAGTGGTGCGCCCGCGCCGCGACGCGTCCGGACAGGCGTGGGTTGAGAGCCATGGATTTCCTGTTCACTAAGCCTTGGGATTGAGACGGATAACACTCTGCCGTGTTCCCGATCCGTCCGACCGGCACGAAGTCTCGAACCATGGGTCAAATCGACTGACGCTTCGAGTTGTTAACTGGTGTTCGCAACGCCGGCTAGCTGCACAACGCACGCCGCGCGGTTCGGGCACCGCCGCAGAAGTGATAAAATCAATCTGGCACACTAATCGGAAAATGTTTCTTTGACTTTCGCGTGCAAAACCGCATGTAGGTTAAAGCCGAGCCTTCCCCCAGGCGTCCGGCACATATTGTCCGACTAAGCGAGTACCCCCCGATGACGACGGAAACCAATACGGTCGAACTGGCCACCGAGCTGACGATTGCGTGGCTGAGCAATCCCAACACGCGCACCAATGCCGATGACGTGCCGGCCTTCCTGCAGTCGATGCATGCCGCGGTCGGCCGTCTGGCCAGCCCCGACGCCGCCGAGCCCGAGCAGGCGGCGCAGGAGTTCACGCCTGCCGTCTCGGTGCGCAAGTCGCTCGCGTCGCGTGACCACATCATCTCGATGATCGACGGCAAGCCGTATCGCACGCTGCGCCGCCACCTGACGACGCACGGCCTGACCCCCGACGAATATCGTCAGCGCTATGGCCTGAAGCCCGATTATCCGATGGTCGCGCCGTCCTACAGCGAGAGCCGCAGCGCGATGGCCAAGACGATCGGCCTCGGTCGCAAGGCCGGCCAGAAGGTCGATCAGGGTGCCGGCAACGGCAATGGCAACGGTGGCGCCGCCAAGGCACCGCGCAAGGGCGGCAAGGCCGCGCTGCAGGCGGCCAAGGATACGCTCGGCACCGAGGAATAATCCTCCGTCGAACGGCAGGCGGCCTCCACCGAGGCCGCCTGCTGATCTTCCAATCTTCGAACTATTCCAGATCGTTTTCGCTGATCACGATCAGCGTCTGGTCCGGATTGCGTGCCAATGCCGCTAGCCCCGCCTCGGCAATCTCGTCCGAGAAGCGGTTGAACATCTCGACCGCATCATCTTCCTCGGGCGCATCGCCGCTCAGCGCCTCAAGCACGTCATATTGCACGGCGAACTGCAATTCTTCTGCATCGACCTCGCCGGAGAACTCCACCTGCCGCTCGTTGGGGTTGTCGAGGATGGAAGCGGTGTCGATATCGAGCTTGTCTGCGGCCACGGGGTACCTCTTTCGTAAAACCATCCAGCGATTGGCGGGTCAGATCGGATAGCGCAAGGCGCACGATGATGTTCCGTGCCGACGCGCCGTGTCTACACAGCGCGGCGGCATCGGCGGCATGATCAGGCGGCGGTCGTCCCGGTCATCGCGGTACGCAGCACCGGCCGCGGCGCTGCCAGCAGCGGCGCGAGTCGGCGATAGGTCGCCAGCGCCTGTCCGACCACCTGGTCCATATTATAGTAGCGGTAGGTCGCCAGACGCCCGACGAAGCTGACGTTGGGCTCCGCCACCGCAAGCGCCTCATAGCGCTTGTAGAGCGCCTGATTCTCGTCGCGCGGGATCGGATAATAAGGATCGCCCGTCTCGCTCGGGAATTCGTAGGTCAGGCTGGTCCGCTCGGCGCTCTGGCCGGTGAGATGCTTGTATTCGGTGATGCGGGTGTGAGGCACGGACTCATTGGGATAGTTCACGACGGCGACCGGCTGGTGCCATTGCGTGTCCATCGTGCGATGTTCGAAGCGGAGCGAGCGATATGGGAGCTTCCCGTATCGGTGGTCGAAATATTCGTCGACCGGCCCGGTGAAGACGAGATGGTCGTGCGGATAGGCGTCGCGCACATCCTTATAGTCGACGCCGAGCAGCAGATCGATGTTGGGATGATCGAGCATCGCCGCGAACATCTTGGTATAGCCGTCGCGCGGCATCGCCTGGAACTTGTCGGTGAAATAGCGGTCGTCGGTGTCGCTGCGCGTCGGCACGCGCGCCGTCACCGACTTGTCGAGCTCCGAGGGGTCCATGCCCCATTGCTTGCGGGTATAGCCCTGGAAGAAGGTCTCGTAGAGTTCGCGGCCGACCTTCGACACCACGACATCGGCGGACGTGCGGATCGGATCGACCGGCTCGGCGCGGCTGGCGAGGAAGGCGTCGACCTCCGCCTCGGTCGACAGGTCGAGGCCATAGAGCATGTTGAGCGTCGTGCGGTTGATCGGCATCGGCAGCAACTGTCCCTCGACGTCGGCGAGCACGCGATGCTCGTACGGCCGCCAGGCGGTGAAGCGCGAGAGATAGTCGACGATCTCGGATGAGTTGGTGTGGAAGATGTGTGGGCCATATTGATGGATCAGGATCCCCGCCGCATCGAGATGGTCGAAGGCGTTGCCGGCGATATGCGGGCGACGATCGACGACCAGCACGCGCTTGTTGCCGTCCGCGGCCAGCCGCTCGGCCATCACCGCGCCGGCAAAGCCGGCACCGACGACCATCACGTCATAGCGTTCGCGCGCCGCCGGCCAGGCGATCGGCGACACCACCGGCTCATGCCGGTTGCGGCCGGCGATCTCGGCCTCGATCAGCGCCGCCATGTCGCTGGCGGTGCGGGTCCACGAACCACGCGCGATCTGCGCGTCGGCCGCGTCGCGCCAGCCGGAGCCGGCGCCGCGCATCGCCAGCGCGGCGTCGCATGCGGCGACGAAGGCGGCGGGCGTGTCGGCGATCGCCACCGCCTCCAGCTCGCCATAATGGCGCACGACGTCGACGATCGGCGTCGACACCACCGGACAGCCGGCGGCAAGATATTCGGGCGTCTTCGTCGGGCTGATGAAGCGCGTCGCCTCGTTGATCGCGAACGGCATCAGCGCGACATCCCAGCCGGCCATATAATCCGGCAACTCGGCATAGGATTTGCCGCCGAGATAATGGATGTTGGCGCGGCGCGGCAGATCGTTCGCATCGATCTTGACCACCGGACCGACGACGACCAGCGACCATTCGGGGCGAGCATCCGCCACTGCGGCGAGCAGGTCGAGGTCCATCCGCTCGTCCACCACCCCGGAGAAGCCGAGCCGCGGCGTGGCGATGCCGGCCTGATCGGCGGGCGCGGCGACCGGGCCGCGCGCGCGGGAGAAATGCGCCGCGTCGATGCTCGACGGAAAGGCATGGACGTTGGAATGGCGGCCGCGCTTCGCCTCGTACAGGCTGGTGCCGCCAGTAAAGACGATGTCGGCGCGCTCGATCAGCCGCTGTTCGCGCTCGAGCAGTTCCGGCGGTGCGCCCTTGAAGGCCGACAATTCGTCCATGCAATCGTAGACGATGCAATCCGCCGCGACATGGTCGGAGAAGGGCAGCATCATCGGCGTATAATACCAGCGCAGGACGCGGCCGGTGGTGCCGGCAAGCGCCGCGTCGAGCAGACGGGCAAGCTCCGGCTCGTCGCGGCCGCGCAGCGTCTCGTCGAGCAGCGGCGTCAGCACGGTGACGCCACTGTCGGGGCAGACATGGTCACGGACCTGCGAGGCACCGAGCCCCGCCGCATATTCCGGCTCTTCCCAGAACAGGACGCGGTGCGTCTGCGCGAAGCGCGTCATGAGATGCTGGGGACGCTGGAAGACAAAGGCCCAGCGCAAATGACTAAAACAGATCAGCGTCGGTCGCTCGCCCGCCCGTGCATTTATAGTGGAAACGATGTCGGCGGACGAAACCAATACGGCCACGTTGATCCCCTTAACTGTGGTTATTCACCATCGGGAAACATGACGCGGGACTTGAAGGTTCCTGTAAATCCCTGATTCACAATGTAAATCAACACGATTTTAGGAACGTTGTCCGGGCGCAGCCGTTGGGCGCGACGGGAGACGCACATGCATGATCTGGAGCTTTGGGGCGGTGTCGAGTGCACCGTCAACCGAACCGATGCGGGCTATCTCGACCAGCTGCGGCTGAGCGGCCATCATGTCCGTGACGGCGATCTCGACCTGTTTGCCGGCCTCGGCCTCGCGGCGATCCGATATCCCGTGCTGTGGGAACGGGTGTCGCCCGATCCGGCGGCGGCGCCGGACTGGCGCTGGTCCGACGCACGGCTGGGGCGCCTGCGCGAGCTCGGCATGCGACCGATCGTCGGGCTGGTCCATCACGGCAGCGGGCCGCGTCATACCCATCTGCTCGACGACGGCTTTGCGCCGGGCCTCGGCGAACACGCGCGGCAGGTCGCCGAACGCTATCCCTGGGTCGAGGCGTGGACGCCGGTCAACGAACCGCTGACCACCGCGCGCTTCGCCGCGCTCTACGGCCATTGGTATCCCCATGCCGCCGACGAAGGTTCGTTCTGGCGGGCGCTGCTCAATCAGGTGGACGGCACGCGGGCGGCGATGCGCGCGATCCGCCGGGTCAATCCCGCGGCACAGCTGATCCAGACCGACGATCTCGGCCGCACCTATGCGACGACGCGGCTCGGCGAGCAGGCGGCGTTCGACAATTTGCGCCGCTGGGCCGGGTGGGACCTGCTGTTCGGCCGGATCGTGCCGCATCACCCGCTCTGGGCACGGATCGCGCGCTACGGTCTGGGCGACCGGTTGCGTGCGATCGCCGACGATCCCTGCCCGCCCGACGTGATCGGGGTGAACCATTATCTGACCAGCGACCGCTTCCTCGACCACCGGCTGCAACGCTATGCCGTCGAGACGCATGGCGGCAACGACCGGCTCGCTTATGCCGATACCGAGTCGGTACGGGTGCTCGATCCGGCGCCGGCGGGGCTCGCCGGTGTGATGCGCGAGGCGTGGCAGCGGTACGGCGTGCCACTGGCGATGACCGAGATCCACAATGGCTGCACCCGCGAGGAACAGCTGCGCTGGGCGGCGGAGGCGTGGGATACCGCGGTGACGCTGCGCGGCGAGGGCGTGGCGGTGCAGGCGGTCACCGCCTGGTCGCTGCTCGGCAGCCATGGCTGGAACAGCCTGTTGACCCGCCCGCCGACCGGCCCCGATGCCTATGAACCCGGCGTGTTCGACGTCGCGACCGGTACGCCGCGGCCGACGGCGCTGGCGGCGCTGTGGCGCGGGCTGCCGCGGGGCGACGCCCGTCATCCGGTGACCGCGGACGAGGGCTGGTGGCGGCGGCCCGAACGGCTGATCTATCCGCCCCTGCCCCGCCCGGCCGGACCGCGCGCTGCCGCCGATGCCGACCCGGCGCCGATGCTGCTGATATGCGGCGCGACCGGGACGCTCGGCCAAGCCTTTGCCCGCGCCTGTACCCAGCGCGGCATCCGCCACCAGCTCATCGGGCGCGCGACACTCGATCTGCTCGACACCGGCCGGATCGGTGCGGCGCTCGACCGACTCCGGCCCTGGGCGGTGGTGAATGCCACCGGCTGGGTGCGGGTCGACGACGCCGAGGGTGAGGAAGCGACCTGCCACGCGATCAACGCCACCGCGGCGATCGCTCTGGCCGAGGCATGTGCCGCGCGCGGCATCGGCTGCCTCAGCGTGTCGAGCGACCTCGTCTTCGACGGCGACGCGGGGCGGTCCTATGTCGAGTCCGACCCGCCGCGGCCGCTCGGCGCCTACGGGCGCAGCAAGGCGGCGATGGAGGCGGGCTGCGCCGCCTTGCCGGGCTCGCTGGTGATCCGCACCGCGGCCTTCTTCTCCGCGCTGGACGATCACAATTTCGCAATTGCCGCCGCCGATACGCTGGCGCGCGGCCAGACCTTTCCGGCAGCGGACGACCAGATCGTCACGCCCAGCTTCGTGCCCGCGCTGGTCGACACCGCACTCGACCTGTTGATCGACGGCATGGACGGCATCTGCCACGTGTCGGGCGGCGAGGCGTTGAGCTGGGCCGCCTTTGCCGAGCGGGTGGCTGTGGCCTGTGGCCTCGACCCGCGGCTGGTGCGTCCGGTGGCGGGGGCAACGCTGGGCTGGCGCGCGCCGCGGCCGGCCGCGGCGGGGCTGGCGAGCACGCGGATCGCGCTGCCCCAGTCGCTCGACGCCGCGCTTGCCCGCTTCGCCGGCGATCGGCGCCAGCGCTGCGCGGGGTCGCGCGCCGCCTGAGGGGCCTTGTCAGCGCGGCGGCGAATGCGCAGATGCTGGGCGATGAGCTCTCCTTCCCGCCGCGGCTTCCTGCGCGACGCCGGTTTGGGTCTCGGCGCGCTGACCGTGCCGTGGCTGCCGGCCTGGGCGCAGCCGGTGTCCGCCGGCCTCGCGCCGGCGCTGCCGACGCTGACCGGCCCCGATATCGCGCTGACCGTCGATCACCTGATGGCGACGATCGATGGCAGGCGCACGCATGCGATCGGCGTCAACGGCACGCTGCCCGCCCCGCTGCTGCGGCTGCGCGAGGGGCAGACGGTGCGGCTGTCGGTCACCAACCGGCTTGCCGAGGAGACCTCGATCCACTGGCACGGGCTGCTCGTCCCGTTCCAGATGGACGGGGTGCCGGGGATCAGCTTTCCCGGCATCACGCCGGGCACCACCTTCACCTACGAATTTCCGGTCGTGCAGGCGGGGACCTACTGGTACCACAGCCATTCCGGGTTGCAGGAGCAGATGGGGCATTACGGCCCGATCGTCATCGATCCCGCCGGTCCCGATCCGGTCGCGGCGGATCGCGAGCATGTCATCGTCCTGTCCGACCACAGCCCGCTCCACCCGCATGCGATCTTCACCAAGCTGAAGCAGCAGGGCGGCTATTTCAATTATCAGAAGCAGACCCTTGCCGGGCTGCTCGCCGGGCGCGACCAGGCGGCGAAGGATCGGCTCGCCTGGGGCGGGATGCGGATGGACCCGACCGACGTCTCCGACGTGACCGGCGCCACCTATACCTATCTGGTCAACGGCCATGGCCCGGCGGACGATTGGACCGCGCTGTTCGCGCCGTGCGAGCGGGTGCGGCTGCGCGTCGTCAACGCCTCCGCCATGACCAATTTCAATTTGCGCATCCCCGGCCTCGCGCTGACCGTGGTGCAGGCGGACGGACAGAATGTGCGGCCGGTGACGGTCGATGAGCTTCAGGTCGCGGTGGCCGAGACCTATGACCTGATCGTCGCGCCGGCGGATCGCGCCTATAGCCTGGTCGCCGAGGCGTGGGACCGGTCGGGCATGGCGCGGGCGACGCTGACGCCGCGGGTCGGGCTGACCGCGCCGGTGCCGCCGCTGCGCAAGCGGCCGCTCGCGACGATGCGCGACATGGGCATGGGCGCGATGGGCGCGATGGGCGAGGACAAGATGGCTCCTGCCCCCTGCCCGCCCGAACATGCCGCGATGGGCCATTGCCAGCCGGGCGGCGAGATGGCGGGCATGCAGCACGCGATGCCGCACACGATGCCGGGCGAGATGCAGCACCGGATGCGCGACTTCGCCGCCGCGCCCGAACTGCCGAAGACCCCGGTGGTGCAGACGATCGCGCCGATGCCGACGGACCGCACCGGCGAGCCGCCGCAGGGCCTTGCCGATGCCGGCCATCGCGTGCTGGTCTATCGCGATCTGGTCGCGCTCGCCGCCAATCCGGATACCCGTGCGCCATCACGGCAGCTGCGCATCCATCTGACCGGCAATATGGAACGCTATATGTGGGCGTTCGACGGGGTGAAGCTCAACGCGGTCACCGCGCCGATCCCGTTCCGCGAGGGCGAGCGCGTCCGCGTCACTTTGGTCAACGACACGATGATGGCGCATCCCATCCATCTGCACGGCCATTTCTTCGAACTGGTCACCGGCCACGGCGACCATGCGCCGCGCAAGCATACGATCAACGTCGCGCCGGGCGGCACCGCGACGTTCGACCTTACCGCCGACGCGCCGGGCGACTGGGCGTTCCACTGCCACATGCTCTACCATATGCACGCCGGGATGATGCAGGTGGTCAGCGTCCGTCCCGACACCGGGACCGGCAGCGGAGCGGGGGCATGAGCGCGCTGCTGATGCTGGCGCTCGCCGCCGGGGCGTCGCCGCAGATGCACGATATGCATGGCATGGGCGGCATGCACATGCCCGGCATGGCGATGCCGCCGCGTGCCAAGCCGGCGCCAAAGCCCAAAGCGAAGGCGAAGCCGCGGCCGGCGCGCGCGGCGAAACCTGCTGCTGCGTCTGCCGCGCCCGCCTGCGCACCGAAGCATCAAGCGATGGGGCATTGCACCCCGGCGGCCCCCGGCGCTGCGATGCACGACATGCACGACATGCCCGGCATGACGATGCCCGCCCCGTCCGCCGAGGCCCTTCCGGTAGCCGGCCCCACGGGCACCGACCAGCCCGCCGGCAATGCGCCGCCACCCGCCCCGCCGACCGATCGTGCGGCGGCGCGTTTCTACGATCCAATGGCGATGGCGGCGGCGGACCGGCGGATGCGCGCCGAACATGGCGGCATGACCTTCGGGCAGATCCTGTTCGACCTTGCCGAGGTGCAGGTTCGCAGCGGCCGCGACGGGCTGCGCTGGGACGGCGAAGGCTGGTATGGCGGCGACCGCGACCGGCTCGTCGTCAAGACCGAAGGCGACGGCAGCCGCGACCGGATCGACCGTGCCGAGGTGCAGGCGCTCTATTCGCGCGCGATCGGTCCCTATACCGATCTGCAGGGCGGTCTGCGCCAGGACCTCGGCGCCGGGGCGCGGCGGACCTATGCGACGATCGGCGTCGAGGGCCTCGCGCCCTATTGGTTCCAGTTCGAGGGTGCGCTGTTCGTGTCCGACAAGGGCGATGTGCTCGCCCGCGTCCAGGGCTATTACGACCAGCGCATCACTCAGCGGCTGATCCTGCAACCGCGCGTCGAACTCAATCTCGCCGCGCAGGACGTGCCGGCGAGCCGCATCGCCGCCGGCCTGTCGGAGACGGAAGTCGGCGTCCGCCTGCGCTACGAGATCCGCCGTGAGTTCGCCCCCTATGTCGGCGCGACGTGGCAGCATCGCCGCCGCGACGACGACAGCGGCGGCGCGATCGTCCTGGGGGTGCGCAGCTGGTTCTGATCGGCGCGACCGATCACTGTAAGAAATCTTGCGACTAACGTATTTTAAGCAGTCCTCAATGTGATCGGGGCCATGGAGCGGCATGCGGTGGCGGTGGTGCTCCTTTGCTGTGGTTCTGGCGGGTGCGGCGTGCGGGTTGACGGGCTCGGCAGCGCGGCCCTCGTCTGCGCCTGCCGTCGCCGCACCGACGCGCGCTGCCGATGATCCGTGGGCAGCGGCCGCGGACCTGTTCTTCAAGGTCGCCGCGCGCGACGACGGCATCCCCGATGCCGGCCTGCCGCGTGCGGTGGCGCAGGACCGCGACGGCTTCATCTGGCTCGGCACCGACGGCGGCCTGGCGCGCTGGGACGGCACCGGCTTCAAGACCTATTCGACCGAGCCGAGCGACGGTGCCGGCGCGCTGCCCGAACTGATGGTCAACACGCTGTTCACGGATCGCGCCGGCCGGCTGTGGCTGGGGATGAGCGCCGAGGGGCTGCTGTGGCGCGATCCGCTCACCGACACCTTCCATCGCCCGCCCAACCGCACCCCGCTCGATCGCGCCCATGTCACCGCGATCACCGACGACGGCGGCGGCGGCCTGTGGGTCGGCAGCGAGGCCGGGCTGAGCCATGTCCGCGGATCGGATCATCGTGCGACGCTGATCACCGGCCTGCCACCGGGGCGGGTCGGCGCGGTCCACCGCGATGCCGCCGGCCGGCTGTGGATCGCCGATGAAGGGCAGCTGTTCCGCCGCGACGCCGCCGGCCGCCTCACCGCGGTGCCGGTGCCGGGCGTGGTCGGGACGATCACCGCGCTCATCACCGACGGCTATGGCCGGCTGTGGATCACCACCAGCGGATCGGGCTTCCATGTCATCGCACCCGACGGCAGCATCCGCCACCTGCCGATCATCGTCGACGGCCATGCGCCGCCGATCAGCACGATCATCGATGCGGGGCACGGCATGCTGTGGGCCGCATCGCGCGCCGGCATCCTGATCATCGATCCGGCGACGCTGCGCATCCGCCGCCTGGCCCATGACCCGCAGCTGCCCGCCAGCCCGGCGGAGAACGGCCTCAACCACCTGATGCGCGACCGCTCCGGGCTGGTGTGGATCGTCGGCGATGCGACGCTGAGCTATGTCGATCCGGCGCCGCGCCGCGTGCTCGGCCTCGTCAGCGCGTTGCGCCCCAGCCCGCGCCAGCAGCCCGACGTGGTCTGGTCGCTCGGCATCGCGCCCGACGGTGCGCTCTGGTACGGCTCGCCCGATATCCCCGCCTCGCGCATCGCCCCTGCCGGGGCGACCGGGCTGACACCGCCGCAGCGGCTGCCGGGCGCGCTTCGCAACGTCCAGTCCTTCACCTTCGCCGCCGATGCCGCCTATACCGCGGGCGAAAGCGGGCTGTTCCGCCTGTCGCTCGATGGCCGACGCGCGCAGCGGCTGTCGGCGGAGTCCTGGTCGCGGGTGCTGATGCACGGGCCGCAGCTTTATGCCGGGAACGGCCTCGGCGTCGCATTGCTCGACACGCGCCGTCCGGGCGTGCCGCAGCGCCTGCCCTGGTCGAAATCGCTCACTGATTTGCGCGTCCGCTCGCTCGCCTTCACCCCCGACGGGCTGCTGTGGGTCGGCACGGCGCGCGGGCTCAACCGCGTCGACCTGGCCAGCGGCCGCGTCGTCGGCATCCGCCCGGGCGACGGCGGCGAGGCCGGGCTGAAGGCGAATTTCGTCGGCACCCTGCTCGCCGATCGCGAAGGCCGGCTGTGGGCGGGAACGATCGGCGGCGGCATCACCATCTTCGCGCGCCGCAACGGCGGCTGGCACGCCATCGCGCATCTCGGCCGGCGCGAGGGATTGCCGCACGACACCGTGGACAAGCTGCTGCTCGGCAGCGACGGCGCGATCTGGGCGAGCACCGATAGCGGCATCGCGCGGATCGATGCCGCCAGCCTGGCCGTCGCGCCGCTGCATGCCGCCGACGGCGTCCCCTTCACTGCCTATTGGACCGGCGCGGGCGGCACGCTCCCCGACGGACGGCTGGTGTTCGCGGGCTTCGGCGGGTTGACGATGGTCGATCCGGCGGCGCCGTCGCGCGCGGCGGCGGACGTGCCGCTGCGCTTCACGTCGGTGCGCGGCAACGGCAAGGCGTTCATCCCGGTGCCCGGCCGGATGCTGACCATCGGATCGGGCGAGCGCAGCCTGACCGCCGAGTTCGCGCGGCTCGACTTCGCCGCGGCGCGTGACCAGGTCTATGTCTACCGGCTGTTCCCGCGCGAGACGAACTGGACGCGGGTCGACGCGCTGCACCGGATCGCGCGCTACACCAACCTGCCGCCGGGCCGGTCGACGCTGGTGGTCCGCGCGCTCGGCCCGGTCGATCGCGGCGGCACGCGCCTTCTCGGCACTCCGCTGACGCTGGATATCGACGTGCAGACGCGGTGGTTCGAAACCACCGTGTTCCGCATCGTCGGCGCCGCGACGATCGTCGCGATCCTGCTCGCGCTGCTCAACCTGCGGCTGCGCGCGGCGCGCCAGCGCGAGAAGCAGCTCGAACGGCTCGTCGAGCGGCGCACCGCCGAACTGCTCGTCAGCCAGTCCGAGCTGGAGAAGCTCGCCTATACCGACACGCTGACCGGGCTCGGCAACCGGCGGCTGTATGGCGAGATGCTGAGCCGCCACCTGGGCGAGGCGCGGCATGCGCCGTTCGGGCTGCTGCTGATCGATCTCGACCGGTTCAAGCAGGTCAACGATGCGCTCGGCCACGATGTCGGCGACGCGCTGCTGGTCGAGGTCGCCGACCGGCTGAGCGCGACGATCCGCCAGCACGACAGCATCTTCCGCCTCGGCGGCGACGAGTTCGCGGTGATCATCGCCGGGCTCGACGGCAGGGGCGCGATCGACGAGACCTGCCGCCGGCTCTACGCCGCCTTTGCGACGCCGGTGACCGTCGGCCTCCACCGCCTGCATGTCGAACTCAGCATCGGCGCGGTCGTCGCGCGCGCGGAGGGGCTGTCGACCGAAGCGGTGTACAAGCTGGCCGACCTCGCGCTCTACGACGCCAAGCGCGCCGGCCGCGGCACCTGGCGCCTGTCGCCGAGCGACCCCGAGGCGTAGACAGGCGCGGCGAGCGGCGCAACGGGGTGGGCGCGGAGGTATGACCTCCACGCCGCCCGCAGCTCACATCTTTAAGGCGTGGGACACAGCGTTACACGGTCTCTAGCAACACGTCTCCGCGTGGCCACTGACCCAGCAGGCTCCTGCCGAGGCAGGAGCGAAGAGACCGACCCAACTGCGGCTAAGCACGCCAGGCCTTACCCCTGCCAGCCGGGCCGGAGCGCCAGGCGCAGGATACGGTCATTCGCGGTCATGTAGAGCGCGCGACCACTCTCGCCGAACGCGCAATTGGCGATCGGAGCGCCGCTTTCGACGATGCCGAGCGGCTCCGCCTCGGGCGTCATGAACATCATCCCGCCAGGCACCGAACAAACCAGCGTTCCGTCGCGCGCCACCTTCATGCCGTCGGGCAGGCCAGCCCCGCCGGCTTCCTTCATCGTCTTGGCATCAAACAGCATGCGCCCCGCTCCCGGACGGCCGTCAGGATCGAGATCGTAGGCCATGATCCGCGGCGCGGCCTCGTCGGAGACGGAGACGTAGAGCCGCCGCTCGTCGGGGGACAGCGCGATGCCGTTGGGACCGGTCAGGCCGCCTTCGATCAGCGTGACCTTTCCGTCCGGGTGTAATCGATAGACGCCGTTGACCGATTGCTCCTTGAGCGGCGATTTATCGTAACCGATGAGGCCATAGGGCGGATCGGTGAACCAGATGCTGCCGTCGCGGGCGACATGCATGTCATTGCAACTGTTGAAGCGTTTGCCGTCATAGTGGTCGGCGAGGACCGTGCGCTTCTTGGTGGTGAGATCAAGCCGGTCAATGCTGCGTCCGCCGCTATTGGCGATCAGTAGATGCCCGTTTCGGTCGAGCGCCAAGCCGTTCGATCCGGCTTCGCGGACCAGCTTGGGATCCGTCCCGACCGCCCCCGATGGGCTTAGAAATCGCGTCAAACCGCGGCCGCGCTGCCAGCGCCAGATAAGATTCTCTTTCGGGTCGGAGAAGAGAAGATAATCCCCTGCCGGTACCCACACGGGTCCTTCGGCCCAAGTGATGCCGGTCGCGATCACCTCGGGCTGCGTACCCGGCACGATCATGCGGTCAAGCGCTGGCGCGAGGCGGCGCAGGCGCGGTGCCTGCGGCGTCTGTGCGCGAGCTCCGGTGGCGAGCAGGGCAAGCCCACCGGCTAGAACGATGCGACGATCCGGGCGCATCATCCCGGTGTCACCCGGGCAGTGCGCGCGCGCGTCAGCGTCGGGATAGGACGATCTCGGCATTGTATCAGCTCCAGTTTAACAGGTCGGGTGCGGTGAAGTCGCCCAACGGGAGGATGTGACTAGATAGACGGCAGGTCGTGCCGACAGCGCTGCGATTGATGCCGCTCGTTGGCTCGCCGGATTGGATCGCCGCGGTATCGAAGAAGAGCAGCGGTGTCTGTAGGATGTCCAACGCCTTTGGTTTGCAGGCTCTGCGCCAAGATCACGACATCATCGGAGCAGTGAAAATGGGCCCGAACCCTCTTTCTTGACAGCAGCGCCAGACGTAAGTGCCCCGATACCATGCCCCGCTCTCTGGGCGTGTTCCGTCGCCCCTACCCTTTATAGCACGTCGGCGCCCTCTTTGGTTAACACCTGAACGTCTGTCGGTTGGCTAGCCCGACCAAAGTCGATGCCGGCTGGGCCGGCTCGGCAGTCACCTCCTGTGAAAGCGAATGACAGCACTAGGAGATTTTGGCTCGCGCCGACGCGCGGAAACGCAGAGGTATATTATGCAGCACAGCGTGTTCCTGTCACCGGCAGCATTTGGCGGGAAAAAAAACAGCGCAAAACCTCTCCCTCTCCGCGTCTAGCGCGCCGCCCGTTTCTCGTATCCGGGCAGCGGCCGATCTAAACGTCCAAGTGCCTTGGCATTACTTGGGCGGACAAGTGATTTTCGAGATTCCGCTGGGGCTGATTGTATGGTTAATGGGGAGCCAGCTTTAGCCCGGGCTTGCGATGGGTAATGAGTGGCAGGCGGATCGTACGCGTTGGCTTGCCCCGTATCTGCAGCGGGTGGGTAACATGGCGCGAAATCGAATGTGTCCGACGCACGTCGCCGGCCTGATCGGGCCGGACGATCGAAAAAGCATTCAGCCCAACGCGATCGCTTATGACCAGCTCCATCATCTCAGCGTGCCCGGCCGGTAGGACAGCAACCCGCTAAAAGGTACCTTGTGAAGCCACACAGGCACTTGTCGGCGGCAACGAGGCCTGGCCGATCATCGACGGACACCTTGCCGAAGAAGTCAAGGCGTCCGTCTGCGTCGTGCCCCAATATGCCACGGCGCTGGACAAGATCGCGAACTGTCAGAAGCTGGTATTGGTGACGCTGGCCTCGGACGAAGGTCTGCACATGCTAAGCTTGCGGCTTGTTCCTGCCGAAAGCTGGATGAGCGATGCTGCGCGCAGGGACAAGGCCAGCGTGCCAGCCCCCGTGCGGGAATACCGCACGGGGCCAGACGCGATCGAGGAGATCGATCGTGTTGTCACTGCCGGGGTGCGCTTCTGCTGCGTGCTCGCAAATACCGGTTATGGCCTGTCTGTTCCCTCGATACGGCAACGGCTGAAATCGCGGCCGCCACCTGGTCGAGAACGCCTTCTGTCGCTTCAAGAATCTTCACCACGTGGCCACTCGCTACGACAAACTCGCGACCAACTTCCTACCAGCCGTAGCCATTGTAATCGTGCTCGCCTTCCAGCGCTGATTGAGGCTCCACTCTAGGCAAGATAGGCCGCAAGCCGGTCCGCCGTGCCGGGCGGTACGTGCAGGCCGAGCTTGCTGCGCCGCCACAGCACGTCCTCGGCGGTGCGCGCCCATTCCTGCGCGACGAGATAGTCGACCTCGCCGGTGTACAGACCGCCGCCGAGATCCTGGCCGAGATCGCGGTCGAGGATCACAGTCGCGCGCGTGCCGTAGGCGTGCGCCAGCCGGCGCAGCAGATCGCGCGACATTTCGGGATAGCGCTGCTGCAGGTCCGCCAGAAAGCGCGCGAAGTCGCCGTGCGGCATGTCGCCGCCGGGCAGCGCCGCGCCCGCGGTCCATGCCGGGGCGCTGATCCCCAGCAGCGGCGCGAGATCGCGCAGCGCATGTTCGGCGAGCTTGCGGTAGGTGGTGATCTTGCCGCCATAGACGCTGAGCATCGGCGCGCGCCCCTCGCCCGCGTCGAGGTCGAGGACGTAGTCGCGCGTCACCGCCGAGGCGTTCGCCGCCCGGTCGTCGTAGAGCGGCCGGATGCCGGCGTAGCTCCACACGATATCGGCCTCCCCAACCCGATGCTCGAAATAGCGGTTGATCGTGTCGAGCAGGTAGCGCGTCTCCGCCGGCCCGATCGCCGCGCGGGCCGGCGGATCGGTCCAGGGCTCGTCCGTCGTCCCGACCAGGGTGAACCGCCCCTCGTAGGGAATGGCGAAGACGATGCGGCGATCCGCATTCTGCAACATGAAGGCATGGTCGCCCTCGTAGAGCTGCGGCACGACGATATGGCTGCCCTTGACCAGCCGCACGCCGCGGTCGTTGCGCCCGCCGGCGGTACGCCCGAGCACGTCGGCGACCCACGGCCCCGCCGCATTGACCAGCGCGCGGGCAGTCACCATGCGGACATGGCCGTCCTTGTCGGCGATCTCGGCGATCCAGTGGCCGGTGCCGCGCTCGGCGCCGACCAGCTTCGTCCGGGTGGCGATCGTCGCGCCGCGCTCCGCCGCGTCGCGCGCGTTGAGCACGACGAGCCGGCTGTCCTCGACCCAGCAATCCGAATAGACGAACGCCTTGCCCGTCCGCGGCGCCAGCCCCTGCCCCAGCGGCGAGCGGGCCAGCGCGACGGTCTCCGTCCCCGGCAGGGTCTTGCGGCCGCCGAGATGGTCGTAGAGGAACAGCCCCATCCGCACCATCCAGGCCGGTCGCGGCGAATGGGTCTGCGGCAAGACGAAGCGCAACGGCCAGATGATGTGCGGTGCCATGCGCCACAATCGCTCACGCTCGATCAGCGCCTCGCGCACCAGCCGGATCTCGCCATATTCAAGGTAGCGCAGCCCGCCGTGGATCAGCTTGGTCGAGGCGGAGGAGGTATGGCCGGCGAGATCGTCCTGCTCGACCAGCAACACCGACAGGCCCCGTCCCGCGGCATCGCGCGCGATGCCGGTGCCGTTGATGCCGCCGCCGACGACCAGCACGTCGACACTCTCGCCTGCCCCCCGCTCCATCCTCAAAATCCTTCGCTTTTGCTGCGATCGCGCATAGCCTGTTCGCCGCCAGATCGAAACGTTCGCGCTCCGGCCGCAGCGTGACAGTAACCGGAGGGATCGCTTGGCCAAGACGCATATTCTGGTCATCGATCAGGGCACGACCTCGACGCGCAGCATCGTCTTCGACGGCGAGGCGCGCCGCGTCGGCATCGCCCAGGCCGAGTTCGCCCAACATTATCCCGAACCCGGCTGGGTCGAGCACGATCCCGAAGACATCTGGCGCGATGCACGCGCCACCGCCCGCGCGGCGCTGGCGAACAGCGGCCTTGCCGCTGCGGACCTCGCCGCGATCGGCATCACCAACCAGCGCGAGACCGCCGTCGTCTGGGACCGCGCCACCGGCGTGCCGATCCACCGCGCGATCGTCTGGCAGGACCGCCGCGGCGCGGCGCGCTGCCAGCACCTCAAGGACGATGGCGCCGAGGATCTGGTCCGCGCCCGCACCGGGCTGCTGATCGACCCCTATTTCTCCGCGACCAAGATCGCCTGGCTGCTCGATCACGTCGCGGGCGCGCGCGACCGGGCCGAGCGCGGTGAACTCGCCTTCGGCACGATCGACTCCTTCCTGCTCTGGCGGCTCACCGGCGGTGCCGTGCATGCGACCGACATCACCAATGCGTCGCGCACGATGCTCTACGACATCCACCGCCAATGCTGGGATGCCGAGCTATGCCGGTTACTGCGCGTGCCGGAGGCGATGCTGCCGCAGGTCCACGATAATGCGCATCTCTACGGCGCCACCGTGCCCGATCTGCTCGGCGCGGCGGTGCCCGTCGCGGGGATCGCCGGCGACCAGCAGGCGGCGCTGTTCGGACAGGCGTGTTTCGCGCCCGGCATGGCCAAGTCGACCTATGGCACCGGCTGTTTCATGCTGCTGAACACCGGCACGGAGGCGGTCGCGTCGCAGCATCGCCTGCTCACCACCCCCGCCTATCGGCTCGACGGCCGCACCGTCTATGCGCTGGAAGGCTCGATCTTCGTCGCCGGCGCGGCGGTGAAATGGCTGCGCGACGGCATCGGGGTCATCACCCACGCCAGCCAGACCGACGACCTCGCCACCCGCGTTCCCGACAACCACGGCGTCTATATGGTCCCCGCCTTCACCGGCCTCGGCGCACCGCATTGGGACCCGGAGGCGCGTGGCGCGATCTATGGCCTGACGCTCGGCGCCGGGGCGGCGCATCTCGCCCGCGCCGCCTTGGAGGCGGTGGCGTTCCAGACGATGGACCTTGCCGAGGCGATGGCGGCAGACGGCGGCGGCCATCCGGCGATCCTGCGCGTCGATGGCGGCATGGCGGCGAACGACTGGCTGTGCGGCTTCCTCGCCGACATGATCGATACGCCGGTCGAGCGCCCCGCCGATCTGGAGACGACGGCACGCGGCGCGGCCTTTCATGCCGGGCTGGCGACGGGCGTCTGGTCGGGGCTCGACCACCTCTCGCGCTTGTGGTCGCGGGATCGCTGCTTCGAGCCCACCATGACCGCCGAGGAGCGCGCGCCGCTCGCCGCCGGCTGGCACGATGCGGTGCGGCGCACGCTTGGCCCACGCGGCTGATGCGATGGCGGTGCCGATCTGTCCGACAGATCATCGTGGGCCGCACGTTAGCGGCAGCAAGTTTCGCAAATATCACGACAATCCCGCTTGAGTCTGTCCGACCGCTTCGCCTACCACCATGGCTGCCGTGATTCGCGGCACCGACAGATCGCCCGTCGCGGCGGCGCAGGACGGGGAGGATGAGGCGATGATCGGAACGCTTGCTAATTGCATCCCGCCGTCGATGCGTCGACCGTCGTCGATCGCCCCGGCCGCGCCGTTCCGCGTGCCGGCCCTCCTGCCCATCGGAGCCTGACATGGATATCGGACGTCGTGACCTTCTGCTGTCTGCGGCGGCGCTGACCGTCGGCTCCAGCGCGATCGGGCGGGCGGCGCCTGACCGGCCGCTCGGCTATGCGATCGTCGGTCTCGGCAGCTACGGCCTGGGCGTCATCATCCCGCAATTCGCCAATTGCACGCACAGCCGCCTCGCCGCGGTGGTCAGCGGCGATGCCGCCAAGGCGCAGCGCGTCGCGGCGGAGCACGGTCTGCCGGCACGATCGGTCTATTCCTACGCCAATTTCGACACGATCCGCGACAATCCCGATGTCGACATCGTCTATGTCTGCCTGCCCAATTCGATGCATGCCGAATATACCATCCGCGCCGCACAGGCCGGCAAGCATGTGATGTGCGAGAAGCCGATGGCGGTGTCGGTCGCCGAATGCGAGGCGATGATCGCCGCCTGCAAGAAGGCCAATCGCAAGCTGATGATCGGCTATCGCTGCCATTTCGAGCCGTTCAACCTGGAGGCGATGCGCCTCGCGCGGACCGGTGCGGCGGGCAAGATCCGCTACGTCCGCACCGAGCATGGGTTCACCCAGGGCAGCCCGTCGGCGTGGCGGCTCAAACGTGCCTTGGCGGGCGGCGGCTCGCTGATGGACATGGGCGTCTACAGCCTGCAGGCGGCGCGCTACATGACCGGCGAGGAGCCCATCGCGGTCACCGCGCGCGAATCCACCGACCGGCGCGATCCGCGCTTCACCGAGGTCGAGGACATGATCGAATGGACGCTGGAATTCCCGTCCGGCGCGATCGCCGGCTGCCAGTCGATGTACAGCGCCAACCAGAACCATATCCTGCTGATGGGCGACAAGGGCCGTATCGAGCTGGAGCCGGCGACGCGCTATGACGGCAATCATATGTGGCTCGGCCGCGATGGTCGCGAGCGTGAGGTGACGCCGCCGCCCGGCCCGGCCAAGACGCAGTTCGCCGGCCAGCTCGATCACCTCGCGCAATGCGTGCGGAGCGGGCGCGAGCCGATCGTCTCCGGCGAAGAGGGATTGCGCGACATGCGGATCGTCGAGGCGATCTATCGCTCGGCCCGCGAGGGGCGGACGATCCGGCTGGACGGACGCGCATGACCGTCGTGCGCCGCCGCCTCGCCCTGACGCTCACCCTGCTGCTCGCCGCGCCGACCGCAGCGCAGACCCACGCGCCCGCCCGCTTCGCCACCGCCGCCGACGTCCGCGCGCAGATCGCGACCATGGCCAAGGCGATGAAGCCCGGCCAGGGCTTCGCCTATCAGCCGCTCGTGGAGGCCGACGGCCATGTCGCGGCGCTGGAGATCTGGAAATCGCCCGGCCGCCCCGCGGTCCATCCCGGCGAGGCGGAATATGTCATGGTCGTCGACGGCGCCGGCACGATGATCTCGGGCGGCACGCTGATCGACGGCAAGGCCACCCGCCCCGACCTGACCGAGGGCAGCCGCATCGAGGGCGGCACGACACGCACGCTGAAGCCCGGCGACATCTTCCTGGTACCGGCGGGCGTCCCGCACTGGTTCGGCATTACCGGGCCGCGGCTCGTCCTGCTCGGCACGAAGCTGCCCACTGCACGCTGAACGTCCCCGGCGGCGCTCCTGCGTCGCCGGTCGGGCCCGCGCGGCGCACATGCGGATCATGCGCACCAATCTAGTTGCAGCCTCTATATTACAGAGGGGTGCTCCGCCGCGTCCGACGGCGGCAGCAAAATATGTCACGCCCGGCGCTTTTGCGCCCTGCACCCGCGCGCCATTAACGGCTTTTAAATCCATTACTGACCAAAAGGCCGTCGTTAGCTGTCTCGCCCCGCTTTAGCATCGGCATGCCGGCGAACGGCATTCTTGCGCTATAATATAGTGAGGCGATCGACTGATGACCACCATGACATTGGTGCTCGATGAACAGGCGTGTCTGAAGACGGTCGGCATCATTGCCGAGCGGATGATCGATGCTGCCGCAGAGCATGGTGATATTTGCCTCGATCTTGCCGCGGCGGACAATATCGATCTCAGCGTCTTGCAAGTGATCGAGTCTGCACGTCGACATGCCGCGGACAGCGGCGCCAGGCTGACCCTGGCGCAGCCCGCGTCGCTGGCGCTGACGGCGCTGCTCGACCGTGCCGGTTTCCTCGCCGCGGCCTCGCCGGCCGACATAACATTCTGGTTTCACGGAGAATTGCCGCAATGACCGCTTCCATCCTCACCGTCGACGACAGCGCCAGTCTCCGCATGGCGATCCGCATCGCGCTGACGGGAGCGGGCTATAGCGTCACCGAGGCCGGTGACGGCGTGGAGGGTCTTGCCAAGGCGGCGGAGACGCGCTTCGACCTGATCGTCACCGATCTCAACATGCCCAACATGGACGGGCTGACGATGATCCGCGAGCTGCGCAAGCAGCCCGAGCAGGCCGGCGTGCCGATCCTGTTCCTGACCACCGAGTCGGACGGCGACATCAAGGCGCAGGCCAAGGCGGCGGGCGCGACGGGCTGGCTGGTCAAGCCGTTCGTCCCCGAACAACTCGTCAAGACCGCACGCAAGGTGCTCGGAAGATGAGCGAGGATCCCGCCGCCGCCTTCCGGGTCGAGGCCGCCGAACTGCTCGACCAGGTCGAACAGGGGCTGCTCGATCTCGGCCACCAGCTCGGCGACATGACGCTGGTCAACGCCGTGTTCCGCGGGCTGCACACGCTGAAGGGCTCGGGCGCGATGTTCGGGTTCGATGCGCTCGCCGCCTTCACCCACCATTGCGAAAGCGCATTCGACAAGGTCCGCAAGGGCGAGGTACCGGCAACGGAGGAACTGGTCGCCGTCATCCTGTCGGCGGGCGACCATATGCGCGCGCTCGTCGATGGCGAGGCGATTCCCGCCGAGGGTGATGCCATCCTGGCGCAGCTCGCCGAGGCGGTGGCCGCGGCACAGACCGGGGGCGCCGCGGCTGCGGCCGCACCGGCGGCGGTGCCGCGCGGCTGGAAGCTGTTCTTCCGCCTGCCCGTCGACGCGATGCGCAACGGAACCAACCCGCTGACGCTGCTCGACGAATTGCGCGAGCTGGGCGAGTGCACGATCGCGGTGCGGACCGATACGGTGCCGCCGCTGCCGGCACTGGTCCCCACCGACTGCCATCTCGGCTGGGATGTCACGCTGGTCGGCGACGTCAGCCGCGAGGCGATCGAAGATGTCTTCATCTTCGTGATGGACGACATGACGCTCGAGATCGAGCCGATCGCGGTGGAGGCGGACGCCCCGCCCGTGATCGCCGAGGAAGCGCCGGCCGCCGTGATCGTGCCACCTGCCGCGGAAGACGACGGACAGCCCGCCGGCAAGCTGCCGGTCAAGCCCGCGGCGGAAAGCGTCCGCGTGCCCGCCGAGCGGCTCGACGTGCTGATGGATCGCGTCGGCGAGCTGGTGATCGCGCAGAGCCGGCTGTCGCAGCTCGCGCATCAGGACGGCGGCGTCGCGCTGCGCTCGGTGTCCGAGGAGATCGAGCGGCTGTCGGGCGAATTGCGCGACACGATGATGGGGCTGCGCATGGTGCCGGTCGGCACGCTGTTCGGCCGCTTCCGTCGCCTCGTCCACGATCTCGCCCGCGACACCGGCAAGGCGATCGAACTGGTCACCGACGGCGAGGCGACCGAGATCGACAAGACGGTGGTCGAGCGCCTGTTCGACCCGCTCGTCCATATCGTCCGCAACAGCTGCGACCATGGCCTGGAGGCGGCGGACGTGCGCCTCGCGGCAGGCAAACCCGAGACGGGGACGGTGCGGATGTCGGCGCATCAGGCGGGTGGCGAGGTCGTGATCACCATCCGCGACGACGGCCGCGGCATCGATCGCACCCGCGTCCGTGCCAAGGCGGAGGCGAGCGGCCTCATCCAGCCCGGCGAGGTGCTGACCGATGGCGAGCTGCTCGGCATGATCTTCGCGCCCGGCTTCTCCACCGCGGCGCAGGTCACGAGCCTGTCCGGCCGCGGCGTCGGCATGGACGTCGTCAAGCGCACGATCGAGATGCTGCGCGGGACGATCGACGTCGCCTCGGTCGACGGCGAGGGCTCGACGATCACGCTGCGCATCCCGCTGACGCTGGCGATCATCGACGGCCTGCTCGTCCGCGTCGGCGAGGGGCGCTACGTGCTGCCGCTCGCCGCGGTCGAGGAATGCCTCGAACTGAGCCCGGAAGAGGATCTGCGCTCGCGCGGGCGGAGCCTGATCACCCTGCGCGACCGGCTGGTGCCGTTCGTCCGGCTGCGCGACCTGTTCGCCACCGGCACCGCCCCCGATCCCTATCAGAAGATCGTCGTCGTCTCGATCGGCGCCGAGCGTGTCGGGCTGGTCGTCGACCAGATCATCGGCAACCACCAGACCGTGATCAAGTCGATGTCGGCGCTGCACCGCGACATCGGCTCCTTCTCGGGCGCCACCATCCTCGGCGACGGCAACGTCGCCCTCATCCTCGACATCGGCCACCTCGTCGATCTCGCCCAGCCCCGGGAGGAGCGGCTGCAGGCCGCGGGATAAGCCATGACCGATCACGCATCCCTGCCCTGGACCGCCGATGGCGCGCTCGAGGTGCTGTCCTTCAACGTCGGCGGCGAGACCTTCGCGATCGAGGCCGTGCTGGTGCAGGAAATCCTCGACCTGATGCCGGAAACCGCGGTGCCCGGTGCCGACCCGCTGGTCGGCCATGTCATCAACTTCCGCGGCCGCGTCATCCCCCTCGCCGACCTGCGCCGTGCCTTCGACATGGAGCCGGCGGAGGCGACGCGCGACAGCCGCATCGTCGTCATCGAGCGGCCGATCGGCGAGACGGTCGAGCTGATCGGGCTGCGCGCCGACCGGGTCAACGAGGTCGCGACGCTGTCCGCGGCCGATTGCGAGGCGACGCCGACGATCGGCATGCGCTGGCGCCGCGATCATGTCCGCGGGCTGATCCAGCACGGCGGCGAGATCGTCGTCATGCCCGACCTCGATGCGATCTTCGCGACCGTCCTACACTGATCCCAGCCGCGGCTGCCGGCCGCTCCATCCATAAGAACAAGGGGGAGAAACCTGTCATGAATGCCTTCACCAACCTCTCGATACCGAAGAAGCTGATCGTCTGCTTCACGATCCTGCTGCTCTTCGCGATCGGCGCCAACGCGGTCATCTACAACAAGTCGAACGACCTGAAGGCGGCGACCGCGATGAACCAGCATACGTTCGCGGTGATCGGCGCCGCCAACCGGATTCAGGAGAATGCGGTCAATCAGGAAACCGGCTATCGCGGCTATCTGCTGTCGGGTGACCCCAAGTTCCTCGAACCCTATCGCAAGGGCGCGAGCGGCCTCGCCGCTGCCTGGGAAGAGGCGCGCAAGCTAACCACGGACAACCCGCGCCAGCAGGAGCGGTTGCAGCGGATCAAGTCGCTGGTCGACGACTGGCACGACCGCGTCTCCGAACGCGCCATCCACCTGATGGGCAATCCGCAGACCGTCGCCGCAGCGCGCCAGATCGAGATCAGCGGTGCGGGCAAGCAGGTGTTCGACAGCCTGCGTGCCGAGATCGGTGCGGTGACCGACGAGGAAAACCGCCTGATGGCCGAGCGCCAGACGGCACAGACCGTCGCCTTCGACATGATCGAGCGCTCGATCTTCATCGGCACGGCGCTGACGCTGGTGCTGTTGATCGCGATCGGCTTCGGCATGACGGTGACGATCGCACGGCCGGTCGGCCGCGTCGCCGAACTGCTCGGCAAGCTCGCCACGCCGCTGGTCAGCGACCGGCGCGACGAGGTCGGGCGGATGCTCGGCAGCGCACAGGCGGTCGAGGCTGCATTCCGCGACATTTCCAACGTCGTTGCGGCTGTGTCGATCGGCGACCTCTCGCAGCGGCTCGATCGCGACTATGGCGGCCTGAGCAGCGAGGTCGGCCGGTTGCTGACCACGATGACCGTCAACCTCAACACGATGGCGACGCTGGCCGACCGGATCGCCGGCGGTGATCTCGCCGTCGAGCACACGCCGCTGTCGGACAAGGACACGCTGGGCCGCGCGCTGGAGACGATGATCGCGCGTCTCACCACCGTCGTCGCCGACGCCATCGCCGCGGCGCAGAGCGTCAGCGCGGGCAGCCAGCAGCTGTCGTCGGCGTCCGAGCAGGTCAGCCAGGGCGCGACCGAACAGGCCGCCGCCGCCGAGGAAGCCTCGGCCTCGATGGAGCAGATGGCCGCCAACATCAAACAGAACGCCGACAATGCCGCGCAGACCGAGAAGATCGCGCGCCAGTCGTCGAGCGAGGCCGAGCGCAGCGGTGCCGCCGTCCAGCGCGCGGTGGGTGCGATGCGCACGATCGCCGAGAAGATCGGCTTCGTCCAGGAGATCGCGCGCCAGACCGATCTGCTCGCGCTCAACGCCGCGGTCGAGGCGGCACGGGCCGGCGACCACGGCAAGGGCTTTGCCGTCGTCGCAGCCGAAGTGCGCAAGCTCGCCGAGCGCAGCCAGGCCGCCGCGACCGAGATCAGCACGATGTCGTCGGACACCGTCGGTGCCGCCACCGAAGCGGGCGACATGCTGATCCGCCTCGTCCCCGACATCCGCCGCACCGCGGAACTGGTCGCCGAGATCAGCGCCGCCTGCCGCGAGCAGGATATCGGCGCCTCGCAGATCAACCAGGCGATCCAGCAGCTCGATCAGGTCACCCAGCAGAACGCCTCGGCATCCGAGCAGATCTCCTCGACCTCGGACTCGCTCGCCGATCAGGCGGAGGAATTGCAGCACAGCATCGCCTTCTTCCGCCTCGGCGACGACGAACGGCCTGCCCCCACGCCATCCGCCGTGCGCAAGCCGGTGCCGGCCGCTCCGGCTCGCCGCCGTCCGTCGATCAAGGGCACCAAGAACGCCAGCCTGTCCAAAGTGAAGCCGGGCTCGGTTGCCGACCAGCAGACCCGTGTCCGCGGCTTCGCACTCGACCTGACCAATGGCGGTCCGGATGCCGAAGACGCGGATTTCGGTCGCGCCGCCTGAACGATCCCTCCGGATGGCGACCCGATCGCCATCCGGGCCGGCAGACCAGTCCGGTCTGCATAATCACCACGCTCCACCAAGCGTTTTCGTTTTAGGATTTACGCTATGCGCGCAACGATCAAGATGAAGCTCGGCATCGCATTTGCGATCCTGACGGCGATGCTGCTGATGGTGATCGGCCTTGGCATCGCCAAGTCGAACACACTCAATGACGCGATCACCGACATCATCGCCGGCCCGGCCAAACAGTTGCAGACTGCGCAGCAGGTCGAGGCCCAGCTCGGCTATATGCTGTCGAACCAGAAGGCGCTCGCGCTCAACACCGACCAGCAGATCATGGCCGGTTATAACAACGACACGGCGCGCCGCGTTCGTCTGTTCGAAAGCCTGCTCAACGACGGCGAAGCGCGCTCCGCTGCGGAAGACAAGCCGCTTTGGCGGCAGGTGCGACAGGACTGGGGCACGCTGAAGCCCGTCTACGAGCGGATCAGCGCGCTCGGCACCGCCAACGAGAACGAGAAGGCAGGCAATCTCACTGAAACCGAGCAGAAGACGATGGTCGAAGCGATCACCCGCGACATCGGCAGCATCGTCGATCGGCAGAGCACGCATATGCATGAGGCGGACGAAGAGACGAACGTGCTTTATGCCAACACGCGCAATCTGCTGATCGGGGTCGGCATTGCCGCGACGCTGCTCGCAATCGGATGCGCTGTCTGGATTTCGATGCTGGTGTCGCGCGGACTGAAGCGGATCGGGGCCGCCGTAGACGCGGTGGCGATCGGCGATCTCGACCATGACGCCGTCGTGACCAACAACGATGAGATCAAGGATCTGGTCGACACCGTCAACCGGATGACCGCCAATCTGCGGCAGAGCGCGCAGCTCGCCCAGTCGGTCGCGGGCGGGGACCTCACCATCGATCACAAGCCGCTGTCCGACAAGGATACGCTTGGCCACGCCTTGGTGACGATGATCGAGAAGCTGCGGATGGTGGTCGGCGATGCGACGCAGGCCTCGGCCAGCGTCGCGGCGGGCAGCCAGCAGCTGTCGTCGGCGTCCGAGCAGGTCAGCCAGGGCGCGACCGAACAGGCCGCCGCCGCCGAGGAAGCCTCGGCCTCGATGGAGCAGATGGCCGCCAACATCAAACAGAATGCCGACAATGCCGCGCAGACCGAGAAGATCGCGCGCCAGTCGTCGAGCGAGGCCGAGCGCAGCGGTGCCGCCGTCCAGCGCGCGGTCGGCGCGATGCGCACGATCGCCGACAAGATCGGCTTCGTCCAGGAGATCGCGCGCCAGACCGACCTGCTCGCGCTCAACGCCGCGGTCGAAGCGGCGCGGGCCGGCGATCACGGCAAGGGCTTCGCCGTGGTGGCGGCCGAGGTGCGCAAGCTCGCCGAGCGCAGTCAGGCCGCCGCGACCGAGATCAGCACGATGTCGGCCGATACCGTCGGCACTGCCACCGAAGCGGGCGATATGCTGATCCGCCTCGTCCCCGACATCCGCCGCACCGCGGAACTGGTCGCCGAGATCAGCGCCGCCTGCCGCGAGCAGGATATCGGCGCCTCGCAGATCAACCAGGCGATCCAGCAGCTCGATCAGGTCACCCAGCAGAACGCCTCGGCCTCCGAGCAGATCTCGTCGACCTCCGAGTCGCTCGCCGACCAGGCCGAAGAATTGCAGCAGAGCATCGCCTTCTTCCGCCTTGCGGAGGATCGCGCGACATCCACACCGACCACCCGTCGGCCGGCGGGCGCCGCGCCGGCGCGGGGCGCTACCACCAAGGGAACCAAGATGGCGAAGCTGGCAAGGCCCAAGCCTGGGACGATCATCGATCAGCAGGCGCGGGTCCGCGGTTTCGCGCTCGACCTCGCCAATGGCGGTCCGGATGCGGAAGACGCCGATTTCGGACGCGCGGCATGAGCGGCGGGGATAGCGCGCTGCAGACGATCGTCTTCGGCATCGGAGACGAGCTGTTCGCCCTGCCGATCGGCGTGGTTCGGGAAATCCTGGATCATGGCCCGGCGTTCCGCGTGCCAAACGCGCCGGACTGGCTGATCGGCCTGTGCGACGTGCGCGGCCTGTCGGTGCCGATGGTGGACTTCCGCATCTGCCTCGGCCTGCCGACGGTCGAGGTCACGCCGGCGACGCGCGTGCTGGTGGTCGAATCGGACACCGGCGGCGCCCGTCCGCTCGTCATCGGCCTCGTCGTCGACCGGGTGCTCGACGTCAGCACCTGGCCGCGCGAGGCGGTCGAGCCGCTGCCCGACACCGGCACCGCCTGGCATTCGCGCCATGTCGTCAGCGTCCTGCGCCGCGACGGCGGCTTCGTCGGCCTGCTCGAACTCGGCGGCATCCTCCAGGGCATGGAGCAGGTCCTGACCGAGCAGCCTACGGCGCCCCGCGCCGCGGCGGTGTCGTGAGCGACTTCAGCTATGACCTGATCACCGAGGATCTGCTGTCGGCGAGGGACTTTGCCCGCATCTCGGCCTACATCACCGAGGTGTCGGGCATTAAAATGCCCTCCAACAAATCGTCGATGCTCAGCGGCCGCCTGCGCCGCCGGGTGCGCGCGGTCGGTTTCGAGACGCTCTCCGAATATTGCGCCTGGCTGTTCGAGGCGGGCGGTCTCGATGCCGAGGCCGAGCATCTGATCAACGCGGTCACCACCAACAAGACCGACTTCTTCCGCGAGCCCGGCCATTTCGACTATCTCACCGGCACGCTGCTGCCGGCGCTGAAAGCGGAAGGCCGCAACCGCCTGCGCGTGTGGAGCGCGGGCTGTTCGACCGGTGCGGAGCCGTATACGCTCGCGATGCTGCTCGATGCCTACGCGCAGGATCGCGGCGGGCCGGATTTCGGCATCCTCGCCACCGATCTCGACACCGACGTGCTGGCGGTCGCCCGGCGCGGCGTCTTCCCGCGCGCGGCGATCGAGCCGGTGCCGGCGATGCTGCAACAGCGGTACGTGCTGCGCCCGATCACCCCGGGCCGCGACGAGGTGCGGATCGCGCCGGCACTGCGGTCGGCGATCGGCTTCGCACCGCTCAACCTGATGGACGATCATTATCCCGTCGGCGCGCCGATGGACATGATCTTCTGCCGCAACGTGCTGATCTACTTCGATCGCCCGACGCAGGAACAGGTCGTCCGGCGCCTGATCGCCAACCTGAAGCCGGGCGGCCACCTGTTCCTCGGCCATTCGGAATCGATCGCCGACCTCGACCTTCCTCTCACCCTGGTGGGCAACACCATCTTCAGGCGTCACTGACATGCCGGCCAAGAAAGTCCGTGTCCTGATCATCGACGACAGCGCCAGCGTGCGCCAGGCGATGACCCAGATCCTCTCCGCCGATCCCGAGATCGAGGTGATCGCCGCCGCCGCCGATCCCTTCGCCGCGGCGCGCTATATCCAGGCCGAGGTGCCCGACGTCATCACCCTCGACGTCGAGATGCCGCGGATGGACGGCATCACCTTCCTGCGCCGGATGATGGCGCAATGCCCGACGCCGGTCGTGATGTGTTCGTCGTTGGTCGAGGAGGGGTCGGAGACGCTGCTCCAGGCGCTGGAGGCGGGCGCGGTGGACGTCATCCTCAAGCCGCGGGTCGGCGTCGCCGATCATCTGGTCGAGGCGCATCTCCACATCTGCGAAGTGGTGAAGGGCGCCGCCAAGGCCAAGCTCGGCCGCCGCCAGCCCGCCCCGACCGCGCCGCAGCAGCGGCTGACCGCCGATGCGGTCCTGCCGCCGCCCAGCGGCCGCGCGATGAGCCGCACGACCGAGATGGTGGTCTGCATCGGCGCCTCGACCGGCGGCACCGAGGCGCTGCGCGAGGTGCTCACCGCCCTGCCCGCCAATTCGCCCGGCATCGTCGTCGTCCAGCATATGCCCGAAAGCTTCACCCGCGCCTTCGCCAAGCGGCTCGACGGGATGTGCGAGGTCGACGTCAAGGAAGCCGAGGATGGCGACACGGTGATGCGCGGCCGGGTGCTGATCGCGCCGGGCGGGTTGCGCCACATGATGCTCGAACGCCAGGGCGCACGCTACGTCGCGGCGGTGCGCGAAGGACCGCTGGTGTCGCGGCATCGCCCGTCGGTCGACGTGCTGTTCCGCTCCGCCGCGCGCAATGCCGGATCGAACGCGGTCGGCATCATCATGACCGGCATGGGCGACGACGGTGCGCGCGGCCTGCTCGAGATGAAACAGGCCGGCGCACGCACGCTGGCGCAGGACGAGGCGACGTCGATCGTCTTCGGCATGCCCAAGGAAGCGATCGCGCGCGGCGCCGCCGATCGCGTCGTGCCGCTCAACGCGATCGCCCGTGAACTGCTGCTCGCCGCTACACGATAACAAGGACAAACCATGTTCCAGGAGAGTAACCTCGTGGTAGCGGAAACCTCCGCGGAATGCCCGATCCGCCGTGAGCTGGCGCAGCTCGCCGCCAATCTCGACACGCGCTTCCTGCGCGCCGGCACGACGCTTGCCGAGGCGATCGGGATGATCGACCGGATCGTCGGCGGCCTCGACACGATCGTCGATGCACTTGACGCGAGCCATGCCGGCGCCGCCGCCGCCGACCTCGCCCATGTCGCCGAACGGGTCACCACCTTGCCCGCGACGCTCGCCGCGCGGACCGAGCGGGTGAAGACGATCGCCGGCATCGCCGCGCTGCTGCGCCAGCACGTGCTCGACATGCACCGCTCGCTGCGCGTGCTCGGCATCTATGGCATGAACATCAAGATCGCCGCCTCGGGCGAGCCGCAGTTCGTCGGCTTCGTCAACGGCATGAACGGCAAGCTCGCCGCCGGCGAAACCTTGCTGACCGAGGTGATCGCCAAGCTGAAGGATCTGGAGACCGGCCTTGCCAGCGTGCAGCAGGTCGACCGCCTGCTCACCACCGAATGCGCCAAGGCGGTGCCGGCGGTGCCGCAGCGGCTGGCGGCGGATGCGGCGGCGCTCGGCGTCCACCTGCAAGGCGCGGCGCAGCTCGCCCGGCGCGTCGCGGAGATCGCGCGCAGCATCCAGACCAAGGTCGGCGTGCTGCTCGGCGCCTTGCAGGTCGGCGACAGCACGCGCCAGCGGCTCGAACATGTCGTCGCCGCGCTGCAACTGGTCGAATCGCATGGCTGCGGCCCGGCGGCGGCGGCGCATGTCGACCGCATGCTCGCCGCGCAGCTCGATGCCGTCGTGCAGGATTTCGGGCGCGAGACCGGCGCGCTGGTCGCCTCGCTCGAAGCACTCATCCCCGACGGGCGGGCGCTGCTCGACCTGATCGCCGAACAGGCGGGCGAGGACAATCGCGGCTTCCTCACCCGGCTGGAGGAAAGCGTGACCGGCATGGACCGGATCATCGTCCAGCTCCAGTCCGCGCACCAGCAGGCGGAGGGGATGACCGGACTGATCGACGCGACGGTCACCGACCTGACGCAGCGCGTCGGCCGGCTGAGCGCGATCCGCACCGACGTGCAGGACATCGCGACCAACACCCGCCTGCTCTGCCGCCGCCACGGCGCGGTCGGCCGCGCCGTCGCGGTGGTCGCGCAGGAGGTCGATGCCTATGCGCGCGATCTCGGCGCGACGACGGTCGAGGTCGGCCATACCATCGGCCGGCTCGGTGACGCCGAGGTGTCGCTGGCGCTGAGCGACGACGAGCCCGACATCGCGACGATGCTGGCACGCGCACTGGCGGTGATCCGCGAGGCCTGCCGCCGCACCGAACAGGTGGTGTTGCAGGGCGGCGACGACGCGCAACGACTGGTCGAGCTGGTCGAGGCGACGACGGTCGATCTGGGGCAGGAACTGGCGCTGACCGGGACGATGGAGGTCGCCGCGGTCATGCTGTCGAGCCGCGCCAGCGACGTACCCGCCGTCACCGGCGACGAGGAAGGCGAGTTGCACGCGGTGCTGCCGGCGATCGCCAAACTCTACACGATGGCCGGCGAACGCGATGTCCACGCCCGCTTCCTGCTGCCGGGCATGGCGCCGACCGTCCATGCCGCCAACGACGATGACGACGACGACGGGCTGTTCTGAACGGGCGACGGGGTCACCGTCACCGCACTGACCCAATCCGCGGCTAGCGCGCGGCGGATGAAGATCGTTCGCCTGCTGTCCGTCGTCACTCTGGTCCTGGCCGCCGGCGCCTCGTCCGCGCCGTCCGCGGCGGCGCCGGTACTCACCGTCGAGCGGGTGGTAATGCTGGTCCGGCACGGCGTCCGCGCGCCGATCGACGGCGAGGTGCCGCAGGGCACGCGGACGGCGGCGCCCTGGCCGCGCTGGCCGGTGCCGGCGGAGCACCTCACCGGCCACGGCGCGCAGGCGATGACGATCCTTGGTGCGGAGGATCGCCGTATCCTGATTGCCGCCGGGCTGTTGCCGCCGAACGACTGCCCGGCGACGCAGACGGTAGAGATCCAGACCAATACCGCCGAGCGCACCATCGCCAGCGGCGCGGCCTTGGCCGCCGGCCTCGCGCCGGGCTGCACGATAACGGTCGATCATCGCGCGGCCGGCGAGGTCGATCCGCTGTTCGAGCCGCTGCGCGCGGGCGCGACCCGGTTCGACCCACGCGCCGCCATCGCCGATATCCAGCGCTACACCGGCGGTGTCGATGCGCTCGCCCGGCGGCACGCTGCGGCGATCGCCAAGCTCGACATGTTGCTCGGCTGCGGGGTGCCGCAGGGGTGCAGCCCCCTCACCCCGTCACGCGTCCTGCCCTCCGCCGACGGGCGCGGCATCGATCTGAGCGGGCCGATCCGCACCACCTCGGGCACCGCACAGGTGTTGCTGCTGCAATATGCCGAGGGGCTGGAGGCGCCAGGCTGGCAGCACGTCGATGCCGCGACGCTGCGCGAGGTCGGCACGCTGCATGCCGCATTGTTCGACGTGTTCAGCCGCCCGCCCTATATGGCCGCGCATCAGGCCGCCGCCTTCGGGCGCCATATGCTCGCCGCGCTGACCGCCCCCCGCGCCGCGCCGATCGACGTGCTGGTCGGCCACGATACCAACGTCACCGCGCTCGCCGCCGTCCTGCATGTCCCGCTGCGCGCGCCGGGCTATGCCGAGGGCGATGTCGCCCCCGGCGGCGCGATCTGGCTGGAACGGCTGTACGATCCGGCGAGCGGACGCCGCTTCGTTCGTGCCTCCTACCACAGCCAGTCGCCCGAGGCGCTGCGCACGCTGTCGCCGGTCGTGACGGTCACGCCGCTGCCGATCCCCGGCTGCAACGCGGACGGCATCTGCGACCTTGCCGCCTTCGACCGGATGATCCGGTCCCGGCTCGCCGCGCTGCGCCAGCCGGATCAATAAGCCGCGGTGAAGCGGCTCCGGCTGTGCTGCGGCCGTTCGAGTTCGTCGACCATCGCGATCGCATAATCCGCGAAGCTGATCCTGCTCTCGCCGGCGTCGTCGACGACCAGTCGGTCGCCGCCGGTGCGGTAATGGCCGGTTCGCGGCCCTTCGAAGATCAGCGCGGCGGGCGAGAAGAAGGTCCAGTCGACCTCCTGCTCGTCGCGCAGCGCATCGAGGAAGGCGATCCCGCCCGCCGCAAACGGCTTCCACTCCGCCGGAAAGTCGGGCGAGTCGAACAATCGCTGGCCCGGCGCGACCTCCAGGCTCGCTGCGCCGCCCGTCACCAGCAGCCGCGGCACGCCGGCGCGCTTGACCGCGGACAGCAACGTCTCCGCCGAAATGTCGAAATGCAGCGGGCTGATCACCGCATCGCTGCCGCGGATCCGCTCGGCGAGCGCAACCGGGTCGGCTGCATCGCCGGCCACCGGCTCGACGCCTTCCGCCTGGGGAATCGCCTCCGGCCGGCGCGCGATCGCCCGAACCTGATGACCGCGCGCGGCAAGTTCCCTGGTGATCTCCGACCCGGCATGACCGCTCGCGCCCAGCACTGCTACCTTCATGTCGCACCTCCATGGTTTCCAACGGTGACCAAGGTCGGTAAAGGTGACCGCCGATGCAAGACGGCACCTTCGACTCCCTTGGTCACCGCGTGGAAACCGCCTCCGCCCGCGGCGATGCCTATGCGCGCGACTGCCCGACCCGACAGCTGCTCGACCGGATCGGCGACAAATGGAGCGTGCTGATCCTGCTGCTGCTCGGCGACGGCAAGTGGCGCTTCGGACAGCTCAAGCAGCGGATCGGCGGCATTTCGCAGAAGATGCTGAGCCAGACGTTGCGCGCGCTGGAACGCGACGGGCTGGTGACGCGCCACGCCGTCGCGACCGTGCCGGTCAGCGTCAGCTATCGTGTCACCCCGCTCGGCCGGGACCTGCTGGCGGCGCTCAGGCTGATGATCGACTGGGCAGAGACGCGCATGCCAGAGGTGATCGAGGCGCAGCGCCGCTACGACACGCGCGTCGCCGCCAGCCATTGATCGCCCGGCGTGCATCGGCGCGCCGGTCCGGTGCGTTGGGGCACGATGGCCGTCTTCTTCACCGCCGACACGCATTTCGGCGACCACCGCACGATCAACATCCAGCGCCGGCCGTTCGCCGACACCGCGGCAATGGACGCGACGCTGATCGCGCGCTGGAACGATCGGGTCGCGCCCGACGACGAGGTCTGGCATCTCGGCGATGTCGCGCGGCGGGCTGCCGATGTCGCGCCGTTGCTCGGCCGGCTGCACGGTATCAAGCGGCTGCTGGCCGGCAACAACGATCCTGACGGCACGCGTACAGCGGCGGGCTGGGCGAGCGTCGGCGACTATGCGGAGATAATGCTCGACGGCCACGCGCTCGTCCTGTGCCATTATCCCTTCCGCAGCTGGAACGGCCAGCACCGCAAGGCGATCAACCTGCATGGGCACAGCCACGGCCGACTCAAGCCGCTGCCCCGCCAGTTCGACGTCGGCGTCGACGCGCGCGGTTTCGCGCCGGTGACGCTCGCCGAATTGCTGGCCCCGATGCCGCCGGCCGCTCGTTGAGCGCAGACCATCGAGAGGATAGCATCATGACCGACCAAGCCGATTCCGCCGTCGATCGCCCCGCCGGCCCCGAGGATACCAACGCCGCCGGCAAGACCCAGCGCGACATCGCGGAGTCCGGCAGCAGCGGCGCGGATGACAATGACGACGACAAGGCGCAAGACGATCTCGAGGCCGACGACCTCAAGGGCTTCGTCAAGGATCCGCTCGAACAATGACCCGACCCGACACCCGCGACGCGCGACCGGAGCAACGGCAGCCCGCCACCACCGGCAATGCGCCGCTGGTGCGGCGGGTGATCGTCGTGATGATCGCCTTCCTCGCCGTGTCGATGGCGGGAATGCTCGCGCTCGGCATCGCGCTGTACCGCAGCTGACGGCGCTCAGTCCGCGTCCGGCATCATCCGCGCGGACAGGTCCATCAGGTTGCGCGCCGCATCGCGATCCTCGGCATCGGTGAAGACCGCATCGAGCGCCGGCGCGGCGTCCAGCATGTAGAGCAAGGTCCAGAGTGCGAACCGGCGCGCGCGATCGCGCTCCAGCCCGAGGTCGACGGTCATATGCTCGATGCCCGCCGCGATCGTTTCCGCCGGCACGCTCGCCAGTTGGTCGGTGCCGAAATAGCGGCGCATCTGATCGTCGAGGTCCATGCCGGCGTCCTAACGAGCCGCGGCGACGCGGCAAGCCCACACCGTGCAGCCGAGGCAGCGGAACATGCGCTGCCCACCGGCGCTATGCGGGGATGACCCTAGATCATCAGGCTCCGCGCCCGTCCCCGGCCCTCTCCCGCCTCGCCGCCGCCGGCATCGTCGCCGCGGTGCTCGGCACCAGCGCGTTGCTCGGCCGGCGCAACGCCCCGGCGCCCGACCATCCCCGCATCCGACGCTGGTACCGCCGCCTCGACAAGCCGTCCTACACGCCGCCCGATGCGGTGTTCGGCGCGGTCTGGCCGGTGCTGGAAACCGGCATGGCGCTGGGCGGCTATCGCGTCCTGCGCCAGCCGGCGAGTGCCGATCGCACCGCGGCGCTCGCCCTATGGCTCGGGACCAGCGCGATGATCGGCGGCTGGACGGAATTGTTCTTCCGCCGCCACGCGCTGACCGGCAGCACGGTCGCCGCCGGCGCGATGCTGGCGAGCGCCACCGGCTTCGCGGTAACGGCACGCCGCATCGATCGCCCCGCCGCCACTACCGCCCTTCCGCTGATCGGCTGGCTGGGTTTTGCAACGCTGCTCTCCGAACGCATCCGCGAAACCAACGACGCTGAGGTGGCGCCAGCGGCTCAGGGCCGCTGAGCAAGCTTGGATCGTACGCCGTCCACCGCCGCATTAACGGTTGCGGATCAACTGCAAGCCCCCGGCCCTCACCCCCCGCGCAGCGACCAGGCCAGCCACAGCCATCCGCCGATCAGCAGCGCGCCGCCGATCGGCGTGACCGCGCCGAGCCAGCGCGGTGCGCCGAGCGCCATCAGGTACAGGGTCCCTGCGAACACCGCGCCGCCAGCGACGAACAGCCACGCCGGCCCGCGCGCCTCCACGCGCAGCGCGACCAGCGCCGCCACCGCATGGACCAGCTGGTAATGGCCGCCGGTCTTGAGCCAGTCGACCGCGGGCCCGCTCGCGCCGTGCGCGCCGAACGCCCCCGCCGCCACCGCGATCGCCCCCGACAGCGCCGCCAGTATCGCTACCATCATCGCGGATCATTCCCCCAGGGCTGCTGCTCGGCGACGAGCGATCGCGCCGCGCGGATATCGCCCGCCTCGATCTGGATGCGCAGCCGTTCCTTGTCGCGCGCGCGATAGGTCTCCTCGGCGCGGTCGATCTCGGCACCGGCGATACCGAGGTCGCGCATCGCGACTCGCGCCATCTTCACCGCCGATTCGAGCACCTCGCGCACGACGAACACGCCCGAGGCCTTCTTGAGCTTGACCAGCGCCCGCCGGTCGAACGCGCGCACGTAGATGGCTGCGTTGGGAAAGGCCTCGTGCACGCCCTCCAGCGTATCCGGCTGGATCTGATCGCCGTCGATGCAGAACAGGATCAGCTCCGCCTCCGCCGCGCCCGCCTGCCGCAGCAGGTCGAGCCGCGTGCCGTCGCCGTAGTAGACCTTGGCGCCGAACTCGCCGGCGATATCGATCATCTCGATGTCGTGGTCGATCAGCGTCACCGGGATCTTCTGCGCGAGCAGCATCTGCCCGACGGTCTGCCCGAAGCGCCCATAGCCGACGATGATCGCATTGGCGCCATCCGCCTTGGGCCCGTCGCGCGACTGATCCTTCGCCACCGGCTCCTCGCGGAAGCGGCGGGTCGCGCCCATCAGAAACGGCGTCGTCGCCATCGATACGGTGATGATCGCGCCGAACAGGCTCGCCGCCTCCGGCGCGACGAGCAGCCCCTGCTGCGCCTGCGCGAACAGCACGAAGCCGAACTCGCCGCCCTGGCTGAGCAGCACGCCGAGCGCCAGTGCGCTGCGCCACGTCATCTTGAAGGCAAGGCCGATGCCCATGATCACCGCGGTCTTGGTCGCGATCAGCGCCAGCGCCATGCTGGCGACGAACAGCGGCCGCTCGGCGATCGCATGCAGGTCGAGCATCATGCCGACCGCGAGGAAGAACAGGCCGAGCAGGATCGAGCGGAACGGCTCGACATCCGCCTCCAGCTCGTGCCGATACGGGCTGTCCGCCAGCATCACGCCGGCGATGAACGCGCCGAGCGCGGTCGACAGGCCGAGCGATTCCATCACCGCGGCGCTGGCGATGACGGTGAACAGCGCGGCGAACACGAACATCTCGCGCTCGCCGAGATTGCCGATCAGCCGGAACAGCGGCCGCAGCAGGAAACGCCCGGCCAGCACCAGCCCGACCACCGCGCCGACCGTGTAGAGCGCGAGCAGCCAGCCGGGCGGCCCACCGGCATCGGCGGGGTTGCGGCTCATCGCCGCGACGATCGTGATCAGCGGCACGATCGAGAGATCCTGGAACAGCAGGATCGAAAAGGCGCGTTCGCCGAACGGCGTGCGCAGGCGCCCCGACGATTGCAGCAGGGGCAGCACCTGCGCGGTCGACGACAGCGCCAGCGGCAACCCGAGCGCGAGCGCGGCAGTCGGCGAGAAATGCGCAAAGCCCCATACGACCGCGGTGATCGCCAATCCGCACGCCACCACCTGAATCAGGCCGAGCCCGAAAATCTCGTGCTTCATCCGCCACAAGCGCGTCGGGTTCAGCTCCAGCCCGACGATGAACAGCAGCAGGGTGATGCCGAGTTCGGCGACCCCGATCTTCGACTCGGCGTCGCCGACCAGGCCGAGCAGATGCGGCCCGACCACCGCGCCGGCGATCAGGAAGCCCAGCGTCGCACCCAGGCCGAGCCGCCGGAACAGCAGCACGAAGCCGAGGGCGAAGCCGAGCAGGATGACTCCGTCGCGCAGCATCGACGCGCCGCCCGCCGCCTCATGCATGGGCATGCGCCTCGCGCGCCGCGAATGCCGCCTCGGCGGCCGCCTCGAACGCCAGCCGGATGGACGGATGCCGCGCGGTATAATCGAGCGCCGGCGTGAACACCTCCAGCCCCGGCCAGTCGGGCATGTCGCCCGTGCGTGCGAGCCATGCGGTCAGCGCGTCGCGCGCCGCCGCCAGGTCTTCGGGCGTCTTGCCCAGGATCTCGCGTGCGAGCAGCGACGACGACGCCTGCCCCAGTGCGCAGGCGCGCACCAGCATGCCGACCTCGCTGACCCGTCCGTCGTCACCGATGCCGACGTCCACCGTCACCCGGCTGCCGCAGATCGGCGAGCGTTTCTCCGCCGTCGCCTGAGCATGATCGAGCCGTGCATGATGCGGGATCGACGCGGCCAGCCGCAGGATGTCGGCATTGTAGAGAGGCGCATTCATCGTGGGCTGCTCGCATTATCGGAGGCGGTCTCGGGTCGGAGACTCTGGCGCGAGCCGAACACCGGTAGGCCGCGGCGCCGGCGATCGACGAAATCCGCGATCCCTGCGCTGGTCGCGTTGAGCAGGTTGTAGCAGCGCGAATGCGTCATCCATTCGGGCCGCTGCGCCGGGCCGCCGCGCGCGGTATCGACCAGCAGCGCCGCGACGAGAAAGCCGAGGCTGGCGATGATCAGCCCCTTGAGCGCGCCGAAGCCGAAGCCGAGTGCACGATCGATCGGCCCCAGGATCGACTGGCGCGTCCGCTTGCCGATCGCGTTGGCGACGAGCTTGCCGCCGATATAGGTGCCGCCGGCGATCACCACGAAGGCCGCCACCGCCGCGCCCGATGCGGTGCCGATCGTGCCGGCGAGCTTCGCGGCGAGCGTGACGTGGAACAGCTTGAGCATCGCGACGATCGCCACCCAGGCGAACAGCGACAGCACCTCGGTGACGAAGCCGCGCTTGAGGCCGAGCAGCGCCGCGCCCAGCACGGTGATGAGTACGATGATGTCGAGAGCGGTCAGCGCCATGTCAGAGGGAATAGGGGCGCACAGGCGGTGACGCTAGTCCCTGGTGGCCGAGGACTGCCCTTCCCCCCCTGCCGTCAGTCCACCCCCAACCGCGTCATCCCGGATTTCGTCGGGATGACGACAAGAAAAGATCAGGACGAAGCGACCGGGCGACGAGCCCCCGTCACCGCCCCAGCATATGATCCACGAACTCGCCGAGCGTCCGGAAGCCGGTCATCCGGAGCGCGCTGTCCTCCTTCGCCACGGCGGCGGGCACCAGCGCGCGTTCGAAGCCGAGCTTGCCGGCCTCCTTCAGCCGTAGCGCGCCATGCGCGACCGGCCGGATCTCGCCCGACAGCGCGACCTCGCCGAACGCCACCGCGTCGATCGGCACCGGCCGTTCCGACAGCGCCGAGACCAGCGCTGCCGCCACCGCCATGTCCGCCGCCGGGTCCTGCACCCGATACCCGCCGGCGATGTTGAGATAGACTTCGGCGTTGGAGAAGCTCAGCCCGCAGCGCGCCTCGAGCACCGCGAGGATCATCGCCAGCCGTCCGCTGTCCCAGCCGACCACCGCCCGTCGCGGCGTCGCCCCGCTCGCCAGGCGCACGACGAGCGCCTGGATCTCGACCAGCACCGGCCGCGTCCCCTCCAGCGCCGGGAACACCGTCGTCCCCGTCACGCTCTCGTCGCGCTGGGTCAGGAACAGCGCCGACGGGTTCGACACCTCCGCGAGCCCCTCGCTCTGCATCGCGAAGACGCCGATCTCGTCGGTGCCGCCGAAGCGGTTCTTGATCGCGCGCAGGATGCGATATTGATGGCTGCGCTCGCCCTCGAACGCCAGCACCGTGTCGACCATATGTTCGAGCACGCGCGGGCCAGCGATCGATCCGTCCTTGGTGACGTGCCCGACCAGCACCAGCGCGGTGCCGCGCTCCTTGGCGAAGCGGATCAGCTCCTGGCTCGACGCGCGGACCTGGCTGACCGTGCCGGGCGCGCCCTCGATCAGGTCGGAATGCATCGTCTGGATCGAATCGATCACGAGCAGCGCCGGCGGCGGCCCCATCGACAGCGTCGTCAGGATGTCGCGCGTCGAGGTCGCCGCCGCCAGTTGCACCGGGGCATGGCCGATCCCCAGCCGCCGGGCGCGCAGCCGCACCTGATCGGTCGCCTCCTCGCCCGAGACATAGGCGACGCTCCTGCCGGCCAGCGCCAGCTTGGCGGCGGCCTGCAACAGCAAGGTCGACTTGCCGATGCCGGGATCGCCGCCGATCAGCGTCGCCGACCCCTCGACGAAGCCGCCGCCGAGCGCCCGGTCGAGCTCGGCAATGCCCGTCGCCATCCGTTCCGGCAGCACGATATCGGCATCCAGCCCGACGAGCTGGAACGATCGCCCGCCGGTGCGCAGGTCATGCTTCGCCTGGAACGGGGTGACGGCCGCCGCCGCCTCCTCGACCAGCGTGTTCCATTCGGCGCAATCGCCACATTGCCCCGCCCAGCGATGCGACACCGATCCGCACGCCTGGCACACATATCGTTTCTGCGGTTTCGCCATGTCACCTGATGTAGCGGCACGAGAACGGGAAGGGAACAGATTTCCGGCAAAGGCGGCTGCCAGCCGTCCTGCCCGCCCTCGAAAGTGGCACGCCGCAACCGCCACGAACGCGGCCCGCGCCAAGCACGACGCCGGCCAACGTCATGGCCAACGTCATCCAGCGACATAGTCACGCCGCAATCACGCCGCTATGGCCGGCGGCAGCATGCAACCGTCTGATCTTCGTGTCGCGCTGTTCAGCGGCAACTACAATTACACGCGCGATGGTGCCAACCAGGCGCTGAACCTGCTCGTCGGCTACCTTCTTGAGCGCGGCGCGACCGTGCGCATCTATTCGCCGACGATCGATCCGCCCGCCTTCCCGCCGGTCGGCGACCTCGTCTCGGTGCCGGCGATCCCGATGCCGGGGGGGCGGGCGGAATATCTGCTCGGCCGCTATCTGCCGCGCAAGACGCGCGCCGACCTGGAGGCGTTCGCCCCCAACCTCGTCCACGTCTCCGCCCCCGACCTGCTCAATCATGGCGCGGTCACCTGGGCGCGCCGCAACCGCATCCCCAGCGTCTCGTCCTTCCACACCCGCTTCGAGACCTATTTCCGCTATTATCGGATCGGCTTCGTCGAACCGTGGATCAAGGCGCTGATGACGCGCTTCTACAATCGCGTCGACCGCGTCATGCCGCCGAGCCCGAGTATGGGCGCGCTGTTGCGCGAGTGGGGCGTGACCACACCGATCACCATCTGGTCGCGTGGCATCGATCATGCACGCTTCGTTCCGGAGCGGCGCAGCCTCGCCTGGCGCCGCGGGCTCGGCATCGCCGACGACGAGATGGTCGTTGGCTTCCTCGGCCGGCTGGTGAAGGAAAAGGGGCTCGACGTCTTTGCCGAGGTGGTCAAGGACCTCACCCGCCGCGGCGTCCCGCACAAGGTGTTGGTGATCGGCAAGGGGCCCGCGCAGGACTGGTTCGCCGAACAGGCGCCGGGCGCGATTTTCGCAGGCTTCCAGTCGGGCGACGATCTCGGCCGTGCGGTCGCCTCGCTGGACGTGTTCTTCAACCCCTCGATCACCGAAACCTTCGGCAACGTCACGACCGAGGCGATGGCCGCCGGCGTGCCGGTGGTCGCGGCGCGGGCCACCGGCGCGGTCGATCTGGTCGACGATGGCGTCACCGGCTTCCTCGTCGAGCCCACCGACATCCGCGGTTACGCCGATGCGATCGAGCGCATCGTCACCGAGCCCGGCCTCAAGACGCGGATGGGCGCCGCCGGCGTTGCCAGTGTCGCGCGATATCGCTGGGACACCGCAAACCAGACGGTATTGGATACCTATCTCGAACTCGTGCGCCGCCCGTAGGCGGGATCGACGTTCATCGATTCCTCCCCGCCAGGGGGAGGAGTTTTCTTCAAAGCTTGTATGTCGATCCGGCCTAGGCCCGAGATTGTCACCCCTCGCGAGGCGGCAATCCACACCAGCACGGCCCCGCAGGACGCAGGACCGTCGCTGCTTAGGCATCGCCGCCTTGGCGCGGAGGACGAAGAGGGGCGATGGCACCCCCCTGATCTGCCCCCCGCGCAAGCCACGCCCCGCGACGAAACATCACGACGTAAGCGGCCTCGCCAGCCTACCCCGCGCGCCAGTCGAACGTCAGCGGCGCCTCGCGGAACGCGAACCGGTCGAGATGGCTTGCCACCACCTCGCGCATCCGCGCCATGTCCTCCCCCTCCGGCACGCTCAGCACCAGATCGAGCGTCTCGCTGTCCGCCTTCATCTCCAGCCGCGATCCGTTGGGGAAGGCGATCGTTCCGGCTTCCGCGGTGAAGTGCACCTCCATCTTGTGGCTCCAATGTTTCGCCAGTTGCTGGAGGTAGCGGCTCGCCGACCCCGTCGGCACGCGTGCGACCGAGACGCTCACTTCAGCCGCTCGATTTTCTGCGCCACCTCGTCGATCAGCGCCGCGACCTCATGCACCGCATCGTCGGACAGATCGCCCGTCTCGACCCGGTGCATCACCACGTCGCGCAGGTTGCGCATCGCCCGTCGGATCGGCGCGCGATCGTGCCGGGCGCGGTGTGCGCCCACCTCGGCCAGCCGGGCCATCAGCATCGCGACCTCGTCGGCATGTTCGGCGAGATGCGCCTCGCCCGCCGCGGTCACGACGAAGCGCTTGCGCGCCGTTTCCGACGGCTGCTCGGCGATCAGCTCCATCTCGGCGAGCATCGTCAGCGCCGGATAGACCATCCCGGGCGACGGCGCATAGGCGCCGCCGGTCAGATCCTCGATCGCCTTGATCAGCTCGTAGCCGTGGCGCGGCTCGTCGGCGATCATCTTGAGCAGCACCAGCCGCAGTTCGGCGCCGTCGAACATCCGCCGCCGGCCGCCGCCGCGCTGCGCCTCGTTCCATTTGGCCGCGAAATCCGTCGCGAACCGGTCCCAGCGATCGTGACCGCCCCGCGGCCCGCAGCCCCGTCCACCGTGGCCATGCATATGTCCAAACATCGTCATTCCTTCTGCTATCACGATGCAGCGAAGATATATCTTCAGAGGGGAGACGCAAGATCCTTTCAAGATATATTTTGATGCTGTTCCTCAATCCGGTGTAGCAGCGGTGTAACGCGGCAGGGGGTGACGCCCCCGCCCCGCCCGCCTATCTCGACGCCATGGCAGACCTGCTCACCGGCCTGGAACCGGAGCCGACCCCCGACGCGCCGAGCGCCGACGCCCCCCTCGCCGACCGGCTGCGCCCGCGCCAGCTGGCGGACGTCGTCGGTCAGGAGCATCTCACCGGTCCCGACGGCGCGATCGGCCGCATGGTCGCCGCTGGCCGTCTCTCCTCGATGATCCTGTGGGGCCCGCCCGGCACCGGCAAGACGACGATCGCGCGGCTGCTCGCCGCCGCGGTCGACCTGCGCTTCGTCGCCATATCGGCGGTCTTCTCGGGCGTCGCCGAACTCAAGAAGGCCTTTGCCGAGGCGCGCGACCATGCCCGTATCGGCAAGCGCACGCTCCTGTTCGTCGACGAGATCCATCGCTTCAATCGCGCGCAGCAGGACGGCTTCCTCCCCTTCGTCGAGGACGGTACCGTGATCCTCGTCGGCGCGACGACGGAGAATCCGTCGTTCGAGCTCAACGCCGCCGTGCTCAGCCGCGCGCAGGTGCTGATCCTCCACCGGCTCGGCGCCACCGCACTCGGCAAATTGCTCGATCGCGCCGAGGCCGCGGAAGGCCGCCCGCTCCCCCTCACCCCGCCGGCACGCGACGCGCTGCTCGCCAGCGCCGATGGGGATGGCCGCTTCCTGCTCAACCAGGCGGAGACGCTCTTCTCGGTCAACCTCGATGCGCCACTCGACCCTGCCGGCCTGTCGAACTTCCTCCAGCGCCGCGTCGCGGTCTACGACAAGGATCGCGAGGGCCATTACAACCTCATCAGCGCGCTCCACAAAAGCATCCGCGGCTCGGACCCGCAGGCCGCGCTCTACTATCTCGCGCGCATGCTCACCGCGGGCGAGGAGCCGCTCTACCTGCTGCGCCGCCTGACCCGCGCCGCGGTCGAGGATATCGGCCTCGCCGACCCGCAGGCGCTGGTCCAGTGTATCGCGGCCAAGGACACCTACGACTTCCTCGGCTCGCCCGAGGGCGAACTGGCGATCGCGCAGGCCTGCCTCTATCTCGCGACCGCCCCCAAATCCAACGCAGCCTATATGGCGCAGAAGAAGGCGTGGCGCAGCGCCAAGGAGACGGGCTCGCTGATGCCGCCCGCCAACATCCTCAACGCGCCGACCAAGCTGATGAAGCAGATCGGCTATGGCGCGGACTATGCCTATGACCATGACGCCGACGATGCCTTTTCGGGCGCCAATTACTGGCCCGACGAACTAACCCCGCAGACCTATTACGAGCCGAGCGGCCGCGGTTTCGAGGCGCGGTTGCAGGAGCGGCTGGCGCATTGGGATGCGCTGCGCCGGCAGCGGCAAAGCCCTCTGGACTAGCCGCGGCTCTTGATCCATGGAGTGCGCCGATTGCCGGTTTAGCTCAGCTGGTAGAGCAGCGGTTTTGTAAACCGAAGGTCGCGGGTTCGATTCCTGCAACCGGCACCATTCCCCGGCATCGCCAAGAGCGTTCCGACGGCCGGCCGAGACCGGCCGCCAGACCCATGGTCAGAAGTTTCCGCGCACGATGAACGAGAAGCGGCGGTCGTTGACGAAGTAGGAACGTGGCGCCGTGGCGTTGGAGCCGCTGATATACGCCTGCTCGGTCTTGACGACCTGATTGGCGAGATTCACCCCCTGCACGCCGATCTTGACGTATTTGTTGACGTTGATGAACGCCGATGCGTCGAGCTGCCCGCCCGCCGACTGATAGATCGACGTATAGGGGAAGATCACGTCTGCCGCCGTCAGCAGATATTTGGAACGCCAATTGTAGGCGGCGCGCAGCGACACCGGACCCTTTTCATAGAAGACCGTGGCATTGGCGTTGTGCTTCGACAAACCTTCCAGCGGCAGGCTGCCGGGCGTGATGTTCGACGTGCCCGACGGCGCCCCGCCGTTCAGGAACGAATTGGGCAGGCCGGCGCTTTCGATATAGGAATAGTTGAGGTTCGCGCCCAGGCCGTTGAATATCCACGGCAGGAAGTCGAACGTCTGCTGATAGGAGACCTCGACGCCCTTCACCTTGCCCGTGCCCTCGTAATTGGCGGGACCGCGGACCTGCACCGTCTGTGTAATACCGTTGCTGTTGATCGTGCGGTTGGTCAGCGACTGATAGAAGAAGTTGCGGATCGACTTGTAGAAACCGTCGATCGACAGCTGCCCGACCCGGCCGAAATACCATTCGACCGTGGCATCGAACTGCCAAGCGGTGGCCGGCTTGAGATACGGGTTGCCCGCCGTCGCGGTAAGCTGGCCGCCATTGGCGTCGAAGCCGACGGTCAGGAAGTCGCGGATGTTCGAAAGGTCCGGCCGGGTCATCACCTTGGACGCGGCGAACCGCAGCACGACGTCCCGGCTCAGGCCGAGCTTGAGGTTCGCGCTCGGCAGCCAATAGGCATAATTGTTGCGCGCCACTTCGGCATTGGTGATGCCGGTCGAAAAGTCACGCAGCGTGTTGTAGCCCGCTTCGCCGAGGCGGCAGGCACCGCCTGGCGTATTCGTCGTCACCGTGCCATCGGGCTGGGTCGTCGTGACGGCCACGCAACGCACGCCATAGGGATCGTCGGTACCGGTCTGCGTCCGGGTCGGCGCACCGATCGAGCCGGCCGAGCTGATGTCCGACACGACATAGCGCAGGCCGACGTTGCCGGCGATGCGGACATTCCCGATCACCGGGCCGGGCGAGGCGAAATTGAGCTGCGCGTAGAGGTTCTTGTCCTGCTGCGAGACCTGCTGGATCTCGGACGGCAGGAAGCGGGTGCCCGCCACCACGCCGGCGCGCTCGCCCGCCGGCGCCCAGGGCGTCGCGGTGGAGCCGTTCGCCGCCCAGGCGGCCGAGACCTGCTTGAACCGACCGACGGTGGCGTCATAGCCGTCGGTCATGTTGCCGTTGTAATAATAGGCGCCGACCGGCCCCGGCGTGGCGCCGCGGAAGAAGTTCGGGAAGTCGTAGAACGACGTGTTCGCCGGGGATTGTGCGAACGACACCGGATTCGTGCCCGACCAGACTTCGCTGAGCGCGCCCCAATTGTAGGTGCTGTAGCGCACCTCCTGCGCCCGGTCCGCATAGCGCGCGCCGAACTTCAGATGCGTGAGGAAGCTGCCTTCATCGAATTTGTAGTCGAAGTCGGCCTTGAAGGCATATTCGCGGCCGCTGCTTTGCTCGAAATGATCCATCGCCGCACGCCAGAACTGGACACGCGGGTCGCGGAAATAGTCGGCATCCGACGCGCCGGCGAGCGCCGGGTTGACCGCGCTGCCCACGCCCGCGAGCGTCGTCGGCTTGTGCGGCACGACACGCGGCAGATCGCCTGACAAATCAAGCTCCGAATCCGCGAACGTCGACCCGAAGACGCGGAAGTCGATGTTGTTGTGCTCGGCGCGCGTATAATCGCCGTCCAGATTGACCGACAGATGGTCGCTGAGCTGGGTTTTCAGGTTGAGGCCGATATCCTTGACGGTATTCTCGTCATAACTCTGGCCGCGCGCCAATGATTGCTGGGTCCCGCCAGTTGGCACGAAACAATCCACCGAGCCGCTGCACGCGCCGCGATAGCCGGAGCCGGGCTGCGTGATGTAGCCCGACTGGAACAGGCCGGTGGAATCGTAATTGTAGTTGGTCGTCGTGCCGGTCGGGCATTCCGCGCGGGTCGTAGCATTGCCGTTCGATGCCGGGCCATTGCCGTTCTGCACGCAACCGAGCGGATAGGTGCTGTATTCGGCAAGATCGGGTGCCGTCTCGAACGTGCGTTCATCGCTTCGGCTGGTCGTGTGCGTGCGCAGGAATTGCGCGGTCAGCAGCGTCTTCTCGTCATTACTCTGCCATTGCGCCGAAAAGGCCTGACCCTGGCGGACGCGGTCGAAATCCTGGGTGCGGAACTGGCCGCCGATCGGCGCATAGCGCAGGCTGGCGGGGCCGAGGAAGCCATCCGCACCTGGCGTGCCGGCGGCGCCACAGGCGGCATTGCTCGTCGCCGACCCGCCCGAAGCCGGCAGCGTCGTGGTATCACCCGTCCCCGGCAGCGGATTGCGGCAGACCGTCGTCGTCGTGGAATTGGCGGCGAGCGCGAGCTGATTGTCGCGTGTCTGGAAGTTGGTGACCTGAACGCCGTCGGCGCGGCTGCGGATGCGCGAATAGGAGACATCGCCGAGCAGGCCGAACTTGCCGAGCGGAGTCTGCCACGTATTGCTGATCAGGATCGATCCCGTGGGCGACCATTTCTTCTCGAAATCGCCGTAATTGGCCTCGGCGTCGACGCCCATATGGAAGCCGCTGCTGTCGAACGGCTTGCGGGTGTTGAGGTTGACCGTGCCCGCCAGTCCGCCCTCGATCAGCTCGGCGGTGGCATTCTTGTAGACCTCGACCGAGCCGAGCAACTCGGCCGGCACATCGCCGAAGTTGATCGCCTGGCCGCCGATCCCGGCGGAAAAGGTATCGCGGCCGTTGAATTCCGAGCGCACGAAGTTGAGGCCGCGCACGCTGACCCCCGCGCCTTCGACCGAGAAATGGTCGGGATCGTTGGCACCGGCGAAGCGGCTGATCGACACCCCGGGCACGCGCTGCAGTGCCTCGGTGACCGAGCGATCGGGAAGCGCGCCGATGTCCGTCGCCGTGATCGCGTCGACGACGGTATCGGCGTTGCGCTTGATGTTCTGTGCATTGGCAAGGCTCTGGCGGATGCCGGTGACGACGATATCGGCGTCACCTGCCTCTGCGCCGGCATCGGTCTGCGCATCGGCGCTCGGCGTCGCGCTGACCGGCAATTGCGCTGCGGCGGTGCCGGTATTGGCGCTGGCCGGCGTTGCGGTGCCGGCGGTGCCGGGGCCGACCCGCGCACCGGTCGGCGACTGCGCCGGCTCCTGATCGGGCGTGGTTTGCGCCTGCGCAGCGCCGGCGAACGCCGCGACACACAAAGCGGTCGCGGACGCGCCCCGCAACAGGCAGACAATAGAACGTGCAATACCGTTCGACGGCGCAAGATGGCGCATCGTGATCCTCCCCATACGGCAGCGCTTTCAGAGCGTCCGTCCGTGCAGGCGATCAGAGCAGAGCGGTCCGGCGCCGGCAATGGTTGCGTTACCATCCAGTCGCAATGTGCAACGCTTTGCCGAAGACTGCGATATTCTTGCCACTGTAGGGCATGATCCCTGTCGGACGCGGCCCTTAACAGTCTCCGCGCCTGTCGTGACCACCGATGGTTGTGAGCGCCACCACGCGCGCAACCCGCATTACGCAGTCGTCGTCGTGCTGGCGTCCTGTCGTCGCCCCTTGTCATGACGGAATGATCCCCGGGCCCGGAATCACTGCGCGCCTTCACCGCACCGCGCGGCCGCGGGAAGCGATCCGGCCGGCGCTACCTTGATCGAAATACCGATAGCCGCCAGGATCTCGTACGGACTATTCCGAGAGACCCGCCGCTAGGTTCCGCCGCTGGATCTATCAGATCATGCCGCGAACGACATGATCGCTTGCGTTACGAACGTCGCGTCGCCTAAGGGCGTTCGGGCGTCGGGGAGTGGCGCAGTCCGGTAGCGCGCCTGCTTTGGGAGCAGGATGTCGCAGGTTCGAATCCTGTCTCCCCGACCACGTCCAGCTTCAGCCGCCTGTAGAACCAGCGCGAGGGCGATCATCTCGCCCCCGCCCATGCGATGACACGCCGTCCCCAGCCTCAGCGGCCACCGGTCTCCTCGACGATCGCGACATCCCACGGCGCCAGGTCGATCGGCGCGCCGCGCGTGATCTTGCGGTCGTGGAGCAGTTCGGTGCCGTCGGCGGGCGCAGCCAGCTGTTGCGGCGCCGCGGAATAGTTGAAGACATAGCGCACCGGATGGCCATTCTTCAGCCGGCCGCCGCGCACGATGATCGGAAAGCGCACGCCTGCGACGCTCGGCGTCACCCCTGCCCGCTCGACCTCGGCGGCGACGATCTTCTCGACCAGCGCGTCGCTCGGCATGAAGCCGATATAGCTCACTTCGCCCCTGCCCCAGGTGTTGCGCGTCATCGCCGCGCTCGCCGGCCAGGACGGATGTTTGTAGCGCGCGACGACCTTGGCGGTGGTCGGCGTCAGCATCTCCATCCACCAGCGCGCCTGATTGTCGCGCTCGCCGACGCCGAACGGATCGCCGTCGAGCGATACGCCCTCCGGAATGGTGAATTGCTGGTAGGTGACGCCGGCCGCCTCGGCGATCGCGCCGGGCTGGGCGGCGTAGCGGACCTTGGTATTCTCGTCCGAAAAGCCGCTCTTGAACGTGTAGAGCAGGTGGCCGCCGCGCTTGGCGTAATCGTTGAGCCTCGCGATCTCAGCATCGCTCGCCGCGTAGAGCGCGGGCACGACGATCAGCTTGTAATCGTCGAGCCTCGCGGTCGAATCCGGCGACAGGATATCGGCCTCGACGTTCATCCGGTACAGCGCATCGTAGAAGGGCCGCAGCACCTGATTGTAATCGACGCCGCTCGGCTTGAACGAATCGAAGGCACTCAGCGCGGTGTTGCTGACATAGACCGCGACCTGGTTGCGCTTGGTCATGCCCGCCAGTTTCGGCCCGATCCGCTTGAGATCGGCGCCGACCGTTTTCGCCTCGGCATAGACGGCATTGGGCTGATAATCCTGCGACAGCAGGCCGCGCCAATAGGTCTCGATCGCGTTGGCGGTGGTCGCCCAATGCCAATATTCGACCATCTGCGCGCCCGAAGCGAGGTGGCTGAACGCCTGCAGCCGCAATTGCCCCGGGTAAGGCGTCCAATTGGGAAAGCCCTGCGCCTCGGTTTCGAGCACGAGATAATTCTGGCCGTTGCGCATCGAGCGCGTGACGTCGCCGCCAAAGGCGATCTCGGCGCCGGTGAGCTTGTCCTGGCTGGGATGATAGATGTCGATCCCGGCGATATCGAGCGGACGCGCCGCCTTCCAGTGATCGACCTCGGGCTGGATGCCGTAGCTATGCCCCTTCCAGCCGAGATCGAAATTCTGCGTCATGAACTGGCCGGGACGGGCATGGGCGCGGACCAGCTTCGCCTGCCATGTCAAGAAATCGGTCACCAGGCTGCGCTGGAAGGCGGCGAAGGCGTTGGACAGGCTCGCGTTGATCGAGCCGTTGACCGAGGGGAAATCCTCCCAGCGGTTGATCCGGTTGCTCCAGTAATCGAGGCCATAGGCCTTGTTCATCGCATCGAGGCTGGGCCATTTGGCCTTCATCGTCTCGACGAAGGCGGCCTGCACGTTGGGACCGCTGGTGTCATAGGCCTTGGTCTCGCTGTCGAGTTGATAGCCGATGACCGCGGGGTGGTCCCTCACATGATCGACCAGCGCGACGATCACGCGCTCGGCGGCGGCGCGGTAATCGGGATCGGTGATGTCCATATTCTGCCGCCTGCCATATTCGGCGCGCCCCTGCGGCGTGACGACCAGCACATTGGGGTGCTGTTTCGCCAGCCAGGTCGGCACCGCATAGGTCGGCGTGCCGACGATCACCTTGATGCCCTGCCGGTGCATCGCCGCGAGCATCCGGTCGACATGGCTGAAGTCGAACACGCCCGGCTGGCGTTCCAGCGTTCCCCAGGTCGATTCGGCGATCCGCACGACGGTGATTCCCGCCGCCTTCATCAGCCTCGCGTCTTCGTCCACCCGGTCGACCGGCGTATATTCGTCATAATAAGCAACGCCGTAGAGGATCGTGTCGGGCAGCTGCGCCTGTGCCGATACCGATGCCAGCAGCATCGCCGGCAGCCCCAGAATCCATCGTCCCACCCGCATCGTCTTCCCCCTTTTGTCCGACTATATCGGCTTTCCTGAGGCTCGCAATCAGCCTCCGCGCGGTCGGCAGCGACGCGCGGCAGAGGCGATGTCGCACGTTTCGTGCGAAATTTTGAATGAAACGAAGGGCGTGGAGCGTGGTCGCTGATCCAATCCGCGATGATCGGCGCCGTCCCACTTTTCAGACAATCACTTTAAGTCCCTATTTTAACATCGCAAATGCTGACGTACGCAGGCAAAGCCAGACGGACGGTTCGCAACTCGCACCGCGCCGGGCCTTTCAGGCGGCCAAAAAGCGACGGCCGTATCGGGCAGTCGCTCGGCGGCACCGGAATCCACGATGCGAAGCGCCGGGGTCCCAGCGCTGTCGGAGTATTGAACGATGATGAACAGACGCACGATGATGAGCGGCGTGATCGCCGCGGGCCTGATGACCTCGCCGCTCGCCGCCGCGGTTCACGCCGACCGGCGTCGCAAGGGCTTCGACATCACCTTGCCCGACGGCGCGGTGGTCCCGGTCTGCGTCGATGCGCAGGATCTGCCCGGCGTCCGGCGTGCGGCGGCGGATCTCGCCGCGGATATCGGCCGCGTCACCGGCGTCGCCGCGACGGTGCTGAATGGCGGCTCCGGCACGTCTGGCCGGGCGATCATCGTCGGGACGATCGGCCACAGCCCGTTGATCGACGGCCTCGTCGCCGCCGGCAAGCTGGATGTCGCCACGATCCGGGGCCAATGGGAATCCTTCGTCGTGCAGACGATCGCCAATCCCATGCCCGGCGTCGCCGAAGCGCTGGTCATCGCCGGCAGCGACAAGCGCGGCGCGATCTACGGCATCTACGATCTGTCGCGGATGATCGGCGTATCGCCCTGGTATTGGTGGGCCGACGTTCCTGTCACCCAGCAGAGCCATCTCAGCGTCGCCCGCGGCCGCTACGTCCAGGCCTCGCCCGCGGTGAAATACCGCGGCATCTTCCTCAATGACGAAGCGCCGTGCCTGTCCGGTTGGACCACCGAGAAGTTCGGCGGCATGAACGCCGCCTTCTACGGGCGGCTGTTCGAATTGCTGCTGCGGCTGCGCGCCAATTACCTGTGGCCGGCGATGTGGAACAACGCCTTTGCGGTCGACGACCCCGCCAATGCGCCGCTGGCGGACGAATATGGCATCGTCATGGGGACCTCGCATCACGAGCCGATGATGCGCGCGCACAAGGAATGGACCGACCATCGCCGCGACTATGGCAATGGCCAGTGGAACTACGCCACCAATCGCGAGGGCGTGGCGCGCTTCTTCCGCGAGGGGATGGAGCGCAGCCGCGGCAAGGAGGTGGTCGTCACCATCGGCATGCGCGGCGACGGCGACGTCGCGCTCGAGAGTACCGGCGACCTGCAATCCGACGTGCGCCTGCTGGAGACGGTGATCACCGACCAGCGCCGGATCATCGCCGAGGGCATGGGCCGCCCGGCCGAGCAGGTGCCGCAGGTGTGGGTGCTGTTCACCGAAGTCTATAAATATTACGACGCCGGGCTGAAGCTGCCCGACGACGTGACGCTGATGTTCGCCGACGACAATGTCGGCAATCTGCGTCGCCTGCCATTGCCCTCGGAACGCGGCCGTCGCGGCGGTTTCGGCATCTATTTCCATATGGATATGCATGGCGGGCCGTTCGCCTACCAATGGATCAACTCCAATCCGCTGCCCAAGATCTGGGAGCAGATGAACCTTGCCAATCAATATGGCGCCAACGAGATGTGGATCGCCAATGTCGGCGATCTCAAGCCGCTCGAGCTGCCGGTCGAATTCTTCCTGGCGATGGCGTGGAACCCGCAGGACGTCGCCAAGGACAAGATCGCCGACTGGACCCGGGCTTGGGCCGAGCGCCAGTTCGGCAAGGAGCATGCCGCCGAGATCGCCGATCTCGCCGCGCGCTACGCCAAATACAATGCGCAGCCCAAGCCAGAGCAATTACGCCCCGACACCTACAGCCTCGAACATTACCGCGAGGCCGAACGGGTCAGCGATGCGTGGAGCGACCTCATCCGGCGCGCCGATGCGGTCAACGCCGCGCTGCGCCCGGAGCAGCGCGACGCCTTCTACCAACTGGTCCTGTATCCGGTGCGCGCCTGCGCCAACACCGCGCTGATGTATATCGCCGCGGCCCGGAACGCGCGCTTCGGCGAGCAGGCGCGCGCCAGCACCAAGGCCGAGGCGGAGGAAGTGCGGCGGCGCTTCCTCTACGACCACGCGCTGCGCGACACCTACAATCACGTCATGGCTGGCGGCAAATGGAACCACATGATGGACCAGACGCATATCGGCTATTTCGACTGGTACCCCCCCGAGCAGGACATCATGCCGCCGGTCACCGAACTGGACCTGAGCGGCGAGACGGGCTTCGGCGTCGCCATCGACGGCGATCGACGCTCGTGGCCAGGCTATTACCTGCCGCCGACGCTGCCGACGCTCGACAGCGTGACACGGCGGCCGACGTGGATCGAAGTGTATCCGCGCGGCAGCGCACCGGCCCCCACCACCATTACCGCGGATCAGCCATGGATCACGCTCCGCGAGGACAAGGCGTTCAGCATCTCGCCGCGCGACCGGCGCTTCTGGGTGGACGTCGACTGGGCACGGGCGCCAGTCGGCCGCACAGCGGCAACGATCACGATCAAGGGGCAAGGCCAGAGCCAGGGCCAGGGCGAAGGCAAGAGCGTCACCGTCCGCCTGACCGCGCTGCGCGCGACGCCACAGCAGGAGCGCGAGGCGCGTGGCGCCTTCGGCGGGCTGGCGGGCGCCTTCTCGATCCCGGTCACCGCCTTCACCCAGTCGACCGCGGTCAACGGCGTACGCTGGGAGCCGATCCCCGATTTCGGGCGGGTTGCGGCGGCGATGTCGGTCTTTCCGGTCGACGCACCATCCTTCGCCGATCCGACCCGCTCGCCGCAGCTCGAATATCCCGTCTATTTCGCCACATCGGGCGAGTACCGCCTCGACCTCGTGACCGGGCCGACGCTGGAGGTGATTCCCGGCCGCAAGCTGAGCGTCGCCGTCGGGCTCGATGATCAGGCGCCCAAGATCCAGACCGTCTTCACGCCGGAGAATGCCGCGGCGCAGGACTTCCTCGGCGCGCAACATGCCGTCAACACCGCGAACAACGCCCGGACGATGCGCTTCACGCTGCGCGTCGATCGGCCGGGCCGGCACGTGTTGAAGATCGCGATGATCGACCCGACGATCGTGCTGCAGACCATCGCCATCTCCAACGGCAAGCCGGACACGAGCTATTTCGGCCCGCCAGCGGCGGACCGAATTTGACGGTCGGGCAGGCTCTTGATGTCCGGGGTTGAGGACGGCCTGCCCTACGCCGCAGTGGCAAGGGGCCGGTGAGCCGCGGTGGTGCTCGCCGACCGCGCCTACGCCGCCGATTGGTTGCTCAGGCTCTCGCGAGGCGCGGCACCATCGCCTGCATCGCCTCGCGAATCTGCCCCTAACCCAGACGCGCCAGTGCCGCGGACAGCCGTTCGGCCTCGGCCGCCTTGTCGGCGTGGTCGGCCTTGGCCTTTTCGACCGCTTCCGGCTTGGCACGCTCGACGAAGCTCGGATTGCCGAGCCGTCCTGCCAGCGCGTCGCGCTCCTTGGTGGCCGCCGCGATCGCCTTGGCGAGGCGTCCGCGCTCGGCGTCGAGGTCGATGACGCCCTCCAGCGGCAACACGAAGGTCGCCTCGTCGACCACCACCTGCGCCGCACCGCCGGCAACGTCGCCGTCCGTCCGCTCGACGCGGGCGAGCCGCGCCAGCACCGCCGCCTGCCGCGCCAGCCGCGCCTCGGTGGCCTCACCCGCATCGCGCACGTGCAGCGGCAGCCGCACGCTTGGCGGCACGTTGAGCTCGGTCCGCGCTGCGCGGATCTCGCCGACCAGCCGGATCAGCCAGTCGACCTCCTGCTCGGCGGCGGGATCGAGGCTGCGCGCGTCCGCCATCGGCCAGTGCGCGACGATGATGTCGTGCGTCCGCGGCGCCATCGCATGCCACAGCTCCTCGGTGATGAACGGCATGAACGGATGGAGCAGCACCAGGATCTGGTCGAACACCCAGCCCGCAACGGCCTTGGTCTCCGCGTCGATCGCGCCCTTGATCAGCTCGAGGTACCAATCGCAGAAGCGGCTCCACACGAACTGGTAGATTGCGTTCGCCGCGCCGTCGAAGCGATGGTCAGCGAGCGCGAGATCGACCGCCTGGACCGTCCGCACCGTCTCGGCGATGATCCACTTGTTGACCGCCAGCGTCGCCGCGGGCGCCTCCAGCGTCGTCGCGCCGCCGATGCCGTTCGCCTGCGCGAAGCGTGCCGCGTTCCACAGCTTGGTCGCGAAGTTGCGATAGCCCTCGACGCGCTTCTCATCCATCTTGATGTCGCGGCCCTGGCTTTCCATCGCCGCCATGAAGAAGCGCAATGCGTCGGCGCCGTATGTGTCGATCAGCCCGAGCGGATCGACGGTGTTGCCCTTCGACTTCGACATCTTGGCGCCATCGGCGGCGCGGACGAGTCCGTGCAGGTACAAGGTCTTGAACGGCACTTGCTGCATGAAGTGCATGCCCTGCATCATCATCCGCGCATCCCAGAAGAACAGGATGTCGAAGCCGGAGATCAGCACATCATTGGGATAACGCCCGCCGAGCGTCGGGTCGTCGTTCTCCGGCCAGCCGAGCGTCGCGAACGGCCACAAGGCGGAGGAGAACCAGGTGTCGAGCACGTCGGGATCGCGGGTCAGCGTTACGCCCGCCCCGGCCTGCGCCTGTGCCGCCTCCTCGGTCTCGGCAACATAGGCGTTGCCGTCGGCGTCGAACCATGCCGGGATCTGATGCCCCCACCAGAGCTGGCGCGAGACGCACCACGGCTGGATATTGTCCATCCAGTTGAAGAAGGTCTTCTCCCAGCTCTTCGGCACCATCGTGATCGCGCCGGACTTCACCGCCTCGATCGGGCGCTGCGCCAGCGTCTTGGCGTCGACATACCATTGGTCGGTCAGCCACGGCTCGATCACCACGCCGGACCGGTCGCCGTACGGCGTCTGGATCGTGCGCGGTTCGGCGTCATGCTCGACGCCCTCCTTGTCGACGTGCGGGATCAGCACGCCCTCGGTCTTCAGCCGCTCGACGATCGCCGCGCGCGCGGCGAACCGGTCGAGCCCGATCAGCTCGGCGGGGATCAGCCCGTCGGCGGTCTGGCAGACCTGTGCCTTGGCATCGAGCATGTTGAGCATGTCGCGCGCCTCGATCCCGGCGCGGCGGCCGACTTCGAAGTCGTTGAAGTCATGCCCCGGCGTGATCTTGACCGCGCCCGAGCCCAGTTGCGGATCGGCATGCTCGTCGGCGACGATCGGGATCAGCCGGCCGGTGATCGGCAGCCGGACCTGCTTCCCAATGAGCGCGGTGTAGCGCGCATCCTCGGGGTTCACCGCCACCGCCATGTCAGCAAGCATCGTCTCGGGTCGCGTCGTCGCCACCTCGATGAAGCCCGAGCCGTCGGCGAGCGGGTAGCGCAGATGCCAGAACTTGCCCGCGACCTCCTTGGTCTCGACCTCGAGGTCGCTGATCGCGGTGCCGAGGCCGGGATCCCAGTTGACCAGCCGCTTGTCGCGGTAGAGCAGCCCCTGTCTGTGCAGTTCGACGAACACCTTGAGCACGGCTTTCGAGAAGCCCTCGTCCATCGTGAACCGCTCGTTGGCCCAGTCCATCGAACAGCCGAGCCGGCGCAGCTGGCGGGTGATCTCACCGCCGCTGGTCCGTTTCCAGTCCCAGACCTTGGCGACGAAATCCTCGCGGCTGAGGTCGGTGCGCTTCTCGCCCCTGGCGGCCATCTGCCGTTCGACCACCATCTGCGTGGCGATGCCGGCATGATCGGTGCCGACCACCCATAGCGCGTCCTTGCCCTTGAGCCGCGCATGCCGCGTCAGGATGTCCTGCAACGTATTGTCGAGCGCATGGCCGATGTGGAGCGAGCCGGTGACGTTGGGCGGCGGATTGACGATCGTCCACGGCTCGGCATGCGGCCGGTCGGGGCGGAACAGGCCGTTCGCCTCCCAATGCTGATACCAGCGGGTCTCGATGGCGGCGGGGTCGAAGGTCTTGGGAAGCTCGGTCATGCCCGCGCTTTAGACGGGGAGGAGGCGGTTCGTCACCTCCCCGTCTGCAGGCCCGTCTGCAGGCCCGTCTGCAGGCGCGCCTGCGCGGCCGTTACTTACCCGTCCACCGGTCCATCCAGCCGAGCACCTCGCGGTACCATTGCCGGGAGTTGTTCGGCTTGAGCACCCAATGGTTCTCGTTCGGGTTGACCAGCAGCCGCGACGGAATGCCGCGGCGCTGGAGCGCGGTGAAGGCGGCGATCCCCTGCGTATAGGGGATGCGGAAGTCCTTCTCGCCGGTGATGACGAGTTGCGGCGTCTTCCAATTCTGGACGTGATTGACCGGGTTCCATTTCTCGAACGCGGCTGGGTCCTCGTAATAGGCCTTGCCGCCATGTTCCCATTCGTCGAACCACAGTTCCTCGGTCTCGTACGCCATGGCGCGCGCGTCGAAGACGCCGTCGTGCTGGACGATGCACTTGAACCGGTCGGGCCACTGGCCCTCGATCCAGTTCATCATATAGCCGCCATAGGAGGCGCCGAGCGCGCAGGCGCGGTCGCCGTCGAGCCAGCCGAATTTGTCGGTCGCAGCCTTGAGCCCGGCCTTGAGATCGTCGAGCGGCCAGCCACCCCAATTGTTGCTGATCGCGTCGGTGAATGCCTGGCCGTAGCCGGTGCTGCCGTGGAAATCGACCGCGACCAGCCCATAGCCGCCGCCGGCGAACACCGCCGGATTCCACCGATACGACCAGCTGTTGTCGCTCGATCCCTGCGGGCCGCCGTGGACCATGAAGGCGACCGGCACCTTGCCGGTGCTGCCCGCCGGCTTCACCGCATAGCCCCAGACGGTGTCGTTGTTGGCGCCGGTGAAGCTGAACCGGGTGACGCTGGGCATGTCGATGCCGGCGAGTTTGGCGGCGTTGACCTGGGTCAGCCGGGCCGGCTTGCCCTTGCCCGCGACGGCATAGAAATCATCGGGCGCGGTCAGGCTGTTGAGCGCGATCACCGCGCCCTTCGCCGTCGCCGCCACCGCCGAGACATGGCCCTGCTGCGTCAGCCGCGTCACCTTGCCGGTCGCCGGATCGACCGCGAACAGCGGATTCTCCTGCGTGTCCTGCGCGGTGACGTAGATGCGCTTCGAATCGGGCGACCAGGTCACCGACGACGCCGACCGGTCCCAGCTCTCGGTCAGCGCGCGCACCTGTCCGCTGGCGAGATCGCGCAGCATCAGCACCTGACGGTCCGCCTCGAAGCCGGGCCGCTTCATCGCCACCCAGGCGAGGCTGCGCCCGTCAGGCGATACCGTCGGCAGCGTATCAGTGGCGCGATTCGCCGCGGTCAGGTTGACCGGCGCGGCCGAGCCGTCCGCCGGCGCCGACCAGATATCGAGATTGGTCGACAGCGGCTCGGTGGTGCCGGCGATCCGCAAGGCGAAATAGACCGTCTTGCCATCGGCGCTCCACGACACCTCCTCGCCGCCGCCGAAGGGGCGCGACGGCGTGTCGCCGTCGAGACCATGTTCGATCGCCACGCCGTCACCCGGCGCGCCAGCGGCGGTCAGTGGCAGGACGAAGAGCTGCGAATGGCTGCCGTCGACCCATGTGTCCCAGTGCCGCACGAACAGCTTGTCGTAGACGCGGCTTTCGCCGGCATTCGGGTCCTTCTTCTCGATCGCGGGTGCAAGGCTGGGCGCGTTGGGCTTGCGATCGGCCCAGACGAGGATGCGGTCAGCGGTCGGTGCGACCTTGAAGCCGCCGAACCCGCCCTGGAAGCCGGTCAGCTTGCGCGGTGCGCCACCGCCGACGGGCACCGACCAGATCGCGTCGTCGCCGCCCTTGTTGGAGCTGAAATAGACGGTGCCGCCGACGATCTGCGGATCATTCTCGTTGACGTCGGGTTCGGCGACCAGGGGTTCGGGCTTGGCGCCCTTGCGCGACAGGTCGAGCCGCCAGAGGTCGTATCGCCCGCGATTGGCGGCGAGGTCGGTTTCGCGCTGCGCCCAGACCATCCACTTGCCGTCCGCCGAGACGGTCGGCGCGCCGATGCGGCTGAGCGTCGTGACGTCGTCGATGGTAAGCTGACGGGCAGCGGCGGGAGCGGCCATGGCCGCAACGGTGGCGAGCAGGCTCGCGGCGAACAGGGTTTTCATGGCGCGGAGGTTAGGCAGAAGCGCGCCGCGGGGCAACGTGGCGTGTGTGGTTACCCGCCTGCCGCCCGACGTGACCAATGCCCCTCTCGCTCCCGTAAGGCGAGGGCGAGGGTTTGTTAGACCACGCACGCCGGTTGAAGGGCACAGCCCTTGCCCCCGCAAGCGGGAGAGGCGCATCATCCCCGCCTCGCAGGGATGATGCGGCCGGATCAGCGCATCTGCGAGGTGATCTTGGCAATCTCGCGCGCGACCATCGTCTCGACCATCTCGGGAAGATGCGTGTCGAGCCATTCGCGCAGCATCGGGCGCAGCATCTCGCGCACCAGACCCTCCAGCGTGCCTTCGCTCTCGGGCTCTGGCTTGACGAGCAGCTTGCTCAGCGTTTCCAGCGAGCCCAGGCTGGCGGCGGCGGCTTGGTGGGACAGGATCGGTTCCTCGGACATCGACGGCTGAACGGCTGCGGCGCGGGTCGGTTGCGCGGCGGGCTGCGGCGTGGGGGCGGATTGCGGCTGGGTGTGCAGACGCGGCGCGGGGGCCGACTCGACGTCCGCCTCCGGTTCGACATGGGGCTGACGCTGCGGCTGCGGTTCGGGGATCGCGGCGTGCAACGACGGCATCGGATCGCTCAGCTCGAGCACTTCAACCGCGTCCGATTCGATCGGTTGCGGCTGCGTGCGCGGCCGGCGCGATCGCGCCTGCGTGCCCTCCCCCTCTTCGGCGATGATCCGCTTGATGGACGACAGGATCTCTTCCATCGACGGCTCCGCGCTCATATCCCCCATGATCCTGACGTCCCTACCTTTTTCGACGCCATTATTGGCGGCTTGGCGATGCAGCACCTGTCGTCAACGCGGGGCTTCTGTCAACTGGCGTATCGAGCAAAGGGTCACTCGGCTTGGCCACGGCGGCATTTTGTGCGGGCGTTTGCGCGGTCGATGCCGCCACCGGGGCGGGTTCGCCGTCGCCGCCGTAATCGCTGATCCGGTTGCGCACCCGCTTGTAGTTGACGGTCGGATCGTACAACGCGCCGCCATCGAGGCCCAGATCGCGCGCCTCCGCATTGCCCATCGCCGCGAGCAGCGCGAACCCCGCAACATAGGCGTCGCGCCGCGCGCTCACCAAGGTCACCTGGCTGTTGAGCAATTCCTGCTCGGCATTGAGGATGTCGAGGATCGTCCGCGTGCCGACGCTGTTCTCGGCCCGGACGCCTTCGAGGCTCAGTTTGTTGGCGTTCACCGCCGTCTCGGACGAGGCGATCACCTGCTGCGACGATTGCCACACCGCATAGGCCGAACGCGCCTGCGCGATCACCGCACGCTCGGCGGCGGTGACGTTCTCCAGCGACTGGCCGCGCAACGCCTCGGCCTGGCGCACCTGCGCCGCGGGGCGTCCGCCCTGGAACAGCGGCAGGTTGAGCTGCACCCCCGCCGACGCGGCGGTGCCCGAATTGGGCAGCGGCGACCCGGCCGGCAGCGTCTGGAGGTAATTGAAGTAATTCGGCCCGGCGACGATCGACACCCGCGGCAGGCGATTCGCCCGGGCGACGTTGACGTCATAGCGCGTCGCATCCGCCTGCCGCCGCGCCGCGATCAGGTTCGGATTGTTGTTGAGCGCGATGCTCACCGCGCCATTGGGGGAATTGGGCAGATTGGGCAGCGCCGGCGGCTCTTCCAGGGCGACCGGCGGTGTGCCGACGATCTGGATATAGGTCTCGCGACTGGAAATGAGCTGCGCCTCGGCCTGCTGCAATTGCGCGCGGGCGAGCGCCAGCCGCGCTTCCGATTGCGCGACGTCGGTACGGGTCAGGTCGCCGACCTGGAAGCGGTCGCGGCTCGCGCGCAGGTTCACTTCGAGCACGCGCACGTTCTGCTGATTGAGCGAGGTAATCGCCTCGTCGCGGATCACGTTCATATAGGCCGCGACGACATTGGTGAAGGTGCTCGCCTCGGTGCCGCGCAGCGTCGCACGGCCGGCGTCGACGCGGGTCTCGGCGGCGCGCACCGCATTCTTGACCGCGCCACCCTGATAGATCGGCACCGAGAAATTGAGCGCGCCCGACGCGGTCCGCTCGGGATTGGCGAAATTGTTGTTCGCCTGCAGGAAATTGTCGACGACCGAGCCGGTCGCATTGACGCCGGGAATGCCGTTCGACCGTGCGATCGGCACATTCTCGTCGGTGGCGCGCTGGGCGGCGCGCTGGCCGGTCAACGTCGGGTTGGATGCATAGGCCTTGGCCAGCGCCTCACGCAGCGTCTCCGCCCCCGCCGGCGCGGCTAACCCCACCAGCGCCGCGCCTCCCAACAACAATCCCCGCATCATCCCCCCGTTTATCATTGTCTAGAATTTGAAGCCCTGTGGCGTCGCGAAGCCCGGCAGCACGACGCAGTCGCAGTCGAGGAACGGCGACAGGCCGAACCCGCCCTCGGTCTTGCGGCCACTGGCGAGGCGGATCACGCCATGTTCGATCACGCCGGTGACGACTCGGCCCCCGGTCTTGATCTGGTCGATCAGCGCGTCGGGCAGATGCTCGACCGCACCGTCGACGATCAGCACGTCATAGGGCGCGCGCTCGGCGTGGCCGGCGGTGAGCGCCCCCTCGACGAAGGTGACGTTCGGCGTACCGGCGAGCGCCTCGCGCGCCAGCGTCGCGAGCGCGGGGTCCTGCTCGACCGCGACCACCTCGGCGACGATCTGCGCGAGCAGCGCCGCCGTATAGCCGCCGGCGGCGCCGATCAGCAGCACGCGATCGCCCTTTTCCAGATACGCCTCGGTCAACAGGCGGCCGATCACCATCGGCAGGTTGATCGCGCGCCCGCCGCCGACCGGCAGCGCGGTGTCGCGATAGGCGAGCGTGCGCGATTCGGCCGGCACGAAATTCTCGCGCGGCACGGTGTTCATCGCCACCAGCACACGCTGGTCGCTGACCGCGTTGGTGCGCAGCTGGCTGGCGACCATCGCCTGCCGCATCACCGACAGATCGGCGGAATCGTGCTGCTTCGTGTCGACGCTGATATTCATGCTGACCCCTCTCGCACAGCCGTATTAGCCGCGCAATACACTTCGTAACTGTCCGGCTTGTATCGCGCGCGATGCGTCGCGCCAAGCGGACGCACCGTTATTGCCGGGCGGCAGAACGTATGGCCAGCACCGGGTGCACTCCGTATGAGCCGCGCCATGATCCCCGCGACCTACCACAAGTTCATCGACTGGATTGGCGACGGCACCGGCCTTCCCGACACCATCCTCCACATCCACGCCGGCATGGCGGTGCTGATGATCGCGCGGCTCCTCACCCGCCGGTCGTTGGGCAGCTTCGTGCCCTGGTCGTTCGTGGTGCTGGCGGAGGCGTTCAACGAGGTGATGGACCGGCTGACCTTCGGCTCGTGGCGCTGGGACGACACGATGCTGGACATCGCCAACACGCTGTTCTGGCCGACGGTGATCTGCCTGGCGATCCGCCTGCGGCCGATGCTGCTGCCGCGCGACGCGGCGCGGGTCAGGATGTCGGAGCAGACATAGGGAAGTTGGAGGCCCGACCGGGAATCGAACCCGGGTGCAAGGATTTGCAGTCCTCTGCGTCACCACTCCGCCATCGGGCCTCGACGCGGGAGGGCGGCTGATGGTCGGTTTTGCCCGGACCGTCAACTGCCGATTTGCAGGAAATGCTCCAGCATCGTCACCAGCGGCACGTCGGCGGGCGGCATCGCGAGCCCGTGCATCGCCGCCGGTGCCACCCAGGCGAGCGCCGTCGCCTCCAGCGCCTGCGGCGCACCCTGCCAGTCGCGCACGGCGTAGAGCAGCAACAGCAGGTGGCGTTCGCCCAGAGCGGCGCTGGCGAAGGTCAGCGGCACCATCGCAGCGGGATCGACCGTGATCGCCAGTTCCTCCGCCAGTTCGCGCGCGAGCGCCGCCTCGGGCGTCTCGCCGGGCTCGACCTTGCCGCCGGGGAACTCCCACAGGTCCGCCATCTGCTTGCCGGGCGGCCGCCGCTGGAGCAGCACGCGCCCTTCCCCGTCGATCAGCGCCGCCGCCACCACCGGCATCAGCCGCACCGGCGCGGGCATCGAATGAGGCGTGTCGTCAGCCATTCGTTAAAACTTTCCAACTAGTTGCCGCACGATGACAGGCCATCCGCCCCTCTGCCGCCGGCACCGCTCGATCAAGAGCCTCTGGCGTGATTCGCGGGGTGCCAGCGCGGTGGAATACGGCCTGATCGTCGCCCTGATCGTGATCGCGATGATCGTCGCGCTCCGACAGGTCGCCAACGTCACCACCGCCATGTGGCAGGACGTCAACACCCAGGTCACCAACGCGCGCTGACCCGCCGCCCCGGCTCGCCTTTCAAAAAACTAAACTACCTTAAATATTTAGCAACCTCGACGGGGCTATTGCGCGCTTGCTGCTCCGGTGTCGCCGGTTCAGCCGGGTGACTGAAGTATCGAGTATGGAGACCGGAATGCTGGCAATTCGCAAGTTCATCAAGAATAGCAAGGGCGCCACCGCGATCGAGTACGGCCTGATCGCCGCGCTGATCGCCGTCGCCGCAATCGCCGCAATGCGCGGCCTCGGCACGCAGCTGACCAGCACGTTCAGCAACGTGTCGTCGAACATGAAGTGATCTAACCTCCGGGTCAGATCATGCGAAGGGCGGCGGACCTGCGGTTCCGCCGCCCTTTTTGCGTGCCGGTTACAGCCGCCCCATGCTGAGGAACTTTTCGCGCCGCTCCTGGCGCAGCGCCGCCGCGTCGCGATGGTCGAGCGAGCCGAGCGCCTCCTCCAGCGCGTCGCCCAGGTTACGGATCGCCTCGACCGGATCGCGATGCGCGCCACCCAGCGGCTCCGGCACGATCGTATCGATCACCCCGAAGGCCTTGAGATCCTGCGCGGTCACCCGCATCGCCTCCGCGGCGTCGGCCGCCTTGTCCGCGGTGCGCCACAGGATCGACGCGCAGCCTTCGGGGCTGATCACCGAATAGATGGCGTGTTCGAACATCAGCACGCGGTTGCCCGCCGCCAGCGCCACCGCGCCGCCCGAGCCGCCCTCGCCGACGATCGCCGCGATGACCGGCACGCCCGCCGCCAGGCACGCTTCGGTCGAGCGGGCGATCGCCTCGGCCTGGCCGCGCTCCTCCGCCTCGATCCCCGGGAAGGCGCCCATCGTGTCGACCAGCGTCACCACCGGCAGGCCGAATCGGCTCGCCATCTCGACCAGCCGGATCGCCTTGCGATAGCCCTCGGGCTTGCCCATGCCGAAATTGTGGCGCAGCCGGCTCGCCGTATCGGAGCCCTTCTCATGGCCGATCACCATGACCTTGCGGCCGCGGAAGGTCGCGAAGCCGCCCATGATCGCCTGATCGTCGGAAAAGGCGCGGTCGCCGGCGAGCGGCACGAACTCGTCGAACAGCCCGGCGACATAGTCCTTGAAATGCGGCCGTTCGGGATGCCGCGCGACCTGCGTCTTCTGCCACGGGGTCAGTTTCGCGAAGGTATCGCGCAACAGCTTGTCCGACTTGGCCTGCAGCCGCGCCAGATCGGCCGCGATGTCGATCGTGCCGTCCGCCGCGGTCGCCCGCAGTTCGTCGATCCGCCCTTGCAGTTCGGCAATCGGTTTTTCAAATTCGAGGAAGCTCGCCATGACGCGCGGGTTACGGGCGACGCGCGCGTCCGTCAACGCGCCCCGGATCACCGAGTGGATGGCGCGCGTTGACCAGCTCGACCAACCGGCTGGCATCGACGTGCGTATAGATCTCGGTCGTCGCGATATCGGCATGGCCGAGCATCGATTGCAGCGCGCGCAGATCGGCCCCGCCGGCAAGCAGATGCGTCGCGAAGGCGTGGCGCAGCACGTGCGGGCTGACCCGGTCGGGCGGAATGCCCGCCTCCGCCGCCAAGGCCTTGATGAGCTGGTATAAACGGATGCGCGACAGATGCCCCTTGCCGGACGGGAACAGCCACGGCGCATCGGCGGCGACATGCGTGCGCCATGCCGCCACCGCGGCGCGGGCGCGATCGGACAGCGGCACGAGCCGCTCGCGCCCGCCCTTGCCCTTCAGGATCAGGAAGGGCCGGTCGGGATGGATGGCGTTGCGCGGCAGGCTGACGAGCTCGGTCGCGCGCAATCCCGATCCGTACAGCAGCTCGACCAGCGCCGCGAGCCGCAGGTCGTTGGGCAACGGCCGTTCCACCCCCGTACGCGCGCCGATCGCCGCGAACAGCCGCTCGACATCGCCATGGCCCAGCACCTTGGGCAGCGACCGCGCCGCGCCCGGTCGCGGCAGCGCCTTGCCCGGATCGTCCGCGCGATGGTTCTCGTCGACCAGGAAGGCATAGAAGCGCCGCAGCGCCGCCGACTTGCGCGCGACCGTGCTGCGCGCCAGCGCGCGCCACTCCTCCGCCAGCGCCTCCAGATCGGCGGCACCTGCCGCGACCAGCCCGCCCGGCACCGCCGCCGCGGCAAGCATCAGGTCGCTGCGATAGGCCGCGATCGTGTTCGCCGCCGCGCCCGCCTCGGCAGCGAGCATCTCGAGGAACCGCTCGATCAGCGCGCGGTCGCCGCTGCTCACACGCGTGCGAGCGCCTCGGCCGCGATCATCCGTGCCTCGCCCTCCAGTCCGACCGCGCGCAGCGCGCTGACGATGCGATAGAGCATCGCCGGCGGTACGCCGCGCCATTGCGGGGTCTGCATGCCGATCGCGGCGAGCAGGATCACCGTGCCCTTCTGGCCGTCGGCGGCGGCGCGGTCGATCGCCCGCGTCCAGCTGTTCTCGGCGCCGATCGTCACGTTGAGCGCGGCCGCCGCCCGCTCGATATCGTCCGGCGAGAGGCGGCCGAGGCCGGCGAGCCCGGCGAAGAACAGCCGCTGCTTGAGCGCCGCATCGCCGCGCCCGGCATAGGAGGACAATTGGCGATAGCTCAGCCGCCCGCCCTGGTCGGGATCGGCGAGCGCGATCATCGCCCAGGCGTCGCCGCCTTCATCGACCGCGGCGCGCCACCGCGCCGCGCTGCGATCCAGCCCGGCGGTCAGCATCGAGGCGACGAGCTGCGGCGCATCGGCGATCCCCGTGCGCACCGGCAGCCGCGCCGCGGCACGCGCGGTCAGCACCAGCCGCGGGTAGGCGGGCGTCGTGCCCCACAGCGCGCGCAGCGCGGTGAGCCGCGCGTCCATGTCGCCGCCCACATAGGCGGTGCGCAGGTCGTTGATCGACGCAGCGATCGGCGCCGGCGTGTCGTTGGCGGTGTCGAGCGCACCGTAGAGATCGATCAACGCCGCGGCGGACAGCACGCCCTGCCCCGCCGCCGCCTCGGCGGACGGCAGCCGCTCGGCCATCGGAATGCTCGGCGACAGTGCGTACCAATAGCGGGTCTGCGCCCCCGCGGTCGCGAACAGCGTGTCGGGGATGGTCACCCCCGTCGCCGCGGCGAGCCCGAACCGCCAGGCGGTCAGCGCATCGACGCCCGCCCATTCGATCGTCACCGCCTGCCCGCCATTGGGGCCGGCACCGACGACCTTCTGCGCCAGTTGCAGGTCGATGCCGGTCGCCACGTTGCGCTTGCGCGCCGCGGTGATCAGCGCCTTGGCCTGCGCCGGATCGCTGGCCAACCCCGCGCACATCGCCTGCGCCAGCGTCCAGCCACGCTCGCGCGTCGCGGCGAAGGCGGCATCGGCGATCGGGCACATTTCGGCGGGATCGCCGGTCGCCAGCGCCGTGTTCATCGCGACCTGATAGAGTTTGGGCGTGTAATCCGCATTGTCGACGCTCTGCACGACGGCACGCGCGCCGACCGCCTCGCCCATCCGCAGCAGCAGCCAGGCGCGCTCGGCGGCAAAATCGGCACCGCCGACGTGGCTCGGCGTATCGAGCTGCGCGACCAGCGCGCGCCGGAGCGCGATCGACAGCCAGCGCGACGGCAGCGGCGCGGCGACGCGGCGCATCAGCGCCTCGACATAGCGACCGTCCGCCTCGCCGAACGCGTCCGCGGCGAGCGCGCCCTCGCGCTCCCCCGCCGGCCCGACCCGGTCGAGCGAGCGGCGGGCCGACAGCGGCATCTCATATTGCGCGAGCACCGCCGGATCGACCGTCGGCGTCGGGCTCGGGGTGGCGCTGGCCACCGGCGCCGGCAGGTCGAGCGGCAGCGGCTGGACGAGCCCGCTCGGTGCAGGCTGCGGCGCGGCGGAAGCGCCGGTCGCTGCGGGACGCGGCGCGGCCGTCGTCGCGCGCGGCGCCGGGGTGGGCGCGGCCGCCGGCTCGCCGAAGCCCGGCGGCAGGATCGATTCGGGCCGCTCCTGCGCATAGGCCGCGACCGCCGCGGCGGCGATCGCCACGGCGGCGACGCCACGCGTCAGATGACGCATGCTCACAAGCCGATTGTGTCCCGAACCTGCTGCCACACATCCCCCGTCACGCCGGACCCGTTCCGGCATCCACCGTTCCGCCAATGACCGGCCAGTTGCTCCCGCGGCACCGTCGACCCCGGACCGGGTCCGGGGTGCCGGCGTGGCTGGAGCAGCCGGCTCGCTCATCGCGACCCCAACGCCCTCGATACCCGCAAGGCCTGCGCCTTAGCTGAGGTTGGCAAGCGTCACGGCCTTTTCGACGTGCGTCTGCGGCCGCTCGGAGGCGCGGCCAGCGAGCAGGAACAGGCCGCCGACCACCACGACGAGGAGCACGACGACGGAGAGGACCAAGCGAGACATACGGTACCTTAAGACACGTAAAAGGCGGATGCGGAGCTTTTGCCCCGTCCTGACCCGCTGTATAGCGCTCCGTTCCATGTTGCAAAGCGCTCATCCCCAGCCGATCGGCCCAGACCGTCGCGATCCCACCCGGCCGATCGTGCTGGTCGGGCTGATGGGCGTCGGCAAGTCGACCGTCGGCCGGCGGCTGGCGAGCCGCATGCGCCTGCCCTTCGTCGATGCCGACACCGCGATCGAGGAGGCGGCGGGGATGACCGTCGCCGAGATCTTCGAACGGTTCGGCGAAGCCTATTTCCGCGACGGCGAGCGCCGCGTCATCCAGCGGCTGATGGACGGCACCCCCAAGGTGATCGCCACCGGCGGCGGCGCCTTCATCAACGACGAGACGCGCGCGCTGATCCTGTCCGAGGCGACGGCGATCTGGCTGCGCGCGCATCCCGACGTGCTCGCCGAGCGCGTCGGCCGTCGCGACACCCGCCCGCTGCTGCGCGGCAAGGACCCGCGCAAGGTCCTCGCCGAGCTCGCCGCCATCCGCAACCCGATCTACGCCGAGGCGCATATCCATATCACCAGCAACACCGCGCCGCACGAGACCACGGTCAATGCGATCCTGAAGGCGATCGGCCATGGGCGCCACGCGGCATGAGGACCGTCACCGTCGAGCTCGGCGACCGCCGCTATCCAATCCATATCGAGGCCGGGCTGCTCGCCCGCGCCGCCGATCATCTCGCCCCGCTCGCGCGCGGCCGGACGATGGCGATCGTCACCGACGAGAACGTCCGCCCGCATGCCGACGCGTTGCAGGCGGTGCTCGCCGCCGCCGGGGTGAAGAGCGAGGCGATCGTGCTGCCGCCCGGCGAGGCGACCAAGAGCTGGCAGCATCTCGCCAGCCTGTGCGACCGGCTGCTCGACCTCGGCATCGAGCGCGGCGACCATGTCGTGGCGCTGGGCGGCGGCGTGATCGGCGACCTCGTCGGCTTCGCCTGCGCGATCCTCAAGCGTGGCTGCCATTTCGTGCAGATCCCCACCACGTTGCTCGCGCAGGTCGACAGCTCGGTCGGCGGCAAGACCGCGATCAACACTCGCGCCGGCAAGAACCTGATCGGCGCCTTCCACCAGCCGTCGCTGGTGCTGATCGACCCGTCGCTGCTCGACACGCTGCCGCTGCGCGAGGTCCGCGCCGGCTATGCCGAGGTGGTCAAATACGGCCTGATCGACGATCCCGACTTCTTCGCCTGGTGCGAGGCGCATGGAACCGCGCTGCTCGCCGGCGACCCTGCGGCCCGCGCCTATGCCATCGCGCATGCCGTCGCCGCCAAGGCGCGGATCGTCGCCGCCGACGAACATGAGACCAACGGCACCCGCGCCCTGCTCAACCTTGGCCACACGTTCGGCCATGCCCTGGAGGCGGACACCGGCTTTTCGCAGGCGCTGATCCATGGCGAGGGGGTCGCCGCGGGCTGTGCGCTCGCCTTCGCCTTCTCGGCCGCGCAGGGCATCTGCCCGCAGCAGGACGCCGACCGGGTCGCCGCGCATTTCCGCAGCGTCGGCCTGCCCGACGGCCTCGCCGCCGCCGGCATCACTGCGAGCGGCGCGACGCTGGTGGAGCATATGCGTCACGACAAGAAGATGGCGGCCGGTACCCTGCCCTTCCTGCTCGCGCGCGGCATCGGCCAGACCTATCTCGACAGGACGGTCAGCCTCGCCGACGTCGAGGCCTTCCTCGACGCGCAGCCGCGCTGATGCCCAACGGCGTCGCCAAGCAGAACCTGCCGACCAAGACCTGCCCGGCCTGCAACCGCCCGTTCACGTGGCGCAAGAAATGGGCGCGCGACTGGGAGTCGGTGATCTATTGCTCCGACGCCTGCCGCAAGGCCCGCTAGGCGAGATCGACAGTCCACTGAAATCCTCCCCCGCCAGGGGGAGGTGGCATGCCGAAGGCATGACGGAGGGGGAGGAAACGACACGCAAGACGTGGCTTCCCTCCCTCCCGTTACGGCGGCACCACGCCACCTCACCCGCAAGGGCGAGGAATTAAACGGAATATCGACCCAGCCCGGCGGCTCAGCGCGCCGCGGCGACCCCGGCGTCGAGCGAGCGCGGCTTGAGCAGCATCGCCTGCCGCACCAGCGCTGGGTCGCAGAGCGTGCGCGACGGCTTGCCGATCAGATAGCCCTGGATCGCCGCGCAGCCCTCGCGCGTCACGATCGACAGCTGCGCCGGCTGCTCGATCCCCTCGGCGAGCACCGCCATGCCGAGCGTGCGCCCGAGGGCGGCGACGGAACGCAGGATCGACACCGCCTGCCCGTCATGTTCGATCGCCGACACGAACGAGGCATCGAGCTTGATCCGGTCGAACGGAAAGGAGCGCAGCACGTCGAGCGACGAATAGCCGACACCGAAATCGTCGAGCGCGATGGCGATGCCCATCGCCTTCAGCGCCTGCAACTGGTCGAGCGCGAAGCGGCGATCGTGGATGATCGCGCTTTCGGTCAGTTCCAACGTCAGCCGCTCGGCGGGCAGACCGCTGTCGGCGAGCGCCGCCGCCACCGTCTCGACCAGCCGCGGGTCGGCGAGGTGCTTGGGCGACAGGTTGACCGAGACGACCTGCCGGTTGGGCCATAACGCCGCCTCGAAACACGCTTGGCGCAGGATCCAGATGCTTAAGGGGACGATCTCGCCGCTCTCCTCGGCAAGCGGGATGAACACCAGCGGCGCGATCCGACCCTTCGTCGGGTGGTTCCAGCGGACCAGCGCCTCATAGCCGGTGATCTCACCCGTCTCGACCGCGGCCTGGACCTGGTAATGGAGCTCGAACGCCTCCCCCTCGATCGCGGCGCGCAGGTCGGCGACCAGCTCGCGCCGCGCGCGCACGGCGTCGTCCATCTGCGCGTCGTAGAAGCACGGCTCGGGCGCGTGCGCCGCCTTGGCGCGATCCATCGCCAGATCGGCCTTGGCGAGCAACGCATCGGGATCGAACCCGTCGTGAATGGCGAGCGCGACGCCGATATTGGCGTCGACCGTCGCGGTGAACCGCTCGAAGACGAACGGCGCATCGAAGGCGGCGCGCAGCCGCAGCAGGAAGGCGTCCAGCTCGGCCGGATGGTCGTAGGAGACGACCGCGGCGAATTCGTCACCGCCGAGCCGCGCGACGCACTCGCCCGGCCGCAACCGATCGGACAGCCGCGCCGCGAGCGCGATCAGCAGCTGGTCGCCGGCCTGATGGCCATAGGTGTCGTTGACCACCTTGAACCGCGACAGGTCGAGCATCACCACCGCCATATGGCGATAGCCGCCGCCGACGCGGAAGCGCCGATCCAGCTCCTCGTTGAAAAAGATGCGGTTGGGCAGATCGGTGAGCGCATCGTGCAGCGCCATCCGCCGCAGCCGGCGATAGGCCTCGCCCTGGGTATGGCCGTCGATCAGCGCGCTGACCGCGGCGCCGCCGATGACGATCATCGCCGCGACCGCGGTCGTCACCGCCAGCGTCGTCATCGTCACGTCGGACAGCCCCGCGCCGCGGGTCAGCACCGTGACCGACAGCGCCGCCATGCCGGTGAAGTGCAGCACCGCCACCCCGAGCGCGAGCAGCGCCGCCGCGCCGGCATTGCGCCAGCCGCGCCGCCGCTCGAACAAGACGAACGCCACACCCGAACAGATCATCGCGCCGAGCAGCGAGGCGGCGACATAGCGGCCGTCCCAGCGGACGATGCCGTCGACGCGATAGGCGGTCATGCCGACATAATGCATGATCGTCATCGCGACGCCGACGATCGCGCCGCCGCCGAACCGCGCCGCCAGCGGCCGCCGCGCGGCGATCGCCAGCCCCGGCGCCGCGAGCACGATCACCGCGAGCAACGACGCGAGCGTCAGGATCGGATCGAGCACCACCGGCGCGCTGGCGCGATAGGCCATCATCGCGACGAAATGCGTCGCCCACACCATCGTCCCGACGCCGACCGATGTCAGGCCGATCCAGCCGGTGCGGCTATGCCCCGGCGCCAGCGCGATCCGGCGGAAGGTCTGCAGCGTCGCGGCGGAGCCGAGCAGCGCGACGACCAGCGCCAGCGCGACGAGCCGCAGGTCGTGATCGTGCCCGATACAGGCGAGGACGCGCATCATGCCGCGTCGCCCAACAGGTCGAGCCGCGCCTCCAGCGCCATCGACGCCTGCCGGGCGAGCCCGAGCAGATAGGCCTTCTGGTCGACCGACGCGGGCGCGCGCACGACCGTGTCGACGACGCACAGGGCGCCGATGTCGACGCCGCTCAGCAGCCGCAGCGGCGCGCCGATATAATACCGGATATGCGGCTCACCGACGACGCCGGGCAGCGTCGCGAAGCGCGGGTCGTCGAGCGGCGCGCAGCATTCCAGCACGCCCTCGCGATCGAGGGTGAAGCCGCACAGGCCGTCGCGGCGCGGGAAACAGGTCGGCACGATCCCGCGTCCGACCTGCACCGATTGCATGTCCTCGTGGATCAGCGACAATGCCGCGATCGGCGCCTGGAAGGCCGAGGCCGCCGCGCCGACGAAGCGGTCAAGCGCCGGCTCCCCCGGCGTCTCCAGCCGCGCAAGCCCCTGCACGGCCATCGAGCGGCGCCGCTCGCGCCACAGGCTCTTGAACATCGACCACCCACCATCACCCAGGGCGGCCGTCCTAACCCTAAGATATTAACGAAAGTTACCCGCAGTCGGCATCGGCGCGGCGCACCGCAGCCATGAACGCTGCCACTTTCGCTGCGTCGAGCCGGCCGTCACGCCGCACGCCCGAACACAGGTCGAGCCCGAACGGCCGCACCCGCCGGATCGCCTCGCCGACATTGTCCGGCGTCAAACCGCCGGCGAGGAACACCGGCCGCTCGCTCGCCCGCACGAAGGCGGCGCTGATCGCCCAATCATGCGCCCGCCCGGTGCCGCCCAGTTCCGCCACCGGCGCATTGGGCCGCCCCGAATCGAGCAGGAACGCATGCACATGCGGCGCATAGAGCGGGATCATCGCCAGCGCCTCCGGCCCCTCGACATGGATGACCTGCACCCGCCGCACCTGCGGTGCGCGCGCGGCAAGCGCCGCCGCCTCGGCCGGATCGATATGCGAGACGATTTGCACCGCCGACGGCTGCGTCGCGCGGACATGCGCCGCGATCGCGGCCGCGCTGGTCTCGGCGGTGAGCAGGAAGGTCGCGACCGGCGGCGGCACCGCCGCGGCAATCGCGGCGATCGCCTCGTCCGCGATCGGCCCCGGCCCGGACGGCATCCGCGCGACCAGCCCCAAAGCGTCGGCGCCCGCCGCCATCGCGATCCGCGCCTCCTCCAGCGAGGCGATGCAGCAGATCTTCACCCGTGTCCGCATATCCGTTCTACCGCGCGTCCCTGGCCGTAGTCATGATCATCCCGATCGACGCGGCCACCACCATCGCGATCGCACCCCATTGCGCCACCGTCAGCGCCTCGCCGAGCAGCACCACCCCCGCCACCGCACCGACCGCCGGTTCGAGGCTCAGCAGCACGCCAAGGCTCTGCGCCGGAATATGTTTGAGCGCGATCATCTCGAGCGAATAGGGGATCGCGCTCGACAGCAGCGCCGCCACCAGCCCGAGCCCGAGCCACGCCGGGGTGAGCAGCGCCGCCCCCGCCGCGGCCATGCCGACCGGCACGACCAGCAACGCCGCCGTCGCCATGCCGAACGCGACCGCCTGCCCCGCCGGCAGATGGCCGGTCCGCTTGCCGAAGATGATATAGCAGGCCCAGCCCGCCGCCGCGCCCAGCGCGAACAGGATGCCGACCGGATCGAGCGCCTGCTCGCCGACGCGCAGCGGCAGCAGCAGCAACAGGCCCGCCACCGCCAGCCCGGCCATCGCGACATTCACCAGGCGACGCGCATGGACCAGCGACACCGACAGCGGCCCGAGGAATTCGATGGCGATCGTCGGCCCGAGCGGCAGCGTGCGCAGCGCCATATAGAAGCACAGGTTCATCGATCCGAGCGCCAGCCCGTAACGGACGATCCGCCACGCATCGGGCCGCGCCAGCCCGAACCGCCACGGCCGCACCACCGCGAGCAGGATGATCGCCGAAAAGCCGACGCGATAGGCGGTCGTCCCCTCCGCGCCGACCAGCGGGAACAGCCGTTTGGCGAAGCTCGTGCCGCCGCAGAAGCTGAGGATCGACAGGATCAGCGCCGCATAGGGCAGCAGCGGATACGGGGTCGACGGAGCGCTGCGGCGGTGCATGGCCTTGCTGTAGCCGAATTCGATGGCGGGTGGTGCGGCAATGTCGCGCCGGGCTCAGGCCGGGAGCAATTGCAGCTCCGGGCTGAGTTCGGCGCGGATCGCCTGGATCGTCGCCATCGCCTCGCCCGGCTCGACCCCGAGCGACATCAGCGCCTGCGCCGCCAGGCCGAGCCCGGCCGCATAATTCTCCGGGAAGATGTGCGACGCCCCGGCCTGCACCAGCGCACCGAGATGCGCATCGTCGCGCAGGCTGGCGATCACCTGGATCTGCGGATTGAGATGCCGCGCCTCGCGGATGATCCGCACCGACCGGTGCCAATTGTTGACGAGGATGACGATCGCCGCGGCGCGCTCGATCCCCGCCGCCTTGAGGATGCCCGCGCGCGTCGCATCGCCGAAGACGGCGCGATGGCCATCGTTCTGCGCGCGGCGCAGCCGTTCGACGTCGCGCTCGATCGCGACATAGGGCACCCGGCGCGCCTCCAGCGTGATCGCCACCAGCCGCCCCACCGGCCCGCAGCCGGCGAGCACGACATGGCCGCTCAGGCCCGCGCTGGTCGCGCGGATCGAGGCTTCCTGCTGATCCGCCAGCGCCGGGCGCGGCGCGCGCGCAGCGAGCGCGGCGAGCCGGTCGCTGAGCTGGGCGACCAGCGGCGCGAGCAGCATGCTGAGCGCGATGGCGCCGAGGATCGGCTGCCCGATGGGGGTAGGCAGCAGCGCGGTGTCGAGCGCATGGCCGACGATGAGCAGGCCGAGTTCGCCGGCATGCGCCAGCACCAGGCCGGTGCGCGCGGCGCTGTGCGTGTCCAGCCCGGCCAGACGCGTGACGCCGAACACGACCAGGCATTTGACCGCCATGATCGCCGCGAGGAGGCCCGCCGTCATCCCCGGCTTGGCGAGCAGCGCGGCCCAGTCGACCGACATGCCGACCGTGATGAAGAAGATGCCGACCAGCACGTCGCGGAACGGCCGGATCTCGTCCTCGAGCTGGTGGCGGAAGTCGCTTTCGCCGACGATCATGCCGACGACGAAGGCGCCGATCGGCAGCGACAGGCCGATCGACTGCGCCGCCAGCGCGGCGCCGGTGATGAGCGTCAGCACGGCGAGCAGGAACGCCTCGTTGGAGCGCGAACGGGCGACCGATTCGAGCAGCCGGCCGAGCGTCCGCCGCGCCAGGATCGCCGCGCTGACGAAGGCGAGGATGCTGATCGCCAGCCGCAGCAGGACGGCGTCGAGCGCCGCATCGCCGCTGGTGGTGTGCAGCGCCGCGACGATCGCGAGCACGGTGAGCGCGACCAGATCTTCGAACAGGACGATCGCGGTCGCCGCCACGCCATAGCGGCTCGACACCTCATCGGTGTCGATCAGATGCTTGTGGACGATCGCGGTCGACGACATGGCGATGGCCGCGCCGATGATGATCGACGGCAGGATCAGCAGGCCGGCAAGCTGGTGGCAGAGCAATGCCGCGATCGTGGTGACCGCGCCGACCGTCGCCAGCCCGAGCCCGAACACCGAGCCTCCGGCCGCGAGCAGCCGCGGCAGCGAGAATTCCAGCCCGATCACGAACATCAGCAGCGCGACGCCGAGTTCGCCGAAGAAATGCGTCCCCTGCGCCTCGGGCACCGCGCCGAGGCCATGGGGCCCCAGCACCAGCCCGACGCCGAGATAGCCGACGATCGGCGACAGGCGCAGCCGGGTCAGCACGACGACCGCCGCAAAGGCGGCGCCGATCAAAGGAAGGTCTGAACAAGCGGATCAGCCATACGGTGTCACACTCCTCGCACGATGAGCATGGGGCGTTGGGGCGGACGAATGTAGGAAGCGCGTGGATGTTGTCACGGCCGCCGCGCGATGCCGCGACACTACCGCCCCCGCCCCCGCCTCTGCCGCCGCCGCCGCGCCGCGCCGCGCCGCGGACGCCTGCGTGACCCGAAAATTTTAACGTCGATAGGTCTTGATCCGACCGATCGCATAACCAGCTACGGCGCGCCGGACGCCGCACCGGGTCCGGAACGGACATCGAGGGCGCCGACTGTCGCGGCGCATCTCCCGTCCAGATCGCTTCCTGTGGAGGATTTGGAGATGAGAACGACCATCGAACGCATGTCAGATCCCGGCGGATCATCCCGCCGCGCGCGGCGACCGGCACCGGCCCGCCCGGACGCGTCGCCCGCGACGGCGTGAGTACGCCGGACCGGTTCGCCCACCCACCCCTCGATCTTCAGGAAAGGAGAAGCATCATGAAACGCACCCTGCTTGCCACCACCGCGTCCAGCCTCCTGCTTCTGGCCGCCTGCTCGAAGGAGGCGCCCAGCAACACCGTCGCCGAGAACGCGACCACCCCGCCCGCCGCCGCGGCAACGCCGGTGACGCCGAGCACCGACCGTCGCACGCTGATCCAGGATGCCGTCGCAGCGCTGCAACAGACCGAGAATGCGCTCGCCGCGCTCGACCGGAAGGACGGCAAGGCGGCGACCGCCGCCCTCGAAGCCGCCACCGGCAAGCTCGAGATCGTGCTGGCCCGCAACCCGCATCTCGCCCTCGCGCCGGTCGACGTGACCGTCATCACGCACGACGTCCTCGCCTCGGTCGATGCGGTCGAGACGCTGCGCAAATCGGCCAAGGCGGCGCTCGACGACGGCCGCATCCAGGAGGCGCGCCACCTGATCGACGGGCTCGCCAGCGAAAGCGTCGTGCGGGTGAGCAACATCCCGCTGGCGACCTATCCGGCGGCGATCAAATCGGCCGCCGCGCTGGTCGCGCAGAACCGCCTCGATGCGGCGAAGACGGTGCTGGAGACCGCGCTCGGCACGATCGTGGTCGAGGACGTGATTCATCCGCTGCCGCTGACCCGCGCCAGCGTGGCGATCGAAGAGGCGCGCACGCTCGCCGCCAAGGCGAACCGCAGCGCCGCCGACGACGCGCGCATCCAGCGGCTGCTGGCCACGGCGCGCGAACAGCTGCGCCTCGGCCAGGCGCTGGGCTATGCCACCAAGGACCAGATGAAGGACCTGCTCAAGACCGTCGACGACATCGAGGACAGCACCAAGAACAAGGGCGCGGGCACCAACGTGTTCGACAAGATCCGCAACCTGTTCAAACAGGCGAACGAGGCCAGCCAGCCGCCCCGCAAATCATAACCGCCGCGGCCTTCCCCGCGCCGCACTGGGCCGGATCGACATCCCATTCCTCCCCGCCAAGGGGAGGAATGGGATGTCGATCCGGCCTAGCCGAAGGTGTAGCGCAGCGTCGCGAAGACGGTGCGGGGGCTGCCGTAATAATTGCCCCGCGCGGTCGAGAAGATGCGCGCGTAATAGGTGCGATCGAGCACGTTGTTGACGTTCACCGACACGCCGAGCTGCTCGGTCAGCCGATAGCCGGCGCGCAGGTCGAGCACCGCATAGCTCCCCTGGCGGACGACGGTGGAGATCGTGCGCGTGCCGTTGGCGGCGACCGACGATGGGGTGCCGCCGGAGGTCGCGCCGAAGACCGTCAGTCCGCCGCCGAAGCTCGCGCCGGCGAGCAGCCCGTCCGTCGGCGCATAATTGGTGAACACCTTGCCCATGTGGCGCGGGATGACCGGCACGAACAGGCTGCCTTCGAGCGCCGGGTTGATGTCCTCCAACAGCTTGGTGCGCGTGTAGCTGTAGCCGCCGTTGACGCGCCAGCCCGGCAGGATCTCGCCGGTCGCCTCCACCTCGACGCCGCGGGCGCGCACCTTGCCGAGCTGATAATAGAGCGTGGTGTCGACGGGATCGTTGACCAGCCGGTTGCGCTGCGTGATCTGATAGGCGGCGGCGGAGAGCAGCAGCCGATCGTGCATCAGCGACAGCTTGCTGCCCGCCTCATATTGCGCGCCGACCATCGGTTCGATCCGGCCGCCGTCGCCGCGCTGGCGCCCGACCGGCTGGGCCTGCGGCGTGAAGCTGTCGGCATAGCTGGCGTAGAGGTTGAGGTGCCCGGTCACGTCCCACACGATCCCGGCATAGGGCGTGAAGCGGTTGTCGATCGTATAGCCGGTGCGCCCGCCCGGCACCGGCAGCAGCGTGCGCGTGTCGGTGTCGAACCAGGTCAGGCGCCCGCCGCCGATCAGCGTCAGCCCGGCGAGCGGGCTCAGCCGCATCTGACCGTACAGGCCATATTGTTCGAGATGCGTGGCCGTGCCGCCATAGACCTGGGTGACGCATTGCGGCGGCGTCTGCACCGGCGTGCATATGCCCGCGGTGCCCTGCACCGGATAGGGCGGCAGCGGGCCATAGGGGTCGAGCGGCGGCTCGGCCGGCGAAATCGGGTTGAAGACGTCGATCCGCGCATAGTTCGACAGCCGCGTGAAATAGGAGGTGCCGCTGCTCGCCTGATAATCGGCACCGAGGATCAGCGTCTGGTCGCGGCCGAACAGCGGGAAGCTGCCGATGCCGTTGACGTCGAACGAGCGCGTCCGCTGCCGGCTGTCGCCGCGATAGGCGATCTGGCTGGTCACGCCGCGATTGGCCGGGGTCACCGGCTGCGCGCCGATATAGCTGTAGACGTCGACGCGATCGACATCGGTGTAGAGCCCGGTCGCGCGCAGCGTCCAGCGATCGGAGACGCGATGCGCCAGCTCGACGAAGCCCGACCAGGTCCGGGCATTGAAGCGGTTCCAGTCGGCACCGAGATAGGTCGAGCGCCGCACGTCGAGCAGGCGCCCGTCGCTGCCGTCCGCGCCGCCGGCATAGCCGGGCAGACCCGACTGGATCGCCGGACGGAAGCGATCGTAATTGACCCCCGCGGTCAGCGTGGTGCGCGAACCGATCGCGAGCGACCCGACCGCGAACGCCGCCAGCCGGTTGCGATGCGCGGTGTCGAAGAACTGGTCCTGATCCTGCGCCATGACGCCGGCACGCACCTTGCCGACCGCGCCGACCGGCGTCGACGCATCGAGTTCGAGGCGCAGATTGCTGTAGCTGCCATAGCCCGCGCTCGCCTGTATCCGCGCGGTGTCGAGCGGCCGCTTGCGGACCAGGTTGATGCTGCCCGCCGGATTGCCCGATCCGCTGAACAGGCCGGCGGGGCCGCGCAGCACCTCCAGCCGGTCGTAGGCGAACAGGTCGGGCACCGCCGACGGGAAGTTGACCGACAGCGTCGGCACGCCGTCGATCAGATAATTGTTGATCGCGAAGCCCCGCGACAGGAACGACGGGTCCTCGCTGCCGACGCCGTTGACCGTGATGCCGTTGGTCGCGGTCAGCGCGTCCTCCAGCGTGAACAGGTTCTGCGCCTCGATCTGCTCGTGATCGATGACGCTGATCGTGTTGGGCGTGTCCTTGAGCGGCGTCACCGTCTTGCCGACGCCGCGGCCATAGCTCTTGCCGACGACGAGGATCTCATCGTCGCGCTGCCCTTCGGTCGCGCTCGCATCGGCGGGTTCGCGCGGCACCGGCATCGATTCGGGCGCACCCCCCACCACAGCCACGCTCGCCAGCAGAATACCCAGATTGATCACGCAACGTCCCCTTTGTTGCCCGCCACCTAGCGAACACGTTGTTGCGAGTCACTAGCAATATCAATGTCTGCTTTGTGTCGGAATGTTAACGGCTTCGCGTCGCGCGGCGCGATTGCCTGACCTCGTAGCGCCCGCTACCGCCGCCTTATGTCGACCATCGCCCCGCCCCGTCCGTGCCGCGCTCCGCAGGACGGCGCCATGGCGGCAGCGCCGATGACGCGGGCGTTCAACCATGTCGTCGCGGGCCCGCATTTCCGGCGCCGCTTCGGCCGCTGGCCGCTGCCGCCGGCCGATCCGCGCGCGATGATCAACGACCTGATCTTCGGCCGGATGATCGACCCGCGCTGGACACCGCTCGAACGCGCCTTCGTCGACAAGGAGACGGCCAAGGTCGAGGCGCGGCGCCTGCTGCCGACGCTGCGGATGCCGCAGACGCTGGCGGTCATCGCGATGGAGCAGGTCGCGTCGGCCACCGCGATGTTCGAACGGCTCCGCCCCTTCCTGGGGACGGCGACGATCGCCAAGCCGACGCATGCGAGCGGCGGCACCGTGTTCCTGCGCGATGTCGCCGCGCCCACCGACCTCGGCCACCTGTATCAGCTCGCCCGCGCGGACTACGCCGCGATCCTGCGCGAGATGCAATATTGGCGGCTACCGCGGAAGATCATCGTCGAGACGCTGGTGCCGAGCGCCGACGGGACCTCGCCCGACGATTACAAATTCCACTGCGTCCGCGGCGAACCGCTGGTGTGCCAGGTCGATCACAGCCGCTTCGGCGCGCCGTGGAGCCGGCTCTATCACGTCCCGAGCTTCGCGCCGATGGACCGCGACGACGGGCTCTCGCCGCCCGCGAGCCATGTGCTGCCGGCGCCCGACCGGATCGCGGCGATGATCGCCGCCGCGCGGGCGCTGTCGGCGCCGTTCGATTTCGTCCGCGTCGATCTCTACGACGGGCTGGACGGCGTCTATTTCGGCGAGCTGACCTTCACCCCGGCAGCGTCGCTCGGCATCGCGCCGGCGGCGGCGGGCGACCATGCGATGAACGCGACGCATCGCCTGTACAGCCGGATCGTCATGCGCGCGCTCGCCGAACGCACGACGCTCTCGTCGCGCTGACCGGCACTCGCGGGGTCAGAACAGCCCGATCTTCGCCCCCAGCGCCCATATCATGCCGCCGAAGCCCGCCAGGAACAGGACGGTCGCGACCATCGCGCCGAGGTCGACGGACGCGGAGCGACGCTTCACTGCCCCGGCGCCGCCTTCACGATGCCGTGCACCTGCTCCAGCGTGTTGAGGATGAGGCGCAGGTCTTCGGCGGTCAGCGCGCTCGCCTCATCGACATACGCGCCGGCGTCGAAGCCCGCGACGAAGGCGTGAAGGTGGTTGAGGGCTTCGCCCAGCCGGTGGGTCGCTGCATCTTCGGTCATGACGCAAGCCTATGCACCCGCGGACGATTCGCACAAGCGAAGCCGGCCCGCGCCAATCACGCCCGGTCGGCCGGCGGCGTCGGCAGCGCGCGGAACACCGGCGGCGGCGCCTCCACCAGCGTGTCGGCGGGCACGTCCTGCCGCAACCAGACGCCGCCACCGATCCGCGAGCGCGCGCCGATCGTCACCCGCCCGACCACCGTCGCATTGGCGTGGATCACGACATCGTCCTCGACGATCGGATGGCGCGGCGCGCCCGACTTGTCGCCGAACAGGTCGGGGTCGCCGCCCAGCGTCACGCCCTGGTACAGGCGGACACGGTCGCCCAGGATCGCCGTCTCGCCGATCACCACGCCGGTGCCGTGATCGATGAAGAAGCGCCGGCCGATCGTCGCGGCCGGGTGGATGTCGATCCCGGTGCCCGCATGCGCGATCTCGGCGATCAGCCGCGCGACCAGCGGCGCACCCAGCCGGTACAGCAGATGCGCGATACGATGATGGATGATCGCGGTGAACGAGGGATAGGCGACCAGCACCTCATCGACGCTACGCGCCGCCGGATCGGCGGCATAGGCCGCCTCGACATCGCTATCGAGGATCGTGCGGATCGCGGGCAGGCCGGCGGCAAAGGCGCCGATCAGCCGTTCGGTACGCACCGCGGTCGCCTGCGTATCGGCCTCCCCGCTGCTGTAGCTCAGTTCCAGATCGATCTGCGCCGCGAGCTGCGCCAGCGTCGATTCGAGCGAAGCGGCGATGAAGGCATTCTCGTTGGCGACGGTCAGCTCCGATGGCCCCAGTCGCAGCGGAAACAGCGCGGTGCCGAGTTCGCCGGTGATCCGCTTGAGCGCCTGGCGTGACGGAAAGTGGCTGCCGCGTTCGTCGTTGTGCGGATGCGCGGTCCGCCACGCGATCCGCGCGTGCTTCAACTGGTCGACGACGACGTCGATCTCCTGCGGAAAGGCGATCGACGGGTGACCGTCGGCGATGGGCTCAACCATGATCTCGATCCTTGCTGCGGCCCGCCATCTCGGCGGAGGCGCAGGGGCTTGGCAAAGCAGCTTGCTTTGCGCCGGCCCAAGCCTGGATTTCAGCGCCGGCCGGCGTCAGTGCAGCTTGAGCCGCGGCCGGACGATGCGATTGACGTGGCCGATCACGATCAGCGCGCAGCCCTTGAGCCAGCCGTGGATGGCGATCAGGTGCATGCGATACAGCGACAGATAGACGAAGCGCGCCAGCCGCCCCTCGATCGCCAGCTTGCCGCCGACGAGATTGCCCATCAGCGTGCCGACGGTCGAGAACCGGCTCAGCGATACCAGCGAGCCATGATCCCGGTAGACGAAGGGCCGCAACGGCTTGCCCGCCATGCGGTGCTTGAGGTTGACGAAGACCGCCGCGGCCATCTGGTGCGCCGCCTGCGCGCGCGGCGGCACCGGCCGCTCGCTGCCGGGAAGCCGGCAGGCCGCGCAATCGCCGATCGCGAAGATGCGGTCGTCGCTGACGCTCTGCAGCGTCGGCGTCACCACCACCTGTCCGCCGCGCGTGACCTCCAGCCCGTCGAGGCCGCCGGCGATCGGCACCGCCTTCACCCCCGCCGCCCACACCATCAGATCGGCGTCGATCCGCTCGCCCGTGGCGGTGGTCATGCCGTCGCGATCGGCGGCGGTGACGGGCGTGTCGGTCAGCACCCGCACCCCCAGCGCCTCCAGCTCGCCGCGCGCGGCATCGGCGAGCCGCTCGGGCAGCGCCGGGAGGATGCGCGGCCCCGCCTCGATCAGGGTTACGGCAAGGCGGCTCTCGTCGAACACCTCCAGCCCGTAATGGCCCAGCGCGGCGGCGGCGTTGAACAATTCGGCCGCCAGCTCCACCCCGGTCGCGCCGCCGCCGACGATGGCGATCCGCACATGCGCGTCGCTCGCAGGGTCGGCGGTCATCGTCCGCGACACGCGCAGGCAATGGTCGAGCAGCCGGTCGCGGAACCGGTCCGCCTGGGCGCGGCTGTCGAGGAAGGTGCAATTCTCCGCCACGCCCGGCGTACCGAAGTCGTTGGTTACCGAACCATAAGCGAGCACGAGATAATCGTAGCGGATCGCATGCGCGGCGATCACCTCGCGGCCCTGATCGTCGTACACCGGGGCAAGCCGCACCTGCCGCGCCGTCCGGTCGATCGAGTCGAGCGTGCCGTAGAAGAAGCGATAGCCCCAGCGATGGCAGTGGCTGCGATAGCCGACCTCGTCCATGTTGGCGTCGAGCGAGCCGGTGGCGACCTCGTGCAGCAGCGGCTTCCAGATGTGCGTGCGGTTGCGGTCGACGACGATGATGTCGTGCGCCTTGCGCCCGTAGCGCGCCCCGAGCCGGGTGGCGAGTTCCAGCCCCGCCGCGCCGCCGCCGACGATCACGATCTGGGTCTTGGTCGATGTCATGGGTCCATCTCCGCGGCGAAGCTCATGCTATCGCTTCGCACAGTGCACGCCGGCGCGTCCCGTTCCGCGTCGGATCGAATCGGACGGGACCGGCGGAGGCACCGGCGCGTCGAGCCATCGCCGCTCAGCCGCCGCCGGTCCCGATCAGCGGCAGCATCGCCGGGGCAAGGCCGTCGCCGCGGGCTTCGAGGCGGATGGCGCCGCCCTTCGGCCCGGCCTGGACCAGCGCCATCGCCAGCCCGTTGAATGCCGATCGCGTGGTGGCGTGGTCGGGTTCGAGACTGCGCGGGTCGCCGTTGCCGACGCCGAGCAGCACGGCGTCACCGCTGAGTACGAACGACAGGCGGTCGGCCGCGGTCGGCACCTCGCGCCGCGCGCTGTCCAGCACCGCCGCGCGCACCACCGCGACCTCGCCGGGCGCAAGCTGCCGCCGGTCGCTCGACAGGCCGATCCGCGCCGGCGCGCCGGTCGTCTGCCGCTCCGCGGTCAGGATGCGCCGGCCGCCGCGATAGCCGTGCGCGGTGATCCGGCCGGGCGCATAGGGCACGTCCCAGGCGAGGTGCCTGTTGCGTACGACCGCCTTAAGCCCGAGGCTGCGGCCGTTGACGAACAGCTCGACCGCCTCGCAATTGCTGTGCACCCAGACGGCGACCGTCTGCCCCTCCCGCCCCGGCCAGTTCCAGTGCGGGAAGAGGTGCAGAACCGGTTCCGCTCCCCACCAGGCGCGGTAATAATGAAAATTGTCCTTGGGAAATCCGCACAAGTCCATCTGCCCAAAATGCGAAACATTCTCCGGCCAGCGCTCGAACGGCGTGGGTTCGCCGCGATAATCGAAGCCGGTCCAGACGAAGCCGCCAGCGAGGAACGGCCGCGCGTCGTAGAAGGACCACCATGTCTCGGCGGTCGTCGCCCAGCGGGGGAACTCCTGGTCGTAAGCGGGGACCAGCCCCTCCTTGTCGTTGCGCGCATATTCGCCGCGCGTCATCACCGTGCTGCCGGTCTCGGTGCCGATCATCGGCACGGTCGGATGCTTGGCGTGATAGCCGTCGATCTCGTCGAGGTAATAGTTGCAGCCCATCACATCGAGCACCCGCGATGCGCCCTGCCCCAGCTTGCCGTTGAACGCCTCGGTGATCGGGCGGGTGCCGTCGAGCGCATAGATGCGGCGCTTCATCGTCTCGGCGATGCGCGCGCCATTTTCGGTGCCGCGATGGATCTCCTCGTTGCCGATGCTCCAGATGACGATGCTGGGATGGTTGCGCCCCTGCCGCACGACGCGGTCGAGCTGCGACAGCCCCTCGGCGTTGCTCGACATCTGCCGCGTCTCGTTCATCATCAGGATGCCGAGCCGGTCGCATGCGTCGAGCACCGCGGGAGCCGGCGAATGGTGCGTCGAGCGATAGGCATTGGCGCCCATCGCCTTCAGCTGTTCGAGCCGCCAGACGTGGAGGCTGTCGGGCACCGCGAAGCCGATGCCGGCATGATCCTGATGGTTGCAGGTGCCCTTGATCTTCACCGGTCGGTCGTTGAGGAAGAAGCCGCGATTGGGGTCGAAGCGGATGGTGCGGATGCCGAAGTGCGTTTCGTCGCAATCGACCGCAATTGCGTCGATCAGGACCTCGCTGGTCAGCGTGTGGAGCTGCGGCGTCTCCAGCGACCAGAGCGCAGGATCGGGCAGCGTGGTCTGCTGCTCGGCGGTCGTCTCGCCCCAGGCGGGCAGCGCGAGGGGATCGGAGGTCAGCCGCGCCAGCACGCGCCCGTCCGGTGCCGCGATCGTCGAGCGCAGCCGCACCGTCGCTGCGGGTCCGTCGTTGACGATCTCGGTCGCGATCGCCACCTGCGCGCCGCCGCTGCCGACGGTCGTACGCACCGTCGCGCCCCACTGGCGGACGTGGACGGGTGCGGTCTTGACCAGCCGTGCGTGGCGATAGAGGCCGGCGCCCTCATAGGACCAGGCCTCGCCGAGGCTGACGTCGCAGCGGATCAGCAGGACATTGTCCTCGCCGGGTTTGGCGAAATCGGTGACGTCGATCTCGAACGGGGCATAGCCGCTCTCGTTCGATCCGACGATGAAGCCGTTGAGGATGACGAGGCAGTCGCGCGACACGCCGTCGAACTGGAGCAGCAGGCGGCGGCCGGCATCCTCCGGAGTCAGGCGCAGGATGCGGCGGTACCAGCCGACGCTGGTCGCGGGCCACATCCGGCCGAGCGGCTTGAAGCCTTGATACGCGCCGGTCTTGTCCTCGTCGCTGCCGGGCGCGCCGAAGCGCTCGAACGGCAGGTCGACCGCCCAGTCATGCGGCAGCGACACGACCGCCCAGTCCTTCGCGTCGAACTTGGCTTCTGCGGCGGGCGTACCCGCATCGCCCGACTTGGCATAGGTGTCGTGGCTGCGGCCGAAGCCGAAGTCCTTGGCGGGGTCGCTGGCGTGTCCGAGGTGGAAGCGCCAGTCGGTGTCGAGCGGCTCGACGATGCGTGGACTGATTTTAGACGCCGGCAGGGCCGCCTGCCCCTGCCCCCCCGGCAGCAAGGCGACCATGGCGGAGGCACCGCCGGTCTTGAGAAGGGCGCGGCGATGCGGATGGCTCAAGGGGCGTTCCTCCATGCGATCAATACGTCACGGCGACACCGGATCGACCGCAGTACCGCATCCCATCACGGCCGACCCCGTCGGTCAAATATATTATACGATCAACATGATTACGTCACATGCGCTCCGAGGACGGGCGCGGCGACACTTCCGGTCACGCCAGGGCGGTAGAGAGCCGTCGGTGGTCGCCGGGCGGCATCCATCTGCCTTATCGCCTGTGGCGCCAGACGTGCGGCGGCCGTTGGCCTGCTGCCATGGCGCGCTTTACCAAATGCCGGGCAAGTCGTTGGGCTTCCACTATTCACCCGCCCGCGCAGGTGCATTCCGCGTCGTCCACCCCGTGTTTGGCGAGGTGACCGGCAGTCCCGTGTCACCCCGCATTCCGGCCAGCGACATTGCAAAATCGGCCGCATTAACTCAATGGTAGCCTCCTCGTGCCAGGGATGGCCGAGGGGTAACCCACAATAGGAGATTAGCGTGATTCGTAAGTACCTCACCGCCGTTGCCGCTACGGCCCTCGTTGCTGCACCGGTCGCTGCGGCACCGGCCAACCCCGCTGCGAGCCTGTCGGTCGCCAAGTCGGTGCGGACCGGCTCGACCTCGGCCAAGAAGAACGAACTCGCTGGTGGTGGCGTGATCATCGCCGTTCTGGCGGTCGCTGCCGTCGCAGCCGGCATCGTCGCCGTCGCGTCGGACGACGGCAAGGCCGACAGCAACTAAGATCCGCTTCCCGCGGCCGTCGCCTTCGGGGCGGCCGACGGTTACGGCAGCGCCACGGGCGCTCGCAAAGGGGGCTCCGGCCCCCTTTGTTGCGTCCGGGGTAGGTCGCGGCCGGGCGGCCGGTTCAGCGGTCGTCGCGCTGGTCGGTCAGCCGCGCCGGGCCGCGATGCCAGCGGCTCATCAGCGTGCGGACGAGGCCGCCGCGCTTGTAATAGGCCTCATGCCATTCGGAGGCACGCCGATGCTGCGCCCGCCGATCGTGCCGGAACGCCCAGCAGAGCGCGACGAGCAGCGCGGCGATCACCGCCAGGATCAGGGCGTCGCTTGCGGAAAGATGTTCCCAATACATTCTCAAGCGCCCCATCGGGCGCCCTGCCGACGCGGGAGGTGACGAGCCCGCCGGCAGAGCGTGGTACAGACATGCCGGTCGGGACGCCCGTGGGCAACCGCTATCGCCTGTTCGGCGACACCGCGAATCCCGTTCCGAAACAGGTCAACTCACGCGGGGCCGCTTCGCTCCGGCGCGGTCAGGTCGCGCGTGCGACCGCCCGGATCGGCGCGGCCAGCGGCTCGGCGCCCCTGGCGTTCCCGCCATCGCCACGCGCCAGCGTCACCGGTTCGCCGCGCACGCCGGGGACCGGCAAATCCTTGATCCGCCGCGCGCGCACCGTGCCGGACGGCCCCGCAGTGTTGACGTAGAGGCCGTTGGGCTCGGTATCCTCGACGACCAGCGCCTTGGCGCCGATCTCACAGCCTTCGGCGATGGTGACGCCGGGATTGATCGTCACGTCGGTCATCACCCAGCTGCCCGCCTTGATCGTGATCGGTTCGTCGATCGTCTCGCGCGACGAGCGGCGCGCGGGGTTGCCGGTGTGATAATGCGTGCTGGTGGTGAAAGTGACGCCCGACGAGACGCGCGCGCCATCCTCGAACACCAGCGGCGCGGCGCCGTCGTAGCGCGCGAAGCAGTTGAGCATCGCGTCGCGTCCCATCACGATATCGGCGCTGTCGAGCCAGCAGGAATGGCGGATCGTCGCGGTCGGGTGGATCCGCGCGCCGGCGAAGTTGAGCAGGCGCCGCCGCATGCCGTCCGAAATGAAGACGGAGCCCTGCACCCGCAGGATCAGGGCACGCAGCTTGGTTCGCTTCCAGCGCTTTTGTGACATGATGCGGTCTCCCGGCGCACTATGGTCATCGTCAGGGTCGACGAAACTCGGGCACGGATGCTGGCCTATCCGATCCTAACGATTTTGTCATCCATCAATCAAAGCTTGCCGATCGCCACCGGGATTTCACCCATTCCTTTACGGAGGCTGATCTACATTATCGCAGATCTCATGCCGGAAAAACGACGGGACGCCCCGGAAATCCGATACCTCGCGTTAACCTTCTGATCCTAGACCGCAATTCGGTCGAGAGACCGCGAAGGGGATTACCGGACTGACCCGCCTGCCCAGTATTTGGCGGGTGGGTCAGCCCACCGCAGCCGCGCCGTCCACCGACATCAAAGCCGCGCGCTGTCCGCGACGACCCGCGCCGCCGGCGCGCTCCGTTCGAAATAATAGACCGCCGGCGCCTCATAGGTGATCAGATACAGCCGCCCGCCGATGATCGCGCCGAACGCCTCGCCGCGGCGGTGCAGCGATTCGTTCTGCCGGGTATAGCCGTAGGTGAAGTGCACGCCCTTGTTGCCCGCGAAGGTCGCCGGCTCGACCCGCTCGATCGTCATCGCCGCGGTGCCGAGCGCGACGCGATAGCTGTTCTCGAGCAGCGTCGGGATATCGGTGATCAGCATCGTCGCGCTGACGCGCGGCAGCGGCCGCGTCTTGCGGTCGACCTCGCGGAACAGCGTCCTGCCGTCGGCGATGCCGCCATAGAAGGTCAGTTCGTTGAGCTGGTCGCCATCCAGCGTCCAGCTCTCCGCGTTGCGCCCCGGCTTGGCGGCGAGCTTGTTCCATTCGGCGTCGGGCTGCACGGTCAGCGCCGATTTGGCGACCGCGACCCGCTGGCCGGCGGCGATCAACGTGTTGCCCGCGCTGACCGGCACCGCGACCAGCAGCGCGGCGACGGCGAGAGCGTGACGGGTGAAGCGGCGCAACGTCATCGGCGACCTCATGAGGCAATCAGGGTGGAGATCAGCGGCGCATCGCCGGCATCCGGCTTGCGGCTGAGATAATCGCGCAGCGCCGCCTTGCCGGGCTCGGCGTCGTTGCTGCGCAGCAGCGCGAGGCCGAGGCCGCGATAGGCCTCCGGCGGCGCGTCGCCACGGGCGATCGCCTCGCGGTAGAAGCCCGCCGCGCTGACGAGATCGCGCGGATTGCCACGCTCGCGGTACAGTTCGCCGCGCGCGAACAGCAGCGGCGTCGTCCAGCCGTCCGCCGCCAGTTGCGCAAGCAGATATTCGCTGCCGCCGAAATCGTTCAGCTTGATCTGGTCGGCGAGGAAGCTCGGCAGCCACGGCGCCAGCGCCGCCCGATAGCGTTCCGCCTCGGCGGCGCCGTGCTCGCCCACCGCCTCCGCCTCGGCGCGCAGATAGGTGGCTCGGGTCAGCTCGGTCGGATGCGTCGCGAAGAAGCCCGCGGTATAGCGCTGGTCGGGCTTGCGGTGCCGGCCGACCGCGGTGGCATCCGCCTCCGCCATCATCCGCACCCAGATGTCCGCCGCCGCCGACGCCGGATACGGCGACGTTGCGAGATAGCGCAGCCCGAGCAGATCCGCCGCCTTCTCCTGCGCCCGGTCGAAGCTGAAGATCCCGCCGAGCATCATCATCTGCAAGGCGATCCCGCCGCCGCCCAGCACCGAGGCCCAGGCGAGCACGTCGGTGCCGCCACGCCGGTGACGGAAGCTCGCAACGCCATGCCGCAGCTCGAAATGGCCGAACTCATGGCCCAGCACCGCGCCCAGCTCCGCCTCGCTGCGCAGCCGCAGCAGCGCACCCGACCAGACGGTCATCATGCCGTTGGGGTAGGTCGACGCGTTGAACGCCGGGACGCGCAGGATGTAGAGCCGGATCGCGCCGCAGCGATCCGCGCCGACCGTCCGGCACAGGACACCGCGCACGAAGGCGTTGAGCGCGGGATCGCGGATCACGTCCGATGAATCGCGCAATCGCCGCTCTTCCTCGTCGGCGAGCATCCAGGCGCCGCGCTCATCGACGTTGGCCGGCTGGTAGGCCGCGACATAGGGCGGCAGCGGCGGCACCGGATCGGTGGCGGCGAGCACGGGGGCGGCGACGCCCGACCAGACGGCGAGCCCCGCGGCGATCAGCCGACGCATCTCAATGCGCCGTCGCGGCGGGTGCGGGTTCGGCGGGCCTGCCGGGGAAGCCCGCCAGCAACTGCCCCACCCGCTTCTGCGCGCCATCGGCATCGCGGACATCGCCGCCCATCTGCATATCGGCGTTCAGCCAGACCAGATCACCGGTGTGCAGATCGACCAGGCCGGCAAAACCCTTGTGGACACCGACCGCGATGGGCACCCGCGCCAGCGCCGCGAACACCTGCAACACCTTGCGCCCGGTCGAGCCGAAATGATCCTCGGTCGATACGAACAGCGCATAATCGGCGCCGGCGACGCCGGGCAGCTTGGCGATGTCCGGCCCCAGGCTCCAGTCGAACTGGTCCTTGCGCTTCTTGGTCGGCAGGCGGTTGCCGCGGAAGAATTGATATTCGATCACCGATGCCGCGACCGTATCGAACAGCGCCTGATATTCGGCGAGCGTCGCCGCATCGGCGCCGACCGGTTCGGGACAGTCGCTCACCTCGTTGCCGAGATGCCGCTCCGCCTCGCCGAGCGCCTTGCCGAGATTCTCCCGCGCCTGCGCGGTCCAGTCGGCGTTGGGCTCGAACAGCCCGGCGGTCGACTGGGCGCCGACCCGAACCGACGGCCGGAACAGCACGATATGCGCCGTTCCCGGCTTCAGCGCGAAGCCCGGCCTGATCCCGGACTTCTCCTGCGCCTGTACCGGCAACGCGAAAACGCTGGCCATCAAGCAGCCGGCAAGAAGAACTCGAACACGTCGCACCATAGCGCCCCCCGGCAGCCAGGCCCCCGCCCGACTCGTCGTACCGCTATCATAGCACGGCGACTGCCTGTATTCTGCACGCGGGCCGCGTTATTACGAGAGATTTTACCCAATCTTGATTTATCAAGTACATAATGCTGATGATAGGGGTTCAGCGTTGACCTATCCTGTCGACCCCGCCGCCTTCGATCGTCGCGGCGGCGCGGGCACCAATCCCGTGCAGGGGCGTTTCGCTAGCGCAATGGTTCCTCGTCCCCTGAAAGTCGCCAGCTACAACATCCACAAGGGCGTCGGCCTCGACCGCCGCCGCAACCCGAAGCGGGTGCTGGAGGTGCTGCGCGAGATCGATGCCGACATCATCGCCTTGCAGGAGGCGGACCGCCGCTTCGGCACGCGCGAATCGGTGCTGCCGACGCACCTGCTCGACGAGCACAGCGACTGGAAGCCGGTCGAGTTCGGCATGCGCGCGCTGTCGATGGGCTGGCACGGCAACGTCATCCTCGTCCGCAAATCGGCGCAGGTGGTCGAACGCGCGCCGATCCATTTGCCCTCGCTCGAACCGCGCGGTGCGGTAATGGCGGATATCGACACGCACGCCGGGATGATCCGCGTCGTCGGCATGCACCTCGATCTCTCCGGCCTGTGGCGGCGGCGGCAGGCGGCGGCGATCATGGCGCATGTCGATACCGCGACGCTGCGCCATCCGACCGTGCTGATGGGCGATCTCAACGAATGGACCGCAGCGGCGGGCTGCCTGCGCGATTTCTGCCGCGACTATCGCATGGCGGCGACCGGGCCGAGCTTCCACGCGCGCCGGCCGGTCGGGCGGCTCGACCGGATCATGGTGTCGCAGGATCTGGTCGTCGCCGACTGCGGCGTGCACGCCAGCGCCGCAGCGCGCAAGACCTCGGATCACCTGCCGATCTGGGCGACGCTGGCGCCGGCCTGATGCGCGAGAAGGAGCTTCGCCTCGCCCTGGTCTGCTACGGCGGGATCAGCCTCGCGGTCTATATGCACGGCATCACCAAGGAGGTGTGGCATCTGGTGCGCGCCAGCCGCGCCTATCATGCCGGCGACGCGCCGCAGGGCGGCAGCGAGGCGGTCTATGCCGCGCTGATCGCGGAGATCGAGGCGCTTGCCGGCATCCGGCTGCGCGTGCTCGCCGACATCATCGCCGGCGCCTCGGCGGGCGGGATCAACGGCATCTTCCTCGCGCAGGCGATCACCACCGGCCAGAGCCTCGAACCGCTCACCGATCTGTGGCTGACCTCGGCCGATGTCGAGGCGCTGATCGATCCCGACGCCGCCCCCGCCAGCCGCTTCTCGAAACTCTGGGCGCTGCCCCTCGCCTGGGTCGCGGCGGGCCGCAGCAAGGACAAGGTCGAGGCGCTCGACGACGCGACGCAGGACGAGGTGCGCACCAAGCTCTCGCACTTCGTCCGCTCGCGCTGGTTCGAACCGCCGTTCGGCGGCGCCACCTTCACCGGCCTGCTGCTCGACGCCTTCGCGGCGATGGCCGACGCGCCGGCGGGAGCGCGATTGCTGCCCGACGGCCAGCCCCTCGACCTGTTCGTCACCTGCACCGACTTCACCGGCCACCCCGAACGCCTGCGCCTGAACTCCCCACCGGAGGTGATGGAGACCGAACATCGCGTCGTGCTCGGCTTCTCCGATCATGCGACCGGCGGCACGATCGGCGCGATCCCCGACCTCGCCTTCGCCGCGCGGGCGACATCGAGCTTCCCCGGCGCCTTCCCGCCGTTCATGGTCGGCGAACTCGACGGCGTACTGGCGGCGCGCGGCATCGCCTGGCCCGGCCGCGCCGACTTCCTCAAGCGCGCGCTGCCGCGCCAGTTCGCCGCCAACCAGGCGGACAAGGCGGTGCTGATCGACGGATCGGTACTCGCCAACGCGCCGTTCCGACCCGCGATCGACGCGCTCAAGGAACGCCCGGCGCGGCGCGAGGTCGACCGCCGCTTCGTCTACATCGACCCGTCGCCCGGCATCAAGATCCGGCTCGGCTCGGGCGGGGAGAAGCCCGGCTTCTTCCAGACGATCCTCGGTGCGCTCAGCGACCTGCCGCGCCAGCAGCCGATCCGCGACAATCTCGACGCGCTCGCCGAACGTTCGGGCCGGATCGACCGGATGCGCGGCATCGTCACCGCATTGCGCCCCGCGGTCGAGGAGGAGATCGAGCAGCTGTTCGGCCATACGCTGTTCCTCGACCGGCCGACGCCGGCGCGGCTGGTCGCTTGGCGGCGGCGCGCGCAGACCGCCGCCGCCACCCGCGCCGGCTACAGCTATGCCGCCTACGGCCACCTCAAGCTGAGCGGCGTGGTCGAGACGATCACCGGCCTGCTCTATCAGGTCGGCGGCGAACCGGGGCAGCAGCGCTGGCGTCGCATCCGGGCGAGCATCGAGGCGGCGATCGCCGAGCGCGGCTTCGGCGGTGTCGCGCCGTCCTTCTCAGGCAAGGAAAGCGCGGCGACGATCGACTTCCTGCGCACCTTCGACCTCGGCTTCCGCATCCGCCGGCTGCGGCTGATGGCGCGCCGGCTGGAGGAGATCGAGGGTCAGCATGACGGCAGCGACGCCGGGCTGATGCGCGAGGCGATCTACGCCTCCCTCGCCGCCTATCTCGACCGCCAGCGCGCCGACCAGCATCCCGAGCTGCGCCACCAGGTGCGGCGGCTGCGGGGCGGCGATGCCGCGCCGGTGCTCGACGCGCTCGGCGCCGCGCTCGATCTCGCCACGCTCGACGCCGACACCGACCGGCGGCTCGCCGACGCCTTCGCGACGCTCGACCGTCCGACGCGGCGCGCGCTGCTGCTCGCCTACCTCGGCTTCCCCTATTTCGACACCGCGACGCTGCCGCTGCTGCAAGGCGAAGGGCTCGATGAGTTCGATCCCATCAAGGTCGATCGCATCGCCCCCGACGATGCCACCGCGATCCGCTCCGGCGGTGCCGAGGCGACGTTGAAGGGCATCCAGTTCAACAGCTTCGGCGCCTTCTTCAGCCGCGCCTATCGCGAGAACGACTATCTGTGGGGCCGGCTGCACGGCGCCGAGCGGATGATCGACATCTGCGTGTCCACCCTGCCGGCGCCGGTGCGGATGAAGCCGGGCCGCGTCGCCGCGATCAAGCGCGCGGCCTTCCGCGCGATACTGGACGAGGAAGAGCCGAGACTCACCGCGATCCCCGCGCTGATCGCCGAGCTGCGCGCCGAGGTGGGATAAGCCGGATCCCTCCTCCGGCGGGCCGCGGTGGCGGCGCAATGCGCTGAGGGCGGGGGACGTGTCCCCCTCTGGCCATCCGTGCCCGCCCCCGCTACCCTCGCCGCTCCTCAGGAGTGTTGCATGCAGTTCCTCAAGATCCTGTTCTGGTTCCTGCTCGCGTTCGTCGCGGCGCTGTTCACCTATGGCAATTGGACCAGCATCCAGATCAGCCTGTGGAGCGGCCTGATCGCCGACGTGAACCTGCCGCTGCTGCTGCTCGTCACCTTCACGCTCGGCTTCCTGCCGACCTATCTCTACCTCGGCACGGTGCGCTGGCGGCTGCGCCAGCGGCTGGCGGCGTGCGAGCAGCTGCTCGCCGACCATCGCGCGCAGGCGGCGAGCGCCGCCGCGCCGATCGTCGCCGATCCGATCCTTCCCGCCGAATCCGCCACCGAAAGCCGCCCGGCATGAGCCCCATCTACGTCGCGATCGACACGCCCGACCTCGCCCGCGCCAAGGCGATCGCCACCCGCACCCGCGCGCATATCGGCGGCCTCAAGCTCGGCCTCGAATTCTTCTGCGCGCACGGCCAGGCCGGCGTCCGCGAGATGGCGGAGCTTGGCCTGCCGATCTTCCTCGACCTCAAGCTGCACGACATCCCCAATACCGTCGCCAAGGCGGTGCAGGCGCTCAGCCCGATCGAACCGGCGATCCTGACGGTCCACGCCAGCGGCGGCCGCGCGATGCTCGAGGATGCCAAGGCGGCGGCACCGGTGCATACCAAAGTCGTCGCGGTGACGATGCTGACCAGCCTCGATGCCAGCGACCTCGCCGCGACCGGCATCGGCGGCAGCGCGCACGATCAGGTCCTGCGCCTCACCGATCTCGCGCACGAGGCGGGGATCGACGGCATCGTCTGCTCGGGCGCGGAAGTCGCTGCCGCCAGGAAGGCGTGGCCGAAGGGCTTCTTCGTCGTCCCCGGCGTCCGCCCGGCGGACGGCCCGGCCGGCGACCAGAAGCGCGTCGTCACGCCGCGCGCGGCGCTCGACGCCGGTGCCTCGATCCTGGTGATCGGCCGCCCGATCACCCAGGCCGAAGACCCCGACGCCGCCGCCCGCGCGATCGGCGCGACGCTGTAGGGGAGCGGCGGGCATGCGACCGGTCGCGCTCGCCTTGCTGCTCATACTTTCGATTTCGGCATGTTCCTCGTCGCCGAAGCCGGCCCGTAGCGATCTGCCGGTCTTCCCCCGCTATGACCGCGACAGCGGGATCAGGATGACCTCGCAGCTCTTTGGCAGGTTGGTGGTGAGACACGGCTGCCTCGCGCTCGATGTGCTTCGCCGGCAAGGGGCGGATGACGATGTCCCGACCTTCCTGATCTGGCAACCGGAGGCGCACATCGGCCGGGACTCGCGCGGCATCTATGTGCGCGACGACAAGACCGGTTCGGTCATCCGTCCCGGCGATCGCGTGATCGGCGGCGGTGGCGGAATCGGAAGCGACGTGCCGCCGTCCGGGGACGGGCGGGATTTCGACGCGGCTAGGACCGACCCTGTTCGCCGCGACCGGACATGGATCAACGCGCAGGTGACTCCCGATCTGCCGCCGGCCTGCAGCGGCAACTATGTAGCGTTCCACGGCTTCCGCGTCATGCCCGTCGGCATGCGGCCATAAAGGCGCTTGTCTCGCGCCGCGATCACGCCGACACGCGCCTTATGCCCGTCCACACCAAGATCTGCGGTCTCTCGACGCCCGAGACGCTCGACGCCGCGTTGCGCCATGGCGCGAGCCATGTCGGCTTCGTCTTCTTCCCGCCCTCGCCGCGGCACCTCGACTTCGCGCGCGCCGCGCAGCTCGCCGCGCGCGTCCCCGCGCACGTCCGCCGCGTCGGGGTGTTCGTCGATCCCGATGACGCGCTGATCGAACAGGCGGTTGCCGGCGGCGCGATCGACGCGCTCCAGCTCCACAAGACCGCCGCGCCGCGCGTCGCCGCGATCCGCGCCCGCACCGGGCTGGAAAGCTGGGCGGCGGTCGCGGTGAAGACCCGCGCCGATCTCGACGCGGCACGAGGCTTCATCGGTGCGGCCGACCGTATCCTCTACGACGCCAAGACGCCGGACGGCGCCACGCTGCCCGGCGGCATGGGCCTGCGCTTCGACTGGACGCTGCTCGACGGCTTCCGCCACCCGCTGCCTTGGGCGCTGTCCGGCGGGCTCGACGCGGCCAATGTCGGCGAGGCGATCGCGCGGACCGGCGCGACGCTGGTCGATGTCTCCTCGGGCGTCGAGTCCGCGCCGGGGGTCAAGGATATGGACAAGATCGGCGCCTTCCTTAAAGCGACGCAGTCATGAACGCCCCCAACACCTATCGCGCGCAGCCCGACGAGCGCGGCCACTTCGGCCAGTTCGGCGGCCGCTATGTCGCCGAGACGCTGATGCCGCTGATCCTCGACCTGGAGCGCGAATATCGCGCGGCCAAGGCGGACCCGGCCTTTGCCGCGCAGTTCGACGACCTGATGGAACATTACGTCGGCCGCCCCAGCCCGCTCTACCACGCCGAGCGGCTGAGCGAGGCGGTGCGCGAGGGGGCCGAGCCCGGCATGGGCGCGCAGGTCTGGTTCAAGCGCGACGAGCTGAACCACACCGGCGCACACAAGATCAACAATTGCATCGGCCAGATCCTGCTCGCGATCCGCATGGGCAAGACGCGGATCATCGCCGAGACCGGCGCCGGCCAGCACGGCGTCGCCACCGCCGCGGTCTGCGCGCGCTTCGGCCTGCCCTGCGTCATCTACATGGGCGCCAAGGACGTCGCGCGGCAGCAGCCCAACGTCTTCCGCATGAAGCTGCTCGGCGCCGAGGTCCGCCCGGTGACCAGCGGCGCGCAGACGCTGTCGGACGCGATGAACGAGGGGCTGCGCGACTGGGTCGCCAACGTCCACGACACCTTCTACATCATCGGCACCGCCGCCGGCCCGCATCCCTATCCCGAGCTGGTCCGCGACTTCCAGAGCATCATCGGTCGCGAGGCGCGGGCGCAGATGCTCGCCCGCACCGGCCGCCTGCCCGACCTGCTCTGCGCGGCGATCGGCGGCGGATCGAACGCGATCGGCCTGTTCCACCCGTTCCTCGACGATCTCGAGGTCGGCATGCTCGGCGTCGAGGCGGCGGGCCACGGCCTGGAGGGCAGCGAACATGCCGCCAGCCTGGCGGGCGGCTTCCCCGGCGTGCTCCATGGCAACAAGACCTATCTGTTGCAGGACGAGGACGGCCAGATCGCCGAGGGTCATTCGATCTCGGCGGGCCTCGATTATCCCGGCATCGGCCCCGAACATGCCTGGCTGCGCGACATCGGCCGCGTCGAATATACCAACGCGACCGACAAGGACGCGCTCGACGCCTTCCAGCTGCTCTGCCGGACCGAGGGCATCATCCCGGCGCTCGAACCGGCGCATGCCATCGCCGCGGTCACCACGCGCGCGCGCACTATGCGCAGCGACCAGATCATCCTCGCCAACCTGTGCGGGCGCGGCGACAAGGACATCTTCACCGTCGCCGAGGCGCTGGGGGTGGCGATATGAGCCAGCGCCTTGCCAACGCCTTTGCGAAGGACCGCCCGGCGCTGGTGACCTTCGTCACCGCCGGTGATCCCGCCCCCGGCGCGACCGGCGCGATCCTCGACGCGCTCGTCGCCGGTGGCGCCGACGTGATCGAACTCGGCATGCCCTTCACCGATCCGATGGCGGACGGTCCGGCGATCCAGGCGGCGAATCTGCGCAGCCTCGCCGCCGGCACACGCACCGCCGACATCCTGGCGATCGCCACCGCGTTCCGCACGCGGCATCCGGACGTGCCGCTGGTGCTGATGGGCTATGCCAATCCGATGCTGCGCCGCGGTCCCGACTGGTTCGCCGAGGCGGCCGCCGCCGCCGGGGTCGATGGCGTGATCTGCGTCGATATCCCGCCAGAGGAGGACGATGCGCTCGGGCCGGCGCTGCGCGCGCATGGCATCGACCCGATCCGCCTCGCCACCCCGACCACCGACGCCGCGCGCCTGCCGCAGGTGCTCGATGGTGCATCGGGCTTCCTCTATTACGTCTCGGTCGCCGGCATCACCGGGCTGCAACAGGCGGCGCAGGGGTCGATCGACCAGGCGGTCGCGCGGCTCAAGGCGACCACCGACCTGCCGGTCGCGGTCGGCTTCGGCGTCCGCACCCCCGAACAGGCCGCCGCGATCGGCGCGGTCGCCGACGGCGTCGTCGTCGGTTCGGCGATCGTCGAGCTGGTCGGCGCGCACGGCGCCGCCGCCCCCGATGCGGTGCGTGCCTATGTCCAATCCCTCAGCGAGGCGGTGGCCTCGTCGCGAAAGGTCCTCCCATGAGCTGGATCACCAACGTCCGCAACGCTTTGCCCTTCGTCGCCAAGCGTGAATCGTCCGACGAGAACCTGTGGCACAAGTGCAAGGGCTGCGGGCAGATGGTCTTCACCAAGGAGCTGGAGGAGAACCTCTACGTCTGCCCGAAGTGCGACCATCACGAGCGGATCGGCCCCAAGGAGCGGTTCGCGCAGATCCTCGACGAGGGCAGCTGCGCCGAACTGCCGGTGCCGAAGGTGCCCGAGGACCCACTCAAGTTCCGCGACTCGAAGCGCTATACCGACCGGCTCAAGGCGGCGCGCACCTCGGCGCAGGAACAGGATGCGCTGATCAACGCGCGCGGCACGATCCTCGGCCATCGCGTCGTGATGGGCGTGCAGGATTTCGGCTTCATGGGCGGCTCGATGGGGCTCGCGGTCGGCGAGGCGTTCGTGCGCGGCGTCGAGGCGGCGATCCACGACAAGGCGCCCTATGTGATCTTCACCGCGGCCGGCGGCGCGCGCATGCAGGAGGGCATCCTCAGCCTGATGCAGATGCCGCGCAGCACCGTCGCCATCCAGATGCTCCACGACGCCGGCCTGCCCTATGTCGTCGTGCTGACCGATCCGACCACCGGCGGCGTTACCGCCAGCTATGCGATGCTCGGCGACGTGCAGATCTCCGAACCCAATGCGCTGATCGGCTTCGCCGGCCAGCGGGTGATCGAGAGCACGATCCGCGAGAAGCTGCCCGAAGGCTTCCAGCGCGCCGAATATCTGCTCGACCACGGCATGCTCGACATGGTCGTGCACCGCAAGGAGCTGCGCGAGCGGCTGGCGACGGTGATCGGCTATCTCGCAGTGGCGCAGGCGGCGTAATCGAGGGGCGGGCGACACCCTCCCCGCCCACGCCGTCACCCCGGACGCGACCCGGGACCACCGTTCCACAGGAGCAACGGCTTCGCTCCTGTGGAACGGTGGTCCCCCGAACACGGCCGGGGTGACGAAGGGATTTTGGCAAGCGGACACCCGGATTCCAACAGATGCCAGACCACGCCACCTCCACCGATCCCGCGGTCCAGCATCAGCTCGACCGCTTGTGGTCGCTCTCGCCCGGCGCCGACGTGCTCGGCCTCGAGCGGATTACCCGGCTGCTGGCGCGCCTCGGCGACCCGCATCTGGCGCTGCCGCCGGTGTTCCATGTCGCCGGCACCAACGGCAAGGGTTCGACCTGCGCCTTCCTGCGCGCCGCGATCGAGGCGGCGGGACAGGACGTCCATGTCTTCTCCAGCCCGCACCTCGTCCGCTTCAACGAGCGGATCCGCATCGCGGGGCGGCTGATCGACGACGCCGCGCTCGCCGCGCTGTTGTCCGAGGTGCTCGATCACGCCGGCGACATCGGTGCCAGCTTCTTCGAGGTGACCACCGCCGCGGCCTTCCTCGCCTTCGCCCGCACCCCTGCCGCGGCGACGATCGTCGAGGTCGGGCTCGGCGGCCGGCTCGATGCGACCAACGTCATCGCGCGGCCCGCGGTCACCGGCATCGCCGCGCTCGGCATGGACCATGAGGCATTCCTCGGCAGCCGCGTCGTCGACATCGCGACGGAAAAGGCCGGCATCGCCAAGCGCGGCGTGCCGCTGGTCACGATGAACTATCCCGCCTCCTGCCGCACGCGGATCGCGGAGGTCGCCGCTGCCGCGGGCGCGCCGGTGATCGCGCGCAACGCCGATTGGTGGAGCGAGACCGCGCACACGACGATGCGCTACCGCGACGCCGGCTTCGCGGTCGTCACCAACCGCCCGCGGCTGGTCGGCCCGCACCAGTCGCGCAACCTTGCGCTCGCGATCGCGATGCTGCGGCATCAGGGCGCGGTGACGGTGCCGGAAGCGGCGATGCGGGCCGCCGCCGACTGGGCGCAATGGCCGGCGCGCATGCAGCGGCTCGGCGCCGGGCCGCTGCACGATCGCCTGCCCGCCGGCAGCCAATTGTGGCTCGACGGCGCGCACAACCCCTCCGCCGCGCAGCCGGTCGCGCGCGCGCTGCGCGGCATCGCCGGCACGCAACCGGTGGTGCTGGTGCTCGGCATGCTCGCCAACAAGGATGCGGCGGGCGTGCTGCGCCTGCTCGCGCCCGACGTGTCGCGCGTCATCGCCGTGCCCGTTCCGGGCCATGCGCATCATGCGCCCGCCGCCCTCGCCGCGCTGGCGCAACAGTTTGGCCGGCCCGCCGCGGTCGCCGACGACCTGCCGCACGCATTGGATGCCGCCGCGGACGGCGACACCCCGGTCGTGCTGATCGCGGGTTCGCTCTACCTCGCCGGTGAAGCGCTCCGCCACAACGACGAGTGTCCGACCTGAGCGGTTGATTGCGATTGACTTGCAATAGCGGATTGGGGAGTGTTCGGGACGACCACAGGAGTTGCCCCCGATGTCCGATCTCACCACCACCATCGCAGCCCTGCCCTATGCGCTACCGGCCTGTCCCAACGCGAGAATCGTGTTGTTCGCGCTGCGGCGGATGGGGGCGCAGGGGCTGCATGACGCGCGGGCCAGCCATGCGCTGTTCACGGCGTTCGGCCAGGACTTCCGCCGGCCGCTGGTGCTGATGCGCGCGCTGATGGCGGACCTCGCCGGCACGGCGGCGGGGACGATCGCGATCGCGCCGTGCTGCTGCGCGCGAATGACGGCGGCCGAGAAGACGATGCTGACCGTGCTCGCCCGCGTCGAGACCGCGCCCGAGACCGCGCGGCTGCTGCTCGGCGATCTGCTCGGCGTACGCCGCGTCGATTCGGTGCTGGCGAGCGTCGCGGCGGTGGCGACCGCCTTCGCCGACGACGGCCGGCCGATCTGCGTTTAGGCGTCGGGGGCGTCGCGCACGTCGCCCTCGCCGGCAACACCGGCGCTGCCGATCGATCGATCGATCAGGCCCGACCGGCACATCCACCAGAACAACAGCACACCGGGCAGCGCGGCCAACGTGGTCCCCCAGTAGAAGGCGACATAGCCGAAGCTTTCCACCAGCCGGCCGGTCGTCGTCGCGGTCAGCACCCGCCCGACGATGCTCGCCGCCGCCGAGATCATCGCATATTGCGCGGCGGTGAAGCGCAGGTCGCAGAGCGCCGAGAAATAGGCGACGACGGTCACGCCGCCGATGCCGCTCGCCAGATTCTCGAACGCCATCGCACCGGCGAGGCCGAGGTTGCTGTGCCCGGCGCCGGCGAGCAGCGCGAAGGCGGCGTTGGAGATCATCATCAGCACGAGGCTGAGCATGACCGACCGCTTCAGCCCCATCCGCGCGTAGAGCACGCCGCCGATCGCGATGCCGATCCAGAACGCCCAAAAGCCGATCAGCACGTCGTAGAGCGCGATCTCGTCGTTGCTGAAATGCAGATCGTCGAGCAGCAGCCGCAGCGCCTGCTGTCCCAGCGTGTCGCCGATCTTGTGGAGCAGGATGAAGGCCAGGATGATGAAGGCGCCGTGGCGGCGGAAGAATTCGAGGAACGGGCTGACGATCGATGCCGCGATCTCGCGCGCGCCGTGGCGCTTGATCGGCTCGCGCCGGCGGTGCGGTTCGCCGCGCACCAGCGCGACGATCATCGCCGGGAAGGCGAACAGCACGCAGGCCAGATAGGCGACGTGCCAGTTGGATCGCGCCGCGATCACCAGCGCGAGCGCCCCGGCCAGGACCGAGCCGATCCGCCAGCCATATTGCGTCATGCCCGACCCGATGCCCATCTCTTCGGGCTCCAGCGTCTCGATCCGATAGGCGTCGATGACGATGTCGTAGGTCGCACCCGCAAAACCGACCAGCACCGTCGCGATGATCGTCGCCTGCAGGCTGGCGGCGGGGTCGACCAGCGCGAGATTGGCGACCGCCAGGATCACCAGCACGCCCGACAGCAGCACCCACGACACGCGCTGGCCGAGCCGGCCGAGCACTGGCAGCCTGACGCCATCGACCATCCACGCCCATAACGGCTTCAGGTTGTAGACGAGGAAGCCGAGCGTGAAGGCGGTGATCGTGCTCTTGTCGAGCCCGTCCTGCTTCAGCCGCGTGGTCAACGTCGCGCCGATCATCGTGAAGGCCAGGCCCGACGATATGCCCATGAAGAACACCGCGATCGGCCCGCGCTCGGCATAGGGCGCGAGCGGTGCCAGCCGTGTCCGGAGCGCCGCCGAGCGCCGCATCATCACGATCAGCACCAGCACGACGGCCGCGACGATGAGGAAGTACAGGTTATTGCCGGTCAACATCGGCGCGACACTAACGGCAATTTCGCGCGCGGCCAGCGGCTTTCCGGCGCAACCGGGCGACCGCGGCTTATCCCGCCGGCGCCTCGAACAGCTGGAACCCGGTCGGCAGCCGCTTGGTCTTGCGGCCGGCGAGCTTCGCCTCGATCGCCTCGATCGCGCCGATCAGGTCGCGCTGCTGATAAGGCTTGGCGAGGCAGCCGGCGGCGAGCGACATCGCCTCGGGCGGGAAATTGCCGGTCACGAACAGCACCGGCACGCCCTGCTCGCCGGCGGCGCGGGCGACGTCGATCCCCGATCCGTCCGCCAGATGCACGTCGACCAGCACCAGATCAACCTCCGCCTCCGATCGCAGCACCCGCACCGCCTCGGCGACGCGATCGACGGTGGCGACGATCTCATAGCTCGCGTCGGTCAGGAGGTGCTCGACATCGAAGGCGATCAACGGCTCGTCCTCGACCACCAGCAGGCGCACGATCTGGCGCTTCTTCCTCCCGAACAGCATCGACACGCTCCGCCCGGCGCCAGTTAATTGTTACGCCTCCGCGACATAACGCACGCCCGCGACTTCGGACGCAAATCTTTTCGCGCCTTGGACAAATGCACGTTATGGGCGCAGCATGGCCCAAACCCCCGAACCCCGCACCGGCGACCGGATCGCGAAACTGCTCGCCCGCGCCGGCGTCGCGAGCCGTCGCGAAATCGAACGCATGATCGCCGAGGGGCGCGTCGCGCTCGACGGCAAGGTGCTCGATACGCCCGCCACCGTCTTGCGCTCGCTCACCGGCGTCACCGTCGATGGCGAGCCCGTCGCGCCGCCCGAGCCGACCCGCCTCTTCCTCTATCACAAGCCGACCGGCCTGCTCGTCACCGAGCACGATCCGGCGGGCCGACCGACGATCTACGACAAATTGCCCGACGACCTGCCGCGGCTGGTGCCGGTCGGCCGGCTCGACCTCAATACCGAGGGGCTGTTGCTGCTCACCACCGACGGCGGCTTCAAGCGCCAGCTCGAACTGCCGGCGACCGGCGTCGAGCGCAGCTATCGCGCGCGTGCCTATGGCAATGTCACGCAACAGCAGCTCGAGGACCTCGCCGACGGCATCGAGATCGACGGCGTCCGCTATGGCCCGATCGACGCGAATATCGAGCGGCGCACCGGCGCCAACGTCTGGATCGAGGTGACGATCACCGAGGGCAAGAACCGCGAGGTGCGGCGCGTGCTCGAACATCTCGAACTGCAGGTCAGCCGGCTGATCCGCACTCGCTACGGCCCGTTCATCCTCGGCGACCTGCCCGTCGGCGGCGTCGGCGAGGTGAAGCAGCACGACATCGTCGCCTTCCGCCGCACGCTCAGGGGCGGGGCGCCCGACGAGCCGATGGTCGAGGCGCCGCGTGACGGCTTCCGCACCGCGCCGACCGCCAACCGCCCGGCCCGCGCCCGCCCGCGTCCGGTCGAGACCCCCGCCCCGCGCGAGGCGCAGGAGCGCCCGGCCCGCACCCGCGCACCGGCGAGCGGCGAGGGCCGTCGCGCCCCGCGCCGCAGCGACGCCGCACCGGCCGGGGTCGCGGCGCGCCCTGCCCGCCCGGGCGCCATACCGGCGGCGGGCGATACGCGCCGCGCCGCGCCGCGCACGGATCGCAATGACGAGCGCGGCACCGGCCGGGAACAGGGTCGCCGCTTTGTGCCGCGCGCCGAACGCGGCAACGAGTCCGGCAGCGGCCGGGACGAGGGCCGCCGCTTCGCCCCCCGCGGCGAACGCAGCAACGAGTCCGGCAGTGGTCGCGACGAGGGCCGCCGCTTCACTCCCCGCGCCGATCGCGGCGGCAGCGACGCGCGCGAGGGCGGCCGCGGCCGCTTCGGCGACGCAGGCCGGGCCGCACGCGCCGCCGACGGCAGACCCGCCGGCACGCGGCCGCCACGATCGAGCACCCGCCCGCCGCGCGACCGCGACGACGACCGGCCCGCCAAGGTCCCGACCGGCGGCTCCGCGATCAAGCCGTGGGAGCAGGGCGACGACCGCAAGGCCGGTCGCGCCCGGTCCGGTGACGGCCAGCGCGCGGGACATCCCCGGTCCGATGGCCGCCCTGCCCGTTCCGGCGCCCGCCCCGCGCGCGGCAACGACGCCCCGCGCAGCGGCGGTCCCGCCGGCGGGCGTGGCTCACCCCGACCGAAGACGCCCGGTGGCGCGCCCCGCGGCGCACCGAAGGGAGGCCGTCGATGAGGGTCATCGCCGGGCAATGGCGTGGGCGCCCGCTCGCCGCACCCAAGGGTGACGCCACCCGCCCCACCGCCGATCGGACGCGCGAGGCGCTGTTCTCGATGCTGACCAGCCGGCTCGGCAGCTTCGAAGGGCTCGCCGTCGCCGACCTCTTTGCCGGCTCGGGCGCGCTGGGGATCGAGGCGCTGTCGCGGGGCGCGGCATCGTGCCTGTTCGTCGAACAGGATGGCGCGGCGTTGGATGCGCTCAAGGGCAATCTCGCCAAGCTCGGCACGCGGGGCGACGTGCGCGCCGGTTCGGTCATGGGGCTCGGGCCGGCGCTGGCGCCGCTCGACCTCATCATGATGGACCCGCCCTATGGCACGGGCGCGGGCCTCGTCGCGCTCGACAAGCTGGCGCGGCTCGGCTGGGTGTCGCCCGCGACCTGGATCAGCATCGAGACCGCCAAGGCGGAGGAGATCGCCCCGCCCGGCTTCACCGTCGACGCGACCCGCGTCCACGGCAAGGCGCGGCTGACCTTGCTAAGGCAGGAATAAAGGCTGCACCCTCCCGCGGCTTCCCTCTCCCCTCGGGAGAGGGAAGAGGCGGCGAAGGCGGCGAAGGGTGAGTATGACGCCGGTTACGCCTCCGCCCGACCGCGCAGCAACGCCAGACCGCCGAGGCTCAGCAGCCCCGCGCCGACCAGGTACAGGCCGATCCAGCCCAGCCCGCGATGCGCCAGCGCCTCCGCTGCGATCGGCGCGACCGCACCGCCGAGGATGCCGCCGAGGTTGAAGGTCATCGACACGCCGGTATAGCGCACCCCCGCCGGGAACAGGCTCGGCAGCCAGCCGCCGAGCGGCCCATAAGCGAAGCCCATCACGAACAGCGCGAAGGCGAGCCACAGGAAGACGACGAACAGCGAGCCCGCACCGAGCATCGGCCCCATCGCCAGTCCCGCGACCATGCAGCCGATGAAGCCGATCACCAGCATCCGCCGCGCCCCGGTGCGATCGGCGGTCACGCTCGCGACGATCACCCCGGCGGCGAGGAACAGGATCGCGACCAGCTCGACCGCCAGCATCGCCTCGCGCCCATAGCCGAGGCTCTTGGTGCCGTAGCCGAGCGTGAAGGCGGTCGCGAGATAGAAGAGCGCGAAACAGGCGATCACCCCGCCCGTCCCCGCCAGCACTGCGCGGCCATGGTCCAGCATCAGCGTCGCGATCGGCACCTTGGGCAGCGCCTCCGCCTGCTCGGCCTCGACGAACGCCGGCGTCTCGGTCAGCTTGAGCCGCACCCACAGGCCGAGCACGACGAGCACCGCGCTGACCAGGAACGGCAGCCGCCAGCCCCAGGCCCGGAACTGCGCCTCGTCGAGCGCCAGCCCGAGGATCAGGAACAGCCCGTTCGCCATGAGGAAGCCGACGGGCGCGCCGAGCGGCGGGAACATGCCCCAGGTGTTGCGGCGGTGCGGCGGCGCGTTCTCGACCGCGAGCAATGCCGCCCCGCCCCATTCGCCGCCGAGGCCGAACCCCTGGCCGAGCCGCAACAGACAGAGCAGCAGCGGCGCAAGCCAGCCGACCTGCTGATAGGTCGGCAGGAAGGCGATCGCGACGGTCGAACCGCCCATCAGCATCAGGCTGGCGACCAGGGTCGACTTGCGGCCGACCCGGTCACCGAAATGACCGAAGACGATCGCGCCCACCGGCCGCGCGATGAAGGCGAGCCCGAAGCTGGCGAAGCTCAGCATCTGCTGCGCGGTCTTGCTCTCCGCCGGGAAGAACAATTCGCCGAACACCAGCGCGGCGGCGGTCGCATAGATATAGAAGTCGTAGAATTCGACCGCGGTGCCGACCAGGCTGGCGGTGAGGATGCGGCGGGCGGAGGCGCGCGGCGGCGGCGGAGCGGACGGCGTGGTCATGCCGCCACTCTAATCGCGAAAAAAACGTCGCGAGCAACAACTGTGAAATCCGTTCGCAACAATCCGGGGCTAGAGAGGGGTGGTCGCTGCTCCTCTCCCCCTGTGGGTAGCGACGTGTCGGTCGCCTCCCCTGTCGGCCGACCCTCCCTGAACTACGGGGCGGTCGCGTTGCGGCTGCCCCGATTTTTCATGAGCTTGGCCGATGAACGAGGCGACCCGCCGTTCGGCAAGCCGCCCCGCTGACGCATCAATTGGCAGCATTCGTCCCGGGCAGGCTGGCGAGCCGTACGTCCTGCGTCCCCGCCAGCGCCGCGAGCTTGTTCGCCCCGTCGGTGCGCATTTCCTTGACGCAGCGCATCGCGTCGAGTCGCATGTCGAGCGTCGCCCCGTGTGGCGCGCACACCGCCTGCGCGGCGCGTACGATGCGGTTCTCCAGCGCCCGGCGACCGGCGTCGGTGTGCAGGTCGAGACCCTTGGTCGAGATCCGGACCTGTACCGGCTCCCGCTCGGCAGCGGACGCGGCGGTCGGAACAGCAGCGGCAAACAGGCACGACAAAGCGACCGCCGCGAAGGCGGCGTGATTCGAAGTCTTCATGATGACACTCCTGCATTGGGCTTGCCATGGCGGTCCGGCTCGATCCGCGCGCCTCTGGCGGGCGCGGCTGGGACGAAGCCGGGCGATCCGCCGGCGCGGTCGCCCTAGCAGCGGGTCGTTGCGCGTGCGTTACATGTGCATGTCATCGGCGTGACGCGGCGGGGCGGCGGATCGGGCTTGCCCGCGCGGGCGCCGTTCCCTACCTGTTCGCCGGTGACCGATCTCAGCGCCCCGACCAACGCCTTGCAGGACCCGCCCTATCTCAAGGGCCTCAACCCGCCGCAGCGCGATGCGGTGCTGACCACCGAAGGCCCGGTGCTGATGCTTGCCGGCGCCGGCACCGGCAAGACCGCGGCGCTCACCGCGCGGCTCGCGCACCTGTTGTGGACGCGCAAGGCCTGGCCGTCGGAAATCCTCAGCGTCACCTTCACCAACAAGGCAGCGCGCGAAATGCGCGAACGCGTCGGCCGGCTCGTCGGCGACGCAGTCGAGGGCATGCCGTGGCTCGGCACCTTCCACGCAATTGGCGCCAAGATGCTGCGGCGCCACGCCGAACTCGTCGGGTTGCAGAGCAATTTCACGATCCTGGACACCGACGACCAGCTGCGGCTGCTCAAGCAGCTGATCGTCGCCGCCGACCTCGACGAGAAGCGCTTTCCGGCGCGCAGCCTCGCCGGGTTGATCGACGACTGGAAGAACAAGGGGCTGGTCCCCGCCGATATCGATGCCGGCGAGAGCGAACGCTATGCCAATGGCCGCGGCGGCGAACTCTACGCGCAATATCAGGAGCGGTTGAAGGCCCTTAACGCCTGCGATTTCGGCGACCTGCTGCTCCACATGCTGACCGTGCTCAAGACCTATCCCGAGGTGCTGAAAATGTACCAGGAGCGGTTCAAGTACATCATGGTGGACGAATATCAGGACACCAACGTCGTCCAGTACCTCTGGCTGCGTCTGCTCGCGCAGGCACGCAAGAATATCGCCTGCGTCGGCGACGACGACCAGTCGATCTATTCGTGGCGCGGCGCGCAGGTCGAGAATATCCTGAAGTTCGAGAAGGACTTCCCGGGCGCGAAGGTGATCCGGCTCGAACAGAATTACCGCTCGACGCCGCATATCCTCGGCGCCGCCTCGGGCGTCATCGCCAACAACGGCGGCCGGCTCGGCAAGACGCTATGGACCGAGCTCGACGCGGGCGAGAAGGTGCGCGTGCTCGGCGTCTGGGATGGCCCCGAGGAGGCGCGCCGCGTCGGCGAGGAGATCGAGGCGGCGCAGCGTAGCGGCAAGAGCCTCGACGAGATCGCCATCCTCGTCCGCGCGCAGCACCAGACGCGCGAGTTCGAGGACCGGTTCATCGCGATCGGCATGCCCTATCGCATCATCGGCGGCTTCCGCTTCTACGAACGCGCCGAGATCCGCGACGCGCTCGCCTATCTGCGCATCGTCAACCAGCCCTCGGACGACCTCGCCTTCGAACGCATCGTCAACGTCCCCAAGCGCGGCCTGGGCGACAAGGCGCTCGCCAAGATCCACCAGCTTGCGCGGAGCGAGGGCGTGCCGCTGACCATCGCGTCGGCGCGCATCCTCGACACCGATGAGCTTACTCCGCAGGCGCGCCGCGCGCTCGGCAATCTGGTCGGCGACATCGCCCGCTGGCGCGACATGGCGCGCGACCTGCCGCACGCCGAACTCGCCCGCCAGCTGCTCGACGAGAGCGGCTATACCGCGATGTGGCAGGCCGAGAAGTCGGTCGAGGCGGCGGGCCGGCTCGAGAACCTGTCCGAACTCGTCCGCGCGATGGAGGAATATGAATCGCTCGGCGCGTTCCTCGAACACGTCAGCCTCGTCATGGACAAGGAAGGCGGCGTCCAGGACCCGCAGGTGACGATCATGACGATCCACGCCGCCAAGGGCCTCGAATATGACACCGTCTTCCTCGTCGGCTGGGAGGAAGGGCTGTTCCCGTCGCAGCGCTCGCTCGACGAGGGCGGCACCAAGAGCCTCGAGGAGGAACGCCGCCTCGCCTATGTCGCGATCACCCGCGCGCGCCGCCGCGCGACGATCCTCCACGCCGCCAACCGCCGCATCTACGGCCAGTGGACGTCGAGCATCCCCAGCCGCTTCGTCGGCGAGCTGCCGCCCGAACATACCGATGCCGAGACGACGATGTCGGGCGGCGAGAGCCTGTGGCGCGCGAACTGGAGCGAGCGCGCCGATCCCTTCGCCGATGTCGGTCGCGGCACCGGGCGCGGGCCCGGCTGGCAGCGGGCGGCGGGAAGCGGATCGGGCTTCTCGACCGCGCCGACGCGCGTCGTCGAGAGCCGGTCGAGCGCGGTCAGCATCGGCAACAAGGGGCGCAGCGACCTGTCGGTCGGCCTGCGCGTCTTCCACCAGAAGTTCGGCTATGGCGCGATCGCCGAGATCGAGGGCAACAAGCTCGAGATCGATTTCGAGGCGGCCGGCCGCAAACGCGTGATGGACAGCTTCGTCACGATCGGCTGAGCGACGTCGCGGCGGTTTCGTTCAGGAACCGCCAAGGTCGGATCGGCGTATGACCGTTGCGGACCCGACTCCACGGGTCGCATAGAGGATCATCCCGATGTTCAGGTCCCTTCTGCTGTCCGCCGCGGTCTGCGCGACGCTCGCCGCGACCGCGCCTGCGGTCGCTCAATCCGCTGCCGACGACGCGCGCTTTACCGCCGCGCAGCAGCGGTTCGATGCCGAGCTGGCCCGCTACCGTTCCGAATTCGACCGCTATCGCGCGCTGCGCGGCACCCCCGGTCCCGGCGGCTACCGCCAGGCGCCCGTTCCCGGCGGCTATGACGATCAGCGCTATGACGATCGCGACGACGACCGCTACGAAAATGGCTATGATCCCGCCCGTTACTATCGCCCCGGCGCGCAGGAGCGCGTGCTGAGCCCCAACGATCGCGTCTATGCCGGCAATGACGGCCGCTATTATTGCAAGCGCAGCGACGGCACCACCGGCCTCGTCCTCGGCGGCGCGGCGGGCGGCATCCTCGGCAACGTCATCGACGGCGGCCACAGCCGCATCGTCGGCACGCTGCTCGGCGGCGCGGTGGGCGCGCTCGCCGGCAAGGCGGTCGATCAGAACCAGGCACAGGTGCGCTGCCGCTGACCGATGGCCAGCGGTCGGTCAGGCAGGCGGGCGGGCGTCAGGCCCGCTCGACCGCCATCAGCGTCACGCCCTCATATTTCTCGGCGGCCGGCTCGAACAGGCTGCTGGGCACGAAGGTGTTGCCGGTGAGCGCAGGCTCGCCCAGCCCGTCCATCTTGAAGGTGCCGACCTTCTCCTCGCGCGGCGGCTTGCCGTCGCGCTCGATGGTGACGGCGTCGACATAGATCTCGCCGTGGCGGGTGTAGAGAATATGCGGGGCGATCGTCACCGTCCCCTTGTTGTAGGTGGCGGTCACGGTCAGCTGGCGGACGATCGCTTCGAACATCGTCGGCACCGGCCCCGTCGGTGCGGCGGTCGCGGCTTCGGTCTGGGTCATCCGTGGCACCATAAACGTTCGTGTTGCGTCGCAGCAAGAACGCTTTCGCGCCATCGACGTTGCACGGCCGGCGGAACGATCCGCCGGCCGGCCTGCCGGATCAGCGATAGACGTTGAAGCAGCGCCGTTCCGGCCCGTAATAGCCGCGATGGATACGGCAGACGACGCGGCTGCGGCCATAGCCGCCGCGCCCATAACCATAGCCGCGACCATAGCCATAGCCGCGACCGCGATCATAGCCGCGCCCGTGGAAGCGCGGACCATCGCGCCAGCGGCGATCGTCGCGCCGGTCATAGCCGCGATGATCGTAGCCGCGGTCATAGCCGCGATCGTAGCCGTAGCGCTGCGCCTCGGCCGGAGCGGCGGCGACCAGGGTGCCGGCAGCGAGTGCCGCGGCGCTGAACAAAGCAATTAGCTTCATAGGGTTACTCCTCACACACCCGACATCGGGCATGAGGATGGCATGGTCGATTCGCCATGCACGCGATCTGAACCCGCGGTTGTCAAAATGTCAGGATCGCTGCCCCGCCACCCCGCATCCTCGGATAAAGCCGATCAGGGCAGCCGCACCGTCAATCCGTCCAGCGCCGCGGTCAGTCGCACCTGACATGCGAGCCGGCTGGTCCGCGACGCCGCCGGCACGAGGTCGAGCAGATCCTCCTCTTCCTCCTGCGCCGCGGGCAGGCGGGCGAAATCCTCCGCCGCGATGACGACGTGACAGGTCGCACAGGCCATGTCGCCGTTGCAGGTTCCTTCGAGCGGATGCCCGTCCGCCTGCGCGAGATCGAGCAGCCGTGCGCCCTCGTCGCCTGCCGCCTCGCGCGTACGGCCGTTCGGATCGACGAACACCACCCGAATCATAGCCTCACCCCCTGTCGGTTCGCCGCCGCGACGATCGCGTCCAGCCCTGCCCGCATCTCATCCTCGCCGCTGTAGCGACCGAAGCCGAGCCGGATACTCGACCGCGCCTGTGCCTCGCTCAGCCCGATCGCGCGCAGCACATGGCTCGATCGTCCCGATCCGCTCGCGCAGGCCGAACCGGCGGAGAAGGCGATGTCGCGGCAGTCACTCATCAACCGCGCCACGTCGAGCCCGTCCGCCCGGACGTTGAGGTTGCCATGATAGCGGTTGTCGGCCGCGCCGTTCACCACCCAGCCGGCGAGCGCCGCGGTAGCGATGCCCCACAGCCGCTCGACATGCGCCGCATCCGCCTCCTGTCGCTCCGCCATCAGCCGCGCCGCCGCACCGAAGCCCGCGCACAGCGCCGGCGACAGCGTGCCCGAGCGGCCCGCCGCCTCCTGCCCGCCGCCGTGGATCAGCGGGGCCAGCGTCACGCCGTCGCGGATCCACAGACCACCGATCCCCTTGGGACCGTGCAGCTTGTGCGCCGATACCGCGATCAGATCGCAGGCCGCCGGCACCGGCACGCGGCCAAAGCCCTGCACCGCATCGCACAGCATCAGCGCGCCCGCCGCATGCGCCAGTGCCGCAAGCTCCGCGACCGGCTGGATCACGCCGATCTCGTTGTTGACCAGCATCGCCGCGACCAGCCCGACCCCCGGCCGGATCGCCGCCGCCGCCTGATCGCGATCGACCAGCCCGTCCGCCCCGACCGGCAGCACCGTCACCGCCCGGCCGCGCGCCGCCTCCGCCGCCACCGTATCGAGCACCGCGGCATGTTCGCTCGCCAGCGTGACGATGCCGCCGGTCGTGCCCTTGATCGCCCAGTTGAGCGCCTCGGTCGCGCCGCTGGTGAAGCTCAACGTGCCGCCGGCAGGGCCGAGCGCCGCGACCTGTTCGCGCGCCACCTCGACCGCCGCCTTCGCCGCGCGGCCGGGGCGGTGCGGCGAATGCGGATTGGCATGTTGCGCTTCGAGCCAGGGCAGCATCGCCGCCAGCGCCTCGGGCGCGAGCGGCGTCGTCGCCTGATAATCGAGGTAGATCATGCCGCGCGCCGCGTCGTGCGCGCCATCTGCCGCCACGCCGCGACGAAGGCGTCCACATCCGCCTCGGTCGTCGTGCGGCCGAAACTCACCCGGATCACCTCGCGCCCGGCGGCCGCGTCCCAGCCCATCGCGCCGAGCACGTGGCTCGGCTTCATGCTGCCGCTCGAACAGGCGCTACCCGCCGACACCGCGAAGCCGGCGCTGTCGAGCAGGATCAGCTGCGCCGCCGCCGCCACGCCGCGCAGCCGGTACGCGCCGATCGCCGCATGGCGCGGGCTGTCGGCGGCGACGATCTCGCCACCGGACCGGATGATCGCATCGTCGAGCCGCGCGCGGAGCGCCTCATGATCCGGCTCCGCCTCGGCGAGCGCGGAGGCATAGCCCAGCGCACCCGGCACATTCTCCGTGCCCGGTCGATAGCCACGCTCCTGCCCGCCGCTCGGATGCAACAGGCCGAGGTCGCGCACAAGCAGCGCTCCAATGCCCGGCGGCCCGCCCCGCTTGTGCGCGGACAGCGCGATGAGGTCGGCGACCTCGGCGAGCGCGGTCGACGCCGGCATCTGCGCCGCATCGACCAGCAGCCGCCCGCCCGCGCCGCGCACCAGCGCCGCGATCGTGTCGAGCGGCTGGCGCACACCCGTCTCGCTGTTCGCCCACTGCACGCAGACCAGCGCGGGCCCCTCGGCCAGCAGGGCGGCAAGCGCATCGCGATCGACGATCCCGTCGGGGCCGACCGGTGCCACCGCCGCGTCGCCGCCAGCGCGCATCACCGCATCATGTTCGACCGCGGTGATGATCCGCCGCGGCAGCGTCGTGCGGCCGAGCGCGATGCCCAGCGACTCGCTCGCGCCGCTGGTCAGCAGCGTTTCGCCGCGCCAGCCATAAGCGGCGGCGATGCCGCGCCGCGCCGCCTCGAGCGCGGCGCGCGCCGCCCGCCCTTCGCCATGCGGCGACGACGGGTTCGCCCAATGCGTCAGCCCGTGCACGACCGCCTCGCGCGCGGCGGCGGTCATCGGCGTGGTGGCGGCGTGATCCAGATAGATACGGGACAGGATTCGTTCCAATTGCGTGTCGGAGCCCGACGCCTATATAGCGCGCAACGATCTGCGCTGCACAGCGCGCCCCTTCTTACGTGGCGAGACCCATGCCCGAAGTCATTTTTCCCGGCCCCGAGGGCCGTCTCGAAGGCCGTTTCGCTCCTGCCCCGCGTCCGCGCGCTCCGGTCGCGATGATCCTCCATTCGCACCCCGCCGCCGGCGGCACGATGAACAGCCGCATCGTCCAGGAGCTGTATAAGACCTTCCAGCGCCGCGGGTTCGCCACGCTGCGCTTCAACTTCCGCGGCGTCGGCAAGAGCCAGGGGACGTTCGACAATGGCATCGGCGAACTGTCCGACGCGGCGAGCGCGCTCGACTGGGTGCAGAGCTTCCACCCGGAGGCATCGACCACCTGGATCGCCGGGGTCAGCTTCGGCGCGTGGATCGGCATGCAGCTGCTGATGCGCCGCCCGGAGATCCGCGGCTTCATCTCGATCGCACCGCCGGCGAACATGTTCGACTTCTCGTTCCTCGCGCCCTGCCCGTCGTCGGGCATCATCATCCAGGGCGAAGCCGACGAGGTCGCCACCCCCGGCGCGACGCAGAAGCTCGTCGACAAGCTGCGCACGCAAAAGCACATCACGATCCATCACGACACGATCCCGAAGGCGAACCATTTCTTCGAGAACGAGACGCCGGAACTGATGCGCTCGGTCGACAAATACCTCGACATGCGCCTCGACCCGAACTCGCCGATCCGGTGACGTCGCCGCCGGGACCGCACGCTGATGCGGTCCCGGCCACGCTGGCGGTCACTGGGCTCGATCAGTCGCCGGTCAGCAGACCCTCGAAATCGAGGATGCCGGCGTGATATCGTTCGCCCCGCACCTCTTCGAGGATGTCATAGATCGCCATGAGCTTGTCGCATCCCTCGGCCGTCTTGCCATTCGTGTCGTCGGGATCGGCTAAAAACAGTGATTTGGCTTCATCCGCATAAGCGAGAACCGTCCGGTAGCGCTCTTCGCCGACCTTATCCGCGACGGCGGCTAGCCCGAGTCGAATACTTGCAGACTGGTTGTCGATCGATCGATGATAGCCGTAGAACGTCACCTCGTTGAAATGTGGTGCCGCCGCCATCGTGCAAATCAGGAAATTTTGGATTTCGCTCAACTGTTCGGGGACGTACAAGCGCCCGCCTTCCATGCGCTGCGGTTCCATATCGCCTCACTGTTCGATGACATCCGTGTGATCAGGATGCGTACCGCTGAGGGTTACCAAGACGATATATAGCGTGGCTTTGGACCGGTTTCCAAAAAGCGCCGCAGTTGTTCATCGGCCATGGTCTTTCGGGACAGGCTCGCTTCTCTTTTTACAATTGCCAGATCACGACGTTGCCCAGCAACACCGCCGCCATCACCAGGAGCAGCACCGCTTTCGTGCGATCCCCGCCGCGGGCGAGCAGCGCCCCGCCGCCGATCAGGCAGGCGAAACAGCCAAGCATGGCGATGGCCGGGGCGGCACTGGCGATCGATCCGAGAAAACCGTTCATCCGACGATCCTGACGTACGGCGATCGACAAGTCGAGCCGGCCGCGAGCCTACGCGCCCGTCGACCCGCAGACGCAGCAACCTTTACCCGATCGCCCGCGCATAGGCGTCGATATCGACATTGCCGCCCGACAGGATCACCAGCAGCCCGCGCGCCGCCGCCACCTTGCCCGCCAGCACCGCCGCCAGCGCCACTGCACCGCCGGGCTCGATCACCAGCCGCAGCTGTTCCGCCGCCCAGCGCTGCGCCGCTGCCGTCTCCGCCTCGCTGACCGCGACGCCGGTGGCGCCGCGCTGTGACAAGACGCCGAATGTCAGCGGCGACACCCGCTGCGTCTGCAACGAGTCGCAGGCGGTCGGCGGCGGATTGTCACCGACGGGCTCGATCGCCGACTCTTCCAGCGACCGACGCATGTCGTCCCAGCCTTCCGGCTCGACGACCGTCACCGCCGTATCCCTCAGCGCCAGCGCGATCCCCGCGGACAGGCCGCCACCACCGCAGGGCACCGCGACTCGCGAGGGCACGCCGAGTCCCAGCGCCGCCATCTGCGCCGCCGCCTCGAGTCCCGCGCTGCCCTGCCCTTCGATGATCCACGGATCGTCGAAGCTCGGCACCAATGTCGCGCCGCGCGCCTCCGCGAGTCGGGCCGCGATGATCTCGCGGCTCTCGCTGGCGCGGTCGTAGCGGACCACCTCGGCGCCCAGCGCCAGCGTTCCCGCGAGCTTGGCGGGCGGCGCATCCGCCGGCATCACGATCGTTGCGGCGATTCCCAGCCGCCGCGCGGCCCAGGCGACGCCCTGTGCGTGATTCCCCGAAGAGAAGGCAACGACGCCACGGCGACGCGCATCGTCATCCAATGCGGTGAGCCGATGCCAGGCACCGCGAATTTTGAATGCACCGATGGGTTGCAGCGACTCCGCCTTGAACGCGACCTTCACCCCGTTGATTTCGCGCAGGTAAAGCGGCGTCGGCGGGAGGATTCTGGCGATCTTGTCGGCCGCGTCGCGGACGCCGGCCCGCGTCGGTTGTCGCAAAAACGTCACTTTTCGTCCTTTCACGCGCTAACCCACTTTACATGGGGGTCGGACGACCATAGATCGCGCTTCCGCTGCCCCATGGGACTTCCAACCGCAAGGCAGCTTTTTGTCACCGTATGCCGAAAGGCAATTGGAGGTCCCTTGAATTGGCCAAGCACCATAGCGCGCTGGGGTTAGCGCCCCTCTCTACCGCCCGTTCCGCCAACAGCCGCACGGGTATCGACATCGCCAAGAGCCGACCGGTCGATCCGGTCACGCTCGTTCGTCCGCACGCCGCTGCGCGCGCCGCCCGCTTCTTCGTGGAGAAGTTCCCGGGCCGCTCGATGTTTGCCGTGAAGGCGAACCCCAGCCCGGACCTGCTCAAGGTTCTCTGGGACAATGGCATCACGCATTACGACACGGCTTCGATCGCCGAAGTGCGCCTGGTCAAGGCGACGCTTCCGGACGCGACCTGCTGCTTCATGCACCCGGTCAAGTCGGAAGAGGCGATCGCCGAGGCGTATTTCGTCCACGACGTGAAGACGTTCTCGCTCGACAGCATGGAAGAGCTGGCGAAGATCGTCCGCGCCACCGACGGCGCCACCGACCTTACGCTCTGCGTACGGCTGCGTGTCTCGTCCGAATATGCCAAGCTCAGCCTCGGTTCGAAGTTCGGCGTCGGTCCCGGCGAGAGCAAGGACCTGCTGATCGCCACCCGTCAGGTCGCGGACGCGTTGGGCATCTGCTTCCACGTCGGCAGCCAGACGATGTCGCCGGACGCCTATACCAACGCGATGGAGCGCGCCCGCGCCGCGATCGTCGAGGCGGCGGTGACCGTGGACGTCATCGACGTCGGTGGTGGCTTCCCCTCGGCCTATCCGGGCATGACCCCGCCGCCGCTGGAGCGTTTCTTCGAGACGATCCATCGTGCGTTCGAGAGCCTGCCGATCAGCTATTCGGCCGAATTGTGGGCCGAGCCGGGTCGTGCGCTGAGCGCCGAATATGCCTCGGTCGTAGTGCGCGTCGAGCGTCGCCGCGGGACCGAGCTGTACATCAACGACGGCGCCTATGGCACGTTGTTCGATGCGGCGCATATCGGCTGGAAATATCCGGTGCAGCTGCTGCGCGAGTCCGATTCGGACGCGCGCGACATGGACTTCGCCTTCTGGGGTCCGACCTGCGACGACATGGACTATATGCAGGGTCCGTTCCCGCTGCCCGCGGACACGGTCGCCGGCGATTATTTCGAGATCGGCATGCTCGGGGCCTATGGCCAGGCGATGCGCACCGCGTTCAACGGCTTCGGCACGGGCAACACGGTGCAGGCGACCGACGAACCGATGCTCTCGGTCTATCTCGATGACGATATTGCAGAGGTCCGCACGACCAACGTCGTAAAGCTGTAACCTCAGCGTTTTACCTGCTTGTCTTCCCTCCTCCCGCCTCGGCGGGAGGGGCGGCCCTGGGTTTCCGCGTCCCCAATGTTGAACGACGACGGCTGGATAGCCAAAGGCGAACCATGACCGACACGCTGAACAAGACCGCAGGCGCCAACGCGCCGATCAACGACAACCGCAAGGCCGAGCTGCTGTCGAAGCAGGTCAAGCACATCGACATCAAGAGCTTCGACGCGCGCCCGATCGTCGACGCGATGGCCGACATGAGCTTCACCAGCCGCGACCTCGGCCGCGCGACCAACATCTACAACCAGATGCTGGCCGACAAGGATTGCTCGATCTTCCTCGTCATCGCCGGGTCGACCTCGGCCGGCGGCTGCATGGACCTGTATGCCGAGCTGGTGCGCAACAACATGGTCGACGGCATCGTCGCGACCGGCGCGACCATCGTCGACATGGATTTCTTCGAGGGCCTCGGCCACAAGCACTATCAGGCGCTCGAGATCCCCGACGACGACACGCTGCGCTCGCTCTACATCGACCGCATCTACGACACCTATATCGACGAGGAAGCGCTCCAGAACGTCGACCACACGATCTTCGAGATCGCCGAGTCGCTAGAACCCCGCGCCTATTCGAGCCGCGCCTTCATCCGCGAGATGGGCAAGTATCTCGTCGAGCACGGCAAGAAGGACAACAGCCTCGTCAAGCTCGCCTATGAGCATGACGTGCCGATCTTCTGCCCGGCGTTCGTCGATTCGTCGGCGGGCTTCGGCCTCGTCAAGCATCAGGTCGATGCGGCGAAGGAAGGCCGTCCGTATCTGATGATCGACGCGGTGGCGGACTTCCGCGAGCTGACCGAGATCAAGATCCAGGCGGGCACCACCGGCCTGCTGATGATTGGTGGCGGCGTGCCGAAGAACTTCATCCAGGACACCGTCGTCTGCGCCGAAATCCTCGGCCACGACGATGTCCAGGTCCACAAGTATGCCGTGCAGATCACCGTTGCCGACGTGCGTGACGGCGCCTGCTCGTCCTCGACGCTGCAGGAAGCGGCGAGCTGGGGCAAGGTCAACACCGGCATCGAGCAGATGGTCTTCGCCGAAGCGGGTTCGGTGATGCCGCTGCTCGCCTCGGACGCCTACCACCGCGGCCTGTGGAAGGACCGCCCCGTCCACCGCTGGGGCGCGATCTTCGACAAGTAAGCGACGAGGGGCGGAGGAAACTCCGCCCCTTTTGTAGAGGGCGTCGTACATTATCCGCTGTACGCCCGGCATATCGCGCGCCACACTCCCTTAAAGAAGGGGGTCAACTATGCTGATGCTACTGGCGGCGCTGCTCTTGCCGGCGCATGACGGATCCGCTCTGGCCGCGACTGACGTCGCACATATGGCGGCACTCTATGAAGAGGCCTGCCTGAAAACCTTTCCGATCGATACCGAATTGGATGCCCTCATGGCGCGCAAGGGTGCCACGCCGCTCGCGGCAGACGAGTTGAGGATTTCGCTCGGCGCCGATCCCGGTCGTGGCTGGACCATCTCGGATGGCGACCAGACATTCACCGTCCTGCTCGAACTACCGCCGTACCACGCCTGCTCGGTCCGTGCGTCGCGCCCGAACTCCGGCAAACTCGACCTTGCACCCTATGATGCCGTAGTCGAGACGTTCGTCGCCTCCCATCGCGGCTTCGTGAGCCAGCCTGCAAAGGACGCGGATCGCGGCGGCATTCACATGCACGCCCAGGTCCAGCATCGCCCACTCCCGGCGGGCGGCGGCGAACTGCTGATGGTGATCGATCAACAGGTCACCGATGTCGACAAGCTTGCCGCGGGAACGACCGCCACGCCGCTTCGCTTCGTTCACCAAATCACGACGAGCAACTGACCTCATGCACAGCGACATCCTCCGTCCGATGGTGGCGCTCGTCGCCTGGACGCTGGTCATGCAGGTGTGGATGATTGTCACCCGCCTCCCGGCGATGAAGGCGGCCGGTATCGACCTTCGCACGCTCGTCGGCACCAAGGCGTCCGACGCCGATCGCGGCCTGCCCCCGCACGTTCAGTGGAAAGCGCACAATTACAATCATCTGATGGAACAGCCGACGCTGTTCTACGCGATCTGCGCCGTCATCGCGCTGACCGGCACCGGCGACGGGCCCAATGTCGTGATCGCCTGGACCTATGTCGCTCTGCGCGTGATACATTCGCTGGTACAGGCGACCACGAACAAGGTAGGGCCCCGCTTCATGCTCTTCATCGCTTCCAGCATCGCGCTTGCCGCGCTCACGCTCCACGCCGCTCTGGCGGTGCTCTGATGGCGAAGGGAGAGCTATTCGAGCGCCACCGCCAGCCGTGGACGCAGGACGAGATCCAGAAACTCCACCTGCTCGCCAAGAAGGGCATGGCGCTCAAGGCGATCGCCAAGGCGCTCAAGCGCAGCGAAGAATCGACCAAGGAGCGCGCCAAGGCGGACAATCTGTCGATCGCCAAATTGCGCTAGCCGCCCCCGGCCCGCCCCGACCCGCCAGCGCCGGGCCTAGCCGAACAGGCGCTTGGCGCTCCGCTCCAGCATCAGCAACTGCCACAAGGTCCGGCCATGGTCGGCGCGGCCGCTGCGATGCGCGTCGGCGAGCTTGGCGACCTGCGCCATGTCGAGCCAGCCGCTCTCGACCAGCGTCCGCGACCGGGCCAGCCCCTCCGCCTCGGCCGCCAGCGCGCCGCGGAACCACGCGCTGACCGGCGTCACGAAGCCCATCTTGGGCCGGTAGAGGATATCGCGCGGCAGATAGCGTTCGAGGCTGCGCTTCATCAGCCATTTGCCCTCGCCGCGATGCAGCCGCATGCCGAGCGGCAGCGTCGCGCTGAACTCAACCAGCCGATGGTCGAGCAGCGGCTCGCGTGCCTCCAGCCCGACCGCCATGCTGGTCCGGTCGACCTTGGTCAGGATGTCGCCCGGCAGCCAGATCATCATGTCGGCATATTGCGCGCGATCGATCGCATCGCGCGCCGGCGCCGCGCGCATCGCCGCCACGTACCGGTCCTCGGCACGGTGGCCGCCGAGCACCCGCCGCGCCTCGCTGCTCAGCAACCGCGCGCGCAACTCCGGCGCGGTCACTCCGACGGCGCGGGCATAGGCCTCGTCGCCATCCGCGCCGAGCGCCAGCAGCGTCGCCTTGGCGCGCAGCGGCCGCGGCGCCCAGTCGGCCTTGGGATAATAGCGGCCGAGCGTACCGAACGCGGCGCGGCGCCAGCGGTCGGGCAACAGCGCGCGCACCCGCTCCTCCGCCGCCTGGAACCTGTAGCGGCGATAGCCCGCCAGCATCTCGTCGGCGCCGTCGCCCGACAGCGCCACCGTCACGCTTTTGCGTGCCAGCGCGGCGACCTGATAGGTGGCCAGCGCGCTGGCATCGGCGAACGGCTCGTCGAAATGATGGACCAGCGTATCGATCAGCGTGACGTCGTCGGGTCGCACCACCTGTACGTGATGGTCGGTGGCGAACCGCCGCGCCACCGCCGCGGCATGCGCGCGCTCGTCATGCCCCGCCTCGTCGAAGCCGATCGTGCAGGTCTTGACCGCCGCCTTGCTCGCCTCGGCCATCAGCGCGACCACCGCCGAACTGTCGACCCCGCCCGACAGGAAGGCGCCGAGCGGTACGTCGGCGACCATCCGGCTGCGCACCCCGTCGCGCATCTTCGCCAGCAGCTCCTCGCCCAGCGCCTTGGCCGAGCCGCTCGCGCGATCGGCGAAGCTGAGGCTCCACCAGCGCCGCGGCCGCGGTACCCCCTGCCAGCGCTGCACGAGCAGGAAATGGCCGGCGGGCAGCTTGCGCACCCCGGCGACGAGGCAGGCATCGTCGGGGACATAGCCGAACGCCAGGAAGTCCTCGACCGCGGTCACGTCCGGCGCCCGGCGCAGCAGCGGATGCGCCAGCAGCCCCTTCAGCTCGGACGCGAAGGCGAGGCTGCCGTCGGACAGTTCGACGTAATGGAGCGGCTTCACCCCCATGCGATCGCGCGCCAGGAACAGACTGCCGGTATCGGCATCGTGCAGCGCGAAGGCGAACATGCCGTTGAGCCGGTCGAGGAGCGCCGGCCCCCACGCCCGCCAGCCGTGCAGCAGCACCTCGGTATCGCCGCCGGTGACGAAGCGCGCGCCCTTGCGCTCCAGCTCGTCGCGCAGCGCGGCGAAATTGTAGATCTCGCCGTTATAGGTGACGGTCAGCGCGCCCGCCTGCATCGGCTGGGGCGATCCCTCCAGATCGATGATTGACAGCCGGCGATGGCCAAGCCCCACGCCGGGTGCGGTCCAGATCCCCTCGCCGTCGGGACCGCGATGCGCCTGCGCCGCGATCATCGCCGCGATCCGCGACGGGTCGACCGGCTTGGGCGTGCCCGGATGGAAAATCCCCGCGATGCCGCACATCAGCGCAGGCCGGCCGCAGCGTTGCCGAGCCGCTCGATCGACCCCAGCGCCGCCGCGAAGGCGGCGATGTCGGCGCGCGCATCGCGGCCGGGCACGACCTCCGCCGACAGATGGATCGCCACCGCGCGCTGCGGGCCGCCGAGCAGCTTCGCCTTCATCGTCTCGATCTTCACCACGCGTTCGTCCGATGTTACCGTGTCGCCGACGACGTACCATGTCGCGACGACACGCTCCACCGGCCCGGCGGCGGTGATCCGCATCGCCTTGCCGCCGGCGATCGGCGCGTCGTCGGCGACGCGCAGCCAGCGGTCCTCCTCGCGCAGCGCGCCGGTGCCGAACGCACCGATCTTGTGCCCCTCGCCCTGCGCGCCGAAGACCGCGATGGCGAGGTCGACCTCCGCCCCGCCCGCCGCATAGCGCCCGAACAGGCTGTGGTCCGCGCCGGGATAATAAGGCTGCCACGGTGCCCGCGGGCTGAGCGGCGCGCGCGTCCAGCCCGCCACCTGCGGCAGGTCGATATGGCCCGGCAGCGGCGTCGCGCGATGCGCGATCGCTGCGCTCCACGCCGGCCACACGCCGGCCATCGCCACGGTCAGCAGCACCGCGAGCGGCAGGCCGACGCGCCCGCCGCGCACCGGCGGCAGCGCGACGGGATCGAACGCCGGCGCATCGGGCGGTCGATCGAACCAACGCCAGCCGATCGCGAGCACCGCCGCCATCACCAGTCCGAAGAACAGCCAGCCGTAGACGATATGGTCGACGCCCGTCGCCGCCTCGACGCTGGTGAGATGCGCGGCATAGATCGTGCCGAACGCCCGCACGCCGTTGGCGAGCACCGGCACGACCAGCGCCGCCAGCAGGAACCACGCACGCCGCCGCCACGACACGAAACAGACGTTGGCGACCAGCACGCCGAAGGCCAGCATGGCGATGACGAACTTGGCGCCCGAACACGCCTCCGCCACCTCGAACCAGTATCGGCCGGCATGGATCAGCACGCCGTTCGAACTTGCCGGCACGCCGAACAGATGCAGCAGCGGCATCACCATCCGCACCGTCACTGCCTGCAACGCCGGCTCCAGTTCCTCGCCGAACGGGACGAGGAACAGCGCATAGCCCAGCGGAAAGGCGAGCCCGCGCGCCACCTGCGGCCCGAGCAACGTCACCACCGCGCCCTGCAGCATGACGATCAGCCCCAATTGCCGCGCGAAGCTGACCGACCCCGCGTCGCCCATCAGCCAGCCGATGCCGCCGAGCGCGACCAGCGCCAGCCCCGGCCACCACGCCACCGGCATCAGCACCGCCAGTTCGCGCCGCCGCTGCCAGACCAGCCAGCCGATCACCGGCGGAATGAAGAGGCAATGGCCGAAGGTCGTGCTCGTCCACCAGATCGAGACCAGCCGCACGACATCGTCGCGGAACAGCAGCAGGATCGCCGCCGCCGCAATCGCCAGCCCGATGGCGTGCCGTCGCCACTGTGCGGCGGTCATGCCAGCCCCAGCAGCGCGTCGAGCGGCGCCAGCCGCGCCGCCCAATCGTAGCGCGCGATCACCCGCGCCCGCGCCGCAGCACCGAGCGCCGCCGCCGCGCGGGGATCGTCGAGCAGCGCCGCAATCGCCGCGACGTGCGCCGCGGCATCGTCGGCGACACGCAGCGTGCCGCCATGATCGATCCCCTCCGCCGCCGCGACCGAGGCGACCACCGGCCGCGCCATCGCCATCGCCTCGAGCACCTTGTTCTGGATGCCGCGCGCCAGCCGCAGCGGCGCGACGCACACGTCTGCCGCCGCGAGCCACGGCCGCACGTCGTCGACCGCGCCGGTGACGATCACGGCGTCGGAGACCAGCGCCTGCACCGCCGCCGTCGGAGCGCGCCCGACGATCGCGAACCGCAGGCCGGGATAGCGCGCGCGCAAGGCCGGCAGGATGTCGCGGGCGAACCAGCTGACGGCCTCGATGTTGGGGCGGTAATCCATCTGCCCGGTAAAAACGATCAGCGGCCGGTAAGGCCCGGCCCCGCCCCCCAATCCTCCCGTCACCCCGGACTCGTTCCGGGGTCCACTGCGCGGCGAGGAGAGCGGCCCATGATCTGCGGCCGTTCCCCCGTGGACGGGTGGACCCCGGAACGAGTCCGGCGTGACGCTGTAGGCCACCGCAGCCGGATCGAACGCCGCGGCATCGATGCCGTTGTCCACCGCGACGATCCGCCCGGTCGCTCCGCCCCCACGGAACAGCGCCGCCTCCGCCGCGCTGACGAACAGGCTCGCCGAGACGCGCGCCGCCACCCGCCGCTCGAACGCGCCGAGCAGCCGCGCCTCGCGGCGCATCATCCACCGCATCGGCACCGATCCCGCCTCGGCGAAGCCGGCGAACTTGGCCGAATCCACATCGACGAAATCCATCACCGCCGGCACGTCCGCCGGCAGATATTGCGCCATCTGCCCCGAGAAACAGTAGACCGCATCGGCCTTCACCGCCGCCACCGCCCGCCGCATCCCGGCCGACGCGAAGGCGGTCAGCGACACCGGCAGGCCACGCGCCAGCGCCTCGGCCGCCGCCAGCGCCTGCGGCTTGCGCCGCCGCACGATCGACACGCTCGCCAGCCCCTCGGCCAGCTCGGGCGGCACATCGCAGTCCGCCTCGCCCTCCCCGAACGCCACCAGATGCACCCGCGCCCGCGTCATCAGGCGGCGTAGCACGTGATAGCTGCGGATCTTGTCGCCGCGATCGGGCGGAAAGGGCGCGCGATGAGCGAGGAACAGCAGCTCCATCACCCCAGACCGCGCGAAATCCATGGCCCCAGCGCATTGGCGACCGGCAGCGGCAGCCGCTGCCACGTCCGCACCATCAGCGCATATTTGGGGTTGAGCGGATTGACCGCGCGGCTCGGCCCCTCGCTGCGCGTGGCGTAGAGCCGCGGCACGCCGGCAAAGCCCCAATTCTTCTTGAACGCCGCCGCCCCCGTCCCCGTCTTCGACCGACCGAAGTCGAACCGGGTACAGCCCCGCGCGCGGGCATGGCCCATCAGCGCGAAATACATCCGGTCGTTGGCGCGCAGCCCGCGCGCCGCCGCCGTCCCGCCGCCCCAATAGGGAAAGACGGTGCCCTGGAAATACAGGCTCAGCACGCTCGCCACCGCCCGCCCCTCATGCCGCACGGTCAGCACGTCGGCATCCATCGTCTCCGCCACGCAGCGGAACAGCCGCGCCGGAAACACCGGCGTGCCGAGGTTGCGCACCGATTCGGCATAGACGCGGTAATGATCGCGCAGCAGCGCCGCCCCGCCCGTCTCCACGGTCAGGTCGAAGCCGAGCGCCCGCCGCACCTCGGCACGCTGCTTGCGCGGCACCGCGAGCAGTTCGGCATCGTCGTCGGCCGCCAGATCGCGCGCGAAGCCCAGATAGGCGGTGTCGTCCGTCTCCCATCCCGCCGGTGCCGGGCCGCCGCGCAGCTCGACGCCGGGACAGCCGATCCGCTGCGCCAGCGCCCAGGCCGCCGCACCGAGCGCCTCGACGCCCTCGCCGAGCACGCCGCCATCGACGCCGAAGCCGGTCGACACCAGCGCCTTGCCGAACAGCGGCGAACGCATCGCGGTCAGCGGCAGCATGCCGACGATCGCGCCGCCACGCTCGGCGACCAGATAGCGCGCGCGCTGTCCGCAGCCGCGCTCGACCGCCCGGCTCCACGCGGTGAGGTGAAAGGGCGTCGCGCCCGCGGTCCGGCGCACGACGTCGTCGATCGCCGCGCTCTCGCGCCTATCGCACAGGTCGACCTCGCGCACCGCCAGCGGCGTCACGACAGCAGCGCCGCCTCGCGCGCCACCACCGTATCCACCCGCCCCCAGTCGTGCCGCGCGATCAGCCCGCGCAGCTTGCCCGCCATCGCCCCAAGCCGCGCATAATGCCGCACCTTGGATCGCAGCGGCGCCTGCCGCACCCGCGGCTGTGCCGGGTCGACCTCCCACGGGTGGAAATAGAAGATGCCGGCATGTCCGTCGGCGTTGACCTGCCGCACCGCAAGGTCGGTCAGCGCCGCCGGCAGCAGCCGGAAGAAACCACCGCCCGTCGCCAGATGCCGGCCGCCGACCTTCGCCACCGTCACCGGCAGTTCGACCAGCGGCGCGTCGGTCAGCGGCCGGAACGCATAGCGCGGCGCATCGCGCCAGCCATAATGGTCGTGCGCCACCGGCGCGACGCTCGACGAATAGGCATAGCCTGCCTCCGCCAGCTCGTTGAACGCCCACAGGTTGCGCGTGTCGATCGAAAAGCTCGGCGCGCGATAGCCGGTCACCCGCTGGCCGCCGGCATCCTCCAGCGCGATCCGCGCCCGCGCCAGATCGGCGCGGAACGCCGCCGCATCCATGGTGAACACGCGCTGATGGTCCCAGCCGTGGCTGGCGATCTCATGGCCCGCATCCACGATCCGCCGGATCAGCCGCGGATGGCGCGCCGCGACCCAGCCGAGCGTGAAGAAGGTCGCGTGGACACCGCTTTCCGCGAACAGGTCGAGCACCGCGCCGGTATTCGCCTCGACGCGGCTTGCGATCGTGTCCCAGTCGTCCTTGGCGATGACGCGTTCGAACGCGCCGACCTGAAACCATTCCTCGACGTCGACCGACAGGCCGTTGCGCACCGCGCTACGCGGCATGGTCCCACGCCGCCGGAGGACGGATCGGCACATGATCCTCGCGGATTTCGGCCGCGCCCGCCGCCATCGCCGCCGAGGCGACCGCCGCCTCCTGACGATCCGCCTCGACCCAGTCGACCAGCAGCGTCAGCACCCGCCGCAGCGCGCCCTCCTGCTGATTGACCCGTGCCTCCAGCGCGGCGATGCGCGCCTCGACCGCAGCCGGCAGGGGTTGCGCCCTGTGCTCCGCATCGGGTTCCGGCGCGGCGGGGGCCGTGGGAGCGGCGCGCGGCACGAAGCGTCGCACCGAGCTATCCGCCTCGACCGCGACCGGCTCCGGCGCGATCGCCGCCGGTTCGTTGGCCTGCATCGGCAGATCGCCGTTGAGGTCGCCGAGCACCTGGCGCACGACGGGACCGTCGATGATCCCCAGCCCCTCGACCGCGGCGTGCAGCATCACCCGCCCGGCCAGCTGGTTGAGCCGCCGCGGCACGCCGCCCGATCCTTCGTACAGCGCCGCAAAGGCATCCGCGGCGAAGTCGGGCCGCCCCTGCCAGCCGACCACCGACAGCCGGTGCGCGATATAGTCGGCGACCTCATGCGCCTCCATCGGGTCGAGGTGATGGATGGCGATCACCCGCTGGCGCAATTGCTCCAGCCGGTCCGAGCCGTGCAGCCGCTCGCGGAATTCGGGCTGGCCGAGCAGCAGGATCTGCAACAGCGCATGGCCGCCGGCCTGGAAGTTGGACAGCATGCGCAATTCTTCGAGCGAGTCGATCGGCAGCGCCTGCGCCTCGTCGACGATCAGCAGCGTCCGCCGCCCCGACCGCGCCACCGCGTGCAGGCCGCGTTCGATCGCGGTCAGCAGCTGCGCCTTGGCCAGCCCCTGCGGATCGACGCCCAGCCCGGTCGCGACAATGCGCAGCAGGTCGTCGGCGGGGATCGCGGTCGAGACGATGGTGATGACGTTGAGCGCCGCGGGATCGACCTGCGCGGTCAGGTGGCCAACCAGCGTCGTCTTGCCCGCGCCGATATCGCCGGTGACGACGACGAAACCCTCGCCCTGCGCCAGGCCATAGCCGAGATAGGCCATTGCCTTGCGATGCGTCGCCGTCTCATACCAGAAGCGCGCGTCGGGCGTCAGCTGGAACGGCCGCCCCGATAATCCGAAATGCGCGTCGTACATATGCCGATGCCCTTAGAACGAGTAGCGCGCGGCAAGCAGTGCCTGCGCCGACCAAGCGGTATCCACGTCGCCGGTATCGAAGGCGTAAACGCCCGCGCTCGCCGTGGTGGTGATCCGTCCGAAACTGCGACCATAGCTCGCCGTACCGCCATAGGACCAGAGGCCCGCGGTCCGCGCGATGCCCGATTCATAGTAATTGACGAACAGATTGGCATTGAACGTCGACAGCGCGGTCAGCGTCCGGTTGAAGAACAGCTGGCCATAGGCGCTCTGGTCCTCGACCCCGTACAGCGTCACGCCCGGCACCGCCTCCCGGTCGAACAGCTTGCGACTGGCATAGCCGACCCCGCCGCCGAAGGTGGACCGCCCGCGCGTGATCGACAGCACCGCATCGAGCCCGCGCGCGCGATAGCTCGCGGTCGAGATCGACTGGAACACGTCGTTGAGGCAGCCGCCCGGCGTCGATCCGCTCGTCGAGAAGATGCAGCCGTTATATTGCTGGGTGAAGGCGTCGCGCGCCGACAGAAAGCTGGTCGGCAGGTTGGCAAGCCCGGTACGCAACTGCCGGCCGAAGGTGGTGACGCTGTCATAGACGTCGGCGGCAAAGCCGACCTGCTCCGACGCCTGATAGGTGAGCAATCCGGTATAGCTCAGCGAACCGTAACGCTCGCCGACCCGCGCCTCCGCCGACAGCCGCCGGTTCGGGCGCCACACCACGCCGGCGTCGTAATAGACGCCATCGGTGCGATAGGCGATCTGGCGCGGCGCCGCCGGATCGGTGACGAACCGCCCGTCGCGGTCGACCAGCGGGCCGCCCGCGGCGTCGCGGAGCGCGGCGCGGCTGCTCGTCTCGACCCGCTCGTAGCCGATCCCCGCAGTCAGGGCGACATAGGGCGAGACCGGCGCCAGCACGTCGCCGCGCACCCGCCAGCTCTGGTAGCGGCCGTCGAGCTGCCCGGCATCCTCACGTTCCCAGCCGCCACTCGCGGTCAGGCCGACCGGCAGCACCTGCCCCGGCCGGACGCTGGCACTGGCGCCCACCGCCTGACCGAACGAATCGTCGTAATAATCCAGCCGCGGCTGCCCGGCCGCCAGGCCGGTGAAGCTCGGCGTCTCGACCTTGGTATAGCCCGCCTGATAGCTCGCCGCGATCGCCACCGGCCCGGCCTGCGTCGCATAGCGGGGGCCGCCGTACACCGCATAGACCTGGCTGATATTGTCGACGTTGCCGACCAGCACGCCGGGCGCCGCGCCGCGGATGTCGGACCGGCTGCGCGTCGCGATGCCGCCCCCCTCCAGCGTCAGCCCGCGCGCGACCTGCGCCGAGACGCGGGCGAGGCCGGTGTGAATGGCGTCGTCGCCGACCCGGTCGTCCCAGGCGATGCGCCGCTCGTAGCGATAGGACAATTGCCCGGTGAGGCGCGCGCTGCTCGCCGCCACGTCGATCCCCGCCGCGATCGTCGAATAGGTCAGCACGTCGCCGGAATTGAGGTCGGCATCGAGCACCTGCCCCAGCTCGATATAGGGCACCGCTCTCAACTGCCGGCTCTGCGCCGCCGCGCCGCCGGCCGCGACCAGCGCACCCGCCGCCAGTCCGACCGACAGCGTCCGTATCACTTGCCGGGCTCCTGCCCGTAATAAGTGCCGTAGCGGTGCCCGCCGGGCACGAACGACACCGCGTTGAGCACCAGCGCGATCTCGTCGCAGCCGTCGAGCCGCTGCACCGCCTCGCGCAGTTCGCTTTCGGGCGTGCGATCGGCCCGCACCACCAGCACCACCTGCCCGACCAGCATCGCCAGCACCGCCGCGGGCGACGCCGCCAGCGCGGGCGGCGAATCGAACAGGATGATGCGGCGTGGATTGGCTTCCAGCAGCCGCGCCAGCACGTCGCGCGTCCGCGCCGAGGCGAGCAATTCGGTATCGGTCGCGGTCTTGGTCCCGGCGGGCAGGATCGACAGGCCGCCGACGTCGGTACGGATCACCAGGCTCTCGACATCGATCCGGCTGTCGGCAAGCGCGTCGAGCAGCCCCGGCTGTTCGGCAAGGCCGAGCTGCGCGAGCACGTCTGGCTTGGCGAAATCGGCATCGACCAGCAGCACCTCGGTATCCCGCTCCGCCGCCATCGACAGCGCCAGGTTGACCGCGCAGAAGGTCTTGCCGTCGCCCGGCCGCGCCGAACAGATCAGCGCGGTGCGCGCCTTGTCGCGCGCCTCCGCGGCGCCGCGTCCGGCGCGTGCGATGCGTTCGCGAGTGATCAGCAATTGCCGCTTGATCAGCCGGAATTCCTCGGCGAGTGGCCCGACCGGCGCGCCCGGCACGATCATCCCCGCCTCGGCGAGCATGCCGCGGTCGATCCCGGCGATATCGGTCAGCTCGGGCGTGTCGTAGAAGGCTGCGGGCAGCTCCTGCCCGACCGGTGCACGCAATTCCGCGGGGATGGCGAGGAAGGTCGGATCGGCGGCCGGATCGGCCGCGTCCCACGTATCGACCGGCGGCGGCGGCGGTGCCACCGCCTCGGGCGCCGCCAGGTCCGGCAGCGGCGTCCGCCGGCGCAGGTGCGAGCCGAAATCATAGACGCGCGCGGCGCGCTCCAGCAGCGATTCGCCCTGATCCGGTGCCTGCGTCATCCCGTCGTCCTGTCGCAGCCCGCTCATGCCGCCATCCCCCGTTGCAGCACTTCGACGCCGAGCAGCAGCACATAGGCCGCGACCAGCCCGGCGGTGCCGCCCAGGAACAGCTTGAGCCGTTTGGCGCGGTGTTCAGACTGGACGCGGGTCACCACCTCACCGATCGACCCGATCACCGGCATGCCCGTCGCCTTCTCCAGCCGCGGCCCGGTCGCGAAGGTCGCGCGCAGCTGGCCGAGCGCGAAGGCGGCGCCGATGCCCGCCGCCAGCCCGGCGATCAGCACGCCGGTGAGCAGCAGCATCCGGTTGGGCGCGGTCGGCGCGCGCGGCATCGTCGGCGGGTCGATGACCGAGAATTTGACGGTGTCGGTCTGCGTCTGCGCCTGGCCGCGCAGCGCGATCTGCTGCCGCTGGGTCAGCAGCTGGTCATATTGGTCCTTGAGCACCTGATAGTCGCGATCGATCTGGCCCTGCTCCGCCGCTACTTCGGGATCGCCCGACAATTTGGCGTTGAGCTGTTCGAGATCGCCCTGCAACTGCGCCTTGCGCATCCGGAGCGCCGCCACCGCCGACTGCTTGTCCGCCACCATCGACTGGAGCGAGAGGTACAGCGGATTGGGCGTGCCGGCGCTGCCGCCGCCCATCGGCTCGCCGCGCGCGGTCGCCTGCGCCGCCGCAAGCTGCCGCTTGAGCGCCACCACGTCGGGATGCTGATCGGTGTAGCCACGCGCGCGCGCATCGGCGAGCTGGCCCTGGATCGCGTTGAGCGCGGCACGCGCCGGCCCCGCCGATGCGCCGTTCGCGCCGGGGATCGTCGCCGGCGTGCCCGCCATCTGGCCCTGTACCGCGGCGAGGCTCGACTGCGCCGCGGCGAGGTCGCTGTCGACCTGCGCCATCTGGCTGCGCGATGCGCCGATCCGGTCGCTCACCGATCCGGTGCCGGGCAGCGCGCCGAGGTAGCGCGTCTGGAAGTCCGCGCGCTTGGCGTCGGCATCGGCAAGCTGCTTCTGCAACTGGTCGAGCTGCTTGTTGAGGAAGTCCAGGCTCTGCGTCGTCTGGTTGCGGTCGCGGCCCAGATTCTGCTCGACGAAGATGTCGATCAGCTTCTGGGTGATCGCCCGCGCCAGCTTCGGGCTCGCGGCGGTCGTCGTGATCTGGAACAGATTGTCCTGCTGGCTGTCGACCTTGATCGCATTGGCGAGGCCGGCGACGCGATCGGCGACGTCGCGATCGCTCGACACCGTCTGCGCCAGATCGGTGCCGCGCACCACCTTCTCCAGATTGACCGCGCTGATCAGCGTCTGGCGGATCGTGTCGACGTCCTTCTGCTGCGTCTGCGCCGGCGCATCCATCGAGGCGGGCAGGATCGACTGCATCTGCACGAAGACGCGCGCGCGCGATTCGTAGCGGCTCGGCATCTGGCTCACGACGAACCAGCCGGCGACGCACACGCCCCACGCCACCGCCAGCGCCAGCCAGCGCCGCGTCCAGATCGCATGCAGCGCCAGCCGCGCCTCGTCGTACAGGCCGTTCATCGCGCGATGGCCCGGTCGAACGCGAACGCCGCCACGCCGCACCGTCCGCGGCGCAGCACGGCGAGCCGCGCGGCCTCCGCCGGTCTGCGGCCGAAGGCAAGCAGGACAGACCCGGCCATGCTCAGAACATCGACTCGGGGATGATGATCACATCGCCCGGTTGCAGACTGACGTTGGCGCGCGAATCGCCCTTCTTCAGCAGATCGGCGATCGCCAGCTTATACTCCTGCTGCGCCCCGGCCTTGCGGTCGTGCCGGACCAGCTTGGCCTTGTTGCCCGCGGCAAATTGGTTGAGCCCGCCGACCGCGATCATCGCGTCGAGCAGCGTCATGTTGGCGCGATAGGGGATCGAGGCGGGCTTTTCGGTCGCGCCGATGATCCGCACCTGCTGGCTGTACGTACCCGAGAAATTCTCGACGATCACCGAGACGATCGGGTCCTTCACATATTGGCCCAGCGCCTGCTTCATGTCGGCGGCAAGCACCGATGGGGTCTTGCCGACCGCGGGCATGTCGTTGATCAGCGGCGTGGTGATGCGGCCGTCGGGGCGCACCTGCACCTTCGCCGACAGTTCCGGATTGCGCCACACGAAGACGTTGAGCTGGTCGAGCGGCCCGATGACATATTCCTCGCCGGGCTGCTCCTTGCTCGCGACATAGGTCGCGGGCGGCAGCGCCGGTCCGCTGGCGCTGCTCGCGCAGCCGCCAAGCACCGACGCCGCGGCACCGACGGCGAGCAGGACACGGACGGGAACACCGGAACGCATAATCTTCTCCTGACCCCCAGACGCACGGTCGCATCGCAAGGCGGGCGCGTGCGGCACGCCATGGGGCGGGAGACGTGAAGATAGCGTTAGGAACGCTAATTCAACGATTTCGCGAACATCCGAGCGCCCTCCCCAAGGCCGCCGGCCTGCGTTATCATGAAGCGATGATCCGTGCGCTGCTTTTGGTGACCGCCATGTTCACCGTCGCCAATCCCGTTTCGGCACAGTCGGCGCCACCGCTGACCGAGCTGCGCATCGCCGCGGTCAGTTCGATGACCCAGTCCGAACGGATCGCACCGGACCAGCAGCAGACCCTGCGCCGCCACAGCGGACCGGTCACCCTGGTGGTTCTGGAAAAGGGTATCGGCCGCGCCCGCCTGCTCCGGGTCGACGGCGTCGTCACCGCTGCGGAGTCGAGCCAGCGCCTGCTCTGCGGCACCGCGGTCACGGCCGGCGCCTGCCACCCCGGCGACAGCGCCACCGGCATCGAGACGACCTATCATCTCGGCCCGCTGCCGTCCGGCACGACGCTGACGGTGCAGGACACGTCCGCGACGCTGCCGGCGCGTACATTGTCGGCGGAGATCGTCCTGCGCTGACCGCGCGCGCACCTGCCTCGGCCGGCACCGACGACGCGGCCGCTGGGGGTGCGACCATCGCCCCTCCCCCGCGGCGCGGAGAAGGGGCGACCCGGATCAGAAGTGATAGCCCGCGGTCAGCTGCAGGATCGGATAGACCTTATACGACTCGGCATCCTCCTCCAGGTTCCGCCGCTCGATCTCGAGATCCTCGGGATCGACACCGCCGTTGCTCGCGGTCAGCGATTTCGCCCGCAGCCCGCCCTGGAACATCGCACCGGCCTCGATGCCCAGCTTGAGCCCCTTGGTCAGGTGCCCGGCATATCCCAGCGACAGCGTCGGTGCGATCGGCTTGAAATCGGCCTGCGCGTGCAGCGTGCCGACCTCGAACGGCGCATAGATGTCGTCGCCGATCTCGGTGAACGTCGTCGGCGTCGCATAGGCATGCGCGTGGTTCTTGTTGAGCCGCGCCCCCGCCGACACAAAGAACCCGCTGCCACCGACGTGATAGTCGACCATCAGCCCGACCGAGCGGAACCGGCCCTCGCCGCTGTAGGTGATCCCGTCGGCCTCGACCTCGCGCGACAGGTTGAGGAAGGTCGCGTTGCCGCGGACCGCGAACTGGTTGCCGAGCGCGACGCTCGCCTCCGGGCCGACGCCCAGCGTGCCGGCGGTGATGCCGACCGAAGCCTTGGCAGGCGTGCCACGCGCAAGCGCGGGCGAGGCGACTGCAACGGCAGCCAACGCAAGAACGGCCGACGTGAGCCGGACGGTAGAACGGTACATGGTCCCCCCTAGGGATTGGGACGCAGTCGCGGAAGTCTGCGCCACGGTACGAATGGATGGCCGCGAATCTCGAAAGGACAGGCGCAGGCGACCGCCGCCCCCGGACGGGGCGCGGCGGACGGCGTCAGCGCAGGATCAGGGCTCCGCCGCGAGGCGCGTCGCGCACGGAGGATGCAGCCCGGCGGTCACCGCGCCGGCTGGAGATGGACGCCGCCATGTCGGCACGTCCGGAAACGATCGCTGCTGCTGCATTGATCTATTATAGCCGGAGCGGCCGGTTTCGCCGGCTCGCGCGGAAGAAAAGCACGGTTTTCTGCCGCTGTTTCGGCTAAGCACCGGAACCGGCTACACTCCTGCCCGCGCCGGCATGGCCCCCGCTGCCGCGCGACGCAGCCGCCTAGCCTGCGACGATCTCCACCGCCGCGGGATGGCCGAGGAACCCCGCCGGGCTCGCCGACGCGCCATAGGCGCCGGCGAGGAACACCGCGATCACGTCGCCCGGCTCCGCCCGCGGCAGGCCGATCCGGTCGCCGAGCCGGTCGAGCGGCGTACACAGCGGCCCGACCACCGACACCGCCTCCGCCTCCGCCCCATCGACGGCGCGCGCCAGCGCGAGCGGATAGTTGCGCCGCACCACCGTGCCGAAATTGCCGCTCGCCGCCAGCTGGTGGTTCAGCCCGCCGTCGGTGACGAGGAACGTCTCGCCCTGGCTCTCCTTCCGATCGACGACGCGGGTCAGGTAGACGCCCGCCTCGGCGACCAGCCACCGCCCCAATTCGATCGCGAACCGCGCCGCCCGCAACACGTCGGTCCGCGCCGCCAGCGCCTCGGCCAGCGCCGCGCCGACCCGCTCGACGTCGAGCGGCACGTCGCCCGCGAAATAGGGGACGCCGAACCCGCCGCCGAGGTTGACCAGCGGCGGCATCGCCCCCGCCTCCTCGCTCAGCCGCGTCGCCAGCGCCAGCGTCGCCGCCTGCGTCTCGATGATCGCGCCGGCATCCAGCGCCTGGCTGCCCGCATAGATGTGGAAGCCGCGCCAGTCCGCGCCAGCGGCGACGATCCGCCGCACCAGCGCCGCCGCGCGCAGCGCATCGACCCCGAAGGGCGACGGCCGCCCGCCCATCTTCATGCCCGATCCGCGCAGCTCGACATCGGGATTGACCCGCACCGCCAGCCGCGGCGCCACGCCGAGGTCCTCGCCGAGCCGCAACGCCCGCTCCGCCTCGCCTTCCGATTCGAGGTTGAGCGTCGCGCCGCTGCGGATCGCGCCGATCAGCTCGGCATCGCGCTTGCCCGGGCCGGCAAAGCTGATCGCCGCCGCGGGCTTGACCGCCAGCGCCGTTTCCAGCTCGCCGCCCGAGGCGACGTCCAATCCGTCGACCAGCGGCGCGATCCGCGTGAGCAGCGCCGGCAAGGGATTGGCCTTGATCGCATAATGGAGATCGATGCCCGGGAACGCCGCACGGAACCGGTTCACCCGCGCGGCGACGATGCCCGCATCATAGACGAACACCGGCGTCTCCGCGGCCCAGTCCGCCGCCGCGGTGCCCGCGATCGTCAGCATGCCGGACTGGCCGGCGAACTCCGCCGGCAGGGGCCCCATCGGCTTCATGCCGTCACCTCGTTGCGGATCGCGGCGCGATCCAGTTTGCCATTGGCGTTGCGCGGCAAATCGTCGTGCCACAGGTAATGCGCGGGCTGCATGAAGCTCGGCAGCAGCGTGCGCAACCGCGCGCGCAGCGCCTCCTCCTGCGCCGGATCACCGGCCAGCACCACGACGATCCCCTGCCCCAGCCGCGCATCGGGCACGCCGACCGCCACCGCCTCGCGCGCCTCGCCGCCGGCGAGCACCGCCTCCTCGATCTCGAGCGGGCTGATCCGGTTGCCGGCACTCTTGATCATCTCGTCGTCGCGCCCGACGAAGCGGAACAGCCCGTCCGCCCCCTCGATCACAGTATCCCCCGACCAGACCGCCAGCCCGCCGCTCGCCGCCCAGTCGGGCGCCGGCCGGAAGCGCTGCGCCGTCCGCTCCGGGTCGCGCCAATAGCCCTGCGCCACCAGTGGCCCGGCATGGACCAGCTCGCCCGGCTCGCCCACCGCCCGCACCCCGTCGGCGCGCACCGCCATCACCTCGGCGAAGGGGATCCCCCGCCCCATCGCATCCGGATGCGCGTCGATCAGCGCCGGGTCGAGCCAGGTCGACCGGAACGCCTCGGTCAGCCCGTACATCGCGACCAGGTCCGCGGCCGGAAAGCGCGAGCGAAGGCCCCGCACCAGCCGCTCGGTCAGCGCCCCGCCCGAGTTGGTCAGCCGCCGCAGCCGCGCCGCAGTCGCCGCCGGCCAATCGACATCCAGCAGCTGCACCCACAGGGGCGGCACCCCGGCCAGCGTCGTCGCACCGACCCGCTCCACCGCCTTCACCACGTCGCGCGCGCTGAGATAATCGAGCGGCGCCACCGCCGCCCCGGCGTACCAGCTCGACAGCAACTGGTTCTGACCATAATCGAACGACAGCGGCAGCACGCCGAGCACCCGGTCCTCCGCGGCGATGCGCAGATAATGCGCCACCGACACCGCGCCCAGCCACAGATTGGCATGGCTGAGCATCACCCCCTTCGGCCGCCCGGTCGAGCCGGAGGTGTAGAGGATCGCCGCCAGCGCCTGCGGATCGCCCTTCGACCGCCCCGGCCCCTCGCCGGCGAGCGGCACCGCATCCTCTTCGACGATCCGACAGCCCGCCGGCACGTCGCCCGCCTCCAGTGTCGCCGCCCGCACCGCCTGCGTCACCAGCAGCGCCGCGCCGCTGTCGGCAAGGATATGCGCCACCTGCGCGCGCCGCAGCGCCGGATTGACCGGCACGTGAATTAGTCCCGCCCGCGCCGCCGCCAGCGGCATCACGCAGGCGAGCGCCGTCTTGGGCAGCCAGCTCGCCACCCGCTCGCCCGCCGCCAGTCCGAGCCCGCCGAGCCACCCGGCCGCACTCGCCACCGCCGCCTCTACCTCGGCGAACGACCATGTCCGCCCGCGCTCGATCAGCGCCGGCGCGTGCGGCGCCCCGCGCAGCAGATGGTCGAGCGGAAACGGCGTGGGATCGGGCGACAGCATGGCCCCTCATAGCGCCACCCCGTTGCCGAATGCAGCCCCAGCCTCTAACGGGCGACGATCCGCAACCGACCAGGGCCGCCGCTTTGCTTCCCGAAGGCTATGACACCGTCGAAACCACCGTCCGCGCCGTGCTGCGCGACGTGCTCGGCCTCTCCGCGGACCGCGTCGCGGGATTCACCGCGACGACACCGCTGTTCGGCGCGCTGCCCGAACTCGATTCGATGGCGGTAGCCGGCGTGCTCACCGAGATCGAGGACCGGCTCGGCATCCTGATCGAGGATGACGAGGTCGACGGCGAGATGCTGGAGACGTTCGGCGCGCTCGTCGAATTTGCGGCGAACAAGGCGCTCGTCTAGCGTCGCGCGGCATGGCGCCGCGCATCGATCATTACGACTGGGCGGACGGGCGCGAGGCGATGCTGCGCTTCGGCCTCGATGCGGGACCGCTGCTCGTCGCCGCGCTACCGCTGTTCGAGGAAGCCAACCGCACCCGCACCTTCACCGTCACGCTGCTGCGCGCGCTCGCCGCCCGCGGCATTGCCAGCGTGCTGCCCGACGTACCGGGTCAGGGCGAGAGCATGGCGTCGCTGACGGACCTCACGATCCTGCGGATGGCCAGCGCCCTCGAAGCGGTGACCGATCGCTGCCTTGAGCAAGGCCGTCGGACATATGCCCTCGGCATCCGCAGCGGCGCGCTGCTCGACGTCTGCGCCCTGCACAGCGGCCGCTGGTATCTCGCGCCGCAGACCGGCGACGAGCTGCTCCGCGATCTGCACCGCATGTGGCGGGCCGCCGGGCACGTCGGCGACGCCACGACGATGATCGCCGGCGCGGCTCGGGCGGAGATCGCCGGCAATCTGCTGCCGACCGACCTGTTGGTATCGCTGGCGACCGCGGTGCCGTTCGATCAGCCCGGCATTCCCCGCCGCATCGTCCGCCTCGCCAGCGACCGCGCCGAAGCCGACCGCCACATCGATGCTGCCCCGCTATGGCGGCGCAGCGAACCGGGCAACGATCCCGCGCTTGCCGACACGCTGGCCGACGACATCGCCGAATGGCTGGCGCGATGCGAAGCCTGATCGCCTTTCCCTGCGCCGGCGAGACGCTGATCGGCACGCTCGACGCCGCGCCGGGTCGCGTCGGCCTGCTGATCGTCGCCGGCGGCAACGAGATTCGCTGCGGCGCCCACCGCGGGATGGCGCTGCTCGCCGCAGAGGTCGCGGCGCGCGGCTATCCCGCCTTCCGCTACGACCGCCGCGGCATCGGCGATTCGACCGGCGAGAACCATGGCTACCTGTCGGCTAGCGACGACCTCGCCGCCGCCGCCACCGCCTTCCGCGCGCAGGCGCCCCGGCTCACGACGATCCTCGCTTATGGCAATTGCGACGCCGCGAGCACGCTCGCGCTGTTCGGTCGCGCCGCCGGCCTCGACCGCCTCCTGCTCGCCAACCCCTGGACGATCGAGGAGGCGGATGACCTGCCCCCCGCCGCCGCGATCCGCGCCACCTATCGCCAGCGCCTGACCAGCCCGCAGGCATGGGCGCGGCTGCTCACCGGCCGCATCGACGTGCTGAAGGCGATCCGCGGCTTGCGCAAAGCGTCCAGCAAACCGCCCCACGCTTTGGCGGCGCAGGTCGTGACCGCGATCGAAGGCTGGGGCAATGCCGCGACGGTCCTCCTCGCCACCGGCGACGCCACCGCCCAGGCCTATCGCGCTGCCGCCCGCCACCTGCCCGCAAAGGCGATCGACACCACCTCGCACAGCTTCGCCCGCGAGGCGGACCAGCGCCAGCTCCACGACATCGTGCTGGCCGCGCTGGCGGATGCCGAAATCTAGCGCGGATCGACATTCGAACTTCAAGAAAATTCCTCCCCCGCCAGGGGGAGGTGGCATGCCGAAGGCATGACGGAGGGGGAGGACACGCAACCGAAGACGGCGCTAACCTCCCCCTCCGTCACGGCTGCGCCGCGCCACCTCCCCCTGGCGGGGGAGGAGTTTACTGACTGTCGATCCGGCCGCTTAACGCAACGACGCAGAAGCATTGCATCCGCAGATACCCCGCGCCGCTCACGACGCGCCGCGACCCACCCCGCTCGGAACACCTTCGCGCCTTCGCGCCTTCGCGCCTTCGCGCGGCTATTCCGCCGCCTCGGCCAGCTCCTCGAACTCTGCCGCCGCGAGGAACCGCTCCGCGTCGAGCGCTGCCATGCACCCGGTCCCCGCCGCGGTCACCGCCTGGCGGTACACCTTGTCCGCCACGTCGCCGCACGCGAACACGCCCGGCACGCTGGTCCGGGTCGAGCCGGTCTCGACCGCGATATAGCCGTCGTCATCCAGCGCGAGGTGGCCGCGGAACAGCTCGGTCGCCGGGTGATGGCCGATCGCGACGAAGCCGCCCTCGACCTCCAGCCGCGAATGCTCGCCGGTCACCGTATCCTCCAGCGTCAGCGCGACCAGCCCGGCATTGCCGCCGCCATCGACAAATTCGCGCACTTCCTTGTTCCACAATACCGTGACGTTGGGATGCGCGTGCAGCCGCTCCTGCAGGATACGCTCGGCGCGCAGGGTGTCGCGGCGATGGATCAGCGTCACGTCGTCGCTGTGGTTGGTCAGGTACAGCGCCTCCTCGACCGCGGTATTGCCGCCGCCGATCACCGCCACCTTCTTGCCGCGATAGAAGAAGCCGTCGCAGGTCGCGCAGGCCGACACGCCCTTGCCCTTCATCGCCTCTTCCGATTCGAGCCCGAGCCACTTGGCCTGCGCGCCGGTGGCGATCACCAGCACCTCGCCCTCATAGACGTCGCCGCCGTCGCCGATCAGCCGGAACGGCCGCTGCGACAGGTCGACCTCGACGATCGTGTCCCACATCAGCCGCGTGCCGACATGCTCGGCCTGCTTCTGCATCTGCTCCATCAGCCACGGGCCCTGGATGACGTCGGCGAAGCCGGGGTAGTTCTCGACGTCGGTCGTCGTGGTCAGCTGTCCGCCGGGCTGGATCCCCTGCACCACGATCGGCGCCATCCCGGCGCGCGCGCCATAGATCGCCGCCGACAGTCCTGCCGGCCCCGACCCGAGGATGAGCATGCGCGTGTTATGGGTGGTCATGGGAACAAAGCCTGTCGGGAGTGGAAGATTCGCCTGCTGATCTAGGAGATCGGCAGGCGAATTTGAACCACTCCCGGCGTCCGGCTCAGAAGGTCGTGGTGACCCCCATGACGATCTGCCGCCCGAGCAGGTCGTAGTTGAACATCGTGTTCGCGCGCAGCAGCCCCAGCGTGCTGCGCGAATCCGGCACCAGCGGCGGGTCGCGGTCGAACAGGTTGTTGACCGAGGCGCGCAGCGTGTAGCGCTTGGCGATGTCGAAGCTCAACGACAGGTCGATTTAATCATAGGCCGGCACGCCGGTGTAGAAGCGGCGCAGCTGGTCGGGATCGAGCGGGATGCCGGTGCTCGCATCGGCATTGTAGGTGATCGTCATCGGCGCGATGTGGCGCCAGTTGACCGAGGTGTGGATCACCTGATCCGCCGATCCCCAGGTCGCGCGCAGCCCGTGCTTCCACTTGGGCAGGCTCTCGCCGCAACCGACGCCGTAATAGCCGACGCAGTTGCGCGGCGGCACGTCGGGCGAATCCTGCCCGCCGACATAGGTCATCAGCGTCCCGTTGAACGACAGTTCGAGCGACCCGGCAACGCCCAGACCCAGATTGTACTGGCCCTGGAAATCCCAGCCGTGCGACTGCTGCTTGTAGCCGTTGCTCGTCCCTTGCGCGATCCAGCCGGTCGGCGAATTGTCCGCCGCCGCGCTGGTCAGCGTATAGCTGCCCGGATTGCGCACCACGCCGCGGCAATAATAATCGAGGCCCGTCAGCAGACAGCCGTTGAGGAAGTCGGCGGCGGCGAAATAATTGATCGAATCCTTGAGGTCGATGACGAACCGGTCGGCCGACACCGTCAGCCCCTTCAGCATCCGCGGCCGCAGCACGACGCCCAGCGTCTTGGTATAGGCCGTCTCCGGCTTCAGCCCGAAGCCGCCGTTGCGGATCGTGCAGAGCTGGTCGGGGCAACTGATGTCGGCGCTGCCGTACAGCGTGTCGGGCAGGCCGGTGCGCCGGCATTGCTCCAGCGTCGCGGTCGGCGCCAGCCGCACCTTGGGGTCCGACGAATTGGGGTCCGGGCTCGACGCGCAGGGATCGTTGCGCGATCCGTTGGTCGCATAATAGATCGAGCTTGCCTGATCCGCCTGGATCACCGTCGGCGCGCGCTGCGCCTTGTTGAACGACGCGCGGAAGGTGATGTCGCTCACCGGCGCCCACAGCCCCTCGACCTTCCAGGTGCTGAACTGCCCCTGCAGCCGGTTGTACTTCGACATGCGATAGCCGCCGTTGACCTGCAACAGCTCGGTGAAGGCGCGCTTCTCGATCAGCGGCGCCTGCGCCTCGGCGTTCACCTCCCACACGTTCTGCGTATAGGTCACGTCCTCGCCGCCGTTGGTCAGGCGGAATTGCGCGTCCGCGGTGCTGGTGAAGGATTCGGCGCGGAATTCCGAGCCGAACGCCAGCGCCACGCCCTGGTTGGCGAACGGCGAGGTGATGCCATATTTGCCGAGGTCACCGCTCAGCACCGCCAGCCCCTGCCACATCCGCGGCACGATCGACTGGGTGCCGTCGGCGCTGAGGAACATGTAATTGACGGCCGCCGCATCGTTGTTGAACGGCTTGAACGCGTTGAACGGCACGCAATCGCGGTCGGCGCCGGTGATCGCCGCGACGCAGGTCGGCCGGCCGTCGACGGAGACGACGTTGAGCGCCCTGTTCACCCGGTCGAAGGTCGGCGCGGCGGGATAGATCGTCGTGCTCTTGCCGCGCGAATAGACGCCCGCGACATCATAGCTCCACGCATCGTCGAGCACCCGGCCACGCAGCCCGGCGGTGATCCGCAGCCCCTTGTTCTCGAAGCGGTTCTGCACCAGCGGCAGCCCGTCGAAGCGATAGCGGATGTCGAGCGGCACCAGCCCGGTCGCCTGCGCGCCGCACAGCGTCGTGCGCTGGCTGCCCGACAGGAACGGATTGTCGCAATTGACCTGATAGGGATCGGTGCCGAACGCGGTGAACGAATAGAGCCGGTTGGGCAGCGTGTTGTACGAGCGATCGCGATAGAACAGGGCGGTCGAATAGAGTTCGATATCGCTCGACAGCCGCGCCCGAAGGAAGGCGCCGGTGTTGATCCGGCTGAAGTTGCGCTGGAACGGGATGTCGTCGAACGGATTGACCGCGGTTCCCGGCCCGGAATTATAGGGTGCGAACCCGCCCGATCCGTCCGGAGTGTTGACCAGCGTCCGCCGCGCATTGTCGCCGGCCCAGGGCAGGATCGTCCCCGCCGCGGTATAGGTGCTGCGCGTGCAGCTCAGCGCGCCGGTCGCGATCGTCTGCGTCACCTCGCAGGCCGAGGTCGCCCGATCGCCGAGCGAGACCTGGCTCGACGACCGATAGGCGGCGAAGCCGGTTATGTTGACCGCGCCGTCGAACAGCGTCTTGCCCGCGGTAAACGACAAAGCGGCACGGCCGCCGTCGTTGACCATGCCCGACCGGGCCGGGAAGAACGCGCTGCGCGCCGCGTCGGTGACCGCATTGTCGCGATTGTCGTGGTTGAAGAAGCTGTAATTGCCGGTGAGCGTCACCCCCTCGTAATTTTTCTTGAGGATGAAGTTGACCACGCCGGCGACCGCGTCCGACCCGTACACCGACGAGGCGCCGCCGCTCAGCACGTCGACGCGATCGACCAAGGCATTGGGGATGATGCTGACGTCCATGCCGTTCTGGATGCCCAGCCGCAGGCCGTCGACCAGCGTCAGCGTCCGCTCGAAGCCGAGGCTGCGCAGCTTGATGCGCTGCTGCCCGTTCGATTCGGCGTAATTCTGCTCGGCATTGGCCTGCACCTGCGGCAGCCGGTTGAGCACCTCCTCGATCGTGGTCGCGCCCTGCTGCGCGATCTCGGCCGCGGTTGTCGTGGTGATCGGCGCTGCCGAGGCATTGTTCGGCCGTGCGATGCGCGTGCCGGTCACGACGATATCGTTGCCGCTCTCCGCGCTGCCCGGGCGGCCCCGCTCCGCGTCGATCTTCGCCGCGGCGACCGGATCGCCGCTGGTGGTGACGGGGTCCTGATCCTGCCCCTCCCCCGCCGCCGTGGCGGCCGGCGCCTCCGGCGTGGTCTGCGCGCCGGCGGTGGCCGGCATCGCCATCAAGGCCGCGATCGAACAGCCAGCCGCAAGCATCCCTTTGTACAGCATTGATAAACCCCCAGTTCTACCGGGTGCCGCCGTCGTCCGCACGCTACGGATCGCCGTCGTCACCGCTCCCTGCAGAATGATGGGAGGGCTGTATGTCTGGACGCTGCGCACGAGGGGTCCTTGCCCGCCGTTGCTGCCCCGCCACGCCTCTCCCATGTCCGCAATGGACTGGTCTCATGCAAATACAATTAGTTCAATACCAATCTCTGCGGTAATTTTGCTTTAACAGGTTTTCAAATACTTAGCAGGCTGCCCCTCGGCGCGGACGCACTCGAGGGTAGGACAGCAGCGCTGACAGGCCGGCTAACCGCTTGCGTTCGCACCGCGTCCCCGCTGGAAGCCGCGGGCACCGCCGGTCCACCTGCGCGACCCTCCTGCGATACCAATATCGGACAGGTGGCCCGGTGCCGGCCCGCCGCACCTTCCCCGTCGCGATGACATATGGCCTGCATCCAACCCGTCGCCCGCGCGTTCCCGTCCGCGTAGCGTAAGGGATGAACAACGTGGCCGACGACAGCATCAGCACCGAACCTTATACCGGTCCGTCCGGCGGCTGGGGGTCGATGAAATCGGTCGCCAAGATCAACCTGCGCGAGAAGGTCAATCCGGAGACCGTCCGCGAACTCGCCCGCCAGAACAAGCCGGAGGGCTTCATGTGCGTGTCGTGCGCCTGGGGCAAACCCGCGCATCCGCATATCGCCGAATTCTGCGAAAACGGGGCGAAGGCGACCGCATGGGAGCTGACCAGCTATCGCACCACGCCGGAATTCTTCACGAAACATACCGTCAGCGAACTGCGCGGCTGGAAGGACTTCGACCTCGAACAGGCCGGGCGCCTCACCCACCCGATGAAATATGACGCCGCCAGCGACCGCTATGTCGCGGTAAGCTGGGACGAGGCGTTCCAGGACATCGGCGCGCACCTCAAGACCTACGATCCCGCCAAGGTCGTCTTCTACGCCTCCGGCCGCGCCAGCCTCGAGACGAGCTATATGTGGCAGCTGATGGCGCGCATGTACGGCAGCCAGAACCTGCCCGATTCGTCCAACATGTGCCACGAGACGACCTCGGTCGGCCTCAAGTCGGCGATCGGCTCGCCGGTCGGGACGATCCATCTGTCGGATTACGACAGCTGCGACATGATCCTGTATTTCGGCCAGAACCCAGGCGTGAACAGCCCGCGCTCGCTGCACCCGCTGCGCGCCTGCGCCAAGCGCGGCGTCGAGATCATCGTCTTCAACCCGCTGAAGGAACGCGGCCTCGAACGCTTCACCGATCCGCAGAACCCGGTCGAGATGGTGACCGGCAAGTCGACGCCAATCGCCAGCCAATATCATCAGGTGAAGACCGGCGGCGACATCGCCGCGATGCTCGGCATCTGCAAATATGTCATCGAGGCCGACGACCAATGCCAGCGCATCAAGGCGCCCGCGATCCTCGACCATGCGTTCATCGCCGAACACACCAAGGGCTTCGAAGCCTTCGCCGAGATGGTCCGCGCGACGAGCTGGGAGCGGATCGAGCATGAAAGCGGCCTCGCCCGCGCCGAACTCGAAAGCGTCGGCGCGATCTACGCCCGGTCGAAGCGGGTGATCTGCGTCTACGGCATGGGCCTGACCCAGCACGTCCACGGCATCGATAACCTGCACACCCTGGTCAATCTGATGCTGTTGCGCGGCAACGTCGGCAAGCCCGGCGCCGGCTTCGGCCCGGTCCGCGGCCACAGCAACGTCCAGGGCCAGCGCACCGTCGGGATCACCGAAAAGCCGGAACTGGCGCCGCTCGACCGGCTCAAGGAGCTCTACGACTTCGAGCCGCCGCGCGAGAAGGGCTGGGACACGGTCGAGGCGTGCGAGCAGATCATCGCCGGCACCGCGCAGGCGTTCGTCGGGCTCGGCGGCAACCTCGCCCGCGCGGTGCCCGCGACCGCGGAGATCGAGCCGGCGTGGCAGGGCCTCGACCTTACCGTCAGCATCGCTACCAAGCTCAACCGCACGCATCTGCTGCCCGGCCGCACCTGCTACCTGCTGCCCTGCCTCGGCCGCATCGAGACCGACGAACAGGCGAGCGGACCGCAGGCGGTGACGATGGAGGACAGTTTCAGCCGCATCTACGGCTCGCGCGGCAAGGCGACCCCCGCCGCGGAGACGTTGCTGTCGGAACCGGCGATCGTCGCCGGCATCGCCAAGGCGACGCTCGATCCCAATCCCCGGCTCGACTGGGACGCATGGGTCGGCGACTACAGCCTCGTCCGCGACGCGATCGAGGCGACCTATCCCGACAAATTTACCCGGTTCAACGAACGGATGTGGGTGCCGGGCGGCTTCTGGAAGGGTGTCGAGGCGTCACACCGCCAATGGCTGACGGAAAGCGGCCGCGCCGAGTTCAACGTGCCGACGACGCTCAATGCCACCGGCTTCGACGAGGCGCCCGGCCGCTTCCGGCTGATGACTTTGCGCTCGAACGACCAGTTCAACACCACCGTCTATGGCTATCACGACCGCTTCCGCGGCATCAAAGGCACGCGCGACATCGTCTTCATGAACCGCGCCGACATGGCGACGATGGGGCTGGCCGAGCACGATCTGGTCGATCTGGTCGGCGATGCCGGCGGCAATGGCGACCGGCGCGTCAACAAGCTGCTCGTCGTGCCCTATGACATTCCGCAGGGCTGCCTCGGCGCCTATTATCCGGAGTGCAACATCCTCATGCCGGTCACCCACAAGGCCGAACAAAGCCATGTTCCGGCAGGGAAATCCGTGCCGGTGCGGGTGGAGCGCGCAGCCTGATCCTCGCCGCCATCCTCGCCGGCGGCCGGTCGAGCCGGTTTGGACAGGACAAGGCTACTGTCCTGTTCGAGGGGCGGCCGCTGCTCGCGCATATGCGTGACCTTTGTGAGGTTCGGGCCGACGCGGTTGTCGTCGTCGGGCGCGCCGGGGGCGTGCCGGACCTGCCCGGCCCCGACTTCGGCCCGCTCGGCGGCATCGCCGGCGCGCTCGGCCACGCCGCCGCGCACGGCTTCGATTCGGTACTGACGCTGCCCTGCGACATGCCCCGCCTGCCCGGCGCGCTGCTCGACGCCTTGCTCCGCCGCGCGCCGAGCTATTGCAGCGACGCGCCCGTCATCGGCCACTGGCCCGCCGCGCTCGCCGCCGACCTGCTTGCCCATATCGCCGCCTCGGACCGCCGCTCGGTGCAGGGCTGGGCGCGTGCGATCGGCGCCATCCCCGTCGCCAGCCCCGAACCGCTCGCCAACATCAACACGCCCGCCGACCTGCTCGCGCTATGAGCCCGTCGCGGCCCGAGCCGACGCTCATCCTCCGCCGCGACGGCAGCGTCACCCCGGGCAGCCGCGCGATCGCGGTCGAGACGCCGGTCGCGATCGAGGTCGACGGCCTCGGCTATGCGGTGATGATGATGACGCCGCACGATCTGGAGGCGTTCGCCACCGGCTTCATGCTGACCGAACGGCTCGCCGACACGCCGGCCGACATCCTCGACATCGACGCCTTCCACGCGCCCGCCGGCTGGATCGTGCGCATCGCGCTCGCCGACCGTTGCCGCGGCAGAATCCACGACCGCATTCGCCACCGTACCAGCGACACCAGCTGCGGCCTCTGCGGCATCGCCAGCCTCGAACAGCTCGCCCGCCCCGTCGCCCGCCGCCCGGATCGGCCGGCGCTGGCGCCCGCCGCGCTGTTCGCCGCGCTCGACCGGGTCCGCGACCACCAGCATCTCAACCGCGACACCGGCGCGGTCCACGCCGCCGCCGCCTGCGGCCCAGACGGCGCCATCCTGGCGCTGTGCGAGGACGTCGGCCGCCACAATGCGCTCGACAAGCTGATCGGCCGCCAGACGGCCGATGCGGCGTTCACGCTCGTCACCTCACGGATCAGCTTCGAGATGGTCGACAAGGCGCTGGTCGCAGGCACGCCGCTGCTCGCCGGCATCTCCGCCCCGACCAGCCTCGGCATTGATCACGCCCGCGCCCACGGCCTCACGCTGGTCGCACTGGCACGCGCCGACGCGATGCTGGTGCTCAACGATCCGTGGTCGCTGTTCGCGTGACGACACGCTGCGAGGAACCTCGCAGACGGCGTAGATACAATACTGTCAGACTGACTCACACCGGCGGGCGCTACCGAAATGGTAGCGGAGGAGGGACTTGAACCCCCGACCCCAGGATTATGATTCCCGTGCTCTAACCAGCTGAGCTACTCCGCCCCGCCGTGTGAGGTGGCGCCTATAAGTGCGTGATGGCGCAGCCGTCAAGCGAACATATGACGGGAAAGTGCTTCCCATGGTCCGCCGCGATACCACCAGGTCGCCAGCCCCGCGATCTCGACCTCGCGCGGACGGAAATCGCGGCTGAGCGCGGTCAGCAGCAGCTTGGCGATATTGGGCTGCACCTTGTTCTGGATCGTGACGTGCGGCCGCCAGCCGCCGGCGTCCTGCGGCGTCAGCAGCCCGGAGAAGGCATCGGCCAGGTCGTGCCGGATCGCGACCAGTTCGGGCGATTCGATCCGATAGGCCACGCCGCGCCCGAGCGAGATCAGCCCGCCGACCCGCGCCACGGGTGCCGCCACGCCCCGCGTCATCCCGGCGAGCCGATGCTTCAGCTCAGCCTCCGCCGATGGCGGCAGATGGTGGAACATAGTCAGATGCGCCGAGAGCTGGTTGCGTTCGGGCGGGAAATGCGCGTCGCGTTGCGCGTCGAACCAGCCCTGATCCTGCCGCCCGAACAGGGCGGTCACGATGATCGGTGCGGGGCCGGCGACCGGGGCGGATGACGGCGCGCTCAAATCTCCACCTGGCTGCCGAGCTCGACGACGCGGTTGGTCGGCAGGCGGAAGAATTCCATCGCGCTCTCCGCGTTGCGCAGCATCCAGGCGAACAGCTTCTCGCGCCACAGCATCATCCCCGGCCGCTCGGAGGGCAGCAGGGTCTGGCGCGACAGGAAGAAGCTGGTGTCCATCATCTTGAAGTCGGCGCCGCAGCTATGCACGCGCTTGAGCGCTGCCGGCACGTCGACCTCCTCCATAAAGCCATAACGCAGGATCAGCCGGTAGAAGCCCTCCCCCATCTCCTCGTTGATCGCGCGCTCGGCCTCGGGCCAATAGGGCTGCTGGACGATCTTGACGGTCAGCAGGATCACGCGCTCGTGCAGCACCTTGTTGTGCTTGAGGTTGTGGAGCAGCGCGTGCGGCACGCCGTCAGACGACGAGGTCATGAACACCGCCGTCCCGGGCACCCGGCTCGCCGAGCTGGCGGCGGAGGTGATGAACACCTTGATCGGCATCGCCGCCTCGCGGAGGCGGTCCATCATCAGCTGCCGTCCCTTCGACCAGGTGGTCAGGAAGGTGAAGACGATGAAGCCGACCATCAGCGGGAACCAGCCGCCATCGGGCACCTTGGTGAGGTTCGCCGAGAAATACGCCCCATCGACGAGGAAGAAGAGGCCGAGCAGCGGCGCGGCGGCATAGATCGGCCAGTTCCACAGCCGGGTCAGCGCAACGCCGAGCAGGCACGAATCGATGAACATCGCCCCCGTCACCGCGATGCCATAGGCCGAGGTGAGGTTGGACGAGGTGCGGAAGAACAGCACCAGCAGGATCACCATGACCATCAGCATCCAGTTGACGATCGGGATGTAGATCTGCCCCGCGGTGGAGGCGCTGGTATGTTCGATGCGCAGCCGCGGCATGAAGCCCAGCTGGATCGCCTGCTGCGTCACCGAGAAGGCGCCGGAGATCACCGCCTGGCTGGCGATGATCGCCGCCATCGTCGCCAGGATCACCAGCGGCAGCTGCAGGCTGTCGGGGGCGAGCATGTAGAACGGGCTCTTCAGCGCCTCCTGCCCGTCGCGGAACAGCAAGGCGCCCTGGCCCAGATAATTGCACATTAGCGCGGGCAACACGAACACCAGCCACGACAGGCCGATCGGCTTGCGGCCGAAATGCCCCATGTCGGCATAGAGCGCCTCGGCGCCGGTCACCGCGAGCACCACCGAGCCCAGCGCCAGGAAGGCGCGCACCGGATCGGCGAGGAAGAAATGCACCGCATGGTGCGGCGAGAAGGCCCAGAGCACCTCCGGCGTCTGCGCGACGCTGATCAGGCCGAGCACCGCGATCACCGCGAAATAGACCAGCATGATCGGCCCGAAGACGAGGCCGATCCGCGCGGTGCCGCTCTTCTGCACCCAGAACAGCGCGATCAGGATCGCGATGACGATCGGCAGCACCAGTCCACCGAATGCGGGCGCGGCGATGGCGAGCCCCTCGACCGCGCCGAGCACGGTCACCGCCGGGGTGATCATCGAATCGCCGTAAAACAGCGACGTCGCGAAGACGCCGAGCAGGATGATCCCCGCCGACCAGCGCCGGCTCTTGGTCCGCCCCGAGACGAGCGCGAGCAGCGCGAGGCTGCCGCCCTCCCCCTTGTTGTCGGCGCGCATGATGATCGCGACATATTTGATCGTCACCACGATCATCATCGACCAGAACATCAGGCTGAGCACGCCCATGATGTGCAGCGGATCGAGCGTCAGCTGGTGATGGCCAGCGAAGGTCTCGCGAAAGGCGTAGAGCGGGCTGGTGCCGATATCGCCGAACACGATGCCGATCGCCCCGACCGCCAGCTTGAGCAGGCCGTCGTGATGACCATGATCGTTCGAATCGTCCCGCGCACTGGGGACGGCGGCCGGTACGGGCCCACTCACGAGCGGTACGACCGATCCGACGCGCTGCGGAGACCGGCGCTGTTCCCAACCTGTTCCATAACATGGCGCCTTAGCATGGGCTGAACGATGCGGGCAACGCCGTCGCTTTCGCCCGGTGCCGATCAGGGACGCCTAAACACCTCCCGGATCACGAAATGCGAGGCGAGCCGGGTGACGCCCGGCAATCGCGCCAGTGTCTCGCGGTGGATACGTTCGAACGTGTCGTCGCGGCGCACCTCGACGTGCAGCATATAATCCGCCTCGCCGCTCATCAGGAAACAGTCTCGGATTTCGGGCACTTCGCCGATCTCGCGTTCGAACGCCGCCATAGTCTCCTCGCGCTGGTCGCGCAACGTGACGTTGACCAGCACGACGCTGGGGTTACCGCGCGCCGCCTTGCTCAACACCGCGCGGAATCCGGCGATATAGCCGCGCTCCCGTAGCGAGCCGACCCGGCGATGCGCCGCGCTCGGCGACAGGCCGACGGCCTCGCCGAGTTCAGCGCTGGTCAGGTCCGAGTTGGCGACCAGCTGGGACAGGATTTTACGGTCGAGGGCATCGAGCATGATCCTCCCGCTATACCCGCGTGTCGCGCAATGACATCCCGTGCGTCACGGGCAGGTCGCAAAACAATGCGACCTTCTCCCGCACGGTCGCGGCTATGGGTGGAGCAGAAGAGGAGAACACAGATGCGCATCGGCGTCCCCAAGGAAATCAAGAACCACGAATATCGCGTCGGCCTGACCCCTCCGTCGGTCGCCGAGCTGGTTGCCGCCGGCCATGAGGTCGTCGTCGAGACCAGGGCAGGCGCCGGCATCGACTTCGAGGATCAGGATTATATCGACGCCGGCGCGACGATCCTGGCCGATCCCGCCGCGGTGTTCGCCGCCGCCGACATGATCGTGAAGGTCAAGGAGCCGCAGGCGAGCGAGATCGCGCTGCTCGAACCGCGCCACCTGCTGTTCACCTATCTCCACCTCGCCGCCGACAAGCCGCAGGCCGAGGGGCTGATCAAGTCGGGCGCGACCTGCATCGCCTATGAGACGGTGACCGCGGCGCGCGGCGGCCTGCCGCTGCTCAAGCCGATGAGCGAGGTCGCAGGCCGCATGTCGGTGCAGGTCGGCGCGCATTATCTCGAAAAGGAACAGGGCGGCCGCGGCGTGCTGCTCGGCGGCGTGCCAGGCGTGGTGCCGGCCAAGGTCGCGATCCTCGGCGGCGGCGTCTCCGGCGTCAACGCGGCGCAGATGGCGGTCGGCATGCGCGCCGACGTGACGATCTACGACATCTCGAACGATCGCCTCGCCGAGCTCGACATGTTCTTCTCCAGCCAGATCAAGACCGCTTATGCCAGCAAGGCGGCGATCGCCGCGGCGGTGAAGAGCGCGCATCTCGTCATCGGCGCGGTGCTGGTGCCGGGCGCGGCCGCGCCCAAGCTGGTGACGCGCGAGATGGTCAAGACGATGAAACGCGGCGCGGTGATGGTCGATATCGCGATCGACCAAGGCGGCTGTTTCGAGACCAGCCATGCGACGACGCACGAGGACCCGGTGTTCGAGGTCGACGGCGTCACCCATTATTGCGTCGCCAACATGCCGGGCGCGGTCGCGCGCACCTCGGCGTTCGCGCTCAACAATGCGACGCTGCCGTTCGCGCTCAAGCTCGCCAATCTCGGCGCCGAGGCGGCGATGGCGGCCGATCCTCATCTCGCCAATGGTCTCAACGTCTCCGGCGGCAAGATTCGCCATCAGGCGGTCGCCGAGGCGCTCGACCTGCCGTTCGAGGCATGGAACGGCTGAGGCGGAACGAACGCGGAACAGGGTGGTTGAAGCCTCCGATACCAAGAGAGGCTTCAACCATGTCCGAGACCGAAAACCCCAAGACCCACCCGACGTCGAACGCCGAAAAGGATCCGGACGACTGGACCACGGGCGATGAGACGATGACCGGCGCGCAGGCGAGCTATCTCAAGACGCTGTCGGAAGAAGCCAGCGAGACGTTCGACGACACGCTGACCAAGGCGGAAGCGTCGAAGCGGATCGACGAACTGCAGGGCAAGACCGGTCGGGGGCAATAAGCACCCCTGATATGAGTCGCTGAAGACGGGACTTCGAAGTCAGGCACGGACATTCGTTCCGCCTGACTTCGGGTCCCGTTTTTCGTGAGCCGGTCAACCGCGGGGCGGGAGCTCGGCCGAAGCCGGTTTACGGGCGCTCTTCCCACGATGGATCAGTGCAAAATCCGAAACTACAAGAGAAGATCGTTTCGGTTAGGTGTCCATATTGTTCATCGCGCGGCGCCGCCGCTGGACGACTAACGCTGGGGCTGCCGCTGCGGCTGGCTCGCCAGCAACCGGTCCAGCAAGGCCAGCCGCACCGCGATATCGCGCCGATAGGACGCCCGCTCCGGGCAGAGCGCCAGCGCCTTTGCCCACGCCTGCCGCGCCGCCGGATAATCATTGGCACGGATATAGGCGAGGCCAAGGAAGAACAGCGGTGCGGGATGCTCCGGTGCGATCCGGATCGCTTGGCGGAAGGCGAACAAGGCGGGTGGCGACACGACGTTGCCGTCATGCGTCGCCAGCGCGGTGCCGAGCCCCGTCCATAGCATCAGGCTCTGCGGATAGCGGTTGAGACCGCCGAGGATCGCCCGCACCGCCGACCGCCGGTCACCCGAGCGCGCCATCGCATCCGATGCGATCAGATAGGCCGCATCGGCGGTGAAGCGGCCGAGCATCCGCTCGCGCAGATCGACCAGCGAGGGATCGTCGGCGACTCGCAGCGCCTCCGGCCGCGCCGGACTGGCCGGCAGCGTCGGCGAGCCCTGCCATGCATAGCCCGCCGCACCGAGCATCAGCGCCGCACCGATCATCGACCAGAGCAGCCGGTCGACGCGCAGCAGGATCAGCGCCGCCATCGCCGCCGCCGCGATCAGGATGAGCGCCAGCCAGCCCATCAGCGCCGACGCCGCCTGAAACTGGAGCGGGCGATCGCCACGCCCAAGGCAAGCAGCGCGATCGGCGCCAGCCACAGCGGCCAGGTCGCCGCACCGAGCGGCGGATCGTAGCTGACGTAATCGCCGTAACGCTCGATCAGCCACGTCCGGATCGCATCGGGCTTTTCGCCGGCCGCGATGCGGCTGCGCACCAGGGCGCGCATGTCGCCCGCCATGCTCGCGTCGCTGTCCGCGATCGACTGGCCCTGGCAGACGAGGCAGCGCAGCGTCGCCATCAGCGCGCGCGCCTGCGCTTCCTGCGCCGGGTCGCGCAGCTGCGTATTGGCGAGCGCGGCGGGCGGCGTCGACGGGTCGGCCGACGCCGGGGCGGCGATCAGCGCGGCGAGCAGCAGCCAGTGTCTCATCGCGCGTTCCGCACGGCGGCGGCGATGGCGTCGACCTCATCGGCGCGGATATCGCCGATATGCTGGAGCACGATGCGACCCGTGCCGTCGATCACGAAGCTCTCCGGCACGCCCGACGAGCCGAGCGCGAGTTGCACCGCGCTCTGCGCATCGCCGCCGACCCGGTCGTAGGGATCGCCATAGCGGCTCAGGAAGTCGCGCAGCGCGGGCGCGGTGTCGCGGATCGCGATTGCGTCGATCGGCACGCCCATCGCCTTCAGACGCAGCAGCTGCGGTGATTCGGCGGCGCAGGGAATGCACCAGCTCGCGAAGATGTTGAGCAAGCGCGGCCGGCCCTGCCGGAACGCGGTGCTGGACAGGCCGGGCTTGCCCGGCGCGATCGGCGGCAGCGTGAAGTCGGGGAGCGGCTTGCCGATCAGCGCCGAGTGCACCGTACGGTCGGCGGGGCGGAACAAGCCGCTCGCCACCACCACGAGCAGCACGGCGAAGGCGACCAGCGGCGTCCAGAGCAGCACGCGCCTCATGCGAACGCCTCCCGTGCCGCGGCGCGTCGCTCGCGCCGCCAGCGTCCGACCAGCGACAGCAGCCCGCCGAGCGCGATCAGCGCGCCGCCGAACCAGATCAGCGTCACGAACGGCTTCCACCACAGGCGCAGCTGCCAGCGTCCCTGCCCGTCGGGCTGACCCAGCACGGTGTAGAGCTGGCCATCCCATTCGGTGGCGATTGCGCTTTCGCTGGTCGTGGTGACCGGGTCGGAGAAGAAACGCGACTGCGGTCGGAGCACAAGCCGCTCACCGTCGCGCGTGGCGCTGAGCCGCGCCTCGAGCGCCGACCAATTGACGCCCACCACCGGCTTGATGCCGTCGAGCCGCACGACATAGGGGCCGACGCGCACCGGCTGGCCGACCCGCGCGGCGACCAGCGTCTCGGCAGTATAGGCGCTGTCGCACGCCATGCCGGCGAGGCTGACGGCGATGCCGAGATGCGCGACGACCATGCCCCAGGTGAACAGCGGCGTCCGCCACGGATTGCGGCCGATCAGCGGCAGCACGCTCGCCACCGCCAGCCCGGCGGCGAGCGACAGGCCGAGCAGCGGCATGACGCCCGGCGGCGCCAGCGCGACCAGCCCGGCGCCGGTGAACCCCGCCGCGGCGATCGGCCAGATCAGCCGGTCGAGCAGCGCGCTTGCCTCGTCGCGACGCCAGCGCAGCAGCGGCCCGACCGCCATCACCACGACCAGCGCGAGCGCGATCGGCCCCGCCGCGGCGTTGAAGAACGGCGGGCCGACCGAGAGCTGGACGCCGAAGCCCGCCGCGACGAGCGGGTAGAGCGTGCCGATCAGCACGACGCCGAGAATTACCGACAGCAGCAGGTTGTTGATCACCAGCCCGCCCTCGCGGCTGACGAATTCGAACGTGGTGCCGGCGCGCACCGTCCCGATCCGCGCCGCGAACAGCGCCAGCGCACCGCCGATATAGAGCGCGAGCAGCACGAGGATGAACGCGCCGCGCTCGGGATCGACGGCAAAGGCGTGGACGCTGGTCAGGATGCCCGAGCGGACAAGGAAGGTGCCGATCATCGACATCGAAAAGGCGACGACGGCGAGCATCACCGTCCAGGCGCGCAGGCCGTCGCGGGTGGCGAGCACGGTCACCGAATGGAGCAAGGCGGTCGCCGCGAGCCACGGCATCAGCGACGCATTCTCGACCGGGTCCCAGAACCACCAGCCGCCCCAGCCGAGTTCGTAATAGGCCCAATAGCTGCCCGCGGTGATGCCGAGCGTCAGGAAGATCCAGGCGCCGAGCACCCAGGGCCGCATCGCCTTGGCGAACACCGGGCCGACATCGCGCGTGACGAGCGCCCCGACCGCGAAGGAGAAGGCGACGGATATGCCGACATAGCCGATGTAGAGCGTCGGCGGGTGGAAGGCCAGACCGGGGTCCTGCAACAGCGGGTTGAGGCCGAGGCCGTCGCTCGCCGCCGGGCTGATCCGTGCGAAGGGGTTGGAGGCGAAGAGCAGGAAGGCGTAGAAGCCGAGCGCGATCGCCGCCTGCGCGCCCAGCGTCGCGATCAGCGTACGCTCGGGCAGTCGCCGCTCGAGAAACGCCACCGCGCCGCCGGCGAGGCCGAGGATCGTCACCCACAACAGCATCGACCCTTCGTGATTGCCCCAGGCGCCGGCGAATTTGTAAATCCACGGCTTGGCGGAATGGCTGTTCTCGACGACCAGCTTCACCGACATGTCGGAGGCGAGGAAAACGGCGACCAGCGCCACCATCGCCAGTGCCGCAAGCGCCCCCTGAACGATCGCGATCGGCCGCACCGCCGCGACCGGCGCCGGCTGCGCGCGCGTCAGCCCAAGCGTCGCCATCGCCAGTTGCAATGCCGCCAGCGCCGCCGCCAGCCAGAGCGCGGCGAGCCCCGCCTCCGCCATCATGGCTCGAGCGTCCGGGTTTCGTGCATCTTGCCGGCGAGTTCGGGCGGCATGTATTTTTCGTCGTGCTTGGCCAGCAGGTTGGTGGCGGTGAAGCTGCCGTCGGGGTTGAAATGCCCCTCGGCGACGACGCCGGAACGCTCGCGGAACAGGTCCGGGGTGATACCGGCGAAGGTGACGGGCGTGGTGGCGATGCCGTCGCCGACGACAAAATGGACGGTGACGCCGTCAGGCGCGCGCTTGATCGACCCCGCTTGCACCATGCCGCCGAGGCGCACCGCGCGACCGAGCGGCAGGCCCTGCCGCGCCACGTCGGAGGGGGCGTAGAAGAAGGACGCCTGATCCTTGAGCGCCGACATGGCGAGCAGCGCCGCGGCGACCACCGCCGCCAGCGCCAGCAGCACCAGCGTCAGGCGTTGATGCTTGGCCTTCATTTCTCGGCGCGCTTCATCGCCAGCCAGCTCGCCAGCAGCAGCGCCACGGCAGCACCGAGCGCGATCGCATAGGCCGCGATGACGAACGGCCAGGCGTTCATGGCCGCGCCATCCGCCGCATCCGCGCTTCCGCCTTCAGCCGCGCGAGCGTGGCGCGCATCCGCATCAGCACGATCCCCGCGAACAGCAAGGTGAAGCCCGCCATGGTGAAGCCGAGCGGCCAGAGGATGCTGCCGGCGATGCTCGACCGGGTCAGGCCGATCGACGGCCCCTGGTGGAGCGTGTTCCACCACACCACCGAATAGCGGATGATCGGCAGCAAGACGGTCCCGGCGATGCCGTAGAGCGCGGGGATGCGGCCGTCGCCGCCGCGCTCGGCATCGGCGCGGGCGAGCGCCATATAGCCGCAATAGACGAAGAACAGCAGCAGCATCGAGGTCAGCCGCCCGTCCCACTGCCACCACGTCCCCCAGGTCGGCCGCCCCCAGATCGATCCGGTGACGAGGCAGACCGCGGCGAACACCGCGCCGGGCAGCGCGATCGCGCGCGCCGCGACATCGGCGAGCGGATGCCGCCAGACGAGGAAGGCGATGCTGCTGATCGCCAGCCCGCTCCAGCCGCCCATGCCGAGCCAGGCGGCGGGCACGTGGATGTAGAGGATGCGGACGCTGTCGCCTTGCAGATAGTCGGGCGGCGTCTGCGTCAGTCCCGCCCAGCAGCCGACCGCCAGCAGCACGAGTCCCGCCCACAGCAGCACCGGCGTCGCCGGACGCGCAAGAGCGAGGAAACGCGCAGGATTGGCAAGGGCATGGAGGGTCGGCACGGCTACACCAGCCATAGAAAGCTTTGCGGGCGCCGTCACCCGTTACCGTCGCGTGTTGGACGACTTGGACGATAAGGACACCTTAACGGAAACGATCGAGCCGTATCGTTTCGGAAATTGTGATGATTGGCGCGATGAGAAGGAGCTTGGGCGGGGCTAGCGGAACGAGGGGTGTCGGACGGGGAGGGTGCTTGCTTCGGTGCGTTGCGGTGGTGTGGAGGCGGCGTCATCGCCCCTGCTTCGAATTGAAAGCGCGACGGACATGCCTATCCGGTGAGGTCGGCGCCTGCGGAGACGCCCCCTCCACCACCCGGCTGCGCCGGGCGGTCCCCCTCCCCCGCTGCGCGAGGGAGGAATGAGGGTCGGGTATTTGGCTGGTTTGTCCAGTTCCTCCCAGCGGAGGCTGGGCAATGGGAGCGTCTTTATAAGTCCGCCGTGTCCCAAGCCCACGCCGTCACCCCGGACTTGTTCCGGGGTCCACTCTGCGGCGAGGAGAAAGGCTCGATCCGACACCGTGCCCTCGCGGCCCCGTGGACCCCGGAACGAGTCCGGGGTGACGAATCTGGTGAGGAGTGGATCGAGCCTCACCACCTTAGTCATAGCGATAGCCCTACAACGCTCGGGAGGTTGCTGCGGGGCAGTGACGGGGGGAATACACAACAAGCCCGGCGATTGCGGAGACGCATCCCGCCACGCTCCACCGCAGCCCCCCGCCGCCGTATGGGCCGCTTACCCCCGCCCGATCAGCCGCTGCGCGATCGTGTCGGCCACTTCCGCGGCGGGGCGGCCGGTGCGCTCGCTCTCGTCCCAGACCTCGTTGAGGCGGGCGGGGATCTTGGCGATGCGGGCCATCACCTCGGCCTCGTCGCCCTGGCCGAGATATTCGAGGCCGACGTTGATGATGCCACCGGCATTGATGACGTAATCGGGCGCGTAGAGGATGCCGCGGTCGTGAAGGCGGTCGTAATCCTCGCGCGTCGCGAGCTGGTTGTTGGCGCCGCCGGCGACGACCTTGGCGACCAAGGTCGGGATCGTCGCTTCGGTGAGGATCGCGCCGAGCGCGTTCGGGCTGAAAATGTCCGCCTCGACGCCGAGGATCGCCCCCGCCGCCACCGTCTCGGCGCCGAGCTCGGCCGCAAGCGCTTTGGCGCGCTCAGCGTGGACGTCGGCGAGCGTCAGGCGCGCACCGTCCTTGGCAAGCAACTTGGCGAGCCCGCCGCCGACCGATCCTACGCCCTGGATCGCGACATGCACGCCCTGCATGTCGTCGGTGCCGAGGCCGCGCTTGGCCGCCGCCTTGACGCCGAGATAGACGCCATGCGCGGTGTACGGGCCGGGGTCGCCGCCCGCCGCGCCGCTCGCCACCGGCAGGCCGCTGACGAACTTGGTCTCGCCGGCGATGACCTTCATCCGCGACTCGGACATGCCGACGTCTTCCGCGGTGACATAGGTGCCGCCGAGCGATTCGACCGCACGGCCGAACGCCTTGAGGCGCTCCTCGCTGATCACCGCACCGGGCGCATCGGCGAGGATGACGCCCTTGCCGCCGCCAAGCGCGAGGCCGGCCATGGCGTTCTTGAAGCTCATGCCGCGCGACAGGCGCAGCGCGTCGGTCACCGCCTGGTCGCCCGAGGCATAATGCCAGAAGCGCGCGCCGCCTGCGGCCGGCCCGAGGTGAGTCGAATGAACCGCGATGATGGCGCGGAGACCGGAGGCGCGATCCGTGAAGGTGTGAACACCCTCATGCGAATCGAAATCGGGAAGATCCCACACCGACGTCATAGCCCACTCCGCTGCCAGAAAATTACGAACCGTCGTAATATTATTTCTCAACACCTTTGGCTAGCCCGGATTTGGGTCGAGGCGGCGGGAAGGCGGAGAATGGGGCGACCGACGGGACTTGAACCCGCAACTTCCGGCATCACAAGCCGGCGCTCTAACCAATTGAACTACGGTCGCCGCGAAGGCTGCGCCCCTAGCGGGGGCAGGCGCCTGTCGTCAAGGCCATCAGAAGCGTCCTTCGACGGAAAGTCGATAACCGCCCTGCCCGCCGACGAATCCGGCGGCGGCAAGACGCTGCGCAGCGGCGGGATCGCCGGGCGCGATACGCAGCGCCGCGGTGTAGCGGCCGTTGCCGGTGATGCGCAGCTCGATTCCCTCGGTCCCGGCCTGGCTGACCAGCGGCAGCAGCAAGGCGCCGCCGTCACAGCGGACGGCGCCGGACAGTTCGGCGGGCAGCGGTACGCCGGCCGCCTCGCCGATCAGCCGCGCGCGGACGCGCCCCTCCGCCTTGTCGCAAACGGTGTCGGTGAAATGGACGGTGACACCCTCCAGCGACAATTGGTTGACCGGCAGCGGCGCAAAGGCGCCACCGGTCGGCAGCGTCGCGGTCATGTCGTCGATGCCCTGGCCGTGGCGGCTCAGCGTGATCGCGCCATGGACGAGGCCGGGATCGCCATCGACGGCGACGCGGGCGCGGCCGAGCAGCAGCGCGAACGGCGACAGGCTGGCGTCGAGCGAGCCGAGCGCAAGGTCGCCGAAGCGCGCCTCGTTGAGGCGACCGTCCCAGACGGTGCCGGTAACGGTACGCGCCGAAAAGCCCTGTTCGCCGAGGCCGACCACGCCGAGCACCAGCCGCAGCGGCAGGAAGGCGATGAGCGCGAGCAGCATCAGGCCGCCGAACAGCGCAACCGGGCCGGTGCGGAGGCGGATGCGCCTCATGCCGCGCGCGCCCGCACGACGAGGTCGGCGGCGACGCTGCCGTCCTGATTGTCGCGCCACGTCGCTGATTCGACCAAGATGCCGCTCGCCTCAAGCCCGCCAAGCCAGCGGCCGAGCGCGGCGGGCTTGGCCGCCTGGATCGTCGCATGGACCCGGCCGCTGCCCGATTCGTCGACGGTGGCGAGCGCGAGTCCGGCCGCGTCGGCGCGCAGCCGTAGCGTGTCGGCGAGCGAGCCGTTGAGCGGCACGCGCCGGCCGGCGGAGCGGAGCAGGTCGACCTCGTCCTGCGTCGCGGCGAAGCGGACGACCGCATCGGCATAGCGCTCACGCGCACTCGACAGGCCATCGCGGACGGGCAGGATGATCCCGCCCCACACGATCGTCACCGCGAGCAGCGCGAGCATGACGAGGATCATTCGCCGCTCACGCAGCGATCGTCCGGCGAACCAGGTGCGCAAGGAACTCATCGCCGGCTCACCGTCATCTCGCCCGTCACCCTTCCGTTGGCGGATTGGAACGTGCCGGCCTCGACGGTGAAGCCCGCCCTCTCCAGCGTCCGCTTGAGATCAGTCGGCAGCGATTCGCGCGCCGCGCCGACGCCGATGCGGACGCTGCCGTTCGACTGGAAATCGAGCGAGGTCAGCTCGGTACCCGGCGTCGCGCGGATGGCGTCGTAGATCGCCGCGACCGTCGTGGTGAAGCCGAGGCCGGGACCACGCACCGCCGCCAGCCGTTCGGCGAGCTGGCGGTCGACATCGGTCACCGTCTCGCCACGGGCGAGGCCGGTGCGGCCGAGCGCCTCGGCGCGGCTCTCCAGCGCGTCGGCGCCGAAACTGTATTTTGCGATCCGGACCAAATCGATGCCGAGCGTCACGAGCAGGATGGCGGCGCCGAGCAGCGCAAGCCGGCGGACCAAGCCCCAGTCGATGCCGATGCGGCGCCGCCGGGCGAACGGCCCCTGACGCAGATCGAGCACCGGCGCCTCCACCGTCGCGGCGAGCGCGGCGTCGATCGCGACGCGGTCGAGCGTCTGCTGCGGCGTGTCGCCGATGACGAGGTCGGTGAGCGGCGCCTCGTCGGCGAAGCCGGTGGTGCGGCTGCGCACCAGCGCCGCGCCGGCGATCGTCGCGCGGACATAGCCTTCCTCGGGGCGCGGCAGCAGCAGCGGCGCGGGCACGATCGCGAGCGGGTCGATGCCGTGCGCGGTGAGGTCGGTGAGCCATTGCGCCATCTGCGCCATTGCGACGACCGCGATCGGGCGCTCGCCCTCGCCCTCGTCGCCAACCGCGACATGAAGTTCGGCGAGCGGGGTGGCGCTCGCCTCGGCGACGAGCAGGCGCGCGGCGGCAACCGCCTGCGCGGGCGATCGGCTGGGCAGCTCGGCCCAGTGCAGCGCGATCGCCTCCGCCGGCGCGATAGCGATGACGGGCGCATCGGCAGCATCGGGGACGCCCTCGCCTTCGCGGATGATGCCGTCGGCGAGGCGGAGCCAGCGATAGCCGCGGTCACCGGAAGGAAGGAACAGGAGCGTCGTCATGATTCGTCGCCCCATTGCCGCGCAACGAGCCGCGCGGGAAGCCGGCTTGCGTCGATCAGCGCCCTTTCCTGCAATTGCACGCCGCCGGTGCTGACGTCGATGGCGAGCGCGAACCAGGTCGAGGTGACGGCAAGGCTGCCCGGTCCGTTATCGGGCGACGCGCCGTTGCCGGCAAGGTTGAGGAAGGTGCTGGCGTCCTTGAAGCCCTGCGGCGGGCGGCGCAGGAGCATGCCACGGATCGCATCGGCCGACAGAGTGCCGGGGAAGAGCATCGCGACCAGCGGCGCCTGCTCGGGAGTGAGCGTGTTGATGTTGATCGCCGTGGGTTTGGGGTCGGGCAATGTACAGATCCATGGGCGGAGCTGTGCGTAGATTTCGGGCGTGACGCCGTCGACGGCGCGCAATTCGCTGGGATCGGCCATCAGCGTGCCGCCGGTGCGGTACGGCGTCGCGCGGGCGAGATAGACGGGGTCCTCGGCGCCATTGCCCTGCTGGTCCTGATCGGTGTCGATCCAGTCGGCGGTGGCGGCGGCGATCCGCTCGGCGGACTGGGCGGGCACGTTGAGCAGGCGCATCAGCCGGACGAACTGGAGGCGCTGCGGGATCGCCTGTGTCGAGATGTAGACACCGGGCGCCGCAGCGGTGACGAGACCGTTCAGATTGAAGCAATTGCCACCGTCGCGCACCCGCGCCACCGCCAGACCGCCGCCGGGCAGCGGCAGGCCGAACGGGCGGTTGCTCCAGCCGCCGGCGAGCGTGACGCGGTCACGGCTGGTGCCGAGCATGTCGGTGACCTTGGTGGTGGCAAGCGCCTCTGCGGCACGGGCGTAGCCGCGCGCCTGTTCGCCGGCGAGCACGTTGCCGGCGAGCCGCGTCGTCAGCCGCAGCCGTTCGAGCGCGGTGCCGGCAAGCACCGCGATCATCGCGACGAGCAGCAGCACGGTGAGCAGCGCGGCGCCGCGCTCGCGGTCAGCGGGCATTGCGTTGTCCGGGGGGCGTGCCGGTGGCGCCGGGGGTGGGCGAGGATTGCGGATTGGGCACCGCTGCGGCGCTGCTGCCCGACCCGACCAGCAGCATCAGGCGGAAGGCAGTGCCGTTGGTGCGGCGCACGACGATCTCGGCTGCCTGCGGCAGCGGCGCGCCCTGCCTGCCGTCCCAGCGGTCGCTCCATGCGCCCTTGTAGCGATACCGCGCGCCGACGCCGGCGACCTTGTCGAGCAGCGTCACCGCCGGGAGCGGCGCGGCGCCGTCGATCATCGGATAGGCGACGCGCAGCAGCGTGTTGCCGTCGATCTGATAGGCGACCTTCTGCGCGCTGGCGCGGGGCGCGGCATCGACGTTCGCCCAGCCGGTGCGGACGAAGCGCATGCGGCCATCGCTCTCGCCGGTGAAGGCCGGGAGCATGACGCCGCCCTCGTCGCGCGCCGGCCGGTCGATCGCCTGGCCGAGGTCACCGGCGAGCAGCGAGGCGGTGCGGTTGAGTGCGGCGATGTCGTCGAAGCGCTTGCCGGTGGCGGTCTGCGCGCGGACGCTGAAGGTCAGGATCGCCACGCCCGCCGCGGCGAGCATGCCGAAGATCATGAGCGCGATCATCACCTCGACGAGGGTGAAGCCGGTTTCGGTCGCGAGCCGTCGTGACGCCTGCCCCGCCTTTCCCGTCACCCCGGACTCGTTCCGGGGTCCACGGGGCCTCGCACCGTTAAGCCGCTGGGCTTGCGGCACGGTCGACCCCGGAACGAGTCCGGGGTGACGGTGTGGGCGGGGTGAGCGGGTGGCCGTCACGATGGCTGGTCCGGCGGGCGGATCGCGGTGGTGCGGCCGACGATCTGTCCGGCGCGGTTGGTCACTGCGACGTCGATGCGGACGATCGCGGCATTGCCGGTGCCGCGTACCTGCCGCACCCAGGTCCAGGTGCGGCCGCCGTTGACCTCGCTGCCAGTGGTGCGGCCGGCGACGGGCGGCTGCGCTTCGGTGACCGCATCGTTGGCGACGTTGCGCGCGACGAGGCCGGCGACGAGGCTCTCGTCGAGCGTGCGGGCGCCGCGGATGGTCGCGGTCTCGAGCCGCAGCAGCGCGAGCACCGCGAGGCTGAACACCGCGAGCGCGACCATGATCTCGATAAGCGTGAAGCCGCGGTCTTGCCCCCCGCTCCCTAGGACGCAGGAGCGCGGAATCCGGCAGCGCGACACAAGACGGTGCGTGAGACTTCGGGCCCCCGCTTTCACAGGAGCAGGATGGCGGCGCGTCCGCATCAGCTCGCCACCCGGACCGATCCGTCGGCGGCCATGTCGATCACCGCGCGCGCGCCGCTGCGGGTCAGCGTGATCTGCGCCGGGCGGTCGGCGAGGCCGGTGGGATCGAAGACGATGCGCAACCGGCCGCTCGCCTCGCCGGTGGCGGCGACGGTGCCCTCGGTCCAGCGTTCGACGCGCAGCGGCTTCTCCGCCATCGCAATCCACTGGCCGGCGCCGCGCCGGTCGAAGCCATAGCCGCCGGCGGTGACCCAGATGCTGACCGGCCGGGCATCGACGATCGCGGCATCGTGCGCGGCGCGGGCGCGCAGGGCGAACCGCGCCGCCTCGTCCGCCAGCCGGCCGCGGGGATCGGGCATGTTCCACACCGCCACGGCCGCCGCTAGGCCGATGATGGTCACCACCACCATCAGCTCTACAAGCGTAAAGCCCTGTTGGGCGTCACGCCAGCGCGGACCAGAGCCGTTGCGGCACGGGGCCATGGTTACTGCCAGCTGGTGATGTCGGCGTTGACGCCCTCGCCGCCTTCCTTGCCGTCGGCGCCGAGGCTCCAGACGTCGGCCTCGCCGTGCTGGCCGGGCGAGGCGTAGAGGTAGGGGCGGCCCCAGGGATCGGGCGGCAGCTTCTTGATATAGCCGCCGCGCTGATATTCGGCGGCGTTGACGCCGGCGGGGGCGGTGACGAGCGCCTGCAGGCCCTGCGACGTGGTCGGATAGCTGTTCATCTGGAGCCGGTACATCTCCAGCGCGCCCTCGATCGTGCTGATGTCCGACTTCGCCTTGGTGATCTTGCCCTTGTCGCCGGCAGGCAGGACGTTGAACGTCACGATCGCGGCGAGCAGGCCGATGATGACGATGACCACCATCAGCTCGACGAGGGTAAAGCCTTCGTCGTTGCGATGGCGCTTCTTGGGTTCGGTACGCATGTGGGTCCTCATTGGCCGGCCAGCGTGTTGAGCTGGAGGATGGGCAGCAGGATGGATAGCACGATCGTCGCGACGACGCCGCCCATCACGACGATGATCGCGGGTTCGAGCAGCGACAGCGCGGTGGCGGTGAAGCGGTCGAACTCGCGCTCGAGATAGTCGGCGGCGCGCTCCAGCATCTCGTCAAGCCGCCCCGCCGCCTCGCCTGACGCCGCGAGATAGGTGAGCAGCGGCGGGAAGACGTTGGCGCGGCGCATCGCGGCGGACAGGCTGCCGCCGCCGCGGATCGCGTCGACGATCTCGTCCGAGGCGGCGCGCAGGCGGCGGTTGTGGATCGTCGAGGCGGTGAGCGCGAGCCCTTCGAGCAGCGGCAGGCGGCTGGCGATCATCGTGCTGAGCGTGCGCGACATGCGCGCGGCGTGGAGGTCGCGGAACAGCCGGCCGAGCAGCGGCAGGCGCAGCAAGGCGGTGTCGAAGGCGAGGCGCAGCGCCGGATCGCGCAGCGCGTACCAGGTGGCTAACGCCACTAACGCCACGCATAGCGCGATCAGCCACCAATAGCCGACGAGGACGTCGGACAGGCCGATGACGATCCGGGTGAGCAGCGGCAATTCCTGTCCAACCGTATCGAATTGCTCGACAACTTGCGGAACGACGAACATCATCAGCGCGGTGACGACGCCCATCGCGACGACCGCGAGGATGGTCGGATAGGCGAGCGCGGTGATGAGCTTGCCGCGAATCTCCGCCTGGCGTTCGAGCAGCGCGGCGAGCCGGTCGAGGATCGTCGGCAGGCTGCCCGAGCTTTCGCCGGCCGAGACCATCGCGCGATAGAGCGGCGGGAAGCTCTTGCCCTCGCGCGCCATCGAATCGGCAAGGCGGCGGCCCTCGACGACGCCGGCGTGGACGTGGGAGACGATGGTGCGGACGCTGTCCTGCTCGGTCTGGCGGGTGATGGTGCGGAGCGATTCCTCGAGCGGCGAGACGCGGTTGAGCGTCGCGAGCTGGCGGGTGAAGAGGGTGAGTTGCTTGACGCTCATCTTCTTCGCGCCGAGCCGGATGCCGAACAGCGGGCGGCTGGTCGCCGCCAGCGGCGCGCCCGGTTCGAGGCGGACGACGTAGAGCTTGCGGCGGTCGAGCTGCGCCCGCGCGGCGTCGAGCGACGGCGCGGCGACATGGCCGCGCTGCTCCTGCCCGCGCGTGTCGATGGCGAGATAGTCGAAGTCAGCCATGCGATGGGCGCCGGTATGGGGTGGGCGATGGCTTAAGGTGGGTGTCCGCGCGGGACATGTCCCCAGCCACACCGTCACCCCGGACTTGTTCCGGGGTCCACCGGGCCGCAGCGGTACGTCCTGCCTCTCCAGCCCTTCTCCTCGCCGCGGAGTGGACCCCGGAACACGTCCGGGGTGACGGGATATTGTGGGCGAGGCGATCGGGCCTCATGGGCGCCGTCATAGCCGACGCCCCAGCCCTGCCGGAGAGGATTCGCGCCTGGCTACGCATCGTCGACCACGACATCGGTCGCATCCCGGCGCGACACGCGCACCGCCTCCTCCGGCGTCGTCAGGCCGCGGCGGACCAGCGCCTCGGCGGCCTGCGCGAGATTGGGCGTGCGGGCGAAGGCGTGGGCGGCGATCGCGGTCTCGTCGGCGCCGTCGTTGATGAAGCGGCGGATCGTGTCGTCGACCCGCACCGCCTCGAACACGCCGATCCGGCCCTTGAAGCCGGTGTGGTTGCACTCGGGGCAGCCGACCGATTCGTAGACGATCGCCTCGGGCTCGATGCCGAGCAGGCCGGCGACGCCGCTCGACCCCGGCACGGCGCGGCGGCAGACCGGGCAGAGCCGGCGCACCAGCCGCTGCGCGATCACCGCGCGCAGCGTCGAGGCGAGCAGGAACGGTTCGACCTTCATGTCGCGCATGCGGGTAATCGCGCCAATCGCGTCGTTGGTGTGGACGGTCGAGAGCACGAGATGGCCGGTCAGCGACGCTTGCACCGCGATCTCGGCAGTCTCGCGATCGCGGATTTCGCCGACCATGACGACATCGGGGTCCTGGCGCAGGATCGCGCGCAGCCCCGCGGCGAAGGTCAGGCCGACCTTGGGATTGACCTGCGTCTGGCCGACGCCCTCGACGGCATATTCGACCGGATCCTCGACGGTGAGGATGTTGCGGCTGCCGTCGTTGAGCAGGCGCAGCGCGCCGTAGAGCGAGGTGGTCTTGCCCGAACCCGTCGGGCCGGTGACGAGGATGATGCCATTGGGCTCGGCGAGCGCGCCGCGCAGCAGCGCGTACATCCGCTCGTCCATGCCGAGCGCGTCGAGATCGATGCCGGCATTGTCCTTGTCGAGGATACGCAGCACGACGCGCTCGCCGGCGCGACTCGGCAGCGTCGAGACGCGGACGTCGAGCAACTTGCCGCCGAGGGTGAGGCCCATGCGGCCGTCCTGCGGCACGCGCCGCTCGGCGATGTCGAGCCGGGCCATGACCTTGATGCGGCTCACCACGACGGGGGCGACGTGCGGCGGCATGCGGAGCGTCTCGCGCAGCACGCCGTCGATGCGCATGCGGACGATCAGGCCGGTCTCATACGGCTCGATATGGATGTCGGAGACGCCGTTGCGCGCGGCGTCGGCGATGATGCCGTTGATGAGGCGGATCGCGGGGGCGTCGTCGGCGGTGTCGAGCAGGTCTTCCGCGGTCGGCAGGCCCTCGGCGAGGCTGTCGAGTTCGTCGCCCATGCCGACCGCGGCGAGCGCATTGGCCTGGCCGTCCATCGCGTAATTGTCGGAGAGCAGGCGGTCGAACTGCGGCGCCTCGACGATGGTGACGTCGAACGGACGGGCGAGGTAGCGGCGGATCTCGAGCAACGTCTTGGGGTTGGCGCCGGCGCGCAACGCGACGGTGAGATGCGTGTTGGTGTCGGTGTGGGTGACGACGACGCCATGCTTGCGCGCGAAGGCATAGGGTATGACGAGCATCGGCAGCGGCTCCGACGGGGCGGGCGGCTCTGGCACGAGGAGCGTTTCGGGGGCGGTGTCGAGCGGGGCGTCGAGCGCGTCGCCGGTGCGGATGATCATAGGTTGGTTCCCCCGAGGTTCGTCATCCCCGCGCAGGCGGGGATCCATAGCCGCGGACCGCGCGGCTCCATCGCGACATCCGCGCGTCTGGATCCCCGTCTGCGCGGGGAGGACCTTTTGGGGGATGGGCAATCGCCCTCCCCCTTCGTCATCCCGGCGGAAGCCGGGAGCCATGGGTGCGGGACGCCGATGGCGCGTGCCGACGCCGGTTGCGCCGTGTCCGTGGGTCCCGGCTTTCGCCGGGATGACGATGGAGGGGGGGAGTGACGGACAGACGCAACGCCCGATGGCCCTGTGGCAGTGCCGATGGTCGTGAAGGGCCCCCCACCCCCTTCGTCATCCCCGCGGAGGCGGGGATCCATAGGCGCAGGTGTCGCGATGGAGCCGCGCGGTCCGCGGGTATGGATCCCCGCCTCCGCGGGGATGACGGTGTGGTGGGGGATGAGGGAGGAATCCCCCTCCTTCGTCATCCCGGCGGAAGCCGGGAGCCATGGGTGCGGGGCGCCGATGGCGCGCGCCGACGCCGGTTGCGCCGTGTCCGTGGGTCCCGGCTTTCGCCGGGATGACGATGGCGTGGTGGAGTGACGGACAGACGGCCCAATCCCCAATGGTCCTGCGGCGGTGCCGATGGTAGTGACGCCCCCCTCACCCCTTTCGTCATCCCCGCGCAGGCGGGGATCCATACGCGCAAGGGTCGCGATGGAGCCGCGCGGTCCGCGGGTATGGATCCCCGCCTGCGCGGGGATGACGGTGTGGGGGATGAGAGAGGTATCCTCCCCCTTCGTCATCCCGGCGGAGGCCGGGAGCCATGGGTGCGGGGTGCCGATGGTGCGTGCCGACGCCGGCCGTACCGCGTCCGCCGGTCCCGGCTTTCGCCGGGATGACGCGCGCGAGGGGGCACGGTCGGCAAGCACGCCCTTCATCGATCCCTCGGGCGGATGATCTTGGTGGTGTTGTGCTGGATCGGCACGGCGATGCGCGGGTCCTCGATATTGCCGGGGATCGGCGCCGAGGGGATCGGCGGGGCGGCGCCCATATAGTCGCGGACCAGTTCGTCGATCGACGGCTCCTCGCCCGGCGATTGCAGGCCCTGTTGCAGGCGGATGTAGCCGTAGCGCTGCTCGGCGACCTTGCGGCTGTCGGCGGCGTTGCGCAGGATCGTCGGGCGGATGAAGATCATCAAATTGGTCTTGTTGCGCGACTTGGCCTTCGACTTGAACAGGTTGCCGAGCACCGGAATGTCGCCGAGCAGCGGAATCTTCTCGATCGTGCGGCGCTCCTCGTCGCTGAGCAGGCCGCCCATCACCGCGATCTGGCCCTCGTCGACGGTCAGCGTCGTCTCGATCTCGCGCTTGTTGAGGATGAGGTCGCTGTTGTCGCTCGACACCGGGCCGGCGATCGAGCTGACTTCGAGGCGCAGGTTGAGCTTGACCGTGCCGGATGAATTGACCTGCGGCCGCGCAGTCAGCTCGATGCCGACATTCTCGCGCTGCGTGGTGCGGAAGGTGTTGTCGAAATTGTTCGACAGCGCCTGGCCGGTGGTGATCGGGATCTCCTGGCCGACGAGGCTGTGCGCTTCCTGATTGTCGACCGTCACCAGATGCGGGACCTGGAGCAGGTTGGATGTGGTGTCGCTCTTCACCGCGTTGATGATCGCACCGAACAGCACGTCGCCGATTTTGCCGCCGAAGCCGCCGAAGCCGCCGGTCGAGCTGAGGATCGAATTGAGCGCCGACTGGGTGAGCGAATCCGACGCGGAATTGTTGGTGATCGTTTCGGTGCGGGTGCCGTCGGGGGCGGTGGTGACGGTGCGGCTCGACCCCAGCGACTGCGCGCCGATGGCGCCGGCGATCTGGAGGATGTTGGGCGCGCTGTTCGAGAAGGTCGAGGCGGCGAAGGCGCCGCCCGAGGGGTTGGCGAGGACGAACTGCGCACCGAGCCGGTTGACCGTCGCGTCCGACACCTCGGCGACGATGCCCTCGATCAGCACCTGTTCGCGGCGGGTGTCGAGCTGGCGGACGACGTCGGAGAGCTGGCGCTGGATATCGGCGGGCGCGGCAATGACGATCGCGTTCGCGCCCTGGAAGCGGGTGACGACCGCGGCGGTGCGGCCGCCCTGGGTGGTGATCGCGGGCTGGCCGGGTCCGCTGGCGCTGCCGCCGCCGCCGCTCGGCTGCTGCGTCGGGGTCTGGTTGAACTGGCGCGGCTGATTGCCCTGGGCGCCGCCGCCGGTGCTGCTGCCGAAGCCGGTCTGGGTGCGCGAGAGCTGCGGCTCCTGCACCGCATCGGGGGTCTGGCCGACGAGCTGCTGGAGGACGGGCAGGAGCTGCGCGGCATCGGCGTTTTCGAGGAAGACGACGCGGATCTCGGTGCCGTTCTTCGCCTTCTGGTCGAGGTCCTGCGCGACCTGCACGAGGCGCGCGACGCTGTTGGCGTCGCCGCGGATGATGACCGAATTGCTGCTGTCGACCGCGGTGACGCTGGTGCCGACGCCGCCCTGCGCGCCACCCTGCCCGCCCGGCGCGCCGGTGGCGAGGCCCTGCAACGCGGCGGCGATCTCCTTGGCCGAGGCGTTCTTGAGCGCGACGACGCGAGTCGAGGCATTGTCGGCGTCGACGCGGCGCAGCACTTCGCGGATGCGGCGGATATTGTCGCCGAAATCGACGACGACGAGGCTGTTCGAGCCGCGATTGGCGCTGACCGACCCCTGCGCGCTGACCAGCGGGCGCACCGTCTCGATCGCCTGGGTCGCGTCGATCGAGCGGAGGCGGACGATCTCGGTGACGAAGCTGTTGCGGTTGGCGCCGGCGGAGCCGATGCGGCTCGGCTGCGAGGCGGCATTGTCGATCGGCTGGATGCGGAACGCGCCATTGCCGGTCGGCACCGCGACGAGGCCGTTGGCGCGCAGCGTCGACAGGAAGGTCTCGAAATATTCGGAGCGGCTGAGCGGGCGGTCGGTGACCACCGTCACCTTGCCGTTGACGCGCGCGTCGATGATGAAGGTGCGCCCCGTCACCTTCGCGGCATCGGCGATGAAGGCGCGGATGTCGGCATCGCGGACGTTGAGCGTGGTCTGCGCCAGCGCCTGCGTCGGCAGCGCGAGCGCGGCGGTGGAGAGCAGCAGGGCGGAGGCGAGCGTCTTCATGGGGGCCGTCTTCATCAATTGGGCGCGATCGTGATGGCGAGCGCAAGCGTCTGCGACCCACGTTCTACGGTGATGGGGATGTTGCCGCCGCCGGCGAAGTCGGCGGTGACGCGGTCGAGATCCTGCGGGCCGCTGACCGGCCGGCCGCCGATCGCGGTGACGACGTCGCCGTCGCGCAGGCCGGCGGTGCGGAACAGCGTGCCCGACCCCTGCGGACGGACGACGAGGCCCGAGATGCGGCCCGAATCGATGCGCGGGATGAAGCCGATCTCGTCACGGATCTGGTTGGCGCGGATCGCGGCGGGCTGGACGCCGCCCGGCGCGGGCGGCGCGCCGGGCGCAGCCGGGGCGCCCGGGGCCGCGGCCGGCGCGTCGGACTGGACCAGGAACAGATCCTCCGCGGTGCCGCCCCGGTCAATGGTGATATGGTCAAAGGCGACCGCCTTCAGCCGCACGCCGGGCTGGATCTCCTCACCGACCGCGACGCTCTTCTGGACGTTGTCGGGACCGGCGACGATCGCCGAGCCGCGGCCCGACGCCTCGTCGACGCGGATGCCGAACAAGGTCAGCTGGAGCGAGGTGACCGTCGCCGGCCCCTGCTGCGGCCCGCCGAGGCGGAAGAAGGGATCGAAGCCGGCGAGCACGTCATAGGGGCGGCCCGGCACGGTGACCGCGGCCGGGCGCCAGTCGCCGAGCGGCGACACCGGCGTCACCAGCGTCCAGACCAGCCGCGCGCTCTGCGTCGCCAGCCCTGCGATCAGGATCAGCTCGGCCAGCGAATACACATTCACGACGGGCAGGCGGCGCAAAAGGCGCCGCGTGCGCGCGTCGAGTTTCAAGCGCATGAAGTCATCCCGTCCCGCAGCTTATCGCCTACGCATGGCATGTTACGGTTTTGCGGCAAAGAGGGGATCATACCGCGACGATGCGGGTGCCGAGTCGTTCGGCCTCTTCGGGGTCGTGGGTGACCATCAGGATCGGTAGGCCCGCCCCGTCGCGGACCCGCAGCAGCGCATCCATGATCTCGCCGCGCCGCGCCCGGTCGAGCGAGGACAGCGGCTCGTCGAGCAGCAGGAAGGCGGGGTCGCTGAGCAGCGCGCGACCGATCGCGACGCGGCGCGCCTCGCCGCCGGACAGCGTTCGCGGCCAGCGATCGAGCAGATGGCCGATGCCGAGCATCGCGACGGTTGCGGCAAGGCCGCTATCGTCCGCGGCGCCATAGAGGAGGTTGGCGCGGACGCGGCGATGCGGGAACAGCCGCGGGTCCTGGAAGACATAGCCGGCGCGGCGGTGCTGCGGCGCGACGTCGATCCCCGCGGCCGAATCGAACAGGATGCGACCGGCGACGACGATCCGCCCCGCATCGGGGCGGAGCAGGCCGGCGACCATGTTGAGGACGCTGGTTTTGCCGATCCCCGACGGGCCGAACAGCACGGTGAGCCCCTCGCCCGCGGTCAGGTCGAGCGCGACCGATGCCTCGCCGAGCCGCTTGGCGACATTGATCTCAAAGGACATGCAGCCCCCGGCGGACGCGACGGGTGAGCAGTTCGGAGACGAGCAGCGCGGCGAGGCTGAGCGCGACCGACATGGCCGACAGGCGCCACACGGTCGCCTCGGCACCGGGCTGCTGGAGCGCGGAATAGATGGCGAGCGGCAGCGTCTGCGTCTCGCCCGGCACGTTGGAGACGAAGGTGATCGTCGCGCCGAACTCGCCGATCGACCGCGCGAAGCCGAGCACCGCGCCGGCGAGGATGCCGGGCAGGCTGAGCGGCAGCGTCAGCGTCCAGAACACCCGCCACGGCCCTGCGCCGAGCGTGCGCGCGGCGCTTTCGAGACGGCGGTCGACCGCCTCGATCGACAGGCGCATCGCGCGCACCATCAGCGGCAGCGCCATGACCGCCGCCGCGATCGCCGCGCCGGTCCAGCGGAACAGCACGCTGATCCCGAACCAGCGTTCGAGCAGCCCACCGACCGGGCCATTGGGGCCGAAGGCGAGCAGCAGCAGCCAGCCGGTCACCACCGGCGGCACCACCAGCGGCAGATGGACGAGCGCGTCGAGCAGCAGCTTGCCGGGAAAGCGCCCGCGCGCGAGCAGCCAGGCGAGCGCGAAGGCGAGCGGCAGCACCGCCGCCATCGCCACGCCCCCGACCCTGAGCGACAGCGCGACGATCGTCCATTCCTCGGGCGACAGCATCAGCGCGGGGTGAATCCGTAGCGCGCGAAGATCGCCTTGCCGGCGTGGCTGATGAGGAAGCGGCGGAAGCCCTCGCTTTCCGGGTTCCTCGACGCCGCGAGGCGCGCCACCGGATAGGTGATCGGCGGATGGCTGCGCGCCGGGAAGACACCGGCGATGCGCACCGCCGCGGACGCCTTTGCATCGGTGGCATAGACGATGCCGAGCGGCGCGGCGCCGCGCTCGACCAGCGTCAGCGCCGCGCGGACGCTGTCGCCGCGCACGACCTTGGGCGCGACCGCGCGCCACACGCCGAGGCTGCGCAACGCCGCCTCGCCATAGCGGCCGGCGGGGACCGGCGTGTCGGCCATCGCCAGCGGTCCGGCGGTGAGCACGCGCGCCAGCGCGGCGGCCGGGCGGACCGGAATGCGCACCGGATTGCCCCTGGCCGCGACGACGACGAGGCGGTTGCCGAGGAAGGTGACGCGGCTGCTGGCGACGATCAGCCGCTTGGCGGCGAGCGCATCCATCCACTCCTGATCGGCGGAGACGAACAGGTCGGCCGCCCCGCCGGACTCGACCTGTCGGGCGAGCGCGGAGGAGGCGGCGAAGGACACGACGGGGCGCACATGGCCCTGTTTCGCCCAGGCGTCGGCGGCGGCGTTCATCGATTCCTGCAGGCTGGCGGCGGCGAGCACCAGCGGCGGCTTGCGCTGCGCCGCGACGGGCGCCGTGAGCGACAGGCCGAGCACCAGCAGCAGGAAACGGATCATGACGGCACCTTCGGTCGAATAAAGCGCCGTCGTAGACGAGGGCGCGGCGGTGCGCGACCGTGGTTTTTAGGCGGGATCGACATGCAAGCTTTGGAGATAACGCCGGCCCCGGGAGGGCAAGCCTATCGTGTGGACGTTCGCGTGAGTCCGCCGCCTTGTCATCCCGTCCCGTCACCCCGGACGTGTTCCGGGGTCCACTCTGCGGCGAGGAGAAAGGCGTGATCGGACACCGTCCTCTTGTGGCCCGGTGGACCCCGGAACGAGTCCGGGGTGACGGATGCAAGGAGGACGCGGACACGAACCTCATCACCGGAGCCATAGGCGATAGTCCTCCCCCCTAGAGGGGAGGCGTTTTCTCCGCAGCGTGAATGTCGATCCGGCCTAGAGGGGCTTCCCCTCCCGCGGGCGCGAGGGGGCGCTACGTGGCATTGACCCGGCCGGTGCGTTGCAGCTTGCCCCAGCCGACCATCGGGCCGCGCAGCGCCTGGGCGATCGCCTTCAGCACGACGTAATACATGATCTGGCGATAGCCGATCCGCTGCGGAATCAGCAGCCACAGCAGGCTCCAGCGTTCGCGGCGTTCCAGCGCGAAGGCGATCGTCGCGGCGAGCAGGTCGATCGTGGTGAACACCACCCAGAAGCCGAGCATCGTATAGACGTCGCGGCTGGTCTGCGCCCAGCCGTGCGCCTGGATGTCCAGATAGGTGACGAAGAAGCTGACCAGCAGCGCCAGATCGATGATCGGGCTGATCGCGGCGAGGAAGATCTGGAAGACGATCGCCTGCGGCAGGCCGACCCAGCCGAGCCCGCGCGGGGCACTGCGGCCGATCGCCGAGCGGTGCTTCCACAGGCATTGCAGCGTGCCGAACGCCCAGCGGAACCGCTGCTTGGCGAGCGCGCGGAACGTCTCGGGCGCCTCGGTCCAGGCGATGGCATATTGATCATATTGCACCCGCCAGCCGGCGCGCTGGATGGCGATGGTGAGATCCTGGTCCTCGGCGAGCGTGTCATGCGGATAGCCGCCGACCTGGCGGATCGCCGCCAGCCGCCACGCACCGACCGCGCCGGGGACGACGGTGATCGCGTCGAGCCGCGCGAACGCGCGCCGTTCGAGGTTCTGCGCGGTGATATATTCGAGCGCCTGCCATTTGGTGACGAGGTTGACGCGGTTGCCGACCTTGGCGTTGCCGGCGACGGCGCCGAGCCTGGGATCGTCGAACCAGCGGGCGAGGCGGGCGATCGTCGTCGGCTCGAACTGGGTATCGGCGTCGAGCGCGATGACGATCTCGCCCTTCGCCAGTTCGAGGCCGGTGTTGAGCGCGCGCGCCTTGCCGCCGTTCTCGAGCGTCAACAGCCGGACGCGCGGATCGTCGCCGAAGGCGGCGGCAACGATCGCCGAGGTCGCATCCTTCGAGCCGTCGTCGATCACGATCACCTCGATCCGGACGTCGGTCGAGGCGAGCACGCCGCGCACCGCGCGCTCGATCACCCGTTCCTCGTTGAACGCGGGGATCAGCACGGTGACGAAGCGGCTCGGGTCGATGCGCGGGAAGACGGTGCGCCCCTCGCGCCGCGCCTGGATCAGCGCCAGCGCCGACAGCGCCAGCGCGCGCAGGATGCCGATGGCGATGGCGATGGCGAACAGCCAGCGCAAGCCGACCGACATCGCGCCCAATGCGCTGAACAGCGCGAGATCGACGTTGGCCGCGAGCTGGTCGCTGGCACTGATCGGCGGCATCGAATCGTGCCGCGACAGGCCGGCGAGCGTCGATACCGGCACGAACTGATAGCCCATCGCCCGCAGCCGGTCGATGATCACCGGCAGCGCCGCGACCGTCTCGGCGCGGTTGCCGCCGGCGTCGTGGAGCAGGATGACGTTGCGGCTGCAATCCGCATCCGAATCCTGGTCGCAATGATCGGGCCCGCCGGTCACGCGCTCGATCGTCGCGTCGATGATCTGCTGGACGCCGGGCCGTTTCCAGTCGCCGGGGTCGACGTGCAGCCCGACCGAGACATAGCCGCGCTGCTGGGCGAGCAGCGCCGGCTCGATCTCGTCGGCGGTCGAGGGCTCCGCGTCGCCGAAATAGGGCGCGCGGAAGAAGCGCAGCGAGTGGCCGGTGAACGCCTGGAACAGCCGCTGCGTCGCGTTGAGCTCGAACCACACCTGCCCCGGCGACACGGTGGCGAGATTGGGATGGGTATAGGTATGGCTGCCGATCTCATGCCCCTCGGCGACCATGCGCTGGAGCAGCGCGCGTTCGGTCAGCGCATTCTCGCCGACGATGAAGAAGGTCGCCGCGGCATGCTTCTGCTTGAGCACGTCGAGGATCTGCGGCGTCCAGGTGCGGTCGGGACCATCGTCGAAGGTCAGCGCGAGCTGGTTCTTGCGATAGCCGGTGCGGTCGACCTCATAGGCCTTGGGCAGGCGGTCGAAGTGGACGTCGGTGATCGTGCCCCCCGCCCCTGCCACCGCGCGGCGCGCACCGGGCACCGGCGTGGCGGCGATCTTGAGGATCTCGCCCGCACCCTGGATGTCGACGTTGTTGCCGGCGGGAATCGCGTTGATCGCCGAGGCCGGCGGCAGCGTGCGGTGATCGCGGCCGAACAGCGACCACAGGCCCGGATCCTCCGACCCCAGCCGCCACAGCGCGATGCTGCCGACCCCGGCGCGATGCAGCATGGCGATCTGGTTATAGGCAGAGGCCGCGTCGAGCAGCCAGACGACGTGGCGGCTGTCCCCCTCGCTATAGGCGAAGCTGCTGTTGCCGCTGGCACGGTCGAAGGCCGGCATCGCCCCCGAATCGCGCGCCGCCTGCCACGCTTCCTCGACGCCGAGCGGATCGCCGCCGCCGTCGTGCCAGTCATAGGCGTAGGAGCCGACCGCGACGACGAGCTTGGCGGCGGGAATGCCGCGGGCGGCATTGGCGACCGTCTCGGCGAACCAATGCTGCGAGGCGATCGGACCGGCGGGGCCGCTCGTCTCATGCTCGTCATAGGCCATCAGGAAGATCTTGTCGGTGACCTTGGCATAAGCGGGCAGGTCCCAATCGGGATTGGCGACCGGCGCGGCGATCGACACGCTCCAGCCGCGCGGCGCGAAGCGGCGCTGCGCCTCGCCCAGGAACGTGCGGTAATCGGCCTGCGCGGCAAGCGGCAGATCCTCGAAATCGAAGAAGGCGCCGCCGGCGGCGTTGCGCGCCAGCCACGGGATCAGCCGGTCGAGGAAGGCGGAGCGCGCGCGTGGATCGGCGAGCAGCGCGGCGGTGCCCGCCCCGTCCCAAGTGCCGTTGCTCGCGTTCTGGATCATCGGGATCAGCACCGGGCGGCGTGCCGCGCGGTTGAGGATGGCGCGGCCGGCGGTATCGCGGAAGACGGTGAGATGATGATCGGGACCGGTGACGGAGACCCAGCCGGGAATGACCCAGTCGAGCTGTTCGACGTGCCGTTCGAGGCTGGCGGCGCTCGCCGGGTCCCACGGCGTATGGAAGGCGATGGCGAGATTGGGATTGGCCGCCGCGTCCTTGCCGCGGCCGGTGCCGATCAGCTCACCGGCATAATATTTGATCCCGCGCTTGGCCCGGCGGATCACGCCATGCGGCGGCGCGAGGCTGCGCAGCACCGGGCGCTCGACATCCACGGGCAGCAAAGGCGCTACCGGCACCGCCCCGATCGACACCGCGAACACCGCGACCGCCAGCACGACGAGTGCGACGAACGCGACGACGCCGAGCGTGAAGCGCCGTTTGCGCCGCCCGCTGGCGTCGTAGAACACGGGATGTTGAGACATGGACGATCAAGACTCCGGGAGAACTGCTGTGCGTCGTGGCGGATGGCGTGCGGCCGTCAGGCCGGTGACAAAACCGTCATCCGGCGCGGGCGGCCGGCATGCACCATGCCGCTGCGGGCACGCGGGGCCTGCCGGCGCGCCGGACGCGCGGGGATGCCGGAGGCGCCCGCAGACGCCAGGGAGGCTGCGCAGGATCCCGAAGCTCGTTCTGGCCGAATCCGGGTGGCCGGGGTGGCACGATCGCGCCGGCAAAAGCCGTGCCGCGCGCCGGAACCCGAAAGTAGCGTAACCGCATCGGGTTACGGCCTGGTCTCGCTCAGCCACCTGTCATCCCCCTGCCCCGGCCGGCATGATGCCGTCATCCAGCTTATTCCAGCCGGCCGGGTTCGGGGCAATACGGGCAAAATCTTCTATCGTGCGTTAACGACCATCACCGTGCTGCCATGGGTCTCGCCGGCTTCGAGCGCGCGGTGCGCCTCGGCGGCCTGTTCGAGCGGGAAGCGCTGGCCAATCTGCGGGCGGATCGCGCCCCGGCGCAGCATCGCGAACACGCGGTCGACGCCCGCGCGCCGCTCCTCGGACGTGACGTAATAATCGAAGAGCGTCGGGCGGGTGACGAACAGCGAGCCCCTGGCAGCCAGCGTACCGAGCGCGACATCGGTGACCGGACCGCCGGCGTTGCCGTAACTGACGATCAGCCCGCGCCGTGCGGTTGCGGCGAGCGTCGCCTCCCATGTCGCCTTGCCGACGCCGTCGAACACGACCGCGACGCCGGCGCCGCCGGTGATCTCGCGCACCCGCGCAGCGACATCCTCGTCACGGTGGAGCAGGACGCGATCGGCACCCGCCGCGCGGGCATGGTCGGCCTTGGCGGCGGTGCCGGCGGTGCCGATCACCGTCGCGCCGATCGCCTTCAGCCAGCCGACCAGCAACTGGCCGACGCCGCCCGCCGCGGCCCAGACCAGCACGGTCTGCCCGGCCTGCACCTTCGCACAGCGATCGACCAGCGCCTCGGCGGTGCAGCCCTTGAGCAGCAACGCCGCCGCGGTCGCGTCATCGACATCGTCGGGCAGGTGGAGGAGCTGCTGGGCGGCCACGTTGCGCGCGGTGGCATAGGCGCCACGCGCCGGGCCGAAGGTGCCGACCCGGTCGCCGACCGCGAAGCCTTCGACGCCGTCGCCGACCGCCTCGACCACGCCGGCGGCCTCACTGCCAAGGCCGCCGGGCAGGTCGATCGGATAGACGCCACTGCGGTGATAGGTATCGATATAGTTGAGACCGACGGCGTGATGACGCATCCGCACCTCGCCGGGGCCGGGCGGCGGCAGATCGACGTCGACCCAGTCGATCACCTCGGGTCCGCCGGTGCGGGTGATGCGTGCCACGCGTTCGCTCATCTCATCCTCCTTGGGTTGCGGGTCCGAACCGTCCGGCCGGGTTGCGGTTGCATCTCAGCGCGGGACGGCGAACCAGATGGTGTGCATCGCGCCCTTGCCGTTGCTGCGCGCGCGGACGGTGACCTCGTCGACGGTGAAGCCGCCCTCGCGCAGGCGGCGGGCAAAGGCGGCGTCCTTGGCCGCCGACCAGACGGCGAGCACGCCGCCGGGGGTCAGTGCCGCGCGCGCCGCGGCGAGGCCACGCGCCGCATAGAGCCGGTCGTTGGCGGCGCGGACCAGTCCGTCGGGACCGTTGTCCACGTCGAGCAGGATCGCATCGTACCACCGCGGACCGGCCGAGATCACCTCGGCGACATCGCCGAAGGTGACGGTGACGCGGGGATCATCGAGGCAGCCGGCGGTCAGCGCCGCCATCGGTCCGCGCGCCCAATCGACGATCTGCGGCACCAGCTCGGCGACGGTGACGCGCGCCTGCGGCCCGAGCCTGGCGAGCGCGGCGCGCAGCGTGAAGCCCATGCCATAGCCGCCGACGAGCAGATGCGGCGCAGCGCGACCGGCGAGCCGATCGATCGTCATCGTCGCCAGCGCCTCTTCCGACCCGCTCATCCGGCTGTTCATCAGCTCGTTGCGCTCGAGCACGATCATGTAATCGTCGCCGCGGCGGAACAGACGGAGCGGCTCGCCGCCGGGGACTGCGGCGGTGTCGATCAATTCGCGTGGCGTCATGCCGGCTCGCTCCTGCTGTGCCGAAAGCGCGCCTCTATAGCGACACGGACGCCGCCGCGATGGCCGTTTTTGCAGAATCGGGCGTTTTGCTTTAACGGCCACCGCCGAGACGCCGTGCCTGCTGCGCGCCGTCCAATCGAATCGACAGGATCATCACGCCCCACATGTCAGCCTACAAGCCCCAGACGTTCCAGGAGCGCGCCGCGCTGTCCGCCCAAGCCAAGCAGGCGGCACTCGAGAAGCTGCGCAACAAGCCGCCGCTCGACCCGGCCGTGGTGGCCGCGCGCGTCGCCGCCGCCGAAGCCAAGGAAGCCGCGCTTGCCCAGGCCCGCGCCGAGAAGCAGGCCGCCCGCGAACAGGCGATCGCCGAGAAGAAGGCCGCCGCCGAAGCCGCCGCGCTCGCTGCGGCCGAGGCTGCCGCCAAGGCCAAGCCCAAGATGCCGACCGAGGCCGAAATGAAGGCGGCGCGCGACGCCCGCTACGCCGCCCGCAAGCAGCGCGCCGGCAAGAAATAAGTCGTTCCGGCGATCGGATCGATCAGGGGGTCGGCTGGGAACAGCCGGCCCCTTTTTCTTTGACTCGCGCCCTGCTCCCCTCTCCCCCCTCACGCCGTCGATCTCACATGCCCTTCGACACGCGCAGGGCGAACGGTCGTGGTCGGTTGCAGAGGGTGCCGCCGTGTACGGCTGTGTCCCGCTCAATAATCCTTCGATACCCGAACGTTCGCGCTCTGCCGCCCCAATGTCGAGATGCTCGACAGCAGTGAGAGCCAGCGCGTCACCTGGAACTCGACCTGCGTCGCGGAATAGCCCTGCCCGTCGGTGACGATCTCCGCATAGAGGCGGCGGGTCACATATTTGCCGGCGGCGATCGAGGTGCCCTGCCCGGTCTGCGGATCGGCGGGGAGGATGCGGAGCCGATCCAGCCCGGCGGCGCGGCGCACAGCGTTGATCGGATTGAGGCCGTTGCCGCCGCTCTGCAACGCCGCCACCGCCGCGGCGAGCTGCAACGCCTCGGGCGCGGACAATTTGGTGATCGAGGTGCCGAACAGCAGGCGCGACAGCAATTCGTCCTCGGGCAGCGCGGGCGTGCTGGTGAAGCCGATCTCGGGCTTCAGCGCGGTGCCGGTGACGCGGATCGTCGCGTTGAGCCCGGTGGTGTCGGCGTTCGCCTCGATATCGAGCACCGGATTGGCCGGCACCTCGCCCGCGAAACGGATGACGCCGCGCGACAGCTCGAACTTGCGGCCGGCGAATTCATAATCGCCGCGGATCATGTTCGCCTGGCCGCTGATCGCGGGATTGCCCGGCTGGCCGGCGATGGCGAGGTCGGCGGACCATTCGCTCGACAGGCCGAGGCCGCTGACGATCACCTTGTCGGGCGCGCGCGCCTTGATCGCCAGCGTCCAGGGGGTGGGCGGCGCCTCATCCTCCTCGCTGCCTTCCGGCAGGTTGATCTCGCGGACGTTGAGCCGCGGCAGCGCGCTCGCGGCGCTGGCCTGGCCGAGCCGGTAGCGGCTGCGGTTGAGCACGACGTCGCCGGCGATCGTACCGCCGGCCCCGTCGGAGGTGAAGGTGAGCGGCCCGGTGACGGTCGCGCCGATATCGTCGCGGTTGATCATCACCGCGTGATCGGCCTGGAGCTTGAGGTCGAGGCCGATGCCGCGCGGCGCGGCGAAGTCGAAGCCGCCGCTGCCGGTGACGCGCCCGCCCTTGCCCGCGTCGGCGGCGAACCGGTCGATCTGCAGACGCGAGCCGCCGAAGCGGCCGGTCGCCTGGACGTTGGTGAGCACGGTGCCGGTGTTGGCGCTCTCGATACGCGCACCATTGGCCTGGAGCACGCCGCGGATCACCGGCGCGTCGATCCGCCCGCTGATGTCGGCGCCGATCGCGACCGGGCCGGAGAGGTCGAACAGCTCGAGCCCGGTCAAGCGCCAGACGGTGTCCGCCGGGCCCTGATAGCGGACCTGCGCGAACAGCGGGGCGGCGGCGATACGGCTGGCGAGATCGCCCGACCCGAGCGGGCGCAGGAGCGCCTGCGCCCGGCCGATCGTGCGCCCGCCCGACGCCATCACCGCCCGCACGCCGAGCCGGTCGGCAGACAGCACGCCGGCGAGGCCGAGGTCGATCGGCCGCGACGACAGCACCAGCCCGGCACGGCTGAGTCCGCGGACGGTGAGGTTGGCCTTGCCGGTCGGGGCGGCGTCGGCACCCGTGGCATAGCTGACCGTCCCCGAGGCGGTGCCGCTGAGGCCGAGACGCGGATAGCCGATGTCGAGGATGGCGAGTGGCATGCGGGTGAGCGAGGCGTCGACGGCGATGGCGGCGTCGCTGAACCGGCCGCCGACCTGCGCCTCGCCGCCGGCAAAGCTCAGCCGCGTCGGCGCGAGCCGCCAGCCATCGCCGTCGCGGGTGATCTCGGCGGGGGAGAGCAGGCGCAGCGGACGGCGGTCGAGTGTGCCCTGCGCGGCGATCGAGAAGCGGTCGGGCGCGACCTGCGTCACCGTCTGGATGTCGAAGGCGCGGCCGCGCGAGCCGGCGATCGAGGCGCGCACCTCGCCGACGCCGCCGCGCAGCTTCGCATTCGCCGCGAACCGCGCGAGGCTGAGCCGGCCCTGGCGGACGCCGGCACCGGTCGTGGTGAGATCGAGCGCGGTGCCGGCGGGATCGAGCAGCAGTGCCGCATCGACATGGCCGCGACGCAGCGTCGCCGCGCCGAGGCGGGCGTTGGTCGCATCGAGGTGCGTCTCGATCCGCTGCACCGTGCCGACCGGGCGGAACAGCAGTTCGCCCGCCAGCCCGCCGCCGGTGACCGCGAGCCGGCCGGTGAAGCCGCCGTGACCCATCGCCAGCCGACCCGTAGCGGTCGTGCCACTGACCGCGAGCCGATCGACGACGAGGATGTCGTCGACGCCGGGCGGCAGCAGCAGGATCGAGCCCGCCGCGCTGAACGGCCCGAGCCGCGAACCGCCCTCACCGCGATAGGTGAAGCCGGTGGGCGTCGGGTCGAGATGCGCGCGTACCTGCGACAGGCCGAGCGCCGCATTGGGGCTGGCGAACTGGAGGTCGAGCGTCGGGCGGTCGATCTTGCCGTCGAGGCGCAGCACGACCGGGCCATAGGTGCCGTGGCGGCCGGTTGCCTCGATATGGAAGGTGTCGTCGCGGCGGCGATATCCGTTGCCGCGCAGGCTGAGCAGCGGCGAGGTCAGCACCATGTTCGAGAAATGGAGCAGTCCGTCGGGGCTGCGTTCGAGATTGGCCGCGATCCGTGGCAAGCCGCCGGTCAGGCCGCGCAGGAACCCATTGTCGAGCCGCACGACCTGCGCGGTGCCGCGGCCGACGATGCGCGTGCCCCTGCCGCCCGGCCCCGGCACGACACGCAGGTCGGACCGCAGGTCGACGATGCCCAACCCCTTGATGAACAGCCGGTTGAGCGTGCCGTTGAGCCCGACCTCGTAGCGGCCGGTGGCAAGGTCGAGCGCGACCATCAGCCGCCCGGCCAGCTTGTCGGAGCGCAGCCGCAGCGCATCGCCGGTGAGCAGCGCGCCGTTGAGCACGAGCGGCCCGTCGAGGCTGAAGTTGCGCAGGATGCCGCCCGCGACGGTGCCGACGCCGGTGACCTGCGCCGCGGTGAAGCGGGTCGGCAGCGTCAGCCTGCGCTGCCCCAGCCGGCCGCTGCCGGCGAGGCGGACGACGTCCAGCCCGGTGCGGTCGATCGCCAGCCGGTCCGCCTTCAGCCGATAGTCGAAGCGTGCGGTGCGGAAGCCGCCGTCGAGCACCGCGCGCAATTCGACGCCGCTGCCGGTCATCGCCGGGATGATCGCGCCGGGCCGGAGCAGCCGCGCGCGCAGCCGCAGGTTGCGCCAGGCATTGGCCCCCAGATCGACCAGCCCGGTGGCGTCGAGCGCCAGCGACGGGCTGCGTATGCCGATCTGCCCGTCGAGGCGGCGATCGGCGAAGGTGGCGCCGCCCTGCACGCGCAGGCGCGGGCTGGCGAGGCGCAGCGCCGCACCGCTCAGCACGCCGGTCGGCACGATATCCCCCGATAGCGTATAGCGGCCGTCGCTCGCCGCCAGCGTGAGGTCGAGCGTGCGGGCGGTGCCGACGCGGCCGATCGCCCTGCCCCGCCAGCGCGACCAGCGCCCGTCGCCGTCGATGTCGAGCGAGACGGCGCGGCGCAGCCCGAGGCTGCGCGCCAGCACGCCGTCCGCGGCGCCGGCGGCGTTCAGGTCGAGGTCGAACCGGTCGCGGTCGGGCTCGGCGTCGAGGCGCAGCGTGAGCCGGTCGGAGCCGGGGACGCGCGCGGCGAGCCGCACCAGCGCGCGACCGTGGCGGATGTCGGCGCGGCCGGCGACGCGACCGATCCGCTCGCTGCCGAGCACGCGGCGGGCGATCACCAGCCGGTCGATGCTCAGCGCGCTGATCCGGATATCGAAATCGGGAAGGATCGGGCCGGAGCGGGCCGAGGGCCGGGTGTGGGGGGCGTGGAACAGCGTCGCCTGCGGGACGGCCAGTTGCCGGATGATCAGCTGATGACGCAGCCAGCGCCACGGCGCCCAGTCGAGCGACACCGCCGGCGCCTGGACGAGCAGGCCGTCGAGATCATAGACGCGCACGTCCCTCAGCCGTGCGCGGCCGTAGAGCGAGCCGTCGATCCGCCCGACGGTGAAGCGCAGGCCGTTGGCGGTACGGATCGCGCCGATCCGCTGCGCGACCCAGCGGTGGCCGACATCGGTGTCGACGACGAGCAGCGCCAACGCGGCGATGCCGGCGAGCGCGATCACCGCCGTCGCAAGGCGTCGCAGCCAGCGCTTCAAAACGCCTGCCCCAGCGAGACATAGACGGCGATGCGACTGTCGCCCGGCTGCGGGTTGAGCGGTGTGCCGACGTCGAACCGGATCGGGCCGAAATTGGAGTAATAGCGCACGCCGACGCCAGCGCCATATTGGAAGTCGCCGAGCTTCGGGACCGCGCTGGTGTAGATCGTGCCGCCGTCGAGGAAGGGGACGATGCCGAAATTGCCGAACGTCTTGACGCGCGCCTCGATCGAGAATTCGGCGAGGCTGCGCCCGCCGATGGGATCGTTGTTGACGTCGCGCGGGCCGATCGCCTGATAGCCATAGCCGCGCACCGATGCGCCGCCGCCGGCATAGAAGCGCCGCGACGGCGCGATACTGTCGCGCGATGCGCCCAGGATCGAGCCGAGCCGGATGCGCTCGGCGAGCACGATGCCACGCCGCACCGGCTGATAGGCGCTCGCGTCGACCTGGAGCCGGGCATAGCCGAAGGCGTCGTTCTCCAGCGAGAATTCGGGGCTGAACCGGCCGCCGAGGCGGAAGCCGCGGCTCGGGTTGAGCAGGTCGTCGGAGCCGTCGTAATTGAGGCTGGTCGGCGCCGCGGCGATATAGAAGGTGCGGCGGCGCGGCTCGCCGGTGGCGGCGATGACGTCGCGCTCGTCGGAACTGAGCACCTCGCCGCCGATCGACCAGGTCCATGCCTTCTGGAAGAAGATCGTCGTCTGCCGTTCGAGATTGGTGGCGACCGTATAGGTCTTGGCCTCATAGGCGTCGCGCTGGACGTGGCTGGCGGAGATCTGCGCCGTGAACACGCGATCGCGATCGCCGAAATTGTTGCGGCGGAAGACGACGCTGCCGAGCTGTTCGCGCGTGCCGAGCACGCTGCGCAGCGTCAGCGCGCCTTCGGGCGGGAACAGGTTGCGGTGCGTCCAGCTGAGTTCGGCGCGCGCGCCCTCGCCGGTGCCGTAGCCGAGCTCGCCGGCGATGGTGTGCGGCGGCGCGGCGGCGAGCTTCACGCCGATGTCGACCGTATTGGGCGCATCGCCGGGGATCGGCTTGACCTCGACCGCGGAGACGAGCCCGGTCTGCACCAGCGCGCGGCGCAGATCGTCGAGCGTGGTGGCATCGAATGTATCGCCGGGGGCGAGCCGCGAAATCTCCTGCACATGCTCCGCATCGAAGACGCGGTTGCCGGGCAGCGCGACGAACTTGCCGAAGCGGCTTTCCGCGCCAGGCGCCACCTTGAGGTCGAGCGTCGCGCTCTTCGTGGCGTGGTCGACGACGACCTGCGGCTCGCCGACGTCGGCGAAGGGGAATCCCGACTGGCCGATCTTCGCGGTCAGCCGCGCGGTGCCGGCGACGATCGCGTCGGCGTTGACCGGGTCCTGCGGCTTCACCCCGAACGCCTCGCGCAGCGGCGGCGCCTTGTCGCCCGCCGCGGCGATACCGCCGAGCGTCACGTCCTTGAGGCGGTAGAGCGTACCCGGCTCGGCGGCGAGGACGACGAGCGGCTTGGGGCCGGGCTCGACCCGCGTCGTCACCCGCGCATCGTAATAGCCCTCGCCGCGCAGCAGCGTCTGGAGCAGGTCGGCATCCTCGCGCGCGCGACGGTCGAGCTGCGCGGCATTGGCGACGGTGCCGTCATTGGCGTTGAGCGTCGACAGCTCCTCGAAGCGCTTGCGCAGCAGCGGCGTCGCGCTGGTGTCGATACCGTCGATCCGCCAGTCGTAGCGCCGCTCGGCGGCGACGTCGGTCGCCGCCGCCGCGGCGGCGCCGGCGGGATCGCTGCCGAGTTCGGGCCAGGCGACGCCAATATCGGGCAAGGGCGCGAGCGGGGCATTGGGGTCGAGCGGCGTCGTCTCCGCGGGCATCGTCTGCGCCGCGGCCGGTCCGGGAAGAAGGAGCACGGCAGTCGCGCCAAGCCCGAACCACCCCAAACGCAACAGCATGGCGCCGTCCTAGCGCGCGTCGCTGGCGTACAACAGTCCCATATCCGACCCGTCTCCGCTCGATCGACCGCGCATATCGCCCGATCGGACGCGGGGGCACCGCGCCACGCCGCGCGGGACGACCCCGACCAAGGTTGCGGTTGCGTCCCGGCGCCGGCTGTGGGCATGCGAGCGGGTGTTCGCTCATGAAAAGGAACGGCATGAAGGCCCTCCCCCTGCTCGCCGCGCTGATGCTGTCGCTCGCCCCGGATGCGGCGACCGCCGAGGACCAGTTCAAGCTGCTCGTGATCGCCGCGCCGAGCACCTATCACTACGAATATATTCCGGTTGCGCGCGAGAACCTGGAGCGGCTGGCGCGGCTGCACGCCTTTGCGGTGACGTGGACGAGCGATGGTGCCGCGTTCGACGGCGACCTCAGCCAATATGCCGCGGTGATGTTCCTCAACACGCCCGCCGAGACGCTGAGCGAGCCGCGGCGGCGGCGGTTCGAGGCCTATATGCGCGGCGGCGGCAACGCGATGGTCGTGCACCGTGCGGCGATCATCCCGCCGGCGGCGTGGCCGTGGTACGAGCGGCTGGTCGGCCGGTCCTTCGTCAACCATCCGATGCTGCAGACCGGCGTGGTGACGGTGACCGACAGGCGCTTCCCCGCGACCTTCGGCCTGCCCGACCGCTGGATCTGGAGCGACGAATATTACGTCACGTCCAACCCCTATAAGGTGACGATCCACCCGGTGCTGAATGCGGACGAGACGAGCTACGATCCGACGCGGATCTGGCCCGGGCAGGTCGGCCACCGGATGGGCAAGGACCATCCCGAAGCCTGGTACCATGGCTATGAGAAAGGGCGCGTGTTCGTCACGCTGCTCGGCCATAACGTCGAGATGTATCGCGACGAGCGTTATCTCCAGCATCTGCTCGGCGGCATCTACTGGACCGCAACCGGACGCGGGCAAGGGTGAGGCGACGCGGATGCCGCGGTTCGCCGGACCGCAGCACCGCCGGTTTCAAGTGAATACAGGGATTTGAAGCGCCCCCCTCCTGCCGTTCGGGGGTTCGCGAAGGGCGGCGATGCTGGCGTCCGGCGGCGGGACGTGGCAGGAACGCGGGCATGGCCGACACTCCTCCTTCCGCCGCCGGCGGCATCCTCGTCGCGATCTGCTCGATCGGGGGTGCGGTGGTCGGCCTGATCCAGGGTCAGGTGACGATCGGCTTCCTCGCCGGGCTGGCGATCGGCGCGGCGGGCGCGGTCGCGGTCTGGCTGCGCGACAGCCGCCGCTGATCAGCGCGGTTCGCGCATTAGCCACACGACCCGGCCGATCACCTCCACCATGCCGTCCGGCACCGGCGGCGCAGCGGGATTGTCGCTGACGATCGCCAGCGCGCCGCCGCGGCGGGCGACGCGCTTGACCATCACCGCGTCGTCGATCCGGATCACGAACACCCGCCCCTGCGAATCGGGCGTGCGGCGCGCCTGGTCGACGACGATCAGGTCGCCGTCGACGAGCCCCGGCTCCATCGAATCGCCGCGCACCCGGACGATCGCCGCCATGCCCTCGCGCAGGCCTAGTCTCGCCGCGAGCGCCGGATCGATCGCCGCGGCACCGAGCGCGATCTCGGCATCGACGAACGCGCCCGGACCGGCGGATGCGGCGATGTCGAGCCGCGGCAGCGTGAACGGCTGTCGCCCGGCGTCGGCGCCCAGTTCGACCTCATCGACCCCGAAATAGTCGGCGAGCCGGCGGCGGTCCTCCGGCGCCAGACGACGCGGCGAACCGCGGGCGACGAACTGCTGGAGATAGGCCGCGTTGCGTCCGAGCATCGCCGACAGCGCGGCGAGGCTGTTGCCCCGCGCCGCCGCCAAGTCCTTCAGTCGCAGCCGCGCCTCGCCCTGTTCCATGATGCCGGGCGTAGCGCAGGAAATTTTCCTAGACAAGTTGGATCGAGCGGAACAGATCAGGAACATCACCCAGGGACTCGGGAGGGAAGGATGTCATTGCTGATCAGGATCGACCGCTATCTACGGCGTACCAAGATGTCGCGGACGCAGTTCGGCCGGCTGGCGGTCAACGATCCGCGGCTGATCACCGACATGATTCGCGGCCGTGTGATCGGCCCGGCGGTCGAGGCGAGGATCACCCGCTTCATGGAAGGGCGGGAGGCATGATCCACCGGCCCGATCCGCAGCACCGGCTGCATCGTGCGCTCGTCGCGAGTGCCGCCTGTCACGGGCTGACGGTCCGCATGCTCACGACGCACGAGCGGCCGTGGTCGAGCGCGACCTTCACCGGGTGCCGGCTGACGCTCGACGTGGCGATCGCCGGCGGCGACCCGGCCGACTGGCTGGCCGCGCTGCCCGAGGAGGATCTGCCCGTGCCCGGCCGGCTGGTCGCCGATCTGGTGGTGACGCACGCGTCAGCGGCGCGCGCGACGCTCGCCGTGCTGCTGCTGGAGAGCTGACGCCCGTTCGGTTAGGCTGCGGCCATGACGATGACCTATCGCAGTTATCTGCGCCTGCCCGAATTGCTCGATCTGCAATCGCCGCTGAGCGACGTGCATGACGAACTGTTGTTCGTGACGATCCATCAGGCGTCGGAATTGTGGATGAAGCTGTGCCTGCACGAGCTCGGCGAGGCGCGGCGGCGGATCGCGGCGGACGATCTGCCGCCGGCGCTCAAGATGATGGCGCGGGTCAGCCGCATCCAGACGCAGCTGATCCAGTCGTGGGAGGTGCTGGCGACGATGACCCCCGCCGACTATGCGGCGATGCGCGGCAGCCTGGGGCAGAGTTCGGGATTCCAGTCCGACCAGTACCGCTGCCTGGAATTCATCATGGGCAATCGCAATCCGGCGATGCTCGCGCTGTTCGACGAGGTGGCGGTGCGCGACCGGCTGGCTGCGGAACTCGCCGTGCCCAGCCTGTACGACGAGGCGTTGCGCCTGCTCGCCCGCCGCGGCCTGCCGGTGCCGGCCGAGCGGCTCGCGCGCGACTTCACGCAGGTCGCGCCGCCGTCGCGCGCGGTCGAGGCGTGCTGGGCCACCATCTATGGCGAGCCGAGCCGCTATTGGGACCTGTACGAACTCGCCGAAAAGCTCGTCGACCTGGAATATCACGTGCAATTGTGGCGGTTCGGCCATCTCAAGACGGTCGAGCGGGTGATCGGCTTCAAGACCGGGACGGGCGGCACCGCCGGCGTGCCGTATCTTGCCAAGGTCGTGGAACAGCGCTTCTTTCCTGAATTGCTCGATGTTCGCACCAGCTTGTGAGGCGGCGAAACGTGGCAGACATGCGACGAAACGAAAGCGAAATGATTTGGATATAATGTAACATCACGCTTAGATGCTTCGCACCTGCACAATCGCGGGTCCTCTTTCGTGCACCGCGGAGTATCGATGCTCAAGTTTTCCCTGCTGGCCGGCGCCGCCCTGATCGCCAGCCCTGCCCTTGCCCAGACCGACGCCAGCGTTCCGGCGACGACCGCCTCGTCCGCGACCCCGCAGGGCCGCGACATCATCGTGACCGCGGCGCTGCCGCAGAGCGAGCGCGACGTGCTGCAGGGCACGTCGGTCCTCGCCGGCGAGGAGTTGACCCGCAATCTGCGCCCGACGATCGGTGAGACGCTGGCGCGCCAGCCCGGCGTGTCCGCGACCTCGTTCGGCCCGAGCGCGTCGCGGCCGATCCTGCGCGGCTTCCAGGGCGACCGCATCCGCGTGCTGACCGACGGCATCGGCTCGATCGACGTGTCGAACACCAGCGTCGACCATGCCGTCATCATCGATCCGCTGCTTGCCGAGCGGATCGAGGTGCTGCGCGGCCCCTCCGCGCTGCTGTTCGGCTCGTCGGCGGTCGGCGGCGTCGTGAACGTCATCGACACGCGCATCCCGCGGACGGTGCCGGAGAACGGCTATCGGCTGAACGGCATCGCCAATTACGGCTCGGCTGCCGACGAACGCTCCGGCGGCGCGGCGGGTGACGTGGCGATCGGCGAGCATCTCGTGCTGCATGCCGACGGCTCGTATCTGAAGGCGAACGACCTGCGCACCGGCCGCGGCTATCTGCTGTCGCCGACCGCGCGCGCTGCGGCGCTGAGCCAGGTCGGACAGCCACAGCCCGACGCCGAGGAGCCGATCGACTTCGCCGCCTCCGCGGGGCTGCGCAACCGCCTGCCCAATTCGGCGGCGGAGACCTGGACCGCGGGCGCGGGCGCGTCGATCATTACCGACACCGGCACTCTCGGCGTATCGTACAGCCATTACGACAGCCTCTACGGCGTGCCGATCCGCTATGCGACCGCGGTGGGCCAGGAGCAGGAGGCGCCGCGGCTGTCGGTGGTGCAGAACCGCGTCGACCTGCGCGGCGAGGTGCAGACCGGCGGCGACATCATCGACCGCATCCGCATCCGCGCCGGCCAGGCGAGCTATCGCCACTTCGAGCTGGAAGAGGACGGCAGCGTCGGCACCGCCTTCTACAACAAGGGCCTCGAAGGGCGGCTCGAGGTCGTCCAGGCGAACCGCGGCGGCTGGCAGGGCGCGAGCGGCGTCCAGTTCTTCAACCGCATCTTCAACGTGGTCGGCGACGAGGCCTTCCTGCCGAAGAACGAGACGAACCAGACCGGCTTCTTCACGCTGCAACAATATAGCGCCGGGCCGTTCCGCGCCGAGGGTGGCGTGCGCTACGAACTGACCGACGTCGCCGGCCGGGTGCCGTTCGGCGAGAAGCAGTTCTTCGGCGGCAACCGCCATTTCGAGGCGCTGTCCGGCTCGATCGGCGCCTCCTATGCGCTCAGCGACGGCATCCGCATCGGCCTCAACGGCTCGCGCACCGAGCGCGCGCCGTCGGCGGAGGAACTGCTCGCCAACGGGCCGCATGCCGGCACGCAGGCCTATGAGATCGGCAATGCCGATTTCCGGCTCGAAAAGTCCTGGGGCCTGGAAGCGACGCTGCACGCGCATGGCGACGGCTACAGCTTCGACGCTTCGGCCTATTACAACTGGTTCTCCAACTATATTTCGGAGAACGCGACCGGCGATAATATCAACGGCCTGCCGATCTATCAGTATCAGCAGGGCAAGGCGCGCTATTACGGGTTCGAGGCGGATGCCTCGGTGCGGCTGGCGCAGATCGGCGGCTATGCGATCAATGCCGATCTGCTCGGCGATTACGTCCATGCCAACATCGTCGACTTCGGCCCGGCGCCGCGCATCCCGCCAGCGCGGGTGCTCGGCGGCATCGAAGCGCAGGGCGAGCGGCTCGGCGGTCGCGTCGAGGTCGAGCATGTCTTCGAGCAGAACCGCATCGCCGCGTTCGAGACGCCGACCAACGACTATACGATGGTCAATGCCACCGCCTCGATCAGCCCGTTCGGCAAGGACAGCAAGACCAGCCTGCTGCTCTCGGCGAACAATCTGTTCGACGTGCTCGCCCGTCGGCATTCGAGCTTCCTCAAGGATTTCGCACCGCTCGCCGGGCGCGACATCCGCGTGACGCTGCGCTTCGGGCTGTAAGGCCTTTGTACTCCTCCCCCGCCAGGGGGAGGTGGCAGCGCGAAGCGCTGACGGAGGGGGAGGCAGGGGTGCGAGCCTAGTCACGAAGCTCCCACCCCTGCCTCCCCCTCCACTATTCGGCTGACGCCGAACGGTCCCCCTCCCGCTGGCGGGGGAGGATTTTCTCGGGTCTTGCCCTCCTCCCGCATCCCCCGTACCGCATCTTCAAAAGGAGAAGATGATGGCGGGCATGGGCAAGTTCGACTGGGCCGACCCCTTCCTGCTCGACGATCAGTTGAGCGAGGACGAGCGGATGATCCGCGACACCGCGCGCGGCTATGCGCAGGATCGCCTTGCACCGCGGATCGTCGAGGCGTTCCAGCACGAGCACACCGACCCCGCGATCTTCCGCGAAATGGGCGAACTCGGCCTGCTCGGGCCGACGCTGCCCGAGGAATATGGCGGCGTCGGTGCGGGATACGTCGCTTATGGGCTGGTCGCACGCGAAGTCGAGCGGGTCGATTCGGGCTATCGCTCGATGATGAGCGTGCAGTCGAGCCTCGTGATGTATCCGATCTTCGCCTACGGGTCGGAGGCGCAGAAGCAGGCGTTCCTGCCCAAGCTCGCGAGCGGCGACTATATCGGCTGCTTCGGCCTGACCGAGCCCGATGCCGGCTCCGACCCCGGCGGCATGACGACGCGCGCGCGCAAGGTCGACGGCGGGTACGTCCTGTCGGGCACCAAGACCTGGATCTCGAACGCGCCGATCGCCGATGTCTTCGTCGTCTGGGCGAGGTCCGACGCGCACCAGGGCGCGATCCGCGGCTTCGTGCTGACCAAGGGCATGAAGGGCCTGTCCGCGCCCAAGATCGAGGGCAAGCTCAGCCTGCGCGCCTCGATCACCGGCGGGATCGTGATGGAGGATGTCGAGGTCGGCGAGGAGGCGCTGTTGCCGAACGTCGAGGGGCTCAAGGGGCCGTTCGGCTGCCTCAACCGCGCGCGCTACGGCATCAGCTGGGGCGCGCTGGGCGCGGCCGAATTCTGCTTCCACGCCGCGCGGGCCTATGGCCTCGACCGCAAGCAGTTCGGCACCCCGCTCGCCGGGCGGCAGCTCTATCAGAAGAAGCTGGCGGACATGGAAACCGAGATCGCGCTCGGTTTGCAGGCGTCGCTGCGCGTCGGCCGGCTGATGGACGAGGGACGGTTCGCGCCTGAGATGGTCAGCCTCGTCAAGCGCAACAACGTCGGCAAGGCGCTGGAGATCGCGCGGATGAGCCGCGACATGCACGGCGGCAACGGCATCTCCGGCGAATATCAGGTGATGCGCCACATGATGAACCTCGAGACGGTGAACACCTATGAGGGTGCGCATGACGTCCACGCGCTGATCCTCGGCCGGGCGATCACGGGGATCGCGGCGTTTTGAGCAGCGCAAACCCCTCCCCCTCAGGGGAAGGGCTCAAGCCGTCTCCCCTCGCCGGGCTCAAGGTGCTCGAACTCGCCCGCATCCTCGCCGGGCCGTGGGCGGGACAGGTGCTCGCCGACCTCGGCGCCGAGGTGATCAAGGTCGAGAGCCCCGCCGGCGACGACACGCGAACATGGGGCCCGCCGTTCGTCGATTATGGCGACGGCACGCGCGACGCCGCCTATTTCCACGCCTGCAACCGTGGCAAGACCAGCCACGTCATCGACTTCACCACCACGGAGGGACAGCAGCGCGTCCGCGACCTCGCCGCCGAGGCCGACGTGCTGATCGAGAATTTCAAGGTCGGCGGCCTCGCCAAATACGGGCTCGATTACGCCAGCCTCTCCGCGCTCAACCCGCGCCTCGTCTATTGTTCGATCACCGGCTTCGGCCAGGACGGACCCTATGCGCCGCGGGCGGGCTATGACTTCATCGTCCAGGGCATGAGCGGGATGATGGACCTGACCGGCGACCCCGATGGCGCGCCGCAGAAGATCGGCGTGGCGATGGCGGACATCACCACCGGCCTGTATGCGGTGATCGCGATCCAGGCGGCGCTGGCGATGCGCGAGCGGACCGGCCGCGGCCAGTGGATCGACATGGCGCTGCTCGACACGATGACCGGCGTGCTCGCCAATCAGGCGGCGAATTATTTCGCCAGCGGCGTCTCGCCGGCACGGGTCGGCAATGCACATCTCAACGTCTGCCCCTATGCGGTGTTCGAGACGGCGGACGGCTGGTTCATCCTCGCGGTCGGCAACGACGGCCAGTTCCGCCGCTTCTGCGCGGTGGTCGGGATGGATGGCGACGATCCGCGCTACGCGAGCAACGCGCTGCGGCTCGAGCACAAGGCGCCGCTGTTCGCCACGATCACCGCCGCGACGCGGGCCTTCGCCCGCGACGACCTGCTCGCGCGGCTCGATGCGGCAGGCGTGCCGGCAGGGCCGATCAACACGGTCGAACAGGCGCTGACCGATCCGCAGGTGCTGGCGCGCGGCATGGTGCTCGATCACGCACCGATCCGCGGACTGCGTACGCCGATCCGCTTCTCCGATGCCGACCTCGCCACCGGTCGCCCGGCGCCGCGACTCGGATCGGGCGACGATGCCGAGACCGCTCAGCCGAACCGATAGGCCGACACCGCCCAGCCGATCACCACGTCGCGATAGTCGCAGGTCGCGACATCCTCGCCGCCGGCGCCGAGCGCCACCATCAACGGCAGCAGATGTTCGGCAGCGGGGTGCGCGAAGCGGGCGTGCGGCAGCGCCGGCCAGTCGATCACCCGCGCGGCACGGCGGGCCGGATCGGGGTCGGTGACCGCAGCGGTGAGCGCCGCATCCCAGGCGGCGGCGACCGGCGTCACCTGCGGCCCGCGGGCGCGCAGATTGTGGAAGCTCATCCCCGATCCGACGATCAATACGCCTTCGTCGCGCAACGGTGCCAACGCCCGGCCGATCGCGACATGCGCGGCCGGGTCGAGATCGGCGCGTAGCGACAGTTGCGCCAGCGGGATCGCCGCGGCGGGATCGGCGACCATCATCGGAATGAACACGCCATGGTCCCAGCCCCGCGCCGCCTCCTCGCCGACCGGATGCCCCGCTGCACGCAGCAAGGCGGCGGCGCGGCGCGCGACATCGGGCGCACCCGGCGCATCCCAGCGCAGGCGATAGGTATGCTCGGGAAAGTTGTGATAGTCGAACAGCAGCGCCGGCCGGGTGCCGACATGGACGGTGAGCTCCGGCGTCTCCCAATGGCCGGAGATCATCAGGATCGCGCGCGGCCGCTCGGGGAGCGTGGCGATCAGCCCGGCGAGATAGGCCTGCATCGGCCGCCACATCGGGTCGGGTGGCCCACCATGCGGGTCCATGAAGAAACACGGGCCGCCGCCATGCGGCACGAACAGCGTCGGAAGCGTCATGCCGGCAAGGTCGCGATCCGCCGCGTGCGCCGCAATCGTCTGGATCGAAACGGCGCGTTTCGCCTAAGAGGCGCCATGTCGCGCCTCACGGTCAACAACCAGCCGGTCGAATACCGGCTCGATCCTGCCACGCCATTGCTGTGGGCGTTGCGCGACGCGTCGAACCTGACCGGCACCAAATATGGCTGCGGCACCGGTCATTGCGGCGCCTGTACGGTCGATATCGACGGGCGTGCGATGCTGTCGTGCCAGGTCGCGATCGGATCGGTCGAGGGCAGCTTCGTCACGACGATCGAGGGGCTGTCGCACGAGCGCAACCACCCGCTGCAACTCGCCTTCATCGCCGCCAACGTGCCGCAATGCGGCTTCTGCATCCCCGGCATCATCATGGCCGCCGCCGTGCTGCTCAAGCACAGCCCCGACCCGAGCGAAGCGGACATCCGCAGCGCGATCCGCAACCTGTGCCGCTGCGGCGTCTATCCGCGGCTGGTCGAGGCGATCCAGCGCGCCGGCCGCGCCACCCGCGGCGAGGAGACCATCCCCGCCGGCGCGCGGCCCGGCATCGATCCCGCCGACGCGGCGCGGGTCGTGCCGGCGCTGGTGCCGCCGGCGGCGGACGCCGGGCGCGACAAGCTGTCGGAACGCTGACGATCCAATTCAGCTTGGCCACATCCCGATCGGTCTAGAACGGAGTCATCATCGGAGCCGGCTCGTGCGCCGGCGGGTTGAGGACGAACAGGGATGAAGACCGTGATCAAGGCGTTGCTGGCGGCATCCATGCTGATGCCAGCCGCTGCTCAGGCGCAGGACGGACCGGGCGGCTGGAACCAGCGCGGTCCTGGATCGGGGCCACGGCCCGAGCCGGGCCCCGGGCCAGACCGCGGGCCTGGACCCGACCGGGGACCGGACCGCGGGCCGGCGCCGTCTGGCGATCTCGGCTGGCAGGTGCAGCATCGCGCGGAGCGGCCGCAGCCGGGCGACTTCGGTTCCGATCGCGGGCCGCCGCCGCCGCCGCGCGAGCGCCCCGGTCCCGACGACGGGCCCCGCTTCCGCGACGATCGCCCCGGACCCGACCGCGGGCCGCGCCCGGATCGCGACGGTCCCCGCCCTGACGACCGGCGCCCCGATGACCGGCGCCCCGACGTCGGCTGGGGCAATGTCGGCCGCGGGAATGTCGGACGCGCCGATGACGGCCGCGGCTGGGACGAACGGCGGTTCGACGACCGCGGACCGGCAGTGCGCGACTGGCGCGGCGGGCCCCGCGGCGGCTGGGACCGGGGCTGGCGCGACGACGACCGCTACGACTGGAACCGCTATCGCGCGATGAACCGGGGCGCCTATCGCCTGCCGCATTATTACGCGCCGTCGGGCTGGGGGCGCGGCTATAGCCGCTTCGGGGTGGGCGTGCCGCTGTCGCCGGTGCTGTTCAGCCGGACCTATTGGATCCGCGATCCCTATACCTATCGCCTGCCCGAGGCGTACGGCCCGTATCGCTGGGTCCGCTATTACGACGATGCGCTGCTCGTCGATCTGCGCAGCGGGCTGGTGATCGATACGGTCTACGGCATCTTCTACTGATCGGGAGGGGGCGTCCCCTTCCCGCTTTGACGGTTGTCTTTGCGGCGCGGCGACGGCATTTCTCAGGCCATGTTCGCCCGTCGCAAAGCGCCCGCCCCCTCTCCGCTACGCCAGCAGGCCGGCACCCTCGTCGCGCAACGGCTCGACGCCAATCCGGGGGTGACGCGCGCCGAGGTTCCGGCGATCCAGATCTATTATCATCTCGACTTCCTCGACGCCGCGCAATGCGAGACGCTGATCGCGATGATCGATGCCAACCGCCGCCCCTCATCGCTGCTGTCCGATCGCGCCGACCCGGGCTTCCGCACCAGCGAAAGCTGCGACATGAACCGCTATGCGCCCGAGGTGCAGCCGATCGACGAGGCGATCGCCGCGCTGCTCGGCCTGCCCGCCGATCATGGGGAGACGTTGCAGGGCCAGCGTTACGCACCGGGGCAGCATTTTCGCGCGCATCACGATTATTTCCACGAGACCGAGAGCTATTGGGCGCAGATGCAGGCGTCGGGCGGCCAGCGGACGTGGACGACGATGATCTACCTGAACGACGTCGCCGAGGGCGGCGCGACGTGGTTTCCGCAGGCCGGCTTCAAGATCGCACCGCGACGCGGGCTGTTGCTCGCCTGGAACAACATGAACCCGGACGGCACGCCCAACACGGCGACGCTGCACGAAGGGACGGCGGTGGTGGATGGGACCAAGTATATCGTCACCAAATGGTTCCGCGAGCGCTCCTGGCTCAAGCGGGCATCCTGACGACGCTAAGCTAAGGTGGGAGCCGGGACGACCCGCGGCGAAATCGTTGCGGCTGCTTCCTTCCGGACCTGACCGGGTTGGCGACGACCACGTCCGCCCGACTCCCGCGCAAGCCTATGGCGACGTCCGGGCGCGGGATCAAGGGGTGAGTTGGATCAACGACCTGCGCGGTTGAGGGTGACGAGCATCTCGAACACGTCGGGGTCGAGCGCCTGCCGGAAGCGACAGCCGGCGATGAAATCCTCCGCCCAGCGCACCTCGGCGGCGATCGAGCCCGCCGCGGGCAGCGTCAGCCAGATCAGGCTGTGGCGGGTCAGCGGGTCATAGGTTTGCAGACGGGCACCGTGGATCGAGATGTCGACCACCTTGCACAAGGTCCGCTGCGCCTTGTCGATCGCCCCAAATAACGAAGCCGGCGCACGCGGAACGCGGCGCCGGCCATACGTCAATGCAGGTTCGAACTCTGCCGCGAACATGACCACGATCTAGCCAGACCATGGTTATGTTCGCGTAAACGAGCCGATCAGCCCTTGCGGAGGGTGAGCCCGCCGCCGAAGCGCTTGTTGAAGCGGGCGACCTGGCCGCCGGCGTCGAGCATCGTGCCGCGACCACCGGTCCACGCCGGGTGCGCCAGCGGATCGATGTCGAGCTGCATCGTGTCGCCTTCCTTGCCCCAGGTGGAGCGGGTCTCGAACACGGTACCGTCGGTCATCTGGACCTTGATCATGTGGTAGTCGGGGTGGGTGTCTTTCTTCACGTCACGATGCTCCGGATGCGGCTGGTTCCGACCAGCCTGAAAGGGAAGCGGCGCCCGTAGAGGAGCGGCGCGGAATTGTCAAAAGGTGGCGTCCCCGCTCCGGCGTGCGGAGCGAGGATATCATGCCTTCGGAGGGTCGGCGATCATCGCGGTGAAATTGGCTTCCGCCACCATCTGACCGTCGATGCGGGCGATGCCGGCGAACTTGCACACGCTGGCGCGCTTCTGGACGAAGCTCGCCTCCAGGCGGAGCAGCACGCCGGGCTCGACCGGCTTGCGGAACTTCGCGCCGTCGATCGCCATGAAATAGACCAGCTTGCCCGAGCCGGCGAGGCCCAGGCTCTCGACCGCGAGGATACCGGCGGCCTGCGCCAGCGCCTCGACGATCAGCACGCCCGGCATGATCGGGCGGCCGGGGAAATGCCCCTGGAAGAAGCCTTCGTTGATCGTCACCGCCTTGATCGCCGCGATCGACCGGTCGAGGATGATCTCCTCGACCCGGTCGACCAGCAGCATCGGGTAGCGATGCGGCAGGGCCGCCATGACCCGCCCGATATCGAGCGGCCCCATGGTCTTGCCCTGCTCCTGGGTTGCGTCGTCGCTCACCCGTGCGGCCTTAGCGGCCCTGCGGCGTGGCGCGCGGCTTGGCGCCGGCGGCAGGCGCGGGCGTGCCGGCGGCCGGAGCCGGGGTGCCGGCGGCGGAAGCGGGTGCGCCGGCCTGCTGACGACGGGCGGCGTTCGCATAGACGAGCTGGCGGTATTGCTGGAGCAGCTCGACCGTCTGCTGCTGCGGCTGCCAGTTCGCCGGCGGGGTGATCGAGACGGTCGGCGTGGTGCGATCGATCTCCGCGATGATGTCGCGGGTCACGTCGGTCGACGGCGGCGCGTACTGGATCGCGTTCGGCGCGAGCACGACGTTGATCTTCTTGGCGGCGACGACGGCGCGCAGTGCCGGGTCATACTTTGCGATGACCTGTTCGAGCGCATAGGCCTGCGCCTTGATCGCGGGGCCCTGCGCCGCTTCGATGCCGGGCTGCGCCTTCTGCTGCGCGGCGCGCACCTGGTTGCCGATCGCGCTGTTGGGCGCTTCGGCGGCGGCGGCCTCGGCCTGGCTGACCTGGCCGTCCTTGTTGGTGTCGAGCAGCGTGCGCAGCTGCGTGTTCAGCGCGGTCTGCGCCGCGGCAGCCTGATCGAGCTGCGTCTTGAAGGTCGTCGAGATCTGCTGGTTGGCAGCGTCGAACGCCTTGGCGCTGAAGATCGCCGCATCGGCCTGCGCCGTGGCGATCCCGGCGGTCTGCGCGGTCGCGGCACCGGCCGCCAGCGCGAGCGAGGCACCGGCGAGGGCCGCCAGCGAGGTCTTGGTGATCGTCTTCATTAGAACTGAGTCCCCACGTTGAAGGTAATAAGCTTGGGATCGTCACCCTTCTGCGTGACGAGCGCCTTGGCAAGGTCGATCCGTAGTGGACCGAACGGCGAAGTCCAGTTGACGCCGATGCCGACGCTGACCCGCGGCGTCGCATTGCTGGCGTAATAGGTCTCCTTGAACGCCGGAATCGGGCTCTGATAGGCGATCGCATTGGTCGAGCTGCCCGCGCACGGGCCGCCCAGCGTCGCTGAAAAGCCGATCGCGCAGGTGGTGAACCCTCCCGAGCCAGTCGCTGCACCGGTCGGCACCTGATAGAGCTGGCGACCCGACGAATCGAGCAGCAGGCGCTGGATCGGCAGCACGGTGACGTTGCCCGCCGCATCGGTGATCGTCGGGAAGTTGGCGGTCGGCAGCGGCCGGGTCAGGCCGAACAGGCTGCCCGCCTGGACGTAGATCGACGGCCGCAGGCCGAGTTCGCGCGCACCGGCACCCAACGGGATCTCCAGCTCGGCGCGGGCAAGGTAATAGGCCCGGCCGCCGAGCGCGTCGTCGACGAGCTGGTCGCGGTCGGTGACGAGGATCTGCTTACCCGTGGTGGTGTCGACGGTATATTGCTGACGCTGCACGCGCGGACCGACACCGCGGATGTCGAAGCCGCGGAACTGCGGCTCGCCAAGGTAGAAGCGGTCGGTGATACGGATGCGGTCGACACCGGGGCCGCGGCTGCCTTCCAGCGACTTGATGTAACCGGCCTCGCCGACCAGCGAGCCGATGAAGCCCGAGCCGACGTTGACGAACTTCGAGCCTTCGAGCCGGGTACGGATATATTTCACGTCGCCGCCGAGGCCCGCGAAATCCTGGCTGAAGCTGAGGCGCTGGCCCGCGGTCGGGCGCAGACGGCTGTTGAGGCTGTCGTAGATCAGCGAATAGCCGACCGACGAGGTCCAGCGATTGCCGATCGCCTCGCAGAGATAGCGGCCGGCCTTGAGCGGGTCGCAGGCCCCGTCGGTGAAATAGCTTGCCTGATCGAGCCCGACCTCGTCGTACGACAGGCCGTAGCGGCCGGCGAGCGACCAATATTCGGTGAGCGGCACGCCCATGCGCACCTGGAAGCCGGTCGACACCTGCGAATAGGTGGTCTGGCGCTGCGTGCCGATATAGTTGAACGAGTTGTAATCGCGGCGGAACACGTCGACGCCGATCGCGACGTTCTTGTCGAACAGATAGGGCTCGGTGAAGCCCAGTTCGATCGACTTGGAATAGGTCGAGTAATTGACGCCGGCACGCAGCACCTGGCCCTTGCCGCGGAAATTGTTCTGCGTGATGTTGGCCTGGATGATGAAGCGTTCGAGGCTGGAATAGCCGACCGAGAGCTGCAGCTCACCGGTGCTCTTCTCTTCGAGATTGGTTTCGAGGATGATGCGATCGGGCGCCGAACCGGGGTTCTGCTTGATCTCCATCTTGTCCTGGAAGAAGCCCAGCGAGTTGATGCGATCCTGCGAACGCTTGACCTGGAAGCTGTTGAACGCGTCGCCTTCGGCGAGACGGATCTCGCGACGGATGACCTTGTCCTGCGTCTGCGTATTGCCGTTGATGTCGATCCGCTCGACATAGGTGCGCTGCGCCTGCGCGATGTGGAAGTTCATCCCCATCGTCAGCGTCTCGGGATCGCGCTGGAAGTCGGGCGCGACGTCGGTGAACGCATAGCCGAACAGGCCGGCGGCCTCGCTCAGCTGATCGACCGAATTTTCGACGAGCTTCGCGTTGTACCAGTCGCCCTTCTTGATCGGCAGCGACGCGGCGAGCTTCTTGTTGTCGAAGTCGCGGATCTCGCTGTCGACGGTGACGTCGCCGAACTTGTAGCGCTTACCCTCTTCGACGACATAGGTGATGATGAAGTCGCGCTTGTCCGGCGTCAGCTCGGCGACCGCGGAGGTGACGCGGAAATCGGCATAGCCCTGCGTCAAGTAGAACTGGCGCAGCTTCTGCTGGTCGTAGTTCAGGCGATCCTGATCGTAGGAGGTGTTGGACGAGAGCAAGCGGAACCAGCGCGATTCCTTGGTGACCATCTCGCCGCGCAGCTTGCCGTCGTTGAACACCTCGTTGCCGATGATGTTGATCTGGCGGACCTTGGACTTCGGCCCCTCGGTGATCTCGAACACCACGTCGACGCGGTTCTGGTCGAGGCTGACCATCTTCGGGCTGATCACCGCGGCGAAGCGACCCTGGCGGCGATAGAGTTCGATGATCCGCGACACGTCCTGGCGGACCGCGGTGCGGGTGAAGATCTGCCGCGGCGCGAGCTTGATCTCCTTGGTGATCTTGTCGCTCTTGAGCGCCTTGTTGCCCTCGAGGATCACGCGGTTGATGATCGGATTCTCGCGGATGCGCAGCACGATGTCGCCGGTCTCGACACCGGAGATCGAGAAGTCGACGAACAGGTCCGACGCCTGCAGGTCTTTCAGCGCCTGATCGAGCGTCTCGGCCGTGTAGGGGATGCCGACGCGCAGCTTGGTGTAGGACAGCACCGTCTCCGGCTCGATGCGCTGCGACCCCTCGACGCGCAGCGTCTTGATCGTGCGCACCGGTGCCGGCGTCGCCGCCTGCGCCGCGGCGGGGGCAGCCGGCGTCGCGGGGGTACGGGCAGCCCGCGCGGGCGCGCGCGTGGCGGCCGGAGCAGGAGCCGGCGTCGGAGTCGCGGCGGGGGCGTCGGCCGCGGGCTGCTGCGCAGCCGGCTCGGGCGCGGTCTGCGCCATCGCCGGCATGCCCGACAGCATCGTGCCGGCCAGCAACGCGGCGCTCACCGGCGCGAACTTGGTACTCTTCATCGCTGTCACTCAACCCACCCCAAATACGTCAGGATACCAATATCCGCCGGGACGCAGGACCCTGCCCTGCCCCAAGCCGGTCAGCCGATCAAGCCGGCCAGCCGCTGCCACAGACCGACTGCACTCAAATCGTTGAAGGTCACGATCAGCATCAGCGCCAGAACCGCAGCAAGTCCGCCGCGGAATGCCCATTCCTGCACCCTGGGTTCGAGGGGCCGGCGGCGGATCGCCTCGATCGCATAGAAGAAGAGGTGACCGCCATCGAGCATCGGTACTGGCAGCAGATTGATGAACCCCAGATTGATCGACAGCATCGCCACCAGCCACACGAAGGCGGGCAGACCGAGCGCCATCTGCTCGCCCGAGATCTTGGCGATGCGGATCGGCCCGCCGAGTTCGTCGATCGAGCGGCGGCCGCTGATGATCTGCCCCAGTGTCTCCAGCGTGCCGGAGATGATGCTGACCGTCATCCGCACGCCGGCCGCCGGTGCCTCGGCAAGGCTGACCGGCGCGAGCACCGGGGTGCCGCCGCCGATGCCGATCCGGCCGATGCGATATTCGTTGCCGAAGCGGTCGCGCTGGTGGACGACGCCGATCGCCAGCGGCGTGGCGATCGTCGCATCCCCGCGCGCGATGCGCAGCGTGACCTGCTCGCCGGGGCGGATCAGCGCATAGCGGGCGATGTCGGTGAACGTCTCGATCGGGCGACCGTCGATCGACAGGATGCGGTCGCCGGGTTGCAGGCCGGCCTTGGCGGCGGGCGCGCCGGCGAGCACCGTCCCGACCACGGCGGGGGTGCGGTCGACGCCATAATGGTACGCGAAGCCGGCGAGGATCAGCACCGCGAGGATCAGGTTGATCGCCGGTCCGGCGGCGACGATGATCGCGCGCTGCCACAAGGGCTGGGCCTGGAAGGTCTGGGCGCGCTCGGCCGCGGGCAGCGCCAGCCAGTCGGCGTCGGGCTGGCTGGCCGGATTCATGTCGCCGGCGAAGCGGACATAGCCGCCGAGCGGCAGCCAGCCGAACTTCCAGCGCGTGCCGCGCGAATCGGTGAAGCCGGCAATCTCGCGGCCGAAGCCGATCGAGAACGCCTCTGCCTTCACGCCGAACAGACGGCCGGCGAGATAATGGCCCATTTCATGGATGAAGACGAGCGGACCGATCGCGCACAGGAATGCGAGCACGGCCATCAGAACGCCGGGGGACTGGATCAAGCTGGGCAATCCTTCACGCGCGAACCTTTACACGCCCCTTAGCCGCTTCCCGTATACGTTCGTCCGCCTTTTGTCGCGCCTCACCATCGATGGCGAGAACCGCCTCCAGCGTGTCGGGCGCCGGCGGATCATAATGATCCAGCGTATCGGCGACGATTGCGGCAATTTCGAGGAAGCCGATGCGCCCATCGAGGAAGGCGGCCACGGCGATCTCGTTGGCGGCGTTCAGGATCGCGGGACGCGCGCCGCCCGCCTCGAGCGCGTCGCGGGCGAGCGTGAGCGCCGGGAAGCGGACCGGATCGCAGGCCTCGAAATCGAGCCGGCCGATCGCGACGAGGTCGAGCGGCGCCATCGGCGTCGCCATCCGCGCCGGCCAGGCGAGCGTATGCGCGATCGGCACGCGCATGTCGGACGGCCCGAGCTGCGCCAGCATCGATCCGTCGACATAGTCCACCATCGAATGGATCACCGACTGGCGGTGCATCACCACCTCGATTCGCGCGTGCGGCACCGGGAACAGGCGCGCCGCCTCGATCAGTTCGAGGCCCTTGTTCATCATCGTCGCGCTGTCGATGCTGATCTTGGCGCCCATCGACCAATTGGGGTGGGCGACCGCCTGTTCGACGGTGACGCTTGCCATCTCCTCCAGCGTCCAGTCGCGGAACGGACCGCCGCTCGCCGTGAGGATGATGCGACGCACGCCCTCCGGCCGGGAGAAATCGAAACACTGATAGATGGCGTTATGCTCGCTGTCCGCAGGCAGCAGCGTCGCGCCCGAGGCGGCGGCAGCGGCGAGGATCACCTCGCCGGCGGAGACGAGCGGTTCCTTGTTGGCGAGCACCACCGTGCCGCCGTGGCGGATCGCGGCCATAACCGGCTCGAGGCCCGCGCAGCCGACGATGGCGCCCATCGTCCAGTCGGCGCCCGCGGCCGCGTCGCAGATCGCCTGGCGGCCCCCGGCGACCTGCGTGCCCGTACCGGCGAGCGCATCGCGCAGCGCGGGCAGGCAGGATTCGTCGGCGACGACCGCCAGCTCCGCTTTGGTGCGGCGGGCGGCGGCGGCCAGCTTGCCGACGTCGCCGTTGGCGGTGAGCGCGCGCACCTTGAAGCGGTCGGGCTCGCGTTCGACGAGATCGAGCGTGGAGGTGCCGACCGAGCCGGTCGCACCGAGGATGGAGACGGTTTTCATGTCAGAAGGCGAGCGGCACGACGACGAGCAGCGCCGCGACCGGCATCACCGGAACGACGCCGTCGAGACGGTCGAGGAAGCCGCCATGGCCGGGGATCACGCTGCCCGAATCCTTGACGCCGGCACGGCGCTTGAGGTGGCTTTCGTAGAGGTCGCCGGCCTGCGCGAGGATCGCGAGCAGCGGCGTCGCGATCACGAAGCGCAACGGGAGGAGATACACCCGGCTCATCACCGCGGCGACGATCGTCGCGAGCACGATGCCGCCGATCAGGCCGGCCCAGGTCTTGTTCGGGCTGATCCGCGGCGCCAGCTTGGGGCCGCCGATGCTGCGCCCGGCGAAATAGGCGCCGATATCGGTCGCCCAGACGAGGCTGAGCGCCCAGAGCGCGTTACGCAGGCCGTCGGGCTCGTGCCGGATCAGCAGCAGCGCGTAGATCGGCAGGCCGCAATAGAGCACGCCCGCGCCGAGCTGCGGCCGGCGGGTGATGATCGTCAGGAAAAAGAAGGCACCGGCGAGCAGGCCGAGCGCGAAGAAATCGGGCCCCGCGGCGAGCGGGCACATGATCGCCAGCGGCACCGACAGGACATATTGGCCGAGCCGTTTGGTCTTGGAATCGGCGGCGTGGAGGTCGCTCCACTCCGCCATCATGAACACGCCGACCGTGACGACGAGCAGCCAAAAGACGAAGCCGCCCAGTGCCAGCGCGACCAGCGCAAGCGCCACCAGCCCGAGGCCGGTCAGCGTGCGCGTCGCAAGCTCCGAGGGGCGCTTGCCGGTGGGCGCGTCGCTCACAGGCCGCCGTAGCGCCGCTGGCGCTGGCCGAAGGCGGCGATCGCATCGGCGAGCGTGTCGCCGGTGAAATCGGGCCAGAGCGTGTCGACGAACAGCAGCTCGGCATAGGCCGCCTGCCACAGCAGGAAATTCGACAGCCGCTGCTCGCCCGACGAGCGGATGACGAGGTCGAGCGGCGGCAGGTCGGCGGTATCGAGTTCCGCCTCGATATGGTCGGCGGTGATCGCCATCGGATCGATCTCGCCAGCCGCGGCGCGCGCGGCGAGCCGGCGGGTGGCAGCGACCAGTTCAGCCTGCGATCCGTAGTTGAGCGCGATCACCAGGATCGGCCCGGTGTTGGCTGCGGTCTTGGCCATCGCATCGTCGACCAGCGCGACGAGATCGGGCGCGAAGCGGCGATAGTCGCCGATGATGCGCAGCCGCACGTTCTCGGCGACGAGTTCGGCAAGGTCGCTGCGGATGAACAGCCGCAGCAGCCCCATCAACGCGCCGACCTCGTCCTCCGGTCGGCGCCAGTTCTCGCTGGAGAAGGCGTAGAGGGTCAGCGCCTCGACGCCGATCGCCCGCGCGGCACGGGTGACGCGGCGCACCGCCTCGACGCCGGCCTTGTGACCGGCGACGCGGGGCAGATGGCGCGCCTTCGCCCAGCGGCCGTTACCATCCATGATGATCGCGACATGGCGCGGCACCGGCCCCGTATCCGGAACCGCCGCCAGCGTCGCCACCGAGGCCGCCGTCGGACTCACTTTCCGAGGATTTCCTTTTCCTTCGCTGCCGCGGCCGCATCGAGCTCGGCGATCGTCGCATCGGTGAGCTTCTGCACCTCGGTCTCGTGGCGCTTGCGCTCGTCCTCGCTGATGACGCCCTTCTTCTCGTCGGTCTTCAGATTGTCCATGCCGTCGCGACGCACGTTGCGAACCGCGATCCGCGCACCCTCGGCATATTTGCCGGCGAGCTTGGCGAGTTCCTTGCGGCGCTCCTCGGTCAGGTCGGGGATCGGCAGGCGCAGCGTCTGGCCGTCGTTGATCGGGTTGAGGCCGAGGCCGGCCGACCGGATCGCCTTCTCGACCGAACTGACGTTCGACTTGTCCCACACCTGCACCGACAGCATGCGCGGCTCGGGCACCGATACGGTGGCGACCTGCACCAGCGGCATATGGCTGCCGTATACCTCGACCGTCACCGGATCGAGCAGCGCGGTCGACGCGCGGCCGGTCCGCAGACCGTTGAGGTCGTGCTTGAGCGCTTCGACGGCGCCGGCCATCCGGCGCTCGAGATCGGCCTTGTCATAGGCTGCCATGGTCTACTCCTGTTCGTTCTGGACGACCGTCGAGACGCCATCACCGTTGAGGACCGCGGCAAAATTGCCGTGCTCACGAATGTTGAAGACGACGATCGGGATGTTGTTGTCGCGGCACAGCGCGATCGCGCTGGCGTCCATGACCTTGAGGTCGTCGGACAAGACCTTCGAATAGCTGACCGTCTGGTAGCGCGTCGCGGTCGGCACCTTCTTGGGATCGGCATCGTAGACGCCGTCCACGGAGGTGCCCTTGAACAGCGCGTCGCACTTCATCTCGGCGGCGCGCAGCGCGGCACCGGAATCGGTGGTGAAGAACGGGCTGCCGACACCGGCGGCGAAGATCACCACGCGGCCCTTCTCCAGGTGACGCTCGGCACGACGGCGGATGAACGGTTCGCATACCGACGCCATCGGGATCGCCGACTGGACGCGCGTTTCGACGCCGATCTGCTCGAGCGCATTCTGCACCGCCAGCGCGTTCATGACGGTGGCGAGCATGCCCATATAATCGCCGGTCGCGCGCTCCATGCCGCGGGCGGCGCCGGAGATGCCGCGGAAGATGTTGCCACCGCCGACGACGATGCACAGCTCATAGCCCTGCGCCTTCACGTCGGCGATCTCCTCGGCGACGCGCGCGGTCACGGCGGGGTCGATGGACAGGCCACTGCCCTCGCCCATCAGCACTTCGCCGGACAGTTTCAACAAGATGCGTTTGAAGCGCGGCGCGAACGTCATAAGTTCCTATCGCTGGTGGGAGAAAGCGGAACCGACCTTAGGCCCGCGCGCGCGCGGGGGCAACCTTCGGCTGATCGCATGCAGGACCGCTTTGACACGTCCGCCACCGCAGCCGATCGTGTCGGCCGCCGGCCACTGCACCGGGCCGCGGACGCCTGCTCGCGACACCGCCGGCCCGCTACCGCAGAATTGTGCGCGTGCGATCCCGCGCCCGCTGGCCTGCCGTTTTCAGCCAAGCGTTTGTATCATCTGACAATTCCCTGCCCGCGTCGCCCGGCCGGAAATTTCGATTGCGCTAAGATCTGCGGTTAAGCCGCCGTTAGCCAGCAAAGGCAACGCGATGGAAGGGCAGTTGGTCCAAGGCCGCGACTGGGGCATCGGGGGCATCGGTACGGTCATGTGGGGGAAGGCGCGCACCGTCGCGGGAGGGGCGGCAGCGGTGATCGCAATCGCCGTCATCGGGCCGCTGGAGGCGCGCGCGCAGGACGCCGCGCCGCCCGCGTGGACGCTGGCGGCAACCTACAAGGCCGATGTTGCCGGCGTCGCCGATGGCGGCATGGATCGCGGCCTGCGCTGGCTCGACGACATCTACGTCACCGGCAGCGTCGATCTGGACGCCGCGGTCGGCTGGAAGCGCGCGCGGGCGCACGCCTCGATACTCAACAATCTCGGCGGCAAGCCGGATGCGCTCGCCGGATCGATCCAGGGCATCAACAATATCGAGGTCGCCGACCGCCGGCTCAAGCTCTACGAGGCATGGCTGCAACAGGGGATCGGCACGGACGCGACGCTGCGCGCCGGCCTCTACGACGTCAACAGCGAGTTCTACCAGAACGAGGCCGCCGGCCTGCTGATCTCACCAATGTTCGGCGTCGGATCGGAACTGGCGGCGACCGGCGTCAACGGGCCGGCGATCTTCCCCTCGACGGCGCTCGCCCTGCGCTTCCGGGTAACCACCGCGCATGCCTATGGCGCATTCGCCGTCGTCAACGCGCATGCCGGAACGCTCGGCGACGACGGCGGCGTCGACCTGACCGGGCGCGACGGCGCGTTGCTCATCGCCGAGGCAGGCTGGACCGGCAGCGGCCGCGTGGCGATCGGCGCGTGGCGCTATACCCGCCGGCAGCCGGCGGTGCTGTCGCCGGATATCACCATCGCGCCGGACACGCATGTATCGCGCGGCGTCTATCTGCTCGGCGAGCACGATCTGATCGGCACCGCGGACGGTCCGCACCACCTGATCGGCTTTCTCCGGCTCGGCCTGTCGGAGGGGCGGACGACGCCGTTCCGCGGCGGCTGGCAGGGCGGGCTGCTGTTGCTGCGCCCGGTCGCGTCGCGACGCGCCAGCGCGCTCTCCATCGGCGCGGGCAGCGGCGTGCTGTCGCAGAGCTATCGGCAGGGCCAGCCCGACGGACCGATGCCGCTGGGCAAGGTCGAGACGATCTATGAAGTGACGTACAGCGACGAGCTGCGTCATGGCGTGTCGTTGCAGCCCGACGTGCAATATGTCGCGCACCCCTCCGGCGACCCCACGATCCCCGACGCGTTGGTCGTCGGGATCCGGCTGACGATCGCGTGGGTGAGCGGCTGAACGGGCGACACGGCGCAGCGGTGTACGAGTGGGGGCGCTCGACCATCCGGAATGGCGACGCAGCCCCGGGTGCGGCGGCCAGACCCGCGTTGAAAGCCCGCCAACGAAAAGGGCGCCGCGCTCGAAAGCGCGACGCCCCGTCGTATCGAACCGCACGATCCGTGCGGGCCGGATCAGCCCTTCTGCGCGACGCCCGAGGCGGCGGCGACTTCGGCGGCGAAGTCGGACGTTTCCTTCTCGATGCCCTCGCCGAGCTGGAAGCGGACATAGTCCTTCAGCACGATCGACGCACCGGCGTCCTTGGCCGCCTTGGCGACGACGTCACTGATCTTGGTCTTGCCGTCCATGACGAACAGCTGGCTGACCAGCGCATGCTCCTTGCGGAACTTGGCGATGCTGCCCTCGACCATCTTGGCGATGATGTCGGCCGGCTTGCCCGATTCCGCAGCCTTCTCGGTCGCGATCGCGCGCTCGCGCTCGATCTCAGCCTCGTCGAGGTCTTCCTCGTTCAGCGCCTTCGGGAAAGCGGCGGCGATGTGCATCGCGAGCTGCTTGCCGAGACCCTGGAGCACCTCGTCCGACGCGTCCGATTCGAGCGCGACGAGCACGCCGATCTTGCCGAGGCCCGGCGACGCCTGGTTGTGGACGTAGGAGACGACCGCCCCCTTCGACACTTCGAGGCGGCGCGCGCGGCGCAGCGACTGGTTCTCGCCGATCGTGGCGATGTTGTTGGTCAGCACCTCGGCGACCGTCGTGCCCGACGGCATCGCTTCGGCCTTGATCGCTTCGATATCGTCGCTGGTGGCGAGCGCGATCTGGGTCACTTCGCGGACGAACTGCTGGAACTGGTCGTTCTTGGCGACGAAGTCGGTTTCCGAGTTCACCTCGACCGCGGCGCCCTTGGTGCCGGCGGTGGCGACGCCGACGAGGCCCTCGGCGGCGGTGCGGCTCGACTTCTTCTGCGCGGCGGCCAGGCCCTTGGTGCGCAGCCAGTCCAGCGCGCCGTCCATGTCGCCCGACGTCTCGTTGAGCGCCTTCTTGCAATCCATCATGCCCGCGCCGCTCTTCTCGCGCAGGTCCTTGACCATCGCTGCGGTGATTTCAGCCATGTTGCATAATCCTTGTTCTGAATGTGGTTACGGGCGAGGCAGGGCGCCGGGTGTCCCGCGCCCTACCCCGCCCGCATGACGGTTCGACGACGCGCGTTACGCGTCGATCTGGCGCTCTGCCTCGGCGCCCGCACCCTCGACCGTGCCGGCAGCCTGCTGCTCGGGCTCGGGGGTCGGAACGGTCAGCGCTTCCTCGACCGGGGCAACGTCCTGCGCGCCGAGGTCGACGCCGCGGCGCGACTGCTGCTCCTGGTTGCCGCGCGTCGCCGCGATGGCGATCGCCTCGCAATACAGGCGGATGGCGCGGCTGGCGTCGTCGTTCGCCGGCACCGGGAAGGCGATGCCGTCGGGCGAGACGTTCGAATCGAGGATCGCGACGACGGGGATGCCGAGCGTGTTGGCTTCCTTGATCGCCAGCTCTTCCTTGTTCGCGTCGATCACGAACATGACGTCGGGCACGCCGCCCATGTCGCGGATGCCGCCGAGGCTGAGCTCGAGCTTGTCCTTCTCACGGGTGAGCTGGAGCACTTCCTTCTTGGTCAGGCCGTGCGTGTCGCCCGAGAGCTGCTCTTCGAGGCTCTTGAGGCGCTTGATCGAGTTGCTGATCGTCTTCCAGTTGGTGAGCATGCCGCCCAGCCAGCGGTGGTTGACGAAATGCTGGCCCGAACGGCGCGCCGCATCGGCGACGGCGTCCTGCGCCTGGCGCTTGGTGCCGACGAACAGCACCTTGCCGCCGCTGGCGACCGACGACGAGACGAACTCGAGCGCGCGGGCGAAGAGGGGAACGGTCTGCGACAGGTCGAGGATATGGACGCCGTTACGGTCGCCGAAGATGTAGGGCTTCATCTTCGGGTTCCAGCGGTGGGTCTGGTGGCCGAAGTGCGCGCCGGTCTCGATAAGCTGCTGCATGGTGACGACGGGAGCCGCCATAGGATAAGTCCTTCCGGTTAATGCCTCTGGGAAGCGGATGACGCGGACCTTGCGGCCACACGCACCGGGCTATGATGCTTCCCATGCGGGGTTTTGAGGGTTGCGCCCTTAGCCGGCGCCGGCGCGGAACGCAAGATGTTCCGCCACGGTTGACAAGTGGAACACAGGTGGAACATAAGGCGTCCAGACAGTGGACACGGTGAGTCTAACCCAGTTTAGCGGCGCTGCGGCAAAGCGAAATCGGCGAATATGGACACAGCGCGGAACTCACTGATTAAACAATGGTTAAGCGAGTTATCCACAGGTTGCTCGCGCACCTGCGAGGGAGTCGGTTCGATGGTTGCAGTCGTCAGTGTTCTCGTTTTTGCCGGTGCGTTCGCGGTCGCCGCCGGCGTCATCGCCGCGACGGTCGCACCGCAATGGCAGCGGATCGTCCGCCTTGCCTCCGGCCATGTCGAGCCCGCCTTCGCGCCGCTGTCGCAGCTCGCCTCGGCCGAGCGCCGCATCGCCGTCAGGCGCTGGGCGTCGGCTCCGGTTCCCGCTGGCGTTCGCCGCCTGCGCGCTGCCGCCTGACCTTTGCATAACTGGCGACGCTGAACGGGATCGTGATCAGGTAACCGACACAGATCGCGCTCAGCGTATGCCACGGCGCCGACACCAGCGCCGCGCCGAGCAGCACGACGCCGGCGATCGCCTCGAACCGGATCGTCCGGCGCAGGCGCAGCGAGCCCCAGGAGAAGGTGGCGACGCTCGACACCATCAGCAGCGCGATGAACGCGACCCAGATCGCCACCAGATACGGGTTGGCGAAGGCCGGCTGATCGGTCCAGAACCAGAAATAGAGCGGCAGCATCGCAAGGCCCGCCCCGGCCGGCGCGGGGACTCCGGTGAGGAAGCCCGCCGATTTGTGCGGCTGGTCGTCGGCGTCGATCGCGGCATTGAAGCGCGCGAGGCGCAATGCGCAGAACACTGCGAGGATCAGCGCGCTGATCCAGCCGAGCCGCGGCAGCGCCGCAAGCGACCAGAGGTACATGATGAGCGCGGGCGCGACGCCGAACGAGATCGCGTCGGACAGCGAATCGAGCTCGGCGCCGAAGCGGCTCTCGCCGTGCAACATGCGCGCGATGCGGCCGTCGAGCCCGTCGAGCACGCCGGCGATCATGATCATCGTCACCGCGCTCTGCCATTCCCCGCCGATCGCGAAGCGCACGCCGCTGAGGCCCGAGCACAGCGCGAGCGCGGTGACGGCATTGGGGGCGACCGCGCGCAGCGGCAGGCCACGCGGGCGGCGGGGCAGACGACGCGGCAGGCGGCGGGCGGGATCGGGGGTGGAGTCGCGCGGTTCCATTACTGGGCGATGCCGGTGACAGGCACGCCGCCGACGCGGCCGATCACCGTCTCGCCGGCGATCGAGCGCTGGCCGAGCGTCACCTGCGGGATGATGTCGTCGGGCAGGAAGACGTCGACCCGGCTGCCGAAGCGGATCAGGCCGATGCGCTGGCCGGTCGCGACCATGTCGCCCGGCTTGACGAAGGGGACGATGCGGCGCGCGACCAGCCCGGCGATCTGGGTGAAGCCGATGCGGCGCCCGTCCCGCCCCTCGACGACGATATGCTGCCGCTCATTCTCGTCCGACGCCTTGTCGAGGTCGGCGTTGAGAAACTTGCCGCTGATATAGACGACCTGGCGGATCGTGCCGGCGATCGGGGTGCGGTTGATATGGACGTCGAACACCGACATGAAGATCGACACGCGGGTCAGCGGCGCCTCGCCGAGTTCGCCGACCAGCTCGCGCGGCACCGCGACCTTCTGGATCATCGTGACGAGCCCGTCGGCCGGCGCGATGATGAGGCCGTCGCCGACCGGCGTGGTGCGGATCGGATCGCGGAAGAAGGTCAGCACCCAGACGACGACGCCGAGCAATGGCCAGAACAGCACCTTGGTGACGATCGTCGCGAGCAATGTGATGCCGAGCGCGATGGCGGCGTATTTATGGCCTTCGGGATGGACCGAGGGAAAGCGCCACTTCACCGTGGTCGTCGGCAGCGGGCTGGTCGGGGGCTTTTCGAGCGATGGCATAACCACGGGGTGTAACCGTGTCGTTCATGCAACACAATGTTTTGCCGTCGCGATGATCCGGCTCGCGGCTTCGCGCGTCCCGCCAATCCGCCCGAGACGGTTGATCCCCTGCCCGCTTGTGCCTAGACGGCGGGGCAAATCTCCCTCCGGCAGGAAGCGCATATGGCCAAGATTCAGGTGAAGAACCCGATCGTCGAGATCGACGGCGACGAGATGACGCGGATCATCTGGGAATGGATCCGCGAACGCCTGATCAAGCCCTATCTCGACATCGAACTCGACTATTACGATCTCGGCATCGAAAACCGCGACGCGACCGAGGACAAGGTCACCGTCGACGCCGCCAAGGCGACGCAGCGCCACGGCGTTGCGGTCAAGTGCGCGACGATCACCCCCGACGAGCAGCGCGTCGAGGAATTCGGCCTCAAGAAGATGTGGAAGTCGCCGAACGGCACGATCCGCAACATCCTCGGCGGCGTCGTCTTCCGCGAGCCGATCGTGATCAAGAACGTGCCCCGCCTGATCCCGGGCTGGACGCACCCGATCGTCGTCGGCCGTCACGCCTTCGGCGACCAGTATAAGGCGACCGATTTCCGCGTTCCGGGTCCGGGCAAGCTGCGCCTCGTCTTCGAGGGCGAGGACGGCACGCTGATCGACGAGGAGGTGTTCCAATTCCCCTCGTCCGGCGTCGCGATGGGCATGTACAATCTCGACGATTCGATCCGCGATTTCGCGCGCGCGTCGATGCACTACGGCCTCAACCTCAAGTGGCCGGTGTACCTGTCGACCAAGAACACGATCCTCAAGGCCTATGACGGCCGCTTCAAGGACCTGTTCGCCGAGGTGTTCGAGGCCGAGTTCAAGGACAAGTTCAAGGAAGCGGGCATCGTCTACGAGCACCGCCTGATCGACGACATGGTCGCCTCGGCGCTCAAGTGGAACGGTGAGTTCGTCTGGGCCTGCAAGAACTATGACGGCGACGTCCAGTCGGACCAGGTGGCGCAGGGCTTCGGCTCGCTCGGCCTGATGACCTCGGTGCTGCTGACGCCGGACGGCAAGACGGTCGAGGCGGAGGCGGCGCACGGCACCGTCACGCGCCACTATCGCCAGCACGAGCAGGGCAAGGCGACCAGCACCAACCCGATCGCGTCGATCTTCGCCTGGACCGGCGGCCTCAAGTATCGCGGCAAGTTCGACGACACGCCCGAGGTGACCAAGTTCGCCGAAACGCTGGAGCGGTGCTGCATCGAGTGCGTCGAGAACGGCCAGATGACCAAGGATCTCGCGATCCTCATCGGTCCGGACCAGCCGTGGATGACCACCGAGCAGTTCTTCGAGGCGGTCCGCGCCAACCTCGAGCAGAAGATGGCGAACTGGGGCTGATCCCCCTCGCCTGAGCCGATCGGGGGCTCGGACGCTCAGGCGTCCGGGCCCTTTTTCGTAAGGCCGGCGACGAACAGCGCGAGCGCGGCGCGCGCCGCCTCGGCCTCGGGTGGCAGGCGGCGGTCGAGTACCAGCATCGCGAAGCCATGGACCAAGGCCCAGGCGGCCATCGTCGCGGTCGCGGCGGTGGCGGGACAGAGCGTCGCCACCCGCGCGGCGAGCACGGCATAAGCATCGCCGTCGGCGGCAGCATCCGGGCTCACCATGGCGCGAGCGGCGATCGTATCGGTGAACATCAGCCGGAACAGACCGGGATGCGCCTGCGCGAAGGCGATATACGCCAGCCCCTGTTCGACCAGCGCCTGCGCCGGCCCGCCGGCGAGGCCGTTCGCGTCGGCAGCGACCAACGCCTCCCGCAGCAGCGCGAAGCCCTCGGCAGCGACCGCACCGAGCAGCGCCGCCTTGTCCGGAAAGTGGCGATAGGGCGCCATCGCGGACACGCCGGCCGCGCGCGCAACGGCGCGAAGCGACGGATCGTGATCGCCGGAGTCGAGCAGCCGCATCGCATGATCGATAAGCGATCGGCGGAGCGCAACCGGTGCGGTCATCGCTGTTTACAGTGTAAGCACGTCATGGTAGCTTACACTGTAAACATGGAGGCCGGACGATGCAAATGGCAGGCAACGGGAACAGCGTACGCGCGACGGTGGATCTCTCCGGCTATCCCGATCTGGTGATGGTCTTGCTCGGCTTTCGGGTCGGCAGCCTGCGCGGCATACCGGCGCTGCTCCGGATCGGGCGCGGGCTCGGCGAGGTGGCGCGGCACCCTCCCGAGGGGCTGTTGCGGCACGAACAGATGCTGCTTGGCTGGAACCACGTCGGCATGCGGCAATATTGGCGCGATCTCGACAGCCTCGGCCGGTTCACCCACTCGGCGCCGCATAGCGGCTGGTGGCGCGATTTCCTCGCCGACCGGCACGGCTGCGGCTTCTGGCACGAAGCCTATAGCGCACGCGGCGGCGTCGAGGCGATCTATGTCGGTATCGATACGCCGATCGGCCTCGGCGCCTTCGCCCCGCCGCGACAGCCGGAGGGGCCGTTCCTGTCGAGCCGCGACCGGCTGGCGGCGGATGCGCGCGGGCGCACCATCGCGGCATGACAGGTTCATCATCCCGGCGTCCGCCGGGATGATATGGATCATCTGATGACGAGGATCACGCGTTGTCGTTGACGCTACCCTGGCCTTCGCCGTGGTTGCCGTAACCGGCGCCCGATTCCTCGGTATCGGCATTCTCGGTCGGCGCAAGCGGGTCGATCGTGTGGTCGTTCTCGGCCTGATCGTCGGGGCGGTTGGGATCGGTCATCGTCTGTCCTTCTGCAACACGGGTACGGGGCCAACCGACGGCTGGCCCCGGTCGTTCCCTCAGTGGCTCGCCGTCTCGCCGGCGGCACGCAGGCCAGCGTATTTGCGTGTTATGCCAGGCAGGCTTTCCAGCACCCAGGTCGCCATCCGCTGCTCTTCCGACAGCGACTCGCGCAGCAAGCCTTGCTGGCTGGTGAAATTGCCGAGTTCGGCCAGCGTCAGCAGGCCGGTGTAGCTGGCGATCTCGAAATTCTCGAACGCGTAATTGGCGAAGCTGTTCTTGAGGATCTCGTCCGGCGCGAAGACGTGCGCGATCGCCGCCATATTGCCGGTGATGCTGAGACCAAGGTCCTTGATCGCCGACGGCCGCGCGTCGAAACCGGCGAGGATCTCGTCGATGCGGCTGATCTGCTGCTCCGTTTCTCCGCGGTGGAGGCGCAGCATCTCGGCGACCTCGGGATAATTCTCCAGATGGTCGAGCTGGCGGTCGATCAGCGCGAGCGCCTGATGCTCGACGCCATGCGCGTTCTTGAGCCCGGTGACGAACAGTTCCTGCGCGATATCCTGGGTGGGGGCGGTGGTGGCCATGATCATGTCTCCTGCGGGGGTTGGCCGTTCAACGGCCCGCACGCCGCAGGGATGCGATAAAACGTCCTGATCTGAGTTAGTTGATCCGGCGGTAGACGGTGATGCCGAGATCGTGGGCGACCGCGCGATACTGGCGGGCGAGCGCGCGGCGGACGAGGACGGCCGCCGGCCGGTCGACCGTGCGCGGATCGACGCCGACGGCGATGACCGCCGGGCGTGCGGCGAGGATGCGCGCGGTCTCGGCGACCGGGTCGATGCCGATCGCACCTGCCTCGCTCACCTCGGCGAGATGGGCGGGAAATGGGTAGCGCGTCGGCAGGCAGGAGCGCGTCGCATTGTAGAGCAACGGCGAGGCCTGAAAGACGAACAGGCACCCCTGCCCCCGCGCATGATCGATCCGCTGCGCCAGTGCGGCGACCCGAGCGCGGGCGCCGGTCGTCTCGCCGCCGTGCGGATAGCCGCTCATCAGCAACAGCGTGGTGCCGGCGATGGCGGCGAGCCACCGCGGCGGCCAGCGGTCGAGCGCGACCGCCGCCGCCACCGCGATCGGCACGAGCAGCGGCAGCGTATAATGGTTGAAATAGGGGGGCACGAGCGCCCAGCCCGCCACCGCGGCTGCCAGCCAGCCGATCAGGAATCCGTCGGGGCGCCGGACGAGGCCGCGGATCGCGAGCCCCATAGGGACGAGCAGCACGACGCTCTGGCCGGCGAGCCGCGCGGCGATCGGCTCCCCGGGGTTGATCCGGCGCAGGAAGATCGATTCGACATTGGCGAACCACCAGGCGTCGCCATGGCCGATCGCGGCATAGCCCGCGGCGGCAAAAATCGTCGGCAGCGATGCGGCCACCGCAAGCAGCATCGCCTCGCCCGCCAGCCGCGCGGGGCTGCGCGAGCGCTGCCAGCTCGCGACGAGCAACGCGATGCCGAGGAAGGCGCCTTCGAAGACCGCGGTTGGCTTGATCTGCAACGCGATGCCGACGAGCAGCATCGCGGGGATCGCGGCGCGACGGCGGCCAGCGAGCGTGTCCCATGCGAGCAGCGCCGCGCCGACGATCGCCAGATTGTAGAAGACCGGCGACTGTCCGCCTCGCCCACCGAGCAGGTCGAGCCAGACGAGATAGAGCAGGCCGGCGGCGAGCGCGCCGCCAGGGCGCGCGACGCGGCGCGCGGCGGTCGCGATCAGTCCGGCGGTCGCCGCGGCGGCGGCCAGCGCGAGCAGATGATAGGCCACGAGGGGGTTGCCGGGCAGACCGCGCACGGCCGCCGCGATCAGGAACAGGCCGATCGGCTTGCGGTCCCAGATATCGACATAGGGGATCGCCCCGTCCCACATCCGCTGGCCGACCAGCAGGTACATCTGCTCGTCGATATCGAGGAGCGGATTGCCGACATCGGGCAGCCGCAGCGCCACCGCCGCGAGGATCAGGATCAGCCAGGTCAGGCGCTGCGTCATGCAGCACCGCCATGGCAGCAAGTTGGTTAGCGGCGCGCTAACGCGATCAGAACAGCTCGCCCTGCGGCCCGGCGGGCGGGCGGAACAGATCGGTGCGCAGCGGCGCACCGCGATGGCCAAGGCCGTGCTTTCGACAGGCGATGCGGAAGCGGGTGCGCATCAGTTCGGCCCAGGGGCCGGCACCCTGCATTCGGGTGAAGAAGTCGGGATCATTGTCGCGCCCGCCGCGCAGCGACTGGATGATGCTCATCACCTTGCCGGCGCGGTCGGGGAAATGCTCGTCGAGCCACGCCCGGAACAACGGCGCGACCTCGTGCGGCAGGCGGACGGGGATGAAGAAGCAGGATCGCGCCCCCGCCTCGGCGGCGCGCTCGACGAGATGTTCGAGTTCGTGATCGGTGATCGAGGGGATCACCGGCGCGATCGAGACATAGACGGGCACCCCCGCGTCGGCGAGCGCGCGGACCGCGCGCAGGCGGCGTTCGGGATGCGGCGCACGCGGTTCAATCGTTGCAGCGATCCTGGGATCGAGCGAGGTGATCGACATGGCGACGCCGGCGAGCCCCTCCGCCGCCATCGCCCCGAGCAAATCGATATCGCGTGTCACCCGGTCGGACTTGGTGGTGATGGTCAGCGGGTGGCGGGTCTCCGCCAGCACCTCGATGATGCCGCGGGTGATCCGCCAGTCGCGCTCGATCGGCTGATAGGGATCGGTATTGGTGCCGAGCGCGATCGGCGCGACGACATAGCCGGGCTTGCGCAATTCGGCGCGGAGCAGGTCCGCGGCCTGCGGCTTGGCGAACAGGCGCGACTCGAAATCGAGACCGGGCGACAGGTCGTGATAGGCGTGGGTCGGCCGTGCGAAACAATAGATGCAGCCGTGCTCGCAGCCGCGATACGGGTTGATCGAGCGATCGAAGAATACGTCGGGCGAGCTGTTGCGGCTGATGATCGTGCGCGGCTGTTCGATCGTGACGCTGGTGCGCAGCGGTGCGGGGCTGCCGTCGATATCGTCGCGCGCGTCGAGCCAGTCGCCATCCGCCTCGACCTGCGGCAGGTTGAAGCGGCGGCTTTCGGTATTGACCGTGGCGCCGCGGACGGCGCGTTTGACGAGCGGCTTGGCCATTGCGCGATGGTAGGCCGCGGATTAGAACATAGCAAGAACATGATGGGAGAGAGGCAATGGCGCGGTTGAACTATCTCGAACTGCCGGTGGCGGATACGGAGCGGGCCAAGACATTTTATGGGTCGGCGTTCGGCTGGGCGTTCAGCGATTTCGGGCCGAGCTATGCGGCGACGACCAGTGGCGATACCGATATCGGCTTCCAGTCCGATCCGGCGCAGCGGACCGCGGCGGCGCTGCCGGTGATCGAGGTGGCGGATATCGACGCGGCGCTCGCCGCGGTCGAGGCCGCGGGCGGGCGGGTGACGATGCCGGTGTTCGCCTTTCCCGGCGGGCGGCGGTTCCACTTCGCCGATCCGGATGGCCATGAGCTGGCGGTGATGCAGGTCGACGCGGGTTAGGCCCGTTTTTCACGGACCGGCTGAGCCACGCGTCCGTCATGCCGGACTCGTTCCGGTATCCACCGGTCCGCAGGAGCAAAAGGCGTTGAGCTTGCGGACCGGTGGACCCCGGAACACGTCCGGGGTGACGGGTAGTTTGGAGTGACGTCGGCACCCCCCCGACTTGCGCTTACGGTCGCGGAGCGATCACCGCTCCATCAGCCGCGGCATCAGCTCAACGAAATTGCAGGGCCGGTGGCGGCTGTCGAGCTGGTCCTGCAGGATACCGTCCCAGCCGTCCTTCACCGCGCCGGTCGAGCCGGGCAGCGCGAAGATATAGGTGCCGCGCGCGACACAGGCGCAGGCGCGTGACTGGACGGTGCTGGTCCCGATCTTGGCATAGCTGAGGTAGCGGAACAGCTCGCCGAAGCCGGGGATCATCTTGGTGGCGACGCGCTCGACCGCCTCCGGGGTGACGTCACGCCCGGTAACGCCGGTGCCGCCGGTGGTGACGACGCAATCGACCCCCTCGTCGTCGATCCAGCGGTGGAGCTGCGCGACGATCGCCTCGATATCGTCGCGCAGGATGACGCGGTCGGCGAGCACATGGCCCGCCGCCGTCAGCCGCGCGACGAGCGTGTCGCCCGAGCGGTCCTCGGCCAGCCCGCGCGTGTCGGAGACGGTCAGCACCGCGATGTGGACCGGGCGGAAGGTGAGGCTGGTGTCGATCGGCATGGCTCAGCCCACCGAGCGCAGTTGCGAGGCGACGCGATCGAGCGCGACATCGCTGATTCCGGGGATCGCCTGGATCGTCTCGACCAGCTCCATGTCGAGCAGGAAGTCGCGCCCCAGCAGCACCGTCGCCTCGCCCTCCTCCACCGGGATACGGGCGCGCACCTCACCGCGGGCGCCGCGATGGTGGGCGAGCAAGGTCGACAGCGCCTCGAACGCGGTAGCGTGCGCGACCTTCGCCTCGATCGTGAAACGCGCGATCGAGGCGAGCCCCTCGAACGGCTGGATGCGCTTGACCGAGACGCGCGGCGTCTCCTCGCCGGGGCGGCGGTCGAGCTCGACGGTGATCAGCCCGCAGCCGCCGCAGCGCGCGGCGTCCTCCAGCTCGGCGGCGACCGAATCGTCGAAACAGGTGGCGACGAACTGGCCGCTCGCATCGGACAGCGTCGCCATCATATAGCGCTTGCCGCGCGCCGAGGTGCGCCAGCGCGCATCCTCGACCAGCACCGCCATCGTCGCGCCGGCGCGGGTGCCGTCCTCGGGGATGTTGAGTTCGGTCAGCGCGACATATTGGCGGGCGCCATGCATCTTGGCGAGGTGCGTGTGGCGATCGACGGGATGCGCCGAGAAATAGAAGCCGAACGCCTCCTTCTCCTGCTCCATCGCCTCGGCCATCGACCAGCGCACGCCTACGGGCAGCTTGATCGCGTCGCCGGCGACATCCTCGGCACCGAACAGGCCGTGCTGGCCGCTGGTCTTGCCCTCGTGCGTCCGCGCGGCGACGGCGAGGATCGTCTCGGCGACGGCGTGGATGCCAGCGCGATTGGGATCGAAACTGTCGAACGTGCCGCTCGCCGCCAGCGTTTCGAGCTGCCGCTTGTTGATGAGGCGCGGATCGACGCGGGTGGCGAGATCGTCGATGCTCTTGAACGGGCCGTTGGTGCTGCGCTCGACGACGAGCTTCTCCATCGCCCCCTCGCCCACCGACTTCAGCGCGGCGAGCGCGTAGCGGACGGCGAGGCCGCCGTCCTCGGTCACCTCGACGTCGAATTCGGCGTCGCTCTTGTTGATGTCGGGGCCGCAGATCGTCACGCCCAACCGGCGCATGTCGTCGACGAAGATGCAGAGCTTGTCGGTCTGCGCCATGTCGTAGCACATCGACGCGGCGTAGAATTCCTCCGGGTGATGCGCCTTCAGCCACGCCGTCTGATAGGCGAGCAGCGCATAGGCGGCGGCGTGGCTCTTGTTGAAGCCATAGCCGGCGAACTTGTCGATCAAGTCGAACAGTTCGTTCGCCTTGGCCTTGGGGATGCCGTTCACCTTGGCGCAGCCCTCGACGAAGATCGCGCGCTGCGCGTCCATCTCCGCCTTGATCTTCTTGCCCATCGCGCGGCGCAGCAGATCGGCGCCGCCGAGCGAGAAGCCGGCGAGGATCTGCGCCGCCTGCATCACCTGTTCCTGGTAGACGAAGATGCCGTAGGTCTCGGACAGGATCGGTTCGAGCAGGTCGTGCGGATAGACGATCGGCTCGGTGCCCTGCTTGCGGCGGCCGAAGCTCGGGATATTGTCCATCGGGCCGGGGCGGTAGAGCGAGACGAGCGCGATGATGTCGCCGAAATTGGTCGGGCGCACCGCGCTCAGCGTGCGGCGCATGCCCTCCGATTCGAGCTGGAACACGCCGACCGTGTCGCCCTTCTGGAGCAGTTTGTAGACCGCATCGTCGTCCCACAGCAAGGCGTCGAGATCGACGGTGATACCACGCTTGGCGAGCAGCTGCACCGCCTTCTTGAGCACCGACAAGGTCTTGAGGCCGAGGAAGTCGAACTTCACCAGCCCCGCGCCCTCGACATACTTCATGTCGAACTGGGTGACGGGCATGTCCGACCGCGGGTCGCGGTAGAGCGGCACGAGCTGCGCGAGCGGCCGGTCGCCGATCACCACGCCGGCGGCGTGCGTCGAGGAATGGCGCGGCAACCCCTCAAGCTTGGTGGCGAGGTCGAGCAGGCGGCGGACCTGATTGTCGTTGGCATATTCCTTCGCCAACTCGGGCACGCCGTTGAGCGCGCGCTTGAGGTCCCACGGATCGGTCGGATGGTTGGGGACCAGCTTGGCAAGGCGATCGACCTGGCCATAGCTCATCTGGAGCACGCGCCCGGTGTCCTTGAGCACCGCGCGCGCCTTCAATTTACCGAAGGTGATGATCTGCGCGACCTGATCGCGGCCGTATTTCTCCTGCACGTAGCGGATGACCTCGCCACGCCGGGTTTCGCAGAAATCGATGTCGAAGTCGGGCATCGAGACGCGTTCCGGGTTGAGGAAGCGTTCGAACAGCAGACCGAGCTTCATCGGATCGAGATCGGTGATGGTCAGCGCCCAGGCGACCACCGAACCGGCGCCCGAACCACGCCCCGGCCCCACGGGAATGTCGTGATCCTTCGCCCATTTGATGAAGTCGCCGACGATCAGGAAATAGCCGGGGAAGCCCATCTGGACGATGACGTCGACCTCGAAGGCGAGCCGCTGGCGATAGGCGTCGCGCCAGTTCGGGTCATCGGCAGGCTGGGTGCCGAGCTGCTCGATCCGGTCGAGCCTTTTTTCCAGCCCCGCCGCCGCCTCGGCGCGCAGCATCGCCGCCTCGCCCTCGCGGTCGCCGGCGAGGCTGGGCAGGATCGGCTTGCGATAGGGTGCCATCACCGCGCAGCGCTGGGCGACGACCAGGGTATTGTCGATCGCCTCGGGCAGGTCGGCGAACAGCTGCCGCATCGTCTCGGCGGGCTTGAGCCAGGCGTCGGGACAGGAGCGGACGCGATCCTCGCTCTCGACATAGGTCGAATGGGCGATGCACAGCATCGCGTCATGCGCGTCGAGGAAGTCGCTGTCCGAGAAGCAGCAAGGGTTCGTCGCGACCAGCGGCAGGTCGCGCTCATAGGCGAAGTCGACCAGCGCCTGTTCGGCCGCCTCTTCGATCACGTCGCCACGGCGGGCGAGCTCGATATAGAGGCGGTCGGGGAACAGTGCCTGCAACCGGTCGAGATAGGCGGCGGCCCGGTCGGGCTGGTCCTCGTGGATCAGCCGAGCGAGCGCGCCCTCGCCGCCCGCGGTCAGCGCGATCAGCCCGTCGCTGCGCCCTTCGAGCGCGGCGAAGTCGACATGCGCCGGCAGTTCGATCGGACGTTCGAGATGCGCGAGGCTGACCAAAGCGCACAGATTGTCATAGCCGCGCTCGTTCTGCGCATAGAGCGCGATCCAGTCGAGCGGCGCGGCGACGCCGTCGGGCATGCCCGGCCGCGCGACGCACAGCATCGTCCCGATCACCGGCTGGACGCCGTCCTTCTTGGCGGCGTCGGAAAAGGCCATTGCGGCATAGAGGCCGTTGCGATCGGTGAGGCCGGCAGCCGGAAAGCGCATCGCCTTGGCCTGTTTGGCGATCGCCTTGGGCTCGATCGCCCCGTCGAGCATCGTGTAGGACGAGAAAATGCGGAGCGGTACGAAACCGGAATGAGCCATTGCGGGGACTTAGCCGCTCCACCCTGATTCGAACAGGCCATGCCGGGGAACCGGTCGTGGATAACTCCGTTACGCGGGCACAACGGAGGAGGTTACGTCAATGTCGGACACGAAAGCATTCACCGATCCGCTCGCGCCCGCATCCGCCGGGGCCGGCTGGGGCTGGATCCTGGCCTATGGCGTGCTGTCGATCGTGCTGGGGATACTTGCCTTTCTCAACCCGTTCGCGGCGACCTATGCGGCGACGCTGGTGATCGGCGCCTTCTTCATCGCCGCCGGCCTGGTGTCGCTTGCCGCCGGCTTCGCGGGCAAGGATCACGAGGGGCGCGGCTATGCGATCGGTTTCGGCGTGCTGTCGCTCGTCATCGGCCTGCTGATGGCCTTCGCGCCGGGGACCGCCGCGATCTCGCTGACGCTGCTGGTCGCGATCTGGCTGGGCATCCGCGGTGCGCTCGAAATCGGGCTCGGCGCCCGGTTCAAGCGCGGGCGCGCGCTGATGATCGTCCTCGGCGTCGTCAACATCCTGCTCGCGGTCTATGTGCTGATCACGCTGCCCTGGTCGGCGCTGACGCTGCCGGGTTTCATCCTGGGGATCAGCTTCCTGCTCGGCGGCGTCACCTCGGTGGCCGCGGCGATCAACCACAAGAAGGGCGCAAAGCCCTTCGCCGCCCCGGAGGTGTGAGGGCAGCACCCCAGTCCCCCCGTCCACCCGTCACCCCGTCACCCCGTCACCCGTCACCACAGTGTACCCGCCCCCCGTCACCCCGGACTTGTTCCGGGGTCCACTCTGCGGCGGGGAGGAGGGCTTGAGACGGCACCGTTCTCTTGCGGCCCGGTGGACCCCGGAACGAGTCCGGGGTGACGGGTGGGGGGATGAAAGCGTTGCGGCCAAAGCCGGATTACAGCAGCGCCTCGATCTCGCCAGCGATATCCTCGGGCTTGGTCGTCGGCGCGTAGCGGCGGACGACCTCGCCCTGGCGGTTCACCAGGAACTTGGTGAAGTTCCACTTGATCGCCTTCGAGCCGAGCAGGCCGGGCGCCGCCGCCTTCAGCCGCGCGAACAGCGGATCGGCCCCTGCCCCGTTGACCTCGACCTTGGCGAAGACCGGGAAGGTCACGTCATAGGTCAGCGAACAGAAGCTCGCGATCTCGGCGGCATCGCCGGGCTCCTGCGCGCCGAACTGGTTGCAGGGGAAGCCTAGGACTTCGAAACCGCGGTCCGCAAAGCGGCGGTGCAGCGCCTCCAGCCCCGTATATTGCGGCGTGAAACCGCATTGCGAGGCGGTGTTGACGATCAGCAGCACCTGCCCCGCCCAGCGATCGAGCGGGATCGGCGCGCCGTCGGCACCGGTCACAATCAGGTCGGTGATCGCGGTCATGCGTGCCTCGCGAGCAGGAAGTGGAGGTTCTGCTTCACCCCAGGCCATTCGCGGTCGAGGATCGAATAGACGACGGTGTCGCGCAGCCGCCCGTCCGCCATCTGCTGGTGCCCGCGCAACACGCCGTCCCGCTTCGCGCCGAGTCGTTCGATCGCCGTCTGGCTGCGCGTGTTGAGCGAATCGGTGCGGATCTGCACGCACTGGCAGTCCATCGCCTCGAAGGCGTGGGTGAGCAGCAGCAGCTTCGCCTCGGTGTTGACGCCGGTGCGCTGCACCGCCTTGGCGTAGAAGGTGCCGCCGACCTCCAGCCGGCGATGCGCCGGCGCCATGCGCATATAGCGGGTGGTGCCGACCACCTGCCCCGCCGGGTCGCACACCGCGAACAGCAGCGCGCGGCCGAACGCCTGCTGCGCGAAGGAGGTGTCGAGCCAGCGGTCCGGCTGCTTGAGCTGCGACACGTTGGCGTAGAAAGTGTCCCACAGGTCGCCCGCCGCCGCGACGGCGACGAGGGCGTCCACATCGTCGCGCACCAGCGGCCGCAGCGTGACGTGACGCCCGGTCAGCGTCGGCGTCTCGGCCCACAATGTCACGTCAGCACGCCCTCGTGCAGGCGGACGACGCGGTCCATCTTCTGCGCCAGCCGCTCGTTGTGCGTCGCGATCAGCGCCGCCGAGCCCTCGCCGCGCACCAGCCGCAGGAATTCGGCGAGGACGACGTCGGCGGTATGTTCGTCGAGATTGCCGGTCGGCTCGTCGGCGAGCACCAGCGCCGGGCGGTTGGCGAGCGCGCGGGCGACGGCGACGCGCTGCTGCTCGCCGCCCGACAGCTGGCTGGGCCGGTGGGTCAGGCGATGACCGAGGCCGAGCGCGGTGAGCAGCGACACCGCGCGGTCGTCCGCCGGCTTGCGCTCGGCGCCGTGGACGAGCTGCGGCAGCACGACATTCTCGGTCGCGTTGAAGTCGGGCAGCAGATGGTGGAACTGATAGACGAAGCCGAGCCGGTCACGGCGCATGATCGTGCGGCCATGCGCGTCGAGCTTCGCCGCCTCCTCGCCGCCGATCATGATCGAGCCCTGGAAGCCGCCCTCGAGCAGGCCGACCGCCTGCAACAGCGTCGACTTGCCCGAGCCCGACGGACCGACGAGCGCGACGATCTCGCCCGGCGCAACCGACAGGTCGACGCCGCGCAGGACGTGGATCGTCTCCTCGCCCTGGCGGAAGCTGCGGGTCAGGCCGGTCGTGCGGAGGACGTCATTCATAGCGCAGCACCTGTACGGGATCGGTGCTCGCCGCCTTCCACGCCGGATAGAGCGTGGCGAGGAAGCTGAACACCAGCGCCATCACCGCGATGATCAGGATCTCGACCGGATCGGGCTTGGACGGCAGTTCGGTGAGGTACCGGATCGACGGATCCCACAGGTTCTGCCCGGTGACGAGCTGGACGAGGTTCACCACCGCCTGCCGGTAGAAGAGGAAGACGAAGCCGAGCACCAGGCCGGCGAGCGTGCCGAGCGCGCCGATCGTGGTGCCGACCACCATGAAGATGCGCATCAGCCCGACCCGCGTCGCACCCATCGTGCGCAGGATGGCGATGTCGCGCGTCTTGGCGCGGACCAGCATGATCAGCGACGACAGGATGTTGAACACCGCGACGAGGATGATGATCGACAGCACGGTGAACATCGCGACGCGCTCCACCTCCAGCGCCTGGAACAGCTGCGCGTTCATGCTGCGCCAGTCGGCGATCACCGCGCCGCCGCGCAGCCGGTCGGCGAGCGGCGCGAGGATCGGCGCGACCCGGTCGGGATCGGCGGTCTGCAATTCGATCTGGCTGACATTGTCGCCGAGCAGCAGCAGCGTCTGCGCATCCTCGATCGGCATGATCACATAGGCCTTGTCGTAATCGTACAGGCCGATTTCGAAGATGGCACCGACGGTATAATTGACGATCCGCGGCACCGTGCCGAACGGCGTCGCCTGCCCCTGCGGGTTGAACAGCGAAATCTCGCTGCCGACCTGCGCGCCCAGCGCCTCCGCCAGGCGGGAGCCGATCGCGATCCGGCCATTGCCGGGGGTGACGCCGGCGAGCGTGCCCATGACGATCTTGCTGCCGATCACGGGCTTGACGTCGGCCATGCGGACGCCGCGGACCAGCACGCCTTCGGCCCGGCCGTTGTAGGTCGCCGCCAGCGGCTGTTCGACCATCGGCGTCGCCGCGGTGACGCCCGGCGTCCGGCGCGCCTCCGCGACGATCTCGCGCCAGTCGGGCAGGCGGCCGCCGACGCCCTGGATCACCGCATGGCCGTTGAGCCCGACGATCTTGTCGAACAGCTCGGCGCGGAACCCGTTCATCACGCTCATCACGATGACGAGCGCGGCGACGCCGAGCATCACCGCGACGAGGCTGATCGAGGCGACCAGGAAGATGAACGCCTCGCCCTTGCCCGGGAGCAGGTAGCGCCGGGCAATCATCCGTTCGTAGCGTGAGAGGATCATGGCCGGACCTCTAGGTGACGTGCGAGTCACAAGCAACAAATGTTGCGGATTCGACACAGGGTTTCGCCAATCGATTCCGCCCCTCCACATAGCCGGTGACAAAGCCGGCAGTGCTGCCTAGCAAAGACTTACTGACACACAGGCAACGGCCGTGGTTCGGGGAATAGCGGAAGGGCAGCGCAGCGAAACAACGCGCGATTGCCGGGAAGCGACCTAAGGGGGCTGACGAGTTTCTCGTCACGCAGGCGCCCGGATCGGCAACGGTCCGGGCGTTTGCTTGTCCGCCGCATATTTAGTCCGGTGCGTAGCCGGGCAGAGGACGGGAGCTTCCAATTCGCGCCCCCTGTCCGGCGATCCTGGTTATCGCAGATCAATCCTGAACCGGGTCATAACGCGGACCGATTTTCTGCCGCTTCGCATCTATTTATTGGTGCGCGACGACGCCAGGCCGCGCGAAGGGCACGAGAAATCCGGTTCGCGCTCCCCCTTCGTCATCCCGACGCAAGTCGGGACCCATGGATGCGATGACGGCAACGATGTGCGCCACCCACGCAATCACCATGCCCATGGGCCCCGGCCTTCGCCGGGGTGACGAACAATAGCGCGCCGGCAGGACGGATCACGGCATCATCCAACCCCTGCCCCAGCGTCCTGCGCCGCTCCCGTGTCTCCTAAGGCCCGATCGACATTCAGCCCAATTCCGCCCACCAGAGCCGAACTATCGCCTATGGCTCCGGTGATGAGGCTCGACCGGCTTCCCCCTCGTACCCGTCACCCCGGACTCGTTCCGGGGTCCACCGGGCCACAAGAGAACGGCATCCCCTCAAGCCTTGCTCCTCGCCGCAGAGTGGACCCCGGAACACGTCCGGGGTGACGGGATGGGATTGGAAGGCGGCGGACGCAAGCGAACGTCCATGGCCGATAGCCCCGCCCTAATGGGGAGGAGTGTTCCCCGGAGCTTGCATGTCGATCCCGCCTAGAACCGCTTCGACACCGTCAGGCCATAGGTGCGTGGATCGCCGGGCTGGCCGACGATCAGCCCGGTGTTGCCCGACTGGGTCGACAGCAGCTCGAAATACTTCTGGTCGAACGCGTTGCGCACCCAGCCGAAGACGTTGAAATCGTTCTTGCGATAGCCGGCGCGGACGTTCGACAGCGAATAGCCCTCGATCCAGGTATAGGCCGACGGCGACGGGTTGGACGAGAAGCGCGACCGGTAATTGCCGTCATAGCCGACATAGACCTCCCCGCCCGAGCCATCGACCGGCACGTTATATTCGCCGCCGTAGGAGAAGGACCATTTCGAGATGCCCGGCAGGCGCTGGCCTGAGATGTCGCATTGCGCCGGGCTGTACGACGGCTGGCTCGCGCTGCCGGCCTGACCGGCGGGGCTCGCCGGATTGGCCGTCGTCGCCGCGCTGCCGCCGGACAGTTCGGGCGGGCATGGCGCGTTCTTGAAGTCGACATATTTGGCGTCGGTGAAGGCCCCGCTGACGTAGAGGTTAAGCCGCTTGCTCGGGCGGAAGCTGGTGTCGAACTCGACGCCGCGCGACCGGACCTTGCCGGCATTGGCGAGATAGCCGCGGATCACGTTGATCGCATTGTTGTTCACTGTCGCCTGATAGTCGGACACGTCGGTCCAGAAGCCGGCGAGGTTGAGCGTCAGACGGCGGTCGAGGAACTGCGTCTTGAGGCCGATCTCGTAATTGTTGACCTTCTCGGGCTTCACCGTCTGCGTCGAAAGATCGACGCCGGTGTTGCTGGCGTTGAGCGGCAGACCCGACAGGTTGATCCCGCCCGATTTGAAGCTGCGCGCATAGGTGGCGTAGCCGTGAATCTCGGGCGCGAAATCATAGGAGACGGTGATGTCGCCCGACGTGTTCCACGCGCTGAACTTCGGGCTGTAGCGCTGCGGCGCGAGCGTGTTGATCTGGTTCTGGAAGGTCGTGCGCGCCGCCGTAGTGGGCTGCGCGGCGAGCAGCGCCCCGACATTGTCGGCGGTCGCGGTGAAATTATACTGGCTGTTGGCGATGCTCACGACCGATTCGTAGAAGCCCGACTTGCGGTCGTAATTGACGCGCAGCCCCGGCTGGATGTGCAGCGCGTCGGTCAGCGCCCAGTTGAGCTTGCCGAACACCGCGAAGCTCGTGTTGTCGAAGCTGATCGTGTTGGTCGAGGTCAGCCCGTTGAGGACATTGGGATTGTTCGCGTCGGTGCCCGACAGCAGGAAACGGCTCGCCGCCGGCCCCTGCACCTGCGACCCCTGCGTATCGATCGTCTGGTGGAACAGGAAGGCGCCGACCGTATAGTCTAGCCGGTTGGTGCCGTTCGAGGCGAAGCGGAATTCCTGCGACACCTGCTTCTGCTGCGACGGATTCTGCGAGACGGTGGTGATCGGCAGGCCGGTGAAGTCGCGATCGTTCTGCGGCTGCCAGTCCCAATAGCGCCACGCGCTGACCGAGGTCAGCGTCGCCGGGCCGACGTCCCAGTCGACGACGAGCGAGGCGCCGCCCACCTCCTGCCGCGAATTGATCGCGGCATCGAGGTCGGTGCGCCGGTCGAACGGATCGCGGTTCGGCGGCGCGTAGTTGAGCGCCGCCGCCAGCGCGTCATATTGCCGCGCGATCGGCCGCTGCGTGGTGCCGACCCGCGCATAATATTGCACGCAGCATTCCGGGTTCTGGACGTTGAAGTCACCGGACAATGTGAAATGAAGCGCGTCGGTCGCGTTCCACAGCAGCTGTCCGCGCACGCCGAGGTTGCGCTGGCGGTGCAGGTCCTGCCGCGAGGTCACGTCATAGATCGTGCCCTTGCGCGTCGTCGCCGAACTCGACAGCCGCAGCGCGACCGTGTCCGACAGCGGCCCCGATACCGATGCCTTGGCCTGGACGAAGTCGTAATTGCCGATGCTGACCTCTGCCCTGCCCTCCGGCGTGAAGCTCGGCGGGCGGGTGGTGACGTTGAGCGCGCCGGCGGTGGTGTTCTTGCCGTATAGCGTCCCCTGCGGGCCGCGCAGCACCTCGACCCGGTCGACATCGACGAAGTCGAAGGTCGAGGCGCCGATCCGGCCGATATAGACGCCGTCGACATAGAAGCCGACGCCCTGCTCGATCCCGTCATTGGTCAGGCCGAACGGCGCGCCGAGGCCGCGGATGTTGATCGCCGAATTGCGCGGGTTGCTTGAGAAGAATTGCAGCGAGGGCTGCTGCTGCTGGAGCCGGTTGACGTTGAACGCGCCGGTCTTGTCGATATCCGCGCCGCCGACGACCGACATGGCGATCGGCACGCGCTGCACCGATTCGGCGCGGCGGCGGGCAGTGACGAGGATCTCGCCGCTCGCCGGGGCGGTGGCGGTGGCGGTGGCGGTGGCGCCGGGCTGCGCGTCCGGCCCGGCGGCGGCGGCTACCGGCGGCGCCCCCTCCTGCTGCGGTTCCGCGGTCGCGGCGGTGGCGGCAGCGGCCTGGCCGGCGAGAAGAAGGGCGAGCGTCAGCGACATGCGGTTTCCCTGATGTGATTTTGCCGTAAACTCCACTGGTTTGGGGGATGTTCAAAGATGGAGATGCTTCGCGGCGGCAAAGCGGGGCTTCGGCATCGGCCGGAGAAAAATGCCGCCGCGGCCGCTGCGGCCCCTCTTGAACCGGCGCGGCGACGATCCAAAATCGGCGGCGCACGGTGCCGCCAGCGGGCCGTGTGCCGGCATTGCCAGACCTGTGCCAGAGCTGTGGATGCCGTCGTTCAACTCGCTTCTTGTGGAGGATTTGACATGCGACTCGACCTGACCCCCTATCGCCGCTCGACCATCGGTTTCGACCGCCTGTTCGACATGCTGGAAAGCAACGCGCGCGCCGCCACCGCGGAGAATTACCCGCCCTTCAACCTCGAACGCCTTGCCGAGGATCGCTACCGCATCACGCTCGCGGTCGCCGGCTTCTCGCGCGACGAGATCGAGATCACCGCGCAGCAGAACCTGCTGCTGGTCTCGGGCAAGAAGGACGAGAAATCGACCAATGCGAACTTCCTGCACGTCGGCATCGCCAACCGCAGCTTCGAGCGCCGCTTCGAACTCGCCGACTTCGTCTTCGTCGAGGATGCCCGTCTCAACGACGGCCTGCTCGTGATCGACCTGGTCCGCGAAGTCCCCGAGGCGATGAAGCCGAAGACCATCGCGATCAAGACCGGCGCACCGCTTTCCGCGGTCGAGAACAAGACCGACGTGGCCGAAGCCGCGTAATGGTTGGGGCGTCCGGGCCGGCGGGCCCGGGCGTCCTTGCTATGTCAGGCCGATGCGCCTTCCGCCGCCCGGCGATCCGCGCTGGCGACATGGTTGCGCAGCACCCGATTGATTTCCGTCTGATACCCTGCGCCGGCGGCGTGATCCTTGAACCAGGCAACGATATCCGCATCGAGCCGCAAGGTCACCGGCTGCTTGACCGGCCGGTAAAGCCCCGGGCGGACCGCATCGCGCCACGCCGCCGCGGGTGCCTCCGGAATGTCGACGGTATCGATCGATTCGTCTGCCAGCGCCGCAAGCTGCTCGGCCTCGCGCTGCAAGGCGGCATCAAGTCGCGTCTTCTTCATATCGCCTCCTTTCATGACGCGTCGCACGGCGCGCGCCGATGATCCGCACCCGGTCCGCGTCCTCCCCATCGGGGTACATATGGACGACGACCAGCAGGACGACATGACCGACCATGCCAATCGCATGATACCGACGCTCTCCATCGGTCACGCGATCTGGCACGATCACATGCAACGGGTCGTCCCAGACCGCCTGCGCCAACGCGAACGACACGCCATGCTTCGCGACATTCGCTGCCGCCTTGGCCGGGTCGAACTCGAAGACCGTCATGCCGTACAGGAATGTACGTACACAACGATCCGCGTCAAGGTCAGACCAGCCGGCTCTTCGTCAGCGCCGCCTGGATGAAGCTGGCGAACAGCGGATGCGGGTCGAACGGCTTGCTCTTCAATTCCGGGTGGAACTGGACGCCGACGAACCATGGGTGATCCGGTCGCTCGACGATCTCTGGCAATGTGCCGTCGGGCGACATGCCGCTGAACACCAGGCCGCCCTGTTCGAGCGCGTCCTTGTAATGCGTATTGACCTCGAACCGGTGACGGTGACGCTCGTGGATCGTCGTGTCGCCGTAGATCGACGCGACGACGCTGTTGCCGTCGAGCGCCGCTTCATAGGCGCCCAGCCGCATCGTACCGCCGAGGTCGCCCTGCTCCTCGCGCTTCTCGAGCCCGTCGCGGCCCATCCATTCGGTGATCAGGCCGACGACCGGTTCGTCGGTCGGGCCGAATTCGGTCGACGAGGCATTGGCGATGCCGGCGAGATCGCGCGCGCCCTCGACGCACGCCATCTGCATGCCGAAACAGATACCGAAATAGGGGATTTCGCGCTCGCGCGCGAATTTGACCGCCTTGATCTTGCCCTCAGCCCCCCGCTCCCCAAACGCCCCAGGAACGAGGATCGCGTCGCAGGGCTCGAGCTGGCTGACGATCTCGCTGCTGTCGTTCTCGAAGATCTCGGCGTCGATCCAGCGCACGTTGACCTTCACGCGATTCGCGATGCCGCCATGGACCAAAGCCTCGTTGAGCGACTTGTAGGCATCCTGCAGGCCGACATATTTGCCGACGACGCCGACGGTCACCTCACCCTCCGGGTTGGTGAGCCGGTCCATGATGTCGGTCCAGCGCGTCAGGTCGGGGGCCGAGGACGGCGTGATGCCGAAGGCGCGCAGCACCTCCGAATCGAGGCCCTCGCCATGATATTGCAGCGGCACGGCGTAGATGCTCTTGGCATCGAGCGCGGGAATGACCGCGCTTTCCGGCACGTTGCAGAACAGCGCGATCTTGGCGCGCTCCGACGGCGGCAGCGGATGTTCGCAGCGGCAGACGAGCACGTCGGGCTGCACGCCCAAAGCGGCGAGCTCGCGCACCGAATGCTGGGTCGGCTTGGTCTTCAGTTCACCCGCAGCGGCGATATAGGGCACCAACGTGACGTGGATGCTGATCGCATTGCCGCGCCCGACCTCGTTCTTGAGCTGGCGGATCGCCTCGATGAACGGCAGCGACTCGATGTCGCCGACCGTGCCGCCGATCTCGCACAGCACGAAGTCGAGGTCGTCGGTCTCGGCACGGGCGAACGCCTTGATCGCGTCGGTGACGTGCGGGATCACCTGCACCGTCGCGCCGAGGTAATCGCCGCGCCGCTCGCGCTCGATGATCGTCTTGTAGATACGGCCCGAGGTGACGTTGTCCGACTGGCGCGAGGCCACGCCGGTGAACCGCTCGTAATGGCCGAGGTCGAGGTCGGTTTCCGCGCCGTCGTCGGTGACGTAGACCTCGCCGTGCTGATAGGGGCTCATCGTGCCCGGATCAACGTTGAGATAGGGATCGAACTTCCGAATCCGGACGCGGTAACCGCGCGCCTGAAGCAGAGCTGCGAGAGAGGCCGCCATGAGGCCCTTGCCGAGCGACGAGACCACGCCGCCGGTGATGAAGATGTACCGCGCCATGGGAGAAATCGCCTAGCGTGTTGTGGGGTCGAACGACAAGAGCGCGCGGGTCATCCCCGCGCGCGATTTACGATGAACGGATGAACCGCTTAGCGCTGCAGCGGCACCGCGCCGTTGTCGGCGGGGGCGTTGGGGACGGCATCCTGTGCGGGGGCCGGCGCCGGCGCCGCTGCCGGCGGCGTGCGGGCGAGCGAGGTATCGATCGTCTGCGTCTGGCGATGTGCCGCGATGAAGGCGAGCGCGATCGACATGCCGACGAACACCGTCGCGAGGATCGAGGTCATCCGGGTGAGGAAGTCGGCGGCACCGCGCGCCGACATCAGCCCCGACGGGCTGCCACCCATGCCGAGGCCACCACCCTCCGACCGTTGCATCAGGATCACCGTCACGAGCGCCGCGGCGATGATGGCATGAACGACGAGGAGGAAGGTGAACATCTATGGTCCCGGAAACTCGGATGAAGGCGCGCACATAGGCGAGGGTCGCGCAACGATCAACCGTGCCGGTGCGGGCACGCTGCCCAAGCGCGGGGACGCCGCCTCGCCCGCTCCGTCACCCCGGGCTGGTTCGAAATCCCTGCGGAACTGCCGGAGTGCTCCTGCGAAAGCAGGAGCCCAGGAGTTCCGGGCGCCATGACACGTTGTTGTGCTTGGCCTAGCGCGGATCGACATTCGAACTTTGAAGAAACTCCTCCCCCGCCAGGGAGTGCGGCGCAGCCGTGACGGAGGAGGAGGTACGCACCATCTTCGGTGGCGTGTCCTCCCCCTCCGTCATGCCTTCGGCATGCCACCTCCCCCTGGCGGGGGAGGAATTGGAATGAAGGCCAATCCGGCCTAGCCTCCTGTTTTTGCAAGAGCATTGAATAGGTTCACCGGCGATGTGGACTTTCGCGCGGGTCTCGACCCGTTGCGGAGTCCCTTGGCGAGGAGACCAGCTTGAGGTGAGACCGTTCTCTCGCGGCCCCGTGGACCCCGAAGCGAGTTCGGGGTGACGGGTTCGCGTGGCGAGGTCCTGAGCCGCCTTGCTGGTCACCGCCCCCCAGGGCGGCGCCATGGCCACTAATTCACCCTCACCGTTCATTTACCGGAAACCAGCGTCGCGCGGGGGCGTTATGACAGCGAAACAAAGCCCCGAAAACGGCGCAGAAACGGATATTTGATCGTGGGAACTGCCGCGCAATCACTCGCGACGTGGATGACGGCCCTGGTGGATTACGTGCGCTCGGGCGAACCCGACCTCACCAATCGGCAGATGGCGCTGCTCCTCCTCGTCTACCTCAATCCCGGCCCGCATACGGTGCGTGGCCTGGCCCGGGCGCTCAACGTATCGAAGCCCGTCGTCACGCGCGCCTTGAACAGGCTGGGTGCGCTCGGCTATCTGCGCCGGCAACGCGACGACAGCGACAAGCGCAACATCTTCGTCGCGCGTACTTCCGAAGGGGCAGAGTTTCTTGAAGAGTTCGGGCAATTTCTTGGCGAAGGCGACACCCGGTCGCTCCAGCCAGCCCTCGCGTAGGGCGTTCGCGCTCACCGGCCCGTCGGTCACGCTCGATCCCAGGACGCATGCGGTGCGCGGCGATCTGGCCGATGTCCGCCTCGCCGAACAGGTGTTCGCGCCGCATTATGCCGCGCCGATGGCCGCGGTCGCGGTCCGCGACGCGATCCTCTACGCCGATCGCAACCTGAGCGAGCCGCTGGCGTCGCTCGCCGCCGGCGAAGCGTTCGAGGTGCTCGAACTCGCCGGCCGCCATGCCTGGGGCCGCGCGATCACGCAGAATGCGGTCGGCTATGTCGACCGCGCCATCCTCGACAAGGCGAACGCAGCATGAGCGTCACCGTGTTCATCGACGGTGCCGTCGGCACCACCGGCATCGACATCCGCGAGCGACTGAGCGGGCGCACCGACATCACCGTGGTCGCGCTCGATGAGGCGCGGCGCAAGGACCCCGCCGCCCGTGCCGAGGCGCTCAACGATGCCGATATCGCGATCCTCTGCCTGCCCGATGACGCGGCACGCGAGGCGGCGGCGCTGGTGCGCGACGGCACCACGCGGCTGATCGACGCCTCGTCGGCGCATCGCGTCGCCAAGGGCTGGACCTATGGCTTCCCCGAACTGGCCGAAGATCAGGCCGGGCGAATCGCCGCGGCGCGTTTCGTCTCCAATCCCGGCTGCTATCCCACAGCCTTCCTCGCGCTGGTCGCGCCGCTGGTGCGCGCGGGCCTCGTCCCGGCGGACTGGCCGCTGACCTATAATGCGGTGTCGGGCTATTCGGGTGGCGGCAAGGCGATGATCGCGGAGTTCGAGGGCGGCGGGGTCGATACGGCGCTGCGTGCCTATTCGCTCTCGCTGTCGCACAAGCATCTGCCCGAGATGCGCGCGCATGCCGGCCTCGCCCACCCACCGGTGTTCGCGCCGGCGGTGGCGCGGCTCAATCGCGGCATGCTCGGCGAGGTGCCGCTGGCGCTCGCACAGCTGCCGGGTCGCCCGAGCCTCGCCGCGGTCGAGGAGACGCTCGCCGCGGCCTATGCCGACAGCGCGCTGATCACCGTCGCCCCCGGCGACGTCGCCGCGGTGACGATCGAGGAGAATAGCGGCACCGACCGGATGACGCTGCGCGTCTGCGGCAATGCCGACAGCGGCCAGGTGCGGCTGATCGCGACGCTCGACAATCTCGGCAAGGGCGCCGGTGGCGCCGCCGTCCAGAACCTCAACATCATGGCCGGGCTCGATCCCCTGGCCGGCCTGATCGTGTAAACAGAAGGACCGTCATGCAGCGCAATCCTGTCGGCAAGCTGCTCCTGTTCGGAGCGACCGGTGACCTCGCCCAGCGCATGTTGTGGCCGTCGCTGTACGGATTGCACGCGGACGGGCTGCTGCCCGAGGGGCTGACGATCGTCGGCTCGGCACGGGGCGAGCAGAACGACGACGCCTTCCGTGCCTTCGTGCAGAAGGCGCTCGGTCAGTTCCTCGCCGCCGACCGCAAGGACGACGGTATGATTGCGAGCTTCCTCGAACGGCTGTACTTTCAGCCGGCCGACCTCTCCGATCCGGCCAGCTTCGCGCCGCTCGCCGAGAAGGTCGGCGACGTATCGGGCGGCCTCGCCATCTATCTGTCCACCGCGCCGTCGCTGTTCGAGCCGGCGGTGAAGGGCCTGGAAAGCGTCGGCCTCGCCGGCGAGACGGTGCGGATCGGGCTGGAAAAGCCGCTCGGCTACGACCTCGCATCGAGTCGCGAGATCAACGACACCGTCGCCTCGGTCTTCCCCGAGGAGCGGATCTTCCGCATCGACCATTATCTCGGCAAGGAAACCGTCCAGAACATCCTGGCGCTGCGCTTCGGCAATTCCTTCTTCGAGCCGGTGTGGAACGCGCAGGGTATCGACAACGTCCAGATCACCATCGCCGAGACGGTCGGGCTCGAGGATCGCGCCAGCTATTACGAGGGCGCGGGCGCGCTGCGCGATATGGTCGCCAACCATATGCTCCAGCTCGTCGCGCTGATCGCGATGGAGCCCCCTGCCCTGTACGACGGCGCCGCGATCCGCGACGAAAAGGCCAAGGTCTTCCGCTCGATGCGCAAGATCGCGCCGGAGGACGTGCCGAGCTGCACCGTCGTCGGCCAGTATGAGGAGGGCGCGGTCGGCGGCAAGGTCGTCAGGGGCTATGACGATGAACTGGGCTATGACAGCAACGTCGAGACGTTCGTCGCGATCAAGGCGCATATCGACAATTGGCGCTGGCAGGGCGTGCCCTTCTACCTGCGCACCGGCAAGCGCATGGCGAAGCGGCGCAGCGAGATCGCGATCCAGTTCAAGCCGGTGCCGCACTCGATGTTTTCGGGCCGCGGCGGCATCCTCCAGCCCAATACGCTTGTGATCCGCCTGCAGCCGGAGGAATATGTCCAGCTGCTGGTCATGGCCAAGGAGCCGGGCCTCGACCGCGAGGGCATCCGCCTGCGCGAAGTGCCGCTCAACCTCAGCATGGACGCCGAATTCGCCGGCTCGCGCCGGCGCATCGCCTATGAGCGGCTGCTGCTCGACCTGATCGAGGGCGACCAGACGTTGTTCGTCCGCCGCGACGAGGTCGAGGCGCAGTGGACGTGGATCGACGCGATCCGCGCCGGCTGGGACGCCAACCAGACCAAGCCGAAACATTATGCCGCCGGCACCTGGGGCCCCGCGGGCGCGATCGCGCTGACCGAGCGCGACGGGGTGACCTGGCAGGACGATTGAGGCGGTTAGGCCACCCCCTCCCCGCCGATTCGTCACCCCGGACGTGTTCCGGGGTCCGCCCATCCGCAGGGGCGGGGCCTGAGCCTCTTGCCGTTCTCCCCGCCGCAGAGCGGCCCCCGGAACGAGTCCGGGTGACGGGGACTATGGGACACGTTCCGCCGCACATACGTATGCGCGGCCTCTTACCTTGCGCGTCCGCCCGGTCTATCGGGCGGGACGCCGACCGAACGAAAGCAAAGACATGACCGAAATCGAATGGTGGGAATATGAGGACGCCGCCGAGATGGCCCAGGCGGTCGCCGGCGATATCCAGTTCATCATCGAGGCGGCGATCGACGCGCGCGGCGCGGCGGTGATCGCGCTGTCGGGCGGCAAGACGCCGATCCCGATCTACGACACGCTGTCCAAGGCGAAGCTCGACTGGAAGCGGGTGACGATCGTCCCCACCGACGAGCGCATCGTGCCGCTCGGCGATCCGCTGTCGAACGTGACGATGATCGCCAAGACCTTCCTGCCCAAGGGCGCGCGGGTGATGCCGATCGTGCCGCAGGCGACCGCCGACTATAAGTCCGCGGGCCGCTCGGCCGACGCGCTGATGCAGGACCTGCACTGGCCGCTCGACCTCTGCCTGCTCGGCGTCGGCGGCGACGGCCATACCGCGTCGATCTTCCCCGGCCCCGACTTCGACGAGGCGCTCGCCGGTCCCAAGGAGCGGCGCGCGCTGGGCGTGATGCCCGACCCGCTGCCCGCCGAGGCGCCGGTGCCGCGCGTGACGCTGTCGCGCGAGGGCATCGTCACCGCCCGCGCGCTGATGATCGCCGTGACCGGCCAGGCCAAGCGCGACGTCATCGAGAAGGCGATCAAGCAGGGCCCGGCCTCGCCCTATCCGATCGGCCGCGTGCTGGCGGATGCGGAACTGCCCGTCGACATCCACTGGGCGCCGTAACGCCGGTGGCGAAGCGGGGATGAGACCCATTGTGCTTCGACAGGCTCAGCACGAACGGTGAAGGGAGATCGCTCCCGCCCCGTTCGTGCTGGGCCTGTCGAAGGGCGACAGCCCCGTCCAACATGGTTTATGGTGACACCTCAGGCACCTAACGCTCCCTCCCCAGGACCCGCGTCATGAACCCCGAAGTCTCCGCCGTCACCGACCGCATCATCGAACGATCGCGGGACAGCCGCGCCGCCTATCTCGCGCTGATCGAGCGCGAGCGGGAGAATGGCGCGCGCCGGCCGCAACTCGGCTGCGCCAACCTCGCCCATGCCTATGCGGGCACCGAGGAGGATCGCGATACGCTGCGTGCCGACAGCGGCATGAACATCGGCATCGTCACCGCGTACAACGACATGCTGTCGGCGCATGCGGTCTATTACCGCTATCCCGAGCTGATGAAGGTCTGGGCGCGCGAGGTCGGTGCGACCGCGCAGGTCGCGGGCGGCGTGCCGGCGATGTGCGACGGCGTGACGCAGGGCTATGCCGGCATGGAGCTGTCGCTGTTCAGCCGCGACACGATCGCGCTCGCGACGGCGGTAGCGCTCAGCCACGGCACGTTCGAGGGCGCGGCGCTGCTCGGCATCTGTGACAAGATCGTGCCGGGGCTGCTGATGGGCGCGCTGCGTTTCGGCCATCTGCCGATGGTGCTGATCCCCGGCGGGCCGATGCCCTCCGGCCTCCCCAACAAGGCCAAGGCGGCGGTGCGTGAGGCCTATGCCGAGGGCAAGGCGGGGCGCGAGGAGCTGCTCGACGCCGAGATCCAGGCGTATCATTCCAAGGGCACCTGCACCTTCTACGGCACCGCCAACACCAACCAGATGATGATGGAGGTGATGGGCCTGCACATGCCCGGCGCCGCCTTCGTCAATCCCGGCACCAAGCTGCGCCAGGAGCTGACCCGCGCCGCGGTCCACCGGCTCGCCAGCTTGGGCTGGCGCGGCAACGATTATCGCCCGCTCGGCCATTGCGTCGACGAGCGCGCGATCGTGAATGCCGCGGTCGGCCTGCTCGCCACCGGTGGCTCGACCAACCACCTGCTCCACGTGCCGGCGATCGCGCGCGCGGCAGGGATCGTCATCGACTGGGAGGATTTCGACCGGCTCAGCCGCGCGGTGCCGCTGATCGCGCGCGTCTATCCCAACGGCGAAGCCGACGTGAACGCGTTCGAGGCGGCGGGCGGCATGCCCTTCGTCGTGCGCGAGCTGCTGGCGGCCGGGCTGCTCCACGGCGATATCACCACGGTCAGCGGCGACAGCCTGTCGGCCTATGCCGAGAAGCCGGCGATCGTCGACGACGCGCTCGCCTGGCAGCCGGTCGGCGACAGCGGCGATACCGCGATCCTGCGCCCGGTCGCGGACGCCTTCTCGCCCGACGGCGGCATGCGCATCCTCGCCGGCAATATCGGCCGCGCCTGCATCAAGGTTTCGGCGGTCGATCGGGAACGCTGGGTGGTCGAAGCACCGGCGCGCGTCTTCCACGACCAGCTCGACGTGCTCGAGGCGTTCAAGCGCGGCGAGCTGGAGCAGGACATGGTCGTGGTCGTCCGCTTCCAGGGTCCGCGCGCCAACGGCATGCCCGAGCTGCACAAGCTGACCCCGCCGCTGGGCGTCTTGCAAAACCGCGGCTTCAAGGTCGCCTTGGTCACCGACGGCCGCATGTCGGGCGCGAGCGGCAAGGTGCCGTGCGCGATCCATTGCTCCCCCGAGGCGCTGGGCCATGGCGCGATCGGCAAGATCCGCGACGGCGACATCATCCGCGTCGATGCGGTCAACGGCACGCTCGACGCGCTGGTCGACGCAGCGGAATGGCTCGCCCGACCGTTGTGCGACGCGCCGGGCGCGGCGAGCGGCATGGGTCGCGAGCTGTTCGCGATGCTCCGCGGGCTCGCCGACGAGGCCGAAAAGGGTGCGTCGGGGATGCTCGCGGCGGCGGGTCTATAGAAACATCAACCGCCCTCACCCTTCCTACCGCCTGCGGCGGCGGGCCCCGTCCCTCTCCCGCCGGGAGAGGGAGAGACGGCGAAGCCGGCGACGGGTGAAGGTGAGAGCGGAACGTCAGGAGGGAACAGAAATGCAGCTCGTCAGCGTCGATATCGGCGGCACCCATGCCCGCTTCGCCATCGCCGAGGTGGAGGACGGTCATGTCGTCGCGCTCGGCGAGCCGGTGACGCTCAAGACCGCCGAACACGCCAGCCTGCAGACCGCGTGGCAGGCGTTCGCCGCCCGCCACGGCTCGCCCCTGCCGAAGGCGGCGGCGATCTCGGTCGCCTCGCCGATCACCGGCGACATCATCCGCCTGACCAACAATCCCTGGGTGATCCGTCCGTCGCTGATCCCCGAGCGGCTCGGCGCCGACGTCTATACGGTCATCAACGATTTCGGCGCGGTCGGCCACGCCGTCGCGCAGCTGCCGCACGAGGATTTCGAACATCTCTGCGGCCCCGACGCACCGCTGCCGGTTCAGGGCGTCACCACCGTCTGCGGCCCCGGCACCGGCCTGGGGGTCGCGCAGGTGTTCAAGACCAAGGGCACCTACCACGTGCTGCCGACCGAGGGCGGGCACGTCGATTACGCGCCGCTCGACGGCATCGAGGATGCCTTCGTCAAGCGCCTGCGCCGGACCTATACCCGCGTTTCGGCGGAGCGGATCTGCTCGGGCCCGGGCATCGTCGCGCTGTACGAGACGCTCGCCGAGATGGAAGGCCGGGCGGTGCCGAGCCGCGACGACAAGACGATCTGGACCGAGGCGCTGGACGGCACCGATTCGATCGCACTGGCCGCGCTCGACCGCTTCTGCCTCGCGCTCGGCGCGGTGGCGGGCGACCTCGCGCTCGCGCATGGCGCGAAGGCGGTGGTGATCGCCGGCGGCCTCGGCCTGCGCATCAAGGACAAGCTGATCCGCTCGGGCTTCGACCAACGGTTCGTCGCCAAGGGCCGGTTCCAGAATATGATGGCGGGCATTCCCGTCAAGCTCATCACCCATCCGCAGCCGGGCCTGTTCGGCGCCGCCGCGGCCTTCGCCCAGGAGCACGCCTCGTGACCGATATCGCCACCATCATGCAGACCAGCGCCGTCATTCCGGTGCTGGTGATCGACGACGCCGCAACCGCCCGCCCGCTCGCCGAGGCGCTCGTCGCCGGTGGGCTCAAGGTGCTGGAAGTGACGCTGCGCACCGGCGCGGCGATGGAGGCGATCGCCGAGATGAAGCGTGTCCCCGGCGCGATCGTCGGCGCCGGCACCGTGGTCAATGAAGCGCAGGCGCGGCAGGTGATCGACGCGGGCGTCGAGTTCATCGTCTCGCCCGGCCTGACCGAGCGGCTGGCGCAGCCGATCCTCGACGCCGGCGTCGCCTATCTGCCCGGCACCGCGACGGCGGGCGACATCATGCGCGGGCTCGACCTCGGCCTTACCCATTTCAAGTTCTTCCCGGCAGAAACGTCGGGCGGGCTGAAGGCGCTGAAGGCGCTGGCCGCCCCCTTCTACCAGTGTCGCTTCTGCCCGACCGGCGGCATCACCGAGGCGAGCGCGCCCGACTGGCTGGGGTTCGCGCCGGTGCTGTGCGTCGGCGGCAGCTGGGTGACCGGCGGCACGATGGCCGAGGTCGAGGCCAAGGCCCGCGCGGCGAGCGCCTTGCGGCGGTGATCATTTGGGGCGGGCCGGGTTCGAACCATGTCCGCCCCCCTCCCGTCACCCCGGACTTGTTCCGGGGTCCACCCGGCGGCGAGGAGAACGGCTGGAGGCTCCGACCGCGCCTTTGCGGCTTGGTAGACCCCGGAACAAGTCCGGGGTGACGAAGCGAATGTGGCGTTCGTTGGCAATCAAAACGGACTTACGCCCCCCACCCCCGGCCGCGCGGAAGACCTTGCCTACATCTCTCCGCGCTGGCGGCGGATCGCATACCATTTCTGCACATTGGCGTTGTGCTGCGCCAGCGTGTCGGCGAACACATGGCCACCGGTGCCATCCGCCACGAAGTACAGCGCATTGGACGGTGCCGGATCGAGCACCGCGTCGATCGACGCGCGCCCGGGATTGGCGATCGGCCCGGCCGGCAGCCCCGCCTCGGCATAAGTGTTGTAGCCGTTCCTGGCTTGCAGTTCGGAGCGCAGGATGCGCCGGCCAAGCGGCCGCCCCTTGGTGATCGGATAGATCACCGTCGGATCGGCCTGCAACGGCATGCCGCGCTTCAGCCGGTTGCCATAGACCGCCGCCACCGTCCGCCGCTCGGCGGGCTTGCCGGTTTCCTTCTCGACGATCGAGGCGAGGATGATCGCCTGTTCGGGCGTCGTCACCGCGATGCCCGGCTTGCGCTTGGCCCAGGCGGCGGCGAGATAGTCGCGCATCGCCTTCTGCATCCGCGCCACCACGCTCGCCCGCGTGTCGCCGCGCTGGAAGGCATAGCTGTCGGGCAGCACCGATCCCTCCGCCGGCACCGGCACGTCGCCGGTGAGGCCGTCCGCCTTCATCAGCGCCTCGTGGACGAGCACCGAGGGATAGCCCTCGGGCACGACGACCAGCCGTTGCAGCACCTTGCCGCCCTGCAACATCTTGAGGATGTCGGCCGGGCTGGTGTGGGCGGGGATGCGATATTCGCCGGCCTTGATCGGTTCGCCCGAGCCGAAGACGCGGGCGAGCAGGCGGAAGCGGCCCGCCGAGCGGATTGCCCCCGCCTTCTCCAGTTCGCGCGCGGCCGAGGCGAGGCTGCTGCCCTCCGCGACCTGGACGGTCAGCGTGCGCGGCGCCGGGCCGCTGCCGCCCCAGCCCTGCACCACCAGAAACGCCGCGACGATTGCGACGAGGCCGATCAGCAGACCGAGGCAACCGACCTTGCGCATGGGATCAGATCGCCTTCATCACCAGCGACGCATTGGTGCCGCCGAAGCCGAACGAATTGTTCAGCACCGCGCGCACCTGGCGCTTCTTGGCGACATGCGGCACGAGGTCGACGCCCTCCGCACCCTCCGACGGATTGTCGAGGTTGAGCGTCGGGGGCACGATCTGGTCGCGCATCGCGAGGATGCAGAAGATGCTCTCGACCGCGCCGGCGCCGCCGAGCAGATGGCCGATCGCCGACTTGGTCGAGCTCATCGACAGGCCGCCGATCGCATCGCCGAACAGCCGCTTGACCGCGCCCAGCTCGATCATGTCGGCCATGGTCGAGGTGCCGTGCGCGTTGATATAGTCGATGTCCTCGAGCGCGAGGCCCGACCGCTTCATCGCCATCTCCATCGAGCGGAACGCGCCCGACCCCTCGGGCTCCGGCGCCGTGACGTGATAGGCGTCGCCGGACAGGCCGTAGCCGACGACCTCGCAATAGATCTTCGCGCCGCGCGCCTTGGCGTGCTCATATTCCTCGAGCACGACGACGCCCGCGCCCTCGCCCATGACGAAGCCGTCGCGGTCGCGGTCATAGGGGCGGCTGGCCTGTTCGGGCCGGTCGTTGAAGCTGGTGTTGAGCGCGCGCGCGGCGGCGAAGCCGGCGATGCCGATCGGGCAGATCGTGCTTTCCGAACCACCGGCCAGCATCACGTCGGCATCGTCGAGCGCGATCATCCGCGCCGCGTCGCCGATCGAATGCGCGCCGGTCGAACAGGCGGTGACCACCGCATGGTTCGGCCCCATCAGCCCGTATTTGATCGAGACCTGACCCGAGATCAGGTTGATCAGCCGGCCGTGGACGAAGTGCGGGCTGACGCGCTTGGGGCCCTTCTCGGCGAGCACGAGCGATTCGCTCTCGATCCCCGGCAGGCCGCCGATGCCCGATCCGATCGAGCAGCCGGCGCGGAACCGCTCCGCCTCGGTCATCTCGGTCAGGCCGGCATCCTCGAGCGCTTGGCCGGCGGCATCGATGCCATAGACGATGAAGGGGTCGACCTGCCGCTGGACCTTGTGGTCGACGCGCTTGTCGGGATCGAAGCCATACGGATGATCGGCCGGCTTCACTTCGCAGGCGATGAGGCATTTCTGGTCCGACGCGTCGAAGCGCGTGATCGGGCCTGCGCCCGATTTGCCGGCGATCAGGTTCGCCCAGGCGGTTTCGACGTCCGCGCCAAGCGGGGTCACCAGTCCCAAACCGGTTACGACAACGCGCCGCATACCCTTACTCCATTCCATCCAACACGGCGCCACCCAGAAGGACGGGCGGCTATTACGAAAAACGGCCCCCCGCCCACATTACCCGGGGACGGGGAGCCGTTCAGATCCGGCCCTCAGCGGGCGCGGGCAAGCCGAAGGCTCAGCCCTTATGCTCGTCGATATAGGTGATCGCGTCCTTGACGGTCGTGATCTTCTCGGCGGCATCGTCAGGGATTTCGACCCCGAACTCTTCCTCGAACGCCATGACGAGCTCGACGATGTCGAGGCTGTCGGCACCCAGGTCGTCGATGAAGCTCGCGTCCTCGGTCACCTTGTCGGCTTCGACGCCGAGATGCTCGACGACGATCTTCTTCACGCGGTCGGCGGTCTCGCTCATGGTATAATCCCTCTTCGCTTTGGGGGTGTTTCGTTCTTCCTGAACGCCCGTAGAACGGGGCGGTTCGGGTGGCAAGCGTCTGTTAAGGTCGATCGTTGCGATCAGCCCCAACCTGCCTAGATCATGGCCATGCCGCCGTTAACGTGCAAGGTCTGGCCGGTGACATATCCCGCCTCGCGGCTGGCAAGGTACACGACCGCGGCACCGATGTCCTCGCCGGTGCCCAGGTCGCCGGCCGGAATCCGGCCGAGCAGCGCGGTCTTCTGCGCCTCGGGCAGCACGTCGGTCATCGCCGAGCGGATGAAGCCGGGGGCGACGCAATTGACGGTGATGTTGCGGCTGGCGAGTTCCTGCGCCAGCGCCTTCGACATACCGACGAGCCCCGCCTTGGACGCGGCATAATTCGCCTGGCCGGGATTGCCGGTCTGCCCGACCACCGAGGTGATCGAGACGACGCGGCCGAAGCGCTGCTTCATCATCGGCTTGGCGGCGGCGCGGACGAGGCGGAAGGCGGCTTCCAGGTTGACGCGGATCACCTGATCCCATTCGTCGTCCTTCATCCGCATCGCCAGATTGTCGCGCGTCACGCCGGCATTGTTGACGAGGATATCAAGCCGCCCGCCCAATGCCTGCACCGCCTGCGGCACGAGCGCATCGACGGCGGCGGCATCCGACAGGTCGCACGGCACGGCGACATGCTCCCCGCCCAGCCCGGCGCGAAACGCCTCGAGCTTGTCGGCATTGGACCCCGACACCGCGAGCCGCGCCCCCTGCCCGGCCAGCGCCTTGGCGATGGCGGACCCGATGCCCCCCGAAGCGCCGGTCACCAGCGCGGTCATGCCTGTCAGATCGAACATGTTAGTCTCCGAAATTTTTGTTCACGCGAAGGCGCGAAGGCGCAAAGGGGGTGTGGCCGTTAACGACGCGACGGATGCCCTCTCTCAACGTCTCGCCACCGAAATTCAGGAGCAAACCCAGGGGCTGCCGGGTGAGCCGAAGGTATGTCAGCAATTGCTTAGCATGAGCGGCATTCAGCCGCTCGACCGATTTTATCTCGACCAACAAGCGGTCATTGATGATGAGATCGATACGGAATGCGGCATCGAAATGCAGCCCTTCGAAATCGATAGCGATTGGGCGCTGCCGTCCCACGACATAACCCAATGCCGCGAGCTTAGCCGCAAGAACGGTTTCGTAGACGCTTTCGAGCAGGCCCGGACCCAACTGCCGGTGAAGCCGCAGGGATACATCGATGACATCGGCCGCCGCCGCTTCAAGATCCATCTCTTCGCGCCTTTGCGCCTTCGCGTGAACATCACATCTTCTTTAGCAAATCCTCGATGTCGTCCATTGTCACGACGCTGGTCGCTTCGACGTCGGGAGCGATGCGCTTGACCATCGGGGCGAGGACCTTGCCGCCGAATTCGACGAACTGCGTCACCCCTGCCTCGGCCATCGCCAGCACCGATTCGCGCCAGCGCACCATGCCCGTCACCTGGCGGACCAGCGCGGCGCGGATCGCGTCGGGATCGGCGATCGGCGCCGCATCGACATTGGCATAGACCGGCACCAGCGGCGCCGCGATGCGGGCCTCGGCGAGCGCGGCCTGCATCGCGTCGGCGGCGGGCTGCATCAGCGGGCAGTGGAACGGCGCGGAGACCGGCAGCAGCACCGCGCGCTTGGCGCCATGTTCCTTCGCCAGCGCGACCGCGCGCTCGATCGCGGCGCGATGGCCGGAAATCACCACCTGTGACGGATCGTTGTCGTTGGCGACGGTGCAGACGAGGTCGCCGCCGCCGTCCGCCGCGACCGCCGCTATCGCAGCGGCCGCGATCGCCTCCGCCTTGGCGAGATCGGCACCGAGCAGCGCCGCCATCGCCCCCTCGCCGACCGGCACCGCCGCCTGCATCGCCTGCCCACGCAGGCGCAGCAGCCGTGCGGTCGTCGCGAGATCGAACGCCCCCGCCGCGCACAATGCGCCATATTCGCCGAGGCTGTGCCCGGCGACGTAATCGGCCTTGTCGGCAAGGCGGATGCCGCCCTCACGCTCGGCGACGCGCAACGTGGCGATGGCATTGGCCATGATCGCCGGCTGTGCATTGGCGGTGAGCTGCAGGTCCTCGCCCGGTCCCTCCGCCATCAGGCGGAACAGATGCTGGCCCAGCGCCTCGTCGACCTCGCCGAACACCTCGCGGGCCACGGGGCTCGCCTCGGCCAGCGCCTTGCCCATACCGACTGCCTGACTGCCCTGGCCGGGGAAGATGAATGCCCGCATCGCGCGTCTCCTCTAACAACAGGAGCGCGCCACTAGGGCCGCTGCGGTCCCCACGCAACCTGAACGAACCTCTTGGAGTTGCGACACCTTGCGACCGTTTTCAGGGATCGGCGAGAGAGGTGTGCGACATGTCGCGCCTATCTCTTGTGTCGACGCTGGCAACGGCGCCGGTACATGAATGGGAGTGTTTACAATGAAGAAGCTGATCCTGAGCGCGATCGCCGCCACCCTGGTCGCCAGCCCGATGGCGCTCGCCGCGGCCGACGCCGCGCCCGTGCAGCGCGAGCGCACCGTCACCACGGTCAAGGAGCGTCCGAACGGCCGCACCGTCGTCACCCAGCGTACCGTCGTCCGCAACGATCGCCACGGCGGCCCGCGCAACTGGCGCACCGGCCAGCGCTTCGACCGCCGCTACGCCACCAACTATCGCGTCGTCCGCGATTATCGCACCTATCGCCTCGCCGCCCCGCCGCGTGGCGCCTATTGGGCCCGCTCGGGCAATGACGCGGTCCTCGTCCGCGACAACGGCACCGTGGTCCGCGTGATCCAGCGCTCGTTCCGCTGATCCGTCCGCCCTTGCCTTTTCGGGCAGGAGGCGTATGAGACCGTCATCCGGGGTGGAGAGCCAGTCTCTCCGCCCCGGTTTTATGTTCGAGACGACAGTCGGAGGGGCGTCGCATGGGGCGGCGTCAGCGATCGGCCAACGAAGGAAAAGGCATGGCTCTGTACGAGCACGTGTTCCTTGCGCGCCAGGATTTGGCACAGGCGCAGGTGGATGCACTGGCGGAAAACGCCACCAAGATCATCGAAGACAACAACGGTCGCGTCGTCAAGACGGAGACCTGGGGCCTGCGCAGCCTGGCGTATCGCATCGCCAAGAACCGCAAGGCGCATTACGTGATGCTCGAGATCGATGCCCCCGGCACCGTGATCGCCGAGCTGGAGCGCCAGACGCAGATCAACGAAGACGTCATCCGCTACATGACCGTCAAGGTCGATGCGCTGGAAGAGGGTCCGACCGTGATGATGCGCAAGCAGGAGCGCGATCGCGAGCGTCGTGGCGACCGCGAGGGTGGCCGTGACGGCGGCCCGCGTGGCGATCGTCCGGACCGTGGCCCCCGTCGTGACCGTGAAGAGGAGGCCGCATAATGGCTCGCCCGTTTTTCCGCCGCCGCAAGTCGTGCCCGTTCAGCGCCAAGGATGCGCCGCGGATCGACTATAAGGACGTCCGTCTGCTCCAGGGCTTCGTGTCCGAGCGTGGCAAGATCGTGCCGTCGCGCATCACCTCGGTGAGCGCCAAGAAGCAGCGCGAGCTCGCCCAGGCGATCAAGCGCGCCCGTCACCTGGGCCTGCTGCCCTACGTCGTTAAGTAAGGAGTCCGAAACATGGACGTCATTCTGCTTGAGCGCGTCGAGAAGCTCGGCGCCATCGGCGACGTGGTGAAGGTCAAGGACGGGTTCGCCCGCAACTTCCTGCTGCCGAACAAGAAGGCGCTGCGCGCCAACGAAGCCAACCGCAAGGTGTTCGAGGCGAACCGCGCCCGCATCGAGAGCGAGAACGCCAACCGTCGCGGCGAAGCCGAGAAGGAAGCGGTCTCGTTCAAGGACGCGAGCGTCACCCTGATCCGTCAGGCGTCGAACACCGGCCAGCTCTATGGTTCGGTCGCGGTCCGCGATCTGGTCGAGGCGCTCGTCGCCGACGGCCACAAGGTCACCAAGAGCCAGGTCGTGCTCGACAAGCCGATCAAGTCGATCGGCCTGTACGACGTGCGCGTCGCGCTGCACCCCGAGGTCACCGTGGCGGTCAAGGTCAACGTCGCACGCTCGCCGGAAGAGGCCGAGATGCAGGCATCGGGCGTCGACGTCATGTCGTCGATGTTCGAGCGCGACGAGGCCGGCTTCACCGAGGATTACGATCCCAACGCCGAGCCGGGCGCGACTGCCGAAGTGCAGGCCGACCGTGCCGACGAGGAGCCGGCGCAGGGCTGAGCCCCGCGTCACGCGACCGATCAGCAAGAGGCCGTCCGGAGCGATCCGGGCGGCCTCTTTCGTTTCCGCCCCGCTCCCGCGGCGTTCATGCGCCTGCGCCTAAAACGCGCCTGTTAATCAACGCGTTAACACCTGCGAAACATCTGGACCGTTATGGACCGATTAATGCCAGCCAGGTTCAGCATCGCCGTCGACCCTCTGCGTCACCTCGTCACCCTCACCATCGCGGGCTTCTACCTCGTGGAGGACGTCGATGCGCTGCGCGACGCCTATCGGGAGGCGCTGGGCCTGCTCCATTGCGGTCCCAACCAGCACCTCACGCTGACCGACGCGGCAGGCATGCGCATCCAGAGCCGCGAGGTGGTCGAGGCGTTCGCAGGCATCGTGCGCGATCCGACGCTGCATTCGCGCCGCCTCGCCTTCGTCGTCGGCATGTCGCTGTCGCGCCAGCAGATGCGTCGCCTGCCCGAGCCGGGGCGCACCGGCGTCGGCTATTTTGCCGAACGCACCGCCGCCGAGGCGTGGCTGTTCGAGGATTCGGTCATCGGCGCCCAAACAGTTTTTCAATATCGCCATGCGCCAGCTTCACCCATGTCGGGCGACCATGGTTGCACTGGCCCGAATGCGGCGTAGCCTCCATCTCGCGGAGCAGGGCGTTCATCTCGGCGACGCCGAGCACCCGCCCTGCCCGTACCGAGCCATGGCAGGCCATCGTCCCCGCCACCGCATCGAGCCGTTCGCGCAGCGACAGCGCCTGATCGAAGGCGGCGAGTTCGTCCGCCAGATCGGTGACCAGCACCGTCGGATCGGCCTGACCGAGCAGCGCCGGCGTCGCGCGCACCAGCATCGCGGTCGGCCCGAACCGTTCGAGGTCGAGGCCGAGTTCGGCGAGTTCGTCGGCCCGCGCCTCGAGCCGGTCGCAGGCCGGCTCCTCCAGCTCGACGACCTCGGGGATCAGCAGCGCCTGCGACGCGATCCGCCCGCCGGCAAGCGCGGCGCGCATCCGTTCGAGCACCAGCCGTTCATGCGCGGCATGCTGATCGACGAGCACCAGCCCGTCCTCCGCCTCGGCGACGATATAGGTCTTGGCGACCTGTCCGCGCGCGACGCCGAGCGGATGCGACGCGGTCTGCGGCGGCGGCGCCCAGGCCGGTTCCGCACGCGCGGCGGGCGGCACGGTGAAGAAGGTCGGCCGATAGTCGCGCACGCGCCCGGAGAGCGCCTCTCCTTCGGGAGCAACCGGTAAACCGTATCCCGACGGGTTCAGGTCAGGCTGGGAGCCTAGCCAGCCGGCTGCCCCCAACGGCGGGGAACTTGCCGGACTTTGCGTCTGCCACATCTGCAACGCGTCTTCGCTTGGCCGCTGCACGCTGCGATGCCCCGCGGCATCGAGCGCCCGCCGCAGCCCCGAGACGATCAGTCCGCGCACCAGCGCCGGATCGCGGAAACGCACCTCGGTCTTCGCGGGATGGACGTTGACGTCGACCTCGCTCGCCGGCACGTCGAGGAACAGCGCCACCACCGCATGGCGGTCGCGCGGCAGCATCTCGGCATAGGCGCCGCGGATCGCGCCCATCAGCAACCGGTCGCGCACCGGCCGGCCGTTGACGAACAGATATTGATGATCGGCGACGCCGCGATTGTAGGTCGGAATGCTCGCCACCCCGCCGAGCACCAACGGCCCGGCGTCGGTCGGCCGCTCCAGGTCGATCGGCACCGCATTGTCGGCGAGCGCGCGATCGGTTAGCGCCGCGACGCGCGCCGGCCGCTCCTCCGCCTGCGTCACCGCCAGCGCGCGCCGGCCGTCGTGTTCGAGCGTGAAGGCGATGTCGCAACGCGCCATCGCCAGCCGCCGCACCGCGTCGAGGCAGGCGGCATATTCGGCGCGCGGCGAACGCAGGAACTTGCGCCGCGCGGGCACCCGCCCGAACAGCCCCTCGACGATCACCCGCGTCCCCGGCGGCAGCGCGGCGGGGCCCTCGCGGACCAGCGCGCCATTGTCGACGGTCCGCGCCCAGCCTTCCGCGCCGGCGATTCGGCTCTCGATCGTCAGCCGCGCGACGCTGGCGATCGACGGCAGCGCCTCGCCCCGGAAGCCGAGCGTCGCGACCATTTCGATCGCGCCCTCGTCGCCGACCAGCGAATCCGGCAGTTTCGACGTGGCGTGCCGTTCGAGCGCCAAAGCCATGTCGGCGGGGGTCATGCCGCAGCCGTCGTCAGCCACCTCGATGCGGGAAAGGCCGCCTTCGGAAAGGGTTATCGCGATCCGCGAGGCCCCCGCGTCGATCGCATTCTCCACCAGTTCCTTCAACGCGCTGGCGGGCCTTTCCACCACTTCACCGGCAGCGATACGGTTGACGAGATGTTCAGGCAGACGGCGTATTGACACCGCGCAAGCTCTATACCAAGCGAACGCATCCCGCGAGCCCCTCCGCTAGACGTGACGAACTTCGTGACCCCACGGTCTGCGGCGGATCTCATGGAACCCCTGTGTCTCGAACACGCGTCCCGCATACGGAACCTAGCGCCCGATGGCATTACCCCGCTTCTTCAAATTCATGTCGCACGACATGGCGATCGATCTCGGCACGGCGAACACGTTGGTCTATGTCCGCGGCCGCGGGATCGTGCTCAACGAGCCTTCGGTGGTGGCGGTCGAGACGATCAACGGCGTGCGCCGGGTCAAGGCGGTCGGTGACGATGCCAAGCTGATGATGGGCAAGACGCCGGGCTCGATCGAGGCGATCCGGCCGCTGCGCGACGGCGTCATCGCCGACATCGACGTCGCGGAAGAGATGATCAAGCACTTCATCCGCAAGGTGCACGGCCCGCGCAAGTTCGCCCGCTGGCCCGAGATCGTGATCTGCGTGCCCTCGGGATCGACCAAGGTCGAGCGCCGCGCGATCCGCGACGCCGCGTCCAACGCCGGCGCGAGCCAGGTCTATCTGATCGAGGAGCCGATGGCCGCCGCGATCGGCGCCGACATGCCGGTGACCGAGCCGATCGGCTCGATGGTCGTCGACATCGGCGGCGGCACCACCGAGGTGGCGGTGCTGTCGCTGCGCGGCCTTGCCTATACGACGTCGGTGCGCGTCGGCGGCGACAAAATGGACGAGGCGATCGTCAGCTATGTCCGCCGCAACCACAATCTGCTGATCGGCGAATCGACGGCCGAGCGGATCAAGCAGGAAGTCGGCATCGCGCGCCCGCCTGCCGACGGCATCGGCAAGATCATCTTCGTCAAGGGCCGTGACCTCGTCAACGGCGTGCCGAAGGAGATCCAGATCAACCAGGGCCAGATCGCCGAGGCGCTGAGCGAACCGGTCGCGACGATCGTCGAGGGCGTGCGCGTCGCGCTCGAGAATACCGCGCCCGAACTCGCCGCCGACATCGTCGACCAGGGCATCGTGCTCACCGGCGGCGGCGCGCTGCTCGAAGGGCTGGACGAGGTGCTGCGCGACGAGACCGGCCTGCCGGTCACCGTCGCCGAAGACCCGCTGACCTGTGTCGCGCTCGGCACCGGCCGCGCGCTGGAGGATCCGATGTTCCGCGGCGTGCTGCAGACCGGCTAAGCCAAGGGCATTCTTTCACACGAGACGGGGGGACATCGGCGCATGGCGCCTGCCCGCGACCGTCGCACGGGTTTCTCGCGGCGACGGCAGTATAGTGCGTTCTTCGGCTACGTGCTCGCAGTGGCGGGTGCGGTGGTCGGTGCCGCATTGCTCGTCGCCTCCATCTTCAATCCGCCGGCGTTCAGCGCCGCGCGGATGGCGGTGGCCAGCCTGACCGCGCCCGTCGCCAGCGTCCTCGACGCCGGCGTCGACGCGGTCGCGTCGGTGCCCAGGGCGATCGGCACCTGGATCCACGTCCATGGCGAGAACGCTGAACTGCGCGCCGAGACCAAGCGTTACCGGGCGATGCTGACCCGGGCGCGGATCATCGCCTATGACAATCGCCGCCTGCGCGCGCTGCTCGCGGTGCGCGACCGCACGCCCGAACCCGTCGTTGCGGCGCGGCTGGTCGGCTCGACCGCATCGAGCGGCCGCCGCTTCGCGCTGCTCGACGCCGGGCGCGTCCAGGGCGTGACGCCGGGCATGCCGGTGCGCGGGCCCGAGGGGCTGGTCGGGCGCGTGCTCGAATCGGGGCCGCTCGCCGCGCGCGTGCTGCTGGTCACGGATCCCGACAGCCTGGTGCCGGTCCGCCGCACCCGCGACGGCATGCCGGCGATCGCTGCCGGCCGCGGCGACGGCCGCGTCGACATCCGCTCGGTCAACGCCGCCAACGTCCGCTTCCGGGCCGGCGACATGTTCGTCACCTCGGGCACCGGCGGCCTCTACGCGCCCGGCGTCCCGGTCGCACAGGTCGAGGCCAATGGTGCCGACAGCGTGCTCGCCGTGCCCTTCGCCGCGCCCGACGCGCTCGACTTCGCATTGGTCGAACGGCCGTTCATGCCGTTGCCGCCACCCCGACCGCCGCGCGCGGCCGCACCACCCCCCGCGACGCCGGCCACGCCCGCGCCAGCGCGCTGAGCGGGCGAGAGGCGCGCATGTCCCGCTACACCATCGACTATCGCCCCTTCGAACTGCCGCTGCCGCCCGGCCGCGCCCGCGCGCTGCCGTGGATGAGCGTGCTCGGCGCCTCCGCGGTCACGGCGGTGGTGCCGGTCGTCGCCAGCCTCGCGCTGATGCCGCCGCTCGGGCTGCTGCTGCTGCTCACCTGGCGGCTGCTCGCCCGTTTCGCGCTGCGGCCATGGGCGGCGGCGCCGCTCGGCCTGTTCGACGATCTGGTCAGCGGCCAGCCGCTCGGCTCGGCGGTGCTGCTCTGGTCGCTCTGCTTCATCGCCATCGACCTGATCGAGCAGCGGCTCGTGTTCCGCGATTTCTGGCAGGACTGGTTGATCGCCAGCGGCGCGATCGCCTTCTGCCTCACCGTCGGCCGCTGGATCGCGCTGCCCCTCGGCGCGCATGTCGATCCCGTGCTATTGGCGCAGATCGTGATGACCGTGATGCTCTTCCCCCTGGCGGTCCGCATGGTCGCCTGGATCGACCGCAAGCGGGGCGATGCCGCATGATGCGCCGCTCGCCCAAGATCGTCACCGAGGCGATGCAGACCTACAGCTTCTCGCGCCGGGCCTGGCTGCTCGGCACGGCGCAGGCCGGGGTCGGCGTGCTGCTCGCCGCGCGGATGGGCTGGCTGGCGATCGCGCAGAACGAGAAATACAATCTCCTTGCCGAGAGCAACCGCGTCAACCTGACGATGATCCCGCCGCGGCGCGGCTGGATCATCGACCGCCACGGCGCGCCGATCGCCAACAACCGCACCGATTTCCGCATCGACATCATCCCCGACCGGCTGGAGGGCGGCGACGCCGGTCGCGACCGTGTGCTCGGCCTGCTCGCGCGGCTGCTCGACCTGACCGCGGACGACGTCGAGCGGATCAAGATCGACCTCAAGGGCGCGGCCGGTTTCCAGCCCGTCCAGGTCGCCGAGAACATCAGCTGGGACCGGTTCGCCGCGATCAGCCTGCGCCAGCCCGAACTGCCTGGCGTCGCGCCGACCCGCGGCTTCGCGCGCGCCTATCCCGCCGGCGCGGCGGTGGCGCACCTCACCGGCTATGTCGGCGCCGCCAATGCCGAGCAGTTCAAGAAGACGCGCGACCCGCTGCTCGTCACCCCTGGCTTCAAGCTCGGCAAGGATGGCCTCGAAAAGCAGCTCGAGGCGCAATTACGCGGCACCCCCGGCGCCAAGCGCGTCGAGGTGACCGCGCGCGGCAAGGTCGTCGCCGAGCTGCCGACCCGCGCCGACGTCCCCGGCAAGACGCAGCGGCTGACGATCGATGCGGGCTTGCAGGAATATGCCGCGCGCCGGCTCGGCACCAATTCGGGCTCGACCGTGGTGATCGACTGCCGCACCGGCGAGATGCTGGCGATGGTGTCGATGCCCGCCTACGACCCCAACAGCTTCTCCGACGGGATCAGCCATCTCGAATGGAAGATGCTGTCCGACGACGACCACGTGCCGCTGATGAACAAGGTGACGCAGGGCCTGTATCCGCCGGGTTCGACGGTGAAGCCGATGAACGGCCTCGCGCTGCTCGCCGCCGGCGTCGGCGCGCACGACCGCATCGTCTGCTCGGGCGCGCTGCGGGTCGGCACCGGCATCTTCCATTGCCACAAGAAGGGCGGCCATGGCCCGCTCGACCTCAAGGGCGCGATCGAGCAGAGCTGCGACATCTATTTCTACGAGATGATCCGCCGCCTCGGCTACGACAAGATCGCGCCGGTCGCGCGGATGGTCGGGCTCGGCCAGAAATTCGACCTGCCGATCGCCACCCAACGCTATGGCACCGTCCCCGATTCCGAATGGAAGCTGCGCAAGTACAAGCAGAACTGGACCGTCGCCGACGGCCTCAACGCGTCGATCGGCCAGGGCTATGTGCTCGCCAATCCGCTCCAGCTCGCGGTGATGGCGGCGCGCATCGCCTCGGGCCGTACGCTCCAGCCAAGCCTGCTCGCCAATCAGGTGCATCTCGACGCCCCGGCGCTGGCCGTCGACTCCGACCATCTCGCGATCGTCCGCGACGCGATGTACGGCGTCGTCAACCAGGGCGGCACCGGCGGCGCGGCGCGGCTGCTGGTGCCGGGCGTCGCAATCGCCGGCAAGACGGGCACCGCGCAGGTCCGCCGCATCACCATGGCCGAACGGCGCAGCACCGGCGTGATCAAGAACGGGCAATTGCCGTTCAAGATGCGCGACCACGCGCTGTTCGTCGGCTTCGCCCCTGCCGACAACCCGCGCTACGCGATGGCGGTGGTGCTCGAACACAATGGCCACACCGTCCGCAACCTCGACACGCCGATGATCGCCCGCGACACGATGACCTATCTGTTCGACCGCGAGCGCGCGATGAAGAGCCTCGCCGATGTCGAACCGACCTGGGGCGGCGACATCGCCACCCGCATGGCGGCGCAGGCGGCGGACTATCGCGCCGCCCACGCGCCGCCGCCCGCCGCCAACGCGACCAAGACCGACGCCACCGTGCCGAGCGATTCGGACGCGGTCGAAGCGGCGACCGACCTCGCCAACCGGACGCAGGCGGCGCTCGCCGCCCCCGGCGCGGGCGGCGACACCGTCGCCGAGGATGGCACGACCGAACGGACCGAACCATGACCCGCAGCCGCATCGTCCCCGAACCGATCGCGCGCCAGCCCTGGCGCGTCATCGCGCTGGTGGTGGCGATCGGCGCCTTCGGTCAGGTCGTGCTCTATTCCGCCGCAGGCGGCTCGGTGCATCCCTGGGCGCTGTCGCAGGGCATCCGCTTCTTCGTGCTGCTCGGCGCCGCGCTCGCCATCTCCTACGTGCCCGAGCGCATCTGGAAATCCTCGGCGCTGCCCGCCTATGTCGTGATCGTCATCGCGCTGGTGCTGGTCGAGCTGGTCGGCGCGGTCCGTGGCGGCAGCCAGCGCTGGCTCGACGTCGGCATCAAGCTGCAACCGTCGGAGTTCATGAAACCGGCGATCGTGCTTGCCTGCGCGCGCTTCTACGACATGCTGCCGCCCAACGAGACGCGGCGGTTCGGCGCGATCTGGCCCGCCGCGCTGCTGATCGGCATCCCCGCGGCGCTGATCGCCAAACAACCCGATCTCGGCACCGCGCTGATGGTCTGCGGCGGCGGGGTCGTCGTGATGTTCCTGGCGGGCGTGCCGATGCGCCTGTTCATCGGCGGTGCGCTCGCGCTGGCGATCGCCGCGCCGCTCGCCTTCAATTACGTGCTGCACGATTATCAGCGCAACCGCGTGCTGATCTTCCTCGACCCCGAGAGCGACCCGCTGCGCACCGGCTATCACATCAGCCAGTCGAAGATCGCGATCGGCTCGGGCGGCATCTGGGGCAAGGGCTTCCTCAACGGCACGCAGAGCCACCTCGATTACCTGCCCGAGGGGCACACCGACTTCGTCTTCGCGACGATGGCGGAGGAATGGGGCCTGGTCGGCGGCTGCCTGCTGATCCTCGCCTTCATCCTGGTGGTGCGCTGGGGCGTCAACGTCGGCCAGCAGGCGACGAGCCGGTTCTCGCGTCTTACCGCTGCGGGGTTGGCGACGACGATCTTCTTCTACGTCGCGATCAATCTGGCGATGGTGATGGGCCTGGCGCCGGTGGTCGGCATCCCCCTGCCCCTCGTCAGCTTCGGCAGTTCGGCGCAGATGACGGTGCTGCTCTGCATCGGCATCCTGATGTCGATCGACCGCCAGAACCGGCGTGCGCTGCGCTGGTGAGAGAAAAAATGCCGCAGGTGCAAAAAAGGGTTTGCAACCTGCGGCACGACTGCTAATTGGCCGCCTCCCGACGGGGCCGGCGCCTCTCCAAAGCGCCACCACACAGGCCAAGTCATGGACGCATAGCTCAGTTGGTAGAGCAGCTGACTCTTAATCAGCGGGTCCTTGGTTCGAGCCCAAGTGCGTCCACCATTCTCCAGCGCAGAAAACCGTAGCATTTGACGAAGGCGGTGTGCGCGCGAGCTCGTCCTCGAGGTCAGGGTAGAGGCGCACGATCTCACCGCTCACCTCGATCGTCAGCGGCAGGGCCACCGAGTTGCCGGTCTTCGACTGCACCAGCGCGATCTGCTTGCCCGGCTCATAGCCGCCCCACTCGATCCCGTGATGCTCCTGTCCCTCGGCGTCCTCATATCCGAACGCGTCCCAGACGCGCTGGCAGCATTCGAACGACAGCGCGGCAGCGCTTGCCATGGACTGGAAGCCCATCTGCCGCACTGGCGCGCGGTAGAAGGAACTGGACACTCTCAAGAGAGCGTTCGACGATGCGTGGATCGTAGCGACCAAAAGCGCAGACGAGGCACTCGACGCGTCGCAGAAGCACAAGGCGTGCGGCCGCGGGGAGGGCAAGGGCAAGGGCAGCGTGTTCTCGCGCAAAGCTGACCGTGCGCTGGAGGCATATGAAAACTGGCGCGTTGCCGCCCAAAAACCTGCACAAGATGATGGGCAGCAGGTTTGCCCACCTTCAGGCAGGCTCTCCCCCTGCCATAGGCGAGCTTCAGACCACTTCACCTTCGGGCCGCGCGGACTCGAGTGGTTGCTCCAACGTGGTCGGGGTTGTCACCCGTGTGATCGATACCGACGTAATTCGCCGGCCGCCGTTATCGAGCAGTTCGCCAGCCCGGTCGCGCCCGAGACGTTGCTCGGGTTGCCGCACCAACGATCGAAAACTTGGACAAGCCAATACGGCATGGCTCCGCAGGCTGAAAACGGAGGTCGAGCGAAACGTGCGGTCGCGCCCGTCGGCCTAAGGATTATCCTCCTTACGCATAGAGGTCGACCACCTCCGCCCCCTCGCCCACCGCGTCGAGCAGGAGCGTGCGGTGGCAATGCTGCGGATCGCGTTCATAGCAGAGCAATGCGCTCGGCTTTTCCGCGGCGAGGCCGAGCATGATCGCCGCGGCCGCCTGCGCTTCGGGCAGTTCGAGTTGCTCCTCATACACCGCCTCCAGCGTCGCGACGTCACCCTTCTTCGCCGCGTCCCGGCCGCGCTTGGGCGTGCCGAGCGCCTTCAGGTGGACATAATCGATCCCCGCCTCGGCAAGGCTCGCCGCCAGCGACGATTTGGAAAAGCCCGGTCGGCGCGACAGCGGCAGCGCGCGCACGTCGATCACCCGCGCCACGCCCGCGCGCTGGAGCGCCGCGAGAAAGTCCGCCATCGTCGTGGCTTCGTAGCCGATCGTGTACACTGTGGTCATCGGCCCCATGTAGGCATCGCCGGCGCTTGCCGGTATAGGGGCCGACCGGAGCCGGCCTCCCCTCCCCCATTCCACACGGCAGCATGTCCATGACCACGCATCATATCCACATCGTCGGCGGCGGCCTCGCCGGGTCGGAAGCCGCCTGGCAGCTCGCCGAGGCGGGCTTTCGCGTCCGCCTGTCGGAGATGCGCGGCTCGGGCGAGCGCACCCCCGCACACCAGACCGACCACCTCGCCGAACTGGTCTGCTCGAACAGCTTCCGCTCCGACGATGCCGAGGCCAATGCGGTTGGGCTGCTGCACCAGGAGATGCGCGCGATGGGCTCGCTGATCATGCGCCAGGCGGATGCGCATCGCGTCCCCGCCGGATCGGCGCTGGCGGTCGACCGCGATGGCTATTCGGCCGGCGTCACCGCGGCGCTCGCCGAGCATCCCAACGTCACCCTCGTGCGCGAGCGGATCGACGCGCTGCCGGAGGGGCCGGCGATCCTCGCCACCGGGCCGCTCACCGCGCCCGGGCTGGCGCAGGCGATCGGCGGCGCCACCGGCGCCGAAGCGCTCGCCTTCTTCGACGCGCTCGCCCCGATCGTCCACGCCGACACGATCGACATGGATATCGCGTGGAAGGCGTCGCGCTGGGACAAGGGCGAGGCCGATTACATCAATTGCCCGATGGACAAGGAGCAATATCTCGCCTTCCACGCCGCCTTGCTCGCCGGCGAGAAGACCGAGTTCAAGGACTGGGAAAAGGACACGCCCTATTTCGAAGGCTGCATGCCGATCGAGGTGATGGCGGAGCGCGGGCTCGACACGCTGCGCTACGGCCCGATGAAACCGGTCGGGCTCGACAATCCGCGCACCGGCCGCTGGCCCTATGCCGTGGTGCAGCTGCGCCAGGACAATGCGCAGGGCACGCTGTGGAACATCGTCGGGTTCCAGACCAAGCTGAAGCACGCCGAACAGGTGCGGCTGTTCCGCACCATCCCCGGGCTCCAGAATGCCGAATTCGCGCGCCTGGGCGGGCTGCACCGCAACACCTTCATCCGCTCGCCCGACTTGCTCGATCCGACGTTGCGACTGAAGTCGCGGCCGCATCTGCGCTTCGCCGGGCAGATCACTGGATGTGAGGGCTATATCGAGAGCGCGGCGATCGGCCTGCTTGCCGGCCGCTTCGCCGCAGCGGACCTGGCGGGTGAGACGCTCGCGCCACCACCGATCGAGACCGCGCTCGGCGCGCTGCTCGGCCATATCACCGGCGGCGCCGAGGCTGATACCTATCAGCCGATGAACGTCAATTTCGGGCTGATGCCGCCGATCCCCGGCCGCACCAAGAAGGCCGATCGCAAGCGCATGTACACCGATCGCGCGCGCACCGCCTTCGCCGGCTGGCTCAGCTCTCCTCAGCCGGCGCCGCAGCCGGAGGCGGACATTTCGACCGAGACGATGGCTTCCGCTTGACCGCGGTGGTGGCGAATTCGGCGGCATCCATCGCGCCGGATTTGTCGCGATCGGCAGCGACGAACTTGGCGGTCGCCTTGGCCGCCCATTCGTCGAAGTCGAGCCGCCCGTCGCCATTGGCGTCCAGCTTGGCGAACGCCTTGCGCCTGTTGGCGAGATATTCGTCGCGCGTGACCTTGCCGTCCTGATCCCGATCGTAGCGCGCGAAGCGCTTCTGTTCGCGCGTCGCCTCCGACGCTTCGGGCACGGGGTCGCTGGTGGCGGGGTCGGACGGGGTCGCGCCGGTCGCCTGTGCGGCGGGTTGCGCGGGCAGCAGCGCCTGCCGGCTCGTTCCGCCGAACAGCATCGCGCCGCCGCCTGCCGCCGCCAGTAACGCCGCACCGATCGCCAGATATCGCCACACCGCCCGTCCCCCTTCGCAAGATCAGGCTAGCAGCGCGGCGGGCATCCGCAAGTGTTCAGCGGCCGGTCAACCGAAACCGTCCCACCTTCAATGTCTTGGCCAAGGGCGTTCCATTGCTGGCATCGAGCCGCGCGATCAGGCTCAACATGCCGATCGGGCGCAATCGTGCCGGCCAAGCCGCTGAAAAGGCTTGCGTGAACTCCGAGTGTGCCGAGTCTGCCGCCAGCGCAGCGGCGGCGGGTGCGGACAGATGCCCGGCCAGATCGGCAAGCGCCCAGCCCCGTCCGGCCGGCGCGAGCAGCGGCGAGTCGGCGCCGAGCACCACACCCGCCGCCGCGAACAGCCCGGCCCCGCGCGCCTCGGCATGGCGCAGCAGCGTATCGGCGGCGAGCGGATCGGACACGATCAGTTCCTCCCAGCCATCGATCATCCCGGCGAGCCGCGCGCCGGTCACGCCCGCCGGGAGCAGTTGGTGCTGCACGTCGCGCAGCAGCGGCTCGGCGGGCGCCGGCGCGCTGTCGAGCTTGGTCAGCGCATCATGCCACCAGGTCAGCCGCATCTGCCCGACGATGGGCTCGCGCGTCGCCCGCACGATCCCGGCCAGCCGCGCGTCGAGCGCAAAGAGCGCCTGCATCGGCGGCCGCGCCGCCGCCGGCAGCGCCGCGAACAGCAGCGCGCGGTCGGGTCGGTTGGGAAAAGGCGTTTCGGTCATAACGGACGTGCGCTGCCCGCGCGCCGGCATCGTGGCAAGCCCGCAACGCCGCCGTTGGAGACGAAATCATAAGGAATAGCCTGTAATTGCAGGTGGATTTCTAGATGACGGGACGGTCGTGACGAAGTGGTTTGGGCGAGCGCAACGTAAGGAACGGACGCCGTCGTTCATGGCACGACTGGCGCGGGCCAAGGGCGGCAACACGCTGGCGATGCTCGCCATCTTTCTGATCCCCCTGTCCGCGCTCACCGGATCTGCGGTCGATATCGGCCGGCTGTATCTGGTCAAGGCGCGGCTGCAACAGGCGTGCGACGCCGGTGTGCTCGCCGGACGCAAGTTCATGGTCGACACCAGCCTGTCGACGCTTGACCCCGTCGCGACGACCCAGGCCCAGACCTTCTTCGCCAACAACTTCCCCAGCGGCCTCATGGGCACGCCGGCGTTCACGGCGCTCAACGTGCCGTTCACCCCGACCAAGACCGCCGATAATCAGGTCGCTGGCACCGCCACCACCACCGTCCCGATGACGATCATGAAGATGTTCGGCATGCCGTCACGCACGCTGACCGTCACCTGCGAGGCGCGCTACGACACCCCCGATACCGACGTCGTCTTCGTGCTCGACACGACAGGATCGATGGTCTGCGCCCCATGGGAACCGACATGCTCCCTGACCTCGGTCACCTATACCCGCGCCGACGGCTCGACCGGGTACAGCTATCAGGAGAAGTCTTCGTCCAAGATCGTCGCGCTGCGGAGCGCGGTGATGAGCTTCTTCGACACGGTCGAAGATAACACCGACGCGTCGACGCATGTCCGCTATGGCATCGTGCCCTATTCTTCGACCGTAAACGCCGGTGCGGTGCTCAAGCCCCAGTATTTTCCTACCGACTGGCATTATCAGACACGCCGCGTGGTCGGGGATGTCTCGAACGGGACCGACCCCAATACGACATATACGTTCAACGTGACGTCAGCCACGTGCAACGGCCTTGCAGGGCGTGTGCCCGCGACGGGCTCGGACAAATACGGCAACACCACCTATCCCTATGACGCCAGCGGCAACGCCGTGAACCGGACGGTGCGCTGGGTACCCAACTTCTTTTCGCAGACGATCGGCACCTGTGTTGTCTCAACCCAGCAACTGGCGCCGATCTGGCGCTACCAGGAGTGGCCCGCGGATATCACCGGCTATGTCGCCAGCTTGACCACCGGCGTCGGGGTGCAGGATCCGAGCAAGATCGGCAGGGCGCTCAATCGTTGGCAGGGTTGCATCGAGGAGCGCCAGACAACGGCAAGCACGAGCTTCGACATCAACAACTTGCCCCCCGATCTCGATCCCGATCTGATCCCGAGCAGCATCGACAGCCAGTGGAAACCGATGTGGCCCGAGCAGATCTACGATCGCGGCGCGAGGCTCACCGTCGACGACACCAGCGACTATAACAACGTCGGCGCCGCCGACAGCGTCAAGAGCGGCTACGTTTCGTGCGGCAAGCCCGTGCAAAAGTTGGCGCCGCTGACGCGAGATCAGTTGCTTGCCTATGTCAATGCCCCGGACTTTCGCGCGGCAGGCGGCACCTATCACGACGTCGGCATGATCTGGGGAACGCGGATGATCTCGCCGAATGGCATTTTTGCCGCCGATACCGCGGCATGGCCGGGCCGGCCGGCCCCCAAACGCAACATCGTTTTCATGACCGACGGCGACATGCAGGTCAATCAGACCAATTATGGCATGTACGGCTTCGAACAGTCCGACAAGCGTGTGTCCGCAGGCAATTTCGCTTCGTTGAAGGACCGCCACAATGCGCGCTTCCTTGCCGAATGTGCGGCGGCCAAGGCGCGCAACATCAACGTTTTCGTCATCGGTTTTGCTCAGACGCTGACCCCGGAACTCACACAATGCGCCTCGCCGGGGCAGGCCTTCTACGCAAGCGACAACGCGTCGTTAACCGCCGCCTTCCGCAAGATCGCGAGCCAGGTGGCCATGTTGCGGATCTCCAAATGACCGGGGCGTTGCGACGCACCGTTCGCGACCGCCGCGGCGTGACCGCGGTGGAATTCAGCCTTGTCGCGCCGGTGATGATCCTGATGATGATGGGGCTCGGCGACATCCTGTACCAGATGTACGTCAAGGAGATGCTGAACGGCGCGGTGCAGAAGGCGGCGCGCGACTCCGCGATCCAGGGTGGCGCCCAACAGACGGACGCGATCGACGCCAAAGTCCTGACGACCTTGGCATCGATCATGCGCAAACCGGTCGCCTCCTGCGCCGTCAAACCGGCGACCGGCACCTATTGCTCGACCCGGTCGAGCTACGCGACCTTCAGCGCGGTCGGACCGGAGCCGTTCGTCGACCAGAACGGCAACAACCAGCGCGACCCCGGCGAATGCTATACCGACGTCAACGGCAACACCAACTGGGACGCCGACGCGGGCATCGCCGGCCAGGGTGGCGCCAACGACGTGACCCTCTATACGATGCGGATCACCTATCTGCGCCTGTTCCCAGTCGCACGGCTACTCGGCGTCAGCAGCAACCAGACGGTCAGCGTGCAGACCCTGCTCAAGAACCAGCCCTACGCCACCCAGGCGACGCCAACGGCCGTCACGCTATGCAATTGACGCGTCTGATGCCGGCTCGCCGGCTTGCCTCTGATCGGCGCGGCGTCGCGCTGATCGAATTCGCGCTGGGCGCACCGCTGGTTCTGATGCTAGGCCTCTACGGTGCCGAGATCGGCAACCAGGCGCTGACCCATTTGCGGATCAGTCAAATCGCGCTGACCGCCGCCGACAATGCCTCGCGTATGGGGCAGATGCAGCCGTCGAACATCGAGCAGATGGGCGAAGCCGACATGAACGACGTGTTGCAGGCGGCACGGCTGCAAGGGGCCGGCATCAAGCTGGGCACCTACGGCCGGATGACGATATCCAGCCTGGAGAACATCCAGCAGAGCTACGATCTGGCGCCGATCCAGCGCATCCACTGGCAGCGCTGTATGGGCCTCAAGAATGGTGCCGCATACACGTCGAGCTATGGAACGGCTCCGCCAAGTGCGGGCACCACGGCAACGTTGGCGAATGCCGGCACGCCGGCGCTGACCGGCATGGGTGATCCAGGCCGCATGGTCAACGCGCCGGCCGGCTATGGTTTGATCTTCGTCGAACTCAACTACGAGTATCAGCCGATCGTCGGCGGCTGGTTGGCCAAGCCGTTCCGCATGCACTACGTCGCATCGATGATCGTGCGCAACAACCGCGACTTCCGGCAGATCTACAACCCACTGAACGCCGAGACGCCGTCGACCTGCAACATCTTCAAAACCTGAGGAACGTCTCGCGCGTCCGGAGGGCGGAACAGTCGTCCCTCACCCCGCATCTCGGCTTGTCCGCCGCCACCGTCGGCAGCGAACCTCCGCCCGGTGGGCCCCGATCGGGATCCCATCGGGCGAAGGTTCGCCACCCGGATCACACGATCTTCTTCACCGTGGCGACGACGCGCTTGGCGTCGATCAGCGCCTTCTTCTCGAGGTTGGCGGCGTAGGGCAGCGGCACGTCCTCGTTGGTGACGCGCAGCACCGGGGCGTCGAGGTCGTCGAACGCCTCTTCCATCACGATCGCGGTGATCTCCGACGCGATCGAGCAGGTCGGCCAGCCCTCTTCGACCACCACGAGGCGGTTGGTCTTGGCGAGGCTCTTGAGCACCGTGTCCTTGTCGAGCGGGCGCAGCGTGCGCAGGTCGATGACCTCCGCCTCGATGCCCTCGGCCGCCAGCGTCTCGGCGGCTTCGAGCGCGAGGCCGACGCCGATCGAATAGCTCACCAAAGTGACGTGCTTGCCCTCGCGCATGATCCGCGCCTTGCCGATCGGCAGGACGTAATCGTCGAGCTTGGGCACCTCGAACGAGCGGCCGTACATCAGCTCGTTCTCGAGGAACACGACCGGGTCTTCCGAGCGGATCGCCGCCTTGAGCAGCCCCTTGGCATCGGCCGCGTCATAGGGCGCGATCACGATCAGGCCAGGGACCGAGGCATACCAGGGCGCATAGTTCTGGCTGTGCTGCGCGCCGACGCGGCTCGCCGCGCCGTTGGGGCCGCGGAACACGATCGGGCAGCGCATCTGGCCGCCGGACATGTAATTGGTCTTGGCCGCCGAATTGATGATGTGGTCGATCGCCTGCATGGCGAAGTTGAACGTCATGAATTCGATGATCGGCTTGAGGCCGCCCATCGCCGCGCCGGTGCCGACGCCGGCAAAGCCGTATTCGGTGATCGGCGTGTCGATGACGCGGCGGTCCCCGAACTCCTCGAGCAGCCCCTGGGTGACCTTGTAGGCGCCCTGATATTGCGCGACTTCCTCGCCCATCACGAAGACGCGGTCGTCCTTGCGCATCTCCTCCGCCATCGCGTCGCGCAGCGCTTCGCGGACGGTGGTCTTCACCATCTCGGTACCGGCGGGGATGGCCGGGTCGGTCACGCCCTTCTTCTCGGCGGCGGCGACCAGCTTCTGTGTGCCGCTCTCCTGCTCGGCCGCCGCGGCGCCCTCCGGGATGGGCGGCGAGGCCGTGTCGGTCGGCGCGTTCTTCGGGGCGGGATTGGCGCCCTCGCCGGCGCGCGCGCCGGTCGTGGTGGCGGCGTCGGCGCTCTCGCCATCCTCGAGCAGGACGGCGATGACGTCGCCGACCTTCACGTTGTCGGTGCCCTCGGCGATAACGATCTTGCCGATCGTGCCTTCATCGACGGCTTCGAATTCCATCGTCGCCTTGTCGGTCTCGATCTCGGCCATGATGTCGCCGGACTTGACGGTGTCGCCCTCCTTGACGAGCCATTTGGCGAGCGTGCCCTCCTCCATCGTGGGGGACAGCGCGGGCATCTTGATCTCGATTGCCATCTCAGTACGTCTCCACCAGCACGTCGGTATACAGCTCGGCCTCATCGGGCTCGGGCGTGCTCTCGGCGAAATCGGCGGCTTCGTTCACGGTCTTGCGGATCTCTTGTTCGATGGTCTTGAGGTCGGCCTCGGTCACGCCCTGCGCATCGAGCAGCTTCTTGACGTGCTCGATCGGATCGGACTTGTCGCGCACCCCCTGCACTTCCTCGCGGCTGCGATATTTGGCGGGGTCGGACATGGAATGGCCGCGATAGCGATAGGTCTTCATCTCGAGGATGACCGGACCCTTGCCGGCGCGCACCCAGGCGAGCGCCTCCTCGGCGGCACCGCGGCAGGCGAGCACGTCCATGCCGTCGACCTGGATGCCGGGGATGCGGAAGCTCTCGCCGCGGCGATAGAGCTGGTCCTCGGCCGAGGCGCGGTTGACGCTGGTGCCCATGGCGTATTGGTTGTTCTCGATCACGAAGATGATCGGCAGCTTCCACAGCTCGGCCATGTTGAAGCTCTCGTACACCTGGCCCTGGTTGGCCGCGCCGTCGCCGAAATAGGCGAGGCAGACGCCACCGTCGTTGCTGTACTTGTGGCCGAAGGCGAGGCCGGTGCCGAGCGACACCTGCGCGCCGACGATGCCATGGCCGCCGTAGAATTTATGCTCGGTCGAGAACATGTGCATCGAGCCGCCCTTGCCGCGGCTGATGCCGGCGGCACGGCCGGTCAGCTCGGCCATGATGACCTTGGGGTCGATGCCATAGGCGAGCATGTGGCCATGGTCGCGATAGCCGGTGATCACCGAATCCTTCTCGCCGTCCAGCGCCGACTGCAGGCCGACCGCGACCGCTTCCTGGCCGATGTAGAGGTGGCAGAAGCCGCCGATGAAACCCAGGCCATACAGCTGACCGGCCTTTTCCTCGAACCGGCGGATCAGCAGCATGTGCTTGTAGAAATCGAGCAGTTGCTCCTTGGTCGCCTCGAACGGCTTGGGATCGGCGGGACGCTCGCGATTGGTGAGCGGTACGGCGGGAGGAGCAGGCGATTTGGCCACGTATTACCTCAACGGTCCTGGGGATGTGGCGCTGCCTATAGTCCCCCTTCTGCCCGAACATCAATTCCCTGAGGCAAGAAGGTCGCGCGGTCGCGGACCGATGCCGGGCGCCGACGCCGCGTCCCGTTGAGTCGGAACGCGGATTCACCCCGCGGCGCGGCGCCCTTCGGGCTCGTGCGCGTGGACGCGGGCGAGCGCCTCGCCCTCCAGCTTGGCGAGGTCGGCGAGCGTCTGGTCGAGCGTGTCGCGTTGCTGCTCCAGCTCGGTGATCCGCTGGCGCACCCGCGCGGCGAGCGCGCGCATCTGTTCGAGATGCTGCGGGTCGGCATCGTAGAGGTCGAGGAATTCGGCGATATCGGTCAGCGAGAAGCCGAGCCGCTTGCCGCGCAGGATCAACTGCATCCGCGCGATCTCGCGCCGGCGATAGACGCGCGTCGTCCCGATGCGGGACGGCTCGATCAGCCCCTTGTCCTCATAGAATCGCAACGTCCGGGGGGTGATGCCGAGCATGTCGGCCACCTCCTGGATCCCTTGCAGGTCTCCGCCTTCGTCCATCATCCGCTCCCCCATACGCGCTACCCGGCCGACGGCTTATCGCGCCGCCTTGGCCTGCTCTTCCGCGACCAGTTCCTTCTTGGACAGCTTGCCGATCAAGGTTTTGGGCAGCGTGTCGCGGATTTCAACCTCGCGCGGCAGTTCGATCTTGCTGATCTTGTCGCGCAGGAAGTCGCGCAGTTCGGCCGCGGTCGCCGCGCCGGGCGGGTTGAGCACGACGAAGGCCTTGGGCGCCTGGCCGCGATGCGCGTCGGCGACGCCGATCACCACCGCCTCGACCACCGCGGGATGTTCGTAGAGCGCTTCCTCAATCACGCGCGGATAGACGTTGTAGCCGCCGCACAGGATCATGTCCTTGATCCGGTCGACGATGAACAGATACCCGTCGGCATCGAGATAGCCGACATCGCCGGTGCGCAGCGCGCCGTCGGCGAACGCCGCCGCGGTCTCGGCGGGCTTGTGCCAATAGCCCGACATGACCTGCGGCCCGCGGGCGCAGATCTCGCCCTTCTCGCCGGCGGGCACGATGCGGGTCGGGTCCTCGCGGTCGCGGATCTCGATCGTCGTGCCGGGAAACGGCAGGCCGGCGGAGCCTTCCTTGTTCACCCCCTCGAACGGGTTGCAGGTGATGATCGGCGACGCCTCCGACAGCCCATAGCCCTCGACCAGCTTGGCGCCGGTATTCGCCTCGAAGGCGTGGCGGACCTCGACCGGCAGCGGCGCGCCGCCCGAGATGCAGACCTTGATCGCCGACAGATCGGGGCGCTGCTCGGCCGGCAGGTTGGCGAGCGCATTGTAGATCGTCGGCACCGCGGGGAAATAGGTCGGCCGGGTGCGCTTGATCGTCGCCAGCAGCTGCTTCAGCTCGAAGCGCGGCAGCAGGATCATCTCCGCGGCGACCAGAGTCGAGAAGGTCAGCACGTTGGTCAGCGCGAAGACGTGGAACAGCGGCAGCACGCCGAGCACGCGATCCTGCTCGGGCACCTCGCCGCCGCAATGCACCAGCATCGCATCGGTATTGGCGACGATATTGGCGTGGCTGAGCATCGCCGCCTTGGGCGTGCCGGTGGTGCCGCCGGTATATTGCAGCACCGCCACCTCGTGCGGATCGACCGCGACCGGCTGCGGCGTGCCGCCCTTCTTCATGAAGTCGGCATAATAGAGGTGGCGGTCGCTCGCCGGAGCGCGACCGATCTCCTTGCGCTTGACCAGTTTGTAGCCGAACTTCTTGAGGCCCGGCAGCACGTCGGCGATCGGGCAGCTGATGACGTGGCGGATGCCGGTCTCGCCGGCGACCTTGATCACGCGCGCCTGGATCTCGGCGATGTCGCAGGTGACGATGATCTCCGCGCCCGAATCCTCGATCAAATGGGTCAGCTCGCGCTCGACGTAGAGCGGGTTGACGTTGACGACGATCCCGCCGGCCTTGAGCGTCGCGTAGAACAGCACCGGATAATAAGGCGTATTGGGCAGGCAGAGCGCGACGCGGGTGCCCTTGACCACCCCGAGCGCCTGCAACGCGGCGGCGGCGCGATCGACATCGGCGCCGAGCGCGCCCCAGGTGGTGATCCGGCCCATGAAGTCGACCGCCGGCCGATCGGGAAAGCGCAGGACCGACCGGTCGAGCATGTCACCGAGCAACCGCGGATGCGCGGCCAGCGGCACACCATGCTGGATCGCGAGCGACGGCATGATCGTCGTGCTGGTGTCTCGGCTCGCGTCGTCGCTCATCCGTGCATCCTCTCATCATATCTATCGAGCATATTGTCGGCTCGCACCACTTGACGTAATGGGAAGGTATCGCACCTATACGGCATCCCGCAAGTCTCGGTTGCCTGCAAGAGAGAGGTTTTCATGACCAACGTCGTCATCGCCGGTTATGCGCGCTCGCCCTTCCATCTCGCCGGCAAGGGCGCCCTCGCCCGCGTCCGCCCTGACGACCTCGCCGCGCAGACGATCCGCGGGCTGATCGAGAAGACCGGCGTCGACGCGTCGGAGATCGAGGACGTCATCCTCGGCTGCGCCTTTCCGGAGGGCGAGCAGGGCCTCAACGTCGCGCGGCTGATCGGCCTGCTCGCCGATCTGCCGCTGTCGGTCGGCGGCATGACGGTGAACCGCTTCTGCGGATCGTCGATGAGCGCGATCCATATCGCGATGGGCCAGATCCAGATCGGCGCGGGCGAGGCCTTCATCTGCGCCGGCCTCGAGTCGATGAGCCGCATCCCGATGGGCGGCTACAACCCCCTGCCCAATCCGGCGCTCGCGAAGGCGAATCCGGGCGCGTACATGGGCATGGGCGACACCGCCGAGAACGTCGCGACCAAATACCAGATCACCCGCGGCGAGCAGGATGCGTTCGCGGTGAAGAGCCAGCAGAAGGCCGCCGCGGCGCGGGCCGACGGCCGCCTCGCCGAAGAGATCGTGCCGATCACCACCAAGGCCGGCACCGTTAGCGAGGACGGCACGATCCGTCCCGACACCACCGTCGAGGCGCTCGGCAACCTCAAGCCCGCGTTCAGCCAGGAAGGATCGGTGACCGCCGGCACCTCGTCGCCGCTGACCGACGGCGCCTCGGCGGTGCTCGTCACCTCCGAGGCGTTCGCGAAGAAGCACGGCCTCAAGATCCTCGCCCGGATCAAGGCGGTGGGCGTGTCGGGGATCGAGCCCGAGACGATGGGCCTCGGCCCGATCAGCGCCTCGCAGAAGGCGCTCGCCCGCGCCGGCGTGTCGGTCGCCGACCTCGACGTGGTCGAGATCAACGAGGCGTTCGCGAGCCAGGCGATCGCCTGCATCCGCGACCTCGGCCTGAAGGACGAGACGATCAACAAGGACGGCGGCGCGATCGCGATCGGCCATCCGCTCGGCGCGACCGGTGCGCGCATCGTCGGCAAGGCGGCGGCGCTGCTGGAACGCGAGGGCGGCCGCTATGCGCTGGCGACCCAGTGTATCGGCGGTGGCCAGGGCATCGCCACGGTGCTGGAGCGCGCATGATGGCCGACGCTATTCGCAAAGTCTGCGTGATCGGCGCCGGCGTGATGGGCGCCGGCATCGCCGCGCAGGTCGCCAACGCCGGCATCCCGGTACTGCTGCTCGACATTCCGGCGCGTGAGGGTGACGATCGCGACGCGGTCGCCAAGGGCGCCGTCGCCCGGATGCTCAAGACCGATCCCGCGCCGTTCATGTCGGCCGGCGCGGCGAAACTGGTCGAGACGGGCAATATCGACGACCATCTCGACCGCGTCGCGGAATGCGACTGGATCGTCGAGGCGATCGTCGAGCGGCTCGACATCAAGCAGTCGCTCTACGCCAAGCTGGAGGCCTTGAAGCGCCCCGGCACCGCGGTGTCGTCGAACACCTCGACGATCCCGCTCGGCAACCTCGTCGAGGGGCGCTCGGACCAGTTCAAGGCCGACTTCCTCATCACCCACTTCTTCAATCCGCCGCGCTACATGCGGCTGATCGAGATCGTCCGCGGCGCGCACACCGATGCCGCCGTGGCGGAGAAGGTCGAGGCGTTCGTCGACCGCTTCATGGGCAAGCGCATCGTCCGCGCCAAGGATACGCCGGGCTTCATCGCCAACCGCATCGGCACCTATTGGCTTGCCGTCGCGATCAACGCCGCGATGGACCAAGGGCTGACGGTCGAGGAGGCCGACCAGATCGGCGGCCGGCCGATGGGCGTGCCCAAGACCGGCATCTTCGGCCTCGTCGATCTCGTCGGCGTCGACCTGATGCCGCTCTTGTCGAAGAGCCTGTCGTCGACGCTGCCGCAGGGCGACCCCTATTTCGACACGGTGCGGCCGATGCCGCTGGTCGACAAGATGATCGCCGAGGGCTTTACCGGCCGCAAGGGCAAGGGCGGCTTCTACCGCTTCGACAAGGCGACGAAGACCAAGCTCGCGCTCGATCTTGCGACCGGCGACTATCGCGAGGGGATCAAGCCCGCCGCGCTGCCGCCGAAGGCCGAGAAGGATCTCGCCGCACTGATCGCAGTGCCGGGCAAGGTCGGCGAGTACGCCTGGGAGATCCTCGGCAAGACGCTCTCTTATGCCGCGATGCTGGTCGGCGAGGCCGCCGACGATATCGTCGGCATCGATGACGCGATGAAGCTCGGCTACAATTGGAAGTTCGGGCCGTTCGAGCTGATCGACCGGATCGGCGCCGCCACCTTTGCCGCGCGACTGCGCGACGAGGGCCGCAGCGTGCCCGCGATCCTCGACACCGCGGGCGACCGGCCGTTCTACCGCGTCGTCGACGGCAAGCGCCAGTTCCTCACCCTAACGGGCGACTATCAGGACGTCGTGCGCGGCGAGGGCGTCGTGCTGCTCGAGGATATCAAGCTCGGCGCCGAGCCGATCGTCAGCAACGCCTCCGCGGCGCTCTGGGACATCGGCGACGGCGTCGCCGCGCTCGAATTCACCACCAAGATGAACGCGCTCGACGGCGAGATCATGGCGCTGATCCAGCAGGCGATCCCGATCGTCGAGCAGCGGTTCAAGGCGCTGGTGATCTATAACGAGGGCTCGAACTTCTCGGCCGGCGCCAACCTCGGCATGGCGATGTTCGCCGTCGCCGCCGGCATGTGGGGCGAGATCGAGAAGCTCATCGCCGGTGGCCAGCAGGCGCTGAAGGCGCTGAAATACGCGCCCTTCCCGGTCGTTTCGGCGCCCGCCGGCATGGCGCTCGGCGGCGGCTGCGAGGTGCTGCTCCATTCGGACGCGGTGCAGGCACATGCGGAGACCTATGTCGGCCTCGTCGAATGCGGCGTCGGCCTGCTGCCCGGCTGGGGCGGCAACGGCGAGATGCTCGACCGTATGGCGAAGGCGCCGATGATGCCGCGCGGGCCGATGCCCGCCGTCGCCAAGGCGTTCGAGATGATCTCGACCGCGCAGGTCTCCAAATCGGCGGCGCTCGCCAAGGAGATGATGTTTCTGCGGCCGAGCGACGGCATCACGATGAACCGCGACCGGCTGCTCGCCGACGCCAAGGCCAAGGCGCTGTCGCTGGTCGACGGCTATGCGCCGCCGGAGAAGCCGACCTTCCGCCTGCCCGGCGAAAGCGGCCGCGTCGGCATCGCCGGGGTGGTCGACGGCTTCCGCAAGAAGGGGATGGCGACGGAGTATGACGAAGTCGTCTCGGCCCGGCTGGCGATGGTGCTGACCGGCGGCGACGCCGATCTGGTCGACATCGTACAGGAGGACGACCTGCTCAAGCTGGAGCGCGAGGGCTTCATGGACGCGGTGAAGGACCCGCGCACCCAGGCGCGCGTCCAGCAGATGCTGACGACGGGCAAGCCGCTGCGGAACTGATCGGAACCCTTCCTCTCACGGGGGGGACGCTTCCAAATGGCCGGGCTGGTGAGGTTCGATCGCTTTCCTCATCAGCTTCGTCACCCCGGACTTGTTCCGGGGTCCACCCAGCCGCAAGAGAACGGTCTCGGATCAAGCCTTTCCCCCCGCCGCAGAGTGGACCCCGGAACGAGTCCGGGGTGACGGGGTGGGGCGGGAAGGCACCGGCTCGAACCAACGATCATGTGCGGCAGCCCTCCCCCGCATCGCGAGGGCATACTTCGGTCCGTGGCCCCCGCGCCGCACCTTGCGCGAAACCGCCCCGGCCACCCAACCCCCGCTTGACACCCGACGCCAGCGGGTTAGGCGGGCCGCAGGTTGCCGTATACGGCATCCTGTTAGCCATTAGGTCATCGTTCATCGTTGACCGGCAATGATGGCGACACACCGCGACCGTACAGATACGGCGCGAAAGCTTTGAAAGGCTTGATCGATGCGCGTGGCTGTTAGCGCGCATCACGGAGAGGAGAATACGCATGTCCCTGCTATTGCTGGGCGCCCTGCTCGCAGCGGCCCCTGCCCCCGCCGCCGACACGGCGATCGGTCGCTGGAAGACCGAGACGAAGAACGGCGTCGTCGAGATCCAGCGCTGCGGCCCGTCGATCTGCGGCCGGCTGCTGACCTCCGAACTGCTCCGCCAGCAGCCCGATCTCAAGGACGCCAACAACCAGAATGCCGCGCTGCGCAATCGCCCGCTCAAGGGGCTGATGCTGATCAGCGGCTTCACCGCCGACGGTGAATCCTGGTCGGGTGGCCAGATCTACAATCCGGAAGACGGCAAGACCTACAAGGCGAAGGTGACGCCGATCAACGCGAACACGCTCAAGGTTCGCGGCTGCGTCTTCGTGCCGCTGTGCAAGACGCAGACCTGGACGCGCATCCGCTAATCCGTCCCTCCCCAGTCAGCTTTAGGAAATCCCGCAATGACCCTTCGTAAGACCTCCCTGCTCGCGACCGCGGTGCTCGGCTCGTTCGGTTTCGCCACCGTCGCGCACGCGCAGGCCTTCTACCTGCAGGAACAGTCGGCGCGCGGCGCCGGTCGCGCCTTCTCGGGCGAAGTCGCCGACACCGGCCCCCAGTCGCTGTGGTGGAACCCGGCGTCGATCGCCGGCATGGAGCATGGCGAAGCGGCGATCAACGCATCCGGCATCCTGCCCAAGGGCAAGGTCGTCAACGACGGCACGCTGGTGCAGCGCACCCGGGCCGGCCAGTTCGCCGCCGTCGGTGGCGACCAGGTCGCGCGCAACCCGATCGACAAGGGGCTGCTGCCGTCGGGCGCGGTTGCGATGCCCTTCGGTCCGGTCGCGATCGGCCTTGCGGTGACCTCGCCGTACAGCTTCACCACCGACTATGACTCGACCAGCTGGACGCGCTACAGCGCGACCCGCACCAAGCTGCAGACGATCGACATCCAGCCCTCGATCGCGATCGCGCTGACCGACTGGCTGCGCGTCGGCGGCGCCGCCAATGTCGAGCACGTCTATGCCAGCCTCGGCAACAGTCTGCCCAACATCGCCTCAACGACCGACGGCCGCCAGAAGCTGGAAGGCGACGGCTGGGATCTCGGCTGGACCGCGGGCGTGCAGATGCACAACGATTGGGCGACCGTCGGCATCAGCTACAAGTCGCGCATCGAGCACACGCTGAAGGGCGACCTGCTCGTCGAGGGGCTCGTCGGCCCGCTCGCGACGCAGAACCGCACCGTGTCGGATGTCGAGGCGAGCTTCTACACACCGGCGCAGGTGATCGTCGGCGCCCGTATCCGCGCCACGCCGCAACTGACGCTGAACGGCCAGGCGGTCCGCTACAATTGGAGCAAGTTCGATGCGATCCGCCTCGGCGCGCCGCTCAACACCGCGCTGCCCGAGAATTATCGGGACAGCTACAGCCTCGCCGGCGGGCTCGACTATGAGGTTTCGCCGCGGCTGACGCTGCGTGCCGGCGTGCAGCATGCGACCACGCCGACGCAGAACGGGCTGCGCGACGCGCGCGTGCCGGACGCCAACCGCTGGAACTATGGCGCGGGCGGCACCTTCCAGCTCACGCCGAAGTTCGGCATCGATCTCGCCGCCAACTACGTCGATTTCAAGAACGCGACGATCGACCGGCCGACGCAGGCCTATACCGGCACGATCGCACAGACGACCGTGCTGACCCGCGGGTCGTTGCAGGACGCGCATGCCGTCGTCCTGTCGGCCGGCGCCCACATCGGCTTCTGATCGGAAAGTCCGGGTTTCGCCTGTGATAGGTGGAACCCGGACCTACCGTGCCGCGTAGTCCAACCAAGCGTTTGCTTTGGTTGGATAAGGCAGGATAAGCCCCACCGGAGCCGATAGACGATCGGGATCATAGAGGTCCCGGCGCTCGACAGCATCACGGGGGCCTCCTATGAGCCAGAATGAATTTCAGATGTCCCGCCGCGGGGTGATCGCGGTCGGGACCGTCGGCGTTGCCGCAACCGCACTGCCTGCCGAAGCCGCGACGCCGCAGATGCAGGATCGCGCGATGACTCCGACCATGCCGGTGACGCTCAAGGTCAACGGCCGCACCAGCCGCCTCGACCTCGACACCCGCACCACGCTGCTCGACGCGCTGCGCGAACATTGGAAGCTGACCGGCACCAAGAAGGGCTGCGATCACGGCCAGTGCGGCGCGTGCACGGTGCTGGTCGACGGTCGCCGCATCAACTCCTGCCTCACCCTCGCGGTGATGCACGACGGCGATTCGATCACGACGATCGAAGGGCTCGGCAAGCCCGACGACCTGCATCCGATGCAGGCCGCCTTCATCAAGCATGACGGCTATCAGTGCGGCTATTGCACGCCCGGCCAGATCTGCTCGGCGGTGGCGGTGCTCGACGAGATCAAGCGCGGCGTGCCGAGCCACGTCCAGGCGGATGTCGCCGGCCAGCCGACCGCCACCGCGGCGGAGATGCGCGAGCGGATGAGCGGCAACATCTGTCGCTGCGGCGCCTATTCCAACATCATCGAAGCGATGAGCGAAGTCGCAGGGGCGAAAGCATGAAGGCCTTTACCTACGAGCGGGCCGAGACGCCCGCGGCCGCGGCGGCGGCGGTCGCTGCCAAGGCCGGCGCCAAGTTCATCGCCGGCGGCACCAACCTGCTCGACCTGATGAAGCTCCAGATCGAGCAGCCGGTGCATCTGGTCGACGTCAACCGCCTCGCGCTCGACAAGATCGAGCCGACGCCGGACGGCGGCCTGCGTATCGGCGCGCTGGTGCGCAACACCGATCTTGCCGCCGACCCGCGCGTGCGGCGCGACTATGGCGTGCTGACCCGCGCGATCGTCGCGGGCGCCTCGGGCCAGTTGCGCAACAAGGCGACGACCGCGGGCAATCTGCTCCAGCGCACGCGCTGCCCGTATTTCTACGACACGAACCAGCCGTGCAACAAGCGCAAGCCCGGTTCGGGCTGCGCGGCAATCGGCGGCTACAGCCGCCAGCTCGGCATCATCGGCACCAGCGACGCCTGTATCGCCACTTATCCCGGCGACATGGCGGTGGCGATGCGCGTGCTTGATGCGACGGTGGAGACGGTGCAGCCGTCGGGGCAGACCCGCCGCATCCCGATCGCCGATTTCCATCGCCTGTGGGGCGACACGCCGCATATCGACACCAATTTGCAGCCGGGCGAGCTGATCACCGCGGTCACGCTGCCCAAGCCGGTCGGTGGCACGCACCTCTATCACAAGGTGCGCGATCGGGCGTCCTACGCCTATGCGCTCGTCTCGGTGGCGGCGATCCTCCAGCGCGACGGCAGCGGCCATGTCGCGATCGGCGGCATCGCGCCCAAGCCGTGGCGCGTGGAGGCGGCGGAAGCCGCGCTGCCGCAAGGGGCGAAGGCCGTGACGAGCCGCCTGCTCGCCGGTGCCCGCCCGACCCAGGACAATGCCTTCAAGGTGCCCCTCGTCGAGCGCACGCTCGCCGCGGTGATGGCCGAAGCGAAAGACGCAGCATGAAGTTTGATCAGCCCGCCGGCCAGAACCCGATCGACCAGCTCAAGGTCATCGGCAAGCCCACCGATCGCATCGACGGCAAGTTCAAGACGACCGGCACCGCGCCCTACGCCTATGAGCGTCACGACGTCGCCCCGAACGCCGCTTACGGCTACGTCCTCGGTGCGGGCATCGCCAAGGGGCGGATCGCCGCGATGGATCTCGCCGCCGCCAAGGCCGCGCCCGGCGTGCTGACGATCGTCACCGCCGACACCGCAGGGCCGCTCGGCAAGGGCGACATGAACACCGCCAAGCTGCTCGGCGGACCCGCGGTGGACCATTATCACCAGGCGATCGCGCTCGTCGTCGCCGAGACGTTCGAACAGGCACGCGCCGCCGCGGCGCTGATCCGCGTCGATTATGCGCGTGAGAAGGGCCGGTTCGACCTCGACACCGCGCTCAAGACCGCGCCGCTGAAGGGCGACAGCAGTGGCGAGGGCAGCTCCGCGCCCCCCGTTGACCGCGTCGGCAATTTCGAAAAGGCGTTCGCCGCCGCGCCGGTCCAGCTCGACGCCGTCTACGAGACGCCCGACCAGAGCCACGCGATGATGGAGCCGCATGCCAGCATCGCGCGCTGGGAGGGCGAGAAGCTGACGCTGTGGACGTCGAACCAGATGATCGCCTGGGGCAAGGGCGACGTCGCCAAGACGCTCGGCATCCCCAAGGACAATGTCCGCCTGATCTCGCCCTATATCGGTGGCGGTTTCGGCGGCAAGCTGTTCGTCCGCTCTGATGCGGTGCTGGCGGCGCTGGGTGCCAGGCAGGCAGGCCGGCCGGTCAAGGTCGCGTTGCAGCGCCCGCTGATGATCAACAACACCACGCATCGCCCGGCGACGCGCCAGCGTATCCGCCTCGGCGCCGGCAAGGATGGCAGGATCACCGCGATCGCGCATGAGAGCGGGTCGGGCGATCTGCCCGGCGGCGGTCCCGAGACCGCGGTGTCGCAGACCAAATTGCTGTATGCGGGCGCCAATCGGCTGATCTCGATGCGGCTCGCCGTGCTCGACCTGCCCGAAGGCAATGCGATGCGCGCGCCGGGCGAGGCGCCCGGTCTCATGGCGCTCGAGGTCGCGATGGACGAAATGGCGGAGAAGCTGAACATGGACCCCGTCCAGTTCCGCATCGTCAACGACACCCAGGTCGATCCCGAGAAGCCCGAGCGCAAATTCTCGCAGCGCCAGCTCGTCGAATGCCTGCGCATGGGCGCCGACAAATTCGGCTGGTCGCAGCGTCAGGCGAAGCCGCGTTCGGTCCGCGACGGCCGCTGGCTCGTCGGCATGGGCGTCGCGAGCGGCTTCCGCAACAATATCACGATGAAGTCGGGCGCGCGCGTCGGCATCGACAAGAAGGGCATGGTCACCGTCGCCACCGACATGACCGACATCGGCACCGGCAGCTATACGATTATCGCGCAGACCGCCGCCGAGGTGATGGGCGTGCCGCTGGAGAAGGTGAACGTGCTGCTCGGCGACAGCAGCTTCCCGGTCGCCGCCGGTTCGGGCGGCCAATGGGGCGCCAACAGCTCGACCGCGGGCGTCTATGCCGCCTGCATGAAGCTGCGCGAGACGGTGGCGCAGACGCTCGGCTTCAACTCCGCCGACGTCGAATTCGCCGACGGCAAGGTCCGCTCGGGCAACCGCAGCGTGCCGCTGGCGCAGGCGGCGGGCGAGGCCGGCCTCTCCGCCGAGGATACGATCGAGTTCGGAGACCTCGCCAAGAAGGCGCAGCAATCGACCTTCGCAGGCCATTTCGTCGAGGTCGGCGTCGACGCCTATACCGGCGAGATTCGCATCCGGCGCATGCTCGCGGTGTGCGCGGCGGGGCGCATCCTCAACCCCAAGTCGGCGCGCAGCCAGGTGATCGGCGCGATGACGATGGGCGTCGGCGCGGCGCTGATGGAGGAACTGGCGGTCGACAAGCGCTTCGGCTTCTTCGTCAACCACGACCTCGCCACCTATGAGGTGCCGGTCCATGCCGACATCCCGCATCAGGAGGTGATCTTCCTCGACGAGGTCGATCCGATGTCGTCGCCGATGAAGGCCAAGGGCGTCGGCGAGCTCGGCCTGTGCGGCGTCGGCGCGGCGATCGCCAATGCGATCTACAACGCCAGCGGCGTGCGCATCCGCGAATATCCGATCACGCTCGACAAGGTCATCGCCGGCAACGCGATGATCGCCTGATTGCGCGTCCCCCCTTCCGCCGGGAGGGGGGACAGCGCCTACCGGTCCCGCGCCACCGTCACCGCGGCGACATGCAGCGGATAGTCGCGGTCATCCTCCGCCATCCACACCTTGCCCGCGCGATCGGTGAGGTAGAAGCGGCAATAGATGCTGCGATCGTCCGCGAAGCGCAGGCACACGCGATCCGGCGTCACCCGATAGCGGCCCTTCGAATCCGGCTTGTCGTTGTAGCGCAGCGTATAGCCGTCGCCGGCCGCGGCGAACCGCTCGACCGGCGGCACGGCGCCCTCGCGCGTCTGCACGCTGCCACGCACCAGCTTCTCCAGCGCCGTGCCGCGGACCAGCGTCATCTGCTCGGCGCCGCGGATCGGCACCGGCAGCCGCGGGGCGGGCGCCTCGGGCGCGGAGGGCGAGCAGGCGCCGAGCATCATCGCCGCCATCATGATCCGCTTCATCGTTCCGTCCCTCGTCCCACGCCCCCACCCTAGGCCGGATCGACAGCCAAGCCCCGAAGAAAATTCCTCCCCCGCCAGGGGGAGGTGGCATGCCGAAGGCATGACGGAGGGGGAGGACACGCAACCGAGGACGTCACTTACCTCCCCCTCCGTCACGCCCTTCGGGCGCGCCACCTCCCCCTGGCGGGGGAGGAATTGGACTGAACGTCGATCCGGCCCGGCACGGCCGACGCAGCGCGAACCGCGCCCACGCGCCACCGTCCCCGGAACGAGGCCGGGGGTGACGGGAGGGTGGACAAACACCTCCTCGCACGTCCACGCCAACCACCACGGGAACCGCAAACCGCGCCCGAACGCTCAGCACAGCGATGACCGAAACGACCCTGCTGTGGCTGCGCCAGGACCTGCGCCTTCACGACCAGCCCGCCCTCGTCGCCGCCGCGCATGCCGGCCCCGTGATCCCCGTCTACATCCTCGACGACGACGCGCCGGGCAAATGGGCGATCGGCGGAGCGCAACGCTGGTGGCTCCATCACAGCCTCGCCGCCCTTGGGGAAGACCTTGCCGCAAAGGGCAGCCGCCTGATCCTGCGACGCGGCGATGCGGTCACCATCCTGCGGCAGCTGATGGATGACACCGGCGCGACCCGCATCCACGCGATCTGCCATTACGAACCGTGGTGGCGACGCCAGGAGGAGGCGCTCGGCGACACGCTGGAGTTGCACGACGGCAACCGCCTGTCGCGCGTCGAGGACATCACCACCGGCGCCGGCACGCCGTTCCGCGTGTTCTCGTCCTTCTGGCGCGCGCTGCAGGCGCAGCTGCCGCCCGAAGAGCCCCTGCCCGCGCCCGACACCATCCCCGCCCCCGATCGATGGCCGAAGAGCGACGCGCTCACCAACTGGCGGCTCCTGCCGACCAAGCCCGACTGGTCGACCGCCTTCGGAACCGACTGGACGCCCGGCGAGGCCGCCGCGCTCGCCAAGGCGCAGGACTTTCCCGACGAGGTCGCCGCCTACGACCGCCGCCGCAACCTGCCGTCGGAAGACGGCACCTCCCGTCTTTCGCCGCACCTCCACCACGGCGAGATCTCGCCGCGGACCGTCTATCACGCGCTCGGCCATGGCGCCGAGGCGGCGGCGTTCCTGCGCGAACTCGCCTGGCGCGACTTCACCGCGGGCGTGCTGCTGGCGCTGCCCGATTACGGCAGCGTCAACGGCCGCCACAAATATGATGCGCTGCCCTGGCGCGACGACGCCGATGCCCGGCGCGACCTGAAAGCCTGGCAGCAGGGCCGCACCGGCTATCCCATTGTCGACGCAGGCATGCGGCAGCTCTGGCGATCGGGCTGGATGCACAATCGCGTGCGGATGATCACCGCCAGCTTCCTCGTCAAACACCTGCTGATCGACTGGCGCGCGGGCGAGCGCTGGTTCTGGGACTGTCTGGTCGATGCCGATTACGGCAACAATTCGGTCAACTGGCAGTGGATCGCCGGCACCGGGGTCGACGCCAACATGTTCGGCCGGATCATGGCGCCGCTCGGCCAGTCCGAGAAGTTCGACGCCGCCGACTATATTCGCGATTGGGTACCGGAACTCGCCGACCTGTCGGACGCGACGATCCACGATCCCGACGCGCACGGCGTCCGCCCGGCCGCCTACCCCGCCAAGATCATCGGCCACCGCGAAGGCCGCGAACGCGCGCTCGCCGCGGCGCGGACGTTGAAGTGAAGGACTGACCGGCATCGAAGGTACGTGTCTCCTACGCCGCGACAGCCATTCCCGATGTACCAAGCAAATTGGCGACTTCTGAAAACAAACCGCTTCGCCCGACGTATAATGGATACGATCGACGGGATTGTGCTGTTGATCTGGCCTGCACCACCCGAGATTTGCCAATCAAGCATAATGAACAGATTACACACCTTCAAAGTATTGGCGGCGTAACCTCTTATTAGCCGCATCCCGTCACCGATCACATGCCATCACGTTGAAGGAGAGGCATGTGAAGCTGCATTTATTCGTCGGTGCGTTGCTGTGCGGGACAATCGTCGTATCCGCATCGGCCCAATCTTCGCATTCAGTGCGGGGCTACACCCGAAAGGACGGGACCTATGTCGCGCCTCATCGCGCGACCAATCCGAATGGGACGTTATCCGATAACTGGTCCACCAAGGGGAACGTCAATCCCGATACTGGCAAGCCCGGGACGGTCGATCCGTATCGCGCGCCCTCCTGGTCAGGCGCGTCCACTGGCGCCGAGGCTCGCAAGAGGAGCGCATTTTAATGCGCCGCGTTCCAGCCTTCATGGCGGCGGCCATTGCGATGCTCGCCATTGCAGCCCCGGCCGATGCCCGCGGCAGCCTCAGCGATGCGCAGATCAAGCAGCGCATCATCAAACAGTCGATCGCGGCATATCCAGGCTCCTGCGCCTGTCCGTACAATTCTGCACGGAACGGATCGAGCTGCGGCGGCCGCAGTGCGTGGAGCCGCGGCGGCGGCTATGCGCCTTTGTGCTATGCGAAGGACGTTGATTTGGCGCAAGTCCGCGCTTGGAAACAGGCGAACTGATCGCGCGATGCCGGGCCGTCCGCCCGGCATCGTCACCCTCCCGCGTCGAACGGATGTCAGGCGGATTGTGGCAACCGCCTGCACGTCCTGAACTGCATCAAATATCCCCTGCATCCTTCAATCCTGCCGCCCCTGTCCCTATATCGTCTTCAGCGAAGGCCCATGCAGACGACCCGGCCACGCACGCCGGAGAGGCCCGTCAGTGTAGAAAGCCCCGCCCCTCGCATGCACCTCCATCTCCCCGCCGTCCTTGATCCGCGCCTCTATCTCAGGCCGCGGCGGCGCGGGATTGCTTCGGTCAATGCCGAGGTCCGCGACGGCATCGTGCCCGCCGGCGATGCGATCGCCCAGACCAGCGATCATGCCGGCGGTGCCGAACCCACCCGCAACTACCGCACCGTCGCGCTGATCATCGCCACCGCGATGTTCATGGAGAATCTCGACGCCACGGTGCTCGCCACCGCCCTGCCGACGATGGCGCGCGACTTCGGCGTGCGCGCGCCCGAGATGAGCATCGCGCTCACCTCGTATCTGCTCGCGCTGGCGATGTTCATCCCCGCCTCGGGCACGATGGCGGACCGGTTCGGCGCGCGCCGCGTGTTCCGCGCCGCGATCGGCCTGTTCGTCGTCGGCAGCCTCGCCTGCGGCCTGTCGCCGAGCCTGGAGATGATGGTCGTCGCGCGCTTCGTACAGGGTATCGGCGGCGCGATGATGATGCCGGTCGGGCGACTGGTGCTGCTGCGCTCGGTCGCCAAGCGCGACATGGTCTCGGCGATGTCGTGGCTCATCATGCCCGCGCTGATCGGGCCGATCGTCGGTCCGCCGGTCGGCGGGCTGATCGTCACCTATCTCGACTGGCGCTGGATCTTCTGGCTCAATCTGCCGATCGGCATCGCCGGCATCATCCTGGTCGGCCGCTTCATCGCCGACGTGCGCGAGGACACGCCGCACCGGTTCGATCCAATCGGCTTCCTGCTGTCGGGGGCTGCGCTCGGCTGCCTCTTGTTCGGGTTCGAGATGGCGAGCCGCCCCGGCGAGGGCCCGCTCGCCGCGACTTTGGTCGCGATCGGCGCGCTGTTCGGCTTCGCTTATTGGCGCCACGCGCGGCGCACCGAACATCCGATCCTCGATCTGTCGCTGATGCGCATCCCGACCTTCCGCCTCTCGGTGCTCGGCGGCTCGCTGGCGCGGATCACGCAGGGCGCGCAGCCGTTCCTGCTGCCGCTGATGATGCAGCTCGCCTTCGGCCTCACCGCCGCGCAGAGCGGCGCGATGACCGTCGCCTCGGCGATCGGCTCGTTCGGGATGAAGGGGGTCGCGCGCCGCATCCTCAAGCGGTTCGGCTTCCGCAACAGCCTGATCGTGATGGGCGCGGCGGGCAGCGCCGCTTATGCCTGCTGCGGCCTGTTCAACCCGTCGTGGCCGCTGCCCGCGGTGTTCGCGGTGCTGGTCGTCTCGGGCTTCCTGATGTCGTTCCAGTTCACCGCCTACAACACCATCGCCTATGACGAGATCGCCAAGGACCGGATGAGCGCGGCGACCAGCTTCTATTCGACGTTCCAGCAGCTGATGCTGTCGCTCGGCATCTGCATCGGCGCGACCGCGCTGCACGTGTCGATGCTGTTGCGTGGCGAGGACGGCGTGACCTTCCCCGACTTCACCTTCGCCTTCTGGACGGTGACGGCGATCTCGCTGACCGCGATCGTCGTCAACGCCAAGTTCGATCCCCAGGCCGGCGCCGAACTCAGCGGGCGGACGAAGGGCTGACCTGCCCCCGACGTACGAACGACCCGGAGCGGTCCGCACCGCTCCGGGTCGTTATCACCCAGATACACGGGTGAAAGCTTAATTGGGATCGACGTTCATCCCCTCAGGGCACGGCGATGCCTATGGCCGAGGTGGTGAGGCGGTGAGGCGGTGAGGCGGTGAGGCGGTGAGGTTCGATCGCTTTCCTCATCAGACCCGTCACCCCGGACTTGTTCCGGGGTCCACCCATCCGCAAGGCAATGGTGCCGAATCAAGCCCCTCTCCAAGCCGCAGAGTGGACCCCGGAACAAGTCCGGGGTGACGGGGTGGGAAAGGCGACCGGCTCGAACACACGTTCCGAAGCGATGGCCCACCCAGAGGGAGGAGTCCTCCCCAGGCTCCGATCGCCGATCCGCCCTAGCGCTGCTTCGCCGCCGCCTTCTGCGCGCGGGCCTGCTTGGCATAATGGTGGTGCATCGCGACGCAGCCCGCGGCCGCGCCGAGGACCGCATGGCCCTTGCCGACATAATGGCCGGCGACGCCGCCGGCGGCGGCACCGCGGATACAGCCCTTGGCGAGCGCCGGCTGCGCGCCGACCAGGGCGGTCGCGGCGGCGAGGAACATCAGCGTCTTCATGGCTCACTCCTGTAACGAAACCGTGCTGCGACAAGCGGTGGCGGACGCGTCATGTTCCATGAATTCGGCGTCATGCCGCCGTCACTCTTCCCAGCGCGCCGGGTCGATCGTCCCGTGCAGGAAGGCGACGAAGGCGCCGACCGCGGCCGACACCATCGGGCTGCGCAGGTGGACCGCGAAGATGCCGACCTCCGCCGATCCCTCCCAATCGGGCAGCACCCGCACCAGCCTACCGTCGCGCAGCGCATCGCCGACATCCCACAGCGACCGCAGCGCGATCCCCACCCCGCCGAGCGCGAGTTCGCGCACCATCTCGCTCGAATTGGTGCGCACATGGCTGACGTGGTCGATGGCTACGTTTCGGCTGCCGGCGGCGAGCCGCCACGGCATCTGCCCGTCGGCGGCGAGCAGGCGATGGCGGGCGAGATCGCGGATCGTCGCCGGCTGGCCATGGTCGGCCAGATAGGCGGGCGCCGCGCACAGGATACGCCGGCTCTCGCCGAGCCGATGCGCGACCAGCGCGTCGGGCACCGCACGCGCGATGCGGATCGCGCAATCGACGCGCTCGCCGAGCAGGTCTACGAAGCGATCGCTGAGGTCGAAGCGCAGGTCGACCGCAGGATAAGCGGCGAGGAACGCGCCCAGGTGCGGCGCGACGTGCAGCCGCCCAAACGAGGTCGGTGCCGATACGCGCAGCGGCCCCGCCGGTGCGTCGCGCGCGCCGGTCACCCGCGCCTCCGCCGCCCCCAGCGCGGCGACCACCTCGGCCAGATCGTCGCGGAACCGCGCCCCGGCCTCGGTCAGCACCAGCCGGCGCGTCGTCCGGTGCACGAGCGACACGCCCAGCCGGTTCTCCAGCCGCTGCAACCGCTTGGACACCATCGCCGGCGAGATGCCGAGGCCGCGCGCCGCCGCCGACAGGCTGCCGCCATCGGCCACCGCGACGAACAAGGCATAATCGGGATCGAACGCCATTCGTTCCTCAGGCGATAAAGTGCTTCAACATCTTCATGGCTAGCGAACGGCTGGCGGCCGGTCTAGCCTCACCGCCTCTGCGAGAGGATCGAGAAGTTATGGACCGTGCCGGCCTCACCATCGCCCCCCAGCTCGTCGCCTTCATCGAAGAGCAGGCCCTGCCCGGAACCGGCCTTGCCGCGCCCGCCTTCTGGACCGGCGTCGCCGCGCTCTTCGCCAGCGTCACGCCGGAGAACCGGGCGCTGCTGGCCGAACGCGACCGGCTCCAGGCGGCAATCGACGCCTGGCATCAGGCCCATGCCTTCGACCCCGCCACCTACCAGGCGTTCCTGACCGACGTCGGGTATCTGGTCCCCGAGCCCGCCCCCTTCGCGATCGACCCGACCGGCGTCGATCCGGAGATCGCGACCATGGCCGGACCGCAATTGGTCGTCCCGATCCTCAACGCCCGCTTCCTGCTCAACGCCGCCAACGCGCGCTGGGGAAGCCTGTACGACGCGCTCTACGGCACCGACGCGCTGCCCGGCGCGCCGTCGCCCGGCGGCTATGACGCGGCGCGCGGGGCGCAGGTCGTCGCCTGGGCGAAGCGCTTCCTCGACGACGTCGTGCCGCTCGCGGGTGGTCGCTGGGCCGACTGGGCCGGCGGCACGCCCGCGCTTGCCGACCCGGCGCAGCTGGTCGGTCGCGCCGGCGATAGCCTGCTCCTTCGCCACCACGGCCTGCACATCGAAGTGGCGATCGACCGCACCCACCCGACCGGCGCCACCGACCCCGCCGGCATCGCCGACGTGCGGCTGGAAAGCGCGCTCACCACGATCTGCGACCTGGAAGACTCGATCGCCGCGGTCGATGCCGACGACAAGGTCGCGGCATATGCCAATTGGCTCGGGCTGATGCGCGGCGACCTCGCCGCCAGCTTCGTCAAGAACGGGCGGACGGTGACCCGCACGCTCGCCGCCGACCGCGTCTATACCGCTCCCGACGGCAGCACGCTGACGCTGCCTGGCCGCAGCCTGCTGTTCGTCCGCACCGTCGGCCATCTGATGACCACGCCCGCGGTCCGCCTGCCCGACGGCAGCGATGCGCCCGAAGGCATCCTCGACGCCATCGTCACCGCGCTGATCGCGCTGCACGATCGTGGCCGCAACAGCCACAGCGGCGCGATCTACATCGTCAAGCCGAAGATGCACGGCCCGGCCGAGGCCGCCTTCACCAACCGCCTGTTCGACGCGGTCGAGGATCTGCTCGCGCTGCCGCGGCACACGATCAAGCTCGGGCTGATGGACGAGGAGCGGCGCACCAGCGCCAACCTCGCCGCGTGCATCCATGCCGTGCGCCACCGGCTGGTCTTCATCAACACCGGTTTCCTCGACCGCACCGGCGACGAGATGCACACCGCGATGCACGCCGGCCCGATGATCCCGAAGGGTGAGATGAAGGCGAGCACCTGGATCGCCGCTTATGAGAACCGCAACGTGCAGATCGGTCTCGCCTGCGGCCTGTCGGGCAAGGCGCAGATCGGCAAGGGGATGTGGGCGGCGCCCGACCGCATGGCCGACATGCTCGATCAGAAGATCAGCCATCCGCAGACCGGCGCCAACACCGCCTGGGTGCCCTCGCCGACTGCTGCGACGCTGCACGCGACGCATTATCATCGCGTCGACGTCTTCGCACGCCAGCGCGCCCGCAGCACCGAAGCGCCTGCACCGCTCGCCGAGCTGCTCGCCATCCCGGTCGCCGACACGGGCCGCGACTGGCAGGCGGACGAGGTGCGCGACGAACTGGACAACAACGCACAGGGCATCCTCGGCTATGTCGTGCGCTGGGTCGATCAGGGGATCGGCTGTTCCAAGGTCCCCGACATCCATGACGTCGGCCTGATGGAGGATCGTGCGACGCTGCGCATCTCGTCGCAGCATATGGCGAACTGGCTGCTGCACGGGGTCGCGTCCGCCGCCGATGTCGATGCGGCGTTCGCGCGGATGGCGGCGAAGGTTGACGTGCAGAATGCGGGCGATCCGCTCTACCAGCCGATGCACGGCAATGCGGATACGAGCCTCGCCTATCGCGCAGCCCGCGCCCTGGTATTCGAGGGGGTCAGCCAGCCCAACGGCTACACCGAACCGCTGCTCCACCGCTTCCGGGCCGAGCGCAAGGCGGCGGACGTTCGATAGCCGGTCCGGGGAGTCCCGATCGTCGGAGCTATCGTCCTACCTAGCGTTGGGTTGCGACCTTCGCAGGTTCAGGGGAACGGACACCGCACGGGCGAGACGTTTGGGCTTAGTACGGCGGTGCCGTCACCGCGCGTTGAGCGCGCGCCGCTGCGGTCCACCAGGCGAGGTCGTCCGCGAAACGCGGGAACGCCTTTGCCAGACTTGCGCCCCCCTCACCCACCGGCTCCGCCTCGGCGGTGAGCGCATGGCCGATTCCGCCGACGGCGAGGCTGCTCGACACCACGATCATCCCCATCTCCGACAGGATGCCGTGCCACGCGAGGCCGGCGCGCGCACCGCCGGCGCGCCCTGCCGAATAGCTGGCGATCGCCGCCGGCCGCCAATACCATTCCTCGAGGAAATGATCGGTGAGGTTCTTGAGGCCGGGCTGGACGCTCCAATTATACTCGCCCGCGACGAAGACGAAAGCATCCGCCGCCTTGATCTTGCCCGCAAGCTCCTCGAGCGCCGCCGGCGCCTCGCCCTTCGGATATTCCTTGTACATCCGGTCGAGCATCGGCAGGTCGAGCGCCTTGGCGTCGATCAGCTCCGGGCTGGCACCACGCGCGCGGAACGCCTCGACCAGATAGTCAGCGAGACGGATGCCCTGCCGGTCCGACCGGTAGGAACCGTAGAATATCAGGATCTTGTCGCTCATCCATGCACCTTCGCGGCAGAAGCCGGGGAGCGCAAGATGCGCTCCCCGGGGCGGGTTAGGCGGCGTCGACCAGGACGATCTCGGCATCCTCGATCGCCGTGACGCGGATCACCGCCTCGTCGACGATCGCCGCACCGTCGCGGGCGTCGAGCGCCATGCCGTTGATCTCGACCTTGCCCGTTGCCGGGACGAGATAGGCGTGATGGCCGACACCCAGCGCATAGTCCGCCGTCTCGCCCGCCTTGATCGTCGCGCCGACGATACGCGCATCGGTGCGGATCGGCAGCGCATCGGCATCATCGCCGAACCCGCTGGCGAGCGTCACGAACTTGCCCGAGCGTTCGCCCTTGGGGAAGGGCTTGGCGCCCCACGACGGCGCCGCGCCGCGCGTCTTGGGCTCGATCCAGATCTGGAAGATCGTCGTCGTGCCGGGTTCGCGATTATATTCGGAGTGGCGCACGCCCGATCCGGCGCTCATCACCTGCACGTCGCCCGCCTCGGTGCGGCCGATATTGCCCAGGCTGTCCTGATGCGTGATCGCGCCCTCGCGGACATAGGTGATGATCTCCATGTCGGCGTGCGGATGCGGCGGGAAGCCGGTGCCGGCGGCGATCGTGTCGTCGTTCCAGACGCGGATCGGGCCCCAGCCCATGCGCTTGGGATCGTAGTAATTGGCGAAGGAGAAATGATGCTTGGCATCGAGCCAGCCGTGGTTGGCACCGCCGAGGCTGGCGAAGGGGCGACGTTCGATCATGGTCTGTCTCCTGGGGAAGCCGGGACGCTTCCTGTTGAGCCCAAGATGGGGGAGAGTGTCGCTTGACGAAACGGCAATGATGGCATCTCATCATTGCCGTTTATGACACGTCGACTTCCCGATTTCGAAGCCTGGGCGATCTTCGCCAAGGTCGCCGAGCGCGGCTCCTTCGCCGGGGCGGCGCAGGCGCTCGGCCTTGCCAACCCCACCGTCTCGAAGGCGATCGCGCGGCTGGAGGCGCGGCTCGGCGTCGCCCTGCTGTCGCGCACCTCGCGGCGGCTGTCGTTGACCGAGGCGGGCCGCAGCGCGCTCGCCCGTGCCGGCCGCATCCTGCAGGAGGGCGAGGCGCTGGAGGACGAGGCGGCGGAACAGTCCGATGTCGCGCGCGGGCTGGTGCGGATCTCGGCGCCGCTGTCGTTCGGCACCGCGTACGTCGGCGCGACGCTGCCCGAGTTCCTCGCCGCCTATCCGGAAATTACGCTCGACTTCGCGCTCAGCGACCGGCGCGTCGATCTCGTCGCCGAGGGCTTCGATCTGGCGCTGCGGATTGCGGCGCTGGAGGACAGTTCGTTGCTCGCGCGGCGGCTGTGCACGGTCCGTATCCTGCTCGTCGCCGCCCCCGGCTATCTCGACACCCATGGCCGGCCCAGCCACCCGGCACAGCTGCAGCATCATTGCGCCTTGGCCTATACCGGCGGCACGAGCCGCGGGGTCTGGCGCTTCGCCCATCCGCAGTTCGGCGAGGAGACGGTCGAGCCGCCGGTGCGCGTGTGGACCGACAATGCCGACATGCTCAACCCGGCGCTGCTCGCGGGCCAGGGACTGGCGCTCCAGCCCGAGTTCCTCGTCTGGCGCGAGCTGCGCGAGGGACGGCTCGAGGTGGCGATGCCCGAGTGGAGCGTTGCCCCGCTCGGCCTCCACCTCATCACCCCGCCGAGCCCGCTGCGGCCGCGCCGCGTTCAGGTGCTGATCGACCATTTCGCCAGGGCGCTGGCGAAGGCGCCCTGGGCGGCGGCATCCTGAGGCGGGACAGACATTCAGGCCAATTCCTCCCCCGCCAAGGTAAGGGCCATCGCACGAATATGGCTGCGATGATGAGGTTCGATCCGCGTCCTCCTCTAACCCGTCACCCCGGACTCGTTCCGGGGTCCACTCTGCGGCGAGGAGAAAGGCTTGATGGGACAGCGTTCTCTCGCGGCCCGGTGGCCCCCGGAACGAGTCCGGGGTGACGGGGTGGGATTGGAAGGCGGCGGACCCAAGCTACCGCCACATGCGATGGCGCTTTCCCTGGCGCGGGTGGCGTTTTCTCCAAAAACCTGAACGTCGATCCCGCCTAGATCCGGTGATACCTGCGGTACCAGTCGACGAAGCGCGGCACGCCGGCGTCGATCGCCGTGGTCGGCCGATAGCCCAGATCGTCGGCGATCGCGGTGATGTCGGCAAAGGTGCGCACGACATCGCCGGGCTGGATCGGCAGGTCGCGGCGGATCGCCGGCCGGCCGGTCGCCGCCTCCAGCAGACCGATCACCCGGCCGAGCGGCTCGGAACGGTTGTTGCCGATGTTGTAGAGACGGTGCGGCGCGACGCTGCCGCCGGCCTTTTCCTGCCCGTCGTCGGGCGGCGGCTGGTCGTGCGCGGCGATCACCCCGGCGACGATGTCGTCGATGAAGGTGAAGTCGCGTTCCATCTGGCCGTTGTTGAAGACCGGGATCGGCTCGCCGGCGAACATCGCGCGGGTAAATATCCACATCATCATGTCCGGCCGGCCCCAGGGGCCGTAGACGGTGAAGAAGCGCAATCCGGTCTGCGGCAGGCGATAGAGATGCGCGTAGCTTTCGCTCATCACCTCATTGGCGCGCTTGGTCGCGGCATAGAGCGACACCGGGCGGTCGACGCGATCCTCGACGCGGAAGGGCACCGAGCTGTTGCCGCCGTACACCGACGACGAGGACGCATAGACCAGATGCGCGACCCGCCGCGTCCGGGCCAGTTCGAGGATGTTGAGGTGGCCGACCAGGTTGGACTGGCCGTAGACCTCGGGATGATCGATTGAATAGCGCACCCCGGCCTGGGCGCCGAGATGGACGATGCGTTCGACCTCATGCGGTGCGAGCGCGTCGCGCAACGTCGCCGCATCGGCGAAATCGACGTGCAGGAAGGTGAAGCGGTCCCCGTATCGCCCGGAGAGTTCGGCGAGACGGGCCTGTTTGAGCGCCGGATCGTAGTAATCGTTGAGCGAGTCGAGCCCGACGACGCTGCCGCCGCGGGCGAGCAGCGCCTCCGCCGTGTGCATCCCGATAAACCCCGCCGCACCGGTGACCAACGTCTTCGGCATTGTTCCTCTGCTCCGTCATCGTTCCGGCCATCGCGAGCCGCGCGCGCTCGCTAGCCGACGGCGCTTCGCTTGACGATGCCCGCGCGCGAGAAGTTGAGCAATCTCTGTGACAAGCAAGCCTTGGCTTGCCAACTCCTACCAAATGGGTGGATGTTCAACTTAGGACATCAGGAGACCCTATGCGCCATCACGCTTCGCAGCGGTCCGCGCCGGCGCGCATCGACTGGCCGACGATCGCCGTTGCTACAGCGATTTACGGCGGCTGGCTGGCGGTGACCGCCTGGCACGCGCTGCTGCCGCTGCCGGTTCTGGCACTGCTCGGCGGGGGGCTCGTCGCCTGGCAGGGGTCGTTGCAGCATGAGACGATCCACGGTCATCCCACCAACCGCCGCCTGCTCAACGATGCGATCGGCATGCCACCGCTCAGCCTGTACCTGCCTTATGCGGTGTACCGGCGGTCGCATCTCGCGCATCATGGCTGCGGCGCGATCACCGATCCTGCCGCCGATCCGGAATCGCGCTACCATGAGGGACATGGCATAGCGCCGCGCCTTGCCGCGGTGCAGGCCACGCTGATCGGGCAGCTGCTGTTCGGCCCCGCGATCGTCGTGGCGCGGTTCCTGGGCGGCGAACTGGTGCGGCTGCGGCGGGCTCCGATCGCACTCCTGCGCGACTGGCTGCCGCATCTCGCCGGGGTGGCGCTGCTGATCGCCTGGCTCGACCATGTGGGACTGTCGGTCGCCACCTATCTGCTCGCCTTCGTCTATCCCGGTGTCGCGTTGACGCTGCTGCGCGGCTATGCCGAGCATCGCGCCGATCTCGCCACCACCGCACATGCCGCGATCGTCGAGCGCGGCGGCGTGTTCGCGCTGCTGTTCCTCAACAACAATCTCCACGTTGCGCATCACGAGCGGCCCGGCCTGCCCTGGTATCGTCTGCCCGACTATCATCGTGCGCACCGCGCCCGCTTTCTCGCCGAGGGTGGGCGCATCTACCGCGGCTATGGCGAGGTGATGCGTCGTTTCGCGTTCAGTCCGCACGACGATCTGCATCATCCTGCCTATCGCGCGGATCGCCCGGCGTGAGCCGGGTGGCGTCGCTCGGGATGTACGATCATCCGGCGCAGCGGGCGGCGAACGACGGCCTGTGGCGTGCCATCGCCGCGCGGCTGCGTGACGCGGGGCTGGCGGACGTGCCGAATGCGCTCGATCGATCCCGTTCGGTCGAGACGATCTGGCACGATCCCGGCCTGTTGCTCGCGCAGGCCTGCGGATACCCGCTGACTGCGGCCGGCGCACCGGCGGTGCGGGTGGTGGCGCTGCCGGTCTATGCCGTGCCGGGCTGCGAAGGGCCGACGCATCACAGCGTGATCGTGGCGCGCGTCGCGGATCGCCGCGTCACGCTCGCCGGGTTCCGCGGCGCGCGCGTGGCGATCAATGCGCCGACATCGAACACGGGCATGAACCTGTTGCGCGCCGTGGTGGCGCCGCTTGCTGGTGGCGACGCGTTCTTCGCTGACGTGATCGTTACAGGAGCACACCGCGCGACTGTCGAAGCGATCGTGCGTGGCGAGGCGGATTGCGGCGCAGTCGATGCCGTCACCTGGGCGGCCCTGCGGAGGTACGAACCGGTACTAACCAACGCATTGCGCGTGATGGGCACCACGCAATCGACCACCGCGCTGCCCTTCGTCACCGCGAGGTCGACGCCCGACGCGGAGATCCAGGCCATCCGGGCGGCGCTGGCGGCAGCGGTCGCCGACCCGGCGCTGGCGAGCCTCCGCGATGCGCTGTTCCTGCGCGACATCGTGCCGGCGGACGAGACGGCACTCGCACCGGTTCGCGCGGCGGAGCACACGGCCATCGCATACGGCTATCCCGTCTTGCGATGATCGTCGCGCATGCCGCCCGGTTCGGCGCGGGCGATGGCATGGGGGCTGGCCCACCGTCAGGAAGCGTTCATACTTCTACTCCTGCCGAGTCGCGGACGGCATCGCCGCCGCGACCATGAGGAGAGAGACGCGCATGACCGCCATCGCTACCCTGCCCTTCTCCGACCCGCGCCTGTCGATCGTCACCGTCGGCGATGGCGAGGGCACGCCCGCTTGGCAGCGGATGTTCGGCTGGCCGGCCGGCGGTTCCGGCGCGGTGCCGCTCGACGCGCGATCAGCGGGCGCGCGCAACATCTGGGCCGCGAAGCTGGACCGCGCGGTACGCGAGGCGGATGCGCGCGTGCTGCTCGTCGCCGAAGGATTGGGCTGCGCGGCGAGCGCCTGGTGGGCGCGGCTGTCGCCCGCGCATGACGTGCGGAAGGTGGCCGGCGCCTTGCTCTTCGCACCGCCGACCCAGCCGGACGGGCTGTTCGCCTCGCCGAAGTCCCGCCTGCCCTTCCCCTCTCTGGTCATCCGTCCGGGCGGCATGGCGGACGATCTGGCGGCGGCGGTCGAGGATTGGGGCAGCCGGCTGGTCGTCGGTGATCGCGTGCGCGACCGGCATGCGGGCGCGGTCGCCTGGCGGCAGGCGCAGCGGCTGTTCCTGCGGCTGACGCAGCAGATGGTCGAGCATGACGTCGACCGCGTCCGGGCGATCACTGGCTGGCGCTGAGCCGGCGCCGACCCTTGTCGATCCCGGTGTCCGTTGCCTATGTCTGCGGCAACAGGACCATGGAGACGGCAATGCGTAATGGAATGATGCTGATGCTGGCCGCGGCCTTGACCGGCTGCGGGTCGCAACCGCAACCGCAACCGACCAACACCGCCAGCCCCGCGCCGAAGGAGACCGGCTATATCGCCAAGGTCACCGCGCTGCCGCCGCGGCAGCTCAACGGCGTGCTCTACCGCGCGATCGACGATGCCAAACAGCCGTGCCAGGGCATCGCCGGGGTCGCCCGTCAGGCCGATCGCAAGGGCAAGCCCGTGTGGGCGGTGCGCTGCATCGAGGGCAGCGCCTGGCTGGTCGCGCTCGGCGACGACGGGATGGCGGACGTCACCGGCATCCCCGCCCGCAGCGGCGGCTGATCCGACGAAAGGAGCGGCCGCACCCACGGCCGCTCCCTTCCCTCACGCGCCCTGGCCGAGCCAGGTCTGAACCGCGGGGCGCAGCCGCTCGGTCGCCGCCTTGCGGACCGCGATACCCGACACGACCCGCTTGGCGGGACCGCGCGACGTTTCCGGCATCGTCGCGGCGAAGGCCGTGATCTTCTCCGGCATCTTCGGATCGACCGAGCCGCCGCCGAGCCCGACGATGAAGCTCGCCTTGCTGCTTTCCTCGATAAAGCCCTCGACCAGCGCGCGATTCGCCACCGCCCAGTCGAACGCCATGTCCGGATGCTCGCCCGAGATCGAGCGGAGCAGCGCGGCGCGCTGCGGCGCGGTGAAGGTGTCGGTCTTGAGCAGATCGAGCGCGCGGGCGGCGAGCGCATCGTCCCTGGCGTAGCCGAGCAGCGAGACGAAGCGGTTCTTGGCGACCGGATTGGTCTCCGCCTTGGTCAGGCGCAGCAACAGGTCCCAGTCGGCCGCGCTCGCGTTGGACGCGAAGGTGGCGAGGATCGGCTGGCGGATCGCCGGCGGGATCGCGGTCGGATCGGTCGGCAGCTTGGCGACATAGCTGCGCGCCTGGCGCAGCACCTCGGGATCGCCGTTATACCCGAGCTGGCCGACGAGATTCTCGCGCAGGTTGCTGACCAGCGGCGATTCGTCCGGCCGGGCGGTATAGCCGATACGTTGCAGCACGGGGCTGAGGATCGCGACCGTGCGGGCGCGCAGCGGCGCGGCCAGCGCGGTCCGTTCGAACATGCCGTTGAGGCTGCCGAGCCGGCCCGACACCAGCGACCATTCGAGCGGATCGGCATTGGCGCCGACCTGACCCATCAGCGCGAAATAGCGCGACAGGTCCTGATATCCCCCTGCGGCAAGGGCATAATCATCGGCGAGCGTGCCGAGCCGGTCTTCGAGCGGCAGGCGCGTATAGTCGCGCACCAGCGCGTCGTGCCCGGGCTGGTCGTAAAGCACGCGGGTATAGCTGCCCTTGCCCTTGTTGAGCAGCAGCGTTCCGCAGCCCTTGACCGACACGGTCGTCGCCGGACCAGTGACGATCGTCCGGGTCTCGCCGCCGCCGAGCGTGGACACGACCAGCGGCACCTTCCACGTCTGCGGCGCCTTGGATGCCTCGTCGAGGCCGAACCGGCCCTGCGCCAGCGTCGCGGTGGTGGTGCCGCCGGTGCAGCGCGCGCCGGTCAGCGTCACCAGCGGCACGCCGCCCTGCAACGTATAGCCATGCGCGATCTCCGCCACCGGCTGGCCCGCCGCCGCCGACAGCTCGGCCCAGAGCTGCTCGGTCACGGTGTTCCCGAACTTGTACTTGGCCATGTAGCGGCGGATGCCGTCGCGGAACGTATCCGGGCCGAGCGTCGATTCGAGCATGCCGATGACCGCCTGCCCCTTCGAATAGGTGATGCCGTCGAACGCCTCGCCAATCTGGTCGACGGTCTCGATCTTGCGGATGATCGGGTGGGTCGCGGCGGTCGCGTCGATGCCCATCGCCGCCTCCCGGTCGCTGGACACCGCGGCGGCATCCGCCTTCCACGCCGGGTTGAGATCGGCAGCGGACTTGTTCTCCATCCACGAGGCGAACCCCTCGTTGAGCCACAGGTCGTCCCACCATTGCATCGTCACGAGGTCGCCGAACCATTGGTGCGCCATCTCATGCGCAACGACGGTGAAGATGCGCTGCTTGCCACTCTCGGTGGCGCGCTTGGGGTCGAACAGCAATTCGGGCTCGAAATAGAAGATCGCGCCCCAATTCTCCATCGCGCCGAAGAACTGGCTGGAGCCCGGGCCGGCGACCATGTCGAGCTTGGGCAGCGGATAGGGCTGGCCGAAATAGCTGTTGTAATAGGGCAGCAGCCGCTTCGCCTCGGCGAGCGCGTAATCGCCCTGATCGACCACGCCGCGCCGGGTAATGACGCCGATCTCGACGGTGCCGGCCTGCACCGTCTTGCGCTCCAGATCGCCCATGCCGAGGTAGAGCAGATAGCTGGACATCACCGGCGTCTCGGCGAAGCTGTAGAGCTGCGTGCCGTCCGCCTGTTTCGCCACCGAGGTGGCGGGCATGTTCGAGAAGGCGAGCTGACCGGCAGGCGCGGTCGCCTTCAGCCGGAACTTCGCCTTGAACGCGGGCTCGTCCCACATCGGCGCGAAGCGGCGGGCGTCGGGCGCTTCGAACTGGGTCGCGAGCATCCGCGCCTTCGACCCGTCCTGGTTGGTATAGTCGATCGCGAACAGGCCGGCGGCGGACTGGTTGATCTTGCCGCTCCAGCGGAAGCCGACGGTGTGGCGACCGACCTTCGCCGCCGCGGGCAGCGTCAGCACGAGCTGCTGCTTGTCCTTGTCGAGCGCGAAGGGCACCGCCTTGCCGTCGAAGGTGGCGGCGGCGACCGCCAGATCGGCGGCGTTGAGCGTGATCGTGCCGGTCGCCGCCTTGACGTCGATCTCCACCGTCTCGCTGCCGGTGAAGGTCATCGCCTGGGCGTTCGGCGCAACGGTGATGTCATAGAGCACCGGCACCACCGTCGCGGGCAGGCTGCCCGCGGCAAGCGCAGGGGTGGAGACGGTCAGAGCAAGGGCGGCGGCAATGGCTAGCTTCATGGAAGGACACACTCCGGAAACACTGTATCATTGGGCCATACGCCTTTGTTCGGCGCGGGCAAGATGGGCCTTGCTGGACAGGCCGATCAGTTGCGCTAAACAACCGATCCAGAGAGGAAGCCGCCGCCATGACACCCCCGATTTTCAACCGTCTGCGCCTGCCCGTGATCGGTTCGCCGCTGTTCATCATCTCCGGCCCGGAGCTGGTGATCGCGCAGTGCAAGGCGGGAATCGTCGGCTCCTTCCCGGCGCTTAACGCGCGGCCGCAGGCGCTGCTCGACGAATGGCTCCACCGCATCACCGAGGAACTGGCGGCGCACGATCGCGACCACCCGGAGGCGCCCGCGGCACCGTTCGCGGTGAACCAGATCGTCCATAAGTCGAACGATCGGCTGGAGCAGGACCTCGCCACCTGCGCCAAATGGAAGGTGCCGATCGTCATCACCTCGCTCGGCGCACGCGAGGACCTCAATACGGCGGTGCACGGCTGGGGCGGCATCACCTTGCACGACGTGATCGACGACCGGTTCGCGCGCAAGGCGATCGACAAGGGCGCGGACGGGCTGATCGCGGTCGCGGCGGGCGCGGGCGGCCATGCCGGCACGCTGTCGCCGTTCGCGATCGTGCAGGAGATCCGGCAATGGTTCGACGGGCCGCTGGCGCTCTCCGGCTCGATCGCCAGCGGCGGCGCGATCCTCGCCGCGCAGGCGATGGGCGCCGACTTCGCCTATATCGGCTCGCCGTTCATCGCGACCACCGAGGCGAATGCCGCGCCCGACTATAAGGCGTCGATCGTCGACAGCCGCGCGGCGGACATCGTCTATTCCAACCTGTTCACCGGCGTGCATGGCAATTACCTGCGCAGCTCGATCGCCAAGTCCGGGCTCGACCCCGACAATCTGCCCGAGGGCGACCTCAAGACGATGAACTTCGGCGGCGGCGAAGGCAACAAGGCCAAGGCGTGGCGCGACATCTGGGGGTCGGGCCAGGGCATCGGCGTGATCGACCGGGTCGAGAGCGTCGCCGATCGCGTAGACCGGTTCGCGACCGAATATGCCGCGGCAAAGGCGCGCCTGCTCGGCTGAGCGGCGGACGACATGGCACTTTAACGGGACGCACCCTCGTCGCACGCGCCGGCGCTTTTAGCGGGCCGAGGAGTGTGCGACAGTGGATGCGAGTTTCGATCGGTTCCTTGTGAGATTCGTCACCCCGGACTTGTTCCGGGGTCCACCGGGCCGCAACCGAACGGTGTAGAATCAAGCCCTTCGCCTCGCCGCAGAGTGGACCCCGGAACAGGTCCGGGGTGACGGGGTGGGTTGGGGACGCGGCGGACCCAACCCAACGCTCCTATGCAATCGCCCCGGCTGCGCGAGGGACGGACGCGAACGCGGCGTTCAGAACGCCAAAGCGAGGCGGTCGTGCAGGCGGTGGACGGGGCTTGGCGTGTGCTGCTGTTCCTGCGCGTCGTCGAGCAGGCCGACGCGGCGGTGGAGGTTGGCGCTTGCCGCGACCAGCCCCTGCGCGCGCGCGGGCAGCGCCCGCACGAGGTCGACGTCGAACTGCGGCGCGTGGCCGAGACGACGGGTGGGGTCGAGCGCCTCGCGCGGCTTCAGTTCGCCGGCATCGACGGCACGCTGGGTCAGCAGCCAGGCGATGACGTGCATCAGCCGCGTCGTCACCTTCAGCGATTCACACGAGAAACCGACGCGGATCAGCGGATCGAGCGTCTCGCGCTCGGCGCGGCCAATAGTGTCGAAATAGGCGCGCGCCTCGTCGGCGAGCAGCATCGCATCGGTATAAAGCGAGTCGATCAGACGATCGTGGAGGCGCGATTCGCTGCTGCGGCGGGTCATGGCGATGGGGTGGCACAGGCCCCGCGGCTTGGACAGATGCCATAATGGTCCCAGTTGTGCCGAAGTGATTCGGTCGGGACAGAAAAAGCCGTCAGGCGATGATGTCGGGGATCAGCTGATCCTCGCAATTGGCAATCTCGTCGCGCAGCCGCAGCTTGCGCTTCTTGAGCCGTGCGACCTGCAACTGATCGGGCACGCCGGTGCTGGTGAGCGCGTCGATCGCAGCATCCAGATCGCGATGTTCGGTGCGCAACGCGTCGAGCCGGGCGATGATCTGTGCTTCGTCCATGCCTAATTCCCTGCCGCCTGGGCGCTCCCCTAGCCCAGCCGCGACGCCGGACCAAGTCGTCGCACGCAGCCACTCGGCTAATCGCGTTCACCGCATTTCGATGAGGACTTTTAACGTCTTCGATGGTTTACTCAGTCCCCCAACACGCATGCATCAGGAGGACACCGAAATGCAGACGACGCATCAACAGGCTCTGGAGACCAAGCATGCCGCGCTCGAAAGCCGCATCGCCGACGAAACCCACCGCCCGTTGCCCAACGCCGCGCTCCTCTATGATTTGAAACGCAAGAAGCTGAAGCTCAAGGAAGAGCTGAACGGCCTCTAGGCCCAGCCGGCCCCTCCCTTCGCGGAGGGGCTTTTTGCAGGGGCGTCATGCGACGCTCCTGACGCGCCGCAATGCCCGCTCTCAGGCCGTTTTCGCCCCACTGACCGGCTTGCGCGCCTTCTTCGGATCGATCGGCGAATCGAGCGCGATGCCGATCCGCCCTTCGGTGCACCAAGCGACCTTTCCGGTGACCTTGCCGATGCCGCGCAGGTCGAGCGTCACCGCGGTGCCCGGCTCCTTGACGCGGGCACAGTCGACCATCAGCCCGCCCTCCGACAGGTTGCGGACGCGCACGTCGCGGACGGTGTCTTCCTCCTCGAAGCGCAGCGGTGCCATGAGGAACAGGCTGTCGCGCGTCTGGCTTCGCTGCGATCCGCCGGCCGCATCGGACCTGTCGAACGGGTCGTGGGAAAAGCTGTCCATAAACGAAGCCTGTATGACCGGTGCCGCATCGGCACCAGCACCTAAGAGTCGGGAAGTAACGAAAACGTCAATCACCCGCGGCGGTTCAATCCTCGCGCGAGATCTTCTCGTTGCGCTCGTGCCGTTCCTGCGCCTCCAGCGTCATCGTCGCGATCGGACGCGCCTCCAGCCGGCCCAGGCTGATCGGTTCGCCGGTCACTTCGCAATAGCCGTATTCGCCCTCGTCGATGCGGCGGATCGCCGCCTCGATCTTCGAGACGAGCTTGCGCTGGCGATCGCGGGTGCGCAGCTCGATCGACCAGTCGGTCTCGCTCGACGCGCGGTCGGTGAGGTCGGCCTCGCGTAGCGAGTCCAGTTGCAGCTGGTTCAGCGTACCGGCCGCGTCCTGCAGGATCGCATCCTTCCAGCGCAGCAGCTTGTTGCGGAAATACGCCTGCTGGCGCAGGCTCATGAACGGTTCGTCGGCGCTGGGCCGATAGCCATCGTCGGCATCGTTGGCCGCCGGCGGATTGGTCGTTACATCGTCGATCTGACTGACTTGCGTTGCCATACCACTCTCCCTCCGGCCCCATGATGACCTCGGGGCCGCCCCCAAATGGTTGAAGCGCCTATAATCGCGCCGGAGAGGAACCACAAGCGATGACAGTTACCGAATCGTACGTGCCTGCGTTCTTTTATTGCACCACATCGGTCCTGTGATTGCTGCACTGCCGCGACGAACCGGGCATGGTAAACGGCGGAGGCAACATCTGTTCCACTCTGGTACGTTAACGGCGTTGGCGACGCATCAGGGTGGTGAAAACCCGATATCGCCGCAACAATCCGCCGAAGGTTCTTGCACTTAGCGATATCTTCGGCGCTTGGTCCTATGGCAGCACCGCGCGGCTGCGAGCGCGATTCTGGGGCATCGGCGCCAGCAACGGGAAAGAGACCTTATGTCCGTCAGGATGGCATTGGCGAAATTGTGCGCCTGCGCATGCGGAGGAGCGTTGATCGGTGGCGGGGCGGTGCATGTCGCCGAGCGGCCGAACCGGCCCGCCTATGTCAAGCAGGTCAAGAAGCGCGTCATCGTCCGGCGACAGGTCGCCGCGGTCCAGCGCCAGGGCGTGCGCCGCCGCGTCGTGACGACCACGACGACGAGCTGCGCACCGACGGTGGTCACCGTGGCGAGCCAGGCGGCGCCGGTGCCGGTCCCCCTGCCCGCATCGCAGGGCTTCGTCGGCGGCGGTGGCGGTGGCGTGCCCGTGGTGGTCGGCGGCAGCGGGGGGTTCGGCGGCGGGTTCGGAGGAGGCTTCTTCGGTGGCGGCTCGTCGGGATCGAGCGGCAGCGTCGTGATCTCGTCGACGTCGAGCGGCGGATCGACCTCGACCAGCAGTTCCTCGTCGGGCAGTTCGTCGTCGTCCGGCAACGTCTCCAGTTCGTCGTCCGGCAATGTGTCGAGTTCGTCCTCGACGAGCAGCTCGACCGGCGGCGCCAACGTCGACATCGACAACAGCAATTCGAACAACAACACCAACAACCAGAACCAGAACCAGAACCAGAACCAGAACCAAAATCAGAATCAGAATCAGGGCAATTATGGTTCGAGTTCGAAGGGCTGGAGCACCAGCGGCGGCTGGTCGTCGAACGGGGGCTGGACGTCGAGCGGTCACCACGGCGGTCCGCCGCCGGGTCCGCCGGGATCATCGGGCGGCCCGCCCGCGCCAGTGCCCGCACCACCGATGGTGCTGCTGTTCGGCGCCGCGGCAGCCGCACTGATCGCCCGCAAGCGCTTCGCCAAGCCACAGGCGGCCTGAGCGCAAGATACGCAAAGGGGCGCCGGACCCACGTCCGGCACCCCTTCAAGCGTCAGGCCGCCCTGCGTCAGGCGGCGCTGAGCGCCTTTTCGATGTCCGGCACCGGATGGCCGGTCAGGTCCTTGGCCAGTTCGCCGGTCAACCGGCTGCTGACCTCCTTGTGATAGTGACGGCGCAATTCGCCGAGCGTCTTGGGCGGCGCGACGATGATCAGCGAATCGAACTCGTTGGCGAGCGCGCGACGCTTGAGCATGTCGGCGGTGTCGGCGGCGAAGCGATCCTCCTCCTGCTGGTGGAAATCGACCTCGCCCATCGTGCCCATCTGCGTCGAGCTGGCCCCGCCGGCGGCGTCGGTCTTCTGGTCGCGGTCGGCCGGATTGGCTTGTTCCTGCGCGTGTTCGACCCGCAGGTTGGGGAATTCGGCATCGCCTTCGTTACGGAAGAACAAGGCCTTACGCCCGTCGGCGACCAGTACGAAGGCGTTGTGGGGAACCTGCATGGCGTTACTCCTGATCGTTGGACTCGACGGGTCAACGCCGCCGGGGCCGCTGGGGTTGCCGACTTGCGCGGCGGAGAGCGCGTCGGCATAGCCGCCGCATCATGCACGACATCCGCGCCATCCGGGACGATCCCGCCGCCTTCGACGCCGCCCTTGCCCGCCGCGGCGTCGCCCCGCAGGCGGCCACGCTGCTCGCGTTCGACGACGAACGCCGCGCCGCGATCGCCGCCGCGCAGGACGCGCAGACCCGCCGCAACGATCTGTCCAAGCAGATCGGCCAGGCCAAGGCGCAGAAGGACGAGGCGCGCGCCCAGGCGCTGATGGCCGAGGTCGCCGCGCTCAAGGACCTGCTGCCCCAGCTCGAAGCGTCGGAGGCGGCGGCCGAGGACCGGCTGAACGCCGCGCTCGCCGCGCTGCCCAACCGCCCCGCTGCCGACGTGCCCGCGGGCGAGGACGAGAGCGGCAACGTCGTCGTCCACCAGCGCGGCACGCCGCCCGGCTTCGCCTTCCCGGTCAGGGAGCATGACGCGATCGGACCGGCGCTCGGCCTCGATTTCGAGACCGGGGTCGCCATCGCCGGCGCGCGCTTCACGCTGGTGCGCGGGGCCGCGGCACGGCTGCAACGCGCGCTCGGCCAGTTCATGCTCGACACGCTGACCCGCGACCATGGCTTCGAGGAGGTGGCGCCGCCGCTGCTCGTCCGCGACGAAGCCGTGTTCGGCACCGGGCAATTGCCCAAGTTCGCCGAGGATCTGTTCCGGACCACCGACGGCCGCTGGCTGATCCCGACCGCCGAAGTGTCGCTGACCAATATCGTGCGCGAGGCGATCCTGCCCGCGGGCGAGCTGCCGCTGCGCTTCGCGGCGCTGACGCCGTGCTTCCGGTCGGAAGCGGGGGCGGCCGGGCGCGACACGCGCGGCTACATCCGCCAGCATCAGTTCGACAAGGTCGAGATGGTGTCGATCGTCCCCGAGGACGCGTCCGAGGCGGAGCATGAGCGGATGACCGGCTGCGCCGAGGCAATCCTCGACGCGCTGGACCTGCCCTATCGGCGGATGCTGCTGTGCGCGGGCGACATGGGCTTCACCGCGCGGCGCACCTATGACCTGGAGGTCTGGCTGCCCGGGCAGGACACGTATCGCGAGATTTCGAGCTGCTCGACCTGCGGCGACTTCCAGGCGCGGCGGATGAACGCGCGCTACCGTGCCGAGGGCGAGAAGACGACGCGCTTCGTCCACACGCTCAACGGTTCGGGGCTGGCGGTCGGGCGGACGCTGGTGGCGGTGCTGGAGAATTACCAGCAGGCCGACGGTGCCGTGGCGGTGCCGGCGGTGCTGAGGCCCTATCTCGGCGGGCTGGAACTGCTCGAACCCAAGCGCTGACCGCATGCGGCGGGAGCGGATCGCATACAGCCTGGCGTTCGCCGGCCTGACGCTGTCCGCCTGCATCCCCAGCGTCGAGCCGCCACCGCAGGCGGCGCCACCGCCCGCGCCGCTGCCGCAACGCAACGCGCCGTGGCGCGAGCCGCCGCAGGATGCCGCGCCGCCGCCCCGTGCCGAGCGCCCGTCCCGTGCCGAGCGGCGCCCCCGCCCCGCCGCACCCGTCCGGGAAGCGGCACCGCCGCGCGGCGACGTGGCGATGCCGCGCACCGCGCGCCCGGCGTGGGAGGCGCGACCGGTCAGCCCCGACGCCAGGGTCGTGCCCGACCAGAGCTATGTCGTCGCCCCCGGTGATTCGCTGCGCCGCGTCGCCGAGCGCACCGGCGCGGGATCGGAGGCGATCGCGCGCGCCAACCGGCTGGAGCCGCCCTATACGATCCGCGCCGGCCAGCGGCTGACCATCCCTGGCGGTCGCTATCATCTCGTCCGCCCCGGCGAGACCGGCATCGCCATCGCGCGCGCCTATGGCGTCGAATGGTCGCGGATCGTCAGCGCCAACCAGCTCGAGGAACCCTATGTGCTGCGCGCCGGTCAGCGCGTGCTGATCCCCGGCGATCCCGCGCGGCCGCCGAGCCTGTCCGACCGCGCCGCCGCGTTCAAGCTCGACATCGACGATATCCTGACCGGCGGCGAGCCCGCCGTGGCGCCGCGCCAAGCCCCCGCCAGGCCGGTCGCCAACCCCGGCCGGGTGCTGCCGCCGACCGCCGTCGTGGCGGCGCCGGCGCGGTTGCAGGGCGGCTTCGTCTGGCCGGTCGAGGGCAAAGTCGTCCGTCGCTTCGGCCCGGGCAAGAGCGGCGAGCGCAACGACGGCATCAAGATCGCGGTGCCGGTGTCGACGCCGATCCATGCCACCACCGACGGCGTCGTCGCTTATGCCGGCGATGGCATCGCGGCGCTCGGCGGGCTGATCATCATCCGCCATGGCAACGGCTGGACCAGCGTCTACGGGCATGCCTCCAAGCTGCTCGTCCAGCGGGGCCAGAGCGTCAAGCGCGGCCAGACGATCGGGCTGTCGGGGGATACCGGCTTCGCCGACAGACCGGAGCTGCACTTCGAGCTGCGCAAGGGGCGCACGCCGGTCGATCCGCAGAGCCAGCTGCCGCGGCGCTGACCGGTTTGCGGGCGAGGATCGCCGTTCCCCTGTGAGGGCGCGTGGCAGAAGAAGACCGTGGTCGCGCTGAAGCGCGGAGAACGCAGAGGTGGCGCGTCCGCGGCGCCTTCCACCCGGCCGGGTGTCTGGCGGCGGCGATGGACCGCGTGGCAATGCGGCTCGTGCTGTTCTCCGGGGGGAAGCAGACCTGCACCCGCGATCCCCACCTGCGCCTGGAGGGTGACGGGCGGCGCGTCGCTTGCTAACCGGCGCGGATGACCTACCAGTCCGACCTGCTCAGCACGCTCGCCTCGCGCGGCTACATCCATCAGCTGACCGACGCGACCGCGCTCGATACGCTCGCGACGAAGACGGTGGTGCCGGGCTATATCGGCTTCGACCCGACCGCGCCGTCGCTCCACGTCGGCAGCCTCGTGCAGATCATGCTGCTGCGCCGGCTCCAGCAGACCGGGCACAAGCCGATCGTGCTGATGGGCGGCGGCACCGGCAAGATCGGCGACCCCAGCTTCAAGGACGAGGCGCGCAAATTGCTCGGCGAGGACGGCATCAAGGCCAATGTCGCCTCGATCAAGCGCATCTTCGAACGTTTCCTGACCTTCGGCGACGGACCGACCGACGCGGTGATGGTCGACAATGCCGAATGGCTCGACCGGCTGGAATACATCCCCTTCCTGCGTGATGTCGGCCAGCATTTCTCGGTCAACCGGATGCTGTCGTTCGATTCGGTCAAGCTGCGCCTCGACCGCGAACAGTCGCTGAGCTTCCTCGAATTCAACTATATGATCCTCCAGGCCTATGACTTCCTGGAGCTGTCGCGGCGCGCCGGCTGCCGGTTGCAGATGGGCGGCAGCGATCAATGGGGCAATATCGTCAACGGGATCGAGCTGGCGCGGCGGATGGACGGCACCGAGGTGTTCGGCGTCACCACACCGCTGATCACCACTGCCGACGGCGGCAAGATGGGCAAGACGATGGCCGGCGCGGTGTGGCTGCACGAGGACCAGTTGCCGCACTTCGATTACTGGCAATTCTGGCGCAACACCGACGACCGCGACGTCGGCCGCTTCCTGCGGCTGTTCACCGACCTGCCGCTCGACGAGATCGCCCGGCTCGAGGCGCTGCCCGGCGCGGAGATCAACGAGGCGAAGAAGGTACTCGCCAACGAGGCGACCGCGATGTGCCGCGGCCGCGCCGCGGCGGAGCTGGCGGCGGAGACGGCGCGGCGCACCTTCGAGGAGGGCGCGAGCGGCGATGCGTTGCCGAGCGTCGCGGTGTCGGGCGACTCGATCGCGGTGGTCGATGCGCTGGTCGCGCTCGGCTTCGCCAAGTCGAAGGGCGAGGCGCGGCGGCTGATCGCCGGCGGCGGCGCGCGCGTCGACGGCGAGAAGGTGAGCGACGAAGGCGCGACGATCGCGCTGGGCGATGCCGAGGTGCGCGTGTCGGCGGGCAAGAAGCTGCACGGTCTGCTCACCCCGACACGGTAAGCAGTTGTAAACGCCTCGCCACCTAGGGTTATGTCCGAAATGGTCATGGGGTCGTTTCGGAGGAGCCTGGGTGTGGTGATTGCAGCGACGAACCTGTCCGACGACCGCAGCGAACCGCGCGACGAGGTGCATCACCGCAGCAGCGCGATGCTGGCCGACCAGCGGCGCGTTTCGGTGCTGATCGTCAACCTGTCGCCATCGGGTCTGATGATCCGCAGCGACGTGGCGGTGGGTGCCGGCGACTGGCTCTTCATCCGGCTGCCCGCCGTGGGCGACGTGCGCGCCACCGTGCGCTGGGCGCTGGGTGGAAGGATCGGCTGCCAGCTTGAGCGGCCGATCCCCGCGAACCGCTATCATGCCGTGCTGGGGGCAATGGCAGGGTAGCGGTTCCTGGGAGCCTGATCGTAGGGCTCCCGCCCTCTCCCCCCCTCCGTCACCGCTGCGCGGTGCCCCCTGGCGGGCAGGGCCGTCGCCTATCGCGCGCGTCGACGTCCAAGCCCACTCCGTCACCCCGGACCTGTTCCGGGGTCCACTCTGCGGCGAGGAGAAGGGCTTGGTTCGACACGTCTCACGCGGCGGGGTGGACCCCGGAACACGTCCGGAGTGACGGATCTGATGTAAAAGCCGATCGGACCCGATCCGCGCCGCCATATGCGGTTAGCCTGCCCTGCGGGGAGGACACGGAACGCTCGGTAAGGCACCTCAGCCCGACCGCAGCAGCGCCACCCCGGCATCCCGGTCGAACAGATACAGCGCCACGCGCGCCGCCTGCCCGCGCGGCCCCTCCAGCCCGCCGTCGCGGTCGATCAGCAGCCTCGCGTCGTCCTGCGCGCATTGCAGCAGGTCGGCGAGCATCTCGGGCAGCGCCAACCTGAACGTCACCTCGCCCGACTGGCGCGTGCCGAGCAGTTCGCCGCCGCCGCGCAGGCGCAGATCCTCCTCGGCGATGCGGAAGCCGTCGTTGCTCTCGCGCATCAGCGCGAGCCGGGCGCGCGAGGTCTCGCTGAGCGATGCGCCGCGCAGCAGCAGGCAGCGCGACAGCCCGCCGCCACGCCCGACCCGGCCGCGGAGCTGGTGGAGCTGCGCGAGCCCGAACCGGTCGGCATGTTCGATGACGATCAGCGTCGCATTGGGCACGTCGACGCCGACCTCGATCACCGTCGTCGCGACGAGCACGCTCAGCCGGTTGGCGGCGAACGCCTCCATCACCGCGTCCTTTTCGGCGGGCTTCATCCGGCCGTGAACGACGCCGATCCGCTCGCCGAAGCGGTTGCGCAGCGTCTCGGCGCGCATCTCGGCGGCGGCGAGGTCGCTCTTCTCGCTTTCCTCGACCAGGGGGCAGACCCAATAGGCCTGCCCGCCATCGGCCATATGGCGGCCGATCGCGTTGATCACCTCGTCGAGCCGGTCCTCGGAGACGACACGCGTTTCGATCGGCTCGCGGCCGGGCGGCATTTCGTCCAGCCGGCTGACGTCCATCTCGCCATATTGCGCGAGCGTCAGCGTGCGCGGGATCGGCGTCGCGGTCATTGCCAGCAGGTGCGGCGGCGCCTTGCCCTTGGCCTGCAGCAACATGCGCTGCGCGACCCCGAAGCGATGCTGTTCGTCCACCACGGCCAGCCCCAGATCCTTGTAGCCGACCGCATCCTGGAAGATCGCGTGGGTGCCCACGAGGATGTCGATTTCGCCGCTGGCGAGCGCCATCAGCGTCGCCTCGCGCGCCTTGCCCTTGTCGCGGCCGGTGAGCACCGCGATCTCGATCGGCAGGCCGGCGAGCAATTTGCGCAGGCTCTCGTAATGCTGGCGCGCGAGGATTTCGGTGGGGGCGAGCATCGCGCCCTGCGCGCCCGCCTCGACCGCGATCAGCAGCGACATCGCCGCGACCAAGGTCTTGCCCGAGCCGACATCGCCTTGCAGCAGGCGCAGCATCGGCGCGGTCTGCGCGAGGTCGCCCTCGATCTCCGCCACCGCGCGCGTCTGCGCGCCGGTTGGCGTATAGGGCAGCCGCAGCATGTCGCGCAGCCGGCCGTCGCCGACCAGCGCCCTGCCCCGCCGCTTGCGGGTGTCGGCGCGCACCAGCGTCATCGCGAGCTGGTTGGCGAAGATCTCGTCATAGGCGAGGCGTTCGCGGGCGATCTTGTCGGCAGGGTCGGCGTGGATGCGCTGCAACGCCTCGCGCCAGTCGGGCCAGCCGCGCTTCGCCTTGAGGCCGGGTTCGATCCATTCGGCCAGTTCGGGCGCGCGCTCGATCGCTTGGCCCGCGAAACCGGCGAGGCGACGCGAGGTCAGCCCCTCGGACAGCGGGTAGATCGCCTCGCGCTCGCGGAACACCTCGTCGGGTTCGCCGAGATCGGGATGGATGATCTGGAGCGTGTCGCCATAGCTTTCCAGCTTGCCGGAAACGCGGCGCGGCTCACCGAGCGGCAGCAGCTTCTTCACCCAGCCCGACGACCCGCCAAAATACACTAAGTTCACGCAATTGCCGGCCGCGTCGGTGGCCTGCATCCGCGTCGGGCCGCGACCGGTGCTGGTGCGATAATCGCGCGGAATCAATGTGATAGCGATGATGCGGCCGGCGTCGGCCGCGTCGAGCTCCTCGCGCGGCAGGCGGTCGATCCAGCCGCTCGGCAGATGGAAGGCGACGTCGACGACGCGGGCGAGGCCGAGCCGGTCGAGCGGCTTGGCGAGGCCGGGACCCACCCCCTTGAGAGCGGTGACCTCGGCGAACAGCGGATTGAGGATATCGGGGCGCATGACTACATGACCGCTATACCCCACCCGACGCGCGTGGCCATGGGTCCCCGCAAAGTACCACTTTGCGAGGCCAGGTCGGCGACCGCCGGGCTATTCGCACTGGATTGTCGATGGATCACGCCACTCGCCTGAAACGCCTGAAGTTCCGCAGCTGGCATCGCGGCACCAAGGAGGCCGACCTGATGATCGGCGGTTTCTTCGACGCGCATGGCGCGGGCTGGACTCCGGCGGAGCTCGACTGGTTCGAGGCGTTGCTGGAGGAGCAGGACGTCGACATCATGGGCTGGGCGATCGGATCGCTGCCCTGCCCGCCCGAATGGGACGGGCCGATGATGGCGCAGATGCGGACGCTGAGCTACGTGCCGGTGGTGCGCTGACGCTGTTGGGGGTCTGTGGAAGTCTCGCCGCCTCCGCCTGTCGCCCCGGACCGATTCCGGGGTCCACCGGGCCGCAGGGGGCTGCTTGCATAACTGACCCTGCTCCTCGCCGCGGAGTGGACCCCGGAACAAGTCCGGGGTGACGGGGAATATGGGCGCGGGTTACCTGCTCCATCGGCCGCCCCCTATCGTTCATGCCATCGCCCGGCGCTTCGTCCGCAAGGCGCCTAACCGAGAAAATGATGCCCGATCTGAAGACGATCCTGTCCGCCAAGACCCCGCTGACGCTTTCGGGGGTCCCCGCCGGCTTCCAGCCGTCGCTGCTCGCCGATCTCGCGCGTGCGGCGAAGGGTCGCGCGGTGTTCATCGCGCCGGACGATGCGGCGATGCGCGCCGTCGCGGCGACGGCGGCGTTCTTCGCGCCCGAACTGGAGGTGATCAGCTTCCCCGCGTGGGACTGCCTGCCTTATGATCGCGCCAGCCCGACGCTGCGCATCATGGCCGAGCGGATCGCGGCCTTGTGGCAGTTGCAGAAGCCGGCGAAGACGCCGCAGCTGGTGCTCACCACCGCCAATGCGGCGACGCAGCGCGTGCTCACCCCGTTCCGCATCCGCCAGCTCGTCGCGACGCTGGAGCCGGGCGCACGCATCGACCGCGACGATCTCGCGCGGCTGCTCCAGGCGAACGGCTATGTCCGCACCGAGACGGTCCACGACCAGGGCGAATATGCAGTGCGCGGCGGCATCGTCGATCTGTATCCGAGCGGCGAGGACCAGGCGCTGCGGCTCGACTTCTTCGGCGACGAGGTCGAGACGGTGCGCACCTTCAGCCCCGAGGACCAGCGGACCACCGGGCGGATCGACGGCTTCACGCTGCTGCCCGCGTCGGAGGCGCTGCTCGACGAGGACTCGATCAAGCGCTTCCGCACGCGCTATCGCGACAAGTTCGGCGCGACCGCGACCGGCGATCCCCTGTATCAGGCGATCAGCGACGGGCGGCGGCTCGCCGGCATGGAACATTGGCTGCCGCTGTTCGAGGAGAAGCTGGCGACGCTGTTCGACCATCTCTCCGCCGACGACGTGGTGGTGCGCGACTTCGGCGTCACCGGCGCCGCCGAGGGGCGGATGGAATCGATCGCCGATTATTACGAGAACCGCCAGCGCGCCGAGGCGGCGCAGCCGGGCAGCTATCGGCCGCTCGCCGCCAAGACGCTGTATCTCGACGCCAAGGAATGGGCGGCGAGCCTCGACGCGGCGCGAGCGCATCTGACCACGCCGTTCCACGAGCCGGAAAGCGCCACCGTCCTCGACTTCAACGTCGACGGGCCGCGTGATTTCGGTCCCGAACGCTCGGCCAGCGCCAACGTCTACGAGGCGGTGGTCGATCACCTCAAGGGCCTGCGCAAGGCGGGCAAGAAGCCGGTGCTGGCGAGCTATTCGGTCGGCGCGCGCGAGCGGCTCGGTAATCTGCTGAAAGACCATGGCCTGCACGGCGGCAAGGCGGCGGACAGCTGGCAGGAGGCGCTGGGCGTCGCCGATACGGGCAAGTCGGCGGGCGTCGCGCTCGTCGTGCTGCCGCTCGATCATGGCTTCACCGCGCCCGATGTCGCCGTGCTCACCGAACAGGACATGCTCGGCGACCGGCTGGTGCGCCGCGCCAAGCGCAAGAAATCGGCCGACGCCTTCCTCGCCGAACTCGCCGCGCTGACCCCGGGCGACCTCGTCGTCCACAGCGATCACGGCATCGGCAAATATCTCGGCCTGACCTCGATTCCCGTCGGCAAATCCCCGCACGATTGCGTTGCGGTCGAATATGCCGGCGGCGACAAATTGTTCGTGCCGGTCGAGAATCTCGAAGTGCTGTCGCGCTACGGCTCGAACGAGGAAGGCGCGAGCCTCGACCGATTGGGCGGCGAGGCGTGGCAGCGGCGCAAGTCGAAGATGAAGGAGCGGATCCGCGAGATCGCGGGCGAGCTCATCAAGACCGCCGCCGAACGCGCGCTGCATCCCGGCGACGTGCTCGAACCCGATGTCAGCGGCTATCCGAGCTTCGTCGATCGTTTCCCTTATGCCGAGACGGACGATCAGGATCGCGCGATCGAGGACGTGCTCGGCGACCTGTCGGCGGGCAAGCCGATGGACCGGCTGATCGTCGGCGACGTCGGCTTCGGCAAGACCGAGATCGCGCTGCGCGCCGCCTTCGTCGCGGCGATGGCGGGCAAGCAGGTCGCGGTGGTCTGCCCGACGACGCTGCTCGCGCGCCAGCATTACAACAATTTCAGCGCCCGCTTCGAAGGCTTTCCGATGAACATGGGGCGGCTGTCGCGGCTCGTCCCCGCGGGCGAGGCCAAGGCGGTCAAGGAAGGGCTCGCCGGCGGCACGATCGACGTCGTCATCGGCACGCATGCGCTGCTCGCCAAGAATATCGATTTCAAGCGGCTCGGCCTCGTCATCGTCGACGAGGAGCAGAGGTTCGGCGTCACCCACAAGGAGCGGCTGAAGGCACTGCGCGCCGACGTGCATATGCTGACCCTCACCGCCACGCCGATCCCGCGCACGCTGCAGATGGCGATGAGCGGCATCCGCGAACTGTCGGTGATCCAGACGCCGCCGGTCGACCGGCTCGCGGTGCGGACATACGTGATCCCGTGGGACCCGGTGGTGCTGCGCGAGGCGCTGCTGCGCGAACATTATCGCGGCGGGCAGAGCTTCATCGTCACGCCGCGCGTCGCCGATCTGCCCGATCTGGAAGAGTATCTGCGCAACGAGGTGCCGGAGATCCGCTACGTCGTCGCGCACGGCCAGATGAGCCCGACCGAGGTCGAGGAGCGGATGAGCGCCTTCTACGACAAGAAGTTCGAGGTGCTGGTGTCGACGACGATCATCGAGAGCGGGATCGACATCGCCTCGGCCAACACGATCATCGTCAACCGCGCCGACCGGTTCGGCCTCGCGCAGCTCTATCAGCTCCGCGGGCGGGTCGGCCGGTCGAAGACCCGCGCTTATGCCTATCTGGTGACGCCGCCCGAGCGGCAGATGACCGAGACGGCGGAGAAGCGGCTGAAGGTGCTCTCCGATCTCGATTCGCTCGGCGCCGGCTTCCAGCTCGCCAGCCACGATCTCGACATCCGCGGCGCGGGCAATCTGCTCGGCGACGAACAATCGGGGCATATCAAGGAGGTCGGCTACGAACTCTACCAGTCGATGCTGGAAGAGGCGATCATGGATGCCAAGGCCGGCGGCATGGCGCTGCGCCCGCGCGACTTCTCGCCGCAGATCACCGTCGATGCGCCGATCCTGATCCCCGACGATTACGTCCCCGACCTCGACCTACGCATGGGCCTGTATCGCCGCCTCAACGAACTCGACAGCAGCCGCGAGATCGAGGCGTTCGCGGCGGAGATGATCGACCGGTTCGGGCCGCTGCCCGATGCGACCGACAATCTGATCCGCGTCATCGAGATCAAGCTCAACGCGCGCAAGGCGTGTATCGCCAAGATGGATGTCGGGCCGCGCGGGGTGCTGGTCGGCTTCCACGACGATACGCCGCCCAACGTTCCGGGGCTGCTGGCATATGTCGAGCGGCTGAACGGGGTGGCGAAGCTGCGCCCGGACAGCAAGCTGGTGCTGCAACGGGCGTGGCCGGATGCCAAGTCGCGGCTGCATGGCGCGTTGCAGCTGTCGAAGGGGCTGGCGAAGGCGGCGGGGTAAAATCCTCCCCGGCACGGGGAGGTGGCGCCGCGAAGCGGTGACGGAGGGGGGCTTCCTCAATCGATACCCTGTGAGGAAGCCCCCCTCCACCATTCGGCTGGCGCCGAAGGGCCCCCTCCCCGTGCCGGGGAGGAATTGGGTCAACTGCTGTGGTCGGAGACGATCTTCCAGCCCGCCGGCTGGCGCTCGAACAACAGCGAGGTGACCCCCGCATCCTGCTTGCCGCCGGGATAGTCGAGCAGCCACTTCGCCCAGAGCATCTGATGGTCCGCGTCGATCCGACGGAAGCCGAGCATCCGGAACGACAGCCGGCCGCGCTTGGCGGGATCGGCGCCATAGCTCTTCGCATAGCGCGCCGCGATCGCCGGCTTGCCGCGCACCAGACCGTCCTTGGTGACGAAGACCGCGTCCGCGGCATAGATGGCGAGGAAGCGCGGCATGTCGCCCGCGCTCCAGCCGGCGGCGCTGTCGGTGAGCGCGGTGGCGATCGCCGCCTCCGCCGTCACGGGGGCCAAGGCGGGGGCCGGGGCGGGGGCCGCCGCGGCGAGCAGCACCATCGGGATCAGCATGTCTCTCGCTCCATCATCGCCACCAGCGCCGCTTCGTCGAGCGGTTCGGCGAGCCAATAGCCCTGCAGATAGGCGCAGCCCTCCGCGGCGAGCAATGCGCGCTGGGTCTCGGTTTCGACCCCCTCGGCGATCACCGGCAGGTCGAGCGAGCGCGCCAGCGTCATCACCGCGCGCACGACGCCGCGCTGCCGCGCCGTCGCCTCGATGCCGCACGCCAGCGCCTTGTCGAGCTTGAGATAATCGAGCGGCAAGGCAGTGAGATAGGCGAGGCTCGAATAGCCGGTGCCGAAATCGTCGAGCGCCACCCGCACGCCGGCGGCGCGCAACGCGGCGAGCACATCGGCCGCCGCTTCGAGGTTGCGGATCGCGCCCGTCTCGGTGATTTCGACGGTCAGCCGGTCGAACGGCACGCCGCTCGCCGCAACGCGATCGAGGAAGAGCGCGGCGAACCCCGGCCGGCCGAGATCGCCCGCGGTCAGGTTGAGCGACACGCGCAACGCCGACAAGGCGGCGGGCCAAGCAGCGACTCGGGCGAGCACCAGCCGCTGGATATGATCGGACAAGGCGATGCCGAGGTCGGCGCGGTCGGCAGCGGCGAACAGCGCGCCGGCGCCGAGCGGGCCGAGTCGGCCGTGGTTCCAGCGCGCCAGTGCCTCAACCCCGGTGACGCGGCGTGACTCGATCCGCGCCTGCGGCTGGAACAGCACGTCGATCTCGCCCTGTTCGATCGCGAGGTGCAGGTCGATCGCCAGTGAATCGAGCGGCGCCGCCCCTTCGGGTCCGGCAACGCGGATCATCGCGCCGTCGCTCGCCTTGGCGGCGACCAGCGCCTCCGCCGCGCGGCGCAGCAGGCGCGCGGCATCGTCTCCCGGTCCGCTCGCCGCCATGCCCCAGCGGCTGCCGAGCACCGCCTGCCGCGCGCCGACGAGCAGCGGCTGGGCAAGCGCCGCGTCGAGCGCGGCGGCGAGCGTCGCGAGCACCGCCGGCGGCGCGGCGGAGGCGACGATCATGTCGCCGCCGGCCGGCGCGGCGACGAAGCCCGCCGGGCCGAGCAACGCCAGCGTGATCGCCTCGACCCGCGCCCGCGCCGCCGCGATCAGCGCGTCGCCGACCGCGCGGCCGCGCGCCGCATTGAGGATGTCGAGCCGCGACAGCGCGATCATCAGCACGCCGACGGTGGCGCCTTCGGCCAGACGCGTGCCGATCCACGCCGCCGCCTCGCGCGCCTCCACCCCGGTGCCGATGCCGCGCCCGCGTCGCTCACCCGGTTCGCGCACCGCGAGGCGTGCGGCGAAGCGGACCGCCTGGAGCAGCTCGCCGGGGTCGCCGCGGTCGATCAGGAAGTGGGTCGCCCCCGCCGCGCGCAGCGCGTCGAGCGCATGGCCGTCGTCGGTGACCGCGAGCAGCGCACCGCCCGTCGCCGCGGCGAGCCCGCCGAGCGCGCGGACCCCCGCCAGCCCGCCGGCGGGATCGCCGCGCCCGTCGACGAGCAGCAGCGCCGCGCCGCTCGCCAGCGCGCGCGCGGCGACGCCCTCGCCACCGTCGTCGATGACGACGCGCCAGCCCGGCCAGTCGCCGGCACCGGCCTCGCCCGAAACGATGAACAGCGTCGCCCGCTCGGCCTCGATACCCATTGCCTCCTGCCTAAGCCGCTGACTGCAAAGCGGCAATGGCGCGCAAGAGCGTGCGCCGAAATGGAACGGACTTGTCGCTGGGCGGTTGACCGCTTAGCTCCACATCATGACCAGCGCCCTCCCCCAATCCGCCTCGCCGCTGGTCGATCCCCAGGGTCGTACCATCCGCTATCTGCGTATCTCGGTCACCGACCGATGCGACCTGCGCTGCCGCTATTGCATGGCCGAGCAGATGACCTTCCTGCCGCGTGCCAAATTGCTCAGCCTCGACGAGATCGCGATCATCGCCGAACGGTTCATCGCGCGCGGCGTGACGAAGATCCGCCTGTCGGGCGGCGAGCCGCTCGTCCGCCGCGACGTCGGCGACCTGGTGCGGCGGCTCGGCCGTCACGTCGGCGCCGGGCTCGACGAACTGACGATGACCACCAATGCGACGCGGCTTGACCTTTACGCACAGGAGATGGTCGACGCCGGCATCCGCCGGATCAACGTCAGCCTCGACAGCCTCGATCCCGAACGCTTCCGCTACATCACCCGCCATGGCGACCTCGACCAGGTGCTGCGCGGCATCGCCGCCGCCAAGGCCGCGGGGCTTGCGGTCAAGATCAACATGGTCGCGCTCGCCGGGCTCAACGAGGACGAGATTCCGGCGATGCTGCGCTGGTGCGTCGCAGAGGGCCACGACCTCTCGCTGATCGAGACGATGCCACTGGGCGCGATCGACGAGGACCGTACCGACCGGTTCGTGCCGCTGACGCGCGTGCTCGAGGATCTGCAAGGGCGGTTCACGCTGGTGCGCGATGCGCATCGGACCGGTGGCCCGGCGCGTTACTGGCGCGTCGAGGGCACGCCGACCCGGCTGGGCCTGATCTCGCCGCTCACCGCCAATTTCTGCGACGGCTGCAATCGCGTGCGGCTGACGACGGAAGGCAAGCTCTACCTGTGCCTCGGCCATGACGATCAGGTCGACCTGAAGGCGGCGCTGCGCGACGGCGGCATCGGCGGGCTGGACGAGGCGATCGACCTCGGCCTGACCCGCAAGCCGGCGCGGCACGATTTCCGCATCGGCCGCGACGCCGCCCCCGCGGTCGCCCGCCATATGAGCGTCACCGGCGGATGAGCTACGAGCGGCGGGCGCTGGTCGCCTCCCCCACCGCCCCGGCACAGGCCGCGGCGGAGGAACTCGCCGATACGCTCGACTGGGTCGATCCCGCCGAGGCGGATGTCATCATCGCGCTCGGCGGCGACGGCTTCATGTTGCAGACGCTGCACAGCCTGCTCGACCGGCGCGGGCCGCCGGTGCCGGTGTTCGGCATGAACCTGGGGACGGTCGGCTTCCTGATGAACGAATGGCGGCGGCACGGTATCGCCGCGCGGCTCGACCGCGCCAAGTCGTTCAAGGTGACGCCGCTCGCCGCGACCATCACCGGCATCGATGGCCGCGTCCATCAGGCCCCGGCGATCAACGAAGTGTCGCTGCTGCGCGAGACGCGGCAGACCGCGAAGCTGGAAGTGACGGTCAACGACCGGATCGTCATGCCCGAGCTTGCCTGCGACGGCATCCTCGTCGCGACCCCGGCGGGATCAACCGCCTATAATCTGTCGGCGCAGGGACCGATCCTGCCCCTGGGGTCGAACATGCTGGCGCTGACCCCGATCAGCCCGTTCCGCCCGCGGCGCTGGCGTGGCGCGATCCTGCCCGACAAGGCGCGAATCACGTTGCGCGTGCTCGACCCGGCCAAGCGCCCGGTCTCGGCGGTCGCCGACCAGCGCGAGTTCCGCGATGTCGCCGAGGTCGCGATCTGCATGGACCGCGCGCGCGAGCTGACGCTGCTGTTCGATCCCGAGCATGCGCTCGACGACCGGATCACGATGGAGCAGTTCGTCTCCTGACACGAAGCTGTGGAAAAAGGTGACAACGGGGTTGCACTCCGATTTTTGGCGGCTATAGACCCCCTCCACGACGCAACGTTCCCTGATAGCTCAGCGGTAGAGCTCTCGACTGTTAATCGAGCGGCCGTAGGTTCGAATCCTACTCAGGGAGCCATTTTCGCCATTGCGGCGATCCAGCCGTCCAATCTTCAGCCTTGTCTCACGACCGACGCGCCGATGACGGCGGTGTCCGGATTGGACCACGCCGCCCGTAGCACCGTTATTTGCGGATGGTCACCATCGCGACCGGATTGTCCTTCGTCGAGGCGTTGGCAGCGATCGTCTTGACCTTCACCGCCTTGGGCTTGCGGGCTTCCTTGTTCGACTTGTGCTGGCTTTTCGCCATCGTCTTCATCCTCTGGAGCGTCGCGCCCCGCCACGCCCTACACCGTCCGCGCAGGATCGCAGCACGCCAAAGCGCTGAGCCGGCCCATGCCACCGCTTGGCTTCCGAAGGCGTGATCAGCAACGCCTCGACACCCGGTGCGGGAGCCGAGGCGCTGCGCATCGAACGGCGATGTGGCGATCGGCCGCTACGCCACGGGGCGGCGCCGCGCACCGCCCCGGACCGATCAGAAGTTCACCGCCGCCCGCGCATAGAGGAAACGGCCGTTGAAACCGAATGGCGAGAAGTTGCTGTACGGCAGGAACTGGTAGGTCGCCGGATAGCTGCCACCCACCCCCGATGGACGCAGGCCGTAGGGCCGGCGATCCGGATAGACGTCGAACGCATTGTCGACCCCGAGCGTCAACTGCACGCCCTGCAGTTCATAGCTCAGCGAGAAGTCGGTGATCCACTTGGGGCGGAGCACCTGGTCGTCCGGCCCCAAGGCGGTGAGGCTGAGCGCGTCGGCGCCGAGCGGCGCGGTCGTCTCGGGTGAGATCACCGAACCGTAGCGCGTGGTGCGCGCGGACACCCCTACCCCCGCGATCTTGCCGTCGGTGGCGAGAACCACCTTGCTGCGCGGCTGGCCGCGTTCGAAGCGGATGCCCTCGACCCGGCCGAACAGCACCAGCCCGGGGATCTGGGCGAGCGGCCCCAGGTTGTTGAGCCGCTCGTCGATCTGGTTCTTGGTGTAATTGTACGCGGCCGAGACGTTCCACGCGCCGAGGCCGCCCAGATTGACGCGATAGGTCGCGACCGCGTCGACACCCTGCGTCGTCGTGTCGAGACCGTTGATGAAGAAGCGCGCCGCGCCGACGTTGCTGAAGCCGTTCGCCGCCAGCACCGCCTGCACCGCGCTGTTCTGCGCTGCCGTGCCGACGCCCGCCGCGCCGAGGTTCTCGGACAACACGACGCGATCCTTGATCTTGATGTGGAAGTAATCGACCGTGACGTTGAAGTTACGGAACGGATTGAGCGTCGCGCCGCCCGACAGATTGAGCGACTTTTCCGGATCGAGCGGCTTGGAGCCGAGGGCACGCGCCACCGGACTGCTGACCGCCACCGTCGAGACATCGACCGGCACGCCGGCGAGGAAGTTGGTCGAGGTGGTGGTGAAGAACTGCTGGTGCAGCGACGGCGCGCGGAAGCCGTTCGAGACCGAGCCGCGGATCGCGAAGCCGCGCACGAACTCGTAGCGCAGCGCCAGCTTGCCGTTCAGCGTGTCGCCGAAATCGCTGTAATGTTCGTAGCGGCCTGCGGCGGTCGCGGTCAGGCCGGTGAACAGATCGGCGTCGAACTCGACATAGCCGGCGAAGCTGTCGCGGTTCACGTTGGTGCGTGCCGAGGCCGGCAGCCCGCCGAAACCCTGTGCGCCGGCGGCGGCGGTGCGGCCCGGGAAGGAACAGATGCCCCCGGCGTAGACGCCGCCAAGCACGCTGCAATTGCCCTGCGTCGTCGCGCGCGACGCCTGGAAGAACGGGCCGGTCTGATAGGATTGCGGATCGCCGGGGCGAATCTGATAGAGTTCGTGGCGATATTCGCCGCCGAAGGCGAAGGAGAGCGGCCCGGCCAGCCCGAGGTCGAACTGGCGCGCCAGATCGGCATTGGCCAGGATCTGCGAGAAGGCGAGCCCGCCGGCATCGAACGACCGCTGGCTCTGCGGGCCAAACGAGACGTTGACGCTGTCCTCGGTGCGATAGTTCAGCTCGTTGCGGCCGAAGCCGACGGAGAAGTCGCCCTTGAAGCCGGCGATATCGGCGCGGATGCCGCTGGTCGCCGACATGTCGTCGATGTTGGACTGGATCTTGGGCAGATAGCCGTCCGGCGTCAGGCCGACGAAATTGCCGCTGGTCGGCGTCGCGCCCGGCAGGATCGCCGAAAAGTCGCGGTTGGTCGCCGCCGACTGCTGGCGGAAGTTCGCCGCCGACAGGCCGTCGCGATGGCCATAGGTGAAGAAGCCGTAGAAGTCCGCCGAGCCGAGCGGCAGGCCGGTGTTGATCAGGAAGTTGAAATCCTCGGTCTTGGCATCACCGTAGCGGAAGTCGAGCCGGTTGAAGCTCGCCTCGCGCGGGTCGAACGTCGTCGCCGTCGGTCGGACGTAATTGGGGCGCAGGTCATAGCCCTGGCGGTTGGTGAAATTGCGATCGCGATATTCGCCGGTGAAGTTGAAATAGCCGCCATCGCCGACCGGCAGGCCGACGTTGACGCCGAAGGTCGTGAAGATGCCGTCGCGCGCCTTGCGCTCGCCCGAGCTGTTCGCCTGGAGATAGCGCGGATCGGTCGTGTCGAGCGCCGGCTGCGCGCCGCTCAGGCCGTCGAAATCGGAGACGCCGTCGAGCGTCGTGACGTATTTGCCATAGCTCACCTGCGCCCGGCCGCCCGAGGACGCGGTCTTGAGCTGGACGTTGATGACGCCGGCGATCGCGTCCGACCCATATTGCGACGAGGCGCCGTCGCGCAGCACCTCGATCCGCTGGATGGCGAGCGCCGGGATCATGTTCATGTCGACCGCCGCGGCGCCGCGGCCCACCGTGCCGTTGATGTTGAGCAGCGCGGAGACATGGCGGCGCTTGCCGTTGAGCAGCACCAACGTCTGGTCGGGGTTGAGCCCGCGCAGCGTCGCCGGGCGGGTCACGTCGGAGCCGTCGGCGATCGACGGCTGCGGGAAGTTGAACGAGGGCACGAGCTGGTTGAGCGTCTTGTTGATCTCGCCCGAGCCGGAATTCTGCAGCGCGCTGTCGGAGATGACGTCGATCGGCACCGGGCTGTCGGCGACGGTGCGGTTTGGCGCGCGACTGCCGATGACGACGATCTGCTCGCCTGGCTCGGCGTCGGCGGCGGCCTGGGTATCGTTGGTGGCTTCCTGGCTCGGTGCCGACTGGACCGCCTGCGCGCCCGCCCCGGTGGTGAGGGTCAGCATGGATGCGGACAGCGACAGCCCCGCGAGCAACTTTCTGCGTGTCATGATTTTCCCCCGTTTCGGAGGGCCTGTTCACCTCTCCGATACGCGACACTTTATGTCGCCGGGGACCGGCGGCAAGCGGCTGCGCACCGCAGCTAAGCTTTTGAGATTCAGCTGTTGCTGCGGTGCCACATTAGGCCCGCGGGCGCTCAATCAGGGACTGGATCAGGAGAGTTTTTGATAACCTGATCTCGCATGATTCCTTGAGGTGCGTTGAACGACAGCACGCCGCGGGAATTCGATTGCCCGAACGATCAGGTGCGCGCCTGTCTCGCCAGGGTGGGCGCGCCGCTGTCTTTCAGCAATCGGCCGGTCGCTGCGGCGCTGAGCGGCATGCCGAGCAGATAGCCCTGCGCCTCCTGGCAGCCGAGGTCGCGCAGCGTGTCGCGCACCGATGCGCTTTCCACCCCTTCGGCCACCACGCTCAAGTCCAGGCTTTCCGCCAGCCGGATGATCGCCGCGATCATGCGGCAGGCGACCGTATCGGTATCGACGTTGAAGACGAACGACCGGTCGATCTTCAGCTTGTCGAACGGCAGCATGCGCAGGTGCTTGATCGACGAATAGCCGGTGCCGAAATCATCGAGCGCGAGCGAGATGCCCTGGTTCTTGAGCGACTCGATGGTCCGTTGCGCCGCCACCGGGTCGGCGATCAGGGCGTTTTCGGTGATCTCCAGGCAGATGCGCCGGGCGGGAAAGCCCTGCCGGGTCAGCACCGCCAGGATCTTTTCCGACAGCCAGGGGTCGCGGAACTGGATCGGGGACAGGTTGATCGCGATGGTCAGCGCCGGCGGCCAGCCGCTCGCGTCCCGGCAGACCTGTTCGAGCAATTGCAGCATCAGCTCGTCGATCAGGCCGCATTCCTCGATCAGCGGAATGAAGCGGCTGGGCTCGACCATCGTCCCGTCGGCACGCTGCCAGCGTGCCAGCATCTCGAAGCCGACGATGCCGCCCGTGGCGAGGTCGACGATCGGCTGGTAATGCGGCCGGAACGCTGTCGGGCCGAAATCGGCGCGCATCTCGCGTTCGAGCGCGGCGCGGGAAGCGAGCGCCGCTCCCATGCTCGGCTCGAAGAAGCGGTGACACGATCGACCGCGCGACTTGGCGTCGTACATCGCGATATCCGCGTGCTGCATCAGCCCTTCGCGGCAGCTGGCATCGGCCGGGACGCAGGAGATGCCGATGCTGGCGCTGATATGGTGCGCGAACCGGTCGATCGGGAACGACGCGGCCATCTCATGCACGAGCCGGTCCGCCATGGCATTGGCCACGTCGGCGCCGTCCCCGTGCACCTGCAGCGTGATGGCGAATTCGTCGCCGCCGAGCCGGTAAACCCGGCCGGTGTCCGCGACGATCGTCGTCAGGCGCGCCGCGACCGCGTTGAGCAGGCGATCGCCGGCGCCATGGCCATAGGCATCGTTGACGCCCTTGAACATGTCGAGGTCGAGCATGAAGAGATAGAGTTGCGCCTGTGGGTCGCGGTACAGGAAGACCGTGTCGAGATGCTCGCTGAGCGCCCGCCTGTTCGCCAGGCCGGTCAGCGCGTCCTCATAGGCGAGGGTCTGCGCCGCGAGCTCGGCGGCCTGCGCACGCTCCTGCTCGGCCAGCATGTCCGACCGCGATTCCAGCACCTGCCGGAAGCCGGCGTGGTTGGTGGCCAGGGTGCGCAGGATCAGGATCGCCACGATCAGGAAGTTCGCGCCCACGCTGAACAGCGACCAGTCCGAGGCGATGAACAGCCGGATGATCACCGGCACGACGCCGAACAGCAACACCAGATAGCCCGCGCTCGGCAGCGCCTGCAGGCAGAAGCAGCAGCTGATCGCCCCGACGAACACGTAGAGCGAGATCGCCACGCTGCGGACGCGTTCGGCCTCCGAGAAGAGCAGCGATCCCCACAGGCCGAACACGATGCTCAGCAGCGTCGCGGTGACGATCGTGCCGCGGATGTAGCGGCGGACCTGATCGGGCCGCGCCACGATCGACCGGCGCCGCATCCACAGCAAGGCCCGCGCGACGATCACCAGCGACAACAGGATCGGAATGCCAAAGCTCATGCCGAACGGCACGTCGCGGAAGGATTCGATGCCGAGGAACAGGACGTTGATGAACATCAGCGCGTACATCAACGGGATCTGGCGCCGTAACGCGGCATATTGTTCGAGCAGGAACGCGTCCGATGGCGGTAACCGACGAGATTTCAGTTCAGGCAACCACTCGAGCATCGTTTTGCATGTCCTTGCTTGCTCAAATAGCCGCAAAGCGTTCACAACATGTTGAGAACATTCACATGATTACGGTCCACGCGCGCCGGATACGGTGGCGGGACCGTGGCTCCGGCGGCGCTGGAAATTTGAACGGCCATGCTCCCGGGACAGCCCCCTGCCCTTCCCTCGCCGGGAAGCGGAGGAGCGTGTCGCGGATGTCTTCGCTGCCTCGGACGCCGCGGTATTCGCGGTTTGTTCTTGTTCGTACTGGCATCCTGCGCGATCGTCGGGTAGACCCCGAAGTCGCGGCGTGGCGCGTGTTCGCCTGACGCCCGCCAGTCGAAGCCAGGGCGAGGTCGTTGATTTACCAGCGTGAACCCACGTCGGCCACCCGCAAGATCGTGCATGTCGACATGGACGCCTTCTATGCATCGGTGGAGCAGCGCGACGATCCGGCGCTGCGTGGCAAGCCGGTCGCGGTCGGCGGATCGCGCGCGCGCGGCGTCGTCGCGGCGGCGAGCTACGAGGCGCGCGCCTTCGGCGTCCGCTCGGCGATGCCCTCGGTGACCGCGCTGCGCCGCTGCCCCGACCTGGTGTTCGTGCGGCCGCGCTTCGACGTCTATCATGCCGTTTCGCAGCAGATCCGCGCGATCTTCGCCGACTATACCGATGCGATCGAACCGCTGTCGCTCGACGAGGCCTATCTCGACGTCACCGCCGACGTGCGCGGCCTCGGCTCGGCGAGCGCGATCGCCGAGGAAATCCGCGCGCGCATCCGCGCCGACACCGGCCTCACCGCCTCGGCCGGGGTGAGCTACAACAAGTTCATCGCCAAGCTCGCCTCAGACCAGAACAAGCCCGACGGGCTCTGCGTCATCCCGCCGCACAAGGGCGCCGCATTCGTCGCGTCGCTGCCGGTCAAGCGCTTCCACGGCGTCGGCCCGGTCACCGCCAAGCGGATGGAGCAGCTCGGCATCCTCACCGGCGCCGATCTGCGCGACCGGCCCCTACCCTTCCTCCAGGCGCATTTCGGCTCGTATGCGGATTATCTCTATGCCGCCGCGCGCGGCGAGGACCACCGGCCGGTGCGCGCGCATCGCGAAGCGAAGTCGGTGGGGGCGGAGCGGACGTTCGAGACCAACCTGTCCGCCCGCGACGACCTGCATGCGGCCCTCGCCCGCGTCGCCGAGGCGGCCTGGGTGCGGGTCGAGCGTTCGGGCGTGCGCGGGCGGACGGTGACGCTCAAGCTGCGCCACGCCGACTTCCGCACGGTGACGCGGGCGCGCTCGCTCAACCTGCCGGTGACCAGCGAGGCCGACTTCCTCCGTATCGGCGACGAATTGCTCGACGCACAACTGCCGGTGCCCGACGGCGTGCGGCTGCTCGGCCTGACGCTGTCGGGCATCCTGCGCGAGGCGGCCGACGCCGACGCCGACGAGGTGCAGCCGAGCCTGCCGCTCTGAGCGCCATTACCGGCCGCCGGGCGGCAGGTTGGTTTCGAGATAGCGGGTCATCAGCGAATAGAGGTGCAGGCTGGTCCCGGTCTTTTCGGAAATGCCGTGGGTCCGGTCGGGATAGGCCATCATCGTGAACGGCTTGTTGGCGGCGATCAGCCGATCCTCGAGCTGTTCGAGGTTCTGGTAATGGACGTTGTCGTCGCCGGTGCCATGGATGATCAGCAGATTGCCCTTCAGCCCGTCGGCATAGGTGATCGGCGATCCCGCCTTGTAACCGGCGGCATTGTCCGACGGCAGCCCCATGTAGCGCTCCTGATAGATGGTGTCGTAGAGCATCTGGTCCGACACGGCGGCGACGGCGATGCCGGTGCGGAACAGGTCGGGGAAGCGGAACATCGCGTGCAGCGTGCTCGACCCGCCGCCGCTCCAGCCCCAGATGCCGATCCGCGCCGGATCGATATAGGGCCGCTCGGCGATGAGCTTGCGGACGCTGGCGGCATAATCCTCCGGCCCGATCACGCCGAGCCGGCGATAGATGCTCTTGCGCCAGTCGCGGCCGCGCGGCGTGTTGGTGCCACGCGGATCGATGCTCGCGACGATATAGCCGCGTTCGGCGAGCATGCGGTGCCACAAGGCGGTGTTGCCGCCCCAGGCGTCGGCCACCGTCTGCCCCCAGGGCTCGCCATAGACCTGGAACAGCACCGGATAGCGTTTGGCGGGATCGAAGCCGGCGGGCTTCATGATCCAGGCGTCGACCGACACCCCCTTGCCGAGATCGAGCCGCGTGAATTCGGTCGGCCCGAGCGGCTCGTGCGCGATCACGTCCTGCAAGGCGGTGTTGCGCGCGAGCACGCGGACGGTCGCCTGGGTGGTGAGATCGATCATCTCCGTCACCGGCGCGCGGTCGATGGCGGACACGGTATGCCGCGCCCAATGCGCGCCGGGCGCGATATCGTAGCTGTGCGTCCCCGCCTGCCCCGCCGGCGTCACCCGCTCGACCCGCGGCGTGCCCGTCAGCGTCGCGCGATACAGATAGCGCTGCGTCGGATCGTCGGGCGAGGCGGTGAACCAGGCCCAACCCTGCGCCTCGTCGACGCGCAGCAGTCTGACGACATCGAACTTGCCCGGGGTGCGCAAATCCATCCGCTTGCCGTCGGCGGAGGCGACATAGAGATGCCGCCAGCCGTCGCGCTCGCTCAGCCAGGTGAAGCGCCGGCCGCCGTCGAGCCAGGTCGGATCGTCGTTCGCCTCCACCCAGGCGGCGTCGCGCTCGGTGAACACGGGGCGCGTCGTGCCGCTCGCGGGATCGGCGAGCAGCAGCTGATAATTGTTCTGCAGGCGATTGGCATATTGCAGGAACACCTTGCCGCTGGTGCCGGCCCAGCTCATCTGCGGCACATAGGTCTGGCGCGGATCGCCGGCGAGCGCGATCCAGTGCGTCGCACCGCTGGCGACGTCTATCGTGCCGACGCGCACCGCGGAGTTGGTCGTACCGACCTTGGGATATTGCAGCGGGATCGGCCGGGAATATTGGCCGACCGTGTTGCTGACCATATAGAAGGTGCCGACCCCGGACGTGTCGAACCGCCAGAAGGCGATGGTCTTCGAATCCGGGCTCCACGACCAGGCCCTGGCAAGGCCGAATTCCTCCTCATACACCCAGTCGCCCAGCCCGTTGACGATCAGGTCGTTGCCGTCGCGGGTCAACTGGCGCGGCGGTGCGTCGCCGGCGGTCGGCTCGACATACAGGTTGTTGCCGCGGACATAGGCGATCCGGCTGCCGTCGGGCGAGAAGCCGGCGTACATCAGGCTGGCCGGCGGCGCGTCACCGCCGATCCGGCGCAGCGTTCTGGCGGCCAGATCGAACAGCCAATAGTCGCCGAGCGCGCGGGTGCGGCGGAAGCGCGCGCCATTGGTGAAGATCAGCAGCCTCTTGCCGTCCGCCGACCAGGCATAATCCTGGATCGCGATCGACTTGCCCGTCGCCGGCACCACGAGGTCGCGTGCCGCGACCATGATCGTGCGGCCGTTGCGCGCGACATCGTAGCGGACGAGGTCGGTCCCGCCCTCGACATCCTTCGACGGTTCGATCGCGTCATAGCCGCTGCCGTCGGCGGTCCATTCGCCGCCCTCGACATGATCCATCGGAATCGCGTGGTCGCCGAAGATGCGCTCCAGCGTCAGCGGCGCCGACGGGGTGGCCGACGGGGTCGCCGGCCGGGCGACGGCCTGGGCGGCCGGCCGGGCGGCGACGGCGGCCGGCGGGCACAGGGTGGCGAGTCCGGCGAGGATCAGGGCGCTGCGCATCGTCTTTCCAAATTCCCCTTCTGGCTGGTTCCAGCCTGCTGTTTCCAGCTTGTTATCCTATGATCCGTCGATCGTATACGATCGTTTCACGCCCATGCCACTTGTCGGGCGACGCACTTTCCGCTAACGGCCGCCGCTTCCACGCTTTGGCTGGATGCTTGCGGGAGGGCGGAGACGCCCGCTTGGACCGCTAAACTTGAAACGAGAGTGACATGGCAAAGAAGATCACAGGTTACATCAACCTGCAGGTTCCTGCAGGCGACGCCAAGCCCGCCCCGCCGATCGGCCCGGCGCTGGGTCAGCGCGGCGTCAACATCATGGAATTCTGCAAGGCGTTCAACGCGCAGACGACCGACATGGACAAGGGCACGCCGCTGCCCACCAAGATCACCGTCTATGCCGACCGTTCGTTCAGCTTCGAGATCAAGACGCCGCCGGCGTCGTTCCTGATCAAGAAGGCCGCCGGCCTGAAGTCGGGCTCGAAGGAGCCGGGCAAGGTCGTCGCGGGCAAGATCGCGCGCAGCAAGCTGACCGAGATCGCCCAGACCAAGATGAAGGATCTGAACGCCAACGACATCGAGGCTGCGACCAAGATCATCGAAGGCTCCGCCCGCGCGATGGGCCTCGAAGTGACGGAGGGCTGAGATCATGGCCAAGCTGACCAAGAAGCAGAAGGCGAACGCCGTGAACCCTGAGACGCTGCACGGCGTCGACCAGGCGATCGCGCTGGCCAAGCAGAACGCCACCGCCAAGTTCGACGAGACCATCGAGGTCGCGCTGAACCTGGGCGTCGATCCGCGCCACGCCGACCAGATGGTCCGCGGCGTCGTGACGCTGCCCGCCGGCACCGGCAAGACCGTCCGCGTCGGCGTCTTCGCCCGCGGCGCCAAGGCCGAGGAGGCGCTCGCCGCCGGAGCCGATGTCGTCGGTGCGGAAGACCTGATGGAGACGATCCAGGGTGGCACGATCGATTTCGATCGCTGCATCGCGACCCCGGACATGATGGGCGTCGTCGGTCGCCTCGGTAAGGTGCTCGGCCCCAAGGGCCTGATGCCGAACCCGAAGCTCGGCACCGTGACGATGAACGTCGCCGAAGCGGTCAAGGCCGCCAAGGGCGGTCAGGTCGAGTATCGCGTCGAGAAGGCCGGCATCATCCACTCGGGGATCGGCAAGGCGTCGTTCACGCAGGAAGACCTGCGTCGCAACTTCGACGCGCTGGTCGACGCCGTGGTGCGTGCCAAGCCGTCGGGCGCCAAGGGCAAGTATGTCCGCAAGGTCGCCGTCAGCTCGACGATGGGCCCGGGCATCCGCGTCGACACGACCGAGGTCGCCGGCGCATAAGCCTTTCGCACCATGCGAATACGAAAAGGGCCGGGAGCGATCCCGGCCCTTTTTGTTGGTGCGACACGCATCCAGATTGCCTCGTCACCCCGGACAGGGTCCGGGGCGACGAATAGGGGCGAGGCTTAGGCCGGGAAGTCCGCCCCGAGCGCCTGCTCGCGGAGGCTCTCGATCTCCGCGAGCCGCTCCTTGAGCTTGGCGGTCACCGCGTCGAAGCCGAACTTGCCGAGCACCAGATGGCGCGGCGGCGTCCCGGACTCCGCGGCGGCGATGATCGCCTCGCCGGCGCGGACCGGATCGCCCGCCTGCTCGCCGCTGATCTGCTTGGTCGATTCCATCCGCTTGCCCGCCGTGTCGGCATAATCGGCGATGCGTACCGGCGTCTGCTGCAGCGAGCGGCCCGCCCAGTCGGTGCGGAACGGCCCCGGCTCGACGCAGGTCACTGCGATGCCGAGCGGCCCGACCTCGGCGGCGAGACTGTCCGACCACCCCTCGACGGCGTGTTTGGACGCGGCATAATAGCCCGACCCCGGAAAGCCGATCAGCCCGGCGACCGAGGTGAAGTTGATGATGTGCCCCGCCCGCGCCGCGCGCATGCCGGGCAGCACCGCGCGGGTCAGCGCGAACAGGCCGAAGACGTTGGTGTCGAACTGGGCGCGGATCGCCGCCTCCTCGCCTTCCTCGACGCTCGCCTGATAGCCATAGCCGGCATTGTTGACGAGCACGTCGATGCCGCCGAACCGCTCGTGCGCGGCGGCGACCGCGGCGGCGACCTGCCCGGCATCGTTGACGTCGAGCGCCAGCGCCAGCGCGCGATCCTCCGCCCCCTCGACCAGATCGGCGACGCGCGCCGCATCGCGCGCGGTGACCACCACGCGCCAGCCGCGATCGAGGACGAGGCGGGCGAGGTCACGGCCGAAGCCGGTGGAACAGCCGGTGATGAACCAGACGGGGGAAGATGGCAGCGTCATGATCGGAGAGCCTCGGGTCGAACGGAAACGTCGAACACCCGCAATGCCGCAGCACAGGCGCGGTTCCTTGGCCCGGTCAGTTTCCCCGTGCGGCCTTCCTGCGATCGGCGCCGCCATCGAGCGCCGCACTCACCGCGGCGAACGGCCGCGACAGCACCGAGCCGACCTCCTGCGCCGCGAACAGCGCGGCGACGCCGACCGCGATCAGCAGCACGACGAACTGGAAGGCCGCGGCGAAACGGCGGCTCTGCGCCTCGCGCTCGGCAACCGGCACGCGGCGCACCGCGCGGCGGTCGTCGCCCCCCTCGCTACCGGCGCGTTGCGGCTTGTGCGCCGGCGGCTTGGCGGAGACGATCCCCTCGATATCGATCGGGTCCTGGGTCCGCACGCCGAAAAAGGCTCCATTCTGCCAGACGACCCGGCCGACGACGACATGATGGATCCGGCGGATCTCGATCACCGTTCCCGGTCGGCATACCGGGCTGGCGGTGGCGAGCAGGCCGCGCGACGACATGTTGTGGATCACCACGTCGGTCCAGTCCGCGCCGGCCCGCATGCGGGCGCGGACCAGCACTTTCACGCGCGGCTCCCGCGTCTTCATCGGGCGGACCGATCGATCGGACGGGGGAATCGGGCTGGCATAGCGTTGTTATGCCGCCGAAACCTTAAACGTCCGTAATCGACACATCCGTTTCCGACCAAGCCGGTGCCGCGCCGGTCAGGGGCGCGGCACCGATGATCGTGCGTTACAGGCCGATGATGCCGCCATCGGTCTTGGTGATGACGATCGTCGCCGAGCGCGGGCGGCCGGTGCCGGTGCCGCTCGCCTGGCTTTGCGGCCAGTTGCTGGTGATGTTCGTCGGATTGCCGCCCTCGCCGGGATGCTGGATGTTGACGAAGATCGAGCGGCCGTCCGGCGTCGAGTCGATGCCGGTGATCTCGCATTGCTTCGGCCCGACGAGGAAGCGCTTGAGCGCAGTGCCCGGCGCCTTGCCGATCCGCGTGGTCTGCGACGCGGTCTGCCCGCCGAGGCTGTTGGTGAAGGTACGTGTTCCGCCGTCGCCGACGGTGCCCGGAATGGCGGCGAGCAGCATGCAGTTGGTAACGTCGGTATAGGCGCCGTCGTCGGTCTCGATCCACATGAGCGGCGTCCCCTGCCCCGCGACATTGGTCGGCCGCGCGAACCACAGGCCGTCGGGCGAGGAGAAATCATTGGTCGCGTCGAGGTTCGACAGGTTGATGTTCGCCGGGTTGAGGTCACTGCCCGCACCGAAGGCGTAGATGTCCCAGGTGAAGGTCAGCGCCTCGCTGGTGTCGCCGGTCTCGCGCAGACGGATGATATGGCCGTTGGCATTGCCGTTGGTCGCGCCGCCAGTGCTCTTGGGGTCGGTGTAGGCGCGCGGGTTGGCGGCGTCGGTGCCGGCGACGGTACGCGATGCGCTGTTGGTGAGCGTCAGGTACATCTCGCCGGTGACCGGATTGACCGCAGTCCATTCGGGACGATCCATCTTGGTCGCGCCGAGCGCATCACCGGCGAGCCGGGCGTGGGTCAGCACATCGGCCTGGTCGGCGAAGGCATAGGCGCTGTTGGCGCCGGTCAGCGGGCCCTGGCCGAACACCAGCGGCAGCCACTGGCCGCTGCCGTCGGCGTTGAACTTGCCGACGTAGAGCGTGCCGGTGTCGAGATATTTGTCGCCGATCGCGAGCCGGTTGGCCGCGGTCGCATCCGCCGCCGACCAGGTCGCCGACGAGACGAACTTGTAGACATATTCGTTCTGCGCATCGTCGCCCATGTAGAAGGCGGGACGCACGCCGGCGACGGTGCGGCCGATGACGCAGCCTTCGTGGTTCATGCGGCCGAGCGCGGTGCGCTTGCGCGGTGTCGACGCGGGATCGAACGGGTCGATCTCGACCACCCAGCCATATTGGTTGGGCTCGTTGCGGAAGTCGCCGGTGCCGTTCTGCGGCTTGGTGGGATCGACGGTCGCGTTGAACTTGGCGATGCGGGTGTCGCCGGCGGCAGGCGCCGCGGCGGTCCCCCAATCGTAATTACCCGCCTTGATGCCGTCGTTGCTGCCGGTGTTGAGGCCGTAGCGGCTGAACGCGACCACCGCCTTGGCGCCGAGCGCCGCGGCGCGACGCGCATTGTCGCCCGCCTCGCGACGGAAATAGCCCGCCCAATTCTCTTCGTTGGTGAGATAGGTGTTCCACGGCATCGTGCCGTTGGCGCAATTGTTGATCGTGCCGCGCGCCGCGACGCCGGTCGGCGAATAAGCGGTGAAGACCAGCGCATTGCCCTTCACCGGGCCGGAAATGTCCATCGCCGTGAACGGGGTGATGCGGCGGTTGAGGCTGCTGCTGTTGACGTAGCTCCAGCCATTGGTGCCGCGGTTGATCTCGATGACGCTGACACCGTGCGCCTCGATCTCCTTGAGCACTTCGGCAGTCGGGCGCGCGCCAGCGACCGTCGTCGGGCCGTTCGGATGCAGATAGCTCGCGGTGATATTCTCGTGGTTGAGCACGAGCAGCCCGCGGCTGCTGTTGGCCGGATCGGGCGCGGTGCCGGTCGCGGCGAGGCCGAAGAAGCTCATGCCGTCGTGATGATCGCCGGCGCGCGCGGCGAAATTGGTGTCGCTGCCGTCATTGGCATAGGCGCCGACGGTGCCGTTGATCGGATCGCCAAGCCGGTAGAGCACCGTGACCTGATAACCGGCCGGCACCGCCACGACGTCGGCCAGGCTCTTGGGCACCGCGGTGAAGTCGAGCGTCGCGGGTGCGACGGTGACAATGGTGTCTGCGACCGAGCGGATGCCGTCGGTCGAGGTGCTGGTGAACTGGAAGCCGAGCGGCGTAGCGGTCTTCACCGCGGGCGCGGTGAAGGTGGCGGCCGGGCTCGATGCGTTGGCGAGGCTGACGAGCGGGCCGCTGGTCTGCGTCCAGCTGGTCGAGGCGGACTGGCCGCCGGTGACCGCGCCGTTCAGCGTCACCGTCTTGCCGGTCGAGGTGGTGATCGCACCGCCGGCAGTAACCGTCGTGGCGCGGCGATCGTCATCCTTGTCGCAGCCGGCGAGCATGCCGGCGCCGAACACCGCCGCGGTCATCGCGGACAGGCCGCCGCGCAGCGTCTGACGACGCGAATAGCGGCTGGCGATCAGCTCGCCGATATGCGGGTTGGCGCTGGTGTTGGTGTCGATATCGCCATCGTCATAGCCGATGGTGGACAGGCTCTGCATCGTCATGGTCTTTCCCCCGGTGCGCAGCGTGACGCTGCTATGCGCTTGTCTTTGGAGGGGAAAAACGGCAGCCGGGTTGCAGCGCGGTGACTGCAAGATGAAGTGTAGATGACATCAGGATGACAACGAAGACACCTGTCCGGTAATTAAAGGCCCCGGATCGCGCCTGATCCCCACGCAGTCCGATCGCCACTCCGCGTCCGATCGGCGCGGCATTCACGTCGCCCATTGACTCCCCGCCGTTTCCCGTTAGAGGCACGCGCTTGCCGGAGGGTTCACCCGCCGCGCATCCGTCCAAGACAGCAGGTGCCACGGATTTGCCGCGGCTTAATGTCCTGCCGAGACGGGGACAGGAATTTACGATCGGTCCGCCACGCGGTGCACCGGTCTGCCGCCCTTCACGGGTGCCTTCCCCATCGATGGACAACCCCGGCGGGGTTTTCCCCTCCGGTTTGTAACCGGACATGGCGTTCACGCGCCTTGTTCAAAACGTGGAGAATGGCATGGATCGTGCTCAAAAGGCCGCGGCCGTTGCCGAGTTGAATCGCACCTTTTCCGAAGTCGGCGTGGTGGTTGTCACCCGCAACAACGGAATGACGGTTGCCCAGTCCACCCGACTGCGCAACGCGATGCGTGATGCCGGCGCGACCTACAAGGTCTCGAAGAACAAGCTTGCCAAGATCGCACTCGATGGCACCGATTACGGCTCTGTGGGCGACCTGCTCACCGGCCCGGTCGGCCTCGCCACCTCGATCGACCCCGTCGCCGCTGCCAAGGTAGCGGTCGAATTCGCGAAGACGAACGACAAGTTCGAAATCGTCGGCGGTGCGATGGGTGCGACCTCTCTCGACGTTGCCGGCGTGCAAGCGCTCGCCACCCTGCCCTCGCTGGATGAACTCCGGGCGAAGATCCTGGGCCTCATCGTTGCTCCGGCAACGAAGCTCGCGACCATCACCCAGGCTCCCGCGGCGCAGATCGCGCGCGTGCTGTCGGCCTACGCCGAGAAGGAAGCCGCCTGAATTTCAGGCGCTTTTGGATAAGCGATTTTCAACTGACACTTTGGGGCGATCGCCCCAGCATATGAAGGAAGTATCATGGCAGACCTGAACGCGCTGGTTGACCAGCTGAGCGAACTGACCGTCCTCGAGGCCGCCGAGCTCTCGAAGATGCTCGAAGAGAAGTGGGGCGTTTCGGCCGCCGCTGCGGTTGCGGCTCCGGCCGCCGGCGGCGCCGGTGCAGCTGCTCCGGCCGCTGAAGAGAAGACCGAGTTCGACGTGATCCTCACCGGCGACGGTGGCAAGAAGATCAACGTCATCAAGGAAGTCCGCGCCATCACCGGCCTCGGCCTGACCGAAGCCAAGGCGCTCGTCGAAGGCGCGCCGAAGGCCGTCAAGGAAGGCGTGAACAAGGACGAGGCCGAGAAGGTCAAGAAGCAGCTCGAAGACGCCGGCGCGACCGTCGAGCTCAAGTAAGCCGCACCGGACGGACGGGCAGCGCGCTGCCCCTTCGTCCGCACGGCCGGCCGACCGCAAGGGCTCTGCCCCGACGGTCCGGTCAGCCAGCGACAGGACAAGGGCGGCCCCCGCAAGGAGGCCGCCCTTTTTCGTGCCCGGCACGGACCCGCTGCCGCATCACCCGCGCAGGCGCGCGCGCCGGCCCCCTGCCCCGATTACGCCCGACGGCGCCTCACCGGCGTGCGCCGCCTCGATCGCGGCGTTGATCTTCATCAGATCGGCCTGTGCCGAGAGCGACTTGATCGTGTCGACGACGCCGACGAGCTGCGTCATCATCGCCTGCATCTCGGCGGTCTTGCTTTCGAGCGCCGCCTGGTAGCGCTGCCGTTCGTCGAGCCGCGTCGCGACGGCGCGATCGAGCCGCACCTGCCACGTGACATCGGTCGCGATCCCGACGATCCGCAGCGGCCGGCCCGCGATATCCGCCACCGGGCTGTAGGTCGCCTGCAGCCAGAGATCCTCGCCGGTGCACGTCGTCCAGCAGGACAGGCAGCTGTCGACCTGCCCGCCCGCCATGCGCGACCAGAAGGCCGCATAATCGGGGGACGCCGCATAAGCGGCATCGCAGAAGCTGCGGTGATGCCTTCCGACGACATCCTCCAGCCGGTAGCCGGTCAGCGCGAGGAAACGATCGTTGGCGTGAAGCAGCGTCCCGTCGGGCGCGAATTCGACCACCGCCTGGCTGCGGTCGAGCGCCACCAGCCGCGCGCTGCGCTCGGCATCGCCGCGACGACGGTCGGTAATGTCGGTCGCCACCTTGACGAAGCCGCAGACGTGCCCCTCGTCGTCGGTCAGCGGATCATAGGTCGCATGCAGACGCACCTCGCGCCCATCCTTCGTGATGCGCGTGCATTCCCCCGAAAACGCGCGGCCGCGCTCGAGATCGTGCCACAAGCGCTGGTAGCCGGGCGACGCCTGTTCCTGCGCCGAGCAGAAGGCGCGGTGATGCAGCCCCTGCACGTCCACCACATCATAGCCCATCGTCGCGCAGAAGCGCTCGCTCGCCCAGACGACATGGCCGGCCTGATCGAACTGAACGACATTGGTCGCGCGGCAGACCGCCGCCCAGATCGCGGCGCCGTGACGTTCCGCCCCCATATTCTCTCCCGGCCCCAGATCGGACCAAAGTGGACATGGTGAGCGGCGTTACCCGCTCCTGACCATTATGCAACCCGCGCGGATCATCGTTCTACCGCAGCAGCATAGGGACGGACGCCGAGCGCGTCGTACATGCGGGGCGGCTGATCGAGCCAGAACGGCGCCAGTTTGGCGGAATCGACACGCTCGACGCCGATCGCAAAGGCGGCGGCATTCTGCCCCTCGACTCCGCCGGCATCGTAGAGCGCGTTGATCGCGACGATCGGCACGAACATCGGCCGGCCGGCCGCCTCCAGCGGCCGGATGCTGGTCCGCGGCAGCGCCGCGACGATGCGGACCCGCCGCGTCTCGCCCGGGGCCAGCGCAAACGGCGGCACCGCCGGCCGCCCGACGGACACGGCGAACAGCGCAGCGACATCGCCCTCCTGCCCAGGCCCGGCATCGGTGAGCGTCGTGCCGATGCGGATCGCGCTCGCCGGTGCGGTGCCGAGGTTGCGCACCTCGAGCTCCGCCTCGACGGTCGCGCTGAGCAGGTTGAGGCCGGCGCGGCGGGGGTGCAGCGTAAGGGCCAGCCGCGCGCGGTTCATCGGCGGCTCGGGCGCAAGCATCGCGGGCGCGGGCGCCTGCGGAGCCGCCGGGCGTGGTGTCGGCTGGCGGACCGGCGGGACCGGTGGCGGTGCCATCTCGGGCGCGGGCTCGGGTGCGAATTCGGCGACGCCTGCGCCGCGACGGCGCAACAGCCACCAGCCCGCCGCGGCGGCGATCGCCAGCAGCGCCGCACCCGCCCACCACCAGCCGTTCGACGGCCCGGCAGATGTCGCTGCGGTGTCAGCCGGTACGGTCGAGGGAGACGCAACCGGGCTCGGCGTTGCGGACGGTGTCGGTGACGGCTCGACCGTTGGGGTCGCAACGATCACCGGCGCGGCGGCGGCCGGTGCAGAGGTGGGCGTTGCCGTCGGCGTCGGCGTCGGGCTCGGCGTGGCGCGCGGCGTCGGAGTAGCGCCGGGGCGTGGCGTCGGCCGCGCGGCAGGCGTGGCGGCGACGCGCGGGGTCGGCGTCACCACGGGAACCGGGAGCGGCTCGGGCGGCGGCGTCGGAGCGGGCGTCGGCGCCTGTTGCGACGGCGGCAGGCTGAAATTATCCAGCCCCGGGATGGTCTGCGGCGCGGTCGTGTTCGACGTCTGGGCCACGCCGGGGCCCGCTGCCGCACCCGCCAGCAAAAGGGCGATCGCGCTGAGCCGCGCGCCCCGCTTCATGTTCATGTACCCTGATCTCACCCAAAACGCTTGCGCGCTCCTTAGTGAACGGTTCACGACCGCCACCCGCGCTGCGACGAAGCGCCCCGCCGCGGCGGCAGGGCGAAATCGCCGCCCCATCGAAAGCCGGCCATGCCCCCTTTGACAGGGACGGTGCGCGCGCCTATATCCGCGTCTCACCACAGCTTTCGGGACATGATGCGCCGTCGCGCAGCGCATCGTACGAATAGAGGGTTCTGGTTCATAGACGCTGAAGGCCGACGCACTGCGATGCGATCGGCTTTTTTGCGTCGCACCTCGCGTCCCGCTCCGGGGGTTCCCGGGCACGATATTCCGGCCGACGCCAGTCTTACCGACGGGCCGGCCACGACTGAGGGCATAACACCATGGCCACCAAGGCGATCCAGGGCAGCACCGCCAAGCGGCGCATCCGCAAGATCTTCGGGGACATCCACGAAGTCATCCAGATGCCGAACCTGATCGAGGTTCAGCGCGAGAGCTACGAGCAGTTCCTCCGTTCGGACAAGAGCACCGGCCACGTGTCGGGTCTCGAAAAGACGCTGCGCAGCGTCTTCCCGATCCAGGATTTCGCCGGCACCGCCTATCTCGATTTCGACGATTACGTCCTGGAGCCGCCGAAGTTCGACGTCGAGGAATGCCGCCAGCGTGGCATCACCTATGCTGCGCCGATGCGCGTCACGCTGCGCCTGACCGCGTTCGAGGTCGATCCGGATACAGAGGCCAAGTCGGTCATCGATATCAAGGAGCAGGACGTCTACATGGGCGACATGCCGCTCATGACCGAGAACGGCACCTTCTTCATCAACGGCACCGAGCGCGTCATCGTGTCGCAGATGCACCGGTCGCCGGGCGTGCTGTTCGACCATGACCGCGGTAAGACCCACGCCTCGGGCAAGTATCTCTTCGCCGCGCGCGTTATCCCCTATCGCGGCTCGTGGCTCGACTTCGAGTTCGACGCCAAGGACATCGTCAACGTCCGTATCGACCGCAAGCGCAAGCTGCCGGTGACGGCGCTGCTCTATGCGCTCGGCATGACCAGCGAGGATATCCTCAACCACTTCTACAACCGCGTCACCTATGTGCGCGGCCAGGGCGGCTGGATCATCCCGTTCGCGCCGGAGAACTGGCGTGGCGTCAAGCCGCTGTTCGACATCGTCGACGCGTCGAGCGGCGAAGTCGTGTTCGCCGCACAGCAGAAGATCAGCCCGCGCGCCGCGAACAAGGCGGCCAAGGACGGCCTCACCCAGCTGCTGATCCCGACCGAAGAGATCTTCGGCCGCTATTCGGCCTATGACCTCATCAACGAGCAGACCGGCGAGATCTACGTCGAGGCCGGTGACGAGATCGGTGCCGAGAACCTCGAGAAGCTCGACAAGGCCGGCATCGACACGATCGAGCTGCTCGACATCGACCACGTCTCGACCGGCGCATGGATCCGCAACACGCTCAAGGCCGACAAGGCCGAGGAGCGCGAGCAGGCGCTGAGCGACATCTATCGCGTCATGCGCCCCGGCGAGCCGCCGACGCTCGAGACCGCCGAAGCGCTGTTCGCCGGCCTGTTCTTCGATCCGGACCGCTACGACCTGTCGGCGGTGGGCCGCGTCAAGCTCAACATGCGCCTCGACCTCGACTGCCCGGACACGGTGACGACGCTGCGCACCGAGGATATCCTCGCGGTGGTCAAGACGCTCGTCGACCTGAAGGACGGCAAGGGCGAGATCGACGACATCGACAATCTCGGCAACCGCCGCGTGCGGTCGGTGGGCGAGCTGCTCGAGAACCAGTATCGCGTCGGCCTGCTCCGCATGGAGCGCGCCGTGAAGGAGCGCATGTCGTCGGTCGACGTGTCGACGGTGATGCCGAACGACCTCATCAACGCCAAGCCGGCGGTTGCCGCGGTGCGCGAATTCTTCGGCTCGTCGCAGCTGTCGCAGTTCATGGACCAGACCAACCCGCTGTCCGAAGTGACGCACAAGCGTCGTGTTTCGGCGCTCGGGCCGGGCGGTCTGACGCGTGAGCGCGCCGGCTTCGAGGTCCGCGACGTTCACCCGACACACTATGGCCGCATCTGCCCGATCGAGACGCCGGAAGGCCCGAACATCGGCCTGATCAACAGCCTCGCCTCGTTCAGCCGCGTCAACAAATACGGCTTCATCGAGACGCCGTACCGCAAGATCGTCGACGGCAAGGTCACCGACGACGTGGTCTATCTGTCGGCGATGGAAGAGGCCAAGCACACGATCGCGCAGGCCTCAGCCGAGCTGAAGGACGACGGCAGCTTCGCCGAGGAGCTGGTGTCGGCGCGTCAGGCGGGCGAGTTCCTGATGGCGCTCCCCGAGACGATCACGCTGATGGACGTCAGCCCCAAGCAGCTGGTGTCGGTCGCCGCGTCGCTCATTCCGTTCCTGGAAAACGACGACGCCAACCGCGCGCTGATGGGCTCGAACATGCAGCGTCAGGCCGTGCCGCTGGTGAAGGCGGAAGCGCCGTTCGTCGGCACCGGCATGGAAGAGACCGTGGCGCGCGATTCGGGCGCCGCGATCGCCGCCAAGCGTGCCGGCATCGTCGACCAGGTCGACGCCAGCCGCATCGTCGTGCGCGCCACCGGTGAGGTCGATTCGGCCAAGTCGGGCGTCGACATCTACACGCTGATGAAGTTCCAGCGCTCGAACCAGTCGACCTGCATCAACCAGCGTCCGCTGGTGAAGGTGGGCGATGTGGTCAACGCCGGTGACGTCATTGCCGACGGCCCGTCGACCGAGTTCGGCGAGCTGGCGCTGGGCCGCAATGCGCTCGTCGCGTTCATGCCCTGGAACGGCTACAACTACGAGGATTCGATCCTCATCAGCGAGCGGATCGTGAAGGACGACGTGTTCACGTCGATCCACATCGACGAGTTCGAGGTGATGGCCCGCGACACGAAGCTCGGGCCAGAGGACATCACGCGCGACATCCCCAACGTCGGCGAGGAAGCGCTGCGCAACCTCGACGAGGCGGGCATCGTCTACGTCGGCGCCGAGGTCGAGCCGGGCGACATCCTCGTCGGCAAGATCACGCCGAAGGGCGAAAGCCCGATGACGCCGGAAGAGAAGCTCCTCCGCGCCATCTTCGGCGAGAAGGCGTCCGACGTCCGCGACACCTCGCTGCGTCTGCCGCCGGGCGTTGCCGGCACGATCGTCGACGTCCGCGTCTTCAATCGTCACGGCATCGACAAGGACGAGCGCGCGATGGCGATCGAGCGCGAGGAGATCGAGCGCCTGAAGAAGGACTCGGACGACGAGCGCACCATCCTCAACCGCGCGACCTGGTCGCGTCTGCGCGAGATGCTGCTCGATCAGGTCGCGACGGCGGTGCCGAAGGGCCTGAAGAAGGGCTCGATGATCGACATGGACCTGCTCGACAGCGTCGACCGTCACGAATGGTGGAAGTTCGCCGTTGCCGACGACAAGGTCCAGAGCGATCTGGAAGCCGTCAAGCAGCAGTATGACGAAGCCGCCAAGCGGATCACGGACAAGTTCCACGACCGTCGCGAGAAGCTGGAGCGTGGCGACGAGCTGCCGCCCGGCGTGCTCAAGATGGTCAAGGTCTTCGTCGCGGTGAAGCGCAAGCTGCAGCCGGGCGACAAGATGGCCGGCCGTCACGGCAACAAGGGCGTCATCAGCCGCATCCTGCCGCAGGAGGACATGCCGTTCCTCGCGGACGGGACGCCGGTCGACCTGGTGCTCAACCCGCTGGGCGTGCCGTCGCGCATGAACGTCGGGCAGATCTTCGAAACGCATCTCGGCTGGGCTGCCCGCAATCTGGGCATGCAGGTCGCGACCGCGCTCGAAGATTGGCGCGAGGCCAACCCCGATGCCAAGGCGGGCGAAATGCCCGACGCGGTCCGGTCGCGCCTCGTGGAAGTCTATGGCGATCATTATGCCGAGGACATCCAGAGCCGCGAGCCTGAGGAGATCGTCGAGCTGGTCAAGAACATCCGGACCGGTATCCCGATGGGCACCCCGGTGTTCGACGGCGCGCGCGAGAGCGACGTGTCGGCGATGCTGGAGCTGGCAGGTCTCGATACTTCGGGCCAGTCGGAGCTGTTCGACGGCCGCACCGGCGACAAGTTCGACCGCAAGGTGACCGTGGGCATCATCTACATGCTCAAGCTGCACCATCTCGTCGACGACAAGATCCACGCCCGGTCGATCGGGCCGTACAGCCTCGTCACCCAGCAGCCGCTGGGCGGTAAGGCGCAGTTCGGCGGCCAGCGCTTCGGTGAGATGGAGGTCTGGGCCTTGCAGGCGTACGGTGCCGCCTACACCTTGCAGGAGATGCTGACGGTGAAGTCCGACGACGTCGTCGGCCGCACCAAGGTCTATGAGGCGATCGTCAAGGGCGACGACACGTTCGAGGCCGGCATCCCCGAGAGCTTCAACGTGCTCGTCAAGGAAATGCGCTCGCTGGGTCTCAACGTCGATCTCAAGACGATGCAGGACCAGGTCGACGAGGACGGCATCGCGATCGCCGCGGAGTGACCTCAAGTCCCCTCTCCCCCTGTGGGAGAGGGGCAAGCCGCGGAACGCGGCGCGGGGTGAGGGGCAGTGCGGCACGGCAGCCGCATCGCTTCCCCCTCACCTTCCCACTGCCTTCGGCAGCGGGCCCCTTCCTCTCCCACAAGGGGAGAGGAGACAGAGATTTTAAGAGGACAGGTTCATGAACGAACTGACCAACTTCGCGAACCCGATTGCAAAGCCCGAGACCTTCGACCAGATCCAGATCGGCATCGCCTCGCCCGACAAGATCCGCTCGTGGTCGTTCGGCGAGATCAAGAAGCCCGAAACCATCAACTATCGCACGTTCAAGCCCGAGCGTGACGGCCTGTTCTGCGCGCGCATCTTCGGTCCGATCAAGGATTACGAATGCCTGTGCGGCAAGTACAAGCGCATGAAGTACAAGGGCATCGTCTGCGAGAAGTGCGGCGTCGAGGTCACCGTCTCGAAGGTGCGCCGCGAGCGGATGGGCCATATCGAGCTCGCCGCCCCGGTCGCGCACATCTGGTTCCTCAAGTCGCTGCCGTCGCGCATCGGCCTGCTGCTCGACATGCAGCTCAAGCAGCTCGAGCGCGTGCTGTACTTCGAGGCCTATATCGTCATCGAGCCGGGCCTGACCCCGCTCGAGAAGTTCCAGCTGATGACCGAGGACGAGCTCCTCGAGGCGCAGGACCAATATGGTGAGGACGCGTTCTCGGCCGGCATCGGTGCCGAGGCCGTGCGCATCATGCTCGAAAGCCTCGACCTCGAAGGCGAGAAGGTCGCGCTGCTCGAAGAGCTGGCGACGACCAAGTCGGAGCTGAAGCCCAAGAAGATCATCAAGCGCCTGAAGGTCGTCGAGAGCTTCCTCGAATCGGGCAACCGTCCCGAGTGGATGATCCTCGAAGTCGTGCCGGTCATCCCGCCCGAGTTGCGCCCGCTGGTGCCGCTGGACGGCGGCCGCTTCGCGACCTCCGATCTCAACGACCTCTATCGCCGCGTCATCAACCGCAACAACCGGTTGAAGCGCCTGATGGAGCTGCGTGCGCCGGACATCATCGTCCGCAATGAGAAGCGCATGCTGCAGGAAGCGGTCGACGCGCTGTTCGACAACGGCCGTCGCGGCCGCACCATCACCGGCGCCAACAAGCGTCCGCTCAAGTCGCTGTCCGACATGCTCAAGGGCAAGCAGGGCCGCTTCCGCCAGAACCTTCTCGGCAAGCGCGTCGACTATTCGGGCCGTTCGGTCATCGTGACCGGGCCGGAGCTCAAGCTGCACCAGTGCGGCCTGCCGAAGAAGATGGCGCTCGAGCTGTTCAAGCCGTTCATTTACGCGCGCCTCGACGCCAAGGGCCTGAGCATGACGCTCAAGCAGGCGAAGAAGTGGGTCGAGAAGGAGCGCAAGGAAGTCTGGGACATTCTGGACGAGGTGATCCGCGAGCATCCCGTGATGCTCAACCGCGCACCGACGCTCCACCGTCTCGGCATCCAGGCCTTCGAGCCGGTGCTGATCGAGGGCAAGGCGATCCAGCTTCACCCGCTGGTCTGCTCGGCGTTCAACGCCGACTTCGACGGCGACCAGATGGCCGTCCACGTCCCGCTGAGCCTCGAGGCACAGCTGGAAGCGCGCGTCCTGATGATGTCGACCAACAACATCCTGTCGCCCGCCAACGGCAAGCCGATCATCGTGCCGTCGCAGGACATGGTGCTGGGCCTCTATTATCTGTCGATGATGAAGGAAGGCGAGCCGGGCGAAGGCATGCTGCTCGGCGACATGGCCGAGGTGCATCAGGCGCTTAACGCGGGTGCGGTGACGCTGCACACCAAGATCATCAGCCGCGTTCCGCAGACCGATGAGAACGGCAAGCAGTACCTCAAGCGCTACGAGACGACGCCGGGCCGCATGCTGCTGGGTGAAACCCTGCCGCACAGCCACAAGGTGCCGTTCGAGACCGTCAACCGCCTTCTCACCAAGAAGGACGTCGGCGACGTCATCGACGAGGTCTATCGTCACACCGGCCAGAAGGAGACCGTGCTGTTCGCCGACGCGATCATGGCGCTGGGCTTCCGTCACGCGTTCCGCGCCGGCATCTCGTTCGGCAAGGACGACATGATCATCGCGCCGGACAAGGACAAGCTGGTCGACGAGACGCGCGATCAGGTGAAGGACTTCGAGCAGCAGTATCAGGACGGCCTGATCACGCAGCAGGAGAAGTACAACAAGGTGATCGACGCCTGGAGCCGTTGCGGCGACCAGGTCGCGAACTCGATGATGAACGAGATCAAGGCCGTCCGTCACTATGAGGACGGGCCGATGAAGGGCCGCGAGAAGGACATCAACTCGATCTACATGATGGCCCACTCGGGTGCCCGTGGCTCGCAGGCGCAGATCAAGCAGCTCGCCGGCATGCGCGGCCTGATGGCCAAGCCGTCGGGCGAGATCATCGAGACGCCGATCATCTCGAACTTCAAGGAAGGCCTGACCGTCCTTGAATATTTCAACTCGACCCACGGCGCTCGCAAGGGCCTCGCGGACACCGCGTTGAAGACGGCGAACTCGGGCTACCTGACCCGCCGCCTCGTCGACGTGTCGCAGGATTGCGTCATCGTCGAGGAGGATTGCGGCACCGAGCGCGCGCTGGAGATGAAGGCGATCGTGCAGGGCGGTTCGACGATCGCCTCGCTCGGCGAGCGCATCCTCGGCCGCACGACGGCGGAGGACGTGGTCGACGCCAAGACCGGCGAGGTCATCATCCCGACGGGCACGCTGCTCGACGAGGCGATGATCACGCAGATCGAGAAGATCGGCATCCAGGGGATGAAGATCCGCTCGCCGCTGGTCTGCGAGAGCAAGATCGGCGTCTGCGGCAAGTGCTACGGGCGCGACCTCGCCCGCGGTACGCCGGTCAACATCGGCGAAGCGGTCGGCGTCATCGCCGCCCAGTCGATCGGTGAGCCGGGCACGCAGCTGACGATGCGGACGTTCCACATCGGCGGCGCGGCGCAGCTCAACGAGCAGTCGAACCTGGAGGCACCGGTCGACGGTACCGCCCAGTTCCGCGACCTGCGCCTCATCGTCGACCAGCGTGGTCGCCGCGTGACGCTGTCGCGTTCGGGCGAGATCGCGATCCTCGACATGGACGGCCGCGAGCTGTCGACGCACCGTATCCCCTACGGCGCCTATGTGATGTTCGACGACGGCCACATGCTGTCGAAGGGCGATCGCATGGCGGAGTGGGATCCGTTCACCATGCCGGTGATCACCGAGAATTCGGGCATCGTGAAGTACGTCGACCTGATCGAGGGCAAGACGCTCACCGAGCAGACCGACGAAGCGACGGGTATCGCCCAGCGCGTCGTCATCGAATATCGCACCTCGACCAAGTCGAAGGAGGATCTGCGTCCGCGCCTGACCCTCACGACCTCGGAAGACGGCGAAGCGGCGCGCTACATGCTGACCACCGGCGCGGTGCTCTCGGTCGACGACAATGCCCAGGTGCAGGCCGGCGACGTGCTCGCCCGTGTCAGCCGCGAGTCCGCCAAGACCCGCGACATCACCGGCGGTCTGCCGCGCGTCGCCGAACTGTTCGAGGCGCGCATCCCCAAGGAAGCGGCGATCATCGCCAAGGTTTCCGGCCGGGTCGTGTTCGGCAAGGACTATAAGGCGAAGCGCAAGATCGGCATCCAGCCCGAGGATGGCGGCGACGTCGTCGAGTATCTGGTGCCGAAGTCGAAGGTGATCGACGTTCAGGAAGGCGACTACGTCAAGCGTGGCGACAATCTGATCGGCGGTTCGCCCAACCCGCACGACATTCTGGAGACGATGGGGATCGAGCCGCTGGCCGAATATCTCGTCAGCGAAATCCAGGAAGTCTATCGACTGCAGGGCGTGAAGATCAACGACAAGCACATCGAGACGATCGTTCGTCAGATGCTGCAGAAGGTCGAGATCACCGACGGCGGCGACACGACGCTGCTGAAGGGCGAGCAGGTCGATCGCGAGGAAATGGACGCGACCAACGAGAAGCTGGAGAAGAACCAGCAGCCGGCACAGGGCAAGCCGGTCCTGCTCGGCATCACCAAGGCGTCGCTGCAGACCCGCAGCTTCATCTCGGCGGCGTCGTTCCAGGAGACCACCCGCGTCCTCACCGAGGCGGCGGTCCAGGGCAAGCAGGACACGCTGATGGGCCTCAAGGAGAACGTCATCGTCGGCCGCCTGATCCCGGCGGGTACCGGTGCGGGCATGAACCGCCTGCGGGTCGCGGCATCGTCGCGCGATGCGGCGTTGCGGGTCCAGCAGCGGGCGATGGCGGCGGCGATCGTCGCTCCGGCCTCGGCTGCCGAGCTCCGCGCCGCCGAGGCGCTGCGCTCGAAGCGGGAGGACGTCGGCACGGGTCCCGACCCGCTCGCCGAGGTCGTCCCCTCGGGCGACGGCAGCGACGAGGCTGCGGGCGAGTATCTGAACCAGGAGTGATCCGGGTTCGGGCTCCGGCCTGACTGAATGAAGAGCCGCCGTCCGGGCAACCGGGCGGCGGTTTTTCGTTGGGGCGCGATGCCCGTCCATTCCGCCGCGCATGTCGAGGCGACGACGCGTGCCGGGAGACCGCCCGCCCGCCAGTGACCCGGCGGATTGCGCAAAAGCCGCACTATGTCTCTGTTTTGCCGCACTGTTTTAGCGGGTTGGTAAGAGGCGCCCGCCTATCGCGCGATACCCGGCGATCGATGGCCGGGCGTTCGGGAGTCATCATGAAAATCCACCTCGCCTGCGGCCTGCTGGCCGTCCTCGCCACGCCAGCCGCTGCGCAGAGCGACCGTATCGCGCCGAGCGGCCCGCGCGTCGAGGCCCGCGTCGGCTGGGATCGCACCGTCCTGTCGACCTATGCCTCGGACGACACCGTCACGTACAAGGATCACGCCGGGCGCAGCGGCGTCACCTATGGCGCGGAGGTCGGCTATGATGTGCCGCTCGGTCCGTTTGCGATCGTCGGCGCCTATGCCGGTATCGACGGCAGCTCCACGAAGTCCTGCCTGACCGACGAGCGGCTGGGTGGCGTCTCGCGCGACTGCGTGAAGGCGGGGCGCAATCTCACCGCCGGTGCGCGCGTCGGCTATCTGTTCGGACCCACCGGTCTGCTCTACGGCAAGGTCGGCTATTCCAATGGTCGCGTCGAGGAGCGCTATACCGACAGCCAGTTTCCGGAAGACAATTACCGCGACGGCACCAATCGCGACGGCTTCCATCTTGGCGGCGGCGTCGAAATCGGCCGGGCAAAAGGCGTGTATGGCAAGGTCGAATACGTCTACACCAACTATAATGGGTATGAGTTCGTCGATCGCACCACGACGGCAAAGCTCGACCTTGATCGACATCAGGTTGTGGCCGGGATGGGCTATCGCTTCTGAATGTTGAACCGGCGGCATTTCGGTGCCGTCGGCTTGCTATTGCGAGGCGTGTCGGCGGCCGGTTTGCCGAACGCAGGACAGTCGTAACAAACGCAACAACTCATTTTCCGCGAGACAATAAAAACTAGCACCAGTCTGGTCATGTTTTTCATTATATCGTATATGATTATTGGAGCGGTGCTGATTACCCGCCGCGGATCACGGATACGGTAGCCTGATATGTCGTCACAGTCGCAGCCCCTCGAAACGCTAGAAGCCCTGCTGAGCCAGGCCTGCCAGATCGCCGATGCCCTCGGCCTCGATCTTGCCGCCATCCGCATTGAGGAGGCGCTGCTCGCCGCCCGCGATCCCAGCGGCAACAACCCGCTGTGGCAGGATTCCTGGGGCACGATGAGCGTCCTCAACTAGGGAGTGGACTCGTTATGCATTGATCCAGATGCGGACGGACGCGAGCTTGATGGCCGCGAGGAAGTTGTCCGGCCTTCGGTCGTAGCGGGTTGCAAGGCCACGCATCTGTTTGAGGCGGTTGAAGAAGCGCTCGACGCGGTTGCGTTGACGATAGAGCCGACGGCTGAAGGCGAAGGTGGCCTTGCGCGTCGAGCGCGGCGGGATGTTGGCCCGGGCACCTCGCGTGGCCACGAAGGCTCGGATGCCGTCGGTGTCGTAGGCCTTGTCGGCGATGACCGTCGCACCGGGCGTGACGGTCTCGAGCAGCTTGGCCGCCATGGGGGCGTCGCCGGCTTGCCCGGCGGTGAGTTCAAGGCGCACGGGCCGCCCTCCGGCATCGACCAGGGCGTGGATCTTGGTCGTCAGGCCGCCTCTCGAACGTCCCATGCAAGGATCGGCAGATCCCCCTTTTTGCCCGCAGCCCCATGCTGATGGACGCGGACGCAGGAACTGTCGATCATCACGATGTCGCCGTCATAGGCGCGGCTCACGGCCTCCAGCAACCGATCCCAGACACCGGCGGCGCGCCAGCGCGTGAAGCGATTGTAGAGCGTGGTGCGCGGGCCGTAGCGCTCAGGGATATCCCGCCAGGACGAGCCGGTCCGGAACCGCCAGAGGATGCCGTTGATCACCCGGCGGTCGTCCACGCGCGGCACGCCGCGGCTGTTGCGCGGCAACAGCGGCTCGATCACCGACCATTCGTGATCCGTCAGTTCATGGCGACGCATACCAACCTCCCTCGAAGGAGATTGAATCAGATAAGCCCCAAGCCGTGAACCCCGTTATGGGGACACCGCCTAGGCGGATCGACGTTCACGCTTCGCCGCGCCACCTCCCCCTGGCGGGCAGGGCGGTTGTATGTGGCTGGCATGGTGAGGTTCGATCGGTTTCCTCCTCATAGCCGTCACCCCGGACATGTTCTGGGGTCCACCCAGCCGCACGAGAATGGTGTCGGATCAGGCCGCTCTCCCCGCCGCGGAGTGGACCCCGGAACGAGTCCGGGGTGACGGGGTGGGGTTGGAAGGCGACTGGCTCGAACACACCTTAATATGCGACAGCCCCTTTCCACGGGAAGGAGTTGGGCGGACTGTCGATCCGGTTTAGGCTGTCATTCCCGCCGGGACGACCGCATCCGCGCCGGCTGTCTTTCGCCTCGACCGGCCGCGCGGCGCGCGCTCATGCCGCCGCGAGCGGGGCCGCGGTTCCGGCGGTGGCGGTGTCGCCCGTCATCGTCCGCGCGATCGCTTCGAAGCCGCCATTGCGGATGCGAATCTCGTTGAAGGCGGGCGGTGAGTTGCGGACGCGCTTCGACAGCGTGCCCGCGCCGATCATGCGGATCGTCCGGCCGGCGCGCTCAACCGGCACGTCGAAGGGGTCGTGGACGTGGCCCGACATCACCGCATGTGCCCCCGCCTCGGCGAGCGCGGTCAGCGCGCTGTCGCCATGCCGGGTGCTTGCCGTGCCCTTGGTCCCGCCTTCGATCAGCGGATGGTGCGCGGCGACGAAGATCAACCGGTCCTTCGGCGCCTCGGCGATCATCGCCAGTGCGCGGCGCAGCGACCCGGCGCTCACCCGTCCCTTCGACCAGTTCCAGCGCCATTGCGCGCGCGCCGTCGTCTTGAGCGGCACGATCGTAACGCCGGGCAGATCGAGTTCGCGCTCGATCATCTTCTCGACCGCGGCATAGCGCTGATAGGGCGAGAAGAGCCGGCGGAACGGGTCCCAATAATAGGGGATGTCGTGGTTGCCGACCTCCAGCGTCACCGGCACGCCCAGGCTGCGCAGCCAGTCGCCGCCGCGCTGGAATTCGCCGCGGGTCGCGCGCATGGTGAGATCACCGGTCATGATCACCGCATCGGGTTTCTCCGCAGCGACGCGCTCGCTGAACCAGGCGATGGCGTTGGGGTCCTCTGCCCCGAAGTGGACGTCGCTGACGTGAAACAGTCTGATCATGGTGCCCGAACGCTGCTATCGCCCGAAAGCTGCTACCGGAGTCGTATCGTTTTGGGCAAGCGCGACGCGCGCGCGGCTATCATATTGATTTGTATCAACACAGGTTAATTTGTAATACGGCATGCGTCGGGTCATGTTGAGCTGACTAGTTGCAACGGTGACAATGGCGATCCCCCTCGAAACCGACCCGACCTTAGACCTCACGGCATGTGATCGCGAGCCGATCCACATTCCCGGTGCCATCCAGCCACACGGCCTGTTGCTCGTCGCCGAAATCGGTGGCGAGCATAACGTGCTGGCCGGTGCCGGCGCGATCGAGACCCGCCTCGCCGCGCGATGGCAGGGCCTGCCGCTCGCCGCCCTGCTCGGGCAGGATATCAGCCCCCTGCTCCACCATCTGCCCGGCGGTCTCGATGCGGCCAACCAGTTGCCCGTGCAGGGGATCGAGGAGCGGTTCGTCGCGACGCTGCATCGTGCCGGTCCGCACCTGCTCGTCGAGCTCGAACCGGTCGCGAGCGACCCGATCTCGGTCGCGACGACGCTCGGCTGGCTCGACGCGGTCGCCGGCAGCTTCGAGCGTGCCGCCGACCTCCAGACGCTCTACGATCGCGCCGCCAGCGCCTTCCGGCGACTGACCGGGTTCGACCGGGTCATGATCTACCGTTTCCTCGACGACGACGCCGGCCAGGTGGTGGCGGAGGATCGCGATCCCGCGCTCGACACCTTCCGCAACCATCGCTTTCCGGCATCGGATATCCCGCGCCAGGCGCGCGCGCTCTACGTGCGGAACCGCACCCGCGCGATCCCGACGATCGACTATGATCCGGCGCCGTTGCGCCCGTCGGCCTTCATGCAGGTCGATCTCAGCGACATCGCGGTGCGCCACGTGTCGCCGATCCATCTCCAGTACCTGCGCAACATGGGGGTGGAGGCGTCCGCGTCGATCTCGATCGTCAAGGACGGCCTGCTCTGGGGCCTCGTCGCCTGCCATCACAACAGCCCGCGCCAGCTGCCGCCGGACGTGCGCAGCACCGCCGCCACGCTGGCCAGCGGCCTCGCCCGCCAGATCCGCGCCAAGGAAGAGGCCGCCGCCTACCGGGAGCGGCTGGCGCTGCGCGCTGCCGAGGACCAAGTCGTCCCCCGCCTCAACAGCGAGGAGCCGCTGCGCGAAGCCATCATCGCGGTGAAGGACGAGCTGCGTGCCATGCTGCATGCCGACGGCTTCGCGATGGTCGCCGGCGATCAGGTCGAACGCTCCGGGCGCTGTCCCGATGACGAGGTGCTGATCGGCATCGCGCGCTGCGTGCGCGAACGCGGCGGGGAGCCGCTCGCCACGCACGAACTCGGCGCGCTCATGCCGATGGCGCGTGCGCACGAGAAGACGATGAGCGGCCTGCTCGCGGTGCCGCTGCACGACGAAGATGCGATCCTGCTGTGGTTGCGCGCCGAAACGGTCGAGACGATCGAATGGGCCGGCAACCCGCACAAGTCGGTCGCGCTGGCGCCGGGCAAGATGCTGACGCCGCGGACCTCGTTCGCCAGCTATTCGGAAACGGTCCGCGGCCGCTCGCAGCGCTGGACGCTCGAACAGGTCGAGGCGGGGCATCGCCTGCGCCGCCGCTTCCACGAGGCGCGCCAGCATTTGCAGGTCCGCATCCTCAACCGCGAATTCCATCGTGCGCTGGCCGAGAAGGATGCGCTGCTCGCGCAGAAGGACGTCCTGATGAAGGAGGTCAACCATCGCGTGCAGAACAGCCTGCAGCTGGTCGCCTCCTTCCTCCGCCTCCAGGCGAAGACCGCCAACAGCTCGGTCGTCGCCGACCATCTCGCCGAGGCGCAGGCGCGGCTCGCCGCGGTCGCACTGGTGCACCGCCGGCTGTATCGCGACGATCAGGTCGAGAGCGTCGACCTCGCCCGCTATGTCGACGAGCTGGTCGCCGACATGCGCACCTCGCTGGGCGCGGATTGGGGGCGGCATATCAAGCTCGATCTCGCCCCCGTACTGGTGCCGACCGATCGCGCGGTGAACATCGGCCTGATCCTGACCGAACTGGTCATCAACGCCACCAAATATGCCTATGGCGGCGCCGCCGGGCCGATCGCGATCGCGCTGGAGCAGCATGGCGGCAAGTTGCGGCTGATCGTCGCGGACGATGGCCGCGGCAAGGGCGACGGAGAAGGCTTCGGCAGCCGGATGATGGACGCGATGGTCCAGCGCCTGTCGGGCGATCTTGCATTCAGCGACAACCAGCCCGGCCTGCGCGCGATCATGACCGCGCCGATCGAGGACGTGTGACCCGTCGCCCGGATCGTTATTCGACTGTAATGAACGGATTCTAAGGAAAGCTTCGCCGGCATTTGCTAGGTGGTTGGTGACATCGTGCGCCGCGGATCACCTCGAATGACTTTTACTTGTTTTTACAAATCGATACGACTGAGCGGCGGCCGCCGGTGGCGGTGACCGCCGGCCGCGACTCGCGACGGGCGCGTTGGATGGCCTGGCTGACGGGCAGCGCCACTGCACCGGCCGCCGCCGCAACCACCGCCACGCCTCCCGTTGCCGAGCCCGTCGTGGTGACCGCACGGCGCGCGGCGGCGCGCGAGACGTTCGCGCGGATCGGCGCGTTCCTCGATTTGCACGACCTCGCGCCGACGGTGGACAATTTCCATATCGCTCGCTGCTACATCCTTGGTGAGGACATCGCGCTGACCCGCGCGGTCGACGATCATATCCGCGATCACGGCCGGCTCGACGCGGCGTTTCTCGCCACGCCGGCGGTGCGCGACCTGCTCGGGCCGCTGCATCACGATCGTGTCGCGGAACTGGCCGACGCCCTCGCCGCGCGGCTGGCGGAATCGGAGACGACCTTCCGCCAGGGGCACGAGGCTGCGTCCGATTACGAGAGCGCGCTCACCGCCGAAGCCGCCGCCGCCCATGGCCGGGCGCCAGCCGATGCCGACGGCACGATCAAGCGCCTCCTCGTGCTCACCACCGGCGCGATCGCGCGCACGAAGCAGCTCGCCGATCAACTGCGCGAGACGCACCGCGAGACCAACCGCCTGCGCCGCAACCTGCAGGAGGCGCGCCGCGCAGCGGATGAGGATCATCTCACCGGCCTGCCCAACCGGCGCTGCTACGACCGCCGGCTGATCGCCCTGGTCGCGGCGCGCTCCGATGCGAGCGTCCATTGCGTCGCATTGTGCGACGTCGACGATTTCAAGGTCATCAACGATCGCCACGGCCATGAGACCGGCGACCGGGTCCTCCGGCTGGTCGCGCGCAAGCTCACCACCGGGCTTGGCGCGAAGGTGCTGGTCGCGCGCCACGGCGGCGAGGAATTCGCCTGCCTGTTCGAGGATTGCCAGCCCGACCGCGCCTTCGCCGCGCTCGATCGGGTGCGCGGCAGCGTCAGCGCGCGCAGCCTCGTCAACCAGGCCTCGGGCGACGGCATCGGCCGCCTTACCTTCTCCGCCGGCATCGCCATCCTGGGCGACGATCATGCCGCGACGATGCGCGCCGCCGACGCCGCCCTCTATCGCGCCAAGCGCGCCGGCAAGAACCGCATCGTCATCGCATGATCCCCGCAGCATCGACCGGGCATCCGTGTCGCCTTTTGCGCGCGCCATGCTAAGATAGCGTCATGCACCGCCCGATCTCCCGTCGTCCGTCTGGAGCAGGCTCGTATCGCGGACGCGCATGGCCGTCCCCCGATGGTGCATCCCCCAGTTTCGGCTTGCGTGGCGGGGCGTCCCGCCCCATGCGCCCCGCGCCATCTTTGAAAGGTCTCTTATGGTAGCCTGGTTCCAGGCGCTGTTGCCGAAGCAAGGTCGTTTCTTCGAACAGTTCGAGGCGCACGCCGCCACGCTGGTCGCCGGGGCCGACGCCTTGCAGAAGCTGTTCAGCGGCGACGGTGCGATCGCGGTGCATATCGCGGAGATCGTCGACCGCGAGCATGAGGCGGACGACATCACCCGCAACGTCCTGCAGGACGTGCGCCGCGTCTTCGTTACCCCGTTCGACCGGTCGGCGATCACCGACCTGATCGGCGTGATGGACGATTCGATCGACCAGATGAACCAGACCGCGACCACCATCGCGCTCTACGAGGTCACCCAGTTCGCGCCCGACATGCGCGCGATGGTCGATCTGGTCGTCGAGGCGGCGCGCGTCACCGCCGAGGCGATCCCGCTGCTGCGCAAGCTCGACGCCAATGCCGGCCGGCTCCACGACCTCACGGCGCGGCTGGTGCAGCTCGAGGGGCAGGTCGACGACCATCATGCCAAGGGGCTGCACACCCTGTTCAAATCCTGCGGCAACGATCAACCGATGCGGTTCATCGTCGAGCGCGAGATCTACAGCCATCTGGAACGCATCGCGGACCGGTTCGAGGACATCGCCAACGAGATCCAGGGTCTCGTCATCGATCACGCCTAGGCCATGACGATATCCTTCACGCTGCTGGTCGCGCTGATCGGCGTGGCCTTGCTGTTCGACTTCCTGAACGGCCTGCACGACGCCGCCAATTCGATCGCGACGGTGGTGTCGACGCGCGTGCTCAAGCCGCATCATGCGGTGATCTGGGCTGCCTTCTTCAACTTCATCGCCTTTGCCGTCTTCGACCATAATGTCGCGCAGACCGTCGGCAAGGGCATCGTAAGCGCCACGATCATCGATCCGCAGGTGATCTTCGGCGCGCTGATGGGCGCGATCGTCTGGAACGTCATCACCTGGCGCTACGGCATCCCGTCCAGCTCCAGCCATGCGCTGATCGGCGGCCTGCTGGGTGCAGGGATCAGCAAGGCCGGGTTCGACGGCGTCGTCTGGTGGGGCGTCGGCAAGACCGTCGGCGCGATCTTCCTGTCGCCGACGATCGGCATGATCCTCGCCCTCGTGCTCGTGCTGGTCGTCGCCTGGAGCTCGATCCGGCTGACCCCGATGGGCGTCGACAAGCGCTACCGCAAGCTCCAGCTCGTCTCCGCCGCGCTCTACAGCCTCGGCCATGGCGCCAACGACGCGCAGAAGACGATGGGGATCATCACCGTCCTGCTCTATTCGCAGGGTCTGCTCCAGGGCGGCTTCCACGTCCCCTTCTGGGTGGTGCTGTCCTGCCAGGCGGCGATGGCGCTGGGCACGATGTCCGGCGGCTGGAAGATCGTCCACACGATGGGGTCGAAGATCACCCGCCTCACCCCCGCGCAGGGCTTTTGCGCGGAGACCGGCGGCGCAATCACGCTGTTCATGGCGACGGTCGGCGGCATTCCGGTGTCGTCGACGCACACGATCACCGGCGCGATCGTCGGCGTCGGATCGGCGCGGCGCCTGTCGGCGGTGCGCTGGAACGTCGCCAGCCGCATCGTCGTCGCTTGGATCGTCACCCTCCCCGCCGCCGGCCTGATCGGCGCCGCCTTCTACGAGGTCGCCGCGCTGCTCTCGCGCTAGGCGCTGTCTGCATTCATAGGATTCCGTTTGAGTTGAAGATCTGATTCAAGGCTGGGCAAGGGAGCCAGGCTTTGAGCAGACGAACATTGACGGACGAGCAGTGGGAGCGGATCGAAGGGCATCTGCCCGGCCGGGTGGGGACGCCTGGGCG